>NZ_CP086136.1:5289269-7991039 GCF_017565645.3 Bradyrhizobium barranii subsp. barranii
GGCGTGCCCGAGAGCTTCTCGGTCGTATCGATTTGACTCACTGCATCCCCTTGGCTTGCGGCCTGCTGTTCGTTGGTCTCTGCTCGCTCGTGAAAATTCACCGGCCGCGCTCCAGCTCACACGGTCGTGAGACGAGATGACCGTCCGTACATCGCGCGGGCATGGATCGCAGCCACGCGGCTTCCCCGGACAGACGGGAAGGACCTGCAACTCATGGCGCGGTGATTGGTTGCGACCGCAGAGGCGGGAACATGGCAACCAGGCGGGACAGGCCTACAACGCGCAGGGCACGCTGGGCGTCAATGCGCAGAGCACGTCGCGCATCTGAGCCGGCGCGATTGGGGGGGCGGGGCAGGCGGCCTATGGCGACCTGAAGCGCGCGCGAACCTTGCCTGAAGCCCTGGCGCTTGTTCTTCACCAAACGCCACTTCTGCGCGATTTTTCAAGGCATTGCTCCGGCCGGCCCGCCGCAGAATTCGCAAAATTGCTTCGAACCTTTGGCTGTCGCCATAGACATATAGGCATTGGGGATTTCAGCGCCCAATGCCTAAACGGACGCCGCCAAGCGATGATATTCCGCTTGAGCGGCGTCGCGCTATTCCGGGGATCAGTTCGTCGCGTACCAGCCGAGCGGAAACGGCAGGAACGGCCACGCCAGATGATTGTCGTTGGCCGCCTTCGGCGGTTCAGAGACGGATGTCTTGACTGTCTTGACACGCGGCGCGGGCGGCACTGAGCGCACCGCCAGGCGCAAACGTCCACATTGCATATTCATTGTGGTGCCCCAGTCAGCAAGTTATTTGAAAAATGAAAATCAGTTCGCAATTGCCACGCGTCCAAAACGGCGCGCTCATTCTCAAATTGTGCACGCATCATAGAAAGATCGGCGCCGGCTTTCAACGGGTCTTGGCGGGTACCCACGAGGGGTAAGGTTGACCGGTTAGGTTAAGGCCGAGTGGTTGTTGCGGCCCCATTCCTGGCTGATATCAGGTCGGCAAGGCTCGCGATGGGGTGCCTGCAATCGGTGCTCACACAGGTCACAGTTCGTCGCGGCGCTCATATCTTGTGAGTTTTGCGTCATGTCTTTCGATCGCAACGTCCGAACCGTCCAACCGCAGTCGAGCTGGACCGAGATCTGGCACCTCTGGACCGTGATCGTGCCGCGCCGCTCGATCAACGGGCAGCTCGTCTATGGAAAGGTCTGGCGCCGCCACGACGGCCGCGACTGGATCTACAAGAAGTTCACCGAGTACGACAGCGAAGCTGCCTGAGCGGGCTCCGCTGCCGCGACTGGAATCTGGCGCACCGTTCCGATTTCATCGGAACGGAAATGGCTCTAGGTGGCCTTTGCGGGCGAGGCGGCGGCCGCAGGTTTGGGCGGCGGCGGCTTCAACGGCTTGTCCTGCTTTTTCGACCAGGAAATGTAATAGGCCACCGTCGTCATGATCGCGATGCCGGCGATGCTGACGAAGATCTGCGCGAACAGCGAGCCCGAACTCATCGACAGCTCGAAATGGCCGACGAAGGACAGGAACACGCCGACGCAGAACACGGCGAGCGACTGCTGGCCGCAGACGATCAAGGGATCGAACACCTTCCACTCCAGACCAGGCCAGTCCTTCGGCACGAAGCGGATCACCAGGATCACGATCACGACGAAATGGAGGAAGCGGTAGGGCGCAAGGTTGGTCTTGTCGTTGGGGTTGAAGGCCGAGAACAGCCATCCCGGGAACATGCCGCCGAGGGTAGGGAAGCGGCCGGCCATGGTCATAACCAGCGCGAAGGCGAGATAGCCGAGGCAAAGCCACAGCGTGATCGGCGAATTGATCACGGCTCCCGAACGCCGGGCGCCGCCCATCGCGCACCAGGCGCCGAACACGAACAGCACCTGCCAGGCATACGGGTTGAAGTACCACTGGCCGGCCGGATAGGCGGTCAGGTTTAGTCCGTAATGGCGGGCGGCGAGCCACAGCACGATGGACAGCGCCATCGTCAGGTCGGGCTTGCGCAGCATGAACCACAGCACCGGCGGAAACAGTCCCATCAGCACGATGTAGAGCGGCAGCACGTCGAGATTGAGCGGCTTGAAGCGCAGGAACAGGCCCTGGCGCAGCGTCTCGGTGGCGTTGTCGACGAGGCCGGCGACGTTGAACTCGTTGATCATGTCGGAATCGCCGAACCGCAGCGCCAGATAGCTGATCGAGGCGATGTAGATCACGAACAGGATGATGTGGGCGACGTAGAGCTGCCAGACCCGCTTGGTCAGCCTCGTGGCGCCGACGATGAAGCCGCGCTCAAGCATCATTCGCGCATAGACGAAGGAAGCGGTGTAGCCGGAGATGAAGACGAACAGGTCGGCGGCGTCGGAAAAGCCGTAGTTGCGGGTGGTGATCCAGTTCACCACGTTGTCGGGGATATGGTCGAGGAAGATCGCCCAGTTCGCGATGCCGCGAAACAGGTCGAGCCTGAGGTCACGGCCCTTTTCGGGAAGCGTGGCGTTGATGTTCAGGAAGGCCATGCGACGGAAGCTTTCGGAGGGGGCGGATACGCTGGTGTCGGCGAGACAGGGCCGCCGGGCGGGATCCGCGCGGAAGGCGGGTACGCAATTGTCACGGTGCAGCATAATGACTATACCCGTCGGCAAGGCACCCCCGGGGGACCGGAATCACCGATCAGTTCCCAAAAGGTGTCTCTATACTATGCCCGCGGTTTCCACCAACTGCTACCGTAACGCATCGAAATCGAACGAAAAGACCAAGAGGCCCGGACCACCCATGACCGCACGCATTTTCAAGCCCGCCAAGAACGCGATGCAATCCGGCCGGTCCAAGACCAAGGAATGGCAGCTGGATTACGAGCCGGAGCAGCCGCGTTCGGTCGAGCCGCTGATGGGATGGACCTCGTCCGGCGACATGAAGCAGCAGATCACGCTGCGCTTCCACAGCAAGGAAGAGGCGGTCGCCTATTGCGAGCGCAAGGGCATCGCCTACCAGGTGGTCGAGCCGCAAGAGTCGCGGCACCGGACGGTCGCCTATGCGGACAATTTCTCGTTCCGGCGCGGCGAGCCCTGGACGCATTGAGGGGCGGCTGGCTGCTCCGACTTCATACGACGTGATTTACTCGTCATGCCCGGGCTTGTTCCGGGCATCCACGTCTTTGGGGCGAGTGAGAGCGCGGATGGCCGCGACAAGCCCCGGCATGACGGTGGGGGTACCCCGCCCGCAGACATGACGTCGCGTCCGATGATCCCGATCGACGGATCGGCTATTGCGCTGGGCTGCGGCCCCTTGGCAGCGATTCCGCCGCGTGCTTCGCTGCCTCGCATGACACGATCATGGCGAGGTGGGGGATGGCCGGGCGTGACCAGCTCGACGGCGTCGATCTGAAGATCTTATCCGAGCTGCAGCAGGACGGTCGGGTGCGCAACAACGAGCTAGCACTGCGGGTCGGCGTGTCCGCGCCCAATTGCCTGCGGCGGCTGAAACTGCTGTTCAGCCGCGGCGTGATCCGGGCGGTCCGCGCCGTCATCGACGAGCGGCTGCTCGGCTATGAGGTGGTTTCGTTCGTCTCGATCCAGCTCGTGAGCCAGGCCCAGCCGGTGCTGGAGGCGTTCGAGAGCTCGATTGCCGCGATCCCGCGCATCCAGCAGTGCTGGCGGATTTCAGGCGACACCGACTACCTGCTGAAATGCGTCGCGCCGAACGTCGAGAGCATGCGCCAGCAGCTGCTGCATTTCGCCGCGATGCCTGATGTGAAGAACGTCCGCAGCTTTCCGGTGCTGGGCGTCGCGAAGGATGTGCCGCTGCCGTTACAGGATGTAGTGGCGGCACCCGTCGGATAGGCGCTCAAGTCTCTCTACTGAAATTCCGAAGTCTGGGGCGCTCGCGCGCGGTGCGGTCGATTCGGATAGCTATAATAGCTTAGTAACTCACCTAACTGTGACATGTGATTTAGGCAGGACTGCAATGCGCGCAACCGTGATTGTCGGCATCTTTGCGCTGCCTAGATGCAGGGTGTGAACCTCGGTCTGCGTCGCACGCCGGGGATGCTTTTGTGGGACCCTAAGCAGGAAAAGACATCATGACATCGACTTCGAAGACGATCGCAGCCTCTGCTGCGACGCTGTTTGCGTCTGCGTTTTTTGTTCTGTCGGCGCCGGCTGCGAAGGCCGACGATTATTGCATCACCAACGGCGCCCAGGCCGCTCACGGCTGCGGCTATCCGACGATGGAAGCCTGCCGTCAGGCGGCCGGTGGCATCGGCGGCACGTGCTCGCAGGCCGGCGGCGCCAAGACTAGCAACGATGCGCTCGCCTTCCAGCCGAAGCAGACGAAGCAGCCCAAGGCTCGCCAGGGCGCGCAGAACTAACGCCTGAGATCGCGACCTGATCCGAGAGATTGCGTCCTCCGAGAGTGATCTCGGAGGACGTCAATTTATGACAAGCAGGTGACGCCGCGCCTCAGCGATAGCGCTCGCGAAATTCGCGCGGGCTAGCGCCGGTCCAGGTGCGGAAGGCGCGCGAAAAGCTCTTCTCGTTGCGGAAGCCGGCGATCTCCGCGATCCGCTTGATGGGGGCGCGGCCGCGCATCAGCTCCTGCTTGGCGAGCTCGAACTTTGCCTCTTCCTTGAGATCGCGCAGCGAGGTCGCTTCCTCGCGCAGGCGCCGGTGCATGGTGCGGGTCGAGAGCGCCAACTCGCTTGCGACATCCTCGGCGCCGACAATGCGCCCGCGTGCATTGCGCAGCACGCGGCGGACGCGCTCGACCAGGAGCCGGTCGCGCCGGTAGGGCAGCACGGTGAGCCGCAGCGCGCCCTTGAGCATGCTGTCGAGATCGGCGGGGCTGCGGGTCAGCGGCAGAGAGAGATAATGCTTGTCGAACACGATGCGGGCGCCGTCCGCACCAAAGCTCAAATGCCTGCAGAAGATCGTCGGATAGACCGAGACGTGGCCCGGCTCGGAATAGGGAAACTCGGCCGCACGCAGCGCGATCGCGGAATCGACGGCCCAGCAGGAGAAGCCGAGAACATAGCGGAGCAGGGTGACCAGGCAGAATTCACGCAAGGGGCCGAGGTCGCGCTGTTCGCGAATGGAGATCGTCGCGGTCTCATCACCAAGCGAGAGCTCGAACAGCACGTCCTCGGTCAGCAGGCGATGATGCCGGCACCAGCGTTTTAGCGCGACTTCGAGATTGGGGGCCGTGATCGAGGCGCGGCACAGCATACCGTAGGTTCCCCAAGGCAGCCGGCGCGAGAACCAGCCAAGCGCTTCGTCGTCGAGCTCGCGCATGGCATGGCCGGCCAGCGCCTCGAACTGGGCCGCCGTCACCCGTCCGTCGCGGGATCGAACGAGGTCCGCGGTGACCTGCCCCTTGCCCAAGGCTTCGGCCGGATCCCGCCCGTAAAGGGCATAAGCGGCAACCACGCCGCGGACGAAGGCGGCTGGGGTCATGGCGCGGCGGGGCGTCGCGGTCGCGGCTAGAAAGGGCATGAAAAAGCCTCGCCAAACTTGGCGGAAAATGCAACCTTTTCGACCGCTGGGACGCCCGGGCGGGGGTAGGTTCGGACCCGACAAGAATACGGAGGAATCGCCTTGAACATCCCGAGCATCGATTTCGATCTGGGCGAAGACATCAGCATGCTGCGCGACACGCTGCGCGCCTTCGTGGAGGCGGAGATCGCCCCGCGCGCCGCCGAGATCGAGAAGGCCAATCTGTTCCCGGCCGACCTCTGGAAGCGCTTTGGCGACCTCGGCCTGCTCGGCATGACCGCGCCGGAGCAATATGGCGGCTCCAGCATGGGCTATCTCGCCCATATCGTCGCCATGGAGGAGATTTCGCGGGGCTCGGCCGCCGTCGGGCTGTCCTACGGCGCGCATTCCAACCTCTGCGTCAACCAGATCCGCCGCAACGGCAACGAGGCGCAGCGCGCGCGCTATCTGCCAAAGCTGATCTCCGGCGAATATGTCGGCGCGCTCGCGATGTCCGAGCCCGGCGCGGGCTCCGACGTCGTCTCGATGAAGCTGCGCGCAGACAAGCGCGGCGACCGCTATGTCCTCAACGGCTCGAAGATGTGGATCACCAATGGCGGCGACGCCGACGTGCTGGTCGTCTACGCCAAGACCGATCCGGAGGCGGGCCCGCGCGGCATGACCGCGTTCCTGGTCGAAAAGGGCTTCAAGGGTTTCACCCACGGCCAGCATCTCGACAAGCTCGGCATGCGCGGCTCCAACACCTATCCGCTGTTCTTCTACGAGTGCGAGGTGCCCGAGGAGAACGTGCTCGGCAAGGTCGGCGAGGGCGTCAAGGTGCTGATGTCCGGCCTCGATTACGAGCGCACGGTGCTGTCGGGCGGCCCGCTCGGCATCATGGCGGCCTGCATGGACGCCGTGGTGCCCTACATGCACGAGCGTAAGCAGTTCGGCCAGCCGATCGGCGACTTCCAGCTGATGCAGGGCAAGCTCGCCGACATGTATGCGACGTGGCAGTCGGCGCGCGCCTATGTCTATGCGGTCGGGCGCGCCTGCGACCGCGCCGATCACGCCCGCACGCTGCGCAAGGATGCGGCGGCCGCGATCCTCTATTCCGCGGAGAAGGCGACGTGGATGGCGGGCGAGGCGATCCAGGCGCTGGGCGGCGTCGGTTATACCTCCGAATTCCCGGTCGGACGTCTCTGGCGCGACGCAAAACTCTACGAGATCGGCGCCGGCACCTCGGAAGTGCGTCGCATGCTGATCGGCCGCGAGCTGATGTCCGAGACGGCCTGAAACCTTCACCTCATTGGAATCAACATGCCGCTCCATTCCAGCATCGATACGTCTTCATCAGACTTTGCGCGCAACTCCGAGGCCATGCGCGGGCTTGTCGCGGACTTGCGTGAAAAACTGAGCCAGGTCGCCGGCGGCGGCGGCGAGGTTTCGCGCAACCGCCACACGTCGCGCGGCAAGATGCTGGCGCGCGAGCGCGTCGACCTGCTGGTCGATCCCGGCACCTCGTTCATGGAGCTGTCGCCGCTGGCGGCCTTCGGCCTCTATGGCGGTGACGTGCATTCGGCGAGCGTCATCACCGGCGTCGGGCGCATCTCGGGCCGCGAATGCGTGATCGTCGCCAACGACGCCACCATCAAGGGCGGCACTTACTATCCGATGACGGTGAAGAAGCATCTGCGCGCGCAGGACGTGGCGCGGCAGAACAATCTTCCCTGCGTCTACATGGTCGATTCCGGCGGCGCCTTCCTGCCGCTTCAGGATGAGATCTTTCCGGACGAGCGCCATTTCGGCCGCATCTTCTACAACCAGGCCCAGATGTCGTCGCAGGGCATCCCGCAGATCGCGATCGTGATGGGCTCCTGCACCGCCGGCGGCGCCTATGTCCCCGCGATGTCGGACGAGAGCATCATCGTCCGCAACCAGGGCACCATCTTCCTCGGCGGCCCGCCGCTGGTGAAGGCTGCGACCGGCGAGGTGGTGAGTGCCGAGGAGCTCGGCGGCGCCGACGTGCATTCGCGGCAGTCGGGCGTGACCGACCACTACGCCCAGAACGATGCCCATGCGATCGGCATCGCCCGGCGCATCGTCGGCACGCTGAAGCCGTCGGTGCAGCCGAACCTCAACATGCACAAGCCGCGCGATCCGCTGTTTGCGGCGGAAGAGATCTACGGCGTGGTGCCGGTCGACGGCCGCAAGCCGTTCGACGTGCGTGACATCATCGCCCGCATCGTCGACGGCTCGGAGTTCGACGAGTTCAAGAAGCTCTACGGCACGACGCTGGTCTGCGGCTTCGCCCATGTCTGGGGCTATCCGGTCGGCATCATCGCCAACAACGGCATTCTCTTCAGCGAGAGCTCGCTGAAGGGGGCGCATTTCATCGAGTTGTGCTGCCAGCGCGGCATTCCCTTGGTGTTCCTGCAGAACATCACGGGCTTCATGGTCGGCAAGAAGTACGAGGCCGGCGGCATCGCGCGCGACGGCGCCAAGCTCGTCACGGCGGTGGCGACCGCCTCGGTGCCGAAATTTACCGTCGTGATCGGCGGCTCCTACGGCGCCGGCAATTACGGCATGTGCGGCCGCGCCTATTCGCCGCGCTTCCTCTGGATGTGGCCGAACGCGCGCATCTCGGTGATGGGCGGCGAGCAAGCCTCGATGGTGCTGAGCCAGGTCCGGCGCGACAACATCGAGGCCAAGGGCGATAGCTGGTCGAAGGAAGAGGAAGACAAGTTCCGCGAGCCTATCCGCGCGCAATATGAGAGCCAGGGACATCCGTATTACGCGACCGCCCGCCTGTGGGACGACGGCGTGATCGACCCGGCCGACACGCGCCTCGTGCTCGGCCTCGGCCTTTCCGCGGCGTCGAATGCGCCGATTGAGCCTACCAAATTCGGCCTGTTCAGGCTGTGATGCGATGGACCGTTCAATGCTCTACCGGCGTTTTCGCACGCTCCTGATCGCCAACCGCGGCGAGATCGCCTGCCGCGTCATCCGCACCGCGCGAGCCATGGGCCTGCGCACGGTCGCGGTCTATTCCGAGGCCGACCGCGACGCGATGCATGTCGCGCTCGCGGATGAAGCCGTGCTGCTCGGTCCGGCGCGGGCGCGCGACAGCTACCTCAATGTCGAGCGGCTGATCGAGGCCGCGCGCAAGACCGGCGCGGAAGCCGTCCACCCGGGCTACGGCTTCCTGTCCGAAAATGCCGAGTTCGCGCGCGCCTGCCTGGAGGCGGGCCTGGTGTTCGTCGGCCCCACCGCCGCGATGATGACGGCGATGGGCTCGAAGTCCGGCTCCAAGGCGCTGATGGAGAAGGCCGGCGTGCCGCTGGTGCCCGGCTATCACGGCGAGGCCCAGGACGAGGCGACGCTTTCGAAGGCGGCGGACAAGATCGGCTTCCCGATTCTGGTGAAGGCGTCCGCGGGCGGTGGCGGCCGCGGCATGCGTATCGTGCGCTCGGCGGACGAGCTTGGACCGGCGATCGTCAGCGCCAAGCGCGAGGCCAAGGCCGCGTTCGGCGACGACCGCATGCTGATCGAAAAATATGTCGACAATCCCCGCCACATCGAGGTGCAGATCATCGGCGACAGCCACGGCAATCTGCTGTCGCTGTTCGAGCGCGAATGCACGTTGCAGCGCCGGCACCAGAAGGTGATCGAGGAGGCACCGTCGCCGACGCTCAATCCAGCCCAGCGCGAGACCGTCTGCGCCGCCGCGCGAAAGGCGGCGGGCGCGGTCAACTATGTCGGCGCCGGCACGATCGAGTTCGTCTCCGACGGCAAGGACGTGTTCTTCATCGAGATGAACACGCGTCTCCAGGTCGAGCATCCCGTGACCGAGCTGATCACCGGCATCGACCTGGTCGAATGGCAGCTGCGCGTCGCCTTCGGCGAGGCGCTGCCGCTGAAGCAGGACGAGCTCCGGCTCAATGGCCATGCGGTCGAGGCGCGCGTCTACGCCGAAAACCCGACCAAGAACTTCATGCCGTCGGTCGGCAGGATCTCGACCTGGCGGCTGCCGGCGGAAACCGGCGGCCTGCGCATCGACGCCGGCTATCGCGAAGGCGATACGGTCTCGCCCTATTACGATGCGATGCTCGCAAAAATGATCGCGTGGGCGCCGACGCGGGACGTCGCGATCGAACGGCTGAATCGCGGGCTGCAAGACTCCGACGTCCGCGGCATCGTCACTAACATCCCGTTCCTGTCGGCGCTGATGACGCATCCGAAGGTGCGGACCAATGCGATCGACACCGGCTTCATCGAGCGCGAGCTGGCAGTTCTGACGCAGGCCCCGCCGGCGCCCGGCGAGCTCGAGCTATGCGCAGCAGTCGCCGCTGTTATCAACGACGAGCGGCAGGCCGCGCAAGACGAGGCGAGTTCGCCCTGGCAGACCTTTGGCTGGAAGCCGGTCGGCCGCCGCCAGCGCAGCTTTGCCTTCCGCGTCGGCCATGGACCCGAACAGAAGATCACGCTGAACTACGGCAGCGGTCCGTCGACGCTGGTGACCGGCGACCGCGAGTTGACGTTCACGATCGCCCCGCGTGACGGCGGCTTCGATCTGACGCTCGATGGCGTCAAATCGCAGGTCGCAGCCGTGATCGACGGTCATGAGCTCTATTTGCGCACACGCAACGGCCGCTTCGATCTGCACTGGGTCGATCCATTCGGCGGCGAGAGCGAAGAGCATGTCGGCGAGGACAAGATCGCGGCGCCCTTGCCAGGCACGGTCGTCGCCGTGCTGGCCGAGGAGGGCGCCAAGCTCGACAAGGGCGCGCCGATCCTCACCCTGGAAGTGATGAAGATGGAGCAGACGCTGCGCGCGCCCTACGCCGGCGTGCTGAAATCGATCAAATGCAAGGTCGGAGACATCGTCCAGGAGGGCGTCGAGCTCGCCGTGGTCGAGCCATCGGGAGAGTGAGATGAGCGACCCCGTCCGCATCATCGAAATGGGGCCGCGCGACGGCCTCCAGAACGAGAAGACGCCCGTCAGCGTCGAGGCCCGCATCGCCTTCATCGAGGCGCTCGTAGCCGCTGGCCTCACCACGGTCGAGGTCGGCGCCTTCGTCTCGCCCAAGGCGATCCCGCAAATGGCGAGCTCGGACGCCGTGCTGCGCGGCGTCAGCCACGTCAAGGGCGCCGAATTCCACGTGCTGGTGCCGAACGAGAAGGGCTATGACGCCGCGCGCGCTGCCGGCGCGCAAGTCGTCTCCGTGTTCGCGGCGGCCTCGGAAGGCTTTTCGCGCGCCAATATCAACTGCACGGTCGCGGAGTCCATCGAGCGCTTCAAGCCGGTGCTGGCGCGCGCCAAGGCGGATGGTGTCAGGGTCCGCGGCTATATCTCCTGCGTGCTGGGCTGCCCGTTCGACGGCGAGATCAAGCCGAAGGCGGTCGCCGATCTCGCCAACACGCTATGGGAGCTCGGCTGCTACGAGTTCTCGCTCGGCGACACCATCGGTGTCGGCACGCCTGATAAGGCCAAGGCGATGCTGCGCGCGGTTAGCGCCAATATCCCGCCGGCAAAACTCGCGATGCATTTCCACGACACCTACGGCCAGGCACTCGCCAATCTCTATGCCGGTATGGAGGAGGGCGTCCGCGTCATCGATGCCGCCGCCGGCGGCCTCGGCGGCTGCCCCTACGCGCCGGGCGCGACCGGTAACGTCGCGACCGAGGACGTCGTTTACATGCTCGAAGGCATGGGCGTCAGGACCGGTGTCGACATGGACAAGCTGCTGGCGGCCACGAACGAGATGAGCGGCGTGCTGGGCAAGCCGCCTGTGAGCCGCGTAGCCTCCGCGCTGAACGCGAAGAAGAAGCGGGCGGCTACGTAAGGCTGCCTACGCCACATTCAGGTGCCGTAGGGTGGGCAAAGGCGCGAAGCGCCGTGCCCACCATCTTTCGCAATCATCGGCAAATGGTGGGCACGCTTCGCTTTGCCCACCCTACGAGACCTTTGCTTAGGCCGCCTTCAGCCCGACATCCGGCAGGCGCGGCCGGTTCTTGAGCGCCTTGGCCATCATCGCCTCGACCTGGGCCTTCTCCTGCGGCAGCAGCGCGAGGCGGGGCGGGCGGGTCAGCGCGGTGCCGCGGCCCATGATGTGCTCGCACAGCTTGATGCACTGGACGAGGTCGGGGCGCGCATCGAGATGCAGCAGCGGCATGAACCATTCGTAGATCGGCATGGCCTCGGCAAAGCGGCCGGCCTTGGCCAGGCGAAACAGCGTCTCGCCCTCGCGCGGGAAGGCGTTGGACATGCCGGAGACCCAGCCCACCGCGCCCATGGCGATGCTCTCGACGATGACGTCGTCGAGCCCTGCGAACAGCACGAAGCGGTCGCCGACCATGTTCCTGGTGTCGATGAAGCGCCGCGTGTCGCCCGAGGAATCCTTGAAGCAGACCACGGTCTCGACGTCGGCGAGCGAGGCCAGGATGTCGGGGGTGACGTCGTTCTTGTAGATCGGCGGGTTGTTATAGAGCATCACCGGCAGGTCGGTCGCGGAGGCGACGGCACGGAAATGCGCGGCGGTCTCGTGCGGCTTGGACGAATAGACCAGCGCCGGCATCACCATCACGCCGTCGATGCCGACGCGCGCGGCTTCCTTGGCGGTCTCGACCGCAAAGGCGGTGGTAAACTCGGCGATGCCGCACAGTACCGGCACGCGGCCTTTCGCGACGGATTTCGCCGTCTCCATGATCGCGACCTTCTCCTTGCGCTCCAGCGAGGTGTTCTCGCCGACCGAGCCGCAGACGATCAGGCCGGAGACGCCGTCGCGGATCAACCCGTCCATGACCTTGGCGGTCGCGTCGATGTCGAGCGAGAGATCGTCGTGGAATTGCGTGGTGACGGCCGGGAAGACGCCTTCCCAGGAAACGCGGCGGCTCATGATGTGACTCCAAGTGAGTTTGCCGGCGGGGGGCTGGGGCCGCCGGCTGTTGTGAAGAGGATGGCGAATGGGATCAGAGCGTCGCGCCGACCTTGCGCAGCTCGGCGAGAACCGGTGCCTTGGGCAGCCAGATCTTGTCGAACTCGGCGATGACAGCCTCGGTGTCGCCGGGCGGGACCTGGCGGATCGGGATCGGCGCGTTCTTGAAATTCTCGATCAGCGCGGGCTCGTTGGAGGCCAACTCGTCGATCTGCGCGTCCAGCGTCGACTTCACCGTCTTGGCGATCAGCTCGCGGTCGGCTGCGGGGAGCGTCTGCCAGACCCGGCCGGAAACGACCGCGGCCATCGGCATGAAGACGGCGTTCATCTGCAGGATCACCTTCGACACCTTGTCGAAGCGCTGGTTCCAGGAGAATTCGAGATCGGCCTCGAGGCCATCGACCTGGCCGTTGGCCATCGCGTCGAACACCTGCGGGGTCGGGATCGGCGTCGGTGCGGCACCGAGCGAGGAATAGAAGTCGCGATAGACCGGCGTCGGGTTGATACGCAGCTTCATGCCCTTGATGTCGGCGAGCGAGTTCAGGTCCTTGGACGAGAACACCGCGCGCATGCCGGTGATGCCCCAGCCGAGGCCGATGGTGCCGGTCTCCTGCGGCAGCACATCGAACAGCTTCACCGCCGCCGGATGCCGCACGAATTTCGCGACCGCAGGCGTCGAGCGGACGATGTAGGGCGCATTGATCGCGGCGATGTGCGGCACGCGCGAACCGAGCTCGGCGGCCTGGATGAAGCCCATGTCGAGCGCGCCGGACTGCAATTGCTGCATCATCGCGGGCTCGTTGCCGAGCTGGCCGGAATGGAACACGGTCAGGGTGAGCCGGCCGTTGGTGGCCGCCTTGAGATCGTCGCCGAATTTCAGCGCCGCCTTGTTCCAGGAATGGCCGTTGGGCGTGATCAGGCCGAGGCGGAATTCCTTGGCCTGGGCAAGCGCCAACGACGGTGCGAACACCGAGGCGGCGGCGCTGGCGGCGAGAAAGCGGCGGCGTGAAAGCGGCATGGTCGGGCTTCCTTTTGAACGGGCCTATTTGATGAGGATCAGCGAGAGCGAGGGGTAGAGCGAGAGCAGCACCAGCAGGACGCAGGAGATGACGAAGAACGGCAGCGTCACCATGAACATCTTGCCCGGCTTGGCGCCGGTGACGGCGGCCGCGACGAAGAAGCAAAGCCCGACCGGCGGCGACAGCAGGCCGAGCACGAGGTTGATCACCACCACGACGCCGAAATGCCGGGGATCGATATGGTAGACGTCGGTTGCAACCGGCAGCAGGATCGGCACCGTCATGATCAGGCCGGGAATGCCATCGATGACAGTGCCGATGATCAGCAGGATGACGTTGCAGATCAGCATGAAGCTGACCGGGTCCTTGGCAGCGGACTGGATCCAGCCGGCGGTTTCCTGCGGCACCTTGCCGAAGATCAGCACCCAGGAGAACACCGCTGCGGCCGCGACCAGGAACAGCACGATCGCCGAATAGATGGCGCTGCGTAGCATCATCTGCGGCAACTGCGAGAATTCGAATTCCCTGGTCCAGTATTTCCCGACGAGTGCGGCGGCGACCGCGCCGACCGCAGCGGATTCCGTCGCATTGGCGAGGCCGCTGAGGATGGTGCCGACGATGACGATCGGGATCAGCAGGGTGGGTGACGTCCGCAGGATCGTCATGACGCGCTGGCGCGGCGTCTGATAATCGGCGCGGGGATAATTGTAGACGTATCCCATCAGCGCGATGACGAGGCAGAACATCACCGTGAGGATGACGCCCGGCACGATGCCGGCGATCAGCATGTCGCTGACCGAGACCTGCGCGAGCACGCTGTAGACCACGAACATCACCGACGGCGGAATGATCGGGCCGAGCATGCCGCCATAGGCGGTCAATCCCGCTGCGAAGGTCTTGTCGTAGCCCTTCTTCTCCATCTCCGGCACCATGATCTGGGCCATGATCGCGACCTGCGCGGTCGCCGATCCCAGGATCGAGGAGATGAACATGTTGGCGAGGATGTTGACGTAGGCGAGCCCGCCCTTGAGCGAGCCGACGAAGGCCATCGCCATGTCGACGATGCGCCGCGTGATGCCACCGCCGTTCATGATCTCGCCGATCAGGATGAAGAGCGGAATGGCGATCAGGCCGTAGCTGTCGACGCCGCCGAACAGCTGGAGCGGATAGGACTGGAACAGCACCGGATTGCCGGATGCTGCGATGTAGACGAGGCCGGCGAGGCACAGGCAGAGGCCGATCGGCACGCCGACCAGCATGATCGCGACGAAGGCGACTGACGTGATCATCAGTTGACCCCGTCGAGCTCGGAGAGCGCAAAGCCCTTCGGCGGCGTGCGCGGGACCAGCTCGAGATCTTCCAGCAGGTTGGCGAGGCCGTGGATGGTCATCGAGACCGCGAAGATCGGCAGCGTCAGATAGAGCACCCAGGTCGGCCAGTTCAGCGTCTGGGTGTGCTCGGTGTAGAGGAAGTTGAAGGTCTCGGCCGCGAGCTTGCGCCCGTCGAAGCCGGCGCGCGCAAGGCCAATCGGGTCCATCCAGAGCATGCAGGTCACGATCAGCGCGATTCCGAACACGACGACCATGCCGGTCGAGATCACCTTTGCGATCTTCTGGTGCCGCGGCGAAAGACGTTCCGTCAGCATGGTGACCGCGAAATCGAGCCGCAGCCGCGTCATCGCGGAGGCGCCGACGAAGGTCAGCCAGACCACGCAATAGACCGCGGATTCATCGATCCAGTAGATCGGGAAGCGCGCGTAGCGGGTGACGACGTTCACCAGGATCAGGCCGGTGAGCAGGTACATCAGGCCCATCGGCGCGACGCGCTCGACGGCGAGCAGGGCACTGGACGCGCGGACGACCATGCGTCGAACGCTGAATGCGCGCGTGGCCAGCATCGTCTGCTCGATCATGAAAGAGGCCCCGACCCCTGAGAAATCTCGTGCTATCGGCAAATGTATAATTTATACATTTTGCGTGTCAAACGGAGATTGCGGTCATTTCGGCGGCAGGACGCGCTTTTGCTGGGCATGGCTTTTGCCGGGCCGCACACTTTTGTTGGGCCCCTCAACATGCAAGAGAGAGACCGCTTCGGCCGGATGAGTCGGGAAGGACAACAGAAGGTCAGATGAAACAGCCTCTGAAGCACCGCACCCTGTCGGCTGCGATCGTCGACCAGCTCCGGCAGGCGATCCTCGACGGCACCTATCCGGCCGGCTCGCAACTGCGTCAGGACGCGCTTGGCGAGGCCTATGGCGTCAGCCGCATCCCGGTGCGCGAAGCGCTGTTCCAGCTCGAGGCCGAAGGCCTGGTGCGCATCGTTCCGCAGAAGGGCGCTATCGTCTCGGAGCTGTCGCTGGACGAGATCAACGACGTGTTCGACCTGCGCCGGATTTTGGAGCCGCGCCTCCTGGCGCAATCGGCGCCACGTTTCACCGCCGATGATTTCGAAGGGCTCGACGACATCCACAAGAGTTTTGAGAAGGCGATCAAGGCGCGCAACGTCAGCGAATGGGGGCAGCTCAACGCCGACTTCCACATGGCGCTCTACGTTCACGCCCCTCAGCCGCGTACGCGCGCGATCGTGCTGTCACTGCTCCAGACCAGCGACCGCTACACGCGCCTCCAGCTCTCCAACACCAAGGCGATGGGGACAGCCGAGAAGGAGCACGCCCATCTGATCGCGCTCTGCCGTGCACAGAAGGTCGAGGAGGCCTGCCGGTTCCTGGAGCGGCACATCGAGGCGGTGCGCAAGGATCTGTTGCAGGTGGTGGCCGGCAGCACGATCGCGCCGAAGGCACGGCGGAAGGATAAATCGTAGAGATCGTAGGGTGGGTTAGCTCGTAGGGTGGGCAAAGCGAAGCGTGCCCACCACTTTTATCGGGATTGCGGAGAGGTGGTGGGCACGGCGCTGCGCGCCTTTGCCCACCCTACGACAGTTGCGATCGCCTCTACCTGCTCCCGTCCGGCCCCATCACCAGGTCCGGCAGCCCGGTCGAGATTCCCGGGAAGAAGCACAGCAGCAGCACCGCGAGCATCATCAGCAGCACGAAGGGCAGGGTACCCCAGATCACCTCGCGCAAGGGAATGTCCGGCGCGACGTTGCGGATGACGAAGATGTTGAGGCCGACCGGCGGATGGATCAGCCCCATCTCCATCACGATGGTCATGACCACGCCGAACCAGATGATGTCGAAATTGGCGGCGCGGAGCGGCGGCAGGATGATCGGCGCGGTCATGAGAATAATGGAGACCGGCGGCAGGAAGAAGCCGAGCACGACGACCATGACGAGGATCGCGAACAGCAGCTCCCAGCGCGGCAGGTGCATCGCGACGATGGATTCGGCGACCGATTGCGAGATGTGCAGATAGCTCATCACGTAGGAATAGAGCAGCGACATGCCGATGATCATCATCAGCATGGTCGATTCCCGGATCGTCGACTTCAAGATCGGGGCGAGGTCGCTCGGCCGCCACACGCTGTAGATCGCCGCGATCAGCGCCAGCGCGAGCAGGCCGCCGAGGCCGGCGGTTTCCGACGGTGTCGCGTAGCCGCCATAGAGCGCGATCATGACGCCGGTGAGCAGCAGCACGAAGGGGATTACACGCGGCAGCACGCTGAAGCGTTCGGCCAGCGTGTATTCGTCGCGGGCCAGGATCGCCGCCTCCGGCCCGCCTTTCTCAAAGATCGCCTGCGCCGCGGCATATTCCTGGCGGAAGCGGATCACCGCATAGGCGCCGAACAGCGAGACCAGCAGCAGGCCGGGGCCGATGCCGGCGAGGAAGAGCCGGCCGAGCGATTTTTCCGCGGCGACCGCGAACAGGATCATCGTGATCGAGGGCGGCAGCAGAATGCCGAGCGTGCCGCCGGCCGCGATGATGCCGGCGGCAAAGCCGCCGGAATAGCCGCGCTTACGCATCTCGGGGATGCCGGCCGATCCGATCGCCGAGCAGGTCGCAGGGCTGGAGCCCGCCATCGCCGCAAACAGCGCGCAGGCGAACACGTTGGCGACGCCGAGGCCGCCGGGGACGCGATGCAGCCAGGCATGCAGGGCCGAATAGAGATCCTGGCCGGCGCGCGATTTGCCGATCGCGGCGCCCTTCAGGATGAAGAGCGGGATCGACAGCAGCGTGATCGAGGCCATTTCTTCGTAGACGTTCTGCGTCACCGTATCCAGGGACGCGGCCGGCATGTAGATGCCCATGAACACGACCGCGACCGCGCCGAGCGCGAACGCGATCGGCATGCCTGAGAACATCACGACCAGCGTCGCGATACCGTAGGCGAGGCCGATACCGAAAACGCTCATGGACGCCTGGCTCCTGCGAAAGGCAGCGCAAGCTGCACGAGGATCTGGATGCAGAGCAGGCTCATCCCGAGCGCCATCAGCGAATAGGGAATGGCGAGCGGCGGCGACCACATCGAGTTTGAGACCTGACCGTCGACATAGGCTTCATGGGTCAGCGTCCAGGACTTCCAGGCGAAAAAGGCGCAGAACAGGAACGTCGCAGCATCGACCAGCCAGAGCCTGATCCGGTTCGCGAGCGGCGACAGCAGGCCGACAAAGGCCTCGATGCCGATATGGCCGCGGTTCTGCTGCACATAGGCCGCCGTCATGAAGGTGGCGCCGACCAGGAGGAATACGGCGGCCTCGTCCTGCCAGTAATTGGCGGCCTTGAACAGGGCGCGGCTGAGCACGCTGTAGCTCAGGATGGCGCAGGCCGCGATCAGCGCGATCGCTGCGAACACGACGATGATGGTGTTGAGGACGGCGAGACCGCGATCGATCGCCGCCGCAAGGCCGGTCCCT
Source organism: Bradyrhizobium barranii subsp. barranii (assembly GCF_017565645.3). NCBI lineage: Bacteria > Pseudomonadati > Pseudomonadota > Alphaproteobacteria > Hyphomicrobiales > Nitrobacteraceae > Bradyrhizobium > Bradyrhizobium barranii. The sequence goes on from NZ_CP086136.1 coordinate 5,307,504, forward strand.
GCGGCAGCGTTCGCCTGGTCGTCACGATCCGGAAGCGGACCGTGGCTCATGCGCCGACGTCGGAGGCGAGCTTGAGCAGGTTGGCGGCGGTCGCGGTCTTGGCGCCGTAATCCTTCCACGCGGTGTCGCGGGCAATGTCGCGCCATTTGCCGACGGTGGCGGCATCGAGCGCACTGACCTTGGCGCCGGCCTTCTCGTAGACCTTGGCGACCTCGACGTCGTCGTCCTGCGCGCCCTTGCGGCCGAAGGCTTCGAGCTCGGTGCCGACCGCGAGCAGGACGTCCTGCTGGTTCTTCGGCAGCTTGTCGAAGATCGCCTTCGACATCATCAGCGGCTCGAGCATGAACCAGTAGGAGGCACCCGCACCGGAGGTCAGCGACTTCGCGACCTCTTCGAGCCGGAACGAGATCAGGCTGGTCGAGGAGGTGATGCCGGCATCGCAGGCGCCGGTCTGCATCGCCGCGTAGATTTCGTTCGACGGCACCGAGAGCACCGAGGCGCCGGCGGTCTGGAGCACCATGTCCATTTCGCGCGAGCCGCCGCGCACCTTCATGCCCTTGGCATCTTCAGGAGCGACGATCGGCTTGGAGCGGCTGGCGACGCCGCCGGCCTGCCACACCCAGGTGAGCAGGATGATGCCCTTGTCGGCGAGGAAGTCGGTCAGCGCCTTGCCGACCGGCGCCTTCTTCCAGCGCATGCCCTGGTCGTAGGTGGTCACGAGGCCCGGCATCAGGCCGATATTGGTCTCCGGCAGCTCACCACCGGCGTAAGGCATCGGATAGAGGCTGATGTCGAGCGCGCCCTTGCGCATCGCGGAGAACTGCGCGTTGGTCTTGATCAGCGAGGAGTTCGGATAGATTTCTGCGGCGATGTCGCCTTTGCTGCGCTTGGCGACTTCAGCCGCGAACATGCGGCAAAGCCGGTCGCGGAAGTCGCCCTTGTCGATGGTCCCTCCCGGGAATTGATGCGAGATCTTCAGCGTGGTCGCGGCATGCGCGGTACCAGTGCCGAAGCGAAGAATGGCGGGTGCGGCGACGGCGGTCGCGATCAGATGACGGCGCGTGAGCATGGTGTATCCCCTTGGACGGCCCTTGGCCGGTTCTTGTTTGGTGTGAGGTGGGCTGGGTCCTTGAGACCAGCGCATAGGTCCATCCTAGCCGGTCTCTCACCCAATATTCTCTCATCTGATAGTTCGAGACCGAATGCCGGGGCAAGTGCCGGCCTTGCTGCAGTGCACACTGGCCGTCCGCGAAGCCGGCCCGCAGAAATTTTGTCAATGGGCGCGTAACAACGCCAGCGGGCAATCCGTCGAGATCAGATAGCGGCGTCCGTCGCTGACAAACACCATCTCGAAGGGAAATCACTCATGACCATTCGCACCCGCATCGTGCTCGGCGTCTCGGCTGCCGCTCTGTCGCTTGGCCTCGCGCTGTCGCCGGCCGCTTTTGCCCAGGACAAGATGGGCAAGGACGACGGCATGATGAAGAAGGACACGATGTCCAAGGACGGCATGAAGAAGGACACCATGTCCAAGGACGACGGCATGAAGAAGGACCACATGTCGAAGGACGGGATGAAGAAAGACGACGGGATGATGAAGAAGAACTGATCTTCCGCCGTCGTCGCGGCGTCTGCGAAGGCAGACGCGCGCTTGGAAGTCCGAGGGCGGTCACATGGACCGCCCCCAGCGATGTTTCAGTTCAACTTCACTTGAACGCGACGTGAGTTGAACGTGACTTGCGAACGTTACTTCCGCTTGGCCTTTCGGGCAGCGTAGCGGGCGTCGCGCTTGGCCTTTTGCTCGGCCTCGACTTCAGCCTGCTTGGCGATCGCTTCTTCCGCTTCGCGGGCGATACGCGCGGCTTCGGCCGCTGCAGCTTCTTCCGCAATACGCTTCTGCTCGGCCTTCTCGGCTTCGCGCGCGGCCTTTGCCTCTGCGCGCTTGGCCGCGAGCGCCTCGCGCTCAGCACGACGTGCCGCCACCGCCGGATCATCCAGCCCGGGCTGCGACTTGAATTTGTTCAAAAGATTTTTGCGCGCTTCCTGCGCCGCCTTTTGCCGGTCTGAAAACCCGGGTTCCCTAAATCCACTCACGGGCCTTGCCTTCCTCGCTTTCAATCCTACATCGGTGACTGTTGGTACGTCGGCTGGGCATAGCAGGCACCACGCGACGCAGAAGCGTGTACATCGGCGCGCGTCGCGAAGCCACCCATAATCGCAGCCGATCAGGTAGACGAAAAATCGCCACCCCCGACGATCTCTCGTAGCCCCGAAAAACTGCCGAATTGTGATGTCCTTCATAGAGGACCACACGGAGCGGCGCCTAGCGTCCGCCCGGTACGAGACGGAGCACGGGCATGATGATCTCAAGACTGAGCCCGAAGGCGCTCGCAATCGCCGTCGCGGTGGTCGCCTTGGCTGGCGTCGCACTGTTGCTTGCCCGCCCGAAGCCGATCGAAAGTGCCGTCCTCGGCGCGGATTGGGAATGCACCCAGACCGCATTCTTGCTGACGACCTGCGCACCGCGGGCCACACCGGCGGTCGAAACCTCGCGCAAGGATGCGATCCGACAGACCCGGGGCTGAACGATCGACCGGGATGTGACGCGACGTCGCAGAGGTGGTAAAGCCGGCTCACCCCTGCGATCGGCCAGTCATGTCCAAGTCTGAGTCCAAGTCTGAGTCCAAGCCCGAACCGGGCAAAAAGCCCAAATCCCTCGCAAAACCTCAATCCGGCGACAACCGTCGCGGCGCGATTGCCGGATTGATCATCGCGCTCGTGATCCTCGGTGTCGGCTGGTGGCTCGCCCGCGATCTCACCGCGGCCAGCAAGATGCAGGACTGCCTGATGTCGGGGCGGACCAACTGCAATGTGATCGAGCCGGCGCGCTAGAACGGTTCCGCCGCGCCCCCCGGGGCCGAAAATTGCCGTGATCTTAATCATTTGTAACGGGACTTAGCCGACCAAAGCAGGTCAGTTATGTCCGCCGGCATCAGCCAGGCGCGAGGCGAATCGTCTATCGCGCTAGGCACCACGGCAATCGCGAGAGTAGGGGGTTAAGCACGCATGAGTGCGTCCAGCCGCATGAAGATCATTATTCCCTTGGTTTCGGCCATGTCCCTTGTCGCGCTTTCGGCGCAGGCACAGGACTCATTGCCGCCAAGACCCCAGGCCCAGACGCCTGCGGGGCCCGGCGCGGGCGCGCCGCCCCAGAACAATCAGAACATGCGCAAGGGCCCCCCGCCGCAGCAGGCGGCCCGGCCCGCGCAACAGCCCGGCGGCCAGCCCCACGCCGGCGGCCCCGGTCCCGGCCCACACGGAGCAGGCGGCTCGCCGCCCGGACGCAATTACGCCAGGGGCCCCGCACCGGAGCGCGACTGGGGCGGACACGCCTATCGCGGCAATCGCGCCTGGGATGGCGGGCGCTGGCGCCACGAGGTCCGCAACGGCCGCTCCGGCTGGTGGTGGGACGTCGGCGGCGTCTGGTACTATTATCCGCAGCGGATGGCCGGCCCGCCGGCCTACATCTCCGAGGATTACTTCGACGACATGCCGGTGGCCTATGCTCCTGCGCCGCCTCCCGTCGCCTACGAACCGCCGCCGCCTCCGCCACCGGCTGATCCCGGCGCAAGCGCACTTGGCGGCGCCATCGTCGGCGGCGTGCTGGGCGGCCTGATCTCGGGCAACGCCTCGGGCGCGGCCGCGGGTGCCGTGATCGGCGGCGCCACCGGCGCGATCGCCGGCGCCACGGCTGCCTCGCGGCCCGGCTATTATTTCGCCCAGGGCAATTGCTACTACCGCTATCCGAGCGGCCAGTATGTGCAGGCCGATCCTCGCGCGTGTTACTGAGACTGCAGGCAAGGTCTGAAACAAGGAGGCGGGCGCAGGCCCGCCTCCTTTTGTCTGGGCAACGAATTGCTTGCTGAAGCGATACTGATCGCTTCGCGCGTCACACCAGCCAGTTGAAGAACGCGATCGCGGCCCAGACCAAGCCTGCGATCCAGGCCAGCATCACGATACCGATGGTGGCAAGAAACGTGGCGCCGAACAGGTCGGGCCTTGCGCGTCGCGTCGGGACGTGAGCCTCGGCTGCTGCTTCCTGTGTCATGATGGACCACCCATGCCCTCTCGCGGCGGTGCGAGCGGTTGAGTTCTGTTTAGCCGAGACGCCGGTTGCAGGCTGTGACGCAGTTCACAGATGCGTCAGGGTGGGTTCGGACGACGCGAAGCCACCCCGCATTCATACGGACGAAATTGCCATCGGTCCGTCCATATCGGTCGGTTAGGTTCGGCCTCATGTGCCCCAAGTACGACCCACAGCACGAAGCCGAGGCGGCGATGAAGCGGGCCGCGGCGTCCGCCGACGGCGCCGACCGGCAGAGACTGATCCAACTGGCTCTGGCCTGGCATCAGCTCGCCCGCGACCGGCGCGACGAGCAGACGGACTAATCGCATCCTCGGCGAGATCTCGCGTCAATGGCCGGCCGAGGTCGGGACGCTGGTTGGCCTGCATGAGAAAGCCCCGTGCTCGGGGGACAAGCACGGGGCCCTTCAAAGCCGACCGGGGCTGGCGGGTCGGCACCACTCCATTTCGTTGCAGCCAACGTGCTGGTCGTGATCTCGTTCGCGGCGCTACGCATTTCGTCGCGCCGTGGTTCGCTGCGACTGACGTTGCGCGGTTAGGAACATCCGTTCCCCGTCGACGTTGGCCGGCTATGACAGACCCCGAATTGCGCGCGCAGTCTTTCGAGATCGCCTGGAAATATCTCGACCAATCCGGCCTGCTCACCGGTGAGCCCAATGATTCAGCCCGCTTCATCCTGAACAGGATCGACCGCTTGATGCTGCGCGGCGAGCGGCGCAGGCTGCTGCTGTCGAACGCCGCGATCGATGCGTACCGATTGCGGCCCGTGCTCGTGACCTTGGATGCATGAACGAACCGAGCCAGCGAAACGCGGCATTAATGAATGCGCGCTGCCGATTTTTGCGATGACGATTCGTGCTTTTGGAACGAAGCGGAGTCGGACCGTGAACAAAAGAAAGGCCGCTTAGGCGTCGGCTGATCTGGTGCTGCGCCTGACTCAATCGATCGCCAGGCAGTGCTCCAAATGAGGCTCCGAGTCCGCCTTCTCGCGGCTTGGACGCGCCCAGGCCTGAATAGCGAAGGCGAATTGATGCTGACTGGCCGCCGCGTCCGCAATGGAAGCCCGCGCCGTCTCGATGCGCCGTGTGATCACGCTGGAGTTCACGACGCCAGCGTCGATTGCCAAATACGACATCGCGATCACGGCAACCGCAGATGCGATAGCCATTCTCGTCCACTCGGTTGGCAGCATCGAATTCCCTATCGGGCGCACGTCGCCCGGCGCATAGATAGGGTTCGTCTGCCCGGTTCAAAGACCGGGGCGAGGGTACCCACGTATTCGTGAAGTAATGAGGATAGGTAACTGTGCGTCCGTCACGTCGATCAAGCGGCACCGAAATTCCGGCAGCGCGAATCGAAATCGTCCACGGGATCGACGAGAACAGCGGGGCTCTTGAAGACGTCTCCGGTGAGCGGGCGGCCGATACCGCAAGTCGGCTCCATCGGCCTCGTCAATCCAGTGATGAATGGCGATCCCAGCAGGACTCGAACCTGCAACCCGCGGAGTAGAAACACTTAGGCTAACTCCACCATTTTCCTTGATTACCCATAGAGTTAGCCGGCTTCTGCCTCACAGTTCGGGAGTTTTTTCGGGACCTCATTTGTGTCGCCTGCGAGCCGGCATCTCGCGTGCCATGGCGCAGCTACGGCAGATGAATCAATGCAAGGATAGCGACGTGCCACAGTGCGCGCCTAGAGCTGGCCCCGGTTGTTTGGACAGCGCCCCGCTGGATTTAAGTGGATTCCTGCCGGGTTATGCTGAACGCGGGGCTTTACGGTTTTGTCGTTGCGTCGGGAGGGCGTAGCCCGACCAGAGCGACGACAAAACCGTCGGCGACGGTCATGCGGCCATCACCATAGCTTGCGTGCCGAAGTAAGCCTCGTCGGGCGTGCGCCCGTCAAGGCTCGAGTGAGGGCGTCCCTGATTGCCAGAGCCGCTCGACAAACACGTTGTCGCGCCAGGCGCCCTTGCCGTCCATGCTGATGGCGATCTTCGCGTCCAGCGGCACATCGGTGAACTCGAGGCTGGTGAACTGGCTGCCCTGATCCGTGTTGAAAATCTCGGGCCTGCCGTGCTTCGCCAACGCCTCCTGGACCGCTTCGACGCAGAAGGCCGCCTCCATTGTGATCGAGACGCGATGGGCCAGGACCCGTCGGCTGAACACATCGACGACCGCCGCGAGATAGACGAAGCCACGCCGCATCGGAATGTAGGTGATGTCCATTGCCCACGCATGGTCGGGCCGCTCGATCTTCAATCCGCGCAACAGGTACGGGTAGATCTTGTGACCCGGAGCCGGCTTGCTCGTGTTCGGGCGACGATAGACCGCCTCGATCCCCATGCGCTTCATCAGCGTCGCGATGTGGCGGCGACCGGCGTATACGTCCTCCCGCCGCAGCAACGATCGCAGCATACGCGCTCCCGCGAAGGGATAATCGAGATGCAGCTCATCGAGCCGACGCATCAAGGCAAGGTCCTCGGCCGAAACTGGCCGAGGTTCATAGTAGACCGTGCTGCGAGCCAGCTTCAGGACCTTCGCCTGGCGCACGATAGAAAGATCATGATCGCGGTCGATCATCGCTTTGCGCTCAGCAGGCCCGCCTTGGTGAGCGCGCCGGACAAAAAATCGTTTTCCAACGCCAGCTCGCCGATCTTGGCATGTAACGCCTTCAAATCGACCGGCGTCTCGGCCGATGTCTTGTCATGCCCAAACACGCCGGCGGCGCCTTCCAGGAGCTGGTTTTTCCAGATCGTGATCTGGTTCGGATGAACATCAAACAGCTGCGCCAGCTCCGCCAGTGTCTTGTCGCCTTTGACCGCAGCCAAAGCAACCTTCGCCTTGAATGCCGGAGAATGCGTCCGGCGGCTCTTCTTCGTCATCTTCGCTCCTGATTCGCAGCAAGAATCCTCGCCGCTGTCAGGCAGAAAATCCACTCAAGCTACTGTCCGAATTTGCGGGGCCAGCTCTCTTAGAAGCGTACGCGCACCGGGTCCAACTGAAAGGTTATCGTGTCCTTGCCCTTGAGAACCGCTCGAAATCGGTAGTGGGCCGCCGCTTTTTCAATATGTTGGCGGGCTGACCCAGGAACCAAGTTCAGCTCACGATCAACATCCGCATAGCGGATCGCTCTTTGATTTGAGGCTCGGTTGCGCGCGCCCATCCATGATTTGATCAGAGCCTCACAATCGACGGGATCGCTGCAAAGGTCTTGTTCTATCGATGGTTCGCTCGTTACTGCGACGGGCGGAGGTGCAGGCGTTACGGCTCCCAGTTTTTGAATAGCCTTTCGAATGCGGTTGCAAGCAGGTCCTAGCGCAGCTTGCAAATTTTCGTCCTGTCTATCGGGTTCAAATGCTGCCGGCGTTATGCCCAACAGGTCCGTAGGGAGATGCAGATCGTCTACTCCGCGAGGCACAATCAAGAAGCACCTATCGTGTCCCAATCGACCGATGAACAAACCCAATTCAAAGATCACATTGTCTCGTACGGTCTGCTTCGACGTGTCGCGAATTATCGTTACATCATCAGGCGCAAGAACAAATATTCCGAAATCGCTTTCGTCAAGTTGTTCAATTAGCGAGGCCATCGCAGTTCGCGAAAGCGCGAATACGCCCTGAGACCAAACCGTGGACACCACATCATGTTCTAAGCACTCTTGCGTAGCATAAGCTAAATCAAGGTGTTCCACTGAGGATCCAATAAATACGCGCGGTTTCATAACTCTCCCCTGCAAAATGGCCTCGAACGTTGAGACAGCCACGCACATTCGCACCATCGTCTCGTTTCTGTGGTGCGGAGGAACCTTCTCCAGTAGGCGCGGAAGATTTGACCAGGCGTGAGCAATCTGCGTATCGCTGGCCAACGATGTGCGGGCGACGCCTAGCGCCTTCGTCAGATCATCCAGCATTTGACCGGTAAGAGAGGTTGAATTTGGCAACGTAACTGCTGCGGGGGCCGGCACGGTCGGAACTGACATCAAGTTTCTCGCTTGCAACTTTCTTGAAACGCCCAAGAATAGCGCAACCTGCGGGAATGTGAATCAGTGAATGTGTCCGTTGGGCCTAGCCCGTCTTATTCGCGAGAGGGCGCCTAAGAGGCTGGCGAGCGTGGTGTAAAGCGCTGATGCGGCGTAGGATTCGGTTGTGAAGCCAACCCCATCACCTCAACCGCGAACGCCACGCCCGCCATGACCGATGGACGATTTCAGACCACTATCGAGAAGCAAGAATTCAACACAAATAAAGCCTCTGCCTCGCGCTCGATCTCTTCATGCTTCTGCCGAAGGTGCCGAATTAGTGAGAACATGTCAGTTTAGATTGGCTAATAGTTCCGTTCTTGCAAACAAACTTACCATTCTCACAATGAGAAACACCACCTTTCTTGCCTGAACAAGGCGTGTTCCGGGCTTCGGCGATCGAGACTGAGCCGAGGAAGACAAGAAGGACCGTAGCCAATAAGCCTGCGCCCGTGCCAGCGAGCGTCCCGAACGCAGCGATACCCGCGACAGACATTTTCTTGACGCAGTTCATCGCGAAATTTCTCCTGGTGGCCGAGACAAATGGTGCCATGGCATGTCGTAGTTGTAGGAGGAACGCCCCCTTGACCATGAAGTCGCAGCCAGTTTGATAGTCTCGTTTCGGAGGCTGATCACCTACCGCATCTAATAGGCCGCTCGCGCCGGTTTCTTTGGACGCGGCACGACCGCGACTCCGCGTTACTCAATCTTTCTTCAACTTAACTAGAAACTCGGACCGAGATATAGCCGCACCATGCCTGGTCAGCATGCCGTCCGATTGGCGTCGGATGGATCGACTTATCCCCAGAGCTGTCGCCCGGCTGGAGATCAGGGTGGTTCGCTGGACTAGCCCATCGTCGGCGGCTCGAAGTCGGGCCGGATATCTGCGCCGCGCTGGCCGCATTTGCTGCAGGTGAATTTGGGCTTGAGATCCGACAAGCGGACATCGTCCGGCCATTGATCGACCTGGTCAGGCGTTAGCGTGATGTGATGGCCGCAGCGATAATCGGCGTAGTAGACCAGCAGGCCGCGCGGTGCCGCCGCGACCGGCGCGCATTTCGCCAACCGTGATCTTTTGCGCGCGCTCGCTCATTCGCCGCCGACCAGGTGCAGGCCGCGGATCTCGCCGCGGGCGAGCCAATCGAGGTGGTGCAGACCTGCGCCGCAAGCTTGTCGGTGGCGCTCTTGCAAACGTTGCGGCCGTAGTCCGAGAGGCCGTCGCGGCCGCGCGCCAAAACTGCGATCACCGTGGTCCATTCCTCGCAAGACGACGCCGACCGGCGCATTCGGAAAATCAGTCATCCAAGTGCACTCCCGATCGCTGCAACAATGGCAGCGAGGAATGCGATCTCGCCGACCAGGCCAAGCAGAAAATCCATCTCAGGCGCCTTTCTTCTCGATCGCCTTGGGTTGGCTCTGCTCGACCTGGCGCGGCGCGGTCGCTTCCATCGCTGCGCGCATGTCCTCGACCGTCGCGTCAGTGTAAAACTTTGCGGTGATCGCGATGTCGGTATGGCCGAGGATTTTCTGCACCACGCGCAGATTGCCGGTTTTGCGCAAGGTGCGCATGCCGGTCGTGTGGCGCAAATCGTGGATCCGCGCGTCAACGCCGGCTTTTTTCCATTTCCGTTTGTTTGATCCGATGCCGTAATAGGTGATCGGATAGCGCTTGCCTTTGATGCGCGCCTCGCCGTTTTTCGGGTGTTTTTTCCAGGTGCGCTGCGCCTTGAACGTGAAAACATATTCGGCGTGCTGGCCGCGGCGTTTCCAGAGGATCTCGTAGGCCTCGGCCGAAAGCGGCAGCACGCGCGGCACGCCGCCCTTTGTCATGACGCGGATGACGGCGAGATCAAAATCGACCTGCGACCAGGTCAGCACCAGGTTTGCGCGGCGCAGGCCGGTGATGATGGCGAAGCGGCGCAGCTCGGCAAAGTCGATATCCTCGACCTGGTCGAGTGTGGTTTCCTCGGCCGCCGAGATTTCACGCACGGGCCGCTTTATTTCCTTCTGCTTGTGCTTTTTCCAGACCGGCTCGCGGATGATCGCGGCGTTCCAGTTGTCGCGGGCGCGGCGCATGACGCGGCGTAGCAGGTCGATGCTACGATTGACCGTGGTCGGGGTGATCGGCCGATACAGTTGCCGGCCTTTGTCGTCGACGTGGTCGCGGCGAACGTCCTTGCTGCGCTCCTCAACCATGCGCGAGACGACGTCGTCGTTGATGTCGTGCAGATACGTCCTGGCGCCGATGATCTCGACCAGGCGCTCGAGCGCGGATTTGATCTTGGCGTCGGCCAGCCTCGAGCCGTGCGTGCTCCACCAGCGATCGCAAGCGGCTTTGAATGTCAGCGGCTCGGCGCCGGCGGCGCGGATCCGGTCGACGATGATTTGCGCGTCGGCCTTGCGGGCTTCTTCAAGCCGGGCCGCGTCATCCTCATGCCGCAGCTTGGTCGAGCCGGAAAATCGATAACTGTCGATCCGGAAATCGTAATGCCAGAACGGCGATCGCTTGGGGCGATAGAGGGACATGGCTCGGTCTCGGTCAGGTGCTGCATAAACCGCGTGACATCGGCGATGGTGAAAACCCGATGGCGACGGGTGCGGCCGAGGCCTTTGAGCCGACCGACCAGGTTGCCGGCGGAAACATGCCGCGCGATCGTCTCGCGATGCAAGGGGATGAGCTCGGCGAGCTCGGGAACGCTGATGGTGGCGCGGCCGGCAAAGGCGGCCTCGAGCGCCTGGCGCAGCTCGAGCGGATCCGCGGGCAGGGGGCGGGCGGTCATCGCTCGGCCTCGACCAGGTGGACGCGATCGCCGATGATTTGCGCGCGGCCGGCAGCGACCAGGCGGTCGACGACGCTGTCGCCGATCCGCCTGCTGCCATAGCGCCAGCCGCGCGGGCGCCGCTCAAAGGGGCTGGATTTCAGCAGCGCCAGGTAAAAATAATAATCCGATGGCAATCGCCGGCTCATGCGGTCCTCACTGCGCCGCGGCGTCGAGGAACGTCATCGCCGCGGCGACGGCCGCGAGCGTAGTGTCGAGCTCGGCCTCGTCGGGAAGCGGCGCCAGCGGACCGTCGATCAGGACGTGAAAACGCGCGGCGAATGCGCGGGCCTCGTGCATCGCCTCGTCATGACCAACGTGCGGTTGCCAAGCCGCATAGATGCGTGATGCAGCATCATTAACCATGCGGGGGGATTGCGCTGGCGCGGGGTCGCGTCCGGAAATTGTGTCCATTGCCAAGGTTTCCCGATGGGGGGAGGATGGCGCCTTCTCGGCAAGGTCAGGGACGGGGTGCATGGCAAGACTCCGCTGGGATTCGCGTCAACGGTATACACGGGCAGTGCATAAATTCCTAGCAAAATGCACACGACGTTTATTTTGAGGGCCACAGGGACACGAGGAAATGCAAATGGGAATGCAATCGTCTGAAAAAACCGATGGCCTGCGCCGTCTAGCGTTACAGTTGGCGCTGCAGCTGCCGGAATCCGTGGAGGATGCACGCAGGGTGTTGGTCATGACCGGCGAGTGCCTCGATCAGTTCTTGATCGAGCAATCAGGCAGTTTGAGCGCCTGGCAGCGCGCCAAACGGCTCGGCTGGCGGGTCGACGTCGCTGCGGAGAATCGGCCCGGCCTTGCGGCGGCCGAGGCTTCGCCGTCGGTGTCGCGCGCGCTGTGCTGGGCGCTGGCGACGCTCGGCGTGACTGCGCCGCTGGCGCTGCTGCTGGTCAACACGGTCGGCGGCGGCGCCGGGTTCTGCTTTGGCTTCGCCGTGATCCTGATATCGATGGTTTTTGGAGTGCTGCCGGCGCTGGCGCTGGCCGGCGCCAGCCCGATTATCCACAATCTTGTAGTGGTGCCGCCGGCTTTCGCGCTGCAGGTGCCGAGCAAGCAGGAATTAGTTTGGGCTGTGTTCTACGTGTTTTTCGCGCTGTCGGTGCCGCCCTTGCTGCGGCGCCTGAACCATTTGCGGCGCTTGGCGGCGCGACCTCTGAAGGGTGACGGCTAGCGCTTTTTCTGCAGCTCGATCTGCACTTGCGGCGGCAGTGATGAATTCATCAGGCCGCGGTAAATCCAGTCGATTGTAACGCCGGTCGCCTGGCAGACCCTGATCGCCTGGTCGATCGAGATCCGGCGCCGGCCGCTTTCGTAATTATTCCAGGCTTGGGTTTCGATCCCGACCAGCCGGCACCAGTCGGCCTGGTTCATTTTGAACGCCTCGCGGGTCCGCTTGAGGCGGCCTGCGACCGTGTCGAGGCTGTTGTCGCGATCGTGCCGGGTCATGGCCGGCACTGTGCTGAATACGTTGGTTCCTAACAATTTTATATCCGCTTATGCTTTCAAAATGCACGTAACGTGTATATTCCGGGCCGTGTCGATGATTCGCCAATGTGATTCCTGGCCGTTGCTCGAGACCGCTGACGCGGTGATCGACGGCGTCGGCGGCACCTTCGCGGCTGCCAAAATCAGCGGCCGGCCGGCGCAGCAAGTCTCGAATTGGCGCCGGACCGGGACGTTGGCACCGGGCACCTTCCTTAATTTCCAGCGCGCCCTGGCCGAGCGCCAGCTGCGCGCCAGGCCGTCGCTGTGGCGGATCGATGAGCCGGCGAATGGCGCCGAATAAGGGTTTGGGTTCCTCATGATGAAACCAAGCTATCGGAGAGGCGGCGCGGGCGCAAAAATGGGCGCCGAGGAAATCCTCGGTAAATCCCGCAGGGATCATCGGTGGTTTGCGCCGGTCCTGGTCGAGCTGCGCAAGGTTTTTAAGCAGAAATTGGCGGCCGAGCTCGCGTTGATCGCGAATCGCTCGACCAGGGTTTGCGAGGACTGGATCGCGACGCCGCCGCGCGGCGCGCCGGACGGCGAGGCGCTCAACGCGCTGCTTAACAGCCGGATCGGCGACGTCGTCTGGAAAGCCTTGACCAGGTCATGCGCCGAGCCGTGGCGCAAAAAGCTCAATCGCCAGATGGAAATTTCGCAGCTGCTCGATCAGCAGCGGGAAACCGCGGCGCGTCTGGCGGCGCTGCAGGACGGCGGGGATCTGTGATGGATGACGATCTGCTCAGCTGGGCGATGCTCGGGACCGTGCTGCTGTCGCTCGGCATCACCACGATCGTGACCGCCGAGCTGATGCCGGACGTGCAGACCTATCGCAAGGCGCGCGTGCTGCACGCCGGCGACAATTTCCGCCCGGTCATGCTGACGGTGGTGCATCGATGAGCAAGGCGGAAACCCGCGCCGGCAAGATCGCCAAGGATCAGCTGCAATCGATCATCGAGAGGGTCGAGCGGCTGCTCGAGGAGAAAAAGGCGATCGCCGACGACGTCGCTGCTGTCTACGCCGAGGCCAAGGGAAACGGTTACGACACGAAGGCACTCAAGGCGATCGTCAGGATGCGCGCGCAGGATCCGAACGAGCGCGCGGAATTCGAGGCCATCCTCGAAACCTACATGCAAGCGCTGGGGATGCTGTGATGATGCAGGCGCCGGTCAACATCATCGGGGCGCGCGCGGTCGATTTCGAGCAAGGCCTGCCCGATTTGACGCTGACGCCGTGGCGCCGCGTCTGGCTGTCGTCGCGCGAGCCGATCTGGACGCTGGTCGACGCCGAGGATTTCGACTGGCTGATGCAATGGCAGTGGAACGTCTGGCACGGCGGCCGCGGCAAGGAATGTTTTCTCTACGCCAAGCGCAACACGGGCGCGCGGCGCGACACGGTGCGAATGCATCGCGAGTTGCAGATCCGCTGCGAGCCGCGGGATGACGACTACCTGGCGCGGCACGTCGTCGATCATATCAACGGCCAGACGCTCGATAACCGCCGCGCCAATCGTCGCTGGTCGACCAAGCGCGACAACAGCATCAACCGCCGCGTGCGCGGCGAGGCGCCGAGCCTCGACAAGATCCTCGCCGGCCTGCTCGCAACCCTGCCGGCGCGGCACCACGACCAGGAGATCCCGTTTTGAGCGAGCTCGCCAGATACGAGGCCGCCGAGCGCGCGATCGCGGCCGCGGAAGCGGTCGACGAGGTGCTCGAGATCCGCAGCCAGGCGGCCGCCTGGGCGGCCTATGCCAAGCAGGCGAAAAACAAGGATCTCGAGATCAAGGCGGCGCGGATCCGGTTCCGCGCCGAGCGGCGCCTCGGCGATATGCTGATCTTGGCAAAGGCGGCCGGTCACCTCGCCGAGGGGCGGCCTAAAAACTGTTCCGGCGAGGAACAGTTTTCCGACGCCGGCGGCGACGTCGCCGACCGGGTCGAGGCCGAGCCAGTCAAGCCGCTGCGCGTGACGCTGCAGGAGGCGGGAATCGACCGCAAGCTGTCGTCGCGGGCGCAGCGCCTGGCGGCGATGGATACGGCCGAATTCGAGCAGGCGCTCGAGCGCCAGGCCGAGGAAATGCGGTCCGGCCAGGCGCGCGTTGCGATGGATCTGCTCAAGGTCGGCGCCGAGGAAAAAGGGCGCGCCGATCGGCGCAACCTGGCGGCCGCGCTGTCCGGTCAATCGGCCGACCTGCCGTCCGGTCCGAAGGTGCCGGCGGTCTATCTCGATCCGCCCTGGCGGCGTCAGGGCGGGATCGGCGATCGCGCATATGAGAACCACTATCCGACGATGACCTGGCCGGAAATCCTGGCCTATCTGCGCCACGCGCGTGAGCGCCTGTTGCCCGACTCCTGGGCCTTCATGTGGATCCCGCGGCCGCATCTCCTGGCGCTGGTCGAGATCGAGCTCGAGGTGATGATCGCGGCGACCGGCGAGATGCAGCTCGCGCGCGTCGACATGCCGTTGTCCTGGGCCTGCGCGCAGGCGCTCGGGATGGATTCTTATTCGACCTGCTTTGTCTGGACCAAGACCGACGACGCGCATCCGGACGTCAGCGGATCCGGTCTGATCGCGTTCGATCAGGATGAGCTGCTGCTCCTGTTCAAGCGCGGGCAGGGCCTGCCAAAACCGGCCGGCTCGGAAAAATTCGGATCGAACCATCGTGAGCGGCCGCGCGAGCATTCGCGCAAGCCTGATCACTACCGGCACATGATCGCGACGATGGTCGGATGCGACGCCGAGGGGCGGCCGCTGCCCGTGCTCGAGCTGTTCGCGCGCGTCGACGCCGAGCATCCATTACCGCCAGGCTGGCTCGCCGCCGGCAACCAGGCCGCCGTTTCGCCGCCAGGCGAAATCGGCAACGCGATCGACGCGGCGCCTTCGCCGTCGTCGGCGCGTGTCTGTCCCGAATGCGGCGCTGATGTCGATCTAGAGGCTCACGCGCTGGAATGCACGGGATTCTGGCGCGTGCAGAGCTCATCAGAATCCAGTTTCGCCGCCGGAATGCCCTCCGACGCCGGCGAGACCGTGACGGCTGCGGCAAATGCAACATCAGACGGGGCCAGCGTTGCCGCGGCCGTCGCGGACGTCGTCGCGATCCCCGACCAGGTCGTCGACGATCGGGCGCCGTATGATGCCGACGACGTCGTCGCGATTGACCAGCTCGCCGGCTCGGAATGGCTGCAGCCGGCCGAGCTCGATGCGCTCGAGCTGTCCGAGCTCGAGCAGCTGATGATCCTTTCGGATTTCTGTCATCCGAAGCGCGCGACGATGCAGGACGTGCTCGGCGCGAGCTGGGAAAAGCGCGAAATGGCCTATCAATCCGGCGGGCAGTGGCAGCTGCGCGAGGCCGGCTGGTCGCGCCTGCACGCGCTGCGCGACGCAGTGACGGCGCCGCCGGTCGTTGCGCTGACCGAGCCTTACCGCGCGCCGCAAATGTCGCTGTTCGATTGTCCGGCGCCTGAGATCGTCGACGGCGCGCTGCAGACGCGCCTCCCGATCGACGATGACGAGCTCGCGGAGCAGCTCGCGCTGATCGCGGTCGACGCCGGCGGCACGATTGACGGCCAGATGGCGCGGCATCTGTGCGGCAAGGATTATCTGCACGCCACGACCAAGGCGCTAAAGGTCACAGATCTCGGCCGCGCCTTCCTGGCGCAGCTGGTCGGGCCGGCATCCGTTCAACAGCAGGGGGGCGCGCGATGAGCTGGCCTGTTCACAAGATTCGCAATCTCTGGACGGCCGCGGAGCTCGATCGGCTCTGCGCCGCAGTCGAGGGCGCCGGCGGCGATTGGGCTCGTGTTGCGGCGAACATGCCGGGACGGTCTGAGGCGGCCTGTAAGCAGGCGTACAACAGTCACCGGCGTTCCGAGCGCCTCGCCAAAGAAGCGCCGGCCGCAGCTGCGGCGCCGAAACGTTTGAAAAATTGGCAGGACAAGCGCGCCGCGGAAAAGGTGGCCGAGCAGGAGCGCGCGCGCGCCTTCGCGCAAGAGCGTTCGGCGGCGTCGGCGCTTTTCGGCGATCCGTTGCCGGGTCGCAGCGCGCTCGATCAGCGGTCAACGCAGACGCCGCCGAAGCGGCCGACGCTCTACACGGGGGACGCCAGATGATCGTTGTTCGGGTTGAGCTGCATTCGGCGATCACGCGCAAGGTCACAGAAATCGCGCGGATGCGGATCCGGAACGCCGGCGGCACAAAGGACATCGGCGATTATTCTGTCGAGACGCTGCGCGGCCGCTCGCGCGAGCAGCTCGATCGCGGCGAGTGCCAGCGCGGCGGCGAGGTCAAGAATTATCCGCGGCTGCGGATCCACGTCTGGCACCTGGTCGCGCGCGCACTGATCGCGATGCGCTACGCCGGCGCGCGGGAGCTCGAGGAGCCCGGCGATCTGTTTGCGGCCGATGAGGCTGCAAAATGAATCACAAGTGGAGCGAAAAGACGCGCGCGCCGAACGGCGACTCTCGCAAGGTCTGCACACGCGAGGGCTGCGAAATCGTTTGCGTGTCGCGGCATCGCATTGAGCCGAACGGCCGCCAGGATCATTACAAGGAATGGTTTCGCGGCAGCGCCAGGATCCAGATCGGCGGCAACACGCCGGCGTGCGAGGCCGTCGAAGTGCGCGCCGGCACCGCTGCGGCGGCCGTACAGCCCACGTTGGCGCGCGGGGGCTCGGATGTCGGCTGATCTCATTCTCGCGACGCTCGGCGCCGGCGGCGAGCCTGCCGTCAAGCTGGCGAACGTCATTCAAAAGCTGGTGCTCGAGGCCGCCAAGCTCGGCGAGCTCGATATCGCGGTTTACGTGCGCTCGACCGGCCAGCTGATGAGCGAGGATGAGGCCGACGCACTGCCGGCCGAGCAGCTCGCCGCCGTTAGAGATCACCTGGTCAGGGTGAAGCGTTTCCCGTCGCGCTGGCTCGATCGCCTCGACGACGCGATCAACCGCGGCCTGTTCTGGAATTATTCCGACGACCAAATCGTGCAGTTCATGCTGATGGGGCCGCGCTGACCAAACCCGTTCCGTTGCTTACCGCGTCCAGTTGAATCGAAACCTTAAGAGCATTGCCACGATGACGACCGAGAAACGGCGCGCGCGACGCATCGCCGCCGACGAGGCGCACGCCTGGGCGAGGAACCTGCGCCTCAACAATCCGCACGCAAAGCTGACGCTGTCTATGGCGTCACTTTACGTCGACGGTGACGGCTATTGCTTCGTATCGATCCCGACGCTTTCCGATGACACGGAATTGTCGACGCAGACTGTGCGCAACCGCCTGGCCTGGCTCGAGCAGATCGGCGCGATCGCGCGGCTGCCGCAATGGATCGACGAGTACGGCCGGCGCAACGGCGAGTGCAAAGGCAAGCGCACCAGCGACCTGATCCGGTTGATGCTCGACGTCGATCCCGACGTGATCGAAGCGGCCGCCAGGGGCGAATTTGAGGGTGTTTCACGTGAAGTTAGCCCTATGCCGCAGACAGGGCTAAATCCGGCCTCCGAAACCGTTAGCCCTGCGCCAGCCCTACGCCAGCCCTATGACTCGGCAGAGGGTCTAAACTCTGAACCTGAACCTGAATCTTCCCCTAAATCCCCTTCCAGGGGACGAGAGGGCGATCGCGAGGATCTTCAGGAAAGCGAACCGGCCGATTTCGAGCCGGCCTGGCAGAGCTGGCCTGGTCACCAGGCGATGCGGCGCGATCTCGCGCTCGCCGAGTTCCGGCTGCTCGAGCCGGACAAGCAACGGCTTTGCAGGGCGGCGATCGTGCCGTTTGTCGAGATGCTCAAGCGGTTGAAGCGCGACGCGGTGCCGAATTTTCATCTGTGGATCCGTCAGCGGCGTTTCGAGGAGTTTCCGAGCGCCAGGCTGCCGGATCCGGCGCCGGAGCGGCACTGGATCGACGGCTACGAGCTCGCCGGATTGCAGCTCGCCGCGCGTATCGGCTCGAGGCCGCTGCGCCTGGCCGAGGATCCCGAGCGCGGCCGCGGCTTGTGGTCGACCAGGCCGCCTCAACCCGACCTGGCGGCGATCGCGAAGTTTGCCGGCGAGGATCCGCAAGCGTGGCACCAGGTCGAGCTGGGAACGCCGCAGTTTGCGGCCTGGCGCGACCGCCTGGCGCTCTGGCTCGGCGTCGAGATCGAAGCGGAGCGGGTCTGGACCGAGGCCTTCGATCCGGCGGTGCACAACCTGCCGGCGCTACATCCGAATTTCCGATTGCGAAAATCCAAACAGGCGCTGCGCGTGCCGGCGCCGTGGCCGCCGCATCGCGACGGCAGCTGGTCGAGCGAGGAGGGGGAATGCGCATGAACCAAACATTGCGGCCGCGGGATCACGTGCGAGGCGAAATCGTCGGCTATGTCGATCTCGATCTGCTGCACGGTCCGCGCGAGGTGCCGGTCGAGCCTGATCGCTGGTATATCCTGCGCGTGCATCCGCACCTGCAGCTCAACGTGATGCGGACATTCCGTCAAAGGAATATCTCGGCCTGGCTGCCAATGCAGACCGAAACGCGCAGCGTGGCGCGCTATAACCGCGGCTACGAGAAGGTTTTGACGCAGCAGGTTAGGTCGCCGTTGATCTGCGGCGCGATCCTGGTGCCTGATTTCGAGGTCAAGTTTGGACGCTTCTACGCTGTCGACGGTGTGATTGACGTCATGCGCGTCGGGCCGTGTGTGCCTGTTCTCAAGGGGCAGGACGTCATTGATCTGCGCAACATCGAGGCGATCGGCAACACGCCGAAATCAAAGCGCGAGCGCAAATTCGAGCTCGGCGAGCTGGTGCGGGTAACGTCGGGACCGTTCGCTTACTTCTGCGGCCAGGTGGAAAGATTTGACTCAACTGGCCGACTCAGTGTCGGTATCAGCATGTTCGGGCGCGTCACTCAAATCTCGATCGACGAGAGTGATCTAGAGCTAGCGCCGCGGCCAAGGTCGCGGAATAGCTCGAGCGGAAGCGGTCAAGGCTTTCGGCGCATCCCTTCTCGGTGAGACCGAGTCAAGGGGACGCGCGAAGCGCAACCATCCACAAAGCCCGGCCATTGTGCCGGGCTTTTGCGTGTCTAGGGTGTGCGGTAGCGCGCTCCTGTGCTGCCGCTGCCCTCCTTGGGTGTTTCCTCCCTTGACTAGGCCGGCCGGCGATGACGCTGCGCCGGCCTTCCTTTTGTGAGATGGCAGCGCCAGTCAAGCAGCAACGCGCCGAGCCGCCCTGGCGCCAGTGGTACAAGCTGGCGCGCTGGCGCAGGCTCAAGGACCAGGTCCATCTGCGTGACGCTTACGTGTGCCAGCGAACCGGCGTGCTCTGTGACGGCGTCTACCCTGCCGACAACAGTCCTGTCGCCGACCATACCGAGGCGCATCGCGGCGATCCTGTCCGCTTCTGGGATCCCGACAACATCCACACGGTATCGAAGGCGTACCACGACGCCGAGAAACAGAAGCTCGAGCAGGCCTCGCTGCATCAGCGCGGCGTTTGGGATTGAGGATTTCGATCATGACCGAGCAAGAGAAGGAAAAGGCGCGTGAGCCTCAGGCTTCCTTGAAGAGGTAGCCGACGCCGTAGAGCGTCTCGATCATCTCGAACTCGCTGTCGACCACCTTGAACTTCTTGCGCAGCCGCTTGATGTGGCTGTCGATGGTGCGGTCGTCGACATAGACCTGGTCGTCATAGGCGGCGTCCATCAGCGCGTTGCGACTCTTCACCACGCCGGGCCGGGTCGCCAGCGCCTGGAGGATCAGGAATTCGGTGACGGTCAGCGCCACCGGCTCGTTCTTCCAGGTGCAGGTGTGCCGTTCGGGGTCCATGCGCAGCAGGCCGCGGTCGAGCGCTTTGGCATCGTTCTCCTTCGGCGCGACGGTCGGGTCCTTCGGCGCCGAGCGGCGCAGCACGGCCTTGACGCGCTCGACCAGCACGCGCTGCGAGAACGGTTTGCGGATGAAGTCGTCGGCGCCCATCTTGAGGCCGAACAGTTCGTCGATCTCTTCGTCCTTGGAGGTCAGGAAGATCACCGGCAGGTCGGATTTCTGCCGCAGCCGGCGCAGCATTTCCAAGCCGTCCATGCGCGGCATCTTGATGTCGAGAATGGCAAGATCGGGCTGGGTGGTGCGGAAGCCGTCGAGCGCGGAGGCGCCGTCGGAGTAAGTCATGATGCGGTAGCCTTCCGTCTCCAGCGCGATCGAGACGGATGTGAGAATGTTGCTGTCATCGTCGACCAAAGCGATTGTGGGCATGAGCCTCTCTTTCTGCTTTCCGTTTGGGTCGTGGCTTGAAACGGCGAGCAATCCACTGATGCGCCGCATACATGGGTGCCGAAGCCGGCGGTCGAACCTTGTCACCGAGCAATGCAAGCTGGGCTGAAGTGTGACCAAGTTCCACGAAGCGCGGCAGATTCGCCCCGTTTCGCCCCTTAACCTGACCCCGTTTAACCTGCCCCCCGTTTACCCGAAAAAAGCCCTCCCTTGCAACCACCTGACTATGGCCGGGGGCCGCGCGACGCACTCACGTGCGCCTCGTAGAAGCCGATGCACCCGCCCCCCGATTTCGACCCCGGAAAGCTCGCCAAATCGCCGCTCAGGCGCTCGCGCCAGGGGTCAAGGCGGCGATCGTCAAGGCGATGGATGAGAACGTCAGCGATGACGAAGCCAGGGCCGCCTTTGCCGGCGTGCTTGCCCATGTCGCGGACAACCTCGAGCGCAGCGCGATCGCGCTCGAGCGCCCGGTGACGCCGAACGACGTCGAACTCAAGGGGCAGGGTAGGTCAAAAATCGCCAAGCTTTTGCTCCTGAGACCGGCCCCACTCTCATTCGCAGGTTTTTTTCACTATGGCCGACAATTTCGACCTGTTGGGCGATCCGATCCCTGCCAATCACGGCGGGCGTGGTCGGCCGCCTCACATGCCGACCGCGCGAAACCGGAATCGCGTCAGCATGTTAGTCGCGATGGGTTGGAGCAATGAGCGCATCGCCGGCGCGCTCGACGTCACGCAGCCGACGCTGCGCAAGCATTATTTTGCAGAGCTCAGGTTGCGAGACGTCGCGCGCGATCGCATCGACTCCGAAGTGCTGATGAAACTTTGGGAAGGCGTGCAGGCCGGCAGCGTCAGCGCGATCCGGCAATTCCGCGCTGAGCTCGACCGCAACGACCTGATGGAGTACGGCCAGACTCGGAAGCCGCGGAAGGCGGCGCCGGCGGATAAGCCGGTCAAGGTGCCTAAGCTCGGCAAGAAAGAGCAGGCCGAGCTCGACGCGCGTTCGCCTGACGCCGGGTCGACGCTGGGCGAGCTGATGGCGCGGCGGCAGCAGGGTCTCAATTCGTGACGCCGTGGGATACGTCCTGCCCGGATTGGGAAACGCGCCTGCGCGAGGGGCGGTCGCTGGTGCCGGATCTGCCGCTGTTCGCCGGCGAGGCGGATATGGGCGTCGCGCTGTTCGACGAGATCCGGTTGCCGGACGTGCCAGGCAATCCGCGCCTCGGCGATGCGTCCGGTCAATGGTTTCGCGACCTGGTGCGCGCCGTGTTCGGCAGCTGGGATCCCGTCAACCGCGTCCGGATGATCCGCGATTTCTTTGCGCTGGTGCCGAAGGGTTCGTCGAAAACAACCTATTCGGCGGCGCTGATGCTGGTCGCGATGCTGATGAACTATCGGCCGCGTGCGACGGCCTTGTTTATCGGCGAGACCCAGGCCGTCGCCGATCGCGCGTATGAGCAGGCGGTCGGCATGATCGAGGAGTCGCCAGACCTGCGGCGGCGCTTCAAGCCTCGCGACTATGACAAGACGATCGAGGATCTCGTCACGAAATCCGAGATCATGATCGCGAGTTTCGATCTCAAGATCCTGACCGGCGCGATGGCGCTGATCTTTGTCCTGCTCGACGAGCTCCATCTGCTCGGCAAGCGCGCGCATACCTCGCGCGTGCTGCGCCAGATCCGCGGCGGCCTCGACAAGACCGAGGAGGGCGTTCTGGTCATCACCACGACGCAAAGCGACGAGGCGCCGGCCGGCGCGTTCAAAAGCGAGCTGAAGTTTGTTCGCAACGTGCGGGACGGAGTCTATCGCGGAAAGATCATCCGCCCGACCTTGCCGCTGCTCTATGAGTTGCCGCGCGAGATCGCGACGCTCACGCGCGAGGAGCGCCGCGCGAATGTCGAGCCGCGCTGGATGAATCCGGAATGCTGGCCGATGGTGATGCCGAATATCAACCGGCCGATTACGGTCGCCTCGATGCTCGCCGAGTTCTCGAGCGAGCGCGAGAAGGGCGCCGAGGCCGTGCAGATCTGGGCCTCGCAACATCTCAATATCGAGATCGGCACGGGCACGGCCGACGATGGATGGAGCGCCGCCGATCTCTGGGATCAGCAGGTCGTCGAAAAACTCGATCTCGAGTCGCTGCTCGCGCGCAGCGAAGTGGTTACGATGGGCGCCGATGGCGGCGGCCGCGACGACCTGCTCGGCTTTTCCGTGATCGGCCGCGAGAAGCAAACGCGACACTGGCTGTCATGGTCCTACGGGTGGGCAGATCCGATCGTGCTCGAGCGCCGCAAGGACATCGCCGGCCATCTCGAGGATTTTGAAAAAGAGGGTTCGTTTCGGATCCTCGACATCGGCGCCGCGCACGCCGACCTTGCGAGCTATGCCGCGCGCGTCGTCGATAGCGGGTTGCTGCCGGCGGAAAACGCGGTCGGCGTCGATCCGAACAGGGCGGGCGTGCTTTTTGAATTCCTGTTCGGCGCCGGCGTGACCGACGAGCAGCTGCGGCGGCTGCTGCAGGGTCCGGCACTGGCGCCGGCGGTTTACGGAATCGATATCAAGCTCGCGCAGGGCACGTTCTGGCACGCCGACCAGGCGCTCATGAGCTGGTGCGTCGGCAATGCCAAGGTCGAGCAGCGCGGCAACGCCGACATGATCACGAAACAGGTCGCGGGCCGCGCCAAAATCGATCCGCTGATCGCGTTGCTGCAGGCTGGAATCCTCATGAGCTGGAATCCGGTCTCGAGCCGAAAGAACCTCGACGCTTTCCTCGCAAAACCCGTCATGGTGGTCTGATCAATGGGCTTGGTCTCTTGGACGGCGGCAAAGGCCGCGGCGAGCGTTTATCGCGTCTATGCGTCGGTCAGTGACGAGATCGCGAAAGAGCGGCGGTTGCGCCTCGAGGACGGCGGCGCCTGGTCGCGCGTGTTCGGCAGCCGCGGCGCGGCGGGAAAAACGGTCACGGTCGACTCCGCAATGTCGCTGGCGGCGTTTTGGGCGTGCGTGCGCGTCACGGCGCAAGCGGTCTCGACGCTACCGCTGCAGTTTTTCGAGAAGCAGAGCAACGGCAGCCCGATCGTCGTCGATCATCCGCTCGCCGAGGTGCTCGCCGGTAGTCCGAACGTCGACCAGACGTCACTGGAATATTGGGAGGCCGTCGTCGCCTGGCTGCTGGTCAACGGCGACGCCTGTTCCGAGATCTCGTCGATCGGCCGGCGCGTCTCGGCGGTCAATGTGCTGCCGAATGCCTATCCGTATCGCGACGCTGACGGCGTGCTGTCCTACAAATATTCCGATCGCGGCAAACCCTACACGCTGCCGCGCGACAAGGTGTTTCACGTCAAGGGATTCGGCTTTGGCGGCGATGGCGGCCTGTCGGCGATCCGCTACGGCGTGCAGACGTTTTCGACCGCGCTCGCCGCCTTCGAGACGTCCGGCAAGCTGTTCTCCAACGGGATGCATTCCGCCGGCCTGCTGACGTCTGAAAACGTTCTCGAGGACAAGCAGCGCGAGCAGCTCGACAAGATCATGCAGACTTACGTCGGCAGCGAGCGCGCCGGCAAATTGATGATCCTCGAGGGCGGCCTCAAGTTTGAAAAGCTGCAGCTTAACCCGGTCGACGCGCAGCTGCTGCAACAACAGCGGTTCTCGATCGAGGAAGTCTGTCGCTGGACCGGAACGCCGCCGATCATCATCGGGCACGCGCCGGAAGGTCAGACCATGTTCGGATCCGGTGTCGAGCAGACGTTCCTCGCCTGGCTCGCGCTCGGCATCAATCCGATCTGCGAGCGGATCGAGCGGCGCATCACAAAGCAGTTGATCGCGCCTGGCGAGCAGCGCCGGATCTATGCGGAGTTCAATCGCGAAGCGTTCCTGCAGATGGATGCGGCCGCGAAGGCTTCTTTCCTGTCGCAGATGACGCAGAACGGCCTGATGGATCGCAACGAAGGCCGGCGCAAGCTCAACCTGCCGGCGCGCGCCGGCGGCGACCAGTTGACGGCACAATCGAACCTGGTGCCGCTCGATCGGCTCGGCGAGCAGGCCGGCGGCGCCAGCCAGGCGCGGGCCGCGATGCTGTCATGGCTCGGAATCAACAGCGAGGCAAAGCAATGAGCAACCGCGACCTGCCGAAAGCATCTTTCAACGTCCGCGGCGACCTGCGCTCGGTGATCACGCCGAAGGCGCTCGAGCGCTGGCGGCCGGAAGTGCAGGCCAAGGACGGCGCCGGCGAGGATGCCGCGTCTATCTCGATCCTCGACGTCATCGGCCAGGATTGGTCGGGCAACGGCGTGACCGCGTCGCGGATCTCGGCGGCGCTGCGCAATATCGGCAAGCGCGACGTCGTCGTTAACATCAATTCGCCAGGCGGCGACTATTTCGAGGGCCTCGCGATTTACAACACGCTGCGCGATCATCCGGCAAAGGTCAGCGTCAAGATCCTCGGCGTCGCGGCCTCGGCGGCCTCGGTCATTGCGATGGCAGGCGACGAGGTGCAGATCGCGCGCGCCGGTTTCCTGATGATCCATAACACTTGGATCGTCGCGATGGGCGATCGCAACGCGCTGCGCGAGGCGGCCGACTGGCTCGAGCCGTTCGACCAGGTCGCGGTTGACATCTATGCGGCGCGCACGGGTCTCGAGCCGAAGTCGATCGCAAAGATGCTCGATCGCGAGACCTGGATCGGCGGCGCCGATGCGGTCGCAAAGCACTTCGCTGATGATTTCCTGCCGGCCGATGCCGTGTCCGAAGACGCCAAGCAGGCGGCCGCCGGCCAGGCGCTCAAGGCCGAATTCCGAATCGACGAGATCCTCGCCAGAGCAGGGTGCCGCGTTCCGAGCGGCGCAACCTTGTGCAGGCGATGAAAGGCGGCACGCGCGACGCTGCTGCAACCGACACGCCAGGCGCTGTCGACGTGCTCGACCAGGTCAAGGATCTGCTCGATCGCATGAAGGCCACTTAGTTTTCGCGTTCCCTCTTTCATCATTCCAGGAGACGAAATCCAATGTCCAAGCGACATCATCTGTTCAAATCGTCGGTGCTTTCCTCGGCTGCGCTGTCGACGCTGCTCGCCTCGCCGAAGCCGGCGGCCGTGATTGGCGCGGTCCGCAACGAAGCGCCGAATCCCGGCGAGGTCGAGAAGCTGCTCGCGCAGGTCAAGTCGGAGCTCGAGCGCATTTCCGGCGACGTCAAGCGGACCGCCGAGGAGGCGCTCAAGCAGAGCAAGGACAACGGTACGTTGTCGGCCGAGCTCAAGCAGTCCGCCGACAAGGCGATCACGATGGTCGGCCAGCTCGGCGACGCGCAGACCAAGCTGACGCAGAAGATGGAGGAGCTCGAGACGCGCAATCGCGACATCGAGCAGAAGATCGCCGACACGCTGCGCCAGGGCCAGCGCGAGCAGGGCAAGTCGGCCGGCGAGGTCATCGCTCTGCACGATGATCTCAAGCAATATGTTACGCGCGGTGCCAAGGGCAGTGTTGTGATTGGCGTCAACCAGGCAATCACGTCCCTGTCAACGTCGGCAGGCGGTCTGATCACGGTTGATCGTCAAACGGAGATCGTCGCGCTCGCGCGCCGTCGTATGACTGTGCGTGCGTTGCTCTCGCCTGGTCGCACCAGCAGCAATATGGTCGAATACGCCAAGCAGGCCGCGCGCACCAACAACGCCGCGGTTGTGACCGAGGGCGGCACCAAGCCGCAATCCGACTATACCTGGACGAAAGCCGACGTTGCGGTGCGCACCATCGCGCACTGGATCAACGTCTCGCGCCAGGCACTCGAGGACGCGCAGCAGCTGCAGACCGAGATCGACAGCGAGCTGCGCTATGGTCTCGACCTGGCCGAGGAAGCCGAGCTCCTGTCCGGTTCTGGTGCCGGCGAGCATCTGTCGGGGCTGATCACCAACTCGACCGCCTATAGCGCGCCGTTTGTCCTGACCGGCGCGACCATGATCGACCAGCTGCGCCTGGCGATGCTGCAGGCCTCGCTCGCGGAGTTTCCGGCCGATGGCATGGTGCTGCATCCGTCCGATTGGGCTCGCATCGAGCTCACGAAGGACGGCGAGGATCGCTACCTCTGGTCGAATCCGCGTTCGCTCGCGGGTCCGAGCCTTTGGGGTCTGCCGGTCGTCGATACGCAGGCGATGACGGTCGACAAGTTCCTGGTCGGCGCGTTCAAGATGGCGGCAACCATCTATGACCGGATGGATGCCGAGGTCGCGATCTCCTCGGAGAACCAGGATAATTTCATCAAGAATATGTACACGGTCCGCGCCGAAAAGCGGCTCGCGCTCGCGGTCAAGCGTCCGCTGGCGCTGACCTACGGCGATTTCGGCAACGTCTGATCTTGGTGACGACAACGCGGGCGGCATACGTGCCGCTCGCGACATTCTGCCAGGGCATCATCAGGGGGCTGGACATGGTCGTGATATCCGGCGTCGGGCTGCAGCTCGCGGTCACGGGCACTGGCTGGGGCGAGGGGCCTGCAGCGTTCGAGCGGCTGTTCAACGCGATTCCTGCAGCCGCGGGCGTGCTGCTGCTGTGCATTGGCGCAATCTGGATCATCTCATGCTTGTCAAAGTAGAGCGCGAATTCCTCGACGACATGGGCAAGGTGAAAGCCGGCCGCGTGCTCGACCTGACCGACTGGCACGCGCGGCAATTGATCCAGCGCGGCCTGGTCAGCGAAGTGCAAGGGGACGCAGCTGCGCACGGTGCGCGCCACCCTATTTCATCGCCGACCAGCTGCCAGGCTGGCGCGGCGAATGTGCAATCATCGTCGGATCCGGACCGAGCGCCGCCGGCGCCGAGCGCGAGCTCGCCGGCCGAGGCCGAGCCGTCCGCGTCGTCGCCGTCAACGACAGTTGGCGACTCTGTCCCGATGCCGATGTCGCCTATGCCTGCGACGGCGCCTGGTGGAAAGCCCGGCAAGGGCTCGCATCGGAATTCGCGGGGTTGAGGCTGACGCATGACGCTGCGGCGTGCGCGACGTTTCCGGGGCTGCGCCAGGTCGGCATTGCGCGCGGCCGCGACGAGATCCTGCTCGAGGCGCCGGGCGTGCTCGGCGATGGCGGCAATTCGGGTTTTCAGGCGATCAACCTCGCCGTGCAGTGTGGCGCGACAAAATTGATCCTGGTCGGTTTCGACATGCGGCTCGATCGCGGCATCCATTGGCACGGCAAGCATGACCGCGGCCTCAACAACCCGACCGAGCGCAACATCGCGAAATGGCGCGGCATCATTGACGGCTGCGCGCCGCGCCTCGCCGAGCTCGGCGTCGCCGTCATCAATGCCAGCGCGGTTTCCGCGCTCGAGGCCTATCCGAAAATGTCGCTGATCGAGGCGCTGCAATGCTGAAACTGATTGACGTGATCGCGGATGAGGACGATCGCCCGGTGACGCTCGAGGAGCTGAAAAAGCACGTCCAGGCGGCGGATTTTTCCGACGACGATTCGCAGCTCGAGATTTTTCTCGACGCGGCGATCGATTTCGTCGCAAGCCAGACCGCGCTGACGCTGCGCCGCTCGACCTGGCGCGTCGATCGCTGCGACTGGTGGTCGGGGTGTCTCAACGTGCTGCTGACGCCGGCCCGCGACGTTGCGATCAAGTATCTCGACGCCGCCGGCGCAACGCAGACGGTCGAGGCGGATCTCTATCACTGGGAGCGGACCAAGCTCGGCACGGTCGAGATCCGGTTTCTCGCCGCTTTCACCTCGCCGGCGGTCAAGGCCGACACGTTCAACGCGGTGCAGCTCGAGATCGAGGCCGGATTTGACGAGGATCCGAACCAGACCGGCGCCGGCGACGATCCGGAGCTCATCTTTCCGCCGCGCGCGCGCCAGGCGGTGCTGATGCTCGCGGCCAGCTGGTATCGCAACCGCGAGGCGTCGGCCGAGGCCGAGCTCAAGGTCGTTCCGCTCGCCGCCGCGGCGCTGATGGGGCAGTTGAGGGTTTACCGCTGATGTCCGCAAAGGTCAGGCGCGTCGCGACCGTCAATTCGGGCCGCGGGCTGCGCTGGCCGAGCAAGCAGCCGGCCGAGGTGCTCGATTTTGCGATCGACTGGACCGCGCGCCTCGAGGGCGATGCGATCGCGTCCTCGGCCTTTGTCGTACCGCCAGGCGTGACGGCCGCGTCATCCTCGCGCAGCGCGCGCGAGACGGTTGTTTGGCTCGCCGGCGGCGTCGATCGGGGTTCTTACCTGGTCGTCAATCGCATCACCACGACGGCCGGCCGCGAGATGCGCCAGGCGGTCAGGATCCGGATCCGCGCCAGATCGCGGCAGTGAAATGGACCGTCTCGAGGCGCTGGTCGCGATCGCGCATCTGCGTTTGCGCCTGGTGATGATCGAGCGGAATCCGCAGTTGCTAGAGGGGATCACAATGCAGATCAAACGACCAATCGAGCTCGCCGGCCTGAAAAGCCGGCTGCAGCGCGCCAAACAGACCGAGGCGAGGATCGCGTTCACGGGCGAACGCTTTGACGCCGCGCTCGACGCGATCGACGAGGCGCACGACGCGGCCAAGGCGCATGTCGGCGAGCTCGAGCACTACGGCCGCGAGCTGCGCGATATGGTCGAGGGGATGGTCGGGAGCTCGAATGGCGGCCCAAACGATGGCGCGAGCTCCTCGAGCGCGTCAGGCGATGGCGGCCAGGTCATCACCTCCGAGCCTGAGACCGGCGCGTGAGGCCGTCTCTGTTGATCCGCGGGCAGTGGGGCCTCGGCGACAACATTTTCGCGCGGCCGATCGTCCGCGCCTGCGCCGAAAAATATGACGTCTGGCTCGAGACGCCATGGCCCGAGCTGTTCGAGGATCTGCCGATCAGGTTTGTCGCCGCCAGGCGGGATCTCCGCACGCAAATGCGCAACGTCGCGCGGCAGTCGCCGGCGCGCTGGTCGACGCCACCGAACGGGATCCGCGAGATCCGGCTCGGATACGGCAACGCCGAATTGGCGCGCGGCTCGATCGTCGCGGCGCTCGAGCGCCAGGTCGCCGCAATCGGCGTGCCGCTGTCGGCGCCGTGCTGGGATCTGCCTGATATGGGCGCGCCGCTGGTGCTGGCCGATCGTCCGATCGCCCTGGTGCGGCCGGTGACGGTTCGCAGCGAATGGCGCAACGAAGCGCGCAACCCGCGGCCGGAATATGTGGCGGCGATCGCGCGCGAATTGACCGCGACGCATCATGTCGTCGTCGTCGCGGATCTGCAGGACGGGCGGGAATGGCTCGAGGGCGTGCTGCCGCCGCATCATCAGGCCTTTCTCAGGGGCGAGCTCGTGGTGCGCGAGCTGCTCGCCCTGGTCGGGGCGGCCGATGTCGTCGTCGGCGGCGTCGGCTGGATCGTTCCGGCCGCGATCGCGCTCGGCCGCCGCGCCTTCGTCATCCACGGCGGCCACGGCGGCCACAACGCGCGCCACGTCATTACGGATCCGCGGATGAACCTGTCGCGGATCGGCTTCGCAACCCCTCGGGAGCTCTGCAAATGCACGGACAAGCTGCATCAATGCGACAAATCGATTCCGGATCTGGCGGCTCAATGGGCGGCGTTCTGCAGCCGGGTCGGCCTCAATTCTTTGACGCCTGCGCCGAGCGCCGCCTGACCTGGTGGCCTGAGCTCGGCGTCGGCTTCTATCCGGTCGAGTGCGGCGCCGAGCCGTATGACGCGGCCTATTTCGAGCGCTACCAGCGCCAGGCCGATAGCGCGATCGGGCGCGCGCTGATGCAGGCGCGGGTCGACCTGGTCAATCGCCATTTTGCCGGGACCGTCGTCGACATCGGCATCGGTTCGGGGGCATTCCTCGAGGGGCGCAACGGCGCCGCCGCCGGCCGGCCGAACACGTTCGGGTTCGACGTCAATCCGATCGCCGCGGCCTGGCTCAAGTCGCGGTCGCTTTGGCTCGATCCCTATCAAGGCCAGGTGCCGGCCGTGACGCTCTGGGACGTGCTCGAGCACATTCCCGATTTCGGCGAGCTGCTCGATCGGGTGAGCGCGTGGGTGTTCGTGTCGATCCCGATTTTCACCAGCGCGCAGCATGTCCTGCGGTCCAAGCATTTCCGCCGGGATGAGCATGTCTGGTATTTCACCAACGAGGGATTGATCCGCACGTTCGACGGCTGCGGATTCGACCTGGCGGCGATGAACACGATTGAGACCGATCTCGGCCGCGAGGATATCGGCTCATTCGTCTTTCGGCGCCGCTAATGACCAGCGCGGGGGATCTGCGGCATCGGCTCGGCTTTTTCCGCCGGCCGGTCATCAGTGACGGTCACGGCAATGTCGAGGGCGCTTTTCCGGATGCGCCGGAATTCGAGTGTGCCGCGGCCGTGCAAGTCCGGTTCGGCGGCGAGGCCGTGCTCGCGGCCAGGCTGCAGGGGCAGCAGACCGCGACGATCAGGGTCCGGCGCAGCCAGGCGACGCTGGCGGTGACGACCGATTGGCGGATCCGCGACATGCGCGAGGGCGCCATCTGGGAAATCAAGTCCGGGCCGGTCGATCCCGACGACGGCCGGCAATGGGTCGAGTTTCTCTGTCAGTCGGGGGTTGCGGCGTGAAAACCGTTTCGGTGCATCGCGACTATCCGTTCCGCGCCGGCGCGCGCGTGTTCGTTCAATATCGCGCCGGCAAGACCTATCGCCGTGTTCCGGAGGTGCAGGCGCGCGCGATCGTCGCCGCCGGCGCCGGCCAGATTGTCGCGAATGACGGCGACGCGGTGATCTCTGCTGTCAAGATCGTCGCGGGATCGATCACAGCCGATATCGGGGTGATCTGAGATGAGGGATCCAAGCCTGCCGCTGCAGGATGCACTGATCAAGGCGCTGCGCGCCGATGGCGTGCTGCCGCTCGTCGGTAAGCGCGTCTATGACCAGGTGCAGAGCGCGCCGACCTATCCCTATGTGTCGCTCGGCGACGGCCAGGTGCTGCCGGACAAGGCGGAGTGCGTCGACGGCGTCGAGGTGTCGCTGCAAATCGACGTCTGGTCGCGCGGGGTCGGCTATGTCGAGGCGAAACAGATCGGCGCTGCGATTATCGAGGCGCTCGACGATCAGCCGCTGACGGTCGCCGGTTTCAACGTGACCGTGTTCGAGCTCTCCGACGCGCAATATTTGCGCGATCCTGATGGGCAGACGCGACACGGCGCGATCGCCTTTCGCGCGCTACTCGAGGCCTCAACCTAGTTTGCGCCACGCGCGCGACGACCAGGCTCGCGATCCTCGCGGCCGTTTTTCCATGAAAGGGAAACAACATGGCACCTCCTAAAGTGATTGCGGGCACCAAGCTGTTGCTGCTGGTCGGCGATGGCGCGAGCCCGGAAGTGTTCGCCGAGCCGTGCGGCTTGACGACGAAATCTTTCGACCTGGCGGCGTCGACCAATACCAACCTGATCCCGGATTGCGCGGATCCGGAGGCGCCGGCCTGGGAATCGACCGACATCAATGCGCTTTCGGCAACCGGCGCCGGGCAAGGCGTCATGGCGGTCGAGTCGTTCGAGACGTGGAACGATTGGTTTATGTCCGCCGAGGGCAAGAATATGCAGATCAAGCTCGATCACGTCGATCTCGGTCACTACGTCGGTTCGTTCAAGCTGACCAGCTTCAAGCTTGCCGGCACGCGCGGCAATAAGGTGACCGTCGACCTGTCGTTCAAGAATGACGGCCCGGTCAGCTGGGTCGCCAATCCCTGATGGCCGAGCCTGACGACGAGCTGCAGAGCTGGTTTTCCGGCCTGTCGTTCAAGCTGAAACGCGAGCTCGCCGGCAAGCTGAAAGAGCAGGCCGACGAGCTCGCTGACGCGATCAAGGCCGAGGCGCCGGTCGTCAGTGGCACCTTGCGCAACTCCGTCAAGGTTCGGCGCCGGCGCAACGAGCTCGAGCTCGAGGTCGTCGCCGGTGGCGAGACGACCAGCAAGGAGATCCGCGCCGGCGCCGGCGTCGATTACGATTATGCGCTTGCGATCGAGTACGGCACCACGGAGCGGGCGGCCGAGCCGTTTTTCTACAATACGGCGCGCAAGCTGATGCCGGAAATCCAAGAGAACATCGAGCAGGCCGTCGCTGACGTGCTTGCCAAGGCGTGAGGGGTCATGAGCGCAAACGGACTGAGGACGATTGTATGGGCCGGCGGCGAGGATCAGTTCTGCCTCGCCAAGGTCGGGTTGATCCTCGATCTCGAGGCCAAATGCGAGGCTGGCATCGCGACCGTGATGACGCGGCTCGGATCCGGCACGTGGCGGCTTAACGACGTGCGCGAGCCGATCCGGCTCGGCCTGATCGGCGGCGGCATGGCGCCGGATGCTGCAATGAAAGCGGTGCGCAACCACGTCGACGAAAACCCGCTGACGTCGAGCGTGCTGCTTGCCTATGCGATCATTGAGGCGGTCATGGTCGGCGTGCCCGACGATCCTGTCGGCAAACAGCTTGACGGTGACGACCAGGGAAAAGCCGAGCCGGCGGGGGCGCAGCAAACCGGCTTCACCACGACGACGGACGCCTCCGACGCTCCGAATTAATCGCGATCGGCGCGCGGTTCGGCTGGTCGCCGCGCGTGGTCGAGGATCTCTCGCTCTGGGAAATCGTCGCCTTTATCGACGGCTACAACCGCGCGAATGCGGATCCGGAAAAACCGGAAGCGCCGAGCGATGACGAGTTCGACGCAATGCTCGCCAAACACGGGATAGGGTGACAGATGCCGCCGCCTTCTCTGCGGATTCCGATGCTGCTCAATATGGACGGCTTTCAAAAAAACATTGAAAGCGCCAAGGGGCTGACGTCGACCGCGACCAAGTACATCACCAAGCAGTTCATTGACATGAATGCGCAGGTGCTGGCGACGCAGGGCGCGACCGGCGCGGCCGTGCTCGGCTTTCGCTCGATCCTCGGCGTGCTCGGGCCGCTTGGCCTCGCGATCACGGGGATCGTCGGCGTGTTCAGGTTGATGGGCTACGCGACCGAGCTCGCCAAGGAGAAAATCGAGGAGTTCAACGAGATCGCGGAAAAGGCGGCAAAGGCGAACGTCTCGACCGATTTTTTCCAGCGTTTCACCAAGTCGGGCGAGCAGCTGCGGCTGACCGTCGACCAGGTCAATGATGCGCTCGAGCGCTTCAACAACAGTTCGCGCGCCGCACTCGGCGGGAGCGCGCTCGAGCAGCGGCTCGCCGAGCTGCAGAAGGCCGGCAATTTCGAGGGCAACGCCGGCGCCGGCGCGCTGACGAATGCGACCGATACCGAGGCAAAGCTGCGCGCGACCGTGCAGCTGATCCGCGAGGCGTTTGAGGCCGGCCAGCGCCTGGCTGGCCTCGACATCGCCAAAAATGCGTTTGGTCCGGAGATTACCGATCGCCTGCGCCAGGATGCGACGTTCCTCGATCAGATGCTGTCGACCGCGCAGAAGCTGTCGGCCGACAAGATCGTTTCCGACGACCAGGTGAGCCAGGCGATCCAGCTCAAGACGCGGCTCGAGGATGCGCAAAAGGTTCTCGCCGAAAAATTCAAGCCGATCCAGGATGATTTGGCAAAGCTCGGCGTCAACTATCACGAGAGCTGGATCGGCATCGTCGAAACGATGTCGTCGGCGGTCACGCAGGCGAATTCGCTCTATGGCGCGATCAAGCGGATCCCGGATGCTCTCGCCGATGCCGGATCCTCGTCGTTCTGGACCAAGCTGACCGAGGTGACGGGCAAGCTCGGCCTCAACTCGGATCCGAAAAGCCTCGGCATCATCTTTCCTGGCGAGCCTGGTTTCGCCGACGATCCGGCGCGCGGCAAGCTGGCGGCCGGCCTCAACAATCCCAACGCGGTGCGCCGATCGATGCAGGATGCGATCGACGTGCAGACGAAGCTGCGCGGCGATAATTCCATCGCGCCAGCGCAGAAAGAGACCGCCGACGCTTATGACCGGGCGATCGAGTCGCTGCAAAAGCATACGTCGCGCCTGCAGGCCGATACGCAGGCGGTCGGCCTCGGCGCCGGCGCGCTCGAGGAGTTTCGCGCCAAAAGCGCGCTGCTGACGGCGGCGCAGCAGGCCGGGATCCCGGTGCAGGGCGAGACCGCAAAGAAGATCGACGAGATCTCGCGCGCCGCCGGCGCCGCCGGCGAGGCGCTGGCGAAAGCGCGCGTTGCCAGCGAGATCAAGTTCGGCGCCGGGACGGCGTTTCTGTCCGACCAGGATGTCGCGATCGCGCAGCAGCTGCGCAGCATTTACGGCAATGACATTCCGGCGGCGATGTCCTCGAGCCAGGCTGCGGCGCTGCGCCTGGTCGACGCCAATCGCGAAATTTCCTCGACGATTTCCGGCGGCCTGACCAGGTCGCTCGCCGACGCGGTCGACGGCACGCAAACCGCAGAGCAGGCTTTCGCCAGCTTTGCCAAGTCGACGCTGCGCGCGATCGAGGAGGTGATTATCAAGCTGCTCGTCGTCGGGCCGCTGATGCGGACGTTGCAGGGCGGCCTGGGCGGCCTGGGCGGCCTGTTCGGCATCGGCAGCAATGCGACCGATGGGATCGGCGGTTTCGGCCCGACCGCGCCGATCGGGACGAATGCGGCCGGGACCGACAACTGGCGCGGCGGCCCGACCTGGGTCGGCGAGGAGGGGCCGGAAATCGTCAACCTGCCGCGCGGCGCGCAGGTCATCCCGAACGATATCGCGCGCCAGGCCGGCGGCAGCGTCAGCGCGCCGGTCAGTATCTCGATCGATGCCAGGGGCGCGGACAACGCGGCAGAGACGGGGATCAATCAGCAGCTCGCGCAGCTCAAGGCCGAGCTGCCGTCGATCGTGGTCGAGTCGGTCAAGCGCGCGCAGAAGGGGCGGAACCTGTAATGTCGATCGGATCTGAGCCTTTCGATCTCCTGGCCGACTTTCCCGGCTGGACAACGGGTTTTGACCTGCAGGCGCGCCAGGAGCAGTCGCGGTCGGCCGCCGGCGTCACCTATGTCAAGGATCTCGGGCCGCCGCTCTGGACGCTCAAGGCGCAGTCCAGGGTGCTGACGCCGAACGTGCTCGATCACTGGCGCGCGCGGCTCAAGGTGCTCGAGGGCGGCCTTTACACGTTCCGCGGTTATCCGCTGTCGCGGGTCTATCCGATCTCCTATCCGAAGGGGTCATGGCCATCAGGCGGAAGCTTTGACGGCGTCTCGGCGGCGCTGCTGTCGATCAACGCAAACCGCAAGGCCGTGCGCCTCGAGGATCTGCCGGCGGGCTTCAAATTCGTGATCGGCGATTATCTCGCGATCGGAACCGACCTGCACCAGGTCGTCGAGGCGACGACGGCTGATGGCGGCGGCGCGACGCCGGAATTCGAGGTGCGGCCGCACATCTGGCCCGGCGTCACGGCCGGCGCCAGCGCGGTCAAGGTCTATCGTCCGGCCTGCGTCATGGCGCTGGTGCCTGGCTCGGTCTCGACCGATGCGTCGCTGACCGGCTGGGGCACAATCGCATTTCAGGGGATCGAGATCCGATGACGCGCGCGATCGACGCCGGCACCTATGCGGCATTGTCGGCGCGCCGTCTGGTGCCGCGCGACTTCATCTGGTTCGTTGTCAGGGACCGCGTCACGGGCAATCCGGTGACGGACGGCTATTGGTCTGACGTCGGCACGATCGCGGCCGAGGTCATCGATCCCGATAGCGGCGCGCCTGTAACGCGGACGTTCAACGCCGGCGGCGGCCTGATCTCGATTGCCGATATTCCGCTCGTGTCGAACCTGACCGTGCAGAATGTCACGGTGACGCTGTCGCAGGTCTCGGAACGGATCAACGACCTGCTGCGCACCTATGACTGCAAGCAGGGCCGGGTGCAGATTTTCCGCGGCCTGTTCGATCGCGGCACGCGCGCGATGGTGGGGCCGGCATGGTCGCGTTTCGCCGGCACGATCGACGAGGCGCCGGTCACCACGCCGAAGGAAAACGACGCCGGCGACGTGGTCCTGACCTGCACGGGCAACACGCAGGAGCTGACGCGCGCCAATTCCGACACGCGATCCCATGCCTCGCAGCAGCTGCGCGATGAGGCTGACGAATTCTATTTGCACACGGCGACCGTGTCCGACTGGCAGCAATATTGGGGCAAGTCTGCCGGAACGCTCAGCGTGACCGGCGGCGCGCCGAATCCGATCGAGCTCGCGCGCGCGGCCGGCCTGTTCTCATGATCCGGCCCGGCAATATCGGCGACCGCACGCGCGCGGTCGCGCTGCTGCGGGACTCGCACCAGGCCGCCGGGTTCGCCGGCGCCGGCGGGTTCGTCTTTCCGTTCGATTGCGCCTATGCCGCGCGGCTCTATGCGGCGCACCTCGACCAGGTCGACGCCTGCTGCCTGGTGCTCGACGTCGCCGGCGTCGCGCAGGGGCTGCTGCTGGCGGTTGCTTATGAACATCCACACGGGCCGGTCCGGTTGGCACGCGAATCGGTCTGGTGGATCGATCCCGCGCATCGCGGCCGTTCGGCGATCGCGATGCTCGACGCTTATGAGGCGTGGGCCGCCGGACGGCAGTGTGCATTCGCCGGCATGGCCGGCATGGGTGACGATCCCGACGTCGCAAAGCTCTATCTGCGCCGCGGCTACTTCGCGGCCGAGCGGCATTTCCTCAAGGGTCTGTAATGGCGATTTTTACTGCGATCGCGACCGCAATCTCCGCGGCGTTCTTTGCCGGCAGCGCGATCGCGACGTCGATCATTGCGGGCGGCCTGGCGCTGGCGACGTCCTACGCCGTGCGCGCGCTGACCGGACAACCGCAGCAACAGGCAGGCGCCGATGCCTTCGGCGTGCAGGGCAAGCTCGCCGGCGGCGGCGACGTGCCGCGATCATTCGGCCTCGGCTATCACGTGACCGCGGGCTCGCTGGTCTATGCCAATACCTGGGGCAACGGCTACGACACGCCGAACGCGTTTCTCTCGCAAGTGATCGCGCTGTCGGATCTGCCCGGCGAGCGCCTGGTCGGCCTGTGGGTCAACGGCGCCAGGGTGACGGTGCCGCTCGGCGCCGCGCTCTATACCAATTTCGATTCGAGCGCTCTCGGCTATCAGGTTCCCGAGTACATTCGGCCGCACAATGGCGAGGGCGCACCGTCCGCGCATCTGTGGGTGAAGTTCTACGACGGGACGCAGACCGCGGCCGATGCCGCCATGTTCGGCGCGTCCTCCGCGGAGCGGCCCTATACGTCGGCGCACGTCGGCAAGGGCATTTGCTATGCCGTCATTCACGCCTTCAACGATGAGAATTTGTGGTCAGGCTTTCCGACCTTCAAATTCGAGCTGTCGGGCGTGCCGCTTTACGATCCCTCGAGGGATTCGACGGTCGGCGGATCCGGTTCGCAAACTCATGGCGATTATGGTGACCCGTCTATCGTGCGCGGCGGCGACGGCGACAACTTTCCTGCTGTGCAAATTTACAACCTCCTGCGCGGCTTCTACTATAACGGCGCCTGGCTCTACGGGCTGCAGAACACGAGCGCGGCGCGCCTGCCGGTTCTCAAACTGGATCGCGCAAATCGACAAGTGCCGGTCGACCGTGATCGGCGCCAGCGGTCCGGAGCCGAGCTACCGCACGGGCGGGCAGGTCAACGTCAACGCGCAGCTGGCGAACGCGATCGAGGCATTCCTGACCGGGTGCCAGGGTCGCATTTCCGAGATCGGCGGTTTCTACAAGATCCACCTTGGCGCGCCTGACTCGCCGACGTTCACGTTTTCCGATGGCGACATCCTGTCGACGGAAACGCAGGTCTATCGTCCGTTCTTCTCCCTGGCCGACAGCGTCAACGGGATCCAGGCGACCTATCCGGATCCCGACCAGGGCTGGAATACGGCGACGGCGCCGCCCTATCCCTCGCCCGACAGCGAGCTCGCGGAGACGCTGAAGGCGCGCGACGGCTCTCGTCAGTTGATGGCGGATCCGGCGTTTGATTTCGTGCCCTATGCCGAGCAGGCGCAGCGGCTGCAGAAATCGGCGCTCGACGAGGCGCAGCGGGCGCGGACGCACACGCTGTCATTGCCGCCGGCGTTCTGGATCGTCGAGCCTGGTGACGTCGGCGAGTGGACGTCGCAGCGCAACGGTTACGACGCGAAGCAGTTTCGCGTCGACGCGATGGTCGATCGCGCTAATCTCGACGTGATCTTGAGCCTGACCGAGGTCGATCCGAGCGATTACGACTGGGACAGCGACGCTGATTTCGCGCCGGTCACGGGCGGCGGCACGATCTCCAATCCGCCGGCGCCGCAGCCGATCGACAATTTTGACGCGCAAAAATATATTCTGGTCGACGCTGACGGCATCGGCCGCCGGCCGGCGATCCTGATCAGCTGGAATGCGCAGCCGGGGATCTCGGCCGTGCAGTTCGAGGTGCGCCTCGCCTCGGACGGCTCGAGCGTCACGCGCGGGCGCAGCGATCGGCCGACCGCGGGCAATATGATCATCACGACGTCGATCCTGCCGGCGACCCACTACCAGGTGCGCGGGCAATTCGTGCCGAGCTCGCCGCGCGATATGCTTTGGTCCGATTGGGTCGACGTCACGACCGACGACATCAGGTTTTCGCTCGCCGACTTCGATGCGGCGCTAAACGCGGAGGTGATCACGATCCGCGACGCGCTGTCGGATCAGATCAGGGAGGCGATCAACCGCATGGCGTCGGTCGCGTCAGATGTTGCCGCGCGTGCGCCTCTCGACAAGCAGAGCGTGCGCTCGCAGCTCGCGGCGCGCGCGGCCGATGCGCTGGCGCAGATCGACGACGTCCGCACGGTCGCCGTGACGACCGAAGCGGCCTATGCATCGTTCTCGACGACGGCGAGCGCGACATGGGGCTCGACGACGGCCTTTGTCGAGAATAGCGCGACGGCGATCGCGACGCTCGACGGCTACGCCGCGGCATCCTGGGGCGTGTCTGTCGGCGCCAACGGCGTCATTACCGGGAGCATCAGAATTGACGGCGGCGCGTCCTGGTCTGCCGTCATCATTCAGGCCGATAAGTTCCAGATCCAGTTGACGGGGTACAATGGCGATGCGCCGTCGATGCCGTTTACGATCGGAACGGTCAACGGCGTTCCTGCCGTTGGCATCAACGGCGCCAATATGTATCTCGACAATACGCTCAACGCGCGCGCGATTGTTGCGGGGTCGATCACAGCCGCCAAGATCGGCGCGGGCCAGATCACGTCGGATAGCGGTGTCATCGGCGCGCTTGCCGTCAAGTCACTGAGCCTCGCCGACTTTGCTGTGACGGTGCCGGTCGCGCAGTCGCTCGGCGGCAACGTGTCCGCCATCTCACCGGGCACGCCGCAGACTTATTTCAGCTTCAACCTGACGGTTGATACGGCCGGGCTCGCCGGAAAGAATATTGTGATCTATGCCAGCGTCAGCGGTATGTGGGCCAACGGCTCGGTGGCCACCGAAACCGGGCAGTTTTATCTCGTGATCAACGGCGGCGTCGCGAACGGATACGCGATTGCGACACCTTCCGGCACGCTTGCGCTGGTATCGCTCGGCGGCGCGATCAACGTCACTGCATCTGGTGGCGTGATGTCCATTTCGGTGCAGGCGCAATTCTACGCGAACTCGGCAACCTACATGCAGGCTGGAACGACCATCTACGCGCAGGCGGCAAAGCGATGAACATTCATTACAGCGTCACGACCGGCCAAATCATGGTAGTAGGCTTTGGCCCGGTCGATGACCAGGACGGGGCCGACAGCCATCTTGACGGCTGCAAGGTGCTAATCGTCGACGACGGCCAGGCCGTCGACGCCAGGCGCGACCGCGTCGATCCGATCACCCGCACCGTCGTCCTGAAAGACGCGCCTGACGCGCCGGACACGTTGGCCGACGTGCGCCGTGCCGTTGCGGCCGAACTCGCCGGCACCGATCGTTTCGTTCTGCCTGATTTTCCGATCTCCGAGACGGAGCGCGCCGCGTGGATCTCCTATCGCAAGGAGCTCAGGGACTCGTCGAAGGGCCGCGCCACGCCGGCGGATATGCTCTCGGCCGTTCCCGTGCGTCCCGATGATGTCGACGCTTTTGAATGGCTGCGATCTCGGCTTTCCGCGCCAGGCGTCTGACGCCTTAACTTTCAACTCTCGAAAATGGTGAAGCGATGACAGCGCTTGTCAGCTACTCGACCGGCACGGTTTCCGTGGCGGCCGGCGGAACGATCGTCACGGGCGTCGGCTCGATCTGGTCGGACGAAAATGCGCGGCCCGGCGATATCCTCCAGATCGGCAATTTCCAGTCGGTCATTTCCGATAAAACGGATACGACGCACCTCGTCATTCCGCCCTGGGGCGGCGGGGCGCAGGCCGGCGTCGCCTACAAGATCTGGCAGGTCTCGCCGCAGCGCTTTGCTGGCTCGGAATCATTGGCGACGGTCAATAAACTCGTCGCGGCGTTCAACACGTCCGGATATTTCGTGTTCGTCGACGTGGGTTTGACGGAGCCCGATCCGTCGCTCGGCGATGACGGGCAATATGCGTTCCAGCCGACGACCGGCAAGACGTGGGTGAAATCTGCCGGCGTCTGGTCCTATCTCGGCATTTACAAGGCGTTTCAGCTCAAGGGCGCGTGGAGCGGCGCGACCGCTTACACTGTCGGTGACGTCGTCACGTTGAACGGCTCGAGCTATGCCTGCATTCTCGACCACACCAATCACGCGCCGCCGAACGCGACCTATTGGCAATTGCTTGCGAGCATCGGGCCTGCGGGCAACACGGGGCCTGCGGCCTGGACGCCGCCCGCGGCATGGGCGACAGCGACGGCATACACTGCGGGTCCGCCCGCCAGCGTTGTCGTGCAAAGCGGCGAGACTTACGTTTGTCTTGTCTCGCACACGTCCGGAGCGTTCGCGTCAGACCTGGCCGCCAGCAAGTGGATCAAGGTGGCATCGGCCGGCGGCGTCGCATCCCTCAACGGCCAGATTGGAGCCTTGAGCTCTTATCTCGACATCACCGGTCGAGTCACGCCGACAAGTTTGACGCCTGAGCCGCAAACCAGCGTGGCGGGAGCGACGCAGCTTTATTTTACGCCCACCAAGGGCAACGGGCAGGGCGGCCTCGGTCTCAATTACGATGGGACCAATATATTCCCGGTCCCATTCCAGCAGCTGACGAACGTTCTCGCCAACTCATCGGTTGGCAATGCTGGTCCGGCCGCCGTCGTTCCGAACGCCTGCTACGACCTGTATTTTTGGGTCAACGGATCGACGCCGACGTTTACCCGCAGCGACTACTTCAAGAAATCCGCAACCGTCACAATGACGATTGCGTCCCCGGCCGTCATGTTCTGGGCGGCGCATGGGCTTTGGGATGGCACGCCGATCGTCTTCACGAGCACGGGCGCGCTGCCAGCGGGGCTCACGGCCGGAACCACCTATTTTACGAAATCGCCGGTTACAATCCCGGTCACGATCACGATCGG
Source organism: Bradyrhizobium barranii subsp. barranii (assembly GCF_017565645.3). Classification (NCBI taxonomy): domain Bacteria; kingdom Pseudomonadati; phylum Pseudomonadota; class Alphaproteobacteria; order Hyphomicrobiales; family Nitrobacteraceae; genus Bradyrhizobium; species Bradyrhizobium barranii. Next base: position 5,349,594 of record NZ_CP086136.1, read on the forward strand.
GTCGCCGGGCGTCGTCACGTGGAATTCGCACGGGATGCCGGACGGGACCGCCGTTGTGTTCAACACGTCGGGCGCGCTTCCCACGGGCTTAACGGCCGGAACGACCTATTACACCATCAACGGCGCGACCAATTCGCTCCAGGTTGCGGCGACAGTCGGCGGTGCGCCGATCAACACCAGCGGGTCGCAGTCCGGCGTGCATACGGCCACGGCGACCTCGCCGAACTACTTCAATGTTGCTGCGACTGTCGGCGGTGCCGCCATCAACACCAGCGGATCGCAGTCCGGCACGCACACGGCGACCGCCGGCGATGATACGGGCGCCGCAGCCTTGGCGCCAGGCGGCAATTGCGAGCAGCTGTTCGTCAATGGTCTCGCGCTCAACAAGAACGCAATCGCCAACGGGCCTGCGGCGTCTCGCGGCTTTCACGTCGGGACGATCAGGACCAATCCGGCGGGAACCGTTGACTTCATTATCGGCGGGCCTGGCCCGGTTGCCGCATCCTTCGGCATCGCCAATGTCTTCAACTACCGCGAATATACCTCGACGGTCATCGATCTCTCGGCTAGCTACACCTATTCGTCGACGACATGGCGGCAGGCCAATGGACTGGCGGCAATGTCGGGCGGAATTGTCGTCGCAACATCCAAGCCATTTCGATTTGATTACATGAGCCCGATCCTGACGGCATCGGCGGCCACAGCGACCGCGCGCAGCGGCATCGGTTACGACACGATGAGCGTCCCGCCGGTCCCGTCCGACAATACCCCGATCCGGGGTAACGGCCTGATTTTGCCGGCGCCGACATCTTTTGTCGTCAACAACCCGACGCGCGGGTGGCACCGGGTCATCGCAATGGAGAATGCTGACGGAACGAACGCGAGCTCGTTTAACCTCGGCGGCAGCATTTCCACCAGCGGCCTCAAGATCAAGGTGTGGCTCTGATGTTTAGCGGCCCAGCAGCACCGGATCCGTTTCTGCTCTCGGACAGCGTCGCGACCAGCGCGGGGCTGACCGGCGGGACGATGGGCTATCGCACGACGAGCGGGCGATCTCCGCGCGCGGTGACCATCAACCCGGCGCAGAAGACGCTCATTGATCTGTCGTTCGGGCAGTCTCTCAGGAGCAATATTCTGCCGACGCTGGTAGCTCCAGCAAACCCCAGCGTCATTCATAACTTCAACATCTACGACGGCAATTTCTACGACGTGGCCGGCCCGTTGTTGGGCACGACTTACGCCAGTTCGTTGGCTCCTCCGCTCGGTCCCGGCAATCCGCTGGTGCTGGAGGCCGACAAATTCATTGCGGCGGGGGTCGATCAGGCTGTTCTCTGCTCTGGCTGCATCGGCGGCACCACGGCGGCACAGTGGGGCGATCCGGGTGGGCCGCATACTGATCGCGGCCCGAAAATGATCCGCCGTCTTGCGGCGCGCGGCATCACGCCGTCGACGCCCGGCACGATCTGGATTTGCGAATTCGCGATCGGCAACCAGGATCTGGCGATCGGTACGTCTCAGGCTGCCTTCATGGCCTCCGCCATGAATTTCATCAACAACATGGTGGCGGCCGGATTTAACGGGCGGTTCTTTATCCCGCTTGAGAGTGGGGCCGGCCAGACATCCAACGCCATCAGGTCCGCACAAGCCGCCCTGGTGGATAACGTCAACATCTTCTCAGGCGGCGATTACGATTCCAGCACGATTGCCACCTCTGACGGCGTGCACCCGAACAATGCTGGAGGTGCGACGCAGGCAACGATTGGCTACAACGCCAAGCACGCGAGCGGAGTCCCGCTTTAGTGTCGCGCGTGCTCGAAAGTCTTCGCGGCGAACGCATTCTTGAGCCGCAGAAAGTGGCGTTCGATCCCATAAAAGGACAGCGCCGCAATGGCGTAAGTGGCGCCGACCGCTTCGAGCGTTGCGAGCGGCGTATCGCCGAACCAGTGAAATATGGGAAGGTGCCAAAGGTAAAGACCATAGGAGATCTTGCCAGTCCAGCGCAGCGGCGCAGTCTCGAGAATGGCCGGCGGCCTCACAACGGTGCAGACGATCGCCAGCATAGCGAGGCAATCGAGCGGCACCCATGCCCAGCGAAAGGCGGCGCCGCTGTGAAAGAACTCGAGCGATGCTGCCGCCATGAAACCTGCCAGTGCAGCGGGACCGACGATGGCACTGGTCCGGCCGCTTGGTGTCCATCCGTTTGCAACGATCCACGCGCCGAGCGCGCCCCACATGAGACCGTCGAAATGCAAATCTGTCCTGAAATAAAGATTGAAGATGCGGGCTTGGTCGTAAACGAGGAGCCGAGCGATCGGCGGGGCCGCGATTCCGACCAATAGCAGCACGAGAAACAACCGTCGAAACGGCAGCGCGAGGGTCAGCACGAACGGCCATAGCAAATAAAACTGTTCCTCGACGGACAGCGACCATAGATGCCCGAAAACCCATTGATAGGTCCAGCCGGTCGCGCCGTAGTTGAATGCGAGCGTCCAGTTCCAATAATAGAAAACGATCGATCTGGCGTTCTCCAACGTCATCGCGAGCTCGGGTGGCGCGTAAACAGCGACGTAGGCTGTCACGCACCCGACCATGATGAACAGCGCCGGCAAAAGCCGCAGCGCGCGCCGCATGTAGAAGCGAGCGACGTTGATCCTGCCGGTGGCGAGATGTTCGTTCAGCAATATCGACGTGATCAGAAAGCCGCTGAGAACGAAGAACAGATCGACGCCGATGAAACCGCTGCGGAGCAATTGCGGGTGGCTATGCGCGGCAAAGACCATCAGCAGCGCGATGCCTCGGATCCCGTCCAGGGCTGATATGTGACTGGTTTTGATGCTCATTCGGGAGCCCTAGCAGGCACAACCGAGCCGCGCAATTGCCGCCTCGTGGCTATCCCCCGACGTGTCGACGCAAAATTTCGTTTCCCTGCAATGGAGCAACACTCATGACGGCCTGGCCGAAAGACACGCAGGCGGCGCGGAACGCCTTCTATGGGGATCCCGGCAAGGGGCAGATCGCGCCGCAGATGGTGCCGATCGTGCCGCCGTTCGCGATGTATTACGAGGGGCGCCGTGTCAAGTCGATCATGTTCCATCGCAAGGCCGCGCCGGCGCTGCTCGCGGCGCTCAATGAAATCTGGGACTACTGTCAGCGCGATCAGAAAAAGATCGATGCGGCCGGCGTCTCGAATTACGCCGGCGCCTACAATCATCGGATGGTTCGCGGATCCGCGACGAAATGGTCGAACCACGCCTATGCGGCTGCGATCGATTTGAACGCCGGCGAGAACGCGCTCGGCGTCAAAAAAGGGACCATGCCGCAATTCGTCGTCGATGCCTTCTGTCGACAAGGTGCGATGTGGGGCGGCTGGTACACGTCGCGGCCGGATTGGATGCATTTTGAATTCGTCGACAATGGCGGCCGCAAGCCGAAATCGCCGGCGCCGTCGTTCGGGCGCGTGCCGCTGCTCGCGCATCCCGAAACCGGCGCGCCGCTCGACGAGCTCGAGGCGCCGCCGCCGGCGAGCTCGCCGCCGGCCGCGCCGCCGAACGTGCAGCCGCTCGATCCCGATGTCCGCGGCGATGCCGTGCTGTTCGACGTGCAGCGGCGTCTCAAAGCGCGGCGCTATTCGCCTGGCGTGCTCGATGGGCGCTGGGGCAGCGGCACCAGCGGCGCGCTGTCTGGCTTCATGAACGATCGCGGCCTGGTGCTTCCGCTGCCGTCCTCGGTCGACGAATTCCACGGCATCGCCGACCAGGTGCGCGCCGAGCTCGCCAGGGCCGAGACCGAGATCCAGCCGGACGGCAGTGTCGGCTGGTATCGGCCGGTCAGCGCGGCGCGCGCCGGCGCGGATCCCAAGATCGTCACGCAGCTCGCGCCGGAAGTGGTGCCGGCTAGGCGCAATTTCCTCGCGTCGCTTTGGGCCGCGATCCTGGCGGCGCTGAGCGCCGTTTGGGAAACGGTCCGCGGCTACGTGTCCGACGCCTGGAATTTTTTCACGGATCATCGCGACGTCGTCGACGATCATCCGGGCCTGGTCTCGGCGGCTTGGGAGCATGTCACGGCGCTGCCGTCCGGCGTCTGGCTGCTGCTCGGCGCCGGCGGCCTGTTTTTCATCGCTAACAATTCCTGGCGCGCGATCAAGACGTCGACGCTCGCCGTCACGACGGGGGAACGGCAATGATCGAGTTCAAAGCGGTCCTGGCGGCGCTGCAGGCGTCCGGCCTGGTCGCGAAACTGATAGCAGCGGTCGTCGCGGCGCTCGCGCTGCTCGCCGCCTATGGCGTCTGGCATCACCGGGTTTTTCAATCCGGCTATGACCGCGCGCTCGCCGACATCGCGGCCGAGGACAAGCGCGCGATCGGCAGGGCGACCGAGCTGCGCGACGTCTGGCGCGACTGCCGCAAGCGCGGCGGCCGCTGGATCCAAAGCGAGGGGAAATGCGCATGACCAGGCTTGCATCGATCGCGCTGCTCGCGCTGCTGCTGGCCGGCTGCGCCTCGCGCGGTCCGGCCTCGATCGCCGGCGGCGAGTGCCGGATCTTCGAGGCGCCGCGTTACGAGGTGCGCGGCGCGCGCGAGTACGACCAGGACTGGATCGATAGCCAGGTCGAGGGCGGCGTCGGCGGTTGTCACTGGAAGCGGCCGGCACGGCGGCCGGCGGCGATCGAGGCGTCGCCGGCGCCGAGGGTTGCGCCGGCCAAACCGGCGAGGCGCGGGATCATCCGGCGGATCCGCGATCGCGTGCTGCCGACCAGGTCGACGCCGCCAGTTGCGGCCGCGCCGATCGAGGTGCCGCCGGCGCCTGTCATTGCGCCGGCGCCGGATCCTGCGCCGCCGCGGCCGCAGCGCGCTCGAGCGGCTGCTGCAGCCGCGCGACGACGATTGATGGCAAAGCGGACCGGCCGGCCGCGTCAACGGCCGGCCGGTCCTAACCCGCGTGAAGCGTCAGACCTTCAAGCAGGCTGGGAATGATCCTGGCTCGAAACCTCTTAACGGCTGGGAAATTTGAAGTGGAAAGCAACAACGTCGCGACCATCGCCGTGATCATTTCCGGCGTTACCTTGCTCATCATGGTGGGCGAAAAATTGTTCGGCGGCGGAAACAGGCTGGCGGCCATGTTTGCAAAGCTCGAGAAGGAAACGACGGCTGCGATCCAGCAGCTGCGGACTGATCTGACGGGGCGCGTCGACGAATATGAGGATAACTATCGCGTTGGCCTCGACGCGATGCGCGCCAACATTCACGCGATGCAGATCGCGCTGCTCGAGTTTCGCGCCAAGATGGCCGAGGAGTATCTGCCGAAGGGCGATCACGGCGAGGGCGTGCGCGAGATCAAGAGCGACATGCGCCAGGGATTCGAGCGGCTCGAGCAGCGCCTCGAGCGGATCGAGCGCTCTGAGCGGGGCGATCGCTCCGACAAGTAACTCCATCAAACTTTAGGGAATGCATCACATGAAAACCGCTTTTGCCGCGGCGCTCGCGCTCGCCTGTCTGGTCTCGAGCGCGGCCGCGGCCGAGATCTGCGAGGCCTCGCAATATGGCGTCGGCGACGGCTACCACGGCCGCCGCACGGCGTCCGGCGCCAGGTTCAACACGTTTGCGCGGGATCCTTTCACGGTCGCGCACAAGTCGCGGCCGCTCGGGAGCGTCGTGACGATCACCAATCTTTCCAACGGCCGCGCGATCCGCGCCGTCGTCAACGATCGCGGGCCGTTCGTCCGCGGCCGCTGCGTCGATCTCGGTCGCGCCGGCGCGATCGCGCTCGGCATGGGCGACCTTGCCAGGGTCAGTGTCGAATGAGCGCCGATCGCTGCCAGCGTTGCGCGCGGATCCTCGGCCGCCTGGGCGCGCTGCTGCTCGCGCCGGCCTGGCTGCTCTACGGCCTGGTGCTCGCCTGGGCGCGCCTCGGCGACCTGGTCGCGCAGCGCGGCGACCGGCGGCGCCGGCGATGACGGCGCAGCTCGAGGCGATGGCGATCGCCGCAATCCTTCTGCTCGCCGCCTGGGCCGTCGAGGCCTGGCTCGAGGGCTGACGAGATCCGGCCGGCCGCGTTGCTGCCGCGGTTGGCCGATGTGGCGCCTGGTTGGGGGACCGGGCGACGCGAGAAACCCGCCACGGGCGACCGTGGCGGGTTTTTTCGTGCGCGAGGCGACCGAGTGGCGGGCGGGGTGGTTTTAACGCATGGACGGGCCGCGCTGCGAATCCTGGCGCGGGTCTGTCATTCAAACCGGCGCGACATTGCCGGATGCGCGCGGTTCTTGACCTTGATCCAGTCGCAGGTGCGCGGCCGATAGCGCCGCTCGCGATGCTTGGAAACGATCCCCTCGAGATTCATCCGGCAGGCCGCGTCGAACAGATCCGGGCCGATCGCGCCTGGCTCGAACGGCGCCACGAAGATTCCTTCGGCGCGGCCGCGCAGCAGCTTGCCGAGCTCGGCCTTGCGCTCGAACAGCGGCAGCTGGCGCAAATAGTCGCCGGCGAGGCCGACCAGGTCGAAGGCGTAGAGCTGCGCCTCGGCGTTGTGGCGGCCGGAATGCAGCGCGTCGAAATCCGAGACGCCGCGGAGGTCGAGCACCACGATCTCGCCGTCAATCGCGAAATCGTCCTGGCGCAGCTTGCGCGCGGTCTCGGCGATGAAGGGGAAGCGCCAGGTCCAGTCGAGGCCGGCCTTGGACTCGAGCCGGACGCGATCGCCGGCGCGCACCAGGCGGGCGCGGTATCCGTCATATTTGATTTCGTGGATCCAGTCGGGGCCGGACGGCACGGCCTTGGCGGCCTTGGGAACGCAAAACTCAAAGGGTCGCATGGGGCGCAGATAAGCATCGCCGGAGCGGTGTCAACGCGCCGGCGGCCGCAGGCCTAGGGCGTCTCGGCGGCCTCGAGCTCGGCGACCAGGCGGCGCACCTTCGCCGGCGTCAGCAGCGGCAGCAGCAGCTCGACCGCGCGCGGGATCTCGAGCGGCTCGACCTGGCGCAGCATCTTGCGGAAATGCTGCGGCGTGATCCCGACCAGGCGCGCAAAGGCCTGTTGCGAGATCTCGAGGCGCGCCAGGTGCGCGCGCAGCTGGTCGGGCGTCATACGTGGCAAGCTTGGATCCTCGCGAGCTCTATGATCGCCTCGGCCTTGGCGTCGACCAGGCGCGCAAACTTCCGATCGAGCGTCTGGCCGTCTGGCATCACGACGTAGTAGGGCCGCAGCGCGGTCGGGTGCGATATCCCGCGGATCCATAGCCCATTGGGGGCGCCGGCGACCAGCATTTGCTGGTGAGCGCGGCAGACCGAGGGATGTCGGCGCCAGGTGATGCGGTTGATCCGCTCGGTCGCGGCCAGGTTAAATCCCGCGATCATGCTGCGGCCTCGAGCTCGGGGTTTGCTGCGATCGGCGCGACCTGGTCGCGCAGCCAGGCGCCGAGCTGCTTGCGCTGCGCCAGGTAGGATCCGGTTGCGAAGGTCACGACGCCGGCGAGATCCGGCGCCTGGCGCAGCATGGTTTCGCCGAGCTGGCGGTATAGCGCGCCGCCGACGATGAAGGCCGAGCCTGCCTGGCGCACGGCCTGCTCGAGGCGCCAGGCGTGATTGCTGGTCGTCGAGATCCGAGTCGCGGCCTTGTCATCCATCTTGCGATCGTAAGTCTCGATCGCGAGGCCCGGCTCGAGGAAGCCGTACAGCGCCGAGATCGCGGCGACATTGGTCAGCGGAAAGCGCGAGGCCTTGACCTGGCGCCAGGTCGGGCCGTCGTAGAGATCCGCAAACCGCACCAGCTCGCCGCTCGCGACCTGGCGCTTTGTGCTCGAGCAGGACATCACGAGCAGGGGGCGGCCCTGCTCGATCGGGAAGGTGAAGGGTACGGGATAGCTCATTACGCGGCCTCGACCGAGACGATCGCGAGCAGGCGGCCGGTGACGCGGCGCGACGCCTTCTCGGCATTGGCGCGCGACATTGACCAGGCGGCGACGTGCGGCTCGAAATGCCCGGTCTTGAGGTAGTGCTCGAAATTTTCGATTGCGCGCTGGCGGCAGCGCTCGGCATAGGCGCTCCAATCGCCGGCGATGCGATCTTGGCTCGCCTCGATTTCTGCGCGCGAGAACGTCGTCGCGTTGTTCCAGCCTGGCGGGGTCACCGTGGCGCCGGGCGAGCATGTCGCCTTGAACGTGTCCCACTCGAAATTTGCGCGGTCGGTCCTGGTCGGCTGGTAGTCAAAGGCGCTCGCGCGGGCGGCCTGCTCGTCGTGCTGTGCGACGATGGCGAATTGATAGGGGCGCGGGCTCTTGCGGGTGCCGATGATCTTGCCCTGGTAGGTCGCGTTAAACTTGGTCGTCTTGGTCATCTCGAGATCCTCGATTTCGGCCGGCGCACCAGCGCGCCGTCGATCGAGTAAATAGCGCATTATGCGCTATATGTCTACACATAGCGTGTACGGTTTGTGGGATGCCAGCGCCGCGCACGTTTCGCTGTGCGAAATCAGTTCGGGAATTAGTTCGGTAATTTTGCCCGACATCGGCCGACATCGGCCGGCTTTGTCCGGCACCCGTTCTAGTCGATCCGTGTACTAACAATATTTCGCAGGCGGCTTAAGCCTTGGATTTGCTTGGCTTTTTGCCTTGGAAAAATGGCGATCCCAGCAGGACTCGAACCTGCAACCCGCGGAGTAGAAATCCGCTACTCTATCCAGTTGAGCTATGGGACCGTCTTGATGCCGGCCTCGGCTACCACCTTGCCGGTCTTCTATCACGCCAAATATGAAAAATCCGCAGCTTCGCCAAGTCTGAACCGAACCGTTTTCCTCAACGCCGCGACTAAGCGGAACGGTGGGGTGTCAGGGTGCCGGGTTGAGCGGCAGCGGACTGGACGATGGATTACATCGCCGGGAACGCTGGCCAGCTTCCGGGACACGGCCGCCGGTCGATCGGTCAGGTATGGCTGCGCCATCAGGACGGCGTGCGCGGTGATATCTCGATCGGTCTCCTCAGGGCTTGCCTTGTCATGGCGAATGCGACGATTTGCACCTTTGGTTCCATCGCCTTGAGTCCGTCACCTTTCCGCGCATTTCATGCTCACGCGGCGTTCGCCGCGATTTCCGGGAGCCCATTATGATCGGTCTTGTTCGCGCCGTCACACTCTGCGCCACGCTGGCGCTCGGCCTTAGCGCAGCGCAGGCCGCCGACAAGGCGTTCAAGCGCGACGACCTCGCCGATTCCGCGATCAAGCTGGAGGCCCAGATCAAGAGCGAAGCGGGGCCGGTCGCCAAGACCAGCGCGACGCTGCGCACCGACGCCGACGCCGCCTTCCGGCGCAATGATTTCCGCACCGGGCTGTCGGTGCTCGGCCAGATCGCCGCGACCACGCCGGAGGATACCGGCAACTGGCTGCGGCTCGCCAAGGTGATCTTCCAGATCTCGCCGAAAAGCTCGAGCGAGCAGACGTTCCTGCTGGAGCGGGCCTCGACCGCCGCCTACATCGCCTACCAGCGCGCCGGCAATCCGGGCGAGGAGGCGGATGCGCTCGCCGTGCTCGGCAAGTCGCTGGCCGAACGCAAGCTGTGGCGGCCGGCGCTGGATGCGCTGCGGCTGTCGCTCGACATGCGCGAGGTCGCCGACGTTCGCGGCCAATACGAGAAGATGCGCGACGAGCACGGCTTCCGGCTGCTCGACTATACCGTAGACTCGGATTCGGCGAGCCCGCGCGCCTGCTTCCAGTTCTCGGAGGAGCTGGCCAAGCGCACCGATTTCGCGCCGTACCTCGCGCTGGCAGGCCAGGACAAGCCGGCGCTGTCGGCCGAAGGCAAGCAGCTCTGCGTCGACGGGCTGAAGCACGGCGAGCGCTACAACATCAATCTGCGCGCCGGCCTGCCGTCCACCGTGAAGGAGGGCCTGCCGAAATCCGCCGAGTTCAACGTCTATGTCCGCGACCGCAAGCCGTTCGTGCGCTTCACCAGCCGCGCCTATGTGCTGCCGCGGACCGGCCAGCGCGGCATTCCCGTGGTCAGCGTCAACACGCCCGCCGTCAACGTCAACGTCTTCAGGATCGGCGACCGCAACCTGATCAACACGGTGGTCGACAGCGATTTCCAGAAGACGCTGTCGCGCTACCAGCTCGCAGATCTCGGCGGCGAGCGCGGCGTCAAGGTCTGGACCGGCGAGCTTGCGACTGCGATGACGCTGAACCAGGACGTCACCACCGCATTCCCGGTCGACCAGGCGCTCGGCGAGCTCCAGCCCGGCGTCTATGTGATGACCGCCGCGGCCAAGGGGCCGGGCTCGGACGACGATTACCAGCTCGCGACGCAATGGTTCATCGTCTCAGACCTTGGGGTCACCGCCTATTCCGGCAATGACGGCATCCACGTCTTCGTCAATTCGCTGGCGTCGACCGACCCGGTCGGCAAGGCCGAGGTCCGGCTGGTCGCCCGCAACAACGAGATTCTGGCGACCCGCAAGACCGACGACGGCGGCCATGTGTTGTTCGAGGCGGGGCTCGCGCGCGGCGAGGGCGGCCTGTCGCCGGCGATGCTCACGGTCACCGGCGAGAAGGCCGACTATGCCTTCCTGAGCCTGAAGACCTCGGCTTTCGACCTGTCCGACCGCGGCGTTTCGGGCCGGGCGGTGCCATCGGGTGCTGACGCCTTCGTCTATGCCGAGCGCGGCGTTTATCGCTCTAGCGAGACCGTCTATCTCACTGCGCTTTTGCGCGACGGGCAGGGCAACGCCGTTGCCGGCGGGCCGCTGACGCTGGTGATCGAGCGCCCCGACGGCGTCGAATTCCGCCGCGCCGTGCTGGCCGACCAGGGCGCCGGCGGCCGCACGCTGTCCGTGCCGCTCAATTCGGCCGTCCCGACCGGGACCTGGCGGGTGCGTGCCTTCACCGATCCGAAGGGCTCGTCGGTCGGCGAAACCACCTTCATGGTCGAGGACTACGTCCCTGACCGGATCGAATTCGACTTGTCCGCCAAGGACAAGCTGATCAAAGCTAACGCTCCGGTGGAGCTCAAGGCGGATGGCCATTTCCTCTATGGCGCGCCGGCCTCCGGTCTCCAGCTCGAAGGCGACATGCTGGTCGCGCCCGCGAGCGAACGCCCGGGCTTTGCCGGCTACCAGTTCGGCGTCGCCGACGAGGAGACCACCTCGAACGAACGCACGCCGCTGGAGAATTTGCCGGAAGCCGACGCCAATGGCGTTGCCACCTTCCCGGTGACGCTGGACAAGCAGCCGGCCTCGACGCGCCCGCAGGAAGCACAGATCTTCGTTCGCATGGTCGAGACCGGCGGCCGCGCCGTCGAGCGCAAGATCGTGCTGCCGGTCGCGCCCGCCAACGCCATGATAGGCATCAAGCCGCTGTTCGGCGACAAGAACGTCGCCGAGGGCGACAAGGCGGAGTTCGACGTCGTGTTCGTCTCGCCCGAAGGCGAGAGGCTGCGCCGCGATGGCCTGCGCTACGAGCTCCTGAAGATGGAGTCGCGCTACCAGTGGTATCGCCAGAACAATTACTGGGAGTACGAGCCGGTCAAATCGACTTCGCGCGTTTCCGACGGCGACCTGACGATCGCTGCCGACAAGCCGTCGCGGATTTCGCTGAGCCCGCAGCCCGGCCGCTACCGGCTCGATGTGAAGTCGAACGACGCCGACGGTCCGGTGACCTCGGTGCAGTTCGACGTCGGCTGGTATTCCGACGGCAGCGCCGATACGCCGGACCTGCTGGAGACCTCGATCGACAAGCCGCAATACGCCTCCGGCGACACCATGACGGTGTCGGTGAACGTCCGCAGCGCCGGCAAGCTCACCGTCAACGTGCTCGGCGACCGACTGCTGACGACGCAGACCATCGACGTCAAGGAAGGTACCGCGCAGGTGAGGCTGCCGGTCGGCAAGGACTGGGGCACCGGCGCCTATGTGGTGGCGACGCTGCGCCGCCCGCTCGATGCGGCTGCGCAACGCATGCCGGGCCGGGCGATCGGCCTGAAATGGTTCGGCATCGACAAGCAGACCCGCACGCTCCAGGTGAAGCTGACGCCGCCGGCACTGGTCCGGCCGAATGCGACGTTGAAGATCCCGGTCAAGCTCGACGGGCTCAATCCGGGCGAGGACGCCAAGGTGGTGATTGCCGCGGTCGATGTCGGCATCCTCAACCTGACCAATTACAAGCCGCCGGCGCCGGACGATTATTATCTCGGCCAGCGCCGCCTGAGCGCGGAGATCCGCGATCTCTATGGGCAACTGATCGACGGCATGTCGGGCACGCGCGGACAGATCAAGTCCGGCGGCGATGCCGGCGCCGGCGAATTGCAGGGCTCTCCGCCCGCGCAAAAGCCGCTCGCGCTCTACTCGGGCATCGTCACGGTCGCCGCCGACGGCACCGCCGAAGTGAGCTTCGATATCCCCGAGTTCGCCGGCACCGCGCGCGTCATGGCGGTGGCGTGGACCGCCACGAAGCTCGGCCGCGCCAACACGGATGTCGTGATCCGCGATCCCGTGGTGCTGACCACGACCTTGCCGCGCTTCCTGCTCAATGGCGACCACGGCACGGTCAATCTCGAGATCGACAATGTCGAGGGCCAGGCCGGCGACTACGTCATCAACGTGAAGACCGGCGGCCCGGTGAAGATGACCGGCAATCCCGCAACCACGGTCAAGCTCGCCGCCAAGCAGCGCAACGCGTTTACGCTCGCAATCGACGCGACGGCGGCGGGGCAGGCGACGCTCGACGTCGACATCAACGGACCGAACGGGCTAGCGCTGGCACGTCACTATGCGCTCGACGTCAAGGCGGCGACGCAGGTGCTGGCGCGGCGTTCGATCCGGACGCTGGCGAAGGGTGAAAGCCTGACGCTGACCTCGGACATGTTCTCCGATCTCGTCCCGGGCACCGGCAGCGTCTCGGTTTCGGCCAGCCTGTCGACGGCGCTCGACGCCGCAACGATCCTGAAGGCGCTCGACCGCTACCCGTATGGCTGCTCCGAACAGATCTCGAGCCGTGCCTTGCCGTTGCTCTATGTCAACGAGCTCGCCGTCGGCGCGCATCTGGCCATGGACACCGAGGTCGACCAGCGCATCCGCGATGCGATCGAGCGGCTGCTGGCACGCCAGGGCTCCAACGGCTCGTTCGGCCTGTGGTCGGCCGGAGGCGACGACGCCTGGCTCGACGCCTACGTGACGGACTTCCTCACCCGCGCCCGCGAAAAAGGCTTTGCGGTGCCGGACGTGCTGTTCAAGAACGCGCTCGACCGTATCCGCAACTCGGTCGTGAACGGCAACGAGCCCGAGAAGGACGGCGGGCGCGATCTCGCCTACGGCCTCTACGTGCTCGCACGCAATGGCGCGGCGCCGATCGGCGATCTCCGCTATCTCGCCGACACCAAGTTGAGCAACCTCGCGACCCCGATCGCGAAGTCGCAGCTTGCAGCCGCGCTGGCGCTGGTCGGCGACCGCAACCGCGCGGAACGCGTCTACGGTGCCGCGCTCGACAGCCTTGCGCCAAAACCGGTGCTGGAGTTCGGCCGCACCGACTACGGCTCGCAGCTGCGCGATGCCGCAGCGCTGGTCTCGCTCGCCAGCGAAGGCAACGCGCCGAAGGCGACGCTGACGCAGGCGGTGTCGCGGGTCGAGACCGCGCGCGGGCTGACGCCCTACACCTCGACGCAGGAGAATGCGTGGTTGGTGCTCGCGGCGCGCGCGCTCGCCAAGGAGAACATGTCGATGGAAGTCGACGGCCAGCCGGTCAAGACCGCGCTGTACCGCAGCTACAAGGCCGTGACGCTGGAGGGCAAACCGCTGAAGATCACCAACACCGGCGATGCGCCGGTCCAGGCGGTGGTCTCGGTGTCGGGCTCGCCGGTCACGCCGGAGCCGGCTGCATCGAACGGCTTCAAGATCGAGCGCAATTACTTCACGCTCGACGGCAAGCCCGCCGACATCAGCAAGGTCAAGCAGAACCAGCGTTTCGCCGTGGTGCTGAAGATCACCGAGGCGAAGCCCGAGTACGGCCACATCATGGTGTCCGACTATCTGCCCGCGGGCCTCGAGATCGACAATCCGAAGCTGGTGTCGTCGGGCGACAGCGGCACGCTGGACTGGATCGAGGACGGCGAGGAGCCTGAAGATACCGAGTTCCGTGACGACCGCTTCACGGCGGCGGTCGATCGCGCCTCGGACTCCAAGTCGGTCTTCACCGTCGCGTACGTCGTGCGCGCGGTCTCGCCCGGCAAATACGTGCTGCCCCAGGCCTATGTCGAGGACATGTACAATCCCTCGCGCTACGGCCGGACCGGGACGGGTAACGTCGAGGTGCGGGCGGCGAAGTGAGTAGAGAGATGAGAAACGCGGCGCCTCCTCAAACTCCGTCGTCATGCCCGGGCTTGTCCCGGGCATCCACGAACTGTGGCGCCGTGGCGAAGAACGTGGATGGCCGGGACAAGCCCGGCCATGACGGAGCAAAGGGCTGGGGCCGTCGTGTCCTCTCGGGCCTCGCGCTCACGCTCATCCTCGCCACCTGCGGCTTCGTCGCCTGGGTCTACTCGCTCGGCCCGCTGCCGCTCGACGAGGCACGCCAGGTCTCCACCACGGTCGTCGATCGCAACGGAAAACTGCTGCGCGCTTATGCCATGGCCGACGGCCGCTGGCGGCTGCCGGTCGATGCCAGGGCCAACGTCGATCCGAACTATCTCAAGCTGCTGCTCGCCTATGAGGACCAGCGCTTCTACGCGCATAACGGTCTCGACCCGCTCGCTCTCGGGCGCGCCGCACTACAGCTCACCACGCGCGGCCACATCGTCTCGGGCGGCTCGACCATCAGCATGCAGCTTGCGCGCCTGATGGAGCCGCGGCGGCAGCGCTCGCTCTATGCCAAGCTGCGCCAGATCGTACGCGCGATCGAGATCGAGCGCAGCATGAGCAAGGATGCGATCCTGGACCTCTATCTCGCGCTGGCGCCCTATGGCGGCAATCTCGAAGGCATCCGCTCGGCCTCGATCGCCTATCTCGGCAAGGAGCCGAAGCGGCTCTCGATGGCCGAGGCCGCGCTGCTGGTGGCGCTGCCGCAATCGCCGGAGACGCGCCGGCTCGATCGCTATCCCGAGGCCGCACGCAAGGCGCGCGACCGCGTGCTGGACCGCATGGTCGAGGAGCATGTGGTCAGCCTTGAGGACGCGAAGCAGGCCAAGGCCGTGCCCGTGCCAAAACTGCGCAAGCCGATGCCGATCCTCGCGCCGCACGCCTCCGACACGGCGCTGTCGACGGTCAAGGATACGCCGGTCATCAAGCTGACGCTCGACGCCAATCTGCAGAAGGTGCTGGAGCCGCTGGCGCGCGACCGTGCCATTGCGCTCGGGCCCAACATCTCGGTCGGCATCATCGTGGTCGATAATGAGAGCGGCGACGTGCTCGCCCGCGTCGGTTCGGCCGACTATTTCGACGAGAGCCGGGCGGGGCAGGTCGACATGACCCGCGCCGTCCGTTCGCCGGGGTCGACGCTAAAACCCTTCATCTACGGGCTCGCCTTCGAGGACGGCTTCGTCCACCCCGACAGTCTGATCGACGACCGGCCCGTCCGCTTCGGCTCCTACGCGCCGGAAAATTTCGACATGACGTTTCAGGGCACGGTGCCGGTGAAGAAGGCGCTGCAATTGTCGCTGAACGTGCCGGCGATCGTGCTGCTCGACCGCGTCGGCGCGAGCCGGCTGTCGTCGCGGCTGCGGCAGGCTGGTGGCAATCTGGTCCTGCCCAAGGACGAGGCACCGGGGCTCGCGATGGGACTCGGCGGCGTTGGTGTGACACTGCAGGACCTCACCCAGCTCTATACGGGTTTCGCCCGGCTCGGCACCACCATGCCGTTGCGCGACCTCATGACCGGCCGGGACGATCGGGAACCGCTGCGGCTGCTGGACCAGGTCGCGGCCTGGCAGGTCGGCAACGTGCTCCTGGGCACGCCGCCGCCCGAAAACGCCGCCCACAACCGCATCGCGTTCAAGACCGGCACCTCCTACGGCTATCGCGACGCCTGGTCGGTCGGCTTCGACGGCCGCATGACCATCGGCGACTGGGTCGGCCGGCCCGACGGCGCGCCGGTTCCCGGCCTGATCGGCCGCGTGGCCGCAGCCCCGATCCTGTTCGATGCCTTCGCCCGCACCGGCAAGACGCTGGCCCCGTTGCCGAAGCCGCCGAAGGGAACTCTGGTCGCCAGCAACGCCAAGTTGCCATTGCCGCTGAAGCGGTTCCGCCCGGTCGGGGAACTAGTGCGGACCGGCAGCGAGCAGGCGCTGCACATCCAGTTCCCGCTGAACGGCTCGCGGATCGATGTCGACCGTTCCGGCGGCGAGGGGAGCGCAGCCATGCCGGTGAAGGTCGCCGGCGGCGTCCTTCCCATGACCATCATGGTTAACGGAACATCACTGGGCGAGATCGACGGGCGCCGCCAGCGCCTGATCGATCCGCCTGGTCCGGGCTTTGCGCGGCTCACCGTGATCGACGCCACTGGCGCCGCGGACACAGTTGTCATTCGAATTCAATGACCCCGCCTTAACCGGTTGTCCGAATGACGGTTTCAGCGTAAGCGGAACCAATGGCCGAGACCTATCCCAGCCCCCGTTTTGGAGCACCCCGCGAGCCGAAAGCGCCCGTGAATCCGGGCAGCCGGCTCGTGCTTATGCTGGACTACGCCACGGCCAGTCACGCCCGCGCGGTCGGCTTCCTGCTGCTGTGTGCGCTGCTGCTATTCCTGCCGGGCTTCTTCACGATTCCGCCCGTTGACCGCGACGAGGCGCGCTTTGCGCAGGCCACCAAGCAGATGGTCGAGAGCGGCGATTATGTCGACATCCGCTTCCAGGAAGACGTCCGCTACAAGAAGCCAGTCGGCATCTACTGGTTGCAGTCGGCCGCGGTTGAAGCCGCATCCGCGCTCAAGCTGCCGAAGGCCGAATTGCGGATCTGGGTGTACCGGCTGCCGTCACTGATCGGCGCAATCGGCGCCGTGCTCATGACCTATTGGGCCGCGCTCGGCTTCGTCACGCGGCGCGCCGCGGTGCTCGCCGCGCTCCTGATGTGCGCCTCGGTGCTGCTCGGCGTCGAAGCACGCCTCGCGAAAACCGATGCGATGCTGCTGTTCTGCGTGACCGCCGCGATGGGCGCGATGTCGCGCGCCTATCTGTCGTGGCAGCGCGCAGAGGATGAGACCCATCCGCCCTGGAGCTGGCCCGCGATCTTCTGGACCGCGCTCGCCGTCGGCATCCTCATCAAGGGTCCGCTGATCCTGATGTTCGCGGGCCTGACCATCGTCGCGCTCGCGATCCAGGACCGAGATGCCTCGTGGCTGTGGAAGCTGCGTCCGCTCTGGGGCCTGATGTGGATGCTGGTGCTGGTGCTGCCCTGGTTCGTCGCGATCTTCTGGCGCGCAGGCGATGCCTTCTTCGCCGATTCCGTCGGCGGCGACATGCTGAGCAAAATCGGCGCCCAGGAATCCCATGGCGCGCCGCCCGGACTGTATCTGGCGCTATTCTGGATCACGTTCTGGCCCGGCGCGCCGCTTGCGGCGATGGCGGCGCCGGCGGTGTGGCGGGCCCGGCGCGAGCCCGGCGCGCAGTTCCTGCTGGCCTGGCTGATCCCTTCCTGGATCGTGTTCGAGGCAGTGCTGACCAAGCTGCCGCATTACGTGCTGCCGCTGTATCCGGCGATCGCGATCCTTACCGTCGGTGCGCTGGAGCGCAACGTGCTGTCGCGCTCGTGGCTCGCGCGCGGCTCGGCCTGGTGGTTCGCGATTCCCGCTGCCGCCTCGATCATCGCCGTGGTCGGCGCGGTCATGCTGACGCGGCAACCGGCGTTCGTGGCCTGGCCGTTCATTGCGGCCTCGCTCATCTTCGGTCTGTTCGCCTGGTGGCTGTTCGACACCAACCGCGCCGAGCGCTCGCTGCTCAACGCGCTGGTCGCAGCCCTGATGCTCGCGGTCGTGGTCTACGGCATCGTGCTGCCGTCGCTGACCCCGCTGTTTCCGAGCATCGAGATCGCACGCGCGCTTCGCAACGTCACCTGCGTCGGGCCGAAGGCAGCCGCCGCCGGCTATCACGAGCCGAGCCTCGTGTTCCTGACGGGCACGCAGACGCTGCTCACAGACGGCTCGGGCGCGGCGGATTTCCTGCGGCAGGGGAGCTGTCGCTTCGCGCTGATCGAGCAGCGCTCGGAGCGCAGCTTCGTGCAGCGGGCCGAGGCGATCGGGCTGCGCTACAAGGTCGGTACCCGCATCGACGGCTATAATTTCTCGCAAGGGCGCGCGATCTCGATCTCGATCTTCCGCTCGGAAGGCACTGAGTAGATGCCGGCGCCAGCCGACATCACGCCGCGCCCGGGCTATCCCGCGCAATTGCTCGCGGTGTCGGGCCGTGCCCTGGCGCAGCTCGTCCGTACGCCTTCGCATTCATGCCGCGCCGAAGCCGCGCGAAAGCTGGCGCGGCATTCGCTGTGGCTCAGCGCGGCCGGTGCGGCCTTGATTATCGTGCTGATGCTCGCGTTCGATCAGACCGAGATCCAGCTGATGCCGGTGCGTGGCACGCCGAGCCTGTGGCCGATCCGCATCCTCACCGATTTCGGCAAGGACGAGTATGTGCTCTCGGTGCTCGGGGGGACGCTGGTGGTCCTGGCGCTCGTTGCAGCGGGATTGCATGGCACCCGTCGTGGGCTGCTGCTCGGCCTCGGTACGCGGCTGCAGTTCATGTTTCTGTCTGTCGCCCTGTCCGTGTTCGTTGCCGAGATCCTGAAATATCTCATCGGTCGCGGACGTCCGTTCGTGAGCGGCAAGGCCGATCCGTTCAACTTCATCCCGTTCGAGGGAACGGGGGCTTATGCCAGCCTGCCGTCGGGGCATGCGGTGACGGCGTTTGCGCTGGCGTTTGCGGTCTCGGCGCTGTGGCCGCGCCTGCGCGTGTTCATGTTCACTTACGCAATCGTGATCCTGCTGACCCGGCTGGTGCTGCTCGCGCATCATCCGAGCGACGTCGTTGCCGGCGCTCTGGTCGGCATGGTCGGCGCCATGGCAGTGCGCTACTGGTTCGCGGCCCGGAGGCTCGGCTTTGCCATCCGCGCCGACGGCACCATTGTGCCTCTTGCAGGGGCGGTCTCGGGCCGCCTCAAAAGGGTTGCCCAGGGGGCATCCGCCCCATAAAAGCGGCTGCCTGCCGGGACCGCCGGTTCCCCGGGGCAGGCCAATTCCAACCACGAGCTTTCGATTTGTCGTCGTCCCAGCCTTCGGTTTCCATCGTCGTTCCCGTGCGCAACGAAGCCGACAACATCGCGCCGCTGATCGAGGAGATCGGCGCGGCGCTCGACGGCCGCTGGGCCTATGAAATCATCTACGTCAATGACGGCTCGACGGACGCGACCGGCGAACGGCTCGGCGCGATCATGCAGCAGCGCGACAATCTCCGGCAGCTTCGCCATGCCAGATCAGGCGGCCAGTCGGCAGCAGTGCGCAGTGGCGTGCGCGCGGCGCGCGGCACGATCGTGGCGACGCTCGACGGCGACGGGCAGAACAATCCCGCCTTCCTGCCCGACCTGATCGCGGCGGTCGAGAAGGGGGCGGGGCGCGTCGGCCTCGCTGCCGGTCAGCGTGTCGGACGCAAGGATACCGGCTTCAAGAAATTCCAGTCGCGCGTGGCGAACGGCGTCCGCAATGCTATCCTGAAGGACGGAACGCGCGATACCGGTTGCGGCCTGAAGGCGTTCCGGCGCGACGTGTTCCTGATGATGCCCTATTTCGACGGGCTGCATCGCTTCCTGCCGGCGCTGGTGCGCCGAGAGGGCTACGAGATCGCCTATGTCGACGTGATCGACCGGCCGCGCCGTTCCGGCGTGTCAAACTATGGTTTCTTCGACCGGCTGTGGATCGGCATCATGGATCTCGTCGGCGTGTGGTGGCTGATCCGCCGCAAGAAGCCGACACCAGATGTGACTGAGGTGAAGGCATGATCATCCAATACGGTCAGGCGTTGAATAACTATCTCTACGACGTCTTCGTCGCCAAGTTCGATTTCTGGCTGGCGTTCGGCCTCGTCGCGCAGCTGTTCTTCACCGCGCGCTTCCTGGTGCAGTGGATCGCGAGCGAGCGGGCCGGCAACAGCGTGGTGCCGATGGCGTTCTGGTTCTGCTCGATGGGCGGCGGGCTGATGACGCTGGTCTACGGCGTCGTGAAGCGCGAGCCCGTCATCATCCTTGGGCAGGCGCTCGCGACCATCATCTATATCCGCAACATCATGCTGATCATCAAGAACCGCGGCCGCGCCTCGAGGACGATGGATCGCTGAGACGCGCCGCTAGCGCGGTAACGCCGAGGCCGCGCCGGAGGCGGGCAGGGCGGCATCCGCCTCGCTCCTGCGATAAGGCTCGCCGGCGGCATCGAGCACGGGATAGGCGACCGAGCAGATATGCGAGTGGATGCGGCGCAGGTCGCGCAGCACGTCCAGATGCAGCGAGGTGGTCTCGATGGTCTCGGGGCGGCCCTCGCGCAGGCGGTCGAGATGACGCTCGACGGCGGCGAGCTCGGTGTTCTTCAGCGTGGTCTTCTCCACCAGCAGCTTGCGCGCTTCGTTGGCATCGCCCGACATGAAGACGCCGAAGGCGATCCGCAGCGAGTCCATCGTGCGCTTGTGGAAGGCGGCGAGCTCCTCGGCGCCCTCGACCGAGAACTGGAAGCGGCGCTTGATCTTCTTGGTCGCGAGCTCGCTCAGGCTCTTGTCGATGATGTCGCCGATATGCTCGAGGTTGATGGCGAAGGAGATGATCTCCATCGCGCGCCGCCCCTCGCTCTCGTCGAGGCTGCCCCGCATCAGCTTCGTCACATAGAGCTTGATGGCTTCGTCGAGGCTGTCGACGACATTGTCCATCTTCGTGACCTGGTCGACCAGCGCACGGTCGCCGGTCATCATCGCCGCCATCACCTTGCGCAGCATGACCTCGACGAGATCGCCCATGCGCAAGGTCTCACGCGCGGCGTCGGCGAGCGCCAGTGACGGCGTCTCCAGCGCGCTCTCGTCGAGATAGCGCGGCCGGGCCGGATCGTCTTCCCGGACGCGATCAGGCAGCAGCCGGGTCAGGAGCCGGGACATGATGTCGAGCAGGCCGATGAAGATGACGGCCGTGCCTACGTTGAAGGCGATGTGGAAGGCCGCCGTCATCCTGGCGAGATCAGGCTGCCAGGCGTGCATGTGCTCAGCGATCCCATTCAGGAACGGCAGCACCAGCGCGATCCCGATCACGCGGTTGGCGAGATTGCCGAGCGGCAGGCGGTAGCTTGCGGGATCGTCGCGCCGGGCGCCCTCGAACACGGGATTGATGGCGCTGCCGAGATTGGCCCCCAACACCAGCGCGAGGGCCGCGTAAGGCGTGATGAACTGCGAATAGGCCAGCGACATGATCAGCAGCACGCTGGCGACGCTCGAATGCACCGCCCAGGTGACGAGCGCGGCGATGACGATGCAGAGCACGGGATCGCCCGTGATCGCGGACATCATGACACGAACACCCGGCGCGTTCTCGGCCGGAGCCAGTGTGTCGAGCAGGATGTGCAGCGACAGCAGCATCAAGCCGAGACCGATGAAGACGCGCCCGATATCCTTGATCCGCGACCGTGGGCCGGAGCGGAAGGCGACGAGCCCGAGCACGAACAGGACAGGCGCAACGGCTGCGATGTTGAACGACAGCACCTGCACGATCAGCGTCGTGCCGACATTGGCCCCCAGCATGATGGCGAGCGCGGCGGCCAGGCTGACCAGGCCTTCTGCCGCGAATGAGCTGGTGATCAGCGCCGTCGCCGTGCTGCTCTGGAGCAGCGCGGTAAGGCCTAGCCCGGCGGCGAACGCGTTGAATCGGTTGCCGAGCGCCTTGCCGAGCAGCCGCCGCAGGTCCGGGCCGAAGGCGCGCAGAATCCCGCTGTGGACCATGTGCAGGCCCCACAGCAACAGCGCCACGCCGCCCATCAGATCGAGCAGAACCAACGTTCCCATGCTCCGCGTCCGGATTGGAGTCGATTGGTGAGGCTAGCGCCAAACGTCAGCGGTTCAAACCCTTTGTTGGCGCATCCGCGTTACGTTTGCGGCGGTTGCGCGTTCCCGCGGCGCGCGTTTTGCGCGTCCGCCGGCGCGCGATTGCCGCGTCCCGAGGCGCGATGCCTTGTGAGCAGGCTCACATTGCCGCCTTGAGGGCAGCGAAGCCGCGATCGAGATCGGACTTGAGATCGTCGACGCTTTCGAGGCCGATGTGCAGTCGCAGGGTCGGGCCGCCCGGCGACCACTTCGTGGCGGTGCGATAGGCGTCGCAATCGAAGGGAATCACGAGGCTCTCGAAGCCGCCCCAGGAGAAGCCCATGCCGAACAGCTTGAGCGTGTCGAGCATGGTGTCGACCGCCTTCTGCGGCGCCGGCGTCAACACGATGCTGAACAGGCCCGACGCGCCGGTGAAATCGCGCTTCCAGATTGCATGGCCGGGATGGGTTTCGAGCGCCGGATGCAGCACGCGCGCGACCTCGGGTCGGGCCGCGAGCCAGCGCGCCATGTCGAGCCCCGAGCGATGATGCTGCGCCAATCTCACCGACAGCGTGCGCAGGCCGCGCAGCGCGAGGAAGACGTCGTCAGGGCCGGCGCAGACGCCGAGCAGGCGGATGCCTTCGGCGATCTGCGGCCAGGCCTTGGCGTTGGCCGAGATGGTGCCGAACATGATGTCGGAATGGCCGCCGATATATTTGGTGGCGGCCTGCATGCTGATGTCGACGCCCTGGTCGAGCGAGCGATGATAGAGCGGCGTCGCCCAGGTGTTGTCGTCGATGACGAGCGCATCGCGCGCATGCGCGACCTCGGCGATGGCGCGGATGTCCGGCATCTCGAACGACTGCGAGCCCGGCGCCTCCACCAGCACCGCGCGGGTGTTGGGCTTGAACAGCTTGTCGATGCCCGCGCCGATCAGCGGATCGAAATAGGTGGTCTCGATGCCAAGGCGCGCGAGCATGCCGTTGCAGAAATTGCGCGAGGGCCGATAGACGTTGTCGCAGACGAGCAGATGGTCGCCGGTCTTCAGCACCGAGAGCAGGGTGGTGGAGATCGCCGACAGCCCCGACGGCACGATGCCGACGCCGGCGCATTGCGGCCCCTCCAGTGCCATAAGCGTCTCCTGGAACGCCCTGGTGGTGGGGGTGCCGTGGCGGCCGTACTGGAACTCGCCGCGATGGGCGTGCAGGTCCTCGGCGGTCGGATAGAGCACGGTCGAACCGTGAAACACCGGCGGATTGACGAACCCCTTCTGCGCCTTGGTGTCGCGGCCGGAGGTCACCAGCCGGGTTTCGGCGTTCTGTTGGGAGGGGTGCGAGGAATCCATGCGTCTGCTTTCAAAACCGCGTTTCCACCGGGCGCGCCGCGCCCGCGGGCCGGCCGAAGGCCGCTGCCGTTAATAACAGAACACAGAAGAGTCCCGTCAACCCCTTGACCCGGCTCGCCAGTCGTTCTGAGATGCGCGGGTGCTATTCAGTCGCCGCATGTTGAGGGGCTGCCGCGACCTTCGATCCATCGTCTGACCGGACCTTGCGTCACAGCCGTAACGGCGGGCGCCTGCGGCGGGGATTAAGGTATGGCCTCCCGGGATGGGCGAGTGTTCGGCAAGGTTTTCCAGCATGACTCTTGCAAGGCCAGTCTTGATGCGGCTAGCCCTAGCGGAGACGATCCCAAAGACGCCATTCCTGACATTGAGACGACTTTGAAAGGCCTTCAGCCCATGAAACGCGTAACCCTGGCTCTCACTCTCGCTCTCGCCGCCGGCCTCTCCGCCCAGGCCGCCGATGCGCAAACGCTCAAGACCATCAAGGACCGGGGCATGCTGTCCTGCGGCGTCAGCCAGGGCCTGCCCGGCTTCTCCTCGCCCGACGACAAGGGCAACTGGACCGGGCTTGACGTCGACCTCTGCCGCGCGATCGCCGGGGCGATCTTCAACGATCCGACCAAGGTCAAGTACGTGCCGTTGTCCGCCAAGGATCGTTTCACGGCGCTGCAATCCGGCGAAATCGACGTGCTCTCGCGCAACACCACCTGGACCATCTCGCGCGACACCTCGCTCGGCGCCAACTTCACCGGCGTGACCTATTATGACGGGCAGGGCTTCATGGTGAAGAAGTCGCTCAAGGTGAATTCGGCGCTCGAGCTCAACAGCGCCTCGGTCTGCGTCCAGACCGGCACCACCACCGAGCA
The DNA here is from genome assembly GCF_017565645.3 of Bradyrhizobium barranii subsp. barranii. Taxonomy (NCBI): domain Bacteria; kingdom Pseudomonadati; phylum Pseudomonadota; class Alphaproteobacteria; order Hyphomicrobiales; family Nitrobacteraceae; genus Bradyrhizobium; species Bradyrhizobium barranii. Next base: position 5,373,794 of record NZ_CP086136.1, read on the forward strand.
GAATCTCGCCGACTACTTCAAGGCCAACAACATGAAGTACGAGGTGATCGCGTTCGGCACCAACGACGAAACGGTCAAGGCTTATGAAGCCGGCCGCTGCGACGTCTTCACCACCGACCAGTCGGGTCTGTACGCCAACCGCCTCAAGCTTGCCAATCCCAACGACCATATGGTGCTCCCCGAAATCATCTCGAAGGAGCCGCTCGGGCCGATGGTGCGTCACGGCGACGACCAGTGGTTCGACATCGTGAAATGGACGCTGTTCGCCATGGTCACCGCCGAAGAGCTGGGCGTGACCTCGAAGAACGTCGACGAGAAGGCGAAACTGGAAAATCCGGAGCTGAAGCGCGTGCTCGGCAGCGACGGCAATTTCGGCGAACAGCTCGGCCTGACCAAGGACTGGGTGGTGCGGATCGTGAAGGCCACCGGCAATTACGGCGAGGTGTTCGATCGCAACGTCGGCGCCGGTTCGCCGCTCGGCATCAGCCGTGGCCTCAACAATCTCTGGAATAAGGGCGGTCTTCAGTACGCGCCGCCGATCCGCTGATCCCGCCTGATCCGCGGCGATGAGCACCGAGGCTCGAAAACCGCCGGCCCAGATCGCGCTGAAGATCAGGCGCGTTCTGGGCGGCAAGGCAGGCTGGAACGGCGTCGCCGTCCAGTTTGCCTTCGCGGCGATCCTGGGCTGGATTGGCTACGAGATCGTCTCCAACGCCCGGGCCAACCTCGAAAACCAGCACATTGCCGCCGGCTTCGGCTTCCTGCGCAACAACGCCGGCTTCGACGTCAACCAGACCCTGATCTCCTACACCGGCTCGGACACGTTCCTGCGCGTGTTCGTGGTCGGGCTTTTGAACACGCTCGTGGTCTCGGTGGTGGGCATCTTCTTCGCCACCGTGATCGGCTTCATCGTCGCGCTGTGCCGGCTGTCGCCCAACTGGCTGCTGTCACGCGTCGGCGAGATCTATGTCGAGATCGGCCGAAATCTGCCGGTGCTGTTCCAGATCCTGTTCTGGTACCTGGCGGTTCTCGCGGCGTTGCCCAATCCGCGGCAGAGCATTTCGCTGCTGGGCATCGCCTTCATTAGCAACCGTGGGCTCGTCATTCCGCGCCCGATCGGTGAGGGCGGCTTCGAGCCATTCCTGGCGATGCTGGTCCTCGGCATCGTCGCTTCGCTGGTTTTGCGCTTCTATGCGCGGCGGGCGCTATTTCAGCGCGGTCAGATGATCCGGATCTGGCCCTATGTGCTGGGCCTGCTGTTCGGGCTGCCGCTCGCGGCCGTGCTGGTGTTCGGCCTGCCCTTCACCTTCGAGCTGCCGCAGCTCAAGGGGTTCAATTTTGCCGGCGGCTCAAGAGTCACCCCGGAATTCGTGGCGCTGACGCTGGCGCTGTCGACCTATACCGCGGCCTTCATCGCCGAGATCGTGCGCGCCGGCATCCTGTCCGTCCACTCCGGTCAGATGGAAGCGGGATCCTCGCTCGGCCTGAGCCGCGGCACCACGCTCCGCCTGATCGTCGTGCCGCAGGCGATGCGCGTCATCGTGCCGCCGCTGACCAACCAGTACCTCAACCTCACCAAGAATTCCTCGCTCGCGGTCGCGATCGGCTATCCTGACCTGGTGTCGGTGTTCGCCGGCACGTCGCTGAGCCAAACCGGGCAGGCGATCGAGATCATTGCCATGACGATGGGCGTCTACCTCCTGATCTCGCTGCTCACGAGCGCCGTCATGAGCGTCTACGGTTGGCGCGTCAGCCGGAGTCTGGGCGCATGAGCGACATCATCTCGTCCGCCTATGTCCGCCGGGACCTGCTCACTGAGCGTCCCGCGCCGGTCAAGACCACGGGCTTCATCGGCCTGATGCGCACGCGCCTGTTCAATTCGCCGACCAACATTTTGCTCACGATCGTCGGCGCCTTGCTGCTCTGGTTCACCGTCATTCCTGCCGTGAAGTTCCTGATGGTCGATGCGGTCTGGACCGGCAAGGATCGCACGGCGTGCCTGACCGAGAATGCCGGCTTTTCGGTCGGCGCCTGCTGGCCCTTCATCCAGGCCAAGCTGCCGCAACTGATCTACGGCTTCTATCCCGAGGCCGAGCGCTGGCGGGTCAACCTTTCGCTGATCCTGGCGGCGGCTCTGCTTCTGCCGCTGCTCATTCCGCGCCTGCCGGCGAAGGGACTGAACGCCGGTCTGTTCTTCTTCGCCTTTCCAGTCGTTGCATTCTTTCTGTTGCACGGCGGCGGCATCACCGGGTTTGGCCTGAGCTGGACGGCCGGCCTGCTGCGATTGTTCGACGACAGCATCATCGGCGCCGGGCAGGCTCTGCTCAGTCTCGCCAAGACCTCAACCATCGCACCGCTCTTCTGGCTGGCCGGCAATCTCATCGTGCTGCTCGGCACCGCGATCTACTGGCTGATCTTTCCGCTGACCTGGCTGCGTGACCAGCTCCAGGGAACGGGCCAGTCGGTCTGGGCCGATTTCGCCATCACGGCGGCCATCGTCTCCCTGATCGCCTTCGTCGTCGGTGGCGGCGTTCGCACCGGCGGCCGGGCGCTGACATCCAGCATCGCCACCTTTGTCGCCATCGCGGTCGTGATCAAGCTGATGGGGCTCGATCACGGCGGCCTGCCGGTCGTGACCACGAATCTGTGGGGCGGGCTTCTTGTGACGCTGGTGGTCTCCGTGACCGGCATCGTCACCTCGCTGCCGATCGGCATCGCGCTGGCGCTCGGCCGCCGCTCGACCATTCCGCTGATCCGGATCTTCTCGATCGCCTTCATCGAGTTCTGGCGCGGCGTGCCGCTGATCACCGTGCTGTTCTTCGCGACCTACATGCTGCCCTTGTTTCTGCCGGGCAATTTTACGGTCGACGGTCTGGTACGCGCGCTGATCGGCATTTCGCTATTCACGGGCGCCTATCAGGCCGAGAACGTCCGCGGCGGGCTGGCCGCGATCCCGCGCGGGCAGGGCGAGGCGGCCGCCGCCCTGGGCCTGTCCTGGTGGAAGACGACCTCGCTGATCGTGCTGCCGCAGGCGCTGCGCCACGTCATTCCGAACCTCGTCAACAGCTTCATCTCGCTGTTCAAGGACACGTCGCTGGTCTCGATCGTGGCGCTGTTCGACCTGCTGGGCTCGCTCAGGGCGTCGTTCTCGGATCCGAAATGGTCGACGCCGTCGACCGCGTTCACCGGCTTTGCCTTCGCCGGGATCATCTACTTCATCTTCTGCTTTGGAATGTCGCGCTACTCGCTCTTCGTCGAGCACCGCCTCAACGCTCACCGTCGCAACTGATCGAGGTCATCATGTCCGACCCCATCGTCAAGATTTCCGGCCTCAACAAATGGTACGGCGAGTTCCACGTGCTGCGCGACATCGACCTCGAGGTCAAGAAGGGCGAGCGCATCGTGATCTGCGGCCCCTCGGGCTCGGGCAAGTCGACGTTGATCCGCTGCATCAACGCGCTCGAGGAATTCCAGGAGGGCGAGATCGTCGTCGACGGCATCGAGCTCGGGCCGAACCTGAAGCACGTCGATGCGGTCCGCCGCGAGGTCGGCATGGTGTTCCAGAGCTTCAACCTGTTCCCCCATCTGACCGTGCTGGAGAACTGCACGCTGGCGCCGATCTGGGTGCGCAATATCCCGAAGAGGGACGCCGAGGTCAACGCGATGAAATTCCTGGAGCGGGTCAAGATCCCGCATCAGGCCAACAAGTTTCCCGGACAGATGTCCGGCGGCCAGCAGCAGCGCGTCGCGATCGCACGCGCGCTGACGATGAACCCCAAGGTAATGCTGTTCGACGAGCCGACCTCGGCGCTCGACCCCGAAATGGTCAAGGAAGTGCTCGACACCATGGTCGACCTCGCCGAGGAGGGCATGACTATGCTGGTCGTCACTCACGAAATGGGCTTCGCCCGCGAGGTCGCCAACCGCGTCGTGTTCATGGATGCGGGCCAGATCATCGAGGCCAATACGCCGAACGAGTTCTTCGCCGCTCCCCGGCACGCCCGCACCAAGCTGTTCTTGAGCCAGATCTTGCGGTGAAGCGAGCTGCCGTAGGGTGGGCAAAGGCGCGTCGCGCCGTGCCCACCATCCCTCGGCGATCTTGGCAAGCATGGTGGGCACGCTGACGCTTTGCCCACCCTACGGCACCGCGGCTTGGCTCAACTTGAGCCGGACTTGGTAATCCGGGCGGCCGCAACCCTCCCGGCCTAGACGAACGGCGGCTTGATGTTGCTGCGCTTCTCCAGCCATTCCGGCACTGGCAGGTTCTTGGCGCGCATGAAGTCGGCATTGAACAGCTTCGACTGATAGCGGCTGCCGGAATCGCAGAGCACGGTGACGATGGTCTTGCCGGGCCCGAGCTGTTTCGCGAGCCGGATCGCGCCGGCGATGTTGATGCCGGTGGAACCGCCGAGGCACAGGCCTTCGTGCTGGAGCAGCTCGTAGATCACCGTGACGGCTTCCGCGTCGGGAACGAGATAGGCGTCATCCACCTTGGCGCTCTCGACGATTGCGGTCGCACGGTTGAGGCCGATACCTTCCGTGATCGAGCCGCCCGGCGTCGCCTTGGCGTCGCCGCTCCGGAAATATTCGAACATGCCGGCGCCATGCGGATCGGCGCAGGCGATCCTCACGTTCTTGTTCTTTTCTTTCAGATAGCGGCTGACGCCGGCGAGCGTGCCGCCGCTGCCGACCGAGCAGACGAAGCCGTCGACCTTGCCGCCGGTCTGCTCCCAGATCTCGGGGCCCGTCGACTCGTAGTGCGCCTTCGCATTGTCGAGGTTGTTCCACTGGTCTGCGAACAGCACGCCATTGGGCTCGGTCTTGCGCAGCTCGTCGGCGAGCCGGCGGCCGACATGCTGATAATTGTTGGGATTGGCATAGGGCAGGGCCGGCACCTCGATCAGCTCGGCGCCGCACAGCTTCAGAAAATCCTTCTTCTCCTGGCTCTGCGTCTCCGGGATCACGATCAGCGTGCGGTAGCCGCGCGCGCTCGCCACGACCGCGAGGCCGATGCCGGTGTTGCCGGCGGTCGCCTCCACCACGAGACCGCCCGGCTTGAGCTCGCCGCGCTTCTCGGCCTCCAGGATCATCCATTTGCCGGCGCGGTCCTTCACCGACTGGCCCGGATTCATGAACTCGGCCTTGCCCAGAATGGTGCAGCCGGTCAGTTCGGAGGCGCGCTTGAGCTTGATGAGCGGGGTGTTGCCGATGGCTTCGACAACGTCATTTTTGATGGTCATGTCAGGCAATTACCGGCTGGATCATAGGGTGGCGCGACCCTAAAGTAGGGTGGCGGGCCTTACAAGCGACCCTTGCAAGCCGACCCCGCAAACCCTTATTGCTGCTTTGCGAAGATGACTTGCCGGACGTCGATATTCCCGGACAGGAATCCGGCCTCGCAATAGGACAGGTAATACTCCCACAGCCGCCGGAACCGGTCGTCGAAGCCGAGCGGCACGAGGCCCGGCCAGGCCGTCTGGAAGTTATTCCGCCAGGTGGCCAGTGTCTTGGCATAATCCTGCCCGAAGATGCGCTCGCGAATGACGGGCAGACCGAACCTGTCACCGAGCGACTTGAGCACGGCGGGCGAGGGCAGCATGCCGCCGGGAAAGACGTAGCGCTGGATGAAGTCCACCTCGCGCCGGTAGCTCTGGAACAGCCTGTCCTGGATGGTGATCGCCTGGATGCCGGCGAGGCCGCCGGGCAGCAGCCGGTCCCGCAACTGGGCAAAATATTTCGGCCAGAACTGCTCGCCGACGGCCTCGATCATCTCGATCGAGGCGATGCGGTCGTAGCGGTCGCATTCGTCGCGATAATCCTGAAGACGGATCTCGACCTTGTCGGCAAGGCCCGCCTCGTGAATGCGCTTCTGCGCAAAATCGCGCTGCTCGGTCGAGATCGTGAGGCCCACCACGCGCGTGCCGAAGGTCTTTGCGGCGAACTCGGCGAAGCCGCCCCAACCGCAGCCGATCTCGAGCAGCGTCTGGTCCGGCTTCAGGTCGAGCGCCTCGGCGAGCCGGCGGTATTTGTTGGTCTGGGCTGCCGTGAGATCGGAGGTGCTCTCCTCGAACAGCGCCGAGGAATAGGTCATGCCGGGATCGAGCCAGGCCGAATAGAACGCGTTGCCGATGTCGTAATGGGCATGGATGTTGCGCCGCGCCTGGCGGCGGGTGTTGCGGTTGAACCAGTGCTGCAGCAGTTGGACGAACCGCATCAGCGGCTTGTCGTTCAGCATGGCCTGGATGAGATCGTGGTTGACGCAGAACAGGTAGAGGAATTGCGTCAGGTCCGGCGTATCCCAGTCGCCGGCGAGATAGGCCTCCGCGATGCCGATGTCGCCGCCGTTGATGAGGCGCGACGCGAAGCCGTAATTGTGCAGCCGCATCGCCGCATTCGGGCCCGGCTCCTGGCCGCCGAGGCGGATCACGCGTCCGTCGGGCAGGGTGACGTCGAGCGTTCCTCGCCGCAGCCGCGCGCCAAAACTGAGTGCGAGCCGAACGATGCGCGGCAGATCGGCAAGCACTGTGTCTATGGTGTCTGACGTCACCGAGATGGTATGCGACATCGGCAGATCCATCACCTGAACGGATACTGTCCGACCGCGAGCCAGGCGCCCCCATACGCCTCATATCGCTGGACCCGAGGGCGCCCCGCAAACGGTCAGCGTCGAATCATGCGCATGATATAGGTGCGCGCTGCGCCGGTCGCCAAGGGGCTGGCGGGGTACCTCCGGCAGTCCACCGCCGTGTGCACAGTGCGATTGCAGGCCTAGCGCGCCGTGCGCTCAGCCAAGGCCGGGGAAGCTGCGGTGCGCCGCGGCGCAGGTTTCGGTGGAGCGGCTGCCGGGACCGGTGGTCCTAGCGTCGGCGTAGCGGCAATATCACATGAAATCTTGGTAAGCTAGAATGCGCATCGGAGCGAGGCTGGAATGCGAAAAAGCTCTGTGAGACAGGGATATTTTGTATTTGTGAGAGCTCGCAATCGACGCATTCGAGGCCGCATTTCGCAGGTGCGGGACTGTCCCCCTGTTCCGCGCCCCGCTAGTATGAACTTCAGGTTCCGCAGAAAGCATCACGGCTGTGAACGAGTTACATAAACGCCCCCGGCCGTCCCGCCACGAATCGGTTAATCCGGCTCTGCGGTGGCGGATCTATCTGCCCGGCGGGGGGTGGATGTGACACAGGATGGTCCTGCGGTCGCCATGAGGCGATCTCCCAGCCTTACGTTCCGGACGTCGCGCGCGGCGCGATGGGCTGCCGTGGCGTGCCTTGCCGCCAGTTCAGGCGCCTGCGTGCTGACGCAGGATTTGCCCGATCCCGCACTCGATGTTCCCACGCAGTACAAATACGCGGGCAAGCCGGATGCGCCGCCGTCGCTGGATTGGTGGCGCGGCTTTCGCTCCGCGGAGCTGACGCAACTGATGGAGGAGGCGCAGACTGTCAATCTCGACATCGCCGCCGCCGTCTCGCGCATCGTCCAGGCCGACGCCCAGGCGCGGCAGGCAGGCGCTGCGCTGCTGCCGAGCCTGTCGGGCGGCGGATCGGAAACCTATTCACGCACCTCGGGTTCGAGCGCCTCGGGCCTGTCCATCGGCGGCCGCGAGGTCGTCAACTATTCGGCGTCGCTGAGCGCGAGCTACCAGCTCGACTTTTGGGGCCAGAACCGCGATGCGCTGCAAACGGCGGAAGAGACGGCGAATGCCAACCGTTTCGATCGTGACGTCGTCGCCCTGACGACGCTCGCCGGCGTCGCCAACGCCTATTTCCAGGTGCTGGCCTCGCAGGACCGGCTGCGCACCGCCCAGAGCAATATCGCCAGCGCGCAGCGGATCCTTGATGCCATTCGCGAGCGCCGCAAGGCCGGCACCGGGACCGATCTCGACGTCGCCCAGCAGGAGAGCGTGGTCGCCAACCAGAAGGCGCTGGTGCCGCCGCTGCGCCAGACGCTCGACCAGAACGTCAACGCGCTCGCCGTGCTGGTGTCGCGGCCGCCGGAGAGCGTCCGCGTGCTCGGCGGCTCGCTGAACAAGATCGCCATCCCGCGCGTCACGCCCGGCCTGCCGTCGGAGCTTTTGACGCAGCGGCCCGACATCCGCCGCCAGGAAGCACAGCTCGCCTCGGCGACCGCGAACATCGGCAATGCCCGCGCGCAGTTCTTTCCGACGATCCAGCTCACCGGCAATGGCGGCTATCAGAGCTCGGCGCTGGTCTCGCTGTTCCAGCCGCATGCGGCCTTCTTCCAGCTCGTCGGCAGCGCCACGCAGCCGATCTTCGACGGCGGCAAGATCCTCGGCAATTTCGAATTCGCCAAGGCGCGGCAGGACGAGTTGCTCCAGACCTACCGCAAGACCATCATCCAGTCGTTTGCGGACGTCGACAACGCGCTGTATTCGATCAAGCAGACCACGATCAAGCTACAATTGCAGCGCGATGTCGTTACGTCGTCGAAGCGCGCCTTCGATCTCGCCGAGCAGCAATTGCGCGCCGGCACGGCCGACATCGTGACTGTGCTGAACGTCCAGCAGACACTATTTCAGGCCGAAGATGCGTTGTGGCAGGCCCAACTCGCACGGCTTCTCGCCATCGTCAGCCTGTATCAGGCGCTCGGCGGCGGCTGGGAGCCGCGAATGGAGAAACCGGTCAATGCTCTTTAAGCCGGATACGAAGGAAGGCGCGAAGGAAGGGACGGCGAAGAAATCGCGCGGCCGCGGCTTCGTCATGACCCTGATCACGCTCGCCATCCTTGGCGGGCTCGGCTATTTCGGCTGGACCGTCTGGCACCAGCAGCCACAGCAGGCGAATGGCCGCAACCAGCGGCCCGATCTGCCGGTGCCGGTGCTGGCGGCGACACCCCGCATCCAGGACGTCCCGGTCTATCTCGACGGCGTGGGTGCGATCCGCGCGCTCAACACAGTGACCGTGCGCTCGCAGGTCGACGGCAAGCTGATCGCCGTGAAATTCACCGAGGGCCAGGACGTCAAGAAGGGCGACGTGCTCGGCGAGATCGATCCCGCGCTCTACCAGGCGACGTATGATCAGGCCGTCGCTAAGAAAGCGCAGGACGAGGCGCAGCTCGCCAACCAGCGCATCGACCTTACGCGCTACGAGCAGTTGGCTGCCTCCAACGCGGGCTCCAAACAACAGGCAGACACCCAGCGCGCGCTGGTCGCGCAGACCGAGGCGCTGGTGAAGGCCGACCAGGCCGCGATCGACAATGCGGCGGCGACGTTGAGCTACACCAAGATCGTGGCGCCGCTTTCGGGCCGCGCCGGCCTGCGGCAGGTCGACCAGGGCAACATCATCCACGCCGCCGACGCCACGGGCCTCCTGGTGATCACGCAATTGCAGCCGATCGCGGTGTGGTTCAGCCTGCCGCAGCAGCAGATCATGCGCGTCAACGCGGCGGCGTCGAAGGGCACGCTCGCGGTCGACGTGTTCGGCAATGACGGCATCACCGTGATCGACACCGGCAAGCTGACCGGCATCGACAACCAGGTCGACCAGACCACCGGCACGCTCAAGCTCAAGGCGGAATTCCCCAACGCCAATTACCAGCTCTGGCCGGGCCAGTTCGTCAATGTCCGCCTCAAGGTCGAGACCTTGATGCAGGCGCTGGTGGTGCCGACATCGGCGGTGCAGCGCGGACCGATCGGCACCTTCAGCTACGTCATCGGCGAGGACAATGTCGTCTCCGCCAAGCCGGTGACCGTGACCCAGCAGAACGAGCATGACGCCGTCATTGCCAGCGGCTTGTCGCCGACCGACAAGGTCGTCACGACGGGCTTTGCCAATCTGTCCGACGGCTCCAAGGTGGTCGTCGGCCGCGATGACCAGACACCGTCGGCCGATCTCGCCCCGCGCAAGCGCACGCGCGGCCCGGACGGCCAGAAGAAGGATGGGCAGGCCAAGGACGGGCAAAAGGACGGACAGGGCAAGGACGGCGAGCACCGCGCCAAGAGGAGCAGCAGCGAAGGCGACCAGAAGGGGCAGACCGGACCGGCATCGGGGCCGGGGGCATCGGGACCTGGAGCCAAGCAGCCATGATCCCGACAACAGCCGCCTGAGCGGCAGGCATATCCCATGGGCGTCTCCGAACCCTTCATCCGCCGCCCGATCGCGACCTCGCTGCTCGGCATCGCCCTGCTGATCGGGGGCGCGCTCGGCTATTTCTCGCTGCCGGTCTCGGCGCTGCCGCAGGTCGATTTCCCGACCGTGCAGGTGTCGACGCAGCTTCCGGGCGCGAGCCCCGACGTGATCGCCTCGCTGATCACCGCGCCGCTGGAACGGCAGCTCGGCCAGATCCCGTCGCTGACGGCGATGAACTCGACGAGCTCGTTCGGCGTCAGCCAGATCTCGCTCCAGTTCGATCTCAACCGCGACATCGACGGCGCGACCCAGGACGTGCAGGCCGCGATCAACGCGGCGGCCGGCGTGCTGCCCAAGACGCTGCCTTATCCGCCGACCTACGCCAAGGTGAACCCGGCGGACGCACCGGTGATGACCCTGGCGCTTCGCTCCGACACGATCTCGCTGCGGGCGATGAGCGACATCGCCGACACGCTTCTGGCGCAGCGGCTGAGCCAGATCTCCGGCGTCGGCCGGGTCTCGGTGCTAGGTGGGCTGAAGCCGGCCGTGCGCATCCAGGCGGATCTGGCGCGCCTTGCCGCCTATGGCATCGCCATGGAGGATCTGCGCACCGCGATCTCCAATGCCAACGTCTCCGGGCCAAAAGGCTCGCTCGACGGCGCGCAGCAATCCTACCTCATCGCCGCCAACGACCAGATCGCCGCCGCCGACGCCTACAAGCCTGTTATCATCGCCTACCGCAACGGCTCCCCGGTCACGATCGGCGACGTCGCGCAGATCGTGGATGGCCTCGAGAACGACCGCACCGGCGGCTGGTACCAGGGCACGCCGGCGGTCATCATCGACATCCAGCGCCAGCCCGGCGCCAACGTCATTGATGTCGTCAGCCAGATCCGGGCGGAAATCCCAAAAGTCCAGCGCGCCATTCCGGCCGGCGTGAACCTCACCATCGTCTCCGACCGCACCGTCACGATCCGCGCCTCGGTCCGCGACGTGCAGTTCACCCTGATCCTCAGCGTCGTCTTGGTGACGCTGGTGGTGCTGCTGTTCCTGCGCTCGCTGCGGGCCACGCTGATCGCGGGCGTCGCGCTGCCGCTGTCGCTGATCACCAGCTTCGGCATCATGTATTTCGCCGGCTTCAGCCTCGACAATCTGTCGCTGATGGCGCTCACCATCGGCACCGGCTTCGTCGTCGACGACGCCATCGTCATGATCGAGAACATCGTCCGCCACATGGAGAACGGCGATAGCGCGATGGAGGCCTCGCTGAAGGGGGCCAGCGAAATCGGCTTCACCGTGATCTCGCTGACGGTGTCGTTGATCGCGGTGTTCATCCCGCTGCTGTTCATGTCCGGCCTCGTCGGGCGCATGTTCCGCGAATTCGCGCTGACGCTGACGATCGCGGTCGTGACCTCGGCCGTGGTCTCGCTGACGCTGACGCCGATGATGTGCTCGCGGCTGCTCAAGCACGCCCATGAGGAACTGGCGGTGCCGGGATTGGCCGCGATCAGCCGCTTCATCGATAGCACCGTCGAGTTCTATCACCGGACGCTGCTCTGGGTCCTGGAACGCCAGCGCGCCACGCTGCTCGTGACATTTGCGACCCTGGTCGCGACCCTCGTCCTCTACGTCGTCGCGCCAAAGGGCTTTCTGCCGCTTCAGGACACCGCCTCGATCACGGCGGTGACGGAGGCGGGACCCGACGTGTCGTTCGCCGAGATGCAGAAGCGTCAGGCCGAGGCGGCCGATGCCATCAAGGCCGATCCTGATGTGGTCGGCGTGGTCTCGGTGATCGGGGCGGGCTCGGTCAACCCGACCACCAATGTCGGGCGCCTGGTCATGACCTTGAAGCCGCGCGGCGAGCGGCGCGACGACGTCAGCGCGGTCGTGACCCGGCTGAAGGAACGGGTGTCGGCCATCCCCGGCATGACCGTCTATTTCCAGCCGGTGCAGGACGTGCAGATCTCGACCCAGTCGAGCCGTTCGCAGTACCAGTACACGCTGACCGGGACCGATGCGACGCTGGTGTCGGAATGGGCGCGCAAGCTTGTTGCCGAGATGCGGCGCGATCCGCTGTTCCGCGACGTCTCCTCGGAGGCGCAGGAGGGCGGCCTGCGGGCGCAGCTCGATGTGGACCGGACCCGGGCCGGACAGCTCGGCGTGAGTCTGCAAGGAATCACCGACACGCTCAACGATGCGTTCGCGCAGCGGCAGATCTCGACAATCTACGGCCAGGCCAACCAGTACCGCGTGGTGCTGGAGGCGCTGCCGATGTACCAGCGCGATCCCTCGATCCTGTCGAAGCTGTATCTCCCGGGCGCGGCGAGCAGCATCGTGGGCGCGCCCAACGCCCAGGTGCCGCTCTCGGCCGTGGCGACGCTGAAGCGCACCACGGCGCCGCTCGCGATCTCGCACCAGGCGCAGTTCCCGTCGATCTCGCTCAGCTTCAACCTCGCCCCGGGCGCCGCGCTCGGCGACGCCGTCGAGGCGGTGAAGACGATCGAGACCCGGATCGAGATGCCCAACAGCATCGTCGGCGTCTATGCCGGCGACGCCGCCGAATTCGCCAAGGCGCTCGCCGGCCAGCCCTGGCTGCTGCTCGCCGCCGTGATCACGATCTACATCGTGCTGGGCGTGCTCTATGAGAGCTACATCCACCCGATCACCATCCTGTCGACGCTGCCCTCGGCCGGCGTCGGCGCGATCCTGGCGCTGATGCTGTGCGGGCAGGACCTCTCGGTGATCGGCCTGATCGGCATTATCCTGCTGATGGGCATCGTCAAGAAGAACGCGATCATGATGATCGACTTCGCGCTCGAGGCCGAGCGCCGGCAGGGGATGTCGCCGAACGAGGCGATCGTGCAGGCCTGTCTCTTGCGCTTCCGTCCGATCATGATGACGACGCTGGCGGCGCTGTTCGGCGCGCTGCCGCTCGCAATCGAGAGCGGCACCGGCGCCGAGCTGCGCTTTCCGCTCGGCATCTCCATCATCGGCGGCCTGCTGCTGAGCCAACTGCTGACGCTCTACACCACGCCCGTGATCTACCTGGCGCTCGACCGCATCAACCGACGCCTCGAGCAGGCGCTGCCACCGGCTGAATCCGACGGCCCGCCGGTCGCGGGCGCGACCGAGGGGATGCAGTGATGGCATCGATCTCGGAGCCGTTCATCCGCCGGCCGGTCGCGACCACGCTGCTGTCGATCGGGTTGTTCCTGCTGGGTGTCGTCGCCTACGAGTTCCTTCCCGTCGCCTCGGTCCCGAACGTCGACTTCCCCGCCATCTTCGTGTCGGCCAGCCGGCCGGGCGCCGACCCGTCCGTCATGGCGGCGACGGTGGCCTCGCCATTGGAGCGCCGGCTCGGCGAGATCGCGGGCATCAACCAGATCACCTCGACGTCGTCGCTCGGCACGACCAGCATCCAGCTCCAGTTCGACATCGGCCGCAACATCGACAAGGCCGCGCGCGACGTGCAGGCGGCGATCAACGCCGCGCTGATCGACCTGCCGAGCGACCTGCCGACGCTGCCGCGCTTCCGCAAGGCGAACACGGCCGGCGCGCCTGTTTTCGTGCTGGCGCTGACCTCGAAGACGCTGTCGGCCAGCGCGATCTACGACGTCGCCGATACCGTGCTCGCGCAGCGCATCTCGCAGGTGCCTGGTGTCGGTGACGTGACGGTGAGCGGCGCCGACCAGCCGGCGGTGCGCGTGCAGCTCAACCCCGTCGCACTGTCCAACGCCGGCATCGCCACCGACGACGTCAGGACCGCGATCATCAACGCCAACCCGCTTGGTCCCGTCGGCATCTTCAACGGCGAGCGCCAGAGCGAGACGCTGTCGCTGAACAAGCAGATGCGGACGGCGAAAGAGTTCCGCGACATTATCATCAAGAGCTCGAACGGCAATTTCGTCCGGCTGTCCGACGTCGCCGACATCGAGGACTCCGTCCGCAATGCTCGCTCGATCGCCTGGTTCAACAAGCAGCCGGCGGTGCTGATCCAGATCACCAAGCAGGGCGACGCCAACGTCATCGACACCGTCGACCGGGTGAAGGCGCTGATCCCGGCGCTGAAGCAATGGATCCCGGCGGGTGTCGATATTTCCACGCTGGTCGATCGCACCAGCACGATCCGCGCCAGCGTGCTCGACATGCAGTGGACGTTGCTGGCAACCGCCGTCCTCGTGATGGTCGTGGTGTTCGTGTTCCTGCGGCGGCTGACACCGACGATCGCGGCCGGCATCTCCGTGCCGCTGGCGCTGGCCGGAACCTGCGCCGGGATGTGGGTCGCGGGCTTCTCGATCGACAATCTGTCGCTGATGGCGCTGGCGATCTCGGTCGGCTTCGTGGTCGACGACGCCATCGTCATGATCGAGAACATGTACCGCAATCTCGAACATGGCATGCGGCCGCTCCAGGCGGCCCTGGTAGGCGCACGGCAGATCGGGTTCACCGTGGTCTCGATCAGCCTGTCGCTGATCGCGGCTTTCACGCCGTTGATCTTCATGGACGGCATCGTCGGCCGCCTGCTGCGCGAGTTCTCGCTGACGCTGACCTTCGCGATCCTGGTCTCGACGCTGGTGTCGCTGACGGTCACGCCGATGATCTGCGCCCATTACATCCGGCAGACCACGTCCGGCACCGCGACGCTGTTCGATCGGCTGATCGAAGGCTCGCTGTCGCGCGTGGTCGCGTTTTACGCCCGCAGCTTGCGCACCGTGCTGCAATATCCGCTGCTGACGCTGCTGGTGTTCTTCGCCACCATCGGCCTCACGGTGACGCTCTACATCAAGGTTCCCAAGGGCTATTTCCCGACCGACGATTCCGGCTTCGTCATCGGCGCGACGCGCGCCTCGGCCGACATCTCGTTCCAGTCCATGCTCGGCCTGCAGCAGCGGCTCGCCGACATCGTGATGCAGGATCCGGCCGTGGCCGGGATCGGCTCGACCGTCGGCAGCGGAGGCGGGGGACCGGGGGCTGCGACCTCGAACCGCGGCACCATGTTCATCAGCCTGAAGCCGCCGGAGGAGCGCGACCACGTCTCGACGCAGGTCGTGATCGACCGTCTCAGGCGCGCCCTGTACCCGGTGCCCGGCATCCGCCTGTTCATGTTCGCCGCCCAGGACGTCCGCGCCGGCGGACGGCAGAGCGATTCCGACTACCAGTACACACTGACCAGCACCGACCTCAGCCTGCTCCAGAAGTGGGCGCCGATCGTGGCCAAGCGCATGGCGAGCGTCGAGGGCATCACCGATATTTCGAGCGACCGCGATCCCGGCGGGCTCCAACTCACGCTCTCGATCGACCGCCAGAAGGCCTCGGCGCTCGGCGTCAAGGTCCAGGACATCGACAACGCGCTCAACAACGCATTTTCGCAGCGGCAGATCGGGATCATCTACACTCAGCGCAACCAGTATATGACCGTGCTGGAGATCGACCCGAAATTCCAGGTCGACCCATCCAACCTCGATCGCATCTATGTCGCCGGTGCCAATGACGCGCAGGTGCCGCTGTCGGCCGTGGTACACGCGACGCGCGGGCTCGCTGCGCTGGCGGTCTATCATTCGCAGGGGTTTCCCTCGACCACGGTGTCGTTCAACCTGATGCCGGACGTGCCGCTCCAGACCGCGACCCAGAACGTACAGCGCGCGATCGAGGAGCTGCACATGCCGGAAGGCATTCGCGGCAGTTTTGACGGCAACGCGGGCGATTTCGCCAGGACCAGCGGCCGCCAGCCGCTGCTGATCCTCGGCGCGCTGGTGGCGATGTATATCGTCCTCGGCGTGCTCTATGAGAGCCTCGCCCATCCGCTGACGATCATCTCGACGCTGCCATCCGCCGGGCTCGGCGCGCTGCTCGCCTTGCAGCTCACCAACACGCCGCTGACGGTGATCGCCTTCGTCGGCATCATCCTGTTGATCGGCATCGTCAAGAAGAACGGCATCATGATGGTGGACTTCGCGCTCGACGCCGAGCGCCAGCGCGGCCTGTCCTCGGCGGAGGCGATCTTCGAGGCCTGCCAGGCGCGCTTCCGCCCGATCCTGATGACGACCATGGCGGCGCTGTTCGCCGGCATTCCGCTGGTCATCGCCACCGGCCCCGGCACGGAGCTGCGGCGTCCGCTCGGCATCACCATCATCGGCGGCCTGTTCGTCTCGCAGATCCTGACGCTCTACACGACGCCCGTGATCTACCTGCTGATCGACCGCCTGCGCCGCCGTTCCGAGCCGCGTCCGCTCGCCGCGCCCGCGGAATAGGCGAAGTATCGCGCACGTTCCGACACCGTCAGTCGGCTCGATCCCCTAACATTTGATGTTATCAAATTAACATCTGTATTCATAAAAGCTGCTAGTTCTCATTTCTGTCAACAAAGCTCGTTACAGAACGGAGACGGGCGCAGCCTTCGCTCGTCGCGCCGCCCGAAGCTGTTGCATTCGAACGGAATCCCGCCCCGAGAACGTGTGACGTGCTTGGGAATCCTTGCGGGCGAGCGGAAATCGGCTGGCTCGTGGTGTCTTGGAGTGATTGGCCAAATGGCTAATACCGTCGGATCGCACTTTTTCCCGGAGATTGCGGCGGGTGGATTCTCTCGGGTCGATGGCACGATTCAGTTCTGGCAGCGGGTCGGGGCCTTGGTTGGACCGGATTCCGTCGTGCTGGACTTTGGCGCCGGACGAGGCGCCGGCCAGAGCGAGGATTCGGTTGCCTACCGGCGCAGTCTGCGGTCGTTGAAGGGACGGGTGCGCGAGCTCGTCGGGGTGGATGTCGACCCGGCTGTCACGACCAACAAGGCGCTGGATCGGGCGTTCGTGATCACACCCGATGGAGAGCTACCGATCGCCGATCACTCCATCGACGTGATCGTATCGGATTTCGTGTTCGAGCATCTCCAGGATCCTGCCAGAGCCGCCCGTGAACTCGACCGCGTGCTCAAGCCGGGCGGCTGGATCTGCGCGCGAACGCCCAACCGCTATGGATACATCGCACTCGCCAACCGGATGATCCCCGACCGGTTGCATGCCCGCATCATCCAGTCGGCCCAGGACGACCGCAAGGGCGAGGATGTCTTCCCGGCCGTCTATCGGCTGAACACTGCCAGCGCGTTCAAACGGCATTTTCCCGCCTCCCGATACGATCTGTATGTGATCCCGTGGGACGCGGAGCCGGCCTACTATTTCGGATCGAAGCTGCTCTATTCGCTGTTGCTAGCGGTTCAGCACTGCACGCCGGCTCCGTTCAAGACGGTGTTGACGGCGTTCATGCGCAAACGCCCCGTGCCGTGAGCCCGACAGCCAAGTCACGTCGGGCTCAAGCCGCCGTACACCTCATTGCGAAGACGAAAGAGCGCACGGGACGAGAGGCCTTCGAGCGCGGAACGTCACGCAACGCAGGCGCCTTGTAGAAAGATCGTACCCTCCAAGACGTCACCAAGTCCGAGCGATAACGTCATTCGGCGATCAACTGATGCGTGTATTACGGCCTGACCACCACACTTCATGACCATCGCCTCCCAATCCTCGCCCCAAAGCCCATGTCGACGTAGGTGCTCAGTTCTACGACACCGACCTCAGCAAGCCGATTTGGGTCGCCAACGTGGCCGCGAATGGTACTGTGGATTGGAGAGACGCTGCCGGAACGCCGGTCTAGCAGAGCGGTCGACGCATTCGACATACCGGCGCAACGAGACCGCCTTCGGGCGGTCTTTTTGTCGTGTGCCGAGGTTCGGGGTTATGGCGGCGCCACTCCCCGCAAGAGAGTTGTTGAACCGCCGCTTCAAGCGTATAGCGGCGACCATGTCGAACCCCACAGCCGCCGCGCCGGCCGATCCCATCCCCGAATGCCCGCACTGCCAGAAGCCGATGCCGCTGTGCATCTGCGACAGTGTCACGCCCATCAAGAACCGGCTCTCGCTCCTGATCCTCCAGCATCCGCAGGAGCAGGACAGGGCGCTCGGCACCGCGCGGCTGCTTGCCAAGCACTTTGCCGATGCCACGGTGCGGGTCGGCCTGTCCTGGCCGAGCCTGTCCAAGGCGCTGGCGCGGCCGGTCGAGAACGCCTCGCACTGGGCCGTGCTCTATCTCGGCTCGGCGCGCGCGGCCGATCTGGAGGCCGAGGGCGAAATCCTGGCGCTCAACCGCAAGGGCGAGGTCGCGGACAACCAGCGCGCGATCCTCGGCAAGCTCGAAGGCGTGGTGCTGCTCGACGGCACCTGGAGCCAGGCCAAGGCGCTGTGGTGGCGCAATCCCTGGATGCTCAAATGCCAGCGCGTGATCCTCAACCCGGCGCATCCCTCCCGATACGGACGCCTGCGCAAGGAGCCGCGGAAAGACGGGCTGTCGAGCATCGAGGCGGCCGCGACCATCCTGGCCAGTCTTGAGAAGCGCCCCGATATCGCCGAGACGCTCAATGCCAGTTTTGAACGGATGTTGACGCGCTACCGCGAGGTTCAGGCCGAAATGCCGGAATTGGCGCCAAAACCGCCGGTCAAGGACCGCCGGCGCGGTGTCCGGCGCAGCAAGCGCAGCTGACTCGCGCTCAAATCCTCCGTTGATTGCCCCGCGCGAGACGGGCGGGTAGAGACGATCGGCCGATGGGCCGCGAACTGTTATCTTCGCAGCATCGGAAAGCCGGAAGCGGAAGGGGCAGTCGCATTCAGGCCGCAGCAAAGGAAATCCTTGCACAGGCGGCGCGGCCCGATCGGTGGGGCACGCTCGCGCTGATGGACATCTCGCTGCGTTACCGGCGCACCGTGATCGGCCCGCTCTGGATCACGCTGACGCTGGCAGCAACAATCGCAAGTGTCGGCACGGTCTACGCCGCACTGTTCAAGCAGGACATCGCCGGTTTCCTGCCGCCCTTCGCCGTCGGCCTGATCGTCTGGACCCTGATCGCGACGACGCTCCAGGAAGGCTCAAGCATCTTCGTGGCGTCCGGTCACCTGATCAAGGCCGTGCCGGCGCCGCTGATCGTGCATGTGCTCCAGATGATCGCGCGCAACGTGCTCATCTTCGCGCATCATCTCGTGATCGTGGCGCTGCTCTACATCGTGATGCCCTGGCCGCTGCATGGGAGCATGCTGCTCGCGGTGCCCGGCTTTGCGATTCTGCTCATCGTTCTGCTCGGCGGATCGATCGCGCTCGGCATGCTCTGCGCGCGCTTTCGCGATATCGGCACGGGGATCGTCAGCGGCCTGCAATTCATCTTCTTCCTGACGCCGATCATCTGGACCGAGGACGCCCTGCGCGGCACCGCGTTCGACTGGCTGATCCGCGCCAATCCGTTCGCGACGCTGCTCGACCTCGTGCGCAGGCCGCTGCTGTCGCAGCCGACCGATCCTGTCCAATGGCTGCTCGGGGCGATCTATGCGATCGTCGTAGCCGTCATCGCCTTCGGCTGCTACGCAAAATACCGCCACCGCGTGGCGTATTGGCTGTGACGCGCGCATGAGCCTTGCTGCCCACATCGTGCTTCGCAACGTTTCGGTCAACTTTCCGGTGCTGTCGTTCCGCGACCGTTCGCTGCGCAGCCGGTTCGTCACCGCGGTGACGCTGCGCCGGACACCAGCGGTGCCGCACATCGTCTCCGCGCTCAACGACGTCAGTCTCGACATCCGCGCCGGCGACCGCGTCGCCATCATCGGCGCCAACGGCGCAGGCAAGACCACGCTGCTCCGGGTGCTCGCCGGCATCTATCATCCGACCGCGGGCAGCGTGGACGTACTTGGCCGCTGCCTGTCGCTGTTCGATCTGTCGGCCGGCTTCGACGAGGAGGCCACGGGCTACGAGAACATCGTGCGCCGCGGGCTCGTAATCGGCGCGCGGCGCTCCGAGATCGATGCGCGGGGGGCGGAGATCGCCGAGTTCACCGAGCTCGGTGACAGGCTCGACCTGCCGCTGCGGACCTATTCCAGCGGCATGATGCTGCGGCTGATCTTCGCGGTCGCAACCGCCGTGGAAGGCGAGATCGTGCTGCTGGACGAATGGATCGGCGTCGGCGACCAGCAATTCCGCCGGAAGGCGCGGCAGCGGCTCGACGAGATCGTGGCCCGTGCGGGCATCTTGGTGCTGGCCTCCCACGACATCGAGCTGATCCAGAGCACCTGTAACCGCGCGATCCTGCTGGAGGAGGGGCGGATCACCGCGGCCGGCCCGACCGATGCGATTCTTGCGAAATATCTCGCCGGCCCCGGCGGGGCCAAGGCGTAAACGCCCGGTCGGGGTTGCCTAAGCCATTGATCCCCTATATTGCTCCGCCCTTACGGGGCCACGTGGCGGAGTGGTTACGCAACGGTCTGCAAAACCGTGTACACCAGTTCAATTCTGGTCGTGGCCTCCATAACAACCTCCTGATATTTCATCACAAATTTGCACTCACCGCGCGTTCCGCCGAACGCGCGATTGAGGCCTGCCAGGCCATGCACACCGGGTTTGCCCGGGGCTTGGCGGACACCAGCGATTCAGGCCCGATGGCATAGACTTCGCATCTGCGAAGTGATGCGTCACGAACCCCTGGAGCTGGAGAGCACGTGAGCGACGTCGTCCGATTTGTCCCGAAATCCGAGCTGGAGCGGGCTCGCCTCATTCGCGAGGCCCGTGCGATCTATGACAGCATCTTTCCGCCGGCCGCACCCGACCGGGCGCCGCAGGACGGCGAGGAGCGGGTCAAGACCTGATCGGCGCCGCGCCGTTCCGGCGCATGGCCGATAGCAAAACGCCCGCGGGAGCGGGCGCATCGGTTGACGTTGAAAGTGGCCTCAACCGGCCGCGTACCAGCCGTCCGGAAACGGCAGAAGGGGCCAGGCGCCCTCATTGTCATTGGCGGCTTTGGGCGTTGCGACGTACGACCACGAGCGGGGCACGAATTCCTCCTCCGGCTCGGGCGCGAAATCTTGATAGACCATGGCGTCCCGGACGGCATCCAGCAGCAAGTTGAATTCGGCTTCGCTCATCGCACCCTCGCAGAACGCGGATGGCGCAATGTCGCAAAGCCGGTTTGTTACCCGATTGAGCCGATCGTTCGCATTTTAGCGATCCGGCGATCGGGCTCCGATTGGTTAGCGATTCCTTAAAATCCCCGCGGAACCGTACGTTCCTCCCGTCCGGCCTCAGTGTGAAAGAGATCACATCCCCCGCGATTTATTTCTCCTACCCCTCGGCACGACACCGGCCAGCGAAGGCCGGGAGCGGGCAAGGCAGACGGGAGACTTGGTCATGAAGGCAAGGTTCTTGCGGTTTGCGGGTGCGAAGAGACGGTCGCGCCGCGCCTCGACGGTCGGGCTGTTCCTGGCGCTGTTTGCCTCCGCCGCCAATGCGCAGCAGGGAACGCCCGAGCAGCGCCGGGCCTGCACCCCCGACGTCTATCGGCTCTGCGCCGGCGAGATCCCCAACGTCGCGCCATCACGGCCTGTCTGCGCCGTAACCGCTCAAGCTTGAGCGAGGCTTGCCGCACCGTCTTCGACCAGGCCGGCGGCTGACATAGCCGCCCTGTGGGTTTGTGCGCAGCAAGTGGCTCGTGCGGTCTCGCGAATCCGGCATAGTCGGCCTGTGGATATGCTGCGGACAGGCTGTGGAAAGCGGTGAGATGCTGTGGATGTCGTCCACAGATGCGTCTGCCCCGCGCCTCATTTCCGTCAGCAAACGTCATATCTCTGTCAAATATCCTGACTGATTGATTCTCCGACCGCCCAGATTATTGCGTCGCGCGAGATCATTTGGTTCTCCCGAATTCGGAATTGCGTGCCGCAGGACACCTGACGCACGAACAGTTTTTGTGCAGCGGGCTGCCCAATTCGCGGGCCCCATTCATCCAATTTTTTGTACGCCCGCGGACAAGCTTTCCCGTCCGCACTCCACCTAGGCTCGTTCCCGAGATCTGGAACATGGCCAGTGCCATGACAATTCGAAGGAGCTGGAGATGGAGACACGGGTATTGCCCCATGCACGGGGGATCGCACGCGCATCATTGCCATGGCGCAAGGTCGCGCTCGGCGCCACCATCGCTTTCGGCTTCGTCGCCGCGGCACCGTTGAGCGCGCAGGCCGCCGCGCCCGCCGCCTGCGCCGCGCTCCAGGAGAAATATCCGGACTGGAAGGGCAAGACCCTCGTCAACGCGATCAACCCGCACACGCCGGGCTATGAAACGATCGACCCGAAGGATCCCAGCAAATATATCGGCTTCGACATCGATCTTGGCGAAGCCATCGGCGAATGCCTCGGCTTCAAGCTGACCTACAAGCCGGTGACGTTCGCAGCACTCCTCACAACACTCGCTGCCGGCCAGGCGGACATCGTCATCTCCGACATCTACGCCACCAAGGAGCGCGCCAAGGCCGCCGACTTCATCACCTACTCGAAAGTGTTCGACGGCGTGCTGGTCGCCAAGGGCAATCCGAAGGGCATCAACGGCATCAACATGTCGATGTGCGGCACGGCGGCCGCCGAAAACACCGGCTATGTCGAGGTGCCCCTGATCCAGGCCCTGATCCCGGAATGCAAGAAGGCCGGCAAGGCCGAGCCGACAATCCAGCTCTACGACAACAACGCCAACTGCATCCAGGCGATCCTGGCCGGCCGCGCCGACACCTACATCAACGACGTCAATACCGTCGACAGTGCGGTGAAGGCCTATCCGGACAAGCTGGAGAAGGCGGTCGCGGTGACAATCCCGTATTCGGTCGGCATCGCCGTCCCGAAGGACAAGCCGAAATTCCGCGACGCCGTGCTGGCCGCACTGATCGAGGTGCAGAAGGCCGGCACGCATATGGAGCTTCTGAAGAAGCACGGGCTCGATGTGAACAACTTCAAGGAACCGGACATTCTGACGGCTGACTGATGTCGCTGTTCCTCCATTACCTGAGCATGCCGTATCTGCTCGAGGGCATCGAGCTCACCCTCGAGGTGACTGCCCTCGGGCTCGGTGGCGGATTGATCCTCGGATTGATCCTCGCCGGCATGCAGCTCTCGCGCTTCTGGCCCCTGGCGGCGATCGCCAGGGCCTACACCGTGATCTTCCGCGGCACGCCGCTGATCCTCCAGATGGTGTTCGCCTACGACGCGCTGCCGCATATCGGCATCAAGCTGCCGGCGGTGCTGGCCGCCGGTCTCGCGCTCGCCTGCAACGAGGCGCCGTTCATCGCAGAGATGCTGCGCGCCGGTGTGCTCGGCGTCGACCGCGGGCAGGTGACGGCCGGCCAGGCGCTCGGCATGACGCCGCGGATCTTGATGTGGCGGGTGATCGCGCCGCAGGCGATCCGCACCATGATTCCTGCGTTTGGCAACGAGGCGGTGAGTGCGCTGAAGAATTCCTCGCTGGCGTCCGTCGTCGCGGTCCAGGAGCTGACCTTGCGCTCGACCCAGTTGGCGTCCTCGACCTTCGACTTCTTCTCGATCTTCTTCGCCTCGGGTCTTTTGTATCTCGTGCTGACCTTCGCCATCAGCATCATCCAGTTGTTCGTCGAATGGCTGCTCGATCTCGATCGCGCCAAGGGACGGAAGCGCAAGCTCGCCGACTATCTGCCCTGGCGTCGCGTCGATCTCGGCACCAAGCTGGAGCTTGCGGGGACGACCGTCGCCGATCCCGAACCCGTGCAGGCAGAGCTGACCGACACGCCGCCGCTTGCTCTGACCAGAGAGGAGCGCACGCGGCGTTCCGCGACGATCGCGCGCAACAACATCGCGGTCGAGACTAAGGACCTCACCAAGAGCTATGGCACGCAAAAGGTGCTCGGCGGCCTCGATCTGACCGTTCGCGTCGGCGAAGTGGTCGCGCTGCTCGGCCCCAGCGGCTCGGGCAAGAGCACGCTGCTCCGCTGCATCAACCATCTCGAAAGCTGGGACGGAGGCACCGTGCGCGTCGGCGGCCGCCGCCTCGGCTTTGACGACGACGGCAAGTTGCTGTCACCGCGGGCGATCGCCAACGAGCGGGCAACCGTCGGTGTCGGCATGGTGTTCCAGCAGTTCAATTTGTTCGCCCATCTGTCGGCACGCGAAAACATCGCCGGGCCTTTGCGCTGGGTCCACGGTATGCCCCGCATCGACGCCGACCGTCGCGCCACGGAGCTGCTCGACCGTGTTGGTCTCTCGCATCGCGCCGACGCGCTGCCGCGACATCTCTCCGGCGGCCAGCAGCAGCGCGTCGCCATCGCCCGCGCGCTGGCGCCCAATCCAAGCGTGCTGCTCTTGGACGAGCCGACCTCGGCGCTCGATCCCGAGCTCGTCAACGAGGTACTGGAAGTGATCCGGCGGCTCGCCATCGACGACGGTCTCACCATGATCATCTCGACGCACCAGATCCGCTTTGCCGATGAAGTCGCCGACCGCGTCGCTTTCCTGAGCGGCGGCACCATCATCGAGGAGGGACCGGCGCACGAGGTACTCACCAATCCCCGCAATCCGCTGACGGCGCGTTTCCTCAGCGTGATGGAAGCCGACAAGGCTCCGGAGGCCGTGCAATGAGCGCTGCCTTCGTAAGGTTCAAGACTCCCGAAGAGGCCACCTCATGAAGCATTTCACGCTGCCGGTTTCGCCGAAGACCGTCCACTGGGGCTATTTCTCCAAGAAGGTGACGCCGGCCCTGACATTGCGCTCCGGGGATCGCGCCACCATCGAGACGCTGACCCATCATGCCAATGACGATTACGAGCGCATGATCCAGGGCGATCCCGGTGCCGAGAGCGTGTTCCAGTGGACGCGCGAGCACAAGGCGGTGGCGCGCCGCGGCTCGGGCCCGACCGAAGGTCCGTTCATCCGCGGCGCAGGCGAGGGGATCGGCGTGCATCTCCTCACTGGTCCCGTCGCGATTGAAGGTGCCGAGCCCGGCGATATCCTGGAAGTGCGCATCCTCGACATCCGGCCGCGACCGAGCTGCAGCGCCTGCCATGCCGGCCGCTGCTTCGGCTCCAACGTCGCGGCCAATTGGGGCTTTCACTATCACGATTTGATCGAAGAGCCGAAGCCGCGCGAGGTCGTCACCATCTTCGAGCTCGACACCTCGGGCGAGCCTTATGCGAAAGCGGTCTACAACTACGTCTGGACGCCGCAGACCGACCCCGACGGCATCGTGCATCCCACCATCGACTATCCCGGCGTGCGCGTCGATCACGCCACCGTCAGTAAGCGCGAAAACATTCTGTCGAGCGTGAGGGTGCCCGCGCGATTGCATTTCGGCACCATGGGCCTCGCGCCCTCGGAAGCCGACTTCGTCAGCTCGATTCCACCGAGCTACACCGGCGGCAACATCGACGACTGGCGCATCGGCAAGGGCGCGCGGATGTTCTATCCGGTCGCGGTCCCCGGCGCCTATTTCTCGGTCGGCGATCCCCACGCCGCGCAAGGCGACAGCGAGCTCGGCGGCACCGCAATCGAGACCTCGCTCACCGGCGATTTCGAGTTCATCCTGCACAAGAAGGCTGATCTGGCCGGCACCAATCTGGAGGGCCTCGACCATCCGATGCTGGAGACCGATCACGCCTGGTCGTTCTACGGCTTCACCTATCCGAACTATCTCGCCGCGCTCGGCGCCGACGCACAAACCGAGATTGCCAATCACTCGAGCCTCGACCGTGCGATGCGCGATGCGTTCAGAAAACTCCGGCGGTTCCTGATGACCGTGCACGGTCTCAGCGAGGACGAGGCGATCTCGCTGCTGTCGGTCGGCGCCGATTTCGGCGTCACCCAGGTCGTCGACGCCAATTGGGGCGTCCACGGCACGATTCGCAAGAACATCTTTCGATGCGATTGACGGGGGTAGCCCGGATGGAGCGAAGCGCAATCCGGGACAGCGTCGATGGCGGCCCGATTCCCGGATTACGCTTCGCTCCATCCGGGCTACGCAGCGTGCTTGATGCAGCAATTGGGCGCTAACACTCTGAAGGAAATTCCATTTCCCGGATGAACGCTTGACCACCGAACGTCATTTGCGGCCCGTTGCTGCGACGGATGACCGCGTTCGTCTGGCACAGAGGTTGCTTCGATCAACTGCAATCTGGGTTGATCCGATGAGCTTCCGGCCGTTCACGAGCGAGTCCTACGCGCAAGACGACCGCCCCGAAGCCTGGCGGGACGTGCTGGCGGCGGTCGGTCTGCAACCGGCGACCGGTCATTCCTTCTTTGACGGACACGCAACCGCATCGCACCGCAATGCCGCGGGTGTCGCGCTGACACGGATGGCCGCGGCCGCGCAGACCATCAGTCCGCTCTCGCAATCCAACGAAGATATTGCGATCGCGCTGATGCCGGTCGAGGACGGCATGGTGCTGAAGAGTGCCGACGGCCACCGCATCGTTCCGGTCGGCCATCTCGTGCTGCTACCACGGAGCGGGGACTGGAGCATCGTGTTCCAGCGTGACATGCGGGCCATCGTGCTGTCGGTGACCTCGGAAGCGCTGCACGGACGCCTCTCGGGCAAGCCGCGGCTCGGCGAGCCCCGCGTGGTTTCACCCAGCGGCTTTGCCGATGTGTTCTCGCGTCTGCTGGATGCGACCGCGCGCACGCTCGACACGCTGAGCGATGCCGAATGGAATTCGGTCGCGCAGTCGCTCGTTGATCTGCTCCTGACGCTCGCACATCAACTGGCGGCCTCGACGTCCGATGCCGGATCGAGTGCGACGCAGGCAGCGCTGTTGCATCGGATCTGCCAGACCATCGAGCGCCGGCTCGACGATCCCGAACTTGTGCCGGCGCGCGTCGCGCAGACCCAGGGAATTTCCGAGCGCTATCTGCAAAAGCTGTTCGAGACGGTCGGCGACAATTTCACCCATTACGTCCGGGAGCGCCGGCTCCAGCGTGCCTGGGCCGATCTGTCCAATCCGACCGAGGCGCATCGTTCGATCTCGGAGATCGCCTACGCCTACGGCTTTGGCGATTCCGCACATTTCAGTCGTGCCTTCCGTCATCGCTTCGGCCTGCCGCCCCGCGAGTTTCGTCAGCAGGAGGCGGAGCGGGCGACCTTGCAGCACGGCATTGCCGGCCAGCGCGGCTGGCCGCAGGAGGCGCTGGCGCAGCTCCGCGTGCATTCGAGCGTCGAAGCACGCAGCACCGTTGCGTGTGCCGGCACCGAGGAGCGGACGACCACGGAACGCAGGCATCACCATCTCCCGGTCGAGGCCAGCCGCGTCCACTGGGGTTATTTCAGCCGCTCGCTATCGCCGCAAATCGAGATCGCCTCGGGCGACACCATCACCATCGAGACGCTGACGCAGCACGCCTCCGACGCGCCGGACCTGATGATTGCTGGCGATGCCGGCGCCGAAAGCGTGTTCGGCTGGACTGCCGACAACAAGAACGTTGACCGCCGCGGCGCCGGCCCGATGGATGCCAGCGTGTTCGGCCGCGGCGCCGGCGAAGGATTTGGCGTGCACATCTGCACGGGGCCGGTCGCGGTGAAGGATGCCCAGCCCGGCGACGTGCTGGAGGTGCGCATCCTCGACATCGTGCCGCGCGCGACCGCAATCCGAACCATGCCGGCCGCGTGTTCGGCTCCTCGGTCGCGGCTTGGTGGGGCTATCACTACAACGAGTTTCTCGGCGGTCCCATGCCGCGCGAGGTCGTCACCATCTACGAGATCTTCGACGATCCAGAGGAGCCGCACGCCCGGGCGCTTTATTCCTATCGCTGGGAGCCGCAGACCGACCCCTTCGGCGTCGTGCACGCCACCTACGACTATCCCGGCGTCCCCGTCGCGCCGGCCACGGTGAAGCGCCGGCATGCCGTACTCGATGGCATCCGCATTCCCCTGAGGCCGCATTTCGGCGTGATCGCGGTGGCGCCGCGCGAGGTCGATTTCGTCGACTCCGTGCCGCCGTCCTATTTCGGCGGCAATCTCGACAATTGGCGGCTGGGGAAGGGGTCTACCGTCTATCTTCCGGTTTCGGTGCCCGGCGCGCTGCTCTCGGTCGGCGATTCCCACGCCACGCAAGGCGACGGCGAACTCAGCGGCACGGCGATCGAATGCTCGATGACGGGGACGTTCGAGGTGATCCTGCACAAGAAGGCCGATCTTGCAGGCCGGCCCTTTGCCGATCTCTCTTATCCCCTGATCGAGACCGAGACCGACTGGGTGCTGACCGGCTTCAGCCATCCCAACTATCTCGCTGAGTTCGGCGCGCAGGGCCAAAGCGAAGTCTACACAAAATCCTCGCTCGACCTCGCCATGAAGGATGCGTTCCGGAAAATGCGGCGCTTCCTGATGAACGTGAAGGGCCTCAGCGAAGACGAGGCGATCGCGCTGATGTCGGCCGCCGTCGATTTCGGCGTCACCCAGGTCGTCGACGGCAATTGGGGCGTGCACGCCATCCTCAGCAAGCGCCTGTTTCGGGACGCGACTTAACAAGGACATCTCAAGTGAAATTCCACATGATCAGCGGCGGACCGAAGCCGGTCGCGCCCTTCAGCCACGCCGTCGAGACCGACGGGTTTGTCTTCGTCACCGGCCAGATGCCGGACACGCCGCAGGCGCCGGGTGTGCTGCCGGACGGCATAGAGGCACAGACGCGGGCCGTGATGGAGAATTTGAAGGTGGTGCTCGCCGGCCTCGATCTCGGCCTCGAGCACGTCGTGATGACGCGGATCTATCTGACGCGTTTCAAGGAAGACTACGCCTCAATGAACGAGACCTATCGCAGCTTCTTTCCGCCGGATCGCCTGCCGGCTCGCACGTGTGTCGGCGTCACCGGGCTCGCCTATGATGCGCTGATCGAGATCGACCTGGTGTGCCGGCGGCCGTGAGCTCGGCTTTCGCAGCCCGGACGCTGCGGCACGAACTGATGCGCAGCAGAGCCGGGGCCCATGCCACAGCTACGGTGCGGCTTTCCGGGTCCCGGCTTGGCGCCGCAACGTTCCACGTTGCAACGCGGCCGGGACACGAGAGCGGCAGTCGCCAAACGCTCCCTCCACTTCGTCTTACATTGCAACCCGCGCGTGCAAGAAGTCTTGATCGGCCGTGATCTAGGGATGATCAACCGCCTTGAACGCGTCGCCTGCGGCCGACGACTAACCCACAGAGTGCATGAGGGTCAGGGGAACGTGATCGTACTTCCTCTTCCTAAAGCACCAAAATGGTGCTTTAGTGCTTTCCATGAGCCCGTCGCCCCGAAACGCGCCGTCCGCGCTGCGTTACAGGCTTGCCCCTGACCCGGCCGCCAAGGCCGCGCTTGAGGCGACGTTCCAAGCCTATGACCGCATGATGGAGATCCTGGACGAGGTGGCGCGGAGCCATAACGTCGGCTCCAACGTCGTCCTGCTCCATGCCCATGCCTATGAGCCGATCCGGAAAGAAACCGCACTGCCGTCGCGGCTGGTGACGCTGGGCCTGCGCGACCGCGCCGATTATCGCGCCGCGCAGGGCCGCCGCCTGCCGCTCGACGACAAGCTCGCCAAGATCAAGGGCCCCGCCACCATTTCGATTGCAACCGTGGAAGGGCGCTTCAGCGTTCCCTTCGACTATGCCGGCTATGCCGAGGGTTGGGGGCAGAGCGCGCCCGCGCACCTCATCCGCACCGACGACGGTTTCGAAGTTCACTACGGCGTCACGCCGAACAATCTGCCAGAGGAGGAGAACGCTATGGATACCATCGCTGCCGCCCCCGACAACTTCCTGTCCCGGGTCGGGCGCCTGATCGCCGGGATCGCCTATGACGCGATCGAGCAGGCGGAGGGGAAGAACAAGCTGAACGTGGTTGGCCAAGCCATCCGCGAGATCGAGCGCGCGGAGAGTGAAGCGCGCGATGCGCTCGCGGCCGCGCGCGCCGAGGAATACCGTCTCAACGCGCGCCGCACCGAGATCGAACGCGAGATGACCGATCTTGCGCCCAAGATCGAAGGTGCGATTGCTGATAGCCGGGACGATCTCGCACGCGCCGGCATCGCACGACAGATGGACCTCGAGGCGCAGTTCGAGGTGCTTTCCCGGGCCATCGACGAGAACAACGAGAAGATCGAACAGTGCGTGACCTCGCTGCGCGCCGTGCTGTCAGCATTGCAAGATGCCGAGCAGCGCCGCGCCGATCTCGAAAAGAGCGAGGCTCACGCAAGCCATCAGGCCTCGGCGTCGCCCCGGAAGTCCGGTGGTGCCACGGCGGCAGCGAAGGCCTTGCGCGCGGGCAGGGCGGTGGCGCGCGCCACCGGCGTTCCGGCAGCGATCCCGTATTCAAGCGACATCGACGAGCTCAGCACGTTGCATCGCGACAAGGAGATTGCAGCGAGGCTGGCGCGGTTAAAGTCGCGCTCCTGAGTAATGTGTCATGAGCGCTCTGCTCGAACACGTGATGTCGCCGGAGGTCAGGCCGTTCGCGATCGCGGCGGCCATGATCCTCATCGTCGGCTCGATCGAGGTGGTCTCGATGCTGGTCGGGGCCTCGCTGAGCGAGATGCTCGGCACCAACATCGATTTTGGTCACCCCAGCGACAATGGCGTGATCAACGCCATCTCCTGGATCAATGTCGGCGGCGTGCCGCTCTTGATCTTCCTGCTGTTGCTGCTCGGCGCGTTCTCCATCACCGGCTTCCTGATCCAGGACATCGCGCGGATGGTGGCGGGTCCCTTGCCGGCAACGCTCGCCTCGGTCGGGGCGGTCGCCGTCTCGATTCCGCTGGTCCGCGCCGCAAGCAGGGGCATCGCGCGGGTCATTCCCAAGGATGAAAGCTATGCCGTCGGCCTCGGCGATCTCGTCGGCCGCGTCGGCGAGGTCGTGATCGGCCCGCTCGATCAGGGGCCGCCCGGCCGCGTCAGCGTCGCCGACATCCACGGCAACCGCCATTTCGTCTGGGCGGTCGCCGCACCGTCATCATCGCCGCTGCCGCAGGGAACCATGGTCCTGCTGGTCGATCGCGCCGGCACCCGCTTCGTCGCGGTGAAGGCCGACGATGAACTCAAACCTTCCAAGCCGACTCTAAGCAGCTGACAAGTCATTTATCGGAGAAAGTCATGTTCGATATCGCAGTCCCGGCCATGATCGGCGTCGCGCTGATCGTCGTCCTCGGGATCGTCTTCACCATCCTCTACAAGCGCGCCACCCGCGACGAGGCCTTCGTGCGCACCGGCCTCGGCGGCAAGAAGGTCGTGCTCGACGGCGGCGCCATGATCCTGCCGATCTTCCACTCCTACGCCAGCGTCAATCTGAAGACCCTGCGGCTCACCGTCGAGCGCAAGGAGCGGGAGTCCCTGATCACCAAGGACCGCCTGCGCGTCGACATCGTCGCCGAGTTCTACGTGCGCGTCCGTCCTGACGATGAGAGCATTGCGCTCGCGAGCCAGACGCTGGGCGCGCTGACGAATGACGCCGAAGCCCTGCGCAACCAGGTCGAGGCAAAATTCGTCGACGGCCTGCGTTCAGTGGCGGCCACCATGTCCATCCTGGAGTTGCAGGAGAAGCGCAGCGACTTCGTCAAGCATGTGCAGGCGACCGTGGAATCGGACGTAAAATCCAACGGTCTCGAGCTTGAATCGGTGTCGCTGACCAAGCTCGACCAGACCGACGTCAAATTCTTCAACCCGGAGAACTTCTTTGACGCCGATGGTCTGACCCAGCTCAAGACCGTTACCGAGACGCGCCGGCGCGACCGCAACTCGATCGTGCGCGACAACGAGGTGGCGATTGCGCAAAAGGACCTCGAGGCGCGGCAGCAGACCCTGACCATCGAGCGCACCAAGAAGGAGGCCGAGCTCTCCCAGGAGCGCGACATCGCCAACAAGACCGCGAGCACCCGCGCTGAAGTCGCAACCGCGACCCAGACCGCGCGTCTGACCGAGGAGAACGCCCGCATCGATACCGACCGCGCCGTCGCCGAGGAGGAGGCCGGCGCCAAGCAGGTCAAGGAAACCGCGGTCATCGAGTCGGATCTCGCCATCAACAAGCGCAAGACCGACGCGCAGCGCGAGATCCAGATCGCCACGCAGGAGAACGAGATCCAGATCGCGGCCAAGAGCAAGCAGACCTCGGAAGCCGTCGCCGAGGCCAAGACCGCCGAGGCGCTCGCCGTTTCCGCGGAGGAAAAGGTCGTGACCGCCCGCGCGGTCGAGGTCGCCGACCGTGCCCGTCTCACCCAGGTGCTCGCCGCGCGCACCGAGGCCGAGCGCAAGTCGACCGAGCTGATCGTCGCGGCCGAAGCCGAAAAGAAGGCCTCGCTCGATCGCGCCGAGGCCGTCAAGACGCTGGCCACCGCGGAAGCCGAGTCCAACAAGATCAAGGCTGTCGGCGTCAGGAATATCGGCGAGGCCGAAGCCGCAATCATCACGCTCAAGAACGAGGCGCAGAACAAACTCGGCGCCAACGTCATCGACTTCGAGCTCGCCAAGAAGCGGATCGAGACCATGCCCTCAGCGCTGGCCGAGATGGTCAAGCCGATCGGCAATCTCAAGGACGTCCGCATCCTGCACACCGGCGGCGCGTTCGGCGGCAATGGCACAGGCGGCGGCAATGTCGGCTTCGGCGAAGGGCTTGCGGGCGAGCTCCTCAAGGTGCATGCGCTGCGTCCGATGATCGACGAGATCCTGCGCCAGAGCGGGTTTGCGCCGGGCGAGGATCCCGTGAAAGCGCTGGTCGGCGCCGTGACGGGAAAGAGCAACGGCGCCGCAGTGCCGGCGCCCGCACCGGAGAAAACAAACACCGCCGATCTATGAACGCCGGTTCATTGCTGCGGAGAATTCGAATCGATATGAACTGCCCGTGCGCGTCTCGCGTCGCGCACGCTCCGAAGCGTCGATCGATCGCGTGTTGAACCACTCGATCGCGCTCCGGGTGAATTCTTCGAGGCAACACCATTTGTTGCCGCGGTGCCTGCGCGGATCGACGTCAGGCACCGGAGCCTCTTTCGATCGGGGGAATTTCACATGAAGTATTTTCTGTCCGGACTGATCGCGATCAGTCTTGCGATCGCCGCTACGGCGTCGTTCGCGGCCGACGCCCGCAACGTCACCGTCGTCAACGAGACCGGCTATGCCATCAAATTCCTGGGCTTCAACGCGCCGGACGACGGCCTGGACGAATGGGAGAACGAGCTCGACAAGGTTTTGCAGAACCAGGCGAGCACCTATGTCGAGTTCGAGGAGGACGACGAGGGATGTGTCTGGAACATCGTAAGCGACGTTCGCGTCCCACTCGCAAAGGTTTGGCGTGGGGATTGCAGTCTGTTGATCAACGTGTTTGCAAATCGTTGGCGGGGGGTATGGAGGCGGCAACGACGGAGAATTACGAGGTGCGGCCGAACGACCAGGGCAGGAGCTCGTCGATCCGGGACTGCGGGTGACCGGTTGCGATCGCTTTGAGCGTCGCTTTCATCCAGACGTAGGGCTCCACGCTGTTGATTTTGCAGGTGGCGATGAGCGAAGCTATGCGCGCCCATGAACGACCACCTTCGTCGTGACCAGCAAATAAACTATTTTTACGCGTCAGAGTCAGCGGCCTGATTTGATTTTCGACGGGATTGGTGTCCATCTCAACGCAACCATCGTCGAGAAACAAGGTGAGGCCATCCCAATGGTTCAGGAGATAGGCGATCGCCTTGCCCATCTCGCTGCCCGGCGACAGGCGAGCGGCTTGCTCGCGCAGAAACCTCTCGAGTTCAGCGACGAGCGGCCGTGATCGCTCGTTACGGGTCGTTTGCCGAGCCGGGGCGTCGGCGCCACGGATCTCCTTCTCGATCGCATAGAGTGCGGCGATGCGCGCGAGAACGGCTTCGGCGATGGGTGAGCCGGCTTTCGGAGTCGCTGCGATGATCTTGCGCCTTGAGTGGGACCAACATGCGGCCAGCCGCAGCGGCACGCCGCCTTTGCGCTTGGGCCGTGCGAGCCGATGATAGCCCTGGTATCCGTCGACCTGAAGGATGCCGTCGAAGCCCTCGAGGATGCGCTCAGCATGGTCACCACCGCGTCCTGGCGCGTAGTGGTAGACCACGATTGGTGGATCAGCGCCGCCGTGGCCGCGATCGTCGCGCAGGACAGCCCACAGATAGCCGGTCTTCGTTCGGCCCCGGCCCGGATCGAGCACAGGCGCCCTGGTCTCGTCTATGAACAAGCGGCCCGATTGCTTCATCACGACGCTCATGCGCTCGACCAGCGGCGCGAGGTGGAAGGCGACCGTTCCCATCCAGTCTGCCAGAACGGCGCGATCGATGAAGATGCCATGCCGAGCCAGAACCTGCGACTGACGATAGAGTGGCATGTGCTCGCTGAACTTGGCGACCGCCACCTGCGCCAGCAGCGCCTCGGTGGGGATGCCACCCTCCACGAGATGGGCGGGCGCCGGCGCCTGAGCAACACCGGTGCAGCCCTTTGCGCAGGCGTAGCGCGGTCGCACCGTCTCGATCACACGATACTGGGCGGCCATGACATCGAGACGGCGGGAGCGATCCTCGCCGATCTGGACCATCCGGCCGCAGCCGCAGGGACACTCGAGGTTCTCGGGTTCGATCACCTGCTCGATGCGCGGCAGGTGCGCGGGAAAGGCACGGGCAGCGCGCCTGGTCCGGCGGCTGGACGGCGCCGTGCCGGCGCGGCGCGCACGATCGTCCTGGCGTTCCTGGACTTCGGCGATGGCAATCTCGATGTCCTCGAGAACCAGTTGCATCTGATCGGGATTGAACTTCTCCGAGCGTTTACCGAAACGTGCGCGCTCGTACTCCTTCACGAGCAGTTCGAGGCGTTCGACGCTCTCTTTGGACGCAGCCAGTTCACTCTCGACATGAAGGCGCGCCGAGCATTCATCGTCTGCGCGACGACGCTCGGCTTCAATCATCGCTTCCTGCGCGCGGAAGAGCGCGCGCACATCGGCGGGCAGCGCTGCAAGACGGGCGGGATCAATGGGGGACGGCGGCACATCCGCAAGCTATCATCCCAAAGCCCCGCGCGAAACAGGTTGTCGGGTCTGAGTCAGTTCGCCGCAGCTGGCGTCGCGACAATCCGTTCGCCCACTCGCTTCCAGTTCAGCCCGACCATCGCGGCCAAGGCGCTTGTAGACCAAAACGAGGCCCGTGCCGTCCCATAGCAAAATCTTCAGCCGGTCGGCGCGCTTCGAACGAAAAACCACGATCAGGCCCGAATGCGGATCGAGCCCAAGCGTGTTTTGCACAAGACCGGCCAGCGCGTCGTGCCCGCACCGGAAGTCAACAGGACGCACAGCAAGCACAATCCGCAGTCCCTGCGCCGGAATGATCATGCGCCGCGCTCGATCGCAGTCACGATCTCCGCGATCCGCACCGCCGACACGTCCGCATCCAGGCGGACCGAAACCTTGCCAATCGTAATCTCGACGGGCCCCTCGCTCTTGCCTGACGCCACTGGATCGCTCAGCTCGATCGACACGAAATCCGCCGCGTCGTCCGTGACCAATGCGAGCCGGCCAGCACGCGCCAATCTGCGCCACGTCGTCAACTGCTGGGCCTTCACACCATAACGCCGTGCGACATCACATACCCGGGCGTCGGGCTTCATGCTCTCGAAAACAGCGCGCCCCTTGATCTCCGCAGACCATAACCGGCCTCCAGAACGCGTCCGGCGCGTAAGCTTCCCCACAAAGCCATCAGCTTCGGCTTCCTCCCCCGATTGTTCCATCGCCTTCAGTCTCCTCTCGGCTCTCTGACAAGCCAAGGATCGCAGAGCGAAAGCCGAAGCGAAACCAGTCAATCAAATGGGAGAAAAGCTCCGCTTACGAACATCCGCGTCGACTGGCAGAACTATGACGAGTCCGTGCTCTGGAAGAACGTCAACCTCTGCAAGATCACCGCGCTTCGGCTGCGGTACGACTCCGGAACCAAGACCACGTCCTTCGTCGCCGAATAGTTTGACCTGACGCGAGCCAGGGGAGGGCCGGCGGCCCTTCCTCGGCGCATTGTGCAAGATCGCGAATTCGTCCTTTGCAAGCGCAAGCGGCTTTGTTATACGCAGCCGCGCGCGAACGACTGGTTCGCCCTTTCCTCGGTAGCTCAGCGGTAGAGCATCCGACTGTTAATCGGATGGTCGCTGGTTCGAATCCAGCCCGGGGAGCCATTTAATCCGCATTAAGTGTTTGACTTTGCTCTGGTTTTCCAGATCAAGAAAATCGCTTCCCCGCTTTCTCTCCCCGCTTTGATCCGTGATTAGCCCCCTTCCGGCGAGGCGACTCACTTCGGCACATCTGGGCGACTCGGCTGCAAAGCCGTCCGGTCGGTTATGCGCCGTCTATCGATTGGGTGCACTTTTGCAAAAAAATAAAAAAGCAGTTTCTGACGGCTCTGGCATTGTCAATAGCAAACATTTCGCCCATATTGACCGTGCCTACGCGACTCAGTCGTAGCCCGGACTGGCCCTCTGCCGGCGGGCATCGGTTTCCTCGACGCAGCCAACGACCCCTCGGGGGCTGGTACCGGCGTCTGACTGAAATCAATCTCTCCCATGTCTACGAATCCGTCTGCCGACGAGCCTTGTCTCGTCAGCATGAAAACTGCGTGCGCGCTCACGAGTCTGAGCCGCACGATGCTCAACCGGTACCGCGCGGGGGGCCGCTTCCCTGCGGCCGTCCCGCTCGGGGACAAACGTATCGCCTTCGTTAAAGCGGAGGTCAGTGAATGGATCGCCTCGCGCATCGCTGCGCGTGCGGCGAACGATAACAAACAGAGCGGCATCCAAGTTTAGCACGATCGGCCGAGTGCACCGCGCCAGATGGCGCAACCCCATAGCGGGAATTCCACATTGAAAATCCTATCAATTCGCCCGTCGCCACCAGGCGGCAGCACAATTGCGCATGTCGACGTCGAAATAATCGACGGCGTCAAACTCTACGGGCTTCGCGTCTCGCGGGCCGATGACGGCACGTACCGAGCGTTCGGACAGAATTCCGAGCGTGGTCGGACCTGCGCATTCTCGCAAGCGATCGTCGCGCAAATTGCAGAAGCAACGCTTTCCCAACTCTCTTTGACGGGCCATCGCACACATGACCGACACGCACGCTAAACTCAACGACGAATTCACCGGCCTTCCCGATCCAGCCGACGTAGAAGCTGCGTTCCAAGCCGCCGGCGGTGCCGAGGCCGCGCAGGCGTGGCTTGCCGGACACGGCGCCAACTACACCGACGCGAAGATGATAACGATCGATGGCGAGGCGCCGGACGACGCCTTCGTCATCACCGAGGGCGAGCCGGAATGGATAGCCCTGCCGGTGTATCAGGCTGGCGAATTCGTCGACCTGTGCTTGATCCACCGAAACAACCCCAGCGGCTTCCATACGGTCTGCGGTCGGGCGCATTGGCTTGGTGCGGACAACACTGGCCGCGCCAAAATCGTTATCCACGAAAACCCGGTGGATTGGCTAAAGTCCGGTTGCGGCGGCGTCGTGTCGATTGCCGGCGGTGGCTATCGGCAACACTTCAAGGACCTGGCCAATGCTTGCACGATCGAATGCAGCACGATCGACGCTGCAAATGACGTCTGGGAATGGACATTCGGCGGCGATGAGAAAGCCCGCAAGAAAATCCAACTCAATGGCGACGCCGACGCAATCCGCGACGACCTGGCGTGGCTGGCCGCCGAGCAGGCGAAACGGCGAGTCCGTGACACGCTGGACGCTCCGGTCGGGGTTGACCTGCACAAGCTGTATCTACAGGTTGACGCGGTATTTTTGCCGCAACCGGCGAACGACAACCAAGCCGACGATCTTAAGATCGTCGATCCTTCTGACTGGGAAGGACAACCAATCCCGGAGAGGCATTGGTATCTTGAGGGCCTGGTCCCAAACGGACAGGTGACGTTGCTCTCCGGTGATGGCGGCACTGGCAAGAGCCTGCTGGCCTATCAAGTCGGTTTGGCCGGCGTGCTCGGCGTTGAAACGCTGGGGTTTAGGCCGGCGGAGGGACGCGTTGTCTACTTTGCGGCGGAGGATGACGAGGGCGAACTAAAGCGGCGCGGCCATGACATCCTGCGCTCGCTCGGCCGCACATGGGCCGACCTGAGCGGAGACATGCGCGTTATCCCGATGGCGGGAAAGGATGCCGAACTGGTATCCGAAAAACGCCGAAGCCGTGAGCTTGAACTTACAACACTCGCTAAACGGATAACGGACCTGTTGGCAGAATTTCGGCCGAGGCTCCTAATCCTCGACACAGCCGCGGACGTGTTCGGCGGCGATGAGATCAACCGCAAACAGGTTCGGTTCTTCGTGTCGATGTTGCGCCGCATTGCGATGGGCTTCGACCTGGCCGTGCTTCTGCTTTCGCATCCATCTGTCGCTGGCATGCAGACCGGGACCGGCCTGTCGGGGTCGACGGCGTGGAACAACTCGGTCAGGTCTCGACTGTATTTCACCGCAGATAAGACCGATGAGGATCTGCGCCTGCTGAAGAATATGAAGGCGAATTACGGCAGGAAGGGTGCAGAGACCAAACTGCGCTGGCAGGATGGGGCTTTCATTCTCGAAGACGGCAAGCCTTCAGTGCACGCAACGCTATTGGCCAACCATGCTGACGAAGTGTTCCTCAGGATGCTTTCCGCAATCAATGGAAGCGGCAGGCGGGTGTCATCCTCCAGAAGCAGCGCATATGCGCCGACCGTCATGGCGGCCATGCCGGAACGCGATGGCACGAGCAAGAAGGCGTTGGAAGAGGCGATGGCGAGATTGTTCGCTGAAAATAAGATCGCGGTCCTTAAGGAAGGTCCACCGTCAAAACAGCGTGAGCGATTAGTGGTGGTCGAGGATGAAATCCGCCAGAAGCGGATGACTTCCGACTAGGCCTTCCAACGGTCCTTCCAACGGTCTGCCAACGCCTACCGACGGGGTGTACGTTCCAACCCCCTATAACCCCCACCGTTGGGATGGAATCCCAACCCGGTCGGTAGGCCGGTTGGAATTCCACCCAGAAGCAAAATGTGTGCAGCCCGAAGCTGGCCACACCAAGACCGCTGAAGCGGCAAAAAACGAAACCATTCAAGGGTGCACTCACGTGAATAATCCAGCTAACGACAATGCACACACCACGCCGCCCATCGTCACGAGGCTTCGCCGCGCGGGCCGCTACGGAGACCTTGGCAATCTTGTCCGCTTCGCCGGACCTGACCAGGTTTCCCAGCATGCCGACAACGACGACGTTGCCAGCGGATACGCGATCGACACCGTCTATGAAATTCGTCCAAACGAAGGTGAGATCGAGCGGGCCTGTCTGAAGCAGGACGTGCACGGTATCGGCCTGCGGTTCGATGGACGCGGCAGGATCACGGCTTATCGGGCTCACGATGCCAAGGGCGATCCTGTCCTTGATGACCAGGGCAATGAAGGGTGGTTTCCTGCGCGGGAGGGCTATAGGCAATCGAAGGGACGCAGGCGCGTATCCCAAGCGGACCTGGCCGAGGAGAGCGCGCAACATCTGTCCCTGCGCGGGTCAGGCGGCTTTCCCGAGCGTTCTAGCTATGTTGAGCGCGGCAGCGGCGGCGCTGATGCATGGCGTATGCGCCACGCACGGATGAACCACCTTATTGCCGGTATGTACAACGGCCACAGGCTGGAGATCGACCGCCTCGGCATCGGATCGCGCGCAACGTTCGCCGAGGCCCGCAGTGCTGTTGGCTTGGCTCCAGCCGAACGCGGCCCGACCGTCGTTGCTCGCGGCGCTGTATTCCTCGCAGGAAAGACGCGCCGGAATGCTCTGGCTGCGGAAGGCTCATTTGTCGGCGCTCCCGATGCGGTCGAGAACGCCATTGCTGCGGCCATGGACGCGCCCGCTGTCAGGCACCAACTGGGCGAGCACGCTGTCGTACTAAACGACGCCCTGGACGGCCTGACAGCCCGCGATATGGCCAGCAAGCGCGGCTGGGGCAACAGCAAAGGCGCTGAACAGCGCGCGGTGCGAGCGCAAGATAAGGCGTTAGAGGCGCTTGCAGAGGCACAGAAGCAAGCTGCCTAAATTATTTCTACCGGAGTGCTACCTCCGGGTCGCTTCGGAACGAAAGTAATTGAAGGCCACGATTTGTGGTCTGACGTGACGTGCACTCGGCGCGCTGGCCACCACCCGGCGTCGCCACTTTTTCCCGGCCCTGAGCCGCGAAGCCGCTGCATGCGGCGTTTTATTTAACCCTCCAATCCCAATTTCCAATCCTGAAAGGAGAGCGGCCCCAATGGCCACTTTGAATCACGTGCTCGACGCGATCGAGCGTCATCTTGATTTCCCGCGCTCGCGAAGCACCGGAATCGCCAGGCGTCTGCAGGAGGCCGACCTCTTGCCTTCCGGTGCACCCGGCGTCGCCCCGGACCTGGATCCGGATAATGTCCTCGATCTGGTCATTACGCTCGCCTCTGACACCGAGTTGCACACCGCTGTTGACGCGGTCCGCGCCTACCACGCGATGACACCCGGTGGTGTCAACCTGGATGGGGCCCCGCAGTCGATTCCCAACGCGCCGATCGCTGTTGCGATTTTGGTCGAGGACGCACGCACTGGCGTCGCGGAGGCGCGAAAATCTCGGGTTGCCGTATCCTGCAATTGGAGAGCCGTCGCGATTCACAAGCCGGACGGTAGCGTTGTTCGTAAGCGGAGCTTTTCTCCCATTTGATTGACTGGTTTCGCTTTGTGTTTCGGCATGGAATAAGGACCCCGTATTCGGGGTAATCGGCATCCAATCGGGACCCCGGGACAAGGGTCCACAGTGGCTTCCATCAAGTCATGGAAGCCGAGGTTGGGATGCTGGTGGTGGAGACGATTGCGAAGATCCGTCGCGCTTATTTTGTTCATGGTCAGCCGATCAAGGCGATCTGCCGGGAGCTTGGCGTATCGCGCAAGGTGGTCCGCAAGGTCATCCGCTCGGAGGCGACGGAGTTCCGGTACGAGCGAGAGACGCAGCCGCTTCCGAAGATGGGCCCGTGGAGTGCCGAGCTTGACCGGTTGCTGGCGGCGAACGAGAGCAAGACGACGCGCGAACGGCTGACGCTGATTCGCTTGTTCGAAGAGCTTCGCGGCCTCGGATATGCCGGCGGCTACGACGCGGTTCGTCGCTATGCGCGGCGGTGGAGCCGAGAGCGTGGCGCCTCGACGACCTCAGCTTATGTGCCGTTGAGCTTTGCGCCCGGCGAAGCCTACCAGTTTGATTGGAGCCACGAAGTCGTCCTGTTGAGCGGAACCACGGTGGTCGTGAAGGCGGCGCATGTCCGGCTTTGCCACAGTCGGATGCTGTTTGTTCGGGCCTATCCGCGCGAGACGCAGGAGATGGTGTTTGACGCCCACGACCGGGCGTTCGCACTGTTCAAGGGGACTTGCCGGCGCGGCATCTACGACAACATGAAGACGGCGGTGGAGACGATCTTTGTCGGCAAAGGCCGCCTCTACAATCAGCGCTTCCTGCAGATGTGTAGCCATTATCTGGTCGATCCGGTTGCCTGCACGCCAGCGTCGGGCTGGGAGAAGGGACAGGTCGAGAACCAGGT
Source organism: Bradyrhizobium barranii subsp. barranii (assembly GCF_017565645.3). NCBI lineage: Bacteria > Pseudomonadati > Pseudomonadota > Alphaproteobacteria > Hyphomicrobiales > Nitrobacteraceae > Bradyrhizobium > Bradyrhizobium barranii. The sequence continues at coordinate 5,415,245 of NZ_CP086136.1, forward strand.
CGGGTTGGTCCGCGAACGCTTTTTCACCCCGCGACTGCGCTTCAAGACATTGGACGAGCTGAACGCCTGGTTGCTCGATAAATGTATCGCCTACGCCAAGGCGCATCGGCATCCAGAGTTCGCCGACCGGACTGTCTGGGAGATCTTCGAGGCCGAGCGACCCAATCTCGTGCCTTATGCAGGTCGGTTCGATGGCTTCCATGCCGTCCCGGCCTCGGTCTCCAAGACCTGCCTGGTGCGCTTCGACAACAACAAGTACTCGGTTGCGGCAAGCGCGGTCGGGCGGCCCATTGAGGTCCAGGCTTATGCGGACCGCATCGTGATCCGCCAGGACGGCCGGGTCGTTGCCGAACATCCGCGATCATTCGGTCGCGGCGAGACGGTCTACGACCCTTGGCACTATGTGCCCGTGCTTGTGCGCAAGCCCGGTGCCTTGCGTAATGGCGCTCCCTTCAAGGACTGGGTGCTGCCCGCAGCGATTGAGCGTGTACGGCGCAAACTCGCCGGTGCCGACGATGGCAATCGACAGATGGTCGATATCCTCAATGCGGTGCTGACAGACGGATTGCCCGCGGTGGAAGCCGCCTGCGCCGAGGCGGTCGCTCATGGCGTTCATTCCGCCGATGTCGTGCTCAACATCCTGGCTCGTCAACGTGAACCTGCCCCACCGGCCAACATCATGACGCCGGCCGCCTTGACGCTTCGCCATGCGCCGATCGCCGATTGTGCCCGCTACGACAACCTCCGGAGGACAAACTGATGGAACGAACCCAAATCTTCGATCTCATGGGCGAGCTTAAGCTCTACGGCATGAAGGCCGCCTTCGACGAGATCATGGCGACCGCCGTCAAACGCCAGCACGAACCCCAGCGCATCGTCGGCGATCTGCTCTCCGCCGAGATCAACGAGAAGCAGGCCCGCTCGATCAAATACCAGCTCACCATCGCCAAGTTGCCGCTTGCAAAGGACATCGCAGACTTCCAGTTCGACGCCACGCCGATCAACCAGACGCTTGTCAATGATCTCGCCGGCGGCGGCTTCATCGCCCAGCAACGCAACGTCGTCCTGGTCGGTGGAACGGGCACCGGCAAGACCCATCTGGCCATCGCTATCGCGCGAAGCTGCATCCGATCCGGCGCCCGTGGCCGCTTCTATAACGTGGTCGACCTCGTCAACCGCCTCGAGACCGAGACCCGCAACGGGCGACAGGGCCGGCTTGCCGAGCACCTAACCCGCATGGACTTCATTGTCCTGGACGAGCTCGGATATTTGCCCTTTGCCCAGTCCGGCGGTCAGCTTCTCTTCCACCTCGTCAGCCGGCTTTATGAGCGCGCCTCCGTCCTCGTCACCACCAATCTGGCATTCGGCGAGTGGCCGAGCGTGTTCGGCGATGCCAAGATGACGACCGCGCTGCTCGACCGGCTGACTCATCACTGCGACATCGTCGAGACCGGTAACGACAGCTGGCGCTTTAAAAGCCGCGACGACGATCAAACAACCCGCGCTCGCGCCGTCTCCGCAACCCCGGCCAGCTCCGACGCCGCGAGCGCTACCATCAAGACTCGCCGATCAAAGGGGTCCCCTTTGGACGCCGATCGGGGGTCCCAGTCCAACGCCGATTGACATCGCTTCGGCTTTCGCTCTGCGATCCTTGGCTTGTCAGAGAGCCGAGAGGAGACTGAAGGCGATGGAACAATCGGGGGAGGAAGCTGAAGCTGATGGCTTTGTGGGGAAGCTTACGCGCCGGACGCGTTCTGGAGGCCGGTTATGGTCTGCGGAGATCAAGGGGCGCGCTGTTTTCGAGAGCATGAAGCCCGACGCCCGGGTATGTGATGTCGCACGGCGTTATGGTGTGAAGGCCCAGCAGTTGACGACGTGGCGCAGATTGGCGCGTGCTGGCCGGCTCGCATTGGTCACGGACGACGCGGCGGATTTCGTGTCGATCGAGCTGAGCGATCCAGTGGCGTCAGGCAAGAGCGAGGGGCCCGTCGAGATTACGATTGGCAAGGTTTCGGTCCGCCTGGATGCGGACGTGTCGGCGGTGCGGATCGCGGAGATCGTGACTGCGATCGAGCGCGGCGCATGATCATTCCGGCGCAGGGACTGCGGATTGTGCTTGCTGTGCGTCCTGTTGACTTCCGGTGCGGGCACGACGCGCTGGCCGGTCTTGTGCAAAACACGCTTGGGCTCGATCCGCATTCGGGCCTGATCGTGGTTTTTCGTTCGAAGCGCGCCGACCGGCTGAAGATTTTGCTATGGGACGGCACGGGCCTCGTTTTGGTCTACAAGCGCCTTGGCCGCGATGGTCGTTTCGAGTGGCCGCAGATCAGCGACGGCGTCATGCATCTGACGCGCGTGCAGTTCGAAGCGCTGTTCGATCACCCATGTTGATGCCCCTCCTTGTTAGGCTGACAGATTCTTAGATCAAGTTGCGCGATGACGTGGTTTCGAAGGTCTCCGATGGCGTGAAGAACGGATGGTGTATTCGGGAAGAGATAGGCGCCGCTGGGCTGGCGATCAATTAGCAAACGCTTGGTTCGGATCTGAACATAGAGCCAGTTTACTGGAATCTCGAGCCTTCGGGCCAGTTCGGGCGGGCTGAGGTATGAGTCGTCATGCTCCCATCGGCTGCGCTGGGCAGTTACCTTGATGGCGGCGGCACGACGGAGCCGCCCAACGGTGATAGGCAGCACCTTATCGGCGCAACGGGGAGAGCGGTGACCTTCCCGAGTAAGGATTGTGGCGATCTTGTCGTCTGGGACGCCGTCGCGAGCGAGCGTCAGAAGGCGTTCCCGCATCTCTGTGCCTCGCGTCAATCTGGTGACGGAGTTGACGCTCATCTTCACTTCGAGCTCCGTCACGGCGCCTCCCCGCCAGACGATCCTAGCCAGGGCCAAGTCGCGCTCACCGCGGTCGAGAACGACCTTTTCGATGAGACATCGCAACAACGCCTTGCGATGCGCATCCGAGATAGTCTCGTCACCCCATATCTGCGGGAGGCGGCCGGTGAGGCTGATGACCTTGTCGTTGAGCTCCTTGCTTATGGCCACTTGTGTGATGGCTTTGGGCGGCGTCTGTCGGGCAAGCGCCTCTTCGGCGGCGCGCACGTCGTTTAGCGCCGCTTCCCATCGACGCTCGAGTTCCGAGGCGACCAACCGATTATCTGGATCAGCTCGGTTGAACTGCCGTTCGGCGAGCGCCGCCGTGTATCGCTTGCGCTCGAGCTCTCGTTCTGCACTGGAGCGTAGCGCATTGTTCGTCTGCTGCTGCACCCGGCGGGAGCGCGACAAGGCATCGAGTTCGGCCGGCGCTAGTGCGGTTAGGAATGCGTCGCCAACGGCTGCATCGATATGGGCGGCGCGGATGTGTTGGCAGGTTGGCTGACCTTCCTGGGTACGCAGGTGATTGCATACATATTCGCCGCCGCCCTTGTAGCGGACGTACATCTTATGGCCACATCGTGCGCACCAGGCAATGCCGTGGAGCAGGAGCTCGCCATTGCGAGGCGCGCCGCGGGTTTTGATGCGCATGTATTCGGCTCGGTTATCTCTGATGACGGATCGGATTTTTTCATAAATTGGCCAGTCGATATAGGCTGGATATCGATCTTTAACGACGATCCGCCACTCCTCCATCGGCCGCGGAGCCTTTTGTGGCAGGGCCCCCTCCCGCTTCGGCGGCCGGAAGCGGGTTCGTCCATAGACAAAGGCGCCCGCGTATGCGGGGTTCTTCAAGATCGCCGCGACGGCAGCCAGCGTCGCGCGCGTCCAGCACAAATCGCCATATCGATCACGACGCGGCAGTTCCAGGTCACGCTCGTTCAACGCTCGCATGACCTTGGCAACGCTGCGCAGCTGCAGGAATAACTGGAAGACGAGACCGAGCCGCCCTTGCACGGCCATGTCGGGATCCTTAACGACCACACCGCTCGGGTCCCGCATCAGCCCGATTGGCAGCATAACCGCAAGTTCGCCGCGTTCGGCTTTGGCCAGCAGGCCGGCGGTCAGCCGGCTGCGGATCGTATGTAGCTCAAGCTCGGAGATCGAACCCTTCAGCCCGAGAAGCAACCGTCCGTTGGGAGTGCCCGGATCATAGACACCATCGCGGTCGGCGATCAGGCAGCCACGTAGACCACAGATATCCAGGAGCGGATACCAGTCGGTACAATTACGCGCCAAGCGGGTCACGTCGATCGACAGGATGAGTCCCACTTCACTCAGGCCAACACGGCCAACGAGTTCCTTGAAGCCGTTACGCTGTGCTATAGACGCGCCGCTCAACCCGAGATCGGCATCAATCACGTCGATGGCCGCCTCACGCCATCCGAGTTCGCGGGCGCGCTGGCGAAGCGCGTATTGAAGGCGCAGGCTCTCCTGATTGCTTACGACCTGATGGGGCGTCGACTGCCGGATGTAGACTACGGCTTTGCGCGCCAAGTGGCTTGGTGTGACCAGCTCGGACTTCATGAGGGATCTCCGCCAAAATTGCGGCGACGTCTTCGACGATCTGGCGTCGGAGCGCGGGCGTCAGCGTCGACCAAAGATCGGCTGGATCCATGCTCATGTGCGTCGGGACAATCCGCTGTCGATAAAAGCTCGAGTAGAGCCTCCATACTCAGCTTAATCTGATTTGCCTCTTGCTCATAATATTCGATTGCGGTTGCTTGAATCAGAAGACTGCTTCCTGCGCGATACTCAACTTCATACGAAGCGGGAATGCCTCGGCCTCGCTGACCGATCTTCCTAATCACTCGATATGAGCGCCCCCACAAAGGATGGTGGGGGTCCCCAACCTCGACCACCTCCGGAAATGATTCGTCAGACTCACTATCAGGGACATTCCTCAATCCCCTCGTTTGAAGGGCTGAACTGGAAGCGAGTGGGCGAACGGATTGTCGCGACGCCAGCTGCGGCGAACTGACTCAGACCCGACAACCTGTTTCGCGCGGGGCTTTGGGATGATAGCTTGCGGATGTGCCGCCGTCCCCCATTGATCCCGCCCGTCTTGCAGCGCTGCCCGCCGATGTGCGCGCGCTCTTCCGCGCGCAGGAAGCGATGATTGAAGCCGAGCGTCGTCGCGCAGACGATGAATGCTCGGCGCGCCTTCATGTCGAGAGTGAACTGGCTGCGTCCAAAGAGAGCGTCGAACGCCTCGAACTGCTCGTGAAGGAGTACGAGCGCGCACGTTTCGGTAAACGCTCGGAGAAGTTCAATCCCGATCAGATGCAACTGGTTCTCGAGGACATCGAGATTGCCATCGCCGAAGTCCAGGAACGCCAGGACGATCGTGCGCGCCGCGCCGGCACGGCGCCGTCCAGCCGCCGGACCAGGCGCGCTGCCCGTGCCTTTCCCGCGCACCTGCCGCGCATCGAGCAGGTGATCGAACCCGAGAACCTCGAGTGTCCCTGCGGCTGCGGCCGGATGGTCCAGATCGGCGAGGATCGCTCCCGCCGTCTCGATGTCATGGCCGCCCAGTATCGTGTGATCGAGACGGTGCGACCGCGCTACGCCTGCGCAAAGGGCTGCACCGGTGTTGCTCAGGCGCCGGCGCCCGCCCATCTCGTGGAGGGTGGCATCCCCACCGAGGCGCTGCTGGCGCAGGTGGCGGTCGCCAAGTTCAGCGAGCACATGCCACTCTATCGTCAGTCGCAGGTTCTGGCTCGGCATGGCATCTTCATCGATCGCGCCGTTCTGGCAGACTGGATGGGAACGGTCGCCTTCCACCTCGCGCCGCTGGTCGAGCGCATGAGCGTCGTGATGAAGCAATCGGGCCGCTTGTTCATAGACGAGACCAGGGCGCCTGTGCTCGATCCGGGCCGGGGCCGAACGAAGACCGGCTATCTGTGGGCTGTCCTGCGCGACGATCGCGGCCACGGCGGCGCTGATCCACCAATCGTGGTCTACCACTACGCGCCAGGACGCGGTGGTGACCATGCTGAGCGCATCCTCGAGGGCTTCGACGGCATCCTTCAGGTCGACGGATACCAGGGCTATCATCGGCTCGCACGGCCCAAGCGCAAAGGCGGCGTGCCGCTGCGGCTGGCCGCATGTTGGTCCCACTCAAGGCGCAAGATCATCGCAGCGACTCCGAAAGCCGGCTCACCCATCGCCGAAGCCGTTCTCGCGCGCATCGCCGCACTCTATGCGATCGAGAAGGAGATCCGTGGCGCCGACGCCCCGGCTCGGCAAACGACCCGTAACGAGCGATCACGGCCGCTCGTCGCTGAACTCGAGAGGTTTCTGCGCGAGCAAGCCGCTCGCCTGTCGCCGGGCAGCGAGATGGGCAAGGCGATCGCCTATCTCCTGAACCATTGGGATGGCCTCACCTTGTTTCTCGACGATGGTTGCGTTGAGATGGACACCAATCCCGTCGAAAATCAAATCAGGCCGCTGACTCTGACGCGTAAAAATAGTTTATTTGCTGGTCACGACGAAGGTGGTCGTTCATGGGCGCGCATAGCTTCGCTCATCGCCACCTGCAAAATCAACAGCGTGGAGCCCTACGTCTGGATGAAAGCGACGCTCAAGGCGATCGCAACCGGTCACCCGCAGTCCCGGATCGACGAGCTCCTGCCCTGGTCGTTCGGCCGCACCTCGTAATTCTCCGTCGTTGCCGCCTCCATACCCCCCGTCAACGATTTGCAAACACGTTGATCAACAGACTGCAATCCCCACGCCAAACCTTTGCGAATGGGACGCGAACGTCGCTTACCGTTGTTCGATTCTGCATGCCCGGTCAGGACGCCGTCCATTGGCCATCGCGAGGCCATCACAAATCGATCAAGCTTAACGTCGCCGCGTTAGCGGACGCACTCGACAAACTTTTTGGAGACGACAAGTAATGGCCCCGTTGAAGACGAAAACCACCGACGAATTCCGCGTCCCCAGCCTCGCGGAGTCGGATCCATCCTACGGCGCGCTCGTCGCCAAGCAGACCGAGCTGCATAACCGCTACATCAAACTGCGCGACGAGCGCTCAAAACTCAGTCGCGAAATTGAAGCTGAGAAAGCGGCTGGCGGTCAGCGTGTCGCGCCCGACGTTGCGCGGCTTCTCGGGGATCCCGAAGACTCTGTTACGGGATTGTCGCAGCGCCTTCGCGAAGTTGCCACCGAGATGGGAAACATCGAGAGCGCGCAGGAAATTCTTCGACGTCGTATGGAAGAAGCGCGCGGTCGAGCCAGCGCGATAGTTTGTGCAACTGTGCGACCTGAGTACGATCGCCGCCTTGGTGTTCTGTGCAAGTTGCTGAGCGAGGTAGAAATCGCGCGCCAGTCGCACGATGAATTGCTTGACGATCTGGAGCGCGAAGACGTGGCGAAGAGTTATCTGCAGCCGGTGATTCCGTTCTTTCTTGGCGATCGGCATGATGGGAAAATTGCATATTACTTGAGGGAAGTACGGGAGGCTGGTCACAATGCTTGAGAAAGCCACCTCAAAGCGTGCGGGATCAACCAAGCAATCGCGACGCATCAAACTGCCCGGCAAGTCCGAAGCCTACGCCAGTACCGATCCCGTCGAGATTGCGCGCGAGTTGCGGGCGCAATCCAGGCTTGGCAAGCGCGAGGCCCGGCTCGCCGCCGCGGAGATGAAAGCGCGTGGCTGACGTGATCACAGGATTCGCTGTGGTGTTCGGGGATGAAACCGTCATCGCGGGCGAGTTTCGCGAAAGGATCGCTCCAGGCGCGTTCACTCGCACGCTGAAGGAAAAGCCGGATGTTGTGATGTTGCTTGATCATGATTCCGGTCGCGTACTGGGCAGGACGGCGGCTGCGACGCTTTCTCTGCGAGAGAATAGCGCTGGCCTGTACTTTGCTCTGACTGTCGATCCCTCAACGCCAGAAGGACAGACAGCACTCGGAACGGTTAGCCGGCAGGATATACGCGGCTGTAGCTTCGGATTTCGGGTGCGCGCCGAGGAGTGGCAGGACGGCGGTGACCGATTGCCGTTGCGGACAATTACAGATGTAGATCTGTTCGAGCTAACGCTGACGGCATTCCCCGCCTATCCAACGACCTCAGCGGCTATGCGCTCCACGGCCAACACCAACAACCAAGCAGCCCGGCGTCGCGTCGAAGCGAAGATGCGAAAGCGCAATATCCCGCTGGCGTGAGCCGGGTAGGGGGGTATGGAAAATCGCTCCCGCCGCCGTCCATAGCTACCGGCGGCCCCCCATCGCATTCGCCCGCGAGTCCCCGGTTGAATCGGTTGTCCCCCACCGCACGACCCATATTTGAAGGCCTTTTCAGGACATGAAGCACATTATTCCGAAGCACCTATCCGCGCCAACGCGGCGCTGGATCAAACAGATTTTGGCCGATTTCGATCTTGAATCGTTTCATTTTCGCCTCCTAACAAAGGCAGGTGAGGCCTGGGACCGCAGCGAACAGGCGCGCGAGCTTCTCGCGAAGGAGGGCATCACGACGCCGGATCGGTATGGCGTCGCCAAGACTCATCCCGCCATTGCCATCGAACGCGACTCCCGGCTGGCCTTTGCCAGGCTGCTGCGTGAGTTGGCGCTTGACGCGGCGGCGCCCGACAGCCGGCCGCCTCGCACCCCCGATTACGGGAGCCGCCGATAATGCCCGTGCGTAAACGAACCGAGAGGCGGCGCAACGCCGGCACTCTCGATGATTGGGAATGGGCGCTCGAAATGGGTTGGCCGTGCACGGGGGATCTGGATGGAATCTGCGAACTCGACGCGCAAGGCTACCCTGACCGAGAGGCGGCGCGCGACGCTTGGCAACGGTTCGGCGCGCAGATCATGGCCAGGTGGCGCGCGGAACATCCGAATGGATCGAGGTACGCCTGCTGGGGACTCGAACAGTTCGGTGAGCCACCATGCCGGTAAGGCCCGCAGGGCGCGCCAAGCGGCGCCGTTCCGCGCACATCACCCCGGAAGCCGTCGCGCTGTTTCGGCGGGGGATGCGCGCGCCACATGACCAGCACATCAGGATCGCCCTGGCCGCCGAGCTTGGCCGGAGCAAGTTCGCCGCCAGCCCGCTGGATCCCAAGCCGCAATCGTTGATCGGATGCGACCGCGAGCCGGCTGAGGTCGTGCTCGGGATTCGGGCGCAGCTGCTTAGTAAGATTAGAACAAAGGATTTCGAATGATTGATTGCAACAACACTACATCAGACGCGACCGAACCACCAACGAATCCAGTTGAAGGTTTTGTGTTCACGCCCGCCGGAAGCGACGTCGTTCAAGTCTGGCAAAAAATCAACGGCCAGTACGTGCGCATCGATGTTGCAGCTGCACGCCCTGATGAGGAAGCTTATATTGTCCACACCGCTTAATTCATACTCCACCGGCACTGTCGCAGTATCGGCGGACGGCACGACCGTTACCGGCACGAGCACCATTTGGTCCAGCGCCGGCAACGTCAAGCCTGGCGATCTATTCCAGAGCGGGCATTTTTGCGTTCCGATTACGGACGTCACAGACGACACGCACCTAACCATCACGCCCTGGCCGGGTTCGGCGCTGAGCGGCGCGTCGTACGTGGTCTGGAAAGTGTCGCAACAGCGCATCGTCGGCGAGACCTACGCGCGCGACGTCGACAAGGTGGTTGGTGCGCTCAACACGTCTGGCTTCTTCGTCTTCGTCGACGTCAGCCAGACCGTGCCGGATCCATCTCTCGGCGACGACGGGCAATACGCGTTCCAGCCGACGACGGGCAAGACCTGGGCGAAGGTTGCCGGCGTCTGGACCTATCTCGGCATTTATAAGGCGTTCCAGCTCAAGGGCGCGTGGAGCGGCGCGACCGCTTACGCGGCCAACGACGTCGTGACGCTGAGCGGGTCGAGCTACGCGTGCGTTCTCGACCACACCAATCATACGCCGCCGAATGCGACCTATTGGCAGTTGTTGGCTGCGAAGGGGGACACTGGCAGCCCCGGCCCGACCGGCGCAGGCTACGGCGGCACGTCGACGACGTCGCTCGCGATCGGCACCGGATGCAAGGCGTTCACCACGCAGGCCGGACTTGCTTATCAGAATGGCGCGCGCGTGCGCGCGACTGCGACCGCTGGCGCAACCGGGTGGGTTGAGGGTGTCGCGACCTATAGCGGGACGACGAGAGCTGGCCCCGCAAATTCGGACAGTAGCTTGAGTGGATTTTCTGCCTGACAGCGGCGAGGATTCTTGCTGCGAATCAGGAGCGAAGATGACGAAGAAGAGCCGCCGGACGCATTCTCCGGCATTCAAGGCGAAGGTTGCTTTGGCTGCGGTCAAAGGCGACAAGACACTGGCGGAGCTGGCGCAACTGTTTGATGTTCATCCGAACCAGATCACGATCTGGAAAAACCAGCTCCTGGAAGGCGCCGCCGGCGTGTTTGGGCATGACAAGACATCGGCCGAGACGCCGGTCGATTTGAAGGCGTTACATGCCAAGATCGGCGAGCTGGCGTTGGAAAACGATTTTTTGTCCGGCGCGCTCACCAAGGCGGGCCTGCTGAGCGCAAAGCGATGATCGACCGCGATCATGATCTTTCTATCGTGCGCCAGGCGAAGGTCCTGAAGCTGGCTCGCAGCACGGTCTACTATGAACCTCGGCCAGTTTCGGCCGAGGACCTTGCCTTGATGCGTCGGCTCGATGAGCTGCATCTCGATTATCCCTTCGCGGGAGCGCGTATGCTGCGATCGTTGCTGCGGCGGGAGGGCGTATACGCCGGTCGCCGCCACATCGCGACGCTGATGAAGCGCATGGGGATCGAGGCGGTCTATCGTCGCCCGAACACGAGCAAGCCGGCTCCGGGTCACAAGATCTACCCGTACCTGTTGCGCGGATTGAAGATCGAGCGGCCCGACCATGCGTGGGCAATGGACATCACCTACATTCCGATGCGGCGTGGCTTCGTCTATCTCGCGGCGGTCGTCGATGTGTTCAGCCGACGGGTCCTGGCCCATCGCGTCTCGATCACAATGGAGGCGGCCTTCTGCGTCGAAGCGGTCCAGGAGGCGTTGGCGAAGCACGGCAGGCCCGAGATTTTCAACACGGATCAGGGCAGCCAGTTCACCAGCCTCGAGTTCACCGATGTGCTGCTGGACGCGAAGATCGCCATCAGCATGGACGGCAAGGGCGCCTGGCGCGACAACGTGTTTGTCGAGCGGCTCTGGCGCACGGTCAAATACGAAGAAGTATATCTCCGCGCCTACGACAGCGTGTCCGAGGCGCGAGCGTCAATTGCCAAGTATCTGGCCTTCTACAATCAGGGACGCCCTCACTCGAGCCTTGACGGGCGCACGCCCGACGAGGCTTACTTCGGCACGCAAGCTATGGTGATGGCCGCATGACCGTCGCCGACGGTTTTGTCGTCGCTCTGGTCGGGCTACGCCCTCCCGACGCAACGACAAAACCGTAAAGCCCCGCGTTCAGCATAACCCGGCAGGAATCCACTTAAATCCAGCGGGGCGCTGTCCAAACAACCGGGGCCAGCTCTTCGAAAGTCGCGCACTACTTTTCATTTTTGAAAAATGGATAAGTTAAAACGATTGCCACGGTAGACGGTGTTCACCCGAACAACGCTGGCTCAGCTACGATGGCCACCATCATTTACAACGCCATGCAGCCAGCGGAGTGCCTTACTAGTAAAGTTCTACCACGGCCAAGCGCTGGCGCCTCCGCGCGGCGCATCAGGGTTGTCCCTTCGCCATTGGATCAGCGCGCTCTTGAAGCATGAAGCGTATGGATTGCCCGACTCAACGCCTTTGCAGGCAGCCGTCGCACGAGCCACTTCCGCGGAGCTCCACCACTCGGGGGCGTTCGATGTCGCGGTCATGGATATCCCGATGAGCGAAATCACCATGGCGGCGTACCACCATAGGCGCTCGTTTTTCAGTATCCGCACCGCAGAATCCTCCGGCCGCGCAGCCTACTCCGCCACAACCGCTCCGTGCAAGCCCGCCATATAGCTACTTGACGCGCGCCGCAAATTGATCCTGCGGCTGAATCGCCACCCAGCCACTACTAAGGAGATGTCTCCCAGGGAGGATCATTGCCCAACGACGACTTTCAACGACAAATCGGCCAGTTGCCGATCAAACTTAAACGCCAACTCGCGACGGCGCTGCCTGCGATCCGAGCCTGATCGCCAAATCACTGGCTACGACCAGTCCTGGTAGTTGCTCTAGGGCATTCGTCCGGAGGATACGTTGCCCTGGTCAGCTTCTCCCTCCCTTGAGGCTGACCGGGCGAAGTTAGCGGCGCGTGATAGGGACAGCGCTTTATCTCCAAACGAGGCGCCGAGTCACGTTGCCGCTAACGTTCCCGCTGTTTAGGTCGCGCGGCTGCCACCGTGAGCCCGGTGTGATCCTTTAGGCTATCGATTACCTTGAGCGCGGCTTCGAGTTCATCTCGAAGATGCTTCGTAATCCGCAGAACGCCGCTCGCGAGCTCCTCGCGGCTGATATCTGCACCGTGAGCAACTTTTTCTTCGAGGTCGCGTATAGCTTCGTCGATCTTGTGCAGCGAGAGTGTGCTAGGCATCATCCGGCTCCGTCCTGATTAAGGGGCCGGCATCCGCCGACCACAGCGTAAAAATGCGTCCGCTACACGGTTGAGTAAAGCGGGTGGCGTTGCGGGAAAATCTGTCCCCATCTCGCGTCTGAGCGCCTCGAATTCGGATAAGGTCGAAAGAGGGCAATCCGCCACCGCGTCCATTTTTGAGCAGATAACTTCAACCCGGGATCGCCAATCGGCCATCTGTTCTTCAGTTCGCTGTGGCGCGTACGTGTCTTCTGCCGGTGTATGGCTTGTCCTACGGACGTAGTCCGTGAATGCTTGGATTGCCGCTACCACTTCGGTCCTAGGCACGGCGGCTACTCCTATGAGGCGGAGCCAGCTCGAACAGTTGCAGGCCGAGCACTTTGATATGGCATGCACGCGGGGGCGCGACAACCCACCGGTGTTGGTAGGTGCTTCCAGTTCTTCTCAGCGATACTCCTTGGTGGCACCAGGGGGGGATTTTGGCCCCCTCGGGAGCAAAGGCGGCCAGCCCCAGTCTTCGAGGACGGGCTGGCCACCGAAGTTAGCGTGATAGGGACGGCGCTTCATCGCTCCATCGCGAAGCGCCGAGTCATGTCGCCCTAACACTGGGCAGCGCGGGTGTGGCAGGGACAGCGTCGGTTGCGCATTTCCCGGCGCCGAGTCGCGCCCGCGCTGCTTAGATAGGGATGTTAGCAAAAGTCTCGTGACACCCGGAGAGGGGGGGGGGATGACTAAGGTCACCGTCCACAAGGTTTTTCTCTACGAACCCCAGGAAGACGAGCCGCTTGTTTCTCGGCGAATGGCGACTCGCGCGGGCGCGGTCGCCATGTGCGGGGTAGTCATAGAAGGCACTGGGTGCGTGATAGACGCAACGGACCTTGAGACGGGAAACCAATGGACTGCGCTGGACTTCGACCCAGTCGCTGCGGGCCGCGAGAAAACCTAACCAAATCAATCAGAGCAACGCGCGACACCGGGTCAACAGGTGGGCAACCTGTAATGCGAGCGTCGCGCGTTGCAACTCAGAAAGGGGCTCGCCTCAAATTAGCTCGCATTCCTACTAACGAGATATCGCTGCCAGCTTCTGATATTTGAAGTGTGACCGAGCGGGCTGACGAGAAGCTGTCGAGACAATCCCGAAGAGATAATGATGCGGGCTCATGGCGTTCCGCAGAGGGGGGCGGGCGATGGCGCGGGTGCACAGCGATCCCTGTCAATTTAGACAGGTGCGCCCCTGCCTGATGTTGGCACATGATCATCACTGACGGAGGGCCAAAGCTATGCAGCGCTATTATTTCCCGATCATCCACAACGGTCGCTTTCAGCCAGACAGCGATGGCGAGGTGTTTGGCTCGGCCGATCTCGCGGGTCAATACGGCGCTCGTGTCGCGCAAGATATCGGCAGCGACCCAGACTACGATCCTTTTAGCGAAACTGTCGTGGTCGTGGTTGACGACTCCGGCACCGAGATCGCGCGGCACAGGGTTGAAGAGCGGCGGAGCGATGGAGGCGAGCCAAGCTCAGGCCGCGAGGAGGGGCTATGGCGTGGAGGGTCAGGTCCCGTTTGACTGGTCCTATGCCTGACGCTGTGGCACGGTGCAGCAAGTGGTTAACGAAGGCAGCTGATTCTCATTGGCAAGCGTACCACGAAGGGCTAGGAAGGCCTGGGTAGGGCGTGAATGGCTGGCGATACAACCTTTAAGCTTCGCTACGTGGGGACGCGCTTCAATGGCGCGCGGTTGCCCGTTGACGTGCTCACCGATCTTCCGGCCTTTCGAGATTTGCTCGTAGCCTTCGCTAAAGACGAATGGCGCGACCTAAATGCCGGTCGAAAGCGCGTTCCAAAGGGATTCGACAAGAGCATCAGTTTTGATCTGGTCGGGATAGACGATGGCAGTGCCGTTCCTCTCCTGAACTGGAGCCGAAACGCTGCGCAAGAAAACCTTCCAGGCTTCGAAGATGAACTGCAGGACATCGTGGGCGGCTCGTATTTGGATGTCGTTCAGCTAATTGATGGCGCTGGGCATGAGCAATTTCCCAAGTCTCTTTCCTCGGAGCACATACGCGCTCTAAACCGGCTTGGATCTGGCCTGAGAGAGCACGAGAAGATCGAGTTTCTAGGAAGCTCGGGACAGGATGGCAAAGTAGTTTATCTAGACAGCTACCGCAGAAAGGCCCTCATTACACGCGTGCGAGAGACATACCATGCGCGATTTGAAGGCGTTGGTATCTTGCGCGGATCATTCGCTGACGAGGTGATGGGACGTGTCGTTCTTGCCACGCCAGAGCACGGTGAGATCACCATTCCGCTCGAAAGTGATCGGGTAAAAGAAGAATTCGACGGCAATATTGATTCAGAAGTTCAATTCGATCTTCAGATTGAAATGGACAATGCCGACAGATTGCGCGGGGTCGTCGGTGTCTTCGATTTAGAGCTAATTGACGTAGAAAGTGGTGCTGATCTGTTGAGATGCCGAAATAGGCTTGCGGAGCTGAGGGCTCTCTCTGATGGGTGGCACGACGGCGTTGGTCGTCGCATAGCCGATGACGCTGTAGAGCTTGCCAATCGCTTCCTCGGCAAGCGCCCTACGCTGTCCAAGCGATATCACATCTACCCCACCGAAGAGGGCGGAATACTTATCGAGTTTGAAGCCAACTCGTGGGACATCTCGGTCGAATTTTTGCCAGGGGGTGGAATGGAGCTTTACGGAGTGCAAATCGACGGGGCTGACGAGCTTCAGCCGGTGCAGTTTTCGGACATCGACGGGGACTTCATGGCGGCTTTCGACCGGCGAGTGAAGGGCGGCTAAGGGCGATGGGCGACAAACTGACAGACCAGACCGAGATACTTTTTAGGCAGATACATCCAACTTTCATCGAGAATGGAGAGCCCTCTAGCCCGTCTTATTCGCGAGAGGGCGCCTGAGAGGCTGGCGAGCGTGGTGTAAAGCGCTGATGCGGCGTAGGATTCGGTTGCGAAGCCACCCCATCACCTTCAACCGCGAACGCCACGCCCGCCATGACCGATGATACGATTTCAGACCACTATCGAGAAGCAAGAATTCAACACAAATAAAACCTCTGCCTCGCGCTCGATCTCTTCATGCTTGATAGTCTCGTTTCGGAGGCTGATCACCTACCGCGTCTAATAGGCCGCTCGCGCCGGTTTCTTTGGACGCGGCACGACCGCGACTCCACGTTTCGGCACAGAAATGATCGGGAGTCACTCAATCTTTCTTCAACTTAACCCGTCTTATTCGTAAGAGTGCGCCTGAGGGGTAAAGCGCTGATGCGGCGTAGGATTCGGTTGCGAAGCCAACCCCATCACCTCCAACCGCGAACGCCACGCCCGCCATGACCGACGATACGATTCCGCCCTTCTCGTTTCCAGCCGTTCACGCCAAGAAAGTCACAGCTGCCTTCGATGGTGGGCGCCTAACCTCGAACGGGGGCGTGATGCTTCTGGCGATGGCCGAGCGGCGTCTCGGTTTGGCCAACAATCTGGCCCGGGTGTTCCCGGATCGGCGCGATCCGACGCGGGTCGTGCACAGCCTGGTCGATATGCTCCGCGCTCGCATGTTCGCGATCTGCTGCGGCTACGAGGACGCCGACGACCTCGATCATCTGAGGTCCGATCCGGCATTCAAACTGGCCTGCGGACGGCTGCCGGACACGGGCCGGGATTTGTGTTCCCAGCCGACGCTGTCGCGGCTGGAGAATGCTCCGCGCCTGCGCGACGTGATCCGGCTGACCTACATTTTGGTCGACGCATGGATGGATAGCTACCCGCGCGAGCCGGCATCCGTCACGCTCGACATCGATGATACCTGCGACGTCGTCCACGGCCATCAGCAGCTCTCGCTGTTCAACGCTCATTATGACGAACGCTGCTTCCTGCCGATCCACGTCTACGACACGGAGAAGAGCCGGCCCGTGGCGGTCGTGCTGCGGCCCGGCAAGACGCCGGGCGGCGTCGAGGTGCGTGCCCATCTGCGCCGCCTGGTACGGCATATCCGGACGCGATGGCACAACACGCAAATTACGTTCCGTGGCGACGGGCACTATGCCCGGCCGGAGGCCATGGCGTGGTGCGAGACCAACGGCATCGACTACATCTTCGGTCTGTCCGGCACCAAGCCTCTCGCCAGAAAAGTCGACGAGGTCGCCGACGACATCCGCACGCGACGCGCCATCGAGAACCTGCCGGTTCTGCGTGGCTATACCGAGACGCGCCACAAGGCAAAGTCCTGGGATCGCGAACGGCGCACTGTCGCCCGTATTGAGGCGACGATGCTCGGCCTCGACATCCGCTTCGTCGTCACCAGCCTCGATGTCGGCTCGGCCGAGTGGATCTACGACAGCCTGTATTGCGCGCGCGGCCAAGCCGAGAATCTGATCAAGCTGCATAAGACACAGCTCGCCTCCGACCGCACCAGCTGCCGTTCGGCGCTCGCCAACCAGGTCCGTCTCGTGCTCCATACGGCCGCTTATTGGCTGATGCTGACCGTGCGCGACGCCATTCCCAAAGCCCGGGAATTGGCCGCTGCCGAGTTCGCGACGCTGCGTCTTCGTCTCTTGAAAATCGCTGCCCGTGTGGTCGAGACCACGAGCCGCATTCGCCTTGCGTTTGCCGCGGCATGTCCCGAAGCCGACCTGATCCGCGGCTTGCCAGGCGCGTTGCTGCCGCTCGGTCCTTGACCGGCGGGGCGTCCGCCCCCCGTTCGCCCAACCTATACCTCAAGCGCGTTGCAAAGTACGGGTCGTCAGGCGGTGAAAAGCCGAAGGCAATCCTGTGCGCCTCGTCAGACAAGATGTGCGGCCGCATCAATCGGGCCAAAAAGCCGCACTCTCACGAATAGGACGGGCTAGTCAGCCCTTCAAGCCGACTGAAAAGGATAGAAATCTGCTGTCTGTTGATCGATCGTCGATGGTTTCTGCGGAGCGGTCTCACGTTGGGTATACCGCAGCAGGCATGTCTTCTTCCGCTGTTTACGGTCTAACAGTCGGCGAGTTTGGTACGGAGAAGATCGTTTGCAACTCCGATCCGGTCGATGACGGAGATCTTAAAAACGCCGCTCACTCTGTTGCTGATTATTCAGCCCACACGGCGAGCCAGCAAAAGAACGTGGCCAAGCGTCTAAGAGCTATGGCGGAATCTGGGTGATGACGGTGTGAGGAAGGCGGCGTATCGAGGCGGGTGACGAGCCTGCCAGAACCTCTCGAGGAGAGCGATACGCCATGACCGAGACTACCAATGTTCTTGCTTTCCGTCAGCCGTCCGCGGTTGATGATCCACTGACCGATATCGTTCGTGCCGGCGCGCGGGACCTGCTTGCCAGGGCGATCGAGATCGAGGTTGGCGCGTTTCTGGCCAGCACGGCCAATCTGACGCTGCCCGACGGTCGAGCGCGCCTGGTCCGACATGGGCACGGTCCGGTGCGCGAGATTGCGACCGGCATCGGTCCGGTGGAGGTCGCTCGTCCCAAGGTCCGCGACCGCGGAGCGAGCGGGCCAGGCGACCGCCTCCGCTTCAGTTCGGCAATCCTGCCGCTATGGGCGCGGCGGACGAAGAGCCTGGATGCCTTGATCCCGGTCCTCTATTTGCGCGGCATCTCGACCGGCGACTTCCAGGAGGCGCTCTCGGCGCTGCTCGGCAAGGATGCGCCGAACCTGTCGCCTTCGGTGATCGCCGGCCTGAAGGCCGATTGGCAGGTCGAGTACGAACGCTGGCAGAGACGCGATCTGTCGGCGCGTCGCTATGTCTACATCTGGGCCGATGGCGTGTACCTGCAGGCCCGCATGGAAGATCACAGCGAATGCATGCTGGTGCTGATTGGCACCACGCCGGAAGGCAAGAAGGAGCTGATCGGCTTCCAGGTCGGCGTGCGCGAGAGCGCGCAGAGCTGGCGCGAACTCCTGATCGACCTGCGGCAACGCGGGTTACGGATTGCCCCGCAACTCGCCATCGGCGACGGCGCCCTCGGCTTCTGGAAGGCCCTGGACGAGGCCTTTCCCGGCACGCGGCACCAACGATGCTGGTGCCATAAAGTGAGCAACGTACTCGACAAGGTCGCCAAATCCGTGCAGGGCCCCATGAAGAACGACCTGCGGAACATCTATCTGGCCCCACACCGGGCCGAAGCTGAAACCGCGATCGACGTCTTCGTCGAGAAATACCACGTCAAATACGGACGTGCGGTGGAGTGCCTGATCAAGGATCGCCATGCGCTGCTCGCCTTCTTCGACTTCCCTGCTGAGCACTGGATCCACCTACGCAGCTCGAACCCGATCGAGAGCGTCTTCGCCACGGTGCGCCACCGAACGGTGCGGACCAAGGGATCGCTGTCGCAACAAACTGCGAAGCTGATGGTGTTCAAGCTCATCGACGCCGCATCGAAGACCTGGCGGCGATTGAAGAGCACGAACCAGTTGCCGAAAGTCATCGCCGGTGTAAAGTTCATCGACGGAATCGAAGTCATTCCGAACACTGAAAGCCACGCCGCCTGATCAGGCCGCGTCACCCAAAATCAGCCATAGCTCGCGTCTAAAGCGCAAGGCCATTGAGAGGGGCTGCCTGCATCCCGCGAGTAACGAGGCGCTGTCGAACACCCAAACTGGTACATGAGGAGAGGGCCAGAAATTAGGTGCGTTATATCTCAGCTCAATCGTTCGATTGTTCGTCCCTTCGCCTTCTCCATCAAATCGATTTGATGTGCGGTGTCCAAATCCTTTTTGAGAAGATCCCTGCATGGGCTGGCTGACAGGTCGGTCTCTTGCCCGCATTCCTCGCAAGTCCAGTTTGTTTTGTTTTCCAGTCGTCCTATGACCACCGTGTGCTTGCAGGCTAGTGGAAAAAGTATCTGATCCAACATGCTGATTGTCATTGCTCTTCTCGCCTTCAAAACAGGGGCTGCCCTCTGACGTGACCATAGGGCTGGCGAGCTGAGGGCCGCAACAGTCTATCCACCTCGTTCCATCCGCACGCCATCTTTGCCGCGCCAAATTCGGCTCATGGCCGATTCGATCGATTGGACAGACGACACACCGCGCCGCCTATCGGTGATTGCCAAGCTTGCTTTCCCCGATGGAGGGATGACCGCGAGCAGCCCTAAGGCGAGAGGCCGAGCGAGGCAGGCTCGCCGTTGAGCGCATCGCGGGGAAGGACTTCACGTCGTTTCAGGCCATCGCGGAGATGCGAAAGCTGTGTCGCGTTGAGCCAAAGGAAACACCCAGCTTTCCCCACGGGGCGTTTTCGGTAAAGCGGTCGGGGGCGTCGTGGGTTGTCGATAGCGAGCCAGGCGAGACGTCTAAGCTGGATGCGCTGAGGGCCCAAATGGAAGGGCGCCGCGCAAAGCCGTCAAAAAAGGAGGCTGCAGAAGCACAGGGCGGGCGCTGGCGAGCCCGCGCGGCTTAGGACGAGCCGTAAGCGGAGCTTTTCTCCCATTTGATTGACTGGTTTCGCTTCGGCTTTCGCTCTGCGATCCTTGGCTTGTCAGAGAGCCGAGAGGAGACTGAAGGCGATGGAACAATCGGGGGAGGAAGCCGAAGCTGATGGCTTTGTGGGGAAGCTTACGCGCCGGACGCGTTCTGGAGGCCGGTTATGGTCTGCGGAGATCAAGGGGCGCGCTGTTTTCGAGAGCATGAAGCCCGACGCCCGGGTATGTGATGTCGCACGGCGTTATGGTGTGAAGGCCCAGCAGTTGACGACGTGGCGCAGATTGGCGCGTGCTGGCCGGCTCGCATTGGTCACGGACGACGCGGCGGATTTCGTGTCGATCGAGCTGAGCGATCCAGTGGCGTCAGGCAAGAGCGAGGGGCCCGTCGAGATTACGATTGGCAAGGTTTCGGTCCGCCTGGATGCGGACGTGTCGGCGGTGCGGATCGCGGAGATCGTGACTGCGATCGAGCGCGGCGCATGATCATTCCGGCGCAGGGACTGCGGATTGTGCTTGCTGTGCGTCCTGTTGACTTCCGGTGCGGGCACGACGCGCTGGCCGGTCTTGTGCAAAACACGCTTGGGCTCGATCCGCATTCGGGCCTGATCGTGGTTTTTCGTTCGAAGCGCGCCGACCGGCTGAAGATTTTGCTATGGGACGGCACGGGCCTCGTTTTGGTCTACAAGCGCCTTGGCCGCGATGGTCGTTTCGAGTGGCCGCAGATCAGCGACGGCGTCATGCATCTGACGCGCGTGCAGTTCGAAGCGCTGTTCGATCACCCATGTTGATGCCCCTCCTTGTTAGGCTGACAGATTCTTAGATCAAGTTGCGCGATGACGTGGTTTCGAAGGTCTCCGATGGCGTGAAGAACGGATGGTGTATTCGGGAAGAGATAGGCGCCGCTGGGCTGGCGATCAATTAGCAAACGCTTGGTTCGGATCTGAACATAGAGCCAGTTTACTGGAATCTCGAGCCTTCGGGCCAGTTCGGGCGGGCTGAGGTATGAGTCGTCATGCTCCCATCGGCTGCGCTGGGCAGTTACCTTGATGGCGGCGGCACGACGGAGCCGCCCAACGGTGATAGGCAGCACCTTATCGGCGCAACGGGGAGAGCGGTGACCTTCCCGAGTAAGGATTGTGGCGATCTTGTCGTCTGGGACGCCGTCGCGAGCGAGCGTCAGAAGGCGTTCCCGCATCTCTGTGCCTCGCGTCAATCTGGTGACGGAGTTGACGCTCATCTTCACTTCGAGCTCCGTCACGGCGCCTCCCCGCCAGACGATCCTAGCCAGGGCCAAGTCGCGCTCACCGCGGTCGAGAACGACCTTTTCGATGAGACATCGCAACAACGCCTTGCGATGCGCATCCGAGATAGTCTCGTCACCCCATATCTGCGGGAGGCGGCCGGTGAGGCTGATGACCTTGTCGTTGAGCTCCTTGCTTATGGCCACTTGTGTGATGGCTTTGGGCGGCGTCTGTCGGGCAAGCGCCTCTTCGGCGGCGCGCACGTCGTTTAGCGCCGCTTCCCATCGACGCTCGAGTTCCGAGGCGACCAACCGATTATCTGGATCAGCTCGGTTGAACTGCCGTTCGGCGAGCGCCGCCGTGTATCGCTTGCGCTCGAGCTCTCGTTCTGCACTGGAGCGTAGCGCATTGTTCGTCTGCTGCTGCACCCGGCGGGAGCGCGACAAGGCATCGAGTTCGGCCGGCGCTAGTGCGGTTAGGAATGCGTCGCCAACGGCTGCATCGATATGGGCGGCGCGGATGTGTTGGCAGGTTGGCTGACCTTCCTGGGTACGCAGGTGATTGCATACATATTCGCCGCCGCCCTTGTAGCGGACGTACATCTTATGGCCACATCGTGCGCACCAGGCAATGCCGTGGAGCAGGAGCTCGCCATTGCGAGGCGCGCCGCGGGTTTTGATGCGCATGTATTCGGCTCGGTTATCTCTGATGACGGATCGGATTTTTTCATAAATTGGCCAGTCGATATAGGCTGGATATCGATCTTTAACGACGATCCGCCACTCCTCCATCGGCCGCGGAGCCTTTTGTGGCAGGGCCCCCTCCCGCTTCGGCGGCCGGAAGCGGGTTCGTCCATAGACAAAGGCGCCCGCGTATGCGGGGTTCTTCAAGATCGCCGCGACGGCAGCCAGCGTCGCGCGCGTCCAGCACAAATCGCCATATCGATCACGACGCGGCAGTTCCAGGTCACGCTCGTTCAACGCTCGCATGACCTTGGCAACGCTGCGCAGCTGCAGGAATAACTGGAAGACGAGACCGAGCCGCCCTTGCACGGCCATGTCGGGATCCTTAACGACCACACCGCTCGGGTCCCGCATCAGCCCGATTGGCAGCATAACCGCAAGTTCGCCGCGTTCGGCTTTGGCCAGCAGGCCGGCGGTCAGCCGGCTGCGGATCGTATGTAGCTCAAGCTCGGAGATCGAACCCTTCAGCCCGAGAAGCAACCGTCCGTTGGGAGTGCCCGGATCATAGACACCATCGCGGTCGGCGATCAGGCAGCCACGTAGACCACAGATATCCAGGAGCGGATACCAGTCGGTACAATTACGCGCCAAGCGGGTCACGTCGATCGACAGGATGAGTCCCACTTCACTCAGGCCAACACGGCCAACGAGTTCCTTGAAGCCGTTACGCTGTGCTATAGACGCGCCGCTCAACCCGAGATCGGCATCAATCACGTCGATGGCCGCCTCACGCCATCCGAGTTCGCGGGCGCGCTGGCGAAGCGCGTATTGAAGGCGCAGGCTCTCCTGATTGCTTACGACCTGATGGGGCGTCGACTGCCGGATGTAGACTACGGCTTTGCGCGCCAAGTGGCTTGGTGTGACCAGCTCGGACTTCATGAGGGATCTCCGCCAAAATTGCGGCGACGTCTTCGACGATCTGGCGTCGGAGCGCGGGCGTCAGCGTCGACCAAAGATCGGCTGGATCCATGCTCATGTGCGTCGGGACAATCCGCTGTCGATAAAAGCTCGAGTAGAGCCTCCATACTCAGCTTAATCTGATTTGCCTCTTGCTCATAATATTCGATTGCGGTTGCTTGAATCAGAAGACTGCTTCCTGCGCGATACTCAACTTCATACGAAGCGGGAATGCCTCGGCCTCGCTGACCGATCTTCCTAATCACTCGATATGAGCGCCCCCACAAAGGATGGTGGGGGTCCCCAACCTCGACCACCTCCGGAAATGATTCGTCAGACTCACTATCAGGGACATTCCTCAATCCCCTCGTTTGAAGGGCTGAACTGGAAGCGAGTGGGCGAACGGATTGTCGCGACGCCAGCTGCGGCGAACTGACTCAGACCCGACAACCTGTTTCGCGCGGGGCTTTGGGATGATAGCTTGCGGATGTGCCGCCGTCCCCCATTGATCCCGCCCGTCTTGCAGCGCTGCCCGCCGATGTGCGCGCGCTCTTCCGCGCGCAGGAAGCGATGATTGAAGCCGAGCGTCGTCGCGCAGACGATGAATGCTCGGCGCGCCTTCATGTCGAGAGTGAACTGGCTGCGTCCAAAGAGAGCGTCGAACGCCTCGAACTGCTCGTGAAGGAGTACGAGCGCGCACGTTTCGGTAAACGCTCGGAGAAGTTCAATCCCGATCAGATGCAACTGGTTCTCGAGGACATCGAGATTGCCATCGCCGAAGTCCAGGAACGCCAGGACGATCGTGCGCGCCGCGCCGGCACGGCGCCGTCCAGCCGCCGGACCAGGCGCGCTGCCCGTGCCTTTCCCGCGCACCTGCCGCGCATCGAGCAGGTGATCGAACCCGAGAACCTCGAGTGTCCCTGCGGCTGCGGCCGGATGGTCCAGATCGGCGAGGATCGCTCCCGCCGTCTCGATGTCATGGCCGCCCAGTATCGTGTGATCGAGACGGTGCGACCGCGCTACGCCTGCGCAAAGGGCTGCACCGGTGTTGCTCAGGCGCCGGCGCCCGCCCATCTCGTGGAGGGTGGCATCCCCACCGAGGCGCTGCTGGCGCAGGTGGCGGTCGCCAAGTTCAGCGAGCACATGCCACTCTATCGTCAGTCGCAGGTTCTGGCTCGGCATGGCATCTTCATCGATCGCGCCGTTCTGGCAGACTGGATGGGAACGGTCGCCTTCCACCTCGCGCCGCTGGTCGAGCGCATGAGCGTCGTGATGAAGCAATCGGGCCGCTTGTTCATAGACGAGACCAGGGCGCCTGTGCTCGATCCGGGCCGGGGCCGAACGAAGACCGGCTATCTGTGGGCTGTCCTGCGCGACGATCGCGGCCACGGCGGCGCTGATCCACCAATCGTGGTCTACCACTACGCGCCAGGACGCGGTGGTGACCATGCTGAGCGCATCCTCGAGGGCTTCGACGGCATCCTTCAGGTCGACGGATACCAGGGCTATCATCGGCTCGCACGGCCCAAGCGCAAAGGCGGCGTGCCGCTGCGGCTGGCCGCATGTTGGTCCCACTCAAGGCGCAAGATCATCGCAGCGACTCCGAAAGCCGGCTCACCCATCGCCGAAGCCGTTCTCGCGCGCATCGCCGCACTCTATGCGATCGAGAAGGAGATCCGTGGCGCCGACGCCCCGGCTCGGCAAACGACCCGTAACGAGCGATCACGGCCGCTCGTCGCTGAACTCGAGAGGTTTCTGCGCGAGCAAGCCGCTCGCCTGTCGCCGGGCAGCGAGATGGGCAAGGCGATCGCCTATCTCCTGAACCATTGGGATGGCCTCACCTTGTTTCTCGACGATGGTTGCGTTGAGATGGACACCAATCCCGTCGAAAATCAAATCAGGCCGCTGACTCTGACGCGTAAAAATAGTTTATTTGCTGGTCACGACGAAGGTGGTCGTTCATGGGCGCGCATAGCTTCGCTCATCGCCACCTGCAAAATCAACAGCGTGGAGCCCTACGTCTGGATGAACGCGACGCTCAAAGCGATCGCAACCGGTCACCCGCAGTCCCGGATCGACGAGCTCCTGCCCTGGTCGTTCGGCCGCACCTCGTAATTCTCCGTCGTTGCCGCCTCCATACCCCCCGCCAACGATTTGCAAACACGTTGATCAACAGACTGCAATCCCCACGCCAAACCTTTGCGAGTGGGACGCGAACGTCGCTTACGACGAGCCTGAAGTAGGACCAAGCGATTACTTCGCCAGCCTCACACCGGGGCCGCCATCAGTCGACTGGCCGTCTGCGAGGAAGATGATGCCGGCGGATTCAAATGCGGCGCGGATGGCGGCTATCGAATGACCCGGTGCCGTCGCGTCGGTCTCAACCCTCGTCACGGTGTTTCTGTGCACACCTGATTTCTCCGCAAGGTCTCGAACGGTCCAGTTCAACAAACCGCGCGCCGCCCTAATTTGTGCACTTGTCACCATGGTTAATTCCTGTATAGTGCATTTGTCACCATAGCGGTGATGGATGCACAATAAAGGAACCCGCCCAATGCTGCAAGCCGCCTCATTTCCGTCCGCTGAACGACCCACCACGCTCTCGCAGTTTTTCTACACCCATCGCCGACTGACCGACCTGGCCCGCGGCCCGATTCCCAGCCAGATCGTCGAGGAGATGACCCGCACGGCACGCGGAATCGCTGAGCGGATCCTCAAAGCCCCCGCCGCAAATTGGCGCGAGTTGAGCGAGAAAGCCATACTGCTCCTCAATGAGTTGCCCCGTGAGCCCGAATGGCTTGACAGTATCCATGAAAGCCTCCGCGAAGATGGTGCGCGCCTGTCGCTGGCGGAGTCGGTGGACGGCCGGACGTTCAATACGCTGAAGGAGGCGGAAGACCGCCTGTCCGACATGGGATTTAGCCTGGTGCCTGACAGCTGCGACTGGCGCAATGGTGCTGGTGATGACGCGGGTTGCTACGCTGTCGAGGGTGGTGGATACAGCGTCAAGATCGGGGCGGCCGAATCGGCGGCGCGCGTCTATCGTGGTGCCGGGGCGTTCGCGCAGGCGGCCGAATAGCCGGAAGCGGATCAAGGAAAACGGGCCCATACGATGTACAGGCCCGTTTTCGACTCTGGGCGCCGGATGCGCCGGCCGGTAAACGAAGCCGGTTTTCAACCCTCCAATCATACACCCTTCTCGGCACAACTTCTACCGAGGCCCGCTCCAGCCGCAAAGCTGGGGCGGGCGCTTTCTATTTCAAGGGAATGGCGCGTCTCGGTGAGCACCAGTTTCTACCCGCCGCTGAGGCGGACTTGCTGTGTTCACCCACTGGCGCTAAACGCTCGCCATTGGCTTGGCTTAGGGGAGTGCGGTGAGCAACGTTCGCGAGTTTATCGATTTTTGGGTCGAGAACAGCATTCACCCCGCCGAGCAGTATCGGACCCCAGGCGCGTCGCAGGATGTGGCGGAACTAACCCAGCGCCTGGTCGAGGCTGCAAAGGGGCAGGGCATTTCCGAGGCCGAGTTGCAAGCCGAGATTGGCGACATCTCAGACTACATCGGAGAGCTTCTGAGGGCGGCCAACAGGGCTGAAAGCGAGCGACGTCAGCCTACTTAGGCTTCGTCAACCTGTACACATCACCAGGGTCGAGTTTTAGTTCTTGGAACCTCCGCTGCTGCTCAGCTGTCAATGCGATATCCAACACTTCGGCCGTCCAGCCCTCAGGCACGGCTGCGAGTACCAAGGTCAGCGCCTGACTTGGCTTGGCGACCGCGACCCAAATCTGGTGTTTTGGCTCGTCGGGCGGCATACCGTCCGCCGTCACTTCGACGATCGTGAATGAGTTGCCGAACGACTCTGCCATTTGGTTCAATGCTGCCGCTAGCGCTCGGGTTTCTAATCCGACACGACTCGATCTCGCTTTGCCGGTCTTCCTTCCTGCATATTCTCCAGCGCGGTCGGCGGTTGTAAACCCGGCGATGTCAGCCATTCATTGATGTGAGCGGCGGTATCGGCCTGACGGGCTCGTCTAAGATATAGCTCGCGCTGGGTGCCGGGCGGCAATTGCGCTGCAGCCTCCCTGAACCGCGCAGCCTCCTCGGCCAATCTCTCTTCAAATGTTTTCGTATGCCTGGTTCGGTTGCGACGCTTGATCATGCGCTGCACCTTTCCGT
The DNA here is from genome assembly GCF_017565645.3 of Bradyrhizobium barranii subsp. barranii. Taxonomy (NCBI): domain Bacteria; kingdom Pseudomonadati; phylum Pseudomonadota; class Alphaproteobacteria; order Hyphomicrobiales; family Nitrobacteraceae; genus Bradyrhizobium; species Bradyrhizobium barranii. The sequence continues at coordinate 5,442,227 of NZ_CP086136.1, forward strand.
TAGAGGAAGGCGGGAGCGCATTGTCGCGTTCTCATCACCGATGTTTGCCACAATACCGCGCGGTGATGGCATTAAACTAACCAGGGTCGTGGTTGCTTTCTATATCCTTTGTTAAGTCATTGATTTATTTTGAGAACTACTCAATTGTGCTAACTACTCATTTTACTGCAAACACAACTGGCCCTCTCCTGAAAGAGGGGCGGGCGCTCTACTACCCGCCGCAGTAGGCGGCCCATTGCTCCATCAGCTTGCGACGCTTTTCCAGGGCGTCCCCCCGCCGGTAGGCACGCTCAACGGCATCACCGGCGGCATGGCCGAGCGCGGCCTCCGACACGTAATTCTCGTGCTCGGTTTGCTCGGCCGCCCAGTCCTTAAAGGTCGAACGGAAGCCGTGCGTGGTCGCGTCACCACCGCCATGTGCGCCTATCACCTTTCCGAACGTCATATCGGAGATAGGTCGGTTGGCGCGCACGCCCGGGAATACGAAGTGATTGAGGGACTGCGCCTTCATGGCCTTCACGATCTCAACCGCGCGCTCGCACAGCGGGACACGGAGTTCTCTGCGCTCCTTGGTGCGCTCCTCCGGAAGCGTCCATGTGGCCGCGTCAAGGTCGAATTCATCCCACACAGCCAGACGAGTCTCAGCGCTGCGCGTGGCCGTCAGGATAAGGAGTTCCAGTGCTCTCGCCGTTATCGTGTCGGTCCCGCGCAGGCGCTCCAGGAAGGCGGGCGCGGCCTTGTAGGGCAGGGCCTCGTGATGGCCGCGCGTGGACTCGTCCGGCTTGTGGAGGACGTGCTCCATGTTGCCCTTCCACGCAGCAGGATTGTCGCCGCTACGCAGCCCCTCAACCTTGGCTGCGTCCAGCACACGCTCAATGCGCCAGCGGAGTTTTTCGGCGGTCTCCTGCTTGGTGCCCCAGAGGGGACGCACCGCCGCCAGCACGTCCTGGATGTCGATGTCCGCCAGCGCCTTGTCGCGCATCAGCTTTACGTGGTTGGTGAGGGTATTCCGCCAGCCAGCTTCGGTTTTGGCGCCCCGCCACCGACCGGCCTTCACGGCGGCGTCTATGTATGCGTCAGCGTATTTGCCGAAGGTCATGACACCGGCCGCTACCTTGGCGGCCTCGATCGCCTCAACGGCCCGGTGGGCGATTGGATCAATGCCACGTCGGAGTAAGGCGCGAGCTGCTTCGGCTCTCTGGCGCGCCTCTCCGAGCCCTACAGTGTGCAATGGCCCGATGCCCATTTCCCGGCGCTTGCCGCCGAAGCGATAGTCCAAAATCCAATATCGGCCGTTGCCCTTGGTGACCAGCCAGAGGCCACCGCCATCGCGTAGCTTTACGGATTTGCTCGCCGCTATGGCCTTCACCGTAAGCGCATTTAAGGTATGGCTCCCCATTTCGGATCCCTGCCGGCTTCCCCGCTTTTTCCCCACTTTAGGGGTATGCGCTAGCAGTAACCTCTATGGACGATATGGACAAGGGCCTTCATATACGTCTGTGAAATAACGGATTTTTTGTTCGTCCATATTGGGCACGTTGCCGATATGGGCCCGAACGAATATCCAGCCCGGGGAGCCAAAATCCAGCAAATTCAAAGCCTTACTTGCGTTGTAATTGCGCAACACCCCCCGGGGCCGCCACGTTGGGCCCGGTGCACGGCTGTGCAGTTGGCCGGTGGAGAGGGAATCGGTCGGACCATAGCCGTTCCCCAGCACAGCCGAACCAGGCGCCTATAATTCATGCTCAGAGGGTTGAACCCTCAGGCGAGGGACAGTTCGTCCTCCCAGGGTCTGCGACGGACGTTCCCCGAACATCGCATGGTAATACTGCGAGAACCGTCCGAGCTCGTAGAAGCCCTGCTGCATGGCGACAGCGGCCACGGTCGTCGAGCCGGGAACGCTCTCATGCAGAATGGAATGAACGGCACACAGCCGCTTGTGCCTGAGGAAGCTGACCGGGCCCAAGCCGAACACCTCCTGGAACGCGCGATGGAGGGTGCGGCGCGACACCCCGAGAGCGGCGCAGATCTCCGAGACATGCACCGGGCGCGTGCCGGCCTCGTCGAGATACTCCTCGACCCGGCGGATCAGCCGCCTTGCCGAAGGCAGCCAGCCGGTGTCGTCGGGCGGTAGCGACGACATCACGTTGGCCGCCATGCATTCGACGATCGATCGCTTCCAGAAATCGGCGGTCGAGGGCGTCAGGCCGCTCCTGTAGGTGCGCAGATGTGACATGATCCGGACCAGACGATGTGCGGCGATCGCGCCGCTATCGGGGGCCGCCCGGAAATGGTCGCGCCTGCGCCAGGTGTCGGGATTGCTCAGCCTCGCTTCGCCGCCGAACAGCGATGCGACCTCGTTGATGTCGAAGCGCATGGCGGCGTAAGCGGATCCACCGTGAAAGATTCCGTCATGCTCGAGCAGCGGCGGAATCACGAGCACGTCGTTGAGGCGCATGTCGAAGGACCAGTGGGTGACGCGCTCTTCGGCCGCGAGCAGCATCCCGATGATCAGCTTGTCGTCGCTGGCGACACGCTGCGTACGCATGCCGACGCTGAAGGTGCCGATGCTGAGCGAGAAATCGCCGATGCCGACATGGGAGAGCGATCCGCGCAATCGCCCGCGCCCGAGCTGCATGACATCGACGTGCGAGCCGTGAACGGCCTGGTGAAGACCTTCGAACCCGTCGAGCTTACGCGAATCAACCAGAAGGAATTGGCCCATGGCGCCACCCTGTTACTCAAGCGCGACAATTCTGCGGCAGGCGGCGGCTGAACACCACTACAACGCGAAGTGGGTACGACAGTCCGAGTTCGCGCTTTGAGGTAAATTATCGCCGAATTTGACGCGAGCTGCGCGCCACATGACGCTGTGGATTGAGGAATTTGCGACATGTGTCGTTAAGCCTCACCGATCGGCGCGACGTATTGGCACAAACTGCACATCACGGGCATCCTATCTTCGGATACCATTTGCAACCTAGGCGATATCGGCAACGATCGTTCTGCGAACCGCGGGGCGGGGATGGCGGTATGGTGTTGCCGCGGGCTCGAAGGATGTGCGCAAAAGAGGGAGAGATGCTGACGCAAGTCTACGACACCCATCTCGCACCCTCGGCGCCAAGAAGAGGGGACCAGACAATGCGTCCAGAATGCCGGGCAATGCGCTCTCGTCGACGCCTGCTGAAATCCGCGCCATAGTATCGGGTGGAATACTCGTATCGGAGTTTCCACGATGCTGCGGGCGGATACGGATCACTGCGAGTGGTTGCCGGACGACGTGAAGACCGGCGAGATGGTTTTCATTCCCGGCGGGACCTTCCGTATGGGATCCGACCATCATTATCCCGAGGAGGCGCCGAGCCACCGCGTCTCCGTCGACGGTTTCTGGATCGACCGCACCTCCGTCACCAACCGGCAGTTCAAGCAATTCGTCAACGCGACCGGCCACGTCACCGAGGCGCAGATCGTTCCCGACCCCAAGGACTATCCCGGCGCGCTGAAGGAGATGCTCTACGCCGGCTCGCTGGTGTTCTCGCCGCTGCCGCGCATCACCGATCTCACCGACTGGAGCCAATGGTGGTCCTTCATGCGCGGCGCCAACTGGCGTCATCCTTACGGCCCCGGCAGCAACATCAAGGGCCTCGACGACCATCCGGTCGTGCACGTCTCCTATAGCGATGCGGCAGCCTATGCCCGCTGGGCCGGCAAGGAGCTGCCGACGGAAGCGGAATGGGAGTTCGCCGCGCGCGGCGGCCTCGACGGCGAGGAGTTCGCCTGGGGCGATGCGCTGATGCCCGGCGGCAAGCACATGGCCAACATCTGGCAGGGCAATTTCCCCGTCCAGAATCTCGGCGAGGATGGGTTCAAGCGTACCTCGCCGGTCATGGCTTTCCCGCCGAACGGCTACGGCCTCCACGACATGATCGGCAATGTCTGGGAGTGGACCTCGGACTGGTGGTCGTCAAAGCATGCCGCCGATGCCGCAAAGCCTTGCTGCATTCCCAGAAATCCCCGCGGCGGCCGCGAGGAGGCGAGCTTTGATCCATGTCAACCCGACATCCGCATCCCGCGCAAAGTCTTGAAGGGCGGCTCGCATCTCTGCGCGCCAAACTATTGCCGTCGCTACCGCCCCGCGGCGCGCCACGCCGAGCCGGTCGATACCTCGACCAGCCATGTCGGATTCAGGTGCGTGGTGCGGTCACCCGAGTCTCCACTATCATAATGGGCCTTCGGCCACATAGGGAATGTCACATGAGCCACGACGTCAAAGACAAGGCCGACGCTAAAGCAAATCCGATCGAGAGCGGCCGTAGACCGCTGCTTCGCGGCCTGCTCGCGGTGGCTCTGGTCGCGACGAGCCTGTCGCCTTTCGTCAGATCGCCCGCAGTTGCTCAGCAGCCCAGTACGGCAAAGCCCAACATCCTCGTCATCTTTGGTGACGACATCGGCCAGTCTAACATCAGCGCCTATACGCGCGGGGTCGTGGGTTACAAGACGCCGAACATTGATCGTATCGCTAATGAAGGGATGATGTTCACCGACTACTATGCGGAGAACAGCTGCACGGCCGGCCGCTCCACGTTCATCACCGGACAGGTCTGCTTGCGCACTGGCTTGTGCAAGGTCGGTATCCCTGGCGCGCCAGTTGGCTTGCAGGATCGCGACGTGACCATCGCACAGGCGCTCAAGCCGCTCGGCTACGCGACCGGCCAGTTCGGCAAGAACCATCTCGGCGATCGGGACGAGTATCTCCCCACCAAACACGGCTTTGACGAGTTCTTCGGCAACCTCTACCACCTCAATGCCGAGGAGGAGCCGGAGCGCCCGTATTATCCCAAGAACGATACCACGTTCACCAAGAGCAACAGCCCGCGCGGCGTGCTCAAGGCATCCGCCGACGGGAAGATCGAGGACACCGGCCCGCTCAATAGAAAGCGGATGGAGACGGTCGACGACGAGACGACGGCGGCCGCGATTGACTTCATGCAGCGGCAGGCGAGGGCGAACAAGCCGTTCTTCACCTGGATGAACACGACCCGCATGCACGCCTTCACCCATGTGCGCGCGTCCATGCAGGGACAGAGCGGCATGCCAGGCAACGATTATGCGGACGGCATGATCGAGCACGACGGGGATGTCGGCAAGCTCTTGAAGACGCTCGACGAGCTCGGCATCGCCAACAATACGATTGTCATCTACACCACCGACAACGGCCCGAACCAATGGTCTTGGCCGGATGCCGCAACGACGCCGTTCCGCAGCGAAAAAGACACCAACTGGGAAGGCGCATTCCGTGTGCCGGCCATGGTTCGTTGGCCTGGCCGCATCAAGGCCGGCGACGTCTCCAACGAGATGATGTCGGGTCTTGATTGGTTTCCGACCCTGCTGGCTGCAGCCGGCGATACCGACATCAAGGACCGGCTGCTCAAGGGAACGAGCCTCAATGGCAAGTCCGCCAAGGTGCATCTCGATGGGTACAACCAATTGCCGCTACTGACGGGGCAGGGCAAGTCGGCTCGCAACGATTTTTACTATCTCAATGATGATGGCGAAGTCGTTGCCTATCGCTACGGCGACTTCAAGATCGTGTTCTGCGAGCAGCGCAAGCCCGGCGGATTCGAAGTCTGGGCCAATCCGTTCACCTGTCTGCGGGCGCCGAAGGTCTTCAACCTGCGGATGGACCCGTTCGAGCGGGCCGACGTAGTCTCCGACCAGTACTACGACTGGCTCGCCAAGAATGCTTATCTGATCCAGTACGGTACCTGGCGGGTGGCGCCGTTTCTGCAGACCTTCAAGGACTATCCGCCGAGCCAACGCTCCGCTAGCTTCAGCATCGACCAGATGGTCGAGGGGCTGATGAAAACGCTCGACAAGACGGCACCGAAATAGCGCGACAAGCACATGAGCCCCGCCGCTGAGTCTGGCGGCAGGGCTCGTTCTCATCGACAGCAACGCCGATCTTCGCATGAATCAGTTGAAAGCTGTGACAGAGCCGGAATCCTCGAAGAGCTCGCCCGCCCGCGACGCCGTGTTGGAGCTGAAGTCACGGATCGGAAAGTCCGTACTGGGGCAGGATCATCTGGTCGAGAGCATACTGATTGGCCTTCTTGCCAACGGTAATCTTCTGATCGAGAGCCTGCCCGGTCTCGCCAAGACGCGGGCAGTCAAGACGCTGGCAAAGCATCTCGCCGCCGATTTGTCGCGCGTGCAATTCACCCCGGATCTCCTGCCGTCGGACGTGACTGGCGCCGAGATCTACGTCCAGACCGACAAGGGTGGACAGTTTGAATTTCAGAAAGGGCCGATCTTCGCCAATCTTGTGCTCGCCGACGAGATCAACCGCGCTCCGGCCAAGGTGCAGTCCGCGCTGCTCGAGGCCATGGAGGAGCGCCAGGTCACGGTTGCCGGCAAGACTTACAAGATGCCGGACCTGTTCATGGTGCTCGCGACCGAGAACCCGATCGAGCAGGAAGGCACTTATGCGCTTCCCGAAGCGCAGCTCGACCGCTTCCTGATGCATGTCGTCATCACCTATCCCGACGAGGCATCCGAAGGCGAGATCATCCGGCTCAATCGCACCGAGAACGCACAAGCGCCGAAGGATCGCACAGCGGAGCCGCCACCGATACCGCAGCAGGCGATCCTGGACGCACGTGGCGAGATCGACGGCATCTTCGTCTCCGACCTCGTTCAGAAGTACATGGTCGACGTGATCTACGCGACGCGCTTCCCTGGGCGCTATGGCGAGCCCTTGAGCAAATGGATCCAAGTCGGCGCTAGCCCACGTGGCAGTCTGGCGCTGGACCGTTGTGCGCGAACTCGTGCCTGGCTCGATGAATACGATTTCGTGACGCCCGACCATGTGCGCGCGGTGATCCACGACTGCCTGCGCCACCGCATTATCCTCAGCTACGAGGCGGTGTCGCAGGGCGTTACGCCCGATCAGGTGATCGACAAGATCACTGAGCTGGTTGCAGCAGCCTGAGGCCGTGATGACCGAGACATCAGCCAATATGCCAGGTGTCTATGTCGGTCTTCACGAATTGATCGCGCTCGAACATCGCGGACGCAAGGTCTCCTTCCTTCCGCGCCAGCCCGTGCATAGCCTTTTGTCCGGCCGCTTTGCCTCCCGCATGCGGGGCCGTGGCCTGAACTTCGAGGAGATCAGGGATTATCGTCCCGGCGACGACGTCCGCTCGATCGACTGGAAGGTGACGGCGCGCCTGCGCAAGCCCCATATCCGGGTTTTCAACGAGGAGCGCGACCGGCAGACGATCCTGGTGGTGGATCAGCGCCTGTCGATGTTCTTCGGCAGCCGGCATGCGATGAAATCGGTGACGGCGGCCGAGGCCGCAGCGATCGGGGCGTGGCGGGTGCTAGGCGTCGGCGATCGCGTCGGCGCCGTCGTGTTCAACGATCGAGACTGCATCGAGGTGAGGGCGCGTCGTAGCCGGGCGACCGTGCTCCAGATCCTCGCGGCCGTCGTCGCGCAGAACCACGCGCTCGGCGTCGGGCGCGGTCTGGTGTCCGCACCGGCGATGCTCAACACCGCGCTCGATCATGCAAGGCGTCGGGCACCGCACGATGCCGCCGTGATCATCATCAGCGATTTCGACGGCGCGGACGCTGACACGCGCGATATGGTCGCCGCGCTGGCGCGGCACAATGACGTTGTCGCTGCGATGGTCCATGATCCCCTGCAAAGCGATCTGCCACCGTCGGCCAGCATGACGGTGACCGATGGCGAGTTGCAGATCCGGCTCGATGTCGGCCGTGACAGCGTCCGCAAGGGCGTATCGCAGCTCACCCGGGACCGCCTGAAGGGCATCTTCGACTGGACGCGCGAGCTCGGAATTCCCGTGCTGCCGCTGAGCGCGGCGGAGGACACCGCTGCGCAGCTTCGGCGTCTTCTTGGTGGTCTGCCGGCCGGTCGTGGCCGCGCGGCCCCGCATAACCAGACGGGGGCGGCCTTTGGCTGAGGCTACGTCCGTGACTGCCGACCCGGTGGCCGGCCTGATCGACTTTCCGCTGCCGCGCGAGGTCAGCCTTTGGCCACAGACCTGGGAGGCGAGGCTTGCGATCGCCCTGCTGCTCGCGGCCATCTGCGCTACCGTGTGGCGCGTGACGCATCTGCGCCGCGTCAACCGCTATCGCCGCGAAGCGCTCGCGGAGCTTGATAGCATCGAGCATGCGCGCAATTCGGTGCCGTCGGAGCTGTTGTCGAAGCTGACCTTGCTGGTGCGGCGCACGGCGCTCGCGGCCTTTCCGCGCGAGCGAGTGGCGCCACTGGTCGGGCCGGCATGGCTGGCCTTCCTCGATCGCAGCTATGGAGGCGAGGAGTTTTCTCACGGCGTGGGCCACCCGCTCGCGAGCGGTCCTTATCGGCAGATTCCGCCCGATGGCGCCGATCTGCAATCGCTGGTCCGTCTCCTGCGCCGCTGGATCAGGGGGCATCATGCTTGAATTCGCGTGGCCATGGCTGCTTCTGCTGTTGCCGCTGCCAGTCCTGGCGTGGTGGCTGCTGCCGCCATACCGAGCACGCCAGGCCTCGATCCAGGTGCCTTTCTTCGACAGGCTGGCGGCGGCGACTGGACAGACGCCACAGCGCGGTGCGGTCGTCCTCGAACGCCGCGCCGTCCAGATGGTCGCGGCGGTGGCCATCTGGACGCTGCTGGTTGTGGCGCTGGCCCGGCCGCAATGGGTCGGCGACCCGGTGACCCGCGAGGTCTCCGCGCGCGATCTGATCCTGGCGATCGACATTTCGGGATCGATGGACCAGCTCGACTTCAAGGCGCCGGACGGTACGACGCTCACGCGTCTCGACGGCATCAAGCGTGTGGTCACAGACTTCATCGCCCGCCGCAAGGGCGACCGTGTCGCCCTGATCCTGTTCGGGACCAGGGCCTATGTGCAGGTGCCATTCACGCAAGACCTCCAGACGGCGCAGCAATTGCTCGATCAGGCGAGGGTCGGCATGGCCGGCCAGCAGACGGCGATCGGCGACACGATCGGTCTTGCCATCAAGACGTTTGCAGCCAGCATGGCGAAACAGAAGCTCCTGATCCTCCTGACGGACGGCAACGATACGGCGAGCCGAGTGCCGCCCGAGCACGCCGCCGATATCGCTCGTCAGAACGATGTCACGGTCTACACCATCGGCGTCGGCGATCCCGCCGCCTCGGGTGAGAACCGCGTTGACCTCGCCGTCTTGCAGCATGTCGCAGACACCACCGGAGGGCACTTTTTCCGCGCCGAGGATGGCGCGCAGTTGCAGGCGATCTATGCCGATATCGATCGCCTCGCGCCGGCCAAGCTTCAGACCTTGTCATGGCGGCCGAAGCTGCCGCTGTTTCAATGGCCGTTCGGCCTGGCCATCGCGATCGGTCTGCTCTTGTGGCTTTGTCTCCTGCTCGGCAGCGAGTGGCGCCGGATGCGGAGCATCAGCCATGCGTGACGCAGCCACCATGTCCTTCCATCTCTTGCGCCCACTCTGGCTGCTCGCGCTGATCCCGCTCGCTGCCGTGTTTGCCGTGCTGCTTCGCCGGCAGGATGTGCGCGCGCAATGGGGTGGCGTGATCGCGCCGCATCTGCTGACGCATCTCATCGTGCGGCCGGGACAAGGGCGCCAAATCAACCCGCTCTATCTCGTCGCGTCCGGCATGTTGCTCGGCATCATTGGCCTGTCCGGTCTGACCTGGCGCCGCGAGCTTCCGCCCTTTGTCGAAGACAAGGCACCGTTGATGATTGCGCTCGCAGTCGGGTCGTCGATGAATGCGACCGATGTGGCGCCCTCGCGCCTCGAACGCGCCAAGCAGAAGATCAGGGATCTGCTTGCGGCCCGCGCGGGCGCCAGGACCGGGCTCGTGGCCTTTGCCGGCACCGCGCACCTGGTGATGCCGCCGACCGACGACCGCTCCGTGATCGAGCCGTTTCTGGCCGCGCTTGAGCCAGGGCTAATGCCGGCGGACGGTAAGAACGTTGCGGGTGCGGTCGCGCTGGCGGCCGACGCGCTGGCGGCCGAACCGGTTCCCGGAACAGTCCTGCTGGTCGCGGACGATCTCGGGACCGCGGATGCAGCCACGGTCCGGCAGGCTGCCGGCCGCAATGGTCTCGTTATATTCGCGGTCAGCCCGGACACATCGGCGCTGCTGGCCGGCGCGGACGTCATCCGGGTCAGTATCGACGGCTCGGACATCGTACGACTGGAGCGCCGGATCGAGACGCGTTTCCAGGCCGCCCAGGGGGATGCGTTCGGCATGCAATGGCGAGATGAGGGCTATTGGCTGCTGCCGCCGCTGGCGCTGTTGAGTCTGCTCTGGTTCCGGCGCGGTACGACGGTGGCGTGGGTCCTGGCTCTCTTCATCGTGACGCACGCCAGCGCTTCGAGAGCCGAGGAGACATCGCGCTTTACCAATCTTTGGCTGACGCCAGATCAACAGGGACGGCTTGCATTTGACCGTGGCGACTATGCCGCCGCGAAAACGACGTTTGCCGATCCAATGTGGCGCGGCATCTCGGCTTACCGCGCATACGATTTTCTCGCCGCTGCCGAGGAATTTTCGCGCGTTGACACGCTGGAGGGGAAATTCGCGCTGGGCAACGCGCAGGCGCAGAACCACGCTTATGAGAAAGCGCTCAAGACCTATGACGAGGTGCTCAAGGCGCAGCCCGGCAACGCCACCGCGAAGACGAACCGCGCCATCGTTCAGGCGGCGCTGGATGCGCGTGAAGCCAAGCGCCGCAAGCAGGAGCAGGATGACCCTGCACCGCCGGATGAGAAGGCCGACGAGATGCGCGTAGATCCCAATCAGAAAGGCGGAAAGAAGATCACGGTCACACCGCAGGACGTCACCACTGCCGGCGCCGCCGAAGCCTGGATGCGTCAGGTCCAGACCTCACCTGCGGATTTCCTCAAACTCAAATTCGCGATCCAGGCGGCCGCTCCAACCCAGGGGAGGGCGTCGCAGTGAGAGTTTGGATCGGCTTCATCGCCTTGCTGCTCGGCGGCGCGCTCCCGTCGCAGGCTGTGTATGCGCAGCAATCAGTGGCGCTCGAGCCGATCGTGCAGGTGACCATCGACCCGCCGCGAGTCGTGGTTGGGCAGAAAACCACGTTGAGTGTCATGGTCCTGGCGCCGAACTACATGACGTCGCCGCCCGAACTGCCGGATTTTCAGGTGCGCAACGCGGTGACGCGACAATTGCAGAGCGTCAACACCAGCGAGCAGCGCGATGGCGTGCCCTATGCCAGTGTGCGGTTTGAATACGCGATCTCGCCGCAGGAGCCGGGGTCCTACGCCGTCGCCGACCAGAGCGTCAGGATCAAATATGCGGCCGAGCCGCCAGCCACCCGTGAGGTGGCTGTCGCGCTGCCACGCGTGTCATTCGAAGCATTCATTCCGGATGCGGCGAGCGCGCTTCGCCCGTTCGTATCGGCCAACAGCCTGACCGCCGAGCAGGACGTCAAGCGTTCGTCTGACCCGCTCAAGGCCGGTGACGCCGTGACACGAACCATCACCATCCGGGCGGAAGGCACGCCGGCGATGCTGCTGCCGCCTCAGCAATTCCCGTCTGTCGATGGCTTGAAGCTTTATCCGGCGCAGCCGAAGCTCGAGGACAAGGTCGACGGGCGCTCCGACGTCATGACGTCGACCCGCGTCGATTCTGCAACGTATATGGTGGAGCGGGCAGGTGATTATGCGCTTCCGTCCGTCGATATCGGCTGGTGGAATGTCGGTAGCGGCAAGGTCGAGCAGGTTCATCTCGAGGCCGTGCCTCTCAAGGGAATCTTGACCTCGGCGGTGGCGGGTCCAGCTTCTTCGAACCAATTCGTTCGGCGGTGGACGTGGGATAGCATCGTCGACCTTATCTTCGACCACTGGCTGACGGCCCTGCTTGTGGTGGCCGCCACGGCCGGGATCGCTTGGTTTGCGCCTCGTATGGCACGTCGCGTTTCGGCCAGTCTTCATCGTCGGCACCAGGCTTATCTTCAGTCGGAGGCGTTTGCTTTCAGCCGGCTGCGCCGTGCGATCCGCCGTCGCGACGCAAGAGCATCCTATTTCTTGCTGCTTGAATGGCTGCCGCATCTCAACGCGACGCAGCCTCCAATCACGGCTGGAGCTTTCAAGGCCGTCGCACGCGATCCGGAGCTCGACCGCCAGCTTGATGCGATCGAGAGCGAGTTGTTCGGAAATCGGCACAATCCGGCTCATTGGTCGCCACGCCGGCTGCTGCACCGCGTGGTCGCCGCCCGCCGCAGGCTGCGCCCACGCGCCGGAAGCCGGGCCACGACAGGTCTGCCCCCGCATTTGAACCCGGTCGGGACCCCGAAGGTCACCGCGTATCGAAAGCCCGCGAGATAAGCAAAAGACAGGAGGTCACTCAGACGGAACGGACGATCTAGATTCGCCCTCATCCACGACAACCAAGATCGAATAAATCAGGGAGCGTCGAATGATCAACGAGACGAAGAAGCAGAATAATACCGTTGTTGATTCAACCCGTGGCGACCATTCGGCGATTCATCGCCGCGCCGTGCTGCTTGGTACATCGTCCATCGTCGCAACAGCGGCGCTGACATCGCAGGCATTGGCGCAGGCTCAGAAGGCGGCCCCTTCGGCGGCGCCGGCTGCTGCGCCCACCGCGGGCCGCAAGCCCAACATTCTCGTCATCTTCGGCGACGACATCGGCATTCCCCAGATCAGCGCCTATACCATGGGTATGATGGGCTATCGCACGCCCAACATCGACCGCATCGCGCGCGAAGGAGCCATCTTCACCGACTCCTACGGCCAGCAAAGCTGCACCGCCGGCCGCGCCTCGTTCATCCTGGGCCAGGAGCCGTTCCGGACCGGCCTCCTCACCATCGGCATGCCCGGCGATCCCCATGGCATTCAGGACTGGATGCCGACGATCGCGGACGTGATGAAGACGCAGGGCTACGCCACGGGCCAGTTCGGCAAGAACCATCTCGGCGACCGCGACGAGCATCTGCCAACCAAGCACGGCTTCGACGAGTTCTTCGGTAATCTCTATCACCTCAATGCGGAAGAGGAGCCGGAAGGCTATTTCTATCCGAAGGATCCCAATTTCCGGAAGCAGTTCGGGCCGCGGGGCGTGATCAAATCAACCGCGGACGGAAAGATCGAGGACACCGGCCCGCTCAACACCGCGCGAATGCCCACGGTTGACGAGGAGTTCCTGGGCGCCGCCAAGGATTTCATTGGCCGGCAGGCTAGGGCGGACAAACCGTTCTTCGTCTGGTTCAACTCGACGCGAATGCACATCTTCACGCATCTCAAGAAGGAGTCGCTCGGCAAGACGGGCAAGGGCATCCACGCCGACGGCATGGTCGAGCATGATGGAATGGTAGGCGAGTTGCTCAAGCAACTGGACGATCTCGGCATCGCCGACAACACCATCGTCCTCTACACCACCGATAACGGCGCCGAGCTTGCTCTGTGGCCCGACGGCGCGCAAACGCCTTTCCACGGCGAAAAAGGTACGACATGGGAAGGTGGCATGCGCATTCCGATGATGGTGCGGTGGCCGGGCGTCGTGAAACCGGGCACGCAATACAACGAGATCATCTCGCTGATCGATTGGTTCCCAACTTTGTGCGCCGCGGCGGGAATACCTGACATCAAGGAGAAGATGAAGGCGGGTTTCACCGCCAGCGGGAAAAACTTCAAGGTTCACCTCGACGGCTATAACTTCCTGCCCTTTTTCAAGGGTGAGATAACGACGCCGCCGCGGGATTCGCTCTACTACTTCGATCAGGGCGGCAATCTCAACGCCATCAGGTGGAACGATTGGAAGCTGAGCTTTGCAGTAGCGTCCAAGGGAAACATTGCGACCGCAACCCGCGAAGTGCCCTCATGGGCGCTGATCGCAAACTTGCGCATGGATCCTTACGAGCGCGGCATGGAGGAAGGCGGAGGAGCCATCCAGTTCCTGGCCCAGAACATGTGGCTGATCGTGCCGGTGCAGGGAAAGATCAAGGAGTTCTTCGCCGACTTCGATCAGTTCCCCTTCCAGGAGGGCAGCTCGCTGAATGCGAGCGGGATCAACTACGGCCTGCTCCGACAGCAGGCAGCATTAAAGCGACTTGGTGAGATCGAACGCATGAAGCCACAGTAGCGTGAGCGCAATGGGAGGAAGCAAGGGCATCATGAGGGCTCGCAGCAGCACAGGAACATCGCAACGACGAGGACGATTGCTGCGGGCAATGTTCAACAATGAAGTGATAACAGTGGGAGACACAATGATGCCTGAGCGTGTGCGCATGCTTCCGTTAACGAGCTGCCTGCTGGCACTGGCGACCGGCGTTTCTCTGCCGGTCGGGACGGTGTCGGCGGCACCGCTTCAGCCGGCGGCAATCCAACAGGGTGCGACTGGATCATCCGATCTCATCGAGGTGCGTGCCGCTGTTCGCCGCGGCGGGGCTGCCATGGGGCCGCGTGGTGGGGCGGTGGTCCATCGTGGCGGCGCCGTGGTCAGCCCCCGAGGCGCGGCCTATCGCGGCCGGACCGCAGTGGTCGGACCGCGCGGTAACGTCGCCGTCCGCAGCACCACGGCTGTGGCCGGGCGCGGCGGCTGGGCGCGACCCGGCTATTACCACTGGCCGAGGGGCGGCGCGATCGCCGCCGGTGCTGCGATCGGCTTCGTGACAGCGGCCACGGCTGTGGCCTGGGCGGGTGCTGCGCCCGCGCCGGGGATGTGCTGGTACTACACCGATCCATCCCGCACGCAGGGTTTTTGGGACTACTGCCAATGATAGAGCATCCCTGATGCGATGAGGCAGTCGTCATGAGCGGTTACGACATCTTCGCCTGGATCGTGCTTGTCATCCTGCTGGCGAGCGCGATCGGCGTTGTCTGCATCGCCGGATGGCTGCCCGGGCATATCGCAAAGTCGCGCAACCATCCGCATGCGCAGGCCGTGACGGTCGCCGGCTGGATCACGCTGTTCTTCGGCTTCGCATTGTGGCCGATCGCCGTCATCTGGGCCTATCTCGACGTGCCCGCGCGGAAAGCGGGAGATGCGTGATGGGCGTCGCGATCTTCAACACCTACCTCGTGCTGCTCTTCCTGCTTGTCCACTTCGGCATCGTGCGCTTCAACCTGTTCTGGAAGGCGTCGCCCGCGATCGTGCTGGTGCTGCTGCTGTTCGGGCTCTTGATCCCGATGGGGTGGGGCGCACCGCAGGGCAATGCGCTGGTCGTGCGCAATGCGGTCTCGATCGTGCCTGATGTGGCGGGCGAGGTGACGGATGTTCCGGTTCTCGCCAACACGCCGCTGAGGGCAGGCGATGTCCTGTTCAAGATCGACCCGACGCCTTACGCGGCGCAGGTCAAGGCGATCGACGCGCAGTTCAAGCTCGCCAAGACGCGCCTCGGCCAGATGACGCAGCTCTACGAGCGCGACGCCGGCCGCGGCTTCGATGTCGAGCAGCGGCAATCGGAGGCCGACCAGCTCTCCGGCCAGCTCGAGGCCGCGCAATGGAATCTCGACAAGACGGTCGTGCGTGCGCCGGCCGACGGCTACGTGACCAATCTCGCGCTGCGCAAGGGCGCGCGCGTGGCGAACCTGCCGCTGGCGCCGGTGATGGCGTTCATTGACGTCTCAAGCACCATCATCGGCGTCGAGATCAACCAGAACGATGCGCGCTACGTGGCGCCCGGCCAGGAGGTCGAGGCCACATTCAAATTCGCACCTGGGCAGATCTACTCCGGCAAGGTCGAGAGCGTGCTCCAGGCGATCGCGACCGGACAGGTGCAGACATCGGGCACGGCAGTCCTGCCGAAAGCCATCGAGGCCGCCCCCTTCGTCGTGCGCGTCAAGCTCGACGACGCCGATTTCGTCAAACGGTTGCCGGCCGGCAGCGCCGGAACGGCTGCGATCTACACCGATCACGTCAAACCGACCCACGTCGTGCGCCGCGTGATCCTGCGGCAGGTCGCGATCCTGAATTACGTCAATCCGTTCTAGCGAGAGGGCGCATGAAAAGAGCAGTGCTGACGGCTTCGTTCCTCATCCTCACCTCGGCCACGCAGGCGCAGTCGCCGGTCCCGGTGACGGTCGATAATTTTGGGCGCGCGGAATCCGACCTGTACTTCGGCAACGGCGTCAAGGACGCCGGTGGCATCGGTAAGCTGTTTCACCATCGCGAGCCGATGGCGATTGATAAGCAGGGCGTCATCCGGTCGAATCGTGACACGCTGTACTCCATGGCCGTCGTTGATCTCGATGCGGGACCGGTAACGATCAAGTTGCCGGACGCTGGCAAGCGGTTCCGGTCGTTGATGGTGGTCAACGAGGATCACTACATCGTCGGCGACATAGAGTATCGCGCCGGAAGTTACACGTACGATCGGAAGAGGGTCGGCACACGCTATGCGCTGATCGGGCTTCGAACCCTCGTCGATCCCAACGATCCCAACGATCCCAAGGATGTCGAGAAGGTCCGCGCAGTCCAGGACGCCGTCACGATCAGCCAGAAGGCGCCCGGCAAGTTCGAGATACCGAATTGGGATACGGTCAGTCAGAAGAAGGTGCGGGACGCCCTCCTGGTGCTGTCGTCAACCGCAGGCGGCTTCAAGAATGCGTTTGGCGCCAAGGGGCAGGTCGATCCGATCCGGCACCTGATCGCGACCGCCGCGGGATGGGGCGGCAATCCCGACAAGGACGCCACCTATCTCAGCGTCACCCCCGAGAAGAACGACGGCAGCACCGTCTACAAGCTGACCGTCCCCGGCAATGTGCCGGTGGACGGCTTCTGGTCGATCAGTCTCTACAACGCCGAGGGCTATTTCGAGAAGAACCCCTACAACGCTTACTCGCTCAACAATCTGACGGCGACGAAATCAGCCGACGGCGCCACGGTGGTCCAGTTCGGTGGCTGTGACGGCAAGATCCCGAACTGCCTGCCGATCATGAAGGGCTGGAATTACACCGTCCGGCTCTATCGGCCGCGCCCCGAAGTCCTGAACGGCAAGTGGAAATTCCCGGAGCCGAAGCCCGTGAGCTGAACGGCGAACAGATGGAGGTTGTCATGAGACATTTGATCACCGGGGTCGTCGCCGCGATGCTGATGGCCGCAAATGTGCACGCGCAGAGCCTGTCGCCGGATGAACTCGCCGCGCGCACTATCCAGCGTCGCGCAGTCGAGGCGATGATCTGGGGCATGCCGGCGGTGAATGCCGATCTCATGCTCCAGACCATGCTTGGGACGACCAAGGCAAAGCCGAACGAGATCATCTACTGGTCGAAGCCGGTGAACTGGAAGAACCAGACGCTGACGCCCAATCCGGACTCGATCTATCTGATGTCGTTCTGGAACGTGAAGGACGGCCCGGTCGTGATCGACATTCCGCCGGCGCAAGGCGGCTCGATCGCGGGCAACATCGTCACGGCGTGGCAGATGCCGCTGGAGGACGCAGGTCCCGAAGGCGCCGACAAGGGGCAGGGCGGCAAATATTTGATCCTGCCGCCCGGTTACAAGGGCGACGCGCCCGCGGGCTACATCTCGCTTCAGTCGGACACGTTCAGCGGCTTCGCGCTGCTGCGCTCCAATCTCGCAAGCCACGGCGATGCCGACGTGGCGAAGTCGGTCTCCTACGGCAAGCAGGTCAAGGTCTACCCACTCGCGCAGGCGAAGGATCCGCCGCAGACCAATTTCACTGACGCCTACGACGTGCTGTTCGACTCCACGATTCCCTTCGATGCGAGCTTCTATCGCAGCCTCGACCGCGTGGTGCAGAACGAGCCGTGGCTCGATCGCGATCGGGCCATGATCGACCAGCTCGCGAGCATCGGCATCGAGAAGGGCAAGGCTTTCAATCCGGATCAGAAGACCGTCGCGCTGCTCGATCAGGCCGCCCGCGAGGCCCATGCGATACTCGAACAGCGCTACGACGCCGGCTTCGCCGTAATCAACCCGGGCATCCGCTGGTTCCCGGCTGCGGTAGCGGAGATGGTCAAGGCGGCGAGCACTGGATACGCCGATCCGAACACCTATCCGGTCGACATGCGCGGCGTCTCCTACACGCTCGGCTTCACCGGTATCAAGCGACTGGGCACCGCGCAGTTCTACCTGTTGGCCAACAAGGATAGGGATGGCCAGCCGTTCGACGGCGCCGCCACCTATCGCCTGACGGTGCCCGCCAACGCGCCGGTCAAGCAATACTGGTCCGCAACAGTCTACGACCGCGAGACCCACGCGCTGGTGCGCAACATGCCGAGCGCAAGCCGGGCTTCGATCAGCCCGGGCATCCAGAAGAATGCCGACGGTTCGGTCGATGTCTATTTCGGCCCGAAGGCGCCGGAGGGCAAGGAAGCCAATTGGGTGCCGACCGATCCGGCGCGGAAGTTCGAGTTGCTATTCCGCCTCTACGGGCCCGAGCAGCCGCTGTTCGACCACAGCTGGAAACTGCCCGATGCCGAGCGTGTCGCCGCCACGATCGGGGGCGCCAAGAAGTAGTGCAATTGGGCGAGCGTGATGCGTTCGGGTGGAAGACGTGACGAGAATAGGGAGACGCGACGTGACGGGACACATTCGCAAAGCCGGGCTCGGGACTGCATTGGCGCTGGCGAGCTTCACCGCTCAGCCTGCGCTTGCCGCTTCTGGCGGCGTGAGCTTCTGGCTTCCGGGCATCTTCGGCAGCCTGGCCGCCGTTCCGGTAACGCCTGGATGGGCCTATTCGACGATCTACCTTCACCTCAACGAAAAGGCCGGAGGAGGGCAGAACTTCGTCACCAGCGGCGGCATACCCGGCTCGGTGACCGCCGGCCTCAACGCACACGCCGACGCGCTCGTCATGGGCATCACCTACACCTCGCCGATGCCGGTGCTGGGCGGCCAAGCCGGCTTCACCGTGCTCACCGCGCCCGGCAACATTGGCGCCGGCATCGATGCGACGCTGACCGGTCCGCGCGGCAATACGATCTCGGGCAGCGCCACCGACAACCGCACGACGCTGACCGACGTGTTCTACCAGGGCACGCTGAAATGGAATCAGGGCGTCCACAACGAGCTGGTCTACATCACCGGCAACATCCCGAGCGGCACCTATGATTCCAGCCGGCTCGCCAATCTGAGTTTTGGCTTCCCCGCGATCGACGTCGGTGCCGGCTACACCTATCTCGATCCGAAGAGCGGCCACGAATTCTCGATCGTCGGCGGGCTCACCTATAGTTTCATGAACGGGGCCCTCCAGTATCAGAACGGTATGGATTTTCATGTCGACTGGGCAGCCTCACAGTTCGTCAGCAAGAACGTTCACATCGGCATCGCCGGTTATTTCTTCCAGCAGATCACCGACGATAGCGGTCCCGGCGCCAAGCTCGGTGGCTTCCGCGGCCAGGCGGTCGGTATCGGTCCGCAGATCGGTTTCATGATCCCGATGTCCGACGGCTACCAGGGCTATCTCAATGTCCGAGGCTACAAGGACCTCGAGACCGAGAACCGGCCGAACAGCTGGTCGACCTGGGTTACTTTCTCGGTCTCGCCGGCAGCGCCCGCGCCGGCGGCGACGAAGCCCATCGTTCGAAAGTACTGATGGAGGCGTTCAGGCAGCTCCGATGACCGGAGAGAAAACCAGCAAACGCGTATTTCGCATTGGCTACCAGACATCGATCATCACGGTGTTCGTGGGCGTGGTGCTGCTTGTGGGCCTGACGCTGGTCTATCTCAGCTTCGAACGCGTGACCGCCATCACCAGGACGGCCGCCTCTGGCTTCATCGAGAAGGTGGCGCAGCTTGGCGCCGATCACATCGACGAGCAGTTCAAGAATGTCCGCGACAATCTCGACATCCTGTCCGGCCTGCCGCCGATCCAGGAGGCCGACATCGCGGACAATACGCGGCTATACAGCCTGATGGCGGCGATGCTGCGCAACAACCCGCAGCTCTTCAATCTCTATGTCGGCTACGAGGACGGCTCGTTCATCGAGATGGACGTGATCGACCGGGCCCAGCCGTCGTTCCGGAAGGGCTTGAACGTCGATGAGGATGCTGCCTTCCGGCTGGTCGTGATCTCGCGCACGGCGGGGGCCGCGCCTGTCACGCAGTATCTCTCCGAAAACCTCATTCAGGTTGCCGAGGTCGCCGGACCCGCGAGCTACGACCCGCGGCAGCGGCCCTGGTATGTCGAGGCGTTCAAGAACGACAAGACGCTGTTGACAGGTCCTTACGTCTTCTACGCCACGGGTGAGCCGGGCTACACGCTGCGGACGCCGTTGAGGGAAGGGCGCCGCGGCGTCATTGCGGGTGATTTGCTGCTGAACCGGTTCGAGGACATGCTGGCGGAGCAGAAGCTCGGCCAATCAGGGCTGGCGTTCCTGTTCAACGATGCCGGGCGCATCGTCGGCCATCCCGAGATGAACCGCCTGATGGCGGAGATTCCTGAGCGGCAGGACGACCTGCCACAGATCGGCGCGCTCCGGCTGCCCGCGCTCGTGCCGGTCATCCACTCCTGGCGGGACGGCGGGGCGGCCCAGCAGTTCTTTGCCGACGCGTCGGGCCGAACCTATTACCCGGAATCAGAGCTGAGTGATACGGCGGCCTTTGAAACGGCGTTGACGGACCTTTTTCTTGGTCCAGACGAAGGGCTCGGCTCTGTCGTTGTATGCGTTGACGTAGGCATCGATGTGTTCCTGAAGCTGCTTGAGGCTCGTGAAGGAGGTGCCGCTGAGCGACTGCCCCTGCAAGATGGAAAACCATACTTCGACCTGATTGAGCCATGACGCACTTGTCGGCGTGAAATGAAATTGCACGTTGGGGTGGGCCTTGAGCCAGTCCTCGTTCTTTTTATGGGTGTTGAGGTTGTCGAGGATGACGTGAAGCTTGCGGTTCGGAAAAGCCGCGGTGACGCTGTTCATGAAATCGAGAAACTCGACGCGGCGCCGGCGTTTTGAATGGGTCGCGATGATCTTTCCGGTGGCGACTTCGAGCGCCGCAAACAATGTTGTGGTGCCATGCCGCTTGTAATCGTGGCTTTGGCCGGTCAAGGCGCGGCCATTGGGCAACTTCAGATAACCCTGCGCTCGCTCCAAAGCCTGGATCGAGGGCTTCTCGTCCACGCACAGCACAATGGCCCTCGCCGGCGGCGCGACATAGAGGCCGACAACATCGGCGGCTTTGGCCGTAAAGTTCGGGTCGTTGCTCTCGCACCAGGACTTGCGAGCCACCAGGTCAATCTT
Source organism: Bradyrhizobium barranii subsp. barranii (assembly GCF_017565645.3). Taxonomy (NCBI): domain Bacteria; kingdom Pseudomonadati; phylum Pseudomonadota; class Alphaproteobacteria; order Hyphomicrobiales; family Nitrobacteraceae; genus Bradyrhizobium; species Bradyrhizobium barranii. The sequence continues at coordinate 5,463,429 of NZ_CP086136.1, forward strand.
GTGGCTGCGCAGGAACCGCCAGACATATTGGACATCGACATCGCCCAGCGCCTCGGCCAGCAGGGGGCCGGTCCAGCGCGCAAACCCTTGCGGTGGCGGCTTATCCAGCAGCTTCAGAATCCGCTTGTCGGTCGTCTTCGTATAGATCGGCTGCTTGCCAGGCCGCGGCTTGTCTTGCAGCCCTTCAAGGCCATGGTCGGCATAGCGATGCCGCCAAAGGCTGACAATCCGCGGCTGGACCCCAACTTCCTTGGCGATCGACCGGGTGCTGCGCCCATCCGCCGCCAACAGAACTATCCGCGCCCGCTTCAAATCGCGCTGCAACGTCACCGGTGAGCGACAGCACGCCTCAAGCACCTTGCGATCTTTCCTCGAAAGGTGGACTTCTCTTGCTTCGGGTATCATCCCGACCTTGAATCACGACTCACGTTCCAAGAAAAGTGGGTACTATGTTGCGGCGGTCCACAGGCTCGAGACGGCCGGCTCGGCCAATATCCGGATGGCGATGGTCGCGCCGCTCGACGAGTTCTATGCGCAGATCATCGACGAGCGCCGCACGCTGTTCGCGTTGGCGCTGGCCTTTGTCGGAGCCACGCTGCCATTCGCGTTCTGGCTCGGATCGCTGATGGCGCAGCCGCTGCGCAAGCTCGCCGACGAGACCGACGCGATCCAGCGGTTCGAGATTACCGAGCGGCCGCGCGTCCATTCCGTCATCGCCGAGATCGAGGAGCTTGGCCGCTCGGTGTTCACGATGCGCAGCGTGGTCCGCAGCTTTGCGAGCTTCATCCCGCGCCAGATCGTGCGGCAGCTGATCGAGACCGGCTCTTCGCTCAGCCTCGGCGGCTCCAGGCGTGAGGTCACGGTGCTGTTCACCGACGTCGCCGACTTTACCGCCAAGACGGAGCGCGCCGACCCGTCGCAGGTGATGATCCACACCTCGCGCTATTTCGCGGTACTGTCGGACGAGATCATGCGGCACCAGGGCACGGTCGACAAATATATCGGCGACGCCGTGATGGCATTCTGGAACGCGCCGGCTGACGATCCCGACCACACCGTCAATGCCTGCCGTGCCATCCTGGCATGCCTTGCGGCCAACGAAGCGCTCAACCAGGAGTTTCGGCGCGAGGGCTGGCCGCCCTACGACACCCGCTTTGGCCTGCATGTCGGCGATGCCGTGGTCGGCAACATTGGCTCGAGCGACCGGATGAACTACACCGCGCTGGGCGCCACCATCAACCTGGCGTCGCGGTTGGAGGGACTGAACAAGAATTACGGCACGCGCGTGCTGGTCAGCGCCGCGGTCCGCGCCAGCGTCGGCGATCGGTTCCTGTTCCGCAGCGTCGACAGCATCACGCCGAAGGGATTTGCCGACGCGATCGAAGTCAGTGAGCTCAGCGGCGAGATGGCGCACGCCGATGAAGCCGACGTTGCGATGTGTCGACGCTGGGATGAAGTCTTTGCGGCGATCGCGCAGGACGGCGCGGCCGAGACGACGCGGGTCCGGCTGTCGGCCTTCCTGCACGACTATCCCAAGGATAGCGTCGCGCTATTTCATGCCCAGCGATTTCGGTCCGCGGCCCGGAATGCGGGAGCGGCGGCATGAACATCAGTGGTCTCAATCGCCGGCAATTGCTGCGGCACGGCGCGGCGCTGGCGGCCGCGTCAATGCACGCGGCGCCAGCCATCGCGCAGGCGCGCAGCAGAATTCGGCTCGGTTATCTCCACGTGGTCGCCGTGGACGGACACATCTGGACCGGGCTCGATCGCGGCTCGTTCGACCGCGAGGGGATCGATTTCGAATTGCACGAGTTCAACACCGGACCTGAAGTCTTCGAGGCGATGGCGCGAGGTGAGCTCGACGTCCTCTCGGCCGGCGGCGTCATCTCCAACTATCTGGCGCTCGGCCGCGGCCGGGGCTTTCTCATCAACGACATTGAGGTCGCGACCGCACAGCTCTGGGTCCGGCCGACGCTCGGCGTCAAGGGGATGGCCGATCTCAGGGGCAAGCGGATCGCGACGACGATGAAGACCACGGCGCACATCTTTCTCGATCGCGCGCTGCGAGCCAACAACGTCAACCCGTCCGAGGTCGAGATCGTCAACGGCAGCATGGCCGCCGCCGTCAAGGCATTCATTGCCGGCGAGGTGCCGGCCGTTGCGCTCTGGGTGCCGTTCAACATTGCCGTCCGCGAGGCGTTGCCGGATGCGGTCAAGCTGGTGGACGCCTCCGCCTTCTACCCGCAATCCGCCGTGCTCGGCGGCTGGGCCGCGCGGATGGATTTTTATGCGGGGAACAGGGACGTGCTGGCCCGGATCATCCGCGCCTGGGCGGAAGCGAACGACCACATGGTGCGCAACCCGGCGGCCGCAGCGGAGGCGCTCCAGACACATTACGGGCAGTCGCGTCCCGCCGACATCGCGGAAGCCTTCAAGGCCCAGAAGCTCTATTCCTCGCGCGAATGGAAGCGGCTGTATTCCGACGGGACCGTCGTGAAATGGCTCCAGCAGGTCAGCGACTTCTTCATGACGGATGCCGGCGTCACCGCACCCGTGCGGGCCGCAGACTATTTCGACACGCAGCTCTACCTTGCAACCGTCGCCTGAACTTGCAGGGGCACAGGCTCGCACGGACACTCCCTTCGAGCCATGCATCGGCCTGCCCAGCGTCCAGATCATATTTCAATGTGTTTTCAATATCCTGCGCCCGCATTCTAATGCAGCCGCGCACCACTTCAGGTGATATCCGCCCCAGTGCAGAATCGCACTCAAGCAGTTGTGTGTGTCGGGCGCGGTCGCGTCATGAGGGCGACGCCAATTCGACCCAATTCAAATCGACCTTGGCAGGCGCCGGATCCTTACGGAGGTGATTCCAATGCCAGACGTCCTCGACCGTTCCGAAATGGCCCCCTCGATTCTGCCGGCGGACGTTCCCGAGCTCAGCGATGATGAATGCCTGGCCTGCCTCGCGCGCGCCGTCGAGGCGCACGATTCGGCGCGGCTCGACGAAGTCGCCGCATTGATCGGCCGCCTCGCAGTCACGATCGAATAGCTCACCAACCAACTTGACGCCGTGGGTTGCGTAGCCCGGTCCGCCCGGGCCAACGGACGTGTTGCGTTTTCGCGGAGCCTGTTCCAAAGATGCCGCCAAATTTCGTCCGCGGCATCGTCCGCATTGCAGGGTCCGCAAATGTCCGGTTTCTCGACCGCGCGCCTAAAAATGGTCGATGGCCAGGTGCGCACCAATGACGTCACCGATCGCCGTATTCTCGACGCGATGCTCACAGTTCCGCGCGAGGCGTTCGTGCCGGTTGCCAGGCAGGCATTGGCCTATCTCGACCTCGATCTCGACGTGAGCGAAGGCGGGGCCAAGCGGTTCCTGATCAAGCCGCAGCTGACCGGCAAGCTGCTCCAGGCCGCCGAAATCGGCGATGGGGACAACGTGCTGGTGGTCGGCTGCGCCACGGGCTACCTCGCCGCGCTGACGGCTACGCTCGCCCGTCAGGTCACCGCGACGGAATGTGATTCGGCCCTGGCCGCGAAGGCCAAGGATGCTTGCGCCAGTCTCGCCAACGTCACGTGCAAGGCCGCAGCCTGCGCCGAAGGGGATCCCTCTGCCGCTCCCTATGACGTCATTATCCTCAACGGCGCCTTCGAGGTGACGCCAGAGGCGCTGCTCGGGCAGCTCAAGGAGGGCGGGCGCCTCGTGGGGGTGTCGGCCCAATCCACGCCCCCCCGGGCCGTGATCGTGACCCATACCCACGGTGAATTCGGCCATCGGGCGCTGTTCGATGCCGCAGCTCCGGTCCTTCCCGGGTTGGAACGGGCCGCCGCTTTCGTCTTCTGAAGTCCCGATTGAGGGCTTTGGCCTGTTAAAATCCCGTTCTGAATCAGAAGTGTGGCCCGGATGCTGCACGTGAAGAGTTTCCACCGGGAACTACCTTCAGGTGGTTCCGTTGCGCCAATTGGCGGCCTATGTTGCTGAGGGGCAACGACTCCACTCGGTAGACGGTATCCTAGCTCGCGGGCACGAGCGGGGCGTTAGAATGAACGGAATTTAAGGGATGCATGGGGTGAAGCTCTTCACCGGAGCTGCGGTTTCGGTCCTGCTGCTGGCGCTTGCCGGGCCGACGCCTGCCTTGGCGGACACGATCGAGGCCGCCTTGGTGCGCGCCTATCAGAACAATCCGCAGCTCAACGCACAGCGCGCCCAGGTGCGCTCGACCGACGAGAACGTGCCTCAGGCGTTGTCGGGCTATCGCCCCAGGGTCGCGCTGACGGCGAACGGCGGCTATCAATATCAGGATACGTTGAGTTCGCCGGGGCCGGGTAACACACCAATCAACGGGCCCAGCGTGCCGCGCAGCGTGGGTGTGACCGTCACGCAAACGCTCTATAACGGCAACATCACCGGCAACAGGACGCGCGCCGCCGAGAGCCAGGTTTCCGGCTCCCGCGAAGCGCTGCGCAGCCTGGATCAGAGCGTGCTGCTTCAGGGCGCTTCGATCTACATGGACTATCTGCGCGATGCGGCTACGCTCGAAGTCCAGCGCAGCAACGTGCGCGTGCTCGAGCAGACGCTGAAGCAGACGCGTGATCGCTTCAACGTCGGCGAAGTGACGCGCACCGACGTTGCGCAATCGGAAGCGCAGCTGGCGGCTGGCAAGACGCAGGCCCTCACGGCCGAAGCAAATCTCACCACGACGCGCGCGAACTTCCGCCGCATCATCGGCAACGAGCCGACGAACCTCGCGCCCGGTTCGCCGGTGGATCGTTTCTTGCCCGCAAGCCTCGCCGGGGCAGTCGAGCTCGGCCTGATCGAACATCCCAACGTCACGGCCGCGATGTTCGGCATCGACGTCAACTTTCTGCAGGTCAAGGTCGCCGAAGGCGCGCTGCTGCCGACGATCGCGTTGCAGGTGGGGGCCACGCAGGGGAACGAACAGTCCTTGATTCAATACAGGTCGTTCAACGCGTCCGCCATCGCGCAGGCCAATTGGCAGCTCTACGATGGCGGCAATACATATTCGCTGATCCGCCAGTCCAAGGAAAACCTGGCGCAGCAGCGTCTCAACCTCGAAACCACCCGCGACCAGACCCGCGCGACGGTCGTGCAGTGGTGGGGTTCGCTGCAGGCCGGCAAGGCCCAGGTGCAGTCCGCGCAGGCGCAGGTCACGGCGTCCGAGATCGCGCTGAACGGCGTGCGCGAAGAAGCCAAGGCTGGTCAGCGTACCACCCTCGACGTGCTCAACGCGCAGCAGGCGCTGGTCAACGCGCGCGTCGCGCTGGTGACCGCACAGCACGACCGCGTGGTCGCGTCCTATCAGGTTCTGGCCGCCATCGGCCGTCTGTCGCCGCAGGTCCTCGGCCTTGCGACCACGGTTTATGATGCGAGCGTTCACTACCATCAGGTCCGCGACAGCTGGGCCGGCGTGCGCACGCCTGACGGACGCTAAGGTCCGTAGTCATCCGGTCGGCCTCGCAAACAGCCGAGGCCGACTGGTGCTTTGCTTGCAATCATCAAAATCCCTGACATAGCCTTGCCAAGAAGATGCGGGTCGATTCGCCCGGCACCTGATGTCGTGTGCGTAAAGGCTTGAGTGCCGAGGGCAGGGGCGCACCGCCGCACGTTGAGCCGTGAACTGGGGACAAGTCGGGCCGCCGCGACGAAAATGTCGGGGCGTCCGTTGCGGAACCGGCCAATCCTGTCGTGCTTGGTGTAAAACAACGCATGCGAGGGCGTTGATGATGTGGAGTCGGAGATGACGCAGCCTGCAAAGGTCACAGAACCCTCGATGGAGGAGATTCTGGCCTCGATCCGGCGCATCATTGCCGACGATGAGGCCAAGCCGCCGCCGGCCGAAGCTGCCAAGCCAGCGCCCGCTGCAGCTGCGCCGAAGCCGTCAGCAATGAACGACATTCCGCCATCCAAGGTCGCTCCCGCGAAACCTGCTGCCGAGAAGCCCGCGCCGCCGCCGGTTGCGAAGCCGGCTCCAGCGCCGCCGCCGCCCGCACCTGCGGCGGATGCATCCAATAACCAGGACGATATTGATGCTCTGCTGGCGGGGCTGGACGCGGCTACGCCTGCGCCCGAGGTCCGTGCACCTGAGCCAGAGCCCGAACCTGAACCCGACGTGCTCGAATTGACCGACGAGATGGCGGTGGATCCGGAGCCGACGCCGCCTCCGCCGCCGCCGAGCTTCCGCAAGGTCGAGCCGCGCGACGATCTGGAATTCGCCGAATCGCCGCTGCGCCTGATGCCGTCATCGTCCTATGCGGCGGTGGACTACGATGCGCCGCCGGTACCGCCCCAACAGCCGATCCTGGCACAATCGACGGTCTCGGCGGTCGAATCCGCCTTCAACTCCCTGGCCCACACGGTGCTCAGCAGCAATGCGCGGACGCTGGAAGATCTGGTCAAGGAGATGCTGCGTCCGATGCTGAAATCCTGGCTCGACGACAACCTGCCGGGCCTCGTTGAACGCATCGTGAAGGCCGAAATCGAGCGGGTCTCGCGCGGCGGCAGGTGAGGGCGGCTCCCGAGCCCTCATAAAGCCCCTCTTATGCGCCTGTTTGGCCTGCCGACCGGCCGGAAAGCCGTTTTGCCGCCGGGCTTTCCGTTGATCCTCTCCCGGACCTTTTCGTTGACTTGCCCCCCGCGCGCGGCTTTCTAGCAGCCCATGATCGAGAAAAATTACCAGCCCGCCGATATCGAAGCCCGCATGTCCGTCGTGTGGGAGGACAGCCTCGCCTTCAGGGCCGGCCGCCCCGACCGCCGCGACGCAGTGCCCTTTACCATCGTGATCCCGCCGCCGAACGTGACGGGCTCGCTGCATATGGGCCACGCCCTCAACAACACCCTCCAGGACATCCTGTGCCGGTTCGAGCGGATGCGCGGCCGCGACGTGCTGTGGCAACCCGGCACCGACCATGCCGGCATCGCCACCCAGATGGTGGTCGAGCGGCAGCTGATGGAGCGCCAGCAGCCCAGCCGCCGCGAGATGGGCCGCGAGAAGTTTCTGGAGCGGGTCTGGCAGTGGAAAGCCGAGAGCGGCGACACCATCATCAACCAGCTCAAGCGCCTCGGCGCCTCCTGCGACTGGTCGCGCGAACGCTTCACCATGGACGAGGGCCTGTCGAAGGCCGTCATCAAGGTGTTCGTCGAGCTGCATCGCGACGGCCTGATCTACAAGGACAAGCGGCTGGTGAACTGGGACACCGAGCTGTTGACCGCGATCTCCGACCTCGAAGTGCAGCAGACCGAGGTCAAGGGCCACCTGTGGTATCTGCGCTATCCGATCGAGGGCAAGACGTTCAGCCCCGAGGATTCCTCGAGCTTCATCGTCGTCGCCACCACGCGGCCCGAGACCATGCTCGGCGACACCGGCGTCGCGGTGCATCCCGATGACGAGCGCTATCAGAAGCTGGTCGGCAAGAACGTGATCCTGCCGCTGGTCGGACGCAAGATTAAGATCGTCGCCGACGAATATTCCGATCCGGACAAGGGCTCGGGCGCGGTGAAGGTGACGCCGGCGCACGACTTCAACGACTTCGAGGTCGGCAATCGCCACGGCCTGGGCCGGATCAGCGTCATCGACAAGGAAGGTTGCCTCGACCTCGTCGACAATGAGGATTACCTCCGTAACCTGCCGGAAGGCGCTTCGCAATTCGCCGAGGAGTTTCACAAGGTCGACCGCTTCGCGGCGCGCAAGCGCATCGTCGAGCGACTGGAATCCTTCGGCTTCGTCGAGCGGATCGAACCGCACACCCACATGGTGCCGCACGGCGACCGCTCGAACAGCGTGATCGAGCCCTATCTGACCGACCAGTGGTACGTCGACGCCAAGACGCTGGCAAAGCCCGCGATCGCGGCGGTGCGTTCGGGCGAAACGACGTTCGTGCCCAAGAACTGGGAAAAGACCTATTTCGAGTGGATGGAGAACATCCAGCCCTGGTGCATCTCGCGCCAGCTGTGGTGGGGTCATCAGATCCCGGCCTGGTACGGCCCCGATGGCAAGGTGTTCGTCGCCGAAACCGAGGAGGAGGCCGTCAGCCACGCGCTCGGCTATTACGTCGAGCAGGAGGTCATCACGGCCGAGCAGGGCCGCGAGATGGCGCTCGACCGCAACAAGCGCGAAGGCTTCATCACGCGTGACGAGGACGTGCTCGACACCTGGTTCTCCTCGGCGCTGTGGCCGTTCTCGACGCTCGGCTGGCCCGAGGACGCGCCGGAAGTGCAGCGCTATTACCCGACCAACGCGCTGGTGACCGGCTTCGACATCATCTTCTTCTGGGTCGCCCGGATGATGATGATGGGCCTGCACTTCATGAAGGAAGTGCCGTTCTCGACGATCTACATCCACGCCCTCGTCCGCGACGAGAAGGGCGCCAAGATGTCGAAGTCGAAGGGCAACGTCATCGACCCCCTCAACCTGATCGACGAATACGGTGCCGACGCGTTGCGCTTCACGCTGGCCGCCATGGCGGCGCAGGGACGCGACATCAAACTCGCCACCAGCCGCGTCGAGGGTTACCGGAATTTCGCGACGAAGCTCTGGAATGCGTCGCGCTTCGCGGAGATGAACCACTGCGCCGTGCCCGACGGTTTCGAGCCGGCGAAGGCCAAGGAGACGCTGAACCGCTGGATCGCGCACGAGAGCGCCCACACCACGCGCGAGGTGACCGAGGCAATCGAAGCCTATCGCTTCAACGATGCGGCCGGTGCGATCTACCGCTTCGTCTGGAACGTCTATTGCGACTGGTATGTCGAGCTCGCAAAGCCCGTGCTGCTCGGTCCGGACAGCCCCGCCAAGGACGAAACCCGCGCCATGGTCGCCTGGGCGCGCGACGAGATCCTGAAGCTGCTGCACCCCTTCATGCCCTTCATCACCGAAGAGCTGTGGGAGGTGACGGCCAAGCGCGACGGCCTGCTGGCGCTGGCGCAATGGCCGCTGAAACCGTCCGAGCCGACGCCGGAGCAACTCGCGATTTTCGCCGCGGCTGCCGGGCCGACCGATCCGCTGATCTCGCCGGTCCTGATCATGCCGATCTTCGACCATGCCGACTTCACCGATCCCAAGGCGGAAGCCGAGATCGGCTGGGTGATCGACCTGGTCACGCAGATCCGCTCGGTGCGCGCCGAAATGAACATCCCGCCGGCAACGCTGACGGCGCTGGTGCTCGCGGGCGCCTCGACCGAGACGAAGGAACGCGCGCCGCGCTGGACCGACGTCATCAAGCGCATGGCACGGCTGTCCGATATCTCCTTCGCCGACCGCGCACCTGATGGTGCGGTCCAGCTTCTCGTGCGCGGCGAGGTGGCTGCGTTGCCGCTGAAGGGCGTGATCGACGTCGCCGCCGAGCGCACGCGCCTCGACAAGGAGATCGGCAAGGCCGACGCCGACATCAAGCGCGCCGAGTCCAAGCTGGCGAACGAGAAGTTCGTCGCCAACGCGGCCGAAGAGGTCGTCGAGGAGGAGCGCGAAAAGCGCGAGGCAGCACTGGCCCGCAAGGCCAAGCTGCTGGAGGCGCTGGAGCGGCTGAAGCAGGCGTCGTAGAGCGTTTTCGAGCGAAGTGGAAACCGGTTCGCGTCAAGAAAAGGCGTCAAAACTGGAATCTAGAGCCCGTTCCATCGGAACGGGTTCTAGGCCTACTTCGGGAACGGCTTGCTCAAGAACTTCGAGCCCTTGACGCCATAGCGCCAGGGCAGCTCGACGGCCTTGGTGATGCCGATCCGGATGCCGGCCACCACCTCGACCTCCTCTGTCCGCGCATGCAGCGCGATCGGCGGCCGGTCCAACGGCAGGGCGTTGTGCGCGATGGTGATGCCCAGCGCCTCGGTCAGCTTGCCGGGGCCCGAGCACAGCGCGTGCACCTCCTGGAGATGGCGGCGGCGGCGCATCGCCGCCAGGCCATGCGTCGGCTCCAGTGCGCGGATCAGCACGGCGCTGGCGGAGCCTTCCTCCTCGCAGACGAAGTTCACGCACCAGTGAATGCCGTAGGAGCGGTAGACATAGGCAAAGCCGGGCGGGCCAAACATGATTTGGTTCCGCGGCGTCGGACCATTGTAGGAGTGCGCCGCCGGCTCGGTATGATGATAGGCCTCGACCTCGACGATGAGGCCGCCGACGCCATTGACCAGCATGGTGGCCCCGATCAGGTCGGGCGCGACCTCGTGGACGCTGCGGCCGAAAAACGCACGCTTCAGGGCTTTGCCGAGCCGCGGTGGTGAGGCTTTCGAGGTTGGAGCCATTCGAGGTGAGAATCGCCTGAGAACAGAGCAGGATATTGCCCATATCTGCCATGTTCCCTGAAGCGGCGCGAGCCGGGTTGCGGCAGGCAGCCAGACCGACTAGGTAGGACCTGAACAGACCGGACAGCCCATGGTCGTTATTGTCGACACCATCTCGAACCCGTTGCGCCCCCGCCACCCTGAAAAGGTGAATCGCCCTGATTCCGCTTCGCCGCCGAAGCCGGACTGGATTCGCGTGCGCGCCCCCAATACCCGCGGCTATGCCGACACCCGCAACATTGTGCGCGCCAACGGCCTGCATACCGTGTGCGAGGAGGCGGGCTGCCCGAACATCGGCGAGTGCTGGGACAAGAAGCACGCGACCTTCATGATCATGGGGGACACCTGCACCCGGGCCTGCGCGTTCTGCAACGTCAAGACCGGCATGCCCAATGCGCTGGATGCGGCCGAGCCGCAGAACGTCGCCGAAGCCGTCGCCAAGCTGGGGCTGGCCCACGTCGTCATCACCTCCGTCGACCGCGACGATCTGGCCGATGGCGGCGCCGAGCATTTTGCAGAGACCATCCGTGCGATCCGGGCCGCGTGCCCGTCGACCACGATCGAGATCCTGACGCCGGACTTCCTGCGCAAGGACGGCGCGCTGGAGGTCGTCGTCGCGGCGAGGCCCGACGTCTTCAACCACAATCTCGAGACCGTGCCGTCGCGTTACCTCACGGTGCGGCCCGGCGCGCGCTACTTCCACTCGATCCGGCTGTTGCAGCGGGTCAAGGAGCTCGATCCCACCATCTTCACCAAGTCCGGCATCATGGTCGGCCTCGGCGAGGAGCGCCACGAGGTGCAGCAGGTGATGGACGATCTGCGCTCCGCCGACGTCGACTTCCTGACCATCGGGCAATATCTCCAGCCGACCCGGAAGCACCACGCCGTGATGCGCTATGTGCCGCCCGACGAGTTTTCGTCCTACGAGAAGGTCGCCTACACCAAGGGTTTCCTGATGGTGTCGGCGAGCCCGCTCACCCGTTCGTCGCATCATGCCGGCGAGGACTTTGCGAGACTGAAGGCCGCACGGGCCGCGACTGCCCGCTGAACCGCCATGCCCAAATTTTCAAGCAAGCGCCGTGTCCACCACAGCGCGTCCGAGATGTTTGATCTGGTCGCCGACGTCGAGCGCTACCCGGAGTTCGTGCCGCTGTGCAGCGCGCTCAAGATCCGCCAGCGGATGGCCAAACCCGACGGCACCGAGGTGCTGGTCGCCGACATGACGGTGTCGTTCAAGCTGGTCAAGGAGTCCTTCACCAGCCGCGTGACTCTCGACCGCGCCAATCTGAATATCCGGGTCGAATATCTGCAAGGCCCGTTCAGCAACCTCGAGAACCGCTGGACGTTCGAGCCCAAGGGTGAGGGCGTCTGCGACGTCGGATTCTTCCTGGCCTACGAGTTCAAGAGCCGCATGCTGGCGATGCTGATGGGCTCGATGTTCGATGCTGCGTTCGCGCGCTTCTCCATCGCATTCGAGAAGCGGGCCGACGCGATCTACGGCCGGCCGAAGCTGGCGTCTTCGTAATTTTACGACCGAGGCACACTCTCTCCGCCGTCATTGCGAGGAGCGCAGCGACGAAGCAATCCAGAGTCTTTCCGCGGAGGGATTCTGGATTGCTTCGCTGCGCTCGCAATGACAGCGGGGCTCAATCCACCGCCTTCACCACATCCGGCGGCTGCGAGGCGTAATAGGCCGCGGCCGCCTCGATCTCCTGCGGCGTCATCGCGCGGGCGATGTTGCGCATCTGCTGGCTGATGTCGTTGCGCCGCTCGCCGGACGCGAAGGCCTGGAGTTGCGCCTTCATGTAGGCTTCGGACTGGCCTTCGAGCCATGGACTGCCGGTCTTGTTGTCGAGGCTGCCATGGCAGGCGCCGCAGGGCGCGATGCCGCGGATCGGCGCGCCGTAGATGACGATGTTGGGCTTCGGCAGCTGCGGCGTCGGGTGATAGGCTGCCGGCCGCGGCAGATAGGCGTAATAGTTGGAGAGATCGGCGATCTCCTGGTCCGTCAGGTTGACGGCGAACGGCGACATCACGGCATTGGTGCGCGCGCCCGAGTGGAAATCGTGCAACTGCTTGTAGATCACGGCGGCATATTGGCCGGCGAGATTGGGCGAATCCGCGCGGCTGATGCCGGTCGGGCCGTGGCAGATCGCGCAGCGCTGCGCCAGCGTTGCGCCCCGGCCGATCGCTTCCTGGCTCGGACGTGCCAGTGTACGCGAGGTCAGCACGACCTCCGACAATTGCTTGCTCTGCTCGGGCGCCCTGACGTTCGCCGCGCGCTGCGGGACACCGGCGGCGCTGCAGATCGCATCCCAGACATTGGCGAACTGAACCCAGGGCTGCGCGAAGGGCAGCACGATGAAGCCGGTGATCGCCGTCACGATCAGGATCGCGGCGGTGATGCCGACGCCAATCCTGAAATGGCTGTTGCGGAAGGTGAAGAGGTCGCGCGCGCTCATCACTGCGCTCCCACATAGACGGCCGGCACCGACGTGCCCTCGGTCAGCGCCAGCGTCACGATCGGGTAGCCGTAATTGGTGAGGGTGAGGACGATCATCAGCGCCACCCACAGCGCGTGCGTGTTGAGCGCGACCGGCACGGTCGCGGGCTGATGCACGGCCAGCGCAAAGCGGTAGGGGCCGGCGGCAACCCGGGGCGCACGCATGCCACGTGCCAGGATGACGATGAACATGATGCCAGACGCCAGCAGGATGAAGCCGCCGATCGCCGAGAAGGTAACGGAGAGCGCCTGAGGCGCGATCGCGGGATCGCCGAAGTCGAAATAGGCCATGCGGCGCGGCATGCCCAGGATGCCGACCCAGTGCCACGGGAAGGTCGTGATGATCATGCCGATGAACCACAACCAGAGCTGGGTGCGGATCAGGCGGATATCGATGAGCTCGCGCCCGGTCAGATGCGGCCACAGATCATAGGCGATCGCAAAGTACATGATCACGATGGCGCCGCCGAAGATCAGGTGGAAATGGCCGGTGATCCACTGCGTGTTATGGATCGACGCGTCGAGCTGGTAGCTCATGTTGATGAGGCCGCCGGCGCCGCCGAAACCGAGCATGACGAACGAGAACGCCAGCGCCAGCATCATCGGATTGTCCCAGGGCAGCGCCCTGATCCAGCCGAACATACCGCGGCCGCCGCGCAGGCGGGCGGCGATCTCGACGGACGCGCAGATCGTGAACACGGTCAGCAGCGTCGGCAACGCGACCAGTGCCGTGAAGGCCGAATGGATGAACTTGAAGCCGGCGCCGACTTGCGGATCGGCGAAGGTGTGGTGCATGCCGATCGGCATCGCCACCACCAGGAACAGAATGAAGGAGATCCGCGCCATGCTGTCGGAATAGACCCGGCCACCGATCGCGCGCGGCACGATGGTGTAATAGGCGATGTACGTCGGCATCAGCCAGAAATAGACGATGGCGTGCAGCGTCCAGGAGAAGAACACGCGGGCAAGACCCGCGTCGATGGTGGCCTTCAGGCCGGCCGCGACGGGAATGATCTGGAGCAGCAGTTCGAGCGCGGCGCCAACCGCGGTCCAGGCCCACAGATAGGAGCCCGCGACATTGGCGAACATCGCCAGCGGCACCGGTGCGCCGGGATGGGCCTTGCGCCAGACGCGCAGATTGATCGCCATCAGCGCGACCCAGATCCAGGAGCCGACCACGACCAGCACGACGCCGAGGTAGTAGAAAACGTTGCCGATCAGCGGCGGATAGAAGGTGTAGAGCACCGAAGCGCGGCCGAGCGCGACCGGGACCACTGCCATGATCGCGCCCGCCACGATCAGCCAGAAGCCGGTCCAGGCCCAACGCACGCCGACGAGGCGCTGCTCCAGCGCCGACTCGCTGATCGCATAGCCAAAGCCCATCGCGACGAGCGTGGGAAAGACGTAGCCCATCACCGTGCCGTGCGCGGTCAGCGAGCGGTAATAGAGCTCGGGATTGGACAACCAGGTGCCGATCGGGCTGCGGATGAACATCTGCCAGGCGCCGAGCGTCAGCGCAAAGCCGAACACCGCAAAGGCCAGCCAGAAATGGGCGAGGATGAGCTTCCTATTGACCAACACAGCTCAGCCTCCCGCCACCCTTCGCACGATTGGCGAAGTCGGCCTTGTCGATCACCTTGACCTTGCCCCACATGCCCTCATGGCCGAAGGAGCAGAACTCCTGGCAGGGCATCAGATAGTCGCCGGTCTTCGTAAAGCGCATCAATTGCTCGGAGATGTAGCCCGGCACCAGCATGGTATTGATGTTGGTGCCCTGGATCAGGATGCCGTGGACGACGTCGGCGCTGGTGGCGCGCATCGTGATCGGCGTATCCACGGGCACCACGATGCAGGCCGGCGTGAAGGAATATTGCTGGCCGATCGCGCGCACGGTCACATTGCCATTGGCCTCCAGCACGCTGCCGAGATTGCTCTCGACGAATTCGCCGGACAGATGAATGCGCGAGGGATCGGTGGTCTCGACGCGCGGCTGCGGCATGGTGGCGCGATGGATGCCGGCGAAGGCTGCCAGAAGCGCCATGCCGACGACGATTATCACGGCAATGGTCGCCCAGCGCCGCTCGACGCGGGCCGCGACCTCGGCGCTGCCATGGGTGTGGGTGTCCCCTGCGCTCATTGCAGCGATCCGCGCGGCAGGAAGACGAAGAGATAGAAGGCAAACCACATCGCGACCACGCAGGCCGTGGCGATGCCGGCCAGCACGATCGCGCCGGACGGTCCTTGCGAGACGACTTCCTCGACGGCCTGGTCGGCGGCGGCTGGGCTGGTCGGCGGATCGGAATTGAACATGACGCCTCTCAGTTCAGCGGTGCGGAGCGCAGGTCGTTGGCCTCGCGCGCCGACACCGGCGTGCCGCGATTGCCCCAGGCGGTGCGGATGTAGGAGACGACGGCGGCGACCTCGTTGTCGGAGAGGAGGCCTGCGAAAGGCGGCATGCCGTACGGCATCGGATTGCCCTTGGTGCCCGGCGGATAGCCGCCATTGAGCACCATGCGGATCGGATTGACCGCCGACTGCATCTCGATCGACTGGTTGTTGGCGAGCGGCGGCCAGTGCGGCGGCTTGCCTTCGCCCTGCGCCCCATGACAGCTCGCGCAATTCTTGTCGTAGACGGTCTTGCCGAGGCTGATCAGCAGGCTGCTCTCGGTGGTCGGCAGCGCCGAGCTCGGCGCCGGCGGAGGCGAGGGCTCCGCGATGCCCTTGAGGTACACCGCCATGGCGCGCGTGTCCTCGTCGTTGAGGTATTGCAGGCTGTTGTGCACGACCTCGGCCATCGGGCCGTAGACCACGCCGCGCATGGAGACGCCGGTCTGGAGCAGGTCGGTGATGTCCTTGATGCTCCAGTCGCCGAGACCCGCCTCGCGGTTGGAGGTGAGGGACGGCGCGTACCAGTTCTGCATCGGGATCAGGCCGCCCTTGAAGGCGTCCGATTGCGAGGTGCCGCCGAGCGCGTTGATCGGCGAATGGCACATGCCGCAATGACCGAGCCCCTCGACCAGATAGGCGCCGCGATTCCATTCCGCCGACTTGGTGGGGTCGGGCTTGAACTCACCCTCGCGGAAGAACAGCGTACGCCAGCCGAGGATGAGCTGGCGGTTGTCATAGGGAAACCGCAGCTCGTGCGGCTTGTTCTTCTGGTTCACCGGCTGAATCGAGCGCAGATAGGCGAAGATCGCGTCGCTGTCGGCGCGCGTGACCTTGGTGTAGGACGCGAACGGCATCGCCGGATAGATCAGCCCGCCATCCGGGAAACGGCCGTTGTGCATGGTTCTGTAGAAATCGTCCGCGCTCCACTTGCCGATGCCGGTCTCCGGATCGGGCGTGATGTTGGAGGTGTAGATCGTTCCGAACGGGGTCGGCATCGGGCGCCCGCCGGCAAACAGCCGGCCCTCAGCCGCAGTATGGCAGGCCGTGCAATCGCCGGCGCGGGCGAGATATTCACCCCGCGCAATGACGTCGCCGGCCTTGTCCTGCGCTTGCGCGGCCGTGATGAGCGCGGCAAGGGCCAGGAGCTTGATCGATAGCTGCGTGATCGACAGTCTTGAGCCCATCATGCGCCTCGTCAGTTGGGCTGGCTGCCGCAGCCGAACGGCAGCGCGTAGGTGCCTTTCGGGACGGGGGCCGGGTTGGTGGGCGCCGGCCGCGTCGCGAGCCAGGCCGCGACGGCGGTAACATCTGCTTCTGTCAGATGGCCGGCGACGAGCTGCATGCAGTCCGGCGATTTTGCCGTTCGCGTGCCGTAGCGCCAGGCGCCGAGCTGCGCACTGACGTAAGCGGCGCGCAAGCCCAGCAGACCGGGGATGCCGGGCTGCATGCCCGTGAGGCCCGGGCCGTGACAGCTCACGCACGCCGGTATGTTACGACCGGCATCGCCGCTGGTAGCGAGCAGCTCGCCCTGCGCCAGCACTTCCTTGCTGACTTCGCTCGGCGCGGGCTGCGGCAGCGGCGGATGCTCGCTGGCGAAATATTCGGCCATCGCCTCCAGATACGGATCAGGCAGAAACTCCAACAGATAGTTCATCGGCGGGTATTTGCGCCGGCCGCTGCGGAAGGCGAGGAGCTGGTTGTAGAGATAGCCGGCCGGCTTGCCGGCAAGCCGCGGGAAATAGACGTCGCTGGTGCCTTCGCCCTTGTTGCCGTGACAGGGCGTGCACGCCTCCACCCGCGCCGCCATCGTATCCGGCGGCTGGTTGGCCGTTTGTGCGGCAGTACCATCAATGGCGGCCAAGGTAGCAATGGCGATTGCCAGTGCAGTGTCGCGAGCGAACACGCCGTCGCCCTCCAGAAAGCAGGACCGGGTTGATTCCTGGCCACAGCGTAGAGCCGCATTATTGCGCCAATACAGTCGCGCGCAAGATCGGACATGGCGATGACGCTTGGTCGCGGTTGCACATTTGCGATCCTGATCGAATTCGACAAGAATTGCGTGCTTTTTGAAAACTGGACATGACGTCGCGATCTCGCGGCGTATTCCGCCCGAGCTTTGCTTCACAAGCGGGAAGCGCGGCACTGTGGAATCCGTTCGCGCGCGCGGATGTTCTGCCGCTTGGGCCGGGCAGACGACCGATCATCAGAGTGCATCTTCCCGTCGGGCGACAAGTGCAGTTTGTGCCAAAACGCAGCGCGCTGACGCAACACCCCTTGCCGCAAACGGCGCACCACGAGGTCTGCCCCTCGCGAAGGGTTCGACTACAATCCGAGTCGGGCGCGGGCGCTTTATCGCGGGATCGGGGAGATGGGACGCTGGAAGCAGGCATGGAGCGAAGAAGACCTTGGCAGGCTGAAGGTACTGGCAGGCACCAAGCCGATTGCGCTGATAGCGAAAGAGCTCGGCCGGACCCGCGGCACGGTGCTGGCGAAGGCGATTGAGCAGAAGCTCCCTGTCATTTGTCGGACGAAGCGCCAGGAACAATAATTGGATGTCGCGGAACCCATTCGGCTTCCTTGCGCCGAGCGCACATGCCGGGAACGCGCGCTTGGCCGCGCTCAATTGACAGCATGGGACAGGCCGGCAGCTGGCTGACCAGATCCTGAAGGAGTTGCGTGAAGATCCTCGCGTCGACGAGCGGGCCGCGCCATCGGTCAATGCGTCGAGGTGGTCGCCGCCGATCCCGCAGCGCCCGTCGTGGAATTGGCCGATGCGGTCAAGCAGCGCGTGCTCGGCCACGCGGGCGCGCTGCTGGCGGCGGCATGGCGTGTCTCTAGCCGCGCGGTGACCGCGGCGTTCTGCGCTTCACCGCATGCCGGCGCGGCGAGCGGGTCACGCGAGGCCGCAGGCGGGTTGCCGCGGCCGCGCGCCGGGGCTTGGGCTGGGCCTTCGGGCCGCGGGCGAGATCCATCAGCATGCGCAATGCCTCGACCACCGAGCGCTGGCGCACGGCGGTCCGACCGATCGCGCCAAAGCGATGCTCGCGATGGACGATGCGGCCGTCGCGCGCGGCGACAGCAAAGTGCACGAGACCGACCGGCTTGCCGGGCGTGGCGCCGCCGGGGCCGGCGATACCGGTGATGGCAACGGCGAGATCGACGTCGGCGCGCTCCAGCGCGCCGACCGCCATCGCGGTTGCGGTCTCCTTGCTGACGGCGCCGAAATTCGTGAGCGTGCTCGCCTCGACGCCCAACATCGCGCGCTTGGCATCATTGGAATAAGTGACGAAGCCGCGGTCGATCACGTCGGAGGAGCCGGGAATGTCGGTCAGCGCGCCGGCAACCAGACCGCCGGTGCAGGACTCGGCGGTGGCGATCGTCAGCTTGCGCATCCGGCACAGATCGAGCAGCGAGCGGGAGAGGGCGCGTGCGTCGCTGCCGCCCATGACCTAGACGCCCCAGGGAAGACGGATGGTGGCGCTCGCGGTAGCCGCGATGCCTTCCTCGCGGCCGGTGAAGCCGAGCCGCTCGCTGGTGGTCGCCTTCACCGCGACGCGGGAGATGTCGACCCCGGAGATCTCGGCGATGCGGGCGCGCATGGTGTCGCGCAAGGGGCCGATCTTCGGCCGCTCGCAGATCATCGTCACCTCGAGATTGGCGACGCGGCCGCCACGCTGCGCAACGCGCTCGATGGCGTATTTCAGGAACTGGTCGGAGGAAGCCCCCTTCCATTTCGCTTCGCTCGGCGGAAAGTGCGAGCCGATATCGCCGTCGGCGAGTGCGCCGAGGATGGCATCGACCAGCGCATGCAGGCCGACATCGCCGTCGGAATGGGCGAGGAAGCCTTTGGTGTGCGGCACCCTTACGCCACAGATCATCACGTGGTCGCCTTCGCCGAAGGCGTGCACGTCATAGCCGGTGCCGGTCCTGATGTCGCCGAGCAGGCTGGCCAGGCGCGCTTCCTCGCGCACGAAATCCTCGGGAGTGGTGAGCTTCATATTGGCAACATCGCCTTCAAAGGTTGCGACCGTCAATCCCGCCCATTCGGCAATCGCGGCATCGTCGGTGAAATCGCTGCGCCCGTCCTTCGCCGCGCGACGATGCGCCTCGAGGATGACGTCGAAACGAAAGGATTGCGGCGTCTGCGCGATTCGCAAGGCTGCGCGGTCCGGCGTGTCCTCGACATTGCCGCTCTCGCCGGTGACCTTGATGGTGTCGGTGACGGCAACGACGGGGAGCGCAGCGCCGGTGCGGCTGGCCGCCTCGATTGCGCGCGAGATCACGCCCGCCGAGACGAAGGGGCGCGCGGCGTCGTGGATGAGCACGATATCGGGCTTATGCCTGGCGAGTGCTTCGAGCCCTGCGAGCACGGAGGCCTGCCGCGTCGCGCCGCCATTGGTCGGCGGCTCGTGGCTGAGACCTGCGACCGCTGCCGTGAACATGGCGCTGTCGTCGGGGTTCACCACCGGCTGCACGGCAAACACGTCGGGGTGCCGGCTGAAGGCTTCCATGGCGCGATAGATCACGGGGACGCCGCCGATCTCGCGATATTGCTTGGGACCACCGGCGCCAGCCCGCAGGCCGCGTCCGGCCGCGACGAGGACGACTGCGGTGCGCTGTGATTTCGCCATAGGACTCAAATACTCAGTTGGTGATGAAGAGAGTCGGGGAGTGGGGTGATTGCCGCATGCCTCTAGCACGGCAGGCCCGCAAAAAAAGGGGGTTTCCCCGGATTGTGGGAAACAGCATTTTGCTGCACTGCACTTGAAAGATTGCAGAATTGTCTAAACTGTAGGCATGACGCTTGACTGCACAAGAATTGTGCGCAAGATAGGTCATGGCAGGCGCGATGAGGCCCTGCCTACGCAACGAGACCCCTGTGACCGGCTCGGCAGTATCAGGCTCTACGCCGTTGAAAATTGGCGATATCGAGGTCGCCACCCCGGTCTTCCTGGCGCCGATGTCGGGGGTCACCGACTCGCCCGTCCGCCGGCTTGCCGCCGAGCTCGGGGCGGGTCTGGTCGTGTCCGAAATGACCGCCAGCGATGAGCTCGCGAATGGCCACAAGATGTCTCGGTTGCGCTGCGAAGCGACCGGGATCGGGCCTCACGTGGTCCAGCTCGCCGGCTGCGAGGCGCATTGGATGGCCGAGGGGGCCCGGATCGCGGAAGCCGGAGGCGCCGACATCATCGACATCAACATGGGCTGTCCGGCCCGGCATGTCACCGGCGGCCAGTCCGGCTCCGCCCTGATGCGCGATCTCGACCATGCCGTCAGCCTGATCGATGCGACGATCGCGGCGGTGAAGGTGCCGGTGACCCTGAAGATGCGACTCGGCTGGGACGATCACACCCGCAACGCGCCGGAATTGGCGCGGCGTGCGGAAGCCGCC
Organism: Bradyrhizobium barranii subsp. barranii; assembly: GCF_017565645.3. Classification (NCBI taxonomy): domain Bacteria; kingdom Pseudomonadati; phylum Pseudomonadota; class Alphaproteobacteria; order Hyphomicrobiales; family Nitrobacteraceae; genus Bradyrhizobium; species Bradyrhizobium barranii. The sequence goes on from NZ_CP086136.1 coordinate 5,484,003, forward strand.
GGCATCAAGCTCGTCACCGTGCACGGCCGCACCCGCTGCCAGTTCTACAAGGGCGAGGCCGATTGGGATGCGATCCACGCGGTGCGCGAAGCGATCTCCATTCCGCTCGTCGTCAACGGCGACATCACCACTTACGAGAAAGCGCTCGCGGCGTTGGAGGCCTCCGGCGCCGATGCCGTGATGATCGGCCGCGGCGCGCAGGGGCAGCCCTGGTTGCCCGGCGAGATCGGCCGCCGCCTGAAGGGCGGGGCGGTTGAAGCCGCGCCGTCGCTCGATACGCAGCTGCATTACGTCCGCACCCTCTATGAGGGCGTCTGCGCGCTCTACGGCCTGCGCATCGGCCTCCGGCACGCGCGAAAACATCTCGGCTGGGCGCTCGACGTCGCGGCCGATTTGAGCCGTGCGCCGGCCGAGAAGCTGAAAGCCTGGCGCCAGAAGATCCTCACCTCCGAGGATCCGCGCCTCGTCCACCAGTCGCTGCAAGATGCCTTCGACGATTTCGCATGGAGCGCTGCTGCATGAGCTCAGTTGCTGACCATCGCCGGCCGCTTCCGTCCGAGAGCGACGCGATCCTGGATGCGCTGCCCAATCCCGTGCTCATGATCGGGCCGGACGGCAAGATCGTCGCCGCCAACATCGCGACCGAAGCGTTCTTCGACATCTCGACGCAGTTCCTGAAACGGCAGTCGCTGAAAGAGCTAGTGCCGTTCGGCAGCCCCTTGCTGGCGCTGATCGACCAGGTTCGTTCGTCCAACTCGCCGGTCAACGAATACAAGGTCGATCTGGGCACGCCGCGCATGGGCGGCGACCGCCAGGTCGATCTGCATGTCGCCCCGCTGACGGAGCGGCCCGGCCATATCGTGGTGATGCTCCAGGAGCGCTCCATCGCCGACAAGATGGACCGCCAGCTCACCCATCGGAGCGCCGCGCGCTCGGTGATCGCGCTGGCTGCCATGCTGGCGCATGAGATCAAGAATCCGCTCTCCGGCATCCGCGGCGCGGCGCAGCTGCTGGAGCAGCAGGCCTCGTCCGAGGACCGCATGCTGACGCGGCTGATCTGCGACGAGGCCGATCGCATCGTGACGCTGGTCGACCGCATGGAGGTGTTCGGCGACGAGCGCCCCGTGGTGCGCGGTCCCGTCAACATCCATTCCGTGCTCGATCACGTGAAGCGACTGGCGCAATCGGGTTTTGCCCGCAACATCCGCTTCATCGAGGATTATGATCCTTCGCTGCCGCCGGTCCTGGCGAACCAGGATCAACTCGTCCAGGTGTTCCTCAACCTCGTGAAGAACGCCGCCGAAGCGCTGATCGACGTCCCCGACGCCGAGATCCAGCTCACCACCGCGTTCCGTCCCGGCGTGCGCCTGTCAGTCCCCGGTCAAAAATCCCGTGTATCGCTGCCGCTCGAGTTCTGCGTGAAGGACAACGGACCAGGCGTGCCGGACGATCTTCTGCCCAACCTGTTCGATCCCTTCGTGACCACCAAGCAGACCGGCTCGGGTCTTGGCCTGGCGCTGGTCGCAAAGATCATCGGAGATCACGGGGGCATCATCGAATGCGAGTCTCAGCCGCGCAAGACCACCTTCCGCGTGCTGATGCCGATGTATTCCACATCGGTCAAACATGCCGATCAAAGCAGCCGCGACGGCTCTGCCGGGAAGTCGTCGTCTGCGTCACAGGGGGCGAAATGAGGATTAACGATGCCCGCAGGTAGCATTCTCGTTGCTGATGACGATACCGCCATCCGCACGGTTCTCAATCAGGCGCTATCCCGCGCCGGCTATGAAGTCCGGCTCACCGGCAATGCCGCAACGCTGTGGCGCTGGGTCAGCCAGGGGGAGGGCGATCTCGTCATCACCGACGTGGTGATGCCGGACGAGAACGCCTTCGACCTGCTGCCGCGGATCAAGAAGATGCGGCCGAATCTGCCCGTCATCGTCATGAGCGCGCAGAACACGTTCATGACCGCGATCCGCGCCTCCGAGCGCGGGGCGTACGAATATCTGCCAAAGCCCTTCGACCTGAAGGAGCTGATCGCCATCGTCGGCCGTGCGCTGGCCGAGCCGAAGGAACGGGTCTCGACGCCGGACGAGGACGCCGAGATGGAGGCGATCCCGCTGGTCGGCCGCTCGCCGGCGATGCAGGAAATCTACCGCGTGCTGGCGCGTCTGATGCAGACCGACCTCACCGTGATGATCACGGGCGAGTCCGGCACCGGCAAGGAGCTGGTGGCGCGCGCGCTGCACGATTACGGCAAGCGCCGCAACGGCCCGTTCGTCGCGGTCAACATGGCCGCGATCCCGCGTGACCTCATCGAGTCCGAACTGTTCGGCCACGAGCGCGGCGCCTTCACCGGCGCCAACACCCGCGCCTCGGGCCGGTTCGAGCAGGCCGAGGGCGGCACGCTGTTCCTGGACGAGATCGGCGACATGCCGATGGAGGCGCAGACCCGCCTGCTGCGCGTGCTCCAGCAGGGCGAATACACCACCGTCGGCGGCCGCACCCCGATCAAGACCGACGTGCGGATCGTCGCGGCGTCCAACAAGGACCTGCGCGTCCTGATCCAGCAGGGCCTATTCCGCGAAGATCTGTTCTTCCGCCTCAACGTCGTGCCGCTGCGGCTGCCCCCCTTGCGCGAGCGCATCGAAGACCTGCCGGACCTCGTGCGGCACTTCTTCACGCTGGCCGAGAAGGACGGCCTGCCGCCGAAGAAGCTCGATGCGCTGGCGCTGGAGCGGATGAAGCAGCACCGCTGGCCCGGCAACGTGCGCGAGCTCGAGAATCTCGCACGGCGCCTCGCGGCGCTCTATCCGCAGGACGTGATCACCGGCTCCGTCATCGACGGCGAGCTCGCGCCGCCCACGGTCAGCCCGGGGGCCGCGGTCCAGCAGGGCGTCGACAATCTCGGCGGCGCGGTCGAGGCCTATCTGTCCTCGCACTTCCAGGGCTTCCCGAACGGCGTGCCGCCGCCGGGCCTCTATCACCGCATCCTCAAGGAGATCGAGGTGCCACTGCTCACGGCCGCGCTCGCCGCCACCCGCGGCAACCAGATCCGCGCCGCCGATTTGCTCGGTCTCAACCGCAACACGCTGCGGAAGAAGATCCGGGACCTCGATATCCAGGTGTACCGGAGCGGGGGTTAGTCTTCCCGAACGGACGGTGGCTCAGCTCCCCCTACCAAAGCGGAGCTGAGCCTGTCCGGATCGCGCTGGCCGTTGTGGCTAACGCGGTGAGCAAAAGTCCGAATCAGGCCGAAACGTTCCGCTGGAACGTATGAATTGTTATTCAACCGCCGAGCGCTGCGTCGCGCTCATCTGATCAGCCGCGCCGAGACCGGCTGGGCGCTGGCGACGTTCGCCAGCGGCTGCTGCACCCCGAGACCATTGACCAGGAGGTCGGCGGCTACGATCACCAGCAGCACGGCCGACACCATCATCGCGAGAAAGAACCTGTCCATGGCGGTCAAGCCGCGGGGGCGGGAATCCGTTCCCGCAAGCGAGGTTTGCCAGAACAGCGGCCTGTGGATGCGCCGGTCCGTCGCGGCGAGGGCGCCGCGGAATTGTCGCAATTCGGCAACTTTTATGGATTTATAGCAATTTCAACGATTTACCACAGGTCCCTTTTACCAGTTTTCGTCATTCGTTCGCATGTTTAACAGCCCGTTCAGTGCAAACGCTCACGGAGGCTGTTTGGATTACTTCACCCGCTTGATCGTCGCGCGTCGCTCCGCAACGAACAGAGCTGGTCCTCAATTTAGCGCGTGACAAGGATGCAACCGTGCGACGATTGCCAAGATCGCGAAGCGCGAGGGCACGGTGGTAGCGTCATAACCTCGGCCAAGAAACATCGTCGCAGGAACACTCGGTTGGTCTCCCCAGGCAAGGGGAGCCTTTCCCCACCCGGACCACGAGTTCCCGGCCCCGGCTTGAATGAATCTGATCCCGCTCCCTCGCACTGCTTTCGAGAAGTTGTGCGAGGCGGAGTCATCGGCGACAGAATGTCGGCCTGACCTCTAGTGTGGGTCCAGATCAATTGTTGAGGAAGATCCTACACGCGGCGATCAGGCGCTGTAGTCAAATCTTGGGGCCGGCGTGATGTCAGTTTTGAAGGCCATTGATACAAAGTTCGATGGGTTCAATGCCGATACAAAACGGGCGCTGGCGGGCGCGATGGAGAAGCTCAGCTCCAACAAAAGCCTTAAGCTGCCTACCAACCCAAGTGACAGTGATGCTCCATTGAATTTTGACGACTATGCGGCACGGTGGAAAAGTGCATCTTCTGAACGTGTGGTGAGACATGTGCGCGACACTGCTGAGTGCCGAACTAAATTGCAGCAGTTGGGCAAATCGACGTTTCGAGGCGCTATAGTCACTTTCACCGAAACAACAGGTCCCGGTAAGCTGCTCGAATTTTTCGCGAGATTGGTCGGCCTTCTGCTTCTCCTGCTGAACGTCAATTGCGCCTTTGTAGTCCGACCAGATATCCGCTGGAGCGCGCTCGATGCGCGCGCGAATCCACTGCCATTTTTTGAACTGCTGTGCCCCGTCAATTAGGCGGAACGGCACAGGGAACAGCCGGATCAGCGATCCGTCTGGGCGCATTCCTGCGACGCAAGACGTCTCGACATGCTTCCCGCTGGGGGAAGGGTACGTCTTGCAAAGTATCAATATGTCCGATTCAAACGAAGCCATCAGCGACTCTCAACCTGACGCTATCCCAGGTTGCGACGCACTCGAAAGCCCGTGTTAGTACGAGCCCCCAGCTTTTCGCTCCGGCGCGGGCAAGCCCGCGTTCCGCGCGCGCCGGATGCCAATCTCGGCCGGCATAACCGGCCCATCACGCTCGACGACCAGCATCAGCGCCTCGGTGGCGGCCCGCCATTCTGGTCGGTTCTGCACCTTCTTCGGCAGGGTCGAGATGTATTCCCCGCATCCCGTAGGGTCGCCAGCTCTCGTCCGTCTGGCAGGTTGGTCGGGATGTCGAACGGCCGCCGCTAGCTTCCCCGACATCAGCGCTCCCCGGGCCATACCCTAATAGGCGGGTTTGTTGTGCTGATCTTGGTCGGGCGCAACGCGATCAGGACGCTTCGCTTGTACTGGTAGCGCCGGACATCGGAGCAGGCCTTGCATGTAGCGCTCCAGCTCATGGATTGGTGTGGTCTCGGGGCGGCGCACGATGTCGAGCACGACCGTCTGATTGGTGTCGCACCCGAGACAACGCACCTCGAGATAGGAATAACCGGCGTTGATCGCGTCCCCGATGGTCGGCGACGGCTGCGCCGGTCCCTTGTAACCGAGCATCCGGTCGTTCCACGCCTCGCAGGCCAATCGGTCCGCGACCTTGCGCGCTTCCTTGGCGCGCTCGGCCGACATCCGGATTTGGATGCCGAACAGATATTCGCGCGACTTGGTGCTCATACCCACAATCATTGCCGCGCCATTTTTCGGCAGGCAAATTCTCAAGGGCTGGGGGCGCGGAACGAGATTGTGCCACGCAGTTCGTAGGTGTGGACAACCCAGAATCAAAGAGGCCGCCAACTGAGGCGGCCTCTTCGCTACTTCTGCGAAAGGTCCTTTTCAGTGACCTTTACGCCGGGAGCGCCTTGATTGGACTTCTGGCCTCCTGACTTATCGACTTCCGTCGATTTAACTCCCGGGGAGCCAGAGCGGCCTCCCGAGCGTCCAGTTTTGTCAATCGTCGTGGATTTGACGCCAGGACCGGGCACTAAGGTATCTCCTAAATTGAATGAACCAACGAGTAAACGCTAAGATAGGTGGCGAAGTTCCCTTTGCAAATTGGGACACTGCAAAATTCAACTTAGGACGGTATGGGGCAAAGATGGACAGCAGCGGCCTGACGGAACGGTGGTGGCTGATGCCGATGCTGTTGTGGATAAGACCATCTAGTCCTCGTTTCCGTCACTATAGCAGGTGACGAGGACCGACGAGTAGAGCAGGGCGGCTACCGCCGCACCAAACAGAGAAGCCAACCAGTACGACTGTAGCGAAGGCCATCGAATCCAACTCCCCGCGTTTTGGTAAATCGTGGCCAAAAGAAGAAGTTGAATTTGGTAAGCTGCTGAGATCACGTGGCTATTTGATACTGTAGTGTCTCGGCAACAATGTGGTACGAATACATCAGTATCCGCCCGCCGCGGACCCCGTTTTCAGCACCATTGCCGGAATGACCAGCGCAGATACCTCGGCCGCACACTTCGACACGGCCCCAGCGGAAGAGCCCCGGCGTTGGTCGGTGCGACGCTGGCTGGCACCCCTTGCCGTGGCGATGGCGTTGCTGTCGGCCCTCCTGACCTTCCTGGTCCTGACCGGTCTCACGAGGATCGAGCCGACGCCGGAGGTGGTCCGCTCCTTCTATCTGATCAATGCGGCCACGATCCTGCTGCTGGTCGGCATCATCGTCCGCGAGCTCTGGCAGTTGATCCTGGCGCGGCGGCGGGGCCGGGCGGCGGCGCGCCTCCATGTCCAGATCGTCAGCCTGTTCTCGATCGTGGCGGTGCTGCCGGCGGTGCTGGTCGCCGTCGTCGCCAACGTCACCATCGAGCGCGGCCTCGACCGGCTGTTCTCCGGCCCGACCAAAGAGGTGATCCAGAATTCGCTGACGATCGCGCGCGCCTACATGCAGGACCACGCACAGCTGATCCGCGGCGACATTCTCGGCATGGCCAATGACATCGCCCACGCCCGGCCGCTCTACGACCAGGACCGCCGCTCGTTCCGCGAGCTGCTGACCGCCAGCGCCGGCTCCCGCAACCTGCCGGGCGCGATGATCATCGACAAGAACACCAACATCCTGGAATCGGCCGACACCGGCATGCGGCTCGCTTATTCGCCGCCGGCGCCGGACTTCCTCAGCAACGTCAACGAATCCGAGCCCGAGATCGCGGTGCTGCCGGATGCGAGCTTCGTCGCCGCGGTGATCCGCCTGCGCGCCTTCAGCGACACCTTCCTCTATGTCGCGCGGCCGCTCGATCCGAATGTCGTCAACCAGCTCAAGCAGACCGAGGTCAGCGTCGCCGAATACGCCCAGATCGAGTCGCGCCGGCTCGGCATCCAGGTCGCCTTCGCGCTGATGTTCGCGGTGATCGCGCTGACCATCCTGATGGCCTCGGTGCTGATCGGCCTCAACTTCGCCAACTCGCTGGTGGCCCCGATCCGGCGGCTGATGAACGCGGCCCACACGGTCTCGACCGGCGACCTCCATGTGAAGGTGCCCGTGCATCAGTCGGAAGGCGACCTCGCCCAGCTGGGTGAGACCTTCAACAAGATGACGCAGGAATTGCGCAGCCAGCGCGACGAGCTCGTCAACGCCAGTGATCTCATCGACAGCCGCCGCCGCTTCATCGAGGCCGTGCTGTCCTCGGCGAGCGCCGGCATCATCGGCGTCGACAATTCAGGCAGCGTCGGCATCCTCAACCGCTCCGCCGAGAAGCTGATCGGGCACTCCGAAGCCGAGACGCTCGGCCATCCGCTCTCCGACGTGCTGCCCGAGCTCGAGGAGATGATGAAGACGGCGCGGGAAGGGACCCAGCGCCTGGTGCAGGGCCAGATCACGATCACGCGCGACGGCACCGAGCGCAACCTGTCGGTCCGCGTCAGCGCCGAGAAGACCAGCCAGCCGCACGACAGCTACATCATCACGCTCGACGACATCACCGAGCTGGTCTCGGCGCAGCGCACCTCGGCCTGGGGCGACGTCGCGCGCCGCATCGCGCATGAGATCAAGAATCCGCTGACGCCGATCCAGCTCTCGGCCGAGCGCATCCGCCGCAAGTTCGGCAAGGACATCACCGAGACCAAGGACAAGCAGATCTTCGAGCAGTGCACCGATACCATCGTGCGCCAGGTCGACGATATCCGCCGCATGGTCGACGAGTTCTCGCGTTTCGCACGGATGCCGAAGCCGGTGATGGAGGGCGAGGACGTCGCCGACACCGTGCGGCAGGCGGTGTTCCTGATGAAGGTCGCCCATCCCGAGATCGATATCGAGGCCGAATTCAAGGAAGATCCGCTGCGCGCGCAGTTCGACCGGCGGCTGATCTCGCAGGCAGTCACCAACATCGTCAAGAACGCCACCGAGGCGGTCGAGCAGGTGCCGCCGGAGGAGCTCGGCAAGGATTACGGCAAGGGCCGCATCGACGTCGTGGTCTCGCGCGAGGGCGAGGACGTGCTGATCGACGTCATCGACAACGGCATCGGCCTGCCCAAGGTCGCGCGCTCGCGCCTCCTCGAGCCTTATGTGACGACGCGGGCCAAGGGCACCGGCCTTGGCCTGGCGATCGTCGGCCGCGTGCTCGAAGACCATGGCGGGCGTATCGAGCTGAAGGACGCTTCCGATTTCCGCGAGGGCCAGCGCGGCGCGTGGATGCGGATGCGTTTTGCGATCTCCGGTGCCCCCGCGAAGAGCGACGGGACCGTGCAGGCATCGTCGGCCGCAAACGCGGTCACGGACATCGCCAAGCCGCCCGAAACAAAACCGCCGGCCGCCGAAACCAAAGAGCCGGCTGAAATGACCAATGATTCAACGAAGATCGAAGCCTCAACAGGCATCTGACAAGACAGGCGCGAACCATGGCAAGTGAAATTCTGATTGTCGATGATGAGGCCGATATTCGCGATCTCGTCGCGGGCATTCTCGAAGACGAGGGCTTCGTGACCCGGACCGCTCGCGACAGCGATACGGCGCTCGCCGAGATCGCCAATCGCAGGCCGCACCTGGTGTTTCTCGACATCTGGCTCCAGGGCTCCAAGCTCGACGGCTTGCAGCTGCTGGAGCAGGTCAAGAAGGACAATGCCGATCTGCCGGTCGTGATGATCTCCGGCCACGGCAACATCGAGACCGCGGTCGCCGCGATCAAGCGCGGCGCCTACGACTTCATCGAGAAGCCGTTCAAGGCCGACCGGCTGATCCTGGTCGCGAACAGAGCGCTCGAGAACTCGCGGCTCAAGCGCGAGGTCAAGGAGCTGAAGCAGCTCGCGCCGAGCGCAAGCTCGCTCGTCGGCCGCTCGCCGAGCATGAACCAGCTGCGCCAGACCATCGATCGCGCGGCCAAGGCCAACAGCCGCATCCTGATCGTCGGCCCGGCCGGCGCCGGCAAGGAGCTGACCGCGCGCACGCTGCATACGGCCTCGGGCCGCGCCGATGGTCCGTTCGTCGTGATCAATGCCGCCGCGATCACGCCGGAGCGCATGGAGCACGAGATGTTCGGCGTCGAACAGTCCAATGGCGAGCAGGCGCGCAAGCCCGGTGCGCTCGAGGAAGCCCATGGCGGCACGCTGTTCATCGACGAGATCGCGGACATGCCGCGCGAGACCCAGAACAAGATTTTGCGCGTGCTGGTCGAGCAGTCGTTCCAGCGCGTCGGCGGCACCGGCAAGGTGCAGGTCGACGTCCGCATCATCTCCTCCACCGCGCGAAATCTCGAAGAGGAGATCGCGGCCGGCCATTTCCGCGAAGACCTCTATCATCGGCTCTCGGTGGTGCCGATCCGCGTGCCCGCGCTCTCGGAGCGGCGCGAGGACATTCCGGAATTGATCGACTATTTCATGGAGCAGATCTCGGCCGGTAGCGGCCTGCCCAAGCGGCAGATCGGGCAGGACGCGATGGCGGTGCTGCAATCGCATGTGTGGCCCGGCAACGTACGCCAGCTTCGCAACAACGTTGAGAGAGTCATGATTCTGGCCGCGGGCGGACCGGAGGTGATTATCACCGCCGACATGCTGCCGCAGGACGTCGGCTCGATGGTGCCGGCGATGCCGACCAGCAACAATGGCGAGCACATCATGGGGCTGCCGCTGCGCGAAGCGCGCGAAGTGTTCGAGCGCGACTATTTGATTGCACAGATCAGCCGTTTTTCAGGAAATATTTCTCGCACGGCTGAGTTTGTTGGCATGGAACGTTCGGCGTTGCACCGGAAGCTGAAGGCGCTCGGTGTCGGCTGACACCGCGACGTCGCGGCCGCACCGCAGGGATTAGCGAGGAAAATCATCGATTTCCGTAGTTTTTCGGGGCATTTGGGCGTGGCCTGCCGCGTGAAGCGGCTTGCCTAATAACCCGTCCTGTCCTCTAATCGAACCGCTGTTCCTCCGAGGGGGATCTCATGAGGAATAGCAACCGGAAGAGGCCCCGAATGTCACAAAGAGGGCCGCAACCGGCGCAATAAAAAGAAACTCAAAGCGAGAAAAAAACAATGGCGGCAGACCGCGCACAAAACCTACAGGACACCTTCCTCAATCACGTTCGCAAAACCAAGACGCCACTGACGATCTTTCTGGTCAACGGAGTGAAGCTCCAGGGCATCGTGACCTGGTTCGACAATTTCTGTTTGCTGCTTCGGCGCGACGGTCACTCGCAGCTTGTCTACAAGCATGCGATCTCGACCATCATGCCGGGCGCTCCGATCCAGTTGTTCGAAGGCGGCGAGGATCAGCCGGCTTGAGAGTGATCTGATTGGAACCCCGGAATTTCGACGGGGAGGCCGACCGTCCGCGGTCGGCAGGGGCGAAGCAGACGGGGCGGGTGCTTGTCATCGGCCCCTACTTGCGTGCGCGCGCGGGCGGTGCCGACGCGCAATCGGAAAGCCATGTTCAGCGTGACGCGGAGGCCCGGCTCGATGAGGCCGCCGGCCTCGCGCGCGCGATCGACCTCGTCATTGCCGACGCCATCATCGCGCCGATCAGCCAGATCCGCCCCGCGACCTATATCGGCAAGGGCAAGGTCGAGGAGATCGCCGCGCTGGCCAAGAGCCTCGATGTCGAGCTCGTCGTGATGGATTGCGCGCTGGCGCCGATCCAGCAGCGCAATCTCGAGAAAGAGTTGCACGCCAAGGTGCTCGACCGCACCGGCCTCATCCTGGAGATCTTCGGCCGCCGCGCCAAGACCAAGGAAGGCTCGCTCCAGGTCGAGCTTGCGCATCTCAACTACCAGCGCTCGCGCCTCGTCCGCTCATGGACCCATCTGGAACGCCAGCGTGGCGGCTTCGGATTCATGGGCGGTCCCGGCGAGACGCAGATCGAGGCCGATCGCCGCCTGATCCAGGAGCGCATATCGAAACTCGAGGGCGAGCTGAAGAAGGTGCAGGCGACGCGGCGGCTGCATCGCGCCGGCCGTCAGCGCGTGCCGTATCGCGTCGTCGCGCTGGTCGGCTACACCAATGCCGGCAAGTCGACGCTGTTCAACCGCCTGACCCGCGCCGACGTTCAGGCCGCCGACATGCTGTTCGCAACACTCGATCCGACCCTGCGCGCGCTCACTTTGCCGCATGGCGGCAAGGCGATGCTGTCCGACACCGTCGGCTTCATCTCCAACCTGCCGACCCAGCTCGTCGCCGCCTTCCGCGCCACGCTGGAAGAGGTGCTGGAAGCCGACGTCATCCTGCATGTGCGCGACATCTCGCACGAGGATGCCGAGGCCCAGCAGAGCGACGTCGACGCGGTGCTGCGCCAGCTCGGCATCAACCCCGACGATTCCGGCCGCATCATCGAGGTCTGGAACAAGATCGACCGTTACGAGCCTGACAAGCGCGAAGAGCTTTTGAACATCGCCGCGCGCCGGCCGGAGGATCACCCGGCGATGCTGGTGTCGGCGGTGTCAGGCGAGGGGATCGACGCGCTGCTCGCCGCCATCGAGGAACGGCTCGCCGCAAAGCGCACCACGCTCGATCTCTCCATCGACGCCGCCGACGGTGCCGGCATCAGCTGGCTGCACAGGAATTCCGAGGTGCTGGCGAAAGAGCTGCACGACGGCCGCTTCGACATGACCGTACGGGTCGACGAGACCAAGCGGGATATCGTGGTGAACCGGTTCGATGCCGTGCCCCGCGTGGCGTGATCCGAAGGGCGCGGTGCGCCCGACAGGCTTGCGTGCAATATCGGCCATATCCGCGTTTCTGGGTTGAGACGCGTAACGCTAGAATGGAATGGTCAGGCCCGGATTCTTCGCTTGCGCCTTGGTATAGGCGACGCCGTGGATCTTGATCCCGCGCTCGTCCAGCAGCGAAATGATTCCGCCCTGGTTCGATAATTCCATCGGCTTCTGCACGACGACGGCGAGCGTGCCGCCGGCCGCGATCTTCCCTGACAGGACCATCTTGTTCTTCTGCTTGTCGGCCAGCATCCAGCCGGTGAGATCGATGTCGCGATCGGCCGTATTGAGCAGCGTGACGACTTCCCGCTCAGGCGTCTTCAAGGCATTGACGAGTGCTGCGATGATGCGCACGAGTCCGTCCGGCATTTGCCCGGTCGGAGGAGCGGTCGGATCTGGCGGCTGTGTCGGCGCGCCGAGATCGATGGGGTCACCGGTCTTGTCGTCGGTGTGCCAGGCCTGCGTCTGGAATTTGAGGAAGACCGCCGTCCATAGCTTCTGATCCGGGAATTCGAACACCAGCCCGCCGTCTTGCCATGGCCCGTTGTCGCCCGAGAACCGTCCGATTGGGTTGCCCTGATTCATATGGATGTCGTGGATGCCGCGGCCCGGCCGGAAGCCGAAATAATTGTCCGCTTTGGTTTCCAGCCCCCATGTCTCACCGAATGCGTAGATCATCGCGCTTTCGTTGGAGAGCGCGCGCTGGACGAACTGGTCGAGCTTCTCGTTGAGGTCATTGTCCGGTCCGGGCACGGACAGCGGCAGCGGGATCATCTCCTGGGGCTGCATCAGATTGCCGCGAATGAAGTCCAGCGCGATGCTGGCCGGCTTCGGCGGCTGCGGGTGCAGGCCCTCCGGCAACGCCGCGAGATGGTCGGTGATCGGATGGACAAAGTGCGATCGCACCAGGAACGCGACTTCGCTTCCGTCGGCTGACTGCACATTGACGGCGATGCGGAAATCCGCGTTGTCGGCCACGACATGGACTTGATAGTGCGGCGACTGGCCGGTGCCGAAACGCATCGCGATCGGGCGTCCCTTGAGGACCGAATAGTGCTTTAGTGGCATCGCACTCACCTGAGGTGGGATTTCGGCTGCGCGGGCTCCGTTGCTCAACTTTAGACTGCTTGTCGTGACGGTTTCATGGCTTGACTACGATCCGCCATGACCGCCTCGCTGCATTCGGGAAAAGATGCTGACCTATATCTCCTTCGCGACCGCTTCGATCCTTGCGGGCACGCCTATGGAGCAGGCCGCAAGCTAGCCCGTCCTATTCGTGAGAGTGCGGCTTTTGGGCCCGATTGATGCGGCCGCACATCTTGTCTGACGAGGCGCACAGGATTGCCTTCGGCTTTTCGCCGCCTGACGACCGGTACTTTGCAACGCGCTTGAGGGATGGGTTGGGCGAACGGGGGCGGACGCCCCGCCGGTCAAGGACCGAGCGGCAGCAGCGCGCCGGGCAAGCCGCAGATCAGGTCGGCTTCGGGACATGCCGCGGCAAACGCAAGGCGAATGCGGCTCGTGGTCTCGACGACACGGGCGGCGATTTTCAAGAGCCGAAGACGCAGCGTCGCGAACTCGGCAGCGGCCAATTCCCGGGCTTTGGGAATGGCGTCGCGCACGGTCAGCATCAGCCAATAAGCGGCCGTATGGAGCACGAGACGGACCTGGTTGGCGAGCGCCGAACGGCAGCTGGTGCGATCGGAGGCGAGCTGCGTCTTATGCAGCTTGATCAGATTCTCGGCTTGGCCGCGCGCGCAATACAGGCTGTCGTAGATCCACTCGGCCGAGCCGACATCGAGGCTGGTGACGACGAAGCGGATGTCGAGGCCGAGCATCGTCGCCTCAATACGGGCGACAGTGCGCCGTTCGCGATCCCAGGACTTTGCCTTGTGGCGCGTCTCGGTATAGCCACGCAGAACCGGCAGGTTCTCGATGGCGCGTCGCGTGCGGATGTCGTCGGCGACCTCGTCGACTTTTCTGGCGAGAGGCTTGGTGCCGGACAGACCGAAGATGTAGTCGATGCCGTTGGTCTCGCACCACGCCATGGCCTCCGGCCGGGCATAGTGCCCGTCGCCACGGAACGTAATTTGCGTGTTGTGCCATCGCGTCCGGATATGCCGTACCAGGCGGCGCAGATGGGCACGCACCTCGACGCCGCCCGGCGTCTTGCCGGGCCGCAGCACGACGGCCACGGGCCGGCTCTTCTCCGTGTCGTAGACGTGGATCGGCAGGAAGCAGCGTTCGTCATAATGAGCGTTGAACAGCGAGAGCTGCTGATGGCCGTGGACGACGTCGCAGGTATCATCGATGTCGAGCGTGACGGATGCCGGCTCGTGGGGGTAGCTATCCATCCATGCGTCGACCAAAATGTAGGTCAGCCGGATCACGTCGCGCAGGCGCGGAGCATTCTCCAGCCGCGACAGCGTCGGCTGGGAACACAAATCCCGGCCCGTGTCCGGCAGCCGTCCGCAGGCCAGTTTGAATGCCGGATCGGACCTCAGATGATCGAGGTCGTCGGCGTCCTCGTAGCCGCAGCAGATCGCGAACATGCGAGCGCGGAGCATATCGACCAGGCTGTGCACGACCCGCGTCGGATCGCGCCGATCCGGGAACACCCGGGCCAGATTGTTGGCCAAACCGAGACGCCGCTCGGCCATCGCCAGAAGCATCACGCCCCCGTTCGAGGTTAGGCGCCCACCATCGAAGGCAGCTGTGACTTTCTTGGCGTGAACGGCTGGAAACGAGAAGGGCGGAATCGTATCGTCGGTCATGGCGGGCGTGGCGTTCGCGGTTGGAGGTGATGGGGTTGGCTTCGCAACCGAATCCTACGCCGCATCAGCGCTTTACCCCTCAGGCGCACTCTTACGAATAAGACGGGTTAAGTTGAAGAAAGATTGAGTGACTCCCGATCATTTCTGTGCCGAAACGTGGAGTCGCGGTCGTGCCGCGTCCAAAGAAACCGGCGCGAGCGGCCTATTAGACGCGGTAGGTGATCAGCCTCCGAAACGAGACTATCAAGCATGAAGAGATCGAGCGCGAGGCAGAGGTTTTATTTGTGTTGAATTCTTGCTTCTCGATAGTGGTCTGAAATCGTATCATCGGTCATGGCGGGCGTGGCGTTCGCGGTTGAAGGTGATGGGGTGGCTTCGCAACCGAATCCTACGCCGCATCAGCGCTTTACACCACGCTCGCCAGCCTCTCAGGCGCCCTCTCGCGAATAAGACGGGCTAGCGACGGGCCTGCGAGCGAGACTCCGATACCGGTTTCCCCTCACTCTTCGCCGCGTTCCACAGCGCGTCCATCTCCGCCAGCGACGCCTGCTCGAGCGTCCGGCCCTGCGCCTCGAGCGCGCGCTCGATGAAGGCGAACCGCCGCTCGAATTTCGCGTTGGTCGCGCGTAGCGCGGCTTCCGGATCGGCGTCGACGTGGCGGGCGAGATTGACGAGTGCGAACATCAGATCGCCGGTCTCTTCCGCCAGCCCCTCGCTGTCGTTGCGGTCGAGCGCTGCCTCGATCTCGTCGGCTTCCTCGCGGATTTTCGCCAGCACCGCGCGCGGGTCGTTCCAGTCGAAGCCGACGGTGGAAGCCTTGCGCTGGAGCTCCATCGCGCGGGTCAGCGCGGGCTGGCCGGCCTTGACGCCCGAGAGTAACGACTTGTGCGTCGGCGTTTCCTCCGGCGGCCGGCGCGCCGCACGTTCGGCTTTCTCCTCGGCCTTGATGCGGTCCCAGACTTCCTTGACGTGGGAGGCGGCGAGGTTGCCGTCCTTGTCGGCGAAGACATGGGGATGGCGCCGGATCATCTTGCGGGTGATGGCCTCCACGACGTCGCCGAAGGCAAAGGCATTCTGTTCTGATGCCATCTGGGCGTGGAACACGACCTGGAGCAGGAGGTCGCCGAGCTCTTCGCGCAGGTCATCGAGATCGCCGCGGCTGATGGCCTCGACCACCTCATAGGCCTCCTCGATCGTGTAGGGCGCGATGGTCACAAAATCCTGCTCGAGGTCCCAGGGGCAGCCGGTCACCGGCGTGCGCAGCGCCGCCATGATCTCGATCAGGCGGGAAATGTCACGGGAAGGGGTCATTGCGGGGCAGTCTCCTGGGTCCAAAACCTTATGCCAAAAGCGGCCCGCCGTTCCCAGCGCGGCGCGGCGGAACAGACCGATTTCCACCGATTGGCGGCAGATTGGCGAGGTGCTAAAGCGCGGGCCATGAGTGACGCATTTTCATCACAAACCGCGCTGGTGCTGTTTTCCGGCGGCCAGGATTCCACCACCTGCCTCGCCTGGGCGCTCAGCCGCTTTGCACGCGTGGAGACACTGGGTTTCGAGTATGGCCAGCGCCATGCCATCGAGCTCGCCTGCCGCGACCGGCTGTTCGACGGCATCAAGGGCCTGCGCGCAGACTGGGCCGCAAGGCTCGGCGAGAGCCATACGCTGTCGATCCCGACGCTGGCGGCCGTGTCCGAGACCGCGTTGACGCGCGACGTCGCGATCACGATGGGGGCCGACGGCCTGCCGAACACGTTTGTACCCGGCCGCAATCTCATCTTTCTGACCTTTGCCGCGGCGCTGGCCTACCGGCGCGGCATCACAGACATCGTCGGCGGCATGTGCGAGACCGACTATTCCGGCTATCCCGATTGCCGCGACGACACCATCCGCGCCATGCAGACCGCGCTCTCGCTCGGCATGGCCAGGCCATTCGCGCTGCATACGCCGCTGATGTGGATCGACAAGGCGGCGACGTGGAAGCTCGCCCATGACCTCGGCGGCGCAGGGCTGGTCGATCTCATCCGCGAGCACTCGCACACCTGCTATCTCGGCGAACGCGGCGCGCAGCATGAGTGGGGTTTCGGATGCGGCGAGTGCCCGGCGTGCAGTTTGCGGGCGAAGGGATGGCGGGAGTTTGCGGCGGGGCGCTGAGGCCACATATTCGGTGTCATCACCCGCGAAAGCGGGTGATCCAGTATCCCAGAGACCGTGCTTGGGTCGAGAGGCCGCGGCCTACTGGATTCCCCGCCTTCGCGGGGAATGACAGCGGAGGGCTTGGCACGAGCGTGCCTCTTACCGACCTACCGAAAATCCTCCGGCCGCAGCTCGATCGGCTTGCCGTGCGGGGTACGGTCGGCGGCGTGGTCCCAGGCGTCGCGGTAGCGGTGCAGCGTATCCGCCGATGCGACGCCCTTGCTTGAGACCAAACCTTCCAGCGTGGCGAGCCAGTGCAGGTAATAGGTCTCGCCCGTATCAGGGTCGCCGGCGGCCTGCGCGCGCTTGATCTCGGAGGCCAAGGCTGCGGCCCATTCCGGCCAGGTGAACACGCCGCGCTCGTGCAGCGTCAGCGCCATCGCAAACGCATGCGCTTCCCAGGGCGCGCGGAACACCGGGCCGTCGTCATCGCGCGGAATGCTCGGAATGGCCGCCGTCGCGGCGGCCGCAGCCGGGCTGCTCATCACGCCGGGTCCAGATAGGGTTCGAAGGCGTCGATCGACACCTTCAAGGTCGGATCACCGTCCGCGCCCCAGAGATCGCGGCCCTCGAAGACGACAGTGTAAAGCCATTGCGGATTTTCGCCGAGCTCCATCGCCGCCGAATCCGGAAATACGTGGCAGCCGTGGTTCAGCTCGACGACACCGACATGGCCGCGCACATAGCGCGGCAGCCGCGTATGCGTGGTCGGATGAATGTTCCTGGCGCGGACGCGGTCGCCGATGTTGAATTTGGCCGGCGCCGGAGCGGAGCGGGCGAACTTGCCGCGCACCATGACGCGCTCGACGTTGGCGAGGTCGAACTTGCCGTGCTTGAGCGCCTTTGCAGGCTGCATCGCGTGCCCGGCAGCGACCTCCTCCCGGGTCAGGTAGCCCTTCTCGATCAGCATCTCCTCGAGCCCGAGAAACCATTTCTTGTAGTAGGAGCTCGAGAGATAGACGTGCGGCGGCAGCGTCTCGCGATAGAAGCGCGAGGTGTCGATGTTGAAGGCGCCCGCCGCGCCCATCGCGCGCACCATGGCGAGAACACGCGATTCCCATTCCTCGTGAAACATCGGCTCGTTCGGCTCGGCCTCGACCTTGCCGAACCCGTCCATACCGCCCATGTCGTGCACGCCGTTCACGACGGCGCTCCAGGCGTCTTGGGAAAGCCGGTGCCGATCATGGAATCGCGAGTAACCAGCTCGGCAAGCTGCTCCTCACTCCAGCCTTCAGTGCCCGCGGGGCGCATCGGCAGCACCAGGAAACGGGTCTCGGCCGTGGAATCCCAGACACGGATTTCCATGTCCTTGGGCAGCGTGACGTCGAAATCGGCGAGCACGCCGCGCGGGTCCTTCACCGCACGCGAGCGATAGGGCGCGGCCTTGTACCAGACCGGCGGCAGCCCCAGCATTTCCCAGGGGTAGCAGGAGCACAGCGTGCACACGACCATGTTGTGTCGCTCTGGCGTATTCTCGACCACGACGAGATGGTCGCCGACGCGGCTGACATGGCCGAGCGTGCCGATGGCCTTCGAGCCATCCTCCAGCAGCGCCTTCTTGAACGCCGGATCGGTCCAGGCCTTGGCGACGACGCGCGCGCCGTTGTGCGGGCCGATCCTGGTCTCATAGGCCTGGATGATGGCGTCGAGCGCGGCCGGCTCGACATAGCCTTTTTCTGTCAAGATCGTCTCGAGCGCGCGCACGCGCAGCTCGGTCTCCGACAGCTCGGAATGGTCGTGATGATGGTCGTGATCGTGGCTCATGGCGCAAAGATAGGCGCAATGGTCCCTGCCTGTCGAGTATGCGCTGGGGCGCAACCGGGTCCCATATTCGTGAGGCCGGATGTAGGCTAGCCTCGCAGCAAAGCGGATTGGGAGACATTGGTGACGAACTTCGTGACGATCGAGAAGGGCCTCGGACCGGAGGGGCGGATTGCGGTGGTACGGTTCGACCGCGGCGACGGCATCAACGCGCTCTCGCCGGAGGCGATGCGCCAGCTCACCGCGGCCGCGCGCAGCTTCGAGGATGATGCCGCAACGTCCGTCGTGGTTCTGACGGGCAGCACCAGCGCCTTCAGCGCCGGCTTCGACCTCAAGGATGCCGAGGGCCGCTCGCGCAAGGACATGGATCTCGGCACGCTGCGGCGGCATCTCAAGCTCGGGCCCCGTCTGACCCATGCCTGGCATGAGATGGAGCAGATCACGATCGCCGCCATCGAGGGTTTTTGCGTCGGCGGCGGCGTCGCGCTGGCCGTGGCGCTCGACTTCCGCGTGATGGGGCACGACGCGCATCTGCGCGTGCCCGAGATCGGGCTCGGCATGAACATGAGCTGGCAGAGCATCCCGCGCATGCTGCATCTGATCGGGCCGGCCCGCACCAAGCAGGCGGTGATCCTGGCCGACCAGCGCATCAGCGCTGATGAGGCCTATGAATGGGGCCTGGTGGAGCAGGTGGCCGATCCCGGCCATGCGTTCGATGCCGCCATGGAGCTTGCCCGGAAGGTCGCCGCGCAGCCGCCGCTCTCGGTCGCCATGACCAAGCTGACCGTCAACCGGCTGGCACATGCGCTGGACGATCTCGCCAGCCACATGGACGTCGACCAGTTCGCACTGGCGAGTCTCACCGAAGACCACAAGGAGGGCGTCGATGCGTTCCTGACCCGCCGCAAGCCGCGCTTCAAGGGGCGGTAGCAAGGGGCGGTAGAACGTGAAGTCAGGCCATTGATCGCGCCGCGGACAGTCCGTATACGCCGCGCTAGGACAAAAACGGCTCGGCCAACGGGCGGTACAATGCGACGACAATCGAGGGGGGAGGGCCCATGGCCGCTAGCTCGCAGACGCCTCAGGCAAAAGGGTTTAGCTGGAAGCTGATCGCGCCGCTCGTGGTGTGGCTGGCCATCTATCTATGGCCGGTGCCGACCGGCCTCAACGCCAATCAGTGGCACTATTTTGCCGTGTTCGCGGCCGTGATCACCGGGCTCATCCTGGAATCGATGCCGGTCGGCGCGGTCGGGTTCATCGGGCTGACGGTCGCGGGCGTCGCCGGCTATATCGATCCCGATCCCGGCAAGTCGCTGCGCTGGATGCTGGCGGGTTTTGCCGAGAGCACGGTGTGGCTGATCGTTGGCGCCTTCGTATTCTCGATCGGTTATCGCAAGAGCCAGCTCGGCCGCCGTATCGCGCTGGTGCTGGTGCAGAAGCTCGGCCGCAACACGCTCGGTCTCGGCTACGCGGTGGCGATGTCGGACTTCCTGCTGGCACCAGCGACGCCATCCAACACCGCGCGCAGCGGCGGCATCGTCTATCCCATCATCAGCAACATCCCGCGCATCTACGGCTCCGAGCCTGGGCCGACCGCCGGCAAGATCGGCACCTATGTGATGTGGACGGCGTTTGCGGCAACCGCGATTACCAGCTCGCTGTTCTTCACCGCGCTCGCACCCAATGCGGCCGCGCTTGCGATCGCGAAGAAGACCGCCGGCGTCGAGGTGAGCTGGGCGCAGTGGTTCGTCGGCTTTGCGCCGCTCGGCATCCTCCTGATGATCCTCGTGCCGCTGCTCAGCTACGTGGTCTGCCGTCCCGAGGTGAAGCACAGCCCGGAGATCTCCGAATGGGCGGCCAGGGAGGTCAGCGAGATGGGCCCGATGTCGCGCAACGAGTGGATCATGCTGGCTCTGATCGTCCTCGCGATGTTCCTGTGGATCGCGGGCTCGAGCCCGGACATCCACGTGCCGCTGCTCGGCTCGAACTTCGTCAACGCCACCACCGTCGTGTTCATCGTGATCTCGCTGATGCTGGTGACGGGCGTGATCGAGTTCGCCGACATCGTCAGCGAGAAGAGCGCCTGGGAGGTGTTCTTCTATTTCACCTCGCTGCTGACGCTGGCCTCAGGCCTCAACGAAATCGGCTTCATCAAATGGTTCGCGACCGAATACGCCAAACCGCTCGCGGGGCTGTCGCCGTCGACCGCGATGCTCCTGCTGGTCGCGCTGTTCTTCTGGATCCACTACTTCTTCTCGAGCATCACCTCGCATGCCGCAGCCGTGCTGCCGGTGGTGCTCGCGGTCGGATCAGGCATCCCCGGCCTGCCGGTCACGACGCTCGCCATGCTCTGCATGTATTCGCTCGGCCTGATGGGCGTGATCTCGCCTTACGCGACGGGACCCGCGCCGATGTATTTCGGCAGCGGCTATATCGGGAAGGGCCAGTTCTGGGGCTTTGGGCTGCTGTTCGGGCTGCTCTATTTTGCGGGACTGCTGCTGATCGTGCTGCCCTGGTTGCAGATCAGCTGAGCGGGGCCGGAAGCTCATACCCCCGGCAGACGAATTTTCTTCGCCGGGGTGGGATTGGGAAAACTTCGTCCAACTCCCCGCAAATATCTGACATTGCAAGGAAGACCTGAAAAAGCGATGGTGTGTGCTGCAGTGCAGCGCGTTCCACCCGAACCCTCGCCGCGATTTCACTCTCCGTCGCTTGACGCGACCGGTTCCCGCATGCCCCACGGGGGCAGCAGGAACTGCTGTGCATGAAGGCCGCCTCCATGAACGCCCACCAATCGCTCGCGATCGGACAGAAGATCGAAACGCTTGAAGCGATTTCACCTGCCGCACGGAACGCCGACGCGATGGTCCGTTTCGAGGGCATCTCGAAGATCTATCCGGCCTATCGCGGCAAGCCCGGCGTCAACGCGCTGCAAGACATCGACTTCGCGATTGCGCGCGGCTCGATCACCGGCGTCATCGGCCGCTCCGGCGCCGGCAAGTCGAGCCTGGTCCGGCTGATCAACGGGCTGGAGAAGCCGACCACGGGCCGCGTGATCGTCGACAACAGCGACATCTCGGCGCTGGCGGGCCGCGAATTGCGGCTGGCGCAGCGCTCGATCGGGATGATCTTCCAGCATTTCAACCTGCTGTCGTCGCGCACAGCGGCCGACAACATCGCGCTGCCGCTGGAGATCGCCGGCTGGGCCAAGTCCGACATCAAGGCCCGCGTCGCCGAGTTGCTGGCGCTGGTCGGCATCGCCGACAAGCACGACCGCTATCCTTCCGAACTCTCGGGCGGCCAGAAGCAGCGCGTCGGCATTGCCCGTGCGCTGGCGACGCGGCCGAGCGTGCTGCTGTCGGACGAGGCGACCTCGGCGCTCGACCCGCAGACCACGCGCGCGATCCTCGATCTGCTCGCCAACATCAATCGCGAGCTGGGCGTGACCATCGTGCTGATCACCCACGAAATGTCGGTGGTGCGCCAGCTCGCCAAGGAGGTCGTGGTGCTCGACGCCGGCCACGTCGTCGAGAGCGGCCATGTCGCCGACATCTTCACGCACCCCAAGCATCCGATCACGCAGTCCTTCCTCGCCGAAGTCATCGGCGACAGCCTGCCGGTGTCGCTTGCGAGCCGGATCGTGGCGGAGCCATCTGCCGGCGGGCAGGCCGTGATCCGCGTCCAGGTGCGCGGGGCAGGGGCCGGCGACACGGTGGTGGCGCGGCTTGCCCGCGAGCTCGGTCTCGACGTGGCGCTGCTGTCGGCGCGCATCGACGAGATCGGCGGCCAGCATGTGGGCTCATTGACCCTCGGTATTCCCGGTGGCGAGGACGCGGTGACGCGCACGCTCGCCTGGCTCTCTCAATATCAACTCCCGGCGGAGCGTCTCGGCTATGTCGCCTGAACTCATCAACCTCATCGTCCAGGCAACAGGCGAAAGCCTGTACATGGTCGGCATCGCGGCACTGCTCGGCACCGCCTTCGGCCTGCCGCTCGGCGTCTTTCTCGCGACCAGCCGAAAAGGAGAGCTGTTCGCGGCCCCCGCGGTCAATCGCGTGCTCGGCATCGTCGTCAATGCGACACGCTCTACGCCCTTCATCATCCTGGTCGTCGCCATCATCCCGTTCACGCGGCTCATTGCCGGCACTTCGATCGGATCGACTGCCGCGATCGTGCCGCTGGTCATCGCATCGACGCCGTTCATCGCGCGCCTGGTCGAAGCTGCGATCCGCGAGGTCGACGGCGGCCTGATCGAGACCGCGTCCTCGTTCGGGGCATCGCCAATCCAGATCGTGCTCAAGGTGCTGATCCCCGAGGCGCTGCCCGGCCTGCTGCTGGCGCTGACGCTCGCGGTGGTCAGCCTGCTCGGCTACTCCGCCATGGTCGGCGCCGTCGGCGGCGGCGGGCTCGGCGACCTCGGCATCCGCTACGGCTATCAGCGCTTCATGCCGGAGATGATGCTGGCCGTCGTGGTCGTTCTGATCGCGCTGGTGCAGCTCGTCCAGAGCGCGGGCGATTATCTCGCACGCCGGGTCAACCGCCGGCTGCGGCAGCGCTGATACACATTCCCTAAAACTGGAGACTTAAATGCGCTTTCTCGCAACCCTTGCGGCTGCAGCCTTACTCGCGACCTCGGCTCAGGCCGAAACCATCCGCGTCGGCGTCACAGCCGGTCCCCACGCCGAGATCCTGGACGTCGTAAAGAAGGTCGGCGCCGAGCGCGGCCTCGACATCAAGGTGGTCGAGTTCACCGACTACGTGATCCCGAACCAGGCGCTGGCGCTCGGGGATCTCGAGGCGAATTCGTTCCAGCACGAGCCGTACCTGAAGAACCAGATCTCCAAGACCGGCTGGAAGATCGTCAAGGTCGCGAACACGATCGGGTCGCCGCAGGGCGTCTATTCGCAGAAATACAAGAAGCTCGCCGATTTGCCGGAAGGCGCCCGCGTTGCGATTGCCAACGATCCCTCCAACGGCGCCCGCGGTCTGATGATCCTGGCGCTGCACGGCGTGATCAAGCTGAAGGATCCGAACAACGTCGCTTCGAGCATTGCCGACATCACCGAGAACCCGAAGAAACTGCGCTTCGTCGAGCTCGATGCCGCCCAGCTTCCGCGCGCGCTGCAGGACGTCGACGTCGTCTCGATCAACAACAATTACGCCGTGCAGGCCGGCCTCAATCCGGCGACCGATGCGATCGCGCGCGAGAACCCCGATGGTCCCTGGGTCAACATCCTCGATGTCCGCAGACAAGCCGTGGGTGAAGCAGTTGATCGCGGTCTATCACTCCGATCCCGTGAAGGCGTTTCTTGAGACGCGCTTCAAGGGTACGTATTTGCCGACCTGGTAAGGTGCCCGGCCTGCATGGTTCGAGACGCCCGCTTGCGCGGGCTCCTCACCATGAGGGTCTGATATCTCGCTGCAAAATGACCTCATCCTGAGGGCCCGCCAGAGGCGGGCGTCTCGAAGGATGGCCGCAAGCGAGCTGCTAGCCACGACTTGTCCTGGAGTAGAAGACGCGCGCGTCAGGCGACAAGCCTCGCGCGCCGCAGTGTCTCCGAGGGCAGCTCGGAGAAGTGGCGCTTGTAGTCGAGCGAGAACTGGCTGAAGTGCCAGAAGCCGTGTTGCACGGCGACGTCGTAGATCGACGTCTCGGCGCCGCCCGCGCGCTTCAGATCCCGCCGCACCCGGTTCAGCCGCATCGCGCGCCAGTAATGCATCGGGCTCGTGCCCACGACTTCCTGGAAGCAATAGCCGAGCTTGCGCGGGCTCGCGCCGACCGCCTTGCAGACCTCCAGCAGCGACAGCGAGCGATCGCCGCTGCCATGCATCACCTCGCGGGCGCGATCCACGGTGCGCTTGCGGGCCGTGGCGCTGCGGCCGGGATCGCTGGGCTGGGCCGTCGGCAGCATGTCCATGATCTCGACGAGGAGGGCGTCCTCCAGCGCCTGCCGCGCGGCCGGATCGTCGAACCGTTCGGGTGCGGCCGTGATGGTCTCGTGAATGGCGGCGAGATGGGCGCGCAGCCGCGCAACCGGTGCCGCCGCCATCTCGATCACCCGCAACTGGTGCCAAACGGCGCGCGGCAATTCGATGTCGAGGCGAGCGGCAAGCTCCGCGATCAGCATCGCGCTGGCGACGACACCGCGCAGCTCGAAGGCCTTCGGCGTACACATGTCGATCTCGGCATCGATGCTGGCGATGACCTGGGAGCCTGCAACACTGGCCCCGTTGCAATTGACTTCGCCGTCGCCGTGCCAGGGCAGACCGATGCCAAAACTGTCGGCACCGAGCTGGCCGTATTGGCGGACTTGCTGGCTGGTGATCTCACGGAAGACTTCGAGCCGGGGCAGGGAGAGTTGCGTGAAGCTGCCGCGGAAGGCGCCGGCGCTGATCTGGTCGTAGCTCAACCGCCAGCGACCGAGCGCGGCGCAATGCTCGTCGACGTCGGTACTGCGCGCCTGAAACAGGTTCGCAGCCGAGTCCGGAGTCGGAAGAGTTGCGCTTAAGGCCATGACATCACGTCGAAATTTGGTAGCCCGGAGCTAGCAAGAACCACGCCAGACTGGCACGGCCATGGCCGCTGTCCAGCAAAATATTGCCGGATCTCGATAACGCCCGATGCGGCCTGTGTGCAGTCTTCTCCCTTGCCGTTCCGACATCGCAGTCAGGATGGCCTTGCGGAGGATCGAGATGCGACCGACGGACATCATGCGCGGCAGCCCGCCTGCGCCCGAGGCCCAAGTGACCCGTGCCAATTGGCGCAGCTTTCCCGCGATCCGCTGGGGCTTCACCCACACCCGCGAAGTGCTGCCGACCGCGGAAGTCCGTCGCTCCGCACATCCCACACCGATGGCAAGCGCGCCGCGCGAGCTGCAAAAGCTCAGCTTCACCGCGCCGGACGGCAAGCCGACCACGGTCGAGGCCACGTTGCGCGAAACCTTCGGCGACGCGCTGCTCGTCATGCACCGGGGCACGCTGATTCACGAATGGTACGGCGACGGCATGAGCGCGACGACGCCGCATCTGATCTGCTCCATCAGCAAGTCGATCGCCGGCACGCTCGGCGGCGTGCTGGCCGCGCGCGGCCTGCTCGATCCGGAGGCGAGGGTGGTGCGCTACGTGCCGGAGCTGGAGAGCTCGGTCTATGGCAGCTGCACCGTCCGCAACGTCCTCGACATGGCGGTCGCGATCAAGTTCGAGGAGGATTACGAGGATCCGGCCGGCGACGTCGCACGCTATCGTTTCTCCTCGGGCTGGGACGTGCCGCCGCCGGGCGTCGAAGCCGGCCATCAGCGCGCCTATCTCACGACCTTGCGCGGGACCGGCAAGCCGCACGGCAAGGTGTTCCACTACGTCTCGACCAATACGGAAGTGCTCGGCTGGGTCTACGAGCGCGCCTGCGGCATGCCCTACCATCGCATCCTCTCCGACTATCTCTGGCAGCCGATGGGCGCCGAGGAGGATGGCTCCCTCACGCTCGACAGCCACGGCATGGGCCGCATCGCCGGCGGGCTTTCCGTCACCGCACGCGATCTGCTGCGCTTCGGCGAAATGATCCGCTGCCGCGGCGTGGTCGAGGGACGGCAGGTGGTGCCGGGCTGGTGGATCGACGACATCCACGTGAACGGCGATCCCCAGGCGTGGAAAGACGGCGACCTCGCGGACATCTTCCGGGGCGCCCGCTACCGCAGCAAATGGTACACGATCGATCCGTCGCGGAACGATCTCGCGGGGATCGGCATTCACGGCCAGTGGCTCTACATCGACGCGGCCACCGACACCGTCATCGTCAAGCTCGCGACGCAGCCGAAGGCGATGGACGTTCCGCTCGACCACCGCTGGCTCGCCGCCTTCCGCGCCATCACCGCGCATCTCGCCCCGCGCTGATTTCTGGTCATCATCATGCTCGATACCGTCAAAGCCAAATCACCGATTCAAGCGGCCGCACCGCATCCGCTCGATCCCCTGACAGCCGAAGAGATCACGGCCGCCTGCACGCTGGTTCGTGCCGCCGCGACCTCGCCGGAGAACTGCCGCTTCCCGACCGTCCGGCTGGAGGAGCCGACCAAACAGGAATTGGCTACGGGCGGAGCAGGGCGCCGCGCCTTCGCGCTGACGCTCGACGTCACCACGGGCGAGGCGATCGAGCACATCGTCGATCTCGACCGCAACGAGATCGTCGCGCGCAAGGTCATTCCGAACCGCGAGGCGCCCTATGGGCAGCCGCCGGTGATGCTGGAAGAATTTTTCAAGTGCGAGGCCGTGGTGAAGGCCGATCCAGGCTGGCGCGCGGCGATGGTCCGCCGCGGGCTCACCGACAAGGATATCGAGCTGGTCCAGGTCGATCCGTTCTCCTCAGGCTTCTTCGATTTTGAGTACGAGCGCGGCGCCCGTATCGTGCGCGCCGTCAGCTTTTTCCGCGAACATCTGCAGGACAACGGCTACGCCCATCCGATCGAGGGCGTGGTGGCCGTGGTCGACCTGATCGCCGGCAAGGTCATCGACCTCACGGACGCCGATCCGATCGTGCCGATCCCGCGCAAGAAGCGGAATTACGGCGCGCATGAAGTCAAAAACCCGCGCACCGACATCAAGCCGCTGCATATCGAGCAGCCGGAGGGCGCGAGTTTCAAGGTCGATGGCTGGAAGGTCGATTGGCAGAAATGGAGCTTTCGCGTCGGCTTCACGCCGCGCGAGGGCCTGGTGCTGCATCAGCTCGCCTACCAGGACGGTGCACGCAAGCGCTCGCTGATCCATCGCGCCAGCGTCACCGAGATGGTGGTGCCTTACGCCGATCCGACCGAGAACCATTTCTGGAAGTCGGCGTTCGATGCCGGGGAATACGGGCTCGGCATGCTCGCCAACGCGCTCGAGCTCGGCTGCGACTGCCTCGGCAACATCCATTATTTCGACGTGCCGGCCGCCGACAACAAGGGCGCGCCCTTCGTCATGCAGAACGCCATCTGCATGCATGAAGAAGATTACGGAATTGCCTGGAAGCATTACGAATTCCGCAACGGCCTGTTCGAGGTCCGCCGCTCGCGGCGCCTCGTCATCTCGTTCTTCGCGACCGTCGGCAATTACGACTATGGCTTCTACTGGTACCTGTACCAGGACGGCACGATTCAGCTCGAAACAAAACTCACCGGCATCATCCAGACCGCCGCTGTGCCATCAGGCGAAAAGTACAAATGGGGCGGCATGGTCGACGACAATCTCGGCGGCCCCACGCACCAGCACTTCTTCAACGTGCGCATGCACATGGATCTCGACGGCGGCGGCAATACCGTCACCGAGCACGAGTTCGTGCCGCGGCCCTGGGGCGCGGACAATCCGCACGGCAATGCGTTCGATACCACCACACGCATCCTGTCGCGCGAGCGTGATGCGGCTGCCATTGCGAACGGCGAGACCGGCCGGCTCTGGAAGATCAGCAATCCCAACGAGACCAACTCCGTCGGCAACGCGCCGGCCTACAAGCTTGTCGTCAATCCGAGCCCGCTGATGCTGGCGCAGGAGGGCAGCTACGTGCGCAAGCGCGGCGGCTTTGCGACGAAGCATGTTTGGGTCACCGCTTTCGACAAGGACGAGAAATACGCCAGCGGCGATTATCCCAATGTCCATGCCGGCGGCGACGGCCTGCCGCGCTACGCCGCGCAGAACCGCAACATCGAGAATACAGATCTCGTGGTGTGGCACTCCTTCGGCCACACCCATGTCTGCAAGCCCGAGGATTTTCCGATCATGCCGGTCGAATATGCCGGCTTCATGCTGAAGCCGACCGGATTTTTTTCGGCTAATGCCGCCGGCGACATTCCGCCGGAGCGCAATAGCCGCAGCGTGCTGGCGGGCGACCCGAAGGATGCCGGCGGCGGCCCGTGCTGTCACGCCGGCAAAGCCTAGACTCGTCGCGCGACAACAACGTTCGCAGCAGGCCGACCAGCGCTGGTTCGCTGGTCGCATGCGCTCGCGGTCGAATTGTCAGGGGAGTATTGCTGCCCCTTTCGAAGGGCCCGCGACGCGACAGCCGGCCGCACGTCGAAAAGATCGCTTCCAATTCCTTTCGAGAGTGATACCATCTTAAGGTTGTATTCTTTAAGGAGATTTCCCATGACCCATGCACTCAATCTCACGCTGCCGATCAAGCAGGATGCCGAGACCCTGGCAAAGCTGCGGAATCTCGAGGCGAGCTTCACTGAGAAGGTTCAGCCCGCCATCGCGGCGGCGCTGAAGCAGTCCAGGATCGTTCATTTCGCCCGGGTCGTCGTCATCGAGGACAAGTACATCCAGGTCATCACCGAATATGAGGGAACGCACCAGGAATACACGGAGTTTTTCCGGCGAGCGCTCACGCCGATATTTGCCGCGATATTTTCCCTGGCAGATACGACTGGCCTGGACATCAACGATCCCAATGCGTTCTTCGAATTCTCGAAGAACCACAACGCGCGTTCGCTGGGCACGGCGACCGACGGATCAACCGACATCAGCGGCAACCCGTCCGGCTGGCTGTTCTCGGCTTACGACGGCATGACGGTCGCAGACATTCTGGCAAAGCTCGGGAAATAGCTTTCAGAGCGTATGTGCGCTTTCGAGATAGGCCGGCTTTGAGGCTGCCTATCGGCTGACCGTTCTTGCAGGACAGGCGCCATGGTGGATCTCGGCAATTTGCAGGCGATCGTCGCTCGAAGCTCCGCGAAGCCGCTACTCGCGGTTCTGTTGTTTAGGTTTGGCGACGCCGGCGGTGCCAGGTCCTTCCTGCGGCAATGGATACCGCGAGCAGCGGTGGGGGCAGGCCCGGACCCCGATGGTCCCGCGTTCCACTTCATGTTCAGTTGGAACGGCATCGCGACGTTGATGTCGGGTCGCCCGGACCTTGACGTCGCACAGGGGCGGCAGCAGTTCGAGGTATCGTTCGTGGACCCGGCGCAGGCGCCGGATGGCGGCATTGCGACACAGCTTGGTTTCTTCGACGCCAGCGCTCCGGCGGGATGGTGGGACGGCAAGTTCAAGTCGAGCGATATCGATCTCGCCATCCACATCGGGTTCGATACGCCCGAGCAGAAAGCCGATTGCCTCGCGCAGGTGCGGCAGTCGGCGACAGGCTTCGCTGTCCGGGAATTGGCGCTCGACAGTTGGGACGACGGCGCACTGTCCGGCTGTCGACCAGCCGACGGCCGCCTGCATTTTGGCTATCGCGATGGAATCACCGCGCCCAATGTTGACTGGCAGGATGCGCCGGCTGCCAGGGCTTCCGACGCCGTCGATTGTCGCGAGATCGTCGTCGGCTATCCGAACAGCGATTTTCCCACTGCACCGTTCAAGCCCGGTCCATGGCAGGACTTCGCGCGCGATGGATCGTTCGTCGGCCTGTCGTGGCTTTATCAGGACGTCGCGGCCTTCAACAAATTCCTGAAGGCGAATGCACCGCAGGCGGCGCCGCATGTCGGCCCGGAACTGGCCGAAGAATGGATCGCGGCCAAGATGATGGGGCGCTGGCGACACGGGTCGCCGCTGTCACGCTTTCCGGATGCACCACCGTCGACCCCGCAATTGAACGATGCGTTCGGCTATGGCGACGATCCAGACGGCGTCAAATGCCCGCTCGGGGCTCACATTCGCATTGTCAATTGCCGCGATCACCCGCTGAAATTCGCCAATCAGATTCGTTTCCCCAAGGGGCCGCCGCGAGTCATACGCCGCGGATTTTCCTACGGCCCTCACCTGGAGGGCACGGAGGACGACGGCAAGGACCGCGGCATCGTAGGGCTGTTCTACTTCGCCAGGATCAACGAGCAATTCTATACCATCCTGCGGTGGATGCATCAGACAGACTTTGCCGACGCCTACATGCGCCTTCCGAACGGAGCCAACGCGCAGGATGCCTTGACCGGAAACCGGACAGACCCAAAGGCCGAGACCCGGTTCCAGGTTCCGCTCGCGGGGGACGCCTCCGTGACGTTCCAGATGAAGCAATTTATCCGCTACAAGGGCGTCGCAGTGCTGTTTGCGCCGAGCGTTAAATCGCTCAACACGATGATTGCCGCGCAACGTTGAACTGCCGGGCAACCGTCGCATCGTCGTCGCAACCATTCGTTCGCGGCAGCGCGTCCGCCGTTTCCAGGCGGTCGCGGACAAGCGGCGAATGTTCTCACTCTAGAAGCATTCCATATCGAAGCGCTCATAGAAGCCGGCGATGCACCTCGATGCGCATATGGGCGCATTGGTCGCACGATTTATTCCCCGGTCTCGATAGATTCTAACTCTGCGTCTCTCGCACTGAGAATGCCCCCGCGTTAGGGCGAGAGTCCAAAAATCATTCCGGCAAAGCCGGCAGTGCGTGGGACCTCGCTAGACGTGTCAGACTTCCAACTTCGTTCGTGCTCCAATGCGCGTGTTCGACAGCTTCAGGTGCTTTTCTTCGGCGCCGTCAGCATATTCGCTCTCTGCGTCCCCATCGCGCCCGTGCAGGCGCAGACTCAAATTCCCACGGTCTCGGTGGAAGCGCCGGCGCAGCGCGCCGGACCCGCTTGATGAAAGTCGAGACGATGAGAGCCATATTTGGCAGGCTGCATCGCTGGGCGGGACTGCTCACGGCCGGATTCCTGTTCTTCTCCGGCATCACCGGCGCGATCATCTCATGGGATCATGAGATCGACGAGGTGCTGAACCACCACCTGTTCGATGTCACCAGCAAAGGCCCGGCGATTCCCTCGATCGAGCTCGCGAAGATGATCGAGCAGCGCGATCCCCGCGCACGCGTCGTCTACCTCTTCATGACGCCGGAGGAGGGGCACTCGCTGTGGTTCTTCGTGATGCCGCGGATCGATCCGGCGACAGGAAAACGCTTCGCGATCGACTACAACCAGATTTTCCTCGATCCCAACACCGGTGTCGAGCTCGGCCGGCGCTATTGGGGCGCGGTGTGGCCGGTGACGCGCGAAAACGTCGTCTCGTTCCTCTACAAGCTCCACTACACCATGCACATCCCGGAATTCTGGGGCAGCGATCGCTGGGGCATGCGCGTGCTCGGCGTGATCGCCATCATCTGGACCATCGATTGCTTCGTCGGCTTCTATCTGACGCTGCCCTCGCGACGGCGCGCCAAGGCCGCGCGGGCGCCCCAGGTCACGCGCCAGCTCGAACGCGGCTTCTGGGCGCGCTGGGCGCCGGCCTGGACCATCAAGGCATCGGGCAGCGCGTACCGGATCAATTTCGACATCCATCGCGCCTTCAGCCTGTGGACCTGGGGCGTGCTGTTCGTCATCGCCTTCACGGCGTTCTCGCTGAACCTCTATTTCGAGGTGTTCTCGCCGATGATGAAGATGGTGTCGAACTACACGCCGACGCCCTATGAGCAGCGGCCCTACCGCAATCTCGACGATCCCATCGAGCCCAGGGTGACGTTCGCCGACATTGCTGCGCGCGCGGCGGCTGACGGCAAGGGGCGAGGGTGGACCGTCCCGGTCGGCGCGCTCAGCTACGGCCCGGCCCATGGCGTCTACGCGGCCGCCTACTTCCATCCCGGCGACGATCACGGCGCCGGCGGCGTCGGGCCGGCGCAGCTCTATTACGACAGCGAGGACGGCCGCCCGATCGGCGAACGGCTGCCCTGGGTCGGCACCGCCGCCGACATCTTCGTGCAGGCGCAATTCCCGCTGCATTCGGGCCGCATCGTCGGGCTGTTCGGCCGCATCCTGATCTCGATCATGGGCCTCGTGGTGGCGGCACTGTCGGTCACCGGCGTCGTGATCTGGTGGCGCAAGCGACGCGCCCGCGTCCGGGCGCGCGAGACGGCGGCGATGCGCCTGAGCCGGCAGCAGCTCACGCCGGCGGAGTAGGGCCGGCGTGCCGCTCGATCGTCTGCGCATTTACCGAGTGCGCTCGTTGACGATGGGCATCGCGGTCTGCAGCGCCTGCTCGTAACGCTTCAACTGACTGAGCGAGAATTTCTTCATCGCCAGCAGTTCGTCGGACGTCTTGCCTCTCAACCGAGCGACTTTGGATGTCTTGAACACGTCATCATTCGCCGCCGAGGCGTTCTGTCGAAGCGCAAAAACCCTTTCGATGCTCTGGGACAACAGCCGATTGCGCTCCACCCCTTTGTTCGCGTGCTCCACATAGTGAAGCAGTCTATCGGTGGGCATGGCGCGAGCACTGTCTGCATCTCCTTCGATGAGGCGAAGCAGCTGCTCATCAACGATATCGGTGCATAGGTCGATACATTCGTCGCATATAAAGACAGCCGGCCCGGCCACCAGCTTGCTCACTTCATGCTGGTTCATGCCGCAGAACGAACAGTAGATGGGACGATCCTGCTGGGCAGGATTCTGCATGCCAGCACTCGGCTGCGCCGCATCAATCTTGGCCGACAGAATATTCCAGTTCTCGTACCCGAACGCTTTCGCGATCAGTTCCAAAGCTTCGCTGTGAGTGGTTTGCACGGCTTTGGCATTCAAGGCATCGCGCAAGGAACGAGCCATAGCCTTCGCATCGCGGAAATCGCGCATGAGAGCACCCGTATCGGCGAACGGAGAAGATCGGTGCCTGCCTTGCCGACCCGCTCGCCAATAGCGAGGGTGAGGGCGACTTTGATACGTTCACCATCCCCAAAGGGCGCAGGCAGCTGGTGTATCGACCCGAACGAATTTTGGCGCTGGACGGCCGCTCTTGTCAACCTGAAACGGGTACATCCACACCTCCGACCGCCACGCACGTTCGCAGTTCAGGAGCCGATGAACCTTCCCGTCCGGCACCGGCACAAAGACTGGAGATCGCTCCCAGTCTTCCGGAAATTGCAATGAGATCGCTCGCCTTGCTCTGCCTGCTCGTTTTCGCGACGCCCACCGACGCCGCCACGCCCGAGCAGCACTATCTCGATTTGCGCGATCGCTACATCGCAAAATTCTCCAAAGCCAAGGAGAACGACGAGACTTTTAAGCAGCACGATGCGGCGCTTAACGAGCTGACCGGTGTGCTGCGCGGCTTGGTCGGACCGGTCACGATCAAGGGGCTGCCGGCGGAAGGCAAGTCGAACGCCGACACGCTGTTCAAGGGCGACTCCGGCTTCGGCCATCTCGACGGCCTGGGCTTCGCGTCCGAAGGCGACAAGATGCAGGCCGTGGTGACCACCACAGGTCTGCTCAAGCACTGGCTGCGCGAGCACCGCGAGGACGGCCTGCCGCAGGAGATCGCCGCAGCCTTCAAGTCGGATCGCTTCTACTATCAAGCGATCCAGGACTCGGCCTTCGCCAAATATGCCGAGCTGCCGATCACGAAGCCCGCATCCGCGAGTGCCGCGGTCGCCGTGCTCGGCGTGCGCGGCAACGGCGACCTGAAGGGCGCGCCGCATGAATCGACGTCGTCGCGATCCAGGGCGACAAGGTCTACTTCCTCGCCGCAACCGACGCCGTGAAGACGGCCGAGATCCCGGCCTGCGAAAAAGTCTGGAAGCAGATGATGGCCAGGAACACCCCGCAGGACGCCATGGCCAAGGAAGACCAGGCCATGGACGCCTACACAAAGTGTTTCGCCAGGGAAGCGCCCAGCCAGAGTTGGTTCGCGGGCGCGGTGAAGAAGGCGCAGAGCCAGCTGGAGATGCTGCTGGCGCGGTAATTGCGCAGCTTCACCACACTCCGCACCTCATCCTGAGGAGCCCGCAAAGCGGGCGTCTCGAAGGATGGCCACACGCGAGAGGCGGGCCTTCATGGTTCGAGACGCGCGTGCCGCGCTCCTCACCATGAGGGTCCTGCAACGCCATCAGGCTAGAGCGCGCTGCCGCCCAAATTCCACCCGCGGCCGCCCTCGCCAAAGATCTCATACCCGGTCGGCGTCACCACAACCGTATCCTCGAGCTTGATAAAGCCGCGCTTCGGATGCTTCATGGTGGTTTCGATCGAGACCACCATGCCTGTTTCGAGCGGCAGCCGGGCGTCGGTGTCGTCGTAGGGGACCGGACCTTTGGCGGTCAGGCGAGGGGCCTCGTGGCTGACGAGACCCATGCCGTGGGCCAGGAAATCTGTGAAGTCGCGCTGAGTGATCTGGGCAAGCCGCCGCTCGGCCGCGACGTAGATGTCGCCGCCGAGGGCGCCAGGTCGGACCGCGGCAAAGGCGGCGCGCTGAACCGCCTCGATCTCGGCCAGGCAATCCTTCAGTTCGCTGTCGGGTTCGCCCAGCACGGCCATGCGGGCGAGGTCGCCGATATAGCCGTGATAATTGCCGCCGGAATCGAGCGATAGCACGTCGCCTTGCTCCCAGCGCTGCGCAGACGGCGCCCGGTTGTGGCTGTTGCCGCAGGCGAGCAGGCAGTATTCGAAGGTCAGGCCGCGATTGGCCTCGGCGACACGCAAACTGTCCGACAATTGCTGCTTGGTGGTGCCCGGGCCGTGCGCGGCGATCACCTCGAGCATTGATGCAATGACGAGCTCGGACGCCGTCTTAAGCTTGGCCAGCTCGTCCGCCGACTTGACCGCCCGCAGCCGCTCCAGCACCAGCAGCGCGTCCTTGAGCTCGCACCGGGCAGGGCGTCAGCGAGCGCCCTTCCAGCATCCATCGGCAGGAACGCCATCTCGACGCCGACCCGCTTCAAGGGCACGCCGGCGTCGCGGATCAGGCCAATGGCCCGTGTGACCGCGTCGACCGAGCCATTGGATTCGGTGCGGACCTGCGGCACCCACGGCGGCGCCACGGCACGCTGATGGGTTTCCAGACGGTGACCGATATAGACCGCCTTGTCCGGCGCACCCCTGGGATAGACCAGGACCGGCAGATAGCGGCTGACGCCCATGGCGTCCATGTAGTCGAAGAAGATCGCGCGCTCGGCGCCGAGCAAGTACTGCACATTGTGCTTGGAGGTCACGACCAGCACGTCGAGGCCGGCGGCCTCCATGAGACGGTCGAGCTTGGCGGCGTCGAACGGAATGGCGCGCGAGCTGTTCGCGCGGGTGACGTTCTCCTGCATGACGGGCTCCTTGAGCGGCGGTTGAGACCGCCTTGTATCGTTGACCTCTTCAGGACTGCGGCGCCTAGTCTAGCACAACCTCCACTCGCGCGCCCCAACCGAACGATCCGATGGAAAATGGAACCACGACTGAGAGGGTCTCCAGCTAGCGTCCACGCCTGAGATCCGCGGTCGCACGCCTGAGGATATCGTGAAGCCAGTCATGCGATGGCTCGCCCTCGATACGTTCGTGCCACAACAGCCGGACCTCGACCGGGGTTGTCGCGTAAGGCAATTCGTACGTCGTGATGGCATGCGCGCGTTCGAACGCCCGCGCCAATGGACGCGGAACGATGGCCGCGAGTTCAGAGTCCGCAAGCAGGGCGGGCAGCGCAAGGAAATGCGGCAGCGAAACAGCTATGCGCGGCGGCCGGTCGCTTTCGGACAGGGCCCGTTCGAGCGCCGCGCGGTCGTACATTTCCGATCGCCTGGCGAGGCCGCGCTCGGAGATGAAGCCCCCGATTGCGCCCTCCTGCTCGCCGCCGAAGGAGACAACGACCAGCGGCATGCGGGCCAGAGCCACGTTGTCGATTTGGCCGAGCTTGCGCTTTCCGCCGACGATCAGCACGTCGTCATATTCGAACAACAGCGAGGTCCGGAAGCGGCTCGGCGGATCCGAGAAGACGCCGATCGCAACGTCGATGCGACCAAGGTCGATCTGCTCGGCAAGGTCGATCCGTGTCACCGGCTTGATGATCAGGTCGATCGCCGGCGCCTCAAGCCCAAGGATCTCCACGAGCGGTGACGCCAGCACCATCGTGGTGAAGTCGTTGGCGGCGAGGGTGAATTGCCTTGTGGAGGCCGCCGGAACGAAGCGCGGCTGCTCGACCGCCGCCTCGAGAGATCGCAGCGCTTCGCGAACCTGTGGCGCCATCGTCAACGCGCGCGCGGTCGGCTGCATGCCGGTCGCCGTGCGCACGAACAAGTCGTCTTCCAGCATCTCGCGGAGCCGGGCGAGCGAATGGCTCACAGCGGATTGACTGAGAGCAACCCGCTGGCTTGCCCGCAGCACGCTGCGCTCCTCCATCACAGCGTCGAAGACCTTGAGCAGGTTCAGGTCCAGGGTCTTGAAGGAAACAGCCACGTTCAGGACACCGTCGCAGGCGGATCGCGCGCCCGTTGCATAACTGCGATCTATTCCAGTTAAGGCCAACCGCGCAGCCGACGCAACCGAGCAGGGCGCCCGGACCGCGACGCCCGGGCGTTCGCGCCACCAATCTGAAGGCGGTTCAGGATCACTCTGCAAGAGTTTCACTTCCGCATTCGCACGATCCCGTCATGATCCCGACGCCGAATTTGGAGGAGACGGGCAATGAAATCCTGCGGGATGTCGATCGGAGCTTTCGGACTAGCACTGGCGCTGTTCTCGGCGCCGGCCCTTGCGCAGGACGGTCCGGTGAAGCTCGGCGTTCTCACCGACATGTCCTCGCTCTACGCCGACAATGGCGGCCAGGGCTCGGTGGTCGCGGCGCAAATGGCGGTCGACGATTTCGGTGGTCAGGTGCTGGGACGCAGCATCCAGATCGTCGCGGGAGACCACCAGAACAAGGCCGATGTGGGAGCGACCATCGCGCGGCGCTGGCTCGAAAATGAAAACGTCGAGGTGATCCTCGACGTGCCCAACTCCGCGGTCGCGCTGGCGGTGCAGGGCATCACGCGCGACAAGAAGAAGCTCTTCCTCGCCACCGGCGCCGCCACGTCGCGCCTGACTGGCGACGAATGCTCGCCGACCGGAATTCACTGGACCTACGACACCTATGCACTGTCGCAGGGAACAACGCGGGCGATGTCGCGTCTCGGCACAAACTCCTGGTACTTCATTTCGGTCGACTATTCCCTCGGCGCGCAACTCGAGGCCGACAGCCGCAAGGTCATCGTTGCCATGGGCGGCAAGGTGATCGGCGCGGTGAAACATCCGCTCAATACGCCGGATTTTTCGTCCTTCCTGCTCCAGGCACAGTCCTCGAAGGCGGACGTGATCGCGCTCGCCGACACCGGCGGCGACTTCATCAACGTCGTCAAACAGGCCGGCGAATTCGGCATCACGCAGCGGCAGAAGCTGGTCGGGCTGCTCGTCTTCATTGCCGACATTCACAGTCTCGGGCTCCAGAGCGCCCAGGGCCTGATGCTGAGCTCGGCGTTCTACTGGGACCTGAACGAGGATACGCGGGCGTGGTCGAAGCGCTTCATCGCCAAGACCCAGAAGGTCCCGACCATGATCCACGCCGGCACCTATGGCGCGGTGATGCACTACCTTAGGGCGGTCCAGGCGGCCGGCACGCTGGATGGGCCGACCATAGCCGCCAGGATGCGCGCCATGCCCGTGAACGATTTCATGACGAAAAATGGCCGGATCCGCGAGGACGGCCGGCTGGTCCGCGACATGTATCTGTTTCGCGTCAAGTCGCCCGAGCAGTCCAAATACAAGTTCGACTATTACGAGCTGCTGGCGACGATTCCGGGCGAGGAAGCCTTCCGGCCGATGGAGCAAGGCGGCTGTCCGCTCCTGAAGCAGCCATGATCGGCGAGGGCGCAGCCGTGCAGAGCGGCATCGACGAGATCATCGCAGGCCGTTTTGCATGCCGCGACTTCTCGGGCGCGCCGGTCGGGCGAGGGACCATCGAGCAGATTCTTCGCGTAGCACGGTTTGCGCCAAGCGGAGCCAACATCCAGCCCTGGCACGTCTACGTGCTGGCCGGCGATGCCAAAGACAGGGTCTCGGTGGCGCTGCGCGAGGCGCACGAAACCGCCCGCGACGCGCATATGTCGGAATACAGATACTACGCCAGTGACCTGCCCGAACCCTACCTGCAACGACGACAGGAGTTCGGCCGGTTGTTCTACGGTTCGCTTGGCATCGCCCAGACCGACATCAAAGCCAGGAGCGGCCAGACCGCCAAGAACTATGCGTTCTTCGGCGCGCCCGTCGGGCTGATCGTCACGATCGACCGGCGCCTGGAGATCGGCAGCTGGCTCGACCTCGGCATGTTCATCCAGAACGTGCTGCTGGCTGCGGCAGGCCATGGGCTCCAGTCATGTCCGCAGGAGACGTTCTCGAAATACCACCGGATCGTGCGTCCGCTGCTGTCGATCCCGGCGGAGCAAATGATCGTGTGCGGCATTTCGATCGGCCGTGCCAGGGACCAAATCGCGGGCAGGCTGATGCCGCGCGCGGACATCGCGGACTTCGCCTCGTACGCGGGCTTTGAAGAACAAAGTGCAACCCAAATGGAAAGGACAACGCCATGGGAAGCCGAGACGACCTGATTGCGCGCAGCATTCCGTTTCTCCGCGAGGTCAAGGACATGACGCCCGGCGCGGAGATGGAGCGGTGGCTCAACCAAACATACGGCGAGGGCAGCCAGCTCTACCAGGACCTGGCGCGGCTGATTAAGCGCGGCGTCGAGGAAGGCTGGGCGGCGAACCAGGAGGTCGACGGTCCGAACTACCGGCGCAGCCGCATCCTGGAGCCGATGCCCGAGACGTTCCAGTTCAGCATCACGGCCGTCTACATGAACAGCACCGATCCGCGCCGCTTCAAGGACTAGCCCGTCCTATTCGTGAGAGTGCGGCTTTTGGGCCCGATTGATGCGGCCGCACATCTTGTCTGACGAGGCGCACAGGATTGCCTTCGGCTTTTCGCCGCCTGACGACCGGTACTTTGCAACGCGCTTGAGGGATGGGTTGGGCGAACGGGGGCGGACGCCCCGCCGGTCAAGGACCGAGCGGCAGCAGCGCGCCGGGCAAGCCGCAGATCAGGTCGGCTTCGGGACATGCCGCGGCAAACGCAAGGCGAATGCGGCTCGTGGTCTCGACGACACGGGCGGCGATTTTCAAGAGCCGAAGACGCAGCGTCGCGAACTCGGCAGCGGCCAATTCCCGGGCTTTGGGAATGGCGTCGCGCACGGTCAGCATCAGCCAATAAGCGGCCGTATGGAGCACGAGACGGACCTGGTTGGCGAGCGCCGAACGGCAGCTGGTGCGATCGGAGGCGAGCTGCGTCTTATGCAGCTTGATCAGATTCTCGGCTTGGCCGCGCGCGCAATACAGGCTGTCGTAGATCCACTCGGCCGAGCCGACATCGAGGCTGGTGACGACGAAGCGGATGTCGAGGCCGAGCATCGTCGCCTCAATACGGGCGACAGTGCGCCGTTCGCGATCCCAGGACTTTGCCTTGTGGCGCGTCTCGGTATAGCCACGCAGAACCGGCAGGTTCTCGATGGCGCGTCGCGTGCGGATGTCGTCGGCGACCTCGTCGACTTTTCTGGCGAGAGGCTTGGTGCCGGACAGACCGAAGATGTAGTCGATGCCGTTGGTCTCGCACCACGCCATGGCCTCCGGCCGGGCATAGTGCCCGTCGCCACGGAACGTAATTTGCGTGTTGTGCCATCGCGTCCGGATATGCCGTACCAGGCGGCGCAGATGGGCACGCACCTCGACGCCGCCCGGCGTCTTGCCGGGCCGCAGCACGACGGCCACGGGCCGGCTCTTCTCCGTGTCGTAGACGTGGATCGGCAGGAAGCAGCGTTCGTCATAATGAGCGTTGAACAGCGAGAGCTGCTGATGGCCGTGGACGACGTCGCAGGTATCATCGATGTCGAGCGTGACGGATGCCGGCTCGTGGGGGTAGCTATCCATCCATGCGTCGACCAAAATGTAGGTCAGCCGGATCACGTCGCGCAGGCGCGGAGCATTCTCCAGCCGCGACAGCGTCGGCTGGGAACACAAATCCCGGCCCGTGTCCGGCAGCCGTCCGCAGGCCAGTTTGAATGCCGGATCGGACCTCAGATGATCGAGGTCGTCGGCGTCCTCGTAGCCGCAGCAGATCGCGAACATGCGAGCGCGGAGCATATCGACCAGGCTGTGCACGACCCGCGTCGGATCGCGCCGATCCGGGAACACCCGGGCCAGATTGTTGGCCAAACCGAGACGCCGCTCGGCCATCGCCAGAAGCATCACGCCCCCGTTCGAGGTTAGGCGCCCACCATCGAAGGCAGCTGTGACTTTCTTGGCGTGAACGGCTGGAAACGAGAAGGGCGGAATCGTATCGTCGGTCATGGCGGGCGTGGCGTTCGCGGTTGGAGGTGATGGGGTTGGCTTCGCAACCGAATCCTACGCCGCATCAGCGCTTTACCCCTCAGGCGCACTCTTACGAATAAGACGGGTTAAGTTGAAGAAAGATTGAGTGACTCCCGATCATTTCTGTGCCGAAACGTGGAGTCGCGGTCGTGCCGCGTCCAAAGAAACCGGCGCGAGCGGCCTATTAGACGCGGTAGGTGATCAGCCTCCGAAACGAGACTATCAAGCATGAAGAGATCGAGCGCGAGGCAGAGGTTTTATTTGTGTTGAATTCTTGCTTCTCGATAGTGGTCTGAAATCGTATCATCGGTCATGGCGGGCGTGGCGTTCGCGGTTGAAGGTGATGGGGTGGCTTCGCAACCGAATCCTACGCCGCATCAGCGCTTTACACCACGCTCGCCAGCCTCTCAGGCGCCCTCTCGCGAATAAGACGGGCTAGGACGACCACGACGTGCTCCGCGGGCAATATCACGGTCACCCATATGGGGAACTGAACCTGGTCGTGCCGCTGGACAAGGGCGCCGAGCTCAAGGGGCTGCAGGGCTGGCAAGGGCCCGGCTGGACCGCGCCCGACCCTGGCAGCCGGCACCATCCTGAGGTCCGCGGCGGCGCCGTCATCGCGCTGTTCTATCTGCCCGCCGGACGCATCTCCTACGACTTCGCGGCGCCGTCCTAATCGCCGGCCGGACGGTCTCGGGTGACGCCGTGCGCGAGCGTCACCCGTTCAGAAGAATGCACAGCTGAGCCCGCGCGCGGCGATGCGCCGCGACGCCACGGCCAGCCAGCAAGGCGGCTCACCATGAACGGTGGGGAGGGATTTCGGCGACCATGGGCCAAGTGTAGCGCTCACCACATTCCTGCATGCGCCGAGATTTTAAGCTGCTGATTTCGCTAAGCAAAAGATGCATGAAATTTAGAAGATTCCTGCAGGTGTTCAGCAGAAATTGGCAGTGGGCCGGGGTTCGCTCATCAAATTATCGCAGAATTCACGTGTGTTGGAGGAAAATTGATAGCTCACCTGCTCGAAAGACATGCGGTGGTGTACGA
The DNA here is from genome assembly GCF_017565645.3 of Bradyrhizobium barranii subsp. barranii. Lineage (NCBI taxonomy): Bacteria > Pseudomonadati > Pseudomonadota > Alphaproteobacteria > Hyphomicrobiales > Nitrobacteraceae > Bradyrhizobium > Bradyrhizobium barranii. Next base: position 5,525,742 of record NZ_CP086136.1, read on the forward strand.
ACAGGTCTGCGGAGGCGGGTCTGGAACTACGGTGCCTAGCGCAGCGGAGCACGTGAACGACTTTCTCTAGATCAGGACCGCACGCTATATGACACGTTGTGGCCGCCTCCTGACCGCTCACAATTCGGCGGGCGGGAGCGTATGCCTGGCCCAGGAGCCCGTCGGGTTGACGCGGTCCAGGAGCTCGCGGGCGACCACACCAAGGCCTGCCGCCTCCAGCGTCTTCATCTGGAACTCGTCGCGAATTGCGAAGTCGTTGTCAGACAGAAATTCGTCGAAAGGGGTCAACCGCGCGTCGAGATCGCGGTGGACGTAGTGCCACCTGCTGTCGAACCCACAAAGCCTCGCGGCGAGCTCGAGGCACGCACTGTATTTGAGGTCAATCCCGAGGCAATCGAGGACTCTCTGCAGCCGCTTTGCCATCCGTTTCACGCGGTGTTCGGTCATCGTGATGATCATCGGTCTTTCCTCCGTTGCTCATCGAAACTTGCGTCCGAAGGCGCTGTCGCTCCCAACACTTCGATTGCGCGCGCCAAGAGGACATCATGCAAAAGCGTAGTGCCCGCTCGTTCGATAGCATCGATAACCTGAGCGACGAAACGGCGCTGACGCCTCTCATTTGGAGTGACAAGAGAGGCTGAAGTTTTGAAAATCTGGATCAGAGTATCGTCGAACGAACGTGGCCATTGATGCAAAGACGCTATCCCCATGGCTGCATTCTGGCAGCTTGGTTGGAGGCACTTTCCGATCGAGAGGTCGACGAAGTGCGCGAGCCATTCCATGGCGCGGCACGACGTAATGTCGTCGGCTCCATCGAAGGGCTTCGGTAATGTCAGTGCACTACCAAGCAAAAAGGCATGCAACTTGCGCGCCGCCTCCAGTCTTTGTCCCGAGAGGTACCCGGGCGAGTGTTCCCGCATGTCGAATTGGCAAACACCGCACGCGCTCACACGATCTATGTTGGTCCACGTGAGACGCGAATAGAGCTGGCCCCGCAAATTCGGACAGTAGCTTGAGTGGATTTTCTGCCTGACAGCGGCGAGGATTCTTGCTGCGAATCAGGAGCGAAGATGACGAAGAAGAGCCGCCGGACGCATTCTCCGGCATTCAAGGCGAAGGTTGCTTTGGCTGCGGTCAAAGGCGACAAGACACTGGCGGAGCTGGCGCAACTGTTTGATGTTCATCCGAACCAGATCACGATCTGGAAAAACCAGCTCCTGGAAGGCGCCGCCGGCGTGTTTGGGCATGACAAGACATCGGCCGAGACGCCGGTCGATTTGAAGGCGTTACATGCCAAGATCGGCGAGCTGGCGTTGGAAAACGATTTTTTGTCCGGCGCGCTCACCAAGGCGGGCCTGCTGAGCGCAAAGCGATGATCGACCGCGATCATGATCTTTCTATCGTGCGCCAGGCGAAGGTCCTGAAGCTGGCTCGCAGCACGGTCTACTATGAACCTCGGCCAGTTTCGGCCGAGGACCTTGCCTTGATGCGTCGGCTCGATGAGCTGCATCTCGATTATCCCTTCGCGGGAGCGCGTATGCTGCGATCGTTGCTGCGGCGGGAGGGCGTATACGCCGGTCGCCGCCACATCGCGACGCTGATGAAGCGCATGGGGATCGAGGCGGTCTATCGTCGCCCGAACACGAGCAAGCCGGCTCCGGGTCACAAGATCTACCCGTACCTGTTGCGCGGATTGAAGATCGAGCGGCCCGACCATGCGTGGGCAATGGACATCACCTACATTCCGATGCGGCGTGGCTTCGTCTATCTCGCGGCGGTCGTCGATGTGTTCAGCCGACGGGTCCTGGCCCATCGCGTCTCGATCACAATGGAGGCGGCCTTCTGCGTCGAAGCGGTCCAGGAGGCGTTGGCGAAGCACGGCAGGCCCGAGATTTTCAACACGGATCAGGGCAGCCAGTTCACCAGCCTCGAGTTCACCGATGTGCTGCTGGACGCGAAGATCGCCATCAGCATGGACGGCAAGGGCGCCTGGCGCGACAACGTGTTTGTCGAGCGGCTCTGGCGCACGGTCAAATACGAAGAAGTATATCTCCGCGCCTACGACAGCGTGTCCGAGGCGCGAGCGTCAATTGCCAAGTATCTGGCCTTCTACAATCAGGGACGCCCTCACTCGAGCCTTGACGGGCGCACGCCCGACGAGGCTTACTTCGGCACGCAAGCTATGGTGATGGCCGCATGACCGTCGCCGACGGTTTTGTCGTCGCTCTGGTCGGGCTACGCCCTCCCGACGCAACGACAAAACCGTAAAGCCCCGCGTTCAGCATAACCCGGCAGGAATCCACTTAAATCCAGCGGGGCGCTGTCCAAACAACCGGGGCCAGCTCTCTCGCCCGGCTTCCCGCGCTAAATTCATGTCCTTTGGCGAGTTGCTCCCCTGATTGTACAGCATCAACAGTGGATCGGGCTCCTACCTACTCTGGTGGCGCGCAGAGGGTGTCTCCTTTGTACTGCTAATCTGTAGTGCGTCGCCCTCACCCGTACGCGGCTGAACTCGCCGCGACGATTTCAATGCTACTGCGCACGCCGCATTTGCATTCGAAACAGGCGGCTGTGAAAACTATCACCCCTGGAGACCGGACCTGCGGGCGCGCCGCGCTGGCGAAAGTCTCACAGGCATCCCACCCGAACCGGTTGGCACTCACACGTCCCACTCTAGAAGAGTTCGTATGCGCGCAGTGATCTTCCGTGCCTCTTCCGGCCCGATGTTGGGTTTCAAGCTGTCGAGTATGCCCAGCACTGCCCGAGCCTCCTCGGCATTAAACGTCGCGACTTGGCGATCTGCTTGGCTCAAAGACTGATCGGCCGCGCGGGCCTGATTGGCTGCAAGCACCGCAAGCGCTTGCGACCGCAGTGAGGTGATGTCCCGCTCGAATATGTGCATCTGGTGGCCCGCGCGGTTTAACCTGGTGGGTACGGGTCGCACCCATACACCCACTCGCTTCTGAATCTATTGTCGTGGCCTTGGACCAGAACCTGCGCGTCGTTTCCTGCCTGCCCCTGCTCGTGGGCGCTTTCCACTGCGACACCGATGGCCTCTTGCTCAGTGGCATAGGGGCCTGAGTACACATCCTTGAGTGAAACCGCCCATTGGCCCTTGTAGCGCGTGACAAAGTATTGAACGCCAGCCATAAAGCCTCTCTCCGGCATCGCCTCTATGATCGATGGTCCGGATGATCTTTGCAAACCTGACGCGGTCGTCTCAACTACCGGAGTTGGTGGCCGCCTCGCAGCGTCGCTAACGCGCGGGATGGACGACATTCAAGTCGACAATCTCGTTGCCTGGGTGTCTCACCGGTCCGCACGTCTGGAAGCCCGCCAGTCTGCCAGTGCTGCATCCGGATCGCTCGATGCGCTCGCCCCGGTAGGCAGACCAGAAGCCCGGTCAAGATACCAGTCGATTGCCTTGCGATCCCAACGCTGAGTGCCGGGGATAGCCTCCGGCACCAAGCCCTTCTTAATCCACGTATTGAACGCGTCCTTGGAGCAGCCACAATAGGCGGCCGCGTCGGCCTTAGTGAGGCCCCGAGGCGCGATCTGGTCGGCGCGTAGTGTCTGCTCCGAACGTCTCAGCTCTGCGGGCGAAGGCTTGTCCCGTTGACGATCTCCGTCCATTTGGACCCCACGGTTGAAGTTAGCGGCAACGTGACTCGGCGCCTTGTTTGGAGATAAAGCGCTGTCCCTATCACGCGCCGCTAACTTCGGTGGCCAGCCTTGCCGCCTTGAACTGCAAGGCTGACCACGTTTGCTCCCGAGGGGGGGGGCATCAACCCGCGGGGGGCCCTCGCGTTGTATCGCTGGAACCCCCGCGAGGCACCTACCAGAATCGGTCGGCCCCACGTCCGTCAGGCACTCGTTAATCTGGTCCGACAGCTTGCCCAGATGGGAGACACCCGCATGCCCAAACGCGTGCGCATCCGTTGCATAAACAAGACTGACAGGCGAAACGCACACGAGAGAATCAAAAATGTCGGCGGGGTAAATTCAGACGGAACGCGATGGAAGCTATCCGTTAAGAAGACTATCCGAGACCTCGAAAGCCGCGAGTGGGAGTACTATGTCGAAGAATCAGGCGTCACCGTCGAAGTCATCGTCGCCACAGACGGCCGAAACAAGTACATCAAGACAACAGTGGACGGAATTCAACCGGACAATCTCCTTTCCCTCCCTGAGTGTCCGTGATGCTTATCGATCCCAGATCGTGGCAGCGCGGGCGCGACTCGGCGTCGGGAAATGCGAAACGACGCTGTCCCTGCCACACCCGCGCCGCCGGTGAAGCTAGCGGCCACGTGGCTCGGCGCCCAGTTCGGAGGCCGAGCGCTGTCCCTACCAGGCGTCGCTGACTCCACCGCCAGCCTCGCGGCGAAGAGGCTGACGGTAGGATACATCCACCGCAAAAAGCCCTGGCACAACTACCAGGACTGGTCGTAGCCAGTGATTTGGCAATCAGTCTCGGATTGCAGGCAGCGTAGGTGCGAGTCGCAATCGGCAACTTACTACCAGGGCAGGTACAGCGCGACGAACAGTACCAAGGCTGCAAGCCCGAACGCCCACGCGAACGATAGCGCCTTATCCATCGGCCAATTCCGATCGATCTCCTCGGCCGCCTGCAGCGGCGTACCACTGCGGCCTTTCTGTTGAACAACACGCTGTGCGCATCACTCGATTCGTAGATTTTCCGCCGAGTCTTTTCCGCGATTTTTCACGATGTCGAAGCTGACTTTTGCGCCCTCTGCGAGCGAAGTAAAACCAGCCTTCTCAACCGCGGAGATGTGGACAAAGACGTCATTTCCGCCGGAATCCGGTTGAATGAACCCATACCCCTTTGTTGGGTTGAACCACTTCACTGTCCCAATTGCCACCTTACTTCTCCATTTTTCAAAAATGAAAAGTAGTGCGCGACTCCGACAAAAGAATGGCTGGCGGTAACCCCTCGCTTAGGAGTCACACTCCCGATGATTAGGCCGTTTCAATTGTGCCGGTGATAAAGAGCTGGCCCCGGTTGTTTGGACAGCGCCCCGCTGGATTTAAGTGGATTCCTGCCGGGTTATGCTGAACGCGGGGCTTTACGGTTTTGTCGTTGCGTCGGGAGGGCGTAGCCCGACCAGAGCGACGACAAAACCGTCGGCGACGGTCATGCGGCCATCACCATAGCTTGCGTGCCGAAGTAAGCCTCGTCGGGCGTGCGCCCGTCAAGGCTCGAGTGAGGGCGTCCCTGATTGTAGAAGGCCAGATACTTGGCAATTGACGCTCGCGCCTCGGACACGCTGTCGTAGGCGCGGAGATATACTTCTTCGTATTTGACCGTGCGCCAGAGCCGCTCGACAAACACGTTGTCGCGCCAGGCGCCCTTGCCGTCCATGCTGATGGCGATCTTCGCGTCCAGCAGCACATCGGTGAACTCGAGGCTGGTGAACTGGCTGCCCTGATCCGTGTTGAAAATCTCGGGCCTGCCGTGCTTCGCCAACGCCTCCTGGACCGCTTCGACGCAGAAGGCCGCCTCCATTGTGATCGAGACGCGATGGGCCAGGACCCGTCGGCTGAACACATCGACGACCGCCGCGAGATAGACGAAGCCACGCCGCATCGGAATGTAGGTGATGTCCATTGCCCACGCATGGTCGGGCCGCTCGATCTTCAATCCGCGCAACAGGTACGGGTAGATCTTGTGACCCGGAGCCGGCTTGCTCGTGTTCGGGCGACGATAGACCGCCTCGATCCGCATGCGCTTCATCAGCGTCGCGATGTGGCGGCGACCGGCGTATACGCCCTCCCGCCGCAGCAACGATCGCAGCATACGCGCTCCCGCGAAGGGATAATCGAGATGCAGCTCATCGAGCCGACGCATCAAGGCAAGGTCCTCGGCCGAAACTGGCCGAGGTTCATAGTAGACCGTGCTGCGAGCCAGCTTCAGGACCTTCGCCTGGCGCACGATAGAAAGATCATGATCGCGGTCGATCATCGCTTTGCGCTCAGCAGGCCCGCCTTGGTGAGCGCGCCGGACAAAAAATCGTTTTCCAACGCCAGCTCGCCGATCTTGGCATGTAACGCCTTCAAATCGACCGGCGTCTCGGCCGATGTCTTGTCATGCCCAAACACGCCGGCGGTGCCTTCCAGGAGCTGGTTTTTCCAGATCGTGATCTGGTTCGGATGAACATCAAACAGCTGCGCCAGCTCCGCCAGTGTCTTGTCGCCTTTGACCGCAGCCAAAGCAACCTTCGCCTTGAATGCCGGAGAATGCGTCCGGCGGCTCTTCTTCGTCATCTTCGCTCCTGATTCGCAGCAAGAATCCTCGCCGCTGTCAGGCAGAAAATCCACTCAAGCTACTGTCCGAATTTGCGGGGCCAGCTCTGAGGAGATCGCCACGAAGGTGGACGAACGAGTCGGCCGGTGGACCGTTGATCCCATCGATATCCTTCAGGAACGCGACGACGGCAATCAAACGACCACCAGCCCGTGACAATCTCGCTACCAACAACAGGACAATGGGAGGACGAACGGTCCTCCCAATCGTTGGAAGCTGATCCGGAGCTAAGTCATGTCGAACTCATCAATTTTTGAAAGTCCTTACCTTCATCCCGAACTACGAAGGAAACTGGATACGATCGGTTCAATCTTTATCCGCCACGACGGCATTTTGGAAGGCTGGGAAGTTCTTGAACGCACCTACCACGTAGGATTCCGAGTAAATGAGGCAACAACTGGTTACATCTACGGACATTCGCGTTGCGGCAAAACCGAACTTGCACACCGATTCATCAAGCAACTTACTGGAACGCGCCCAATCCGCGGACCAGTTTGTCAGTTTGTAGAAGGAAATGGGTTGCGGATCGTTTATCTCGACTTGACCAATGGGAGCTCACCGCTCCCCGCTACCATAATGCTACTGCGGCTATTCCGAGATATCAAAGCTAACTCGCGCCTCAGTCAGCCGGATGCGACGTCGCGCCTCATTGATAATCTTCTTCTTCACCGTCCCGATATGCTCTTCGTCGATGAGGCCCAGCAGGCATTTAGGGGCGACGGAACCTACTCTGTGAACGCCTTAGGTGAATGGTTGCTGCCGCTGCAAAACGCGCGCGCCTGCAGGTCGGCTTTGATCGGTTCTCCAAAACTGGATCGTCTGTTCAAAACAGTCGAGGCGGCTCGCGAACGTCATGGAGGCATCGCGTACCTGGACCCCTTTTCATTCAAGACCGAAATCGACATATCGATTTTTCGTACATTCTTGAGAATGTTCTTCGAAAAATTGCCTTTTGCGAAGACTTGCATTGTGAACGACGATGGCACCGTCAATATTCGCCGCGCTTCCGACATATATTACTCAAGCAGAGGGGGGCCCGGTGGGGTAGCCAACTTGTGTGAGGCTGCCACTTGCGCGGCCTTTAGACGCGCCGCGGGCGCTGTGCCCACGACGTTGGAACTGTCAGACTTCGCTGGCGGCTTCGATTTCCTCTACCGCCACGACGTGCGCATGAAGGGTGTCAACCCCTTCCTTGCAGACGATCGTAAATCGATTCCGGCGATCCCTCTCACACCAGACGAAGAAGAAGATCCCGAAGAAAAGCCAAAGCCGAAAGGAAATTCGAAGCAGTCTAAGGTAGGGGGCCGGATCCATGCCTGAGCCACGACAGCTTCTAAAATCGATCGTCCCGAAGGCCGACGAGTCAATTCAATCGATCGCAATCCGCTTGGCCCCTGTCGCATTGGCCAGCACCGACGAGCTTCTGCGGCTCGGGCTAAGGCATTCCAGCTTGGCATCGTTGTTTAGCAACTCACCTGCGATAGATCATCTTTCCGAACTTGGCGGGTTCGACTCTACAGAAATGAAAGCACGCAGCATCGAACCAGCGGGATGCGGATTTCATATCTACCAGCGGCAAGTCCCGTCGGACTGGCTAAGCATCAACGTACGTCGGCTCGCCCCTGGATCGCTCGTTAGTGATGGAGATGAACCCTTCCACCGTCTGGCATGGCAACTCCTTCCGTTAGATTGCGATCCATCAACGGGCGAAGTTCTGATCGACTGCTGCCCACGCTGTCATTAGAGCTGGCCCCGGTTGTTTGGACAGCGCCCCGCTGGATTTAAGTGGATTCCTGCCGGGTTATGCTGAACGCGGGGCTTTACGGTTTTGTCGTTGCGTCGGGAGGGCGTAGCCCGACCAGAGCGACGACAAAACCGTCGGCGACGGTCATGCGGCCATCACCATAGCTTGCGTGCCGAAGTAAGCCTCGTCGGGCGTGCGCCCGTCAAGGCTCGAGTGAGGGCGTCCCTGATTGTAGAAGGCCAGATACTTGGCAATTGACGCTCGCGCCTCGGACACGCTGTCGTAGGCGCGGAGATATACTTCTTCGTATTTGACCGTGCGCCAGAGCCGCTCGACAAACACGTTGTCGCGCCAGGCGCCCTTGCCGTCCATGCTGATGGCGATCTTCGCGTCCAGCAGCACATCGGTGAACTCGAGGCTGGTGAACTGGCTGCCCTGATCCGTGTTGAAAATCTCGGGCCTGCCGTGCTTCGCCAACGCCTCCTGGACCGCTTCGACGCAGAAGGCCGCCTCCATTGTGATCGAGACGCGATGGGCCAGGACCCGTCGGCTGAACACATCGACGACCGCCGCGAGATAGACGAAGCCACGCCGCATCGGAATGTAGGTGATGTCCATTGCCCACGCATGGTCGGGCCGCTCGATCTTCAATCCGCGCAACAGGTACGGGTAGATCTTGTGACCCGGAGCCGGCTTGCTCGTGTTCGGGCGACGATAGACCGCCTCGATCCCCATGCGCTTCATCAGCGTCGCGATGTGGCGGCGACCGGCGTATACGCCCTCCCGCCGCAGCAACGATCGCAGCATACGCGCTCCCGCGAAGGGATAATCGAGATGCAGCTCATCGAGCCGACGCATCAAGGCAAGGTCCTCGGCCGAAACTGGCCGAGGTTCATAGTAGACCGTGCTGCGAGCCAGCTTCAGGACCTTCGCCTGGCGCACGATAGAAAGATCATGATCGCGGTCGATCATCGCTTTGCGCTCAGCAGGCCCGCCTTGGTGAGCGCGCCGGACAAAAAATCGTTTTCCAACGCCAGCTCGCCGATCTTGGCATGTAACGCCTTCAAATCGACCGGCGTCTCGGCCGATGTCTTGTCATGCCCAAACACGCCGGCGGCGCCTTCCAGGAGCTGGTTTTTCCAGATCGTGATCTGGTTCGGATGAACATCAAACAGTTGCGCCAGCTCCGCCAGTGTCTTGTCGCCTTTGACCGCAGCCAAAGCAACCTTCGCCTTGAATGCCGGAGAATGCGTCCGGCGGCTCTTCTTCGTCATCTTCGCTCCTGATTCGCAGCAAGAATCCTCGCCGCTGTCAGGCAGAAAATCCACTCAAGCTACTGTCCGAATTTGCGGGGCCAGCTCTGACCTCGATCATCTGCGGTCCGATCCCGCATTCAAGCTGGCCTGCGGTCGCCTACCGGACACGGGCCGGGATTTGTGTTCCCAACCGACGCTGTCACGCCTGGAGAATGCGCCGCGCCTGCGCGACGTGATCCGGCTGACCTACATTTTGGTCGACGCATGGATGGATAGCTACCCGCGCGAGCCGGCATCCGTCACGCTCGACATCGATGATACCTGCGATGTCGTCCACGGCCATCAGCAGCTCTCGCTGTTCAACGCTCATTATGATGAACGCTGCTTTCTGCCGATCCACGTCTACGACACGGAGAAGAGCCGGCCCGTGGCCGTCGTGCTGCGGCCCGGCAAGACGCCGGGCGGCGTCGAGGTGCGTGCCCATCTGCGCCGCCTGGTACGGCATATCCGGACGCGATGGCACAACACGCAAATTACGTTCCGTGGCGACGGGCACTATGCCCGGCCGGAGGCCATGGCGTGGTGCGAGACCAACGGCATCGACTACATCTTCGGTCTGTCCGGCACCAAGCCTCTCGCCAGAAAAGTCGACGAGGTCGCCGACGACATCCGCACGCGACGCGCCATCGAGAACCTGCCGGTTCTGCGTGGCTATACCGAGACGCGCCACAAGGCAAAGTCCTGGGATCGCGAACGGCGCACTGTCGCCCGTATTGAGGCGACGATGCTCGGCCTCGACATCCGCTTCGTCGTCACCAGCCTCGATGTCGGCTCGGCCGAGTGGATCTACGACAGCCTGTATTGCGCGCGCGGCCAAGCCGAGAATCTGATCAAGCTGCATAAGACACAGCTCGCCTCCGACCGCACCAGCTGCCGTTCGGCGCTCGCCAACCAGGTCCGTCTCGTGCTCCATACGGCCGCTTATTGGCTGATGCTGACCGTGCGCGACGCCATTCCCAAAGCCCGGGAATTGGCCGCTGCCGAGTTCGCGACGCTGCGTCTTCGTCTCTTGAAAATCGCTGCCCGTGTGGTCGAGACCACGAGCCGCATTCGCCTTGCGTTTGCCGCGGCATGTCCCGAAGCCGACCTGATCCGCGGCTTGCCAGGCGCGTTGCTGCCGCTCGGTCCTTGACCGGCGGGGCGTCCGCCCCCCGTTCGCCCAACCTATACCTCAAGCGCGTTGCAAAGTACGGGTCGTCAGGCGGTGAAAAGCCGAAGGCAATCCTGTGCGCCTCGTCAGACAAGATGTGCGGCCGCATCAATCGGGCCAAAAAGCCGCACTCTCACGAATAGGACGGGCTAGCTCAATCGTTGGCAATGCTCACACTTGGGACGGCCGCCAGTGCCGGAAGCGAGATATTGCTTCTCGATGTTGTTACCCTCGGTGCACCTATCGTTGTCGTGATAAACATTCTTGGCGTTCGGCTTCTTTGAATGAAAAGGATTTACCCTAGCCATGTTGCAGTCTTTCGGATTGCAAGCGCCCGGAATTGAACGCTCACCATCAGCATGGCAGATTCGTGCAACGTTAGGGAGCTGGCTATACCGAACTACATCATTCGGTTGTGATGGCGGCAGGCTTGACGCGCAGTTGTGGGCGTTGGGCGAAAACCTCCAGCGCGCAGAATTGTCTCCGGCCGAGGAGGCGCTGCTGCATTTTTCTGATTCAGATAGTCGCACTTGCCGCCCTGGCCAGAAAATATGCTGATGAGAACATCGCGATAGCGATCGACAAAATCATCGCATCGATTTGCGACAGGTTCGGGTGGAAGTAGGGCGGCGAGATCCTATCCGTAAAAGCCAATCAAAAAACGGATAGCAAAAAACGCCCCTGCGACTACGGCTGCCGTGATGGCTATCGCGAAACCAACCCTAAAGCTTTCGCCCATCAGTTCACCCCGTTAGGCCGCAGGCAGATCCCCCTCCGAAATTGCGCCTGCGGCCTCCGCCGCGACGGTCCTCAATCATGCCGGTCACTGCGGTAGTGTGCGACTACAAATTCTTGTAGTTGACCAGTTCGTGTTCTCTGGGCTCGAATCGCTGTCGAGCGGACCCTATGCCAGTCGCGAGCCCAATCGCCGGATGGAGCGTAGCCATGACGAATGAACCCTGGCACAAGGCCGGCTAAAGCACCGCGCCAGATGGCGGCCTTATCGCGGGCCAGCGTTCGACCAGATTGGCACAGGTGGCGGCCATTTCCTTGAAGAGATAGGTAGCGTTGCCCGGCGCTTCGTGGGCGATGGCCGAATGGGCATCCAATGTGATGCAGAGCGCCTTTTCAGATTCCCCCTCTTCTTTGAACTGAGGCTGGCGGAAAAATTCGTAAAGAAAAGCGCTCTGATGAAGCCCGGCTTTTTCAGCAAGAGGCTTGCCCTTTGCATATCGCAACATCAGAGCACCAATCTTGCGCTTATTAGTCCGAGTCATTCGGGAAAGTAGAACGTCAGCCTGAACGCTGATGGGCATCCCGTTTAACACAATCTTATCAAATTTTACTGGTTTGGCGTAAGTGTAGTCTTTGAAATCGAAGTCATCGTGCAAAGCAATAAACCGTGAAACGTAGTTGCAGTTGTGCGCTTTTACGTCTTCCTCGAAATCACTGTCGCAAATCTTGTTCTGAAGTATTTCGAGTTTTTGCTTCAGATCTTTAAGTTCTCGATTCTCAGAGCGGATATAGTTTGATACTATCGCCTTTGCGTCGTTGTACTGGATCAGGCGAGCGATTGGCTGGTACTTGCAACTCGCTGCGATGCTTCGTTTGGCCTGCTCGGAAGCGGCCATGTAGTCGGCCAATCGCGCGAGTGAGATTTGCGGACTCTTACGCTCGACGTGGGTCTTTTTTGGCTCAGCCATGGGCACCACATTTGGAGGCGAATCGATGGGGGAACTCTACTTTAGCACGAATGTCTCCAACGACGTGACCCTGTGCATCTCCCCGTTGACAGATGAGCGGGCCAGCGCCGCCGGGCTTGATGCTGATGCAACTGGCTATTTTCTCTATGAGCGCTCGCAGAGTGGCGAGGCCAACGATGTCTCGGTGTTGGCCCAAATCCACTCTGAGGAAGCTGCATTCCGCTTGAGCCGAATGCTCGGGATGGATTAGCTTTTACCACCTTCGATTACTACGAACTTCCGGCGCCGATCTGGCGGGGTCTCGGTGGGCAGCGCAGGGGCCACAGCGAGCGCAGCTTCCACAGGCTGGGCGACGCTCCAAGGCCGCTCAGCGAGCCCCAGCGCCCTTGCCGGCGACGGCGAAATGCGGATCGGCTCTCGGCGTTAGGGTATCTTGACGCGCAAGGCAGCGAGGCCTGCTGGCGTGATCCGGTACGTTCCTGCCGTGCTCCCACGTTCAATCCAGCTCTTCGACTGCATGTTTGCGATGGTGCGCTGACCGGTGGGCTCAAGCGCTCTGAGTGTCAGCTCGCGACCCGCCCGTAGTTTTTGCAATGCATCTCGCTCCGAGCTGGTCGGCAAATGACTGGCACGCGCTGGCATCTATTTCTTGGCCTTCAGTCCGATCTCCACCAGCCGGCGGATGGACTCAGGCCGGCCGGGCAGGTCATCTTGCTTGCGGCGCCAGTCGTCGATCTCGGAAACAGCCTCTACGGGCAGCCGAACATTGACCGCCATGGTATCCACAGGCGGCCGGCCTCGTTTTGGTTTGTTAGCGCTATTAATTGTTGACTTCATGGTTTGATGATGCCATAAATTAGCGAGTCGAGCAATACCTGTTCGATTTTATAGATAATGAAAGCCATCACCAGCATGACCGCTTCTGTTGCCGTAAACACTGTCGCAATCCCTCTATCCCAGCTCCTCGAAGCCCACCAAAAAATCACAGACCTAGTCGGCACTGCACTGTCCAGCGCTGCGGGCGACAACCTTCGGGAGACCGCCGAAGAAGTGCTTTATGACATCACGCTTACGCGTGCCGCGACGTGGGCTGAGTTCGGCCGGAAGGTGCAGCTCCTCGTCGATCAAACAACCGAGGCGTCCCACGAGGGTTGGCTGACCGCGGTACAAGAAGGCGTGTATTGGGATCTGAAGCAGCTGAACGGCGATCCGGTCAAGTTTGCCGAAGCGGCGGAATAGGCCAGCCTGACGCCGTATTAGCCCGCGTCGTAACTGGCGCGGGCTGTTTCTATTTAAGGGCAGGGCGCTTAGCCCGTCTTATTCGCGAGAGGGCGCCTGAGAGGCTGGCGAGCGTGGTGTAAAGCGCTGATGCGGCGTAGGATTCGGTTGCGAAGCCACCCCATCACCTTCAACCGCGAACGCCACGCCCGCCATGACCGATGATACGATTTCAGACCACTATCGAGAAGCAAGAATTCAACACAAATAAAACCTCTGCCTCGCGCTCGATCTCTTCATGCTTGATAGTCTCGTTTCGGAGGCTGATCACCTACCGCGTCTAATAGGCCGCTCGCGCCGGTTTCTTTGGACGCGGCACGACCGCGACTCCACGTTTCGGCACAGAAATGATCGGGAGTCACTCAATCTTTCTTCAACTTAACCCGTCTTATTCGTAAGAGTGCGCCTGAGGGGTAAAGCGCTGATGCGGCGTAGGATTCGGTTGCGAAGCCAACCCCATCACCTCCAACCGCGAACGCCACGCCCGCCATGACCGACGATACGATTCCGCCCTTCTCGTTTCCAGCCGTTCACGCCAAGAAAGTCACAGCTGCCTTCGATGGTGGGCGCCTAACCTCGAACGGGGGCGTGATGCTTCTGGCGATGGCCGAGCGGCGTCTCGGTTTGGCCAACAATCTGGCCCGGGTGTTCCCGGATCGGCGCGATCCGACGCGGGTCGTGCACAGCCTGGTCGATATGCTCCGCGCTCGCATGTTCGCGATCTGCTGCGGCTACGAGGACGCCGACGACCTCGATCATCTGAGGTCCGATCCGGCATTCAAACTGGCCTGCGGACGGCTGCCGGACACGGGCCGGGATTTGTGTTCCCAGCCGACGCTGTCGCGGCTGGAGAATGCTCCGCGCCTGCGCGACGTGATCCGGCTGACCTACATTTTGGTCGACGCATGGATGGATAGCTACCCCCACGAGCCGGCATCCGTCACGCTCGACATCGATGATACCTGCGACGTCGTCCACGGCCATCAGCAGCTCTCGCTGTTCAACGCTCATTATGACGAACGCTGCTTCCTGCCGATCCACGTCTACGACACGGAGAAGAGCCGGCCCGTGGCCGTCGTGCTGCGGCCCGGCAAGACGCCGGGCGGCGTCGAGGTGCGTGCCCATCTGCGCCGCCTGGTACGGCATATCCGGACGCGATGGCACAACACGCAAATTACGTTCCGTGGCGACGGGCACTATGCCCGGCCGGAGGCCATGGCGTGGTGCGAGACCAACGGCATCGACTACATCTTCGGTCTGTCCGGCACCAAGCCTCTCGCCAGAAAAGTCGACGAGGTCGCCGACGACATCCGCACGCGACGCGCCATCGAGAACCTGCCGGTTCTGCGTGGCTATACCGAGACGCGCCACAAGGCAAAGTCCTGGGATCGCGAACGGCGCACTGTCGCCCGTATTGAGGCGACGATGCTCGGCCTCGACATCCGCTTCGTCGTCACCAGCCTCGATGTCGGCTCGGCCGAGTGGATCTACGACAGCCTGTATTGCGCGCGCGGCCAAGCCGAGAATCTGATCAAGCTGCATAAGACGCAGCTCGCCTCCGATCGCACCAGCTGCCGTTCGGCGCTCGCCAACCAGGTCCGTCTCGTGCTCCATACGGCCGCTTATTGGCTGATGCTGACCGTGCGCGACGCCATTCCCAAAGCCCGGGAATTGGCCGCTGCCGAGTTCGCGACGCTGCGTCTTCGGCTCTTGAAAATCGCCGCCCGTGTCGTCGAGACCACGAGCCGCATTCGCCTTGCGTTTGCCGCGGCATGTCCCGAAGCCGACCTGATCTGCGGCTTGCCCGGCGCGCTGCTGCCGCTCGGTCCTTGACCGGCGGGGCGTCCGCCCCCGTTCGCCCAACCCATCCCTCAAGCGCGTTGCAAAGTACCGGTCGTCAGGCGGCGAAAAGCCGAAGGCAATCCTGTGCGCCTCGTCAGACAAGATGTGCGGCCGCATCAATCGGGCCCAAAAGCCGCACTCTCACGAATAGGACGGGTTAGGAATCAGGTTAGGAATGGACCATCCTATATTCGAGTTGCCTTAGTAATTTCAATTATATACATGTAATGACTGGCGGAAGGGGTGTCCTGTCAACCTTGCTGCAATTACTTGCATTTTCTGTCTGCGTCGCGAGCAATCTACGGTCCTAACCACGGCTAGCTTAGCGGCCTCTCGACCGTAGTTTTCGGCCAGCTCCCCGTAGCTCGCCGCGCTCGAGGGGCAGGGTGCTTTCGCACATCAGGGCGTGGGGGACGCTCCACTCGAAGACGCGACCGGCTCACGAATAGCTCGATCGGCCTCGATCGCGCTGCGGATAGCGGAAGAACTCACGGAGTTCGCGCCAATACAGTCACCGTCGCCAATCCGATTTTCTTGCTCATCCGCTGTCAGTGCTTCGGCGGCGATAACGAGGGACAGCTCGGCCAGCTGAGAGTAGTTTCTTCGGTCGTCTGACCTATACCGAAAACCTTCTTGCACTGTCGCTCAAAAGATCTCGATTTTTCAGAACCTCTGAGTGTGTTGGTGTCTATACGGAAAACACTTGGACAGGGTGGGTACCTGGGTCGTGCAGCGCGTACTCGCGGCGTCAGTAGAACGTTGCTGAAATCCAAGGCTGCGCCGGACTATCGGCGGCACAGTGGAAGCCAATCGCTAGAGGTTTTGAATCCTCCTCCACTTTGTCGCAGATCAATCCCAACGCGCCTGTGCAATCTATGATTTTTGCACTGGGTGATATCGCCGTCTTCGCCAGGAGGCGGCGAGAACCATTAAAGCTCATACGTAAGAGGCTGCTGTGGTCGCCACGCAGCGCATCCCAAAAACGATAGTGCTCCAAGCTGGGCAATGGCAAGAACGATCAGCAGACCGTCGGACAAGTACGGAATGTACTCTGCGACGTGCTCAGCACGGCCGGCCCCCTCCATACGCTGTCCCATCGCGAAGCATGGCCCCTTTGGGCAGCCTTTCGCTTGTGCTTCGGCCCGGCTCCCAATGAACGAATCCGAAAGCGGCGCGGTCGAATCCCACAGATAGATGCGACTGTCAGCATATCTGTTTCCAAAGCAAGCAATGCCGGCGAGTATCATGAGTCCGAAAGCTGCAACGGTGCTCCACGACAATAGCCTGCTTCGGTTATCGGGATCCTCGAAGAAAGTGTTGGGAGGCGCGATGATCGGCGCATGTGCGCGGCGCGCCTTGAGGACATAGAGCGCCAACGTAGACGCGAGCAAGGTACCGACCGCCAGGGTTACGCCTAAGCCAAGATAGCCAGCGGAGATCAACATCCCCCGGTGGGGACCGTTGTAGACGAAGAATCCCCAGCTGCCAGCGGCGGGTAAGTAGGCGCCACCCAAGATTGTCCAGAAGCGAGCCAGCGGCAACATTGCAGCCAACCCCTAGCCCGTCCTATTCGTGAGAGTGCGGCTTTTGGGCCCGATTGATGCGGCCGCACATCTTGTCTGACGAGGCGCACAGGATTGCCTTCGGCTTTTCGCCGCCTGACGACCGGTACTTTGCAACGCGCTTGAGGGATGGGTTGGGCGAACGGGGGCGGACGCCCCGCCGGTCAAGGACCGAGCGGCAGCAGCGCGCCGGGCAAGCCGCAGATCAGGTCGGCTTCGGGACATGCCGCGGCAAACGCAAGGCGAATGCGGCTCGTGGTCTCGACGACACGGGCGGCGATTTTCAAGAGCCGAAGACGCAGCGTCGCGAACTCGGCAGCGGCCAATTCCCGGGCTTTGGGAATGGCGTCGCGCACGGTCAGCATCAGCCAATAAGCGGCCGTATGGAGCACGAGACGGACCTGGTTGGCGAGCGCCGAACGGCAGCTGGTGCGATCGGAGGCGAGCTGCGTCTTATGCAGCTTGATCAGATTCTCGGCTTGGCCGCGCGCGCAATACAGGCTGTCGTAGATCCACTCGGCCGAGCCGACATCGAGGCTGGTGACGACGAAGCGGATGTCGAGGCCGAGCATCGTCGCCTCAATACGGGCGACAGTGCGCCGTTCGCGATCCCAGGACTTTGCCTTGTGGCGCGTCTCGGTATAGCCACGCAGAACCGGCAGGTTCTCGATGGCGCGTCGCGTGCGGATGTCGTCGGCGACCTCGTCGACTTTTCTGGCGAGAGGCTTGGTGCCGGACAGACCGAAGATGTAGTCGATGCCGTTGGTCTCGCACCACGCCATGGCCTCCGGCCGGGCATAGTGCCCGTCGCCACGGAACGTAATTTGCGTGTTGTGCCATCGCGTCCGGATATGCCGTACCAGGCGGCGCAGATGGGCACGCACCTCGACGCCGCCCGGCGTCTTGCCGGGCCGCAGCACGACGGCCACGGGCCGGCTCTTCTCCGTGTCGTAGACGTGGATCGGCAGGAAGCAGCGTTCGTCATAATGAGCGTTGAACAGCGAGAGCTGCTGATGGCCGTGGACGACGTCGCAGGTATCATCGATGTCGAGCGTGACGGATGCCGGCTCGTGGGGGTAGCTATCCATCCATGCGTCGACCAAAATGTAGGTCAGCCGGATCACGTCGCGCAGGCGCGGAGCATTCTCCAGCCGCGACAGCGTCGGCTGGGAACACAAATCCCGGCCCGTGTCCGGCAGCCGTCCGCAGGCCAGTTTGAATGCCGGATCGGACCTCAGATGATCGAGGTCGTCGGCGTCCTCGTAGCCGCAGCAGATCGCGAACATGCGAGCGCGGAGCATATCGACCAGGCTGTGCACGACCCGCGTCGGATCGCGCCGATCCGGGAACACCCGGGCCAGATTGTTGGCCAAACCGAGACGCCGCTCGGCCATCGCCAGAAGCATCACGCCCCCGTTCGAGGTTAGGCGCCCACCATCGAAGGCAGCTGTGACTTTCTTGGCGTGAACGGCTGGAAACGAGAAGGGCGGAATCGTATCGTCGGTCATGGCGGGCGTGGCGTTCGCGGTTGGAGGTGATGGGGTTGGCTTCGCAACCGAATCCTACGCCGCATCAGCGCTTTACCCCTCAGGCGCACTCTTACGAATAAGACGGGTTAAGTTGAAGAAAGATTGAGTGACTCCCGATCATTTCTGTGCCGAAACGTGGAGTCGCGGTCGTGCCGCGTCCAAAGAAACCGGCGCGAGCGGCCTATTAGACGCGGTAGGTGATCAGCCTCCGAAACGAGACTATCAAGCATGAAGAGATCGAGCGCGAGGCAGAGGTTTTATTTGTGTTGAATTCTTGCTTCTCGATAGTGGTCTGAAATCGTATCATCGGTCATGGCGGGCGTGGCGTTCGCGGTTGAAGGTGATGGGGTGGCTTCGCAACCGAATCCTACGCCGCATCAGCGCTTTACACCACGCTCGCCAGCCTCTCAGGCGCCCTCTCGCGAATAAGACGGGCTAGACCGTCGTGGCGGTAGGCAAACAGTTGATTTTATCATCTCGGACGGTGGGCAATCCGTCGCTGCACCATTTGCTAGCATTAAGATTGGCGAGATATCGAATAGCCGAACGGCTCGGCAGGAAGAAATATCCTCCTGCCCGAACGTCAACGAAGCTTTCCATGTCGTGTAATCTCACAGGACCCGACGGAGTCGGTATCGTAAATACTCGGGTCTTGGGGGCCTGCCAGGCGACGATTGGGTCAGGCTCGTTGTTTAAGCCATGGAAAGTTGGCGAGCCTATCCATGTTTGCTGAACAAACTCGAATTGGCGCTCCAGATCGGTACACAGCGCAACGAACAGAAGGCCCCTCTCAGCCACGGCGCCTTCCTTCGTATAATACTCGTACGAGCGGCCTCGTCGCAGGAGCCGGTGGCGGTTGGTGATTAATTGTTGCGTGGGATCGTCGGGCTGCAGGCTGTCGCGGGGATTCGCCCGGCGAATGTGGGATCCGAACGGACAGTGCATTCCTTGCGGATCGTCGAGAGCGTACGAAAAGTCGTTCTCGTGCGTTGAATGCTTCCGCAAACCCTCGCCCTTGTCGGCGCCGGGGCGCTCAACGAGTGGCGTTCCGTCTCGCCACCGTCCCATCATCTTAGCGGCAACCCAGTCCGCCGTGATTTGTCCGCCGGCAATATTGGCAAGATTCGGATATTGCCCGGATAGCTCGTTCGCTTTGTTGGAGGTGAATTTCCAGAATCCCTCAACGTCCTGGGCGAGCTCCCTGATCACCAGATAGCTGCCGTTACGGCCAAAATCGCGGGCCGCTGGATCCTTGCGGCCGAACGCAGGAAATCTCGAGGGAGGCCTTGCGGGAATCGGAAGACAATCCCCCAGGTCGGAGTCGGCTCTGACAAGCGGCGCCGGCGGATAGTGATCCTGGTTGTTGCGGTAGCCGAGAATGAATTCGCCTGGCTCCACGGTGTCGCGTGCCAGGGCACCCTTTGAAAACCGCTGGGTTCCGTGGATGACCGGCTGAGAGATGCCATCGCGAAATCCGAAATGTTCGAACTCCAGGGACTCCTTCTCAGTCGCTGCGGCGTGAGTGCGCACGGGTCTTGTGTCGATCCTATGCAGGAGGCGCCCTGCAGAACCGATAGCTTTCTCATGTTGATCGAGAATAGCTTCGCAATGTTTGATCGACTTGCCGTAGATGAGAATAGCAGCATCTGCCGCACGCGGGTTCTGCGCCACTTCATTGCAATCGCCGTCGGTCCAGCGCCAACCCTGGCTCCCGCCACGATCGCCGAGAGCACGGCCGCGGTTGGCCATTCCTATATTGAAGACGCCTTGAAACGAGCCCAGACCGTCGCTGCACTGAGGTCCCGGTACCCGAAGTTTCTTGAGACCGGTCGCCGTAAACGCGACAAAGGTAGCGATGGTGTTTTCGTCAGGAGCGCTCCTGAATGGACGATCTCCGAACGTTATCTCGAGAGAACTTGTGGCTCTCACCGGATAGCCCTCATGCGGGTTGAGGCTGCCAGGCACCAGCATGTCCAGCCATTTGGCAAGCTCTTTCGGGTCGGATTGCTCCGAAAACTGGAACAAGGCGCACACCGAATAGGGGAGGGCCCGCAATCCCCGAAACACAAGCGATTGCACTTCGTCGGTCTCGATGACGTAATCGGGGCGCGGCATGGAGCCGAGGCAATCAAGCCAAGCACGTGCGTCCGAATCGGTTCTCGCTCGCGCGAGTCCATCGTGAATCAAGGCATTGTTACGAATATGATCGGTCGTCAGTTCGGGAAACCGGCTGTACCAAAACTGCGCGACTACCTGTTGAAGGCGCACCCAACGCTTGAATTGATCGCCGTTTTGGGCGCCATCCTTGATCAGGTATCTTGTCCGGGGGAAACCGACGCCATTACACCAGGCGGCGGTCTGACCGGGATGTGCCTTCATGATGAAATCTTCCAAATAGCTTTCCCAGCTTCCGTCGTAGTTCGACAGAAAGATCAGGTTTTCCGTACCGGCCGGGCGAAACCATCTTGCGTAGTGGATCGTGCCCATATTGTGTGTTTCGGCATGGAATAAGGACCCCGTATTCGGGGTAATCGGCATCCAATCGGGACCCCGGGACAAGGGTCCACAGTGGCTTCCATCAAGTCATGGAAGCCGAGGTTGGGATGCTGGTGGTGGAGACGATTGCGAAGATCCGTCGCGCTTATTTTGTTCATGGTCAGCCGATCAAGGCGATCTGCCGGGAGCTTGGCGTATCGCGCAAGGTGGTCCGCAAGGTCATCCGCTCGGAGGCGACGGAGTTCCGGTACGAGCGAGAGACGCAGCCGCTTCCGAAGATGGGCCCGTGGAGTGCCGAGCTTGACCGGTTGCTGGCGGCGAACGAGAGCAAGACGACGCGCGAACGGCTGACGCTGATTCGCTTGTTCGAAGAGCTTCGCGGCCTCGGATATGCCGGCGGCTACGACGCGGTTCGTCGCTATGCGCGGCGGTGGAGCCGAGAGCGTGGCGCCTCGACGACCTCAGCTTATGTGCCGTTGAGCTTTGCGCCCGGCGAAGCCTACCAGTTTGATTGGAGCCACGAAGTCGTCCTGTTGAGCGGAACCACGGTGGTCGTGAAGGCGGCGCATGTCCGGCTTTGCCACAGTCGGATGCTGTTTGTTCGGGCCTATCCGCGCGAGACGCAGGAGATGGTGTTTGACGCCCACGACCGGGCGTTCGCACTGTTCAAGGGGACTTGCCGGCGCGGCATCTACGACAACATGAAGACGGCGGTGGAGACGATCTTTGTCGGCAAAGGCCGCCTCTACAATCAGCGCTTCCTGCAGATGTGTAGCCATTATCTGGTCGATCCGGTTGCCTGCACGCCAGCGTCGGGCTGGGAGAAGGGACAGGTCGAGAACCAGGTCGGGTTGGTCCGCGAACGCTTTTTCACCCCGCGACTGCGCTTCAAGACATTGGACGAGCTGAACGCCTGGTTGCTCGATAAATGTATCGCCTACGCCAAGGCGCATCGGCATCCAGAGTTCGCCGACCGGACTGTCTGGGAGATCTTCGAGGCCGAGCGACCCAATCTCGTGCCTTATGCAGGTCGGTTCGATGGCTTCCATGCCGTCCCGGCCTCGGTCTCCAAGACCTGCCTGGTGCGCTTCGACAACAACAAGTACTCGGTTGCGGCAAGCGCGGTCGGGCGGCCCATTGAGGTCCAGGCTTATGCGGACCGCATCGTGATCCGCCAGGACGGCCGGGTCGTTGCCGAACATCCGCGATCATTCGGCCCCGTGGGTCGGTCAAAATCCCCCGGGTATGGTCACTTGAAACTCCCCCACCTGATGATCGCCGTCAGCGCCGCTGAACAGCAGTAGCCGGTCAGGCAGGACGTTTATGTTCGACCCCTTTAGCCAGCAAGGGGCCGGGGAGTTGAACGTCTTGAAGCGACATCTGCAAAGCACCGTACTTACATTACTTGATCGCAACACCAGCCAGCGCGAGATTCACCGGCTGACGGGTGTCGATCGCAAGACGATCCGGCGTTATCAGGCGCTGCGGGCCGGTGCGGAGGCAAATTCCCCCGGGGAAGTGACCACCGGCTCGGTGAGCGCGGACGGCCAAATTCCTCCACCCCGACCACCGGCTTTTGGGACATCGGAAGCGACGGTCACCAGCAGCCTGGCCCGTTCGGCTTGCGAAGCGCATCGGACGTGGATCGAAGAACAGGTCCGGCTGAAGCGGAACGCGCAGGCGATTTACCAGGACCTGGTTGATCAATTTGGCTTTCCGTCCAGCTACCAGAGTGTCAAGCGGTTTGTGCGCCGGTTGCGGCACGCTGATCCTGAGCAGTTTGATCGTCTTGAGTTCCTCCCCGGCGAGGAAGCTCAGGTCGACTATGGCGAGGGCGCGCCGACGGTTGATCCGAAGAGCGGGCGGTACCGTCGTCCCCGCCTGTTCGTGATGACGCTACGCTACTCGCGGCGCAGCTTCCGGCGGGTAGTCTGGAAGTCCAGCCAACAAGTCTGGGCGCAGCTCCACGAAGAGGCGTTCCGGTATTTTGGCGGGGTCCCCAGCTATGTCGTGCTCGACAACCTGAAGGAAGGCGTCCTCAAGCCGGATTTGTACGAGCCCCAGCTCAACCCGATTTACAGCGCGATGCTGGCTCATTACGCCGTGGTCGCCGATCCCGCGCGCGTGGCCGATCCAAATCGGAAAGGATGCGTCGAGAATGCGATTCAACATACCCAGGGCACTGCGCTGGCCGGACGGCGCTTCGAGACGCTGGAGGCGCAAAACGAGTTCTTGAGGCACTGGGAGGAGAACTGGGCTTCCAAACGCATCCACGGCAGCACGCGCCGTCAGGTCGAGGCGATGTTCCAGGAAGAGAAGCCGCACCTGCGGCCGCTGCCTGTCGCTCCCTTCCGCATCTTCACCGAAGTCGTCCGGACTGTCTGCGACGACACCACCGTACGCGTCGACAACAGCTATTACGCCGCGCGGCCCGCGCCGATCGGCAGCCAGGTCGTCGTGCGCATCTACACCACCACGATCGAGATCCGTGATCGCCACACCCGTGCGCTGCTGCGTGTTCATTCCCGGATGGCGCACCCCGGTTCTGTCGTCCTGCCGACCAGCGAACGGCCGTTCAACCCGTCGCGGCAAACCGCCGTGCTGCTGGCGAGCGCCGAGCGCATCGGACCGCAGACCAGGGCCTTGTGCCAGCAGGTGTTCGACACCGAAGGGCGCCCCGGACAGCGCGCGATGTGGGGCATTGTCGGGCTGGGCCGGAAGTATCCGGCGCGGCTGGTCGAGCAGGCCTGCGCGCACGCCATCGACAACCGCATCTACCGCTACAAGCACGTGCGTGCGACCGTCGAGCGGTTGTTCGAACAGGCGATCGAGCAGGTTGGAGTGACGCCACAGCCGGCATCGCCGCTCACCCAGGATCATCCGCTGATCCGTACCCCCGCGGAATACGGCGACCTCTTCAGCCGCGCTGTGCGGCGCGACGCCGACGACAATGGTCGGCAGGCCGAGGCTCACGACGATCACGCCACGGCAATCCGCGCTCGTGTCGCCTGCGCAACCCCGGCCAACTCCGGCGCCACGAGCGCTCCCGCTGCACCTTCTCACCTTAAACTGGAGACCTAGCCACATGATGACCATGCCGGAAATTGAGCGTTGCCTACGACAGCTGCGCCTGTCGGGTGTCCGCGACACGCTGCAGACGCGCGTGCTCCAGGCGCAGGGCGCCAACCAGCCCTTCCTCGAGACCTTCTCCCTTATCCTGCAGGATGAACTGGACCGTCGTCAGTCCCGTCTTATCGAGCGGCGATACCAGCAATCCGGGCTCGACGAAAAGCTGACGCTCGCCGAGTTCGACTGGTCCTTCAATCCCAAACTGCCACGTCAGACCTGCTTCCAGCTCCACACCCTGGCGTTCATTGCCGCTGGCGAGAACGCTCTGCTTGTTGGCAAACCTGGCACCGGGAAGTCGCACATCGCCAAGGCGATTGCCTATCAGGCGATCCTGCAAAGCCACAAGGTCCAGTATCTTGAGACCGACGACTTCTTCCACCGCTACGCCCTGAACTCTCCGGCACAACGCGAGGTCCGGCTGCGAACCATCATCGACTGCGATCTCCTCGTGCTGGACGATCTATTCCTCGCACGCGCCATCCCCGACGACGCCGGCACTTTGCTGCAGACCCTGATCCATCAGCGTTACAAACTGCGCCGCAGCGTCATCGTCACCTCCAATCGCGTCGTGCAGGATTGGGGGGCATACCTTGGGGACAACACTATGAGCACGACGATCCTCGATCGCCTTATGCATCATTGCCATCTGCTTGAGTTCGACGGACGCAGCTATCGGCTCAAAGAAGCCGCTGAAGCTCTTGCCCGGGAAACAAACTCAAACTAACAGTCCCTTGTCCTGCCTCGCGGGTGGAGGAATTTGACTGACCACACCCGGAGGAATTTGAAGTGACCCGCGGGGATCATTCGGTCGCGGCGAGACGGTCTACGACCCTTGGCACTATGTGCCCGTGCTTGTGCGCAAGCCCGGTGCCTTGCGTAATGGCGCTCCCTTCAAGGACTGGGTGCTGCCCGCAGCGATTGAGCGTGTACGGCGCAAACTCGCCGGTGCCGACGATGGCAATCGACAGATGGTCGATATCCTCAATGCGGTGCTGACAGACGGATTGCCCGCGGTGGAAGCCGCCTGCGCCGAGGCGGTCGCTCATGGCGTTCATTCCGCCGATGTCGTGCTCAACATCCTGGCTCGTCAACGTGAACCTGCCCCACCGGCCAACATCATGACGCCGGCCGCCTTGACGCTTCGCCATGCGCCGATCGCCGATTGTGCCGCTACGACAACCTCCGGAGGACAAACTGATGGAACGAACCCAAATCTTCGATCTCATGGGCGAGCTTAAGCTCTACGGCATGAAGGCCGCCTTCGACGAGATCATGGCGACCGCCGTCAAACGCCAGCACGAACCCCAGCGCATCGTCGGCGATCTGCTCTCCGCCGAGATCAACGAGAAGCAGGCCCGCTCGATCAAATACCAGCTCACCATCGCCAAGTTGCCGCTTGCAAAGGACATCGCAGACTTCCAGTTCGACGCCACGCCGATCAACCAGACGCTTGTCAATGATCTCGCCGGCGGCGGCTTCATCGCCCAGCAACGCAACGTCGTCCTGGTCGGTGGAACGGGCACCGGCAAGACCCATCTGGCCATCGCTATCGCGCGAAGCTGCATCCGATCCGGCGCCCGTGGCCGCTTCTATAACGTGGTCGACCTCGTCAACCGCCTCGAGACCGAGACCCGCAACGGGCGACAGGGCCGGCTTGCCGAGCACCTAACCCGCATGGACTTCATTGTCCTGGACGAGCTCGGATATTTGCCCTTTGCCCAGTCCGGCGGTCAGCTTCTCTTCCACCTCGTCAGCCGGCTTTATGAGCGCGCCTCCGTCCTCGTCACCACCAATCTGGCATTCGGCGAGTGGCCGAGCGTGTTCGGCGATGCCAAGATGACGACCGCGCTGCTCGACCGGCTGACTCATCACTGCGACATCGTCGAGACCGGTAACGACAGCTGGCGCTTTAAAAGCCGCGACGACGATCAAACAACCCGCGCTCGCGCCGTCTCCGCAACCCCGGCCAGCTCCGACGCCGCGAGCGCTACCATCAAGACTCGCCGATCAAAGGGGTCCCCTTTGGACGCCGATCGGGGGTCCCAGTCCAACGCCGATTGACAGCTGGGCCAGATCGGCCACCGTCGCCTGCTCCCGCACCGCTTCCAGCGCGATCTTTGCCTTCAACGCCGCGTCGATCTTCCGTCGTGTCTTCTTCGTCATCATGCCCTCCGTCTATCAAACGGAGCGGCCCTTTTCCAACTTAGCCTCTGGTCCCAAAACCGGGGTCCATTTCAGACATCAGTGCCTCATCCTAGTGGTGGCTGCAGCGAGCCGGGACAAGTACGGCGCCGGGCTTAAATTGGCCCGGCGGCGGTAAGGTTCAATCTGTTGGGATGCCAACTCAAAGGCCCGCTGGTTCACTGGCGGGCCTACCACCAATAAGCAACCCCTGCCGGTTTACGACAGGGGCTGCCGCGGATGGATGGCCTGAGGCTAGCGCCGGGGCGTCTAGGTGTCACGCCAAGGACCCGCTGAAAGTCAACGCCGCTCGGCGCCTCGCAGCTAGCAGATTTGTTAAGCAGCGCGCACAAATAAGCGGCTTCTTAGGGCCGTGTCGGGTTCGATCACGTGTACCAGGGCGGAATACACGTTTTGGTTTTACCAATTGTTCTGCAGTACGCATTGCGACCACCAGTCACGCTAGCGGTTCGCCAGCTTGACCGATCGAAAAGCGGTCGCGCAAGCCGTGGTCCCCCGACACACGGGCTTTCTAACTCAACGATGCTGCGATATTTTAAAAGCCATGCCTCGGAGCGCAAACCGTAACCTGCCGAAATCTGCAGACCTATTGGCCGCCAAGGACGAGCTTCTTGCTGGTCGACGGATCGTCATTGGTGCTTCGGCTGGACCGCGTCTTAGCGGGAAGAAAGGCATCGTTCTTGGTCAGGGAGCGACGGCCACTCAGGTCAAGGTGCTCTTAGACGGTGCCAAGGGCTACGTGATTCTCCATGCGCGATACGTTGATCTATTCGAGGATCGATCCGCTACCGAGGGGGTCTAGAATGACCGAAATGAAGGCGCGGTACGTTGTTTGGTATGAGCGACCGGTGACCGGCCGGTTCACCGTACTGGATCTTTCACTAGATGTGCCTGCGATCGGAAAAGGCGGGAAGCCTCTGTCTGGCTTGTCGCACTCCATTGCTGAAGCAGAGGCCGATAGACTGAACGCTGCCCGCAGCCGACCGAGGGGCCCAGAAAGGGGATGGACGGAAAGGGGCAATTGAACCGCCGGGCGACGCATCGTCGGCGCTTAAAGCGCTAGGAAATAACGAAGGCCGCAGTGATTGAAGTCGCCGCGGCCCGCGCATGGTCAAATCAGACCGGGTAAAAAGATCTAAGTGAAATATGGCCAAATGCACTATGCGACCTGATCATCCTTTGTGGGACTTCTGGATGCTCGGGGACAAGTGGCCGATCCGAACGGATCGGCCACTTCTGACGTTCGCGACTAATCGCTGCGACCGGCAATTTTGGCCTGCTTGATCTGTTGCAGCACCTGGTCGAGGTTGTAGCTCGCCGGGTCCTGGAGCGGCGGGTACGCAATATAGGTCTCGAGTTCCTTCAGCCACAGCGACTGGCCGATGGGCAGCATGTTCCAGTCATAGACGTAGGCTGTAGAAGGGGAGCCGATTGTGCCGCCCAGACCCATGAGTGTCTTGTATTGTGAACCGATCGAGGTCTCGAACGGGTCTCGCTTGATATTGACGACCTGGGCCCAGTGATAGGGAGCCGCACCGGCAATAAAGCCCTGCGGCGCGTCGGATACCATCGTGAAGTAGATCTTCCAGTTCTTGTAGCGGACCGCCGACGGATCCTTGCCCGAATAGTAGAAGAAGGTATCGCGCGCCGACGTTTCCGAACGCCCGGAAAGGTATTCGGTCTGATCGACGCCATCGAGCGTCGTCTTCACGATGCCGGGATATTGACCGGCCTCGATACGCTTCTTCAGCGCATCTCCCTTTGCGCCACCGGCGATGTTGACAAACGTCGGCAGCCAGTCGAGCGCCGCGAATATCTCGTTCTTGATGGTGCCGGGCTTGATGACCCCCGGCCAGCGAACGACCAACGGAGCGCGCATGCCGCCTTCCCAGGTGCTCAGCTTGCCGCCCTTGAACGGAGCGGTGCCGCCGTCCGGAAAGGTGATGGTTTCGGCGCCGTTGTCGGTGGTGAACACGACGATCGTGTTGTCGAGCTGACCCATGTCCTGGAGCTTCTTGAGCACATAGCCGATGTTGTCATCCATCTGCTTCATGCCGGCCTCGTTGAGGCCCCAGTCCTTGCCGCCGGGCTCGCCGACCATGGCCGCGTACTTGTCATTCAGCACGGTCGTGATGTGCATGCGCGCAGGGTTGTACCAGTCGTGCCCGTTGCGGGTGAATAGCCGCACGGTCTTTCCGTGGCGCTCGACGCGCAGGCGATAGCCGTCATACTTGATTTCGTGGATCCAGTCGGGCCCGGCCGGCACCACCTTGGCGGCGGTCGGCAGGCAAAATTCGAACGCGGTACGCATGCTGCGGAGATAGGGATCGTCTTTCCCATAAGAAGGGGCAGCATTGTCGGTTTTGACCCGAAGCCGACTATCTTGTCCCCAGGAGCCCAAAACGGACGTCCATTCGTTTGCGTCGATCTGACACCAAGTCCGCGGGCGAGACAGAGGAACATCAATTCAGCGCGCCCGTTGAAGCCTTTCATCGAGAGGAGGCCAAAATGAAGCTTGCCACAATTCTGGTTCTCGGTTCCCTCGCCATTGGCTCAGCAGCGAGAGCAGACCAACCCGGGCCTGACTGGATGCCGATGGAGCAAGTGAAGGCCAAGGTCATGGAGTCGGGCTATTCGCAGGTCACTAAGCTTGAAGCCGACGACGGCCAATGGGAGGGCGAAGGCATCAAGAACGGACAGAAGATGGAATTCCACGCCGACCCTAAGACCGGCGTGATCGTGCGCGAAAAGCCAGACCACTAGCTTTGAGAAGATGCAAGGTGGGTGGCCAGTTGAGCCGCCCCCTGGGGGCATTACAGTATTGACGCATCAGCATCTGGCCCGAAACGACAATCGGGATCGCACTGCAAATGCGCACCAAGGATGTCACCAAAGCCGCCGCGCTCTATATGCTCAAGAATGGTCTTGCGAGCTATAAGGAAGTCGCCGAGCTTTCCGGTCGATCACGGCAACTCATTCGCATTTGGGGCGGGAAGGTTGGTGCACCGGGAGCCCGAAAACGATATCTGAAGAAGGTCTGGACCCGCGCTAAACGGTTGCGCGGTTGACCGCTGGGTTCGAGGCCGCAGTTGCGAGCGCGTGGTCTACTTCGGAAACAACTTGTCCCGGATGTAGCGCGACGTGGGCGTGAGTCTGATGCCGCGCGGCTTGCGCCAAGCCGCTTTGTCGATCTCGTTCTTATCGCCGATCCTCAGGGCACCGGACGCCTTCTTGGCCACAAAGATCGCGTCGCTCATCTGTCGTCCGGACTGACGGTTTTTTCCCTTTACCTCTTTCCAGAGCTTCACTGGCCCAAGTTTTAGCTTCGGCAGTTCCTCGGTGATCTCGCGGCGAAGACACTTCCTCTCACTTTCACCCGCACGCTTACGGCCGCCCGGGAACGCCCAGCGCTTATCGCGCCGTCGTCGGACCAGAAGTACTCGCCCATTCTTAGCGGCGACAAGTTTCGAGGATTTAGCCATCTTCCTACGAATCGATTTCACAATCCGGCATCAGTTTACAGCGGGGTTCGCCCGAGCTATGGCTGATTTTGGGTGACGCGGCCTGATCAGGCGGCGTGGCTTTCAGTGTTCGGAATGACTTCGATTCCGTCGATGAACTTTACACCGGCGATGACTTTCGGCAACTGGTTCGTGCTCTTCAATCGCCGCCAGGTCTTCGATGCGGCGTCGATGAGCTTGAACACCATCAGCTTTGCAGTTTGTTGCGACAGCGATCCCTTGGTCCGCACCGTTCGGTGGCGCACCGTGGCGAAGACGCTCTCGATCGGGTTCGAGCTGCGTAGGTGGATCCAGTGCTCAGCAGGGAAGTCGAAGAAGGCGAGCAGCGCATGGCGATCCTTGATCAGGCACTCCACCGCACGTCCGTATTTGACGTGGTATTTCTCGACGAAGACGTCGATCGCGGTTTCAGCTTCGGCCCGGTGTGGGGCCAGATAGATGTTCCGCAGGTCGTTCTTCATGGGGCCCTGCACGGATTTGGCGACCTTGTCGAGTACGTTGCTCACTTTATGGCACCAGCATCGTTGGTGCCGCGTGCCGGGAAAGGCCTCGTCCAGTGCCTTCCAGAAGCCGAGGGCGCCGTCGCCGATGGCGAGTTGCGGGGCAATCCGTAACCCGCGTTGCCGCAGGTCGATCAGGAGTTCGCGCCAGCTCTGCGCGCTCTCGCGCACGCCGACCTGGAAGCCGATCAGCTCCTTCTTGCCTTCCGGCGTGGTGCCAATCAGCACCAGCATGCATTCGCTGTGATCTTCCATGCGGGCCTGCAGGTACACGCCATCGGCCCAGATGTAGACATAGCGACGCGCCGACAGATCGCGTCTCTGCCAGCGTTCGTACTCGACCTGCCAATCGGCCTTCAGGCCGGCGATCACCGAAGGCGACAGGTTCGGCGCATCCTTGCCGAGCAGCGCCGAGAGCGCCTCCTGGAAGTCGCCGGTCGAGATGCCGCGCAAATAGAGGACCGGGATCAAGGCATCCAGGCTCTTCGTCCGCCGCGCCCATAGCGGCAGGATTGCCGAACTGAAGCGGAGGCGGTCGCCTGGCCCGCTCGCTCCGCGGTCGCGGACCTTGGGACGAGCGACCTCCACCGGACCGATGCCGGTCGCAATCTCGCGCACCGGACCGTGCCCATGTCGGACCAGGCGCGCTCGACCGTCGGGCAGCGTCAGATTGGCCGTGCTGGCCAGAAACGCGCCAACCTCGATCTCGATCGCCCTGGCAAGCAGGTCCCGCGCGCCGGCACGAACGATATCGGTCAGTGGATCATCAACCGCGGACGGCTGACGGAAAGCAAGAACATTGGTAGTCTCGGTCATGGCGTATCGCTCTCCTCGAGAGGTTCTGGCAGGCTCGTCACCCGCCTCGATACGCCGCCTTCCTCACACCGTCATCACCCAGATTCCGCCATAGCTCGGTTCGCCCCGCAGTGAAGAGCATCGTTCCCCTATGATTACGGAGCAATCGGTTTACGTCCACGTCGCTGGTT
Source organism: Bradyrhizobium barranii subsp. barranii (assembly GCF_017565645.3). Taxonomy (NCBI): domain Bacteria; kingdom Pseudomonadati; phylum Pseudomonadota; class Alphaproteobacteria; order Hyphomicrobiales; family Nitrobacteraceae; genus Bradyrhizobium; species Bradyrhizobium barranii. Next base: position 5,557,022 of record NZ_CP086136.1, read on the forward strand.
CGCGCTGGGCCAACGACTGGTCGCGCTGTGCGTATCGGGCGGGTGAGCGCCGAAGGCGGCTCTTGTGGACCCGCCGATGAAGTCGCCAGCGACCGTTCGGCGCTACTGCGAAGGCGCTTGGGGCCGCTCACAAGGCACAGTGCCGCCAGCCGTCCTTGTCGACCTCCACCCGAAAGCCTTCCGGCATGCGCGGCACTTCACCTTCGCCAGCAGCGTTGCAGGCCGGGCAGGGTGCGCCAGCGCCGCCACAGGTGCAGGCGCGCGCGCCGTCCCAGGGGCGGTCCGGGTGGTTCTCGCAAACCCAGCCGAGATCGTCACAGTTGGCGCACGTCGTAGCCATTGCACCGGCCGCCAGGGGCTTTTCGTCGCTGGGCATCAGGCGACTCCGCGCAAGGGCAGCGCTAGCTGCATGTCGAAGCGCCTTGTGGCGTTGGCGATGATGAAGGCTTGCAGTGCAGAAGAGACCTCAGTGTCAGTGTCAGATGCGCGCTGGGCCAGTGCGTCGGCGACGTCGGAAGTCGCATCTCGCGACCACCCCTCGATGGGATTGAAGGACACAATCCGAACTGGATAGGCGACTGGCCGGACGGGAGATTTCGCAAGATCGTCTCGAGGTCGGTCTCAGCCTCGTCGGTCTCGCGCCAGGCGCAACCGGCGCGCGCGCCAAAGTCTTCAAGCACCAGATAGATGTCGCGGTCGAAGCGGTCAGCCGGCACGATCGAGGGCGCGGAACGCATACGCTACTCCGATCGACAAGGGCGGAGACACGGCCCCGGCTGCAGGGGACGAGGGGGGTAGGCCGGGGCCGCTCCGCCAGCTCTGGCAGCGAGCCGGCGACGACTCAAATAAGCGCCCGTGCTCGTCGTTCCTATTGGGATCACTCCAAAAAATTGGCTCGTGCCCGACCTTAGGAGAGCCCTGACGGTACTTAACCTCAATGTCCGAAGCTGATCTTTGACTGGCCTTACGGCAAAAGGGAGGCTGAGCTCTTGATCAACATTGCTGAGTGCCGAGAACATACTGACCTCTACAAGAGACTTTCTCGCGCGAGCGGTATTTCCAAGGATCGCGTCGCCGTCTTGAAAAACATTGCCCGAGGAATGAGCAGAGGTAGGATGCCGGCACTGCTTCCGGCGTCAGTCCCAGTTTGATTTGGGTGTGGCCTGCTTTACGAAAAGAACAATTTGAGGTCGGCGTCGTTCTGGTCTGATGAGACGGTATTACTTTGACATCAGAGAGGGTGACGAGATTTTCCCGGATGAGGAAGGTCTGGAGCTCTCAACCATAGAGAAGGTGCAGGAAGAGGCGGCGCGCTCGCTGGCCGATATGGCCCGAGATTGCCGTCGGCACCCTAGCCCGTCCTATTCGTGAGAGTGCGGGTTTTTGGCCCGATTGATGCGGCCGCACATCTTGTCTGACGAGGCGCACAGGATTGCCTTCGGCTTTTCACCGCCTGACGACCCGTACTTTGCAACGCGCTTGAGGTATAGGTTGGGCGAACGGGGGGCGGACGCCCCGCCGGTCAAGGACCGAGCGGCAGCAACGCGCCTGGCAAGCCGCGGATCAGGTCGGCTTCGGGACATGCCGCGGCAAACGCAAGGCGAATGCGGCTCGTGGTCTCGACCACACGGGCAGCGATTTTCAAGAGACGAAGACGCAGCGTCGCGAACTCGGCAGCGGCCAATTCCCGGGCTTTGGGAATGGCGTCGCGCACGGTCAGCATCAGCCAATAAGCGGCCGTATGGAGCACGAGACGGACCTGGTTGGCGAGCGCCGAACGGCAGCTGGTGCGGTCGGAGGCGAGCTGTGTCTTATGCAGCTTGATCAGATTCTCTGCTTGGCCGCGCGCGCAATACAGGCTGTCGTAGATCCACTCGGCCGAGCCGACATCGAGGCTGGTGACGACGAAGCGGATGTCGAGGCCGAGCATCGTCGCCTCAATACGGGCGACAGTGCGCCGTTCGCGATCCCAGGACTTTGCCTTGTGGCGCGTCTCGGTATAGCCACGCAGAACCGGCAGGTTCTCGATGGCGCGTCGCGTGCGGATGTCGTCGGCGACCTCGTCGACTTTTCTGGCGAGAGGCTTGGTGCCGGACAGACCGAAGATGTAGTCGATGCCGTTGGTCTCGCACCACGCCATGGCCTCCGGCCGGGCATAGTGCCCGTCGCCACGGAACGTAATTTGCGTGTTGTGCCATCGCGTCCGGATATGCCGTACCAGGCGGCGCAGATGGGCACGCACCTCGACGCCGCCCGGCGTCTTGCCGGGCCGCAGCACGACGGCCACGGGCCGGCTCTTCTCCGTGTCGTAGACGTGGATCGGCAGGAAGCAGCGTTCGTCATAATGAGCGTTGAACAGCGAGAGCTGCTGATAGAGCTGGCCCCGGTTGTTTGGACAGCGCCCCGCTGGATTTAAGTGGATTCCTGCCGGGTTATGCTGAACGCGGGGCTTTACGGTTTTGTCGTTGCGTCGGGAGGGCGTAGCCCGACCAGAGCGACGACAAAACCGTCGGCGACGGTCATGCGGCCATCACCATAGCTTGCGTGCCGAAGTAAGCCTCGTCGGGCGTGCGCCCGTCAAGGCTCGAGTGAGGGCGTCCCTGATTGTAGAAGGCCAGATACTTGGCAATTGACGCTCGCGCCTCGGACACGCTGTCGTAGGCGCGGAGATATACTTCTTCGTATTTGACCGTGCGCCAGAGCCGCTCGACAAACACGTTGTCGCGCCAGGCGCCCTTGCCGTCCATGCTGATGGCGATCTTCGCGTCCAGCAGCACATCGGTGAACTCGAGGCTGGTGAACTGGCTGCCCTGATCCGTGTTGAAAATCTCGGGCCTGCCGTGCTTCGCCAACGCCTCCTGGACCGCTTCGACGCAGAAGGCCGCCTCCATTGTGATCGAGACGCGATGGGCCAGGACCCGTCGGCTGAACACATCGACGACCGCCGCGAGATAGACGAAGCCACGCCGCATCGGAATGTAGGTGATGTCCATTGCCCACGCATGGTCGGGCCGCTCGATCTTCAATCCGCGCAACAGGTACGGGTAGATCTTGTGACCCGGAGCCGGCTTGCTCGTGTTCGGGCGACGATAGACCGCCTCGATCCCCATGCGCTTCATCAGCGTCGCGATGTGGCGGCGACCGGCGTATACGCCCTCCCGCCGCAGCAACGATCGCAGCATACGCGCTCCCGCGAAGGGATAATCGAGATGCAGCTCATCGAGCCGACGCATCAAGGCAAGGTCCTCGGCCGAAACTGGCCGAGGTTCATAGTAGACCGTGCTGCGAGCCAGCTTCAGGACCTTCGCCTGGCGCACGATAGAAAGATCATGATCGCGGTCGATCATCGCTTTGCGCTCAGCAGGCCCGCCTTGGTGAGCGCGCCGGACAAAAAATCGTTTTCCAACGCCAGCTCGCCGATCTTGGCATGTAACGCCTTCAAATCGACCGGCGTCTCGGCCGATGTCTTGTCATGCCCAAACACGCCGGCGGCGCCTTCCAGGAGCTGGTTTTTCCAGATCGTGATCTGGTTCGGATGAACATCAAACAGTTGCGCCAGCTCCGCCAGTGTCTTGTCGCCTTTGACCGCAGCCAAAGCAACCTTCGCCTTGAATGCCGGAGAATGCGTCCGGCGGCTCTTCTTCGTCATCTTCGCTCCTGATTCGCAGCAAGAATCCTCGCCGCTGTCAGGCAGAAAATCCACTCAAGCTACTGTCCGAATTTGCGGGGCCAGCTCTGATGGCCGTGGACGACGTCGCAGGTATCATCGATGTCGAGCGTGACGGATGCCGGCTCGCGCGGGTAGCTATCCATCCATGCGTCGACCAAAATGTAGGTCAGCCGGATCACGTCGCGCAGGCGCGGAGCATTCTCCAGCCGCGACAGCGTCGGCTGGGAACACAAATCCCGGCCCGTGTCCGGCAGCCGTCCGCAGGCCAGTTTGAATGCCGGATCGGACCTCAGATGATCGAGGTCGTCGGCGTCCTCGTAGCCGCAGCAGATCGCGAACATGCGAGCGCGGAGCATATCGACCAGGCTGTGCACGACCCGCGTCGGATCGCGCCGATCCGGGAACACCCGGGCCAGATTGTTGGCCAAACCGAGACGCCGCTCGGCCATCGCCAGAAGCATCACGCCCCCGTTCGAGGTTAGGCGCCCACCATCGAAGGCAGCTGTGACTTTCTTGGCGTGAACGGCTGGAAACGAGAAGGGCGGAATCGTATCGTCGGTCATGGCGGGCGTGGCGTTCGCGGTTGGAGGTGATGGGGTTGGCTTCGCAACCGAATCCTACGCCGCATCAGCGCTTTACCCCTCAGGCGCACTCTTACGAATAAGACGGGTTAAGTTGAAGAAAGATTGAGTGACTCCCGATCATTTCTGTGCCGAAACGTGGAGTCGCGGTCGTGCCGCGTCCAAAGAAACCGGCGCGAGCGGCCTATTAGACGCGGTAGGTGATCAGCCTCCGAAACGAGACTATCAAGCATGAAGAGATCGAGCGCGAGGCAGAGGTTTTATTTGTGTTGAATTCTTGCTTCTCGATAGTGGTCTGAAATCGTATCATCGGTCATGGCGGGCGTGGCGTTCGCGGTTGAAGGTGATGGGGTGGCTTCGCAACCGAATCCTACGCCGCATCAGCGCTTTACACCACGCTCGCCAGCCTCTCAGGCGCCCTCTCGCGAATAAGACGGGCTAGTACCCGGAATCAGAGCTGAGTGATACGGCGGCCTTTGAAACGGCGTTGACGGACCTTTTTCTTGGTCCAGACGAAGGGCTCGGCTCTGTCGTTGTATGCGTTGACGTAGGCATCGATGTGTTCCTGAAGCTGCTTGAGGCTCGTGAAGGAGGTGCCGCTGAGCGACTGCCCCTGCAAGATGGAAAACCATACTTCGACCTGATTGAGCCATGACGCACTTGTCGGCGTGAAATGAAATTGCACGTTGGGGTGGGCCTTGAGCCAGTCCTCGTTCTTTTTATGGGTGTTGAGGTTGTCGAGGATGACGTGAAGCTTGCGGTTCGGAAAAGTCGCGGTGACGCTGTTCATGAAATCGAGAAACTCGACGCGGCGCCGGCGTTTTGAATGGGTCGCGATGATCTTTCCGGTGGCGACTTCGAGCGCCGCAAACAATGTTGTGGTGCCATGCCGCTTGTAATCGTGGCTTTGGCCGGTTAAGGCGCGGCCATTGGGCAACTTCAGATAACCCTGCGCTCGCTCCAAAGCCTGGATCGAGGGCTTCTCGTCCACGCACAGCACAATGGCCTTCGCCGGCGGCGCGACATAGAGGCCGACAACATCGGCGGCTTTGGCCGTAAAGTTCGGGTCGTTGCTCTCGCACCAGGACTTGCGAGCCACCAGGTCAATCTTGTGGCTGCGCAGGAACCGCCAGACATATTGGACATCGACATCGCCCAGCGCCTCGGCCAGCAGGGGGCCGGTCCAGCGCGCAAACCCTTGCGGTGGCGGCTTATCCAGCAGCTTCAGAATCCGCTTGTCGGTCGTCTTCGTATAGATCGGCTGCTTGCCAGGCCGCGGCTTGTCTTGCAGCCCTTCAAGGCCATGGTCGGCATAGCGATGCCGCCAAAGGCTGACAATCCGCGGCTGGACCCCAACTTCCTTGGCGATCGACCGGGTGCTGCGCCCATCCGCCGCCAACAGAACTATCCGCGCCCGCTTCAAATCGCGCTGCAACGTCACCGGAGAGCGATAACACGCCTCAAGCACCTTGCGATCTTTCCTCGAAAGGTGGACTTCTCTTGCTTCGGGTATCATCCCGACCTTGAATCACGACTCACGTTCCAAGAAAAGTGGGTACTAGGGACCAGTGGCCGACAGATGTCGATTGAAGTCCGGGACGACAGCGGTCCGGTGCTCCACCTCAAATTCACATTCGCGGTCGAACGGCGCAGGCATTGAGGCCGCCTCCGTTGGCGGGCTGTGTTCCTTCTGTCGGGAACCCGAGTTCTGGTTTATGGTCCCGAGATCACCGCCCAGTCCGAGGCGTCCATCGGTGACTGAGAGTGCTTCATGCTCCCGCCCCATATGCGAGCGGAAGCATGTGTGAAAAGTGCACTCTGTACGACGATAAGATCGCCCGATATCGACGATTGTCACTCGGGATCAACGACCGGCAAACACTGGACGAAATTGCAATCCTGATCGCACAGGCGACGGAAGCGAAGGCCGCCAATCACCCCCCCGACCCGAAAGAGTAGGGCCGCCTAAGTTTGGCGGCTTCGGTCATTGACCTCTTCAGCCTGCGCCGCCGCTAACAGCGTTTCTGAACTCACTCGAAGCATGGCGGGCTTTCACCTTAACAAAAAAACCACGGCAGAATACTCAACATGCGCAAAGGGGCCGGCTGTGACCAATCCAAGTGAGACACGAGGGCATGAACGCCGGCTGGCGGATTTCATTCGGCAAAACCACGCCGCTATCGTCAAGGAATGGATCGATTTCGCGCGAACTATATCGCCGGCCAGCGACAAGATGACGAAGCTAGCTTTGCAAGATCATGTCGTGGATATTCTCGGGTTTATTGCAGACGACCTCGAATCTGCGCAGACTGCGCGAGAGAGGTTTGATAAATCGCGCGGCGTGGGCCCTCCAGAAAATCCGTTTTCCGAGAGCGCGGCTGAGGTTCATGCCGCTCTTCGCCTTGCCGATGGTTTTGACATCGACCAGATGGTCTCCGAATACCGGGCGCTTCGCGCAAGTGTTGTGAAGCAATGGGTGGCTCATCATCAAGGGCTGGCTGCAACCGATGTTGAAGACCTCACGCGATTCAATGAAGCGATTGATCAGGCTGTCACGGAGTCGGTAGCTCACTACACTAAGACGATTAATGACTCCCGCAATTTGTTCTTGGGCGTGCTGGGTCATGATTTGCGCAACCCCATAGGCGCGGTTTCGATGGGTGCTCAGTGGATGGAGCGATCCGGAATAACAAATCCGAAACAGGCAAAGGTGGTTTCGGAGATTAGGACGGCGGCCCGTCGGGCGACACAAATTTTAAATGACTTACTCGATCTCACGCGCTCGTCCTTCGGTACTGAAATTCCAGTTGTAAAGACCAAAATCGACATGGTGGCGCTCTGTCAGGAGATAGCGGATGAGCTGCGCGCCATCCACACGGATCGTGATTTTGAGGTCACGCACGACGGAGATCCTACGTGCTCGTGTGACGCTGCGCGCCTGGGGCAGGTGCTGTCGAACCTGATGGGCAACGCCATCCAATATGGCGACCGAGAGCAGCCTATCACTGTGAGGATCGCAGGCAACGCCCCCGACACCGTCACAATAGCCGTGCACAACATGGGTTCACCAATCCCCCCGGACACACAAAAATTAGTATTTCAGTCTTGGATGCGCGGCCAGGACGTCAGCGATGAGTCTGAGCACAGTACACATCTGGGCCTCGGTCTCTATATCGCGAAATTAATCGTCGAAGCCCACGGCGGCGAAATTTCTGTCGCCTCCAACGAACAAACGGGAACGACATTTTCCCTCCGACTTCCGCGCAGTTGAACTCGCAGGAGCAGGGCTACACACTTCAAGGCTGTCCTTGGGCGAAGAGAACGGCCCCGGCTCCGGAGGGATCAAGGGGTAGGCCGAGGCCGCTCCGCCGGCTGTGGTCAGCGAGCCAGCGACGATTCAAATATTCGGCCGCCCTTGTGTTCCCTTTGAGTCCTTGTCCCGCAAGAAAAGGGCCCCAGCTCAAATGGGGGATGAGCCGGGGCCTAGAGGTTACCCTCGACGAGCCTCGAGGGCGTCGGGAAAACTTGGCAAAAGCGACGATGTTCCTGGCTCGGCAGAACCCCCTCGGCCAACAAACGTCAACGGTGCAGGGTAGCACCAGATGCACGCCGATCGTGCGGAACGTCGCAGCACGGGCCGCAGGTGCCGGACGAGACCGGACCCTGCGGCCGAGCGCGCGCTGTGTGAAACAGGCCACAGGCAGGGGAGATTTAGGACTTGGCTGGGAACATCTATGTTGCGCCCGGCTTGTGTTCTGCGGTGACGGTCTCGGTCCCACGAGACAGAAGCCTGTCCGGAAGCCGCAGCATCATCACGCCCCCCGGCCCGATGCTGGGGCCTCCACGGGCAGAGGATTCAAAGATGGGTCCCAATGCCAATACGGTTTTGGGCGTTCTGCTGGCGGCCGCCCTCGCGTACGTCATTTTTGTGCATTAGGCGCTGGCCTGTTTCCGATCGCGGTGGCTTATGTAGGGGAGTGGCCTTTACCTTCGGTGACTGGTGCGAGGTGATCAAAATTGACCATAAGTCCGGTAGCGTACATGCCAGACTAGCCCCATCACCGCGCAGCCCTTGGCATCTATCGGTGATGAGAACGCCATCACGCGCTCCCGCCTCCTTCCCTTTGGACAGGAGCTGGCGCCATGCACCGACGCCGCATCAAGCAAACTACATCTCTTGAAGAACGCCTTGCCGAACAAGCCCAGCGGCTCCGGCAGGCAGCCAAATCGCTTCCGCCAGGTATCGAGCGGGAGCGGGCGATCCGCAAAGCTCGGCAAGCCGAGACCGGCGCTCACATAAGCGAGTGGCTGACCTCGCCGGGTCTGGCACCACCGAAATGATCGGATACCACGCCTACCTCATAGGCTCCGATGGTCACATTCAACAGCGGATCGACCGTAAACGGTACGAGAGGCCCACGGAGCCACGGACTTGGTGCGGACGGCCTACGCACCGCGCTTGAAGCGTATAGGCATCCAGAACTGCCGGAGGGCCTCGACGGTTGCTGGAATGTTGCGCCAGGCGTTTTGGATGATGGGCTGCGTTCCCAGCGTGCGCCGGGCCGGGGGTAGCAAGGGTCGACCGGCGTCGTCGATGCAATGGACCAAGATCGGCCGCAGCATAAGGTGTTCGGTTCCATTCGGGGGGAGAAGCCGCGACCAGACGAGAAGCCGAAGCTTCATGACGGCGTAGAAGCCCATGCACCAGGGCTGCGGGTCGACTTCGCCGTCCGGTGATCGCACGAACAGCGGCTCGAAGCTCTCCGGTCTCGTCGACAGCGTCTCGCTGATAGCGTTGTGGCGCATCAGCGTGGCGGCGATTGCCGAGAACTCCTCGGTGTCGTGATTGAAGGCGTCGGGATCTACGCCGAGGAGCGGGCACACCCATTCCTCGGACGCCATCGAGACCGGCCCGGCGACGACCGCGGCCACCGCGCCATCGAGCATGGAGAGCGACGTCGCCCGCGGATGCCGAAGCGTCGGCGACCTGGCGCGCTTGCTGATCCATTGCCCGAGCCGTTCGAACGACATGGCATAGTCCGCCATCGTCGTCTTGCGTGCTTTTCGCGTTCCCCGCCCTTGCTTCGGCTTCGTCATGCCACGGCCCGCTTTTCGGCTTCGCGTGCGGCCTTCCAGTTCCAGGCCAGAAGTTCGTGAAGCTGGTTGGTCTTCGTGGCGCCGCTCACCATGCGATCGAGAACGTCGACGAGATACGCCTCGGGGTCGAGGCCATTCAATTTCGCTGTGTTAAGAAGCGAAGCGAGTATCGCCCAGGTCTCGCCCCCGCCTTCGTCACCACTGAACAACGAGTTCTTTTTTCCGATCGCAATTGGCCTGATCGATCGTTCGACCGTGTTGGTGTCCGGCTCGAGCCGCCCGTCATCCAGGAACGTCGTCAGGCCCTGCCAGCGTTCGAGCATGTAGTCGATCGCCTTGATGAGCGTCGAGCGGCGGGAGATCCCGTCCTTCACCGCGATCAGACGGGCCCTCAACGCCTCCATCAGCGGCTTCGTCTCGGCCTGTCGCGTCGCGCGGCGTTCCCCAGCATCGAGACCGCGGATCCTCTCCTCGATCGCGTAGACGGCCGCAATGCGCTCGATGACCTCCGCGGCGAAGGGTGAGTTCGTCGTCTTGTGCACCCTCACGAAGTTGCGGCGCGCGTGAACGAGACAATACGCCAGCTGGATCTGGCCCGACATCATCGCATCGCCCGCCAGCGAGGCGTAGGCGGCATAGCCGTCGACTTGCAGCACGCCTTCGAAGCCGGCTAACTGCGCCACGATCTCCTTTTTGCCGCGACCACCTGCGAACACGTAGGCGACCGCCGGCGGCGCCGGCCCCTTCCACGCCCGATCGTCCGTCGCGTGCGCCCAGAACTGGCAGATCCTCGTGCGGCCGCGTCCCGGATCGAGCACTGGCATCGGCGTCTCGTCGCAGAACAGCCGCTCGAAGCCGTGCATAGTCTTCAGTTGCAGATCGTAGAGGCCCCTGACCAGCCACGCCGCGCTCCCCATCCAGCGCGCCAGCGTCTGACGGTCGACGACGACACCCTGACCCGCCAGGATCTGCGTCTGGCGATAGAGCGTCGATTGCCAGGCATATTTGGCCGCGGCGATATGCGCGATCAGCGCCGTCGTTGCCATGCCGCCCTCGACGAGCCGCGCCGGTGCCGGGGCCTGGACAATCGGGCCCTCACAGGAGCGGCAGGCGTATTTTGGACGGATCGTGCGGAGCACACGCAGCCACGCGGGAACCCGATCGAGCGCTTCGCTGCTCTCCTCGCCGATCCGATGCATCTGACCCGTGCAGCACGGGCACAGCGTGGACGCCGGCTCGATCACCCGCTCGACCCGAGGCAGATGCGCCGGCAGCGCGCCGATGTTGCGCTTCGCTTTGCGCCGCTCCGGCCGCGGCGCGTCCGGTTTGTCGTCATTGGCCGGGAGCTGTGAGCCGGCGGTCCGTTCCAGATCAAACGCGATCTGTTCGGCGCAGACGATCGCCGCGCGCTCCGATCGTGCGCCGAAGATCAGGCTCTTCAACGTGGCGATCTCTGCGCGCAGATCATCGTTCTCGCCTTCGAAAGCCAGCACCATCTCGGCAAGAGCCGCAGGGTCAGAGGGGAGATCTTCGGGGCGAAGCGCCATATCGCAGAGCTACACGAACGCACTCGCAATCGCCAGCAAAACAAGACGCTTCAGGCAACCTTCGTCGGCCGCTTCGTCACCTTCGGGACCACACGCGACCACTCCGCAAGACCTTCAATCAGCATCGCCAGTTGCGCCCCCGTCACCGGCATCGTACCCTCGCGAACAGGTGGCCAGGCAAAGCCCCCATTCTCCAGCCACTTCGTCGCTAGAACCATTCCCGAGCCGTCAAAAACCAGTAGCTTCAAACGATCCGATCGCTTCGATCGGAAGACATAAACGTCACCGCTGTAGGGCTTGCCGCCTAATCCCTCCGCTACCAGCGCGACAAGGCCATGAACGCCTTTACGAAAGTCAATCGGCTGCGTCGCGACGAACACACGGACCATTGGACCGAAAGAGATCATCGCGTCGATCTCACCGCCGCCAGCACGCGCTCCAGCGTCGCGGCGTCGACGCCGACGGGCACGCGCACCGTCGCGCCCGCGATCATCACCTCGATCCGCTCGGCCGGATCCGTCAGAACATGCGCCTTATCGATCGCGTTCGGCTGCGCCTCGACGGCGGCCTCGAGCCTGACTTGCACGAACTGCGGCGCTTCGCTCGACGCGAGCCGCGCCTGGCGCCGCCACACACTGAGCAGTCCCCGGTTCACCCCGTTGCGTCGAGCCACCTCGGAAATGCTCGTCTCCGGATCGGCACTCTCGGCCACGATCCGCGCCTTCTCCGCATCGCTCCAACTGCGCCGTCGCCTCTCCCCTGTGATCACCTCGATCCGCTGATAGGAGGCGGCATCATGCCCGTCTTGATGTCTGTCTTGATGCATGGAACGAGCGTCCCTCGCGTTGTCAAATCCACGCGCGAGTCTCGCTCATCCCGTCCACCTAAACGAGGTGGGGTCGTCGTACCGCTATCGATCGACCTCCTATGCGATGCCGACGAGGCCGCAAAGGAACAGGCCGAACAGCTTATGGATGGTCATGACGTAGAGCTGTGGCAACTCAACCGCAGGATTTTGCGAGTTCAAAGCCAAAGAGTGAGGCCACCTCAGTTGGCGTTCGTTGTCGCCGGCCGACCGCCATGAGAGACTGACGGCCGCGTCTCGGAGGGAATACCGATGCGCCTGGCATTGCCTTATCTGGGAATTGGTTTCTGCGCGCTTCTCTCGGGCTGGTTGTTCTTTGCCCTGATCTATTGAGTGAGTAAGCCATCGCCCGAGCTGAGCAAGCGTACATATGTCCCACTCTCGTGGAGCTGGAGCCAGCCGCGCTCGATCGCGTGTTTGAGCCCGGCGCCAAACTCGCTGCGACTGCCCTTCAGCTTGAACAAGAAGGGCGCGTCCTCTCGATATAGATGCGACCGTCCTGCACGGCCGCGACGTCGGCTGCGAGCTTGACGAGCTTGCGCGCGGCTGCCTCCGGATTTGCGTATGGTCGTTCCTCGGCGTGCTTCATCGGCGTGTCCCGTTGGTCGCCTTCGCGGCGGTGATGCGCGCGGTGCGGGTAGCTCGCCGCCGGTTTCCAGCTGTCGAATGTGGTCCCGGATCCTTAAGACCTCGTTGTAGAGATCGTCGACAAGGGGCCGCCCGCGAGAACCGGCGGGCCTTTCGCTCGGTAGCCGGAGTTATCCCACCCTGCGGTCTTGCAGCTGAAACACATTGCTGCCGGTGAGGAATGCGGCCCAATCCTTCATTAGAGCCCGTCGCTTTTCCAACTTTTGGCCTCGCTGATAGGCTGCGGTGGTCTCGCTCTTGTATTTGTGGGCCAGCGCGGCTTCGCGTACGCCGTCCGGATAATCGGTGCATTCCTCCGCCCAAGTCGCGAAGGTTGATCGGAAACCATGGACGGTGACGTGTCCGTAGCCGAGACGATCAAGCACTGCGAGCATTGCGTTTTCTGAGAATGCTCCGCCATCAGGTCCGGCGAAGATTAGTTCGCCTTCGCGTCCATCGCGCAACTCGTCGAGCACCGCCAAGGCGGGGGCAGACAATGGAACGTAATGGTCCTGGTCCATCTTCATTCGGTCGCCCGGAATTTTCCAAGTCGAATTTGGCCGATCGATCTCGGACCACCGCCCCTCGACCGCCTCGTTGGTGCGGCAAGCCGTAAAAATTAGAAAGCGCAACATGGCAGCAGCTCTGCCTGGCGCGCTAGCTAGAAGCCTCAAAAATGCTGGTGCTTCGGCATAGGCCAAAGCGGGATGATGCCGAACGACTCGCTTGGAGCGTTTTGGTAATTTCTCGCGCATCTGCCGTGTCAGTTCGGCTGGGTTGCGGAATTCCGGATCATCGATATCGACGTTCTTTGCGATGATCGTTTCAATTCGGCCACGGACGCGGTTCGCAGTCTCCCGCTTCTCTACCCAGATTGGCTCCAGCAGATCGTGGATGTGGCTTGGCTTGATCTCCGGAATCGTCAGTTTGCCGATGGTAGCATAGGCGTAGCGTTTGAGGGAGGACGGCCATTGATCGCGATGCTTCTCACTCCAGGTCGACCAGTTCGCCCGAATGTAGGCTTCCGCACATTCTTCAAAGGTTGGCAATACCATCTTGGCCACGACGGTTTTTGCCTCGTCGCGTTCTTTTCGCCGTTCTTGAACGATGTCGATACCGGCAGTGCTGCGATCACCTTTAACACGCAGTCGGGCCGCATCTCGCGCAAGCCGCGCATCCTTTAGCGATACCGCCTTCAACGAGCCAAGACCGTGCCACCGCTCTTTGCCGTCTTTCCAATATCTATACGACCAGCTTCTCGAGGTCGGTCCTGTGACGATCAAATACAGGCCGCCGCCATCGGCGTATTTGCCGGGCTTTATGAGGCGCTCTACGTCGAGTGGTCTGAGCCGTCCAGCCATTGTTCCTCCAAGGAATCGTCCTCCGAACCCACGGTCTTCAGCTACGGTCAGTGACCCGATTAGGAAGAACACCAACGAACTGCGAAGTACAGTCGTTCGGCGTAAGTCACTGAAGTTGCTGTGGAGTTCGAACGACCACGAACAGTGGCGAACAATATACTGGCGGAAGGGGTGTCAACCGAAGGGCGCTGAATTCTCGAACGAATTTCGATTTTCTACGGTTCAACCCACGTCTAGCCCCGCATCGCCTTGTCTACCGTGTTCCCGGCGGTTCAATAGTCAAGATAGAGGATCGCCGGGGGTGACCGATGTTCATGACGCTTATGGACGGCGTGGCTCGTGGTTGATCATAATCGGGCTGTGCGTGCTGGTTTTCATTTTCGTGAGCGCCGGGCTCGGCGCCTTGATCGGCAACATAATCGTGGCGCTCCGCCGGATGAGCGCCCGCATTGGCCGACGATAGCCACATTGAGCCTCGTTTGCTCTCCGGGAAGGCTGCCGCCGCGTATTGTAGCGTGACCCTAAACACCTGGTCGAAATGGGTGACAGCCGGCCTAATGCCCAAACCGGTCATCGGGCGCCGTTGGGACAAGCGAGCCATTGACCAGATGCTGGACAAGTTGTCGGGGATTGAGGCGCCTTCCGGGCCTGCCGAGGAAGAGAACCCCTTCGAAAAATGGATGCGGGAAGACGCGATGCGACGAGGAGGAACCTAATTTGACGAATGGGAGCGCAAATACGAAGCGCGGAAGAAACGCTAGGATCGGTCGACCTTGCCTTGAATTCTTGACCAGGGACCATCGAGCGCCAAGAACCTTATTCCTGCCTTTTCCATGGCGGTGACGATCTTAGTCAGTGACTCAGACCGCGCTGGCGCCGGAGGTGCATCATCATGAAGGCGCTTGCCAAAGTGATCGAGATGCCGGCAGACTAGCCGCCGCGTCGGGCGGATGCGCTAACACCCGCCCCGGACGTCACGTTAGCGGCGAAGCTTCCGAAGGGTCAGGCGAAACCATCGCTTGACCCTTTCTCGTTTTCGTTGGCAGGGTTCACGTCCAACCCGGCGATTGGTAGTGCAGCGGCCGATTGAAGTCCGAAGCCGCGTCGGACGCTCTCCACAGTGCAAGCAAGAGGCGACTGACCACCGTCCGGGCGCTTTCGCCGGCGAGGCGAGCAGCCGCGCCGTGATCCGTTTACCGTTGGTTGTGCGGATTGGCATCCCGTCGCCTTCGACCAGCGTAAGCAAGTCCTCGTCGACCGCGTAGAATCCGACCTGACAGCTTCCCAGGTCACCAGGCGCGCCGGATGGATTGCGGGTCGAAACAGTGATTTCGTCGATACGACTATCGTTGCGACAGATGCAAACCGGTGGCGCAAGGTGTTAGAAAATTATGATTGTCCCGATAAGGGATACGTTCTTCCCGGAGCACTCTAACCCGTCTTATTCGCGAGAGGGCGCCTGAGAGGCTGGCGAGCGTGGTGTAAAGCGCTGATGCGGCGTAGGATTCGGTTGCGAAGCCACCCCATCACCTTCAACCGCGAACGCCACGCCCGCCATGACCGATGATACGATTTCAGACCACTATCGAGAAGCAAGAATTCAACACAAATAAAACCTCTGCCTCGCGCTCGATCTCTTCATGCTTGATAGTCTCGTTTCGGAGGCTGATCACCTACCGCGTCTAATAGGCCGCTCGCGCCGGTTTCTTTGGACGCGGCACGACCGCGACTCCACGTTTCGGCACAGAAATGATCGGGAGTCACTCAATCTTTCTTCAACTTAACCCGTCTTATTCGTAAGAGTGCGCCTGAGGGGTAAAGCGCTGATGCGGCGTAGGATTCGGTTGCGAAGCCAACCCCATCACCTCCAACCGCGAACGCCACGCCCGCCATGACCGACGATACGATTCCGCCCTTCTCGTTTCCAGCCGTTCACGCCAAGAAAGTCACAGCTGCCTTCGATGGTGGGCGCCTAACCTCGAACGGGGGCGTGATGCTTCTGGCGATGGCCGAGCGGCGTCTCGGTTTGGCCAACAATCTGGCCCGGGTGTTCCCGGATCGGCGCGATCCGACGCGGGTCGTGCACAGCCTGGTCGATATGCTCCGCGCTCGCATGTTCGCGATCTGCTGCGGCTACGAGGACGCCGACGACCTCGATCATCTGAGGTCCGATCCGGCATTCAAACTGGCCTGCGGACGGCTGCCGGACACGGGCCGGGATTTGTGTTCCCAGCCGACGCTGTCGCGGCTGGAGAATGCTCCGCGCCTGCGCGACGTGATCCGGCTGACCTACATTTTGGTCGACGCATGGATGGATAGCTACCCGCGCGAGCCGGCATCCGTCACGCTCGACATCGATGATACCTGCGACGTCGTCCACGGCCATCAGCAGCTCTCGCTGTTCAACGCTCATTATGACGAACGCTGCTTCCTGCCGATCCACGTCTACGACACGGAGAAGAGCCGGCCCGTGGCCGTCGTGCTGCGGCCCGGCAAGACGCCGGGCGGCGTCGAGGTGCGTGCCCATCTGCGCCGCCTGGTACGGCATATCCGGACGCGATGGCACAACACGCAAATTACGTTCCGTGGCGACGGGCACTATGCCCGGCCGGAGGCCATGGCGTGGTGCGAGACCAACGGCATCGACTACATCTTCGGTCTGTCCGGCACCAAGCCTCTCGCCAGAAAAGTCGACGAGGTCGCCGACGACATCCGCACGCGACGCGCCATCGAGAACCTGCCGGTTCTGCGTGGCTATACCGAGACGCGCCACAAGGCAAAGTCCTGGGATCGCGAACGGCGCACTGTCGCCCGTATTGAGGCGACGATGCTCGGCCTCGACATCCGCTTCGTCGTCACCAGCCTCGATGTCGGCTCGGCCGAGTGGATCTACGACAGCCTGTATTGCGCGCGCGGCCAAGCCGAGAATCTGATCAAGCTGCATAAGACGCAGCTCGCCTCCGATCGCACCAGCTGCCGTTCGGCGCTCGCCAACCAGGTCCGTCTCGTGCTCCATACGGCCGCTTATTGGCTGATGCTGACCGTGCGCGACGCCATTCCCAAAGCCCGGGAATTGGCCGCTGCCGAGTTCGCGACGCTGCGTCTTCGGCTCTTGAAAATCGCCGCCCGTGTCGTCGAGACCACGAGCCGCATTCGCCTTGCGTTTGCCGCGGCATGTCCCGAAGCCGACCTGATCTGCGGCTTGCCCGGCGCGCTGCTGCCGCTCGGTCCTTGACCGGCGGGGCGTCCGCCCCCGTTCGCCCAACCCATCCCTCAAGCGCGTTGCAAAGTACCGGTCGTCAGGCGGCGAAAAGCCGAAGGCAATCCTGTGCGCCTCGTCAGACAAGATGTGCGGCCGCATCAATCGGGCCCAAAAGCCGCACTCTCACGAATAGGACGGGCTAAAAATAACGATATCCCTTACGTTATCAGAAGAAATTTGTTCCGGTCGGGATTCGCTCAAGACGATATTTTCTCGGATTTGAAGGACTGAAAGCTCCTTATGCTATGTTTGACTTTCCCGACGAATCGCGAGCTTAAGCTTCGCTCATTCAGGCGGCGCGCACTAGCCAAGCCGCAAGAGTGATGTGGCCGGCCGACTGCGGCAGGAAAAAGCGGACTCAATTCGAAGTGATTTAACTTCAGCCAATTGTGCTCGTGGAGGAGGCTACCTCCAGGACCTTACTCAGACTTGCAGGAAGGCCCTCATAAAATTTCACGCCACCCGGTCCAATGCTTTTAAGGCGCGCCGCCAGTACCAACCCGATCAACAGCATAAGCGTCGCAGGCTCAAACACCTGAGCGTGAACCTGAGTGGCGTCTGTTATAGCTTTCTTCGCCCATTTGCCAAAATCTGGACCTTGGCCCCGTGGGCTGTCTAAGAAAGCCTCCAACATTATACGACACAGCTTCGCAACTTTCGGATCATCGGATTTCGGATCAACAATCCAATCCTCAATGGGCCCCTGAGCTTGTCTCACTTTCTCAATAGTTTGAGAAACCTCGAATACTTTCGAGCCAGCGACTTTTATCCACTCCTGAACGATGAAATTGGTCGCCCGGATTGCTTGTTCATCGGTCAACTGCGAAACTGAGACCATGTCGTTTCTCCGCAAGTGAGAGACGGTCCAATCTGAGTATCCGAGCATTCTGCGATCATCTAGCGCAGACGATACTATATCTTATCATAAAATTGTTGCCTTCATGTCTCGAAGACAAGCATCTAGAGGAGAAACGAATGAGTATTGCTCCGTTCCCGCAATAACGAGCCCAATGCCGCAACCATCTGCCGTGTATACGAGCGCGCCGCTATCCCCCGCCCTAGAAAAAGGTCCCTTATCGCACCGCACGGCTAGAATATTTGTGTAAATGTAGTGCCGCTCAGTAACGGCTTCAGCGGGGTCGCTATTTGCTACGACAATTCGTTGTCGCTGTAGACCGACTATATCTAAAATACCGCTAGTCAATCCCGTCGTTCGCCCCATCTTGTACACGCGCTGTCCCAATCGATTGGCCACATCTTCACCCCCGATCACCCGCTGGATGGGCATAAGGATATTTGGCCGGTCGGGAGACCAAACCTCAGTCACGTCGGGAATGTCACTTGTATCCTCTACCTTAACCAGCGCTATATCTTCACAGCAGAGGTAATTGTCGGACGCGCATTGAAAATGAGGTAACAACTTAAAGTTTTGCAGCGTACCAATCTCTTCATTGAGCGTTCTGCGCCCATCTGGATCCCCCGGCGAAAGGACTTTGTCGCCTCTTCGTGATCTATTATTCCTGCCCAGGACGTGCGAGGCGCTAATTACTCCAAGCCAATTGCCTTCGGTGCAACGAACGAAGCAGCCTAGGGTGCCAGGATAACCAGACATATGGCCTATTGATGCTCCGGCTTTGCGATCGGGTAGCGACGGAGATTTTGGCAAATGCGATGCCCTCGCGTCCAAAGAATGAGCTTCCGCCGTAAGGCGAGTGACAAAAACTGCCTCAGAACTGCGAACTATCTCTTGAACCAGGGGATCTGCATCATTTTCTGCTAGGATGATGACTTTAAATTCGCCGTGACGGCGGGTAATTCCCCACGAAATTTGATTGTCAGCAGGTCGCCCGGCTAAAATTGCTGGCATTGCTGCATTAAGCGTCTTTAACCGTTCAGCAATTTCAGTTCGAGCTATGGCGGAATCTGGGTGATGACGGTGTGAGGAAGGCGGCGTATCGAGGCGGGTGACGAGCCTGCCAGAACCTCTCGAGGAGAGCGATACGCCATGACCGAGACTACCAATGTTCTTGCTTTCCGTCAGCCGTCCGCGGTTGATGATCCACTGACCGATATCGTTCGTGCCGGCGCGCGGGACCTGCTTGCCAGGGCGATCGAGATCGAGGTTGGCGCGTTTCTGGCCAGCACGGCCAATCTGACGCTGCCCGACGGTCGAGCGCGCCTGGTCCGACATGGGCACGGTCCGGTGCGCGAGATTGCGACCGGCATCGGTCCGGTGGAGGTCGCTCGTCCCAAGGTCCGCGACCGCGGAGCGAGCGGGCCAGGCGACCGCCTCCGCTTCAGTTCGGCAATCCTGCCGCTATGGGCGCGGCGGACGAAGAGCCTGGATGCCTTGATCCCGGTCCTCTATTTGCGCGGCATCTCGACCGGCGACTTCCAGGAGGCGCTCTCGGCGCTGCTCGGCAAGGATGCGCCGAACCTGTCGCCTTCGGTGATCGCCGGCCTGAAGGCCGATTGGCAGGTCGAGTACGAACGCTGGCAGAGACGCGATCTGTCGGCGCGTCGCTATGTCTACATCTGGGCCGATGGCGTGTACCTGCAGGCCCGCATGGAAGATCACAGCGAATGCATGCTGGTGCTGATTGGCACCACGCCGGAAGGCAAGAAGGAGCTGATCGGCTTCCAGGTCGGCGTGCGCGAGAGCGCGCAGAGCTGGCGCGAACTCCTGATCGACCTGCGGCAACGCGGGTTACGGATTGCCCCGCAACTCGCCATCGGCGACGGCGCCCTCGGCTTCTGGAAGGCACTGGACGAGGCCTTTCCCGGCACGCGGCACCAACGATGCTGGTGCCATAAAGTGAGCAACGTACTCGACAAGGTCGCCAAATCCGTGCAGGGCCCCATGAAGAACGACCTGCGGAACATCTATCTGGCCCCACACCGGGCCGAAGCTGAAACCGCGATCGACGTCTTCGTCGAGAAATACCACGTCAAATACGGACGTGCGGTGGAGTGCCTGATCAAGGATCGCCATGCGCTGCTCGCCTTCTTCGACTTCCCTGCTGAGCACTGGATCCACCTACGCAGCTCGAACCCGATCGAGAGCGTCTTCGCCACGGTGCGCCACCGAACGGTGCGGACCAAGGGATCGCTGTCGCAACAAACTGCGAAGCTGATGGTGTTCAAGCTCATCGACGCCGCATCGAAGACCTGGCGGCGATTGAAGAGCACGAACCAGTTGCCGAAAGTCATCGCCGGTGTAAAGTTCATCGACGGAATCGAAGTCATTCCGAACACTGAAAGCCACGCCGCCTGATCAGGCCGCGTCACCCAAAATCAGCCATAGCTCTTTCAGTTCCTACGGCACCCATATAAATGCGCAGAATGTCGCGCGTTGCATCAACTAGATACTTGTGTGTTCCGGTGTGCTCTTCCATCTGATTGTCACCCCGCTTGTTGAACCGGGCTTCTCAGTTGGGGTCGTGATCATAGTGCCTATTTTCTTCGCAACGCAATGGGATTCGCAGTCGCGGCTCACGAACCATCTATCGTCGGACCGACGCGCTTCTCGACCCAAAGATCCCCGTCAGGCCGTGACCACAATTTCGATCTGCTGACTTTGCAGGCGACCTTGCCATGGATCTCCCCTGAGCACCTCGATGCGAGCCTGCCCGGATTGAACCGCACGAAACAATATGTTGGTTGGCGGTCCGACCGGGCTCAGTACACGGCCATCGTCCGAGAGTACGCCAGTTGAGAAGACCCCCAGCAGTTCGACGGTCGTTTCGCCTTCCAAGAGATGACCACCGCTTGCTCCAAACATCAGTGCGTCTCCCACCCGCACGTGCAACACGGGCGGGAGGTCCTGACACGCCTGGATCTCGACGAGGTGCGCCAAAGCGTTAAGGTACCAGTTCCTCGTCCACCTCCACATCCTCCGACGGGGACCATTCGTCGGCGAGGCCCATTTGAGCTTGGAGCGACGATGCACCCTCAGATGAAACCTTCGGGTAGATCTGTCCCGCGAAGGCATAGTCGGTGGCATTGATGTCCGAGCCTCCCCGGATCGGCTGACCGTCTTTGGTAATCGATCCCGGAAGTTGATAGCACATGATCGAATCTTGGTCCGGTGGGGTGGCCATGATTGAGTCCTGGCTGAGCGGTGTCAGCACCTGCTGGTCCACCATCTCACGAGACCACCCCTGTGTGCGCAGGAAGAAGTCGTAGGCCTTCTGTGGATCTATGAGATCAACCAGCTCCTCGCGCATGTGTTCATGCGGGAAGCCGAGCGTGTGTCCGGCTTCATGACGCACCACACGATGGAATTCGCTGTCCTCCGTATTCATGGTGAAACCCTGCAGGTTCAGCGTCGGGCGATTACTGGGAATGTGCAGGATGTCGGTCCCGAGATAGGACCAGTATCCTGCTTGATTCCGCGAGATGCGCACCTTCCCCACACCGCGGGTCTCCACGAATGAGATCCCTGCGGTTTGATTCCAGGCATTCATGTGCTGAATGATCCGTCGGCGAAGATCGCTTGGTCCGCCATCCAGGAAGCTGACCGTGAGCCGGCGCTGCTGCGGGCCCCAATACTTACCAACCAGAACTGCAATTGCGGCCGGAGAGAGTACCAGGCCGCGTGCCACGGAGCCGATGGCACCGAAGCTAACTCGGTTCATAGGATTGATGGATGTTGCAGTCTTCGCCGCCTTTTCGACTAGACGGCCGGGCAGTTGCTTAATCGAACAATGCGCGTTTTTTCCTCCCGCGTGGTTATGTGGGCGCCGCGCCGTCTCGCCATGCGGCTTATCGTCCTCGTCCACATACCGTCCGGTATCCGCGGCTGCCTGAGCCACATCTGCGATTCTCATCAACGCTTGGCGGAGTTTCTGTTCGCTATCGCTCATGTCATTCTCCTTCCTGTTGTTGGTTGCTGGGCACCGACTGTTCCACTAAAGAGATGGCACATGCTCGATCGCGACAGTTGGTGGTGGCTGCCACGGCTCGTCCATCCCTTTGAACCACCTTTACCGTTGAGATGGTCTGCTTGCGCTTCTATTCGGCGTTGATCCGTCACGCACTTGCGAATTACGTAGCGAACGCTGCCGTCTGGGCCGAGAATGACCGTTGAGCCGCCGAAGACCTCTCTGAACGTTCCCGAGCTCCCCTTGCACCAACGCCGTTGGGTGATCTCGGCGACTGTATCGAAGGTGACTTGCCGGTCCGGGCCGACGCGACGAAGAGATCGAATAGAACCAACAACTGCAGGATCGATGTGATCGCCGTTTAGTTGCATGTCGCCCGGCAGAGCGCAGCCGAACGCGCGTGCGTATCCTGGTCGCATGACGTAAGACCCGAGAGCTTCGGCCTGTCGGCGCAGTTCGGTCTCGTCGGCTGCTCGCCCCGGATCGCCCGCGAAGCGCAGCCTTTTGAAGTGCAATGCTTCGATCGGCTCCATGCCCTTCTTGTCAGGCGGTCGCCATAGCAGAGAATCCTCCGCTAGATCCGGCACGTCATCGGCGTAGATGCGACGACGGGCGAACGAATCGATGATTGCCTCGCGATAGCCGAAGGGGTCGTCCTGAACGAGATCGAAGTCCGCAGTGATAACTGCTCGCAGATATTCGCCAAAACAGAGGTCGAACGGCGGGCAGTAGTCGATGGCTCGTATGCAAATGGAAAGAAACTGTGATGCCAATGTGCTTGCCTGGTCGGCGAGGATCTCGCAAAGCTCGGAGCCTGGAGCCTCACCGGGAGCCAGACGTGCCAGGCGAATGAATCGCTTTGTCTTCCGTTGAAGTATCGTGGCGAACGCTTCGAAGATCGCCGTTACCAGAAGCGAACCGCGCTCGTGCGGCTCGTCCCCGACTTCGTCATATCGTCGGACGCTGCCCTCCTTGTCTTGGCCAAGTCCCGCAGGATCGATGGCTGATCGCAATGGTCTGCACGAACCTGTGGTATGTCCGAATTGGGTAGCGATTGACAGAAGCACCTCATCGGGCGTGACCCCTGACCGCTCAATCGCGGCACGAACAACATCCGAATACGAGAAATGCATGAGTATTGCCACGAGGTCGGCAAAACCTTCGTGAAAGGCCGAGACATCCGGATGGGTCGGCAGTCGAAAGCGCGGCCGAAGACCGTCCAGCAACGCGTGGGTCATCTCGTGCACAATGATGTCGTGTGAGAGGCTTGTGAACACCCGACCGCCGGGACGATTTCGTCCCTGCACACTACCATCGGCAGCATAGTAGCCGAACTTGAGTTCCCCAGCTGATGAATCGTAATAGGCATTGCGGCCGCAGAAGGCCTGTGGCCGAATTCTAAGCTTTGCATAAGCTTGGCCACGCCTGGAGCGAAAGCCCCAGCACGGATCACGTCCCAGCGCGCGCCTGAAGACATCGTACGTGGACGCGCAGACCGCGTAGACCATCTGCTGCCGGAACTGAGGGTCGGACGGCGAGGGGGGGCGCCCATTTTCGATCAGGATTCGAGGATCATCCAAGTCGACGGGCCCGTTGAACTGCTCCGTCGTCTCATCCCAGTCGACCACTTCTAGGACGCTGCCTTCTAGAGCGTTGCGCTCGCACATCGAGCGCAATCGCTCAAATGGGGCATTTAGCACCGCAACAGCGCCATCCTGCCGACTTGCAGCTGGATCGAGCGTATAGATTCTGAGCGGCCGATGGATTGGATCCTGATGCGTCCTTTGATACGGCTGCATAGAGGCAGTCGCTAAGAAAACCGGATCCACCACGAAATAGTTGGCCGATGCAGTCAGCGCACGCTGTACTTTGCCAATCTTCGGGCGAGGTACACTCGCTGCCATCTCAGGCTTCACGCAATGAAGGGGTGGATGCGCCTGAATACCCATAAAACGACTCCCCAGCACAATTCAGCTAGTAGAGCGCGATTCTTTTGGCGTAGATTTCACCCGGGTGTCACCGAAACATATTTTGTACGAATGGCGACCCAAGTTTATCGACATCGCACGTCAAAACGGCACGCAGCTATTGCAACGTCAGTGGTCGCCGGTACGAGAACTTGTTCACTCTACAAGCTTTAATAAGCCAACCGGCGTATTTCAGCAGCCTGACTCAGCTTCATTTCTTGGCAAGAATGGCGTACCCGCCAATGTATCCGCGAACGTATTGCTAAAGGTAGAGTATGCTCGCGCAGTCAAGGCACTCACTCACTCCGCAGCTGTGCGGCCACGGCTGCCCTGCGCGGGTCGAAGGTCACTAATACTGCCCTACGACGGATTTCGTAGTTTAGCCCAAATCTCCACCGGGAGGTAGTACTTGTCTCTAGGACAACTTGTCGCGCAATGGTTGCCGCACTCATGAGACGCTCGCGGCTTCGAGCCCAGACAATTCGACGCTGAGGGCATTTTGTTCTCGCGGCAGTGCGCGGAATTGAGCCCAGAATCAAGAACGGCGTTTGGGCGCCCGGCATTGGCTTTCGAGAGTTTGCATTGCTAGGACGCGGGTTTGAAAATTGCCCTATCAAGCGCACCGCGGTCTTCGTGTATCTTGTTAGACATTTCGTCAGTCGGTGATGATGCGGCAGTGGTCTATCGAAGGACTCGCTGCGCCCCCGACGACCCGCGCTTAATCTGCCCTGGCGTTCTGGAACTATGTCCCGCGATCTCTCGTATCGCGAGCAGCATGATGGCAAACGCCAAGAAGCGTGAGGACACGTCGAGAGACAAGATTGCGCAGCGCCAGCCGCCCAAACAACAAACTCTTTGGGTATAGCACACATCCACCAACCGTTGCTTGGGGCCAGAAGCAGAAGTTGAGGCGCATCCTGATTAGGTCTAGCGATGTCTTCCTGCAGCCGCGCTGCCATGCGCAGGCCTTGGCGGCCGTCTCTTCGGCGAAATTATGTTTGGCCATTGGATAGGCCTCTATGCCGTCTTTTGGCTAGGCGCCAACAGCTCGCTTGGGCTTGAATGGAAGACTTGAAACCGGGCTTCCGACAAGCGTGTCAACGGATGTCCGCCGGGGCTCGTTAAGGTTGAACCTAATTCAGACCTGGGAGAACAAAGAAGGGTGTGGAGGTGGTAGGCGTTCGAGCGCTTACACAAAAGACTTCGGCGCGTCTCAGACAAGTCTGGAGGACCGCTATGGAGTATGTCCTTGTCATCATAGCGATATTTGTTCTGATCTTCCTAATTTCTCGATCGTACGAGAAGCAGCAGCCCTCAAAGCCCGATAGGGTAATCTTTGAGGGGCCGACTGAAAGCAGGGATTTTAGTAATCGAGATGACGAGACAATATCGATTATTGGCTCGTTAGACGACGCTGACTCGATCGGGCGCACTTACGCAAATGTATTTGCGCTCCTAAGTCCAGAACGACGGCGCGCTCTGATCACGTACTATCAGGCAAAGCACTGCTGCGGTGAAATTGAAGCCATGAAGTTTGCAATTATCGATCGGCAAAATGACGAAGATCGATATCGTTAATCCACCGCTCGGCCAAGCGAAATTAGGCGGACGAGACGCCGATCTCTACAACGAAGATAATTCTAAATGCTGTTGGCGGGATTTTGCCGAAGCCACTATTGAGGCGGAGCTCAGCGGCAGATCGTCAAATTAGGATTGCTAGTCGCTAGGGGTATTTTGGTTACTAGAGTAGACGTTTTCCAATGAGCTGCTTCGCAAGCCGCGACGCCCGACACCTAAAGAGCCTCTGAGCGCAAAACGGATTCTTCACATGCGCATCCGATCGCATCTCGACCCGACACTCTTCGTTGTCTTCTGGCATATTGACGCACGCGAGTATGACGAAGAGTTCAGACGACTTGTGCGCTCACAGACGCGGGGGAAGGGCACCGACGTTGGCCGCATCTTCGACGCGCTACGCGAGCGGGAATCGCGCATCTGGGCACACGAGCGTTACCACTTTTGGCAGGGTTTGCGGCTGCCATTCCTGCATCTTTACGCAATGCAGACAATGCGAACCGTGATAGTCGGCGCTGGTACCCTGGCCAAACTCGTCGAAGATTGGCGAAAATGGGCGGACCATGCTCTTGCCGTTGCGCTGTTCGCCCGGTTGGATAGTCCGTTCCATTTAGGCGCAAACAGGTCCGGTCAGATTGCGCTCGGATCGACGCCGCTCGCTGGCTATGAGTTCACCCTGAAATCCTCACCGAAGGAAATGCTGGAGTGCGCAGCGTCCATCTTTGACTATCAAACATCCTGCAAGGCCGTGCGCGAGATGAGCGACCCCGTGTCGTTTAGAAAGTGGTGTAAGCGGAATCCCGCCTACCTCCGAATATTCGATTTTCTCAAAGACTTTTTAAGCTCAGATCGGCTTGCCCTTAGAACGGTATTGCCTCTGATTAACGCCGCATTTCACACGAGCTATCCGGAGCGTGCTTTTGCCGAGTTGGCGGCGAGGATATGGGGGGGCTCCACGGGGCCAAATCCGCAGGCAGCGGCTTTTCTTGCTCAGAGCGAGCCGTGCCGTTGGCACGAGGTTTTCCAGCAGTGGTTGACTGAAATCGAATAAGATTATCCTCTTGGTGAAATTCCAAATGGAATCGACCTGGACGATCGTAAATTTTATTATTTGGAGCCAGATGCATGGCTGGGGGCTCAGGGTCTTGGTCGAGGAATTCAGCATCCATTCCTAGGACCGCTGGCAGCCGAATGGCAGAATCGCGCAAAAGAAATCCCAGGGCTTGATTCTTATCTGGATATGCCTGGCTATGTTTCAGATAAGGAAGCCCGCCAGTTCGCTCACACGGCACAGCCGGCACTCCAGATTCTTCGGATTTTTATGGATGATGGATCTGATAGAGTCTTTCCAGTTGGAGACGGGTTTATCGGAAGCGCTTTCACTCACGAGGGATTCATCAAGGGGTCAGCGGATGAATTCCGTGGACTGGCGATCGACACGTTGGCCGTTTATGGTGCCTTCAGGCGTGCAGCTAATATATCGATGACCGAAGCGGCGAGGACTTGTCATCTCAGCAACTAGAGCTGGCCCCGGTTGTTTGGACAGCGCCCCGCTGGATTTAAGTGGATTCCTGCCGGGTTATGCTGAACGCGGGGCTTTACGGTTTTGTCGTTGCGTCGGGAGGGCGTAGCCCGACCAGAGCGACGACAAAACCGTCGGCGACGGTCATGCGGCCATCACCATAGCTTGCGTGCCGAAGTAAGCCTCGTCGGGCGTGCGCCCGTCAAGGCTCGAGTGAGGGCGTCCCTGATTGTAGAAGGCCAGATACTTGGCAATTGACGCTCGCGCCTCGGACACGCTGTCGTAGGCGCGGAGATATACTTCTTCGTATTTGACCGTGCGCCAGAGCCGCTCGACAAACACGTTGTCGCGCCAGGCGCCCTTGCCGTCCATGCTGATGGCGATCTTCGCGTCCAGCAGCACATCGGTGAACTCGAGGCTGGTGAACTGGCTGCCCTGATCCGTGTTGAAAATCTCGGGCCTGCCGTGCTTCGCCAACGCCTCCTGGACCGCTTCGACGCAGAAGGCCGCCTCCATTGTGATCGAGACGCGATGGGCCAGGACCCGTCGGCTGAACACATCGACGACCGCCGCGAGATAGACGAAGCCACGCCGCATCGGAATGTAGGTGATGTCCATTGCCCACGCATGGTCGGGCCGCTCGATCTTCAATCCGCGCAACAGGTACGGGTAGATCTTGTGACCCGGAGCCGGCTTGCTCGTGTTCGGGCGACGATAGACCGCCTCGATCCGCATGCGCTTCATCAGCGTCGCGATGTGGCGGCGACCGGCGTATACGCCCTCCCGCCGCAGCAACGATCGCAGCATACGCGCTCCCGCGAAGGGATAATCGAGATGCAGCTCATCGAGCCGACGCATCAAGGCAAGGTCCTCGGCCGAAACTGGCCGAGGTTCATAGTAGACCGTGCTGCGAGCCAGCTTCAGGACCTTCGCCTGGCGCACGATAGAAAGATCATGATCGCGGTCGATCATCGCTTTGCGCTCAGCAGGCCCGCCTTGGTGAGCGCGCCGGACAAAAAATCGTTTTCCAACGCCAGCTCGCCGATCTTGGCATGTAACGCCTTCAAATCGACCGGCGTCTCGGCCGATGTCTTGTCATGCCCAAACACGCCGGCGGCGCCTTCCAGGAGCTGGTTTTTCCAGATCGTGATCTGGTTCGGATGAACATCAAACAGTTGCGCCAGCTCCGCCAGTGTCTTGTCGCCTTTGACCGCAGCCAAAGCAACCTTCGCCTTGAATGCCGGAGAATGCGTCCGGCGGCTCTTCTTCGTCATCTTCGCTCCTGATTCGCAGCAAGAATCCTCGCCGCTGTCAGGCAGAAAATCCACTCAAGCTACTGTCCGAATTTGCGGGGCCAGCTCTACTGTCCTCATTTCGAAAGAAATTACTGTAATTGCTATCCGCTGATTCCTGATCAATTCGAGGATTGTGGTTTCCCTGCCAGGATCCAACGCTGGATCGATGGTAAACGGTACGAGAGGCCCACGGAGCCACGGACTTGGTGCGGACGGCCTACGCACCGCGCTTGAAGCGTATAGGCATCCAGAACTGCCGGAGGGCCTCGACGGTTGCTGGAATGTTGCGCCAGGCGTTTTGGATGATGGGCTGCGTTCCCAGCGTGCGCCGGGCCGGGGGTAGCAAGGGTCGACCGGCGTCGTCGATGCAATGGACCAAGATCGGCCGCAGCATAAGGTGTTCGGTTCCATTCGGGGGGAGAAGCCGCGACCAGACGAGAAGCCGAAGCTTCATGACGGCGTAGAAGCCCATGCACCAGGGCTGCGGGTCGACTTCGCCGTCCGGTGATCGCACGAACAGCGGCTCGAAGCTCTCCGGTCTCGTCGACAGCGTCTCGCTGATAGCGTTGTGGCGCATCAGCGTGGCGGCGATTGCCGAGAACTCCTCGGTGTCGTGATTGAAGGCGTCGGGATCTACGCCGAGGAGCGGGCACACCCATTCCTCGGACGCCATCGAGACCGGCCCGGCGACGACCGCGGCCACCGCGCCATCGAGCATGGAGAGCGACGTCGCCCGCGGATGCCGAAGCGTCGGCGACCTGGCGCGCTTGCTGATCCATTGCCCGAGCCGTTCGAACGACATGGCATAGTCCGCCATCGTCGTCTTGCGTGCTTTTCGCGTTCCCCGCCCTTGCTTCGGCTTCGTCATGCCACGGCCCGCTTTTCGGCTTCGCGTGCGGCCTTCCAGTTCCAGGCCAGAAGTTCGTGAAGCTGGTTGGTCTTCGTGGCGCCGCTCACCATGCGATCGAGAACGTCGACGAGATACGCCTCGGGGTCGAGGCCATTCAATTTCGCTGTGTTAAGAAGCGAAGCGAGTATCGCCCAGGTCTCGCCCCCGCCTTCGTCACCACTGAACAACGAGTTCTTTTTTCCGATCGCAATTGGCCTGATCGATCGTTCGACCGTGTTGGTGTCCGGCTCGAGCCGCCCGTCATCCAGGAACGTCGTCAGGCCCTGCCAGCGTTCGAGCATGTAGTCGATCGCCTTGATGAGCGTCGAGCGGCGGGAGATCCCGTCCTTCACCGCGATCAGACGGGCCCTCAACGCCTCCATCAGCGGCTTCGTCTCGGCCTGTCGCGTCGCGCGGCGTTCCCCAGCATCGAGACCGCGGATCCTCTCCTCGATCGCGTAGACGGCCGCAATGCGCTCGATGACCTCCGCGGCGAAGGGTGAGTTCGTCGTCTTGTGCACCCTCACGAAGTTGCGGCGCGCGTGAACGAGACAATACGCCAGCTGGATCTGGCCCGACATCATCGCATCGCCCGCCAGCGAGGCGTAGGCGGCATAGCCGTCGACTTGCAGCACGCCTTCGAAGCCGGCTAACTGCGCCACGATCTCCTTTTTGCCGCGACCACCTGCGAACACGTAGGCGACCGCCGGCGGCGCCGGCCCCTTCCACGCCCGATCGTCCGTCGCGTGCGCCCAGAACTGGCAGATCCTCGTGCGGCCGCGTCCCGGATCGAGCACTGGCATCGGCGTCTCGTCGCAGAACAGCCGCTCGAAGCCGTGCATAGTCTTCAGTTGCAGATCGTAGAGGCCCCTGACCAGCCACGCCGCGCTCCCCATCCAGCGCGCCAGCGTCTGACGGTCGACGACGACACCCTGACCCGCCAGGATCTGCGTCTGGCGATAGAGCGTCGATTGCCAGGCATATTTGGCCGCGGCGATATGCGCGATCAGCGCCGTCGTTGCCATGCCGCCCTCGACGAGCCGCGCCGGTGCCGGGGCCTGGACAATCGGGCCCTCACAGGAGCGGCAGGCGTATTTTGGACGGATCGTGCGGAGCACACGCAGCCACGCGGGAACCCGATCGAGCGCTTCGCTGCTCTCCTCGCCGATCCGATGCATCTGACCCGTGCAGCACGGGCACAGCGTGGACGCCGGCTCGATCACCCGCTCGACCCGAGGCAGATGCGCCGGCAGCGCGCCGATGTTGCGCTTCGCTTTGCGCCGCTCCGGCCGCGGCGCGTCCGGTTTGTCGTCATTGGCCGGGAGCTGTGAGCCGGCGGTCCGTTCCAGATCAAACGCGATCTGTTCGGCGCAGACGATCGCCGCGCGCTCCGATCGTGCGCCGAAGATCAGGCTCTTCAACGTGGCGATCTCTGCGCGCAGATCATCGTTCTCGCCTTCGAAAGCCAGCACCATCTCGGCAAGAGCCGCAGGGTCAGAGGGGAGATCTTCGGGGCGAAGCGCCATATCGCAGAGCTACACGAACGCACTCGCAATCGCCAGCAAAACAAGACGCTTCAGGCAACCTTCGTCGGCCGCTTCGTCACCTTCGGGACCACACGCGACCACTCCGCAAGACCTTCAATCAGCATCGCCAGTTGCGCCCCCGTCACCGGCATCGTACCCTCGCGAACAGGTGGCCAGGCAAAGCCCCCATTCTCCAGCCACTTCGTCGCTAGAACCATTCCCGAGCCGTCAAAAACCAGTAGCTTCAAACGATCCGATCGCTTCGATCGGAAGACATAAACGTCACCGCTGTAGGGCTTGCCGCCTAATCCCTCCGCTACCAGCGCGACAAGGCCATGAACGCCTTTACGAAAGTCAATCGGCTGCGTCGCGACGAACACACGGACCATTGGACCGAAAGAGATCATCGCGTCGATCTCACCGCCGCCAGCACGCGCTCCAGCGTCGCGGCGTCGACGCCGACGGGCACGCGCACCGTCGCGCCCGCGATCATCACCTCGATCCGCTCGGCCGGATCCGTCAGAACATGCGCCTTATCGATCGCGTTCGGCTGCGCCTCGACGGCGGCCTCGAGCCTGACTTGCACGAACTGCGGCGCTTCGCTCGACGCGAGCCGCGCCTGGCGCCGCCACACACTGAGCAGTCCCCGGTTCACCCCGTTGCGTCGAGCCACCTCGGAAATGCTCGTCTCCGGATCGGCACTCTCGGCCACGATCCGCGCCTTCTCCGCATCGCTCCAACTGCGCCGTCGCCTCTCCCCTGTGATCACCTCGATCCGCTGATAGGAGGCGGCATCATGCCCGTCTTGATGTCTGTCTTGATGCATGGAACGAGCGTCCCTCGCGTTGTCAAATCCACGCGCGAGTCTCGCTCATCCCGTCCACCTAAACGAGGTGGGGTCGTCGTACCGCTATCGATCGATGCGATGAGGGGGGGGGCGTCATGGATGAGCCTAGAATTGGTATTTCACTCGGGGAAGACACTGAAAGGTTGTTGCAGGACGTGCTCGGGGAGGTTGACGATGACGATCTTTACATTGAGCGGGAGCTGGAGGAGAGCGAAGGCCTAGCCGGTGAGCCGATAACATTTGGTGTGATTATCGGCGGAAGCGCAGTTGTACTATCCGCTGTCCTTCGGCTTATCGAGCGTCGTCTGGAACACAAGCGGCAGTGGAAGGCCATGAAGATGGTAGCCGAAGGCTTTCAATCCCATCCTGAACTGGGCAAGCTCTTGGCGCAGATTGCGAAGAAGAACGCTGACGTCTCAATTACGTATGGGATTGCGAAAGAAGCATGGGCGTCTAAACGCCAGTGATTCGAGCTTCTTTGCGATTGCTTAGAAGATGTCCGGTTCGGGTCAAAAGGCGAAGAACTCAGCGGGAGCAAATCTCGTCCGCTACGCCCCACTAAGCTGACCTCAGTGAGGGGTGTCGCCACTTCGCTGATGGGCCAATAGCCGACATCAACCCCTGGCATCCCGTCAAGGCGTGCTTGGCACTGCCGTCTGATCCGTCATACAGTGTGCTATGGGTTGGATAGCGTGCCATGGCAGAAGAGCGGCCGGTCCGTGTCGAGCGCAGGTTGTCGGGGATATTGGCCGCCGACGTGGCTGGCTATTCGCGGCTCATGCACCATGACGAAGAAACGACGCATGCCAAACTGACGGCACTCCTAGCGGACGCTGTTGAACCGAGTATCGCCGAGCACGGTGGCCGCGTGGTGAAGAACACCGGAGACGGGTTCTTGGCGGACTTTCCGAGTGCGGTCCAAGCGGTTCGGGCTGCTGTTCAGTTTCAAACCCGCATCAAGGAACTTACAATTGGTGACGCGGAAGACAGACGCATTGCTTTGCGCGTGGGCGTCAATATCGGCGACGTAATCGTCGAGCCCCATGACATCTTTGGAGATGGCGTCAACGTCGCGGCGAGACTTGAGAGCATCGCAGAACCTGGCGGCATCTGCATCTCGTCTTCTGCCTACGATCAAGTCCGAGGCAAGGTCGGGGTTGAGTTCACCGATCTGGGCGAGCAGAACCTCAAGAATATTGCTCGTCCGATCCGAGCCTATGCCGTGGCCCGAGAGGGACTTAGCCCGGTGACAAAGGTCGGCAGCACGACGCCAAGCTCGCTTTCAGCGCCGCGTCTGTCCATGGTGGTGCTGCCGTTTGCGAATATTGGTGGCGATCCCGAGCAAGACTATTTCGTTGACGGCGTGACCGAGAGCCTGACCACAGACTTGTCGCGCATCAATGGCTCATTCGTGATTGGCCGACACACCGCATTTACGTTCAAAGGCAAAGCGGTTGATCTCAAGCAGATCGGGCGCGAGTTAAACGTCCGCTACGTACTGGAGGGCTCGGTGCAGCGTGGTGGCAACCGGTTTCGCGTGAATGTTCAGCTGATCGACGCCGAGACTGGCAAACACCTGTGGGCCGAACGGTTCGATAAGCCAGTCGCTGATCTATTCGATATGCAGGACGAAATCGTATCGAGGCTCGCCAACACGCTAAACACTCAACTTGTTGAAGCTGAGGCGCGGCGGGCGGAGCGTTCGCTGCATCCCGATGCGATGGATTTGATTTTCCAGGGCATGGCTTGCTTAAACAAGGGAAGGACTTCCGAGTATCTTGCGCAATCGCGCAGCTTTTTCGAACGCGCCTTGGCGCTCGATCCCAAAAATGTCGAA
The DNA here is from genome assembly GCF_017565645.3 of Bradyrhizobium barranii subsp. barranii. Classification (NCBI taxonomy): domain Bacteria; kingdom Pseudomonadati; phylum Pseudomonadota; class Alphaproteobacteria; order Hyphomicrobiales; family Nitrobacteraceae; genus Bradyrhizobium; species Bradyrhizobium barranii. The sequence goes on from NZ_CP086136.1 coordinate 5,590,373, forward strand.
GCGCTGGTCGGATTGGCAGCTGTTGATGCGGCAGCTGTTGGCATGGCTTTGACCGTTGAGCGGGCCGCGCGTCTCGCAGCGGCTGAGACGGCCTTGATCAAGGCTCTGTCCCTGGCCCCCCAGCACGCACGCGCCCACTGGCTTCTCGGAAACATCAAAATGTTCACAAACCGCGCGGCCCAAGGCATTGCTGAATGCGAGCAGGCATTGGCGCTGGACCGAAACCTAGCTAATGCGCACGCCTACATTGGTCGCGCCAAGTATCTTCTCGGTCGCGGCGAGGAGACTGAGGCCCATGTCCAAGAGGCACTCCGCCTCAGTCCTCGTGATACGGAGGCTTTTGTTTGGATGATGTTCGCGGGCTTCGCCAAGCTGCAGCTCGGCGCCGATCAGGAGGCGGTCGCACGGTTCCGTCGCTCGGTCGAGATCAACCGAAATCATCCACGCGCGCACATCTATCTTGCCACCGCGCTAGCGCACCTCGGTCAGCTTGATGAGGCGCGATCCGCGGCCCAAGCAGGGCTTGCGCTCGACCCGACTTTCACCATCTCCCGCTTCCGCGCCAACGTGCCGAGCGACAATCCGACTTACCTCGCTGGACGCGAGCGCTTCTGTGAGGGCATGCGCATGGCCGGGGTGCCAGAGGGGTGATGTCGGAGACGGGTCACAAGCCGCCGATCACGCTCAAGATGGCAGACTTCCGCTTTGCGCTGCTAATCCGACCTTTATGAGTACGCGCCCTAGTACTGGAGTCCGCTAAGAGCGTTGTCGGATGGCAGGCCGAAGGGTCTGCTAAGGGCGGCTCTTATCGGACTCCAGGATCGAAATTCTAAGGCGACGTCGGGGTCGAAGGAGCTTGTATTTGCGGTGCGTTTCCGCCGCCCTGAAGAGCTAACGTCGTCTGCACGCCGCTCGCGGCTTTTGCGATTTCTTGCGCCATGGCAATGATGACGCTCTCGCCATTTGCGAACAGCATGCGAGCGTCTGGCTCCGAAAGAATCACTCTCGGATGAACGATTGGATTGCGATAATCCTCACGCATCTGATCGATTTCGGCGAGTGTCTTCTCGCTGGGACACGGAGTCGGTTTGGTCGCCGCAATCTTCCTCAAGGCAATGATGTAGTCTTTCCATCCGTTCAAAGTCTCAGTCTTGCCGCTAAAAAGGAAATAGTACGATTCTAGACAGGCCTCGACGGCTCTTGCCACATGAAAGCCGGAGGCCGCTAATAAATTGAAGGCTAGGCATCTTCCGGCAGACTTCCAATCATCTTTGGTTTTCTGGGGAATGTGGCTTTGCAGTTCGGTCGGGAATGAGTCGTCAGCAGTGTCGATGAGGGCGGGCGTATAGTAAATCCCGCGTCGGGGCACAAAGTACGTGGCGGTTTCTCGCATCTCTTCTGCAAAAACGGTCTCGAACTCCTCGATCGCCGTCTTGATCCATTGCAGTTCCCAAGCCGAAATCGGCTCATCATTTGCTTCTGGGAAACGGAGAGTTGCTTTTCCCTCAGCATCTGTGACTTCAAAGCGGCGAGACATGAGCTCCGTCATCCGAGTTACTGCGGCCTGCGCTTTTCCTTGAGAGATCCCAATCGGGATCGGATCGCTTTTGAGCAGGCGCTGGAGGCTACCCCTGGCCTGCCAGAGCGGCCAGAACACCTTCGTCGTTGCCGTCTCTCCACTGAGTTCAGTGAAATCTCTGATCGTCTTCGCAAAATCATAAAACGCGAACGGATTTATCCTGTCCATGGTCAGCCCCGGCATGCCCCTTATTGATCCATGTCATATCGCGCTGCAGACCGACCGGTGCGGTTTCTAACTCTCGTGTCCACAACCTTTGTTGGCGGGTCTTGCCGGGTTTGAAACAAAACCGGTGGCCCGGCCCCAATTTTCGGCTAGCTGCGGGGGATAAAGTCGATGCAACGCCTTTGGAGCCGATTTCGATCAGCGAGGCGGCCCGGAAGATCGGGGTCAACAAGTCGATGCTGAGGCGTCAGATCGAGAGCCGGGCGGTCCGGTCCCATGAACGAGCAGATCGACGGTCGTGCTCATGGCGACACCTCTGCGATCGGCAGCGGTCGACCAAGCCTGGCTCCTTTAATGCGATCGGGAAGGTCGAAGCGGAGAGGCTTTGCAGAGCGGCCTCGTCCTCGGAAAGTCGCCGTTCAATGAACTGGCGCTCCAAAGGCGAAAGCTTGGTACGCAGGAGCCGGCGGTAGCGGCTGATGTTGTTGTGATGGCACGAAGGCGTGCCAGGTTCTCGTCCATCGTCATTTGGGCCTCCGAAACTACGCCGCGGCAGCCGCACGTACGGTCGAACGGAGTTTCCGCCGGGTGGCGTCCGGCGTCGCCCCAATCCTCTCAAAACGCGCGAACCGTCCGACGTCTCCAAGCTCCGCGATGCCGTTCTCAAAAAGGTACTTCAGACGGTTCAGCACATCGGTGCGCTAGAGGCACCTCAGTGTCGCCAGCCGTCCTTGTCGACCTCCACCCGAAAGCCCTCTGGCATGCGCGGCACTTCACCCTCGCCAGTCACGTTGCAGGCCGGGCAGGGCGCGCCAGCGCCACCACAGGTGCAGGCAAGTGGGCCGCCCCAAGGGCGGTCCGGGTGCTTCTCGCAAACCCACCCGAGGTCGTCACGGTTGACGCACATCGTGGTCGTGGCACCGGCGGCCACCGGTTCATCCTCGCAGGACATCAGACGACCCCGCGCAAGGGCAGCGCTAGCTGCATGTCGAAGTGCCTTGTGGCGTTGGCAGCGATGAAGTCTTGCAGCGCGGACGAGACCTCGGCGTCGGCGACCTCGGAAGTCGCATCCCAAGGGGGTAGGCCGGGGCCGCTCTGCCGGCTGTGGCAGCGAGCCAGCGACGGTTCAAATATTCGGCGGCCGCCGCGGCCGGCGGCGCACCCCACCGGCTGAAGCGGTAGCTTATCCACAATTCCGGCGCTGCGAGCATTTGCTTCGGCGCCGCCGGGATCCAAAATCAAAATCGCGACTCATCAGGGGAGCAAGCACATGCGCAACAGGGCGGAAGCAAATGCCGATGTTGAGGCGCGGATTGCTCAAATCGAGCAGATGACGTTAGACCAGATCGCGACGTTTCAGGGCAGGATGCTGTCCGATATTACCACCGGTAGAATTGCGCCAAGAGAAGCCAGTGCCCTAGATCGCGCTCTCCGAAAACGTTTGAAAATGATCGAGCAGGGACTGCGCGAGGGCGGCTGAGGCGCGGGGCTTCGGTCCCGCGCTACACCGCAGTTGAATGGCCCGCCGGTTCACGCTGGCGGGTTCGGCCCGCCAGTCGCGGTCTTGGCGCCATTCGGCGAAGGCGGCGTCTGGGATGGTGAGCCGCAGCTCGGACCACGCGGCCTCGAAAGCCTCGCGCGCGGCTTCGAAGGTCGCGGCCATGCCCCTTCGCCTCGCGCCTGGCTCCATGCCGGGATAGAAGCCAACCGACCAAGCCCATGGATCGGCGTGCACGGGCACGCCGGCGCGCACGCCGATCGCGCCGATGCGGACGTCGCTGGAATAGATGTGCCAAGTCTCCTCGTGCGGATTGTCGGCGCGGCGGCGGGTGAGGGCGGTATCATCGGTCATGGCGAGAGGATAGCCGTGCAAAGCAACGTGGAATACGTCGTGGATGAAACGCCCGATCCACCGAAATTCGAAGCAAGATCAATAGCGCTTGGCGGAGGGTAGGTCCGCCTAGCTTTTTGGCCTTCGACCGCCTTTCAACGGCCGAGGCGCCACTTCGCCGGATCTAGGCACTCTGAATAGTTCTTCAATATTGGCGGACAACGCTTTGGCAAGTCGCTCAAGGACTGCCACGCTTGGGTTTTCGAGATCGCGTTCAAGGCGGCTAACATAAGTTCGATCAATCGCAGCATCTACGGCGAAGACTTCCTGGGAAAGTCCGCGCGCGACCCTCAACCGACGAATATTTCTTGCGACAAGAGCGCCTGCTTTCATGGGAGCAGGCCGACAGGGTGGGGCCTATTAAACCACGGACAATAGCGCTATGAATTTGGCTGCTGTCTCTTCGAGGTTGAGGGCTCGGCACTCCGAGGGGCAGTGTGATTCCGGAGATAACCGCGTGGTTATCAGACTGCCAAACGCAAGGGGCACATCATTTTCACAATAGCTGGCGGAATTCTGCTCGCGGTTTTGATGCTATCCGCCCGATTTGCAAGATGCGGCTGTTCAGACGGTGCTTCGTCAGGCAGAAGCTTTATCTGCAAGTTGGGCGGTCTAACGGCAGGCTGGGCGAGCCCCGAATGTTCATCTTGAGATTCGTCCGTCCGGAAACAGCACTATTCCGATCGGCTGGGCCTAGCGGACTTCCGAGCGGCCCGCATTAACAATACCTCCGACCGATGAGGCTTTTCGTGGTCATAACGAGCAAAAAGCAGAAACCCACGCCCGAAATGATGGAAGCGTATCTGAACATCGCCCTGCAGATGCGATTAATCATGATGCCCTTCGTTATGCCGCTCGTCCGAACCGACGAGGATGGTCCGACCCATGTTGGCAGCGGCGGCTACATCGAGTTTTCCGGACATAAGTTGGCGCTGACCAACGACCATGTTGTGCGGGAAGGTCAGGGCCGCCTTGCGCACAAGTTCTACGATTCCGACACTTACTTTGGTTTTCCAAATGCTTTCGCCTCCGAAGCGTTTCCCATCGATTTGGCGGCGTCTTCCGTCGATTTAACCTGGACTGCGACTACACACAGCGCGATGGCTTTCCCGGAACATCGAATGGCACTGATCCATGCACCGGTAGCGCGGGAGCTCCTGTTTCTAATGGGATTTGCGGGATCTCGAGCTTACTTTTCACCCATCCTCAACATCATCGTGACCAATGGAACGCCTTATCTGAATCAGGAGTTCGATCCGCAAGCAGAAGAACGCGATATTCGTTGTGAGCACTACGATCCCAACCTTCATTTCGCGATACCGTGGGAGCCTGAACAGATTGAAGTCGTGGATCGCGACGACAAGGCGATACCAGTTAACGCAAATGGGTTTAGCGGCTCGCTGGTTTGGAATACGCGATATGTCGAATATGCCGCGGCCGAAAAGCCGTGGGATCCGAATGTTGCGCAACTGACCGGTGTCGTTTGGGGGTGGCCTCAGCAAGATCGGGTGCTGCTCGCTACGCGCATCGAGCATGTCCGGACCTTTCTTGCAAAGAGTTCAAAATGAGCGCAACCCGGCCCCGCAAGATTTTCCTAGACGCCAACGTTGTCATCCGCGCCGGCAAGCCACCCGGCGGACCGCTAATGAAACGCGTCGCCGACCTGGTCGATGCCGGCTATGTGAAGGTGGTTACCACCGATCTCACCAAGATGGAAATTGCGAAGAAGCATGCTAGTAACGACTTCGAAACAATCGCCGACGTGGCCAAGAAGCGTTTCCGCGACTTGGCGGCCGAGATACTGAAAGTCAGTCTGCCTGCAATCTCTCCAGCGGACCTTCATCAGAAACTGCTTGAGAAATACCAAGCGGCAGTCGAAGAGATGTTCAAGTCGCTCCGGGCCGAAACTCTCTCGATTGACAGCATCAAGCCTTCAATAGTTTTCGATGCCTACGCCCGTAGGACCGGACTGTTCGGCGACGAAGCCAAGAAAGACCAATTCCCGGACGCCTTCATCTTTGAGGTTCTGAAAGCGGTTGCAAGGCAAAGCGATCCGCTCACTATCGTCTCGGACGACAAAGATTTCGCAGTCGTCACTCAAGGGGCCGATCATATCTCTCGACTAAAGTCGATTCCGGACTTATTCGCCGACCTAAATCTTACGATTGAAGCGGCTCCCGACGTCAACGACTTTGTTGAGAGGAAGCAAGAAGAGATCGTCGCTACCGCTCACAACGAGCTTAATCAGTGGGGCCTCCAGGTCAGTGACGTCGATGATGCGGAAATCGATGAATCTACAGTCGAGAACGTGAGCTTCATCGATTTTCGCACCTTCCGGACGGCTGGCGACGGAAGGGACATCCTTGTCGTCGGTCGGTTAGAGATGGACGTCAAGGTTTCCTACCATCATCCCGACTGGGACACTGCGACCTATGACAGCGAGGACAAGGTGCTACTCCCGCACCACACCGTAGAGGGCGAAAAGAACATCCAGGTGGAAGCCGATTTCAGCATGACGTTGAAGGTTGACGGGCATGGTAAGCCGGCTTCGATCGCGGAGTTTTCGTTCGACGACGATAACTACATATGGGTGTCGATCGGGCATAACGACTACGATTACAAATAAGCCAGGTTGTAGCAAAGCAGTTGATCAGGTTGCCAGCCGGAGGCTGATTCAAGCTTCTCGCGCTCAACGCGACCGCGCGCGGCGACGTTAGTTCTCCGCTGTGCCATGAAGAGCTTATCGGGTGGTCTGTCGGCGAATGTTGCTCTAATTCGGGGATGATGCCGTGGAGCAAAACGGAGAAACGTCAAAACATTCAGAAAGATCAACAGCATTCGGAGGATGCTGCATCCTCCCAATGCGGTTGAGACAAAAAGGGCGTTCGGCCCGCGTTTGTCTAAATATTCGTTGAGTGGAATGCGCTCAGGTGAGCCAACAGGGACACCAAGGCTCTCACAACCTGGCGTCCCGCGAGGGGCAAAGGATCAGATCTGATTGTTTCAACGAGAGAACGAGGCCGAAATCCCGCAGTACGCGCGCACGCGAGCCGCCATCAACAGATAACCGTCGCCGCGTGCCAGACGCCCCCGGTGGGGGGCGCCACTCTAAGCTCGTTGAGTACCGTGGCGATCTTGCGCGCTGAACCGGAGGACAGAATCTGTGTACACTAAGTAGGTTGCTGACCAACAGGGCGGGGGCTTTGTGTCGTGATGAAGTATCTTATTGCTGGCATCATCAGGCCACGGCCCCGTTCTGAATCTCGCCCGTTCATCAAGCGTCAGATACTGAACAAGAACAATCCGCTAGCCGATGCCACAGGCGGAAGCCAGTTCTCGGAGCCAGATTTGCTTCGCCGACGCAGATAATTGGCATGCGCAACGCATGAGAGAATCGGGCGGACTCCTATCGATCGGTCTGAATCGATGAAACAGGGCTTAGGGAGAGAAACAGGTGCGCTTCCAGTCAGGCAAATACGAGGGAAAGACTACGGAGGAGGTGCTGCTCAAGTATCCGGACTGGGCGCGCTGGAATACGCAAAACTATCGTGAGGCTAAGCACTCAAGAGAGTTCGGTGCGCTGGCTAAGAAGTTTACGGCCAAGCCGTACGTCGTCGAATGCGCCAGCACGCACTGCGGTAATAAGGCCACAAGGGCAAGTGCCTATCAAGGTAGTGGCGACTTGATGTTTTGGTGCGATGGCTGCAACCCGGGTCAGTCAGGAGCAGAGTCGCCGAAGTTGAGGATCGTGAAGACGATCGGCGATGTATTGGACCATGTGGAGTTCACTATGGATGCTAGCCGCAGCTGGGCTAGAATAATCGTGCGGTCCTTGACGGAAGCAAAGGGACTTCCGAAGCGAGTCGGTGAAAAGCAGGCTCTCGCGTCCTTCCGATAGCTAAACAATGCAGACAAACTTTGCGACTTCCAGCCGGGCTAGACGCCCGTCATCGCAGGTTAGTGCATTTAGGGCCTGGCGTTCGCCGGACCTGGCGAAAGAATTTCGACGGCGACTGAAGCGCTAAATTGGGGGACGCGATGGAAGGGTTTGGAATCGTATTTCAGTCGATAGGGGCGATCCTGCTCATGTACTCGCAGTTTGAGATGAACCGGACGGTTTCGCTGTGGCTGCAATCACTTGATTTAACAGTTGATCAAGTCGTGAGCGGTTCGGACATCACTCGAATCCGCGGGATCGACAAGCACTGGGGTCGTGATCTGAAGTGGGATAGGTGGCTCTCGCTATTCGGCTGGCTGTTTTTCGTTGGCGGCTACTTGTTGCTTATCTGGCACGTCGTCAACGTCAGGGAGTGACACTTCTTTCTACTCTCACGTCTCTGCGTGCTTAGTGAGTTCGATGTCCGTGTTGGCTGCTCCCGTAGACCTGCGCCAACGTGCTTCATCGCTGCTCTGGGAAGAGTCGCACTGATAAGTCTTTGGATTGTGGGGTAGAGCAAAGTTTTTATGGGTTATGTAGGCCCGTAAAGTGCTGAGGCGACTCCGGGGAGGATTGCTATGTCGATAATCGACTCCAAATACGAAGCCGAAGAGAACGATCAGTTTGCACAATCGCGGAGTCACGAGGCATCAAAGATAGCCTACGACTTCGGGAAGTCTTCGGCTCAAGCCTGCTTAGTCATCAATGGTGGTGCCGCGACCGCTGTAATTGCCCTGGTGGGTAAGAGCGATGTCAGCAACGTTCGCGTGATTGGTTGGTGTCTGGTGCTGTATGCGATCGGAGTGGCTGCCGGTGCTTTTATGATGTTCGCCTCAATGCGAATGGCCGATCACTGGAATTACTTCTGGTACCACATGTCCTATACCGGCGAAGAGGAGCGCGGTCGGCAGCATGAAAAACATGCCAGTAGATGGGACAAGGGGGTGAAAAGCTCGTTCGGCCTTTCGATCGTCTGTTTTATCGTGGCCAGCATTATACTTTCATACTCGCTGACCGCCAAGATCACTGCAGGACTTTCGGCAGCACCATGACGATCTGAACGTCGCACTTGATGATGAAGGCGGCGATGATGGAGATGTGCAGGGCAAGGTTGTCCTCGATCTCGGCAGCGGTCTCCTCATCCTTGGCATAGACGAAGAGGATATCGTTATCCAGCTCATCGAGCCTGATCGAAGGTCTTTGCACCGACGACGAGCGCCATGCGAGCCTGGATTGCCTGATCATGGATATCGGTGAGCTTCATCATACCGATTAGATAAGAGTCGGCCGTCTCAAAACAAGGTGAAATAAATGCGGGCAGGGTGCTTGATGCTACGATTCCTCTCCGCAAGCTTGCGCGTTGATGTTGGAAGCACACCGTGTCGCCGTAGATTACGTGCACGTCCTTAGCACCGATCGGCTCGCTGTGTGCGGCGGCTGCCGTGAACATCATGATTGCTGCTGCTGTTACAGGCGCTTCATATCGAGATTCCGAGCCGTTCGAGTTCTTCAATCACGCCGGGCTCTCGCATCGCGATCGCCCTGGATATGATGTGGTCGAGCACTGCGTCAATCTTGCTGTAGTCGTAGCCTTCTACGCGCCCGCGCTGCTTGATGAATTCGCGAGCATAGCGTTCCTTATTGACCAACTCGCCCTGATAAGCATCGATTTTGGAGACGTAGCTGGACCATCGGACACGCGCATCGGACGGCAAATCCAGAAAGCACTCAATCGCAGCCGCGCGGCCAATGATGTCGGCTTCGCCATCGCCGTTTGGCCCTTGCGTCGGAAAGCGCGCAAATTCGGGGCGATCCGGGAGTTTGAGAACCGCCATGTTGTCGGGAACTTTTAGGCTGAGCGTGCGCTCGTAGTTCGCGAGGCCTTCCGCATCATTGTCATAGATCACAATGACGCTGTTCAGGACGCGAATGCTTATGAGGCCCTGAATAAACCGAAAGACGTTGCCGGTGCCGGAAAATGGATAGCCTTCCTCCATATCCACGAAATCAAAGAAATCCGCGATGTGGGGTCGCAGGAGTGCGAAGGCTTTTCGCAAGATCGCCGCATCGGAGCTGCCTTCCGTTACCAGCAGGAAGCGGTGCGTCTGGTCCAGGGGCCGCACAAAGTCATCTCGCTTAGCCCAACCACCATCCTCAACGTCATTGAACGCCCATTGCACGTTCAGCTTTTGGGCCGTGGGATTGTCTGCCAGCAGGTGGAGGATTGTGTAGGAGGTCAAATTCTCCATGCCTTGGGCAACGCCACTGAGACCCATTGGGTCGAGGCCGCCTTGCCTCAAGTTGAGGCGAGGTAGAATCTCCCGGCGGAAGAACTTGCCGAAATCCTCACCCCCTTCGCCGTAGTTGGGCGACAGCGCGGTCCCGTCCAGCGTGCTCAACGCCTCACGCAAATCATCGAAGGTGAAACTTGCTGCGTCGAAACCATTGAATTCCGCGAGCGCGGCGAATTCCTTTTCGCAAACCGCGCGGGTATGGCCCAGCAGATTGATCCGGTCGATCACTTGAGCAAGGGGCTTCGAAAGCCCAGCCTTCATTTCGGTGATGACTTCCCAAGCTCGTTCACTATCCTCGCCTTCGATTTCGTCGCCCGCGTAGTAGTACGGCACAGCTGCAACATCGCTCGTTTGGAAAAGCGCGCTGTGATCGACAAATCCGCTGTTCTTGCCCCAGTCGATCTCAAGCCGACCCACGGCAAGGCTAATCATTGAGCCCATTTAGACCGTCCATTCAGGAGAAGGCGCGGTACCCCGGCGCCTGCTGTTCCAGCATTCGGCCTCAGTCGCCCGATGGTCAAGGCACTTCTCACCGCTGCAGAGTCGTTCTCGGTGGGAATGCCGCGACGTTGTTGGCAACATGAGGCGTGCCATCGGAGTACGCTCCTCCACGGCTGCCTCGTCGGGGATTTCCTCCCGAGCGGCGGCCCGACCAGAGGCACGCGTCGCCGCCGAGAGATCAAGGGCGACAGCGCCGGGGTCAGCAGCTGCACTGCCCACTCTGCTCCTCCACTTTTTCGGCTGGCGGGTGGGTCTCATGGTGCGAACGAGGAGGGCGAAGCTGGCCGCGCAAAGCAACGTGGAATACGTCGTGGATGAAGCACCCGATCCACCGAATTTCAAAGCGAGATCAATAACGCTTGGCGGAGGGTAGATCCGCCGACTCGCCAGTTGGTTTAATCCGTCAGTGTCGATATGGTGAGCCTGACATGGGATGGGCACAAGCGGATCAATGTCTGGCTGACGACAAGGCTCACCACTGAGCCCGCCTGCGTCTGGATGTGGACGGCAAAGCAAAAGACGATGGCCCGGTGACGACGCAAGCGTCACGCGGTTTCCTGTCATCGATGTGAGCAAGATCAGCGTTTGCTCCGCTCGCGCCGATCTCTCCCACGGCCGTATTTTGTTCACCGTCTCCCAGCCAGCCCCCCGACTTTCGCCTAACACCTGCTCTCGTTGAGGTTTGTGAGCCGCAAGTGTTAGTTTCGCTGATCCGGCCACCGGTCGGAGGGGGGACGGGGGGCTCGGTCAGGTGCGGACATGCCGGGCCCCTCCGAACCATCACTGATTCATCGGCCCAGATGGTAGTCGCCGTCACACCGGCGCGGCCGCCCGTGCGGCAAACTCCAATTCGGCCCCCCCTCCAGTCACAACCCCGACCTACACTTTCGCGTGTTGAGATAAGCCCCTGGTATTGTTAGGGCTTTCTTGCACCGAGAAAAATAGGACGCGAAACGAGGACCAATGACTGACCTGTACCCCATCATGAAAGGCAAGGCCTACCGCCTCGCCGAGTCCATCATCGCACCGAAGCATCAGGGGGAGGATCTGCTAGCCACAATCATGTCGAACAGGGACCACACCCGTCACGTGGCGTTCCTGACGATGCTACCGACCGTGATCCCGGCCGACGCGCATCGCCAGATTCTGCTCGACGGCTTGGCCCGGGAATATGCTGGTGTCGATAGCTGGATGGCCTATGTCGACCGCGAGGTGTTGTGATGACCAAGGTCGTCGTTGATAACTCCGCACCCGAGGCGCGCCAGCGACAGCTGGAGGCGCAAGTGCAGGTGGCCTTCGCCAAGGCTGCGAGCAAGGTATTGGCTTTTTTAGTCGGAAAGGCTGAGGGAAATATGATCATGGCAATGCAGGAGTTCATCGCCGTTCATGAGGCCGCCGAGCAAGAGAGCATTGACCCTAAGGGTATCGCGATCCGTGTGCCGAAGCTCGGCCGTACCGGCAACGACGAAAACGAGCACATCAACATGATCCTGCGCGGCTCACTGAATACGGTCGCCGCAATGCTGAAGATGAACGCCAAAATCCCAACCAAAAACCGGGGGGGGCAGGCCGTGGACCAAGACAGAAAAGCGCGACTACAACAAGGCGCTGGAGGAAATTGGAAAGGGGATTGAACTGCAACTGGAGGCGCGGATGGCTAGTGCGCGCCCCTCGCGCCGAAGCCGCAGGCCTTCGCCCGATAGTCAGCCTAAGCTCTAGCTGGATTTTCAGACGCGAGATTTGGCCCTTTGCCGCAGAGTTGCCGTTTTAGTTAAGTGTGTCCGTTTCGCTGGGAGTGCAGATGGCCTGCCCCATTAACCCGCGAGGAAGATGAAAGTGCCGAAGTACAAGATTGTAAAAAAGACGTTCACCTATCTCGTCTATGATGGTGAAGCCTTGCGCCGTAAGGCCCACAAAGTCGCGGCTGAGCAAGACAAGGACTTTGACGAGAATCATCCCGATCTCAAGGACGATGACCGCTATCTGAAGCATTGTGAGCATCTCGCCGAGGCCGAAGCCGATGCTGCAGAAGCAGGTGACGAAGGCGGAGCCATGTCGGCATGGCTAGATGAAGCTCTCATTGCAGCCGACGACCCTGAAGCCGATGGCGACGGCTACACGCTCCTGCATACCCTTGCCGAAAATTCGAACGAGCAGCCATCCGACTATGAGCTTGGCGTTCTCCGTCTCGGCATCGAGATTGGTCATAAGCTGGTGCGTCGGAATGCCGATGGATCGACAGACATCGTCGCAGTACGCAAGGTAACGCCGCACGACGTCTATATCGAGGGTGACGAACGGCGCTACTGGAGCGTTGGCGAGTTTCCCCTGACCCACTCCGAAACTGCCACGACCCTAATTGGCTTCGCCGATAATGTGGTACCGCTCGGCAATACGCGCCGAGACATCAAACCATCACTGCGCGGATATCTGCGCCATGAAGCGGCTTATATCATCCTTCGGGAGCGGGGCGAGCCCATGACAACAGCCGATCTCGTCGCCGAGATGCAGAGCCGAGGCCAGCCGTTTTTCGGCCAATATCCCGTCGAGTCCCTACAGCGAGCGATCCGCAAACATGCGGACCGCGACGGCTCAATGGTCTATCACGACAGAAAATGGTCCATTGCGAAGGAGTTGACCATCCCGCCACCATCCAAATGGGACTAGCAACGAGTACTATCTGATCTCCATTCGTGCAAAGAAATCGCAATGAAGCTCGAACGCAATGTTATGATCGGAGGACAGACTGCGAAGCTGGTCCGCGATTTTCTGGGCGATGCTAGTAACTCGGATGGTTTCTACATCGGCTTGGTCAACGATCATCTGCTAAAGGCATGGTGGCGCACAGCCATCGAGGAGCTAATAGAAGCGGGCAAGATGGACCGGCGCAAGCGTGGTCTTTGCCTGCGCAAATGGACTTGGGCGCTCAGGAACGACGAGATATGCGGAGCGCGTTTGCCGAAAGTGCCGGAATTCATGGCTCCGGCGCGGAAGCTAATAGAGGCGCTTCTTGCGCACGAACTGATCCACGAGGATAGCCAAGAGGGCGACGGCCGCACGCTCAATCGTGTCACCGATAAAGGCAACGCGGTTGGGATGAAAATACTCGTGCGGCGCATGGGCCGCGCCAAGAAAGCGGCTTCGTGAGATGCGACCCGTACTCGATGCCTCGCCAGCGCTGATCGACCCGTCGAGAATGTACTCTTCGCTGCCGGAGTCGCTCGACTATCTCAGCTCGTTGGAGCGCTCCGGCCGGCCGGGCCTCGCGCCGTACAAGGCGGAAGTGAAGCGCCACTTCGCGCTGCTCGGTCGCGATTGGGTCGGCAAGCCGCACCCCCGGGTGACTGACGGCCTGCCAGGGCGCCTAGCGCCTCACCCTGGTGCAATTATCTATTGATGTCAGCCCACACGCGCGCGTACTGCGGGGATTCTCGTTATTCTGTTGTTGAATCAGTCGGTTCTGACCATCGCCGGGCGCCAGGTCGAGAGGGCCTTGGTGTCCATCTTAGGTCCCCCGCGCGTCTTCTACTCATCGCTTATTTGAACAAGCGCGGGTCGAGCGGCCTTTTTTGATCTTTCTCCAATGGCGAGATTTCGTCTCATCGCCTCGCGCGGGTCGAACTGGGATGGCGCCGTGGAGTGAAACCGAGAAGCGTTCAAACGCCCAGCAGAATCAAACGCATTTAGAGGATGCTGTATCCGCCGATGGTCAATAGGGCGGCGGCGAGACGGTGAGGGGAGCGTGTTCGATCGTCTTCGCGAAGCTGCCTTTCAAGTAGGCCTCGATACCCGCGAATATCTCGGATGGCTCTACATCGCCTAAGCGAGCCGCCTCAATCGCATCGAGCACGCCGCGCAGTTGCGACCACTCTTGCGGCGCTAACCCGTCCTATTCGTGAGAGTGCGGCTTTTGGGCCCGATTGATGCGGCCGCACATCTTGTCTGACGAGGCGCACAGGATTGCCTTCGGCTTTTCGCCGCCTGACGACCGGTACTTTGCAACGCGCTTGAGGGATGGGTTGGGCGAACGGGGGCGGACGCCCCGCCGGTCAAGGACCGAGCGGCAGCAGCGCGCCGGGCAAGCCGCAGATCAGGTCGGCTTCGGGACATGCCGCGGCAAACGCAAGGCGAATGCGGCTCGTGGTCTCGACGACACGGGCGGCGATTTTCAAGAGCCGAAGACGCAGCGTCGCGAACTCGGCAGCGGCCAATTCCCGGGCTTTGGGAATGGCGTCGCGCACGGTCAGCATCAGCCAATAAGCGGCCGTATGGAGCACGAGACGGACCTGGTTGGCGAGCGCCGAACGGCAGCTGGTGCGATCGGAGGCGAGCTGCGTCTTATGCAGCTTGATCAGATTCTCGGCTTGGCCGCGCGCGCAATACAGGCTGTCGTAGATCCACTCGGCCGAGCCGACATCGAGGCTGGTGACGACGAAGCGGATGTCGAGGCCGAGCATCGTCGCCTCAATACGGGCGACAGTGCGCCGTTCGCGATCCCAGGACTTTGCCTTGTGGCGCGTCTCGGTATAGCCACGCAGAACCGGCAGGTTCTCGATGGCGCGTCGCGTGCGGATGTCGTCGGCGACCTCGTCGACTTTTCTGGCGAGAGGCTTGGTGCCGGACAGACCGAAGATGTAGTCGATGCCGTTGGTCTCGCACCACGCCATGGCCTCCGGCCGGGCATAGTGCCCGTCGCCACGGAACGTAATTTGCGTGTTGTGCCATCGCGTCCGGATATGCCGTACCAGGCGGCGCAGATGGGCACGCACCTCGACGCCGCCCGGCGTCTTGCCGGGCCGCAGCACGACGGCCACGGGCCGGCTCTTCTCCGTGTCGTAGACGTGGATCGGCAGGAAGCAGCGTTCGTCATAATGAGCGTTGAACAGCGAGAGCTGCTGATGGCCGTGGACGACGTCGCAGGTATCATCGATGTCGAGCGTGACGGATGCCGGCTCGTGGGGGTAGCTATCCATCCATGCGTCGACCAAAATGTAGGTCAGCCGGATCACGTCGCGCAGGCGCGGAGCATTCTCCAGCCGCGACAGCGTCGGCTGGGAACACAAATCCCGGCCCGTGTCCGGCAGCCGTCCGCAGGCCAGTTTGAATGCCGGATCGGACCTCAGATGATCGAGGTCGTCGGCGTCCTCGTAGCCGCAGCAGATCGCGAACATGCGAGCGCGGAGCATATCGACCAGGCTGTGCACGACCCGCGTCGGATCGCGCCGATCCGGGAACACCCGGGCCAGATTGTTGGCCAAACCGAGACGCCGCTCGGCCATCGCCAGAAGCATCACGCCCCCGTTCGAGGTTAGGCGCCCACCATCGAAGGCAGCTGTGACTTTCTTGGCGTGAACGGCTGGAAACGAGAAGGGCGGAATCGTATCGTCGGTCATGGCGGGCGTGGCGTTCGCGGTTGGAGGTGATGGGGTTGGCTTCGCAACCGAATCCTACGCCGCATCAGCGCTTTACCCCTCAGGCGCACTCTTACGAATAAGACGGGCTAAGTTGCCAGGGGTGGCTTGCTGGACCTGCACGAACACGTCGCGCGGCATCAGCCCGAACGCGATCGTTGCGAACTTACCAGGGTCTTCCGTCGCCAGGTGTTGCAGCACCGCGGCGCCGTGCGTTGACCAGGTGTCGGCCAAATCGGCAATCAGCCGCTCGGCGATCTTCTGGCGGTTCGTCGGGCCGCGTCCCTTTGGGTTCACGGACGGCGCACCGGGGCGCATGTTCGAGTTTCCACGGGCAGGCAATTGGTTCATTGGTTTACTCCTATTCGTACTCAACCGCTATTTGCAGTGACCCGTTGATTTTGATCCGTCCGAAGCGCGGCGACACTCATTGAAACGCATTTTCCAGGTTTGATGCTCATCGCCGTTTAAGCCTTTGAAGTTGCTGTGTAGCGTGTAGCAAAGCGTAGCAATGCTACGGGCCGTGAGTGTAGCGTAGCGTAGCAAACCCCTATAAGGGGTTGCTGCTACAGCGCTACGGCTACGCAGGACACGTGGGTGTGTTTCCAGGTTGAGTTTTGATCCGAACAAGTCCGGTCGGCTCTTCAAATATGTGTTGACTCAATCCCTTTCGAATTCGCGCAAAAGTTGCGCGCGGGTTTTTGTCTTCCGGCCTTATCAAACCATCCCTGGCCAATTCCCCTTTCCAGTAATCTGGATGTACGGCGCCGTCCTGACCGTGCGTCGTGATCACACGCGCGAGCGCGTCCAAGGCCTGCGTCTGTTTGCCGGTGGTTCGCTGTGAGGCTGTACGGGCTTCTGTGGCCGGCGTAGCCGCCGCCAGGATGGCGACGGTGTACGGGTCGCGATCGGAGCCATCCGACCATTTGCTGCACACCACGACCTCTTCCATCTCGAATGACGCAATCAGTCCTTCGGGCTGGTCGTTGGCCTTGACGATCGTCGCAGTGCGTACCTTGTCGCCAGATATTTGCACCGCCATGTCGACGTGCCCAAGCTTAGCGTTGCTGCCGCGCTCGCCCGCCGACGGGTTCTTGCCGGTATGACCAATCGTTGCGATATGAGCGCAGCCGCACAGGCGATCGTGTATTCGCTGAATGTTCATCGCCGCAAGGTTCTGCGTTTGGGCTTTGTCTTCGTCTCCTCCCGCGATGGCCTTTGAATATGTGTCGATAATGATGAGCGCGATGTGTGTCCCGGTCGTCTTCTCGAATTCCTCGACCGTTCTTACGACTCGGTCAACGCAGGCGGGGTCCAGTAGGTCAAGCGGCTCGGAAATTACAGCAATGGGAAGCTTGCTTGGTAGTTGGTCGCGAAACGCATGGGCTACTATGCGACGCCCCGTGAGTTCTGCGCGCTCCAACGCGAAATAAATGACGCCCCGACTGTCGTCTGCGGGATCAGGATTATGAGAAAACCTGTACCCCCTCCAATCTCTCCCGGCAGAAACGCTTACGCCGATGTCAGTCAGCACAGCGCTTTTAAGTGAACCCGGTGGACCGAACCAGGACGAGGTGTCGCCTTTCGCTAATAGATTTTCCAAGACCCAAGACTTCGGGGCCTCGTTATAGAGAAGGTTTTCGAGAGTGCTGAATTCGAACACACCAACGTCGGACATAATTAGGATTTCTGCGGCACGAACGTGCAGCGGTCAGAAACCCAACCGAGAAGAGCGCTTGATTTTTGGAGCTAAATCCAGTAGAAGAGAAGCGTTCCGCACTTCTTTAGAAATGAATTCAGCCCCGGTCGCGCGCGACGCGGTCGGGGTTATTCGTTTCAGGCGGCTTCGGCTTCGCGTGCGGCTCGCCAGGAAATGTAGGCTTCCCGGCTTATGCGCCGATTGCTGCCGACCGGATACGTCCGCGGCGCCTTGCCCTGCGATTGCAGCTTATAGAAGAAAGCGCGTGAGATTTTCTCGGCGGCGCAAAACTCGCTGATCGTGAAAGCTTCGTCCATTGTTGGTATCCTGACATAGCGAAGCGTGCGCGGAAGCGACGCATTCGCGGGTTGAACGGATGTGATGGGCGCGCGCGGCACAATCGCCGTGTGCCCATATGCATAACCATGGCGCTCTAAAATTCACCAAAAGTAAAACGAAATTCCGATTTCAGGCGCCGTTGCAATAGGCGGCCCACGTCGTCATCAGGTCGCGTCGCTTTGCCAGGGCGGTTGATCGCCGATAGGCCGCCTCGGTTTCGTCGTCGACCGCGTGCGCGAGTGCCATTTCAGCGATTTCGCGGGGAAAGCTCGTGCAGTCGCCGGCCCAATCTCGGAAGGTCGACCGCATGCCGTGCGTTGTCGCCGTCGTGTTCGTGTGGCGCGCGATGCAGTTTGAAAGCGTTACGTCCGACACCGGGCGGAACGGAAGCTGTGCCAACGCCAGGTTCGTCAACGGCACCTTGTGCTCACGCTCCGCTTTCATGCGAATCGCCGGGATCGTCCAAAGCTCGCCTTTCACTTCGGCGGCCGGATCCATGTCGGCAGATTCGTTGAAGCGGCACGCGGTCAGGATGATCCAGCGAAGCATTCGGGCGGCTTCGCTCGTGTCGCTGGCCAAGGATCGCCAGAACTGCGGCATCTCTTCATACGGTAACGCCGGGTGGTGCTTCACGTCTGACTTGCGGCGCCGGGCAAGCACCTGGTCCAGATGGCCGCGCCAGAGTGCAGGGTTTTCGCCTGTTCGCAGGCCTTCCGCTTTTGCGGCGTTCAAGATCGCCTCAATTCGCCCCCGAACACGGCGCGCCGTCTCTTTCTTGACGTTCCAGATTGGGCGCAGAACCTTCAAGACCGCCTCAGTGTCGATGTCCGAAACGGCGAGCTGCCCGATGATCGGATGAGCGTAGTCCCGCAGACTATTTGACCATTGCTGGCGGTGCTTCTCGTTTTTCCAACCTACCTCTTTGCCAGCGATGTATTGCTTTGCGTAGGCCTCGAAAGTGAGTGTCCCAGTTGCGGCCGCCTTGGCCTTGGCGCGTTCACTGATACGGTGTTCGATCGGATCAACATGATTGCGCACCAGGGCGCGTGCAGCGCTGGCGGCCTCGCGAGCCTCCGCCAACCCGACGTCCCGCAGGGGACCAAGTCCCATGAACCGCTCTTTGCCGGTTACGGGCGACTTGAATCGGAAGACCCAGCTCGCGTTACCGTTCTTGTCAACGTCGAGTCTCAGCCCATCGCCATCAGCGAGCTTTTCACCCGGCTTCGCATGTTTCACCCGCACCGCTGTTAGAATCCCCATCTGCCGTTCTCCAAAAGTGTCCGCCTAAACCCACGTCCCAACCCACGTCGGCACCGCAGATGCCGGTTGACATGCGAACACATTGAACGACACGAAATTGAAATTTCGCTTTACGTCTCAACGGTTTAGGTGTCAGGGATGGACGCGTATAGACACTGATGGATTAGCAGGTGGCGGAAGGGGTGGGATTCGAACCCACGGTACCCTTGCGGGCACGCCGGTTTTCAAGACCGGTGCCTTAAACCACTCGGCCACCCTTCCGGACAGAGAATGGTTGTCGCTTAACGCAGTCGACCGCGCAAGGCAACGCGAAGTTGGCGCTTGCGGGGGAAAACCAAGTCCGATGGGGAAACGGGCCGGGAAGGGCGGAGCTCGGCTTCGTCGAGCAGTCGTTCGGCGCGGATTCGCTCCCGGTGTGGCTCGGCTTCATCCCACGACGACTGGAAATGCACGCTACGCTCAATCACGCAGCGTTTGATGACCGGACACGTCCGATGGCCGGCGCTGAGCTTGAGCAACGCACTCGTGCTCGCATCCGCCTCATCCACACGACGCATGGCCAGATCTGTCGTTTCGATAAAGGTTGTATGAAATAGATCACGCAACCCCGAAAAATATTCGCGCTTGCTTCGACGTTGAAGGTGCGTGTCTACGTGACATCACCCAAAAGTTGTGATTAGTCTCCGGCCGCCTTCTTCGTCTTGCTGTCCGGGGGCTGGAATGGACACCGAAGCATTGACCGTTGCTTATGCGCGCGTGAAGGCGATCCTGGATGAAGCTGCCGGCGATAGCACCGCTGATTATGGTGGCGCTGGACGGTTTTGGGATAAGGGCGCACAGGCGCTGGAGACGGCCGAGATCTTCGGCATCAAGATGGTTGCTCCAGTGCCGGAGGGCCACGCCTGCTGCATCCCGCCGCATGCGCGCAGCGACGCGTCCGGATTGATCAAGGGATTGCGCGGTGAAGCACCGTTCGACGGTGGCCGGTTCCCGGCGCTGCCATGGGGCGGCAAGCGCGTCGCGCCCGCTGACGTCGACCGCGTTGCCGACTGGATCGATGCCGGTTGCCCGGATGATGCGACCAGCGTCGCAGTCGAGCTTGCGCCCGGCAAGCCGGCGAAGACTTTGACGGTGAAGGTGAGCGAGATCGCCGAATTTGCGGTGGCTGCCGACGGCTATTCGCCGGCCGCGGATGCCGGCGAGCCCCGGCGACGCATGAACATCGATTGCATGAGCGAGCCGCAGCTCGAACGGCTGCGCCGCGGCTTCCGCCGGCTTTACGATCTCGACCACTGGCCGGAAGACCGGCGCAACTACAACAACCAGGCGCTGATCCACCAGAACCATTGCCAACACGGCTGGGAGCGCTTCCTGCCCTGGCATCGTGCCTATCTCTACGAGTTCGAGCAGAACCTTCAGGACTTCGAGCCCGGGCTGATGCTCCCGTACTGGGACTTCACGATGCCGGAGTACCGGCCGGGGGAGCCGGACAAGGGCCGCATCATTCCGAATTCGATGAAGGCCTATCTCACCGAGGAAGCGGCCGAGACGCTGTTGGCGGCGCTCGATCCGGCGCCGACGGCGGCGCAGAAGAAGGCGATCCTGGCGCTCGCGCATGACCGCGTCACCTTCACCTCACAGCACGGCTTCTTCTGCTACGTCATCAGCAAGATCGGCTATGCGGCTGTCACGCCGGATCCTGACAATGCCAACCGCCAGCGCTTCATTGACGCGCTGCTTCAGTCGAACTCGCTCTGGTATCCGCTGCGCTATCCGGCCGAATATCCCAAGGGACAGACTATCAACCAGGCGATCAACTATCATTACCCGCCGGCCGACGACATCGCCCAGATCCTGAGCCTCAACAATTTCCGCGACTTCGGCGGCGGCAGCATCTACGACGCGGCGTTCGGGTTCCTCGACCAGAATCCGCACAACACCATGCACATCTGGACCGGTGGCCAGAATCCGGATGCAGGGCAGGCGACCTATGTCTGCAAAGATGCTCCGATTGCGGCGGCTGCGTCGCAATCCGACGCCGAGACCACACGTCTGCGCGCGCTCGCCAAGCGCCGCAACGATGCCGTACAGGTCGGCGGGCGCCGTTTCCACGCCCGCCCGGATCTTTATTCGCAGCCGCGCTCCGGCGACATGTTCAGCAACCTGACGGCCTCCTACGACCCGGTGTTCTGGCCGATCCACGTCAATATCGATCGGATCTGGTGGGAGTGGCAGAAGCTCAATCCGAATGCGCTGCCGGCCGATCTCGATTCCGTGCTGTCGCCGTGGAACTACACCATTCGCGACACGCTCGACATCGCGCCGTTCGGCTACGAATACGTTCGCAGCTCGCATTTCATGCCGGTCGGACTCGATGCGCCGGTCAGCCGCTTCGTGTCGCAGCCGATCAACGTGCCGCAGGCCGCGCGCAGCTTCAAACGCGCGGAGATCCGCCTGCATCAGGTGCCGCAACTGATGCGCTCCTGCTTCGTGCGCGCCTTCCTGAACGAGCCCGGGGCCGACGCCTCGACGCCGATCAAGGGCAACCCGCACTACGCCGGCTACATCTCGATCTTCGGACATGGGGCCTGCTACGGCGGTCCCGGCCATTGCGATATCCCGCCGCCGCAGCCGCGGCGCTTCGACCAACGCGGGCGCAGCCACAACACGCCACGCGTCCATCGCATCGACGTCACGGCCGCCGCCAGGCAGGCGCTCAAGAAGAAGGGCCCGCTGCAGATCACGCTGGTCGTGATCGGCGGCGACTACCAGGAGGAGAGGGAGCTTCTGAAGCTGGAAGGCGTGTCGATCAGTTTCCTGGATTGAGAAAGCGGCGGGGAAGTCATGGCGACGTATCGAATCCATCCGGGCATCGGCATCGCGCGCCTGGGCAACAGCGACAACGAATTCTACCTCGCGCCGGAGACGCCCGCGGCGATGCCGCTCGCCTGCGACAGTTTCGGCAATCCCCTGCACGGCCCCGACGGGGTCACGCCCGTTCCGGTCAAGACGTTCAAGGATGCGCAGGGCCGCGTGAAGCGGCAGGCCGCGCGCTTCCAGATCTTCGTCTATGACGATGAGTCCCCGGAAGGCAGGCCGCTGGCGCTCGGCGATGCCGTGGAGGGCGGCGGCAATCATGGTGTGCTCGTCGACATCCAGTGGCGCGTCTATGTCGCCAACAAGAAGGCCTCCTGGTACCCGTTCACCGAGCTCAAGGGCGAGCATGGCTACGCGCCCGGCAGTGCACGCCGTAACGCTGACATCACCGGTCAGGACCGCGATCTGCTCATCATTGATCCCGGCCCGCGCAGCGTGAACGCGACCACCAACCGTCGCGCGCATTTCGATCGCTCGGGCGGCCCCGGCAGCTATGCCACCACGTTCCCGCCCAGGGGCCTCCAGCCGTTCGACATCGACACGCTGGGCGAGATGATGACCGACAACAAGGGCCGCCTGGTCGTGCTCTGCGGTCACGGCAATTCGGGCATGGACGTCAACGGCAGCTTCGGTCCGAAGATCGAGGACTATGCCAACACCGACGGCTGGTACGACGACATCTCCGATGGGCCGGTGATGGCGCGGCTGATCATGTATTCGAAGCAGGTCGGCCAGACCCGCTACATCGACGTCGAGTTTCCTGCCTGGGTCGTGGTCGGCTACCCGCGCTTCGTCCCTGAGATCCTCGACATGATCACGATGGACGAGGTGCTGTACGATCTCTATGTGCGCCAGTTCGCCACCGACACCGGCATCTACGGTACGCTCGGCACCTATGACGATCCGCAGCAGATCCCGTTCCGCGACGAGGCGGCGCTGCGTCACTGGCAGGCCGGCCGTCTTGCCTGGAATCGCAACTACCGGCCGTGGTTCTATCGCGACATCTGGCCGATCCTGTTCCGGCCGGATGAATTCAGGTATCTGAACGATATCCTTCAGCAATCGAACTACCCGCACGATCAGGCGCAGCGCGGCACGTTCGATCCGGACAAATTATCAAAGACCCCGAAACGCGCGACGCGGCCGACGGCGACGGCCACACCGTCGGATGCACCGTTGCGCGATGCCAGTCAGGGCGAAGCGGTCATGGCGGTGGCGGCGGTCGCAGGTCCGACCCACTACTCCAAGGCCGACGATCCCTACGGACCGATGCGCCGCTTCCTGTTCGATCTGTTGCGCCGTGCGGGCGAGGCCAATTCGTTCCAGGTGCAGGACCGGGCATCGTCGCGCGTCCATTCGCTGCCGCTGATGCCATTGCTGTGCGGCGACAATCCGCTGACCAACGAGACGCCGTCGAAGTTTCTTCATCTCACCGAGTACCAGCTCTTCATCCTCGGCCAATGGGCACGCGGCTGGTTCATCAACGAGAAGGAGGAGGGCTGGCTGCCCGACGGCTATTCACCCTTCGCGCCTTATCCGAAGACACCGCCGAAGACCGGCCGCGAGCTCGACCGCGGCGTGCTCAGCAACGTGCTCGGCGGCGCCTTTTGTCCGGGCGCCGAGCTCGGCTGGGTGATGCGCAACCCTTCGATCTACTGGGCGCCGTATCGCATCAACGCCGATCGCAGCGTCTCGGATTTCCTGCAGAGCGCCGCCCAGGCCAATCAGGACCACGGCACCGTGATTGCCGACCCGACCTTCAACGTCAACTCGCCGCTCAGCCAGGACAACGACTTCGAGACCGGTCTTCAGCCGGGTGACCTCACCAAATATATGGGGCTGCCTTGGCAGTCCGATTTCAACGAGTGCACCACGCAGCCGATCAACATCACCTACGCCGACTGGAACAATCTCTGGCCCGGCAGCGACAATGACGATCGCTTGCGGCGCGACGAGAAGACCTGGACCACACTGTGGTGGCCGGCGCATCGGCCGTTGCAGTCGTTCGAGATCGCCTCGGTCTCGAACGGTAAGCCCAATTACGTCTGGACCACGTGGAGCCGCGGCGTCCCGCAGACGCCGGTCGGCGACCTCAAGATGGTCACCGAGTGGTCGCTGCTCGGTTTCATCGTGCGCAATCCCTACGAGCCGGCCGTCAAGCCTGCCGACAGTTATCAAGGGCCCAAATACATCAGCGTCGAGCGAACAACGGGGTCGCGGCCCGATCCCAAAAGCGAGGCATCATGAGCGACAATCCATTCGTCGGACATTGGACCTATCGCAGCCTGCTCAACGATCCCGACGTCAACACGGCCTTCAACAATCTCGAATTCGGTCGCGGCACGATCGATATCGCGGACGGGCCGATGCAGCTGCTGACCGGAACGATCGGCGGCCCGGGCTGGTCGCTCGCGCTGAAGGGATCGCGCGCCTACGGATCGCCGATGCAGGTGCGTTTCCAGGGCACCGGCGTCGTCGGCGGCGAGGAATGGATCTACGATTATTGGGGCTCGCTGGTGCCGGCCTGGCCCAATGGCGTCGACCAGCGTCCGGCCATCGTCGGCTCGGTGATCCGGACCATCCCGCACAGCGGCGGCTCGCCCGGCACGGTGGCGCCGGCCGGCGTCGTGGCGTCGTTCTACGCAGTCCGGGCCGACTGACCTTGGCTGCGTTCGACATCATCGTTGCAGGCGCAGGTCCAGCCGGAACGGCCGCTTCCCGCGCGCTTGCGATGTGCGCGCCAGAGCTTCGGGTGGCCGTGATCGCGCCGTCCGGGCGGCGCGGGCGAGACGAAGGACGAGACCAAGGACGAGGCGAGGTCTTGTCACCGCTGGTCCAGCCGGTGCTGCGGCAGCTCGGTCTGTGGACGACTTTCCTGGCGCAGGGCTTTGCGCCGTCGCACCGCACGCTCACCTCCTGGGACCAGGTCGGCCTGACGTCGAGCGAATTGCTGCTGGAAGCGCGCGGGCCGTCATGGCGCGTTGATCGAATGGCGTTCGATGGCTGGCTCACGGCGGCGGGTTGCCGCGCGGCCGAGCGCGTCGATGCGAAGGTCTGTCATCTCGCGCGCGAGGCGGACGGCTGGTCGGTCGTTTGCGACGACGGCACCAGCCGTTCGGCCCGGCGACGGGCCGCGCCCGCGCACTCGCCGACCGCCAGGGTTCGCGGGCGAAAGCGCAGGACCGCCTGATTGCGGCCTATGCCGAGGCGACGACATCAGGACCGGCGGCACCGGAACTGCTCGTCGAGGCCTTTGAAGACGGCTGGTGGTACACGATGGCACTCGACCAGGGCAGGCGCGCTTTTGCCTGCATGACCGATGCCGATCTCGCGCGCGGCCTCAGGCTGAACACGCCGGACGGCTGGCGCAGAGCTCTCGCCAGGACGCAATTCGTCTCGGCGCTCGCGAGCAAGATCATTCGGCTCGAACAACCCCGCTTGATCCCTGCGGGCAGTCGATACGCCGCGATGACTGCCGGCTTCCATTTCCTCTGCGCAGGCGATGCCGCGAGCGCTTTTGATCCGATCTCCGGCCATGGCGTGGTCAAGGCCATGCGCTCGGGCGTGTTCGCCGCCTATGCCGCCTGCGATTGCCTCGCGCGCGGTGATGCGGCCGCTCTCGATCGCTACGGCGCGTGGATCGCGCGCGAGGCCGCGGCCTACGCGACGACGCTGAGCGAACATTACGGCAGTGTTTCGCGCTGGTCCGAGCGGCCATTCTGGCGGCGCCGGCATGCCGACGCGCCTTCACGCAATCCTTCGAGCAGTCTTCTGGAACAGTAGGGCGGACAACATGATGAAGAGCTTCGCGCGAATTGGTCTTGTCATCGCCGCGCTGGGACC
Source organism: Bradyrhizobium barranii subsp. barranii (assembly GCF_017565645.3). Taxonomy (NCBI): domain Bacteria; kingdom Pseudomonadati; phylum Pseudomonadota; class Alphaproteobacteria; order Hyphomicrobiales; family Nitrobacteraceae; genus Bradyrhizobium; species Bradyrhizobium barranii. The sequence goes on from NZ_CP086136.1 coordinate 5,616,169, forward strand.
GAGCCTTCCAGCATTCGCGGCGCCGGTTCCCCGTGCTTTCGAACCGCCGCCGACGCTGCCCGGACAGGGCAATGTCGTGGCCCTGGAGGCCGGCGTGGCGCCGGCCGTTGGCGGCTGCCGGCCGCAAGGATCGATCTCGCGCAGCGGCTCGATCGTCTCGGTGGTGCTCAACTTCGTGCGCGGCCGCTTCTTCATCAACAACCCGGATCCGACCGATCCGCAACCGGATGGCCTCGACCCCGTCGAGCTGCGCTCCTACGGCGGCTGCAAGTCGGGCCCGGCGATCTTCGTCAAGCCCGGCGACACGCTGCGCGTCGACCTGATCACAACCAGCTCGCGAAGGACGACCCGAGCTGTTTGCCCAATCCGCCGGAGGGGCTGGGCTTGCCGGCGTTGGTCGGGTGCTTCAACACCACCAACCTGCACACGCACGGCCTGCACGTTTCGCCCGCCGGCAATAGCGACAACGTGCTGCTCAACATCGCCCCGCAGACGAAGTTTCCGTATGAGATCAACATCCCCAACGACCATCCGGCGGGGACGTTCTGGTATCACGCCCACCGTCATGGCTCGACGGCAGTGCAGGTGGCGAGCGGCGCCTCGGGCGTGCTGGTCGTCAAGGGCGAGCGTCCCTATACGCCACCGTCGCCGCAGAACCCGAAGCCGATTGCCGATATCGACACGGTCCTGCATGACGTCAACGGCGCCCCGTTCAAGGAGCAGCTCTTCCAGTTTCAGCAGATCGCCTATGCCTGCTTCGCCAACCAGCCGAACCAGCCCGGCGGCCCGTGGCAGCAGATCTACACCACGCTGGGACTCTACAACGCCAACAGTCCGGCAAATATCGCCAACGCGCCGTGGACGTGCCCGCTGGCGACGTCAGGCAATCCGGTAAGCCCCGGCGTCGTCGAGAACTTTGGCTTGCAACTGGACTCATCGTCGATCTGGGACACCAATGGCCGCTTCACCAGCGTCAATGGCATCGTGCAGCCGACGCTCACCGTGCCGGCGGGCGAGATCCAGCGCTGGCGCTTCGTGCATGCCGGCATTCATGACACGATCAACATTCAGCTCGTGCGGGCTACGCCGGTCGGCACAACGAACCTGATCGCGACCTCGGCGCTGAGCGGCAACCGCCAGCAGCAGAAGGCCGATCTTCTGGCCGCCTGCAACGCCTCGACGGGCACACTGATCCCGCAGTTCGAGATCGCATCCGACGGTCTGACCCGGACCAAATTGCGCACCGTGCACGCCTCGCAAGTCGGCGGCGTGCTTGAATCGAACTACATGCAGCCCGGCTATCGCAGCGACGTCCTCGTCGTATTCCCCTCGGACGGTGACTATTGCCTGCTCAACCAGGCGGCGCCGAAGGCAGAGCGCGTGTCCAACGGCAATGGCGGCGGGCAGGGGCCGTCGACCCCGCAATTGCTGGCCTACGTCCATGTGCGCGGAGGCCAGCCCGTGACGGGGGACCTGCAGGCCTATGTCGGCAAGGCGCTATACGATGCCAACCCGACGCTGCCGGACGCCGTTCGCACCGGGCTGCGTGACGGCGATCTGCAGCCGTGGGCGCCATTCGAAAACCTTGCGCCGCCGGCTGCGGGCAGCCAGCAGCAGCAGGCGGCCTTCGCGATCAACTTCCCGGCCTTCACGGTCAATAACGCCTCGTACGATCCCGACGTGGTGAACTTCACGCGCGAGGTCAACACCACGGACGACTGGATGCTGTCCGCGCAAGGCGAGCCGCACATCTTCCATATCCACGTCAATCCGTTCCAGGTGATCGACGTCACCACCACCAACACCAACGGTCAGCAGATCTCGATCTACAATCCCGACGGCACCTGCAAACCTGACATCGTGTATGCCGACAAGCAGCAACTGGCCAACCAGTATTGCGGCATGTGGCACACATTCCGCGACACGATCATCGTCGAGAACAACTATCAGATCCGGGTCAGGACGCGGTATGACCGCTACATCGGCGAGTATGTCCTGCATTGCCACATCCTGGACCACGAGGACGCGGGCATGATGGCCAACATCGCGATCGTTCCCGACCTCAACGCGCCGGGCGGCGGCCTCGGGATGGCGGGGATGCCATGCCAAGCAGCCGACGGCGACACCCGCGGCGACGCCCGTAGGCCACAAACATTGATCGTCACAAAGCAGGGAGGATTACGCGCGATGAAGATCGGCATTCCCGTCTACGACGGCGTCGACATGCTCGACGTCGCCGGTCCCTTCGAAATGTTCGACTGGGCCGACTTCGACGTCGAGATCGTCGCGGCAAAGTCGGGAATGAAACGGTTTCGCAACCGGGGATTTCCGTTCGAGGTCGCAAAATCCTTCGCGGAATGCACCCAGTATGATGCGGTCTGGATTCCCGGCGGCGATCCAGACGCGCTCACCGAGATCATCAACGATCCGCACCGGACCTACGTCCAGTTTCTGACCGGGCAGGCCGCCGGTGCGAAGTACATGTGCTCGGTCTGCGAGGGAGCGATGCTGTTCGCGGCATCGGGTCTTCTCGACGACCACTGGGCGACGACGCACTGGGCTTTCCTGGAATGCTTCCCGACGCTGTTTCCGAAGGTGAAGGTTGCCGACGGACATCCGCGTTTCGTGCTGGATCGCAATCGCCTGACCGGAGGCGGAATATCCGCGGGCCTCGACGAGGCCCTGATGTTGATCACGCTGCTCGGAGGCACGGAGCTGGCGCGTGAGGTTCAGCAGAACACCCAATACTATCCGGAGCCGCCCGTCCGCAGCGCGATTCCCGCGGCACCGCAGTGCCCTCTCCCAGGCGTCAAGCCACCGGGGGCGTCGCAATAGGTCCGGCCGACCGAATGCATCATCTAACTATCTGATATGTTGATACTTCAATCGGCCGCGTCGACTGCCGGGTTCAACTCATGGAACCGTTTCGTTGCTTGCGCGTTGTCTCCGCATGACCGAAGACCTTTCCTTCCGACGCAAACCCCTGACCCCTGAGCAGCGCCAGGCTCGTGATGCCGCACGCCGGATCGAGGCCGAAAAGGCCATGCGCGATCACGAAGAGGCCCAGAAGGCGTTTTACGCCAATAAGGAACGGCTGAGGGCCGAGCGGCTCGCGCGCGAAGCGGCCGAGGCGAAGGGCTGACCGAACGCGGTCTCCGCCCACAATCTTCTGAGGCGATCTCCCAACCGGAGACCGGCAGCTAATGCCGATTGGACATTCCCGTTGCGCTCAAAGCCAGCTTGAGCGCCTGGACGGCGCCGGCGAACGCGCCGCGGGGCGCTTGCGCCTCGATCGCCTCGGCCGCGATGCGACAATCGTCGGCGACCTTGAGCAACCCGCTTCGCGCGAGATCCATGGTGGAGAGGGCGGCCTGCTCCAGGCAGACCCGTTCAAGCCGTCGAAACTCCCGCAGCTCTTTGTTCATGCGCCAGCTCTCGATGTCCCCCGGCCCATCCGGCCGCCGAGTCTGCTTAACGGACGGTAAACATCTCTGCCTAGCCGATTTGGCTGGCGCGGCGCTGGTGCGGCGTGCCGTGCCCACGCCCGGGCTGCGGTGCACCACCGCGCAGGCTTGACGGCCTCTGCCTTCCGGGAGGAAGATTCAAATGATCCTAAACTGACGAGAACCACGGAGACGTTCGCTCCCAGCCAGTCCGATTCTCCTCAGCGAAAACGCATTGGAGCTGACCATGACCACGTTCGACAAGCGCGAGCAGGGCTTTGAGGCCAAATTCGCCCACGACGAGGAATTCATGTTCAAGGCCACGGCCCGGTCCAACAAGCTGCTCGGGCTCTGGGCCGCGGGCCAGCTCGGGCTCAGCGGCGACGCCGCGGCAAGCTACGCAACGGCGCTGGTGACAGACAATCTGGAGAGCCAGAGCATCGACGATGTCGTGGGCAAGGTGTCCGGCGATCTTGCCGCCAAGGGCGTGGCGCGCGAGCAGGTCGCGCAGAAGCTTCAGGAGTGCCTGCACCAGGCGCTCGCGCAGCTCGAAGCAAGCAAACAATAAGAAGGCCGGCCGTTGCCCTCACTCGGCGTGCTTGCGCATTCCGGAGTCGCTGAGCCTGTCGACGTAGGCAATGCCGATCGCCGAGGCGATGAAGGTGATGTGGATCAGGACCTGCCACATCACGCCGGTCTCGGTGAAGCCGGCGCGGTTCGAGCCGAGATTGCCGGCCTCGATGAAGGTGCGCAGCAGCGCGATCGAGGAGATGCCGATGATGGCCATGGCGAGCTTGATCTTCAGGACGCTCGCATTGACGTGGCCGAGCCATTCCGGCTCGTCGGGATGACCCTGGAGGTCGAGCCGCGAAACGAAGGTCTCGTAGCCGCCGACGATGACCATCACGAGCAGGTTGGAGATCATCACGACGTCGATCAGCGCCAGCACGCTCATCATGATCTGCTGTTCGGTGAGGTCGATCGCGTGCCAGGAAAGATGCCAGAGCTCCTTGAGGAACAGCACGATGTAGACGCATTGCGCCACGATCAGTCCGAGATAGAGCGGCAGTTGCAGCCAGCGCGAGCCGAAGATGATCATCGGCAGCAGGCCCAAACGCGGCAACGGCGGGCGGGGTTCGGTGCGCAGTTCGGACTCGGGTCCAGGCTCAACCGACATTCAGGCAGCATCCTCGCGAGCTGAGATGATCTCGCCTTCATGTAACCCGACAAGATGGCCGGTGGAAGACGGCCAAGCCGCTGGCTGCGGCCGGCAGATCGCGCAGTCTCGTGCTACCGTGCCGAACGGCCAAAGAGTCAGGGCTTGAATCGGGAGGCGGGGGTGTCTTGGAGCGGCTTCGGCAAAGGGCTCGGCGGCATCGCGGTCGCCGTCGCAATCGTGGTTGGCGCCGGTGGCGCGGAGGTCTCGGCGACGCCGCTGACGCCGTTTCGCTACGAGGCGCAGGCGCAACGTCATTGCCCGCACGATCAGGTGGTCTGGCTCGATTTCAGGAAAGGCATCTACTACGGCAAGGGCCAGAAGCGGTATGGCCAGGGTTTCGACGGCAGCTTCGTCTGCCTGAGCGAGGCCCGCGACAGCCTTTATCGCCGCTCGCTATTGGGCCTGCGCTGAGCAGCGCGTGATTCGGAGGTTTGGGGGACGGCTATTTCCGGTCCGGCAGCTTCACCGGCACGTGCGGGGAGGTGCTGATCACCCGGGGACTTCCGTCAGGATAGGTGCGGTCGCCGCGGATCAGCGATTCCAGAACCAGAAAAAATTTCTCAGCAAGCATTTGCGTCACCCTCGTTGGTGATGGCCTCTTGAAATGAGTCGAGGCGCCGAACGCAGAAATTCAATCAACTAAACGGGAGCAGGGCAATACCGGACAGCGCTGTATGCTGCATCGCGGTGTAGTTGTGGTTAGAAAGAAGGAGACTGGTGGTGGTGCTCAGGCGAAGGCCAGTGCCACGAGGCTCGAGCAGAGAAGAAACAAGCCGCCGGCGGTCAGTGCCAGGAAGCCATCGGATACGAAGTCATGGTTGCGCATGGGACACCTGCCGCTCTCGTGTTCGATGCTCAGTCGGATCGATTAAGATTGTCCGAACGTGCCGTCTTGAAAGAGGTGATCCTTGCCGTCCGCGCGAATGCCCTCAGGCCCTCGTGCGGTAACCTTCAAACGCATGGGCCAGGAAGATCCCCGCGCTTACCAGACCCATCAGTGCCGAAACCGTCTCGATCATCATGAAATTCCAGTTCGCCCCTGCAACCGAGAAAACGCGTGCGGCCTTGCACAGTCAAAAGAATTCCAGTGAGCCACAAGACAATGGGGGTGGAGTGAGGATTTGGCGCAACAGAATGTCCAGGAGTGGCACAGAGCAGGGTGCCTGCGCTCCGTAGATCAACGGGGAGAAGCGAACGCCCCGTTTACCATCCCGGCGTGAACGCTGTGGGCTCCCCATTTCCGCCGTGTTCGGGTTGCGTTATCCTTACTGCTTCCGACGCGGTGGTGGGCCGCCTAGGATTTTGGGACCGGACAGCGCTCCCCCGTAGCCAAAGCGGGTTGGGTACGCCTCCGGCGAAGTGGTATTTGGGGCGCATGGGGATCCGACGGTCAGATTCGGTTTTGCGGGCCGCACGCGGTGTTGCGGCGGTCGCGACCTGCCTCGCGCTCGCCAATTGCGCCTCCTCGAACAAGTTCGCCAGCCGGGTCGATCCGAAATACGGCGTGTCCTCGAGCCCGCGGGTCGTGGCGTTTGGGGATCCGGTTCCGAAAGGCGGCGGCACCTACCGCGTCGGCAAGCCCTATGTTGTGGGCGGCCGGACCTACGTGCCGGAGGAGGACGTCAACTACCGCGCCGAGGGTATGGCGTCCTGGTACGGCGACGATTTCCACGGCCGCCTGACCGCCAATGGCGAAGTGTTCGACATGACCTCGCTGACAGCGGCGCATCCGACCCTGCCGATGCCGTCCTATGCGCGGGTGACCAATGTCTCGAACGGCAAATCGCTGATCGTGCGCGTCAACGACCGCGGGCCCTATCACGGCAACCGGCTGATCGACGTCTCGAACAAAGCCGCTGAACTCCTTGAATTCAAAGGCAATGGCGTCGCCAAGGTCCGTGTCGAATACGTTGGCCGGGCGCCGCTGGAAGGCTCCGACGATCGCCAGCTGATGGCGACCCTGCGTACCGGGATCCCGGCGCCGTCGCCCTCGATGGTACGGGTCGCCTCGGCAAGGCCCTTCGTGCCGGAGCTGCCATCGTCGAACCGCGGCGCCATTCGCGGCGAGGTTCCGACGCCGGAAGGGCGGCCCTACAATCTCGGCCACACCTCCGCCGACATGGCGTCGCTCAACGCGACCTCGGAGATGTCGGCCTCGAGCCGGGGCCGGGGCCGGGCGCTCCAGAACGCGCGCGCCGTGTCCTATGACGAGGATGGCCGCTACGCGACCGAGAACGCTCCGTCATCGGCCGACGGCGCCGCCGAGGCCCGCAGCATCCTGAGCGGCCGCGGCCTCTACTAAGCAGGTACCAAGCCGGCAAATCCGGCGAGCGACGTAGCGCCGCTGACACGTCGTCGCGCTCAGGGATCAGAATGGGATGCGCGCGCGTCCCGTGAACGTCCAGATCTGCGTGTTGCTGCCGATGCCGCCGAGTTCGGCGCCGAAGCCGACCGTGGTGCCGCCCGCCAGCCTTGCGCCGATGCCGCCCGTGACGCGGGCTGACCAGCCCTGGAGCAATGGTGTCGAAGCGAGCGGGATGCCGCCCGCAGCAACGATCGCGGCCGCATCGTCCTGCGTGAAGTAATAGTCGGCAAAGACGCCGGCATAGGGGACCAGCAGCACGCTATCGAGCCACGGCACGGGATAGGAGACCCTGTTGCCGGCAGACGCGCGGCCGCTCGAGAAGGTGCGGGCCGCCTGCTGGGTGCCGAGCGAGTCGACATAGGCGTTTTCCCACTCCCAGATCGCGTAGACCTTGGCCGACGGTTCGATATTGAAATTGGCCCAGCTGTAGCTGCCGGTGAAGCCGGTCGCGAATATCCAGCGATTGCCGTTGAAGTTGCCTTGCGCCGTGCCGGCGGTGCCGTCATAGCCGATGCCGGAATAGGTCACGGCCACGTCGTAACGCAGCGTCGGGATGATCTTCCAGCCGAGATAGGCGCCGACGGTCCAGCCGTCGCCCTTCAGCTTTCCGTTGATGTCGGTCTGGGTGTAGCTGAAGTTCTCATAGCCGCCGGTCACACCGACCAGCAAATTGGGTCTCGCCCGGTAGGTCAGTCCGGACAGCAGGTTGATCGATAGCGGTACGACGACCCCACCTCGTTTAGGTGGACGGGATGAGCGAGACTCGCGCGTGGATTTGACAACGCGAGGGACGCTCGTTCCATGCATCAAGACAGACATCAAGACGGGCATGATGCCGCCTCCTATCAGCGGATCGAGGTGATCACAGGGGAGAGGCGACGGCGCAGTTGGAGCGATGCGGAGAAGGCGCGGATCGTGGCCGAGAGTGCCGATCCGGAGACGAGCATTTCCGAGGTGGCTCGACGCAACGGGGTGAACCGGGGACTGCTCAGTGTGTGGCGGCGCCAGGCGCGGCTCGCGTCGAGCGAAGCGCCGCAGTTCGTGCAAGTCAGGCTCGAGGCCGCCGTCGAGGCGCAGCCGAACGCGATCGATAAGGCGCATGTTCTGACGGATCCGGCCGAGCGGATCGAGGTGATGATCGCGGGCGCGACGGTGCGCGTGCCCGTCGGCGTCGACGCCGCGACGCTGGAGCGCGTGCTGGCGGCGGTGAGATCGACGCGATGATCTCTTTCGGTCCAATGGTCCGTGTGTTCGTCGCGACGCAGCCGATTGACTTTCGTAAAGGCGTTCATGGCCTTGTCGCGCTGGTAGCGGAGGGATTAGGCGGCAAGCCCTACAGCGGTGACGTTTATGTCTTCCGATCGAAGCGATCGGATCGTTTGAAGCTACTGGTTTTTGACGGCTCGGGAATGGTTCTAGCGACGAAGTGGCTGGAGAATGGGGGCTTTGCCTGGCCACCTGTTCGCGAGGGTACGATGCCGGTGACGGGGGCGCAACTGGCGATGCTGATTGAAGGTCTTGCGGAGTGGTCGCGTGTGGTCCCGAAGGTGACGAAGCGGCCGACGAAGGTTGCCTGAAGCGTCTTGTTTTGCTGGCGATTGCGAGTGCGTTCGTGTAGCTCTGCGATATGGCGCTTCGCCCCGAAGATCTCCCCTCTGACCCTGCGGCTCTTGCCGAGATGGTGCTGGCTTTCGAAGGCGAGAACGATGATCTGCGCGCAGAGATCGCCACGTTGAAGAGCCTGATCTTCGGCGCACGATCGGAGCGCGCGGCGATCGTCTGCGCCGAACAGATCGCGTTTGATCTGGAACGGACCGCCGGCTCACAGCTCCCGGCCAATGACGACAAACCGGACGCGCCGCGGCCGGAGCGGCGCAAAGCGAAGCGCAACATCGGCGCGCTGCCGGCGCATCTGCCTCGGGTCGAGCGGGTGATCGAGCCGGCGTCCACGCTGTGCCCGTGCTGCACGGGTCAGATGCATCGGATCGGCGAGGAGAGCAGCGAAGCGCTCGATCGGGTTCCCGCGTGGCTGCGTGTGCTCCGCACGATCCGTCCAAAATACGCCTGCCGCTCCTGTGAGGGCCCGATTGTCCAGGCCCCGGCACCGGCGCGGCTCGTCGAGGGCGGCATGGCAACGACGGCGCTGATCGCGCATATCGCCGCGGCCAAATATGCCTGGCAATCGACGCTCTATCGCCAGACGCAGATCCTGGCGGGTCAGGGTGTCGTCGTCGACCGTCAGACGCTGGCGCGCTGGATGGGGAGCGCGGCGTGGCTGGTCAGGGGCCTCTACGATCTGCAACTGAAGACTATGCACGGCTTCGAGCGGCTGTTCTGCGACGAGACGCCGATGCCAGTGCTCGATCCGGGACGCGGCCGCACGAGGATCTGCCAGTTCTGGGCGCACGCGACGGACGATCGGGCGTGGAAGGGGCCGGCGCCGCCGGCGGTCGCCTACGTGTTCGCAGGTGGTCGCGGCAAAAAGGAGATCGTGGCGCAGTTAGCCGGCTTCGAAGGCGTGCTGCAAGTCGACGGCTATGCCGCCTACGCCTCGCTGGCGGGCGATGCGATGATGTCGGGCCAGATCCAGCTGGCGTATTGTCTCGTTCACGCGCGCCGCAACTTCGTGAGGGTGCACAAGACGACGAACTCACCCTTCGCCGCGGAGGTCATCGAGCGCATTGCGGCCGTCTACGCGATCGAGGAGAGGATCCGCGGTCTCGATGCTGGGGAACGCCGCGCGACGCGACAGGCCGAGACGAAGCCGCTGATGGAGGCGTTGAGGGCCCGTCTGATCGCGGTGAAGGACGGGATCTCCCGCCGCTCGACGCTCATCAAGGCGATCGACTACATGCTCGAACGCTGGCAGGGCCTGACGACGTTCCTGGATGACGGGCGGCTCGAGCCGGACACCAACACGGTCGAACGATCGATCAGGCCAATTGCGATCGGAAAAAAGAACTCGTTGTTCAGTGGTGACGAAGGCGGGGGCGAGACCTGGGCGATACTCGCTTCGCTTCTTAACACAGCGAAATTGAATGGCCTCGACCCCGAGGCGTATCTCGTCGACGTTCTCGATCGCATGGTGAGCGGCGCCACGAAGACCAACCAGCTTCACGAACTTCTGGCCTGGAACTGGAAGGCCGCACGCGAAGCCGAAAAGCGGGCCGTGGCATGACGAAGCCGAAGCAAGGGCGGGGAACGCGAAAAGCACGCAAGACGACGATGGCGGACTATGCCATGTCGTTCGAACGGCTCGGGCAATGGATCAGCAAGCGCGCCAGGTCGCCGACGCTTCGGCATCCGCGGGCGACGTCGCTCTCCATGCTCGATGGCGCGGTGGCCGCGGTCGTCGCCGGGCCGGTCTCGATGGCGTCCGAGGAATGGGTGTGCCCGCTCCTCGGCGTAGATCCCGACGCCTTCAATCACGACACCGAGGAGTTCTCGGCAATCGCCGCCACGCTGATGCGCCACAACGCTATCAGCGAGACGCTGTCGACGAGACCGGAGAGCTTCGAGCCGCTGTTCGTGCGATCACCGGACGGCGAAGTCGACCCGCAGCCCTGGTGCATGGGCTTCTACGCCGTCATGAAGCTTCGGCTTCTCGTCTGGTCGCGGCTTCTCCCCCCGAATGGAACCGAACACCTTATGCTGCGGCCGATCTTGGTCCATTGCATCGACGACGCCGGTCGACCCTTGCTACCCCCGGCCCGGCGCACGCTGGGAACGCAGCCCATCATCCAAAACGCCTGGCGCAACATTCCAGCAACCGTCGAGGCCCTCCGGCAGTTCTGGATGCCTATACGCTTCAAGCGCGGTGCGTAGGCCGTCCGCACCAAGTCCGTGGCTCCGTGGGCCTCTCGTACCGTTTACGGTTGATCTGCTGACCGAAGAGTGTGGCCTGGGTTGCACCCTGACCGATGTTGCCGGACGAGCCCCATTGATCGATGCCGCTGCCGCGCACGTCGATCCAGAACAGCCAGTCCTTCTGCTCCCTGAAGCGCGCAGCCGGTGCCTTGGTCGGAGCCGCCCGATCGATCGCGGCGAAGGCGTCATCGATCCGCGAGGAGCCGCGCCCGCGGCCGCCGGTCCGGCCGGGGCCGCCGTCGCCCGAATAGGCGTTCAAACTTTGAGAACCGGGCTGCTGACCGGATTTGGGCTTGTCGTCCTCATCGCCGTCGGGCGCGGCGGCGGAATTGACGCGCAGTCCGCCCGCGCCTGGCGTGATGTATTGCCCGCCGTCGCTGAACCCTTCGGAAATCGCGGTGTCAATCGAACCGGAGATCGCCTGTCCCGAACTCTGCGCCACGATCTTGGTGACGTTGAGCTGGAGGGCGCGCAGCTTGGCGCTGTCGGCGGGAATGTCGACCGACTGGTTCAGGGCCGGCGAGGTCGAGGCGTTGAAGGCCACACTGCCGTTGTAGGTCACCGTGATGCTGTGATTGCCGACGGCGAGCGTGGTCGTGGCAAAGGTGGCGACGCCGGCCGACAGGCTAGACGTGCCGATCGGCGTGCCGCCGTCGTTGAAAGTGACCGTTCCCGTCGGCGTTCCGCCCAAGCTGCTCACCTTGGCCGTGAACGTTACAGACTCGCCGTAGCTGCTCGGATTCTTCGACGAGGTGAGCTCCGTGGTGGTCGTCGCGGACAGATAGGTGAACCTGTCTGCCGCCGAGGTCGGCGACGTCCCTCCGGCCGTCGTCACGGTGACATCGACGGTGCCGGCGCCGGGCGGCGAGGTTGCCGTGATCGACGTTGCCGAATTGACCGTGAAGCTGGTCGCGTTGTTGGCGCCGAACTTCACTGCGGTGGCGCCGGTGAATCCGGTCCCCGTGACCGCCACGGAGGTGCTGCCGATCGCGGATCCGGAGCTCGGTGAGATCGAGCCGACCGTTGGTGCCGGCGTGTAGCTGAATTGGTCCGATGCCGATGTGGCGGACGTTCCGCCTGGCGTCGTCACGGTGACATCGACCGTACCGGCGCCGGCCGGCGAGACCGCGGTGATCGAGGTTGCCGAATTGACAGTGAAGCTGGTCGCATTGGTTGCGCCGAACTTCACCGCGGTGGCTCCGGACAACGCGGTGCCCGTGATGGTGACCGTCGTTCCGCCGGCGAGCAGGCCCGCATTCGGCGCAACCGACGTCACCGCCGGCGTCGCGGCGTAGCTGAACTGATCCGCCGCGGACATTGCCGACGTTCCGCCTACCGTCGTTACCCTGATGTCCACGGTGCCGGCCCCGGCAGGCGATGTCGCGGTGATCTGGGTTGCCGAATTGACGGTGAAGCCGGCCGCCGCCGTGGCGCCGAACGTCACCGCCGTTGCACCTGACAGATTGGCGCCGGTGATCGTGACAATGGTGCCGCCGCCCAGGGGGCCGCCTGTCGGCGAAATCGACGTGATCGAGGGAGGGCCGGCATAGGTGAACTGATCAGCCGCCGAGATCGCGGACGTCCCGCCCGGCGTCGTGACCCTGACGTCAACAGCACCGGCGGCCCCCGCCGGAGAGGTCGCGGTGATCGAGGTCGCTGAATTGAACGTGAAGCCGGCCGCGGCCGTCCCGCCGAATGACACGGCCGTGACGCCGGTGAAATTGGTGCCCGTGATCGTCACCACCGTGCCGCCGGCCGCCGGCCCCGACGTCGGCGAAAGCGACGTGACGGCTGGCGTGGCGACATAGGTGAACTGGTCGGCGGCGGAGGTGGCCGAGGTGCCGCCGGCTGTCGTCACCCTGATGTCGATCGTGCTGGTTCCTGCCGGCGACGTCGCGGTGATCTGGGTCGCCGAATTAACCGTGACGCCAGTCGCAGCCGCTGCTCCGAACACTACGGTCGTCGCGCCTGTGAAGTTGGTGCCGGTGATGGTTACGGTGGTGCCGCCAGCGCCCGGACCCGAGGTCGGCGAAATCGAAGTGACCGTCGGTGCCGGAACATAAGTGAATTGATCGGCTGCTGACGTTGCCGATGTTCCGCCCACGGTCGTCACCGTGATGTCGACCGTACCAGTGTCTGCGGGCGATGTCGCGGTGATCTGGGTCGCCGAATTGACCGCGAAACCGGTTGCCGCCGTTGCGCCGAACGTGACCGCAGTTGCTCCGGAGAAGTTCGTACCGGTGATGACCACGGTCGTGCCGCCGGTCTGCGGACCCGATGTCGGCGAGATCGACGTCACGGTCGGCGGCGCGGCATAGGTGAACTGATCCGCAGCCGAGGTCGCTGATGTCCCGCCCGGTGTGGTGACGCTGATGTCGACCGTGCCGGCGGAGCCCGCCGGCGAGGTCGCCGTGATCGACGTCGCCGAATTGAACGTGAAGCCGGTCGCCGCGGTCCCGCCGAACGTCACGGCCGTGACTCCGGTGAAGTTGGTGCCGGTGATCGTCACCGATGTTCCGCCGGCGGTGGGGCCTGCGGTCGGTGAGATCGAGGTGACAGTCGGGGCGGCAATATAGGTGAACTGGTCTGCCGCCGACGTCGCCGACGTCCCGCCGGCCGTCGTCACTCGGACATCCACGGTGCCAGTCCCGGCCGGAGATGTCGCAGTGATCTGGGTCGCCGAATTGACCGTGACGCCAGTCGCGGCCGTTGCCCCGAACGTCACGGCCGTCGCACCTGTGAAATTGGTGCCAGTGATGATCACGTTGGTGCCGCCTCCACCTGGACCTGAAGTCGGCGTAATCGAAGTGATGGTCGGCGCGGGGACGGGCAGATTGATCGTGAACGTGTAAGCGGTGTTTGCTATCGAACTGCCGGAGCAGCGCACGTCGAAATCGCTGCAGCCCGGCGCGTAATACAGGATGATCGAGTCCTGTCCGTTACCTGTCTTGCTGTTCAGCGTGATATCGATCTCGGCCTGGCCGGCCTTCGCGGATTGACCGTTTTGGTTCGGGTTCGTTGGGTGAAATGTGTAAGTTGCCTTTGACGTGGTCGGATTATAATCGGCCGCTGTGAGCAGTGGGCTGCCCGAATGGCCGCTCGAATTTGCGATCGGTGCATTGTAAAAGGCGTCTGTACCCGCGACGGAATAGACGCCGTATACAACCGAGTCGTCGGCCGCGGCTGCGCCAACGGTCAAACACAGGCGATAGATCTGACCGACCGACGTGAAGTTGATGGTCACGCCCGACGTCGGAATCCGTCGTTTGATCGCAAGCCGCGTTCGCCGCTGCCATCGCGCCGAGCATCACGACGGCCGCGATGCAGATGCGTTGAGCCGCCCGCCAGAGAGAGCGCAATATCCGCGAAGGCTTAGCTTCACCATCGCGTGTCGGGGCCACCAATTCCCCGATTATCTCTGGAATGGCCACCGCAATCGCGTGACTCACCGGCCCCCCTTGGCGGCAGCTCTCGATAGAGCATCCGCCTAAAATCCCTGATTGTGAAATTATTCGCCTATATCGTTGCGTGCATTTGACGGGACGCGGTGCGCAACGCAAGCGAGCGAGCCAGCCAAACTGCCGATACCAAGTCGCGGGCACTACTTTGCGGCGAACCGTTGCATAGCGGCAACAAAAGCGTGCTTTGATAGCAATCGACGGAAACGCTTGGCGTGTCAATGGTTGCGCTTGCGCTTGACTGTCGACGCTGGCTGTTCAACAATCTTGGCGAGTGGGCCGCAATAAATTCATTCTTTAATTTAAGTGCCGCCGTCGTGGTCTGCATCATCACGCGACGGGTCGTTAGATTTTTGGGGGAGGGGTCATGCCGTTACAGCCGGTTCTCGGACAAATCATGCCTTTTGCGGGCGCAGTGATTCCCAGAGGTTGGGCGCTGTGTAACGGTGCGCTGCTGGCTATCCAGCAAAATGCCGGGCTGTTCTCGTTGCTCGGCACCTATTATGGCGGCAACGGAGTGACGACGTTTGCACTCCCGGATCTGCGCGGTCGCGCGATCCTCGGCTCGAGTGGCGCCGGGCAAATTCCCGTGGGCATGACCGGCGGGTCGTATATGGCCAGCCTCAATGCGCAGCAGCTCCCGGCCCACAATCATCTCATTCAAGTGTCCGCAGCGGTCGGAGGAGGCGGTCGCGGGGCCGTCCCTCCCACAGGCAACGTCTTCGCGACAAACTCACTGCCGGCGACCAACCCGACGAAGATTTTTGCCGCAGCCGGGAGCGGCGACACGCCATTGGCCACCGGCACCAATCTGGTGAACGAAGGCGGCAACCAGCAGCATAACAACATGCAGCCCTATCTCACGATCAGCTATCTGATCGCGACGCAGGGGATTTTTCCGTCGCGAAGCTGAGCGGCTGCACGGCCGCATTTTCGCAAACGTAATCCGTCCACTTCAATTTTCCCATATTCGCGCATTCGCCGATCGGATCGGAACGGGCGCACACCAAAGGATCATATGCGATGGCAGATCCGTTTATCGGCGAGATCAGGTTGTTTGGCTTTCCGCGGGTGCCGGACGGCTGGTTCGCCTGCAATGGACAGTCGGTCTCGATTGCCCAGTTTGAGACGCTTTACGCCGTGATCGGCACCACCTATGGCGGCGATGGCGTCAACACGTTCAACCTTCCCGATCTACGCGGCCGTGTGCCGATCGGACAGGGACAGGGGACAGGCCTTCCGAACTATACGCTGGGCCAGCCCGGGGGTGAGGAGAACCACACCCTGATCGAAGCCGAAATGCCGACCCACAGTCATGCGCTGATGTCCTCGACCGTGACGGCAACGGATGTAACGCCCGGGCCGACCCTTCATCTTGCCACGGCGTCAGCAGGTGAACTCTACGCACCGATTGCGAACGCCGGGACGTACTCCACGATGGCCCCCTGCGTCGCCACTTCGGGCAACAGCATCGGGCACAACAACATGATGCCGAGCGTGGTTGCCAATTACTGCATTTGCTACGCGGGCGTCTTCCCTTCGTCCGGTTAGGCCGCGCACGCATCCGTATTCAGTCTCAAGGAAAGACAACATGTCAGATCCGTTCGTCGGAGAAATCCAGGCTTTTACGTTTCCTTTTGCAGTCGGCGGCTTCAACAGCGCCTGGCTGCCGTGCGGCGGCCAGCTCCTGCCAATTCAGGGTCACAGTGCGTTATTTGCACTCATCGGTACCTATTACGGCGGCAATGGCACGACCAATTTCGCCTTGCCGAACCTGAACGGTTCGGTCGCGATCGGTCAGGGGCAAGGCCCGGGATTGCAAAATTATGTCGTCGGCGAGACCGTCGGCAGTTCGACGGTGACGCTGATCGGCGACAACATGGCGAGGCACACGCACGCCCTGCAACTCGGCGACAAAAGCGCGACAGGCGCTACGGCAGGTCCCGGCGCGGCGGGGACCACGGTTGCGATCGACCCGAACTTCACCGGCTTCACGGCGCCACCCGGCAGTCTCACCTTGGTGCCAAGCGCCGTCACACTCACCGGGCAGAACCTGCCGCACGACAACATGCAGCCGACCCAGGCGATCGTCTGGTGTATCGCCTATGCGGGAATCTTTCCGGCTTTCGGCAGCTCCTGAACGATCTTGAGTGCGCGACGGCATGATTGACGGCGCGCCGCTCGACATCGTCCCGGACGATCCGGCTCTTCGGCTTCGGCCCGCAGGCCCGAATGACGAGCCGTTCATCCGGCGTCTCTTCGAGGAGGTGCGGACGGGGCAATTCACCGCGACCGGATTGTCCGGGCCGATCGTCGGCCAGATCATCGCGCAACAGTTCCGCAGCCAAGCGGCCGGCTATGCCGCGCAGTTTCCGGGGGCGATCTCGCTGATCGTCACACAGGAAGGGACCGCGATCGGCCGGCTGCTGCTTCATTGCGAAAGCGAGCACTGGCACATCATCAACATCGCGCTGCTGCCGGCCGATTGCGGTCGCGGCGCCGGCACGAAGATCCTCGACGCTCTCGAAGCGAGCGCACGGCAGCAGGGTGTCGGTGCGCTGACGCTCTCGGTGCTTGCGGACAATCCGGCCGCGCACAGGCTTTACCTGCGGCGAGGATTTGCCGAGATCGGG
This sequence comes from Bradyrhizobium barranii subsp. barranii, assembly GCF_017565645.3. Taxonomy (NCBI): domain Bacteria; kingdom Pseudomonadati; phylum Pseudomonadota; class Alphaproteobacteria; order Hyphomicrobiales; family Nitrobacteraceae; genus Bradyrhizobium; species Bradyrhizobium barranii. Next base: position 5,633,154 of record NZ_CP086136.1, read on the forward strand.
CAGGCGGACGCCGCCCACATCGCGATGAAAAAAGATCTCGCCTAACGCACAGCCACTTCGCGCAGGAACTTCAGCAGCGCAGCGTTGACCTCGTCAGGCCGCTCCTGCTGGACCCAATGGCCGGCGCCCTCGATGATCAGCTTCCGCGTCAGATTGGGCAGCACGCGCTCGAGCTCGTTGACGCGCTTGGCTTTCGATCAGGCCGGTGATGACGGCGTCTTTGGAGCCGGCAATGAAGAGCGACGGCTGATGGATCTGCGCGTCCTGCCAGGGCGCGGTCAGCTCCCAATTGCGGTCGAGGTTGCGATACCAGTTCAGCCCGCCGCGGAAGCCGGACTTGCGGAAGCTTTCGGTGAAATAGGCGAGGTCAGCCTCGCTGAGCCAGTTGGGCAGCGGCTCCTCGGCGAGCGCGTGACCGAGAAAGCCCTTGCCCTCCTGGACGAACATCGCGGCACTGGGATCGGCAAGGCCGCGCCCGCCGAGCACGATGCGCATGGTGCGGGCGATGTCACGCTCGAACTCGCCCTCGGCGACGCCGGGCGTCTGGAAATACTGCCAGTAGAAATTGGTGACGCCGCCCTGGCGCAGCAGATCGAGCGGCTTGCCGCGGCCGCGGAATGGCGGCGGCACGCTCAGGCCCGCCACCGCCGTGAAGATGTCGGGCCGGAACAGCGCCGCGTGCCAGGCGACCGGCGCGCCCCAGTCGTGGCCGACCACCATCGCCTTGCCCTCGCCGAGCGCGTGCACGAGGCCAACGACGTCGCCGACCGTGTCGAAGATCGAGTAGGCGGCGACGTCCGCCGGCGCCGCGCTCTGGCCGTAGCCGCGCATGTCGGGGGCGACGACGCGAAACCCGGCGTCCGCCAGCGCCGGGATCTGGTGGCGCCAGGAGTAGGATAGCTCGGGCCAGCCGTGGCACAGCACCACCAGCGGACCCTGGCCGGCCTCGCGGATGAACAGGTCGATCCCGTTGGCCTTGATCACGCGGGTGGACAACATCGCTTTTCCGCCTTGTTTCAGGGGTTTGGTCGGGAAATATCAGGTGCCACGATAGGGGCGCGCCGAGAATCGTGCAATCTCGGGTTCGGTGGCCAGCCCCGTGTTGTTCGCACCGGTTCCTGCTGTTAGAACGCCGCTCTCAGGGCTTCGCCATGGCATTTCGTCTTTTTCCGCTCCGTCGCACCCGGTTTTCTGCCGGTGCGCTGGCGCGCGGGCTGATCGCGGCGGTTCTGGTGGCGGGCATCGGCTGGGGCGGGGCCCTGTACGCCGCCAACCAGAGCATCCAGGGCGCCAAGAAAGCCGAGGATTCCGGCTTCGATGGCGACGCCCCCACCGCGATCCTGATCGAGGCTTCCAGCGGCAGCGTCCTGTTCGAGAAGAACGCCGACGAACTGCGTGCGCCCTCCAGCATGATGAAGCTGATGACGGCCGAAGTCGTCTTCAATGCCATCAAGAAGGGCGACATCAAGCCGACCGACGAGTACCGGATCAGCGAGAACGCCTGGCGCAAGGGCGGGGCGCCCTCGGGCGGCTCGACCATGTTCGCCGCCATCAACAGCAAGGTTTCGGTCGATGACCTCCTGCATGGTGCGATCATCCAGAGCGGCAATGACGCCTGCATCGCGCTGGCCGAGGGCATTGCCGGCAATGAGAAGATCTTTGCCGCCGACTTCATGACCAAGCGTGCCCGCGAGCTCGGCATGACGAAGTCGACCTTCGGCAATTCCAACGGCCTGCCCGATCCCGGCAACAAGATGACGGTGCGCGAGCTCGGCATCCTCGCGCGCCACATCATTCTCGACTTCCCCGAATTTTACAAACTGTTCGGCGAGAAGGAGTACACCTGGAACAAGATCCGCCAGCCCAACCGCAATCCTCTGCTCAATTCAATGGAAGGCGCCGACGGTCTGAAGACCGGCTACACCAAGGAAGGCGGCTACGGCATGGTCGGCTCGGCCGTGCAGAACGGCACGCGGCTGATCGTGGTCGTCAACGGCCTGGAAGATCCTGAGGATCGCGCCACCGAAGCCAAGAAGATGCTGGAATGGGGCTTTCGCAATTTCGAGACCCGCACTTTGATCGCGGCCGACCAGCAGGTTGGCTACGCAAAAGTGTTTGGCGGCGAGAGCCGCTCGGTCAAGCTGGTCGCCAAGACGCCCGTCAAGGTGATGGTGCACAAGAACGGTAGTGACAAGCTGATTGCGCGCGTCGTCTATAGCGGTCCGGTGCGCGCGCCGATCGAAGCCGGCCAGAAGGTCGGCGTGGTCAAGGTCTGGCGCAGCGGCAATATCGCGGTGGAGACGCCCGTCTATGCCGCCGAAGCGATCGGCACCGGCTCGACCATGCGCCGCGCCATCGACGGTGCCAGCGAGCTCGTGATCGGCATGTTCCGCGCGGGCGCCGAGAAGCTCTGACCATGAGTGAGAGCGCAGCACAGCGGCCCTCCGGGCGCGGACGCTTCATCACCTTTGAAGGCGGCGAGGGCACCGGCAAGTCGACCCAGATCAAGAAGCTCGCCGACCGCCTCACTGCGGCCAGGCTGCGGACCCTCGTCACGCGCGAGCCCGGCGGCTCGCCGGGTGCCGAGATCATGCGTCACCTGGTGCTGTCGGGCATGGGCAAGCTGCTCGGGCCCGAAGCCGAGACGCTGCTGTTCGCGGCTGCTCGCGACGACCATGTCCGCACCGTGATCCAGCCTGCGCTCAATCGGGGCGCCTGGGTGCTGTGCGACCGCTTCGCCGACTCGACGCGGGCCTATCAGGGCAGCCTCGGCCGCGTGCCGATGGGCCTGATCAACGCGATGCAGCGGGTCACGATCGGCGATCTCAAGCCGGACCTCACCCTCATCCTCGATTTGCCGGTCGAGATTGGATTGCAGCGCGCCGCCGTGCGTCGTGGTAGCGGCACACCTGACAGGTTCGAGGGCGAGCAGCTCAGCTTCCATCAGGGCCTGCGCGAGGCCTATCGCAAGATCGCCGAGGACGATCCCGGCCGTTGCGTCCTGATCGATGCCAATTCCGATCCCGACACGGTTGCTGGACGAGTCTGGACGGCGCTGCGCGACCGTCTTCTCCCAACCCCTGCATCGGTGGTTTCCCTATGAGCCCGCGCCAGGCCGAACGCGAAACCGCCATTCCGCATCCGCGCGAGACGAGCCTTCTGTTCGGCCATCGCGAGGCCGAGACGGCGCTGCTCGCGGCCTATCGCAGCGGGCGCATCCCGCATGCCTGGCTGATCGGCGGGCCGCAGGGGATCGGCAAGGCGACGCTGGCCTATCGCATGGCGCGCTTCGTGCTTTCCAACGGCCAGCCGCTGGCGCCGTCCGTGCAGCAAGCCCAGACCCTCGCGATCGATCCTGATAACGCCGTGGCGCGGCATGTTGCGGCCAGCTCGCACGGCGGGCTGTTGAAGCTGGAACGCACCGCCAACGACCGCGGCGTGATGCGCACGGTGATCACCGTGGACGAGACGCGGGAGACGATCGGCTTCTTCGGCTCGACTGCCGCGGCAGAAGGCTGGCGCGTCTGCATCGTCGACACCGTCGACGAGCTCAATCCGAATGCCGCCAACGCGCTGCTGAAAATCCTCGAGGAGCCGCCGCAGCAATCGCTGTTCCTCCTGGTCAGCCACGCGCCGGCGCGCGTGCTCGCCACGATCCAGTCGCGCTGCCGCAAGCTGCGCCTGCGCCCGCTCGGCACGGATGATGTGATCGGCGCCGCAGCTTCGACGGCTGACCTCGATCCGAACGATCCGGCGCTGCGCGAGGCCGCGGAGGCCTCCGAGGGTAGCGTCGCGCGGGCGCTGACGCTGCTCGGCGGCGATGCCCTGAAGCTGCAGCAGCGCACGGCGGCGCTGCTTGCGCGCCTGCCACAGGTCGATCCGCGCGAATTGCACACGCTCGGCGATTCGCTCGGCACCAGTGACCGCGTCGCGCTGGCGGCCTTCATCGACGGCATCGATCGCTGGATTGCGGAACGCCTGCATTCCGACGAGGCCAATGCCAACCAGAATCTGCCGCGCCTTGCGCGCCTAGCTGAGGTATGGGAAAAGATCGTCCGCGCCGCGCGCGACACCGAAACCTACAATCTGGAGCGAAAGCCCTTGGTTTTCTCGGTGTTCGGCTGGCTGGCGGACGCAACGCGCTAGAGCATGATCCGGAAAAGTGTGCAGCGGTTTTCCGAGAGGATCATGCTCAAGACAATAACCGAACGCAGGTTCGTTTCCAAATTTCGAGAAGCCGGTAAAGGAATTCGTCGTGGCCACGCGAGCTAAGAAAACCGCCAGGGGCAAGAGCAGCAAGAAGAAGGCTGCCAACAAGGCCGTGAAGAAGGCCGTGAAGGCGCTCGCGCGCAAAGCTGCCAAGAAGGTCAAGAAGACCAAGAAGGCTGCTGTCAAGAAGGGCGTGAAGAAAAGCGCTGCGAAGACGACAAAGAAGGCCGGCAAGAAGGCTGCGAAGAAGCAGGTCGTCGCCAAGAAGGCGGTGAAGAAAGCGGCCAAAAAGGCAGCCAAGTCTCCGGCGAAGAGCAAGGCTCCCGCGAAGAAGGCCGCCAAGAAAACGAAAGTGGCTGCGCCTGCCGTGACCGTCGCACCGGCTCCCGTCGCCACGCCGCCGAAGGTTGTGAAGCCCAAGGTGTCGAAGCCGAAGGTGTCGAAGCCTGAGGCGCCGCCCGCGCCAAAGCCCGTCGCCGCTCCGCAAGCCGCAACTCCCGTTGCTGCGCCCGCGCGCGACAACGTCTTCTACATCTCGACCGCCATCGCCTATCCCAACGGCAGCCCGCATATCGGCCACGCCTATGAGGCGATCTCGGCCGACGTGCTGGCGCGCTTTGCGCGGCTCGACGGCAAGGACGTGTTCTTCCTGACCGGCACCGACGAGCACGGTCAGAAGATGGTCCAGACCGCGCAGAACGAGGGCCTGACCCCGTCCGCGCTCGCGACCCGCAATGCTGGCCGCTTTAAGGAGATGGACGAGCGTCTGAACGTGTCGTTCGACCGCTTCATCCGCACCACCGAAGAACAGCACCATCGCTCCAGCCAGGAGATCTGGCGGCGCATGGAAGCGAACGGCGACATCTACGCCGACAGCTATGCCGGCTGGTACTCGGTGCGCGACGAGGCGTATTACGCCGAGGACGAGACGCGCCTGAACGACGACGGCGTGCGCCTCGGACCGCAAGGCACGCCAGTCGAATGGGTCGAGGAGAAGAGCTATTTCTTCCGCCTGTCGGCCTATCAGGACAAGCTTCTGAAGCTCTACGAAGATCATCCTGAATTCATTGGCCCGGACTCGCGCAAGAACGAGGTGGTGAGCTTCGTACGCGGCGGCTTGCGCGATCTCTCGATCTCGCGCACGACCTTCGATTGGGGCGTGAAAGTGCCCAGCGACGAAGAGCACGTGATGTATGTCTGGGTCGACGCGCTGACCAATTACATCACCGGCGTCGGATTCCCCGACGAGAGCGACAAGAACTGGCGCTACTGGCCGGCCGACGTGCACATCATCGGCAAGGACATCATCCGCTTCCACGCGGTATACTGGCCCGCATTCCTGATGTCGGCCGGCATTTCGCTGCCGAAGAGGGTCTATGCCCATGGCTTCCTGTTCAACAGGGGCGAGAAGATGTCGAAGTCGGTCGGCAATGTCGTCGACCCCTTCAATCTTGCCGACCAGTATGGCGTCGACCAGATGCGCTATTTCTTCCTGCGCGAGGTCTCGTATGGCCAGGACGGAAACTACAACCACGAAGCCATCGTCGCGCGTATCAATGCCGATCTCGCCAACGACCTCGGCAACCTCGCGCAGCGCTCGCTGTCGATGATCGCCAAGCAGCTCGGCGGCGTGCTGCCGGAGCCGGGCGAGTTCAGCGACAACGACAGAGCGATTTTGGCGATGGCGGACGGCATGATCGCCGCATCGCGCGAAGCGATGGCGACGCAGCAGATCCATCACTGGCTCAACGCCGTGTGGGCCGTGGTCGCGGAGGCCAACCGCTATTTCGCGGGCGAGGCGCCATGGGCGCTCGCCAAGACCGATCCTGTCAGGCAGAAGACGGTGCTCTATGTCACCGCCGAGGTCGTGCGCCAGATCGCGATCCTGGCCCAGCCGGCGATGCCGACTGCCTCGGGCCTGCTGCTCGACAGCCTCGGCATTCCCGCGGGCGAGCGGTACTTCGCGATGCTCGGGGGCGCCAAACGGATCGCGCCAGGCTCGACGCTGCCGGCGCCGACACCGGCGTTCCCGCGCTACATCGAGCCGGCGGCCTAGGGCGTTCGGGCGATGCTGGTCGACAGCCACTGCCATCTGGATTTTCCGGACTTTGCGGAAGACCTCGACGGGATCGTCTCGCGTGCACGTGCGGCCGGCATCGGCCGTATGGTCACGATCTCCACGCGGGTGCGAAAGCTCAATCAGCTTCTGGCCATCGCTGAGCGCTACGACGACGTCTACTGCTCGGTCGGCACCCATCCGCACAACGCGGACGAGGAAGACGGCATCTCGCCGGACGAACTGATCGGGTTGACCGGGCATCCCAAGGTGGTCGCGCTCGGCGAGGCCGGGCTCGACTATTTCTACGACAACGGCGCGCCGGAGGCGCAGGCGAGGGGCTTTCGCGCCCACATCGCCGCGGCCCGTGCGACCGGCCTGCCGCTGGTGATCCACACCCGCGAGGCGGACGAGGATTGCGGCCGCATCCTGGAGGAGGAAGCGGCCAAGGGTTCGTTTCGCGCCGTGCTGCATTGCTACACGGGCGGGCGCGAGCTGGCGCTGAAGGCGGTGTCGCTCGGGCTCTATATCGGCTTCACGGGCATCCTGACCTTCAAGAAATCGGAGACCCTGCGCGCGCTTGCGGCCGAACTGCCGTCGGACCGTATTCTGGTTGAAACAGACTCGCCCTATCTTGCGCCCGGCAAGTTCCGGGGCAAACGCAACGAGCCGGCCTATGTGGTCGAGGTCGCCAAGGTGCTCGCCGAAACGCGCGGCGTGTCGCTCGACGAGATCTCACGCCAGACCACCGAAAACTTCTTCCGCCTGTTCTCCAAGGTGAAATCTTAGGACTGGGAGCCGCATGACGCTGACGCTGACGATCCTGGGCTGCGGCTCCTCCGCCGGCGTGCCGCGCCCGGCACTCGGCTGGGGCGCCTGCGACCCCAACAATCCAAAGAACCGCCGCCGCCGCTGCTCGCTGCTGGTTGAGCAGACATCACACCACGGCACCACGCGCATCGTGATCGACACCTCGCCCGACCTGCGCGAGCAGCTCATCGATACCAATGTCGACCACATCGACGCGGTGTTCCTGACCCATGAACATGCCGACCAGACCCACGGCATGGACGATCTGCGCTCCGTCGTGCTCCACATGCGCAAGCGCATTCCGGTCTATTTCAACCAGTCGACCGCGAAAGACATCATGGCGCGGTTCTCCTATTGCTTCATTTCGCCCGAGGGCAGCGACTATCCGCCGATTTTGCACCGGCATTCGATCGAGGCCGGCGAAAGCCGGACCATCAGCGGCAAGGGCGGGGACGTGACCATGACCGCCTTCCTGGTCCAGCACGGCCAGATCCCCGCGCTCGGCTATCGCATCGGCAATGCCGCCTACACGCCCGACCTCAACGACATCCCGCGCGAGAGCTGGGGCGCGCTGGAGAATCTCGATCTCTGGATCGTCGACGGCTTACGCTACACCAGCCATTCCAGCCATTTCAGCATCAACGATGCGCTGTCCTGGATCGAGCGCTTCAAGCCCAAGCGCGCCGTCATCACCAACATGACGGCCGACGTCGATTACGAGGTGATCCGGCAATCGCTGCCCGCGGGCGTGGTGCCGGCCTACGACGGCATGCGGCTCGAGACGCACTGATCGCGCCGGCTCGGTTCAGGCCGAGATCGCCTTCGACGAGCCGACCTCGTTACGCAGCAAGAATTTCTGGATCTTGCCCGTGGACGTCTTCGGGATCGGTCCGAACACGACGGCCTTCGGCGTCTTGAAGCCGCTCATATGCGTGCGGCAGAAGGCGATGATCTCGGCTTCGGTCGCGCTGGCGCCGTCCTTCAGTTCGACGAAGGCGCAGGGCACCTCGCCCCATTTCGGATCGGGCTTTGCGACGACGGCTGCGAACAGCACGGCCGGATGCTTGTAGAGGACGTCCTCGACCTCGACAGAGGAAATGTTCTCGCCGCCGGAAATGATGATGTCCTTGGAGCGATCCTTGATGATGACGTAACCGTGCTCGTCGAGCACGCCGAGGTCGCCGGTGTGAAACCAGCCGCCCTCGAAGGCTTCCTTCGTCGCCTTCTCGTTCTTGAGGTAGCCCTTCATCACGATGTTGCCGCGGAACATGACCTCGCCAATGGTCTCGCCGTCGCGGGGCACCTCCTGCATCGTCTGCGGATTGATGACGGTGACGCCTTCCTCGAGCGGGTAGGGCACGCCCTGCCGCCGCTTCATGCTGGCGCGCTCGGCGGCGGGCAGATCGTCCCAGCCGGGTTGCTCGGCGCAGACGGAGGCGGGGCCGTAGACCTCGGTCAGGCCGTAGACGTGCGTGAGCCTGATGCCGATGTTTTCTGCGCCTTCGAGCACCGCGACCGGCGGCGCAGCGCCGGCGATCAGGCCGACGACGCGGCGCGCGGCACCGCCCTTCGGCGCGTCGGGTGCGTTGATCAGCGTGTTGTAGACGATCGGCGCGCCGCACATGTGGGTGACGCCGTGCTGCTTGATCAGCTCGAAGATTTTTGTCGGCTCGACCTTGCGCAGGCAGACGTTGATGCCGGCGGCCGCCGCGATCGTCCATGGGAAGCACCAGCCGTTGCAGTGGAACATCGGCAGCGTCCAGAGATAGACCGGATGCTGGCCGAGCTGGCCGGCGAGGATGTTGCTGACGGCGTTGAGATAGGCGCCGCGATGATGGGTGACGACGCCCTTGGGATTGCCCGTGGTGCCCGAGGTATAGCTCAGCGCGATGGCATCCCATTCGTCCTTGGGCGGGATCGCGGTGAAATCAGGATCGCCTTGCGCAACCGCCGCCTCGTACTCGATCTCGCCGATGCGCTTGCCGCCCTTGAAAGCGGCGTCGTCGACGTCGACGACGAGCGGCTTCGGGCCCTTCATCTGAGCGAGCGCGTCGGTGATGACAGTCGAAAACTCCGGATCGACCAGGATGATCTTGGCGCCGCCGTGATCGAGCTGAAATGCGATCGAGGGCGCATCGAGACGAATGTTGAGCGCATTGAGAACGGCGCCGGTCATGGGGACGGCGAAGTGCACCTCGTTCATCGCCGGAATGTTCGGCAGCATCGCCGCGACGGTGTCGCCGACGCCGATGCCCTTGCCGCCGAGCCAGGACGCAAAGCGCTTGCAGCGCTCATGCGTCTCGCGCCACGTGAAGCTGCGGCCCTCATAGACCGTGCTGACGTGGTTGGGATAGACGGCGGCGCTGCGCGCGAGGAAGCTCAGCGGGCTCAGGGGGACGTAGTTGGCGGGGGTCTTGTCGAGGCCGATGTTGTACTGGTTCTGCCGCTCGCTCATCGAACCCTCCTTGACGCCGCGCTCTACAGGAATCCGATCGAGATCCAGGGGAAGATCGCGACGATGATCAATCCCACCAGCAGCGCCAGCAGATAGCCCCAGATCGGCCTGATGCCTTCGGCCGGATCGACGCGTCCGATGGCGCAGGCGGCATAATAGCCGACGCCGAAGGGCGGGGCGAATAGTCCGATACCCATGGCGAGAATGATCACCATGGCATAGTGCACCTCGTGCACGCCGACGGCACGGGCGATCGGAAACAGCAGCGGCCCGAACAGCACGATTGCCGGAATGCCCTCGAGCACGCTGCCGAGGATGGTGAAGGCCAGGATGGACACGGCGATGAAGGTCGCAGGCCCCCCGGGCAATCCGGTCATGGCTGAAGCCAGCGAGCGCGAGAAGCCGGATTGGGTGAGCCCCCAGGCCATGCCGGTCGCCGTGCCGATGATCAGGAGGATCGCGCCCGACAGCGCCGCGGTCTCGACCAGCATCGGAAACAGCCGCCGCCAGTCGAAGCGGCGGTAGACGAGGAGGCCGACCAGGGCGCCGTAGACGATGCCGATGGTGGAGACTTCGGTCGCGGTCGCGATGCCCTCGACCACGGCGTAGCGGATCACGAAGGGCAGCGCGAGCGCGGGCAGGGCAATGATGAAGGTCTTGCCGATCTCGCCACCCGTGGCGCGGCGGACATGGCTCATGTCCTCGTGGCGGTAGCGCCACCACACCAGCATGCAGAGCGTGATGGCGAGCACGACGCCAGGCAGCAGGCCGCCGGTGAAGAGGGCGGCGATCGAGACGCCCGTGACCGAGCCGATCGTGATCAGCACAAGGCTCGGCGGAATGGTCTCGGTTTGGGCACCGGTAGCCGCAAGAAGCGCCACGAGGTCGCCGGGCTTGGCGCCGCGCTGCTTCATTTCCGGGAACAGCACGGGCGCAACCGCCGCCATGTCGGCCGCCTTGGCACCGGAGATGCCGGAGACGAGGTACATCGCGCCGACCAGCACGTAATGCAGGCCGCCGCGGACATGGCCGAGCAGGCTCGCCAGGAGCGCGACCATGGCCCGCGCCATGCCGGTCATCTCGATCAGGAGGCCCAGGAACACGAACAGCGGCACCGAGAGCAGGATGAGGTGGCTCATGCCCTCGTCCATCCGCCCGACCAGCACCATCACCGGCGTCCGCGTGGTCAGCGCCAGATAGCCGTAGATCGCGAGGCCAAACCCGAACGCAATGGGAACGCCGGCAAAGACGCAGAAGCCGGCGACGCCGACGAAGAAGATGACGAGGTTGAGGTTGCCGAGCGGCCGCAGATAAGGCTGCGCCAGCCAGAACAGACCGATGATGACGGCAACCGATATCACCGCCGTCAGCACCATGCGGTAATCGGCGGCGCGCAGCAGCCGCAGCAGCGCGAACACCGCCATCAGGCAGATGCCGGCCGGCAACGCCGCGGCGCGCCACATGTTCGAGATCTGGAGCGCCGGCGTGGTGATGAAGCTTTCCTCGAAGGCGTATTCGGCGGACGGCCAGACGATCAGCGCCAGGAAGGCCAGCGCCGCACAGGTCGCGACCACGTCCAGATAGGCGCGCAACGCCGGCCGCGCGCTCGCGACGAGCGCCGTCATGCGCATGTGCTCGGAGCGGCGAAATGCGACCGCAGCGCCCAGCATGGCCAGCCACAGGAACAGGATCGAGGCGAGCTCATCCGACCAGATCAGCGGCCGGTGCACGCCGTAGCGTGCGACCACGCCAGCAAACAGGATCACGATCTCGGCGACGACCAGGATTGCCGCGGGGATCCCGACGGCGAGGCCGAGGAGGCGCTCCAGCGAGGCCAGCACGAGGGATCGGCGAGGGGGCTGAACAGCCACCTCGCCCACCACTCCGGTCGCCTCAACCTCGACATGAGCCATCTCGATAAGAACCTCGGCGGCCCCAACGCGCGTTACGACAACTTGCCGACGGCCTTTTCCAGGAGATCCCAGGCCTGGTCGCCATACTTGCCCTTCCACTCGGCATAGAAGCCGGCGGAGCGCAGCTTGTCGCGGAACGGCGCCACCGCAGGCTGGTTGAAGGTCAGGCCCTTGCCCGCGAGCTCCTGCTGGAGGTTCGCATTGAGCTTGGCGGTATCCTCACGTTCCTTGACGGCGGCGGCGTTGATGTTCTTGGCGACGATGGTGCGCACATCCTCCGGCAGCGCGCTCCAGGCGCGGCGGTTGGCCAGGAACCAGAAGCCGTCCCACATGTGGTTGGTCAGCGAGCAGTACTTCTGCACCTCGTACAGCTTGGCGGTCGAGATGATCGCCAGCGGGTTCTCCTGGCCCTCGACGATCTTGGTCTGGAGCGCGGAATAGACCTCGGCGAAATTGATCGAGGCGGGCGCGGCGTCGAACGCCTTGAACATCGAGGTCCACAGCGGTGACACCGGCACGCGGATCTTGAAGCCCTTGAGGTCGTCGGGACCGGTGATCGGCTTGCTCGACGACGTGGTCTGGCGGAAGCCGTTGTCCCAGATCTTGTCCATGACCTCGAGGCCGGCCTTCTTGATCTCGCCGCGGACATGGGCGCCGAGGTCGCCGTCCATGGCCTTCCAGACCGTGCCGTAGTCCGGGAACGCGAAGCCGATGCCGTTGATGGATGCGGCCGGCACCAGGGTCGACAGGATCAGGCCTGACAGCGTGAAGAATTCGACGCCGCCGGACCGGATCTGGCTCAGCATGTCGGTGTCGGAGCCGAGCTGGTTGTTCGGAAAGATCTGGAGGTCGAACTTGCCGTTGGTCTCGGCCTTGATCGCCGCCGCCATCTCCTTGGCGCGCACGTTCAGCGGATGGGTGTCAGGCAGGTTGTTGGCGTATTTGTAGGTGAACTCGGCGCTCTGGGCGCGGGCCACATGGGGCGCACCGAGGCCGCCCAGGACCGCGGTCGCGGCGGAGGCCTTGAGAAGCGTGCGTCGGGAAAAGCTCATGGGTCTGCTTCCTCGGAAGTTTGTTGTTGTTCTGAGATGCAAACCTATACGGACGGAAGGCCTGAAGGTCATCTGCGATCTCGCGAGGTCTCGCTTATTGCAGCCGGACACCGTCGCGGCAATATCGGCTTTCGGCAGATGGGCCGGGATTCAAAATCTGAAAAACAACCCCATGCACAGTAGCCGTCAAGAGCCGAGAGGCCGGTCGCGGCGTAGACCGAAAATGGACGGCAAGCAAAGGCGCAGGATCAGGAATTCGATCTAAATATCTGATCTAATTGCATATAAAGATATTCCATAATATACCTTATGCGAATTACGGATATGGCGGTCCGGGCTGGGACCCGCTTGGTGTAGCGCTCATCACAATCCTGCATTCCATTCACACCATTCCTGCACGCGATTCCTCCGGTCCTCTTGCCGGCCCCTTAGCAGGCCAAATCAGACCTCCACGTCCCCAATGTCTTATGCGAAGCTCCCGGTTTGCGAGCTCATCGAGCGTTTGGCAAACATAGACGGACAGACGGTCTCCAGCATGAAAATGGAGAATGGCGCCACTTTCGGCGAATTCGCCGCGTTGAGGGCGCTGAAGGCTAAAGGTGGAGAAGCCCCCTTCTCCGAACTGGCAAAGATCGAATTGCGGGGCATCGCGCTAATCCTTGGCCGAATGCTTTCGCCGCGGTCGCGTCAGAAAGGCGTGTCCGGCCGACAGACCATGAACGGCGACGGAGAAAGGCCGGCCCTTGTTCGTCGCCACTTCGTCGGATCGGGCCGAAGCTGAAACCGCGATCGACGTCTTCGTCGAGAAATACCACGTCAAATACGGACGTGCGGTGGAGTGCCTGATCAAGGATCGCCATGCGCTGCTCGCCTTCTTCGACTTCCCTGCTGAGCACTGGATCCACCTACGCAGCTCGAACCCGATCGAGAGCGTCTTCGCCACGGTGCGCCACCGAACGGTGCGGACCAAGGGATCGCTGTCGCAACAAACTGCGAAGCTGATGGTGTTCAAGCTCATCGACGCCGCATCGAAGACCTGGCGGCGATTGAAGAGCACGAACCAGTTGCCGAAAGTCATCGCCGGTGTAAAGTTCATCGACGGAATCGAAGTCATTCCGAACACTGAAAGCCACGCCGCCTGATCAGGCCGCGTCACCCAAAATCAGCCATAGCTCGGGCGGTTGCGAGCGTCGTTGTTGTCGCCGCAGTATAAAGGGCTAGCGCGAGCGCGCTCTTTAGGATTTCTGTAGCCGACATTATCTCCTGCCTCTGTTTGAGACCTCGGAAAGCAGCGTACGCCGGATACACCACCAAGGCGCAAGGCGGCCAGGAAATATCGGATCGCGAAGTAGGCCGCCCGCGTGAGCCGGCGGGCCTGGCTTCACGGACGTATCGTCCGCTCAATTTCACGGGCCGCCCAGGTCGCAACCATCATCGCGAACCGGAAGCGCTCGCGCGTTTCCGCAGGTATTTGGATGCTGCGAATTGCGAGGCTGTTCACATGTCCGGACCCGACAGCATGCTATTGTCGGTGCGGTCATGCCGAACTGTTCGTTTGAATGGCTTCCAATAGAATTAAGTAGGACGAGCAAATATTCGGCTCTGATGCGCTGAAGCTGTTCGTACACACAGGGGTCCTGCCATGGAAATCGGGACTTGGCTGAAAAGTTTGGGCCTAGGACGACATGAGTCCCTGTTCATCGCGAACGCCATAGATTGCGATGTGTTGCCGCAATTGACAGAAGTTGACTTCGAAAAGGTTGGCATCCCACTCGGCGACCGGAAACGCCTCGTGAATGCGATCAGTGCGCTTCCCTCCAGCCTTCCCTCCACTGTCGTGAATGCTGCAATTGCGCAATACGCGGAACGGCGCCACCTCACGGTAATGATCTGTGACTTGGTCGATTCGACCGCCCTGACGGCACGCCTTGACCCGGAAGATATGGGCGCCGTCATCGATGCCTATCACGCTGCTTGTGCTCGTATCACGCGCTCCTATGACGGCTTTCTCGCCGACTTTCGCGGAGACGGCATTCTTGCGTATTTCGGCTATCCCATTGCGCACGAGGACGATCCCGAACGAACTGTAAGAGCTGCGCTCGATATCATTGCTGCTGTCGCACGGCTTGAAACCCGCGCTGGAGAACCGCTCGCGGTGCGTATCGGTATCGCTACCGGCATGGTGGTAGTCGGTGACCTGGGCGGCGAAGGCAAACTTCGGGAGCACTCCGTGGTTGGGGGCGCTCCCAATATCGCGGCTCGCGTGCAAGCCTTGGTCGAGCCGAACACCGTGGTCGTCGCAGACTCCACCCGTCGTCTCCTTGGCGATATCTTCAGTCTTCGCGACCTTGGCGCCCACCACCTCAAAGGCATTAGCGAGCCGGTGAGCGCGTGGGCCGTCCAGGGCGTCTCGGCTTCCGAGAGCCGCTTTGAGGCGGTGCGTCCGACAGAACTCGCCCCTGTCATCGGCCGCGATTCCGAGTTGGAGTTCTTGTTGGAACGTCAACGTTTGGCTCGCACGGGCGAAGGCCAGATCGTTCTCATCTCAGGCGAGCCGGGTATCGGGAAATCGCGCTTAGCAGCGGCTCTGGCTGAACGTGCAGCTAAGCATCAACCACACGTGCATTTCCGTTATCAGTGCTCGCCTTACCACGCCAACAGCGCACTTCATCCCGTGGTCGAGCAGTTGGAAAGGAGTGCCGGATTTAAGGCGGACGATCCCGTCGAGACGCGGCTTGACAAGCTGGAGGCACTCCTCTCGTTGAGAGCACCGCAAGTTCAGACGGTAGTACCACTTTTTGCTGAGCTGCTATCGATCCCATTCGCGAGCCGTTATCCAAAACCGCAGCTAAGCCCCGCCCAGCAGCGTCGCCGCACACTTGCCGCGCTGCTCGATCAATTCGAGAGCCGTTCTCGCAAACAGCCCATCCTGTTGCTTATCGAAGATGTTCAGTGGGCCGACGACACCACCCTCGAATTGCTCGACCTCATCGTAGAGCGAGCCCGACAGTTGTCTATCCTTGCGCTGGTTACCTTTCGACCAGAGTTCGAGCCTCCCTGGACCGGTCTTGCAAATGTCGGAAGCCTGGTCCTCGGACGGCTCAACCCAGATGATGTCAAAGGTGTTGCCACGCAGGTGGCCAATGGCCGAGCGCTTCCGATCGACGTGATGAAGCAGATCGTAACAAAGACTGACGGAAATCCGCTCTTCGTGGAGGAACTCACCAAGGCTGTCCTCGAAGCTGGCATTCTGATCGAATGCCAGGATCGCTATCAGCTCGGGGGACCGTTACCGCCCTTTGCCATCCCGGAAACCCTTCACGACTCCCTGATGGCGCGGCTCGACCGCCTGCATTCGGTGAAGGAGATCGCCCAGATTGGCGCCACCATCGGTCGCGAATTTTCCTATTCCTTGATGCGGGCTGTGGTCGCTCGAGAGGAAACACGGTTGCAGCATTCCCTCTCCGAACTCGAGGAGGCCGGGCTTATTTTCCGCGAAGGTGACCTGCCGGATGCCATTTATAGCTTCAAACACGCATTGGTGAGGGATGCGGCTTATCAGAGCCTGCTGAAGACACGGCGGCGGCAACTCCATGCGCAAATAGCGCGCGTGCTAGAGGAAAGATTCCAGGATGCCGTCGTGAACGCCCCTGAAATCCTTGCGCACCATTTCACCGAAGCCGGCATGCTTGAGAAGGCAACGGACTATTGGCTCAAGGCCGGAAAGCGCGCGCTCGGGCGCTCCTCCAATGCCGAGGCTGTAAAACATCTCACGAGAGGAATGGAGCTGACCCAGCAACTGCTCAGCTCGCCGCAACGCGATCGCAAAGAACTGGATTTCTATCTGGCCCTTGGTCCTGCAGTCGCCGCAACTGAGGGCGATGCGGCGGCTGAAACGTCGCGGGTCTTCTCACGGGCTCGCGCGCTGCTAGGCGAAAGTGTCAGCCTAGAAGAACGGATGACGATCCTGTGGGGCAGCTACCTAGCCCACAGTGTGCGCGCGGAGTATAGCTCAGCGCTGGAGGATGCCCGGTACGGCCTCGCGTTGGCCGCAGAGCATGATCATCCCGGCGTGGCCGTCCTAGCCACGCGCTTTATTGGACAATCATTGCATCTCACGGGTGCCTTCGCCGACGCACGCGAACACCTCGATCGCGCCCTCGCACTGTGCTCAACCAATCCAGCCACGATATCGACCTATCGCCGCTTCGGAGTCGATGACGCGGTGAACAGCCTGGCGTGGCTCTCGACGACGCTATTGGTCCTTGGCTATCCTAAACAGTCTACAACAATCGTCGAGCGTACTGAAACTCTTGCTCGAACGAGGGAACAAAGCTTTACGACGGCCCTGGCCCTGGGGAACATAGTCGTTTTGGGCACAATCGGCGGCGACGCAAAGCGCGCTTTGGCTCACGCCGACGAAGCGATATCACTCAGCATCGAGCATGAATTTGCGGCAATTGAACGAAGAGCACGTTTTTTCCGCGGAGCGCTATTAGCCCAAGGAGGGGATCTTCAAGTCGGGATCGAACTGATGCGCGGCGCTTTGACGGCAACTTACCAAAACTCTGAACGGTGCCGCCGCACTCTCTATTTGGGCCATCTCGCCTTCGCCCATGCCCAGCTCGGAGAGCTTGAAGTTGGACTGCGCCTGCTGGACGAAGGCGTTCAGCTGGCCGAAACGACTGGGGAGAGATTCTTTGAGGCCGAGTTGTATCGTCTTCGGGGCAACATCAACCTAAAACTCGGCAGGCGTGACCAGGCAGAGGCCGCACTGCAGCGAGCCGTGGCGATTGCGCGGCAACAACAAGCTCGCTGGTGGGAGTTGCGTGCCTCGATCTGTCTCGCGCGGCATTGGAGTAACGAAGGCAGATATTTCGAGGCTTGGTCCCTCTTAGAGCCTATATACACTTGGTTCACCGAAGGTCGGGATACACCCGATCTGACAGACGCGAGAAATCTCGTGGACGAACTACGCTCAGTTTCAGGAATGAAAGATGAGCCAAAGCGTGGCAGCTGTTGACCAGCACCGCTCAACATCATGCCTGACGTAAATTGATCAGCGTCCGATCAACGCCTTCCCTTCGCCCGCTTTCCGGACTTGCCACCTGTTCGTTCAAGTTTGCTAAGGGCGCTCTCGACATCCTTGATTGCCTTCTTGAGCTGCTTCTCGCGCTTTCCAAGAATGCTCTTGAGCTGTCTTCGCTGCTCGGCGGTCAATGTCGTAAAATCGATCACCTTCGTAAACGCGATGAAGGCCATTGCTTACCTCCCGATGGTGGTGGTCGTTAGGCGTGATCAATATGTGCAAGGCAGTGAAAAAAATATTCTCCAATATCATCGACCTATAGTCAAACGGCATTTCTTCCAGAAATACTCGATCGGCCTTCCGACCCACGGGCCCTCGTGGTGAGCGCGAGAGAAAGCGGTAGCAACTGACATCGCGCTACCACGCCGTCGTTATTTCACTTCCGCTTTTTGTTCTTGAGCCGCGCCGGTCGCGAGGTGCGCTTCGTGCGACCGAGTCGGGAAGACCTTACAGTCGGAGATTTCTCGTGGGGCCTTGATCGCTGCAACAAGGCGCGGAGCGTGGCAAACTGGCGTTGATCCAGCTGATTGGCGAAGCTCTCGAAATCAGTGGCGTCACTGCCAAGCTGGCTCAACCAGACAAATGCACTGTCCAAGGTGCGCAACTCAGGCGTCTGGTATGACAGCAGATCTCGGTAATAAGTTGCCGACTCCTCGCAAAACAGATCACGCGCGATGCCATTTACGAGCCGCCGCACTCCATATTTTATCCCCGTGATGGCCGCTCCTGATATTCCATGGCTCAGCATCGCTCCGAACGTAAAGTTGTGTAGCCCTCGCAGAAACGGAGCAGTGCCGCGGTGCCGCTCGGTGAATTCAAAGGCTTGGCCCAAATAGGGATAGCGCGCGAGGGCCTCGCTTTCCTCGCCTGATGGAGGCGTGAAGCGGTCGCGCCAAAGGGCTATTTGTTCAAAGAATAGGGCGAGCTCGGGACGCGCCGAGAGATCCGCCTCAACGCCGCTCGCAAAAATCATGAAGTCGAATTCGAATCTACGATTGCTGCTTCGAACCCTTGCAATACCGCAAGCTTCGTCGATGAAACTCCATCCGCAGTCGGGGTGCCAGGCGAAATTCTCAAACTCGCGGCATCGCCAAAAAGCGTCCTGTGTAGGCGGGACCGGAAGCTCCTCAAGAATGTGACGCATGAATCGCCAGCGGTCCAGGTCCGTCAGATCGCCGAAGTGGCCCAACATACCGGCAAAATTCATCCAAGTGAGTGGGTTGACCCGCGGCATCTCCGAACGGCGGAAGCAAAGGTCTACTCGCGCGGCGCCCGCCTCAAGTGCGAGAGCTGCGTTGTCAAAGGCGGATGCCCCGGCACCAAGGATACCAATGCGTTTTCCTGCAAGCTTGCGAAAATCGATATCATCGGCCGAATGTGCGTAAAGATCTGCCGACAAATGGGCGACCAGAGACTTAGGAGCGCCCCACCTGCCACTTCCCTCAAAGCCTGTCGCAAGAATGATCTTTCTTGCATACACCCGCTCAATTCCTTCGGAACGACGGAGATGGGCAAGGAAGATGCCATCCGCCGGCTCAATCAACATTAGTTCGACCTCGTTCTCAACCGGGAGGTCCAGGACGTCTCGGTACCAATCCAGATACGAGCGCCACACCTCCCGAGGGACGGTATCTATGCGACCCCATGCTCGCCGCCCAAATTTTTCCTCGTACCACGCCCGCACCGTTAGACTCGGGACGCCGAAATCAATCCCAGTCACCTCCTTCGGAGTCCGCAACCGTTCCATCCGAGCGAAGCTGCGCCAAGGTCCTTCGAAACCGCGCTGGCAACGATCGATGATCCTGAAGTTTGCTATGCGCTCAAGCCTCAAGCCGAACGCGATACCCAGCCCGCTCTGTCCAGCGCCGACAACCAGCACGTCCAAAACCGGCACTCCGTCCATAAATCGCGGGACGGTCCACTCCCGAGCCGGATAGTCCAAATAAGTAAGCTCGCGTCGAACGCGCTTCGTGAGTTGGGAGACGCTCATGGGACATTCCTGCCGCTGCGCTCTTGTTAGAAATGACTTTTGCCATTCGGCTTACTGTCCCATTACCACAGGTCTGATTGCAGAAAAATCGACCGCCCGACCGCCATTGGGTTTCGCACAGAGCGATTTTGGCCCGCAAGACAGCGGGCTATTATTCTAGCGCTCACTCAAATTCCGATCCGCTCGACGATCGAGCCATCAGTTGCCTCCGATCGCGAGATACGCAACATCGACAATCAACACGCCTATCGGTGACGGTCTGAGCGTCAATCGACTGAAAGACTCAGGCTAGCTCGCCCATCAGGCAGCCTCATAGCGGCACGCTTAGCCGCGTTCCTGACGAAGTCCCCTGCCCGCCCAATCGGCGTAGTGCCGAATTTGCGCGGGTCCATTCGTAGCTCGTCACCGTAGCATTGTACGCGAGCTCCGCGCGGATCGTCAGAATTTGCAATGGGTTCAACTTCTTGGCTGGCGTTGTTTGGAGGAGCGGTGACAGATTACTGACCGCGGCTTTTGACCGTAGGTTCGGAGGACAGTTTTTTTTCCTGAGGAATGGCTGGAAGGCTCAAACCGCTCGACGTAGAGCGCCAAACGCCGATGGAGACGGACTCTACCTGATCATCACCGGACCAACATCGGAGTCGCATTGGCCGATTGGTGTTGCGGTCCGCGTGTTTCCACCGATTGGATAGCGCGCGGAGCACTGTCCAATATGGACCGAGCGACCTCGGATACGCCGGTGAGGATGATCTGCACGCCGATGCAGACCAGTAGGAAAGCTGACAGTTTCGTCACCACGCTGGTGCCCTCCTCCCCGAACAGGCGCGCCATTGCGCTCGATTTCCGGTAGGCGTGATAGATCGCGGCAGTCACGGCGAACGCCACCAGAAGCGAAACGATCGATGACTGGAACATCGCGTCGAGGCTGCTGGTCCGGCTAATCCCGATCGCGATGGCTGTCGCGATCGTTCCCGGCCCGGTCGTCAGCGGAATTGTGAGGGGAAAGAAGGCCATGCGCTTCATGGTCGCATGATCAGGGGACGAGACCTCGTGAGGTCCGGCTGGGCCCGAGGGCGCGTGGAGCATGGACCAGCCTGTCGCTGCGACTACGAGGCCGCCGGCAATCCGAAGCGCCGGGATCGTCACGCCGAAGAAGTTGAGGATCTGGCTGCCCAGAAACAGCGACACCAGCAGGACCACGAAGGCATATCCAGCAACCCGCAGCGCAAGGCTCGCGCGCTCGTCTTCAGAAAGACCTCTCGTCTTGTCGAGGAAGATGAAGGCCAGTCCGTAGGGATTGATGATCGCGAACAGCGCGCCGAAGCCGAACAGGAAATCGGCAACGAGCCCCGATGTGGCGATATCACGCATGCTGCGCCCGCTCCGCTCTTCGGCTTACGGGCATGTGAAGCCGGGCGCTTTGAAATCGGCCAGATTGTCGAGCGTCTTGCGCGCAGAACCTCGAACAGCACGGCCGCCGACCAGCTGTTGACGACACTGGCCAGCAGCCGACGAAAAAACCGGGGCATCATCCGACGATACCGGATCTCACTTGTCCTTGCCGGGTGATCGCTCAAGACGCGATCTCTGCGCGCGCATGCGCTTGATCTCCTCCCTGAGCGCCTCAGCTTTTTCGTCTCGTTGCTCGCTCGCCGTTTCCAAGGGTTCGTCGCGAAGCAACTTCTGGAGTGCCTTTTCGACAGAAAGCTTGTTGGTCTCGGCCATACCAGACCTTTCTGACGCTACCGCGTCTGTCAGTACCGTGGTTGCAGTCTCAGCTCTTCGGACTGAACATGCCGCCGGCCGCCTTCATCGCCGCCTCACCCATGGTCTTGGTCTGGTCGGTCAGGGCCCGCATCTGCTCCTGGAAGAAATCGGCTTGAAGCTTGAGCGCGTCCTGGACGTCCTTGGCATGGATCAGCTTGTCGCTGAGGTCCAGGGTCGCTGTGACATTGCGCTGCATGAAACTGCAAAACTCCTTCGCCTGGTTCGCGATCGGCAGTGGCGACGAACTGATCCCTTTCTCCAGCATCTCGAAATAGTCGGCGTTGGCCTTACGCAGGCGGCCAAGTGCCTCGGTCAGCGCCGCACGGACGTTATCTGCGGATAGATTGATCTCTGCCATGACGTCTCTCCCTTCAGGTGTTAGCAGTTACGCGGTAAGTCCTCCGAACCAAGCGCCGAAATAGCCGGCGTAGAGCGCGGGTACTTCGAGATTCATCGAGTGCCCGACGCGAGGCACGATCACGAGACGGCAATCCGGCATCGCACCGGCCATGACGTGAAGATCGGCTGGCAGAATCCAGCCGTCCCATTCGCCCCATAGCACCAGATGCGGATGCTTCAGCTCCGGCATGCGGCGCTCGAGCTCTCTGCTCTCTCTTTCCTTCGTGAGGTTGACCGGCGTTCCGATCCAGATGCCCTCGGAGACGCCAAAGGTCTGCTCGATGATGCGGTCGAACAACGCCTGGATATCCTTCAATCCCTCCCGAAATCGAGGCACGGCATTCGGCGCCATGCTCTCGGGCACGAACAGCGAGGACGCCGCGGTCGCCATGATCGTCCGTGTCAGATCCTTGCTCGCCATCATCGCCCGAAACAGACCGATCTGGTCGGCATTGAAAGTCATGCCGAGCGGCGTCACCGGATCGAGTGCGAACACGCGCCCGAAACGCTGCGGCTGCATCAAGAGCATGCGGGCAGCGATGATGCCGCCGGTCGAATGCGTCGCGAGATGGCAATAACCGATGTCGAGCATATCGAGTGCCGCCAGCATGTCCTCGGCATGCTGCTGCATGGAGTAGTTCGAATAATCGGCGGCAGGCTTCGGCCGGTCGCTGTCCCCGCAGCCGCGCCAGTCGATGGCGATGACGCGCAGGCCCGTTGGAAACAAGGGCGCAGCCAGCTCGATCCAGTCCTTGCTGGCGAGATTGCCATGGATGAAGACGACGGTCACTTCGCCTCGGCCCCACTCCCGCCAGCCAAGCTCGATTTCACCCGCCTGCACCCGTGGCATAGACCGATCCTATTTGTTGAGACCGGCGGTTGGTGCCGCACCGGGAGGTGTTGGCGCCACTGGCAGGGCGGATACCACGGAACCCTTGATCATGCGATCTGTGCCGAGGGGCGATGAGGTGTCGACGGTTCCCTTCGTGACGAAGTCCACGACGTCGGCGGAATATTCCACCGGATTGTCGGTATGGATGAAGTGCCCGGTCTCCGGATAGATTTTCAGAATCGGCCGGTTGCCCGCATTGGTCATGCGCGTCATGAACGGCGTGATGACGTCGCGTCCGAGATCGGTCAGCCCGTTGAAAGCCGGCGTCGGGATGAACGGCTCCTTGTCACCGAAAGCGAGGAAGATCGGCGCCTTGATCTGGGTAACCCGCTCGTAAAGGTTCTTCGGATCATCCTGCTGGAGCTCGGCTCCGATCGTGTAGATGTCGAAGATGAAGACGTTGCACCACTGTTCGAGCTCCTTGGGGTTGCCCTTGGTAAGCCCGACGCGCTGCTCGGTATGGAAGCGCGCATATTCGCTGTCGCTGAAGAAGTAGCCGCTCTTCGCCGCCGACACCACGCCGGTGTCGGGGTTGCGCTTCTTGAAGTAGAAGAAGTCACGAATGCTCTGCTCGTCGCGGGCCTTCTCCGCCGCCAGGATGCCGGTCTGGTCCCAGATCTGCTTCCACTTGTCGAAGTCGCGACCGAGTCCCGGTTGGAACAGAGGTGCCTTCTTGTCTTTCGCGATCGTAATGTCGCGCGGGTATTCCTCGAGTCCGGACGGTGCTTCGAGCGCGAGGCCCTGCACCGCATCTGGCCAGGTCAGGGCGTACCCCGTGACGAACTGGCCGCCCAGCGAGTGGCCGAGATAATAGGCTTTCTTGACGCCAAGCTGGTTTACGACGAGGTCGTAGATGACCTCGCGCATATCCTGCATGGTGCGCGCCGGGCTCTTGTCGAGATTACCGGGCCCGGACATGCCGTAGTTCGGCAAGTCCGGCACGATCACACGCAAGCCACTCCGCAGCGCATATTGCATGATGTTGCCATAGTGCCCGCCGAATGCGCCCTTGCCGTGGATGATGACGAGGACCTTGGGATCTTTGTCGGTGCCGGCATACTCATCCATGTAGCCGATCTGCCAGGTGTTGCCGATCTTGTCCTTGGCGTTGGCGTATTTGACCGGATAGGGATAGGTCACGAAGTCCTTCCAGAAGGACTTGCTCGGATCGATGTTTTCGGCGACGCCCGGTACGCGATAATTCTTGTCGACGAACATCCCCGCGCGATCGAGGGCCGCGACGTCGTCCATGAAGGCGACGAACTTCGGATCGTTCTTGCGCTGGTTGATGATCGGGAACACGCCGTAATGGGCGACCGGGCTCTCCTGCGCGATCAGGTCCGCGCCCGGCACGCGATCCACGGCTTTTTGCGCCAGCTTGAAGTTCAGCCAGAGATCGTTGGTGATGTGCATCACCAGCGTGCGCGACTGGATGCGGCCGAGATAGGGATTGACGTTATGGGTCTCACCGACCCGGTTGCGCCAGACGAGATCGACGGCGTCATAGAGCTTGGCACGGTTGGTGACGCTCAGACCGGCCTTCTCGTTCGGCGGATTCCAGTAGAATATCTCGGGCTGGACCGCGGCCCAGTTCTGGGTCGTGCGGAAGCCGAAGTCGTAGCCCGTCATGCCCAGGATCGACCAGCCGAACGCCACACCCGGCATAGGGTGCTTCTCCTTGGGCAGATTGTAGTAGTCACCCTTGGTCGCCTGCCAGACCGGATCGCCCTCGATCGCGGCCATCATCATCTGGAAGGTCCAGTTGCCGACGGGGTCTTCACCGTCCGACTGCGTGGTGCCGCCGATCGGCATCAGGGCGCCGATATATTCGGGATGCATGACCCCCCACACATAGGTCTGGGTGCCGCCCATGGAGACGCCCGTGACAAGCGCGACACGCGCGACCTTCAACTCGTCGCGCAGCAGGCGGTAGTTCGCCTGCACCATGTCGTAGTAGCTGTACTGCGGAAACTTGATGCCGAGGCCGTCGGACGGTTTGCTTGCGCCCCACGTGCCCAGCGGGTCGACCATGATGACGTAGTAGCGGTCGGTGTCGATCGGCCGTCCGGGGCCGATGATCGGGACGCCGCCCGACAGGGCCGCGCCCTTGACCCACTGTTCGTACATATCGGTGGAATCGCCGGAATAATAGGAATTGATCACGACCGCGTTGGTGATCTCACCGGCGGCATTGCGCCGCGCGTTGCCGACCGCGATGTATCCGGTACGCAGCTTGCCTGCCCCGAGCGATTCCAGCGTCACGCCGCCCTCGCCGCCATTCTCCCATTTGGAGGGATTGGCCAGGTCGTACTTGCCGCCAAGCCGGAAGTTCGCGATCTCATAGGTCTTTTTGAGCCCGTCATGCTGCATCTGCGACGAGCGCCGCGTGAATGGCTGGGCGACCGCGAGCGCGGTGCCGACCAGCAACAGGATCAGGCTAACGAAGCAACGCTTGAGTGCGCTTCTCCCGTTCATGACGAACTCCCTCCTGGCGGTATTTTGCGCGAACGCTAGGCTGCACCTCCTCCTGAGGTTTGATTTAGCTCAATGGAATCCTTGAGCCTGCGTTGAGGATCGTGGTCATCGTCACGCTGGCCGGTCCCCGCAATGCCCTTCCTCAGTCATGGCTCATATCGTATCCGCTATGAGCTCGACGGACCGGCGAATGCGCCTGCCTATGTGCTGGTCAACGGTCTGACGCAGTATTCCGAGCTTTGGGGCGCGTATCGCGACACGCTGATCGCACGGCGGTTCCGGGTCGCTACCTTCGACCTGCTCGGCCAGGGCGCCTCCGACAAGCCCGCGCTGTTCATCGATCAGGACGACCACATCGCCGTGCTGCATCGCCTGATCGGCGAACTTGGCGACAGTCCGGTCTTCCTCAGTGGCATCAGTTTCGGTGGCTTGATCGCGCTGCGCTATGCCATCGAGCATGGCGCGCGGCTGTCGGGCCTTGTGCCGATGAGTTGCTTTGCCGAGCTTTCGCCACAACTGCTTCTGATCGGCAACGCCTTGCGCACCGGCCTCATCCTGGGCGGCACCGGCTACCTCCAGGATCTGCTGCTGCCGATGAACCTGTCCGACCAGTGGCTGAAGCCGCTGCTGGACAAGCTCGACAGCGTGAAGCGGCAGGGCTGGCTGGTCAACGACGTGTACGCCCTTCAGAACCTGATGGAGTCTTTCCTCGACTTCAAGCCGCTGACGCCGCAGCTCTCCTCAATATCCGTCCCGACCATGATCCTGAACGGTGAGTTCGACTTCCTCACGCCGCGGGCGTTGCACGAGACGTTGCGTGTGGAAATTCCCGACAGTGCGCTCGTCATCATCCCGAGGGCCTATCACGCCTTCACACTCGAAAAGGCCGCACTAACAGCCGACCTGTTGGCGCGCTTCGCCGAGGACGTGATGGCCGGCCGCTGGCAGGGCAACAAGCAGGTCTTGATCGCGCCGGAAGATGCCGGCGGAGACTTTTCCCCGTTTCCCGCCGGCTATGACCATCTGCGCGCGATCCCGGTCCTGAGGCCAGCGACATGAGCGCGTTCTTCGGACCGTTGCAAGCCGACGGGCGCGTGCCGCCGCGCCAGCAGACGCGGGTCGCCGCATTCCTGGTTTCTGCGCATGGTGCGCTGGCACGGCAATTCGCGGTCGCCCTGCCCGCGAGATTCGATGCCGCCTGGCAGACCGAATTGAACGCGCAGTTCTATCGCGAGAGCGAGATCGTCTCGCTTCTCATGCGCGCGACCGCCTGGGTCCCGGACCTCGCGCTGGGCCCGATGGCGGCATCCTGGGAGATGGCCTGGCTCCCCGCCCTGATCGACGGCATCGCCGATCACACCCGCGCGCAGACCATTCACCTCGCGACGCTCGCACATGCGGTCCATGCCGGGATCCGGCCGGCGGCCCTGCTGCCGACGGAAGCGAACGCGAACGATCCCTTTGTGATGGCGCTGCGCCGCATCGAGTTCGAGAGCGGCCGGCTGTTGCAGGCGCAGATTCTGTTCCTGAAGGGCCCGGACCTCCTACCTTTCCGGGACGCCGTCAGCGCGACGCTCGAACGGCGGCACGCCGAGGTGCGCAGGCTCTGGCACGAGACCCTAGCAGGCGTCGGCGTTGACCTGCGCGAATGACCCGGCAACCTTGACGCAGATCAAGGCCGAGAGTCTGCCCGCCCCCAACATCGATCCAGTATTCACCTGCACCTCCGACCGGAGTTCCGCCCATGAAGGCCGTTTCCGTCGAAGAAGCCGTTGCGATGATCCCGGCCGGTGCGAGCGTTATGGTCGGCGGCTTTATGGGCGTCGGAACCCCGGAGCGCCTGCTTGACGAACTCGTGCGCCAGAACAAGACCGGCCTGTCGCTGATCTGCAATGACGCTGCCACCCCCGGCAAAGGCGTCGGCAAGCTGTTCGACGCTGCGCTGGTCTCAAGGCTGACGGCAACGCATATCGGCCTCAATCCGAAGGCGCAGCAGCAGATGCTCGCGAACCAGATCGCCGTCGATCTCGTGCCGCAAGGCACCTTCGTCGAACGCATTCGCGCAGGCGGATGTGGCCTCGGCGGGGTGCTGACGCCGACTGGCGTCGGAACGCTGGTTGCCGAAGGCAAGCGTCAGATCGAGGTGGATGGCAAGCCGTTCCTGCTGGAGACGGCATTGCGGGCGCAGTACGCGCTGGTTCACGCGTTTCTCGCCGACTATCTCGGCAATCTCGCTTACGCACTGACCTCCCGCAATTTCAACCCGGTCATGGCGATGGCTGCCGACACGGTCATCGTCACCGCAGAGAACATCGTGCCCGTCGGTGTCATCGCGCCCGATCACGTCGTGACCCCGGCGCCGCTCGTCGATTACCTCATTACCAACGGGTGAGATCATGGACCCGCAGATCATCATCGCCCGACGCGTCGCCAGGGAGTTGAAGAGCGGAAACCTTGTCAATCTCGGCATCGGCATTCCGACCCTGGTTGCGAATTACGTTCCGGCCGATTTGAAAGTCTTCTTTCAGTCGGAGAACGGACTGATCGGCACCGGGCCGATTCCCGAACAAGGCATGGCGCATCCGACACTGACAGACGCCGGCGGCCGCCCTATCAGCGCGCTCCCGGGTGCGGCGACCTTCGACAGTGCGATGTCGTTCGGACTGATCCGCGGCGGCCATGTCGACGTCACCGTGCTCGGCGGCCTCCAGGTCGATGCGCATGGGCTTCTCGCCAACTGGATGATCCCGGGCAAGATGGTGCCGGGCATGGGCGGGGCGATGGACCTCGTCAGCGGTGCCAAGCGGGTCATCGTCGCCATGCAACACGCCGCGAAGGGCAAGTCGAAGATCGTCAAGACATGCAACTTGCCTCTGACTTCGGCGCGCCCGGTCCATCTGGTCGTGACCGACATGGCGGTTATCGGTTTTGCGGACGGCAAGGCGACGCTGCTCGAGACCGCTCCAGGGGTCAGCGTTGGCGAGGTTATGGCGGTGACAGAGGCCGAATTGGTCATTCCTGACAACATCCCGGAAATGACGATCTGACGAGGTCACGACCATGCGGATATTCAGCGACTTCAACGAGATCAAATCCGCGGTCGGCACCGAGATCGGCGCGAGCGACTGGATCGAAGTGACCCAGGATCGGATCAATAAATTCGCCGAGGCAACCTGTGACGAGCAATGGATCCATGTCGATCAGGATCGCGCCAGGAAGGAAGCGCCCGGCGGCACCACCATCGCTCACGGCCTGCTGTCGCTCTCGCTTGCTCCACTGTTCATTCGATCCGTGATGGGTTTGAAAGGGCTGCGCAATACGCTGAACTATGGCGCGGACCGCATCCGGTATCTGGCGCCGGTGCCGGCAGGCTCAAAGCTCCGCGGCCGCGTCACCATCGCCGAAACCGAGGACGTGCCGCCGGACGGCTTGCGCGTCAACTATCATCTCGTGATCGAGATCGAGGGCGGCAAGAAGCCCGCTTGTGTCGCCGAGCTGATCGCCCTGCACTATCGCTGAGGGCGGTCAGTCGATGATGTGATACCCGCCATCGATATAGAGAACGCCCCCGGTGATCAGCTTGGCGCCATCAAGCGCCAGGAACGCGGTGGCATTGCCGACGTCGTCGATGCTGACCAGGCTGCGCGCCGGCGCTTTGGACTGCGCCTTGTCCATGAGCTCGTCGAACTCCGGGATACCTGACGCCGCGCGGGTGGCGAGCGGGCCGGGCGAGATCGCGTGCACGCGGATCCCCTTTGGACCAAGTTCAGCGGCCGCGTAGCGGACGGCCGCTTCAAGCGCCGCTTTCGCCACGCCCATGATGTTGTAGTTCTCCACCACCATCTGGCTGCCATAGTAGGTCATGGTGAACATCGTGCCGCCGTTCTTCATCAGCGGCTCGGCGAGATGCGCCATGCGCAGGAATGACCAGCAAGAGACGTCCATCGTCTTAAGGAAGCCATCGCGGCCGACGTCCACCACGCGGCCATGGAGCGCCTCCTTCGGCGAGAAGGCGATCGAATGCAGCAGGAAATCGAGCTGTCCCCATTCCTTCGTAATCCGCTCGAACACCGCCTCGGTCTGCCCTTCCGTCATCACGTCCAGCGGCATGAAGATCGGCGCCTCCAGCGCCAGCGCGAGCGGCTCGACGTGCTTCTTGGCACGATCGTTGAGGTAGGTGACGGCCAGATCGGCCCCAAGCGCACGAAATGCCCTCGCACACCCCCAGGCAATGGACTGGTCGTTCGCGATGCCGACGACGAGGCCCTTCTTGCCCTTCAGGGCAACCTTTGTATCCGGGAACACGGGGATCATGACACCCTCTCTGGCCTTGGATTGGTCGATTGTCCGTTCATCAACAGCGACAGCGTATGCTGTGCGATCATCAGTTCCTCGTCGGTCGGCACGACGTAGACGGGGATGCGGCTGTCGGAACGCGAGATCAGTCTGGAATTACGCGCGTTCTCGACGGGATCTAGCGTGACGCCGAGCCATCCGAGCTGCTCGACCACGCGCGCGCGAATGTTCGCCGAATTCTCGCCGATCCCGGCCGTGAAGACGAAAGCGTCGAGGCCCTGCAAGGCCGCCGCGAGCATGCCGGCACTGAGACCGATCCGGTAGACGAAATAGTCGACGGCGAGCTTCGCCTTGGGGTCGGCGCTCGCCTCCAACTCGCGCATGTCATTGCTGACACCGGAGAGCCCCTTCAATCCGCAGTCGCGATAAAGGAAGTTCTGCACGTTTGAGGCGGACATCCCTTTCTCGGAGATGAGATAGATCACCACGCCGGGATCAATCTGCCCTGGACGCGTTCCCATCGGGAGGCCATCGAGCGCTGTGAAACCCATGGTGCTCTCGACGCTGCGTCCGTCCTTGAGCGCGCACATCGACGCGCCGCTGCCGAGATGGGCAACGATCACGCGCCGCTTCGCGATATCGGGCGCCACGCCCGGCAGCGTCCGGGCGATATATTCGTAGGACAGCCCATGAAAACCATAACGCCTGACACCCTCGGCATGAAGTTGATGGGGAATGGCATAATGGTCGGCGACGGCATCATGCGTGCGGTGAAATGCGGTGTCGAAGCAGGCAACCTGTGGCAGCGTCGGGAAATTCGCCAGCAGCGAACGGATCGGCGCCAGATTGTGGGGCTGGTGCAGCGGCGCCAAGGTCACAAATCGTTCGAGACGGGCCACGACGCCGTGGTCGATCAGTACCGGCCGCGAATAGTCCGGCCCACCATGCACGACCCGGTGACCGACCGCGATCGGCGTGACGCGAAGTTCGTCGCGCAGCCAGTCGCCGGCAACGGCCATCGCCGCCGGAACATCAGGCACAGCCTCGATCGGATAGGCCCGATCGGCCATCGGATCGCCGCTCGGGCCACTTGCCCGCAGCCGCGGTCGGCTGCCGATACCGTCCATCTGTCCCTTGATCTGACGACGAAGCGCACCGTCGCCTTCGATCGCATAGACCTGAAACTTCACACTGGACGAGCCGGCATTGACGACGAGGATCGTATCCATGGCGATCACGCGGCAACCGTCGGCGCCTTCTGGCGCCGGGCACGAGCATAGAGCGCGGCGACGGCACAGGACGCCATCCGCGCACGTGGCGAATCCGCGCGCGAGGTCAGCACGACGGGCACGCGCGCACCGAGCACGATGCCGGCGCCATCGGCCTTGGCGAAATAGGCGAGATTTTTGGCGAGCATGTTGCCGGACTCAAGGTCCGGAACCATCAGGATCTGGGCGCGGCCGGCGACCTCGGATGTGATGCCCTTGATCCGCGCGGCTTCGAGATCGATGGCATTGTCGAAAGCCAGCGGGCCGTCGAGGATGCCGCCGGTGATCTGGCCGCGATCGGCCATCTTGCACAGGGCCGCGGCTTCGATGGTCGAAGGGATTTTCGAGGTCACCGTCTCGACGGCAGACAGAATCGCCACCCGCGGCGTCTTGCCGAACCCTGCCTGGTTGTAGAGGTCGATCGCGTTCTGAATGATGTCGCGTTTGGCGTCGAGATCGGGGAAAATGTTGATCGCCGCATCCGTCACGAAGATGGTCTCTGCATAGGCAGGCACATCCATCACGAAGACATGGCTGATACGTCGGTCGGTGCGCAAGCCTCCGGTCTTGGCGGTGACGGCGCGCATCAATTCGTCGGTGTGCAGGCTGCCCTTCATCAACAGCTCGCCTTTGGCGGCATGGATGAGCTCGACGCCCTTGGCCGCGGATTCGTCGCTGTGCGCGGCATCAACGATCTCGAAGCCGGACACATCGATATCGCACCGGGCGGCAGTATCCTTGATCTTCCGCTCGGGCCCGACGAGCACAGGCCGGATAATGCCGGCGCTTGCGCTATCGATGGCGCCGCGCAGCGAGGTCTCGTCGCAAGGATGCACCACGATGGTCGACGTTGGCGGCGCGCTCTTCGCCGCCGCAATTAACCTATCGTACTTGCTGCCGGGCTGGGTTTGCGTCGTGTCGGCCGACATGATGTCACTCCCGATCCTGCCAATCCGCGTTACGACGCCCGTGCCTTGGGATCGAAAGGGGCGACGTTCGATGTCAACTCGCCCTCTCCGTCCAGACCGAAGAGCGCGGCGACGCGCTTCAGGCGATTGGCCCGCTCGCCGGTGATGTCCTCACTCGCCGATAGCACCTCGCGCATCGCCACGAAGGCCGCACGCCGCTGGTTGGTGTCGTCGGGCAACAATTTCGGGATCGCAGCGAGAGCACCTTCGCGATCGAGAAGCAGCATGAAGAACTGCTCACGCACCAGCTTCTTGAATTCCGACAGCGTCATGCGGGCGCCGGCATGGTCACGCCGAACCTGCCGCAACGCCTCGATGCTCCGCTCATCCACCATGCCGCGTGCGGAGCCAACATAAAGCAGCGCGCGGAGCGCCGCTTCGCGGAGCCCGCCCTCAGCGATGTGCGATTTCAGCTCGGCGATCCGTGCCGCGAGCATGGCGCGATGCTCCTGCGACATCTCCCGGTGGCGCGAGGGCACGGAATTAGGGTCGACGCCGACCGCGGCCTGGAGCAGCGGCGAGCCGTAGAGGTTGAGGAAGACGGCCTCGCTCAGCGCCTCCTGCGCATCGCGCCAGCTATCCAGCGTGTGCACGATCTGCTTCGACATTTGTTCCTGGAATGCCAGGAATGGATTGTCCTTTGAAGCCGGCTTGCGGTCTGTCTCGACACGATCGGCAGCCGATTTGACCGTGGACATCCAGGGGTTCTGGCTGCTGAACGCCTCGTATTGCAGCCGCAGCGGATGCATGTTGCGGGCCCATTCCGCGAGTTGGGGCGTCACCATGCCCTTCACCCACGGCCGCATGAATTTCTGATAAGCAGCGAGATTGAGCTCCGAGACACGCTTGGCCGCAGCAAAGCGCCGCTCGTCCTCGGGCGAATTTCCGCCCATCGCGCGGATATCATCCAGCGTGCGGGCCTCGCAGCGCATCACCCACTGGCCTACCGCAAGATCCGCATTGAGCGTCTCGTTGCCACGGGCCTCGAACGTGGCCTCGTAGAGTCCTGGCGGCAGCACGTCGATCAGGTCGATGTTGCTGGAGAACTCAGCGTGCTCCTTCTTGGCCACACCGCCGGATACGAAGATGCCGAGATGGCCGATGCTCTCGTGAACGGTATAGACGATGGTCTGGCCATAAGCTCTGATCTCGTCGACGTCGGCGTAGCAGTCCAGGATCCAGTCCAACGCCTGCTGCGGCGGGGTGACATTGTCGCCTTTGGAGCAGAACACCACGATCGGCGAGCGAATGTTGCGCAGATCGACCTTCTGGCCATCGGACATATCGATCTTGCCGGCTGCGAGATTGTTGCCGATGAAGAGCTCGTCGACGATGAACTGGATTTCCTCGGCATTGAGATTGACGTGTCCGCCCCACCAGCGCTCGAAATCGAGATAGCGTTCCGCCTCGGTATCGACCTTGGAGTAGACGTTGTACTGCTTGGTCCAGAGCGTATTCGACGGGTTCTGGTTCTCGAAATTCTGCACCAGCCAGGCGCCGTCGAACTTGCCGGCACCGAGATCGCTCGTGAGCGCCGTGAGCCAGCTTCCGCCCAGCAGGCCGCCGGAATAGCGCATGGGGTATTTGCCGTGCACGCCTGCCCAGTAGGCCAGCGGTGCACCGGCGATGATCAGCGGCCCAAACAGTTCCGGCCGCAGTGACGCCAGGATCATGACGGCCCAGCCGGCCTGGCAATTGCCGATCACACAGGGGTTCCCGTCAGCGTCCGGATGACGGCTGATGACGGTCTCGATGAAGATGGCTTCCGCGCGTGCAATGCGTTCGATGGTCTGCCCGGGCATCGGCTCCGGAAGGAAGCCAATGAAGTAGCAGGGATGCCCCGCCTTCATGGCGACGCCGATCTCGCTATCGGCCTTGAAGCCGCCGATGCCGGGTCCATGGCCGGCGCGCGGATCGACCACGATGAACGGACGCCGGCTCATGTCGATCTCAACATCCTTCGGCGGAATGATGCGCACCAGTGCGTAGTTGACGGGCTCGTCCAGCTTCCGGCCGTCCGTGATCAGTTCGGCGGCATATTGCAGGACGTGCGGCGCGGTCTGGGCGACGTGCTCGCGGTACTGGTCGCCGCGCTGGCGCATGATGTCCAGGAACAGGACGCTGCGCTGTCCCGCATCGACCATGTATTCCACGGCCGAGGCGACCAGCCCCGACATTGGGCCATCAGGCAGCTTTAAGTCTTTGATCGCCATGTTCGACCTCGTCGTCGCGCGAGGTCATTCAATTAAGGTCGGCGGTCGCTGACGTTGATTTAGGTCAACGGTTGGCGACGGTGTTCGCGTCAATCGGGATCGACCAACTGCCCCGCGGGGGCGCGCCGCAATCGGGCCGCGGGAGAGCTCAAGTGCCGGATGCCGCAAATTACAGCCGCCAGGAGAGACTTCGCGACGGACGATTGGTCGATATCCGGGCGCTTCGCCCCGAGGACGAGCCCGACATGCTTGCCGCGCTCGAGGAGACCAGCGCTCAATCGCTCCAACGCCGCTTCTTTGTGACGAAGCGTCATTTTTCCGAACGGGAGCGCGCTTTCTTCATGGAACCCGATTTCAGAAACCACGTGGCGCTGGTTGCGTGCACGGAAGAGGCGAACCGCAGCATGATCATCGGCGGTGGTCGCTATGTCATATTCGAGCCTGGACGGGCCGAAGCAGCTTTCGTCGTGATCGATGCCTGGCAGGGACGTGGCGTTGGCGGGCTGCTGACGCGCCATCTGATCGCTATCGCCCGCGAGGCCGGATTGACGGAGTTGACCGCGGAAGTGTTACCGGAGAACGCGGCGATGCTCCGCGTCTTCGACAAGTTTGGCTTCAAGCCAGCAACGACCCGCGAACCCGGTGTAATTCACATGGCATTGAAGCTGTCCTAATACGCGGCCGGCACGAGAGCTCCAGCATCGAGAGAAATGGCGGCGGCGCGTCGCGCCACCGTCCGTTGGTACCGGCACCTCCAAACGCGCGCCCTCACCCCAAGCCTGAATTTTCCGCCGCGCGCGATCTGTCAGGCGAGCGTCAGCCTGTTCGTCTAGCTTCGCAACATGTCGGCCGCCGACACACGCCGCCCCTCAGCAATCCCGGACACTGGCGACACCGCCCAGGGCGTCGCTGGTTGCGAGGCCCGGTTGGATTCGCGTCCATTTCCGGGCCTCGTTTGCTGCCTCAAAAGAAAACGGCGCCCCCAAAGGAGCGCCGCCCGAAACTCTTCGTCGCTGCGTTGGCTCAGTAGCCGCAGGACGCGCAGCCCATCTGCACCGGCGCGTAATAGGAATACCCCGGCGAAACCATCTCGACGCGCTGGCGCGTGGCGTATTGCGGCGGGATGCGTTCGTACTGGACGCTCGGCGGTGCCACCATCACGGTCTGCGGCACCATCACGGTGCGGTACTGCGCCGCCGTGCGGTGTGCGACGGTTGCGCCGGGCGACACCATCACGGTCTCGTCGACGGTGCGGTATTGCGGCTGCACGTATTGCTGCTGGTAGCAGGTCTGGCACGGCGGCGGCGCGTAGCAATTGTAGCAGCCGGCAGAGGCCGCGCTCGTCATGGAAATCGCGGCGACGACTGTTGAGATAACGATAGCGAGAGTACGAGACATTGTGGTGGTGCCCCAGTTGCCCAAAATGGATTTGCGAAGGTCGCGAGCAGTATACGCTGCAACATCCCGAGTTGCCGAACTTCGTCGAGGCATCCTTAATGCGAACGGCCGGCTTTCGCCGGCCGTTCAGAACTTGTTGACCATGCGCGCGAGGCGCGGACGGTACAGCGCTTACTTCGTGCGCCGCTTTACCTCACGCACCGCACCGCGTGCGGCGCTGGTGGTGAGTGCTGCGTAAGCCTGAAGCGCGGTCGAGACGTTGCGCTTACGGCCCGTCGCCTGCCAGGCGGCATCGCCCTTGGCCTCTTCCGCCGCGCGGCGCTTGGCGAGCTCCTCATCGGAGACCTCCAGGCTGATGCTGCGGTTCGGGATGTCGATGGCGATGCGGTCGCCGGTGCGCACCAGACCGATGTTGCCGCCTTCGGCCGCTTCCGGCGACAGATGGCCGATCGAGAGGCCGGACGAGCCGCCGGAGAAGCGTCCGTCGGTGACGAGCGCGCAGGCTTTGCCGAGGCCCATCGATTTCAGGTAGCTGGTCGGATACAGCATCTCCTGCATGCCGGGGCCGCCGCGCGGACCTTCGTAAATGATGACCACGACCTCGCCGGCGACGACCTTGCCGCCCAGAATGCCTTCAACGGCCGCGTCCTGGCTCTCGAACACGCGTGCCGGGCCGGAGAACTTCAGGATCGAGGCGTCGACGCCCGCGGTCTTCACGATGCAGCCGTCCTGCGCGAGGTTACCGTAGAGCACGGCGAGACCGCCATCCTTGCTGAAGGCATGCTCGAGGTTGCGGACCACACCCTTCTCGCGATCGCTATCGAGCTCGTCGTAACGGCGCTCCTGGCTGAAGGCGACCTGGGTCGGAATGCCGCCGGGCGACGCGCGGAAGAACGTGCGGACAGACTCGCTCTTGGAGCGCTTGATGTCCCAGCGCTCCAGCGCGTCGTTCATGGTCGGCGCGTGCACGGTCGAGACCGAGGTGTCGATCAGGCCGGCGCGGTCGAGCTCGCCCAGAATGCCCATGATGCCGCCGGCGCGATGCACGTCCTCGACATGGACGTCGGCGACCGATGGCGCGACCTTGCACAGCACGGGCACGCGGCGCGACAGCCGGTCGATGTCCTGCATGGTGAACTCCACCTGCCCTTCATGGGCCGCCGCCAGCAGATGCAGCACGGTGTTGGTCGAGCCGCCCATGGCGATATCCAGCGTCATCGCGTTCTCGAACGCCTTGAAGTTGGCGACGTTGCGCGGCAGCACGGAGGCATCGTCCTGCTCGTAATAGCGGCGCACGATATCGACGATGGTGTGGCCGGCCTCGACGAACAGGCGCTTGCGGTCGGCGTGGGTCGCCACCACCGTGCCGTTGCCGGGCAGCGCGAGGCCGAGCGCCTCGGTGAGGCAGTTCATCGAATTGGCCGTGAACATGCCCGAGCAGGAGCCGCAGGTCGGACACGCCGAGCGCTCGATCACCTTGACGTCCTCGTCGCTGACCTTGGAGTCGGCGGCCGCCACCATGGCGTCGATGAGGTCGACGGCCTTGGTCTTGCCCTGCAGCGTGACCTTGCCGGCCTCCATCGGGCCGCCCGAGACGAACACGGCGGGGATGTTGAGCCGCAGCGCGGCCATCAGCATGCCGGGCGTGATCTTGTCGCAGTTGGAGATGCAGACGAGGCCGTCGGCGCAATGAGCGTTGGCCATGTATTCGACGCTGTCGGCGATCAGCTCGCGCGACGGCAGGCTGTAGAGCATGCCGTCATGGCCCATGGCGATGCCGTCATCGACCGCGATGGTGTTGAATTCCTTGGCGACGCCGCCGGCCTGCTCGATCTCGCGGGCAACGAGCTGGCCGAGGTCCTTGAGGTGGACGTGGCCGGGCACGAACTGGGTGAAGGAGTTGACGACCGCGATGATCGGCTTGCCGAAATCGGCATCCTTCATGCCCGTCGCGCGCCAGAGGCCGCGGGCGCCCGCCATGTTGCGGCCGTGGGTGGTGGTGCGGGAGCGATAGGCTGGCATGGCGGTTTCCGTCCTCGGTTGGGTCAGCCGGGCGGAAAAATGGAAGCCGCCTCAGGCCTTTCCGGCCGGATAGCGCACGGGCTGGGCGCGCGCAACGGGAACTTGCCCCGAAACGGCCCGGATCGGCCCCGCGCAGGCCTCCCCTGCTCCGGGCGCGGGTTATTGCAGGGTCGCGCCAGCGCCGGACGAACGCCGCAGCAGCTAGCGCTTCGGCTTGGGCAGCACAATTCTCCCCTGGGAGGCGATGCCGCCCCACTTGGCGGACCACCCGACTTCCGAGGCCGAGAATGGCTCGATGCCTGCATGACCCCCGGCACCCTGCAGTGCAAACAGGGCGCCCTGGGGATCCACACATCGTGCGATCCAGCAGCCATCAGGCAATTCGATCGGACCCTGGAGGATCCGGCCTCCACCAGCATTCACATGCTTCGTCGCAGCGCCGATGTCGTCGACATTGAAGTAATGCAGCCAACATGGCTGCGCTACGCTCGAAAGTTTCGTCAGCATGCCGCCGACCGTTTGCCCCCCCGCCGAAAACAATTGGTACCAGTCCGCTGGATCGGTTTGAGCGTCAGCCTTCTGCCAACCAAATAGTTCTCTGTAGAAATCGAAGATCACGGTCCGGTCGGCGGCCAATAGCTCATGCCAGCCTACGCGCCCGGGCTCGTCCAGCCGGCCCGGTTTCCATCGGCCATATGTCGGTTTCTCGATCAGCCCGAACGTCGCTTTCTGCGGATCGGCAGCGACTGCTATTCGGCCAATATTGGTGTCGGTCGGCGGCACAAAGATCGTGCCTTCGAGACGCCTGATCTGCGCGGCAGCCCCGTCCAGGTCGTCGACAGCGACGTAACCCATCCATCTCGGCGTTGCCCCTGATCTCCGCCCCTCTTCCGGGATGTCCATAAGGCCGCCCAGCGGGGTGCCGCCGCTACGAACCACCGTGTAAGGCAGTTCCGGAGTCGATTCATCCGTCACGCCCCAGCCGACGACCTTGCGATAGAATGCGCCCGCCGCCGCGACGTCCGTGGTCAGCAGTTCGTACCAAGCGAAACGTCCGAGTTGATCCGCCACGCCGATCTCTCCGTTCAAACCTGGATGCGATTGCGGCACTGCACCAAGTTGCACTCGCACCGAGAGCGTGGATCGTTGACGCGTTGTGTCAACCGGCCGTGCCGATTGCCGTTCATGAAGATGAATACATCCCGAACGTGCAGCGCCGCGCTTTTGTGCGCGTAATTGTTGCCCGCGTTATTTCCTGGGCGTAGACTTACCGCGGGTGGGATACTTCTTGCAATGCTCGGAGGTTCGACCATGCGGCAGGCGAAGAAGACTTCTAAAGGGAAGAAGCGAGTAAGCAAAGTCGCCGTGCCGGCGTTCGGAGCCGCAGGGTTGACGTTCTCGCTGGCGGGAGGCGCATCGGCGTCCGCCGTACCGACACCCGACGTACAACAATTGCCGCACCTTGGAACGGGCCAGGCAATCACGCTCGATGAAGAGGAAATGGCTGACGTCAGCCTGGCCACCTTCCATCTCTTCGACAAGGAAAACGCCGGTAGCCGCGTGCAGCTGGCATGGCGCGGATGCGGCGGTTGCCGCGGCTGCGGAGGCTGTCGGGCTTGCCGTGGCTGCCGATGTGGCGTCGGTTGCCGATGTGCGGGTTGTGCAGTTGGCTGTGCTGTCGGCTGTGGCGTTGGTGTGGTGGGATGCGCCGTAACATGCGCGGGTTGCTGCGCATCGTGGGGCCGCTGCCGCGTGTGCTAGACCCCGGCGCGTTCCGAATGTCAAATTCACGGGTCGATAGGTCATTGGCCGGCCTCAAGAAAGGGTCCGGCCAATTGCTTGATTTCGCTACGACGCCTGCATCGGCGGCTTGCGGGTGACAGCTGAATTCGTTTCAATTCTCTGGGAAAATGCCGGCGCGCGGTCGCGACGATCCATCTTGCGCCGGGTATCTAGCGTGACGGCAACAGGATCAGCGTGCTGACTCAATGACTGCAACTCGCAAGACCCGCGTTGCGCGGCAGATCCGCAAAGACATTCTCCGATTTGCACCGAACTTCACCGCTTACTTGCTGCCTCCCGATGCGGTTTGTCTCTATTCCGAGAACCGCAAATTCTTCCTGCACGGCGAGCTCTACTGCGCCCTCGCCACTGCGATCGGGCAACACGGCAAGACCGGGTCGGAGATCATTCGCCAGCTTTCGAAGCACTTCCCGGCCGACAAGATCGAGGAAGCAATCAAGCGGCTGCTCGATCGCCGATATGTCGTTGCGCGGACCCCGAAAGCTTTCGACGACGCCGTCGGCGGTTTCCTGGCAAGCCTCGGAATGCCCTTGGATATCGCGGAACAAAATCTTCGCAATTGCCCCGTGCGGGTCGAGTCGATTGACGTCAAAGGCGCCAAGGAGCTGACCGCGGCGTTGGGTAAGCTCGGCGTTCAAATCGCCAAGCGCTCGCCGAAGCTCACGATCACGCTGGTGAACGATTATCTTGACGGGCGACTTGCTGAACTGAACCAGGAACGTGTGGCCGGCAAGACGTCCTGGTTGCTGGTACAGCCGTCCGGCGCGTTTCCGCTGGTCGGGCCCATGTTCAAACCGGGCGAGAGCGCCTGCTGGACCTGCCTGTTCGATCGCATGATCCGCAACCGGGAGATCAAGGGGTTTCTTGACCGGGGACCGGCGCGTGCGGTTGCCATATCGCCTCTCGTCAGGGAAAGCGTCGGCAAGACTGGAATCCATTTTGCGGCGGTCGAGATCGCCAAGGCAATTGCCTCGGATTTTCGCACCGATTTGTGCGATCACATCGCAAGCTTCGACCTGACCGGCGCCGCCATCGCCAAGCACTACGTGACGCGACGTCCACAATGTCCGACCTGCGGCAGCAGGAAGCTGAACAACCCGCGCCGATCTCCGGTCCTGGTCGAGATTGCCGAGGGCAAGAGGCTCGTCATGACCAGCGGTGGATATCGCACCGTGACGTCGCGGTCGACGGTGTCGCGCTTCCGCAAGCATGTGAGTCCACTGACAGGGGTGGTGACCCGACTCGAGCGGATCGACGTTGATCTGCCGATGAACACCAATTACTTCGCCCAGCACAATTTCTCCGCGCCGGCCCACAGCATCGACCAGCTCAGGTCCGGATTGAGTGGCGGCAGTTTTGGCAAGGGCTCGACCGCCGAGCAGGGTGAAGCCAGCGCGCTGATGGAATCGATCGAACGCTATTCGGGCATTTTCCAAGGCGATGAGATCAGGACGACGCGCCGCTTCGTCGATTTCGCGCCTGGCGACGCGCTTCTTCCCAACGACGTGCAGCTCTTCAGCGACACGCAGTTCAAGACCAGGTTTCTGCAGCAGCAGGACGATCCCCATCCGGTGCCCGAGCCGTTCGATCCCTCGACGAGGACCGAGTGGTCGCCGGTCTCGTCGTTGCGCGACAAACGCTTCAAATATCTGCCGACCGGCCTCCTGTACTTCTTCTATGGCGGCTTTCATACGGATTCCAACGGCTGCGCGGCCGGCAACACCCGCGACGAAGCCATCGTTCAGGGCTTCCTCGAACTGATCGAGCGCGATGCCTACGCGATCTGGTGGTACAACCGGGTGCAGCGCGCCGAGG
This sequence comes from Bradyrhizobium barranii subsp. barranii, assembly GCF_017565645.3. NCBI lineage: Bacteria > Pseudomonadati > Pseudomonadota > Alphaproteobacteria > Hyphomicrobiales > Nitrobacteraceae > Bradyrhizobium > Bradyrhizobium barranii. The sequence continues at coordinate 5,674,044 of NZ_CP086136.1, forward strand.
TCGATCTCGGGCAATTCGACGATTTCTATGTTCGGGATCTCCAGGCTCAATTTGCGGAAGCCGGGCGCAAGCTATGGGTGCTCGACATCACCACGGACCTCGGCATTCCGACTTACGTGGCGATCATGCACTGGATGCAGAATGGACATGAGAATATCGAGTTCGGTTCCGGCGCGCATTTCGACCGCCATATAGCGCTGCTGCGATCCCTCACCGAACTGACCCAATTTATGTCCGTCGGCATGATGGGCGGCGCAAGCGGCGAGAAGCCGACCCTCGACGGTGTCACGCCGCTGCGCCTGGAAGACTACCCGTTCCTGACACCGAGCGACCACCCGATCGTCCCCCCAGCGCCGAGCCTCAAGCTTCACGACAATACGCGTGACCAGGTCATTGCCTGCGTCGAGATCGCCGCCCGTGCAGGCTACGATTTCCTCGTCCTCGACCAGACACGTCCCGACGTCGAGGTTCCGGTCGTCAGAGTGCTCGTTCCCGGCCTGCGTCATTTCTATCGCCGTTTCGCACCGGGGCGCCTTTACGATGTGCCGGTGAAGCTCGGATTGTTGGACCGGCCGCGACCGGAAAGCGATCTGACTTCATTCCTTCCACACACCTGAAGGGCTGCTCTTTCGTGCGCGCTCCCCGGAAAAAGCCGACCAGGAAGATCGCGCCAGACATTGCCGCCCGGTTGAGCCATCATTTCTCCCTCCAGATGCAGCCGGACGGAAACATCGCCGCCATTCTGGGCGATTATTCCGTCAACCTCGGACAATTCAGCGCGGCCGCGATGGACTGCGCGCGACATCTGAGCACCGGCCTTCCGCTCGCGTCCTTTGCAGGCAAGAGCGCCCTCGCGAGAGACGTCGACGCCCTGGTGCGTCGCTTGGCCCGGCAGGGGCTTCTGGAATACCGCCTCTCCTCTTCGCGTAACACGCAGGACTTCGTGGTCATCGAGCCCCAAGTCCCCGAATACTGGCCGCGGCGCGCGAAGCTGGGCAGTCGTGACACCATCGTGCTATCGCGCTTTGCCTTTCTGCGCCGGCGCGGCAACGAGCTGGTGCTGGAATCGCCACGCGCCGGCGCGTTGTTCCGGATTGGCGATCCCGCCATCGCCGCCACCCTTGCTGCGCTGTCGCAGCCTCGCAAGATCGGCGAGCTGAACCAGAAGATAGCTTCCTCCACCCTCCATCTGCTCGAACTGTTGCTGGACAGCCAGATCCTGCTCAAGCTCGATGCGAAAGACGGACAAGGCCTTCGGGTGAATGAAGGCGATGGCAATCTCGTTCTCTGGGATTTCCATGATCTGGTGTTTCACACGCGGAGCACGGAGGGTCGGCAAGCCAATCCGGTCGGCGCCGCCTTCACCTATGCCGGCATCGTTCCGCCGTCGCCGGCGGTGCGTCCGCCCTGGACCGGCAGCAAGATTGACCTGCGCAAATTCTCCTCCCCGGAGCCGAACTCCCGCTTCCCGAAGCTGTTGCGCGAACGCCATTCGACGCGGGAATTCGACGACAAGAATCCGGTCACGCTCGGCGAACTCGCGCAGTTTCTCGACACCAGCGCGCGCGTCTTGTCCGAATGGAAGAGCGAGCCGTATTTCGAAGGCGGTTCCGACGTCACCTACAGCACAAGGCCTTATCCGTCGGCGGGCAGCGCGTACGAGCTGGAATTGTACCTTACCGTCGCGAACTGCGACGGGCTTGCGCGCGGGCTCTACCACTACGATGCAGGGAGCCACGCTCTCGTCGCGATCAGCGCCTCCCCCCAACAACTCCAGGCGCATTTGGCGGCTGCCCAGTTCGCCATGGACGCGCCGGGTCAGCCGCAAATCCTCATCACGATCGCGGCGCGTTTTGGGCGGATCTCCTGGAAATACAGCTCAATCGCATATTCGCTGATCCTGAAGGATGTCGGCAGCCTGATTCAGACGCTTTACCTGGCGGCGACCGATATGGGCCTCGGCGGCTGCGCCATTGGCAGCACCAACATCGATCTGTTCGCGAAAATGACGGAGTTGGAATTCCATATCGAGGGCCCGGTCGGTCAATTCGCGCTCGGGCGCGGCAGGACGCCGGAGGTCCAAGGCTAGAAGCGGGTGTCCGACGGCGTCAGGCCAGTCGCCCTATTGCAAGGTCGGATCGAGCCGGTCGCGCAGCCAGTCGCCGATCACGGAGACGGCCAGCGTGGTGATCACGATGGTGGTCGCCGGCGCCAGCATGATCCAGGGCGCCCGGGTCAGGTACTCGCGGCCATAGCCGACCATGTTGCCGAGGCTGGTCATCGGCGGCTGCACGCCGAGGCCAAGGAAGGACAGGCCGGATTCCATCAGGATCACCTCGGGGAAGACGAGCGTGGTCGAGACGATCAGGGTCGAGGCGATGTTGGGCAGGATATGCCTAAGGTAAATCCGCGACGGCGTCGCACCGAGCTGGCGGACGGCCGCGGCATAGCCTTGCGCATTGGCGGAGATGGCGAGGCCGCGGGCGATGCGGGCATAGCGCTCCCAGCCGAACAGCCCCATCAGGCCGATCAGCAGCGGCAGCGAATTGCCGAAGAAGGCCAGCACCGCGAGCGCCATGATCAGGAACGGCATGCTGGCCTGGAAGTCGGTCAGCATCAGCACGAACTGCTCGACGGCCCCGCGGAAATGCGCGGCGAGAAAGCCGAGCGTGGTGCCGACGATCGCCGAGATTGCGGTCGCGCCGAAGGCGATCAACAGCGAGATGCGGATCGAGACGAGGAGCCGCGACAGCACGTCGCGGCCGAGCTCGTCCGTGCCGAGCCAGTGCGCGACATTGCCGGGCGCGGCCAGCCGGTTGCGCAGGTCGAGCTGGGTGAAGCTGTAAGGCGCGATTTTCTCGGCGAACGCCGCGATCACCAGCATGGCGACGATCCAGCTGATCGCGAGCGCGACCGAGACCGGGATCGCGGGAAGGCTGATGCGGCGGCGGACAGCCGTATCCTTCAGCGTCGTATCGGTCATGCATGCGCCCCTTTGGCGCGCAGGCGCGGATCGAGGAAGCCGTAGAGGAAATCGACGATCAGATTCGACGTGACCATGGTCATCGCGACCAGCAACAGGATGCACTGCACGACGGCGAGGTCGCGGTTGGCGACGGCGACGACCAGCAGGCGCCCTACTCCGGGCCAGGCAAATACGCTCTCGACCACGACCGCGCCCGCGATCAGCGTGCCCACCATGAAGCCGAGAATGGTGACGGTCGGGATCGCCGCGTTCGGCAGCGCATGCGACGTCACCACCTTGCGCCACGGCACGCCCTTGGCCGAGGCGGTGCGGATATAGGGCTGGCCCAGCACCTCCAGCATGGCGCTGCGGGTGAAGCGCGCCAGCACCGCGGCGCCGCCGAGGCTGAGTGTCACGATTGGCAGGATGGCGTGACGCCAGCTGTCCTGCCCGCCCGACGGCAACCAGCCGAGCTGAACGGCGAAGACGAGCACGAGCAGCAGCGCAAGGACGAAACTCGGCACGGTGAAGCCGGCGACCGCCGTCATCATCACGGCGCGATCGATTCCCGAGCCGCGGTGCAGCGCCGCGTAGATGCCGGCGGGAATGCCGAGGGCCACCTTGAAGAAGAAGGCCGGCAGCGTCAGCGCGAGCGTTGCCGGAATCCGCTCCAGCACGAGCTCGATCGCCGGCCGCCCGTCGCGCATGGAGCGGCCGAGCTCGCCCTTGGCAATGGCGCCGAAGTAGTCGAGGTACTGGAACCAGATGGGATCATCGAGCCCCCAGGCCTTGCGGAAAGCAGCGAGCACTTCCGGCGGCGCCTCCGGTCCCAGGATCATCAGCGCAGGATCGCCGGAGAGCCGCAGCACCACGAAGGCGAAGGTGACGACGAGCACGATCGTCAGCGCCGCGCGTCCGATCCGAATGGCGAGATAGCGTCCCATCAGGCCGCGTCCCGCGTCTCGGCCTGCCGCCCCGTCACGAGATGGCAGGCGACTTGCCTGTTGCCGCCGACGCCCGACAGCGCCGGCACCTCGCTCGCGCAGCGCGCGATAGCGCGCGGGCAGCGCGGATGGAAGGCACAGCCTTGGGGCCGCGCCGCCGGGTTCGGCGGATCGCCCGCCAGCACGATGCGGCCCGCGCTGCGGCGGCCCGGTGCCGGCGAGGCCGAGACCAGCGCCTGCGTATAGGGATGTTCGGGACGCGCGAAGAGATCGTCGGCGCTGCCGATCTCGACGATGCGGCCGAGATACATCACGGCGACGACATTGCTGATCTGCCGCACGACGCGCAAATCGTGGCTGATGAACAGTCGCGTCAGCCCGAGCTGCGCCTGGAGATCGCAAAGCAGGTTCACCACCTGCGCCTGGATCGAAACGTCGAGCGCGCTGACCGGCTCGTCGCAGACGAGGAAATCGGGCTTTGTCGCCAGTGCCCGCGCCAGCACGATACGCTGACGCTGGCCGCCGGAGAGCGCGCCCGGATAGCGCGCGCCATGCGCCGGTGTCAGCTCGACGGCGCGCAGCAATTCGCGGACACGCTCCTCGCGTTCGGCCGGCGTGCCGAGACCGTGAATGTCCAGAGGCTCGCGGATTTGGGCCGCGACCGGCAACCGCCGGTCCAGCGCCCCCAGCGGATCCTGGAAGATCATCTGCATGCGCGCCCGCTGCGCGCGCCACGCCTTCGTGCCTGGCGCGGCCATCGCCTTGCCGTCGAACCGCACCTCGCCGCGATCGGGCGGCTCGAGACCGAGCACGATACGACCCGTGGTCGACTTGCCCGAGCCGGACTCGCCGACGAGGCCGAGCGTCTCGCCCTTGCGGATCGCAAGTGACAAGCCGTCGACCGCGTGAACCGCCGTGCTGCGGCCGAACATCCCGGAGCGCATCGCGTAGCTGCGCGAGATCGAGGACACCTCGACAAGCGGCCCGCTCATTCGGCGGCGATCCCGAGCAGCGCGCGGCGCGAGGCCTCGGCACGGATGCAGGCAACCACGCGATCGTTCGCGATCGGCGCGAGGCTCGGCACGGCAAGTCCGCACGGCTCGGCCGCCAGCGCGCAGCGCGGCGCGAAGGCACAGCCGCTTGGCATGTGCGCGGGATCGGGAACGGTCCCCGGAATGGCCGTGAGACGCCGACGCGGTCCGTCGAGCGGCGGCAGTGCGCCGATCAGGCCCTGCGCGTAGGGATGCACCGGATCGGCAAAGAGCTGATTGGCGGGCGCCTGCTCGACGATGCGGCCGGCATACATCACGGCGACGCGGTCGCAGTTTTCCGCGACGACGCCGAGATCATGGCTGATCAGCACCATCGCCATGCTCATCTCGCGGCGGATGGTCGAGAGCAGCTCCAAAATCTGCGCCTGGATGGTGGCGTCGAGCGCCGTGGTCGGCTCGTCCGCGACGAGGAGATCGGGATTTCCGGCCAGCGCCATCGCGATCATGATGCGCTGGACCTGGCCGCCCGAGAATTCGTGCGGATAGGCCTCGAGCCGCCGCGCCGCATCGGGAATGCCGACGAGATCGAGCAGCCGCCGCGCTTCGGCCTTCACCGCCTCGCCCGAGAGATGGCGATGCAGCGCCAAAGCCTCGCAGAGCTGCTTGCGAATGGTGAGCACCGGATTGAGCGCGCTTGCGGGATCCTGAAAAATCATGGCGACCCGCCCGCCCCGCACCCCGGTCAAGCTCACCCGCGGCTGCGCCGAGGATTTCGCGTCCGTCGAGCCGCACGGAGCCCGAGACTTTTGCATGCCGCGGCAAGAGGCCGAGTGCAGCAAGCCACGTCACTGACTTGCCGGAGCCGGACTCGCCGACGAGGCCGAGCGCCTCTCCCTTCTGCAAAGCGAGATCGACGCCGCGCAGGACCGCTACGCCGTTGAAGGCGACGCTGAGGCCCTGGATGCTGACCAACGGCGTCGCCACTTACGCCTCGAAATTGCCGGCGCGGAAATCCATCGCGAATGCCGGCGACGCCTTCCACTTGATCGACTTCGGCTTCGCGGTGAAGGTCGCGTTCTGGTGCAGCACAGTGTAGGCGGGATCCTCGCGCTCGGCGATCTCGAGCATGCGGCGGAACGCCTTCTTGCGGGCGGCCCGGTCGGTCGAGGTCTCCAGGAACTCCGAAAGCTTGTTCAGTTCGGCGTTGGTCCACTCGCCGATCTGCTGCTGCTGGCCGTTCGGGCCGTGCTGGGCGACCAGCGACGAGACGGGATCGTTGAAGGCAGCCGAGTTCGACCAGTCGCGTACCGCGCGGGTCGGCGCGCGTTCCATGATCTGCGACCAGTTCTCCTTGGTCTCGATCTGGACGTTGAGGCCGACCGACTTCCACATCTCGACCAGCACCTGCGCGGTCGCGACCTGGTTGGTGTAGTAGTTGTTGAGCAGGCGATACGGAATCGGATCGCCCTTGTAATTGGCCTGCTTCAACAGATCCTGCGCGAGCTTCGGATCGTAGGCCGGCACGCTCCAGTCGGCGTTGAACATGTCGCCGTAGAATTCCCACTGCAGGCCCTTCGGCACGCGGGTACGGCCCGCCCACAGGCTGTCGACGATCGCCTGGCGGTCGATCGCGTGGGTGAAGGCGCGCCGCACCAGAGGATTGGCGAGCTGGGCGTGGTTCTTGTCGAATACGGTCAGGCGGTGATTGAGGATGGTGCCGCCCTGCACTTCGAACGCCGCGTTCTTTTCGATCCCGGCAATCTGGTCCGGCGGGATGTCGCAGGCGAACTGGTATTCGCCCGACAGCAGCCCGTTGATGCGGCTCGCGACCTCGGGCACTTCGAGGAAACGGATGCGCTTGAGCGGCGGCCGGCCGCCCCAATATTCGTCATGCGCCTCGAGGGTCAGCGACACGTCGGGCTTGAGCTCGACGACCTTGTACGGGCCCGTCGTGATCGGCTTGCGCGCCCAGTCGAGATAGCTCGCGGATTGCTCCCAGGCACGGCGGTTCATGATGTCGGAGCCGTAGCGCGACAGCCGGCCCTCAATCGTGACGTCGGGCGTCGCGTTGTAGAAGCGCACCGTGTACTTGTCGACGGCATCGACGCGCACGAGGTCCGGCCAGATGCGGCGGGCGACCGCCGGCACATCAGGCGGCAATTCCTTGCCCGGGCGCGGCGTCGGGATCTTCTCGAAGGCCTGGATGGTGGAGCGGCTCTTGGCCTCGGTCTCGCCGAACATGCGCTCGCGGCTGAACGTGAAGACGACGTCTTCGGCCGTCAGCTCGTCGCCATTGTGGAACTTCACGCCCTGGCGCAGCTTCACCTCGACGGTCTGGTCGTCGATGCGGCGCCACTCGGTGGCGAGGCCCGGCACGGCCTCCAGGCTGCCACGCCAGTTCTTGGAGATCAGGCCCTCCCAGATCGAGGAGAAGAACACGCGCTCGCCGACGTTCGATTGCTCGCGCAGCACGTCGAGCACGTTCGAATTCGTCACCTTCTGCACGGCAATCGTCACCGACGGACGGTTGTCCGCCTGCCCGATCGCGAAGCGCGGCAGGAGAAGCGTGCCCGCGGCAACGCCGCCGGACTTCAGGATGGTGCGACGGGTGAGTTTGCTCATGACGATAAGCCCTGACCTTTGTGATGCCGGTTATTCAGCGAGACCGAGCGCGGCCAGATGGGCTGCGCCGGCGCGAACGTCGTCGTGATTGCGGAGTTCGAGGATCAGCCGCGGGTTGGAGGTCAGCCGGCCCAGAGCGCGGAACACAGCCACCCACGGGATGTTGCCTTCGCCCGGCGCCCAGTGCCGGTCGGCAAAGCCATCGGTGTCCTGGAGGTGCACATGCGTCAGCATGTCGCCGGCGGTTTCGACGTAGTAATCGACCGGCGGAGCGCCGGTGGAAATGTGGGCATAGTTGGCGTGGCCAGTGTCGAGGGAGACGCGGACCTTGTTGCTTTCGAGCGCCTTGGCGAGGCGCACGCGGTCGCGCGGATCCTTGTCCTCGATGTTCTCGATGACGACCTCGCATCCGATCGTCTCGGCGCGCGCGATCACCTCGGCAAGCGTCGTCTTGACGCGTTCGACGAGATTGCCGCGGTTATCGGGATAGAGGTCGAGATTGTTGTGGTCCCAGGTCGTGAACGGTGAATGGATCACCATCTGCGTCGCGCCGAGGAATTCCGCGGCATCGAGGCCCTGAAGCAGGCGCTTCGTCACCGCCTTGCGGATCAAGGGATCATGGCTGTCGATCTTGAAACCCCAGAACGGGCCGTGAATGCCGAGCCGGCCGGTATGGCCCGAGAGCATCTGCTTGATCTCGCTGGCTGCACTCCGCCAATCGCCGTCCAGCAAATCCGCGCGGAAAAAATCCTGGATTTCGAGATCGCGCTGCCGTTCCAAAAGCCAGTCGCGGTGGGCAGGGATCGATTTGATGGACAATGCTGCGCCCAGCACCGGCTTCGACATGGCTTGCTCCTTGACCGTCAGCGATGACGGGAGCAGCGCTAGACCAGTTAAGTGACAGGCCCGTGAAATGCAGGTGCCGCGGCGATGCGCCGATGTGGACATCCCCGCCGATCGCCTGCATCGAATTCAGGCAGCAGTGATCGCATCAGATGCGGACGAATGCACCCGTGTGCAGCATCAAGCGCGTTTGTGTCCGTAGTGATCCGGAATGGAATCCTAACCATACTTCGCGTACATCGCGCGCATCGATCGGCGGCCTTCCAGGGGCATCACCTTCTGATCGCGCTACATGGGGTTGGGGGACCGCATGGGGCGGGGGGATCAAAGGCTGGGGCAAGGTGACGAGGTCCGGACTCCTAGCCCGTCCTATTCGTGAGAGTGCGGCTTTTGGGCCCGATTGATGCGGCCGCACATCTTGTCTGACGAGGCGCACAGGGTTGCCTTCGGCTTTTCGCCGCCTGACGACCGGTACTTTGCAACGCGCTTGAGGGATGGGTTGGGCGAACGGGGGCGGACGCCCCGCCGGTCAAGGACCGAGCGGCAGCAGCGCGCCGGGCAAGCCGCAGATCAGGTCGGCTTCGGGACATGCCGCGGCAAACGCAAGGCGAATGCGGCTCGTGGTCTCGACGACACGGGCGGCGATTTTCAAGAGACGAAGACGCAGCGTCGCGAACTCGGCAGCGGCCAATTCCCGGGCTTTGGGAATGGCGTCGCGCACGGTCAGCATCAGCCAATAAGCGGCCGTATGGAGCACGAGACGGACCTGGTTGGCGAGCGCCGAACGGCAGCTGGTGCGATCGGAGGCGAGCTGCGTCTTATGCAGCTTGATCAGATTCTCGGCTTGGCCGCGCGCGCAATACAGGCTGTCGTAGATCCACTCGGCCGAGCCGACATCGAGGCTGGTGACGACGAAGCGGATGTCGAGGCCGAGCATCGTCGCCTCAATACGGGCGACAGTGCGCCGTTCGCGATCCCAGGACTTTGCCTTGTGGCGCGTCTCGGTATAGCCACGCAGAACCGGCAGGTTCTCGATGGCGCGTCGCGTGCGGATGTCGTCGGCGACCTCGTCGACTTTTCTGGCGAGAGGCTTGGTGCCGGACAGACCGAAGATGTAGTCGATGCCGTTGGTCTCGCACCACGCCATGGCCTCCGGCCGGGCATAGTGCCCGTCGCCACGGAACGTAATTTGCGTGTTGTGCCATCGCGTCCGGATATGCCGTACCAGGCGGCGCAGATGGGCACGCACCTCGACGCCGCCCGGCGTCTTGCCGGGCCGCAGCACGACGGCCACGGGCCGGCTCTTCTCCGTGTCGTAGACGTGGATCGGCAGAAAGCAGCGTTCATCATAATGAGCGTTGAACAGCGAGAGCTGCTGATGGCCGTGGACGACGTCGCAGGTATCATCGATGTCGAGCGTGACGGATGCCGGCTCGTGGGGGTAGCTATCCATCCATGCGTCGACCAAAATGTAGGTCAGTCGGATCACGTCGCGCAGGCGCGGAGCATTCTCCAGCCGCGACAGCGTCGGCTGGGAACACAAATCCCGGCCCGTGTCCGGTAGGCGACCGCAGGCCAGCTTGAATGCCGGATCGGACCGCAGATGATCGAGGTCGTCGGCGTCCTCGTAGCCGCAGCAGATCGCGAACATGCGCGCGCGGAACATATCGACCAGGCTGTGCACGACCCGCGTCGGATCGCGCCGATCCGGGAACACCCGGGCCAGATTGTCGGCCAAACCGAGACGCCGCTCGGCCATCGCCAGAAGCATCACGCCCCCGTTCGAGGTCAGGCGCCCACCATCGAAGGCAGCTGTGACTTTCTTGGCGTGAACGGCTGGAAACGAGAAGGGCGGAATCGTATCATCGGTCATGGCGGGCGTGGCGTTCGCGGTTGAAGGTGATGGGGTGGCTTCGCAACCGAATCCTACGCCGCATCAGCGCTTTACACCACGCTCGCCAGCCCTCAGGCGCACTCTTACGAATAAGACGGGCTAGGACATCCATGATTTGCCGTCTTCTGCGCTGTAGCAGGCAGCACCCTGCAGGTGATCGCAATAATTCGTCACGATTCGCGCTGAACTAACTCCGGCAGAATGGTCTCTCCAGGAACCACCCGCCGGCCCGACGCACAGCACGATTTGCTTTTATAGCCGCTGGCGGCGTTGTGAACCCTCTTCACTGCCTTTTTAACGGCGTCGACCCTTACAGGTCCTCCTGCATTCAGCTGATTTCGTGCGCTTGCTCGCGGCGACAGCGGCCGGTCCTGAAACGCCGCCGAAAACCCTGGAGATCGACACGCCTACCGGACGGGCGCATCGCCATCAACCCCTAAGCCGGTCCCGGAGTTCCTGCCGATTGGCGACGAGGTTGTCGAGGTGCAGCGGCTCGGCTTGTGGCCGCTCTCCTTGCGCCAATCGTCGAACCAGCTCCCGTGTGCCATCCACCACGAACACGCCGCAATCATAGCTGTTCTGCTGCGGGGCCATTCCGGCTCGCTGCAGAGTCAGGCCCAGCCGTTCTGCGAGCCGTTCTGCGGGCCCGTCATTGTGTCCCTCGACGGAATCGTAATGATAGGCGACCGGCACTCCTCGCGTGCAGCGATCTACGAGTAGCAGCGACCAATGGGTGCCGTTAGGATGTGTTGGACTGGCATCGGTCACTGGCAGGAATAGGAAGTCGGCTACATCATTGTCATGATCATAGACGATGCGCTGCAATGCGCTGAGCGCGTCGCGCTCGGCGCCCCAACTCAACCGAAAGGCAATGAGAGGATCGACGAACCGCGTTCGGGCGGCAAGATTCGGATCATTCATTTGCAACTCCTGCGTCAGGAGCTCGTAGTCCCTCTGGATATGCTCGTCGCCCAGCCACTGCATGGGGTCGAGAGCCCGCCCGCTACGGTCGTGGGATGAGGCCGCCGGACCCGACGCCCCGATCTCGGCACCGGAGTGTATGCGCGGGAACGCCGACAGATAGTTCGCGTAATCAGGCAGCTCCTCCGGTGTGGACGGCAAATCAAGGACGTTGTAGACGTCTGACGGTGCCGCTGGCGCAGCTTCATCAGCAACTCGAGGATGATGGATGAGGTGAACGTCGTTGGGTCCTTTCGGTCCCAAAACGGCCGTGTAGCGTTCGCCGCCAATCTCGTAGTTCATGATTGGATGTTCCGCGACAGGCAAGAAGTCCCACTTGCCCAACGTGGACAGCATCATGTCGGGCGCCGGCTGGGTGCGATGAGAAAAATCCTTGGGAACGGCGAACGAAACATCGAATGTATCGCCGACAGCGGGAGACCGCAGGTGAATGAGCCGAACATCATCGGGCCCTCCCGGTCCCAACACGGCCGTATAGCGTTCACCGCGAATGTCGTAGGTCTTTACCCGCTCTGCCACATCCGGAAACTGACCCCAGCGGCCCAACCTGGACCGCATCATACCCGGCGCAGGCTGGGTGCCGTGGGAGAAGTCCTCGGGAGCGGACAAAGACGCATCAAAAGTCTCGCCGAGCGCTGGGAACACCGCCTCAGCCCGGTCGGACGCCGGCGCGGCTTGCTCCATCCTGCGTGAAGGCAGTGCTGGCGAGGCTTGATTCCCCGACGGCGCGCTGGGCTGCGGAGCGTTTTCCGATCGAGGATGGAGCGGGAAGCTCTGCCTGGTCATCCCCGCGGGCACCAACAACGCCGTGTAACGGTCAGTGTTGATCACGAAGCTGGTCGGTCGGTTGTCCCCGCTCGGGAGGACGCTGCTCCTGCTCGGTGCAGCAGGTTGTTCATGCCCGCTCTGCTGCATTGTGGGCTGCCTCTCCAATTCGTGGAGGGAAGCCCGCATCAGCACGCCAGCGTCTGCATTGAGGTCGTTTGGATTGACGAAGACTTGCGGCAGGGCGGAATGATCATCCAGCAATCGGCGAACTTTCGCAGGAGGGGACTCTGGATTAAACGTGAATCCCTCTGGCTCTACGGAGAAGGGCGGCTGAGCGGGGTGGTCGCCTAGCCGTCCCTGAATTTCCCCGCGAAGCTCATGCTCCAGCCGCTCAAGTTCCGATGGATCGGCCGGCGGCTCCTCGGCCTCATCATCGAACAGGCCCCAGACTTCCGCCGGAACCCCGCCTGACCTGGGCGACGGGACACCATCGCCCCCGGCTTCCCGAGGGCCGCCCGGACCTGAAACTTGTTTCGCGTCGAGCTGGTCACCCAACGTCCCCAACGCGGAGATGAGAGTTGCGTGCGTCGGAAGCAACCTACGAGCGAACGCGACTCGCGAATCCTGATCCAGTTCAGATATCGTCTGGCCCTTGCCCTTGAGTTTGTCAGAAAATTGGCGAAGAGCATTCTGATATAAACCAAAGGAACTCTCGTTGAGTCCGCCGGGATTAGTCAGATGCTCTATGAGAAGGGCGTCTTCCGCTGAGGGGGCAGCGCGTCGCGCGCCATAAGCTACATGGCCCGGCTCATAATACGCACGAAGGATGTTCAACCCCGTTACGATAGCATTGTCTAACGGAAAGTAAGCTTTGGCGTGCTCGGCCAGGGATTGGTGATCCCTTAGATCGGTCGATTGGCCACGACCGCGGATTTCGTTTATCAATCGACGGAGTCCTCGAGCATACTGATAGACCGTTGTCGGTTTTCGCGGACCTGCATATTGAGCAATCGCCTTGTCGATAATGTCCCGATCTTCCGTAGAGAGATTGGGATGGTGGCTCCGGCTCGCCCCCCTAGAGACAGGAGCCGGATCAGGCGGGCGCGCCTCGGCCAAGTGCTGCTCAAAGCCCTCTTGCCCGGCCTGGCCGGCGTGCGTCTCTTCCGAGACGTCGTGCTGCACTTGCGACCAAGCTGTTACGTTGGATGGATCAAAGTTCTGCCGGTCCACGCTAGCCTCACGTCCAAGATCACTTGAGCAGACCTATAGTCGCGCGAGCTTTCGAGAAGCTGACGAGGCCGCGTAGAGCCGCGGCAGGATGTTGCTCGGCTTGCCCGGGGTGCGTCTGTATGGCACCTTACGGCTCGGTAGGGCGCGCCCAACATGGCCCCCACCGCAGTCTTGAGGGGCGGCCCTCTAAAAGGGGGGCGCGGGTGCGTCTTAGCCCGTCCTATTCGTGAGAGTGCGGCTTTTGGGCCCGATTGATGCGGCCGCACATCTTGTCTGACGAGGCGCACAGGATTGCCTTCGGCTTTTCGCCGCCTGACGACCGGTACTTTGCAACGCGCTTGAGGGATGGGTTGGGCGAACGGGGGCGGACGCCCCGCCGGTCAAGGACCGAGCGGCAGCAGCGCGCCGGGCAAGCCGCAGATCAGGTCGGCTTCGGGACATGCCGCGGCAAACGCAAGGCGAATGCGGCTCGTGGTCTCGACGACACGGGCGGCGATTTTCAAGAGCCGAAGACGCAGCGTCGCGAACTCGGCAGCGGCCAATTCCCGGGCTTTGGGAATGGCGTCGCGCACGGTCAGCATCAGCCAATAAGCGGCCGTATGGAGCACGAGACGGACCTGGTTGGCGAGCGCCGAACGGCAGCTGGTGCGATCGGAGGCGAGCTGCGTCTTATGCAGCTTGATCAGATTCTCGGCTTGGCCGCGCGCGCAATACAGGCTGTCGTAGATCCACTCGGCCGAGCCGACATCGAGGCTGGTGACGACGAAGCGGATGTCGAGGCCGAGCATCGTCGCCTCAATACGGGCGACAGTGCGCCGTTCGCGATCCCAGGACTTTGCCTTGTGGCGCGTCTCGGTATAGCCACGCAGAACCGGCAGGTTCTCGATGGCGCGTCGCGTGCGGATGTCGTCGGCGACCTCGTCGACTTTTCTGGCGAGAGGCTTGGTGCCGGACAGACCGAAGATGTAGTCGATGCCGTTGGTCTCGCACCACGCCATGGCCTCCGGCCGGGCATAGTGCCCGTCGCCACGGAACGTAATTTGCGTGTTGTGCCATCGCGTCCGGATATGCCGTACCAGGCGGCGCAGATGGGCACGCACCTCGACGCCGCCCGGCGTCTTGCCGGGCCGCAGCACGACGGCCACGGGCCGGCTCTTCTCCGTGTCGTAGACGTGGATCGGCAGGAAGCAGCGTTCGTCATAATGAGCGTTGAACAGCGAGAGCTGCTGATGGCCGTGGACGACGTCGCAGGTATCATCGATGTCGAGCGTGACGGATGCCGGCTCGCGCGGGTAGCTATCCATCCATGCGTCGACCAAAATGTAGGTCAGCCGGATCACGTCGCGCAGGCGCGGAGCATTCTCCAGCCGCGACAGCGTCGGCTGGGAACACAAATCCCGGCCCGTGTCCGGTAGGCGACCGCAGGCCAGCTTGAATGCCGGATCGGACCGCAGATGATCGAGGTCGTCGGCGTCCTCGTAGCCGCCGCAGATCGCGAACATGCGCGCGCGGAACATATCGACCAGGCTGTGCACGACCCGCGTCGGATCGCGCCGATCCGGGAACACCCGGGCCAGATTGTCGGCCAAACCGAGACGCCGCTCGGCCATCGCCAGAAGCATCACGCCCCCATTCGAGGTTAGGCGTCCACCATCGAAGGCAGCTGTGACTTTCTTGGCGTGAATGGCTGGAAACGAGAAGGGCGGAATCGTATCGTCGGTCATGGCGGGCGTGGCGTTCGCGGTTGGAGGTGATGGGGTTGGCTTCACAACCGAATCCTACGCCGCATCAGCGCTTTACCCCTCAGGCGCACTCTTACGAATAAGACGGGCTAGGCACTCCGGACCTCGGCACTTTCTAGATTGAACGCAATTTCGCGCCGCCGGCTTTATGAGCCGCGCGGCGCGAAGTCGTTCTGGAGCTACCCTGCCCGATCAGCAGTCTTGCTCAATCACTTCGGAACGTTCCGCTCGAGATCCTCGAGCCATGCCGCCGCGCTTGAATCCGACGGCGCGCGCCAGTCGCCGCGCGGCGACAACGAGCCGCCGGCCGAAACCTTCGGCCCGTTCGGCATCGCCGAGCGCTTGAACTGGCTGAAGGCGAAGAAGCGGCGCAGGAACACTTCCAGCCAGCGCCGGATCTCCGGCAGATCATAGGCCCTGCGCTTGTCGGTCGGGAACGCCGGCGGCCATTCGCCCTTGGCGACATCATTCCAGGCGTGCTGCGCCATGAACGCGATCTTGGACGGCCGCATGCCGAACCGCAGCGTGTAGAACAGGTTGAAATCCTGCAGCTCGTAGGGACCGACGGAGGCTTCCGTGCTCTGCGGCTTCTCGCCGGGCTTGACCGGAACCAGCTCTGGCGAGATTTCGGCGGATAGGATCGACGCCAGCGTCCCGTTGACGTCGTCGCTGAACTGTTTTGAGGCGATCACCCAGCGGATCAGGTGCTGGATCAGCGTCTTCGGCACCCCGGCGTTGACATTATAATGCGCCATCTGATCGCCGACGCCGTAGGTGCACCAGCCCAGCGCAAGCTCCGAGAGATCGCCGGTTCCGATGACGATGCCGCCATGATGGTTGGCGAGCCGGAACAAATAGTCCGTGCGCAGGCCCGCCTGCACGTTCTCGAACGTGATGTCGTAGACCTTCTCGCCCTTGCCGAAGGGATGACCGATGTCCTTCAGCATTTGCGTCGCCGTGGGACGGATATCGAGCTCCTGCCACTCCGTCTGCAACGCCTTCATCAACGCCAGTGCGTTGGTCTTGCTCTCGCTGCCGGTGGCAAAGCCCGGCATCGTGTAAGCCAGGATGTTGCTGCGCGGCAGTCCGAGCAGGTCGACCGCCTTGGCGGCGACGATCAGGGCGTGGGTGGAATCGAGCCCGCCCGAGACGCCGATCACCACGCGCTTGGTTCCGGTCGCGCGCATGCGCTGCACGAGACCGGCGACCTGAATGTTGTAGGCCTCGTAGCAATCCTGCTCGAGCAGGGCTTCGTCGCTCGGCACGAACGGGAAGCGCTCGATCTTGCGCAGGAAGCCGATGTCGGTGGCCGGCGCCTTCAGGGCAAAGGTGATCCTCCGGAAAAAGGCTTCGCGTTGCCGGCGATTATCGTCGAACGTGCCCATCAGTGCGCGTTCCTGCCTGAGCAGATCGAGATCGACGTCGGCCAGCGTGATCTGGCCGTCCTGGCGGAACCGCTCGCCCTCGGCCAGCAGCACGCCGTTCTCATAGATCGAGGTCTGGCCGTCCCAGGCCAGGTCCGTGGTCGATTCCCCTGCCCCCGCGGCGGAATAGACGTAGGCCGCAAGACAACGCGCCGACGTCGATTGGCACAGCAGTGCGCGCGAGCGCGCCCGACCGATCGTGATCGGGCTGCCGGATAGATTGATCAGCACGCTGGCGCCGGCAAGCGCGAGTTCGGAAGCCGGCGTCACCGGAATCCACATGTCCTCGCAGATCTCGACGCCGATGATCAGGCCTGGAACATCCTCGGCCGCGAACAGGAGGTCAACGCCGAACGGTGCGTGCAGCCCGCCAAACGCGATCGTCTCTCCGGCGATGCCGGTGCCGGAGGCGAAATGCCGTCCTTCGTAGAATTCGCGATAGGTCGGCAGATAAGACTTGGGCACGACGCCAAGGACGTTGCCGCGATGAATGACGACGGCGCAATTGTAGATGCGATGACCGAAGCGCAGCGGCGCGCCGACGATCAGGACGGTCATCAAGGCCGAGGAGGCCTCGACGATTGAGGCGAGCCCGCGCTCGACCGCATCGAGCAGCGGGTCCTGCTTGACGAGATCCTCGATCGCGTAGCCGGACAGGCACAGCTCCGGAAACACGGCAACCGCCACCGACTGTTCATGGCAAGCGCCTGCCGCCGCCAGGATCGCCTTCGCATTGGCCGCGGGATCGGCCACATGGGAGGTGGTGACGCAGGCCGCCACGCGCGCAAATCCGTGGGCGTAGATCGAGTGGAAGCTCATCGAGCGCGGTACCCTTAATCTTGTCGCGGCCGCAGCCGCCAGTTCGCCATGATATGTAACCCATCGACCGGGCCCCGTGCAGGCCATCCGCCGTCATGCATAACGGATTTGCGTGTTCGCCGGCCCGGCCGGGCCAAGGCAGCTGACAAGGTCAGGCGCTGCGGGCCAGCACTCCGGAGAGGTCGTTGCGCAGCCACTCGGCGATCCGGGGCCAGGCATGGGCGTGGGTGCGCGCGCCCATGAACAGGCCGAGATGATTGCTGGGCTCGGAGGCCGCGGCAATGAAGGCCGGCGGCGTTCCGAGCAGACCGGCGGTCGCAAGCGCCTGTCTGGCCGGCACGACGTCGTCATCGAGCCCGGCCAGCAGGAAGACCGGCGCCTTGACGTCCCTCAGATCAACCTCGCGGCCGAGCGCCGTGAAGTTTCCGCCGGCAATCCGATTCTCCCGGAAGATTCGGTTGACGATCTCCAGATAGTACGTGCCGGGCAGGTTGAGCGTCTCGGTATTCCAGCGATCGAAACGCGCGAGCAGTGCCGCGCCCTCCTCGTCCGAAAGATCCCTCTGCAATGCCGCCGCGATGTCGTCGCGGCTCGGCGCCTTCGTCCAGAAGCGCAGCATCTCGTCGCCGCTGACATTGCCGCCGCCGCGCGCCACGAGCTGGTCGTAGAGCGCCTCAGGCGCATTGCGAGCTAGCTGGGACAGCGCGGAGTCGATCGAGAGATCGACGGGCGCCCCCACCAGCACCAGCCGCCGCACCTTGGCGGGAAAGCGCGCCGCATAGAGCAGCGACAGCCAGCCGCCCTGGCACAGGCCGACGAGATCGATCGGCGCGCCGATTTCGTCGACGGCGACGTTGAGATCGCCGAGATAGCTGTCGATCGAGAGATAGCGCATGTCCGGCGAGGCCGAGCGCCAGTCGGTGAGGTAGACCCGATCGATGCCGCCATTCTGCAGCGACTGCACCACGCTGTGGCCCGGTGCGAAGTCGGCGATCAGGGCCCGATGCAGCGCATAGGGCGCGCAGACCAGTGCCGGCTGGCCGGATTGCGTCCGCGTGCAATCGCGCAGGCGCATGGTCGCAAGCTCCAAGGCGACCGTGTTGGGCGTCGTCCACGGCAGATCGCTCGCGTCCTGTTCCGGCGGACCGCGTTCCAGCCACCAGAAGCAGGCGTCCATCGCGAGCCGCGCCGCCGCAATCGGCCATAGCAGTGGATCATCCGGAGGACGATTCGATCCGACCAGCGGTTTTCCCCTCTTCTCCACCATGACTATCTCAAGGTCCTCACAGCAAGGCCTCCAGGCTGACGATCGAAATACCGCGCTCGCGAAAACTCCGATGGGTCGCGGCCACCGAGCCGTCGAGATCGATGCCGCGGCATGCGTCCTCGATGACGGCGACCTCGAACCCCGCCTTGCGGGCATCTTCCGCCGAGAACCGAACACAGAAATCCAGCGCCAGACCGGCGACGAAGACGGTCTTCAGCTCACGCTCGCGCAGATATCCGAGCAGGCCGGTCGGCGTGCGGTGGTCGTTCTCGAACAACGCCGAATAGGAATCGATGCCGCGACGAAAACCTTTGCGCACGACGAGGTTTGCCCTGGTAATTTCGAGCTCCCCATGGAATTCAGCGCCCACCGTGCCTTGCACGCAGTGCGTCGGCCACAGCACCTGGGTGCCGTAGTCGAGCTCGATGGTCTGGAACGGCTGCTTGCCCGCATGGTTCGGTGCGAACGAGACGTGATCGCCCGGATGCCAGTCCTGGGTCAGCACCACATTGGTGAATTTCGCGGCAATTCGGTTGATGGCCGGGACAACCTTCTCGCCGCCGGGAACGGCGAGCGCTCCGCCGGTGCAAAAGTCGTTCTGCACGTCGATCACCAGCAGCACGTCGCGGTCGGAAATCTGCATCGCAAGGTCCCGTTCCAGCCGTCCGGCGCGACGGGCGCCGAATGCTCCGTCCAATGTCGATCTTCCCGCGCGGCTTCGCAACCATCGACCCACGCGGCGATATCGCGCCCGTCGCACCTGGGATGCAACGGTTTGGCGTTGTCCGAGTTGACTAGGCTCACCCAAGGACGGATTCTAGAGACGTTCGCAAATTGCGGATCGGATGGAGCGGAGGGAACGGTTCCCGCGAGCCTGCACGGCGCGGCAGCCACAAGATCATGAGTATCGGCAAGACAGGACAGATTCTTCTCGCCGATATCGGCGGCACCAATGCGCGCTTTGCGCTGAGCGAAAGCGCATCGGACAGCGGCGACCAGGCCGGGCCCATCGACTATGTGAAGGTCGCTGACTTCCCGACCGTCCGGGAAGCCATCGCCGACGTCCTTGCGCGCCGGTCCGGCGGCAAGCAGCCCAAACGAGCCGTGCTGGCCGTCGCGGGTCCCGTGACCAACAACCGCTGCGTCATGACCAACAGTCCGTGGGTCATCGACGGCAACGAGCTCCAGCCGGCCCTCGGCTTCGAGAGCGTGCATGTGCTCAATGATTTCGAGGTCGTGGCCTGGTCCCTGCCCGCCCTGAAGCCTGCCGATTTGATCCCGCTCGGGGGCCAGGACGGCCTCCCGGGCGAGCCGCTGCTGGTGGTTGGGCCTGGAACCGGCTTCGGCGTCTCCTGTCTGGTCGAACGCCACGGCGCCCGGCTGGCGGTCGTCACCGAGGCAGGCCACGCGACTTTGCCGGCGGAGACCGAGCGCGAGGAGCGCGTGATCGCGGCCATGCGCCGACGTCTCGGTCATGTCTCCATCGAGCGCGGCGCGCTTTCGGGCTCCGGCCTGCAAAACCTCTACGAGGCGCTGGCGGAGGTCGACGGCGCCCAGGTGCCGCACCCCGACGCCGCCGCCATCACTAAGGCCGCCCTGGAGGGCAGTTGCGAACTGAGCCGCGCGACGCTGGAGATGTTTTGCGCCATCCTCGGCTCAGTCACGGGCAATCTCGCAGTGACCTTCGGCGCCCGCGGCGGCGTCTACATCGCCGGCGGGATCGTGCCGCGCTTTCCGGAGTTCCTAGCTGCTTCCGCGTTCCGGGCGCGCTTCGAAGCCAAGGGACGCTTCCAGGACTATTTGCGCAATATCCCGACCAGGCTGGTGACGAAACCCGACGCGAGCTTCGTCGGCCTGAAGATGTTCGCCGACCACAATCCGGATTGATGAGCCGCGATCGGCTTCGACGCCGTCCAGTCCGTTAACTATACACAGCTGATTGCAGCCAAGGCGCGGTTCCACGCAGGATCGTGCTTGCCCGACTGTGTCCGATGGGAAACAATTCCCGTAGTTGCGGGGGCGTGACATGCGTAAGCAGGACTTCGGTTTCGACTATCACCGCTATCACCGCCTGCTGACCGAGGCGGACGACGATGACAAGCGGCTGGCCCTGATCGAGCTCCTGATCGAGGAAAAGGCGCGCGACCGGCTGGCCGCGCAACGCGCCTCTGATCGCGCCGCCATGACGGCCCATACCATCGCCACCGTGCTGAAGAACGGCCGCAAGAGACTTGCGGGACCGCTTGCTACTCGCGCAAACACGCGAGCGATGGCGATTCCGTTAACGATCCCTCGCAAGCTCGCGTCAAACTTTTTGCTCTAAGAGCTTCCCCTACCTGATGCAATTCAGGGGTCAACAAAGGGGGGAATGAACATGAGCATGATTTCGCTTGCCGCGATCCCGGTCGCCGTCGAAACCCGTTCTGCCGATTCTTCGTTCAAGATCATCTTGCTGTTCTGCTGCATGGGCCTGGTCGCCTCGTTCGGCGTGATGGCGCGCGGCATCGACCTCAGCGCCGGTCTGATCTGAGAGCACGACACATTCTTTCGCCAAATGGCCGCCCCTCACGGGCGGCCATTTTCGTTGGCGATCTCAGTACGGCGCCTTCTCGGTGAGGAGCCTTCTCAGTGAGGAGTTTTGGCGACCGCGTCCGGAAACAGCGAATCGATCATCACCTTGAGCTGGTCGAGGGAAATCGGCTT
Source organism: Bradyrhizobium barranii subsp. barranii (assembly GCF_017565645.3). Classification (NCBI taxonomy): domain Bacteria; kingdom Pseudomonadati; phylum Pseudomonadota; class Alphaproteobacteria; order Hyphomicrobiales; family Nitrobacteraceae; genus Bradyrhizobium; species Bradyrhizobium barranii. Next base: position 5,695,238 of record NZ_CP086136.1, read on the forward strand.
GCGCAGGATCGGCCGCCGCCGGAGCAAGGACGGCAGCAGCTCCGGCCCGTAGCCGGTGGCGAACAGAAACGGCTTGCTGCGGCGCTCGATCAGGTCGGCAACGGGATCGACGTAGAGGCCCTTCAGGTTGATGTCGAGGATGGCGAAATCGTATTGCGCGGTCATCGCAAAGGCGCTCGCGTCCCGGACATTGTCCGCTTCCGCGACGACATGGTGGCCGAGTTCCTCCACCATGTCGGCGATCATCATCCGGATCAACGCCTCGTCTTCGACCAGGAAAACGGAGAGTCCGTCCGCCATATCAACCCCGCAGTCAGCTTACGAAGCTAACCATACCCGAAATGCGGAGAGGATTCACGAATTCGTGGCGGGCGCCGTTAATTCAGGCGCCCTTGATTAATCCAGCCCGCGCTCGTGGCTGAGGCGCACCATCTCCTGGATGAAGACCTGCTTCTGCTTGTCGTCGAGGCTCGAATACAGCGGCTCGGCGGCATCGGCGACGTTGCGCTGGTCGGCGGCGCGGTCGATCAGGAATTGCGATTCGTTGCGCATCTGCTCGATGATGTCGTCAGGCGGATCCCGCTTGGCGCGGGCGATCCGCAGGTTGAGCCGCTCCGCGCCATTATGCCCCAGATAGTGCATTGCGCTCGAGAAGCCGAACCAGTGCTTCTCCTGATCGGGCGTCAGGTTCAACTCGGTCTTGATCCGCTCGATATAGGAATCGCTGTTGGCGACGATCTGCTCGGCGGACTGTTGCGGCGCGCCGGGCTGGGTGAGGACGGTGACGTCCTTATTATCCTTGTTGTCCTGCGGCGCATTCCTGGCTTCCTTGCTCGCCTTGGCGCCCTTGGCCGCCTTGGCGGTCTCCTTGGCGCCCTTGTCCTTGCCGGCGCCCGGCTGCTTGGAATCCTTGCTCGCGTCCTTGCCGGCATCCTTGCTCGCGTCCTTGGCAGCCGGAGCCGGCTGGTTGTTGACGCCGAGCACGCCGGTGAAGACACCGACCACGCCGCCGATCGCACCGCCCAGCACGCCGCCAACGGGTCCGGCCGCCTTGTTGCCGGCCGCGGCTCCATCCTGAACGCCCTTGACCAGGCCTTGCGCCTGCGCAACGGCGGCGGCGCCCAGCAGCACCGCGAGCACGGAGCCCAGCGCGAACCATCGTCGCAGGTGAAGCCGCGCAGGCGGCGCCGGGTTGATCATTCTGGTCTCCATCGTCGGTCCGATTGTCCTGTCCGGGTGGGGGCCACCCGCCGGTTGCAACTCTACCGTTTTCGCCGCTTCGCGGTCCAGCCGCAGCCAATTGCTGTCCACGCCCGAAAACTGTTTGGCGCGAAGCGGTTATGAAGGCTTATTCGAAACTGCGGCGTAATTGCGCACGAGATGTCCTGCGGTCCTTGACCCGAAGTGTGCGTCGCAAAATGCGCCTCCGAGGTTCACCTCCGGCGCGCGTCGCGAGACGGCGCTGCCGCGTTCCCGGACGCAACGTTAGTTCTAGACGGCGAGCCGTTCGGCTTCCTCGACAGACGGGATCAATCATGATCTGATCGCGCTACCAATTTGCTGCACTTCGCGCGATTTCACGGCGAGGCGTAGCACCAAGAAACGCGAACAAAAAATCAAAAACAAAACTCGGAATGCCAGAGGAAACGCGAGAACAATAAAACATCCAGGTGAGGAAACGAGATGTCACGCAAGAAACTGACGCGACGTCAATTTGTAGCTGCCACTGCAATGTCCTCCGCAGCGCTGATCACAGCGCCCTATGTCCGCGGCGCTTACGCCGCCGGCAAACTCTCGATCGGCTTCTGGGACCACTGGGTGCCCGGTGCCAACGACGCCTCCACCGCCATGGTCAAGGAATGGGCTGAAAAGGAGAAGGTCGAAGTTTCCATCGATTACATCACCAGCAACAACAAGAAGATCGAGTTGACGGTCGCGGCCGAAGCGCAGGCCAAATCCGGTCACGACATTCTTCAGATGTACACCTGGTGGCCGCATGCGTATGCCGAGCAGTTTGAACCGGTGAACGACGTGGTCGAGGAGGCGATCAAGCAGAACGGTGAGGTCAACGACACGGTCAAATATCTCGGCAAGGCCAACGGCAAATGGCTTGCGGTCCCGGCAACCCCGGGGAGCCAGATCAAGGGGCCCTGCTCGCGCATCGACCTCATGAAGAAGCATGCGGGGATCGACGTCCAGGAACTGTACCCCGTCGGCGCGCCGCCCAAGGCCGATAGCTGGAATATGGATACATTCCTGAAGGCGGCGGAAGCGTGCCAGAAGGCAGGTTTCCCATTCGGAATCGGTCTCGGCGAGACCACCGACAGCGTCGATACCGCGGGCGCCATCTTCCAGTCGTTCGGCGCCGAACTCGTCAACGCCAAGGGCGATGTCACGGTGAAGACCGATGAGGTTCGCCAGGCGCTCGAATACTACAAGAAGCTGATCGCCTTCCTGCCGCCGGACGCACCGTCCTGGGACGATGCCTCGAACAACAAATGGCTGATCTCCGGCCGCGGCGCCCTCATCATGAATCCGCCGAGCGCCTGGGCGGTCGCCAAGCGCGACGCGCCGCAGGTCGCAGAGCAATGCTGGACGCACGGCTTCCCCTCCGGTCCTAAAGGCCGGTATGCGCCGTTCCTGCCCTATTTCTGGGGTCTCTGGAATTTCTCCAAGAACAAGGCATCGGCCAAGAGCCTTCTGGCATTTCTGTCACAGCCGTCATCGATCGAAAAGTTCGTCGCGGCGAGCGGCGGCTACGATTTGCCGGCCTATGCCAAGATGACGACGCTGAAGACCTGGGCCGAGGTAGGCCCGCCGAAGGGCACGCTCTATCACTATCCAAATCCCTACAATCATCAGACACTGTCGATTGCGGCCTCTCCGGCGCCGCCGAAGATCGCCCAGCAGATCTACGCACAGGCCACGCTGACCAAGATGGCGCTGCGCTTTGCGCAGGGCGAAAAGTTGGAGACCGCAATCGCCTGGGGCGAAGGCGAGTGTGAAGGCTTCATGCGAACCTAAGCCGGGGTGTGCCACGGCGGTTCACGCATCCCCGCGTGAGCCGCCAGGGCACCCCACCGTTCGATGGAATGAGCAGATCGAGCCGACACGCGGGTGCCGGCTCCGCCGTTGGACATTCCGCAAGGAAGCTTGACCCAAGGACACTGACATGGCCGATGTCGTCGTTGAGGACGGTCGCGTCGCCCGCACGGCGAGCGCGCGCAAACGGACGGGCCTGCACAATGCGTTGAAGCGGAAATCGACCGTGGCGTTCTTCCTGACGCTGCCGCTGATCCTGCTGATCGCGCTGTTCGTGCTTTACCCTGCCCTGTTCTCGATCCACCTCGCGACGCTGAACAAGTCGATGCAAAAATTCGTCGGCTTCGGCAACTTCACCTTCCTGTTCAAGCGCGAGACGTTCTGGATGGTGGTGGAGCAGTCCTGCATCTTCGCGATCACCGCCGTGTTCTTCAAGGCGCTGATCGGCTTCATCGTCGCGCATTTCGTGCACAACATACCGGCCAAGGGCCAGCGCAAATGGCGCGGCATGCTGCTGGTGCCCTGGGTGATCCCGCCGGCGATGAGCACGCTCGCCTGGCTGTGGCTGTTCGACCCCTCCTACAGCGCCTTCAACTACACGCTCTCCTTCTTCGGCATCGGTCCCATCAACTGGCTCGGCAATGCCGCCTGGGCGCGCTTTTCCGTCATCCTCGTCAACGTCTGGTACGGCGCGCCGTTCTTCCTGATCATGTACCTGGCGGCGCTGAAATCGGTGCCGGACCAGCTCTACGAGGCCGCCGCAATCGACGGCGCCAATTGGTGGCAGAAGATGTGGTACGTGACGCTGCCGATGATGCGCAACATCATCGCGATCACGACGCTGTTCTCGCTGATCGTCACCTTCGCTAATTTCGACATCGTCCGCATCCTGACCTCAGGCGGGCCTCTCGACCAGACCCAGATCTTTGCCACCTATGCGTTCCGGGTCGGCATCGAGAGCAACGACATTCCGCTCGGCGCCAGCGTCTCGCTGTTCATGGTCCCGATCCTCGCCGTCGCAGCGATCTTCATCCTGCGCGACGTCAATAAACGCGGGAACGAATCCTGATGAGCACAATAGCGATCGACAAGGCCGGCCCCCGGCGCAAGGTTAAATATGGCAGCATGAGCCGCGACCGTACCTGGGCGCTGCGCTGGTCCTATTTCTTCCTGGTGCTGTTTGCGATCTTCTTTCTGACGCCGCCGCTCTACATGGTGATCACCTCGCTCAAGAGCAGCGCGGAGATCTCGGCTGCGACCAATCCGTGGTGGGTGTTCCACCCGACGCTGGCGAACTATGTCGAACTACTGACGTCGAACCAATTCCTCCGGTTCTTCTGGAATTCGACCATCGTGTCGCTGGTGGTTGTGCTCGTCACGATGCTGATCAGCATCCCTGCCGCCTTCGCGCTCGCGCGGATGAAGTTCTGGGGCTCGACGACGCTCGCCACCGGCGTGTTCCTGACTTACCTGGTTCCGGACAGCCTCCTCTTCATCCCGCTGTTCAAGATGCTGGCGCTGGTTCAGGACATCACCGGCATCACGCTCCTGAACCGATGGTACGTGCTGCTATTCGTCTATCCGACGCTGACGGTGCCGTTCTGTACCTGGATCATGATCGGCTATTTCGCCTCGATCCCGAAGGAGCTCGACGAGGCCGCGATCATCGACGGCGCCTCGTGGCTTCAGACCCTGACGCGGATCTTTATTCCGGTCGCGCTGCCGGGCCTGATTGCCGCGACGATCTTCGCCTTCACGGTGTCCTGGGCGCAGTTCCTCTATCCCCTGGTGTTCACGACGTCCATCGACCAGCTCGTGCTGCCGGTCGGCATCACCACCACGCTGATCAAGGGGGACGTCTTCAACTGGGGGCAGATCATGACCGGGGCGCTGCTCGGCGCAGCTCCGCCGCTGGTCATCTACGCCTTCCTGATGGACTACTACATCGCCGGCCTGACCGCCGGCGCGACGAAGGGTTGATATCGAGGGGTTGAAGTGCAATGGCCGACGTTTCCCTGCGCAAGGTGATCAAGCGTTACGACGATGTCGAAGCCGTGCGCGGCATCGATCTCGATATCTCCGACCACGAGTTCATCGTGCTGGTTGGGCCTTCGGGCTGCGGCAAGTCGACGACGTTGCGCATGATCGCGGGACTGGAGGACATCACCGACGGCGACATCATGATCGGCGGCGACGTCGTCAATGACGTGCCGCCCAAGGACCGCGACATCGCCATGGTGTTCCAGAACTACGCGCTGTACCCGCACATGACGGTCGCGGAGAACATGTCGTTCGGGCTGCGCCTGAAGCACTTTCCCAAGGCCGAGATCAAGGCGCGGGTCACGGAAGCCGCCCGCCTCCTCGACATTACCGACCTGATCGACCGCAAGCCGAAGCAGCTCTCCGGCGGCCAGCGCCAGCGTGTCGCGATGGGCCGCGCCATCGTGCGCAATCCGAAAGTGTTCCTGTTCGACGAGCCGCTGTCCAATCTCGACGCCAAGCTGCGCGTACAGATGCGGATCGAGATCAAGAAGGTGCACCAGAAGGTGCGCACCACCACGGTCTACGTCACTCACGACCAGGTCGAGGCGATGACGTTGGCTGACCGCGTCGTTGTGATGAACAAGGGCCGCATCGAGCAGATCGGCACGCCCAACGAGCTCTACCACAAGCCGGCGACGCGCTTCGTTGCCGGCTTCATCGGCTCGCCCGCGATGAATTTCATCCCGTGCCGGCTGGAGGACGTCGGCGGTGCGCTTCAGATTCGTCTGACCGACCGCATCGCCTTTGCGCTGCCACAGGCTCGCGCCGCGCGCTACAACGCGCTGCCGCGCACCGACAAGCTGCTGCTCGGCCTCCGGCCGGAGCACCTCACCGAGTCGCATGCGCATCTCGGGCCCGGCGTCGAGACCTTCGACACCGTGCTCGACGTCACCGAGCCGATGGGGATGGAGACCCTGGTCTATTTCGGCCTCGACGGCACGCCGGTCTGCGGCCGCGTCGATCCCAACGCCGGCGCCAAGGACGGGGCACCCATGCGTTTGGCGATGGACCTCAACAATATGCACCTGCTAAACGAAGACACCGGCGTCGTGCTGTGACGCCGTCTCAAGAAACGCAAGCAGGCGGGGAGCGATGGCGACCAACAAGAAGAAGATTTTCGTTACACAAACTTTGTCGCAAGGGGCCCGCGCCCTCCTCACCCAGCGAGACGATATCGAGCTCGTCGAGTTTCCGAACCTGATCTCGGCCAAGGATTTCGAAGCCTTGCTGAAGAACCACGCGCCGGTTCACGGCGTGGCGCTGGGTGCCACCGCCTTCGGTGAGACCGAGCTCGAGGCCTCGAAGGACATGAAGGTGGTGACCCGCATCGGCGTCGGTTACGACGCCGTCGACGTGCCCGCCCTCTCCCGCCGCAAGGTGCCGCTGATGGTGGCGGGCAGCGCCAACTCGCCCTCGGTCGCCGAGCAGGCGCTGTTCATGATGCTGACGCTGGCCAAGCGCGCCAATGAGATGCACGCCTGCGTCAAGGATGGCCAATGGGCCAACCGGCTCGGCATGCTGCCGTTCGACCTCTACGGCAAGACCGTGCTGATCATCGGCTTCGGCCGCATCGGCAGTCGCACCGCCAAGCGCTGCCAAGCGATGGAAATGAAGGTGCAGGTCTACGATCCCTACAAGCCTGCCGCCGAGATCAAGGCCGCGGGCTGCGAGCCCGTCGCCGATCTCGACGCAGCGCTGCCCAACGCCGACTTCGTCACCATCCATTGCCCGAAGACGCCGGAAACCGTCGGCCTGTTCGATGCGGCGCGGATCGGCCGGATGAAGCCGAAATCCTATCTCATCAACACTGCACGCGGCGGCATCGTGAAGGAGGCCGCGCTATACGACGCCCTGGTCTCCGGCAGGATTGCCGGTGCCGGGATCGACGTGTTCGAGGTGGAGCCGCCGCCGGTCAGCAACACGCTGTTCGCGCTGCCCAACGTCATCATGGCCCCGCACGTCGCCGGCGTCACCGTCGAGGCGGTGAGCCGCATGAGCGAACAGACCGCTCGCAATATCCTGAGTGTGCTGGACGGCGATCCCATCCGGCAGAACATCATCAACCAGGACGTGCTCGGCTGAGCCGACCTCCGGGCGGGCGGTTATCCGCCCGCCTCCGGAACGCCAGAATGCGTCCCATTTTGGTGCAGATCGAGCCCCAACTCAGCCTTAATCAAACCCGCGTAATAAGTCCGGCCGCGGCGGCAGTGGGACAGACTTGCCGGCCGCGTCGAGCTGGAGGATGAACCCTTGTCAGAGATCGACCCGACCGACCACGCGCTGGCAACCATCGCCAGCATTTTGGAGCACCCCGAGCCCGTCCGCGAGACCGAGACCGAAATGGTGGTCGACGGTGAGCAGGTCGTCGCCGACGAGCATCCGATCGCCGACGAGCATGTGGTGGTCGACGAGCATGCGATGGTCGACGAGCACGAGCATCCTGTGGTCGAGGAGCAGCCGCTGGTGCCGGAGCACACCGATGCCGATGGCTACAGCAAGGTCGGTCCGGGGCCGATGGTGGCGATCCGTCTGAAATGGACGGTCCATCGCGGCGATGACGGCCAGTTCTACGTCCACGAGACCATCGGCGAGCAGTCCGCGCCCGTGGTCAGCGGCCCGATGACGAGCGAAGCCGCGGTGCATTTCGTCGACGCGCACGAGGACGAGGCACATCGGCGCTTCGAGGAGCTGCGCAGCGAGATCGCCGGCCGCAGCTCGCTCGCCGATTACGAGCGCAAGGGCGAAGCCTAGCGCTCGCGGGGGCCGAGAAAATCCCGCTTCACGAGCTCGACGCCGGCATGCCGGAGCAAGTCGTAGGACGTCGTGACGTGAAAGAAGAATTGCGGGACGCTGAACGTTAGCAGCAGCGTCCGCCCGGTGAAGGGCAGCTCGGTCCCGTTTTTCAGCCTGAAGAAGACATTCCGTTCCGCCGCACTATCGATCTCGGCGCGCGACAGGCTTTCGATGAACTCGATTGACGTCGCAATGCGCGCCTGAAGCCCGGCGATGTCGTGCTCCAGCGCCGGCAGCGTCACCGGCTCCTGGTCGGCCAGCAAGGCCGGCGCGACCGTGGCATGGCGGCACGCCTCCCCTATCTGCTGCGCCAGATCGTACATGTTCGGCGCCATGCGCATGCCGAGCAGGACGGCCGGATTGAACTTCCGGCTTTCGGCATAGGCGACGCCCTTGTCCAGCAGTGCCGACAGGTTGCGCAGATACGGCACGAAGACGCCGACCGAGGCGTCATACATCGAGATCGTCACCCCAAAATTCCCTTCAATTCCGCCTCGCCAGCGACGGGCATCTGGTCTAAATCCAAGTTTCAAGAGCTGCACAATGACAGCTCGGGCATGGGTGGAAAAGAGATGATCGTTCGAATCGTGGCGGCTTTGGCCGCGGTCCTGCTGGCGAACTTTTCGGCATATGCACAGCAGCCGGCGCCATCGCGCCTCGACGAGATCGTCAAGCGCGGCACTTTGCGCGTCGGCATGACCGGCGACTACAAGCCTTTCACCTACCTGGACAAGGCGACACAGCAGTTCAGCGGCTTCGACGTCGACATGGCGGAGGCGCTCGGCAAGGCGCTCGGCGTCAAGGTCGAATTCGTGCCGACGGCCTGGCCGAAGCTCATGAAGGACTTCGAGGCCGACCAGTTCGACATCGCCATGGGCGGCGTCTCGGTTACGCTCGACCGGCAGAAGAAGGGCTTCTTCTCGATGCCGATCATGCGCGAAGGCAAGACGCCGATCTCCCGCTGCGCCGACGTCGGCAAGTACCAGAGCATCGCCGACATCGACAGGAAGGGCACCCGCGTCATCGTCAATCCCGGCGGCACCAACGAGCGGTTCGCGCGCGCCAACATCAAGGATGCCGAGATCAACGTCTTCCCCGACAACACCGTGATCTTCGACGAGATCGCCAAGGGCAACGCCGATTTGATGATGACGGACGCCTCCGAGACCCGCTACCAGCAAAAGCAGCATTCCGGCGTGCTCTGCGCGGTACATCCCGAGAAGCCGTTCGACTTCTCGGAGAAGGCCTACTGGCTCCAGCGCGACATGGCGCTGAAGGCTTTCGTCGACCAGTGGCTGCACATCTCGATGGAGGACGGCAGCTACAGGAAGATCTACGCCGCCTGGTTCGACTAGCGACCGATCTTGTCCGTCACTTCAGATGCGTGCGGAAGAAGCTCACGGCCGCGTCGTTGAAGGCGCTGTGAAACGCTTTCCTGTCGAACCCGGGCGGATCAGTGCACAGGATCGGCGCGGCTTCGGCCAGCTTGGGCGGACATGGCGCAAGAAAGGAAAAGTGCGACGAGTTCGGCACGATCCGGAAGTCAGGGCGCGCGGGAAGCATTTGTTCCAGCGTATCGACTGAAGCGGGCACGACACCGTCGCCGCCGAGCGCCGAACGCCATACGAGAATCGGGATCGTCACATTGGCGAGGCGCTCCCGGTTGAAAAGGCCTTCATAAAGCGGCGGATCCGCCAGCACGGCGGCTCTGATGCGGGAGTCGTGTACGGCCGCCTCAGTTGGCACAAGGCCATCGCGAATGGCCTGGCATTTTGGCGTCGTGGCTGCATCTCCGTCGCAAAGCGGAGCGAGCGCGCCGAAATCGGGGTTGCCGCCGATCACGACGAGACTGGTATAGGCGCCGCGCGAGAACCCGAACAAACCAACCCGCTTGGGGTCCAGGACCGCCGCTTCCTTCCAGGCGCCGAGCATGAAATCCGTAAGCCGCTTCATGTCGGCGGGACGCTCGACCAGGACGGAGAACTCATCGGTCCGGCTGCTGTCCCTGGCAGTGTCGCCCGGGTGATTGATCGCGGCGACCACGAAGCCGGCATCGGCCAATGCGGTCGCAGTGTCGATGTGGCCCAAAAACGAGCCGCGCCGTCCGTGCGACACGACAATCAGCGGCAGTCGATTGCCCGCTACCGGACAGTCCTTCACGCCCGGCAGGACGACACCGCCGTCGAGAGCGACCTCGGAGGGCGGCGCCGCACAAGGTGTCCAGACCATGCCCGCGAGCGCGGGGCCGCCGGCGTCCGCCGGCACTTCGATAAACCGGAGCCCGGCCGTGTTCGCCGGCGTCGCAGCAAGGCAAGCGACTACGATGACAAAAAGTTCGGCAAGTCGCGGCCGTAGCATCAGCGTGTGCTTTCGGAAGCTTCAACCACGACGGTTGTACTTGCCCATCCCATACCCCGTCCAGAGCTGCGCCGCACCGCCGTCCAACTCTGGACGGAGTTCAGCGTTATTGAACCCGGAACCGCCGGACCACGACTCATACGGTGACAGTGATCTAGATCACTTTTTGCGATCGAACCGGCGCGTAAGCGTTGGTACGGGGACCAGCTGTTCAGGAGACGGAAATGAGGAAGCTGTTGGCCACGGCCGCATTCCTTTTGGCGAGCACCGCTGCGCAGGCGCAGTACACTTTCGAATATGGCGGGCGCACCATCCGCATCGATCCGGACCGCGGCACGGTGCAGATCCCCGGCGTCTACGACAACACCGGCCAGGGCAAGGCGAAGAAAGCCAAGAAGAACGAGACGACCCCGGGCCAGCAGGCGCCGCAACAGGCCAAGGTTGATCCGCAACCGCCGGCCGCTCCGGCGCCAGCTCCCGCCCCTGTCGCAGCGCCGCCTGCAACCGAACAGGCGCCGACCGCTGCAGTGCCGCCGCCAGTTCCGCCCCCGCCCGCTCCGCCGCCGTCTGCAAACGCCAGCAACGCGCCGGGCGAAACGGCCGTGTTGCCGCCGCCTGAACCTCCTCCGGCGCCCGCTCCGGTCGGGCAGCAGGCAGCGCCCGCCGTGGCGCCGCCGCCGGCCCCGACTGTGGCTGCTGCCCCCCCGGCGCCGCCTCCTGCGCCTGCCCCGTCACCCGCACCTGTTCAGGCGGCCGCCGTCGCGCCGCCGGCTCCCGCAGCCGCACCGATGCGCGATCTCAATTCACCGCTCGGCATCTGGCTCACCGAGGAAAAGGAAGGCAAGGTCCGCATCGAGCAATGCGGCACCAATCTGTGCGGCTATTCGGTCGACAGCAAATCGAACCAGAACGGCGAACAGGTCCTCATCAACATGAAACCCGCCAAGGACCAGAACAAGGATCAGAAATGGTCCGGCCGCATCCTCGATCCCAACACCGGCTCGACCTACGATTCCACGATCGCGATGAAGGGCACCGACCGCCTGCGCGTGCAGGGCTGCGCCTTCGGCGGCATGTTCTGCGGCGGCCAGACGTGGACGCGCGTGAACTGAGTCCGACTTCGACGTTCGAACCGAGACAAGGGGCCCGCGATCCGGGCCCCTTTGCTATTGTCCGCGATCTCTTTGCGGAGTGCGCCACCTCACAGAGCCCCTTGCGCACGTGACAGCCCTCACATCGCGGGTTCCGCGCTCATGCCACGATCCCCCCACGGTCAACCAACGGGGCGTGTCATGAACGGATTTCGCAAAGGTCTCTTCGCCAGCATTGTCGCCATCGCCGTCCCCCTGACGCAGGCGGGCGCGGCGACCTCCACCTTCGACGGCGCATGGAATGTCCGCATCTCATCATCGAGCGAGACTTGCGGTAACGGCGCAATGGTCTCGATCGGCATCAGCAACGGTCAGATCGCATCGAGCAGCGCTGTGGTTTCAGCATCCGGCCGCGTGGCCGATGCCGGCAGCATCAACGTCACCTTGAGCACCGGGATCAAACGCGCCGTCGGCTTCGGCCGGCTCAGCGGCACCTCAGGCTCCGGCACATGGCGCGGCCCCCTGTGCACGGGCACGTGGACGGCGGAACGGATGTGATTTGCCGTGTCCCGGACGCGCTGCAACGCGCAGCGTTGCTGCGCTGAGCCGGGACCAAGGGCTCTTGCTTTGAGGAAACTTGTGGGCCCCGGATCGGCAACGCAGCGCTTACGCGCTGCATTGCATCCGGGGCACGAGAGATTAGCCCAGCGCCGCGCCGTACTCCGCGTCGGTCACCGGCTCCAGCCAGGTCGAATAGACGCCGTCGAGCGCCTCCTGCATAGCGATATGGCACATGCTGTTGTTTGGCGCCGTGCCAGTGCAGTTCACCCGGCGGAATCCAGACGGTGTCACCGGGACGGATCTCCTTGACAGGGCCACCCTTGGTCTGGACGCGGCCGACGCCCGAGATCACGTAGAGCGTCTGCCCAAGCGGATGGTGATGCCAGTTGGTGCGCGCGCCCGGCTCAAAGGTGACGCGCGAGCAGTTCAGCCGCGCCGGCGCCGGCGCCATGATCACGGGATCCTGCAACACGGTGCCCGTAAAATTTTCCTTGGGCGCGCGGCGGGTCGGCCGCGTGCCTGCGACGGTGATTTCCATGGGATACCTCGTTTCCTTACCTGTTACTTCTTGCTGGCGGCGTAGCGCGCCTTGGTCTCGGCGTTCATGGGATAGAGGCCCGGCAACACGGCGCCGTTGTTCACCTCGTTGACGATCCAGGCTTCCATCCGCTCCTGCTCGACGCTCTCATTGAGCACGTGATCGAGCATCGCCTGCGGGATCAGCACGCAGCCGTCCTGGTCGGCGACCACGATGTCGTTCGGGAACACCGCAACGCCGCCGCAGCCGATCGGCTCGCCCCAGCCGACGAAGGTGAGGCCTGCAACCGACGGCGGCGCGGCATAGCCGTCGCACCACACCGGAAGATTGGTGCCGAGCACGCCCTCGACGTCACGTACCACGCCGTCGGTGACGAGTGCGGTCACGCCGCGCTTCATCATGCGGGCGCAGAGGATGTCGCCGAAGATGCCGGCATCGGTGATGCCCATGGCATCGACCACGGCAATGCAGCCGTCCGGCATCGCCTCGATCGCGGTGCGGGTCGAGATCGGCGACGACCAGGATTCCGGCGTTGCCAGATCCTCGCGCGCCGGTACGAAGCGCAGCGTGAAGGCCGGCCCGACCAGGCGCGGCAGGCCCGGACGCAGCGGACGCGCGCCGCGCATCCAAACGTTGCGCAGGCCCTTCTTCAGCAGGACCGTGGTGATGGTGGCAGTGGTGATGCCGGCGAGGGTCTTGCGGGCTTCGGGGGACAGCGACATGGACGAGAACGAGCTCCGGATGGGCGGGAAAGAACGCGCGCATCTTGCGAGCCGCAGCCCTTGCGTCAAGGGCCAAAGAGCCGGCAAGAACGCAGGGCCGCTGGGCTGTTATGCGACGCGATAACAACGCTTTATCGTTTCCCCTTGCATTAATTTATTGGACTTGCGGGCGCATTTACGCGAAGCAAGGACAAGCGGAACTCAAGGCTGAGCCCGCATTTCCTGAGAAGCCCGATTTCGACAGCCCTTCGACAGCCCTTCGACAGCTCATGGCCGCGACGCTTCCCCCGCCCCGCCTTCTGCCCAGTGGCGACAGCGCCGTCACGGTCGAATTCAGCCGCACCATCGATGACGCCGCCAATGAGCGCGTGCTCGCGCTGGACAAGGCGCTCGCAGCAAGCCCCATCGACGGTATCACCGAGACCGTTCCCACCTATCGCTCGCTGCTGGTGCATTACGATCCCGGCAAGATCGGCTTCGACGCGCTCGGCGAAAAGCTGCTCGCGCTCGCCAGCCAACCGCTGCCGCCGGCCACGAAGGCGCGGCGCTGGCGCATTCCCGTCGCCTATGGCGGCGAACACGGTATCGACCTCGAGGATGTCGCCAAGGCGCTGAACACTACGCCCGACGACATCGTCGCCCGTCACATCGCCGGCGACTACCGCGTTGCCATGATCGGTTTCACCCCGGGCTGGTCCTATCTCAGCGGCCTCGACAAATCCCTGCACATGTCGCGGCGGCAGAGCCCGCGGCTGTTCACGCCCGCGGGCACGATCTCGATCGGCGGCATCCAGGCCGGAATCCAATGCCTAGCGGCCCCGAGCGGCTGGCACCTGCTCGGCCGCACGCCTGTCAGAACCTATCAACTCCACCGGAATCCGACCTTTCTCACCGAACCCGGTGATCGCGTGACGTTTTTTGCCATCGACCACAAGACCTTCGAGGAACAGGATCGCGCCGCCGAGGCCGGCGAGATCATCGCCGAGCAGGTGGTCGCATGAGCCGGCTCGTGATCGCCAGCATCGGTCCCGCAAGCTCCGTCCAGGACGGCGGCCGCCACGGCGCGCAGCGCTACGGCCTGACGGTCAGCGGGGCGATGGACCGTCTGTCGCTGGCGGCCGCGAACACGCTGGTCGGCAACGAGCCGTTCGCGGCCGTGGTCGAGATCGGCCCGTTCGGCGCCACGTTCACCGCCAAAGACGGCGCCGTGCGCGTCGCGATATCAGGCGCGCCGCGCAATGCGGACGTCGCCGGCAAGCCGGTGGCCATGGACGCGTCAGTGACGCTCAAGGACGGCGAGACGCTGACGCTGGGCTTTGCCCGCGGCGGCGCGTTCACTTATCTGGCGATCGAAGGCGGGATCAAAGGCGAACTGGTGTTCGGCAGCCTTGCGGTGAACGCCCGCGCGGGCCTCGGCAGCCCCTACCCGCGCCCGCTGCAGGCCGGCGATGAATTCACAGTTGATGCCGCAAGCGGCGCGCCCGAGCTGCGCATCGAGCTGCCGAAGGCTGCAACAGGCCCGATCCGCGTCCTGCTGGGCCCGCAGGACGACGAGTTCGACGACGCCAACAAGGCGCTGTTCCTTGATAGCGAGTGGAAGATCTCGGCGACCTCCGACCGCATGGGCTACCGGCTCGAGGGCCCGGCGATCAAGCATCTGCATGGCCACAACATCGTCTCCGACGGCACCGTCAACGGCAGCATTCAGGTGCCCGGCAACGGCTCGCCGATCGCGCTGATGATGGATCGCGGCACGTCCGGCGGTTATCCGAAGATCGCAACCGTGATCACGGCCGATGTCGGCCGCCTCGCGCAGACCTCGGCGGGAACCGCGTTCCGCTTCCTCGAGGTCACCATGGCCGAGGCGCAGGAGGAGGCGCGCAAGTTCGCGCAACTCATCCGCAACCTGCCCGATCGCCTGCGCTCTTCCGATACCGTCGAGCTGAACATCGAGGCGCTCAGCGATGCTAATGTCGCGGGCTATGCGGTGAGCGCCATGGATGCCGGGACCTGGCAGGTCACGGCGGAGCCGTAAGCGACAAGACGACCAGAGGCGGAGAGCCCCCCATGAAGACGATCGATCTCAATTGCGACCTCGGCGAAGGTTTTGGCGCGTGGGAGATGGGCAACGACGCCGCGATGATCGACCTTGCCAGCTCGGTCAACGTCGCCTGCGGCTTCCATGCCGGCGACCCCGACATCATGCGCCGGACGGTCGAGCTCGCCAAGGCGCGCGGCGTCTCGGTCGGCGCCCATCCCGGCTACCGCGATCTGCACGGTTTCGGCCGCCATCCGATCGCGGGCCTGAAGGCCTCCGAGATCGAGAACCTCGTCGCCTACCAGATCGGCGCCCTGCAGGCGATCGCGACCGCGGCCGGCCACAAGGTCACGCATGTGAAGGCGCACGGCGCGCTCTCCAACGTCGCCTGCGAGGACGACATGACGGCCAAGGCGATCGCCGCCGGCATTAGGGCGGTCGACCCGAGCCTGATCTTCGTCGTGCTCGCCAATTCGAAGCTGGTGAAGGCCGGCGAAGACGCCAATCTGCCGATGGTGCACGAGGTATTTGCTGACCGCGCCTATGAGGACGACGGCAACCTCGTCTCGCGCAAGAAGCCCGGCGCGGTGCTGCACGATGCCAAGGCAATCGCCGATCGTGTGGTGCGCATGGTGCAGGACGGCGCGGTGGTTTCGGTCACTGGTAAGGTGATCAAGATGCGCACGGACACGGTCTGCATTCACGGTGACACGCACGGCGCCGTCGAGATCGCGCGCACGCTGCGTCAGGCCTTGAAGGATGCGGGGATCGAGGTCGCGCCGTTCAAGCGCGGGGCGTGAGGCAGACTCAGTGCCGTAGGGTGGGCAAAGCGACTTGTCCGCCGTAGCTCGAAGGGCGAAGGCGGAAGCGTGCCCACCAATTGCAGATCACGAGATGGAAAGAACGTGGGCACGGCGCTATGCGCCTTTGCCCACCCTACGAGAGCGGTGCAACTTCGTTAGAACGGGTGCACGGAGAGCGTGCCGAACACGATGGCCGCGATGACCGCGAAGGCGCTGTAGAGCCCAACGTGGTGCATGCTCGCCCCGGTCCGACGCGAGAGCGAGCGCGCGTAGAAGTGCAGCCTGGCTTCCGCCGATAGTTCGCGCATGGTCGATCTCCAACGCCCCATTTGCGGGAGTATGAAGGATCAACCCTGGCGGGAGGCAAGATAGCGGCGAAAATAGCGATGGAGGTTCTCTGAAGGCGCCCCGTCGCAGGCGCAAATTCTCTGCACCCGAGGGTTCCGAGAATCTTATTCGTTAAGATCCGAGCCAGCTGGAACCGGCCCGGATGACGGTGAGATGACAGTCGGGCGAAGGCATTCAGACCCCCTCCAAACAAAATTGTCGAAAACAACCCCATGCACAGTAGAAGCGGCCCAGCGGCGCGACGTCCGGCGGTTGCGCCGCCGGGACGATTTGCGCTGATCGGCTCGCGCCTTAGTAGACGTCAGCCTGGAAACGGCCCGTCTTCTTGAGCTCGGCGACAAAACTGACGGCCTCATCCGTAGAACGTGCCCCGAACTGCGCGACGATGTCGACCAGTGCGCGCTCGACGTCCTTGGCCATGCGTTTGGCATCGCCGCAGATGTAGAGATGCGCGCCTTCGGCGAGCCAGGTCCACACCTCGCGGCCGACCTCGCGCATGCGGTCCTGAACGTAGAACTTCTTCTCGCCGTCGCGCGACCAGGCCAGCGACATGCGCGTCAGCAGCCCCGAGGTCTTCATCGCGTTGAGCTCTTCCTGGTAGAAGAAATCGCAATCGCTGCGCTGATGGCCGAAGAACAGCCAGTTCTTGCCGGGCGCGCCGGTCGCCTTGCGGTCGAGCAGGAAGGCGCGGAACGGGGCGATGCCGGTGCCGGGGCCGATCATGATGACGGGCGTCTTCGGATCCTGCGGCAGGCCGAAACCATGTGCCTTCTGCACATAGACCTTGAGCTTCTCGCCCTCGGCGATGCGTTCGCCGAGGAAGGTCGAGGCCACGCCGATCCGCTTGCGCTTGCCGATGACATAACGCACGGAGTCCACCGTCAGTGACAGTTTTCCCGGCGTCGCATTGTGCGAGGACGAGATCGAATAGAGCCGCGGCTGGAGCGGCTCCAGCGCCTCGACGAAGGCCTCCGGATGCGGCCGCGTGCCCGAAAACTTCTGGAGCGCCGCCATGACGTCGAGCGTGGCGGCGTCGCCATCGGGATCCTCGCCCTGTGCCAGCGCCCGCGCCTTCTCGCGCTGCGCGCCGCCGGTGACGAAGGAGATCAGCTCGAACAGCGTGTCGGGCGCCGGCGACAGCGAGACGTCGTCGATCAGCACCTCGCGCAGCGTCTTGCCGTTGACCTTGGTGGTGTGGGAAGCGCCGAGCAGCGCGATGATCTGATCGACGAGGCCGACCTCGTTGCGTGCGAACACGCCAAAACTATCGCCGACGACATAGTCGAGCTTGCTCTCGGCGAGATCGAACTCGACGTGATAGGTCTCTTTCTCAGACTTCCCCTTGTTGAGCAGGCTCCGCGACAGGAATGTCGCCGCGATCGGATTGTCGCGCGAGCGGCCGGGCTCGGCGATCGTCACCGTCACGGCCGGCGCCGCCACCGCATCCACCTTGTCGGCCGCCTTGGCCGCCGGCGCCTTGTCCAGCTCCTCGTACAGCGACTTCAGCATCCGCGCGGTTTCCTTGCCGCCGGGGACGCAGAGATTGAGCCGTGCTTCGCTACGGGTGGCGATCGCCTCCGAATAGTCGTGGCAATTGTAGCCGCACTGCCCGCAATCCTGCTGCGCCATCGCGGCCATCATCTTGCGGCGCACGGGACGGCCTTCGGCGAGCTTCATCCGGTCCGCAATCGGCATGGTCTGGTCGTGCCACGGCGCTTCACCGTCGTCGCCGTCGCCGGCTTGCATGACGGCTGCGCCTTGCTCCGCCGACAGCGGCGTGGCCACATCAGGCGACAACAGCCCGGCGAAGAAGCCGTTGAGCCAGGAGCGCTGCGCGTCGGAGAACGGGGCGCTGGCGGGAATGATGTCGAGTTTCGGCGGAGGCGTGATCTGGTTCATGCGGACACCTGTGCATCGGCAAGCTTGCGCAGCGTTTCGCCGTCATGGCGGCGCGCAAAGGACAGGAAGGTCTCGTCGGGCGACGAGCGGTGGGCGATATAGGCCTTGAGCAGTCCCTCGACCGTCTTCGGCGCGTCCTCGGCCTTGAGGTCGTGATAGACCTCCTGCCCGACATCCGCATCGGGACCGAACCCGCCGCCGGTGAAGAGGTGATAGCCGTCCACCGTGTCTTCGTCGTTGATCGGCACGCGCGCTCCGATCAGGCCGATGTCGCTGATGTAATGCTGCGCGCAGGAATGATGGCAGCCGGTGACGTGGATGTTGACCGGCTTGTCCATGGCGACGCGCGGCTCGCACCAGTCGCCGATCTCGGCGGCATTGCGCTTGGTATTGGAAGCCGCGAAGCGGCAGCCGGCACTGCCGGTGCAGGCGATCAGGCCGGCGCGGATGTGCGAGGCCTCGACCGCGAGCCCGATCTGCTTGATCGCTGCGATGGCGAGTTCGACATTCTCGTCGCGCACGCCCGATATCAGCAGGTTCTGCCAGACGGTCAGGCGGATCTCGCCGTCGCCGAGGTCCTGCGCCACTTTGGCCAAACCCCGCATCTGATCGCAGCTGATCTTGCCGAGCGTCAGCGAGACGCCGATCCAGTTCAAGCCGTCCTGCTTCTGCTTGTGCACGCCGATATGCGCCATGCGGTCCGCGGCTGGCCGCGGCGCAAACGCCTCTTCCGGCACGCGCGTGAACGGCGTCTTCAGCCGCTCCTCGACAAGTTTAAGGAAACCGTCATGGCCCATGGCATCGAGCACGTATTTCAAACGCGCCTTGTTGCGGTTGGTGCGGTCACCGTGATCGATGAACACGCGCACGATGGCGTCGGCGACGGCGGTGGCCTCCTCCGGCTTGACGATGATGTTGGAGTACTTTGCGAAATCCTTGTGTCCGGTGATGCCGCCGAGACCAAGGCGGAACCAGATTCCGGGCTCGACGCCAAAACCGTCCTTCACCTCGAACGCGGTGAAGGCGATGTCGTTGGTTTCCTCCAGCACCGCGATCCTGCCGGCGCCGTCGAAGGCGACGTTGAACTTGCGCGGCAGGCCGTAGAGCGAGCGGTCGTTGAGGATGTGGTAGTGCCACTCACGCGCATAGGGGCGCGTATCGATCAGCTCCTGCGGATCGATGCCGGCGGTCGGCGTTCCCGTCACGTTGCGGATGTTGTCGGCGCCGGAGCCGCGCGAGCACAGGCCGAGGTCCTGGATGCCCTCGATCAGCCTGATCGCATTCTTCGGCGGGATCTCGCGGAGCTGGAGATTGGCGCGCGTCGTGACGTGGCTGTACGGGCCGCAGAGATCGTCGGCGAGATCGGCAAGGCCGGACAGCTGCCAGTGCTTCATGATGCCGTTCGGGATGCGCAGCCGGCACATGTAGGAGTCCTGCGTCGGCGCGACGTAGAAGATGCCGTAATAGCGCCAGCGGAAATTGTCCGCAGGGCTCGGCGGCGTGTTGTCGAGCGCCTGCTGCCGCAGTCGCGGATAGGCATCGAACGGATGCTCGTCGCGCTTGAACTTCTCCTGGTCGGCGAGCTTCTTGCCGGCTGCGATGACCTTGTCCTGCGCCTTGATGTGGACGGCGTCGGGGCCCGTGGGCTCGGCATTGGCCTTGCCGGCGCTGCCGCCGAGACCGCGACCGACCCGGCTGATCTGCAAACCGGTCGTGAAGCCTTCGAGATAGCGTTTCTGCTCGTCGGAGAAGTCGACTGAGAGCGTATCGATTTTCATGGTCGGTAACGAAGCTCCTGCGGCCACCGGGTGGCATCGACGGAAAATTGCGCGACCCGCGAGGAACTCGGCTGGCTCAAGAAGCCGGCTGCGCACCCAACGGTCCGGTCAGCTTCGTTGCTGCGGGACTTGGCTCAGCAGGCGTCTGTGACAAGCTGGCCGCACTGCAACATACAAGTTGCGTGCCAGCTTCGATGAAATGGAAATTGCTTTGATTTCAGATGGATACAGACAAGCCCGGAAAATCGCGGTCCGGAACTCTCATGAAATTCGAGCAGGCGGCCCAAAATTTAGCCGATGATCTCTTCCGCCCAAAAACGATGCAGGACCGAATCAGGCCTTCCAGCGTCCGACCTCGAAGGCCTCCAGATGCCCCCGGATGTTGCCGGGATCGAAGGCCGGGCCCGCAAATGCCCCGAACGCCGCGGGGGCTTCAGCGGGCGATTGCTGACCGAGGGCTGCGTCGTAGAGGTCGGGCCTGAACACGGCCATCGCGGTCTTGACGCCGTCCGGCGTCAACGCCGTTTGCCCCCAGCGCACCATCTGCGCATAGAGCCAGGCCGCCTGGACAGGGTCCGGGCGCCCTGCCCCTTCGCGTCCGACCAGGAGATAGCGGCCGCTCTCGCGGAGGGTGCCGTCGGGAGAAATCTTCAGGCGCCCGGTGAGGGTTCGCCGGATGACTTCGGCATCGACGCCGATCCGTTCCGGCTGCGCCAGGATCCGCGCCGCCTCAGACAGGTTCGCGGGGTTCTCGATGAACGCGGCGCCCTTCACGGCCGCGCGCACCAGCGCTGCCACCACATCCGGATGCTTGTCGGCCCAGACCTGGCGAACCGCCAGCACCTTCTCAGCCGCGCGCACGAGAATGTCGGAGACGAAATGCAGGATGTGGCCGATGCCGAGATCGACCGCGACCGAATTCCAGGGCGCGCCGACGCAGAACGCATCGACATGGCCATTGGCGAGGCTATCGACCATGTAGGGCGGCGGCAGCACCACGAGACGCACATCCTCGTCCGGATCGACGCCGGCCGCCGCCATCCAGAACCGCAGCTGGTAATTGTGGGTCGAGAACGGGAAGGTCATGCCGAAGGTCAGCGGATCGGCACCTAGCTTGCGCCGATTGGCGACGACCTTCGCCAGCGCTTTCGCCGTGACAAGCGGATCAAAGCGGTCGCCGTCGATCTCCTCCATCAGCGCGGCATGGAGCGCCGGCGAGACCGTGATCGCGTTACCGTTGATGCCGAGATTGAAGGGCGCCGCGATCGGCACCTTGACGTGGCCGAGCCCGAGCGAGGACGCGATCGCGACCGGCGCCAGCAGATGCGCGGCGTCGAACAGGCCGATATTGAGCTTGTCGCGCACGTTGGACCAGGAGACCTCGCGCACCAGCTCGACCTCGAGTCCTTCGGCGGCGGCAAAGCCCTTGTCGACGGCGACGATCAGGGCGGCGGCGTCGACCAGCGGGATGAACCCGATGCGGAGGGGACCGGTCATTTCAGCATCTCCGACGCGGTGATGATCGACTGCGCGATCTCGCCGATTTTCTTCTTCTCGCGCATCGCCGTGGAGCGCAGCAGCACGTAGGCCTCGTCCTCGGTGAGGCCCTTGACCTTCATCAAAATTCCCTTGGCCTTCTCGATGATCTTGCGGTCCTCGAGCTGCGACTTGGTGCGCTCCAGCTCCTCCTGGAGTTTTGCGAAGGCGTTGAACCGGGACACGCAGAGGTCGAGGATCGGCTTGATGCGTTCCTTCTTCAGCCCGTCGACGATGTAGGCGGATACTCCCGCCTCCACGGACGCCTGGATCGAGGCTGAATCGCTCTGGTCCACGAACATCGCGATCGGCCGCTTCACGGCGCGGCTGACCTGGAACATCGCCTCCAGCACGTCGCGACTGGGGTTCTCCAGATCGATCAGGATGATATCAGGATCCACCGCATAAATACGGGCGAGCAGGCTCTGCATCTCGCGGATATGGACGACTTGCGTGAATCCGGCCTCCCGCAACCCTTCCTCGAGGATCGCAGCCCGGATCGGGCTTTCGTCGACAATCACGATTTTAGGCGACTGTTCGGCGCTCATAGCTCACTCACCACCCGGCGATTCATCCATAGCATGCCGGAGGGCGATGCAAAGGGTTGTAATTATGGGCAATTGGGACTAGCTCAGGCCTGTCAATCAGGCAGATTTGGATATGGATCAGACGGCTGCGCCCAAGGTCAGCTTCGTGTCACTCGGGTGTCCCAAGGCATTGGTGGATTCCGAGCGCATCATCACGCGCCTGCGCGCCGAGGGCTACGAGCTCGCCCGCAAGCATGACGGGGCGGACATCGTCATCGTCAATACGTGCGGCTTCCTCGACAGCGCCAAGCAGGAATCGCTCTCTGCGATCGGCGAGGCCATGGCCGAGAACGGCAAGGTGATCGTGACCGGTTGCATGGGCGCGGAACCCGAGCAGATCGAGCAAGCCTATCCCGGCGTGCTCTCCATCACCGGCCCGCAGCAATATGAGAGCGTACTGGACGCCGTGCAATCGCGCGCTGCCGCCCGCCCACAATCCGCATCTCGATCTGGTGCCGCCGCAGGGCATCAAGCTGACGCCGCGCCACTACGCTTACTTGAAGATCTCCGAGGGCTGCAACAACCGCTGCACCTTCTGCATCATCCCGAAGCTGCGCGGCGATCTCGTCTCGCGTCCGGCCAATGACGTGCTGCGCGAGGCCGAGCGCCTCGTCGGCGCCGGCGTCAAGGAGCTGCTGGTGATCTCGCAGGACACCTCGGCCTACGGCGTCGATCTCAAATACGCCGAGAGCCCGTGGAAGGATCGCCAGGTCCGCGCCAAATTCCTCGACCTCGCGCGCGAGCTCGGCGAACTCGGCGCATGGGTCCGGCTGCAATATGTCTACCCCTACCCGCATGTCGACGAGGTCATCGCGCTGATGAACGAGGGCAAGGTGCTGCCCTATCTCGACATCCCGTTCCAGCATGCAAGCCCCGAGGTGCTGAAGGCGATGAAGCGCCCCGCAGCGCAGGACAAGA
Organism: Bradyrhizobium barranii subsp. barranii; assembly: GCF_017565645.3. Lineage (NCBI taxonomy): Bacteria > Pseudomonadati > Pseudomonadota > Alphaproteobacteria > Hyphomicrobiales > Nitrobacteraceae > Bradyrhizobium > Bradyrhizobium barranii. Next base: position 5,718,293 of record NZ_CP086136.1, read on the forward strand.
CGCTGGCGCGGATCAAGCGCTGGCGCGAGGAATGTCCCGATCTCGCTTTGCGCTCGACCTTCATCGTCGGCTTCCCCGGCGAGACCGATGCCGATTTCGCCTATCTGCTCGACTGGCTGGATGAGGCCGAGATCGATCGCCTCGGCTGCTTCAAATACGAGCCGGTTGCCGGTGCGACGTCGAATGCGATCGAGAACCCCGTGCCCGAAGAGATCAAGCAGGAGCGCTACAACGCGCTGATGGCCCGCCAGCAGAAGATCTCCGCGCGCCGGCTGAAGCGCAAGGTCGGCACGCGCCAGCAGATCATCATCGACGAGGTCGGCCCGACGGTTTCAAAAGGCCGCTCCAAGGCCGACGCGCCGGAGATTGACGGCGCGGTCTATCTCTCCAGCCGCCGCCCGTTACGCGTCGGCGAGATCGTCACCGCGAAGATCGAGCGCGCCGACCAATACGACCTGCACGGCAGCGTCGCGGGGTTCTGACGGCGCCAACGATCGCGTCACCTCTCTTGCGGGTCGCTGCAACCGGATATGAAGAAGGTCGTCATGCCCGGGCTTGTCCCGGGCATCCACGTTCTTCGTGCCACTGGGCAATGCATGGATGGCCGGGACAAGCCCGGCCATGACGCTGTGGAAGCCTCTGTGCCTCAAGCTTGCAGGGAGCAGACCGTCGCTGGGCTACAGCTCCGTCAAACCAGCCATTTCGGCACCCAGCGCTCCGGGCGTCGGGAGCGGGCGAGATCGGCCTGGGCTTCGGTCAGCTTGGCGGGCTCGCCGTCGATGGTCGGGCGCACATCGTATTCGAAGTTCGTCACGTCGCTTCTCCCGACGCCTGCCGTCCGTCATGCGCGGAAAACACCTCCTTGGCTGCGAACAGCCCGTTCACCGCCGCCGGGAAGCCCGCATAGACGGCCATCTGCATGATGATCTCCACGATCTCGTCGCGAGACAGCCCGACGTTCAGACCCGCCTCGATATGCACTTTGAGCTGAGGCGCGGCATTTCCGAGCGCCGTCAGCGCGGCGATCGTCGCGATCTCTCGATCGCGCAGGCCGAGGTCCGGGCGGCTGTAAATGTCGCCGAAGGGAAACTCGATCACGTATCGTGCGAAATCCGGAGCGATGTCGGCGAGTGAGGCCACGACCTTTTCGCCGGCTCTGCCGTCAATGCGTGACAGGGCCCGCTGGCCGCGATCGAAGCGGCTTTCGGCTTGAGTTTGGGCGTGCGTCATTTTCCTTCGTCCTCTGTTCATCGCCGGCATAACCGGAGATCTTGGTATCAAGGACGAGCAGGCATTCCTGGAGTTCGGCAATCTGCGTGCGAACCTGTTCCCGGTGGATTTCCAGCATCTGCCGCCGGGCTGGCCCGGTGGCATCGCCTTCATCACAAAGCGCCGCATAACGCAACATGTCCCGGATCGGCATTCCCGTGGTCTTGAGCCGACCGAGGAATGCGATCCATGTGAGGATCGATGCGTCAAAGTCACGCTGGCCGGAACGATCCCGGTCTGCGTATGGCAGCAGCCCGACGCGCTCATAATAACGCAACGTGTGCGTCGACAAGCCGGTTCGTTTTGCGAGGTCGCCGATCTTCATGTGTGCCCGTTCTCGTACTGACGCACGTACAGATACCCCTTCGAGCGCACTCTAAGTCAAGGGGGATCGCAAGGGGATCGAAGGTGCCGTTCCCGCGAGGTCAAGTTGGCACGACAGCAGAAGAATACCGGTTCGACGCGACTAGTCGCCGGCAAAAAAGATTCCCTCGATGTCTTCCGCTTGCTGACCTCCGGCCAGACTGACCCAACCAGTCAGTCCGTTCTTGTCCCGAATGAGGAAATGGTAGCGCTCGGACGAGTCTTCCTCACGTCGATCGCTTGCGACGAGCACCTCAACGAACTCACCTTTCGGAATGGTGCCGACCGCATTCGTCGCAGCCTTATCGAAATAGAACGTCAGGTCATGCAGCGTCTTTGACTTGAGGCCGACGTAGTGAAACGGCTGGCTGACTTCCTTCAACCGATCGCCGTCAAGGCAGTACTTGCGTCGATGGTTGAACATCGTATTGACGTGACCGGAAGCGTAGACGCACCCGTCGCCGGGTATCTCGAATCGGAGGCCTTCGATCTGGTCTCGATAAAGATCGGCCGCACCTCCAACCAGGTTGAACACACAATTGTAGTCGGCACTACCGCCGGAGCTGCAGACAACCAGGAAGTACCTCTCCGACCGAAGGCGAAGCTTCGTTTCAAAAACGTAGGTGAGAATAACGCCGCCAGCATCGGCCTCATCGCTGTTTTTCTTTTCGTCCGGTGTGATCACGTGAGGCCGCGTGAGCGCGGGATCGGTAGCCAGCACAATCGGAAGGTCGGCAACGGCGCTTTCCACGAGCTCGGTTTGCGCGTCTGCGGCCGAGGCCGCTGACATCAGCAGGATCGCGACAATCAACCGGTGACAAAGGCCGCGCATCAGCGAACTACCCCGACGAGAAGCTAATTCAATCAGCAACCTGATTGCACGGCTCCGTGACGGGATTCTGACGGTGTTCCGTCACGCCAGCCATTTCGGCACCCACCGCTCCGGGCGCGGGGCGCGCGCGAGATCGGCCTTTGCTTCGGAGAGCTGCGCCGGCTCGCCGCCGATGATCGGACGCACATCGTATTCGAAGTTCGGCATGACGCGGCCGTCGACATAGAGGCCGAATTTCATCGCGTGCCACAGCCCGAGCTCGGGTTGTGCCTTGCGCATCTCCTCGCGCAGATCGCGCAGCAGCGATTCGATCGAGGCGGCCTCCTCGAACGGCTGCGGGCCGAGGGTCAGGACGCGGGCCTCGTACTGCTTGCCGACGATCGCGACCTCGAAGCGGGTCTTGTCCCAGGGCTTCTTGCCCTTGGGCAGATGCGCGGCGAGCCGCCAGCCGAGCTCGGCCATCAAGCGATGATTGGCCCAATAGTCTTCGCGATCCCGGCTCCATTTTTCCACGAAGCCGCGAAAGTCGGGAAGTTCCGCGGCGCCGTCGTCACATGCCGCCTTGTCGCCGATCGGCTGCCCGGCAAGCCATTTCGCGAGCTCGTCGGTCTGGCACTCGACCTCGTCATGCGGCTTGAGATCGCTCCAGGCCTTGTCAAATTGCTGCGACGTCAGCTTCGCCAGCAAGCCGTCGAGGCTCGGCGCGAGCAGTTCGTAGTCGCCCTCGGAGCCCAGCCCCACGATCGGCGGATTGTCGCGATCAAGACCCGCGCCATACCAGCCGCCGACGGCCGAGCCATCCGGCAGCCGCATGAACAGTGAAAACCTGTCGCGCAAGGGACTGCCGTCGAAGATCGGCGCCTGATCGGAGAACTGGCCTTGCAGGGAGAAACGGCCGACGCTGCCCCACGGGCGCCCGTTCAGCCAATCGGCAAAGTCGACCAGCAGGGACGGCGCCTCGATGCCCGGCGGAAACGCGCCGCGAATGCTGTCTAGGTCGATCGGGTAAGGCGTATCGGACAAGGTCTTCAAACTATCTGGTTGGTCCCGCCTTCTTGGTCTGCCCCGTGATGCATTCGGTTCGAACCAAGTCGCGTCCTTCGATCACAAACGCGCTAGAGGCGCAATGGTTTCGATGTGGAAAACAATGAAACACACTGAAACGTCAAGGATTCTCTTCAAGCTGTCTGCGATCGGCATCGCAATGGCCGTGTTCGCCCTGTCCGCCCCCGCCACCGCCACCGCGCGATCGCCGTCAGCCGCGCAGGCACGCCAATGGTGCTATAGCGACGACGACGGGGACCGCGAGGACCAGCGCATCGCCGGCTGCTCGGCCGTGCTCAAGGCCGATCCCTCGAATGTGCGGGCGCTGGCCAATCGCGGCGAGATGTTTCGGCGAAAAGGCGACACGGAGCGTGCCCTGGCGGACTTCAACCGTGCCATCGATCTCGATCCGAAAGACGCCGACCTCTGGTACAATCGCGGCATCGCCCATGACGATCTCGGCGACACCGACCACGCCATTGCCGACTACACGCGCGCGATTCGGCTGAATTCCCGCGACGCGCTCTACTACAACAACCGCGGCAATTCCCACATCCACAAGAACGACTACGAGCATGCGATGGCCGACTACGATCAGGCCATCAAGCTCGACCCTAAATTTGCGCTGGCCTATTTCAATCGCGGCACTGCCTATCGCAACCATGGCGACGACGCTCGCGCACTGGCGGATTTCGATCTCTCGATCAAGCTCGACCCGAATTACGGCCCGGCCTACGGCAACCGCGCACGAGTCTTCCGCGACCGCGGCGACCGTGCGCGTGCGCTGGCCGACTTCGCAAAATCGCTTCAGCTCAGTCCGAACAACGATCGCGATTTCTTTGCGCGCGCGAACATGTATTTCGACACCCACGACTATGCGCAGGCGCTGGAGGATTACGATCGCTCGATCAAGGCCAATGCGAGCTATCCGGGCGTGTTCAATTCGCGTTGCATGACGCGTGCGATCCTTGGCCGCCTGCAGGAGGCGCTGGCCGATTGCGAGCAGTCGCTGCGGATGGCTCCCAACGACCCCTATACGCTGGACAGCCGCGCCCTCACGTATCTGAAGCTCGGCAATCTCGACGCGGCGATTGCGGATTACGACGCGGCGCTGAGCGCAAAGCCTGAGCTCGACGGCTCCCTCTACGGCCGCGGACTGGCGAAGCGAAAGAAGGGCGACAGCGAAGGCGCTGAGCAAGACATCGCGGCCGCCAAGGCAATCAACGCCGGCATCGCGGACAGTTTTGCGCGCTACTGCGTTCAGTGACGTGCTCCCATCTCGCCGATGCACGCCGGACGGGTGTTCTTCAAAACGCCCGCTTGACAAGCCCTGCCCTTCGGCTGTAGGGACCCGCCCCATGATCAACGCTCGGACCCATCAGCGCACCGAAATGCTCCGCCGTCGCTTCCGCGACGACGAGAGGGTGCGCCATGTCCGACGACGCCGCTGAACCACTGAATTCAGCCGAGTTTTCGCAAAGGCCGCACCCGCAAGGTGCGGCCTTTCTGCTTTTTGCGCCCCTTTTTCCACCCCGTCCCCACAGGAGTTCGACATGACCACGCATCCGTTTGACGCGCTGATGGACATCACCGCACGGCCCAAGGCCGTGTTCGTCCGCGGCGCGGGCTCCTACCTCTGGGACGACAGCCGCAAGCGCTATCTCGATTTCGTGCAGGGCTGGGCCGTCAACTGCCTCGGTCACTCCCCGCCCGCGATCGCCGATGCGCTTGCCGCGCAGGCCAAGCGGCTGCTGACGCCGAGCCCGGCGTTCTACAACGAGCCGAGCCTGAAGCTTGCCGAGCGGCTTGTCGCAAGCAGCGCGTTCGACCAGGTGTTCTTTGCCAACTCCGGCGCCGAAGCCAACGAGGGCGCGATCAAGCTCGCGCGCAAATACGGCAGCCTGCACAGGAACGGCGCGTTCGAGATCATCAGCTTCGCAGGCGGCTTCCACGGCCGGACGCTGGCGACGATGTCAGCCTCGGGCAAGAAGGCGTTCGAGCCGCTGTTCGAGCCGAAGGTCGCCGGCTTCAAGAAGGCGAAGCTGAACGACATCGCCTCGGTCGAGGAGCTGATCAACGACAACACCGTCGCGGTGATGCTGGAGCCGATCCAGGGTGAATCCGGCGTATGGCCCGCGACCGATCAGTTCCTGAAGGAGCTGCGCGCGCTCACCGACGCGCACGGCCTGCTGCTCATTTTTGACGAGATCCAGACCGGCATGGGCCGGACCGGAAAACTCTTCCACTACGAGCACACAGGCATCGCGCCCGACATCATGACGCTCGGCAAAGGCATCGGCGGTGGCGTGCCGCTCGCAGCCCTACTCGCAACCGAACGTGCCTCCTGCTTCGAGCACGGCGATCAGGGCGGGACCTTCAACGCCAACCCGATCATGTGCGCGGCGGGGCTCGCGGTGCTGGAAGAGATCAGCAAGCCCGACTTCCTGAAGACGGTCACCGAGACCGGCCTGCTGCTCGAAAGCGAGTTGCAGAAGGTCTCGGCCCGGCACGGCCTCGGCGGCGTGCGGGGACGTGGCCTCCTGCTCGCGCTCGACCTCAAGCTGCCGATCGCGCCAGGCATCGTCGCGCAGGCGTTCGAGGCCGGCGTGCTCCTGAACGCGCCGCAGCTCGACACGCTGCGCTTCATGCCGGCGCTGAACGTCACGCGGGCCGAGATCGTCGAGATGATCGATTGTCTCGACGGGATTTTGACCAGGGCCGGCGCGGCAAGGCGCGTCGCGTGAGGCCAGTCTCGTGCCCCGGACGCAGCGCAGCGCCCCTTCGGCGGTGCGCTGCAGAGCCGGGGCCCAGCCGGGGAGATGGTCCCGGCCCTGCGCAGCAGCGTTTCACGCTGCGGCGCGTCCGGGACACGGGAGCCGAGGATGACGAGAGACTACGGCTTCAGGATCGACGCGCCGGTGGTCTTGCGGCTTTCGAGATCGATATGCGCCTTGGCGGCGTCCTTCAGCGCGTAGGCGTGGTTGATCGGCACGTGCAGCTTGCCGTTGATGACGGCGGCGAACAGCGTATCGGCGCCTTCCAGCAGCTCCTTGCGCGTGCCGACGTAGTCGTTCAGTTTCGGCCGCGTCGCAAACAGCGAGCCGTGATTGTTGAGCTCGGCGATCGAGAACGGCGGCACGGGCCCCGAGGCATTGCCGAACGAGACGAACATGCCGCGCGGCTTCAGGCAGGACAGCGAGCCCGGGAAGGTCGCCTTGCCGACGCCGTCATAGACGACGTCGCAGCCCTCGTTGCGGCTGATCTGCTTCACGCGCGCGACGAAATCCTCTTCGTTGTAGAGGATGACGTGGTCGCAGCCATTGGCCTCCGCAAGCTCCGCCTTCTCGCGCGAGCCGACCGTGCCGATGACATGGGCCCCGAGCGCCCTCGCCCATTGGCAGGCGAGCAAGCCGATGCCGCCGGCCGCGGCATGGATCAGCACGCGATGATGCGGCTCGACCTTGAAGGTCTTGTGCAGGAGATACCAGACCGTCAGCCCCTTCAGCATCAGCACGGCGCCCTGCTCGTGTGTGATGTGGTCGGGCAGCTTGACCAGCTTCTCCCAGGGGATGTTGCGCTCGCCGGTATAGGCACCGAGATTGTGGTAGTAGGCCACGCGGTCGCCGGGATGGAAATGCGTCACGCCGGGCCCGACGGCGATGACCTCGCCCGACGCTTCGTTGCCGGCGATGAAGGGCAGCCCCGGCGCCTTGTAGAGGCCGGTGCGATAATAGACGTCGATGAAGTTCAGCCCGACCGCATGCTGGCGGATGCGCACCTCGCCGGAAGCCGGCGCCGGGACATCGACGCTCTCATAGACCAGGGCTTCGGGGCCTCCGACCTTGTGCACACGGACGGCTTTGGTCATCACCTGACCTCCTCTCGGTCTTCTCGCCGCTGAGCGAAAGACATCGCGCCCGCCTTGTCAACTCGACCCAGATTGGAACGGCTAAACGGACGACTTGCGGACTTTCCTGCGGTTGCGCTTCGCCAGCACGTTGAAGAATTCCACCGCCGCCGAGAACGCAATTGCGAAGTAGATGTAGCCGCGCGGAATGTGGAATTGGAATCCGTCCGCGACCAGCGCGACGCCGATCAGCACCAGGAACGCCAGCGCCAGCATCTTGGTGGTCGGATGCTCCGCAACGAAGCGCGACACCGGCCCCGACGAAATGTACATGATCAGGCAGGCGATCACGACCGCCGCGATCATGATCTCGATGTCCTGCGCCATGCCGATCGCGGTGATGATCGAGTCCAGCGAGAACACGATGTCGATGACGATGATCTGGACGATCACCCAGAAGAACGCGCTGCCGCCGGACTCCCGGTCGCCCTCGCCGTCATCGGCTTCGACCTCGGCGTGGATCTCGTGCGTCGCCTTGGCGATCAGGAACAGGCCGCCGCCGATCAGGATGAGATCGCGCCAGGAGAAGCCGTAACCTGAAAATGAAAACACCGGCGCGGTCAGGCCGATCAGCCAGACCAGCAGGCTGAGCAGGATGATGCGGAAGATCAGCGCCAGCGCGAGCCCGATCTGGCGGGCGCGGTGGGCCTGCTTCTCGGGGATGCGCGAGACGATCACCGACAGGAAGATGACGTTGTCGATGCCGAGCACGATCTCGAGCGCGGTCAAGGTGAGCAGCGCGGCCCAGGCTTCAGGACTAGTGAGGAGGTGCATCATGCGAAGGATCTTGCCAGGCGGATCAAGGCGTCGCTGAAGCTGATCCAGAGTGCGATGGCGCAGAGCACGATCGTCACGCCGGTGCCGACGCGAAAATCCATCTCCAGCACATAGAGGCCGAGCACGGCCCAGATCGCGATCAGCGACATCGTCAGCCAGCGCAGCCGAACCACCCGCACCGGATGCAGCACGTGGAACGGCACGAAGGTCAGCACGACAAGCGCCGCGACCAGCAGCGTCGATACCAGCGGCGGCCAGTGCAGCAGGAACAGGTAGAACGCCGCCGCATTCCACAGCGCCGGAAAGCCGCGAAAATGATTGTCGTCCGCCTTCATGCGCAGATCGGCGAAATATAGTGCGCTGGTGACGATGATGGCGATGCCGAGCAGCGGCGCGGCCACCGGCAGCAACAGCCCGCTCGCCACGATCGCATAGGCCGGCACGAACACATAGGTGACGAAGTCGACCACGAGATCGAGCACGTCTCCCGACCAGTTCGGCTGCACATCCTTGACCTTCAGCAGGCGTGCGATCGGCCCGTCGATCGCATCGATGATCAGGGCGACGCCCAGCCACTGAAACATCGCCGCCCAATGCTCGCGCACGGCCTCCAGCATCGCCAGCAGCGCGATGGCCGCGCCGAATGCGGTGAAGATGTGCACCGAGAAGGCCACGGCGCGGATCGCCGGTCTCGGCTTCAGGGAATCCTCTTGGGTATCCATGGCTTCTGCTATCAGAATGAGACCGGTTTGCACATCCGCCATTGCGGCGCGCGGTCGCACAATTCGCCACAAAATCAAGGAAATATAGCCGGGCTTGAATTTGCCGCGCAGCATGTCAATTGTCGTTCCATGACAGATGCATCGACACTCCATGACGCGGCCGTGATCGGCGGCGGACCGGCGGGGCTGGCGGCCGCCATCGCACTGGCGCAGGCCGGCGCGCGGACCGCGCTGGTGGCGCGGCGCATGCCCTACGCCGACAACCGCACCACCGCCCTGCTCGGCGCCTCCGTCGATCTCCTGGAGAGCCTCGACGTCTGGCCGCGCTGCAAGGGCAAGGCGGCCGCGCTCGAAATCATGCGCCTCGTCGACGACACCGGCCGGCTGTTCCGGGCGCCGGAGGTCCGGTTCTCCTGCCACGAAATCGCGCTCGACGCCTTCGGCTACAACATCGACAACCGCTCGCTGATGCTGGCGATGGAAGAACGCGCGGCTGAGTTGCCCAACCTCGTCCGTTGCGATGACGAGGCCGAAAGCGTCGTCATCGAAGCCGACGACGTCGCGGTCCGCACGACGTCCGCTCAATTCCTCTCGGCCCGGCTCGTGGTCGGCGCCGACGGCCGGCACTCGCTGTGCCGGGAAGCCGCCGGCATCGCGGTGACGCGGCGCGACCTGACGCAGACCGCGCTGACCTTCAACGTCGGCCATGCGCGCCCGCATCGCAACGTCTCGACCGAGTTCCACACGCCGCATGGCCCTTGCGTGTTCGTGCCCCTGCCCGGCGACCGCTCCAGCATCGTCTGGGTCTCGGCCCCCGCCGAGGCCGAGCGGCTCCGCGGCTTGAGCGACGCGGAGCTGTCCGCCGCGATCGAGAAGCAGTCGCATTCCATTTTGGGACGCATGACGGTCGAGCCGGGCCGCAATCTGTTTCCGCTGGCGATCGAACGTCCAACATCCTTCGGGCGCGACCGCATCGCGCTGGTCGGCGAAGCCGCCCATGTGGTCCCGCCGATCGGCGCCCAGGGCCTCAACCTTGGTCTGCGCGATGCCGCTGACATCGCCAGGCTCGCGGGCGAAGCCATCGCTGCGGGCCAGGATCCCGGCGCGCCCGACGTGCTCAAGCGCTACGACCGGACGCGGCGTCCGGACATTTTGAGCCGCACGTTTGCGATCGACATCGCCAACCGCTCCCTGCTCAACGATTTCCTGCCGCTCCAGCCGGTTCGCGCGGTCGGCATGCACCTGCTCGGCGCCATCGGCCCGCTGCGGCGCTTCGCCATGCGCGAGGGCTTGACCCCGACGTGGCGGCGATAGGCTCGCTTACGGAAACGCCAGCCGGCCGGTCTGGATCGCCCACATCACGCTGGTCAGCGTGACCACCGACGCGAAGGTCCCGAGCAGCACCGCGACAGAGGCGGATTCGATCCAGGCGTCGTTCTGCCGGGCGATCACGAACACGTTGAGCGCCGGCGGCAGCGAGGCCATCAGCACGGCGGTCGCGGCCCAGGGCTGCGCGAACGGTCCGAACGCCAGCATCAGACCGAACGCGGCGAGCGGGTGGATCAACAGCTTCACCGCGATCACGCCCGGCACCTCCCACGGCACCCGGTTGAACGGGCGGAGCGCCACGGTCACGCCGAGCACGAACAGCGCGGTCGGTGCGGCTGCGTTCTGAAGGAACGTGATGGTGCGATCGAGTGCGACCGGCAGCTCGATATGAAGCGCCGCCACGGCCGCGCCGAAGCAGGCCGACATGATCAGCGGGTTGAGCACGATCTGCTTCAGCACGACGCCGAAGGCATGGACCAGCGAGGGATGGTCGCGGTCGGAGAGCTCGATCAGCAGCGGCACGATCGTGAACAGGAAGATGCTGTCGCAGCAGAAGATCAGCGCGGTCGGCGCCGAGGCCTTCGGTCCAAGCACGGCGAGCGCCAGCCCCGGCCCCATGTAGCCGATATTGCCATAGCCGCCGGAGAGGCCCGCAAGCGTCGCCTCGCGCAGCGTCAGCCGTCCCAAAACCTTGCCGACGACCAGCGCCAGGGTGAACGCCGCAACCGTGGACAGCGTGGTCGCGACCAGGAACGGCGGGTTGTTCAATTCCGCAAACGGCGTCTTCGACATGATCGCGAACAGCAGCGCCGGCAGCGACACGTAGAGCAGGAAGAAGTTCATCCAGGCGAGGCCTGATTCCGGCAGCGACTTGGCCTTGCCGCAAGCGAATCCAACAAAGATCAAGCCGAAATAAGGTAGCGCCAGATTGAGGATATCGATCATTGATGAAGTGTTTTCTGAAGATTTGGGGGCTATCCACCCCTTAGTCGAAGGTCAATTCCAGGTCAGGGCACTAGCATCGGCCACAATCCTGGTCTATCGACTGGGAATGATTAAAGCGAGGACCGCCAAATTCCAGATCGGACAGGTCGTTCGCCACCGGATCTTCTCGTTCCGGGGGGTGATTTTCGACATCGATCCGGAATTCAACAACACTGAGGAGTGGTGGCTGTCGATTCCCGAAGAGGTGCGGCCTCACAAGGACCAGCCGTTCTACCACCTGCTCGCGGAGAACGCGGAGTCGGAATACGTCGCCTATGTCTCCGAGCAGAATCTGGTGCCTGACGATTCCGGCGAGCCGATCCGCCATTCCCAGGTCGCCGAGATCTTCATCAAGGACAAAACCGGCGGCTATCGCCCGCGCAATCCGTCGCTGAACTGAGCCGACCGCGCTTGAAGTGAGTTTTGCCGCCATCAAGCGGCCAGCAAAAAAGGCGCTCGAACCGAGCGCCTTTTTCATGTCCGGGATTTTAGCCCGCTTACTTCTGACCGGTCGGAGCCGCGCCGGGCGCGCCACCGTTCTGCTCGAGCTTCTTGCGCTGCTCGTCGGCCTTCTTCTGAAGCTCTTCCTGAAGCTTCTTCTGGGTTTCCTCGAACACCTTCGGATCGGTCGGCGGACCGTCATAGGCCTTCTGGAATTCGCCAGCGAGCGGCAGCGGCAGCGTCAAGGGCGCACCGTTGGCATTGATCGCCTGGACAACGAGGTTCTGGCCCTTCTTCATGTTGCCGATGAGCTCGGGCGTAGCCTCGTAGTCGGACATGCAGCCATTCTGGAAGCAGATCACGTAGGGGCTCTGCAACGGCGCATTGTTGTCCACGATGATGCGGGTGCCGTGCACGAGCTGCATGCCCAGCGGCAGCGTCACGCGCAGGATCTTCTTGGGCTCACCTTCGGGCTCGATGATCACGGCCGCGATGACCGGCTGGCCCGACTCGATACGGCCGTCCTTGCCGGTGAAGCAGACCTGCTTGGCGTTGGCGTCCTGGCCCTTGAGGCAGAACTTGGTCCAGGGGGCGTAGATCAGCTGGATCTGCTGATCGGCCGGCTGGGCCGCGGCGCCCTGCTGCGCCGGAGCGCCCTGCGCGGGAGCCGGCTGGGCGGGAGCCTGGGCAGCCGGTGCCGGAGCCTTCGGGGCAGCCTTCGGGGCAGCTTTCGGCGCCGCCTTGGGCGCGGCAGGCGCGCCGGGGGCCGGCGCCGGGGTCTGGGCCTCAGCGGCAAACGGAACGGCCAATGCCGTCGCCGTCAACAAGGCGAGAAGTCGCCCGCGCGGCCGGACGGACGCGGCCAAGTAACGGAAATTCATTGCGGAAAACCCTTTCTGAACGGGAAGTGCCCGGACCGCTCCGAAGCGACGAACCTGGCCGCGTTGGGCGCGGCTCTCTCCCCGTCAATTGAGGCGGATAAGTGACGGGCTCGACGCTCTTGCGCGATTGCGTGCCTTCTTAACGTGGCCGACGAAAAGATCAATGCCGACAAGCGTCTTTGGCCACGCCTTGAACCGCTCTGGCCTGCGATCCGTGAAATTCCTTGTGATAGGATTCAGGCCCGCAGGTCCTCGAATCAACGTGTGCCGATGTCCATGTTCCAGCGCCTTCTCGAGGGCCTTCGTGAGGGCCTTGGCACCCGCCTCTGTCTTCTCGCCTTCGTCTTGGCCTCCGTGCTCTCCGCAAGCGGCGCGGGCGCTGGGGAAGCCCATGCCATCGCGATGCACGGCAAGCCGGCGATGCCGGCCGATTTCACCCACATGCCCTACGCCAACCCTGATGCCCCCAAGGGCGGCCGGCTGACCTGGGGCATTCTCGGCACCTTCGACAGCCTCAATCCCTTCATCGTCAGGGGATTGGCCGTGCAGCCGGTGCGGAACTACGTGGTCGAGAGCCTGCTCGCACGCGGCAATGACGAGCCGTTCACGCTCTACGGCCTGCTCGCCAGATCGGTCGAGACCGATGACGCGCGGAGCTTTGTCACGTTCCGCCTCGATCCCCGCGCCCGCTTCTCCGACGGCAAGCCGGTCCTGGCGGAGGATGTGCTGTTCTCCTGGCAGCTGCTGCGCGATCACGGCCGCCCCAACCATCGGCAATATTACGCCAAGGTCGCCAAGGCCGAGGCGCCCGACCCTCTCACCGTCCGCTTCGACCTGGCTGGCGCCAACGACCGGGAATTGCCGCTGATCCTCGGTCTGATGCCGATCCTGGCGAAGCATGCAGTGGATGTCGCGACCTTTGAGGAGACGACGCTGACCGGCCCGATCGGCTCGGGCCCGTATCGGATCATGGCGGTGAAGCCCGGCGCCAGCGTGACCTTGACCCGCAATCCCGACTATTGGGGTCGCGACCTGCCCATCAATCGCGGGCTCTACAATTTCGACGAGATCAGGCTCGACTATTTTCGCGAGGCCAACGGCCAGTTCGAAGCCTTCAAGCGCGGCCTCTATGATTTCCGCGTCGAGCACGAGCCGCTGCGCTGGCACGACGGTTACGACTTTCCAGCCGCCAAAAGCGGCGAAGTGATCCGCGACACCATCAAGCCCGGCGTGCCGCAGCCTTCCGAATTCCTGGTGTTCAACATGCGCCGTCCGATCTTCGCCGACATCCGCGTGCGCCGGGCACTGACGCTGCTGTTCGATTTCGAGCTGGTCAACCGCAACTACTTCTTCGGACTCTATTCGCGCGTCGCCGGCTATTTCGCCGGCTCCGACCTGTCGGCCTATGGCCGGCCCGCGGATGCGCGCGAACGCGAGCTGCTGAAGCCCTTCGCCGCGCAGATCCCGCCCGACGTCATGGACGGCAGCTACCGCCTGCCCGTCACCGACGGCTCGGGGCGCGACCGGACGACGCTGCGCGCCGCACTCAAGCTCCTGTCAGACGCCGGCTACGATCTCGACGGCACCGTGCTGCGCAACCGCGCGACAAAGGCCCCCTTCACCTTCGAGATGCTGGTGACGACCCGCGACCAGGAGCGCATCGCGCTCGCGTTCCAGCGCGACCTCAAGCGCGCCGGCATCGAGCCGAGCGTTCGCGCAGTCGATCCCGTGCAGTTCGACCAGCGCCGGCTCGGCTACGAGTTCGACATGATCCAGAACCGCTGGGACCAGTCGCTGTCGCCCGGCAACGAGCAGTATTTCTATTGGGGGAGCGCGGCCGCCGACAATCCGGGCACCCGCAACTACATGGGCGCCAAAGATCCCGCCGTCGATGCCATGATCGACGCTCTCCTCGAGGCCCGTGATCACACGGCCTTCGTCTCGGCGGTGCGGGCGCTCGACCGCGCCCTGATCTCCGGTTTCTATACAATCCCCCTGTTTAACGTATCCGAGCAATGGATCGCGCGCTGGAATCGGATAGAACGGCCAAAGGCCACCGCGCTGTCCGGATACCTGCCGGAGACCTGGTGGTCGAAGGGGCAGCCGCAAGCGAAGTGACGCCGTGAATCAGCCAGCCGTATCGCCGACGCTCGACACGCTGTTTCAGCGCACGCTGATGCGGCAACCGCACGCGCCCGCTCTGCTCGATCCCCTCAACAAGGCTCGCGTGACCGGCCATCAGCCGCGGCGGATGACCTACGCCGAGGCCGACACCGCCATCGAGGCCCTGTCGGCGCATTTCGTCGAATCGGGCCTGCCGGCCAATTCCGTCATCGCGATCCAGCTGCCTGCTACGGTCGAGTTCGTGCTGACAGTGCTCGCCGCGCATCGCGCCGGGCTCGTCGTCGCGGTGCTGCCGCTGCTCTGGCGCCATGCGGAACTGACCGCCGCGCTGAACCGCACCGCGGCGCGCGCCATCGTCACCATGAGCAAGGTCGACGGCGTCAGCTATTCCGACCTCGCGATGCATGCCGCCGCGGAGGCCTTCTCGATCCGTTACGTCTGCGGTTTCGGCGCCGACCTGCCCGAGGGTATGGCCTCGCTCGACGACGTGCTGGCCCGCCCGCCCGGCACCACGCGCGCCGTGATCCAGGACGGCCGCAAGGCGGCGATGATCTCCTTCGACGTCACCGCGGAAGGCTTTCGCCCGGTGCCGCGGCCGCATTTCAGCCTGATCGCCGGCGGGCTCGCGATGTCGCTGGAAGCCGACATCAAGCAGGGCGCGACCGTGATGGCGGCGTTCACGCCGATGTCGTTCGCAGGCCTCGCCTCCTCGCTCGCGGTGTGGCTGCTCTGCGGCGGCACGCTGGCACTGCATCATCCCTTCGAGAACGACGTGCTGGAACAGCAAATCAACGAGCACGAATGCGAGGTGCTGATCGCCCCGGCGCAGCTCGCGCTACGGCTCGGCGATGCCGATCTCGCGGCGCGGATGCCGAGCTTGCGCAACGTCATCGGCCTCTGGCGCGCGCCCGAGCAGGTGGCGGCGAGCGATGCCTGGATCGCGCCGCATGCACCGCTGACCGACGTCTATCTGTTCGGCGAGGCCGGGCTGTTCGGCGCCCGCCGCGGCGAGGACGGCATGCCTGTTGCGGTGATGCCCGGGCTGCACGGCGCCCCGCGCGAGCAGTCCGGTTCCTCCATCGCCGGCGAGATCCTGCTGACGCCCAGGGGCACGCTCGGCCTGCGCGGAGCGATGGTGCCGATCGCGGCCTACGCACCGCCGCAGCCGGTCGGCGACACCCTGACGGCGCAGCCGCCGCGCGACTATGTCGACACCGGCTATGCCGCGCGGCTCGACCGTCCGAGCGGCGCGATCTGCATCACCGCGCCGCCCTCCGGCATCATGGCCGTCGGCGGCTACCGCTTCCTGTCCAACGATCTCCAGGAATGGGCGCGCCGGCTCGGCCAGGGCGCCCTGCTCACCGCGCTGCCCGACCGGCTCTCGGGTCACCGGCTCGCAGGACGGGCGCAAGACAATGGCCGCGCCCGCGAAGCGCTCAATGAACTCGGGCTTAACCCCCTGATGGTCGAGGCTTTTCGCGACCGCTCCGGGCCGGTTTAAGCGCAGTTTCGACCCATCCATTGACGCTGCATTAAGGCAACCGGACTAGATTGCGCAGCATCTGTTGCGTGATCAGAGTTTGCGATGTCCCAGGCGGGCCCGATCCTGTTTGTGTCCAACGCCCAGCGGCCGCCTTTCATTGCGGCACTGGACGAGGCCCGTCTGTTTCCCGTCGTCGACGCCGACTGGGCCAGCGCGGCGCGCGCGGTCGAGCAGGTGCAGCCGGCCGCAGTTCTCGCCGCGATGCATGCCGGGCACGAGCCCTACCTTGCGCCGCTCGCCAGGAAGATCGCGGACCAATCGCCCTACCTGCCGTTCGTGGCACTCGATGCTGCGGGCACGCTGCCGCAGAACGCCCTGCCGTTCTCCTCGCGCGGCGGCAATTCCGATCGTCTCGTCGCGCGGCTCCGCGCCGCGCTACGCGTACGGACTCTCCATGCGACGGTTCTGCGCCGGCTGCCGGACGCGAAAGTCGGGTTGCCGGAGGGGGATCCGGTACGCGATGCAACGGTGCTCCTGATCGGCCGCGGCGCAGCCTATCCTGCGCTCTCCGTCGCGTTCGGCGAACGCGTCGGGGTCGTCGGCGCGCTCTCGATCGAGGCCGCGGCCAAGCATCTCAACACCCGCGATATCGATGGCGTCGTGCTCGCCGAAGGTTTTACCGCGCGCGTCACCGACGCCTTCCTCACGGTGCTCGCGGAAGACACCCGATTCCGCAGCCTGCCCGTGGCCGTCACCGCGCACCAGCTCGCGCAGACTTACGACCTGCCCAATCTCGAGCTGATCCCGGGCGAGCCGGCGAAGGTCGCCGCCAACGCGCTGCCGCTGATCCGCCAGCACGCGATGGAAGCGCAACTGAGCCGCACGCTGCGCTCGATCGATGCCGGCGGCTGGCTCGATCCGCGCAGCGGCCTGCTCACGGTGGAAGCTTTTGCCCGCGATTTCGCCGGCGGTCGAGCAGGCTCTTGCCCGCGGCGGCGGCCTCTCCGTGGCGCGCTTCGCCTTCGAGCCCGGCAATTCCCGCGCCCAGCTCGACGCCGCGCGGATCCTGAGCCGCCTGATGCGGCAGATGGATTTTGGCGTGGCGCAGAAAGACGGTTCCGTCGTCGTGTTCGCGGAGACCGACTTCCGCACCGCCCACATGATCGCCCGCCGCCTGTCGGCGGTGATGCGGCACACCTCCAATAGCAAGTACGAGATGCGCAGCGATCCCGTTGTCAGCGTGGACTCGCTGTCGCCGTCGGATACGGCGCGGTCACTGCTCGGGCGTCTCTCAGCCGACGCGTCGCGCGCGGCGTCGTAGTCGCGCGTCAGCAATCCCTGATCTCGTGCGCGCCCCTTGTACGGGCAACGTGGCGCTAAGCGCCACCATTCGCGCCCGATTTCGGGGCGGCTGCCAGAGCGGGAGTGGCCAGGAGAAAGCCGACAGTCTCGTTCAGGAGCTCGTGGGCCCGGTCGACGATGTCGTCCAGCGACATCGTCTTTGCGAACATGCGCTGCGCTTCGGCCAGCAACTGGTCGCGAGTCGGCATGCTGGACAGACGCAAATCGGCACGCTGCTGCAACAGAATGATCGCGTCCCGGACCGACAATTCGGTCTCATGGATCGACGTCTTGATCGCCTGTGCGATGTGTTCAGGATTGAAGCGAGCAGCGAGCTGCTCGGCCGCCTGCTTGATCGCGCGTGATCCCAACCGATGCTCATTGCGCAGGACCTGCTTGGGCGGCATCTTCAGATCCCCGACAATCCCGAGCCAGGACAAGGCCACCAGGATATAATAGGTGAGATCAATCTCGTACCAGTGGAAGCCCTGTCGCGCGCTGGCCTGATAGGCGTGGTGATTGTTGTGCCACCCCTCACCCATCGTGACGAGAGCGAGCAGCCAGTTGTTGCGGGAATCGTCGCCGGTCACGTACCGCCTGCGGCCGTGAACATGTGCGAGGGAGTTGATGCAGAACGTGCCGTGATACACGAGCACCGTGCTCCAGAGAAAGCCGACCACGAGTCCTGACCACCCGGCAATGAGGAAGCAGAGGCCCGCGAGCACGAATGCCGGCAGAAGCTCCAGTTTGTGCAGCCACATCAGCTCGGGATACGACGCCAGATCCGATACTTTCACCAGATCGGTTGCATCGTGCTGCCGGTAGAAGATCCAGCCGAGATGACTGTAGAGGAAGCCCTTGTGCCGGGGCGAATGCACATCCTGCGCCGTATCCGAGTGAAGATGGTGATGGCGATGTTTGGCAGCCCACCAGAGGACGCTTTTCTGAGCGCTGCTCTGGGCCAGGAAGGCCAGGATGAACTGAAACACCCGGCTGGTCGCGTAGGCCCGGTGCGAGAAATACCGGTGATAGCCGGCGGTGATCGCAAACATGCGCAACCAGTACAGAACCGCGCAAATGACTACGGCTTGCCACGAGACGCCCGACCAGATCGCCGCGAAGCATCCCGCGTGGACCAATATGAACGGCAGGACCTGCGGATACATGACGTCGTCGTGTTCGTCACCGTGTTCCTGGCCTGAATCGATATTGATAGACACGCTCGCGACCTCAGAAGTTTCAATGGGCGGGGCAGCCCCGCTTTGCGGTACAAAAAACCCGCGGCCGGTAAACCAGTCGCGGGTCACACGAATCAGGTCATTAGTCAGGCACGCTATCAGCGGCGAGGCCAAATCGTCGGCCGAACTCGACGAATCGAACATGGCTGTCGTTCGATCATTCCGCAAGTGGCCATATGCCGCTGTTTTGTATCCAAGTACCGCTCCGGTGGCGCTCGGAACAATTACGCCGCCTTCTTGCTCTGCGCCAGCTGTGCCAGCTGCCGCATGATCTCCGTGGTGCCGGCGAGACGCTCTTCCGGCGTCTCCCAGTCCTGCAGGAACACCACCTTCATGTCGGGCCGCACCTTGGCGGCCTGGCCGTAGCTGCGGATGAACGACACCAGGCGGTCGGGGTGGGCGAACGAATTATCGCGGAAGGCGATGACCGCGCCCTTCGGACCGGCGTCGATCTTCCCGACATTGGCCGTGCGGCAGAACGCCTTGATCGCGGCGACCTTGAACAGATAGCGCACCTCGTCGGGCAGCACGCCGAAACGGTCGCGCATCTCCGAGCCAAAGTTCTCGATCTCCTCCTCGGTGTCGAGATCGGCCAGCCGCCGGTACAGCGACAGCCGCACCGAGAGGTCGCCGACATAGTCTTCCGGAATGAGCACGGGCATGCCGATGGTGATCGAGGGCGACCAGCGGTCGGCGGCGGGCTCGGACACGCCGGCCTTGAGGTTGACGATCGCCTCCTCCAGCATCGACTGGTAGAGCTCGAAGCCGACTTCCTTGATGTGGCCGGACTGCTCCTCGCCGAGCAGGTTGCCGGCGCCGCGGATGTCGAGGTCGTGCGAGGCGAGCTGGAAGCCCGCGCCCAGCGTCTCCAGCGATTGCAACACGGTGAGCCGGCGCTCGGCCTGCGCGGTGATCTTCTGCTGCGCCGGCAGCGTGAACAGCGCATAGGCTCGCAGCTTGGAGCGGCCGACGCGGCCGCGGAGCTGATACAGCTGCGCCAGGCCGAACATGTCGGCACGGTGCACGATCAGCGTGTTGGCGTTGGGAATGTCGAGGCCGGACTCCACGATGGTGGTCGACAGCAGGATGTCGAACTTGCCGTCGTAGAAGGCGGTCATGATGTCTTCGATCACCGCGGGCGGCATCTGGCCGTGCGCGACCGCGACCTTCATCTCCGGCACGTTCTTGTCGAGGAAGTCCTTGACCTCGGCGAGGTCGTCGATGCGCGGCACCACGTAGAACGCCTGGCCGCCGCGATAGCGCTCGCGCAGCAGCGCCTCGCGGATCATCAGCGGATCATGCGGAGCGACGAAGGTGCGCACCGCGAGCCGGTCGACCGGGGGCGATGCAATGATCGAGAGCTCGCGGACGCCGGTCAACGCCAGTTGCAGCGTGCGCGGGATCGGCGTCGCCGACAGCGTCAGCACGTGCACCTCGGAGCGAAGCGCCTTTAGCCGTTCCTTGTGGGTGACGCCAAAATGCTGCTCCTCGTCGACGATAACGAGGCCGAGATCGCGGAACTTGATCGCCTTGCCGAGCAGCGCGTGGGTGCCGACGACGATGTCGACCGAGCCGTCGGCAATGCCCTTCTTGACCAGGTTCAGCTCTTTGGTCGGGACCAGGCGCGAGGCCTGCGCCACATTCACTGGAAAGCCCTTGAAGCGGTCGGTGAAGGTCTTGTGGTGCTGGCGGGCGAGCAGCGTGGTCGGCACCACGACCGCGACCTGCTTGCCTTCGAGCGCAACGGCAAAGGCCGCGCGCAAGGCCACCTCGGTCTTGCCGAAGCCGACGTCGCCGCAGATCAGCCGGTCCATCGGACGGCCGAGCTCAAGGTCCTTCAGCGTGGATTCGATGGCCCCTAACTGGTCCTCGGTCTCGTCATAGGGGAAGCGCGCGCAGAACTCGTCGTAAAGTCCCGGCTGCACCGGCAGCTTTGGCGCCTCGTGCAAATGGCGCGCGGCGGCGATCTTGATCAGCTCGCCCGCAATCTCGCGGATGCGGTTCTTGAGTTTGGCCTTGCGGGTCTGCCAGCCGCTTCCGCCCAGACGATCCAGCTCGACTGTGGTCTGGTCGGAGCCGTAGCGCGACAACAGCTCGATGTTCTCGACCGGCAGAAACAGTTTTGCGTCGGCGGCGTAATGCAGCTCAAGACAGTCATGCGGCGCGCCGGCGACGTCGAGCGTCTGCAAGCCGATGAAGCGGCCGATGCCGTGGTCGGCATGGACGACGATGTCGCCCGCGGCAAGGCTCGTCACCTCCGAGATGAAATTGTCGAGCTTGCGGCTGGCCTTGCGGGGCCGGACCAGGCGGTCGCCAAGGATGTCCTGCTCGCTGATCAGCGCGATCTCGTCGGTCTCGAAACCGCTTTCGAGGCCGAGCACGGCGAGCATGGTCTCGTTGCGCGGGGTCGCCTGCACCGTCCGCCAGGCGTTGACGCTGGTGGTGTGGGTCAGCTTGTGGTCGCGCAGCATCGAGGTCATGCGGTCGCGCGATCCCTCGCTCCAGAGTGCGATCACGACCTTCTTGCGCTGGGCATGCAGCGCCATCACGTGGCTGACGACGGACTCGAACACGTTGACGGTGGCGTCGTTGCGTTCGGGTGCGAAGTCGCGGCCCTTGCGCGCGCCGGCGTCGACGATCGTCGCACCATCGGCCGGAACCGAAAACTGCGTCAGCCGCACCAGCGACATCTCGCTTTCGCGCCTGGTCCATTCCTCGTCGGTGAGATAGAGCCTGTCGGGCGGCAGCGGCTTGTAGATCGCACCGCCGCCGGGATGCTCCATCGCATCGCGGCGGGCTTCGTAGTAATCTTGGATCTGCTTGAAGCGCTCGCGAACCGCGTCCTCGGCCTGCGGCTCGATCGCGATGGCCGCGCCTTGCAGATAGTCGAACAGCGTGTCCATCCGGTCCTGGAACAGCGGCAGCCAGTGCTCCATGCCGGGATGGCGGCGGCCCTCGCTGACGGCCTCGTACAGCGCATCGTCGCGCTCGGGCGCGCCGAACTCGGCGACATAGCCCATGCGGAAGCGGCGGATGGTGTCGGTGACGAGCTGGAATTCCGAGATCGGCACGAGGTCGAGCGAGCGCATGTCGAGCATCGTGCGCTGGGTCTCGGCGTCGAAGGAGCGGATCGATTCCAGGCTGTCGCCGAAGAAGTCGAAGCGGACCGGCTGGTCGAGGCCGGCCGGAAACAGATCCAGGATGCCGCCGCGCACGGCATATTCGCCGGGCTCGCGCACGGTCGAGGAGCGGTTGTAGCCGTTGTGCTCGAGCCAGGCGATGATGGTGTCCATCGGCACCACGTTGCCCGGCGCAACCGACAGCGCCTGCGCGGCGACGAGTTCGCGCGCAGGCACGCGCTGCACGATTGCGTTCACCGTGGTGAGCACGATCAGCGGCTTGTCGCTGCCGGTCAGCGGCGCAAGCCGCGCCAGCGTGGTCAGGCGCTGCGCCAGGATGCCGCCATGGGGCGAGACGCGGTCATAGGGCTGGCAGTCCCAGGCCGGAAAGGTCAGCACCGGCAAATCGGGCGCGAAGAATTGCAGCGCGCGTTCGAGCTGCTGCATTCGCCCGCCGTCGCGGCAGACCACGGCAAGGCTGACGGCCGGTTTCTTCGGCCGCGCCGCGATGGCGCGGGCGAGATCGGAGATGACGAGGCCCTCGGCGCCCTCGGCTACATTGGCAAGCGTCAGCGCGCGGCCGGGCGTAAGCAGCTCGGCCGGCGACTTCATCCCCTGTTTCATAAATCGCCGTCCGTAATCGGGAACGCCTTGATGCGGGCAAACAGCGCGCCGGTGACATCAGCTGGCAGCACCTTGTCACCGGTGATGGCGGCATAGAGATCGGGATCGGACTCTTCGAGCAGGGTCTCGAGCTCGGTCAGCTCGTCGTCGGACAGATTGCCGATCTCGGCATCCGCGAAGCGGCCCAGGATCAGGTCCATCTCGCGCGTGCCGCGGTGCCAGCAGCGGAACAGAAGCCGCTTGCGGCGATCGTCCAGCCCGTTGCTCGATCGTGTCGTTCCCGTCATGTCTCAGATCCAGTCAAACGCAGAAAGCCCGGACGTGCCGGGCCGGGGTGATATAGCCACTCGGACCGCCCCTGTCAGCCCTCGATTTGGCATGGCCCGCTGCCCGCGTGAGGAGCGCGAAAAAAGACGTGGATGCCCGGCATAAAGCCGGGCATGACGGGCCGAAACGATCCTAGATTCGCTCTCATGCGCCCCAGCCTGCTCAATCCGCTGTTTGCTCCCGTGACCAGCCTGCCCGGCGTCGGTCCGAAGCAGGACAAGCTGCTGCAGTACCTGCTCAGCCGCAATGAGACGCCGCGCCTGGTTGACCTGCTGCTGCATTTGCCGAGCCAGGTCATCGACCGCCGTGCGCGGCCAAAGATCCGCGACGCCGTCCAGGGAACCATGGTGACGCTGGAGGTCACCGTCGATCGCCATCGCCCGCCTCCGCCGCGCAACGCCCGGGCGCCCTATCTCGTCTACGCCAGCGACGACACCGGCGATGTCGTGCTGACCTTCTTCCGCGCCAAGCCCGGCTATGTCGAAAAGCTGCTGCCGATGGGCGAGAAGCGCTACGTCTCGGGCACGCTCCAGATGTATGACGGCATCCCGCAGATTGTGCATCCCGACCGCGTGCTCGACGAAGAGGCGATCTCGAAGCTCTCGGGCATCGACCCGGTCTATCCGCTGACCACGGGTCTGGCGCTCGGCTCGCTGCGACGCGCGGTCGCGCAAGCGCTGCAGAAGCTGCCGGCCCTGCCGGAATGGATCAGCCCGGAGGTGATGCGCCGCTGCAGTTTTCCGTCGGTCACCGAGGCGCTCAGCCGCGTGCACCAGCCGGTCGAGCTGACAGACATCCTGCCCGAAAAACCCTACTGGTCGCGCCTCGCCTTCGACGAGCTTTTGGCCGGCCAGCTCGCGCTGGCCCTGATCCGCGCGCAATTGCGCCGCCCGGCCGGCGTCCGCAACGCCGGCGACGGTCACTTGCGCAACAAGATCATCGACGCCCTGCCCTATGCATTGACGTCGTCGCAGCGAGAAGCGACCGCCGCGATCGCGAACGATCTGCAACAACCCGTGCGCATGCTGCGCCTGCTTCAGGGCGATGTCGGCTCGGGCAAGACCGTGGTGGCGCTGCTGGCGGCCGCCGCCGTCGCCGAAGTCGGCAAGCAGGCCGCGCTGATGGCGCCGACGGAAATTTTGGCGCGGCAGCACATCAAGACCATCGCCCCGCTCGCGGAGCGCGCAGGGCTGCGCGTGGCCATCCTCACCGGCCGCGAGAAAGGCAAGGAGCGGCGCGAGCTGTTGGCACAACTCGAAGCCGGCGAGATCAATCTCCTCGTCGGCACCCATGCGCTGATCCAGGACGACGTGATCTTTAGCGATCTCGCCCTGGCCGTCGTCGACGAGCAGCATCGTTTCGGGGTGCGCGAACGCCTCGCGCTGACCTCGAAGGGCGCCGCCGTCGACGTGCTGGTGCTGAGTGCGACGCCGATCCCGCGCACGCTGGTGCTGACCTATTTCGGCGACATGGACATCTCCGAGTTGCGCGAGAAGCCCGCCGGCCGCCAGCCGATCGAGACCCGCACCATATCGATGAGCCGCCTCAATGAGGTCACGGACAGCATCGGCCGGGCCTTGGAGGCGGGCAAGCTGGTCTACTGGATCTGCCCGCTGGTCGAGGAATCCGAGGCCGAGGGCACCGAGCATCTGACCAATGCGACCAAACGCTTCGAGAGCTTGCAAAAGCGTTTCGGCGACCGCGTCGGCCTCGTCCACGGCCAGATGAAGGGCACCGAGAAGGACCGCGTGATGGGCGAGTTCGCCGCCCATGAGATCGGCCTTCTGGTTGCGACCACCGTGGTCGAGGTCGGCGTCGACGTGCCGGCCGCGACCATCATGGTGATCGAGAACGCCGAACGTTTTGGACTGGCCCAGTTGCACCAGCTGCGCGGCCGCATCGGGCGCGGCTCGGAAGCCTCGACCTGCCTCTTGCTGTACAGCGAGCCGCTCGGCGAGATGTCGAAGGCACGGCTGAAGGTCATCCGCGAGACCACCGACGGCTTTCGCATCGCCGAGGAAGATTTGAAGCTGCGCGGCGAAGGCGACGTGCTCGGCGTGCGCCAGAGCGGCCTGCCCGGCTACCGCATCGCGCGGTCGGAGGTGCACGGCCAGCTCATCACCCAGGCTAGAGACGAGGCGCTGCGGATCCTGAAGGACGATCCGAAGCTGAAGGGCGAGCGTGGCGAGGCGCTGCGGTTCCTGCTGTATCTCTACGAGCGGGACGAGGCGATCCCGCTGATCGGAGCGGGTTAGCCTGCTGTTCTTCGACGCCCGACTTCGTAAGCCGCCACATGCGCGCGGGCCAGATCCAAGAGCGGCGTGTCGATACCGAGCGTGCGGGCGCGGTTGGCCATATCGCCCAGGATATGCTCCGCTTCGGTGACCGAACCACGCTCGATATCGCGCAGCATCGAAGCCTTGAGCGGCGAGTCCCGCGTGGTGAACAGTTTCCGGTCGAACTCGATGAACGGGGCGCGCGGCTCAAAACCCGACGCCGTTGCAACGGCACAGCATTCCGCGAACAGCCGGAAAATGGACTGCTCGCCGTTCGGCACCGCCAGGATCTCGCCGATACTTGCGCGCATCAGGCAAGTGATGCCGGCGAGCGTGCTGAGCTGGATGAATTTCTCCCACATGTCCTGCATGATCGCTTCGCTGGCGCGCACGTCGATACCGGGGACATGGAGCAGTGTTTCCAGCGCGAGCGCACGCTCGCTCAGCGCCCCGTTGGTCTCGCCGAAGACGATGGTCTGATTGGCCATGAACTGAACGACACGACCATCCGCGTCGAGCCCGGCACTGACGTTCGCCAATCCGCCGAGGACGCGGGCGGCGCCGAACGTCGCGGTCAGAGCGTCAATATGTTTCAATCCGTTGAGTATCGGCAGAATCATCGTGTTGGCGCCAACGGCCGGGGCAAACTGGGCCATCGCATCGTCGAGCGAGTAGGATTTCACCCCGACCAGCACGACGTCGAACGTCTCCTTGAGATCGTTAGCCAGGACGATCTTCGGCTGCACGGCAAAGTCGCCATGCGGGCTCACGACCTGCAATCCATTCCGCCGCAATTGCTCGGCACGCTTCGCTCGCACCAGAAAGGTCACGTCGCCGCCCGCTCGGACCAGGCGAGCTCCGTAATAGCCTCCAAGCGCGCCTGCGCCGATCACCAGCACTCTCATTCGAACTCCGATTGCATCCATCTGTCTCCGCAGAAACAATAGCAGACGGGGCGTGCGGCGTCTCCTCCCCGTCATTGCGAGCGCAGCGAAGCAATCCAGAATCTTCCCACGGAGACAGGCTGGATTGCTTCGCTGCGCTCGCAATGACGAAGTGGATAGAGCCGCTTCAGAAGACTCACCCTTTCGCCGCGGTCGACTTTATGAAACCTTGCGCTCATGCGCCGGATCATCGTCGTTGGCTCCCAGGGAAGCGGAAAGACGAGCCTCTCCCGAAATCTCGGGCGGAAGCTTGGACTGCCCGTGGTGCATCTCGACGTGCTCTATTGGCGGCCGGGGTGGAAGCCATCCGACAAGGCCAGCTTCCGTCTACGCGTCGCGGAGGAGATCGCTGGCGACGCATGGGTCATCGACGGCAGCTTCTCGGGGCTCGCCTTCGATCTCACGCTTGCGCGTGCCGACACCCTGGTCGTCATCGACCGCCCACGCTGGCTCTGCCAGTGGCGCATTCTCTGGCGCTCCGCGTTCGATCGCGACACGACGCGACCCGATCTGCCCGAGGGATGTCCGGAACAGTTCGACTGGAAACTGATGAAGGAGGCGTGGCGCTACGACACGGAGCGCGTGCCTGTCATCGAGGCCGAGCGCCTTCAATATGGCCCCGATGTCCCGGTCGTGCGCCTGAGACGCGACCGGGACATCCAGGGTTTTCTGGAATCGGTTTCAGTGCACGGCGAGTGATCCGTTGCCGTGACTTCGGACTGGACGGTCAGGCCTTCTTCTGCGCGACACGCGCTGCGAACGCCTTCAGCAGTGCCGCATCCACCGCTTCGCCATTCGCGTCCGCGGCGAGGTGCTCGAACCAGCGTGCAAAGCCTTCGTAGATCTGGCTTGCTGGATGGTCGGGCCCGAGGAAACCCGAGATCTCCCGCATCTCCGCGACCCAGCGATAGGCCTTCGGGATCATGTCCGGCAGCGCAACTTCGAGCCGGGCCAGGACCGCGGGCTGGCTCAGCGCGAGCTCGTCGCGCAGCGCATCGGCCGCGCCCGCTTTCGTGGCCGCGACCACCATGGCCGAGCCGATGCCGGCCAGGCCCTTGACGATACCGGCATAAGACATCTTCAGCGCGGAGGCCGCGCCGACGGGTCCCTCGACAATCCGCACGTCGAGCCCGAGATCCTTCAGCACCGCGAGATCCCCAGCGTACTCGCCGGACAGGTAGAAAGCCGGGCTCTTGCCGCCGGGCTGCGGCGGGAAGCCGATGATGCCGCCATCGACGAACGGCGCCTGCGCCGAGCCGATGATCTCCTCGATTCTTTGCACGGTATCGACATTGACCGCGTTGCAGTCAACGACGATCGGCTTCTTCTCGCGCCGGACGATCAGCGCCGCCAGGCGTTCGGCCAAAGCCACGGCTTCGCCCGGCGGCACGATCGAAAGGATGATGTCGGCCTCCGCGATTGCGTCGTCCTCGGCGCCGATCATGCCGGCATCCGCGGCGCGCTTTTGCGTCGCCTCGCTGCGCCCCTTCAACGACGTCAGCACGCGCGCACCGTTTTCGCCGAGGCGGCGGGCCACGGCGCTGCCCATGGCGCCGGGCGCGAGAATCGCAATGGTCTTCGTCATCATGCACTCCAGGTCGAATTCCGAGCGAGGCGCTCAATTCAACCGGAAGACTAGCAGAGGACGAAAGTGCTTGCGTGAATGCGGCCATCCGAAACGGGAATGGCCCTACTCCACCTTCGCGGGCTGGGGCTGGAGCGCGGACGCGTTGGCAATGCGCGCGGCGTTCGCCATGCCCGCGAGCGCGGCGGCCTTCTTCGGATCGGGCGCCGAGCCCGGCTGCACCACGCCGGCCGACATGATCAGGGTCGCGGCATCTTCGGTGCTCATGTCGACCTCGACGATCTTGCTCTTGGGCACGTAGAAGAAGAAGCCCGTGGTCGGGTTCGGCGAGCACGGCAGGAATACGGAGACGTGCTCCTCCTGCCCCGGCAGGCTGCGCGCGACCTCTTCGTTCGGCGACTGCGAGATCAGCACGATCGACCACATTCCCGGCGACGGAAACTCGACCAGGCCGACCTTCCGGAAGCTCGAGCCCTTGCCCGAGAACAGCGTCTCGAACACCTGCTTCAGGCCGCGATAGATGGCACGCACCGCCGGAATCCGGCCGAGGAAGGTCTCGCCGATATCGACCAGCGTCCGGCCGATCAGATTGGCGGCGAGGAAGCCGACCAGCGTCAGCGTGAAGAATGCGACAATCAGTCCCCAACCTGGAATGACATACGGCAGATAGGTTTCGGGCCGATAGGCCAACGGCACGAACGGCCGCACCACGCCGTCAACCCAGGTGACGAACCACCAGACCAGATACAGCGTGATGGCAATTGGCCCCGTCACGACGAGGCCGGTGAGGAAATAATTGCGGAAGCGGCCCATCAGGCCGGTATGCGGTTCCGGGATGGGATCAAGCGGCGCAGGCGCGTCGTCGCGGGGGGTCATTCGGGTTCCAGGTCGGTCGCTGCACTCAAGCTAGGGTCTTCTAGCAGGTTTTGGAAGACTACCTAGCGTTCCGGCCTGATCCCTTCTGCCTATTCCACGGTCACCGATTTCGCGAGGTTGCGCGGCTGGTCGACGTCGGTGCCCATGATGACCGCCGTATGATATGCGAGCAGCTGCACGGGGACGGCATAGACCATCGGCGTGAACGCGGCCGCCATGTCGGGCATGACGATGGTGACGAGGGACTCGACGGTCGCCTCCTCCGCGCCCTTGGCGTCCGTCATCAGGATGATCCTGCCGCCGCGGGCGGCAACCTCCTGCATGTTGGAGACGGTCTTCTCGAACACGCGGTCATAGGGCGCGATGACGACGACCGGCATGGTCTCGTCGATCAGCGCGATCGGCCCGTGCTTCAGCTCGCCGGCGGCATAGCCCTCGGCATGGATATAGGAGATCTCCTTCAGCTTCAGCGCGCCTTCGAGCGCGAGCGGGAAGCTGGTGCCGCGGCCGAGATAGAGCACGTCGCGCGATTTGGCGATCTCACGCGCGAGCTTCTCGATCTGGAGCTCGGTGGTGAGCGCGTCCGACATCAGGCGCGGGATCTCGACGAGGCCATGAACGAGCTTGGTCTCGTCCTCGTCGGACAATTCGCCGCGGGCCTTGCCGGCCGCGATCGCAAGATTTGCCAGCACCATGAGCTGGCAGGTGAAGGCCTTGGTCGAGGCGACGCCGATCTCGGGACCGGCGAGTGTCTGCAGCACGGTCTCGCTCTCGCGCGCGATCGTCGAGGTCGGCACGTTGACGACGGCCACCGTGTGCACGCCCTCGGCCTTGGCATAACGCAGCGCGGCCAGCGTGTCGGCGGTCTCGCCCGATTGCGAGATGAAGATGGCGAGATCGCCCTTGCGCAACGGCGCCTCGCGGTAGCGGAATTCGGAGGCGACATCGACCTCGACCGGCACGCGCGCAAAGCGTTCGAACCAGTATTTGGCGACGAAGCCGGCATAGCTCGCGGTGCCGCAGGCGGTGATGTTGATGCGCTGGATGCTCTTGAAGTCGAACGGCAGCTTGACCGGCAGCGAGACGCGCTCGGTCGCCATGTCGACATAGCGCGCCAGCGTGTGGCCGACCACTTCCGGCTGCTCGTGAATTTCCTTCGCCATGAAGTGGCGGTAATTGGCCTTGTCGACCAGCGAGGTCGAGGCGGCGTGCTTGATCTTCTCGCGCTGGACGGCGTGGCCGTCCTTGTCGAAGACCGTGGCGCCCTTGCGCGTCAGCACGACCCAGTCGCCGTCTTCGAGATAGCTGATCGTGTCGGTGAACGGGCCGAGCGCAATGGCGTCGGAGCCGAGATACATCTCGCCGTCGCCATATCCGATCGCGAGCGGCGGGCCGTTGCGGGCGCCGATCATGAGGTCGTCGTCACCGGCGAAGATGAAGCCGAGCGCGAAGGCGCCGCGCAGCCGCGCCAGCGTCAGCTTCACCGCTTCCACGGGCTTGTTGCCGCGCGTGAGCAGATCGTCCACGAGATGCAGCACGATCTCGGTGTCGGTCTCGGTGTGGAACACCGTGCCCTTCTTCTCGAGCTCCTCGCGCAGCTCGCGGAAATTCTCAATGATGCCGTTGTGGACCACGGCAACGCGTTCGGTCGCGTGCGGATGGGCATTGTTGACGGTCGGCTTGCCGTGGGTGGCCCAGCGGGTGTGGCCGATGCCGGTTGTGCCTTTGAGCGGCTCGGCCTCGAGGCGCTTCTCCAGGTTCTTCAGCTTGCCCTCGGCGCGGCGGCGCGCGAGATGCTTGCCTTCGAGCGTGGCGACGCCCGCGGAGTCGTAGCCGCGATATTCAAGACGTTTGAGCGAATCCACCAATTGCTCTGCAACCGGCGTGCGCCCTAGAATGCCGACAATCCCGCACATGCGGATCAATATCCCCCAAATCGTCGAAAAATCGCCTAAACGATCCGCTCGGTCTTTAGCGAAGTTCCTAAGGAACCAGATACTCAATAATTATTGCTGATTGAGACAGCACCGTTTCGCATCCGGCTTCGACTGCGTCGAATTGGCCGGCCTTAAACCGCGCGAATTAACTCCTTGTCAACAAGTTTGGCCAACGATTCCGGGACAGGAGAATAAGGCCATGAAAGGCTCATCCGACCGCAAAGGTCTGTCATCGACGTTCCTGCGCGCCAGCGAAACCACGGGCACGCATCTAGCGCATTGGCCCCCGCCCCAGCGCGGCAAGGAAAGCAAACCCGTCTTCGTCAAGCACGCTGCCGGTGAGCCGGCCAAGCGCGCCAAGCCGCGCGGCTGGCGCCTGACGCGCGCGATCTTCTCGGAATTCTCCGACGACGAGTAGCGGAAGCCTCACCACCCCAGCACCGCAGCATACACGAGGAAAACGACGAGCGCCCAGAACGCCAGCCCGATGACGAGGGCCAAAATCTCGGGCGGATCGTACTCGTTCATCTCCCGTAGCAGCAGTCGCCCCATGCCCGTGACGAATGTGTCGATCAGAAAACTGAAGAGATCGCGCACAAAGCGAGACGACACCGCAGTTGGCGCTCAGTTCTCCGGCTTCTTTTCCGGCTTCTTGCCGCCGGTCTTCATCTCGCGATAGCGCGCCGCGCCGCCTTCCCGGATCGTCTGCTGATTGCGCTCCAGCGCCATGGCGTCGTCGGGCACGTCGCGGGTGATCACCGAGCCGGAGCCAATATAGGCGCCGTTGCCGATCTTCACGGGCGCGACGAGAGAGGAGTTGGTACCCACGAAGGCACCCTGCCCGATGATCGTCTTGTGCTTCTTGAAGCCGTCGTAGTTGCAGGTGATGGTGCCGGCGCCGATGTTGGAATTGGCACCGATGGTGGCGTCGCCGATGTAGGAGAGATGGTTGACCTTGACGCCAGCCTCCAGCGTCGCGGCCTTGGTCTCGACGAAATTGCCGATGCGCGCGCCGTCGCCGAGCGAGGTGCCAGGTCGCAGCCGCGCATAGGGGCCGATCGAGACGTTCTTGCCGAGCGTGGTCTGCACGATATGCGAGAAGGAATGGATCACCGTGCCGTCGGCGATCGATACGCCCGGACCGATCACCACGAACGGCTCGATGGTGACGTCATTGCCGAACACGGTGTCGGCGGACAGATAAACGGTCTCGGGCGCGATCAGCGTGACGCCTGCTTCCATCGCCGCTTTGCGCAAGCGCGCCTGCATCACGCTTTCGGCCTCCGCGAGCTGCGCCTTGGTGTTGATGCCGCGCACCTCGTCCTCGCTGGTCTCGATCACGACGGCCTCCCATCCCTGTTGACGAACGACGCCGACCGCGTCGGTCAGATAATATTCGCCCTTCGAATTCGCATTGCCGATCTTGTCGAGGATCGCGAGCGCACGGCGCCCGTCGATCGCCATCAGGCCGGCATTGCACAGATCGATGTTGCGCTCTTCCGCGCTGGCATCGGCATGCTCGCGGATCGCGACCAGACGGTCGCCCTCGACGATGAAGCGGCCATAGCCGGTGGGATCGGCGGCGCGAAAGCCGAGCGCGGCGATTGCTGCGCCCTTCGCGAGCGGCGCGCGCAGCCGCGCAAAGGTCTCGGCCGAGATCAGCGGCGTGTCGCCGAAGGCAATCAGCAGATCGTCGGCGCCCCGCGCAATCGCCTCGCGCGCCGCCAGCACCGCATGCGCGGTGCCGAGCCGTTCTGCCTGCACGAAGGTGAGCGCATCGGGACGGATACGTTTCGCCTCGTCCCCGACCGCCTGATGGTCGGGGCCGATCACGACGGCGAGCGAGGTGCCGGTTCCCTTCGGTGTGGCCGCGAGCAGGTGCGCGAGCAGGCTCTGGTGGGCGACCGGATGCAGCACTTTCGGCAGGTTCGATCGCATGCGCGTGCCTTCGCCGGCGGCGAGTACGATCGTGAGGCTGGAACGGGCGGTCATCGAAATCCTGTCAAACATGGCCGAATCAACGGGCGGCGGCAGGCCGATGCCGTCATGAGCTGTCGCCTTGCTACCCCCGCAAACGCCCGGAATTCAAGTGCGACGGGGTTTTCCTGTTAATGTTCCCTGATTGATTCGGGGAAGCAGTTCGGGGCTGGGCACTTAACGTTCATGGCAAAGGATTCCGACCCACTGGCGGACGCCTTCGGGGCCAAGGAGACCGGCGGGCTGTTCTCCGGACTTCTGGCCGAGGAAAGCGCGGTCGACCGCAGCATGATGTGGCGGCTGGGCGCGTGGGGCGTGGTTGCCGTCGGCGCTGTCGTGATGGCCGTGATGGCCAATCAGGCCCAGCTCGGCTGGCGCCGTGACCAGGTTGCGTCGGCCGATCTGTCGCGCCAGGCCGACCGGCTCCAGATGCTGACCAAGGAGAGCCAGAACGAGGCCCGCCGCCTCGCCTCCGCCATCGAGACGCTGAACACCGATCGTGACCGGCTCTATTCGCGCGTCACCGTGCTCGAGCAAGGGATGGATTCCGTCACCGGCGCCATCGCCAAGCAGAGCGCGAAGCCGCAGGACGCGCCGGCGCCTGACACCCAGCCCGCGGCGCCGACCGTCGCGCCGGTCGCCTCGACGCCGGCTCCCTCGAGTGACAAGCCGCGCGCGGCAGCCGCGAAGGACCAGGCGAAGGAGCCGACAAAAGACGCTCTGAAGGAGGCCGCAAAGGATCAGTTGATCCCGCCGCCGCAGAACGCCGCCATGGCCTCGCTGGTGTCGCAGTCCCCGCTGACAACGTCGGCACTGCCCATGCTTCCGCTGGTGCCATCCAAGTCGATCATGGCGCCACCCGATCCCGCCGCATCGAAGCTGACGCAGCCCGAGACGACGGAGAAGGCCGCCGAGAAGAAGCCCGAACAGGCGCCCGCCCCGACCGAGGTCGCCGCGGCGCCAGCCAAGCCGCCGGAGACGGCCGAGAGCGAGGCCCCTGCAATCGCGGTCCAGCAGACGCGCTTCGCCATCGACCTTGGCGGCGCCAACTCGCTGGACGGCCTGCGCACGCTCTGGCGCGGCCTGATCAAGTCCAATCCGGAGATCGCGACGCTGCGGCCGATCATCATGATCAAGGAAGGCAATGCCGGCCTCGGCATGCAGCTCCGCTTGGGGGCCGGCCCGCTGATCAATGCCGCCGCTGCCGCAAAGCTCTGCGCGGGCCTCGCCGAGAACGACCGCCATTGCGAGACCACCGTGTTCGACGGCCAGCGGCTGTCGATGCGCGGTGGATCGGAGAAGGGACAAGAGAAGACTCAGGACCGGGTTCAGGAGAAGAACGAGAAGAACCAGGACGCGGTGCCGCGGGCCGAGACCGCGCCGGCGCCCGCTCCTGCCGCCAAACCGGAGAAGCGCCGCCGCAGCTACTCCTCGAAACGCTCGTCGAAGCGCGAGGAGCCCGCGCCTGCCCCCGCACCTCAGCCGCCGGCCGCACCGGCGAAGCCGGAGACGGCCTCGGCGGGATCGACGCTGTCGTCGTTCTTCAGGCGGTAGGAACGCGGACGAGTTAGATCACTGCGGCCTCTCATCAAATTGGGGCGTCAATGGCCGTCGACCAATGACTCGTCGAACAGCGCAAGCGATCAGAAATATCCACCTCGCCTGTTGCCCCCTCCCGTCATCCCGACCATATTGCGCCCATGACAAAAAAGCCCTTCCGCCTCACGCCCTACCAGGTGCAGTTCCTGATCGTCGTCGGTTTCGTGTCCGTCGGCTATGCGATCTATCTGCGCTATCTCGGCATCGAGAACTCGACCGTCGGCCTCGCCTGTGACGCCGGCCTGCAGACGCTGATCTGCAAGGCGCGCACGGTCTCGACGGTGCTGTTCAAGAATTCGGTGTTCGGCATCGTCGCGCTGGTGGTTGCGACGCTGAACCTGATGCGGCCGTCGATCGTGCTGCTGACCGTCGGCATCGTCGCCGCCGGCCTCGGCATCGTGCTCTACAATGTCGTGCTGTCGGGCCTTGCGATCGGCCTGTTCATTCTTGGATTTGCTCGGCCCGCGCCCGCCACAGCGTGAACGCGAACAGCAAGTAGATCGCGCAGGTCCACAGCGACTGCCAGTTCTCGCGGCCCTCGTTGAACAGCACAAAGGCGGCCGCCAGCGTGAGCAGGCCCGCGAATACCGATTCCGCCATCGGACGCTGGCCGATCTGCGGCCGGTTCAGCATCAGCACCGCGAACGGCACCACCGCCATCGTCAGCGAGGCGTAGGGGAAGTCGTGGTAGCGCGAGTCGAACACGAAGGCGAGCGCGGTCTGCGTCGCGATCACCGCGGTCACCGCCAGCGTCAGGCCGAGCACGGCGGTGAGCTTCGACCATTTGCGGCCCTCGCGCGGACCGAGCAGATCGAGGAAGGTCGGAAGGCTGCGGCCGATCACCATCGCCTGCGCGCAGAAGATCGGCGACAGGATGCCGGCCAGAAGCAGCGCGCCCCAGTGCAGCCAGCCGCCGATGCCGTAACTCTCATAGTACATCTTGTCGGCGCCGATCCCGAGCAGGGTGCCCGCTGACGTCGCCGAGATCGCGACGCCGAGCCAGGCCGAGAAGCGCGGCGTCCACGGCCGCCTGCGCAGCGTGAGGCCGGCGACCGCGAACACCAGCACGCAGAGGCCCATGCCGGCGCCCATGTACCATTTCCAGTACGGGAAATTGCTGATCGGCTGGCCCGGCGGATATTTCAGGTTCCGGCGCACCGAGTCGTACAGGCCCCAATAGCCGCCGACGGTGCCTTCCAGCTTGCGCTTCCAGGGCTGGTCATAGGACTCGATCAGATTGACGCGAAACTTGTTGGCTTTCGCCAGGCCCAGGATTTCCGAGACGACGCGCGCCTGGTTGGTGCGCGACGGCAGCGCGCCCTCGCGCATGCGCCCTTCGCTGGGCCAGCCGGTTTCGCCGATCAGGATCTCCTTGCCGGGGAACGCGACCGCCATGCGCTCGCGGATCGCCTCGACATGGCTCGCTGCGAACTTCGCCTTCACCGGAACATCCTCCCAATAAGGCAGGATGTGGATCGTGACGAAGTCGACGGCGTCATAGACCTCGCGATTCCTGAGCCAGAACTCCCAGACGTCGGCATAGGTGACGGGCACGCTGACCTGCGCCTTCACCGAGCGGATGATGGAGACGAGGTCCGCGGTCGTCATCTCGCCGCGCAACAGCACCTCGTTGCCGACGATGACGCTGGTGATGATGCCGGGAAATTCCTTGGAGAGGCGGACGGCGAGCGCGGCCTGCTCAAAATTCTTGGCGCGATTGCTGGAGAGCCAGATGCCCTGGAGCACCTTCAGCCCGCCGACCTTGGCGGCGATCGCCGGCACCTGGTCGAGCCCGTTCTCCATCGAATAGGTGCGGACGCAGTCGGTGATCTCCTTAAGCTGGCGCAAATCCTGCTCGATCTGGTCGGCCTCGATATGGGTCCACGCGTTCAGCGGCGACTGTTCCCCGCGGAACGGCGCATAGGAGACGCATTGGACCTTGTCGGCCGGGTCGATCGGGGCGCGCGCCAGCGTGATTGGCGTGGCCAGCCACCACCACACGGCAGCAATCGCACCCAGTGAAACGAGCAGAAGCGCCAGTGGCGTACGAAGAGAAATCGGTTCCGTCCTCCGCGAGGTGCCGTCGATTACCTGCTCACGCGCCATCTGCCAAGGGGTGTGTCCGGGATGGATCCTTCCCTCCCCCGAGGAATTTACCTGCGGCCGTTCGACAGAGGCCTAGGATCGTGACTTTGCTGGACAAAATTTCAAATTCAGGTCATGGACTCGGCAGGACTTTGCCGCCGCACTGGGGACCCATTTGGACGCCATCACCGGCGAGTCCGCGAGGTCCTGGCGCGGGCGGTCAGCTGATATATTGGGGAATTCATGCGGCAACGGGTGTTCGAGTTACGAAATGCGGTCCTGCGGCAGTTCGCCGCCACCTTGGCCGTCTCCTCCCTGGTCGTGATGGTCGGTCTCGGTGGCGCCTCCGCCCAGAGCGGCACGCCCGCCCCGGACCAGGGCAAGGCAGCCGCCCAGCCCGCCGATGCCGCCGCCAAGGACGCCGCTCAGAACCAGCGCCGCACCGACGAGTTCGCCGAAGCAGCCCAGGTCATCAACGGCCCGGCCGGCAACCCCGAATGCGTCTGGCTCGGCCGGCGCGTGGTGCGGCTGATGTGGCGCGACGACCTCGATACCGCGTTCCGCCATCTCGACCTCTACGACCGCTTCGGCTGCCCCGGCGGCCACATCCAGGCCGCCTTCCGCTGCCTGACCCGCTTTGGCGGCCAGATCGATCCCAAGGTCGCCGAGACCCTGGACAGCCGCGTGCACGCCTGCTGGATCAACCCGGCATCCCAGCCGCAGCAGGCGTCAGCCAGCGCCTCCCAGCCGGCGGCGCCAACCACGGGCAATTCGCCGGCCCCGCAGCCGGCCGCGAGCCCTGCGCCTGCGGCAAGCCCGACACCGGCGCCCTCGAAATAGCCGCGATCGTTTCAGCCGCCGTTCAGGAACGATCGGCGATAGAAGCGGTTGGCACTGCCGCACATTCCGAAACTGTCATGCCCTCATACGGTCATGAGGCCATGACAGTTGTGAAACCGCGCGGCAGAGGTATGCTCCATTTGCCGCGGACTCGGTCGGATCTCGGGGTCGGATCCGCTTCCCTGCCACTTCAGCCCCTTTTGGTTTAGCCGCGATGCGCGTTGTCGCCGCCGTTCTGTTGCTTGTGTCCGTGCTTCACGCCGGCATCTGGGGAGTCCTGCGCGACAAGGAACCCGCGCCCGACTTCAAGGGCCTGCTGCCCAGCGTCTCCTACGCCCCGTTCGAAGGCGCGGCGCACCCCGACATCGACAACATCCCCACCGTCGAGAAAATCCGCGCCGACCTGAAGACGCTGTCGACGATGACGCGCGCGATCCGTCTCTATTCGTCCACCGGCGGCGTCGAGCTGGTGCCGCCGATCGCGGCAGAGTTCGGCCTTAAGGTCACCGTCGGCGCCTGGATCGACAAGGACAAGGATCGCAACGAGCGCGAGATCAAGGCCGCCATCGAACTCGCCCGCAAGAACAGCAACGTCGTCGGCGTCGTGGTCGGCAACGAGGTGATCTACCGCGGCGAGCAGAAGGTCGAAGACCTCATCGACATGATCAAGAAGGTGAAGGGCTCGGTCCGCGTGCCCGTCACGACCGGCGAGATCTGGAACATCTGGCGCGACAATCCCGACCTTGCCTCCAACGTCGACTTCATCGCCGCCCACGTGCTGCCCTATTGGGAAAACTTCCGCTCGGACCAGGCCGTCGACCAGGCCGTCGATCGCTACAACCTGTTGCGCAACCTGTTCCCGGGCAAGCGCATCGTGATCGCCGAATTCGGCTGGCCGAGCCAGGGCTACAACCTTCGCAACGCCGACCCCGGTCCGTTCCAGCAGGCGCTGACCCTGCGCAA
The DNA here is from genome assembly GCF_017565645.3 of Bradyrhizobium barranii subsp. barranii. Classification (NCBI taxonomy): domain Bacteria; kingdom Pseudomonadati; phylum Pseudomonadota; class Alphaproteobacteria; order Hyphomicrobiales; family Nitrobacteraceae; genus Bradyrhizobium; species Bradyrhizobium barranii. Next base: position 5,756,180 of record NZ_CP086136.1, read on the forward strand.
CTTCGTCAGCCGCGCCGAAGCCATCGGCATGGAATACAACATCGTCGAAGCCATCGATCAGCCCTGGAAATATTTCGAGGGTGGCGTCGGCCCGTACTGGGGCATCCTCAACGCCAGCCGCGAGCCGAAATTCGCCTGGACCGGCCCGGTCGAGAATCCCGACTACTGGAAGCTGATGGGAATTGCGCTGCTGGTCGGCATCCTCCTGTCGCTGCCAATCCTGCGGCTGGAACAGCCGACCGCCAGGCAGGCGTTCCTGCTGTCGGCGACCGCCAACGGCGTCGGTGCCTGGGCCGCGACCGTGTTCGCATTCTGGAACGACCACTATTTCATCTTCGGCTCGGCCTTCGCGCTCACGCTCGGCATGATCCTGCTTGTTCCCCTTGTCCTCATCGCGATGGCGCGCGTCGACGAGATCGCGGCGGTGGCCTTGGGCCGGCCGCCGGAGCGGCTGCTCTCCAAGAGCAAGCCGGTCGAGAACGTTCCCGAAAATTACTATCCGAAGGTCTCGATCCACATCCCCGCCTATTTCGAGCCGGTCGAGATGCTGAAGCAGACGCTCGATGCGCTGTCGCGGCTGAACTATCCGAACTACGAATGCGTCGTCATCATCAACAACACGCCCGATCCCGCCTTCTGGCAGCCGATCCAGGACCATTGCCGCGCGCTCGGTGAACGCTTCAAGTTCATCAACGCCGAGAAGGTGCAGGGCTTCAAGGCCGGCGCGCTGCGGATCGCGATGGACCGCACCGCCGTCGATGCCGAGATCATCGGCATCCTCGATGCCGACTATGTCGTCGATCCCGACTGGCTGAAGGACCTCGTGCCGGCTTTCGCCGACCTGCGCGTCGGCCTCGTGCAGGCGCCGCAGGAGCATCGCGACGGCGACCTGTCGATCATGCACTACATCATGAACGGCGAATATGCCGGCTTCTTCGACATCGGCATGGTCCAGCGCAACGAGGCCAACGCCATCATCGTGCACGGCACGATGTGCCTGATCCGCCGCGCCGCGATGGACATGGCCGGCGGCTGGTCGTCCGACACGATCTGCGAGGACAGCGATCTCGGCCTCGCGATCCAGCAACTCGGCTGGACCACCCACTACACCAATCATCGCTACGGCCAGGGCCTGCTGCCCGACACCTACGAGGCCTTCAAGAAGCAGCGTCACCGCTGGGCCTATGGCGGCCTCCAGATCGTGAAGAAGCACTGGCGGAACTTCCTGCCCGGCCGCAGTCGGCTGACGCCCGATCAGAAGCGCGAATATGGCTTGGGCTGGCTGAACTGGCTCGGCGCCGAAAGCCTCGGCGTGGTGGTGGCGCTGCTCAACCTCATCTGGGTGCCGATCGTCGCCTTCGCCGACATCGCCATCCCGGACAAGATCCTGACGCTGCCGATCATCGGCGCCTTCATCGTCTCGCTCGCGCACTTCCTGTCGATGTACCGCGCGCGCGTCGCGATCAAACCCGGCCAGATGATGGGCGCGATGATCGCCGCGATGAGCGTGCAATGGACGGTGTCGCGCGCGGTCGCACAAGGTCTCATCACCGAGCACATCGCGTTCGCGCGCACCTCCAAGGGCGGCCTGTCCAGGATGTCGATCGAGTTCCAGGCGTTCTGGGAGGCCGTGATCGGCACCCTGCTGGTGATCGGCGCCGGCGTGCTGATCGCCTCCAACAGCTATCGCCAGATCACCGAGATCTACATCTTCGCCGGCGTCCTGGTGCTGCAAAGCCTGCCGTTCCTGGCCGCGGTCGCGATCGCGATCCTCGAGCTCAGCCGCATCAACTCGTTCCAGTTCTGGCGCGACAGCGCGATCCGCACCGCCGAGCTGATCGGCCTGCGCCCCGTGGCCCTGCCGACCCCCGCCGGCACGCCGCAGCCGGTGCCGAGCGAGGTCCGGCGGGAAGCGAATTGACGAACGAACGGCCTCTCGGCGCGGGTGAAACCTCCGCGCCGGCAAGCCACCGGCGCTGTTCGGCGTGGATAGCGGGCCGCCAATCGAGTTGAAAATTCTGGCCTAAGCGGCGGAAAGCGCGAGCGAATCCCCGCCTCCGCCAAGAGTTTGGGCCGCCACTCGCACTATTGACCTCAGCGCCCCGTCCCCCTACACAGCGCGGGCCGAAAGCATGATCCGGAAACAGCCGGTTTTTCCCCGCGACGCCAGTTGAGGCAGCGGCAAGACATGCTTCTCGAATGTCCGAAGACGATGGCGATCGATCTTGAAAGCCATCAGCGGCCATGGGAGCGCGTAGCTCAGCCGGTAGAGCACGTGACTTTTAATCACGGGGTCCTGGGTTCGAGCCCCAGCGCGCTCACCACTAAGAGCCTCAAATTACTCGATAATTGACGCAGCGGCGGCTTGTAGACAGGGGCCCTGTCTACAAGATTTCGGTTCTGTCTACAAACTCGGTTCGCTGACTGTTCCGCTCGCGCGCGGAGCGACCGCATGATCGCGACGCTCCCCCGCCTCATCTCGGCGTTCGATCGACGCTTCCCGAAGCTGCGCGATCCGGAACGGGCCCACGGCGCCTGCTGCCTCATCTCGGGCCTGTTCGCGGCGGAGGTGCCCGGCGCGCGCGTCGTCTACCTGCTCGGCAGCCGGCGCTACTTCCCGGACCGCGTCGATGACTACCCCGCCAAGGACCCGTTCTACTTCCACGCCGTCGCGGTGGTCCGCGGCCAGGCCTTCGACTGGACGCGCCGGCAACTCGACCCGCGCGCGGCACACCCGTTCGTCCAGCCGGCCGCCGAACTCCGGCGCGACTGGATCCGGCTCGGCCGATCGCCGGAGGTGCTTGGCCTATGAGCAAGCCGGTCTACCTCGAGCCACGCTCGGCCGCGGTCCTGGCGCACATGGTCGCCTACGACCGGCCGGTGACCGCCGCCGAGATCGGCCGCGACTCCAGCCTGCACCCGCGCGGCACGCCCCAGACATGGGCCGAGCTCGGCCGCTCCCTCGCCCGCCCTCTGCTCGAGCACCGCCTCGTCCTCAGGGCCGGCCGGGCCCCGATCCATTTCGTCATCACCGAACGCGGCCGCATCGCGATCGCGCTGTTCCGCGTCATCACCACCCGAAAACTGAAAGGAGATGCCAATGGCCAACCTGGTTGACACCTTGGGCTCATGGTCGAGCGCGCGAGCCCAGCGCCGGCGAGTCGCCAGCGATCTCGCGGGACGCGCCGTGCGGGCAGCTGAGCGCGAGGCCGCGGCCAAAGAGCGCATCGCCGCCGCGCTCGAGCAAGCCAACAGCATGACGCAGGTGCAGGCATGACCGCCGGCTCAACCATGATCGTCCTTATTTCCCTTGGCGCGTACGCGCTCATCGCGGCCCTGATCTACCTCCTGGATCGCCGCATCATCCGGGCTGAAGGCGGCTACGACCTTCGAAGCCTGTACCGCTATCCGTCGACGTCGGTTTGCATGTGCCTGGCTGGAGTGGTGGTGCCGGCAATTCCTGTCGCTGTTCTTTGGTGGCTGGCATGACCAAAGACACAACCGCCTATCTCAAGCGATCCAGAATGAAACGCCCGCTCCTCGTTTACGCCGCAGGGTTCTTGACGTGCGCCCTGTTCTTCGCGGGCCCTGGTCTCGTCGAAATGGCCCGTGTCGCCGCGTGGGTGGCATGCCGCGTCCTAACTTCCGGAGCCTGTCTATGACACACTCACATTCTTCCGCGGGAACCTCTTCTGCCACGGCAAGCTTGGCAGAAGCGACGACAGCCCCGGTCCTTATCGCCACTCACGCGAGTGAGGGTCTGCCAAGCAGTGATGCCGCAGGTGCCGGGGCTGTCGAGCGCTTGTCTGCCGACACCGCAAAACTCGGCGACCCGCACCCGCATTGGTCGACCGACGCCAAGAACGAAAGCTATCCCAAGACGGTCGAGGAATGGGACCCTCGCAAAGACCCGGTCGGGCAGCATTTGGACTTGGCCGAGAAGCGCCTGCGCGTGTCGATAGACCGTGACGACCCCCGAGCACCGGCAGAGATGGCGCTGGTGTCGCGCTGGGACCTGATGACGCTAATTCATGACTGGTGGCACAAGTCCGCCGTCTTTGACATTTGGCGCGCTGAGCGCGCCGCCAAGGTCGCCGATGTGTCCAGCGATGTACCGCAGGAATCGCAACTGACCGACGTGCTCGCGTCCTGCAAGGGCGAGCACCTGAAGTTCGAAGAGTGGGCTGCGGGCGAAAAATACGACATGCACGAGCACCCGCTCCACTATCTGTTCATCGATGCCAAGACCAACGCCGCGCGACAGGGATGGAAGGCCGCGTTGCGCTATGTCGCTTCCACGCTCACGCGCTCGCAGAGCGAGACGCCAACCATCGGCAGCGTCCCATCGTGCGGCAAGGAGAACGACTACCGCCGCGCCGCCAAGGACGAGGGTCGCACCGATCGTGAAGCGCTCGACAGGCTAGTCCCAGCTATCGGCTCCAGCAAAAACGAGTCTTTGGCGTTCGGCCACTTTTACTCGATGCGAGGATGGAACGTCACGTGGTCCGATAAGACCACACAAAAGAGAGACGAGGCATGAGCCGCTTCCATTTCCCGCTTTTTGTCGGCGCGGGCACGACGGCTAATATCCGGCCTGAGGAGTCCGGACTCACAGTCAGCAAGCTGCTCGACGCCGCCAAGCTGATCAAGACGGTGCCGGCGATCCCGCGGATCGTTGTGACGCCGCTCGCCCTCAAGGATACCGAGGAACGCCTGTTCCCAGTCTCGCGTAATCGATCGCGCCGGATCCACAAAAAGCTGGTGAAGAGATTCGGAGGTGAGTTTCGGAAGGTGCCCTGCGTCATCCAGATCGGCGACAAGATGTACGTGCATCCCGCGATCGAGGCTGAGCTCAAGCAGCGCATGACGACACGGATCGAGAGCGAGATGGAACGCACGATCATGGGCGGCGCCGGATACCGCGCGCTGTTCTGACGACTTCGGCCCCCGGGACGCTCGGGGTTGGACTTCCGTTACAGGCGCTTCCGACAAGCTGGCCGGTCGTAGATTCTCGGAGCGTACGGGAGCCAGCCCGAGGGCAGACGAAACGGGTGAGTATCCAGGAGGTCGCGGGTTCGAAGTCCCGCCCGGCGAAAGCCGGTAGCTCAGGAGACGGATGCACGGGACGCTGCGGGGCTCCGCGGGACCGCCGTCGAGGGAGAGCGCCAGGGGAAAGCCCGGTCCACCCGGGAAGAGTAACGCAGATCGATTTGGGGGAGTTGCCTGGGGACGATGCGTCCAGGGCTTTGGCCCGCGAATATGTTGCGAGGCAGAGGGAGATGAAAAATGGAAGTTGAGAAATTGGCAATCGCGAAACTGGAGTTGAAGGCCGGCGACGTCTTGGTGGTCCAGCTAAATAGGCGGCAGCCAACAGAGGTCATGAACCGCGTGCGGGACTCGATTTACCCGCATCTCCCGACGGACGTGAAGATCATGGTGATTGATCCGTCCATCAATCTGGCGGTCTTGACCGCGGCCGATGTCGCGGGCCGGACCTCATGAACGGGCTGATCTTCCGAGCTCGCGAGTTCGCCCGCGAGCGGCATTCCGCTCAGGCGCGGCGCTATACGGGCGAGCCATACTTCGTGCACCTCGAGGAAGTCGCCCGCATGATCGAGCTCGCGGGCCGGCCGGAAGAGTCTATCGCAGCCGCCTGGCTGCATGACGTGATCGAGGATCAGGGGGGGCCGCCGAGACCCTCGCCCGCCATTTCGGGCCAGAGGTTGCCCGGATGGTCATCGCTCTGACCGACACGCCGCCGCGCCCCGGCATCAACCGCGATGGGCGGAAGGCGATTGATCGCAAGCGGCTATCCGAAGCGTCTCCAGAGGTCCAGGGCATCAAGTGCGCGGACCTCATCAGCAACACCTCGACGATCGTCAAGCACGATCCCGACTTTGCCAAACGGTACCTGCCGGAGAAGCGCGCCATCCTCGAGGTGCTGACGCGCGCGCCGGCGCCGCTGCGCGACCAGGCTTGGGCGTCCCTGCCTGGGGGCGGAGCGCGAGTTGGAGGCGGCCAATGCACGATGACTCTTGGCGCGACGGCTACGACGACTGGAAACTGGCGAGCCCGGACGATGATTACGAGGAGCCATGCGAGCACCGGGATACGGAGGTCGACCATCATCGAGGGTGACGTCACATGTGTCGGCTGTGGCGAAACCTGGAGCGCGACGCCGGCCGAGCTCGCTGCTGAGCTCGAGCACCAGGCCGCCTACTTCGAGCAGGAGGAACGCGAGCTCCGCCGACGATGGTGGCCCGAGCTCTTCGCCGAGGTCAGCTTCCCGATCCGCTGGCCGATCTTCCGGCTGCTGGAGCGGGTCTGGCCGCGCAAGTCGCTGGTGGTGCTCACGGACGACGAGATCCCGTTCTGACATCGAGGACAACGGATGAGTCTGATGGACATGGACACGCTGGCGGCGGCATTCGAAGCCCACAAGGCAGGCCAGACCAAATTCACCCGGCGCATGGCGATCGCGCTGGCCGACATGGATGGAAGCACTCCCAGGCAGCTTGTCCTGCGCTGTGAGCGCCTCGGCCTGCTGAAGCAAGGTTCGTGGGATTGGTTCGCGGCGAATGGAGGCATCACCGCCGAACACATCAAGGAAGTCCGCGCCGCCGCGCCCGCAGCATAGAGAGGCCCAAATGGACGCTACGTCACGCGGTGACTTAGAGGCGGATCTGGTTCGCCACTGGTACGAAAAGAACCGGGAGAGTTGGTGGGCTCGCAACAAGCCGGGGATAATCGGCGCCGGCCCCGATCGCGACGGCTCGCACGCCGACGAGTTGATGCTCAGATTCATCGGTGAGGTCCGCCGCATCGGCAGGTTGTCCGACCGCGAGCTTTTGCACGAGTCTCAATGAATGGCCGCGCTGACGGCCGCCGGGACGGATTGGAGAAGTTTTCATGAAGACGATGGAGATCAAGTGCGACGGCTGCGGCGCCGACGTAACAGCCACCAGCAACTGCGTCGGATACCGGTTGGCGCTCAACATAGAGCACCAAGAAGTGCGCGGCCCCTACGTGACAGCGATGGGCGTATATCCGCCCATCGACCTTGACCGGCACTTCTGCGGGCTCCTTTGTCTCGATCACTGGCGTGCCCGCGAGCGTCATAGCGACGAGAAGGAGAAATCCTTCCGAGATGCTTGGATCGACACGCACGGCACCCGCTTCGACAACGGCGGCTGCAGCTATCCGTCGCCTTTGCAAGAAACTCAGCGGGAATGGAGAAAGACGGCGCGCGAGTCGGCCCTTGCTGCGTTCCCGCGTGATCGCGGGCATCTTCAGACCAGGCGGAAGCCGGCGCCAAGCACGACATAAAGCGGTGGCAGGAGTGGCAGGGTTCGAACCTGGCTTGATCTGGCACCGGTGGGACGATTCGAACGTCCATATTCAGTTTTGGAGACTGACGTCCTACCGTTGAACGACACCGATTTGAAGGAAATCGTGGGAAATGTACGTTACCGAAACGCAATCGAAGGTTCTGTCGCTATGTCGCGAGAGCAAACGCGTCCATGAGATCGCGAAGGAGCTTCGTGTAACAGAATCGACGGTGTCCTACCACATCGGTCGTCTGATCGCCGCGGGGCACGACATAGAGCGCTTCAAGCCCACAGCCTGCGAAGCGGACTGGGAAGCGATTCAAAGCGAACTAGATGCTGGGACAACATTGAAGGAAATAGCCGATCAATACGGCATTACGAAAAGCGCTCTCCAATGGGCCGCAAAAGCTGGCACCATTGCCTACAACCCCATTCACTCAGCGGGAATGACGGCCGCAGAGTACGCCACAGCGTTCGGCGGAAAGATCACTGTCACGGCATTCAGGCGCGGCATGGTTCGCCGTCTGATCGAAGAGAATGGCGGAGCCCAATGCAAAAACTGCGGATTGGCCGAATGGCTGGGAAAGCCCTTGCCCGTCGAGCTCGACCACGCCGACGGCGATACGGACAATAACGCGCCCAGCAACCTGCGCATGCTCTGCCATAACTGCCACGCACAGACACCGACATTTAGGGGGCGCAACATCAAACTGAAGCGAGCGCGGCTCTCTCTGTCCTGCTCGTCCAATTGAGCTTCACTCCCAAAGGGGAATTCGATGACGGAAGATGAGACCTTCGCGGTCCTGGAAAGCTACTTCGGCACAACCGTTCACGGCTGGCCCTGCATCCCGCGCCAGCGTGCCAGGTGGTGGCAACGTCGAGACCACCGCATTGACCGTCTCGTCGACGGCGCCCTCGCCGCGATCGGCCGTGCCCCCTACACACCGGAAATGAGCCGCATCTTCTGGGAGCAGGTCCGGTATGGCCAGGACATCTGCGAGGACGCTGGCGGCTATGACTGGCGGTGCTGGTGCGCCGCGCTCGGGCTACCCTTTCGTGCTCCTACGCTCACGTACAGCGGCTATATGGCGCCCAACGAAAATGCCGAACTCGGCCGCGTCTACATTGGCCTATTCAAGGATCTTGGCGCCGACAAGCGGTGATGGTCCTGACTGGCGGGATCGAACCGCACGTCTCCCGGTCCACGGCCGAGCGTCCTACCATTGAACGAAGTCAGGAGATTTGGAATGGCGAGCTTCTTGGTGCGCTGCTGCTGTGATCCCGGAACAATCTACGGCTACATCGAGATTGCCGGCGACAGGCGTCACCGCGACGGTGAACGGCCAGGGTGAGCTTACTCCCCACGGACTCTGCCAGGGATTTCGCCCCTTCGGCCGCGCAAGGCCGCGATCCTGCCCGCGGTGAGACTGCGGAGATCAAACTCCGTGAATTCGGAGACGGCGACTACCGTGAGATCGCAGTCCATTCGGACGACCGGCCAATCGAATTTTGGCGCGGCGTCCGGGGCTTCACCGAGCTCAAGCCTGTCATGGGGTTCACCACACGCACGCTGGCGCGCGAGCTCCGCGCCGAGGGCGAGCGCAGCACCTTGCGTTTCTTGTCAGCTGCCGCCGGCCGCGGCCCGCTCAATATGGCTGACGCGATGGAACTGTCCCGGCGGTCGGCTGAGAATATGAACCGGACTATTGCAACGGACGTCGCCTTCATGACCGACACGATCCAACGCCTCAGCCATCCCCGTATTTCTCTGATCGGGATCGCGATGGCCAGGGACCTAGTGTCCGGGCTTCACCGCCATCGAGACGACCAAGCTAGCGCGCTGACGCCCAAGCCCGAGCCTCAGACCTTCATGGGGATCGAGATCATCGACGATTCTGCCATGCCGTCCGGCACTTTCGACATCATCACCGATGCCGAGGCGTTTGCCGAACGCTTCCGCGAGATCCGACTTAGAGATCTGGTCGCAGGCGCCGGGGTCAAACCGGCCTAGTCGCCCTTATGAGGAGCAACCCCTACTCTACCGAGGGCCTGCGAAAGAGGTTTGAACGATGGATGAAGCAGAACGGTTGAAGATGAGGCTCGAACACTTCGATAGCAGCGGATACTGCTCGGAGTGCTTTGAAGCCGGCGTCAATCAGGCGCTCGAAGTCGCGGCCAGGATCGCCGAAGATTTGACGGATCCGGTCAAGACGGCTGAGCGCATCAGAGCGCTGAGAGACCCCCGGTGATGGAGAGCGCGCCTGGATTCGAACCAGGGGTGTCGGGATCAAAACCCGATGCCTTACCGTTTGGCTACGCGCCCGCGTGAGGGATGGGGATGTCAGATCTGACGGACGAGCTTCAGAAGACGCCATCGCCTCGTCGTCGCGATCGCTGAGCGCCGGTTCGACGACGAGACGCTGATCGCCATGCTCGACGCCGGCCTCGACCAGGCCCATGCCGAGGGCCTCAAGGATGCGGCGGACATCTGCAAGGCCGTCGGCGAAGGTGCTTCGTCTGCGTCCCGTGTCGCCGGCGTCCTGGAAAAGTCGATCCGCAATCTCATCCAGCTAAACAAGAAGGTGGCGCTCCCTACGGGACTCGAACCCGTTTCCTCGCCTTGAAAGGGCGATATCCTAGCCCATAAACGAAGGGAGCAGATCTGCGATGCCGTGGCAGCCAATCGAAACCGAGCCGAAGAACTCTAGTCAGCGGCTGGTGTCAGTTGACCCGTCAGATCCTGAAGCCGCTCATCTCGTCACCCTCCTGCCCGACGGCACCCATTTCAACGGCGACGTGGTCATCGAGTCGATGATGGACGTCACGCCGACGCATTGGCATCCCGTTCCGGTTGACCCGAAATGATGCTTGGCCCGGACGAGGAAGAAGGGCTGGTCCATCTTTCCGTTGGGCTTACGGTGGCCGTGGATCGCCTCGCGACGTGCTTCCGGCCCGACGGCACCAGCGAGGGCGACCTCTTCGGTTGGGCCTTCCGGCACCGGTTGTATGGCCCGGAGTGCGGCGTATATCATGGCCTCATCGATTGGACCGATTGGTATCTGGAGAGCGAAATTATGGAAGAGCACGCCCGCAAGCTTATCAAGATCATGAAGGACGCCGGCATCCAGCCGGGCAACATGATGATCTTCACCTCGATCGAGGAGATCTGGCTCCGGCCCGACGGCTCCGATCGCGAAGAGCTCATGCAAGGACTGCAATACGCGGGCGACAACGGCTGGGTCGAGGACGCTGGTGGTCGCAAGCTGCGGCTCACTGCGAAGGGCGCCGCCGCGGTTTGAGGGCGCGGGCCGCCGGCATCGAAGCGGCTGCGCGGGACGACGAAGGGAGTCGAGATGGATCACACCGTACCGCGCCGATGGATCGAGGAGGCTCGCCTGGGCCTCTTCAGGCCAAGCACCCAGAGCTTTCTCTGCACCGAGCCGCATAGTTTGGTCAGGCTCGACGAGATCGAACCGCCGAAACGCAACGAGAACGTCGCACTTGATGCGAACGGCTTCGGCAAGGCGCGATCGATGTGGATCCTCGGCCGAATATACGATGCTGAGCCGCTTCCGCCGGTGCGCGTCGGACCGGGGCACAGCTTGCCTCACGTCCTGCGAGACGGCTTCCATCGCTATTACATCTCGCTTGCGCTTGGGTATTCGCACATCCCGGCCGAGGTCGAGACGTGGACGTGATGGAGCGGGCGGCCGGAATCGAACCGAGCCTGGACGGCTTGGAAGGCCGTTGATCCACCAATGACCCACGCCCGCAAGAGGTAGAAATGATTTTTGGTAGCTATCCGTGCTGCAACGGCAGCCTGACGCTTTCGATGCCAGATCGCACGCCGGCGTATCTTTCCGAAGCCTGTCCTCACTGCGGCGCAGAGGTTTGGCACCGTCTCAGCCGTGTTGAGAGCATGTCGTGGACGGAGGCAGATTTTCTGAAGGAACGCGACGTCGACATCGAACAGAAAACGATCAGGGCCAAGCCCGGCACAGAGGCCGAACTCTTCGAGAAAGCAATTCAATTGCCACCTCAGACCACAACGTGATGGCGGAGAGACCGGGATTCGAACCCGGGAGACACAACGGTCTAACGCGTTAGCACCGCGCCGCCTTCAGCCGCTCGGCCACCTCTCCGGAAAGGAAACGCTAATGACAACACCCATGCGCCCCATCTCCGAGGCGATGCGGGAGAAAGTGAAGCAGTCCGCGGCGGACCTCGCTGAAGCATGGGCCAAGAGCGGCGACACACTTGAGCACTATGACAGGCGCGCGATGGACGAATTGCGCGACCTGATCGAGATCCGGATCATGGCAGTGCTCTCCTCGAAGCGCGGCGAAGGATTGCGCGCGTGAAGTGGCGATCACGGCCGGACTCGAACCGGCAACCTCCGGGATAGGAGCCCGGCGCTCTGTCCAGTTGAGCTACGCGACCAGGATAACGGATGGGCAAGACCGACACCAAGCCAAAGACCGGAGACCCGCTGGGGCGAGAGCACCGCTGCACGGACTTCGACAATGACTGCAAGGATGTCCCTGGCGTTGCGCCGGACGGCTTCGTCAGATCCCACCTCACCTGCTGGCTTTACGATCCCACACGCGGCTGGTGCCCATTCCTTCGCGATGATCATGTGCAATAGCTGCGAGCGATACGCCGAGCAGAGGGACCGCTACATGCGCCTCATGGAGCGTGCGGTTGAAGACGAGGATTCGGCACGGGCGCGCTACGCCCAGGCGCTGGACGATCTCGAAATCGCCGAGCAGGACTGTGTTTCGGCATGGAATAAGGACCCCGTATTCGGGGTAATCGGCATCCAATCGGGACCCCGGGACAAGGGTCCACAGTGGCTTCCATCAAGTCATGGAAGCCGAGGTTGGGATGCTGGTGGTGGAGACGATTGCGAAGATCCGTCGCGCTTATTTTGTTCATGGTCAGCCGATCAAGGCGATCTGCCGGGAGCTTGGCGTATCGCGCAAGGTGGTCCGCAAGGTCATCCGCTCGGAGGCGACGGAGTTCCGGTACGAGCGAGAGACGCAGCCGCTTCCGAAGATGGGCCCGTGGAGTGCCGAGCTTGACCGGTTGCTGGCGGCGAACGAGAGCAAGACGACGCGCGAACGGCTGACGCTGATTCGCTTGTTCGAAGAGCTTCGCGGCCTCGGATATGCCGGCGGCTACGACGCGGTTCGTCGCTATGCGCGGCGGTGGAGCCGAGAGCGTGGCGCCTCGACGACCTCAGCTTATGTGCCGTTGAGCTTTGCGCCCGGCGAAGCCTACCAGTTTGATTGGAGCCACGAAGTCGTCCTGTTGAGCGGAACCACGGTGGTCGTGAAGGCGGCGCATGTCCGGCTTTGCCACAGTCGGATGCTGTTTGTTCGGGCCTATCCGCGCGAGACGCAGGAGATGGTGTTTGACGCCCACGACCGGGCGTTCGCACTGTTCAAGGGGACTTGCCGGCGCGGCATCTACGACAACATGAAGACGGCGGTGGAGACGATCTTTGTCGGCAAAGGCCGCCTCTACAATCAGCGCTTCCTGCAGATGTGTAGCCATTATCTGGTCGATCCGGTTGCCTGCACGCCAGCGTCGGGCTGGGAGAAGGGACAGGTCGAGAACCAGGTCGGGTTGGTCCGCGAACGCTTTTTCACCCCGCGACTGCGCTTCAAGACATTGGACGAGCTGAACGCCTGGTTGCTCGATAAATGTATCGCCTACGCCAAGGCGCATCGGCATCCAGAGTTCGCCGACCGGACTGTCTGGGAGATCTTCGAGGCCGAGCGACCCAATCTCGTGCCTTATGCAGGTCGGTTCGATGGCTTCCATGCCGTCCCGGCCTCGGTCTCCAAGACCTGCCTGGTGCGCTTCGACAACAACAAGTACTCGGTTGCGGCAAGCGCGGTCGGGCGGCCCATTGAGGTCCAGGCTTATGCGGACCGCATCGTGATCCGCCAGGACGGCCGGGTCGTTGCCGAACATCCGCGATCATTCGGTCGCGGCGAGACGGTCTACGACCCTTGGCACTATGTGCCCGTGCTTGTGCGCAAGCCCGGTGCCTTGCGTAATGGCGCTCCCTTCAAGGACTGGGTGCTGCCCGCAGCGATTGAGCGTGTACGGCGCAAACTCGCCGGTGCCGACGATGGCAATCGACAGATGGTCGATATCCTCAATGCGGTGCTGACAGACGGATTGCCCGCGGTGGAAGCCGCCTGCGCCGAGGCGGTCGCTCATGGCGTTCATTCCGCCGATGTCGTGCTCAACATCCTGGCTCGTCAACGTGAACCTGCCCCACCGGCCAACATCATGACGCCGGCCGCCTTGACGCTTCGCCATGCGCCGATCGCCGATTGTGCCCGCTACGACAACCTCCGGAGGACAAACTGATGGAACGAACCCAAATCTTCGATCTCATGGGCGAGCTTAAGCTCTACGGCATGAAGGCCGCCTTCGACGAGATCATGGCGACCGCCGTCAAACGCCAGCACGAACCCCAGCGCATCGTCGGCGATCTGCTCTCCGCCGAGATCAACGAGAAGCAGGCCCGCTCGATCAAATACCAGCTCACCATCGCCAAGTTGCCGCTTGCAAAGGACATCGCAGACTTCCAGTTCGACGCCACGCCGATCAACCAGACGCTTGTCAATGATCTCGCCGGCGGCGGCTTCATCGCCCAGCAACGCAACGTCGTCCTGGTCGGTGGAACGGGCACCGGCAAGACCCATCTGGCCATCGCTATCGCGCGAAGCTGCATCCGATCCGGCGCCCGTGGCCGCTTCTATAACGTGGTCGACCTCGTCAACCGCCTCGAGACCGAGACCCGCAACGGGCGACAGGGCCGGCTTGCCGAGCACCTAACCCGCATGGACTTCATTGTCCTGGACGAGCTCGGATATTTGCCCTTTGCCCAGTCCGGCGGTCAGCTTCTCTTCCACCTCGTCAGCCGGCTTTATGAGCGCGCCTCCGTCCTCGTCACCACCAATCTGGCATTCGGCGAGTGGCCGAGCGTGTTCGGCGATGCCAAGATGACGACCGCGCTGCTCGACCGGCTGACTCATCACTGCGACATCGTCGAGACCGGTAACGACAGCTGGCGCTTTAAAAGCCGCGACGACGATCAAACAACCCGCGCTCGCGCCGTCTCCGCAACCCCGGCCAGCTCCGACGCCGCGAGCGCTACCATCAAGACTCGCCGATCAAAGGGGTCCCCTTTGGACGCCGATCGGGGGTCCCAGTCCAACGCCGATTGACACGATAACGCCCTCGAAGCGTATAAGGCCTGCGTCGGGAGCAGGAGTGAGATAGGATTTACCTTTGTTGGAAGTGTGATCGATACCGATCCGATTTTTCTTAGCATCGACTGGACGCCGCGAGATCGTCCGAACGATGCTAAGTCCGACCTGTTTGTGAAGCTGACACAAGGGACCATCGAGGAAAGCGGCACTAGAGAATTCCGCAGCGAAATCCAAGACCGGAAGTCGGCATACGTGACAATCAAACGCGATCCGTTCCAAAGGACGCAGATTCTCATTCGCGTAAACGACAAGAATCTACAAGTCCAAATTCCTGCGCGCTCAAGAATGAAGCTTGTAAAAAATATCTTGAGCTCAATGGATCCGCCGGGCGTCTCGTACGGTACGGGGACCGTCGAAACCTCGGGCAATATCGGCGGACCGGTTTGTGTTAGAATCCCAAACGATGCACAGGACAAATTCATCATCCCGGAGTCGTTCAAGATCATCAGTTATCGGGATCAGCGGCAGCGCGTCACTCGCAATGACCGGATGACTGTGTCGAACGAACGTGAAGTCTGCGCGCAAATCGACGTGGTCTTTGACACGGTTTTCAAGAGTTACGCGTACATGGACATCCGTGGAACGGCCGAAGTCATGATGGCTGTCCCGAACAACTAAAGCCTCGTGCGGAAGTTGGCTATCCGGCTTCCGCACTACTTGGCGCCCATGACGAGGATCGAACTCGCCTTCCCGGATCGACAGTCCGGTCCCTTCTCCAGATGGGGACATGGGCAGTTGGTACACTCAAGCAGTCGACAATGCTGCATCGCGCATTGGTTGTATTTTTTTGTGATTCGACGCCATGCGCTACCGGTGATCAGCTATCCGCTTTCATAAGCGTGAAGGGAGGTAAACGTGAAGATCTTATTATCTGTTGCTGTCCTCTCGATTGCCTGCACCTCTGCGATCGCCGCGGAAGGCGAAAAACTCGCGTTACTCATTCCAAATCCTGAAGCATCCAAGTCACCGCCAATTAGCGAACGGGTGAAACTTAAGCGGCGGGAGTTTTGCGTATCTTGCGCAACAGGCCGGCCTTTTAAGTGCGCCGTGAAAGCTTGGAGTGTCGAGATCGGGCGTGTCGAGTGTGGCGTCGCTAATCCGAGCTGCAGCATAACCGGGTATGATCCGCAAAAGTGCGGCGGCGGTTAATCGCAGCTTCGCAGGATTGGTGCGGCAGCCGAGAATCGAACTCGGATGCACAGGGCGCGCGCCCCTCAAGCGCGTGCGTCTACCGTTTCGCCACGGCCGCGATCTGGTGCCCCATGAGTTCTCAATCGACTGATTACCGGCCGGCGCACCGTCGCGTTCGATGGATAGGCGTGCAGTGACGCCTCGTTTTACGTCTGGGTCTCATGGGCACGGCAGTGACGGAGTTGAACCGTCGTCATCAGGTGGTGTTTTGCCGCCGATCTTGCGGCTCCGCCGTCCTGGCGCTCTAGCGTTGAGCTATCCGCCGAGAGGGTGAAATTGCGAAGTTGCGCAATTTCGCAAAGTGGTGGGCCACCGCGGGCTCATGTGAATCCCCTTTCTGGTACTCCCGGCTCGGATCGAACGAGCGCATGTCGGCGTGTAGGGCCGATGCCTTAACCGCTTGGCGACGGGAGCGCGACTTCCGCTTTTTCTGGTCCGGCAACGCTTTCCTTGAAGGCGGCCGAAAATATTTGATCGAGACCTTTCCGGTTCGGCCGTCCTGGCGCGATTACCCTATAGGAGGACCGAAGCCATGATCGACGAAGACGACGATCTCGACTGGGATCTGTGGATGGAAATGACGGACGCCGAGCATGACGCCATCCTGGCGCGCGAGACACGCCGTTACAACGAATGGTGGGACAGCCTGACGCCGCTCCAGCAGTATCGCAGCAGCCGGCGCGGCGCGGCGCGGCGCGCTGGAAGGATGCCTGACGTGGCGAAAGTCAATCGCGTGGATGGGCGCGGCCAACGAGCCAGGCGGGTTCTTCGACGAGCAGTTGCGCAACCGCCAGAAGCGACTCGTCAAGCTGCGGATCTGGCGAACGACCGGCGTCTATCCAGGCTCGGCATGATGGTGCCCCGAGCAGGACTCGAACCTGCAAGGAAGCTGCTTTTGAGGCAGCGGCGTCTACCGAGTTCCGCCACCGGGGCAATGGTGCGCGCGGAGGGAGTCGAACCCACACGCCGAAGCGCCGGAACCTAAATCCGGTGCGTCTACCAGTTTCGCCACGCGCGCATTGTGGATCTCGCAAAATAGAGAGCGGCCTGGGCTACCTTCGACTGGAACGGCGTGCTCGTGCCCACCAATATCCGCGTCGATGCCTAGGTCACACCGCCGCTCTACACCGCGAAGCCGCCGATCATCCTGTCGGCCGCCGACAAGGACGCAACAAATCGCTTACATCCGGATCTCGCGCGCCTCGCCTTTCACGGTGCGTTCTTGCGCGCGAAATCCGTGCTGGCGGCTGAGAATTGCGATCGGCGCCGGTGTCACTTTGTAGATCTCACAGAAGGACGAGACCTCGCGGAGCATCGTCGTGTTGTGCGAAGGCCCCCGCTCGTCGCGTTTAACTCGTTGAAATCCACGGGTTGGACGGTCACGTCCTCGTGTTATGCGGGAAATGGGGTGACTCCCGTACAGGAACGGATGCCTCACTGCAGCCGCAGTGGTACCATCATGTCTGTAACTAGCCATGCCGATGGCGAGATTTCGGTAGGAGAAAGGAGGGAAGCATGTCCGCCGACGAAGTGCGACTGACTATCGGACCAATCGGCATGACCGGTAGAATCGGTCACGCCGTCTTGGTGCTGGTCATCGTGCTGGCGTGGATCACCGTGATCCAGCCCTACGTGTTCTAAAACACGTTCCGACAACTGAGGCGTCACGGCGGTGTTGCATCAGCGCCGTGATGGCCAGCTTAGCATAGCGGACTCGCAAGTCAAAATGAACGTCCATTCAGGCCACCAAACACGTCATCGTTTTTGGTGCGAATAGCATTGGACCAAACCCGCGACCTCTCGCCTTCAATGAGATCTGAGTTCTGCGAGCATTGCGGTGGTGCCGGTAGGAGGGCTCGAGTCTCCGCGCTTCCGCTTACAAAACGGCTGCTCTCCATCTGAGCTATACCGGCGAGAAATTTCACAAATGGCCGGGACTAGTACCCGGAATCAGAGCTGAGTGATACGGCGGCCTTTGAAACGGCGTTGACGGACCTTTTTCTTGGTCCAGACGAAGGGCTCGGCTCTGTCGTTGTATGCGTTGACGTAGGCATCGATGTGTTCCTGAAGCTGCTTGAGGCTCGTGAAGGAGGTGCCGCTGAGCGACTGCCCCTGCAAGATGGAAAACCATACTTCGACCTGATTGAGCCATGACGCACTTGTCGGCGTGAAATGAAATTGCACGTTGGGGTGGGCCTTGAGCCAGTCCTCGTTCTTTTTATGGGTGTTGAGGTTGTCGAGGATGACGTGAAGCTTGCGGTTCGGAAAAGCCGCGGTGACGCTGTTCATGAAATCGAGAAACTCGACGCGGCGCCGGCGTTTTGAATGGGTCGCGATGATCTTTCCGGTGGCGACTTCGAGGGGAGTGTCAGAAGTTTTGTGTAAGAGCGTCTCTGTGAGGGGTTTGCGGGGTCAGCGGACTGACCCCATGGGGTCAGTCCGCTGAGCCTGCAAAGCGCTCGCCGAACTGGATGGCAAACTGGCCCATTGCGGCCGTCCATGCAACCGGTCGTCGCCAATGGATGCCGGCATTTCTGATGGCGAGGTAAAGCAGCTTCATCGCCGCCTCGTCGTTGGGGAAGCTGCCGCGTGTTTTGATGATCTTGCGCAGCGAACGGTTCAGCGCCTCGACCGCGTTGGTGGTATAGATCATTTTGCGTATCTCCGGCGCGAAGGCGAAGAACGGAATGACGTGCTCCCACGCCCGGCGCCAGGCCGCCCCGATCGCGGGATAGCGCTTGCCCCACTCGGCTTCGAAGTCCTCGAGCCTGAGCAGAGCGGCGTCGGCATTCTCGGCATGATAGATCGCCTTGATCGAGGGAAGGATCGCCTTGCGATCCTTCCAGGACACGAAGGATAGGCTGTTGCGGATCAAATGCACGATGCAGGTCTGGACCATCGCCTTGGGAAAGACGCTGTTGATCGCCTCGGGAAAGCCCTTCAGACCGTCGACGACGGCGATCAGGATGTCGGCGACGCCGCGGTTCCTCAGATCGTTCATGACCTTGAGCCAGAATTTGGCGCCTTCGGTTTGCTCGATCCAAAGCCCGAGCACGTCTTTCTCGCCCGATGCAGTGATGCCCAGCACGACGTAGACTGCCTTGTTCTTGACCATCCCCTCATCGCGAATCTTGACCCTGAGCGCGTCGAAGAAGACCACCGGATAGATCGCTTCCAGCGGCCGGCTCTGCCATTCGCGGACCTCGTCGAGAATCGCGTCGGTGACCTTGCTGATCAGATCGGGGGACACCTCGGTGCCGTAGAGCTCGGCCAGATGGCCCTGGATCTCCCGTACCGTCATGCCCCGCCCGTAGAGACTGATGATCTTCTCGTCGAAGCCGTCGAAGCGGGTCTGGCCCTTCGCGACGATCACCGGTTCGAACGTGCCGGCGCGGTCGCGCGGCACCTCGATCTCGATCTCGCCGTCGTCCGTCAACAGCGCTTTGCTGCTTGTGCCGTTGCGGCTGTTGCCCGACCCGCGGCCCGCCGGGTCGCCCTTCTCATAGCCAAGGTGGTGGGTCAGCTCCGCACCCAGTGCGCGCTCCAGAAGCGCCTTCTTCAGTCGTCTGAAAAGCCCGTCTTCGCCGGCTAAGTCTTCTGGCTTGAGGCTGCCCCCGGCAAGAAGCTGGTCCAAAATCTCAGGTGAAAAATCCGTAGCCATGTGAGTCTCCTGTCAAAGGTAAACTCACAGAAACCATCTTACACCGAGTTACTGACACCCTCACTTCGAGCGCCGCAAACAATGTTGTGGTGCCATGCCGCTTGTAATCGTGGCTTTGGCCGGTCAAGGCGCGGCCATTGGGCAACTTCAGATAACCCTGCGCTCGCTCCAAAGCCTGGATCGAGGGCTTCTCGTCCACGCACAGCACAATGGCCTTCGCCGGCGGCGCGACATAGAGGCCGACAACATCGGCGGCTTTGGCCGTAAAGTTCGGGTCGTTGCTCTCGCACCAGGACTTGCGAGCCACCAGGTCAATCTTGTGGCTGCGCAGGAACCGCCAGACATATTGGACATCGACATCGCCCAGCGCCTCGGCCAGCAGGGGGCCGGTCCAGCGCGCAAACCCTTGCGGTGGCGGCTTATCCAGCAGCTTCAGAATCCGCTTGTCGGTCGTCTTCGTATAGATCGGCTGCTTGCCAGGCCGCGGCTTGTCTTGCAGCCCTTCAAGGCCATGGTCGGCATAGCGATGCCGCCAAAGGCTGACAATCCGCGGCTGGACCCCAACTTCCTTGGCGATCGACCGGGTGCTGCGCCCATCCGCCGCCAACAGAACTATCCGCGCCCGCTTCAAATCGCGCTGCAACGTCACCGGTGAGCGACAGCACGCCTCAAGCACCTTGCGATCTTTCCTCGAAAGGTGGACTTCTCTTGCTTCGGGTATCATCCCGACCTTGAATCACGACTCACGTTCCAAGAAAAGTGGGTACTAGCCCGGCCAACAAAGAAACATCCGCTGCCTGAAACCACCGTTTGCCGCTCCACTGAAGGAGACCGGTACCGGTCAGCGGGTTGCCTTATGTCCTCGCAGGGGCAACCATCCTGAAGTCGAAAGTCACGTCATGCCGCGCGCGGCCGGCGCGTCGGCGCCTGGCTGAGTTCGGTTGAGATAGTCGAGATAGATCTTGCGGGCCTCAGCCTCGGAGATGCGCCGGCGCGCCACGACGGTGCGCACGAAGGCGAGCGCAACCGGTGACGAGAACGTCCGGTCGTCGCGCTTCTCGAGTCCTGGATTGGTCTGGTGGGTCACTGCCCGTCTCCGCCTGATTTGGCGGAGGGGAAGGATTCCCGGCCGCCTTACGCTCTTGCTATGGATGTCCCGAGATTTTCGGGCGTCAGATAGCTCGGACCTTGCTTCGTCACGGACATGCGCGACCAATCACACGGCCGAATAAACGGCAGTGCGGTGGCGGCCTTCGCGACGATATGTGAGCGCAAGCTCAACATGGTTTCGGTCCTCGGAGCGCCGAAGCATTGTTCGGCGGGATTCAATGGGGCAGCCTTATGCGCAGCAGTTTCCGAATCCGTCAAGGGCTCGCGAGCGGAAAAGTTTCATCGACCTCCGCGAGTGGCCACGGGATGCGGTACCGAAGGCCAACTAATCACCACAAGATATTGAGGATTCGACTCCGGCCGGGCTGACGGCATAATTCGTCGCATGACCGAGCCAATCCTCACCCGCAAGCCGCACGACAACCCGCACCAGGAAGGTTGGGACGTCTATTACGGTGATGTCCGCATCGGCAATATCAGCACGCGCGCCGGCGTGCCGAAGGATGTGGACCAGTGGGGATGGAGACTCGGCTTCTACCCAGGGACGGACGTCGGCGCCGGCAGCAACGGCACAGGCGAGAGCTTCGAAGAATGCCGAGCGGACTTCGAGCGTGCATGGCTGAAACTGAAGCCAACGATCACGGATGCCGATTACGAGCGCTGGCGCACCGAGCGCGACGACACGGCATGGAAATATCGCATGTGGAGCGAGAAGCGACTGCTGCCGACACAGACACGCGACGATCGATCGCGCTGCTTCTGCGGCGTCATACTCACCAACGCCAGCATTCCGGGCCACGTCCGGACCGCGCACACCGAGGGATAGGAGCGAAATGAGCAAGTTCACCGAGAACAGGCCCTATGCCAAGCCAGAGGCGGCAGCCAGACGCCTGCTCGAGATTTGCCGCGAGGTCGAGCCGAAGCAGGACGGCCGCATTCACATCGAGAAAATCAATTCCGCGACAAGGGTTCGGCTAATACGCGGCCGGCCTGGAACTGCTGAAGGAGCGGCAGGCGATCTTCTACCACGAGAGCGGAACCTACGTCCGGGTTCTGGATGGCGCGGACTCGCTTTTCGACTGACCGGGCCCTACCTTAAAACCCGGTCAGTGGAGTTCTGCGTATGGCCTCGCCCTCAATTATTCCGAACGATCGGCTCGACAAGGACTTCTACCTGGTCCTCGAGGAGTTCCGCGATGGCGTTGCTTTTCGCGAGACCGATGAAGGCATCGACCACGCTACGCTGATCAGCGACCTTCTTGCCGGCCAGTATGACCAAGTGCTGCGCGTCGTCGCCTTCAACCCGGTCGAGGGCTGGTCGCGCGATGTTTCCGAGGACGTCGCCCGCGAGCTCGAACGGCGCATCGGCGCGGAGGCACTCGATGTGCCCGAGGTCATCCAGGGCTTTATTGAAGACACTGGGCCGCCGGCCGTGCAGCTCAGCCTGCCGCTGCGAACGCTCACACCATGAGATGTCAGCCCTGCGACGATGTCGGCTGGGTTTGCGAGAACCATCCCGACCGGCCCTGGCTCGGCGAGCGCGCCTGCAACTGCGGCGGTGCTGGCATGCCCTGCCCGACCTGCAATTGTCCGGCGGAGGGCGAGACGCCCCGTATGCCCGACGGCTTCAGGGTCGAGGTCGACAAGAACGGCTGGCGAAACTGAATGGACGCCTCGGCGGTGCCGAGCCCTGGAGCCCGATCTACATCTGCCAGACGGTCGCCTCCTCGTGAGTCCACGCGGCGTAGAGCGCGCGGATCGTCTTGAGGCGATCATGGTAGCCTGGCGGCTGGCCGGCCTTGATGTAGCGGGCCTGAACACGGAGAGACCAGCGGGCCATCGACGCGCCGAGCCGCTGCGCCATCACCCACGCGACCCCGGCGACGACAGCGATGACGATGCCGTAAGCGACTATCTCGGGCAACATTCCAAACCCTTCAATCAAAAGGGTGCAACTAATGCGCGTGGAGCGTCGCTGTCTATCGGTATTTGTACTGACGGCTGATCGGCGTCGATAGACTTTGGGCGGAGGCGCCCGGCAAGGCGGCCCTTTCTTCTGGGGGATTCACACCCTATCTGCACCTCATGCGTACCGCGTTCGAATTCTGCCGCCCGAAGCTGGCGAAGGTCGTACCCTCAGGCCCCGACTGGATCCACGAAGTCAAATACGACGGTTACCGCGGGCGTGTGATCCGCGACGGCGACGACGTCAAGCTGCTCTCCAAGGCCGGCCTCGATTGGACTTGGCGCTTCCCCTGGATCGTCGAGACGGCCAAAAAGATGAAGCCGAGCCGCTTCGCGATCGACGGCGAGATCTGCGTGCTTGATGTCCAAGGCATCTCCGACTTCAACGCCTTGCACTCCGGAAAGCACAACGAGGAGGCTCAACTCTACGCCTTCGACGTGATCGCGCTGGATGGTACCGACCTCCGCGACGAGCCCCTCGCTGCGCGCAAGCGCAAGCTGGCCGACTTGCTGCGCCGCCGGCCCGATGGGATCTTTGCGGCGCCGTTTGAGCCCGGCGCCATCGGCCCCGGCCTATTCGAGGCGGCATGCCGCATGGGGCTCGAGGGGCTCGTCTCAAAGCACCGGGAACGCCGGTACCGGCCCCGCACGCGACTGGGTGAAGGTAAAGAACCGCGCCCATCCCGCCTTCCGGCGCGTCTCGGACCAATTCGGCTAGAATTTTGGGCACAAAAAAAGCCCCGCAACCCTCTCGGGCTGCGGGGTGGAGGTCCAAGGATGGGAGTGATGCTTGCGCATCGCCCCAGGGTCTGCCGGCGCCGAAAGACGCAGCAGCTTTTACAGCGCGGGCATGCGCTGTATCAGTCGAAGTGGTCGATCAAGTGCGGCGGGATCGGCGGCATATCCACGAGATCGGTTCGGTGATGCCAACTGTCGGCGAAGAATTGGAGTTTGCCCTCGCTGACGATGTAGTGGCAGGTGCCGTCGACGGTCTTGCCGTCCTTGTCGCGGACCCAGTCACCGGTCCAGCGACCATCCTCGACCAGGATCAACTTGCCGCCGTGCTTGAAGCTCGGATGGAATGTCGGCCGCTCGAGATTACCGTTGAACGCCCAGCCGTCGGGAAGCATATGCATGCGCTCGCAGGCCGGGCACCAATGCATGAAGCCGCTGCGGCCGCGGCGAAGGATCGCGCTGACCTGGCTCATTACGTCATCGACCCCGGCATGAAGCAGCGGATCGATGGACCCTGGTATCCCCAGATCGGCCAGACCATGGTGCGGCCGGCGCGGTTCGGTACCGTAATCAGCGCCGCATCCGGCACATCAACCCAGATCAAGACGTTCTTGTCGGCCTCCTCGTTCGAGCGCGGGATCCGGACGCGATACCGGCCGTCCCTGCTCTCCCAATCTGCATCGGAGATCGCGTAGCCGTCAGCGTCAGAGCAGCACGGTCCAAGGGCAGATCGCAGCGTGTCGAACCACGGCTTGAGTGGCGATTCAGCATATCGGCTGCCGACCGCCCGCGCGTTGCTTATGGTCGACACCATCAGCAATATACTGACCAGAAGAAGCGCGCCGACGCCGCCCATTAGCACGAAGAAGCGAATTCCAACCTTCCTCATCGCCAACAAGCGCACCGCCATCAGCACAAAGACAAAGGCCAGGACAACGGCCATCGCCATCCACACCCAAAACGGGTCCATGAGATCCACCATCAGAAAAAGGAAAACGAGATCGCAATCGCGATCGCGAACAACACCGAGCCGATCCAGACGTTGCGGCCCCAGTGATCGGGCGCGAAGACCCGAATGACGCAGATGATACCAAGGATCGTAGTAACGGCTCCGACGTGCAGAACCGGCTTCCCGACGATCACGGGCGATGAGTGAAGCCACCACCAAATCCGGCCAGTTATGATCGACATTCCCGTGACCAGAACGAAAATGGAAATGCCGGCCTGCAACCGCATGCGCTCGAAGCCGTTCTGCTTGATCTCGCGCGCGATGTAGAGACCGAACATGAAAACGGCGAAGACGAGCAGAACGAAAAGCGTTCCGAAGGTCCCCTCAAGCGATCGCGACATCATCTCACCCGTCCCCTTCTCTCTGCCGTGCCCATCGATTTCATGTCGTGGACCAGGCCGGCCAGGACATCTGGATTGTTGGCCGTCTCGCTCGACGACCGCGAGTACGCGATTGACTCCTTGAGCTTGCCTTGTGCTTCCCTCACGCCGGCGGGCATCGCCTTGATGCGATCCATCGCGGCGCCGTGGTCGCGGAGCACGTTCTCGGCTTCCGCCTGATCAACCTCCTCGATATCGAACGGGGAAAGTATTCTCAGCTTGCGCAGGATCGATCGGAAACTCATCGGGTCCTCCGCGCTGCCAACACCTCGAGTTTTACCCTCACGTCCGATATGCCAGTGACCGCTGCCTGGCTCGCGTTTCTGGCCTCGGCCACCATCGCGGTGTTCACGCGCACTGCATCAGCATGTGATGCGAACGCGGTCGCGAGATCCTTCAGCTTCTCGATGTTCCCGTCGTGGTAGAATTCGATCCGCTGGTTGACCATCTCGAAAGCCTGCGCCTGAGCCTTGATCGCCTCCGCGAGCTCTTGCGTCACCCTGTTCCGCTCGTCGGTCGAGTCCGCCACCTTGGTGAGAGCCGTGTTGTTGCTCTCGATCAGCTTGATGACGGCCAAGCTCTCGGCGCGCCGCTCGATGTGGAGTTTGGTATTCTGCTTGAAGAGATAGACGATGGCGCCGACCAACGCCGTGACGACGGTCATTAGGACCGCTATCGCGGCGCCGGCCGGTCCCATGCCTGCGAGCGCTGTTGTCACAACGTCAGCCATCCGGCTGGCCCTCGCTCAACTAGTCAGGCGACGATGCGTCGGCAGCGACCTGGTCCGCGATCTCCTGGCGGTAGGCCTGCTCCTGCGCTCGCAATTCCGCGCGTTCCTCGACCGTCAGCACCTTGTTTTCGAAGGCAATCTGATAGGCCTTGATCAGGAAAGGCGCGGATTCCTTACCGAGGTCGTAAGCCATCTTGCCGACCTGCAACGCGATCTGGACGTCCGCCAGGATTGTGGCTGGATCCATGTTCAGTCTCCGTGTTTTTAGGATGTTGCGGGTCAGAGCATCGCGGCGCCGGAGGCTGCCAGCAGCCCCTTGACGACGTCGATCGCGGTGTTCAGCGACTTGTACGCAGCGACCGAGCCGGAGGTGTTGCCGGAGGTGACCATGTCCTGCGTATCATCGAAGGCCTTTGCCACAACCAGGTCGGCGTCGCTCAGCTTCTTCAGCATCGCCTTGTCATGACACGGCACCGAGATCGAGAACGACTTGCCGGGCCCACATCGCGGCAATACCGCGTAGCGATGCAACGGCGCCAGCACGGTGCCGTTGTAGGTTGCGCGGGCGGTGTCGATCTGGCCCTGCGTGATGGTGTAGCCCTGGACGGCGGAAATCATGTCGCCGAGACGGGTGCCGGCGCAGCCGCTGAGGACAACCGCAAACGCCAAAAGCGCCGTCGCGGTTGCGACGGCGCGGATCAATCCGATCATTGTGATGCTTCCTTTCTGGGTCGAGCTCAGATCGACGGCGTGGCGGCAGCCACAGCCTTGTTGACGTCGGGCACCGCTTCCGGGGCCAGATTCAAACGCGCAACGATCTTCTCCGCGATGGCATCGGGGCCACCCATCCAGGACTGAAGCCAACCTGGGGCATGATCGAGAACATACTGCAGCGCTTGGGCAAGCACGGCGTTATGCACGTCGGCCGTCAGGACCCGGTCCTTGGTGGCTCCCGCGACCATGTTGATTGCGTAGTCGATCCCCTTCTGGATCACCTGATCGGCACGCATCGAGAGCAGGATCGCGTAGATCTGAGCTGGCAATTGGCGGAGGAGCCAAAGCGCTACCGCGAAGAGCACAGTCCCGGCAGCATTCGCCCACTGCGACACGACGGCGCCGTAAGCCCAAGTCACCTTGGTGGCCTCGCTCGTCGCCTGCGCGACAGTCTCCGGCGCCGCGGCGTCGGCCGCGAAGGCGGCAATGTTGGGGTCGATCGCCAGGATGGCGACGACCGAGAGCACGGCGACGCAAAGCGCCGCCTTAGCAAAGCGGATCATGGATTTTCCTTTGGTTTTCGGGGTACGCGAAGCGTCGCGCGGCGATTCCAGCTTTGCCGGAATTCCTTTGATCAGGCCTCGTTGACGGAGACCTTACCGTTGCTCTGGACGAACGGGAGGTGACCGATACCGATCTGGCTCGCCGGCGGCACTGGAACCGAGCCCGGCCACCAGAAGCCCTTATTGAGGCGTGAGACTGCGAACGGCTCGATGTTGACGGCATCGGATTGGTTGCCGCCTAGTCCCATGATGTTGCCGTGCTGGTCACGACCAACGATCTGCATGATGTGGCCGCCGCCGGTCCGTTTCATCGGAGCAAATGCGCCGACGGTTGGGCCGGCGAGCTCGACCGACGGCCAGTGACCGGCGAAGTCGAGAGCCCAGAGCGTGCCGGTCCCCTTCAGGCCAACTTTGGTGAGACAGTGGTTTGCGAACAGGGCACACCAGGGGATCGAGTCATGAGTGTACTCCGCGGCGATGTCGCCGCCCTCATCCTTGGCCCATTGGATGATGGTCGGATTGTCCTTCGCTCCGCCCCCCTCTTTCGTACCGATCAGCTTGATACCGGCTTCCAGCCAGAGTGGCCGGCCAATCTCCTGGGCGGGTGCCACCACCGGCGCCTTGCCGGCTACAGCGAGATCCAGCGCGGCCGCCGTCTTCGGCCCAATCTCGCCGTCGACGACCAGGCCAGCCCGCTTCTGAAAGGTCTCGACCGCGGTGTCGGTTGCGGGGCCGAACCAGCCCGTTCCGGTCAGCGAGTAGCCGATCTGCTTCAGGGCGAGTTGGATCTGACGAACGGCATCACCCGATGCGCCAAAGCGCAACGGGCCCGCCGCCACAAGTGGCGCGAGGCTCATTGTTCTCTCCAGGTGGTTGGTTACGAAGTGCGCGCTCTAAAGAGCGGCGGCCGCACGCCAGAGGTCGATCACGAAGGTGATCGGATGGCTACGTTGGGATGTGGTTGCGCGGGAGAAGGTTATCCCGGCGCGGATTCAGGGCGCATCTAGCGTTTAAGTGCGTGTTGGATGTCTTTTAGCGCGTCTTCAGCGCAACTCGGCGCGCGGAGCTTCCAGCGCGCCGCATCGGGCAGCAGCCCCGTCGAGAGCTGAGAAGAAAGCGCTCGACCACCGTTCACTGCTGGCCTTGTCCAGATGATAGCCATCTAGCGTAACCAGCCCGTCGAGTTGCGGGATCACTGCAATCGCGCCAATATGCTCCGCGATGCGTCGCGTCTGGTCTGACAGATCGACATCGACATTCGGGGTTATCGTCACAACGATGCATTCGCGTGGAACGCGCAGCGCGGACGCCATTTTTTCCGCTGTCGCAAGTGTATCTGGAGTCGGCGCCGCCGCCATCGCGACATTCTGCGGGATGGGCTTGGTTCCAGAAACCGGGAAATAGGACCAAGCCCACGTTCCGGTAGCCCTGTCTCGATAGATCGAGCCGAACATTTCTCCACACTTGACCCACCCATATTCGCAAATCCAGTGCGCTAGCCTTACCCCGTACTTTTTCCTCAGATGGATGCCCGTGGATGACATTTGCATCGCGTCTTCGCCGGGCTTCGAAATGAAATCCGAAAAAAACTGGTACGTGTGGATGATGTAGAGCCGCGCGTGCGGGACCGCCGTGGACAGAACAGCAAGCCCAAATTTTCCGCCCTCAGTGTAGCCGAACCCCATCACGTGATAGCGCAACTTATGGCGACCAAAATAGGAAGCGGCCTCCTCAGTCGAGAACGTCATCTGGGAGATGCTGCTGCCGAGGACCAGGACATCCGCCCTCTCGACGCTGGCGATCGCTTCGGGCTCGAGATGCTTGTAATAGGCGCCGTGCTCGTAGTCGGCAAACTGCGGGTTCGCACAATAGGCCAGGAAAACGTCAGGCGACGACGTTTGATTGCACTTCATCGCCTCAAGCGTTGTCGAGCCGAGCAGCGTCGCGGCGCCGGCCGCAAGCGCAATGATTAGGCTCGACAAAATGAACCAGCCTGAACGCATGCTAAAATCGGAAATACAGGAAGCTGACGGGAGCCGAGAACGACATCGCGATCGCTACGCCGAGCGCTACGCCGACCCCAGCACACCAAACGGGAGCAAGCCGCCAGGATGGCAGCCGCCATTGCTGCGGCGCACGGCCGAAGATCTGCGCGGTATTGGGCAGACAGAGTGCGATCAGCATTAAAGCACTAATCCACCAGGCTGCGGTGACGGCATTGATGGGGTGCTCACCATGCGACACGCCGAACATGCTGCGCCACACCGACCATGCTGAGGAAAACGTTGCCGCCTTGAACGGCACCCAGGCCAGGATCACGAGGAGAAGAGTTGCCAGCCGGGCGGCAGGCCATGGTATTCTGATTCCGAGCGATCGCCACGCGTGATTGACGAGAAGCCCGGCACCGTGGATTCCACCCCACAGCACAAAGTTCCATGATGCTCCGTGCCACAGGCCTCCGAGCAGCATCGTAATCATCAGATTGATCGATCGGCGAACCGAACCCTTCCGGTTGCCGCCGAGCGAGAAGTAGAGGTAGTCCCGCAGAAACCGTGACAGCGTGATGTGCCAGCGCCGCCAAAATTCG
This sequence comes from Bradyrhizobium barranii subsp. barranii, assembly GCF_017565645.3. NCBI lineage: Bacteria > Pseudomonadati > Pseudomonadota > Alphaproteobacteria > Hyphomicrobiales > Nitrobacteraceae > Bradyrhizobium > Bradyrhizobium barranii. Next base: position 5,785,445 of record NZ_CP086136.1, read on the forward strand.
ATCAGGGAATCTGCCTTGTAGGGAGAGAAGAAATTGAGCGGGAACGTGATGCCAAACATCAAGGCCAGTCCGATCGCCATATCAGAATAACCGGAGAAGTCGAAGTAGATCTGGAGCGTATACGCCACTGCACCGGCCCAAGCCGAATCTGTCGACAAGAACTTGCCGGCGTCGGCGGCCGCGAAGACCGGGTCCGAAAAACCCGCAATACCGTCCGCCAGAACAACCTTCTTGAAGAGACCCGCTGCAAACCAGGACAACCCAAGAGCGATCGCGCTCAGGTCGAGACGATAGGTTTCGCGGCGGGCGAACTGCGGCATCATCTCCTTGTGATGCAGGATTGGCCCGGCAATCAGATGCGGGAAGAAGGTGACGAAGAGCAGGTAATGAATCGGATTGTACTCGCTCGCCTCGGCACGGTAGGCGTCGACCAGGTAGGCGATTTGAGTGAATGTGTAGAACGAGATTCCAATCGGGAGAGCGAGCTTTGTCACCGTAATCGGGACGCCGAGCTCGCTGAGGGTTTCGGTGGCAAGGCCCAGATACTTAAAGGCACCGAGCAGAGCCAGGTTAGCGGCAACAGAAAGAGCCAAAACGGACCGCCTCGGCGCCGCCACCAGCATGCGACCAGCGACGTAATTGAAGCCGATCGATCCCAGGATCAGCGGCAGCAGATGCCGGAAATCGTCCCACGCATAGAAAACCAGCGAACTGAGGGCGAGCCAAAGCGCCGCAAAGCCATACTGCCGGAGCGCTCCTATGACAAAAAAGCCCGCGAGGACCGCCGGCAGGAAGACTAACAGGAATGACGGAGAATGAAACAACATAAAAGCGGGTCACCCACCCCCAGAAGGAAGCCGCATGAGGAATATTTGCTTGTAACCCACAACCTGTCGGCGAACAACTCCAAGTGCGAGCAGCCTTGGCCCCCGATGAAGAATGGCGGTGTTGGATTGCAGGGCTGGTGGTCTTGGTCCAAGTTATTGTGAACCCGCCTGCGTCCCCTAGAAGCGACTGTGAACGCCCGCTAGACCACCTCGATTGTCCCGGTGATAACTACTCCGCGTCCAGACGCGATGACGCTGGTATTGTCATATTTGGCTATGATCATTTGTGATGAACTTGTCTGCCAGTTACACTGATGACCAAGGGAGAGGATTTCTTTTCCTCCCCCGGCGTGGGCGACGATCGGCGTAAACGGCAAATTAAAAAGAATGTTACCGGAAGCTGTACCGGCATTGGTCATTGTAACGGTGGCAGTAAAGACGGCCGTCTTGCCGATCAGCTTGTACCTCAACTGGCAAGAAACCGTCGTGAACGCGCCGCTCGATGCAGTGACCGTTGGATTCGTCACGGTCCATGCGCCGCCTGCCGTGTCTACGTACGCCTTCACAGCCTTTTCGGTTGGCACTCTTGCATCAGAATTCGCCGCAAACGTACCGTCAGTCGAGATCGCCACGCCGCCGTCTTGCACGACCTTTCCGGTAGTGCCGCTAAACGTCGCGATGTTGCCCGATGTTGACGACGCGGGACCGGTGACGTCGCCAGGTTGACCGGCAACATTGAAATTCCAGTCGGCGAGCGTGCCGCTGCCGTTGGTCTTGTCAATGTTGATCGTCAGCGTCGTGCCGGAATAGGTCGCGAGACCTTCCATCCAATTCGACGTGTTCGCCGCCGAGCTCGCTCGCACGCGCGCGCCGTTGGTATAGGCCAGTCCGGCTTGCGTGGTGAACGCCTTGGAGCCGGTACCGATTGCGAGCGACGTCGTCGACGTGCCGCCATAGCCGGCGCCGGTCGGACCGGGGCCGCCCGTTGGGCCGATGCTGGCCAGCAATTGCCAATAGGTCACGTTCGGCGCAGCGTGGCCGGCGCTCGGCGTGGCGTTGATGTAGACGTAAGAAGATCCCGACGTCGTCTGGACATCGCCATAGGAATAGGTCGCGGCGTTATCATAGACACCGCGGAAATTGAATCCCTTGTAGATGCCGAGATACGTCCAGACGCCCGCGACCTTCGCCCATGTCTTGCCCGTCGTCGGTTGAAACGCATATTGCCCGTCATCACCGAGCGACGGGTCGGGCGCGGTCAGCGCGACATCGACAAAGACGAAAAATCCGGACGTGTTGAACGCCGCAACGAGCTTATTGACCGTCGCCAATGAATCAGAACCCGCGAAGCGCTGCGGCGAAACTTGCCAGATCTTGTATGCGACGCCGGCCTGCGCTCCACCACCCCAGGGCAGCACGACCAGGTGCGTCAGATCCGTCACATCGGAAATAACCGACTGGAAATTCCCGATCTGAAGGACATCGCCGGGCCGCGCATTGGTGCCCGACCAAATGGTGCCGACACCCGTGACGATCGTACCGCCGGCCGCCACGGAAACCGTGCCGGTCGAGTAGCTGACAAGCGCTGTCATCGCTTCACCAATTTCGAGAGCTGGGAGTTAGTCGTCAGATGTCTGATGCGGAAAGCTGCGATCGCAGCCATTCAAAACCGTCGACACCATCTGGACGCGAAGGAATGGCCGCGAGCATCGCGGCGGCCGTGTCGTTGCCCTTCGAGGCGTCGCGGAGCGCTCTGCGGTAGGTGATCCACGCGGCGCGCTCCTTCTCGGAGATCGGAAAGTCCGGCAGAGGCAGAACGAATTTGTCGGTGTTCGCGAGTTCGCGAGCCACAGCCCCCCTTACTTGGAACATCGGGAAAGGGTCGGGGTCTGGCTCCGTCTTCGGCACCTTCTCCAAGAGAACGAGATCAATTTTCTCGGTCTTCGGATCGATGCTGTCATAGTCGCGCATCAACACCTTGCAGCCGGGTAGGTAGCTATCGGAGCAGCATTCGTAGACTGCCGAGCCGTGCGACATGATCTGGCCGGTCGTGACGTTGTAATGAATGTTCATCGCTTCGCCGCCTGCGCGTAGATGGTAGTTCCGGCCTGCATGTAGGTTGCCGAATTCGCGTAGAATTGCGCCTGCACCGAAATGGACATCACGCCACCCGAGGCGCTGATATTGATCGCGCCGCCGAGAGACACCAGCGCAAGCGTGCCGGAAGGCGTCGCAATCGCGTAGCCGTTCGCGACGCTGCCGTTGATCAAGAGATAAAACTGCCCGGTTTCGGTGGCCACCGAGCCGTTGGCCCACATGCCGCTGACGCTCGCATAGATCACAATATTCTTGCCGGCGAGCCCGGTCGTATCAACCGTCAGGTTGAAACTGAAATAAGTCTGCGGCGTGCCGGGCGAGATGGCGGACACGTTGCCGCCGAGGGACTGTGCGACCGGCACCGTCACCGCATTGTCTGCGATGCTCAGGCTGTTAACGCCTAACGCGCCGATGACGCCTGATGCCGACGTGATCGAGTTTGCCTTCAGGTAAATGACGTCGATCGCGCCTGCCGCGATGGCCTTCACGTTGAAGGTGCCATCAAGGTACAGGTTGCCACTCATCCCGATTGCCGGAACCCCGTTGAGAGTTCCGACCGTGAACACTGGCACCGGCGTGCCGCCATTATAGGCGGGCAACTGGACCTGGAATTTGTCGGCGACGACAGTGAACGTGGAGACGCCGCTGCCACCGTTCACCAGGCTGAAGCCCGTGGCGTAACCGTTGACGTTGAGCGTCACCGCGTAGGATGCCGCGGCGTAGCCGTCGAGCGTGGCGATAGCGGCGGCGCTATTCTCCACAAACGCCGTCGTCGACCCCCATGTGGCGGTCGCAGTGGTCGAAAACGACGCGAACGCGGCTTCGGTGGTCACGGCGACTAGGTCGACGCGCGCGATCTCAGCAAAGGCCGCGTCGGATCGCGCTGCGAGCTGCGATCGTAACTCCTGCTTGTCCAGAGGCCCCTGCGCGGCGATGTCAGACGCAACAGACGCGATGCGGTTCAAAGCTTCCTGGACCTCATCGCGCAGCGAGTCCTGAAGCGTCGTGACCTGGTACTTGATACCCTCGATCAGCGACTCCAAAGCGACCGTGTTGTTCGCGATCGTGATCGTCGGCGCAGAGACGTCGGCTGTTGCGTATGGGCCGCGCAACTTGCCGGGCGTGACCGCCTGGACGCGCACTCTTAGCGCCGCCAGTGTCACGACCTGGTCGAACCGATTGTCCGCGCCTTCGTAGACCTGTGCCCAGGTCTCACCGCTGTCATAGGAGACGTCGGCGACATAGAACTCGGCGCCGGCGGCCGGAAACCAGCTCGCCGAGAGCTTCGGCTCCGCGATGCCCTGCGAATAGTTGGCGTTGAGCCCGACGATGAGAGGCACCTTGGAGTCGGATGGAAACTGCGGCGACGGCAGCAGAGGCGGCGTACCGAGGTCGGTCGCATGCACACGCTCGTCGTCGACCACCAGCGATAGCGTGCACAATTCGCCGTTTGGCACGCCACCGAGCACGACACAGAGACGGGATTCGCTGACGCCGGCGCCGAGCTCGAACGAGGGATATTCGCCGCCAGGCTCGCGCGCGAGCACGGCCGACAATGTGGTGGCCTGCTCCGTTTCTGCAGCCGACAGGCTGGTCGCATTCAGCACGGCGAGCGAGGGATCGACGCCCTCGGTGCACAGCACCGGACCGAACGACTGCCCGTTCGGCTGGCGCAGGCGGATGTAGAACGGCCCCGTATCCCATGTCGGCGCGGGGTCGAGGGTCAGGGTACGGACGTTGACGTCGACCACCGCGCCGCCATAGCCGTAATTCTGCGGCAACTCGGACTGGACGCGGAGCACCTGGCCGAAGGTGATCGCGCGCCCCTCATATTCGACACCGATCTGAACGGTCTCGCGCCGGTAAATCGACTGAAGGTAATAGAACGCGCACTCGCGAAACGCGTGTGCCCGATTGACGACGCCGTCGATGCGCTTGGTCTCGGCATTCGCCGCGACAAAGCCGTCGCCGTTCGGCGGATACTGCACTTGTCCCGGTAGCCAGGTCTGCTCGTCAACATATTCGACGATGACCGCGTCAGGATCCTCATCCCCCAGCATCGTGAACCCGACCTGCGTCGAGTCGCGCACGATCTCGCGATCGGTGAGCAGCATGGTCGGCACGTCGCGCCATTCGTCGCGCACGATCGAGATCGTGTCCCCGAGCCAGAAATGCCGCGCGCGCGAGGCAGTCAGGATCTTGTCGAGCGCCTCCGGCACCGCGATCGCGGCGGAGAACCGATAATCGAAGGTATCGCCGCGGGACGCGCAGCCAGCGGCATGATTGACCACGGCGTTGAAATCGACCTTGGCGATCGACAGACCGGAACCGTATTGCGAATTGGTCGCTGCATCCAGGAACGCCCATGCATTGCTGCGGGTAGCCTGCAACTCGAACGTGGAGCCGGTCCAGACCAGCAGCTTGCGCGTTCCGAGCACGCCGAATTTGTAGGAGCCCTGCGTCGACTGCGACGCCTTGAGCCGGATCGCCACGGTCGAGACGTCAGGGAAGGAATTGTTGCCCTTGAGGAAGGACCGAAGCCCGGCCCAAATCACGGTATCGACGCCGTACTTCGACTGCGAGTTGATGCCCATGCGGCTGAGCCGCACTAGGTATCGCCCAGGAGCAACATCTACCTTCGTGGTGTCACGGACAGGAGAGTTTGAGTTAAACTGCTTGGTGGTCTCGAACAGAGTCGAGAACGGCCCGGTCTGGACGCCGGCATCGTCGCAAGGCGCATACTCGGCCTTGAGTGTGCATCTCGAGTAGCCGTAGTTGCTGTTGTCCTGATTGACCGTGAAGCATCCCGCCGGAAACACGATGTCAATCGCGATCGCCTGCGTCTGCGTGCCGGCGGGGTTGGAAACGAACGGGCCGAGCGGCGAACCATAGGTCAGCGGGCCGAAACCGGCATCGTACTGGCCGCCCTCATCGCCACCGCCGTCGGGCAACTGCTGGCCGGAGACTTCGATCGACTGGTCGACGTTGGTCGGGAATAGCGTGACGGTCGCGCCTGGTTCGTAGAACGCAACCTGCGCGCCGGGGAACGAGGCCGAGATACCGCCACCCGGCGTCCAGAACACGGTGTCGTCGAGGTAGAGTGCCTCATAGGCCATGCTGCCCATGGTCGGCGCCAGCAGCACATTGAGGAATTGATCGTTGCCGACGAACTCTCCCCAGGGGGTCGCCGCGAAATCCGGATAGGCCTTGAGCCGCCCGTACCAGACCGGCAGCGGCTGGCCGAGTTTTGCGGCGTTGCCCTGCGCCTGGACCGAATAGATCTGATCCTGCGTCGCGTCCGGCGTATTGGTCGCGCCGGCCTTGGGCATTACCAAAGCATTGATGAGGAGCGATCCAGCGACGCCGACGACAGCTCCAAGGGCCGCCGCGCCGAATGTGCCGGCCGCGAATGCTGAACCCAGCAGCCCGGCCGCGGCACCTCCAGTCACCACGGTTGCAAATGCAGCGACCGCGATGAGTGCGACCATGCCAATGACTTGCTTGGCACCACCACCGCCCCCACCGAGCGGATAGGAGACGAACCGAACATTGTCGTTAGCCGCGATGCGCCGGCGCGACCAACTCTTGCGCAGCACCGCCTCGCCGTTGATCTCGAGGACGGTCGGCAATCCCTTCCGGAATTGCCAGCCGTAGACCCGATCCCGCTTCGCCCAACCCGTGCGCCGCAAGAAGGCCGTCACGGTCTCGCGCGGCTGCGGCTCGGCCTGCGCGACCTCGAGGCCGGGCATGACGAGGTGCAGCACGGGACGACGCGCGCGATCGGCGCGGCGATCACGACGCGCGTTGGAGCGCGCCGGCGCGGGGAGCGCCGGAGATTTTCTCACGGTACCGTGCATCAGGATCTCGGTTCGAAGAAAGTCAGATTCTTCCAGCCCATCTGGCGCAGCGCGAGCGGCGCCTCGCAGGCGACGCCGGTCTTGTCGTCGCAGTGGATCACGCGCGCCTCAGGCCTCAGCCAAACGCCGATATGCGCGGGAAAGCGCGCATGTGCCATCAGCACCAGGGCGCCATCCGCGGCCGTCACCAAGCCGCCGGGGCCATCGGGAACGGCCTGCCACCTCGCCCGTTCCCGATGGCGGCCGAACTCTGTCAGCACCCAACGCCGCGAAAAGTCAGATGGGACGACGATGCCAGGCAACTCGAGGCCGAACAGTTCGCGCTGGACGTGGCGGGCGAAGTCCCAGCAGTTGCGGGACTGCCAAGCCCAGGGCTCGCCGATCAGGGGCGCCAAGAAGCCAGCGCGGCGCTGGGTATCGACAGGGCCCATAGTCATCGCCTAGTCTCGGGGCAATCCGGCTGGAGGAGCCCAATGCGCCACCATTTCCCGTTCGTTCTTTGCTTGATGGCCATTCTGTCCTGCCTCAGCGGCCAGGCCGCCGCAGCCCCTTCCGACGAAGTTGCCAAGACGGTCGCGCGCGGGCTGTCCTATTTCAGCGCGGCGGAGCGGCACTTCTCGATCTCTGATCAGTGGCAAGCCCTAAGCGGCGAGACCGTGGTTTGCGCCAGGCTCGATATCCCGAACGGCGCCAACGGATGGACAGCGACGTCGGACTTCTCGATGTTCTTCCTCTCGAAGAGCGCCATCGTGAACATGGTCAAAGACAACACGATGTTTGGATGCCCAAATCGCTCCTACGTGCCGCTGCAGCCCGTCAGCCGTTAAGGCAGAAGACTCGGGAATTGGACGTAGTCATAGTTTTTGGTGATACGCGGGAACCGCTTGTTCTGCAGGTTCTTCACGACCACCGTTCCGCTCAGCGACGTCCCCACCATTTTGACTTCGCGCAGTTCAAACTCGACGGGACCGTATGCCGGTTCAGTTAGATCGCTGTTGAGATACTCGCGATACAGCACCGAGATGTATTCGCGCACGCCCTGCGCGGCGCGGATCTTCGGCACCAACTCGCGGCCGACGTTGTCGATCGTGATTGTGGTCGAGGGTGGCTGCCCCTCACGCTGTTCCGGATACTTTGCTTCGAACGGACAAGCGATGAAGGTGACGGTCTCGCCACCATTACGAGGCGCACCGATTTCGATGCCAAAATCCATATCGTCGCCGACGTTCGCCACAACGCGCGCCGGCTCGTCAAACGATGACTGCCAGATCTCGAGCGTGTAGTAGACACGCGCGCTGGGCGGGCACGAGGCGTATGCCTCGAGCAGGGCTTCGTTATGTGTTGGCATCAGAAATCGTAGACCAACAGTTTCATGGCAACCGAGACGCGCGTCGCTGAGAACGCGCCGTATGTCGGCTTGCCATCCTTGGCGAACTGGCAGGTTTTCGATACGTAGGCTGCCCCTGTCCAAACCTGTGCCGTGAAACGGGCGGTACCGTTAGCCAGCGTCGTCTTGACCCACGCCTTGAGCGTCTCGGCTTCAGCCGGCGTCATCATGATGGTCTGGCCCAGCGTTGCGACGTTGTCGCCTGGCCGCGGCCGCTGGCGGGTATTGCCGCCTTCCATCTCGGTCGCGATCGGATCGAGAAACGGCTTTATCGGCTGGAAGCTGTCTCGGGCGGGCCGATACGGTACCGCTGGCCATGATGGTAGTGCCATCCTCAGGACCCCATAAACTGCCTGACGCCATACTGATTTTTCATCACGCGCGAGCCGTTCCCGGACGAGAGTGACTGTCCAACCGCGTCGTCCATCATCTTCTTCAGCGTGACGGTGAGATCACCGCTGGCGTTACGAGACGTGGAGGCCTCGGCTTGAACGCCGGTTTGGTTGATGACGTTGACGACGACCCCGCCGGAAGAGCGGTTGTCGTTAGCAGCACCGCCGGCGGAGACGCCAAGACGGCCGTCGGGACCACGCCGCAGCGGCATGATCGCCTCCGGTCCGGCTTCACCGGCGAGACCGGTACCGCCATTCGCCATCGGAAAGATCGTCGGACCATGCAAGACGCCGCCGCGCGCAAACGGGATGATGTTCCCCCCGGAGAAGACGTTCCCTAGAGCGCTGGGCGCCACGGGGCCGAAATACGCGCTACCGGCCATGCCGGTATTGGCGAGTCCGGCGCTGCCTCCTCCGAAGAGGCTCGTGATCCCCGATCCGAGGCCCAAGCTGTTGGCCCCCATCTGGAGCGCCTGCATCATCGGCTGGATGATCGCGATCTTGATGATCATCTCTTCGATCGCGCGGATGACGAGCCTCGACATATCCTGGAAGCCCTGCCCGATGGACTTCGAGCCGTCGACGATGTCGGCGAGCCCGGTCGTCAATTGACCGGAGATCGTCGACGAAAGCCCGCTCAGGGCCTGATTGGTCCGGAGCCCCTGCGCTTCGACGCTACCGAGGGCCGTAGCGACATCTGGATAGATGCCCTTGAGTTGCTGGGCGATCTGGACGTCATCGGGCGACAGCAACGCGGTCTGGCTGCCGAACTTGATGTCCTGGTTGATCTGAGCTCTCGCGGCCAGATCAGTCCGACGACCAAGCTCAGCATTGATCTTTTTCAGGTCATCGTACTGCTTTTGATCGAACGCCGTCCGGTTCGCGCTGGCTTCCTGCTCCAGCTGTTGGCGGGCCTGAAGGTTCGCGCGGAGTTCGGCTTGCTGCCCAATCGACTTCCCGACGAGATCGGCCTCGAGTTGGGTGCTCTGGACGCTCTGGCTTGCGGTGAGCAGCCGGACGCGCCCCTGCTCCGAGATCGCGGTCGTGGCCTGCTTCAGCGCGATCTGGTAGGCGAGCTCGGCCTCGACCTGTTTCTGCGACGCGGTGAGGTTCGCGTTGCGGTTGGAGTCGATCGACTGCTGATACGCGATGCCGCCCTTGGCCGATGGCGAGAACGCCGTGATGGCCTGCAGCGCGGTGTTGGACTGACTGATCGACTGCTCGAAGTCGGTCTTGAAGGACCGGATTTTCTCGCGAGCGACCTCGGTGGCATCCGACACCTGTCTCATGCTGAGGCCGAGCGCGGCGAGGCGGGCGCCGGCGGCCTCGTCGCCGCCGATGCTCTTCATCAGGCCGTCGAGCACCGTGAAGTCGTTGTTGAGCTTCTCGATCGCGGCGATCTCGGGCGACAGTCCGCGGACCAAGGACTCCTGGAGAAAGGACTGCTGGGCCGCGCGGGCGACATCCGTAGCCGCGGCCAGCTTCTGCTGGACCGCGACGAGCCGATTGAGTGCCTCTTCCGCGGCCGCAATCTTGCCCGGATCCGGGGTGTCCTCGATCCCGAGAATGTCGCCAAAGCCCGTCGCGGCGCTCATGGCGTTCTGGGTATTCGATCCTCCCCGGCGCAGTTCGTCGAGGTTCTGGCGCGCCCGCGCGATTTTCTCTTCCAGCGAGTCGGTCAGCCCGATCTGCTTCGCGATGAAGGCGCCGGTCGCGTCCCACGCATTCGAGACCGCATTCCCGAGGACTGTCCACACTGTAGAGGACGTCGAGACGGCTTCGCTGACGCCGGTTAGGCCGGATTTGACGCCCGCAAGAAGTGCCTTCTGCGCATCGAATAGCTTGTTCTGCGCAACGAGATTATCGATGTTGCGCTTCAGTCCGGCGTCGAGGAAGCCGAGCCGGTTGTTGAGCTCGGTGGCGACCTTCTCCGGATCCGCGAAGGCGTCGGCCAGCATCTTGGCCGCCTCGGTGGCGTCGATGCCGTAGATTCGCGTGATGTCCTTGCCGATCTGGACGATTGGCAGCTTGCCGGCATTCCACGTGGCGTCTATCGCAAGGCCTATCAGGAAGCACGCGCTATCGTCGCCGGCACCACAGCGACGCTCGCACAAAACCGCGAGAAGGCGATCGCGGCGTTCGCCGCATTCGGCGTTACCGCTGAACAGATCTTCGACGTACTCGACGTCGACGGCGAAGGCGATATCAAGGTCGACCATATCGCTACCCTTCGCGGTATGTTTGCTTCAATCAAGAATGGCGAAGCCACCGTTGAGGAGATGTTTGCGAAAGAGAAGCCTTCAGAGGCTGATCCCGACCGCAATCCCCTCGTGAAGAATGGCGGCGCCGGCGCCAACGATTCCATCAGCACCGGAGGTCAATCGAATGAAATAAACGGCAATACCGACAAGGGAGATCCGCGTGCGGATAGCACCTCGTCGACCGAGAATCGATCTGCAGCTGTGCAGCAGGACAGCCAGGCCGGGGCAGCGCCGGCCAACGAAACAACCCGACAGGCATCGGCTCCTCCAGCCCCCGCCGATGCCGGGGCGAGCACCTCCCACCCCGAGGGCTCGCCCCAACCTGATCTGCTGTCCGGAGCGACCACCCGTGACGGCAGCGGCCAGCCAGCCGACCGGCAGGCTGAGGGGGCGGTCGACTCCCGTGGCGGGACAACGACCGCCCCTACCCGCCACCCCGCGAGCCCGGAGCGCTTGCAATCTTACAGCAAGGCGCTCGCCACGATCGAGAACGGGGGCCCGGCCAAGCTCGGCAAGCAAAGCACGGCGTGGATCACGCGCAACGGTGACTTCGATGCCGCCGGCAACGAGGTCGCAGGCAAGATCCTCTCCATCCACACACAACGCGTGGCCGGCGAAATCGATATGGCGGCCTGCCTCAAGCGTGTCGGGGAGATCATCGGCTGATGGCCATCCTCGATCGCGCACCCCCGGATTGGAAGCGGCCGCCGATCCCCTGCAAGGTCAAGCTGCAGGTGCTGATCAATCAGCATGGCCGTAGCAAGATCGACAAAGAGCGTCTCGGCACGGTTGATAACACCCATTTCGACCACCGGCCTCCGCTCGAGGCGCGCAAGTTCGATACTGCGAAATGGGACACCGTCCCGGCGGCGAACGACCCGGCCCACATCCAGGCCATTACCGTCGAGCAACACGACAAGCTGACGAACGGTCCTGGCGGGTCGACGCGCATCACGACGCGGGGATCCGACACCGGCGAGCGCTCCCGCACCCGCAACATCCGCCGCAGCCACGACGAGCACCAAGCCGTCATGGAGGCGAAGGCGACCGGCCGCCCTCGGCCGAAGCCGACCAAACCGAAGCAGAAGATCCGCAGCCGGTCGTCGTTTCCTTCCGGCCGCAAATTTGAATCACGGAGGCAGGCATGAGCACAGCGCTTGTACCGGTTCGCGAGCGATCGTTCACACAGGAGTTGTCGACGCACTACCGGGCGGTTCGAGCCCGTCTGGGCGCGCCGGAGACGGTGCCGGCGCTGCCGCCGGCCAGGCGCGAGCTCATCCTTGCCGAGGCGTGGGTACCGCTTGATGTAATCGACCGATTGGCGCCCACGGTCTCGCCGCGCACATCGGCCGCGCTGCAGGTGCGCCCGACACACTTGCTGACGGTCGACAGCCATACCGTGCGCGACATCGTCCCGCGACGTCATGGCTGTGTCGAGTTCAAAGGCCGCGCTCTCGCAGATGACGCGCTCCAATACGCCCGCCGACGGACCGTCATCGCCTACCTCGCCGCGGTGAAAGCGAACCCGGGCGGACCTCGGCTGACTATGATCCGCCATGCTGCGGCGATCGCCTTCAAGATCGACTCCAACGTGCTGATATCGGCCGGCCGCCAGAAGGCGCTCCAGCAGGGGCGCCAGTTTGCAATGTGCATGGCGCGCACCCTGACCGATGCGAGCCTGGGACAGGTCGGCCGAGCGTTTGGTGGCCGCGATCACACCACGGCTCACCACGCCTTCAAGAAGCTGCGCCCGGCGCTGCTCGACCTCCTGGCTGAGATGTACGACGGCGCGAGCTGCGAGGTCCGCACATGGCACTGAAATGGAGGCGCGGTCTTGCATTCATCGAATGCGACACCTGCGACGATACGATTGAGAGCAATCAGGGCGAGTCTTTCGATGACTTCACCGATCGCCGCAAGAAGGCGGGCTGGACCGCAAAGCCGGTGAGCGGCGGCCGGGACTACACCCACGGCTGCCCGAAGCACGGGGCCTGATCCATGGCAACAGCATCCAAAATCGAGTGGACCGGCCATACCTGGAATCCTCTCGCCGGTTGTTCGGTGCTCACACCCGGCTGCAAGCGCTGCTACGCGATGAAGATGGCGGCGCGTTTGGAGGCCATGGGCCAGGCCCTCTATGTGGGCCTGACGGAATCAACAAAGGCGGGCCCGGTTTGGACCGGCGTGATGCGCCAGGCCTCGCAGGACGTGCTGCTCGCTCCTTTGCGCCGTAAGAAGCCGACGACCTACTTCGTCAATTCAATGTCGGACCTGTTCCACGAGAACGTTCCGGACACGTGGATTGATCAGGTCTTTGCCGTCATGGCACTGGCGCCACAGCACACCTTCCAGATCCTGACGAAGCGCGCCGCGAGGATGCAGCGATACTTCGAGCTTTGGCCAGAGGGTGCTGCGCGCTTTCACCACGTCGCTCTTGAGGCCCACAAGATCAATCCAGATCTGCCGTCAGGCATGCCCGACGGCTGGGTCTGGCAGTTGCAGAAGCGATGGCCGCTACCGAACGTCTGGCTCGGCGTCTCAACGGAGCGTCAGCAGGAAGCCGACGAGCGCATCCCGCATCTGCTCCAGACGCCCGCCGCTGTCCGCTTCATCTCCGCCGAGCCGCTGCTCGGACCGATCAACCTGACATCCATAAATCACCGCGGTGTCGTGGGTGGTCACAGCGCGCTGCATGATCGTGGGCTCGGTAAACTTGACTGGGTCATCGTCGGAGGCGAGTCCGGCGCCGGATCTCGCCCGATGCACCCGGCCTGGGCGCGGGTGCTGCGCGATCAATGCGCCGAAGCGGGAGTCGCCTTCTTCTTCAAGCAATGGGGGTCGTGGGTCACCGAAGACCAATCGCCTGAGGACATCGTGTTGCCTGGGGAGAGCCGCGGGCCATGGGCAGTGCGCGATGGCGAAGGCGGGTGGACCGGCGATCAGACCCAAGTTTTCAACGTGCGCAAAGGAGCCGCGGGGCGCCTCCTCGACGGCCGCGAGCACAACGCCATGCCAGGAGCCACAGCATGAAGCCCGAATTCATCACCTTCACCGGGCTCGACAACTGGACCGAGCTCTACGACATCCACGCGCTGTCGCTGAAGTACCCGATCGAATGGGGCATTCTGTTCAGTCCGAAGCGCCAAGGCAGCGATCCGCGCTATCCCGACGGAGACGCGCTGTCCCGCTTCATGTGGAGCAACCTGCGGCTCTCGGCGCATCTCTGCGGCGAATACAGCCGCCGGATCATGGCCGGCGAGTCTGTCGTCGACATCTGTCCGGTGGATCTCGGATGCTTCAATCGCATCCAGGTCAACCATGCTGATCCGGCGCCGGCACGCGTCATCGAATTTAGAAATGGCTGGGGCTCGATGCGGGCGATCGCTCAGACCCGGGCCGACCAGTTCCCCAACGACACCTCGGTCGACTGGCTCTTTGATCGCTCCGGCGGCCGCGGCGAGACCCCGACAGCCTGGCCGGCGCATCCCGGCGGCGGCAGGCTCGTCGGTTATGCCGGCGGCATCTCGCCCGAGAACATCCGCGGCGTCATGTCGGTGCTCGAGCAGACGCAAGGCCGCTACTGGATCGACATGGAGAGCGGAGTCCGGACCGACGACCGGTTCGACATCGAGAAGTGCCGCGCCGTGTGCGAAGCCGTGTTCGGAGGCGGCTCATGACTGATCAGAATTCGCCGCAGGCTGCAGATTCCATGGGCATTGGAATTTGCGAGCACGGCAATCTTCAGTTCCGACTATACAACGCAGATGGCGAGATCTTCGCAACGGGCGCCTTCTCGTTCGAGCGAGGGTGTTTGTTTATAGCGGAGGCCTGGGCGCTTCTTCAGAAATTCAAGGGCGAGAATGGGGGCGCACACTGATGCGACTCCTAGCCGCCCTCATCATTACAGCCGCGGCTTATTGCGCCGCCTTCGTCTTACAGCGCGTGGCTGGCGATCCGCCGCCGGCGCCGTGGCACATCTCGCGGTGGCAACGATGACCGATATCCCGATCATGTTCTCAACCGCGATGGTCCTGGCTCTGCTGGCCGGCCGCAAGCTGATGACGCGGCGGCTGGCGTGGAAAGATCCGGTCAGTTTTTATGACCCTGAGGATGATCAGGACGCTCAGGCTCCCAAGCTGCGGCGCCGCGGCTGGAAAGTCAGCGGCCGCGATGACCTGGATCACCGGATCGGGTGGCCGCCGACGCCGTGGCAGAAGGTGAAGCCTGGCGATCGCCTCTGGGTGCGAGAGGAATGGCGTGTTGGCAAGACCCATGAAACCAAGAAGCCGACCGAATTACCGGAGCGGAAATGCACCATCATTTTCACCGCTGGCGGCTCGATGGGGAATGCAGACGGAGGCTGGACTCCAGATCTGAATTACCCATCGTCCAAGCCCGGCACCTTCCCGGACTGGGCCGGGCGCCGGCGCGCTTCCATGCACCTGCCGCGCTGGGGATCTCGCATCACGCTGCTGGTCAAGGAGACCAAGATCGAGCGGCTACATTCAATCAGCGATGACGACTGTTTCTACGAGGGCCTGATCCCATACGGCGAGCGCGATCCCGACGGCCGCATCTTCTGCCATCCGCTCCGTGAGAACGAGGGGTGGATCGGGAAGGAGGCTTTCGGCGAGCTCTGGAAGCATCTTCACGGCGAGGAGTCCTGGGATGCAAATCCCGAGGTCGTCGCGCTGGGCTTTCGCGTCGTCAACGCCAACATCGACGCTCCGGAGGCGCAGGCAGCATGACCGACGCTCCTCCCCTCTGCTGCGGGGTCCCGGCTCGTCTTACCAACGGCGCCGAGATCTATCCGAACCGCCCGGACCTCCGGACGAAGCCGATCTGGAAGTGTGACCGCTGCAAGTCCTACTGCGGCTGCCATCCGAACACGACCAAAAGCCTCGGCGTGCCGGCCGACGCCGCGACAAGGAAAGCGCGGTCGCAATTCCATGACCAGGTCTTCGATCCTCTCTGGAAGAACGCGGACAAAACCGGCGGCTACGCCAACGTCGATGGCCCGAGGTCGGCCAGCAAGATCCGCAAGGCGGCGCGGGGCCGACTCTACGGCTTCTTGGCGGAGAAGATGGGGCTCGCTCGCGAGCACTGCCACACCGGGATGTTCACCGTGGAGCAATGCCGGCAGGCCACCGAGGCGCTGCGCGGGGTCACCTATCCGATGGTGAGGAAGTGGCACGACGCCAAGAAGCAGCAGCGGGAGCAAGCAGCGTGAGCATGTTGAACGCCCAGGAGCAGCGGGTTTTGGCCGCCGTGATGGCAGCGCACCGGAAGATAACGCATTTCGAGGCGGCCGCTCAAATCGCCTCGCGCAACGCGGAGGAAGTAGCCCGCTTGCTCCGAGACGGCGATGCCAGCGGCTACCTTTCCGAAATCCTTCGGGCCGGGCGCCAAGCGGAAGTCGTGACCGAGCTCGCTCGCGAAGCTCATGACGGCTTGGTCGAAGTCCTCAATCTCGCCGGCCGAGCCGACAAGGAGCAGCTGGCGCGCGCGGTCGCCGGCGCGGCGAAGGATACTATCGCGGCCATTCGGGGAGACGCCAATGGCTGATGTCACAGGCCCAATCTCCACCCTCCCCGGCGCACGGCACTCGGTCCCAAAGGGCCAGATGTGCGACCAGCACGATGATCGGCCCGCTGTCGCCCGCATTCAGGGAGAAACCGACTCCATGGGCAGCGAGATGAACGACATGTGCCAGGAATGCCTGGATCAACACATCGCGTGGAAAAACTCGCCCGAGGCCGCCGAGCATCGCAAGGGCACCTGCGAGTGGTGCAAGAACCCCGCCGACGATCTCCGCGATCGCCGCGACTTCGAAGAAGGCATGTCGGGCCGGATCTATCGTGTCTGTGGCGCCTGCGTGAAGCGCGAGAACGAAGAACTCGCCGCCGAGATGGCGGAGCACGAGGACACTCTCGACGATCCCCCAGACGACGACGATTACGACTTCGATTAGTCGACACCACCAACAACAGGAGGCTTCACCGTGCGCAAGACCATCAAGGCCGATCTCGTCATCATCGATCCCCAGAACGACTTCATGGATATCAAGCACGACGGCAGCGGCTGGGTTGGCGCCACCATGCCGGACGGCACCCTTTATCGGTCCACCCTGCCCGTGCCTGGCGCGCTCGACGACATGCGGCGGGTCGCCAGCATGCTGAAGCGCGTCGGCCGCCGGCTCAACGATATCCACGTCACCCTCGATTCTCACCGCGTCGTCGACGTCGCGCACCCCGGCTTCTGGCGCGGCCAGGACGGCAAGCGCCCGGCGCCGTTCACCATGATCAGCAACGCCGACATCAAGTCTGGCATGTGGGCTCCCCGCAATGAGTCCTTCCGCCAGCGGATGCTCGACTACACCGCCGCGCTCGAGGCCGCCGGCAAGTTCGTGCTGATGATCTGGCCGGAGCATTGCCTGATCGGCAGCTGGGGTCACAACGTTGTCGACGAGCTCCGCGTCCCTCTCGCCGACTGGGAGCGCGAAAACTTCGCGACCATCGACTTCGTCACAAAGGGCACCAACACTTTCACGGAGCACTACGGGGCGTTGATGGCGGAGGTGCCGGATCCTGCCGACCCGTCCACCCAGTTGAACGGCGGCTTCCTCAGTGTGCTCCAGGAGGCGGACGTTATCGGGATCGCCGGCGAGGCATCCTCGCACTGCGTCGCCACCACGATCCGACAGATCGTCGACAACATCGGCGACGCGCACCTGAAGAAGATCCACATCCTGACGGACTGCATGTCGCCGGTACCGCCGACACCCGGCAGCCCGGACTTTCCCGCGATCGCCGGCCAGTTCCTCAAGGACATGGAAGCGCGCGGCCTGGTGTTGACCTCGGCCGACGACTTCCTGCGCTGACACCCCACCGCTTCAGAAAAGGAGACACCATGCCTCGTTTGGACCAATCCGCCGATGTCGAGACCCACGCCCTTGGCAACAACTTCTCGTTCACCGGCGCCCGCATCGAAGGCCTCGGCGCCACCGAGTACACACTCGTCGACATCGAGGTCGACATGAGCGGTTCGGTCTCTCCGTTCCTCGCTGACCTGATCGCTATGATCAAGGAGTCGGTCGGCGCCTGCGCGAAGTCGCCGCGCTCGGATAACCTGCTCGTTCGCGTCGCCGCCTTCAGCACCTCGTATCCCGGTGGCATCAACGAGGTTCACGGCTTCATACCGCTCGCCAGTATCGACCACGGCGCCTACGACCAGCTGCACGCCGGCGGCGGCACGCCGCTGTTCGACGCCTGCTATGTCGGCGTCGGTGCGACCTTCTCCTACGCCAGGATGCTGTTTGACCAGGAGTTCAACGCGAATGGCATCAGCTTCACCATCACCGATGGCGAAGATACCGGCGGCGCCGCATCACCGGCGATGATCAGAGCCGAAATCGATCGCGCCAAGAAGGAGGAGTTCCTCGAGAGCCACGTCAGCGTGCTGATCGGGATCAACGCCGCGCATTGCGCCGCGGCACTGGACCGCTTCCGACGGGAAGCCGGCATCACCCAGTTCATCGACGCCGGCGACGTCACCAAGGGCAAACTCGCGAAGCTGGCGGCATTCGTGTCGCAATCGGTCTCGAGCACGTCGCAGGCGCTCGGTACCGGCGGACCGAGCCAGGCCATCGCCGCCACGATCTGACCCAAACCCGCCGCGGAGAGCACCCATGCGATTCACTGCCGACCACGCCTTCCATATCGGATCGCAGCACCTCCGCGGCGGGATGCCGTGCCAGGACTACGCAATGTCCGGCTACGGCACATATGTCGATTACGCGATCATTTCCGATGGATGTTCGAGTGGGGGGCTGACGGATGTGGGTGCGCGAATCGTCGCTCATTCAACCGCAACTGCTCTCAAATGTGAGCCGGAATTGCTGAGCGGCACGTTTGTGGATTTCTTAAGCCGAGAACTCGACATGGACGGTCGGCGAGGATTGCGGCTTGAGCCGGAAGACATGTTGGCTACTTGCGCTTACGTCGCTGCAATCTCCGAAGAGGCGAACATCATTGCGCGGATCATCGGAGACGGAGTCCTAGCCTCGATCGATCAATCTGGCGACATGTTGATGGTACGCCATGAATGGTCCGGCAACATGCCTGCCTACCGCGCATATAAAGACGAAGACGACTACGCCGGATTCATTCGAGCCCATGGCGGGGATCCTGAAGCGAAGCGCGCTAGCGAACATACTCACGCTCGCATCGCCGGACAGCACTTTGATACGGTCAAGGAACTCTCCATTGCAGAAGCCTTGCCGGGCGTTACGCACGCGATTGGCATCGAGAGGAAGAGAGCCGTTGCAGTCTTTTCCGACGGCGTCACCCAGGTCGACGGCATGGACTGGCGCGACGTCGTCGCTGCGCTGATGTCCTTCAAGTCGACCGAAGGCGCCTTCGTAAAGCGCCGCATGCTTCGCTTCCTCAAGGACTGCCAGGCGCACGGCAAAGGCCCCGTCGACGACATCGCGATGGCCTGCATCCACATCGATCACGAGGCGGCATGATGGCGCGCAGGGGCTCATTTGAGGTCACCCTCGAGGGACGCGGTGCGGTCACGCTGCGCGAAGCCGATTACGTTGCGTCGGGTGGTGAGGGCGCGATCTACAGAACCGGCCAAACAGGGGTGAAGGTCTACGCCGACACCGCAAAAATGGCGCGGGACGGCATCGCGGAGAAGATCAAGCTGCTCGCCGGGCTCAAGCATTCCGGAATCGTGGCGCCGCAGGGCTTGGTGCTGGACGCCGGAAAGACACCGATCGGCTTCTACATGCCGTTCGTCGCCGGCGGCGAGCCGATGTCGCGGGTGTTCGTCTCTGACTTCCGCGCCCGAACCGGCTTCGGCGACGCCGATGCCATCGCCCTCACCCAATCCATGTTCGAGATCGTGCAATACGCCCACAGCAAGAAGGCGCTGTTGGTTGACGCCAACGAGCTCAATTGGCTGGCGATGATCAACCGCGGCTCCGCGCCGACGGCCGCCGTGATTGACGTCGACTCCTGGGCGATCGGGCGCTGGCCGGCGACGGTCATCATGCCGTCCATCCGGGACTGGAGCGCGCAGCAGTTCACCGAGGCGACAGATTGGTTTGCTTGGGGCATTGTGGCTTTCCAGATCTTCACCGGCATCCACCCGTTCAAGGGTCGCATCGAGGGCTACAAGCCGGGCGACCTTGTTCAGCGGATGAAGGATGGCGCCTCGGTCTTCGACAAGCGAGCGAAGCTTCCGCTGTCGGTCCGCGACTTTGCCTGCATCCCGGGCCCCCTCCTCGACTGGTTCCAGACCACGTTCCAGGTCGGCAAGCGCAACGCACCGCCGGCGCCGACGGCGAAGGGCAAGCCGGCAAAGGCGGCGCAGATCATGCGCGCGGTCACCACCACGACCGCCGGCGCGCTGATCTTCGAAAAGCTCTTCGCGCGCGCCGGCGATCCCGTCGTCCGCATCTGGGCAAATGGTGCCGCCCTTCTCGCCTCCGGAAATCTCGTCGACCTGGCAACCGGTCGAGAGATCGGGATTCCGATGCCCGGCGATGTCGAGGTCGTTCGGGTGGGGAACGGCTGGCTTGTCGCATCCGACGACGGTGTCGAGATCCGCATCGAACATTTCTCCGGCGACGGCAACATCTTCCGGATTGCTGTGCCCCTGGCGTTGCGTCGGATCTTCCGCGCCGGCGAAACGCTCTTTGGCGTGACCCCCCAGAGCATAGTCGAGCTCGAGCTCCACGATCTCGACCGGCCGATGCTGACACCGGGTCGGCATTGGGTGGTGATGGAAAGGGCCATCACCTGGCTGGACGACGTCGCGGTCCAGGATGTGCTGGGAAATGCCTTTGTTATCCTGCCGCATGGGGCCGGCATGTCGATTGTCCGGGCGCCTGAGCTCGACGGCTTCGCCGTGGTATCGGGCAAGGCATGCGGCCGCTTCGCTGCCTTCACGGTCCTCGATAGGCGCTACGGCACGCACCAGCGCATCGAGCTCACCTTCGACAAGGCGATGCGGACCTATCAAGCGTGGACCGGCCCGGCCGATGGTCCAGACCTCAACATGGCGATTCTGCCGCGCGGCGTCGCGGCGACGATCACCACCGACTTCGAGCTCACGGTATTCGTGCCGACCAACGGCAACGTGAACAAGGTCAAGGACACCGGCGTCAGCACGGCGATGAAGCTGGCGCGCTGGGGCGACCGCATCGTCTACATCGCCGATGGTGCCGTTTGGCAATTGAGGATGGCGCCATGAGGAAACGCAAGTTCGGGCGCCTGATCGCGAAGCTTGCCCGGCTCAACTGGCGCCCTGTCTTCCATCGGACACTCGATAACCCCTCGGCGCCGGGCGGCAAGGTCGACATGTGGCTGATGGTCGACGATGACTCGGGCGAAGGAATCGTCTCGATCGGTTGCCCGCCGAATAGGCCGGACATTCCTGCTTACATTGCCGACTGCTGCATGAACCCCTGGATGATGGCTCCGGATGACGGCGCTTCCACGATCGAGCTCGCGGTCAAGTTCAATCGGACAATCATCCAGCACTACGGCGAAGGTAACGATGCCGCCTGTGATGCGAGAGAGATCGCCATCGCCTGCATGACCGTCCTCTCGGCATACGTGAAGGAAGTTCCGGAGAAGTCCCGCATCGAATTGGTCAACAGCATCTCGGCGCGCCTTCAGCCGCTGCGGGAGGGTCGCATCGGATGACAGCGCCCCTCTTCGCCGGCATCGGCGGTCACCAGACTCCGCGCCGCGGCCGCACCGACGTCTGGCTGACGCCGCCTTGGCTGCTCGAGATGCTCGGCGGCTGGCAGGCCTTCGACCTCGATCCCTGCGCCGCGGTCGACCAGCCTTGGCGGACGGCTCGCCAGCACTACACCGTCAATGAGAACGGGCTGCTGCTGCCGTGGTTCGGGGAGGTCTGGTGCAACCCGCCCTATTCCCGGGCGCTGCTGAGCCGGTTCATGGCCAGGATGGCCGAACACGGCCGCGGCATCGCGCTGATCTTCGCCCGTACCGAGACCGCCACCTTCTTCCGGCACGTCTGGGATCGCGCCACGGCCCTGCTCTTTTGGCGCGGACGCATCGACTTCCTCACCCCGGATGGCACGCCGCAGGAGCGCGCCGACGGCAAGGCGGCAAACTCCGGCGCTCCGTCGGTCCTGTGCGCCTATGGCGACCGCGCCGCGGAAACTCTCGCCGAGCTCGATGCCAGCCACGGCCAGTTCGTGCCTCTTCGGCTGCCGCGGAGCGTCGTTGCTCTGGCTTTGGCGCCGACCTGGCGCGAGGCCATCGGCGCTTGGCTGCGCCGCCAGCGCGGTCCCGTCGCTCTCGCCGACATCTATCGGGCCTTCGCCGGCCATCCGAAGACGGCCGGCAACCCCAACTACCAGGCCAAGATCCGGCAGGTGCTCCAGGAAGGCGCCGGCGTCAGGGTCAGCCGCGGACAATGGAGCGCAGCATGACAGCAACTTTGGACGAAAAGCTGGCCGGGGCGGAATCGCGAGCACGCGAGGCGACAGCCGAGAAACATTTCTTCGATGCGGCCCAACCGTTTTCCCCGCTTGGTTTCTCGGTCGGCTATCGCAACCCAGGCCACTGGGACATCTACGCGAAACAATGCCCGGGCTTTGCCTCAGCGTGGCAGGCGGCTCATCCTGAGGGCACGACCAGCGCGCGCGACGGCGAACGCGAGCGCGCATTTCGTATCCGCGGCGAACCGGGGAATGTCTTCGTCTATGACGAGCGTTGGAATCCACACCGTCCGCATCCGCGCGAGGCGCTGACGTTCCGCAGCGTCATGGGCGCCATGGTCTACATCATGGAAGAGCTCATGCAGGAGCCGGCGCGGTCATGACGGATCGAAAGATCATGCCGGTCGATCAATGTGGTGCCGTCAGCGGCTGCATGGCGAGCCCGCAGTCATACGCCAGCTATATTCGCTTCGGTGAGCCGACGCCAAAGCGTGTCGCGGCTCATGCCACTGAGGCACTGGAAACCGCGCGCAAGAAGGACGTCGAGGCGCACGAGCGCAACGCCGCGGCGATCGAGAACAACAAGCTGGTTCGGGCCGATATCGAGATCTTCATGTCGAAGGTCGGCATGCCAAAGTCCTTCCAGACGAAGAACCCTCGTAGTTTTCGACGCACGATCACCAATGAGGCTGGCTACATCGGGGACATCAAGCGATCGGTCCCGATCGACGACGGCTTCGCATCTGCAACGGTGACCTACAACGGGCTGAAGGTGAAATACGATGCTTTCGCCGCAGAGGCGGCGCGCGCCGATGATATCGCCCGTGAAGCAGCCGAGGCGGAGGAGCAGCGCAAGCGCGCCGAGAGGCTCGAGAATATCGAATTTGCCAAGATCATCCTGCGTTACGGCATGAAGGATGACGCGGAGTGGAGCGATGTCCTGAAGGAATTGCGCGGCCGCGACAAGAGGCTCGATCTTGCCCTCGCGATGGAGGACACCCGCGGCGACTGGTCCGAGGGATTCTATCGCGTCCGATACGCGATCGACCGATTCAAACTCGAGACCGACCAGGACAAGGAAATCCTCGCCGACATTTTGCCGTTGCTTTCCGGCGATGAAGAAGACGGTCGCGTTTTCCGAGACACGACATGGAATTACAACGCCCTCTACCAGCTCGTCGAAGACAAGCAACTCGTCACGGACGCGCGACTTGCGCGCCAGAAAGCGAACCGGGAATGATCATTCGCCCGTGTGATCTCGAGACGACCGGACTTGATGCCTCCGACGAGGTCATCGAGATCGGCTTCACCGACCTCCGAAATGTCAGCGAAATCTGGGGACTGTCCTCGGTCAGCAAACAGTCGTTCGTCCGGCCGGCGCGGCCGATCCCGCCGGAGTCGTCTGGCATCCACCACATCACGGATGAGGACGTGAAGGATGCGCTGCCTTGGGCCGACCGCTGGCGAATGCTGGTCGAGGTGCCCGGCGACGACGGCAAGATCATCTTCGCCGCGCATGCGGCGCACTACGAGCGGCAATATCTCGATCCCCTCATCCAGGCCGATTGGATCTGTACCTGGAAGTGCAGCCTTCGCCAGTGGCCCGAGCTTGAGAGTCATAAACTGCAGGCCCTTCGCTACGCCTTGAAGCTGCCCGCCGATCCTGAGCGCGCATCTCCGCCACACCGCGCGGCGCCCGACTCCTACGTCTGCGGGTTGGTCCTGCTCGAACTGCTGGAGTATCAGACCATCGAGACGCTGTTACGCTGGAGCAGCGAGCCGGCGGTCTTCTCCAGGTTCGATTTTGGCAAGTTCGACGGCAAGCCGCTGTCGGCCGCTGACGATGGCTTCCTGGCTTGGATGCTGGACAAGGATTTCAGCGAAGATTGGAAATGGAACGTCAGGCGCGAGATCGAGCGGCGCGCCGCCGCGAAGCGCGATGCCCGTATCAAGAAGTGGGTCGACGGCGTCCGCGCCGCGGCAACAGTCAAGGATCTTGAGAACTGGTGGTTCGGCGAGGCCGAGTCCTTCGCCGCGGAGCGCATCATCCCTGGCACCGACGAATACGACCTGCTCATTCGGGAGGCGGCATCCCGCAAAGCCGTGCTTCAGGCGGCACCGGGCCCGATCTTCGAAAGCAGCGGAGCGCCGGCATGAACGCGCCCCACAACCCAGGCGGCAAGACCCGCCTCCGCCTGGCCGACGGCGTCGCCGGCGATGCGATGTTCGCCGGCCCGAACGATTGCTACCGGCTGATCCTCACTCGGAAATGGATCAACCTGTTCAACGCCTACACCCGGCTCCCGCACAACTTCGTGCTCTGGATCTGCATGAATCCGTCGGTCGCGGATGCCATGATCGACGACCCGACCGTCAACCGCATTATCGACTTCTCGATGGAGTGGGGCTTCGACGGCATGGTGCTGGTCAACTGCTGTGATTTTCGCGCCACGAAGCCGGAGGCGTTACTCGAGCCTGGCCTCGTCCCGTGCAGCAAGGGCAATCTGCCGCTGATCCGCAACACGGCCAAGGAGGCGCAGCGCATTGTTTGCGCCTGGGGCAACCTCCATCGCGACCTCGTGCATTACGCGGTCGACGTAGAGAGCGCTCTCCGTGCCGATGGACACACGCTGTACGCGCTCGGCACTAACGCCGGCGGCAGCCCGAAACATCCGCTCTACGTCCGGGGCGATACGCAACTCATCGAATTCAAGGGGGTGCCGGCATGACGTTTTCATTTCCGCCCGCGGTGCTCGAGCAGCATTCCGCGTTCCTCGGCAAGACCGGAAGCGGCAAGACCAGCACGGCAAAGCTGGCCGTCGAGCAGATCCTCCGCGACAACCCGCGGGCAAGGATCTGCGTTTTGGATCCGATCAAGTCGGATTGGTGGGGGCTGACGTCGAGCGCCGACGGTCGAGCCGCCGGGCTACCCTTTTACATCCTCGGCGGGCCGCGCGGTCATGTCCCGCTGCATGAGTCGGCCGGCAAGGCGATCGGCGAGCTCGTCGCCAGCGGCGCGCTCCCGCTTTCCATCATCGATATGGCCGACTTCAAGCACGGAGGGCTGCAGGAATTCTTCAATACCTTCGTCCCGGCGCTGATGCGGCACATGCGCGGCGTCGTGCACCTCGTCATCGAAGAGGCCCACGAATTCGCGCCGAAGGAACGGGCCGGCATCGGCGCCGAGAACCTCGCCATTCATAATGCCAAGAAGCTGGCCACGGCCGGCCGGTCAAAAGGCATCCGGATGATGGTGCTGACCCAGCGCACCCAGGCCCTGCACAACGCCGTGCTCGGCAGCTGCGACACCATGATTGCACACCGCCTGACGGCGCCGGCGGACCAGGAGCCGGTCAAGAAATGGCTGAAGGCCAACGTCGACAAGACGACCTTCGAAAGCGTCTCGACGACCCTCTCGTCGCTCAAGACCGGGTCGGGCTGGATCTGCAGCGGCGAGGCCCAAGTCGCTGAGCTCCGGCAGTTTCCGAAGATCTCGACATACGACAACTCCGCGACGCCGACGGGGGACATGGCCGACCAGCAGGTCAAGACGGCGGCCGTCGATCGCGAACGGCTCCGCGCCATCATCGGCGACGCCGTCAAGCAGGTCGAGAGCGACGACCCTGGGCACCTGCGCGCCGAGATCGCCAGGCTGAATTCCCGCATGGCCAATTGGGCCGCTCACGAAGATGCCAGCGCCGATGCGATCGCGGCGGCCGACAGGCGTGGCTACGAGCGCGGCTTCTGGGAAGCGGCCAGCCAGGCCAAGGTCGCTTACGAGACCCTGAAGGAGCAGGTTCGCGGTACCGTCCGAGGCTTCGCTGACTCCCTCGTGCAGAACATAGCCGCCGAGACAATCGAGTTTACCCAATCGGGCTCGCCTGTTGCGCCTCCAAGCGCATCTCCGTCCCCGAGACCCGCGGCCGTTCCCACCGGCCGCGCCCCAACGCCGGCGGCGAGCGGCGATGGCTCCCTTCCCGGCCCGCAACAGCGCATTCTCAACTCGCTGGCGACGTGGCGGCGGCTCGGCCACGACAAGCCCTCGAATGCCCAGATCGCCTGGCTGGCTGGTTACAGCCCGTCCTCGACCTCCTACACGAACCCGCGCAGCGCACTGAAGACCGGCGGACTTATCGACTATCCGATGGCCGATCACCTGGCCCTCACCGCTGCTGGTGTCGCGAAAGCGGTGGAGTTCAAGCTGAACGGTTCGTTGCTCGACTTCGTGCTCGGCAACCTCCCCGGGCCAGAAGCGCGCATCCTGACCTCCATCGCCCACCATTATCCGCGCGCGGTACCGAACGCGACCGCGGCCGAGGGCGCCCAGTATTCGCCGAGCTCGACCAGCTACACCAATCCGCGGAGCGCGCTGCGCACCAAGGATCTCATCGACTATCCCGAGAAGGACCACGTCCGCGCCGCGGAATGGTTGTTCGCAGCGTAGGGGCGCACCACGATGAATCTCGGCCGAACGCAAAAATCCGGTGATGACCGTGGCCAGGCCGAATTGGCAGCGGCGGTCGAGCTCAGTGCCGGCGTAAATTACGGGCGAAGCGTGAGGAGTGAACCGCTGATGATGACCGGCCCCCGCCCCAGCGATGTCCGGTACCGTGTCGAGCCCGGCGACGTCCCGCCGGAGAAGGCCGCGCGGCGCCTGCACCTGACCCTTGACCGGTTCAACGAGCTCCTGCCGAGGCTTCAGGCGCGCGGCTTCCCTCCGCCCGACCCGGACACCGGCATGTTCGACCTCGAGCAGATCGACCGGTGGAGAAAAGACCGCCATGGAACCGATCCGGCATTGACGGGACGCCCCGACACCGCGCAGCCTACCGCCCCGGCCAGGAGCATGGGAGAGCGGTTTGCGGCCAAGAAGCGGAGCGGGCATGGTTGACCTGCCGCGATACGTTCACGGCGAGAAAAAGCCAAGCGGACGCAGGTATTTCGCCTATCAGCGTTACCGCGGCACGCCGAAGGCTTGGCCGCGAGTTCCTTTGCCGGCCGATCCCCTCAGCGTCGAATTCGCCACCCGGGCGAAGCTGTGCGAGCAACTGGCTGCCGTCAGGGACGACAATATCTGGCATTGGAAGTTCGTCGACGAGGCCGGCCGCGGGCATGACTTGCCAGCGCCGGATGACGCCGAGAAGTTCTGGACAGCCGTGGAGAAAGCGGTCGAGGTCGCGAAGCAGTTTGCCGCCGGCGAGCGCCGGACATTCCGGGCGCTGATCACCGACTTCAAGGCCAGCGCCGCGTTCAAGCTGAAGGGGAACGACCCGTCGGCGTCGGCGGAGGAGCAGCCGACGGCAGCGCGGCCGGGCGCGAAGCGGAAGCCGGGCCGGCGCAGTGTCGGCGGGCTCTCGAAATCCACCCGAGGGCAATACAGCCGCCATTTCCGCGAGATCGAGGAGAATTGGGGCGACGATCCGGTGCGGGCATTGACGACCGTCGATGCACAAGCCGCGATCGACGTCTTCTCCGAGCTCGGCATGCCCTCTGCCGGCCGAGCGTTCCGCGCCACCATCTCTCGCCTGATCGACTGGGGGATCCCCCGCGGCTACGCCGAGGTCAACGTCATCGAGAAGACCGAGAAGCCGCACGAGGACGGCACCTATGAGCCGTGGGCGCCCTGGGCCTTCGAGCATTTCTTCGCCAACGCCCGCCTCGGCCTCCACATGCCGGTCTATTCGGCCCTGTTCACCGGCCAGCGCATCAGCGACGTCGTGGAGATGAAGCGGCCGCAGGACGGCGTCCGCGAGATGCCGATCATCGCCCAGAAGACAAACGGGATCGTCCCGATCCAGATCCATTCCGAGTACCGGGCCATCATCAAGGCGACTGGCCAGGATCATGAGAAACTCCACCTCCGGGAGGACGGCGAGCCGTGGACCTATGAGGGGTTCAAAACGGCTTGGCAGCGGGAATTGAACCGGGACGTCTTCAAGCGCTTCCGCGAGGAGCGCGTCGTCTTCCACGGGATCCGGAAGAACGCCGTCAACAACCTCCTCGAGGTCGGCTGCTCCGAGGCGCTGGTCGCCGCCATCATCAAGATGAGCCCAGCGATGGTGCACCACTATTCGAAGCGGGTGAACCAGTTCCGGCTGGCGCGCGCTGCCATGCAGCAGTTCGAGGCCGGCTGGGCAGAACTCCGGCCGCACGTCCTCGGCAACCTCAAGATCATCACATGAGAGCGTCTACAAACCCCCTCTCCGGCCGCCCATTATCGCCCGTTAAGGGGGCGCGTCTTGTAGACAGCTTCGTTGAAATTGCTCCGGAAAACCCCTTGGCCATATTTCTTTTAATCACGGGGTCCTGGGTTCGAGCCCCAGCGCGCTCACCAAGCCGAAACAATAACTTAAGCGAAATCACAAGCCGACCGAAAAAGCCGTGTGTGGGCACCGTGTTGGCAAATTGATTGCCGATCTGAGCGTCGAGGATGGCAGCACGGCAATTGCTCGCGATCGCCATGAGGCCGGCGCGCTCAAGCGGCAGCACGCCCTCCCCGTCCGCCAGATCCAGGCAGATGCGCTCCATGCGCGCGAAAAGAGCCCCACTAGGGCCGGCGCAACACCCCAAGCAGGTCGGCGACATCGATCACATCAAGGTCTTCGCGACGGTGGACGCCGCGGAACGATGGCTTGAGGAGAACGCCCCGGAGGGCGTCGCCTTCGAATACGATGTGATCGAGTGACGTGGAGCGGATAATCAGCGCCACATCGTTGGTGGGTTCAAGGCCTCGCGACCCGCTGCTTTCAACGCGTCGGTTGAGAACTGTCCATGTGCCGCGGCATCGAGCAGCTTCGAAGCAACGTACGCTCTGGCGCCCGTCTCGCTTACAGGAATATTTTCGCAAACTTCCTCGAGCACCGCCCTGAGCAGCGCAGTCATTTCAGCATCAAACACGCCGAACTCCCGAAATTGAGAGAATATTGAACGCTGCACAAGCGGAATATATTCGCTTGGCAGCGTTCGCCGCGTATTCCGGTCTGGGCTCTGAAATCCCAGCGCCTTCCAAATTGGCACCTGTCTGTCAAAGTAATGTGACAGCTTCCTCGGCCACATCAACAGGAGTTTGCAGGGCCCGCCAAGGCCCGCCAGCGTGAACCGGCAGCCTGAAACCTTCCCAGGTTTCGTACGTAAAATCTCTATCCGAGGTTTTTGTTAGTTCCCATCTCGGGGCTGGAAATGAACACCGCCGCCGGGACAATGTATTAGAGCCCGGCGGCGTATTTGTTAGCGCCTGAACCGGCGCGCGCCTCGAGCGGCGGCTTCCACCTGAATTTGTAGGGCAGATTTTTTTCTAACCTGAGTTAGTTTTTTCTATGCCCAGCGTCGACTACCCCAATTTTTCTGCGCGTAGAGCAAGGGGTCGACCGGGTGGTTCAACAACTGGAACTGGAGGATTGGGCCTGGCAAATAGCCGCCGACGTGTATCGCTTGAATCTGTATAGCCGACTCACCGGACGAGCGGCCCCGGGAGACGCCGTTTCAGACGAACAGCTTGCCAGAGCAATCCGCGAAAGCTTCACTCAAACGAACGACGGCGCCTATCGAGAAATGGTTGAGTTAGCGACCGATGCCGCTTTATCGGCCTACGATCGTGTCGTCTCACGCAATGTCAAACAGGCGCGCACTCAACTAGCGAACTAACGGCTCGTCGGCGGATGATGACTAGCCTGCCCCGCAAGAGAACCCCGCCGACCTTGTGAGCCGGCGGGCTTATCTCTACCGCTTCAACCGGCGGCGATGCGTCATCAGCCGTTACCGGACGCCACTCCGATGCATTGATGCCGCAATCGGCGCGATGTTATGCTAGTCGCAGAACCGGGAGTTTCTCGATGCGCAAAATCGCCGCCGCTGTCATGTTTGCCCTGATCGGACAGACCGCATTGGCTCAGGACCATGTTCCAATGTACGGCGAGTCCAAGGACAAGACGGAGGCCGAGAAGGCGGACGACATTCGGGCCGAGCGCGCCTATCAACGCTCCCTCGGCAATGTTCCCAACCAGAAGGCAGTCGATCCGTGGGGAACTGCCCGCGGCGACGAAGCGAAGAAGCCGGCCACGCCGGCCAAACCGGTAGTGAAACATTCGTCCAAGGCCAAGAGCGGCAGCCCCCCCAACTAGCGAATTCTAAAGGGGGGCCGCCAGCGCGAACCGGCGGGTCAGCGCTTCGCTGCGTTGCCAGCTAATTCCATCGCGAGATCTAGGGCTGCGATTCCAATTTGGTCGGTCGGACGGGATCTACAGCGCTGGTCCATCCAAGCAATTATCGCTGTGAAGTCACCGCCTCCGACAATCGCCTCTATCATAGAGCGACGGCCGGCGAGGCTGCCATCGAGCATCCAGCCAAAGCTTATGCCGTGGCGACGGCAATAGCCGGCCAATTCTTGTGAAGCGCAGAAGCCTGGTGCGTGCGGAGCCGGCTCCTGAGCGCGGTGGCCAAGGGCTACGAGTGTTGGTCCACGGGTCTGCAACCTTGGGGAAAACGCTCCCTAGGTCAGTCGGGCTGCATTTTCCGAATCAACCAGATGTGCGCGCGTTCGCGCGTGATCTTGCCGGGGGTGTGCGTGAGCCAGTTTCTGTCCGTGCTGCTATTGCTGACGACACTAACGCTGACGGTGTGTTTCGGCGTGGCTGCCTGGCGCCAGTCGGCCGGCAGAGATGCCGATATCACCGCCACCATTTCACATCGGGAAACCGGCTGGAGGTCGGAACGGAGCAACTGAGACCTTGCGCTCGCTCTTGCGAGAGAGTTTTGAAGTCACCGTTGGCGCGCGCCAGTTCGATTACGATGCCCCCCGGGCTTGATCTCGAAAATGCATCGGGGCGCAGCAGCCCCTGTTGCGGGCTTCAAGTCGAGCGGCCCCTCACGGATAACGCCTCGGTGAATGAAACCGTTCGCCGCATCACGCGAAGCACTCAGGAAACAATCCGGGTCCAATCTCCCGTCACCCACGAGGGGATCTCAAAATGATTATTCTGAAGGTCTTTGCTGTTGTTCTTGGCGCTGGCATCCTTTTCACGATGTACTCAGGGGACCTAGGCGCAGACGTCGTGCTTGCCATCGTGTCCTGCTTGGCATGACAAGAAGACCGGCCAACGTGAACTTGAGGGCCAGTAATGCCAACTGCTTCGCTTGAACTATCTTCAGCTTTCCGGAGCCGACGTCGCAGCCGGCACACTCAGCGGCGCTCCCCCAACTGAAACCGGCCCGACAGACTTCGACTGCCGAACCATCCGCTTCCGCATCGCTGCCGACAGTCCATAGCGCGCATTCGCTTTTCGGATCGAGGACGTGACGTCCGACATCATTGCATTTTGCAGCGTATCGACCTTCGCAATGAGCGTGGACAGCTGCGAAGATATCTTCCTCACATCCACCCGTTCGTCCGTGATGCTCTGCCGCAGAGACAACAGCACCATTGAATCCTGCTGCAGCAGAGCTGCATTCTGCTGCAAGGCGTGGTTGCTCTCCTGCAGCGAAGCCGTGTGTTGCTGCTGGGCCGACTGAATGTCCTTCAAGGCAGCGGCAACCGGATCCGCCTTTGGCGCGGAAGCTTCCCGGCGCGGAAGCAGTTCAGCCAGACTGCTGAGATTCGGCGACGGAAGATCGGCCGGCAATGTATAGATCGCCGCCGCACCATTGATGGCCAAGGCACACACCGACAGTGCCAGGACCGATTTCCGGCGGGACCGCCTGCTCGATGCCGGAGCTTCCGGGGCTGCGGGCTCGAGTGCTGCGACTGCGAGCGCGAGCGCCGCGGGGTCGAGTTGTTCGACGAGGCCTTGCGCCTCGGATGTCGTGGTCATGTCCATTGACCTCAAATGAGCGAGCAACAGGAAGCCGACGCCGGAACGTCCTCGCGACGGCTCCTCTACGCAGCACCCACCTACAACTGCCTAGAATTGTGGGCATTTTGGATTAATTCCACGTTAGCGACATGGCCGCCTGGCAGGCCCGGCCGCCCCGGCCGATTACGGGGGGCGAAGGGACGGAATGAGTCACGCGGCAGCCTGCTTCGAAGCACCAAAGCCGAGAGACAAGGCCCCTGAAAGGTGTAAGATTCACGAGAACCGGAGGAACGGCATGTTTGAAATCAGCGGTTTCGACACGGCAGGCGTCGTCAGCCTCAAGCGGCTGTCACTCGCGGCCGCCCTCAAGAAGGCCCGAGAGCTTGTCGAAGACGGGTGCTGGGACGTTCAGATCGTCGATCCGGCTGGGCGCGTGCACACCTCGTTTGAGGAGCAGGCCGCTTAGCGTGGCGCTGGACCGGCTCCGCGGCTAGCTCATCAAGAGCACGCTGATCAGGAGCACACTGATCCGGAGCACACCCGGCCTCACGCCTGACGGCCCGTCCCTCAGTACCGCCGATAGTAATTCTCTGGCCGGTCCTGGAATTGTAGTGGAACCGTGCCGTTGGGGTAGCAGACACCGTCGCGGATATCGACGTCAGCACCGTGGCCACATGGCACCGGACGCCGGCGCATTCCATAGTAAGGCCGCGGGCCCTGATAGTACCCCTGCAGTGCCGCCTGGTCTTCGGGACGGAGATAGCCGTTGGGATAGCACATCCCGTCGCGGGCGCTCTGATCCCAATGATCACCGCACGGCGACGGATGTCTCGGCACGCCGCGATACTGCACCTCGAGCGGGCGTTCGACAGCTGCGGCAGGCGCCGTTGCACCGCCATGAAGAGCAAGGATTGTCGCAATAGTGGTGATCAACATCGAAGCGGTCTTCCAAGGCCGCAAGATAGACAAGCCCTCTGAATGACGCCTGAACGCGACGGGAGCGCCACGACCATCAGGGTCGGCCGATGGCACGATGGCGGCCACCGCGCTGCACTGGACACTGCAGCTGCGGTTCCATGGGCCTTGCCACAAAAGCCGGGAGACAACGCCCTCGAAAGGTGTAAGATTCAGGAAAACCGGAGGAACGGCATGTTTGAAATCAGCGGTTTCGACACGGCAGGCGTCGTCAGCCTCAAGCGGCTGTCACTCGCGGCCGCCCTCAAGAAGGCCCGAGAGCTCGTCGAAGACGGCTGCTGGGACGTTCAGATCGTCGATCCGGCTGGGGAGGTCTACACCTCGTTCGAGGAGCAAGCCGCTTAGTCGCCCGCCCTTCGGCACTTTTCAGAAATCACCCGTCCGGTCCGATCACGCTTCGCGAGCCGTGATCGTGATCGTGATCGAAATGAAAACCCCAGCGCCTGGTAGGGAGCGCTGGGGCGTTTTCAAAATATCAATCGGTAAAAGCAATGAGGCCTTCATAGCACCGGTCTCGAAGCGCGAGTGTGAACTGGTTCACACGGCTCCGCCGATCTTCGCGTACCGCGCCCGGGTATAGCTATCCGCCTCGGCCGACGTTGGACGAGGCATTATTGAGCCAGCGCGCCGTTGCTTCATCGCTCCAGCCGGGGACCGCGAAGCGCACGCGAGGATTCACTTCCGTGCCGAAACGATCGACCGGAGGATGGCGCGTCGCAGGATTGTGCGCACGAGCGTGGTGCGCGGCGTCTGCAGACGTGCACAAGACGATCAAGAGGCCCAGGGCCAAAACAAGACGCATCGTATCGGCTCCAATCGAGTCCGTTCCCGCTCATGTAATACGCCGACCGACCCACCGCGATCTGACGCGGCTTCACAGCTAGGAGAGCGAAGCGCGAACGCGACGCTCTTGCGATGGAGCGGACCGCCGCTCAACTCCCGCGCGCCGCACCGTTGCCAACCAATTCGTTTGGGAGCACGCTCTCTCCAGGCGCTTCAGACGCCGCACAGGGAGAACCACATGAAGGAACCGGGCCTGGACGGCCGCCATCGGGACAAGGATGGCGCGATCAGCAAGAAGCATGGCAACACGCTGGTCGGTACGTTGCGGAAGATCTACGGAAAGGCATTTGCGGCCGGTTATCCCGATGCGACGCCGCTCAGCGAGGTCTTGCATCAATTGAACGAGACCTCGCTGAGCCAATTGCGTCGCGATCACGACACCGGGCATCTCGTGCACAAGATCGACCACGCCTCGAAGTGAATGGACTTCACTGGCCGATTTCACTTAGCCGACTTCAGGTCGTCGAAACCGACTCCGCCGACAGCCTCTCGGACGCAGGCTGCGCGATCTGTCGCCTCACCGTACTTGCCGTTTGAGCCCTCGCTACCCTCGCGCTAGCATGAGCCCTTTTACGGAGGCTCATTTGAAGCAGCTCATTATCATCGCCGCCATCGCGCTCGCCGTGACCGCTCCCGCCCGCTCGCAGGCGCTGGTCGATCCCAACAAGGTTGCCCCCGAATATCGCGAGGCGGCCGAGAAGCGCCGGGCCGAGCAAATGCGGCAACGCGAATGCGCGCTGAAGGCCGATCTCGACAAGGTGCTGCCCAGGGATCGCACCGTCTATCTCAACCACTGCCTGGACACGCTGGCGGTCAAGCAATAGCGGCTGGCTGGGGCCGTCTCGATCAGACCACGACGATAGGCCGACCTGACCGCACGATGATCTGTCGATTTCGGGCTCGTGTTGTGGACCAGCGGGCGATTTGTCGCACCGGCCGCCGCGAAGACGCGGCCCCCCTCCTCACTGGCGCCGCGGCTTGCTCGGAAACAGCCGATCGCGGATGTAGCGCGAGGTCGGCGTCAGGCGGATGCCGCGCGGCTTCTGCCAGGCGGCGCGGTCGATCTCCTTTTTGTCGCCGATCTCGAGCCTGCCCTTGGCACCCTTGGCGATGAAGATCGCGTCGCTCATCTTGCGACCGGAGCGCTTATTCCTGGCCGTCACTTCCTTCCACAGGCTGATCCGGCCGAGCTTCAGCTTGGGCAGTTCCTCCTTGATCTCCCGCCGCAAGCAGTCCTTGTCGGACTCGCGCGAACGCTTGCGGCCGCCCGGGAACATCCACAGGCCGTCCGACCGCCGTCTGACCAACAATACCTTGCCGCGTTTTGCGGCAACCAGCTTGGAAGACTTCGCCATTACTGCCGTAGATCGAAAACAGAATCGGCCTATCGTAACTTGTCTAGTTGAATAGACAAGTTCGCGGGGCGCTTTGACCACAGCCCGTGCGAGCAGCTCAGCTTTCGCTCGCCGCCGCCCGGTCCTCGGTCCTGATCCAGGCCATCATCAACTCCCAGGCCACCGACAGGATGATCGGCCCGATGAACAGGCCGACGATGCCGTGGGCGAGCGTGCCGCCGATCACGCCGACGAAGATCACGATGGTCGGCGTGGTGAGGCCGCGCCCCATCACCAGCGGCTTCAACATGGTGTCGATGAAGCCGACGAGGACGAGAAACACCGTGAGCAGCAGCGCCGTGGTGACGTCCTTGGCGGTCCAGATCCAGATGATCACCGGCAGGATCACCAGGAACGCGCCGATCTGCACGATCGAGAGCAGGAGCACGATGAAGGCGAGCAGGCCGGCGCTCGGCACGGCTGCCATCTTGAATCCGATGCCGGCGAGCAGCGCCTGCACGATGGCGACGCCGATCACGCCTTGCGCCACGGCGCGGATGGTGGCGCCCCCAAGCTCGAGAAAATGCTCGCTCTGCTCGGGCACGATGCGAAACAGGAAGCCGCGCCCGGCCGCAACCAGCCGCGGCCCATGCGGAAACAGGAAGCCGGCGACGAACACCGAGACCAGAAACTGGAGCGTGCCGAGGCTCGCATCGCCCGCAAGCGACAACAGGGGTCCCGCCAGCGGCTGGAGATAGGGCGCGACCTCGCGCAGCACCGCACGGATGTTGTTGTAAGCCTGATCCCAGAGATCGTAGAGCCAAGGGCCGACCACCGGCCACGACTTGAGCTGCTCCGGCGCCGACTGCAGCGCGAGGTCGCCGGTGCCGAGCTGCTTCGCCAGCTCGCGCGCACCGTCCACCGCGCTGAGGCCGAGCCAGGTCGCCGGGCCAATGACGATGCCGAGCGTGATCAGGGTGAGGATCGCGGCCGCGGTCTTCGGGCGGCCACCGAGGATCTTGGCGACCCAGCTGAAGGCCGGATAGAACGCGACCGCGAGCACGGCGCTCCAGGCCAGGATCGGCACGAACGGGCGGATGATCAGGAAGGTCCAGATGATCAGCAGGCCAAGCAGGCCGACCCGGATCAGGAGCTGGATGATGTCCTCTCCCGTCAGGAGCTGACGGAGACTTTTCACGGGCACGCCTTTCCTTGCGGCATTGACGCGGGTTCCGGCACTTGCGCGGCAAAGCGTTATTGCCAGCCGCGCATCCGGCGTCAAGACGACCGGGCCCGCGGCTGCGCAAGGGATCGGACCGCTGCGCCGCCCGGCGCGGCATCAGCTGTCGCCGAACGGGTTGGTCCAGTCGGCCAAGCGGTGGCGCTCCGTCCGCTCAGAAGTGGTAGTTCACGCCCACCGTGCCGGTCTGGATGTTCAGCTTCACATTGGCTGGAGTCGCCACCAGATTGCCTGTCGTCACCGGCTGCTCGGTGATCGTGCCGAAGCCCATATAGTTGTACTCGGCCCGCACCGACCAGTTCGGCACGAACATCCACTCGATGCCGCCGCCGGCAAGCCAGCCGGTGCGATTGAAGCTGCCCGAGGCGGAACCGGCGAGCGGGCCGGCAAGGCCGTTGTTGACGCTGTACTTGTCGCGGGTGAAGGCCGCGCCACCCTTGGCGTAGAGCAGCACGCGGTCGAAGGCGACGCCGAAACGGCCGGCGACCGTAGCGATGTAGTCGTTCTTCAGCGACAGGTTGAAGCCGGCACCGCCACCGAACGGGCCGCCGGCATTGAGTGTGACGCTGGACCAGGCGCCGGTGCCTTCGAGGCCGATCACGAAATTGCTGATCTGGTAGTTGCCGCCGATCTGGCCCCCGACGATGCCGCCGCTGGCCGTGGCCGAGCTCCAGGTCGCTGTCGGATCGGTCAGGTCGATGCCGGTCCATTTGCTCCAGGCGCCGCCGCCATGCGCGCCGATGTAGAAGCCGGTCCAGCTGAAGATCTGGGCCGGCACCGGCGCTTTGACCGGCGCGGGCGCAATGATGTCAGCTGCAAATGCCGGCGTTGCCAATGACAGCAGCGCAGACGCCAAAACCAGTTTCTTCCGCATGATCTCACCCCCAAATTGTCCGCCCTCCGACCGAGGCGACGATGAAATCTAGCTGTGGGATCACGCGCGCGCTTGGACCAATCGGCGACGCGATTTGGACTGACGGGCGCTCGTCAGACCCGGGAAGCTCCTGCAACGCCGCGACCGGAGCCCGGTTTGGCTAACGGCGATTAACCGGATTTCCCGAGGTCAGTTTACGCCGATGCAAATCCCCGCACCTAGGCTTCTCGCCAGCATTCAAAAACACTGATGTGCAATGGCCAACAGCATCTGGACGACCGAAGAATTCACCTGCGCGGGTTGCAGCATGAACTACACCGCGACACGGGAAGAGCACAGCGAAGCCCACACCGGCAGCTTCAAATGCAGCATCTGCAGCGGCGTGGTACACGCCTGGTCCGGCAAGCACCACTTCTTCGGCTGGCAAGCGGTGAAGACAAAACCGCCGGTGTTCGGACGGCGCTGGGCGGGCGTGCAGTGACAGGTGCCAGCGATGGTCTCGGTACCGTAGCCCAATTGTGGCGACGGCGCGCCTCCACGCCGTCATTGCGAGCGTAGCGAAGCAATCCAGAGTCTTTCCGCGGCGACGGTCCGGATTGCTTCGCGACGCTCGCGATCAACGAATCCATTGAAGTAAACGTATTGCGCCACTCCAACGTGCTGCTGGCGCTCGCAGACCCACTACTGCCGTCACCGCAGTCTGCGCGAACTATGGCTTCTGCTACTCTGCGGCGCAGGATAGACTTCCCTCCCCGCAACAGAATCCGACACGCAATGACCGCACCCTTCGTTCCCCAGATCGCTCTCTATCGCAACTGGCTCGCCGAGCAGCGTGGCCTTTCCTTCGCGAATTACGAGGAGATGCGGCAGTGGTCGGTGCGCGATCTCGACGGCTTCTGGCGCAGCATCTGGGACTATTACGATCTGCAATCGCCGACGCCGTTTGCGGCCGTGATCGCCGAGCGCAAGATGCCGGGCGCGGTGTGGTTTCCCGGCGCGCAGGTCAACTATGCGCGGCAGGTGTTCCGGCATGTCGAGGCCGCCGACGCCGCCGGCCTGCCCGCGATCGTCAGTAGCGGCGAGGATGGCAAGCTCGACGCAACGAGCTGGCCGGAGCTGCGGCGCAAGGCAGCGGCGCTCGCGCTGCATCTGAAGGAGAAGGGTATCAAGCCCGGCGACCGGATCGCGGCCTACCTGCCCAACATCCCCGAAACCATCATCGCGTTTCTGGCGAGCACCAGCATCGGCGCGGTCTGGAGCGTCTGTGCGCCCGACATGGCTGCGCCCGCCGTGATCGACCGCTTCAAGCAGATCGAGCCAAAGGTGCTGATCGCCTGCGATGCCGTCACCTATGCCGGCCGCCGGCATGATCGCAAGGACGTCGTCGCGGAGCTGCGGCGATCGCTGCCGACGGTCGAGCACGTCATCCTGCACAGCGAGGCCGCGCCCGCAGCGCCGGACGCCCTGCTCGCCGACATCGTCGCAAGGACAGGCGCCGCGATCGACGCGTTCGAGCCGGCCTGGCTGCCGTTCGATCATCCGCTCTGGATCGTCTATTCCAGCGGCACCACCGGCCTGCCGAAACCGATCGTGCACGGCCATGGCGGGATCGTCATCGTGGTGCTGGCGCTGCTGGGCCTGCACAACGACCTCGGCTGCTCCTACCACGAGAACTCGTTCGGCGAGCGCTATCACTGGTACTCTTCGACCGGCTGGATCATGTGGAATTCGCAGGTCGGCGGCCTGCTCAGCGGCACCACCTGCTGCATCTTCGACGGCAGCCCGGGCGGCACCAAGGACAAGCCGGACTGGACCACGCTGTGGCGGTTCGTGGCACAGTCGAAAGCGACCTTCTTCGGCGCCGGCGCGGCGTTCTTCGCCAACTGCGCCAAGGCCGAGATCGATCTCACTGCGGCCGGCGATCTGTCGCGGCTGCGTTGCCTCGGCTCGACCGGCTCGCCGCTCAGCGCCGACACGCAAGCCTGGTTCAACGATCGCTTCGCGGCGTTGTCGAAAATCAACGGCAGCAAGGCGCAGGCCGACATCTGGTGGGCGAA
Source organism: Bradyrhizobium barranii subsp. barranii (assembly GCF_017565645.3). NCBI lineage: Bacteria > Pseudomonadati > Pseudomonadota > Alphaproteobacteria > Hyphomicrobiales > Nitrobacteraceae > Bradyrhizobium > Bradyrhizobium barranii. The sequence continues at coordinate 5,824,859 of NZ_CP086136.1, forward strand.
CATCTCCGGCGGCACCGATTTCGCCGGCGCCTTCATCGGCGGCAACCGCGAATTGCCGCAGACCCCGGGCGCGATGCAGTGCCGCCTGCTCGGCGCGGCGGTCGAAGCCTTCAGCGAGCAGGCCCGCGCCGTCATCGACGAGGTCGGCGAGCTCGTCTGTACCGAGCCGATGCCCTCGATGCCGCTCCGCTTCTGGAACGACAAGGGCGATGCGCGCTATCGCGCCAGCTATTTCGAGACCTATCCGGACAATTTCGACGGCAGTGGCCGCGGGCCGGTGTGGCGGCACGGTGACTGGCTCAAGGTCAATCCGGACGGCTCCTGCATCATCTATGGCCGCAGCGATGCGACCATCAACCGGCACGGCCTGCGCATGGGCACGAGCGAGCTCTATTCCGCGATCGAAGCGCTGCCGGAGGTGCTAGATAGCCTTGTCGTCGACCTCGAATATCTCGGCCGCGACAGCTACATGCCGCTGTTCGTGGTGCTGCGCGAGGGCACAGCCTTCGACGCTGCGATGCAGGCCAGGATCAACAAGGCGATCGAGGCCGGCCTGTCCCGGCGATTCCTCCCGAACGAGATCTTTGCCGTCGCCGAGATCCCGCGCACGCTCTCGGGCAAGAAGCAGGAGCTGCCGATCAAGAAGCTGCTGCTGGGCCAGCCCGTCGAAAAGGTCATCAACAAAGAGGCGATGGCCAATCCCGCCTGCCTCGACTGGTATCTCGCCTTCGCCCGCGATTATCTCGCCCGAACCGCGGCGTAGCTTCGATCAACCGCCGCCGAAATTGGAGGGATCGAGATTCCTGTTCTCGGACGGCGGGATCGGCGGCCACCCGGGAAATTTGTACCAGCCGGGCGGGACCGGCGCGTCCTCGGGCAGATGGGCGACGACGTGATGGCGCGGGCGGGCATGATGCGCCGGAGCGGCAGCCGCCGACGCGCATGTTGAAATCAACAGGACCAAAGCCAGGATAGACCGCATCATACGTGCTCCAGACGTCCACCCGGGCACCATGTGGTGCGGGAACCACGCTGGAACGATGCGTCGCAACGTCACGATGTCTCACATCGGCGGCATCGCTGCTGCCGGGAGACGCCGGAGATCAACCCAATTGCGCCAATGGCGTTTGGATTCCGTTCACCGATCGCCGCTAGATCAGGATGGATCCTCCGCGACGAACAGCAGCTATGGCCGATCTCAACGCAGTCCTCTCCAGGCTCAACGACCGCCTGCTCCGCCTCGAAGGCGAGCTGTTCGTGCTGCGCTCGCTGGCGCGCGCGACGCTGACGGCGGGCGACGACCATGCGGCGCGCATGCGCAAGCTGGTCGAGGCCGCAAAGGTCGCGCTCGACGACGAAGCCAAACGTGAGCTCGACAAACCGACGCGCAAATATGTCGATGCGGCAACCGCGCTGGTGGAGGAACTGCTGGTCGAACCCACCCAGGCACGGCCGCTGTTCACCGTCATCGACGGTGGCCGGCGCGACTGAGCGCGTCAGATCGGACGTATCCCGCGGGGATCCGCGGACTGGGCCTTCAGCCGGCTGAGCCCCTCCTCGATGATCGCGATCTCCTCGTCGATCTTGCCGATCGGCAGGCTGAAATCGTAGCCGGACCGGCTCTTCAGATCGACCGCGAGCCGCTGCCTGTGCATCATCAGCTCGTCGAGCCCACGGCGGTTCTTCAGCCGCACATAGGCGTCCACGATCTGCTCAATTGCGCTCAGCATGAAATCGGTCCCGGCAAAAAAGCCCACGCGGCGCACCCACGCCGGCGGGACATTTTTGGTGTCGCGGTACGCAATACAAATCCGCGACGGATTCGTCGATACGACAGGCAGGTTGAGAACGCGTTACCGTTTGATGATTTCGTGATGGCGCCGGCATGAAAAGCCGCTGGCGATCACTCGCCAGCGGCCAAAGCCGGGTTCGAAAACGGATTCGGAATCAAATTTGGCCAGCCCCGGTTGGTGCATTCTAGCGGCACATGGGGGCTGCTTATGTTAGAAATGAAACAGAGGAACCGGCGGATACATCATTTGCTGTCGATGTGGCCGGGCGGCAACGCTAGTCCGTGACGCAAAAATACTTGCGCGGCAGCCTGCGGTAGGCGCTGTAGCGGTAGTACGGCCTGTAGGCGTAGCCGCGATAGAGTGCGGGCGGCTCCTCGCCGTAATAGGCGCCGTGGTAGAAATTATAGACCGGCCCTTCGGCGCAACGATAGGCATCCCACGTCGGACCGATGAAGGGCGCCACCCCGACCTCGGGCGGGACCGCCGGGTACGGCCCGCCGGCGCGCGCGGGCGTGGCTACGCTCAGTGCCGCGAGAAGGAAAAACCACGCGCTTCGCATGCGCTCGCTCCTGATACGGTGCAATACGCGCATGGAAGCACCGGAACGGCCGGCTGCGCAATCGCGGAGCCCGTCGCGCCCCCGCGCCCGGTGCATTGTTGATAACCGGCACAAACCGCCCGCGGCTGGTGACAGGACGCACCGACGTGTTATCGGGGGATGACGCAGTTGCGAGACGGATCGGACACCCATGCGCATTACCCTCGTCGGCTCCCGCCATTTCGGCGTGACCACCCTGAACATGCTCCGGGAGCACGGCGTCCCGATCGTGCGGGTCGTCGTGGCCGACGCCGAGGATCGCCTCGCGGCGAGCGCCAAGGCGGCTGGCATCGAGGTAACGGTCCAGGCCAATCCGAAGCTGGTGGTCGCCTCCGAAATCGGCCCCGACACCGACCTGATCATCACCGCCCACAGCCACGCCCGGATCGGCAAGGACGCCCTGGCCGCCGCGAAGTACGGCGGGATCGGCTATCATCCCTCGCTGCTGCCGCGTCATCGGGGCAAAGCCGCTGTGGAATGGACCATCAAGGAAGGCGATCCGATCGCCGGCGGCACGATCTATCATCTTGCCGACCGCATGGACGCCGGCGCCATCGCCGCCCAGGACTGGTGCTTCGTCAAGAAGGGCGAGACGGCTCGCGAACTCTGGGAGCGCGCGCTCGCTCCGCTCGGCCTCAAGCTGCTGGCCGACGTGATCGACTACGTCAAGGTCCACAAGGCGCTGCCCTCCAAGGTTCAGGACGAGCAGTTCGCGACCTTGGCGCCAAGTCTTTCCTGAGTCCCTTCGTGAGTCGTTCCCTGAGTCCTCTCCTGACGTTTACCCTTAACGTGAAGGCGCGTTGATTCTGCTTCGAAAATTGGAGCCGGAAACACAAATAAACTATTGTTTCCACTGGAACAATTTTCACTTTGGCAATGCAACAAATTTCCGTCACATTTGGACCGAATAAGCGTCAGCATATCAGACAGATTCAAGGACGGAATTCATGCGTTTTGGTCGCATTACGGCATTCTGTGCCGCTTCAGTTATCACCCTCGCCGCTCCCGCTTTCGCCCAGACCCCCTATGACGGCAACTGGCATGTCACCATCGTGACCAAGAGCGGTACCTGCGAGCCGACCGCGAGCTCCATGCTGACGGTTGCCGACGGCAAGATCACCGCGCCCGGCGCTAACGTTTCCGGCACCATCGGCAGCGGGGGACTTGTGAAAGTTTCGATCAATGGTGCATATGCCAACGGTCAACTCAGCGGCAACGCCGGATCGGGGAAGTGGAATGGAGCATCTGCAGGCATACCGTGCAGTGGGCGGTGGGAAGCATCGCGCCAGTAAGAAATTCGGGATCAGCGTCGTGAGCCGGCGGCTGCTGATCGCGGCCGCCGTTTTGTTTGCGGCGGGGATCGCCAACTCTGAGAGCCAGGCCCAGTCCGGCCCGTTCGCCCCGCTGGCGGGGAGCTGGAGCGGTGCCGGCACCGTCACGCTCGATGACGGCTCGACCGAGCGGATCCGCTGCCGGGCCAGATACGCCCCGATCGGACCGACGATGGAGATGTCGCTGACCTGCGCCAGCGACGCCTACAAGTTCAATCTCGGCGCCAACGTCAGGGCTGAAGGCGGCACTATTGGCGGCAGCTGGTCCGAGGCCAGCCGCAACATCAGCGGCTCGCTCCAGGGCCGCGGCGCTGGCGGCAACTACGAGCTGGTCGCCTCGACAGCCGGCTTCAACGCCAACATCACGCTGAAGACGTCCGGTAACAAGCAGAGCGTCACGATGCGCGCGGACAGCCAGTTCCGCGGCGCCAACATCTCGCTGTCGCGCTAAGGCGGACCGCGTTCAAGCCAAAAGCCCCGGCGATTCCGCCGGGGCTTTTTTATGCGTCTTATGCGTTCGGCACGAACGCTGTGACCTCGATTTCGACCTTGGCGCGCTCGTCCACGAGACCGCCGATGTAGAGCAGCGTCGAGGGCGGAAAATTGCGCCCCAGCGTTTCCTTCCAGGCGGCACCGATGCCGGCCCCGGCCGCCTCATATTCGCTGCGGCTGGTCAGGTACCAGGTCAGGCGGACGATGTGCTCCGGACCGGCTCCGGCCTCGCCCAGCAGCTTGATGATCCGCTTCAGCGCGGTTGCGACCTGCGCCGCCATGTCAGGCGCGTAATTGCCGGTCTCGTCGCCGCCGGTCTGCCCGGCCAGCACCACCCAGCGGCCAGGCCCTTCGGCCACCACGCCGTGAGAAAAGCCCCGCGGTTTCTTCCATTCGGCCGGCTGCAAGATTTGCATGAGCGAAGATCTCCCTTTTCTTGTTGTTCAATGATGCCTTAGCACGCCGCCCTGCATCGCTGCATCCGCAGTTTTGGCCGTTGCAAACGCCGGCGATGTCGCCGATACCGGCCCTCCCCTCAGGCTCGATCGCCCGCACCAGCAACGATGACCGCGACACCGTCCAAAACGATGGCTGCACTGTGGATGGCCGGCTGGCTGGCGCTGATGCTGGTCATGGCGGTTGCCGGCCGCGAGACCACGCGCGAGCTGAACGTCTTCCAGATCATGGAAGTGCGCTCGGTGATCGGCTTCACGCTGCTGCTGCCGATCATCTACCGGGCCGGCGGTTTCAAAGCGGTCGCGACCAAACGTCTGCCCCAGCACCTCGCGCGCAACGGGGTCCATTATTTCGCGCAGCTCGGTTGGTTCTACGCACTGACGCTGATCGGGATCGGCCAGGTCGTCGCGATCGAATTCACCATGCCGATCTGGACTGCGCTGCTGGCCGCGACGTTCCTGTCCGAGCGCATGACCGTCTGGAAGATCGCCGCCATCGCGCTCGGTATCGTCGGCGTCGTCATGATCGTGCGGCCCGCCACCGGCGAAATCAATCCGGGCCAGTTGATCGCACTGGGGGCCGCGATCGGCTTCAGCATTTCCATGATCTTGGCGAAATCGCTGACCCGGACCGAGAGCGCATTGTCGATCCTGTTCTGGATGATCGTCGTGCAGATGGTCGTGGGCCTGCTGCCGACGCTCTACGTCTGGACCTGGCCGTCAACCACTCTCTGGGGGTGGCTCTTCGTCATCGGGGTCTGCGGCACATTCTCGCACTATTGCCTCGCCAGCGCGCTCCGCTACGCGGATGCAACCATCGTGGTGCCGATGGACTTCTTGCGGGTGCCGCTCACCGCGACTGTCGGATGGCTGCTGTATTCGGAGCGGCTCGACGCCTGGACCGTGCTCGGCGCGACGCTGATCCTGTGCGGCAATCTTCTGAACCTGAAGCCGACCGCCCCGGTTCCCGCCCGCGCGCAGTGAACCTCGCGCTGTCTCGCGCGACAAAGACGAAGTGGCCGTGTGATCTGGATCACGTTGGAGGGTCATTCCATCGTGCACATTCGGCCACACAGCAGCGGGTTGAATACGACGTACTGCCGTTTTGGTGGCGCGAAGTCGGGCACTTCGTGTAGGTTCGTTGCCAATTTGTTGCTGCCTGCAATTCGATTCTGTTGGGGATTTCAGATGCGCACTCTCACCCTGCTCGCTTCGCTGATGTGCATGGCACTGTCGGTCAGTGCCGCGAAGGCCGACCGCCGTGTCGCCTTCGTCGTCGGCAACGGCTCCTACAAGAACGTCGCACAATTGCCGAACCCGCCGATCGACGCCAAGGCGATGGCGGCGACCCTGCGCAATGTCGGCTTCGAGGTGATCGAAGGATCCAACCTCACCCGCGACCAGATGACGGAGAAGCTCCTGGACTTCGGCCGCAAGGCGCAAGGCTCCGATGTCGCAGTGTTCTATTACGCCGGCCACGGCATCGCGGTCAGCGGCAGCAACTACCTTCTGCCTGTCGACGCCGACATCAAGTCGGAGATGGACGTCAAGCTCGGCGCAGCCATCAATATCGACCTGACGCTCGAGCAGACCATGGGCGACGCCAAGGTCAAGCTGGTCTTCCTCGACGCCTGCCGCGACAATCCGTTCGCCGCCAAGATCAAGTCGAACTCGGCAACGCGCAGCGTCAACGTGCAGAGCGGTCTTGCCGAGATGAAGTCGGGCGAAGGCACGCTGATCGCGTTCGCCACCGGCCCGGGCCAGACCGCGCTCGACGGCCAGGAGGGCAACAACAGCCCGTTCACCCGCGCGCTGATCGACAACATCACCAAGCCCGGCGTCGAGATCCAGCAGGCGATGACCTCGGTGCGTGCCCAGGTCAACGAAGAGACCCGCAAGGGCCAGCTTCCCTGGGGCCACACCAACCTGATCGGCGCGGTCTATCTCAACCCGTCGCAGCAGACGCAGGTTGCCAACGCAGCCCCGACCGCTTCCGGAATCGTGCCGGCGGCAGCGAGCAGCTCCGACGGAGTCGAGCTCGAGTACTGGCGCTCGGTCAAGGAATCCAACAAGCCGGAAGAGCTCAACGCCTATCTCTCGGCCTATCCGAACGGCCAGTTCAAGGCGCTGGCGCTGGCGCGGCTTGCGGCGATCAAGAGCGGCCCGTCCACGGCGACCCGCAATCTGAACTCCGGGATCGATCCCGCCACCTTCACCGACGACTCCACCCAGCTCACCGAGGACCAGATCGGCCTCGACAAGGGCCAGCGCCGCGACGTGCAGCGCCGCCTGACCGGGCTCGGCTTCGACACCAAGGTCACCGGTGCCTTCACCGACGAGACGCGCGCGGTGCTGAAGCGCTGGCAGGCCGCCCGCGGCTACCCGTCGACGGGCTACCTCAACAAGCTCCAGCACAAGGCCCTGCTGTCCGAGATCGTGGCGGCCGCGCCGGCCACCGCGAGCGACGACAGCGCGAAGCCGGCCCGGCGTGCTGCCCCGGCCCAGGCCCAGAGCGGCGCACCGGTTCAGCATCGCAACAGCGGCGGCGGCGATGCCGGCGCGGCCTTCGTCGGCGGTGTCGTCGGCGGCATGATGGGCGGCATGTTCCGCCGCTGAGGCGAGACCCGGCTCCAAAACGCAAAAAGGCCCGGCGAGAGCCGGGCCTTTTTCGTGGTGGCAATGGCTAGTAATCTTGGGTGAACCAAGGCACGAGCGTCCGGATCCGCGGCATCGCCTGCATCGTAATGCTCGTCCGAGCCATCTCCGCGATGCGTGGCGCCAGTGATGAGAGATCGCCACGGCGGGTCACCAGAAGCAGCTCACGAAAAAATCCGGGGCCCGGCAGAGGAAGAGCGCTGACTTGACCAGCGTGAGCGAGCCCCTGCAACAGACACAGCGGCGTGGTGATCGCCACGCCCATCCCGGTGGCGACCATGGCGACCAGGCTGTCCGAGGTGTCAAACTCAAAGGCCCGCGGTGGGCGAATGCCCAAACGGCTCAGGTGGCGCTCGACCTGAGCGCCTGCATAGGAGCGTTCGCTGTACCGGACCAGGCGATGCCGGGTCAGGATCTCCCGCAAATCAAGGTCAGCAAATTCGGCTTCCAATCCGCGCGGCACCACCAGCAGATTTGGCTCGCGGTAAAACGGGAAGCGCTCGATATCATACAGGTCATCCATCGCATCGCATGTGATCGCCGCGTCGATCGTTCGGTGGACCAGCGCCTCGGCATGCGAGTGAGCAAGGCCCGACCAAACGGACAGGCTCAGTGCGACCTCGCCCGTCATGAGCTCCTTGACGAGGTGTGCGCCGACCGTGGCGGCATAGGAGTCGATGAGGCCGAGCCTCAGATCGACACGCTCAGGCAGTTTCGCTGCGTCCCGGAGCGCGCTGAGTAACGTGTCAAAGTCGCGATTCAGATCGCGAACACGGCCAGCAAGGATGCGGCCCGCCCGCGTCAGTGTAAGCGGCCTCCGGCTACGGTTGAAGAACGCGACGCCGATCGAGGCCTCGGCCCGCCGCACAGCCTGAGAAACCGCGGATTGCGTCATCCCGAACTGACGGGACGCCTGAAGCATGCTGCCGGACTCCGCGACGGCAGCGACAATCTGCAAGCTTCGCAAGTCTGGAACAGGTGGCGTCATATCCATAGCTTAAGCAGAAGTCATATTAACATGCAAATTGCCTTCATTATATGAATTATCCTTGTAGGTGAGCCGCATCCGAAAGCAGACTTCGGATCGTCCTAACAATTAAGCAGTCCCGATCCATGAGCGAGCAAGTGGATATTCTGGTGATCGGCCTCGGTGCCATGGGCAGCGCGGCCCTCTATCAACTGGCCAAGCGAGGGGTAAAGGCGGTTGGCCTCGATCGCTTTGCCCCGCCCCACACGATGGGATCCAGCCACGGCGAAACCCGCATCACCCGGCAGGCGGTCGGCGAAGGCCGCGATTACGTACCTCTGGTGCTGGATACCCACCGGATCTGGCGTGAGCTCGAAGCCGAGACGTCTGCCGAGCTGCTGAACCCATGCGGCCTCGTCGTCATGGCGCCCGGTGTCGGCGAGACGTCGCACCACGGCAAGCCGGATTTCGTCGCGCGCTCGATTGGGGCCGCGCGTGACTTCGGCATCGCGCATGAAGTGATCGACGGGCGAGAGGTGGCCCATCGCTTCCCGCAGTTCCTGAATCTCCAGGGCAACGAGAAGGCCTATTACGAACCCGGCGGAGGGTACGTTTTTCCGGAGCGCTGCATCAAGGCGCAGCTGACGCGCGCGGAGCAGCTCGGTGCAACGATCCGCACAGGAGTCGAGGTTCTCTCGATCGCGCAGCGCGGCTCCGCCGTTCGGGTGGAAACGTCCTCAGGCACATTCGAGGCCGACCAGGTGGTGGTGTCGGCCGGCGGCTGGAATGCCCACCTGCTCGGCGCGCCGTTTGACCGCGTGCTTACGGTGAAGCGGCAGGTGCTGCATTGGTACGAGCTCGAGGATACCAGCGCGTACCGCGCCGACGCCCCTGTGTTCATCTGGATGCACGGCGCGACGGATGTCGACTACCTCTACGGCTTCCCGCCGCTGCCTCGCGATCGTCGTCTCAAGGTCGCGACCGAGCAGTACGAGATCAACACGACGGCCGACGCCATCGACCGCACCGTCGATCCCGCGGAATCGGCTGAAATGTACCGGAAGCACGTCGCGGGGCGGCTCGCCGGCGCCACGCCGCGCGTCGCGCAGGCGGCTGCCTGCATCTACACGGTGACGCCCGATCGGGGCTTCATCATCGACCGCCATCCCGACCAGGACCGGATTTGTGTCGTCTCGGCGTGCTCGGGCCACGGCTTCAAGCACTCGGCAGGTATCGGCAACGTCGTGGCCGGAATGGTAACCGACGGTCGAAGCGCGATCGACCTCAGCCCATTCTCCATCTCCCGTTTTTCGTGACGTTTGGCACGAGCCTTGTATCTTGAACAAGCGCGCGCAACGCGCGTCGTGATCACAATCCTGGAGGCGTCATCCGATGAGAGACATTGTCCGTTCCATGATGACAGGCATCGCGGCGCTGCTGATGCTTGGCAGCGCCCAAGCCGCCGATGGCGTCGATGCCATCAAGCAGCGCGGCACGTTGAATGTCGGCGTCAAGGCTGACTACAAGCCCTTCGGCTTCCGCGATCCCACGGGAAACGTGGTCGGCATCGAGCCGGATCTCGCCGCAGACATTGCCAAGCGCCTCGGCGTCAAACTCGAACTCGTTCCGGTCGCGGCCTCCAACAGGATCGAATTTCTTCAGCAGGGAAAGGTCGACCTGCTGATAGCGACCATGTCGGACAGGCCGGAGCGCCGTCGCGTGGTTCAAGCCATCGAGCCGCTGTACTATTCGGACGATGTGAACATCCTTCTCAACAAGAAGTCCGGCATCAAGGACTGGGCCGAGCTCAAGGGAAAACCCGTCTGTGCAACGTCGGGGGCCTGGTACAACAAGGACGTTGCCAAATCCTACGGCCCCGAAATCGTTGCGTTTGACGGCTCGGAGAAGCCTCTGTTCGCCATGAAGCAGGGCAACTGCATCGGCTATGTCTACGATCAGACCTTCCTGCAGGGCAAGCTGCTCGAGGACGAGTGGAAGGCGGACTACGACTTGCCCCTGAAAGGTATTTTGCCATCGCCATGGATGATCGCTGTCGCGCTCGATAATGCCAGCCTTCAGAAGCTGCTCGAAGATACGACAAAGGACTGGATGAAGACCGGCTTCATCGTGGCAGCGGAAAAGAAGTGGGGCATTACGCCGACCGAGTATTCGCTGCTCATGCACGAGCAATACAAGGACAAATAGACGCGCAGAGCGGAGCGCCAGATCCGTCTTGCGCTCCGAACAGGTCGAGCCAATGCACTGATACGAGGCATCGCCTCAACAGTTTGGTGTCGCGCAAAATGCACGAAATCGGCGACTGGTTTCAACGGCTCTACGAAACGACGGGGCTGAATTTCTCCGTATTCTACGATGCCTACGATTGGGACCGCTATTTCGGCGGGCTCAAGATGACGTTGCTTCTGAGCGTCACGACCATCCTGCTGAGCCTCGTCATCGGCGCGGTCGGCGCCTTGCTGCAAGGCAGTCCGTCCATGCTGCTGCGGTTGCCCGTCAATGCTTTCGTGGTGGTGTTCCGCAACACGCCGCCGCTGGTCCAGATCTTCTTTTTCTATTTCGGCCTCGGCACCATGCTCCCAGCCGTCGAGGCGGCAGGCATGCGCGTTCCGCTGCTGAGCAACGTCCAATGGGCCATCATTTCGCTGTCGCTGTTCGCGGGCGCCTTCAACGTCGAAATCTTCCGCTCCGGCATCGAGGCGGTGCCGAGGACGACGCTGGAAGCCGCGGAGGCGCTCGGATACACGCGCCTCAAGGCTTACGTCCATATCGTCCTTCCGCTGGCCATTCGCGTCTGCCTTCCCGCACTGAACAACAACCTCGTCAACCTGCTCAAGACGACCACCCTCGCCTACGCGATCGCCGTTCCCGAGACGCTGTATGCGGTCAAGCAGATCTGGTCGGAATCGCAGAACGTCTTCGAAATGATGGTCGTATTGCTGGCGACCTACGGCATCCTTGTCGGCGTCCTCGTCTGGCTGATGCATCGCTGGGAGCGGGCGATGCGCATCCCGGGATATGCCCGATGAGAGGCGCCCGGCCCGAGCACAGGCTTGCCGTCCTTCTGCCGTATCGTCCCGTGCCGACCCGGATGTCCATTCGGATCGGCCCGCTGGCCGCCGCGATCCTCTGTTTCTGCGCCATCATGGCCGCATCCACCGCGTGGGCGCAGACCGGCCCGGCGATGCTGTCCCCGCTGCAAGTCATTGTGAAGTGGTCGCCGCTGCTGCTGCGCGGGTTCGCCTTCAACATCCTGATCTCCCTGCTGGCCATGCTGCTGGGGACCATTGCCGGGCTTGGCCTGGGTCTGGGGTTGTTGTCGGAGTTTCGACCGCTCGCCGCCGTCAGCTGGCTCCTGACTCAATTCTTCCGCAACGCGCCCTGGCTGGTGCTGCTGTTCTTCGTCATGTTTCTGATGCCCTTCCAGGTCACCCTCTTCAAGACGACCATCCCCTTGCCGGATTGGATCAAGGCGACGGTGGGCTTCGCATTGCCGGTCATGGCGAACGTCGCCGAGGTCGTGCGCGGTGCCGTCCGCTCCATTCCGTCGACGCAATGGGAGGCGGCGGAATCGCTCTCGTTCACGCGGCGCCAGACGATGTGGCTGATCATGCTGCCACAGTGCATCAAGCGCATGCTGCCGCCTTGGATGAACGTCTATGCGCTGGTCGCGATGTCGACGGTGCTGGCATCGATCGTCGGTGTTTCGGAAATGCTCACCCTGACGGCGCAGGTGCATGCCGCCGAAGGCGGCAGGCCGGAGCTGTTCGCGCCGCTCTACGGTTTCGCGCTGCTGTGTTTCTTTCTCTACTGTTATCCGATCAACCTCTGGACCGCTCGTCTCGAGCGTCGGTTCCGCATACGCTGAGGAAGCAGAGCATGGCCACGAGCTGGACTCCGGATCAGCCCATCGTCCAATGCGTCGACGTCAGAAAGTCGTTCGGAGCTCTCGAGGTTCTGAAAGGCATCAGCCTGTCGGTCAAAAAGAGCGAGGTGATCTGTATCATCGGCCCGTCCGGATCAGGCAAATCCACGCTGATCCGCTGCATCAATGCGCTGCAGCCGATCACGTCCGGCAGCATTCAGATCGAAGGCATCGAGGTGTCCGATCCCAGGCTCGACAAGCTGGCGCTGCGCCGCAAGGTCGGGATGGTGTTTCAGCAATACAATCTCCTCCCGCACAAGACCGCGCTCCAGAACGTGATGATGGCGCCGATCCATGTTCTCGGCCAGAAACGTGCCGAGGTCGAAGCGCGCGCCCGGGCGCTGCTTGCCAAGGTTCGGCTCGCGGGGAAGGAGGATACCTATCCCGGCGAGCTCTCCGGCGGACAGCAGCAGCGCGTGGCTATCGCCCGCTCGCTGGCGATGCGACCGGACATCATGTTGTTCGACGAAGTTACGGCCGCCCTCGATCCCGAAACGGTCAAGGAGGTCCTGGTCACCATCCGGGAGCTTGCCGAGGATGGCATGACATGCCTCCTCGTCACCCATGAAATGAACTTCGCGCGTGAGGTCGCCGATCACGTCTACTTCACCGACCGCGGTGTGATCGTCGAGCACGGGCCGCCGGAAGCCTTGTTTACGGCGGCCAAGGACGAGCGAACGCAGCGGTTTCTGTCGCAGGTCCTCTGAGTTCGCCGGCACGCCGCCCTTCGGCGTCCCTGGCAGGAGGCGCTACTTCCCCGCCGCCTTGCGCAGCGCCTCGTTGATGCGCTCCTGCCAGCCGGGACCGCCCTGCTGGAAGAACTCCAGCACGTCCTGGTCGATGCGCAGCGTGACCTGCTCCTTGATTCCCGGCGCCACGTTCGGCTTCGGTGGCGCCACGGCGACCTTGGCGGTCACCTTCTTGAACGCCGCCTCGGCCTCCGACCGCGCATCGCCAAGCGTGCGCGGCCGCCTCGGTTGATCCGTCATGTCCTAGATTCCCTCAAACAGAGCCGTCGAAAGATACCGCTCGGAGAAGGACGGCACTATAGCCAGAATGGTTTTTCCCGCAGCTTCCGGCCGCTTGCCGATCTCCAGCGCAGCTGCGATCGCCGCGCCCGAGGAGATGCCGCCGGGAATGCCCTCATGCCGCGCCAGCGCCCGGGTGGTCTCGATCGCGGTCGTCGAGTTGATCTTCACGATCTCGTCAATCACCGAGCGGTCGAGGATGTCGGGCACGAAGCCGGCGCCGATGCCCTGGATCTTGTGCGGCGTGTGCTGACCGCCTGAGAGCACCGGGCTTTCCTCCGGCTCGACCGCCACGACCCGCAAGGACGGCTTGCGTGGCTTGAGCACCTGGCCGACGCCGGTGATGGTACCGCCGGTGCCGACGCCGGCGACGAAGATATCGACGTTGCCGCCGGTGTCGTTCCAGATCTCCTCGGCGGTGGTACGGCGGTGCACCTCGGGATTGGCGAGGTTCTTGAACTGCTGCGGCATGACCGAATTCGCCGTCGTCTTCAGGAGCTCCTCGGCGGTCGCGATCGCGCCCTTCATGCCCTGCGCTGCCGGCGTCAGCACCAGCTCTGCGCCGAGAAAGGCCAGCATCTTGCGCCGCTCGATCGACATCGATTCCGGCATCACCAGCTTGAGCCGGTAACCACGCGAGGCCGCGACGAAGGCGAGCGCGATGCCGGTGTTGCCCGAGGTCGGCTCGATCAGCACGGTGTCAGGCTTGACGATGCCGGCCTTCTCCATCGCGATGATCATGGCCGCGCCGATGCGATCCTTCACGCTCGCGGCGGGATTGAAATATTCAAGTTTTGCCAAAATCGTCGCGTTGACGCCGTGCATGCCCGGCAGCCGCTGCAAGCGCACGATCGGCGTGTCGCCAAAGGCCTCGACGATCGAAGAGTAGATCCGGCCTCGGCCGGGCTGGTGCGCTGCACCCGTGTTGGACGATGCGTCCATGATGAACTCCCTGTGACGACAATTTCTGTTTCTGCAGCGTCTCTTGTGCAGTAACGGACAGCTTGGGACGACACGCAAGCGACAATGCGGCACATGTTAAATACGCTGCATCGCAAAATCGCGTGAGCTGTAATTATCAGAAAACCAACGCATTTGTGTTGCGACCTCGTCAACTGATTCGGTCTATGTTAGACTTAGGTCTCAAAGCCAGAGAGGTCATCACGATGTCAGCAGTCGCTGAAGTGTTGTCGACCGTCGCACATCACCGCGCCCCGCGTTGCAGCGAGTTGCCGACCTGCCCGGTCTGCGCCGACTCGATGGTCGCCGCCGAAGCATCCGCCTACATCTCTGACCATATGATCAGCTATCTCTGGACCTGCGACAATTGCGGCTATGGCTTCGTGACCAAGCACGCCGTCAAGCAGCGGATCGTCTGCAACTGACTAGCGCGGGGCGATGTCGCCCCTCGCCCAGTCCTGGCGCGTACGCTGGTAGAACTCGTCGAACGTCCCGTGTGCGATCGCGTTCCTGATGCCCTGCATCAGGAACTGGTAGTAGGCTATATTGATCTCGGAGAGCAGCATGGCGCCCAGCGTCTCGCCCGCCTTGACGAGATGATGCAGGTAGGCGCGCGCGTAGTTGCGCGCCGACGGCCAGGAACTCGCTTCGTCGAGCGGACGCGGATCGTCGGCGTGGCGCGCGTTGCGCAAATTGACCTGGCCGAAGCGCGTGAAGGCAACGCCATGACGGCCATTGCGCGTCGGCATCACGCAATCGAACATGTCGATGCCGCGCTTGACCGCTTCGAGGATGTCGTCGGGCGTGCCGACGCCCATCAGGTAGCGCGGCCGCTCTCTCGGCAGCATCGGTGCGGTCTCGTCGATCATCGCCAGCATCACCGCCTGCGGCTCGCCGACGGCAAGTCCGCCGATCGCATAGCCGTGGAAGCCGATTGCGACGAGGCCTTCGGCGCTGGCGTGACGAAGCTGCGGCACGTCGCCGCCCTGCACGATGCCGAACAGCATGTAACCGTCGGGCGCACTCTCGAATGCGCGCTTGCTTCGCTCGGCCCAGCGCAGCGACAGCCGCATCGCCCGTTCGACGTCGTCCCGCTCGGCCGGCAGCCGCACACATTCGTCCATCTGCATGGCGATGTCGGAGCCTAGGAAGCGCTGCACCTCGATCGAGCGCTCCGGTGACAGCTCGACCTTGGCGCCGTCGATATGCGAACGGAATGTGACGGCGTTCTCGGTGACCTTGCGCAGGTCCGACAGCGACATCACCTGGAATCCGCCGGAATCCGTCAGCATCGGCCCGTTCCAGCCGGTGAACCGCTGCAGGCCGCCGAGCGCCGAGATCCGCTCGGCGCCGGGACGCAGCATCAGATGATAGGTGTTGCCGAGCACGATGTCGGCGCCGGCCTCGCGCACCTCACGCCAGTGCATGCCCTTCATGGCGCCGGCGGTTCCGACCGGCATGAAGGCCGGCGTCCGCACCACGCCATGCGGCGTGGTCAGGCGCCCGGTGCGCGCTGCGCCATCGGTGGCGAGCAGCTCGAAGTGGTTGGGTAGACCGGTGTCAGGAAGATTCATGGTCGTGCTTATTGCGTGTCGGAAGAGGCTGATCAACCCGCTCGGACCACGCCAGAGCCGGCTTGTGGCTCAGAGCGGGACACATTTGACGCCGACTTGATCGCCCGGCGCGCTTGCCAAACAAAACGATACAGTGTAGTTTTTGCGCGGGGCTGGACGAGATGCCGCGGTGAATTTTGCCGGCGGCAGTATTTGCGTGATCGCCAGCCACCGACAATGCCCTCCGCTTCATGTTCGACCGAAATGTCCGGCCCCTCGCGCGGCTGGATCAGACAGACAGGCGCCCGCCTGACCGGATTCCTGGTTCTGGCGTGCAGCCTGGCACTCGGCGCCTGCACCTCCCTGCCCCGCACGCCCTATACGGCCGCTGAGGCCGGCGCGTCGCGCGTGCTCGATATCGACGGCTTGCGCCGCTACGCCGACGAGCCCGTCACGAAATTCAGCTTCGAGAAGGACACCAGCACCGCCACGAAGTCCTATCTGGCGCTCTCCGGCGGCGGCGCCGATGGCGCCTACGGCGTCGGCGTGCTCAACGGCTGGACCACGGCGCGCACCCGGCCGACCTTCTCGGTTGTCTCGGGCGTGAGCACCGGCGGCCTGATCGCACCGTTTGCGTATCTCGGCTCGCAATATGACGACACGCTCAGGGAGCTCTACACCAGCGGCATCGCGGAGAGCCTCCTGAACGATCCCAGCATCATGCGCGTGCTGTTCGGATCCGGCCTGTTCGGCAATACGCGGCTGCGCGAGCTCGTCGCCCGCTATGTCGGGCCGGAGATCATGGCGCAGGTCGCGCGTGAAAATGGCAAGGGCCGAAAGCTGCTGGTGGTAACCACCGATCTCGACACCCAGCGGACCTCGATCTGGGACATGGGCAAGATCGCAGCGGTCGGAACACCCGAGGCGCTAAAACTGTTTCGCGACGTGATGGCGGCTTCCGCCAGCATTCCCCTGGTGTTTCCGCCTATCATGATCGACGCCGAAGGCGAGGGCCGCAGATTTCAGGAGATGCATGTCGACGGCGGCGTGACGGCGCCGGTGCTGACGCTGCCGGAAGCCCTGCTCTCCCAGGACCGCCTGCCCGGCAACGCGCGGATGAACATCTACATCCTCGTCAACAAGAAGATCGAACGCAATTTCGAGCTCGTGTCCAACAGCACCATCGACGTCGCCTCGCGCAGCCTGTCGTCGATCACCCAGTCGCAGACGCGCTCGATCATCTTCTCGACCTATGATTTCGCCAAGCGCAACAATCTCGGCTTCCACCTCTCCTACATCGCGCGCGATTACCCCGCGCCGCCTTCGGAAGGGTTCGACACCGCCTATATGCGGGCGCTGTATCAGTACGGATACGAGAAGGCTGCCTCCGGCCAGGCCTGGACTTCGAAGCTGCCGTGATCCCTCGTGACGGAACGAGACCGCGCCGAAACCGTTGACGATATGGCCAATTCGGCCAGATTCGCGATGACGCCCCCGCTCCTGCGCGATATAGAGCAAATGACGACGATTAGAAGCGCGCAGGAATCATTGGGCATGGGATTGACTGCGACCAGGACAAAACCGGCGGCGCCACGGCGCGAGGTGCCGAAATCACGCGGCGGCCGTCCGACGAAAACCGCTGCGATCGAGCGCGATCAGCGGCTGATTGAGGTCGCCACCCGCCTGTTCCTGGATCGCGGCTTCGACGCGACCTCGCTCGACGCGGTCGCGGAGGCCGCTCGGGTCAGCAAACCCACCGTCTATTCCCGCTACGGGGACAAGCGCGGCCTGTTTGCCGCCGTGCTGAGGCGCGAAATCGCGCGCTGGCTTGCGCCACTATCGGCAGCCGCCGAGACCCAGCTCTCCAGCGCCTCGGACATTTCGGTCGAGCAGAGGCTGGTCGAGATCGGGCGCGAGATGCTGACCTTCACCTGCGGGCCCGATGCCGTCGCATTCAGCCGCATGCTGACGTCACAGGCCATCAACTTCCCCGACATCGCCAAGCTCGGCAAGGAGGAAGGCTGGCTGAAGGCCGTCGCCACCACGGCCCGCTTCTTCGACCGTCTGGTGGCGCAGGGCGCACTCGACGTCGACGACACCACGATCGCGGCAGAGGTGTTCCTCGACGTCGTCGTCGGTCACACCCACCGCCTGGCGACGTTCGGCACGGCGCTGGAATTGAAGGCCGCCGAGAAGCGCATGCGCGCGGCGATCAAGCTGTTCCTGGCCGGCGCGCTGGGACCAGCAGACCGCATCCAGAGCCCCGCAAAGGGCACACAGCGGCGGCGCCCGTCCCGCTGACAATTCCGTGAGGTCGCGACGTTTCCCCTTCGAGGTTACGCCCGCGTCGTTGACCAAAACAAAACGATACGGTATGGTTTAGTTATAAGCGATACGGACCGCTTTTTCACCAGCCCCAAAGGGGTCCGTACCGCCGAAGATCGCCGTGCCGGGTCCAGCCCGCTGCGACGCTCCGCGGCCGGCCGATGCCCAAGGTCGGCCGCGAATTCTTTACGATCATCCGGCACACTCGCTGGCCGAGGGTTTCGAGCATGACGACAGCCAAACGATTGACCGCGCGATTACTTGCGATCGCCTTGCCCGCGCTGCTCCTCGCCGCGCCGGCGCAGGCGATTGTCACCACGGGCACGCCAACCGCGCTTCACGGCGACACAGATGGTGATGCCGAAGCAGACCGCCAAGCGGTCAGCCGCGAAATCGAACGATTCCGCAGCTCGTCGATCTCGATCAGCCAGGCCATGGCGATTGCGGAAGCCCGTCATGCCGGTGCCACGACGGCGGATGTGAGTTTCGACGGAGCCTCCGGCGTGCCGGTCTACCGGGTGAAGACCCTGCACAACGACCGCATCTGGCGCCACACCATCAACGCCGCCACCGGCGAGCTCGTCGGCGGCGAAGCCGCCCTCCCCCTCGCCGAACTCGATCTCGACGACCGCAGCAACCTCGCAGCGCTCGGTGCCATCAAGCACCGCCTTGCGGATGCCGTGCACGTCGCCGAACGTGCGGCCTCGGGAAAGGCGATCAGCGGCGGACTGGTCCGCGAACGCGGCCGGCTGAATTTCGCGATCGTCGTCATCAGCGGCGATAACCTCAAGGAGGTCATCCTGGAGCCGCCGGGCGCCCGGACGAAGTAGCGGCGGCCACAATCCCGCCGAAAAGCCATTGACGGGCGCGAAACTCTCCCGCATAAGTCGCCGCCATGTTCACGACCACCAAACGCACGACTAAAACCACCACGGCCTTCGGGGCCCGGGGAGGCGTGCGCGCGTAGGTCGTCGACTTAAACGCAATCCACTCTACCGAAGCTCCGACCTCTGGTCCGGGGCTTTTTTGTTGTCTTCAGCTCAATGCAATGGAGGAGAATGTGAGTAACGATCCCGTCGTCGCGATTGTCGGCGTCACCGGTGCGGTGGGCGCCGAATTCATCGCCACCATGGACAAGCGCGGCTTTCGCGTCGGCAAGCTCAAGGCGCTCGCAAGCGCCCGCTCGGCCGGCAAGACGGTGTCGTTCCGCGGGCAGGACGTCGTCATCGAGGAATTGACCGAGCGCGCTTTCGAGGGCGTCGACATCGCGCTGTTCTCGGCCGGCGGCAGCATCTCCAAGAAGTTCGCGCCAATCGCTGTCAAGGCCGGCGCCGTCGTGGTCGACAACTCCTCCGCCTTCCGCATGGACCCGAACGTGCCGCTGGTGATCCCCGAGATCAACGCCAACCGCATCCGCGACCACAAGGGCATCATTGCGAACCCGAACTGCGCCGCGATCACCGCACTGGTGCCGCTCTGGCCGATCCACCAGACGAACCGCATCAAGCGCGTCATCATCTCGACCTACCAGGCGGCCTCCGGCGCCGGCGCCGCCGCGATGGACGAGCTCGTCGAGTCCACCCGCGCCAATCTCAACGGGCAGGTCTATACGCCCAAGGTGATGCCGCACCCCTACGCCTTCAATCTCTTCAACCACAACACCGCGGTCGACCCTGAAACCGGCTACAACGACGAAGAGACCAAGGTCATCAAGGAAACCCGCAAGATCTTCGAGGACGAGAAGATCGCGATCGGCGTCACCTGCGTTCGCGTGCCGGTGCTGCGCGCCCATTGCGAGGCCATCACCTTCGAATGCGAGAAGCCGATCACCGACAAACAGGTCCGTGCCATCATGGCGCAGGCGCCCGGCGTGAAGCTCGTCGACGACCGCGTGAAGAACTACTTCCCGATGCCGATCGACGCTTCGGGCCAGGACGACGTCCTGGTCGGCCGCATCCGCAAGGATCTCAGCGATCCCTCAGGGCATTCGATCTCGATGTTCGTGGCGGCCGACCAGCTGCTCAAGGGCGCCGCGCTGAACGCGGTGCAGATCGCGGAGTTGTTGCCGCAGCGCGTGATGGCGTAACGCAAGGTGCCGTAGGGTGGGCAAAGCGAAGCGTGCCCACCAATCGACCTGAAATATGCGGATAGATGGTGGGCACGGCGCTACGCGCCTTTGCCCACCCTACGGCTCCGCGCGAAACAACAAGCACGCATCCCCGTACGAATAGAACCGATAGCCACTCGCGATCGCGTGCGCATACGCCTGCTGCATCGCCTCGAGCCCGGAGAACGCCGACACCAGCATGAACAGCGTCGACTTCGGCAAATGGAAATTGGTCAGCAGGATATCGACGGCACGGAAGCGATAGCCGGGGGTGATGAAGATCGACGTCTCGGCCGCGAACGGCTGGATGGTGCCGTCCTCGCCGGCCGCGCTTTCGAGCAGTCGCAGTGACGTCGTGCCGACGGCGATGATGCGGCCGCCATTCTGCCGTGCGGTGTTGAGCCGCTCTGCCGTCTCGGCGGAGATCGTGCCCCACTCGGCATGCATCTTGTGGCCTTCGGTGTCGTCCACCTTCACCGGCAGGAAGGTCCCTGCCCCGACGTGCAGCGTGACGCGGTTGATGCCGACGCCGCGGTCGCGCAGCGCCTGCTCCAGCGCCGGGGTGAAATGCAGGCCGGCGGTGGGCGCCGCGACGGCGCCTTCATTGGCCGCGAACATGGTCTGGTAGTCCGCGAGGTCCTGATCGTCGGGCGTGCGCTTCGAGGCGATATAGGGCGGCAGCGGCGGGCTGCCGAGATCTTCGATCGCCTGATCCAGCGCCGGGCCGTGAAACGAGAATGACAGTGTCACTTCACCATCGGTGCCCTTGACCTCGACCTCGGCGTCGAGATGGCCGAGCAGGCAGACCTTGCCCTCGTTGCCGAAGCGGATGCAGTCGCCTGCCACGAGCTTTTTTGCCGGCTTGACCAGTGCCTGCCAGCGCGAGCCGTCGAGGCGCTTGATCAGCGTCGCCTCGATCTTGGGCTCGGTCTCGCGGCCGATGCGGCGGCCCTTGAGCTGCGCCGCGATCACCTTGGTGTCGTTGACGACGAGCTGGTCGCCCGCCTTCAGCCATTGCGGCAGCTCGGAAATGAGCTGGTCGCGCAGCGCGCCACCTTCCACGACCAGCATCTTCGCGGAGTCGCGCGGGCTCGCCGGGCGCAACGCGATGCGCTCGGCGGGCAGATCGAAATCGAAGAGATCAGTGCGCATGTCGGGCTCAGCGCCACGCAGTCAGACCCTCATGGCGAGGAGGCGCGTAGCGCCGTCTCGAACCATGAAGGCCGAGCTGCAACAGCGGGGCCTTCATCCTTCGAGGCGCGCGTTCCGCGCTCCTCAGGATGAGGGTTGAGCGGTTACTCCGCGTCCGCGGCCATCCGCGCCTTGACGATCTTGTCGGGGTTCTGGACGGGCTCGCCGCGCTTGATCTTGTCGACGTTCTCCATGCCCTCGGTGACCTTGCCCCACACCGTGTACTGGTTGTCGAGGAAGCGGGCGTCGTCGAAGACGATGAAGAACTGGCTGTCGCCGGAATCGGGGCTGGCGGCGCGGGCCATCGAGGTGGTGCCGCGCACGTGCGGTTCCTTGTTGAATTCCGCCTTCAGCTTCTTGCCGGAGCCACCGGTGCCGGTGCCCTGCGGGCAGCCGGTCTGCGCCATGAAGCCCTCGATCACGCGGTGGAACACGATGCCGTCGTAGAAGCCCTCGCGGACCAGTTCCTTGATGCGCGCGACATGGCCGGGCGCAAGATCGGGCCGCATCTCGATGGTGACGGGGCCCTGCGTGGTCTCGAGGATCAGGGTGTTTTCGGTGACGCTCATGCTCGTCTCTCTTGCGTTGGGGGTGAAGTCTTCCGGTTACGGAACTGGATCGCGAATGGACGTCCCGCGGCGGCCCCGGCCATTGCATCGGTAAATGGCATCGGCGTGCAGCGTTGCAGCGCCTCCATCACCGCGACCCGGTATTGCAGCCGGTCATTGTCAGAGGCCTCCGCGGATTCATAGGTAATCCTCGGATGGCCCAGAATGTTTCCGGCCCGGTTAAAGCTCACGACGACGGTGATGTCGATAGGGCGAGCCTTGCTGGGCGGCGGCGGCTTCCAGCAGGTCCGCAAGTGCTGGAATATGTCCTGGATGGTGTTGACCTCTGCGTCCCCGGCGGCCGCGCCGGAAACGCCTGAAAGCAGCAGCGCGGCAGCCAGCAGAAGCCTATTGCCACAGCGCGCCATGGTCCCATCCTATTTGATGTCGGAGGCGACTTGGACCTTCACCATCTTGTCGGGATCGGTGACGGCACCGCCGGCCGAACCGGGCGGTGCCTTCTTCAGCTTGTCGACGACGTCCATGCCCTGCACGACCTCGCCGATCACGGTGTACTGGTTATCAAGGCTGCCGCCGTCCGCGAACATGATGAAGAACTGCGAGTTGGCGCTATCGACGCTGTCGCCGCGCCGCGCCATCCCGACGATGCCGCGGGCGAAATGAACCTTGGAGAATTCCTGCTTCAGGTTCGGATATTTCGAGCCGCCGGTGCCGTTGAATTTCTCGCCGTCGCCGGTCTGGGCCATGAAGCCGTCCATGACGCGATGGAACGGCACGTTGTTGTAATAGCCCTCGCGCGCGAGCTGCTTGATGCGCTCGGCATGCTGGGGCGCAATGTCGGTCCGCAGCTTGATGATGATGCGGCCCTTGGTGGTGTCGATGACGATGGCGTTGGCCTTGTCGAGATTGGCCGGCAATTGCTGCGCCACCGCCGGGACCGCGCTGAAGAGCGCGGCAAAAATCGTGGCAAGAATTGCGAGACGACGGATCATGAGAACTCCGGATCAGGTAGGATGAAGAATTGCGCCGTTATCCGGCGAATTTGGCCTTGAGCAGGTTGGCGACGAGCGGCGGCACGAAGGTCGAGATATCTCCGCCCATGGCCGCGATTTGACGCACCAACGTGCCGGTAATTGGGCGGACGGCCGGAGAGGCCGGCAGGAACACGGTTTGGACGTCGGGCGCCATGGCGCCGTTCATCCCGGCGAGCTGCATCTCGTAGTCGAGGTCGGTGCCGTCGCGGAGACCCCGAATCATGACAGTCGCGCCGTGCCTGCGTGCCGCGGTGACCGCAAGATCGTCGTAGGTCACGGCATCAAGCGTGCAGCCGACCTGGGCTGCGACCGGCCCGCAGACGTCATGGAGCATCTTGAGCCGCTCCTCACTAGAGAACAGCGGCTTCTTGCCGGGATGGACCCCAATCGCGACCACGAGCCGATCGCACAGGGGGACACTGTTCCGGACGACGTCCAGATGGCCGTTGGTGATGGGGTCAAAGGAACCCGGATAGAAGGCGATACGCGGCATGTCCCCGTCCTACCGCGCCCGGCCCGGCCCGGCAAGCCAGACGGGTTCCCTGCCGGTTTTTCGGCGGCGCCGAGTCGGAATTCCCCGAATTGTTTCGTCCTCGGGACGACCATGAAACAAAACGAAGTGCGAACGAAACCATTTCGGGCGTCCGCGAAGACGTCCGGAAACTGGCCATGGTTACTAATCCACCCAACGAATGACGGGCCGCACAACTGGGCGTAGCGGCCGCATCACAGGGGACCGTCAATGATCAAGACCATCTCGGCCATCGCTATTGCTGCGTTTGTTGCCGCCGCTCTCACCGTCCTTCCCGGTTTCGCTCCGTCCGTCGAAGCAAGCGTCCCGCAGCCGCTGGCCAAGAGCGACCGCCTCGATATCCGCACCGTCGGCAGGGACTGCTCGCAGCAGGCTTGGCCGAACTTCGAGGCATCCTGCCTGCGGCAGGCCGGCACCAAGGCCAATATCCGCGAGGCCCGCCTCGTGACCGCCGACCGGACCCCGTAGTCGGGGCTGTCAGCTTCGCGTCATATAAATCCCGAGATGAATCCCATGGATATTTGCGACGTCCCGTCGCAGACTGTCTGATGCTCGCGCCCGTCGGAATGGCCCGGCGGGCGCGATCCCATCGGGGGGTCGACCTTGTCCAGTACGCCCGCAGTCGTTTCCGGCCATCACCCTGACCCTCTGCCGATTGCCATGACCATGGGCGCCCTCGGGGTTGTCTATGGCGATATCGGCACCAGCCCCCTCTACGCCCTGAAGGAAGCCGCCAAGGCGGCCGCCCATGGCGCTACGGTGACTCCCGAAGCTGTCCTGGGCGTTGCCTCGCTGATCCTCTGGGCGCTGCTGCTGATCATCTCGCTGAAATATGCGCTTCTGATCCTGCGCGCGGACAATCGCGGCGAAGGCGGCATCGTCGCGCTGCTGGCGCTATTGCATGCCCGCCACGCCCAGCCCGGCACCTGGCGCGCGCATCTCCTGGTGGTCGGCCTCGTCGGCGCTGCTCTCCTTTATGGCGACGGCGCGATCACCCCGGCGATCTCGGTGCTCTCAGCCATCGAAGGCCTCAAGGTCGATGCGCCCTCGCTCGCGCCGGTCGTCGTGCCCATCACCGTCGCCATCCTGATCGGGCTGTTCATGATCCAGAAGCAGGGCACGGGCTTCATCGGCCGCATCTTCGGGCCGGTGATGCTGGCCTGGTTCTTCGTGCTGGCCGCGCTCGGCGTCCACGGCATCGTCAAGGCCCCGGCTGTGCTCGCGGCACTGAGCCCGCTCTATGCCTTCAACTTCCTGATCCACCAGGACTTCCACATCTCCTTCGCGATCCTCGGCGCCGCCTTCCTGGCGGTGACCGGCGGTGAAGCGATGTATGCCGATATGGGCCATTTCGGCCGCTTCCCGATCCGGCTTGCCTGGTTCGCGATCTGCCTGCCCGCGCTGGTGCTGAACTACTTTGGGCAGGCCGCGCTGCTGATCACCGATCCCGCGATGATCGAGAACCCCTTCTTTCAGCTCTGCCCGGACGCCCTGCACTATCCGCTGGTCGCCTTCTCGGCGCTCGCGACCGTGATCGCCTCGCAGGCGATCATTCTCGCTGACCCAGCAATCGATCCAGCTCGGCTTCCTGCCGCGCATGCAGATCCGCCACACCACGAGCCACGCGATGGGCCAGATCTACGTGCCGCTGGTGAACTGGCTGCTCGCTGCAGCAACGCTCGGCGCGGTCCTGAGCTTCGGCACCTCGGAAGCACTCGCCGGCGCCTACGGCATCGCGGTGTCGCTGCTGATGGCGATCACCACGCTGCTCGCGGCCCTGGTCGCGATCCAGTGGGGCTATTCGCCGTGGATCGTGGTCGCCGTCAACGGCTTCTTCTTCGTGATCGACGTGATCTTCTTCTCCGCCAATTCGATCAAGCTGTTCGAGGGCGGCTGGTTTCCGCTGCTGCTCGCGGCCCTCGTCGCCTTCATGATGCTGACCTGGCGCAGCGGCGTGAGGCTGGTCGAGGCGGCGCGCGCGAAGCTGCGCCAGCCCGAGGAGGACCTGATCGAGACTGCGGTCAACAAGTGCAGGGCCAGACTGCCCGGGACCGCCGTCTTCCTGGCATCCGCGCCGCGCGGCGTGCCGCTGGCGCTGACGCAATTCGTCAAGCACAACCACGTGCTGCATGAGCGCATCGTCCTCGTCACCGTGCTGATCGAGGAATCCCCGCACATCACCGATGAAGACCGCGCCGAGGTGATCGAGATCATCCCCGGTATCACCCGCGTGGTCCTGCACTACGGCTTCATGCAGAATCCGACGATCTATGCCGGCCTGACGCTCGCCTGCCGCCAGGGCAAGCTGCCCGGCATCGACCTCTCCGACATCACCTACTATGTCGGCCGCGAGACCATCATCCCGAGCGAGGACATTCCGGGCATGTGGGTCTGGCGCGAAGGCCTGTTCGCCTTCCTCCAGCGCAACGCCGAACGCTCCGCCGCGTTCTTCGGCGTGCCGACGAGGCAGGTGGTGGAGTTCGGGACCGAGTTGGAGATCTGATCGTCGTGCGGATCGCCCGTTCAGGGCAAGGCAGGCTTCGCACCACGCGTCTCGATGAGATGCCGATCACCGACAGGTAGAGCTCGTCACGCCCGCTTACCCGGGAGTGTGCGACATTCGCGCGCACCTCAATCTTGTCTGGCCCATCTCCAGACATACGCAGCAACAAATTCCAATGTTTTGTCGATCAGTTAGCTTCGCTTTTTTAGAAGTTCTAAGAATGCCTCCAATTATGACGTTTCGAGTGATTCAAAATTCGTCCAACTCGACGCTCGCAATGTCGCGATCTAACACGCGCGCGGGTGCGAAGTCGCGTGAGGTCAGAAGGATCATCCCGCCGGCGCGGCGATCGCCGGATGGGGCGCTGACATGGAATGCGATGGACACGGCCTGCGTGGTCGTGCGGACTATTTTTCAAGGAACACTTTCAAGAGCACAGCCAGCGCACTCACGCTCGGCTGCTTGCTGATGGCCGTCGCGCCGGTGAACGCGCAGAACACTGGCCAATCCGGTGCATCCGCGTTGCCGCCGGTGACGGTCGACGCACCCGTTCAGCGCGCGCAACGTCCGGTCCAGGTCCGGCGCAACGCATCGGCGCGGCGCAGTGCGAGCCAGCGGTCCGCTCAACAGGCCAACCGTTCGACAGGCCAACCGTTCGACAGTACAGCCGGAGCCCCAAGCGCTGGTGGGAACAGCAGCGCGCGTCAACGCCGGCACCAACGGGTTCGTCGCCACCCGCGCCTCCGGCGCCACCAAGACGGATGCGCCGATCATGTCGACGCCGGCATCGATCGCCGTCATCACTCGCGACGAAATGAATGTGCGGCAGGCGCAGAGCATCCGCGACCTCTTGCGCTACGCGCCAGGAATCTATTTCAGCAACGATACCGATTTCCGCTTTCAGAACGTCAGCGCGCGCGGCTTCAGCCTCGAAACATATCTGGACGGGCTGCGGCTCCAGGGCGGACCGTTCGGTGCGCCGCGGGTCGATCCCTATTTGCTCGAGCGCGCCGAGGTGATCACCGGGCCGGCATCAATTCTCTACGGCGCCGCCTCGCCCGGCGGCATCCTCAACCTCGTCAGCAAGCGCCCGACTGAAAATCCGTTCGGAGAAGTCTCCCTGCAAACCGGCTCGTTCGACCGGATCCAGGGCGCCTTCGATGTCGGCGGCCCCGTCGACAAGGACAAGACGCTGCTCTACCGCGTCACCGGTATCGGCCTCAACGCCGACACCCAGGTCGACAATATCGGCGAGCAAAGATTTTCGATCGCGCCGGCCTGGACGTGGCGTCCGAGTATCGACACCACCATCACCTTCCTGACGAGCTACCGGCAGGACCCGAAGGGTGGTGCCTTCGCGCTGTTGCCGATCCAGGGCACGCTGGTGCCGGGGACGTTCGGGCAGATCCCGCGCAATTTCTTTGCCGGCGATCTCAACTACGAGACTCTCAAATACAAGCAGGCAACCGCCGGCTACGAGTTCGAGCATCGTTTCGACGACGTCTTCACGGTGCGCCAGAACGTACGCTACCTGCACAATGAGCTCAGCTATGTCGAGGTGCAGCCCGGCGGGTTCACGACGACGGGCGCGGGCGCCACGCTCCGGCTGGTCGACGGCCGCACGATCAACCGGAGCTACTTCTCGACCAACGAGAACCTCGACACATTCGCTGCCGACAACCAGCTCCAGGCCAAGTTCAACATGGGACCGCTGCAGCACACGGTGCTTGCCGGCCTCGACTACCAGCGGTTCGACTTCAACAATCTCGCCCGCTTCGCGGCCACCAACACGCTCGACATCTTGGCGCCGAATTACACGCAGAACATCGCCGTCCCCACGGCGCTCTTCCAGAACCTCGACCAGCACCTGTCGCAGCGCGGCCTCTACGTCCAGGACGAGGCCAGGCTCGGCCGGCTCACCGTCCTCGGCGGAGTCCGCTACGACTGGGCCGAGGGCAATACGCTGGCCCAGAACACCGGCGTTCGCGTCCTGAACGACGACCAGAAGCCAACCGGCCGCATCGGCGCGATCTACAATTTCGACAACGGCATCGCGCCCTATGTCAGCTACTCGACCTCGTTCCAGCCGACCTCGGTCGGCACGCTGCTCAACGGTCAGCCGTTCAAGCCGACCACCGGCGAACAGTACGAAGGCGGCGTGAAGTATCAGCCGGTCGGGACCAATCTGATGTTCACGGCCGCGGTCTACGACCTCAAGCAGCAAAACGTCGCAACCGTCATCAGTGGCCCCGGCATTCCGGCCAACACAACGGCGCAGGTCGGCGAGGTCAGCTCGCGCGGGTTCGAAGGGTCCGTCGTCGGCAGCCCCCTGCCCGGCTTCAGCCTGCGTGGGCAGTACTCCTATCTCGACAACCGGATCAGTTCGCCCCAGGACGTCAATTTCGGCAAGCGGCTCGCCAACGTCCCGATGCACACCGCCTCGCTCTGGGCCAACTATCTGGTGCAGGGCGGTCCTGCCACCGGCTTCGGCTTCGGCGGCGGCGTCCGCTACGTCCACGACATGTACACGACCAACGCCAACAATCTGACGGTTCCGACCATCGTGCCGGGCGTCTTCCTGCCCGCCGCCACGGTGCCGGCCAGCACGGTGTTCGATGCGGTGCTGTCCTATGATTTCGGGATGCGATATCAGCAGTGGAAGGGCCTCAGTGCGGCGGTGAACGTCAACAACGTGTTCGACAAGACCTATGTCTCGTTATGCACGGCCGGCGGCTGCCGCTGGGCGCTGGGGCGCACGGTGCTGGCGACGCTGACCTACCGGTGGTGAGAGGATGACAGCACAGTCAGTCAAATGGTGGTCGCTGGTCCACAAATGGACCAGCCTGGTCTGCACGCTATTCCTCCTGATGCTTTGCATCACCGGGCTCCCACTGATCTTTCATGACGAGATCGACGAGCTCTTCAAGTCGGAAGCCTCGGCCCGAGAGCTCCCGGCGGATACTCCGCAGGCTCCGCTAAGCCGGCTGGTCGACGCCGCCAAGGCGCGCTATCCGCAGCGCTACCTCCAGGTGCTCGGCTGGGACGACGATCGCGCCAACGTCGTCAACGTATTCCTCTCGGCTACGCCTGAAGCTCCCCCCGGCCAACGTTTCCTGAAGCTGTCATTCGATTCCAGGACCGCGGAACTGATCGGCGAAGACACGCAGCAGGGCGGCCTGATGAGCGCCATCCGCATATTCCACCGCGACATGTTCTTGGGGTTGCCGGGTGAACTGTTTCTCGGCGTCATGGGCCTGCTGTTTGTCATCGCGATCGTTTCCGGCATCGTGCTCTACGCGCCCTTCATGCGCCGGCTCAACTTCGGCACGGTGCGTCGTATCGGCGCGTCGCGGGTCAAATGGCTCGACCTGCACAATCTGATCGGCGGAGTGACTCTCATATGGCTGCTTGCCGTCGGCGTCACCGGTGTCATCAACACGATATCGTTGCCGCTGTTCTCCGCCTGGCGCGCGGAGGTGATGCCGGAGCTGATCGCGCCGCACTTGGGCAAGCCGCCGCTTGCGAAATGGGCCGACGTCGACGACGTCATGGCCGCAGCACGTCGGGCGCTCGACGGCAACACGCCGGCCAGCATCATCTTTCCGACGGTCGCACGGTTCGGGACACCACGGCACTTCATCGTCTGGACCAAGGGCACGACGCCGATCACCTCGCGCCTGTTCACGCCCGCGATGCTCGACGCCGAAACCGGGCAGCTCGTCACCGCGCGTGGCCTGCCGTGGTATCTCAGGGCGTTGCAGGTATCGCGCCCGCTTCATTTCGGGGACTACGGCAGCCTGCCGCTGAAGATCATCTGGGCGCTGTTCGATCTTGCCGCCATCGTCGTGCTTGCCAGCGGCGTCTATCTCTGGCTCGGCAAGCGCAAATCGCCTCGCGTCACCACGCGCGCTCAGGACGGGCCGCCTGTCGTAGCGACATCCGGGATCCGTCCATGAAGCGCGAGCGCCACACCATGGACGAGATCTTTCGCTGGCCGCTCCTGCTCGGGGGGCTCATCCTTGTCGGGCTGGCGTCGGCGCTGTTCGGCGACGATGGCTGGGACGCGCTGTCCTGGGCAGCACTGGCAATTCCGCTGGCCGTGCTCGGCTGGAAGGCATCGCGCCAGCCGCATCTTCCAGGATCATAGGCCGGACACCGGCGCGTTGTGCCGTGCCGGACCTATCCGGTTGATTGCAACCGTCAACGGAGACGACACCTGACGGGATCGGCTCGATCTACGAACCGTTCCCGTTCTCGCCGTTCCCGCTATCGGCCTCTTCCGTGATGTGCTCGACCGAGACGACGTGCTCGTCCTCGGCGGTGTCGAACACGATCACGCCCTGGGTCGAGCGACCGGCGACGCGGATGCCTTCGACCGGGCAGCGGATGAGCTGGCCCTTGTCCGTGACCAGCATGATCTGGTCGGCGTCTTCCACGGGGAAGGAGGCCACCAGATTGCCGTTGCGGTTGTTGACGCTCATGGCGACGATGCCTTTGCCGCCGCGGCCAGTGGTGCGGTACTCGTAGGACGAGGTCCGCTTGCCGTAGCCGTTGACGGAGACGGTGAGCACGACCTGCTCGGCCGCCGACATCTCGACATAGCGCTCCTGCGGGAGCTGGAAGCTGCCGGAAGTCGTCTCTTCGGCCTCGGCATCCACCGGAGCCTCGTCGACCACGGCTTCGCCGGCCACCGCACGACGCATCTTCAAATAGGCCGAACGTTCGTCCGAGGTGGTCTCCATGTGGCGCAGGATCGCCAGCGAGATCACCTTGTCGCCTTCGGCAAGCGCAATGCCGCGCACGCCCATCGAAGTGCGGCCGGTAAACACGCGCACGTCGGGGACGGGGAAGCGGATGCACTGGCCGCCGGCGCCGGTCAGCAGCACGTCGTCGCGCTCGGTGCAGATCTGCACGTCCACGATCGCTTCATTCTC
Organism: Bradyrhizobium barranii subsp. barranii; assembly: GCF_017565645.3. Classification (NCBI taxonomy): domain Bacteria; kingdom Pseudomonadati; phylum Pseudomonadota; class Alphaproteobacteria; order Hyphomicrobiales; family Nitrobacteraceae; genus Bradyrhizobium; species Bradyrhizobium barranii. The sequence continues at coordinate 5,855,829 of NZ_CP086136.1, forward strand.
ATCGAGCTTCATGGCGATGATACCGGAGCGGCGGACGTCGACGAAGTCGGACAGCTTGTTGCGCCGGACGTTGCCGCCGGTGGTGGCGAACATCACGTCCAGGTTGCCCCAGGTCGATTCATCCTCCGGCAGCGGCATGATGGTGGTGATGCGCTCGCCCTGCTCCAGCGGCAGGATGTTGATCAGCGCCTTGCCGCGCGCGTTCGGCGCGGCCATCGGCAGGCGCCACACCTTCTCCTTGTAGACCTGGCCGCGCGACGAGAAGAACAGCACCGGTGTGTGCGTCGACGCCACGAACAGGCGGCTGACGAAATCCTCGTCGCGGGTCTGCATGCCGGCGCGGCCCTTGCCGCCGCGGCGCTGCGCCCGGTAGGCCGACAGCGGCACGCGCTTGACGTAGCCGGCGTGGGAGACGGTGACGACCATATCCTCGCGCTGGATCAGGTCCTCGTCCTCGACCTCGCCCTCCTGCTCGATGATCACGGTGCGGCGCGGGGTCGCGAACTCGGCCTTCACCTCGGCGAGCTCGGTCTTGATGATGCCCAGCACGCGGGCGCGCGAGCGCAGGATGTCGAGATAGTCGGCGATCTCGCCGGCGAGCTTGTCGAGCTCGTCGCGGATTTCGTCGCGGCCGAGTGCGGTGAGGCGCTGAAGGCGCAGGTCGAGAATGGCCCTCGCCTGTTCCATCGACAGCCGGATCGTGCCGTCCTCGCTAATGCGGTGGCGCGGATCGTCGATCAGCGTCAGCATGTCCTCGACGTCCCGTGCCGGCCAGTCGCGCGCCATCAGGGTGTCGCGGGCAGTGGTCGGGTCGGGCGAGGTCCGGATGACGCGGATCATCTCGTCGATATTGGCGACCGCGATCGCCAGACCAACCAGGATGTGGGCGCGATCGCGCGCCTTGGCGAGCAGGAACTTGGTGCGACGCGTGACGACCCGCTCGCGGAAGTCGACGAAGATCGCCAGCAGGTCCTTCAGATGCATGATCCGCGGACGGCCGCTGTCGAGCGCCACCATGTTGACGCCGAAGCTCGTCTGCAGCGGCGTGAATCGGTACAGCTGATTCAGCACCACATCCGGCACGGCGTCGCGCTTCAATTCGATGACGACGCGGTAGCCGTCGCGGTCGGATTCATCGCGCAGGTCGCCGATGCCCTCGATCTTCTTTTCCTTGACCAGCTCGGCGATGCGCTCGACCATCGTCGCCTTGTTCACCTGGTAGGGAATCTCGGTGATGATGATCGCCTCGCGCTCCTTGCGGATGGTCTCGATGGCGACCTTGCCGCGCATGACGATCGAGCCGCGGCCGAGGTGGTAGGCGGCGCGGATGCCCGCGCGTCCGAGAATGACGCCGCCGGTCGGGAAATCCGGTCCCGGAACGATGTTGATGAGTTCCTCGATGGTGAGCGCAGGATTGTCGATCAACGCGACGCAGGCGTCGATGACCTCGCCGAGATTGTGCGGCGGGATGTTGGTCGCCATGCCGACCGCGATGCCGCCCGCCCCGTTGACGAGGAGGTTCGGGAACTTGGCCGGCAGGACCGACGGCTCGGTTTCGTTGTTGTCGTAGTTCGGCTGGAAGTCGACGGTGTCCTTGTCGATGTCGGCCAGCAGAGCCAACGCCACCTTCGTCAGTCGCGCTTCGGTGTACCGATAGGCGGCCGGGGGATCGCCGTCGACCGAGCCGAAATTGCCCTGGCCGTCGATGAGCGGCACGCGCATCGAGAAGTCCTGCGCCATCCGGACCATGGCGTCGTAGATCGACTGGTCGCCATGCGGATGATATTTACCGATGACGTCACCGACCACGCGCGCCGACTTGACGTACTTCTTGTCGGGCGTGTGCCCCTGCTCGTTCATCGAGTAGAGGATGCGACGATGAACCGGCTTCAACCCGTCGCGCGCATCGGGCAGCGCACGCGCCACGATCACGCTCATCGCGTAATCGAGGTAGGACTTCTTCATCTCCTCGTAGATGGAAACGGGACGAATGTCCGAGGGTTGCGCCGGCTGGTCGCCGGGCTTGTTGTCGTCGTCAGCCAAGGGGAAATCCGGTGAGATTTTATCTGGGAATCATATAGCGCATCGCCCCCCTGATAACCACCCTTGCGAGGTCTGGGGAAGCGGTTTTTCCGACTGTTTTTCCAGAGACTTACGAGCTCAGCACCACCGCATCGAGCGAGGCCGGAATGTGCCGCCTGGAACCACGTCCTAGGCTCCGAAAATCACCCGGTGCATGATGCGGCCGGGCACCAGCGTGAACAGCCCGGCAATCACGAGCGCGCCGATGAACGTCATGATCATGATACGCCGGTGATCGGCGACCCGATGGGTATGCGCCCGCCACACCGCGAGCGGCAGCATCACCAGCGTGAAGATCGACAGGAGATGGATCGGGCTGAACGGCCCGACCAGACGGATCTGGTGGATCCAGAACGACGAGGCCGCCACCACCGCCATCAGCGCCACCCAGATCCAGCCGATCGTCCGGTGCGGCAGCGTGCCCTTGGGGGCGGCAAACTGAACGAGGCCGAGCACGAAGGCGGCCATGGCGGCAAAGGCATGCAGCGGGATCGCCGGAGCAGCCTCAAGCAGTGGCGCAACGCTCATGCAGGGCTCTCTCCGGTCGACGGCCAACCCATGTGAACAGGATTAACATCAAGTTAATACCATTCACATCACGCCTCGTCAAAGGCTTGAGGCAGCACATGAGGCAAGCCCGCAAAAACCGAGCTTTGCCCGTCAATTGGTAAGGAATCCTGTCGTTCTAGGCGAGCAAGGTGACATCAGGGGCGAAGCGCCCCCGCCCGCCTCAGAACGGGATATCGTCGTCCATGTCGCTGTTGCGGCCACCACCACCACCGCCGCCGCCGCCGCCGGCGCCGCCGGCGGCAACGGCACGGCGCGGCGCGCTGCTGACGGGACCGGAGGAGCCGAAATCGCCGCCCGGCTCGTCGCCGAAGCTGCCGCCTCCACCGCCGCCGCGGCCGTCGAGCATCGTCAGGGTCGAGTTGAAGCCCTGGAGCACGACCTCGGTGGAGTACTTCTCGGCGCCGCTCTGGTCGGTCCATTTGCGGGTCTGGAGCGCGCCCTCGATGTAAACCTTCGCGCCCTTCTTCAGGTACTGCTCGGCGACCTTGCAGAGCCCTTCATTGAAGATCACGACGCGATGCCACTCGGTCTTTTCCTTGCGCTCGCCGCTATTCTTGTCGCGCCAGGTCTCTGAGGTGGCGATGCTCAAATTCGCGATCGGCCGCCCGTCCTGGGTGCGGCGGATTTCGGGATCCTTGCCGAGATTTCCAACCAGAATGACCTTGTTGACGCTTCCCGCCATCGCCGCTCTCCACTCCGAATGCCACTGAATTTTAGAAGGCCCGGGACGCGCCCGCGTCCTCTGCAACCTGTTGACGCGACCCTATACGCTTGCGCGGACGGATCGGCCCGTCACCCCTCCACTTATCCCCATATATAGCACCCCTGGCGGGTTCGTTCCAGATTTGTTCTTACGACACCCCTCACCTTGTTGCGTTGGCAAGACGACACCGCGCTGCACAAAGACGGCCTGCGCCAAATGGAATTTCCCCGAATTCCTGAGGACGGCGAAACAGCTTAACATTCATCAAGTTAGAAGCAGTTCAGATGCCGCCCGACTGTTGCATTCCGGAGACGGACTCCGCCTCCCGCCTAAGCTACGCTTGCCGCGGAATTAGATTCTTAAGGCGTCGCGCCTGATCAGCCGCTTCGGGGACTTCGAAAAGCGGTCAGAAACTGGGGGGACTGCAATGAATAAGATTTTGATTGGTACTATTGGTGCAATCGCGTTGGGGCTGTCGGCTCCCGCAAGCGCGGCAGATCTCGCTGCGCGTCCCTACACCAAGGCTCCGGCACCGATGATCGCGACCATCTACGACTGGAGCGGCTTCTACATCGGTATCAACGGCGGCGGCGGCACCAGCCACAAGTGCTGGGACGTCGATATCGGCGGTGGCGTTCTCGTAGGCGAAGGCTGCCACAACGCGACCGGCGGCACGGTCGGCGGCCAGGTCGGCTACCGCTGGCAGTCAGCCAACTGGGTGTTCGGCTTCGAAGGCCAGGGCAACTGGGCCGATTTCTCGGGTGACAACATCAGTGCGATCAGCGGCCTGCGCGATCGTTCGAAGATCAACGCCTTCGGCCTGATTACCGGTCAGGTCGGTTACGCCTGGAACAACGTCCTGGTCTACGTGAAGGGCGGCGGCGCCGTCGTCAGCGATCGCTACCGCAGCTTCGACGTCGCCAGCGGCCTCGAGTTCGACCGGGCCAACGAGACCCGTTGGGGCGGCACCGTGGGTGCGGGCGTCGAGTTCGGATTCGCCCCGAACTGGACCGTGGGCTTCGAGTACGACCACATCTTCCTCGGCAACCGCACCATCGGCTTCACCGGATCCGGCAATTTCGCCCCGCTCGGCGTTGCCACACGCTCCGATCGCATCAGCCAGGACGTCGATATCGGCCTCGTCCGCGTGAACTATCGCTGGGGCGGCCCGATGATCGCAAGATACTGACATCCCTCTGAAATCGCTTGGAGATCAAAGGCCGGCCTCGCGCCGGCCTTTTTGCGTGGGCAACGGGAATTATAGGTCAGTCACCGTTACGTTTTGCGATTATTGTGGCTTTTGGGAGACACAACTTGCGGCTTTGCTCGTGTAAGCACGACATCAGTTGGACCACGGCGTCCGATGTCCTTCCGAACGCACGGAAGGCAAAAACAGAAACCGGGACTGGGATTAGTTTGAAAATGAAGAAGGTTTTGTTGGCTTCGGCCTGTTTGTTCGCTCTCGCTGCTCCGGCTTCGGCCGCTGATCTCGCGGCGCGCCCCTACACCAAGGCTCCGGTGGCGGTGGCCTCGGTCTACAACTGGACCGGCTTCTACCTCGGTATCGTCGGCGGCGGCGCCTGGGAAAACGGTTCCGGCGACCCGAAGATGAATGGTGGCTTCGTCGGCGGCACCGCCGGCTACAACTGGCAGACCGGCAACGTCGTGTTCGGCGTCGAGGCTGATGGTTCCTGGGCTGACGTCAGCGCTTCGGCGACCGGCGCCACTGTTGTTCCCGGATTCGGCGTTGTGACCGCAACGGCGAGCTCGAAGACCGATGCCATGGGCACCGTGCGCGGCCGTATCGGCTACGCCGTCAATCAGGTCCTGTTCTACGGCACCGGCGGCTACGCCTGGATCGACAACAAGATCACCCTCTCCGCTCTCGGCCTGACCGCATCGGACAGCAAGTGGCACTCCGGCTGGACCGTCGGCGCGGGCGTCGAGGCGTTCTTCGCTCCGCAGTGGTCGGTCAAGGGCGAGTACCTCTATCGCAGCCTCGGCGGCGAGACCTACTTCTCGGGCGCCCTGCCCACCGGCACGCTCAACTTCCACACCGTGCAGGTCGGCGTGAACTATCACTTCGGGGGCCCGGTGGTCGCGAAGTACTGAGCTTCGCTTCCAACGCACCGCGTTACGAAAGGCCGGCCTTGCGCCGGCCTTTTTGTTTTCGCGCGTCCAGATCCAGGCCAACCGATTCCCAACGTTTTCGGGGAAAGCTGTGGTATCCCGGCGACACAACCTTCGGCTTCAATGGTGTAGAGCAATGACATCGGTTGGGTCATTGGGTCGGCCGTTTTTGGTCGACAAAGAGAAACGAAACTGGGGAATTGAAATGAAGAAGGTTTTGCTGGCCTCGGCCAGTCTGTTCGCACTCAGCGCGTTGGCTCCCGCCTCGGCGGCCGATTTGGCGGCCCGCCCCTACACCAAGGCGCCCATTGCTGTGGCCTCGATCTACAACTGGAGCGGGTTCTACCTCGGCATCAACGGCGGCGGCGCTTCGAGCCGCAACTGCTGGGATGTCAACAATATCTTCGGCGTTGCGGGTCCGGACACGGCTGAAGGCTGTCACAATGCGACAGGCGGCGTCGTCGGTGGCCAGGTCGGTTATCGCTGGCAGTCGGCCAGCTGGGTGTTCGGCCTTGAAGCCCAGGGCGACTGGGCCAATCTGAAGGGCTCGAATACGAGCGTGGCGCTTGCTCCGCTGGTCAACGAGACCAAGATCGACGCGATCGGCCTGTTCACCGGCCAGGTCGGCTATGCCTGGAACAATGTGCTCTGGTACGTGAAGGGTGGCGCGGCGGTCACGCATGCCAAGTACAACGGCACGGTCGTCGGCGTGGTCCTCGACAGCGCAAGCGAGACGCGCTGGGGCGGCGCGGTCGGCACCGGCCTCGAATTCGGCTTCGCGCCGAACTGGTCCGTTGCGATCGAATACGACCATCTGTTCATGGGCAAGCGCAACAACTCGTTCACGATTCTCGGCATCAACGACCGCATCGACCGTATCAAGCAGGACGTCGATATGGGCACGGTCCGCGTGAACTACACCTTCGGCGGCCCGGTTGTGGCGAAGTACTGACCTTCGCCATCAACGCCCATCGCGTTACGAAAGGCCGGCTTTGCGCCGGCCTTTTTGTTTTCGCGCGCACGGCGCGAGCGCTTGCGGACAAGTTCCATTTTTCGGCGCGCTGTGACCCTCCGGTGACAGACTGTCGCACCTCGAAGGTTGTATCGAAGATCGCAACAACTTTGGCCTTGGGGGGTCCGTCTTGAACAAGTTTATGCTTGCCGCCGCCGGCATAGTCGCGATGACCACGTCCGTTTCGGCGGCCGACCTGGCGGCGAGCCCCTACACCAAAGCTCCTGCCCCGATGATCGCCGCGGTCTACGATTGGAGCGGCTTCTACATCGGCGCCAACGGTGGTGGCGGCTGGAGCCATAATTGCTGGGACATCGTCACCAACATCCTCGGTGCGCCGGTCACTCCCCCCGCATCGGAGGGCTGCCACACCGCGACCGGCGGCGTGGCCGGCGGCCAGGCCGGCTTTCGCTGGCAGAGCGCGTCGTGGGTGTTCGGCGTGGAAGGCCAGGGCGACTGGGCTCACCTTAGCGGCTCCAATGGACCGAGCCTGGCTGCCGGCGGCGTCGGCTCTGACCGCTCGAAGATCAACGCCTTCGGCCTCGTGACCGGCCAGGTCGGCTACGCCTGGAGCAATGTGCTGTTCTACGCGAAGGGTGGTGCGATGGTTGTGAGCGACAAATACGAGGGCTTCACCACCGCCACCGGCTTCGTGTTCGACAGGGCGAATGAAACGCGCTGGGGCGGAGCGATTGGTGCTGGCCTCGATTTCGGCGTAACGCCCAACATCGTGGTCGGCGTCGATTATGTGCACGGCTTCATGGGATCGCGCGACAACCGCTTTACGTTCAACAACGGCACGTTCTCGCGCGCCGATCGGATCCGCCAGGACGTTGACATTGCAACGGCCCGCGTCAGTTACAGGTTCGGCGGCCCCCTCATCGCCAAATACTGATCTTCGCCTCCGACGCCATCGCGTTACGAAAGGCCGGCCTTGCGCCGGCCTTTTTGTTTTCGCGCGAGGGTGCACCCAACCGTCTTGGAGTCGTGAGGCGCGCGCAAGGCGTCCGCGAATGGCTTTGGCGAGTTGGGGACGTGACATGAAGACGTGGATGCTGGCTGCGGTCAGCCTGTTCGCACTCGGCGCGGTCGCGCCGGCTACCGCCGCCGATCTCCCGATCTACAAGGCGCCGGCGGCCGCCATTCCCGTCTATGACTGGAGCGGCATCTATGCCGGCATCAACGGCGGCGGCGGCTTGGCCCATGCCTGCTGGGGCGTGACCCGCGCGCTCGGCATCGCTGTCGATCCGGCCGTTGGCGAAGGCTGTCACAATGCGGGCGGTGGCACAGTCGGCGGACAACTCGGCTATCGCTGGCAGAAGTCGCGCTGGGTGTTCGGCATCGAGGGCCAGGGCAACTGGGCCGACTTCAAGGGCAGCAATGTCAGCGTGGCGTTGGCGCCGATCACGAACCAGACCAAGATCGACAGCTTCGGTCTCTTCACCGGCCAACTCGGCTACGCCGTGAACAATCTGCTGCTCTACGGCAAGGCCGGCGCAGCCGTGGCCCACGACAAATACGACACCTTCTTTCCGGGCGCGCCAGCGGCGGCGACGTTCAACAGCGTCAACCAGACCCGCTGGGGCTACGCGATCGGCATCGGCGTGGAATGGGGCTTTGCCGAGAACTGGTCGGTCGGCGGCGAGTACAACCATGTCTTCCTCGGCCATCACAGCGCTGACTTCGCAACGCTCATCGGCGGCTTCGCCCCGCGCACCGACCGGATCGGCCAGGATATCGACATGGGCCTGATCCGCATCAATTACCGCTGGGGCGGCCCGGTCGTCGCCAAATACTGAGACAAAGCTTCCCTCAGGAACCTCCAAGTCCTGATCACGTGCGGATTGCCCCAAATCCGCATTCAAAGGCGAACGAAGGGCTGGCCTCGCGCTGGCCCTTCGCATGTTCCGGGCGCCCCGCTCCTGCCAGATGCCGCCAGCGCGCCAACAATCCGTTGACGATTCGCACACGCCACTGGAAATCCGTCCCCGTTCTTCCTACGTTCGCTGCCATACCCATCGGCGCCGATCCCGGTTCCGGGCGATGCGCGCCTTTTTTGTTGGCGCGATCGCGCACCTTTGGATTCCTTGAGGGCAACTCGGATGGATGAAGTGATCAAGGCGAAGCGCCAACAGCAGAACGCGGGATCCAGCCTGCGCGCAATTACGATCCGTGGCGCGCGCGAGCACAACCTCAAGAATGTCGACGTCGAGATCCCCCGCGACAAGCTGGTGGTGTTCACGGGGCTATCCGGCTCCGGCAAATCCTCGCTCGCCTTCGACACCATCTATGCCGAGGGCCAGCGCCGCTACGTCGAATCGCTGTCGGCCTATGCGCGTCAGTTCCTGGAGATGATGCAAAAGCCTGATGTCGACCAGATCGACGGCCTGTCGCCGGCGATCTCGATCGAGCAGAAGACGACGTCGAAGAACCCGCGCTCGACCGTCGGCACCGTCACCGAGATTTACGACTACATGCGCCTGCTCTGGGCGCGCGTCGGCGTGCCCTATTCGCCCGCCACGGGTCTGCCGATCGAGAGCCAGACCGTCTCGCAGATGGTCGACCGCGTGCTGGCGCTGCCCGAAGGCACCCGCCTCTATCTGCTCGCCCCCGTCGTCCGCGGCCGCAAGGGCGAGTACCGCAAGGAGCTCGCCGAATGGCTCAAGAAGGGCTTTCAGCGCGTCAAGATCGACGGCACCTTCCATGAGCTCGCGGAGGCGCCGACGCTCGACAAGAAATTTCCGCACGACATCGACGTCGTGGTCGACCGCATCGTGGTGCGCGCCGACATCGGCCAGCGCCTCGCCGAAAGCTTTGAGACCGCGCTGAAGCTCGCGGAGGGCCTCGCCGTCGTCGAGTTCGCCGATGCGCCTGCAGCGGCTGCACAAGCCGAAGAAAAGAAGAAGACCGCAAAAATTCACGACAAGAGCGGACCCGAGCGCATCCTGTTCTCCGAAAAATTCGCTTGCCCCGTCTCCGGCTTCACGATTCCGGAGATCGAGCCGCGCCTGTTCTCGTTCAACAATCCCTACGGCGCCTGCCCGGCCTGCGGCGGCCTCGGCGTCGAGCAGCATGTCGACGAAGACCTCGTCATCCCCGACAAGGAGCTCCCCATCGGTAAGGGCGCGATCGCGCCCTGGGCCAAGTCGTCGTCGCCTTACTATATTCAGACGCTGACCGCGCTCGGCAAGCACTACAAGTTCACGCTGACCACCAAATGGAAGGATCTGCCGAAGAAGACGCAGAACGCGATCCTCCTTGGCTCGGGCGAGGACGAGATCAAGTTCTCCTACGAGGACGGCGTCCGCTCCTACGACACCAAGAAGCCGTTCGAGGGCGTCATCACCAACATCAACCGCCGCTATCGCGAGACCGAGAGCGAGTGGGCGCGCGAGGAGCTCGCAAAGTATTTCCACGACGTCCCCTGCGAGGGCTGCAAGGGTTTCCGGCTGAAGCCCGAGGCGCTCTGCGTCAAGATCGGCGGCAAGCATATCGGCGAGATCTCGGAGCTGTCGGTCAGGAAGGCCGGCGAATGGTTCGAGACCGTGCCCGAAGCGCTGAACACGCAGCAGAACGAGATCGCCGGCCGCATCCTCAAGGAGATCCGCGAGCGCCTCACCTTCCTGCTCGACGTCGGCCTCAACTACCTCACTCTGTCCCGCTCCTCCGGCACGCTGTCCGGCGGCGAGAGCCAGCGCATCCGCCTCGCCTCGCAGATCGGCTCGGGACTGACTGGCGTGCTCTACGTGCTGGACGAGCCCTCGATCGGCCTGCACCAGCGCGACAACGCCCGCCTGCTCGATACGCTGAAGCGCCTGCGCGACCTCGGCAACACCGTGATCGTGGTCGAGCATGACGAGGACGCGATCCTGCTTGCCGACTACGTCCTCGACATCGGGCCCGGCGCCGGCATGCACGGCGGCAACATCGTCGCCGAAGGCACGCCCGCCGAGATCATGCGCAACCCGAAATCGCTCACCGGCAAATATCTCACCGGCGAGCTCGAGGTCGAGGTGCCGGAGCGGCGGCCGCCGAACCATCGCCGCACCATCAAGGTGGTCAACGCGCGTGGCAATAACCTCAAGAACGTCACGGCCGAGATTCCGCTCGGCCTGTTCACGGCCGTCACCGGCGTCTCCGGCGGCGGCAAGTCGACGCTGCTGATCGACACGCTCTACAAGGCCATCGCCCGCAAGCTGAACAACGCCAGCGAAGGCGCCGCCCCCCACGATCGCATCGAGGGCCTCGAGCACATCGACAAGATCATCGACATCGACCAGTCGCCGATCGGCCGCACGCCACGTTCGAACCCCGCGACCTACACCGGCGCCTTCACGCCGATCCGCGAATGGTTCGCCGGCCTGCCCGAGGCGAAGGCGCGCGGCTACGAGCCCGGCCGCTTCTCCTTCAACGTCAAGGGCGGCCGCTGCGAGGCCTGCCAGGGCGACGGCGTCATCAAGATCGAGATGCACTTCCTGCCCGACGTCTACGTCACCTGCGACGTCTGCAAGGGCAAGCGCTACAACCGCGAGACGCTCGAGGTCCTGTTCAAGGGCAAGAGCATCGCCGACGTGCTCGACATGACCGTCGAGGAAGCCGCCGACTTCTTCAAGGCGGTGCCGCGCGTGCGCGAGACCTTCCAGACCCTGCACCGCGTCGGCCTCGACTACATCCATGTCGGCCAGCAGGCGACGACCCTGTCGGGCGGCGAAGCCCAGCGCGTCAAGCTTGCAAAGGAACTGTCCAAGCGCGCCACTGGCCGCACACTCTACATCCTGGACGAGCCGACCACCGGCCTGCATTTCCACGACGTCAAGAAGCTGCTTGAGGTGCTGCACGAGCTGGTCGCACAGGGCAACACGGTCGTCGTCATCGAGCACAATCTCGAAGTCATCAAGACCGCCGACTGGGTCATCGACCTCGGCCCCGAAGGCGGCGACGGTGGCGGCGAAATCGTCGCCTGGGGCCCGCCGGAGGATATCGCCAAGGCGCCGCGGAGCTATACGGGGAAGTTTTTGGAGCCGGTGCTGAAGAAGGCGCGGAAGCCGAAGCGGCGGAGCACGAGCGAGGCGGCGGAGTAGAATTCACTCTGCCTCGTCCGCGGGATCATCGGGGAAAGTCTGCAAGTGTCCGCGATGCCCAGCCGCACCTACAAGCTCTTCCGCAAGGCAATCCTTGCCGAGCAGCAGGTAACCTGCATCTACGAGGGGCGTTATCGCGAGCTCTGCCCCCACATCATCGGCACCAACAAGATGGGTGAGGAAGCCGTCCTCGCCTGGCAATTTGGCGGCGAGAGCAGCGGACCGCTGCCGCAATGGCGATGCCTGAAGCTCGCCAATATCACCAACGCCCGCACGCGCGATGGCCACTGGCACGAGGGCGGCTCTCACCGGACTACGCAGACCTGCGTCAGCAACATCGATCTCGACATCAATGTTCACGTGCGCAAATTGCGGTGACACACTCTGCCACGCATTCGTTCACGAGCCAGAGCGGGTATTCCGAGATGATGGCCTTGGTCGTCATGCCAGCCCCAGCTCCCGCAACACCAATTCGACCGGCACACGCGTCCCACGGATAACGAGCTTGCCATCCATGATCGCAGGGTTGATTTCAATGCGCTCGTGTCGCATGACTGTCCTCGAATTCTCCTGAAATAATAGCACGCCACATCACGTTTTTCAGCGAACTCCAAAACCCTCCTCAAATGCCCTACTCCCTCGCCATCTTCGACCTCGACGGCACGCTGGCCGACAGCTTTCCGTGGTTTCGGCGCACCATCAACGACATCGCCGATCGCTTTGGGTTTCGCCGCGTTGCGGATGAGGATGTCGAGGGGCTGCGGCATGCCTCGACGCGCGAGATCCTGAGCCGGCTCGAGGTGCCGCTGTGGAAGCTGCCGGCGATCGCGCGGCATGCACGGCGGTTGAAGGCGGAAGCATCGGCGGAGATTGCGCTGTTTCCTGGCGTCGAGCCTATGCTGCGGACGCTCACCGATAACGGTGTGCAGCTGGCGCTCGTGAGCTCCGACAGTGAGGCCAATGCGCGACAGAAGCTGGGTGACGCCGCCGCGCTGTTCTCGCATTTCGACTGCGCCGCCTCAGTATTCGGCAAGCCGGCCAAATTTCGCCGCGTGATCCGGCGCGCCGGTGTCGTCCCGGCAGAGGTCATTTCAATCGGCGACGAGGTCCGCGATATCGAGGCGGCGCGCGCGGTGGGGATTGCCTGCGGCGCGGTGAGTTGGGGCTATGCCGCGCCGGCGGCGCTGCGGGCGCTTGCGCCCGATCACATGTTCGCGCAGATGGATGAGATCGCAGACGTGGTCTGCCCGATTTCGCTCAAGGCCTGATCCGCAATCGGCACGCCCGGTCCAAGGAGACGGTGATGACACTCTCGGACGCAGCCCGCCTCAAACTCCTGGAGCCGCCGGTCGGCAAGGTGCGCGTGGTCCTCGACACCGACACCTACAACGAGATCGACGATCAGTTCGCGCTGGTGCAGATGCTGCTATCGAAGGACCGGTTCGACGTCGAGGCGATCTACGCCGCGCCGTTGTTCAACACGCGCGCCGACAGTCCCGGCCACGGCATGGAGCTGAGCTACCAGGAAATCCTTCGCCTGCTGGAGCGCCTCGACGTCGCGCCGGACGGCCTCGTCCATCGCGGCGTCACCGACTATGTCGGCCCCGGCAAGACGGCGCAAGCGGCCCCCGCCGTCAACGACCTTGTGGCCCGGGCGCACGCAGGCTCCCCTGACAATCCGCTCTACGTCATTGCCATCGGCGCCATCAGCAATATCGCCTCGGCGCTGCTCAAGGCCCCCGACATCATCGACCGCGTGGTCGTGGTCTGGCTTGGCGGTCACGCGCTGGAATGGCCGCACACGATCGAGTTCAACCTCAAGCAGGACGTCGGCGGCGCGCAGGTGCTGTTCGACAGCGGCGTGCCGCTCGTGCTCGTGCCCTGCAAGGGCGTCACCTCGCACCTTCACAGCACGGTGCCGGAGATCGAGCGCTACGTCGAACCACATGGCAGCATCGGCGCGTTCCTCGCCATGCGCTTCAAGGACTATTCGTCCGACCATCTGGGTTGGGCCAAGGAGATCTGGGACATGGCGCCGGTCGGCTGGCTTCTCAATCCCGATTGGGCGCCGAGCGTGATCATCCCGGCCCCGGTTCTCACGGATCAGATCACGTGGAGCGTCGACCGCCGGCGGCATCCGATCCGCTACGTGACCTATGTGGATCGCAACCCGATCCTGAAGGACTTTTTCCTGAAGTTGAAAGCGTTTGCCGCGCCGAAGGTGCCGTAGGGTGGGCAAAGCGACTTGTCCACCGTAGCTCGAAGAGCGAAGGCGGAAGCGTGCCCACCATTGCGTGCCGAGGCAGCGGAGAGATGGTGGGCACGGCGCGCTGCGCCTTTGCCCACCCTACGCCCCCTACTCCGTCCGCCTGAGAAACGCGCCGAACGCGCGCGGGCCGTCGCCGGTCTTGACCTCGCCAATCACCTTCAGCTCGGTGGCATCGATGATGCTCAATGTGTTGCTCTCCCAGCAGGCGACGATGATGCGCTTGCCGTCGGCGGTCGCATTGATGCCTTCGGGATAGTCGCCGACATTGATCCGCTTGACCGGCTTCAGCGTCGCCAGGTCGAACACGCTGACGGTGCCGCCATACTGGTCGGTGACGAAGCCGCGCCCTTGCGTCAGCGCTACCGCATAGGGACGCATCCCGACCGGCACGCGGCCGATCTCGTGGCTCGCGGCGATGTCGATCACCGAGACGTCGTTGGAGCCGACATTGGCGGTGTAGGCGCGTTTTCCCTCGGCATCGATGGTGACGCCGAACGGACGGGTGCCGACCTTGATAATCGCCCTGCGCTCACGCGTCGCGGTATCGACCACCGAGACGCTGTCGTCGTCGCGGTCCGCCGAGAGCAGCAGCCTGCCATCAGGCGTCACAGCAAGGCCGGACGGGGATGCGCCGACCGCGATGCTGGCCGTGATACTGCGCGAGGCCGTATCGATCACCCGCACCGCCGCCGCATACCAGTCCGCGACGTAGACCGTCTTGCCATCGGGCGTCACGGCAATGCCGAGCGGCCCGCCGCCGACCTCGATCCGCCCCGAGACCTGCCGCGTTGCGGCGTCGACCACGGTCACCGCCTTGGCGTCGGGGCTCGTCACATAGGCAAAGCGCCCGTCCGCGCTGACGGCCACGCCGGCCGGCTTGCCCCCGATCGGGATGGTCGCGACGCTGCGCGATGTCGCGAGGTCCACGACCATCAGATCGTCGCTGAGCTGGTTGGTGACGAATGCCTCTTCGGCGGACGCGCCGCCAATACTGGCAGCGCAGAGGCTGGCGGCGAGCGCCGCCAGGATCCCCGCCCGCACGGTCAGCTTCCGCTCTCGATCTTCTTCTTCAGCGCTTCGAGCCCAGCCTGATAGAGCCCCTTCACCGCCTTCACCGCGGCCTCGTCGCTCAGCTCAGGCGGCGGATCGTTGTTGGGGAAGCCGCGGTAGAACGCGCCCGCCCATTCCAGCGTCGCGCCCTTGCCGTCGGCGCTCGGCGTCACCGTCAGCGTCGAGGAATAATTGGTGACCGGCAGCACCTTCACGTCCACCTTGGTGATCCGGTAGGAATAGGTCATCGCGGCAGCGTCGAACTTGTAGAGTTCCTCATCGACGGTGGCGCCTCCCGTCAGGGTCAGCCGCCGCGTCGCTTCGATCTCATTGCCCTTCTCGCCCTCGGTCTTGGTAACAGGCGGGAGCCAGCTCATGTCCTGGAAATTGCCGATCGCGGCCCACACCTTGGCCGGCGGCGCATTGATCTCGATGGATTCGCGCACCTTCTGCCGGGTCGGCCCATGTGCCCAGGCCGGGCCAAACGCCGCCGTCAAAGCCACCGCGCCCGCGGCAGTCAGCACCGCGCCCATGACCATGCGCCGTCCAATCGTCACCCTCATCTCGTTTCCTCATGCGTCTCGTGGATCGTGCGCGACTTGAGGCGCGCTGAGATCATGGTAGCGCATTTTGCGGCCGAGGGGAGACCTGTTCGTGGCGGCGTTGCGGCGCGCGCTCGCGCGTCCCACAACCACCCATTGCGCTGCCCGGCGAGCAAAACACCCAATGGGCGGGTCAACCACACCACGCAGAAATAATTCTCTTTATCCGTATTTCGGATTATCGTATAGAAAGCCACCCCGAGCCGAGGGGCGTTATCGCGATCGTCACGACACGCGGGATGGGACGTGGTGGACGCAGCCAGCATCGGCGCGAAGGTGGTTTGCAGGGCGGGCAACCGTGAGCGAACGCCGCGCGCACACGACCGGTGCAGCCTGTGTACGGTAAAACCGTGCCGTCCTGGCGCCCGGAGCCTGTGCGCCAAGTCTTGCGGTGATGTGGCGGCCCGACCGGGCGCGCACATCGGTCATCCGCAAGGTGACGGGGGCAATAGTGCATCGCTCCCCGGGGAGAGCTCGGCATAAGCCGTAAAACCACTGCGCAGGGAAGGCCGGATGTTTGGCTTCACCTGTATGCCACTGTGCAAACTTCGTAGCGCAATTTCCGCACAGTGGACCGCGGGTGCCAGCCGGCACCCGGCCTTCCCTGCGCCCTCGGCACTTTTGGGGGCGGTGACCACAGCAAAGCTCGGGCGCAGTAGGCCGCGAGAACGAGAAGCCGCGTGTGCGATCTGGATAGGATGCGAGATGAATTCAGCTCTCGTGCCCCGGACGCAGCGCAGCGCCCCTTCGGCGATGCGCTGCAGAGCCGGGGCCCATGCATCAGCGAGTGCCGTGGGAGCGCGCCCTCGCCTACTCCGCCAGTGTCGCCTCCACGAACCCGCGCGGATCGTCACAGAATTCGCGCATCACCCGGTAATAATCGGTTTGCTCCACCGTCGTCGGCTCCAGGCCGTATTTGCCCAACCGCAACAGTCTCGCGTTTGGATAGGCCATCAGCAGAGGCGCATGGGTTGCCATGATGACCTGGCAGATGCGGGACTCGTCCATGCGTCGCAAGAGCTTCAGGAATTCGATCTGACGCGCCGGCGACAGCGCCGATTCCGGTTCGTCGAAGATGAAGATGCCCTGGCGCTGGCAGCGCTCTTCGAAGAAGCGCAGAAAACCTTCGCCATGGGAATGCGACAGGAAGTCGGGGCCGGCCTGGCCGGCATCACGTGCGGCCTTGTCGAGATATCGCGCCACCGAGAAAAAACTCTCGGCGCGAAAAAACCAGCCGTTGGTGATCTTCGGCAGCCAGCTTGCGCGCAAAGCCCTGGAGAGCTGGCCGCCCATCTTCTCCCGCGCTTCGGAATGGTCGACGGGCATGTAGCCCTTGCCTCCACCCGCATCGTCGTAGCCGGCAAGCGCTGCGATACCCTCGAGGATCGTCGACTTCCCGGTGCCATTCTCTCCGACGACGATCGTGACGGCGGCGTCGAAGTTGAGCTCGAAATCATCCGGAAAAATGGGCAGGCAAAACGGATAAGCCTCGCGATCGCGAACTTGCGACGGATCGAGCCAGACCCGCTTCAGATACGGCGCCGGCAGGTTGATGGTGCGATTGCTTCGTCGGCTCATGCTCTGCTTCCAACCCACTCCGGTCGATATTTCGACTGGAACATATCAGGAACACAATCCTCGCGAAAGCAGCACCTGAGAAACATACAGCAACAAAACCCGGCACGCGTCACTTGGACGCAAATTAAAACCTAAGATTGCAGAAAAGAATCGCCTTAAGAAAACGTTGCTGCGAGACAGCTTGCTGGCATGAGGCCAGCCCCCACCCCGCGACCCGGCAATGATTGACGGAAGTCCAGGACCGTAGAGCCGCGAGGAATGCGCGATGGTATCAACGTATTTCAGCTACAACTACATTGCGCACCATCTCAAGCAGTCCCTGACGCGGGTTGAACAGCAACCCGATGTCGCGCGAGAATCCGCCTATTACAAAGCCAACATTGGCAAGGTGCGGACCGTCGATGATCTTATGAAAGATTATCGCCTGTATCATTATGCGATGAAGGCATATGGCCTGGAAGACATGGCCTACGCCAAGGCTTTCATGAAGAAGGTGCTGGAGAGCGACCTCTCCGACCCAAAGAGCTTCGTCAACAAGTTGGTAGACAAGCGCTACCGGGAGTTTGCCGCGGCATTCTCCTTCAATGGCAGTGCCACGCCAGTTGCGCAATCGGGAGACCAGACCGACGAGATGATCGGTCTGTACACGACGACCAAGAAGAGCCAGGTCGATGCGCTTGCCGTAGACTCGAATTACTACAGCGCTGAAATCGGCAAGATCAGCAGTGCAGACCAACTCCTGAACAACGACCGTCTTCGCAACTATGTCTACTCGGCATACGGGATCGATCAAAGCAAGTGGCCGGGTGACACGATAAGTCAGGTCTTGCGCAGCGATCCGTCCGATCCAAACAGCTACGTCAACACCACCTTCGCTTCTCAGTTGACCGGCCTCAATGCCCAGCTTGTTCAAGCCAAATCGGACGCCAGCGCCGCTGATCTAAAGATAACCGGTTACAAGGCCCAACTATCGCAACCGGGCGCCGACGTGACCCAGTTGAACATCCAGATCCTGGTCGAAAAAAGTCACCTGGAGTCATATACGAAAAGCATTTCTAGCCTCAGTGACCAGATAGCGACGATTGGCGGGTTTGTAGACCTGGCCGGCGCGTTCGAGTTCTCGCCCGACGGGTCGCTTCCGTCAGGCGTGTCCGCCCAGACTGCCGCAAATGTCGCGATCACGAAAAAGCGGTTCGACGACAGCAAGGCCGCCGTCTATTCGGCGGCAAGCCCGATATACGAAGCTTTGGCGATCAAGCAATTCAGAACGGACCTCAGCAAGATCAATTCAGTCCAGGCGTTCGTATCGACACCTGGCGTGTATGATTTTGCGCTGGGCGCCGTCGGCCTCGATCCCGGAATGGTCTCGAAGGCGACGATCAAGGCAGTCCTCGAAAGCGACGTCAACGACCCCAAGAGCTACGTCTATACCCTCAAGGACAATCGGTACGTAGAGCTCGCACGCGCCTTCAACTTCGACGCAAAAGGCAATCTGACGACCCCCTTGGTGGCTCAAGACTCGGCTCAGGTCCTCCAGATCGCGAGGGAATACGTCATTGCCGCGCTGAAACAGGCAAGCCCTCAGCAGGAGAAGGCAATTCGGGCACTAGCCACGAAAGATGCGACGGCTTATCAAGAGGCAATCGCAGGCATCGACAGCGTTTCCGAGCTTCTCGCAAACAGGCCGATGGTCGATTTCATTCTCTTGGCCAAGGGTTTGGACCCTAAGAAGGTCAGCACCGAATTTCTCAAGAAGATCTTCAGCTCCGACCTGAACAACCCAAAGAGCTTCGCGAACACGCAGAGCGATCCTCGCTTTGCCGAAATCGTTGCGTCGTTCAACTTCGACAGCAAGGGCAACGTCGCGCGCCTCCCGATGATGGGTCCTCAGAAGAGAGATCAATTCCGGGAAACACAGGCGAACTATCTCCAGCAAAGCCTGGAGCAGCAGCAGGGGGATACGAATCCCGGCGTACGCCTTGCGCTCTATTTCCAGCGAAAGGCGGGAGAAATCACGTCCGCATACGACATCCTTGCCGACAAGGCTCTTTCAGAGGTGTTCAGAACCACCTTCGATTTGCCTGACTCGATGGCCTCGATGCAGATCGATCAGCAAGCCAAGGTCGTGGACAAATTCATGAAGATCAAGGATCTTTCCGATCCGGCGAAGGTTGAAAAACTGTTGAGCCGGTTCTCCGCCATGTATGACGTCAGAAACGGCGAGAGCATCGGCCAGGGTCAATCTCCCTTGCTCAACCTCTTTCAAGGATCGAGCTCGGGCATATCAGGGATAAGTGAATCCACGTTCTTGGCCATCGCCAAGCTGCGTGCTCACTGATGATCGCTCGCCGGTACTAGCCCAACACCTCGAGCACCAGTTCCATGGTCATCAGCACGGGATTATCCCCACGGATCAGACGGCCCTCCGCAATGCCGCCAGTGTAGTCGATCAGGGCAATGTCGAGCGCCGCCTCCGGTGCGCCCGAACTGCCCTGTACGATCGTCCCCGCTGTCACGGCGAGCTCGGTCGCGAACGGCTCGGTCACCCCGCCATGGGTGAAGCGCGCGCCGATGGTCGAACCGACGCCGCCGTGAATCTTCGCGCGTGCGATGCCGTTAGCGCGGCAAAAGCCTTCGAGGCAGCCGGCAAAATCCTGGTTGGGCCGCAGTCGCAGCGCAAAGGCGCGGCTTGTCGTATGTGTTCCGGCGCTCGCAGCGGGCACCGGTCCGAACAGTTTGAAATTGGTCTCGGGATCGGGCTCCGCGGTGAACATCGCACCGTCGATGCCGAACGCTTCGACCTCGAACGGCTCGGCGACAACAGTCTCGTCCGGCAGCATGTGGCCGCCGCTTGCCTTGCCGTCCGCCTCCGTCCAGAACCCGTGGCAATGAAAGAACGGGGCGCCATCGCGCATTCCGAGCGTCATGCAGCCGAGTTTCGTCCGCGTCACGCCGCTGGGGCGAAAAGTGTCACTGTAGAACGCCGCGTTCTCACCTGTCTTCGACAGCGCCGGCATCACGTATGCGAATGGTCCGAGTGCAGCGCTCCCAAAATCCAGCACGCCACTGGCAAACCCCTCTGCCGCAAAACCACGCCGCGCGGCTTCGAGCAGCGGCAGACCCGCTTCGAGCCTGAACGAGAACGCGCGCCCCCTCGCCTCGACCCATTGGATGCGTTCGGCGACAGGCGCGCCCGGCTGCTTGATACTTCGCATCGCGTATGCTCAGCCCGCCTGCTTGTTGTCGAGATCGAGCAGCCCGCGCGCCTCGAGCTCATCGCGCACCATGCGCTTCGGGATCTTGCCATAGCCGGACTTCGGCAAGGCTTCCCAGAAGAAGAACCGCTTCGGCATCTTGTAGCGCGGCACCTTCTGCAGGAGGAACGCCGCCATCTCAGCTTCGCTCACCGGCGTCTCGCCTTCGCGCGCGACGCAGACGGCGACGCCGACCTCGCCCCAGGTCGCATCGGGCACGCCGAGCACGGCGACCTCGCCGACCGCGGGATGCGTCAAGATCTTCTCCTCGATCTCGCGCGGATAGATGTTGGAGCCCCCCGAGATGTACATGTCGGAGGCCCGTCCCGTGATGTAGACGAACCCCTCCTCGTCCATGTGCCCGAGGTCGCCGGTGCGGAACCAGCCGTCGCGGAACGCCTTCGCATTGGCCTCGGGGTTGTCGTAGTAGCCGGCGAGCACGGCAGGCCCGATCACGCAGATCTCGCCACTCTGGTTGGCGGCCAGCTCGCGGCCCTCGTCGTCCTGGATCGAGACCTGCATGGCCGTGCGCTCGAAGCCGCAGGTGCCGATCTTCGCATAGGGCCCGTCCTCGGGATCATGCAGCGCAGCCGGCAGCACGGTGATGTTGCCGGTGACCTCGCCGAGGCCAAAATACTGCACGATGACCTTGCCGAGCTTCTTCAGCGCGGCCTTCTGGTCCTCGCGGTACATCGGCGCGCCGGCATAGATCACGTGACGCAGCGAGGAATGATCGTATTTGTCGGCGGCCGGATGCTCGACCATCATCTTCAGGATCGTCGGCACCGTGAAGAGATTGCTGACCCGATGCGCCTCGATCAGGCGGAACGCCTCGTCGATGTCGAATTTCTCCGCCGGCAGCAGCACGGTGCATACGCCGCGGGCGGTCTGCACCAGCTGATGCACGCCGGCGCCATGCGACAGCGGCGCCACCACCAGCGACGCATCCGCTTCCGTGACGCCGGGGGTGAGATCGGCGAGATGGTTGGTGACGACAAAACCCATCTGGCCGTGGGTCAGCACCGCGGCCTTGGAGCGGCCGGTGGTGCCGGAGGTGAAGAAGAACCAGCAGGGATCGTCGTGCTCGACGGCGACGTTCGCAACGCTTGCACCGGCCTGCGAGGCCATGGCTTCCGCCATCGAGCGCTCGCCGAACGAGCCCTTGCCGTCGACGCTCCAGGTGAACTCCAGCGCACCGCCCTTCACGGCTGCAGCGTGCTCGGGAAAATCGACGTGGCACAGGAACGCCTTCGCGCCGGAGGCCTGCGCGAGATAGGTGACCTCATCCGGCATCAGGCGGAAATTGGTGGGCACCCAGACCGCACCGAGCCGGAACGCGGCGAACATCGAGAAGAACATCTCGTCGCCATTCTTGGAATGGACGAGGATGCGGTCGCCCTTGGCGATGCCGCGCGCGGCGAGTGCGGCGGCCAGCGCCGAGACCTGTGCATCGATCTCGTGCCAGGTCCAGGATTTGTCACCCCAGACGAAACCAGGACGCGACCCATGCCGCCGCGCATTCTGGGTCAGCATGTGAGCGAGATTCATGACGCGGCGGGACATGCGCAGGGGCTGCATCGGGCTTCCTCTTCGACGGCGGGCGGCGCACGAGCCGCCCGCTCCTTGCAGCCCATTTATCGCCATCGAACGCGACGTAGCAAGGCCGCCGGTCGCGCATCTGCCCTACGGCTGCTTGAACGCAAACGGCGTCGCCGTGATGGCCTTCTCCTTCCAGCAGGCCTGCGCACCGAAACCGCCGCAATAGCTGCCGTGCAGTTCGAAACGAATGGTGTGCGCCGCGCCACGCTTCATCGGCGGCGGCAAAATCCTGTAGCTGCGGACATAGCCGTCGAACACGGGGCGCACGCTGCCATCGGGCAGAGACACCAGGACGTTCATGACGCAGCCGCCGGTTCCGCAATAGGTGGTCTCGCGCTCCCCGCATTTGGTGTCGCGGAAATCGACGATGTAGTCCTCACGGCCGTCCCCGGTCAGATCGATCTTGCGCACGGTGTCCGGCGCGAAGGTCACCAGACTACCATCCTGACTGTCGCATTCCTCATTGGCGTAGCGCAACGCCTGCTGCACGGCGGGCGGATAATCGGAGGGATCGAACGGTCTTGCATCATCGGCGCGCGCAGCGGTGGTGAGCAGTGTGAGCAGGAGGATCAGATATCGCATTCGCGTTTGTCGCCGGCGCAGCCGCGACCGTTCAGGGAATTTTAAACATGATCGGCGCAACCTCAGCCAGTTCTCGCGTACAGAGTGCCGCATCATGGTCAAAGCGCCCGCCTTCCTCCTGTTGTCGCTGGCGCTCGCCGGATGTGCCGTGGCGCCTCAGGCGCACCTCTCCGCCGACCCCGCCTTCAAGCCTGCGCGCTATGCCTGGGACGGCGCCGGCGAGGATCCCAACCAGCCACGTTCCGGGGCTCCGCGTGCCACGCGCGCCGACGCCGGCTCCGAGCGCAACAGGTCGCAAGCCGGACTTCAGCCCTATTCGAAGGAATGGTGGCAGGCCCAGGACGGCATCGAGGCCGAGCAGGACGCCAAGGTCACCCGCTCCCTCGTCATCTGCCAGGGTTGCCTCCGTCCGCAGCCGCAATCTGAAGATTCCAGGCTCGCCAAAGCGACCGATTGAATCGAGCGGCCGCTCCATCGGTCTACAGAGATACGCGCTCACGCCGGCCGCTCCGGCCCTGCGGTCGCACGGCATTATCTCAGGGACATTTCATGCTCACCCGTCGGACCTTCGTCGCCGCCTCTCTGCTTGCCACCGCCTCCCCGGCATCCGCCGTGATGCCTGTCTCCAGCGATCCCGTCGCGATCCTGACCGCCATCTACACGCGCGCAGCCAAGGGCAAAGGCGATGGCGGCGCCTTCGTCATCGAGAACAAGGCGGCCAAAACAAAATATCTCTCCAGGGCGCTGGTCGCGCTGTGGGCCAAGGCGGATGCGCATACGCCGAGAGGTGACGTCGGGCCGGTCGATTTCGATCCTGTCACCAACTCGCAGGAACCGGACGTGAAATCCTTCAAGGTTGACGCGGAGAAGGTGGAGGCCGACAAGGCGACGATCGCGGTGACCATCACCGGCCACCGCAACGACCGCAAACCCGCCGACCAGATCGTGCGTTATGACTTCGTGCGCGAGGCCAACAGCTGGCGGATCGACGACATCAAGGGCTCGTCCGACGGCGAGGCCTGGTCGATCCGCAAGATGCTGGCGGACTCGTTGAAGACCTGACGGGAGACACCATGAGCGACGTCATCGATAACAAGGCCGGTCATCGCTTCGTGCTGGAGGTGGAGGGCCATCTCGCGACTGAACACTACAAGCTCGACGGCAACGTCATCACCTTCGAGCATACCGACGTGCCGAAGGAGCTCGGTGGCAAGGGCGTCGGCTCGAAGCTGGTGCAAGGCGCGCTCGACCAGGTCCGCGCGGCCGGCTTGAAACTGATCCCGCAATGTCCGTTCGTGAAGGCGTGGATCGAGAAACATCCGGAGTATGCGGATCTGGTGAAGAGCTAAGCGAGCGCAGGCCCACCGAGCGCGCGGCGGGCCTGTTCAAATCTACCGCCTATTGCCCATGCTTCAGCATATCCTGGTCACTAAGATCCCAGTCCTGCCACAGCTGGAGCACGCCGAGGATCACCGCTACCGCTCCCAGACTCGTATGGTAGATCCGGAGAAAACCTTCGCCGGAATAACCGAACACATAGGGCGAGACGATAAGCCACAGCCCGACCAGGATCGTCGCCACCTCCTGCCAGCGCTGCAACGCGACATATTCGAGCTGGCTGAGGCCGAATACGACGAGGCCGATTGCGACCGTGTTCAGGATCATCGTCTGGCGTTCGACGATCGGCGAGTGATCCTGGATGGGGAACCACGGCGATGCGACAATCAGCGCGCCGAGCAGCATCCCGCACCAATCTTCCCATGTTCGATGAGTCTTGATGAAACTAAAGTCCGACATCGTACCCTCCTCCAAAAGAGGCATACGTCAGCGGCTGGCGATCATGACACTCCGAATGTCTAGCGACCGTGCCGGCCGCATTCGGGCGTATGTCCTGTAACGAGACGTGGGGAACCGGGTGCACGATTGCAAGACGGACTGATGTTTTTTGCCAGCGAGGCGGCATTAGCGAATTATGGCTCACGCGTTGATCGAACGCTCGCTACAGAGCCCCAAGCTTCTGCAGTGCATCATGGGCGGACGGCAGGCCTGGACGCAATTCCAGCGCCTTCCGAAAATCGGCAATCGCGCCCTGCCTATCGCCGAGGCGCAGCCTGGCCTGGCCGCGGTTGTTCCAGGAGAACACGTCGGAGGGATCGTATTGCAGCGCCTTGTCGTAGTCGGCGAGGCCGCCCTTGTTGTCGCCCCGATAGAGCCGGATCATGCCGCGATTGCGCCAGCCGCGTGCGTCGGTCGGCGCGACGCGGATCGCCTCGCCGTAGTCGGCGGCGGCCCGATCGAGCTGCTCGCTGTCGCGGTAGACGTTGCCGCGGTCGATATAGGCAATCAGATCCGGTGCCAGCTTGATCCGCATGCTGTAGTCGGCGAGCGCATGCGCCGTGTCGTGCTTGCGGGCATAGACGAAGCCACGGTTGGCGTAGGCGGTGACATAGTTGGGATCGCGCTTGATCGCCGCGTCGAAATCGGCAATGGCGCCGTCGAGGTCGCCCTTGTTGAAACGAGCCTCGCCGCGATTGCTGTAGGCCTGCACCAGCGACGGATCGAGCTTGATGGCCTGGTCGTATTCGGCGATGGCGCGATCGTAATCGCGCTTGAAGCTGTAGACGCGGCCGCGATTGTTGTAGGCGCAGGCATAGCCGGGATCGAGCCGGACTGCCTCGTCGAGATCGGACAGCGCAGCGTCGAGTTCGCGTTTCTCGGTGAGCCCATGGCCGCGATTGCAATAGGCGCCGGCGAGCCTCTGCCCGCTCTCGCTCCTGGTATCGATCACGGTCGAGCAGGCTTTGATGCGCTCGTCCGGCGTGCTGGCCCGCCCGACGCAGGCCTCCCAGGCCGGACCGCCTTCGGCCGCAGCCGACACCGGCGCGGTCGAGGCGAGCGCCGCAAGCAGCGCCAAGAGGCTGAGCGGGACACGCATTTTCCGGATATCTCCCCTGCGGCAACCTCCCTTGGTCGCACCTTGGCAAGGGCCGGTTCAGGCGCCTAGATCAGAGAACACGCAGCGCTTCGAAGGGATCTGGCATGGCGGTACGGGACAACAAGGACAGGAGTCGCTTCGAGCTCGATGCGGGCAACGAAATCGCCTTCGCCAATTACCGGCTGACGCCGTCGGCCGTGATCATCACCCATACCGAGACGCCGCGCGCGCTACGCGGCCGCGGCATTGCATCCGAGCTGGTCAAGGGCGCGCTGGACTTGATCCGCCGTGACGGCAAGAAGGTGATCGCCGGCTGCGGCTTCGTCGTCGACTATCTCGACAGGCATCCGGAGGAAGCAGACCTCGTCGCCTGAATGCAAAAGGGGCCCGCGAGATCGCGGCCCCCCCTGGCTTACGACCGAGCCATCGGTCAGTGCTTGATCTCCGGCGGCAGCTTGCCGCCATTGGCGGCGAGCTTGGACATCACCTGCTTGTGCAGCCAGACGTTCATGCTCGCCGAGTCGTTCATGTCACCGCTGTAGCCGAGCTCCTTGGCGAGGTCCTTACGCGCAGCAAGGCTGGAGTCGATGTCGAGCGCCTTCATGAGGTCGACGATCGAGGTGCGCCATTCCAGCTTCTCCTTCTGGGCAGCGACCAGCTTGTCGACGATGGCCGCAACGTCAACGGTTGCCATCGGCGCGGCAGCAGGCGCCGATCCGCCCGGCGCGGCGCTGGCGGGCGCGCTACCCGAGGGTGCGCCACCTGCGGGCGCGGCGGAAGCCGGATGGCTGCCGAAGATCGCGCCCATGATTTTCCCGAAAATGCTCATGTCTTCTCCCCGAAAAGGATCCGTTGGAAGGGCCTTGAGTGGCACTTATAAACGAAGTTACTGCGTTGCGCCCGCGAAGTTCTGCGAACCGACAACCAGCATCAGCTTATCTGCGGCGAAATGACGACCGAATGACATAGTTGAGGTTGCGGTGCGGCATCGAATCTCAACCAAGCGTGTGGGACAGGACTCGGAAATGGGCGTACGCTCCACTTTCAGTTCGCGATGACGTCCGGAATTCGCGTCTGGCCGGAATCGCGAAACTCAGAAAAGCGGCCGCTTGCGCCGTTGCCGGCGCCGAATTCGGCTGCATGGCAAGGGAGCTAGCGACCATGGCCACACTCTACCCGGGCAATGTCCCCACTGTGGCCCAGCCCGCGGATGCGGCTGGACCGGTGATTCGAACCATCCAACTGTCCGATCTGCACGACGCGCTCAGGCGCGGCTGGGAAGATTTCAAGGCGGTGCCGAGCCACGCCATCATCCTCTGCGTGATCTATCCGGTGCTGGGCCTCGTGCTCGCCCGCGCGGTGATGGGCTATTCGGTGCTGCCGCTGTTGTTCCCACTGGCCGCAGGCTTCGCGCTGATCGGCCCGTTCGCCGCGCTCGGTCTCTATGAGCTCTCCAGCCGGCGCGAACGTTATGAGGAGGCCAGCGCCTGGAATGCCATGGAGGTGCTGCGCTCGCCTTCGTTCGGCGCCATGCTCGGTCTCGGCACCCTGCTGTTCGCTCTGTTCGTGACCTGGGTTGCGACCGCTCAGGCGATCTATGTCGCGGCGTTCGGCTATGAGGGCGCGACCGGGATCTCTGATTTCATGACGCGCGTGCTGACGACCCAGCAAGGCTGGTGGCTGATCGTGGTCGGCTGCGGCACCGGCTTCCTGTTTGCGCTTGCCGCGCTCTGCATCAGCGCCGTGTCGTTCTCCTTGATGCTCGACCGCCATGCCGGCGCGTTCGAGGCGATGGTGACGTCGCTGCGCGTCGTCGCCAAGAACCCGGTGCCGATGGCGGCCTGGGGCCTGTTCGTCGCGGTGCTGCTGGCGCTCGGGACGATTCCGGCGTTCCTTGGCCTTGCCGTGGTGATCCCCCTGCTCGGCCACGCCACCTGGCACCTCTACCGCAAGGTGATCGTCTCGGAGCCCGGTGCACGTCCGGTGCCGCCCCCGCCGCATCGCCCGCGCAAGCCGGCCGCCGACTTCCCCGCCAACCTCTTCCCCTGGCGCAATCGGACGGACGCCTGACGATATCGTGACATGCGATCCTGCCCGGGCTCGGCTCGGGCAGGATTGCGCGCTTGTCATACGCCTTGCTTTGGCCGCGGTTACAATCGAAATTGCGCCCGCCGGTCAGATCACTTCACGGAATCCATTTCATCTGATGACCCCGACGATTTCTCGTCTCGCTCTCGCGGCCCTCGCCCTCTCCGCGTCAATCCTAACCGCCCAGCCAGCCCTCGCCGCTGTTGCCTGCGGCTCGGGCAATTTCGACGCCTGGCTCGCGGACTTCAAAGCCGACGCCACGGCCAAGGGCGTCTCGCAGCAGGCCGTTGCCGCCGGGCTTGCCGGCGTGACGCTCGATCAGAGCGTGCTCAACCGGGACCGCTCGCAAAAAGTCTTCACCCAGACCTTCGAGGAGTTCTCCGGCCGCATGGTGCCGCCGCGCATGCAGCGCGGCTCCAACATGATGAAGCAGTACGGCTCGGTGCTGTCCCGCATCGAACAGACTTATGGCGTGCCCGGCGAGGTGCTGGTCGCGATCTGGGGTCTCGAGACCGATTTCGGCGTCAACACCGGCAAGTTCGCCACCATCCGCTCGCTGGCAACGCTGGCCTATGATTGCCGTCGCTCCGACCAGTTTCGTGCCGAGCTGCTGGATGCGCTGCGCATCGTCCAGCGCGGCGACCTCGCCCCCGCCGACATGAAGGGCGCATGGGCCGGCGAGCTCGGCCAGACCCAGTTCATGCCGTCGTCCTGGATGAAATACGCCGTCGATTTCGACGGCAATGGCAAACGCGACCTCTTGCACAACGCGCCCGACGTGCTCGCCTCCACCGCCAATTATCTCGCGGGCTACGGCTGGCAGCGCGGCAAGGATTGGCAGCCGGGCAGTCCGAATTTTACGGTATTGCAGCAGTGGAACAAGAGCGAAGTCTACTCCAAGACCGTCGCCTATTTCGCGACCCAGCTCGCACGTGCCCCTTAAATAGCGCCCGACAGGACGCGTAGGGCCGATCGCCCGGCGATCGGCCCTCTCTTGGTGCGTTTACTTCCCCATGGTGGCGTTCATCGCCTTGTTCAGGTGCGCGCCGCACACACCCATTTTGCCGTTGAGAAGCGCGTCCTGCGCAGCCGCGATCTCCTTCTGCGCCACGAACTTGCTGTCGCCGTCGGCCATGTTCTCGATCGCGGTCTCCGTCTTCTCCAGATTGGCCGAGCTGCAGCCGCCCATGGCGTGCTTGGCAGCCTGGGCCGGCGCGACGGCGAACGCGACGGCGGCAATTGCGATAACCCCGAGTAACTTCGTCATGATGTTACTTTCCTTCTCTTGTTCTTGTGACAGAACCAGCGACATTGCCGGAATCTGCGACATGACTTTCCTCCGGGCGCGGCAACTTGCCGCAATAAATTTCTCGCGAGAATTGCGTGATGTTGCGCGCGGCGCAGAGGCACCATGCGAAATTTCTGATTTTCATTACACCCTTGCAATGAACGCCACACGTTCGGCGTGTGTGCACCGCACCAAGGAGGCGGCTGCGGTCTGAAACGAGGCAGGGTGAGTTTCGGCAGGCTCCATGGCCGGTCGCCTGGTGATCCGCCAGCCCTGAGCGAGTCGGATCGGCAGGATCCGGTCGCGTGGCATCTCTCATTTAATGAATTTATATTCATCTCTATAGTTCCGCTAGCATGCGATTCGCGCATGCGAGACTTGGGTGCAGACGCTGACTGATCGCCTTGAGAACAGTTGGAACCCTACCTATTTCCATTTCACCGGTAAAGAGTGGTTGCAGTAAACACGTGAATTCACGGTGATTTACGGCAAAGCATTCCCTATTTCGCCTACCCTTTGGGCGAGAGTGCTCCCGGGTTAATCGTCCGTTACCACCGCTATGCACCTCGCGCTTAGCTGCATCGCAACATCGGAACTTTCGCACTGCACCACTCTCACATATATTCATTTCAACGATGAGGCCCGGGCAAGGGCTGAATCGAACTACAGGAGACTACCAATGCTGCTCTCGCTCATCCGCATGATCCAGGCTTTCCGGGACTATCAGCGCAATGTTGCCGAGCTGTCCCAGCTCAGCGATCGCGAACTGGCCGACATCGGCCTCGATCGCTCGGACATCCCGCGCGTTGCCGCCGGTCAGTATCAGGGCTGATTTCGTTCAGCCCTTCACCGGACGAACCGATAGCGCCCGCCTCGTGCGGGCGTTGTCGTTTCTGATGGCAGAAAACTCCATCTCGGCGATTCCACTGACCGCTGAAAAGCGCTACCTGTCCGCCCCATGACAGGACCCCAATCCAACCTTGTGCACGTGATCGGCGCTGGCCTTGCCGGTTCCGAAGCTGCCTGGCAGGTCGCCAAATCCGGCGTGCCCGTGGTGCTGCACGAGATGCGGCCGGACCGCATGACCGAGGCGCACCGCACCGATGGGCTCGCCGAGCTCGTCTGCTCCAATTCGTTCCGCTCGGACGACGCCGCCAACAACGCCGTCGGCCTGCTGCACGCTGAAATGCGCCGGCTCGGCTCGCTGATCATGCGCGCGGCCGACGCCAACCAGGTGCCCGCCGGCGGCGCGCTCGCGGTCGACCGCGACGGCTTCTCGGCGGCCGTCACCAAGGCGCTCAACGACCACCCCCTGATCGAGATCGCCCGCGGCGAGGTTTCAGGCCTGCCGCCGGCCGACTGGAGTAACGTCATCGTTGCGACCGGCCCCCTCACCTCCGCGCCACTCGCCGACGCTATTCGCGAGCTGACCGACGAGAACGCGCTCGCTTTCTTCGACGCGATCGCGCCGATCGTGCATCGCGAGTCCATCGACATGTCAGTGGCCTGGTTCCAGTCGCGCTATGACAAGGTCGGTCCCGGCGGCACCGGCGCCGACTACATCAACTGCCCCATGACCAAGGAGCAGTATGACGGCTTCGTCGCCGCGCTGATCGCGGGCGAGAAGACCGAGTTCAAGCAATGGGAGACCAACACCCCCTATTTCGACGGCTGCCTGCCGATCGAGGTGATGGCGGAGCGTGGCCCCGAGACGTTGCGCCACGGCCCGATGAAGCCGGTCGGCCTCACCAATCCGCACGATCCCACCACGAAGGCCTACGCGATCGTGCAGCTGCGCCAGGACAACAAGCTCGGCACGCTCTACAATATCGTCGGATTCCAGACGAAGCTGAAATACGGCGAGCAGCAACGCGTCTTCCGCAGCATTCCGGGGCTGGAGAAGGCCGAATTCGCCCGCCTCGGCGGCTTGCATCGCAACACCTTCCTCAATTCGCCAAAGCTGCTCGACGGCCAGCTGCGCCTGCGCGCGCAGCCGCGGCTGCGCTTTGCCGGTCAAATGACCGGCTGCGAGGGCTATGTGGAATCCGCCAGCGTCGGCCTGATCGCCGGTCTCTATGCGGCAGCGGATGCGCGCGGCGAAACGCTGGCGAGCCCGCCTGCTACGACGGCACTGGGATCGCTGCTCGGTCACATCACCGGTGGCCATATCGAAACCATCGAGCCCGGCACGCGCTCGTTCCAGCCGATGAACATCAATTTTGGCCTGTTCCCGCCGCTCGCGAGCGCTCCGACGAAGAAACCCGACGGCACCCGCCTGCGCGGCAACGAGAAGACGGTGGCCAAGAAGCAGGCGATGAGCGCACTGGCGCTCGCCGATCTCGATCGCTGGATCGCCGATCACCTGCGCATCGCCGCAGCCGCGTGAGTTTTTCGATGAGTCTTCCCAAAGACGACGCCGCGACACTGTCGGCGCGCTGGACCGAGGGCGTGCTGCTCAAGCGCGACGTGTTCTCGACCGTCGAGCGCGGCCGCTTCCGCGGCGACAGCGGCGAGGTCGACGCCGTGCTGCGCCGGCTCGACGAAGTGCCGTGGTGGTCATTTCCCTTGGCGCGCCACCTGTTCGCGCGTGAGAAGCACGCGCTGGCGCTGGCCAAAGGTCTCAATGTCGGCCCCGATTTGCTGTGGGCCGGTCGCCGGGCGCTCGTGCGCGGCTTTGTCGACGGCGTCGCGCTGCATCTCGCCAAGCCACATGGCGACCTCGCCTATTTCCGCTCGGCCAAGGCGGCGCTACGCCGGCTGCGCCGCGCCGGCATCTGCCACAACGATCTCGCCAAGGAGCAGAACTGGCTGGTCGGCCGCGACGGCCGCGCCTATGTGACCGACTTCCAGCTCGCGGCCTGCTTCAACCGACGTGGCCGGCTCTACCGCATCCTCGCCTATGAGGACCTGCGGCATCTGCTCAAGCACAAGCGCTCCTACGCGCCCGAGGCGCTGACGCCGCGCGAGCGAAAAATCCTGGCGAAGAAATCATTCGCCGCCAGCCTGTGGCTCGCGACCGGCAAGAAGGTCTATCGCGCGATCACGCGCGGCCTGTTCAACTTCACCGACCGCGAGGGCGGCGGCCGCCGGCTGGTCAACGACGCGCCGGTGCTGGCCGAGCTGATCCGCAAGAACCCGGCCGTGCGCGACACCGCCATCGTCGCCTTCGCCGACCGCCGCTCCGGCGTCGGGCTCTATGCCTTCGTCGAGGCCGATCAGGCCACGCTTGAAGGCGAGCTTCGCAGCGAGCTTTCGGCCGCCAAGGGTCCCAAGCCGCCGGAGCACATCCAGATCGTACACGCGCTGCCCCGCGATACCAGCGGCAAGCCGCGGACCGAGATCCTGCAACTGGTCGCGATGAACCAGCTCGACCTGATCGAGCCGATGATGAAGAACGACCAGGACCGCGCCTTCCTCAAGGACATCCTGGAACAGCGGAAGAACCTGCGGGACCGTTTCAACTTCGAGGCCGACCTGCCGGCGAGCTGACGGGTTGCTCGCGCCTTGAAGCGTCCACATTGGCGATAGAGAAGCGATCGGATCATTCGGGCGGCGGGTCATGGGCATTCGGGGGATGATGATGCATCGTGTGGTTGTGGGCGTGATCGCTGGCCTTGTGCTGCTCGCGGCCGCGCCCGCGATGGCCGACTCCCCGGCCGATCTGATCTCCAGCTTTCGCCTCAAGCACGGCGAG
Organism: Bradyrhizobium barranii subsp. barranii; assembly: GCF_017565645.3. Taxonomy (NCBI): domain Bacteria; kingdom Pseudomonadati; phylum Pseudomonadota; class Alphaproteobacteria; order Hyphomicrobiales; family Nitrobacteraceae; genus Bradyrhizobium; species Bradyrhizobium barranii. Next base: position 5,888,346 of record NZ_CP086136.1, read on the forward strand.
ATCCGCGTCGCCCGCGATTCGACCCTCGACCGCATCGCCATGGACCAGGCCCGCGCGATGGCGGCGAAGGACGACCTCAGCCACGACGCGCTCGGCCCGTTCAACCGGCGCGTCGCACCGGCCGGCGCGGGCCGCGCGGCCGAGAACATCGCCTATGGCTACGACAATTTCGAGAAGACGCTGGGACAGTGGATCGACTCGTCCGGGCATCGCAAGAACCTGCTGCTGCACAACGCCTCCCGCGTCGGTATCGCCAGCGCCAAGAATGCCAGCGGCAAGCGAACCTATTGGGCCATGGTCATCGCGGGCGACTACGAGCCGAAGGGCAAGGGCAAAGGTAAAGGCAAGAAGGACGAGGAGCCGCTGGTTGCCGTGAAGCGCGAGGCCGCGCCCGCCAGCAAGCCCAAATCCAGCGGCTGCCACGTCAAGCTGCTCGGCCTCTGTATCTGAGGCGAGATAATTTCAGCCGCGGCGCGCGGCCTCGATCGCGGCGACATCGATCTTCGTCATCCCCATCATTGCATCGAAGGCGCGCTTTGCCTCGGCACCGCCGGCCGCCAGTGCCTCGGTCAACACCCGCGGCGTGATCTGCCAGGAGAGGCCCCATCTGTCCTTGCACCAGCCGCAGGCGCTCTCCTGCCCGCCATTGCCGATGATGGCGTTCCAGTAGCGGTCGGTCTCCTCCTGATCGTCGGTCGCGATCTGGAACGAGAAAGCCTCGTTGTGCTTGAAAATCGGACCGCCGTTGAGGCCGAGACAGGCAACGCCGGCAACCGTAAACTCGACGGTCAGCACATCGCCCGCCCTGCCGGAGGGGTAATCGCTGGGCGCGTGATGGACGGCGCTTACGGCGCTATCGGGAAATGTTTCGGCATAGAAGCGGGCGGCCGCCTCGGCGTCCTTGTCGTACCAGAGGCAAATCGTGTTCTTCGCCATTGCGCGTCCCCTTCGGTTCCGGGCCATCACACCGCCATCTATTGAGAATGGACGGCGGTGTGATGTCTTTCGCCTAGATACCCTCTTGAATGCGCCTCACCAAGGCGCGCCAATGCCGCGGCCTATGCGACCCGGGGTTCCGCCACGTCCCTGGCTTTCAGGTCTCGCGGAAGCACCGTCAGCAGCAGCAACGCACAGAGCACGCACATGCCGCCGATGACATAGAGCGCGGGTGTCGTGCTGCCGGTCACATCCTTGACCGAGCCAACCATGACCGGGCTGACGATGCCGCCGACCTGCCCCAGCGTGTTGATGAGCGCGATCCCGCTCGCTGCCCCCGCCGGTGAGAATTTTCGGAGGCAGCGTCCAGAATGTCGGAATGGCCGCAACCACGCCGGCACCAAGAATGGCGAGCGCGCCAACCAGCGTGACGACGTTCCTGTCGAATACGCCCGAGGCGAAGAAGCCCACCGCCGCCGTCAGCACCAGACCCGCGACGAATTTGGGGCGCTCCCCCGATGCATCCGACAATCGGCCTACGACGATCATGCAGATGGCGCCGCAGATATAGGGAACGGCGGTCAGGAAGCCGATCGCAGCCGCGCTTCCGCCCCCGGCCGCCTTGATCAGGTCGGGCGCCCAGAAATTGAGGCCGTAGGAGGCGATCTGGATCAGGAAGTAGATGAATCCGAGCAGCAGCACGCCGGGCATGAGCAGCGAGCGCCATGCCGAATGCTCGCCGATCTCGCTCTTCTGGCGGTCCAGCTGAACCGAGATCAACCGGCGCTCGTCGTCGCTCAACCATTCGGCGTGCTCGATCCCGTCGTCGAAGCGCAGCAGCACGACGAAGCCCAGCGCAACGCAGGGAATGCCGCCGGCCAGAAACAGCCATTGCCAACCGGCCAGACCGTGCAGCCCGTTCAGGTAGTTGAGGATGAGACCCGAGATCGGCGCGCCGATGATCCCCGAGAACGCAGTGGCGAGAAAGAACACCGACGTCATGCGGCCGCGATGCGATTTTGGAAACCAGAGTGTCAGGTAATAGAGAATGCCAGGCGCAAATCCCGCCTCCATGGCGCCAATCACGAAGCGCAGCGCATAGAACTGCCACTCGCTATGAACGAAGACCATCGCCGCCGTCGCCAGCCCCCAGGAAATCATGATGCGGGCGATCCAGCGCCGCGCGCCGAAGCGATAGAGCAGCATGTTGCTCGGTACTTCCAGCAAGACGTAACCAACGACGAACAGGCTGGCGCCAAATCCGTAGGCGGTGTTGCTGAGGCCGAGATCGGCCTGGAGCGCAGCCTTGGCGAAGCTGATGTTGACGCGGTCGAAGAACGCAAAGAAGTAGCAGACGATGATCAGCGGCATCAGTCGCCACGCAATCTTCTTGATGACCTGATGCTCTGTGAGCCCAGTATCGAGGTCGGCCGTCGTCGCCGTGGCAATCGTCATGGTTTCCTCCAATGTGTTTTGAATTTTGATCGTGGTCGCTCAGCCCGAGCGTCGCAGCCGCTCGGGTATGGGATGCAGATCGAGAGGACGGCCGGCCTTGGCGACCTGTCCCGGCACCTCATGTCCGACCAGTCCAGGCAATCGGAACGAGAGATCGATCAAGCGCTGCAGGTCGAGACCGGTCCGCAAGCCCGTCTCGTGGCAGAGATTGACGAGGTCTTCGGTACAGACATTGCCGGTGGCACCCGGCGCAAATGGACATCCGCCGAGGCCGCCCAGTGCAGCGTCAAAGCGGCGAACGCCGTTGTCATAGGCCGCGAGGACGTTAACCAGCCCAAGACCGCGCGTGTTGTGGAAGTGAAGCGTGAGCATGTCCGCAGGGATCAGCATCAAGACCTCGGCAACCAGCTGCGAAACCTGATTGGGATTGGCCATGCCCGTGGTATCGGCGAGCGTGACGCCGTCGACCCCGAGATCGAGATAGCGCTTGACGATATCGAGCACCTTCTCGAGAGGCTGCAGGCCTTCGAACGGACAGCCGAACGCGGTCGCAACCGTCGCGTTGACCAACGCGCCGCCTGCATGGGCCGGCTTCACGATCTCGCCGAGCGACGCCAGCGACACCGCATGCGTCATGTTCATGTTGGCGCGGTTGTGCGTTTCACTCGCCGACATCACGAAATTGAGCTCGTCGGCACGCGCCGCCAGGGCCAGTTCGGCGCCCTTCCGGTTCGGGATCAGCGCCGCATAGATCGTGCCGGGCCGCCGCTCGATGCCAGCGAAGACGTCCGCGGCGTCGCGCAGCGACGGCACGGCCGCCGCTGACACGAACGACGAGACCTCAATGCGGCCGAAGCCGATCGCAGAGAGCGAATTGATCAGCCGGATTTTTTCGCTGGTTTCGACCCATTTCGCTTCGATCTGAAGGCCGTCGCGCGGAGCGACCTCCTGGATCAGGATGTCGGGTGGCGGCGTCGTCATTGCACCGCTCCGCTGCGGCGCAGCTGCGCGATATCGCCTGCCTGCAAGCCGAGGCCCGCGAGCACCTCGTCGGTATGCTGTCCCAGCGTCGGGCCAGGCCATTTGACTGCGCCCGGGGTGTCGGAGAGTTTTGGCGCGATGCCCGGCATCTTTACGGTGACGTCGCCCGGCAGTTCGGTCGGCAGGATCATCTCGCGGGCGGCGTAATGGGGATCGTCGACAATATCGGCGACGGAATAGATCCGGCCCGCGGGAACGTCGGCCGTATCGAGGCGTGCGAGGATCTCGTCCATCGTTCGCTGCGAGGTCCATGCCGTGATGGCCGCATCGAGCAAGGCGTTGCTGCGGACGCGTCCGTCATTGCTGGCAAGGGCCGGATCGTCGGCAAGGTCCGGCCGCCCGATGACCAGCATCAAGCGCTTGAAGATCGCGTCGCTGTTGCCGGCGATCACGACATGGCGCCCGTCGGAGCTTGGATATGTATTGGATGGACTGATGCCCGGCAGGGCGCCACCGGTGCGGGTCCTGACATGACCCATGAGGTCATATTCGGGGACGAGACTCTCCATCAGGTTGAACACGCTCTCATAGAGCGAGACGTCGACCACCTGCCCTCGTCCCTGCCCTGTCTTGACACGAAGCAGCGACATCAGCGCGCCGATCACGCCATGAAGCGACGCAAGGCCGTCGCCGATGCTGATGCCGACCCGGGCCGGCGGGCTGTCGGGATCGCCGGTAGTGAAGCGCAGCCCGCCCATGGCCTCTCCGATCGCGCCGAACCCGGAGCGGTCGCGGTAAGGGCCGGTCTGCCCGTAGCCGGAGATGCGGACCAGTGTCAGGTCCGGATTGAGCTTTGAGAGCACGTCCCAGCCGAGGCCAAGCTTCTCGAGGCTTCCTGGCTTGAAATTCTCGATCACGACATCGGCTTGCGCGGCCAGCCGCAGCGCGACGTCGCGGCCGTCAGGCGATTTCAGATCGATCGCGATCGACTTCTTGTTGCGCGATTGCAGGTACCACCAGAGCGAGGTGCCCTGATGCAGCTTGCGCCATCTGCGCAACGGATCCCCGCTGCCCGGCTGTTCGATCTTGATGACTTCGGCGCCGAACTCGGCAAAGAGCCGCGCGGCAAATGGTGCCGCGATCAAAGTTCCGAACTCGACGACTCTTATTCCGGATAATGGTCCGTCCACGTCTGGCGCTCCTCGATCGTCTTTGATCGTGGTGTCGCCGAGCGCAGGGCCTTAAGTCCAATATCCTTTGATGAACACGCGTTCGCGGATGACGAACGACACGAAGGCCGCCATCAGTGAGGTTTGGTTCCGGGCAATCGCAGATGATCGAGCATCAACTGGCTTGTCGCCGACAATCCCGCGGGATCCCTAGCCACCAGCACCAGTTCGCGATCGGCCCAGTCGTCGCTCAACTCGACGGCCGTCAGGTTCATGCCGTGACTGAGGACCTCGAACGCACGATCGGGAATGAGGCCGATGCCCATGCCGGCCTGCACCATCCGGCACACCGCATCAAAACCCGGGACGTGGACCCGCAACCGGATCGACTTGCCGATCTGCTGCGCGGTGTATTGCGAGCGCAGATAGATCGAGCTGGTCGCAAACAGGCCGACATGGTCGTAGTCGAGTGTGTCGGCGAACGATACGTCTCTTGCCGACGCAAGCGGATGATCGGATCGCACCACGATAACGAGGCGGTCCCGCCGATAGGTGAACCGCTCCAGCCCGCGCGTCGACACGTCGGCCGAGCAGATGCCGATTTCGGCCACGCCCTCCTCGACGCCCCGAACGACATCGGCGCTCGGACGCTCCTGCAGATCGAGCCGCACCAGCTCGTGGGAGCGAAAGAAGCCGGGCAGATCGTCGGGAAGGAATTCGACGATCGACGACAGATTGGCCAGCATCCGTACATGCCCGCGCACGCCGCGTGCATGCTCGGCCATGTCGACGGCGATCTTCTCGACGTTGAGCAGCGTCACGCGCGCATGATGCAGCAGCGATTCACCGGCCGGCGTCAGCGCCATGCCGTTCGGATGCCGCTCGAACAGCGCGACCTCGAGTACCTCCTCGAGGTCATGCATGCGTTTGCTGACAGCGGAGGGCGCGATCGCCTCGCGCTGCGAGGCGCGCGTCAAATTGCCCTCCTCACAGATGGCGATGAACAGCCTGAGGGTCGTGAGGTCGATCCGTCGGGTGATGTTGGTCCTGGGCGTCCCGGTCATTGAGCGGGATTGCGTCTTCTCTTGCATGGTCTGTTTCCCGATCCGGGAAGATATATCGTCCGAAGTCACCGGGTTTCTCAAAATCCGGGGAGAATGGCCGCCGATTTGGAATCCAGTACCAACACGACGAAATAATCCGCCATTTTGTTCCAAGCTGCACATAAGCTTGCTCGCGCTCGTCAACGCGCCTAATTCATGGGATCGGGATAGCAGAGGCGGAGACCAGCACTTGATCGACATCGACCGGATACGTTCCGACACCCCGGCCGCCTCCCGCCTCGCTTATCTCCACAATGCCGGCGCGGCCCTCATGCCAACTGCCGTCGTCGCGGCAATGAAGGACCACATCGATCTGGAGGGCGAGATCGGAGGTTATGCCGCTGCCGACCGCGAGTCCGATCGGCTCGATGCGGTCTACGGCTCCGTAGCGCGCCTTCTGAATGCCGCCCCCGATGAGATCGCCCTCATGGAGAACGCGACAATTGCCTGGCAGATGGCGTTCTACGCGCTTCCGTTTCGCCAGGGCGATCGGATCCTGACCGCCGAAGCGGAATACGCTGCCAACTACGTCGCGTTCCTTCAGGTCGCAAGGCGCACGGGCGCGATCATCGATGTCGTGCCGAGCGATGCCAGCGGCGAGCTCGACGTCCACGCGCTCGAACGCATGATCGACGAGCGCGTGAAGCTGATCGCCGTCACCTGGGTTCCGACCAATGGCGGATTGGTCAATCCCGCGGCGGCGATCGGCAGGATCGCGCGGGCGCACGGGATTCCCTATCTGCTCGACGCCTGCCAGGCGGTCGGCCAGATGACGGTCGACGTCGAAGCCATCGGCTGTGACATGCTGTCGGCGACGGGGCGCAAATTCCTCCGCGGCCCGCGCGGCACGGGCTTTCTCTACGTCCGCCGCGGGATGCTGCAACGGCTCGAGCCGCCGATGATCGATCACTTCGCCGCGCCCTGGGTCTCGCGCGATGAATATCGGCTGCGTGACGACGCGCGCCGCTTCGAGACCTGGGAGAACAATTACGCAGCGCGGCTCGGTCTCGGAGCCGCCGTCGATTACGCGCTCGATATCGGTCTCGGCCCGATCGAACAGCGCTGCCGTCTGCTTGCGGACCGTCTTCGCGGCGGCCTCGCCTCCGTTCGCGGCGTGACCATTCGCGACCTCGGACGCGCACCGGGCGCCATCGTCAGCTTCACGCTGGATGGGTATGAGGCGGACACGATCGTCGGCAGCGCCGCTGCGGCGGGCATCACCATCGGCGCTTCAGATCCGGCGAGCACCCGCATCGATGCCGAAGTCCGCTCGCTGCCGCCGGTCGTGCGGGCCTCACCGCATTACTACAACACGGAAGCCGAGATCGATCGGCTGATCGGCCACCTCGCGGGTTTGGCGCCGCGATAGCGGCGCGCGCCACTCAGGTGCAGCGCGCGCTCAAGGCGGATGCACCGAGCTTGGCCATGACCTCGTCGAGATGCGCGCTGTCGCGGGTCTCGATGACGAGCTGAAGCAGCGTCGCCTTGGCCGGCAGATCGGAGAAGGTCCGCTGATGCGAGACCTCGATAATGTTGGCGCCGGCCTCGGCCAGCAGTGAGGCCACGGCAGCCAATTGCCCCGGCCGATCGGGGATATCGAGCGACAGCTGGGTCAGCCGACCCTCGCGCGCCAGCTCACGCGTCAGAACGGAGGCGATCAGCCGCGTGTCGATGTTGCCGCCGCTCAGGACGAGGCCGACTTTCTGGCCGGCGAAGCGGGACGTATCGGACATCAGCGCGGCAAGCCCGGCGGCGCCGGCGCCCTCGACGACGGTCTTCTCGATCGAGATCAGGGTCGCGACCGCACGCTCGAGCTCGGCTTCGTTCACCAGCGCGATGTCGTCGACGAGGCGGCGGACGATCTCGGTCGTGATCTTGCCCGGCGATTTCACCGCGATGCCTTCGGCGAGCGTGTCGCCGCGCGCCGGCAGATTGCCGTCATGGATGGCGTTGTACATCGAGGGGTAGAGCCAGGCCTCGACGCCGAGAATCCGCACTGTCGGCTTGATCGATTTCGCGGCAATACCGATACCGCTGATCAGGCCGCCGCCGCCGATCGGGACCACCAGCGTATCGAGCTCCGGCACCGCCTTCAGCATCTCGAGCCCGACAGTGCCCTGCCCCGCGATGACGAGCGGGTCGTCGTAGGGGTGGACGAAGATCATGCCGCGGGCCTCGCCATGGCTGCGCGCATAGACGGCCGCCTCCTCCAGCGTCGCGCCCGTCACCACCACCTCGGCGCCGTGGTGCTTGGTGTTCTCGACCTTCACCATGGGCGTGCCGACCGGCATGACGATGGTGGCGGGAATGCCGAGCCGCTTGGCGTGATAGGCGACGCCCTGCGCGTGGTTGCCCGCCGACATCGCGATGACGCCGCGCGCACGCTCCTCCGGCGTCAGCGCGGTGAGCCGGTTGAGCGCCCCCCGCTCCTTGAACGAGGAGGTGAACTGGAGGTTTTCGAATTTCAGCCAGATGTCGCAGCCGCAGATGTTGCTCAGCGTGCGGCTGTAGCTGCACGGCGTCTCGACGACGGCACCGCGGATGGTGTCGGCGGCGGCATGAATGTCGCCCAGAGCGACCGGCAAGCCACTGAGATCGGGGGATGTATTTTGGGACAACTCAGCCATAGGACAGCATAGGGCATTTGGCCGTTTGAGGCGATAAGCCGGCCGCTATTTGGTAAATTCCCGGGAACGTGAAGCCCGCCACAGCGTCCATAGCGTGCGCAGCCTCGACGGGGGCTGCGGCGCAAACGGATTGCGCCCGGGTTGCGACAGGCGCTTGAGGTCACCCCGCACCTGGCTCAGCAGCAGAAACGCTGGCCGTGCCGGCGCCGGCACCTCCGGCAACAACGACAAGGCCGTCGTCAAATGCTGCTCGGCTTCGCCCACGAGCTGGTCCAGCACCGCATGCAGATTTGGCGTCTCCTTGCCGGCGAACACGTCCTCCATCTGGCAGCCATGGGCCGCCAGCAGCTGCTGCGGCAGGAACAGTTGCCGGTGCGCCGAGTCGCGCGGCAGATTCGCGATCACCTGCGCGATGCCCTGGGCGAGCCCGGCATGCCTTGCGACATGCTCGGCCGCCTCCGAAGGTGGCGCCATGACCCCCGCCGCGAGGGCAAACAATGCCGAACAGGTCGCGTCCAGATAGCCCTCCAGAGCCGCCATGGTCGGCATCGGATCGTTGTAGAGATCGAACTGATGCTCGTCGGCGAGCAGCGACAACGGCTCGACCGGCAGGTCGAAATCGCTGATCGCACGCAATAGCTCCGCCGCCACCGGGTTGCCCTCGGCGCTGCCGTGGACGTGGCCCGACAGCATGTCGGTCCACCATTGCAGGCGGACTTCGCCGGGCAAGGGCTGGCTCACCTGGTCGCGGACGCGGACGATCTCGACATTGAAGGCATAGAGCGCCAGCAGCGCCTGGCGCTCGGCGGCCGGCGCAAACAGCGTTGCTGCATAGCGCGGAAAGTCATGGCTGCGCACGAGGCCGGCGCAGAAGGCGACGGAATCGGCCGGAGGCGCAGCGCTGCTCATGGCACGGCGATCAGCGCGGCCGCGACGCGGCGCCGCTCGCCGATCATGATGTTGTAGGTGCGCACGGCGGGACCGGTCTGCATCGTATCCAGCACCACCCTCACCGCCTTCAGCGCTTGCCGCAGGTCCGGCGGCGGCAGCCAGACGCCGGTTCCGGTGCCGATCAGGAGCGTGTCGATGCTGTTGGCCGCCGTGAAGACGCGATCCAGCGAATAGCGGTCGATCTTCGTCGGGTCCGTCACGTCCCAGGCCCAGATCGCGTCGGGCAGGCAGAGCAGCGATCCCCGATGCGACATGCCGGCAAAGGCGAAGCCGCCCTTGCCATAGGCTTCGATCGGCGCCGAGCGGGGAAAATGCGGTGCGTTGGGATCGCCGGCCATGTGCTTCGTCCGAATGAGCTTACTGCCCTCGCAAACGCCCGCGAGGGCATGCGGTTCGGATCATGCCTTGTTTTTCTTCGCCGGCGTAGCCGTATCGGGCGCATCTTCGCGATGCTCGCCGACGCCGAGATAGATCAGGATCGGGGCCGCGATGAAGATCGAGGTATAGGTGCCGACCAGCACCACGCCGAACATCATCACCGCGGTGAAGCTGTGGATGGCATGGCCGCCGAACAGCAGCAGAGCCAGCAGCGCCAGCGTCACGGTGAAGTGGGTGATGATCGAGCGCGACAGGGTCGAATTGATCGACTCGTTGAGCAGCTGCGGCATCGGCATCTTCTTGTAGCGGCGCAGCATTTCGCGGATACGGTCGTAGATGACGACGGTGTCGTTGAGCGAATAGCCCAGAATGGTCAGAAGGGCCGCGATGCTGGTCAGGTCGAAATCGACCTGGCTGATCGACATGAAGCCGATCGTCAGCACGATGTCGTGCACGTTGGCGATCATGGCGCCGAGCGCGAACTGCCATTCGAAGCGGAACCAGAGGTAGATCAGGATCGAGACGATCGCGAGCATCAGGCCGAGCATGCCATAGGCCAGCAGTTCGCCGGACACGCGCGGTCCCACCACCTCGACGCGGCGATATTCGACGGAATCGCCGAGCGCGCCGCGCACCTTCTGCACGGCTTCCTGCTGGGCAGCGTCGCCGCCCGGCTGCTCCGCGACGCGGATCAGGACGTTCTCGGGGCCGCCGAACTGCTGCAACTGGACTTCGCCGAGATGCAAGGCATCGAGCGTCGTCCGCATCGCGGCGATGTCGGCGGCGCCGGACTTGGCCTGCACTTCCAGCAGCGTGCCGCCGCGGAAGTCGATGCCGAAATTCAGGCCATGGGTGAAGAACAGCGTGATCGCGACGATCGACAGCGCCGCCGAGATCGGGAAGCTGATCCGGCGGAAGCGCGTGAAGTCGAAATGCGTATCGTCCGGGACGATGCGCAGCGACGGCAGCAGCCCGAGCGCTGCGACCACGGTGAGAACGGCAATGAGAATGCCAAGCCCGATGAGAACGTAGTGAGTCACGGTCTTAGCTCCTAGATCGGCACGCTCTGCGGCCGCTTCCACCGCACCCACCAGGCTACGATCAGCCGGGTCAGCGTGAAGGCGGTGAACACCGTGGTGATGATGCCGATGCCGAGCGTCACGGCAAAGCCGCGCACCGGGCCGGTGCCGATGTAGAACAGCACGGCGGCGGCAATGAAAGTGGTGATGTTGGAATCGAGGATGGTCGCAAGCGCCCGCTTGAATCCGGCGTCGATCGCCGAAATCGCATTGCGGCCACCCCGCAGCTCCTCACGGATGCGCTCGTAGATCAGCACGTTGGAGTCGACCGCGATGCCGACGGTGAGCACGATGCCGGCGATGCCGGGCAGCGTCAGCGTGGCGTTGAGCAGCGACAACAGGCCGAAGATCATGGCGACGTTGATCGCCACCGCGATGTTCGCGAACACGCCGAACAGCCGGTAGGTCAGCAGCATGAAGATGATGACGAGGATCGAGCCGACGTAAGCCGCAAGCTCACCCTTCTCGATCGAGTCCTGGCCGAGGCCCGGACCGACGGTGCGTTCCTCGACCACCGTGAGCGGCGCCGGCAGCGCGCCGGCGCGCAACAGGATCGCGAGATCGTTGGCCGATTGCACCGTGAAATTGCCGGAGATCTGGCCCTGGCCGCCGGTGATGGGCTCGCGGATGACGGGCGCCGAGATCACCTTGTTGTCGAGCACGATCGCGAAGGGCAGTCCGACGTTTTCCTGCGTGGCCTGCGCGAACTTGCGCGCGCCCGAGGTGTTGAACTTGAAGCTGACGACCGGCTCACCCGTCCGCTGGTCGAAGCTCGCCTGGGCGTCGGTCAGGTCGCCACCGGCGACCAGCACCTGCTTCTTGACCACATAGGGCGTGGGCGGCGGCGAGGCGCTCATCAGCAGCTCGGATTCCGGCGGCAACCTGCCCTGCTGAGCCTGATCCGGCGGCACGGACGCATCGACCATGCGGAATTCCATCTTCGCGGTCTTGCCGAGCAATTCCTTCAGGCGGGTCGGATCCTGAAGACCTGGGACCTGCACCAGGATGCGGTCGTTGCCCTGGCGCTGGATGACCGGCTCGACGGTGCCGAGCTCGTTGACGCGGCGCTCGACGATCTGAATCGACTGCTCGATGGTCTTGCGCATGCGGTCGAGCATCGCAGCCTGCGGAATCGCCAGGCGGATCACGCCGCCGCCGGCATCGGTCACCTCAAGGTCGCGCTGACCGCTGGATCCCATCAGTCCGCCCAGTGGCTGGGACAGCTCGCGAAGCTTGGCGAGCGCCGGCTGCACGTCGGATTCCTTGGTGATGCGAACCTCGGCCGCGTCGTTGCGCACGGTCACGCCGCCGGTGAATCCGATCTTGGCATCGCGCAGCGTCCGGCGGACGTCGTCGCGGACCTGGTCCAGCCTCTCCTTCTTCACATAGCTCGAATCGACCTCGAGCAGCAGATAGGAGCCGCCCTGGAGGTCGAGGCCGAGCACGAGCCGGCGCTGCGCCCAGGCGGGCCAGGTCTTGACCTGCGCTTCGGGGAAGACGTTCGGCACCGCGCAGAGGCACACGATCAGCGCCGTCAGGATAATCCCGAGCGCCTTCCACCGCGTGAAATACAACATCGACTGGACCTGTCAGATCAGGAGATTGGGATGCTCGCGGAAGCGCTCACTTCGACGCGGCGTCGTCCTTGGCGGCTTCCTTGCTATCCTTGGATTCCTTGGCCGGCTCGCCCTTCGCGCGCACGCCCGAGATCATCTGGCGCATCTGCCGCACGCGCACGCCGTCGGAAATCTCGAACTCGATCTGGTCGTCGTCGACGACCTTGGTGACCTTGCCGACGAGGCCGCCCGAGGTCACGACGGTGTCGCCGCGGCGGATGTTCTTCACGAGGTCGGCATGGTCGCGCACCTTCTTCTGCTGCGGGCGCAGAATCAGGAAGTACATGATCACGAAGATCAGGGCGAACGGCAGCAGCGACATCAACATGCTGTTGGTGTCGCCGGCGCCCGCGGCCTGGGCATACGCAGGGGTAATGAACATTCGGACGATCCTCGTGGAAACGGGGGAAAACCGGTCAGGCCCTCAAAGGCGACCGGTTCGGTCAAATTCGCGCGGACTATAGCGGCCATTGCCCCAATTGCAACGCTGCCAGACCGTCGATTTGGCCACCTTGCGGCGCGCCCTCAGGCCCGATAAGGCTGCGTTCTCAGGAACTTCGGACATGCCCAAAAAACCAAGCAAAAGCCCGGCCGGCAAAGGCCCCCGCACCCCTGCCAGGACGCCTGCCCGCGTCGCGGCAAAACGTCCCAAGGCCCCCCCCAAGGCAGTCGCTAGCCCTGCCCCGGACCTCCCCCAGGATCGCATCGTCCGCGCGCTGGAGACGATCGCGGCGCACCTCGCCGCCCAGGGCAAGCCGGCCGTCGAACGCGAATCGTTCGAGCGGGCGGACGCCTATGTCTGGCACCCCGACGGCCGCCTCGCTGCGGTGCCGCGGGTCAGCCGCGTCGAGCTGTTCCTGCTGAAGGGAGTCGACCGGATGCGCGACATCCTGATGGAGAACACCGAGCGTTTCGCCAACGGCCTGCCGGCCAACAATGCCCTGCTCTGGGGCGCGCGCGGCATGGGCAAGTCGTCGCTGGTGAAGGCGGCGCATGCCAGCATCAACGCGGAGCGCAAGGCCGCCGATAAGCTGAAGCTGATCGAGATCCATCGCGAGGACATCGAGAGCCTGCCCGCGCTGATGGAGCAGCTGCGCGCCTCGTCCTTCTACTTCATCGTGTTCTGCGACGACCTCTCCTTCGACGGCAATGATGCGTCCTACAAGTCGCTCAAGGCGGTGCTCGAAGGCGGCATCGAGGGCCGGCCCGAGAACGTCATCCTCTACGCCACTTCCAACCGCCGCCATCTGCTGGCGCGCGAGATGATCGAGAACGAGCGTTCGACCGCGATCAATCCCGGCGAAGCGGTCGAGGAGAAGGTCTCGTTGTCGGATCGCTTCGGCCTGTGGCTCGGCTTCCACCGCTGCAGCCAGGACGAATATCTCGCCATGGTGCGGGGCTATTGCAGCCATTTCGGCATTGAGGTCGACGACGAGGCGCTGGAGCGCGAGGCGCTGGAATGGTCGACCACGCGCGGCTCGCGCTCGGGCCGTGTTGCCTGGCAGTTCGTGCAGGAGCTTGCGGGGCGGCTCGGCGTGAAGCTGACGGTGAATTAGCGGTCGGATCGCCACCCGGCTACGTGCCGCCCTTCCCCGAAGGCGGAGGGTCAAGGGCGCGTGCCTCGCTTCGTCACCATGTGCCGGGTCGGCGTGGCGGTACTTTCAGGCGCGGCGGGCGAGATCGCAAAGGAATCGCGCGCGAAGGCGACGCCTGCTACGCGCCGGCACTACGGCCTCGGTGGTGGTCACCGGAGCGAGCTTCGACGGGGACCAGGTGCCACCGGTTGCCCGCGTGTTGCAAAGAATGATCAGCAAACTGACAAGCCGCAGCTTGATTGCTGCTAGTATTTTCTGACGATGGGCTTTGTCGTCGGAGGTGCTCCGGGCGCGGGCGGCGAGATAGAGAAGGTGACCCAGGTATTCCAGCCTGATGGCCGGTTTTCCGCAGCGAACTCACCGTAGGCCTTTAAATTGAGATAGCCCTGCATGTCGCCGACCGGAAACAGGAATCCAATCTGGGGGCCGATGCCGACCACTTGGGACTGGAAGCAGCCGACGCGGTCGCCTGAACCGCTGTCGCAGCCGAGCTCCTTGTAGACATACCCCACGAGTCCAACCATGACCTGCTTCGACAGGAATTGCGATGCACCCCAGTCGAAGTGCATGTCGACGCCATTCTGATACTGCGTTGCAGTGTTCTTGAAATTGTAGGTGAAGCCGAGCACGCCGGAGAATTCGTGGCCGGTCTGCGGATTGAAATAGGTGTAGCCGCCGCCGACGTCGATCGCGCTGTGTCCGATGCCTATATTCGACAGGCGATCGGATTGGTAAGCGCCAACCGGGATGTCGCCCATGATATAGGTCATGTAGTTGTGGACCCCGGCGTTCCAGCGCAATTGGAATACCGGCGCGACATCCCCAAAGCCCCATGTGGTGTCGCTGATGGTGTCGGACCGCGCGAAGGGGACGTTGTTGCCGAGAGGGCCCGTGAGCACGCCTGACAAGGTGCCTGCCAGGCTGGTGCCGACGACGCCGTAGGCTGCTAACAGGGACACGGACGCCTGGCCGCCGAGAACCGGCGTCGCGAATACATAGGTTGGGATCACAAAGCCAAGATCGCCCGTGGCGTTGACGTTCAAATTCAGTTTTGCGTCGAGGGTAACATTGGCCGGAACCCTGTTGAGCGTGAACTCGCGCGCACGCGCGACGTCGGCGCCGGCGGAGACAGAGGTGTGATAGTAAATGTTTGCCAGCGACCAACCCGGCTGCTGCGGCGTGGCCGCCAGACTTCCAAAGAAACCGGGGACCCAGAAGCTGACGCCGCCTTCATCGGCCAACGCACAATGGTAAAAACCAACGATCGCGGACGTCAAGACGAATGCAGCAACGCCAAGTCTGCGTCGACGTGCTGATTTCGATCGCTCACTCTGCCCCGCCGCCAGTGCAATGCTCACCGTCATGTCGTGCCTCGTAAGATGTGTTACCTCCGAATACAATCCGGCGACAGCGTACCCCCGAGGCGATCGGGGCTCATCATGTAAAATTCAACGGGGATAGATCTGTCGCAAGAAAGATCAATGCTGCGACCAAAGAGCCACATGCGATAACCCAAGTCCGATCGGGTGCCACGGCAGACCTGCTGCAACCCTCTCAGCTGGAATTGTTGAGTATGCAGTTTGTGCCACTGATTCTATTTTCGGACCCCACCAACGAGTGAAAAAAAAGCAAGCTCGCATCGCCGTTCGCCGGCGTCTCTTGCTGCAACGCGATGCCAGCCGTTGCTAGGTCGCATATTGAGCCTCACGACTGCTTATTGGTAATCGAGTGTGACCAAGAGCAAAGTTGCCAGACGGTGAACCTCAAGCTCACGCTCGTCTGCGTCATTCTAGCGTAAGTCTTCGCCGCACCTGTGGCCGCTGGCCCATTCGAGGATACCGTCGATGCTCACGCCAGAAGCGATTACGCCAAGGCCCTGTACGGCCAAAGCGTGGGGAAGCCGGCTAGGCAGCAACCTCCTCGTTAGCCGAAACTTCTATTGCGGTGCTGATGACCGCCTTGGGCACAAATTCCAATGCTTCACTGCCAGATCGCCCAGCGCGTTCTCAAACAGGAGACGATCGCAAAGTCAGACAACGATGTTCACTTAAAGAACACGAAGCGGCACGAAGACTCAATTTCGTTGTGGCCGAAATGTCACCTGCATCGACATAGCAAGCTAGGCTTGATGCATATCAAACAAGTTGATTGGTCAGAGACCTTCTTGGTCATATGTTTGCGAGTTGTGGCCGACCTTGAGGAGGCGACAGTGCAGAGAGTTTTCCTCATTTGCATCGCGGCAGGATTGTTGAGCGGACCCGCTCTTGCGTCCGACCTGCCCATCAAAGCTCCGATATACAAAGCACCAATCGCGGCACCATTGTATAATTGGGGAGGGTTTTATGTTGGTGCCAACTTCGGTGGAGGATGGTCCAACGGCAGCCTGAACATTCCCGGCAACAATCTGTATGGCGGCCTGACCGAATTCGTTGGAGGCGTGCAGGCGGGCTATAACTTCCAGGCCGGCCACTTTCTGTTTGGTGTCGAAGGTGAGTTCGATGGAGCCGGCTTCGGTCATCCGGTCTTTCCTGCTCCGACATTAGCCTTTGTAGACCAGCACTGGATCGGCACCGTGGCGGGCCGTGTCGGCCTCGTGGATGATCGATGGCTCGTATTCGCCAAGCTTGGCGGCGGCTGGGTCAACAGCAGCGCTACTTTGAACCTCCCCGGCGCCGCTTGGAACGGGACCAGCACGAACACCGGCTGGTTGGCGGGCGCTGGCATCGAATACGGCTTCAAGTCGCATTGGACCGTCAAACTCGAATACGATTATCTTGGGCTATCGAACTGGCGTTCTCCCACCGTCCCCTCGGTCGCTTTGAACCGCGACCTACAAATGGTCAAAGCTGGCATCAATTATAAATTCGAAAGCGGCCTTCCTGCGGTGGCCGAGGCGCCGAAGCATTCCCACGAGCCTTCGGACGACGAAGATCTACAGAAGAAATCACAAAACCCGATCGCGGATTTGGTCAGCGTGCCGTTTCAGAGCAACACCAATTTCAATACCGGACCATTCAATCGCACTCAGGAAGTACTCAACATTCAACCCGTCGTGCCCATGCATTTAAACGATGACTGGAACGTAATCTCACGTACGATCATTCCGCTGGTGAGCCAGCCGAGTCCGTTCTTCGACAGTAGCACCAACGGGATTGGCGACGTTACTCAATCGTTGTTTGTGTCCCCCGTGCATCCCGGGCCGCTGATCTGGGGCGTGGGACCAGTCTTCACCGTTCCGTCCGCAAACGATCCCATCCTCGGGACCGGTAAATTTTTGTTCGGCCCAACGGCCGTGTTAGTGGTCACGCCGCCACATTGGGTGATCGGTGTATTGCTCAATAACCAGTGGTCGGTCGGCGGCAATCCGCTGCGACCGCCTGTCAACGCCTTCCTCGCCCAGCCCTTCGCCAACTACAACATGGCGCACGGCTGGTACCTGAACACGTCACCCATCATCACCGCGGATTGGCTCGCGGCGTCGGGGGAGCGGTGGACAGTGCCGGTCGGCGGCGGTATCGGTCGGGTTTTCAGAGTGGGTGATCAACCGATCAACGCATCGATTCAAGCCTATTACAACGTGATACGTCCGACTGGCGCTCCGGCCTGGTCACTGCGAACTACTGTCGCGTTGCTGTTCCCGGTTAATTGACACGGCAACCTGGCGCGCAACGAGACTTGTGTCTCGGTGTCCGAAGTGGATGATCGCGTCCTTTGTACTGTGGGCGGACAATTTCCCGACGCCGCGTAATACGGTCCACCTTGGACTCGGTTCGGTTCAGAACAAATCTCCGATTGGCAGAATACATCCGAGGTCAAGATCGCTCCGGAATTTGCGTGGCGCCACCAACAGCTAGTTCAACGCAGAATCGTCACACCATGCGTCTGCAATGCCTCAATGATACCGTCGAAGATCAGCGCAACGCCCATCGCAGAGACGAAGAAGCCAACTATTCGGGTGATAGCATCGATCCCCATTGCGCCGAGCTTGTCGAAAAGTTTCCCGGCATATGCCAGACACAGGTAGGTGACGACCATCGTCGCGAAAATAGCCACGACGATCGCTACGAAAGAGGCCAGTTCCGCTGATGATCGCTTAATCGTGGCAGTCATGCCGAGGATGGTGGCGATAGCGCCTGGTCCGCACATGAGCGGCATCGCAAGCGGCACGAAAGCTATGTTACCGCTCTGATCCGCGCCGCTGGCCGGAATCACGCCACCGGAAGCGGATGGTGAAAATAGTTCAAAGCCGATCTTCATCAGGATGATCCCGCCGACGATGCGGACCATGCTCAGCGGCACGCCGAACAAGCGTAGGATCAGCGTTCCGAAGATCAAGAAAAAGAGAGATAGAAGCAGCGCATAGAGGCAAGCTTTCCATGCCACCTTGCGATGTGTGGCGGCGTCCTTGCCTTCCAGCATCTTCAGATAGACCGGCAGGACCTCGAACGGATTTATTATCGCGAGCAAAGTCGCGAACGTACCCACGAACAGCGAGAGTTCATGACCCATTATGCCTGCGCCTCACCCTTTCTCCGGGTGCTCGACTTCGGTGAAAAGGCTCCCCTGTGCCGCACCTGAGCCTGCGCGGCCGCCGCCGGCACCGCGGAGCACCCATGCTGCACCCACTGCGAGAACTGCACCCACGAGTGGACCTGCGACATACACCCAATAGCTCGTGAAGTCGGTCGCGATTAAGTTCGGGCCGAACGTGCGCGCTGGGTTCATCGACGCTCCCGAGATAGGGCTCCCCCACAGCCCGGCGAGTGCAATGTACGCGCCGACGCCGATCGCGCCGATGATCCCGATGTTCTGAGCGCCTGACGCCGTGCCGAGAATGACACTGACGAGACCGAGGGTCAGCACGGCCTCCATCAGGAACGCATCGGACGCGGAGTATCCCGACGCGGGATAGTTCGACCCGTAGCTGGCCGACACGTTGATCACGGCGTGCAGGAACAGTGCCGCGAGCGTCGCCCCGATCAACTGCACGACGATATATCCCGGTACGCGACGCCATGGGAAGTCGCCACGCACCGAGAACGCGATACTGACCGCGGGATTGAGATGAGCGCCGGACACCTTGCCCATGAAGAGGATGATCGCCATCACCATCAGACCGGGTGCGACGACCGCAGCGGCACGGCTGATCGTGCCGGGAAAGGCCTGCCCCATCATGCCGCCACCGGCGGCCACGAGGACGAGGAAGAACGTTCCGAGCAGCTCCGAGAAGAGGCGGCGCCACTCTTGGTTCGGATCGTGGAAGTCGTTTAGCGACGCGACAAGCTCGTGATCCAGATGGCTCAGTGTTCTATCGGCCACTGTTTGCGCCATGAGCTACTCTTTCCTCTGGTCGATGCCGCTGTCCGTTAGCCTCTCGCACCAAGCCTGCACGGCTCGTCGGGTCATCGGCGCGCTTGCGGATTTTTCGAGCGGGATAGGCATGCCTTCAATCCTCCAAGACGGGACCACACCAGCCGGGCAGGTAGCTCGCCTCCTCGTTTTTGGACAATTCCAGGGCTTGCTCGAGGGCTTCCTCGAAGTGGGTGTCTACGGTTTTGCGCTTGACCCGGCGACGCAAAAAATCCGCCCACAAGAACTCGCTGAACGGCGTCGTGTCCTTGGCGTCCCCGCCGGCGCGCCGCAGTTCGCCCGCCAACGAGCGGAACGGATCGTCAATAAGCCCGGCCACGGTCTTCGGCAAATCCTTGTAAGGGCGCAGACGGCCCTCGTCGTCGTACGAATGCATCCAGCTTTGATTGTCCAAGACGAACCAGAACGAATCGGGCTCCAGCGTCCTGAGGTTTTTCACCACGGTAACCAATACCTCTTCGACCCCTTCTTCATGGAGCGCACGCGCCAGGTGGTGATGATCGATGACGTAGTGGCGGTCCTTCGGGCCAAGCACGACCGGGATCATGTGCTTGCCCAAGAACTCGGCTCCTTTCTCTTTGCTCTCGTCGCGCCAGCGCTTGCGCTTCTCCTTGACCTCCCGAATGCCGACCGTCATCTGGGTCGGGCGCAGGTCTGCGATCGCAACGGGCTTGAGAATGGGTTCACGGTCCGACATCGTGCAGACTTCTTTGATCACTAGTCCGGAAATGTTCGCTTTTAGAAGACGTCATCGCCTCGTCAGCAACCGACCGCGAGGCCAGCCGCGTCCGGTTCGGTCCCGATCACCGGACATTCTCAGCGCCCGTCGGCAAAGCCCGCCTTTATAACAACGACCCTTCGTCGTGCTCACGGTGGACTATTCCATTGATCTGGATCAACGGTCGGCCAAGACTCTTGGCGCACGCCCGTACCGGGGCTACACGGACATGATGGCGCTTCGTGATTGTGGTCGATGACGATGCGGCCATCCTGAAGCGTGTGGCGCATGCTGTTCGCAGGTTTAGCTTCGAATAGTCAATTCGAGGGAGTCTGACCGTGAACATCACTCCCACCATGCGCGCATTGGTATGGTCGACCTCCGTTCTGGCTCTCACAATTGGTCCGACCTTCGCCCAGCAGATCTCGGGAACGCCGGCTGATGTCCTCCTTGCGTTAACAGCGGACGTCCGCGCCTCGAACGCGGTGCCGCCGGCGACAAAGATGGTCGGTGTGCAAGTCCGGAATGCGTTGGGTGCCTCTTGCCGGTAACCATGTCCGCTGGCTATTGCCGTCCAGATGGCACTTATGGGTCCTTAGAGGATGTCAGTCGAAGGCAAAGATGCGCTTCCAGTCCTTCTTCATGTCGACAACCGCCCACTTGTTGACGGCCGCGGCGTCGAGCGCGACGTCGAGTTTCCCGAAATGCGAGTCGCGGTCATAGGCATATTCGCGTTCCGCATCGGTATGGTGGACGATCAGGCCGAACCGCGCGCCACTGGCGCCGAGCGTCGTCCATTGCAGCATTTCGAGATCGCCGTCGGAGTTGCCGAAGGCGGCGATCGGACGCCGGCCAATGTGCTCGTTGATGCCGATCGGCTTGCCCGCCTTGTCGTCGATGAAATTGATGTCGGGCAGCCGGAATAGCGTTGGCGCACCGTCCTTGATCTCAAATCGGGTTTTGATCGACGATCCGACCACCTGTTCCGACGGCACCCCGTAGATCCGCTCGGTCCAGGGCCGCATGAACTCGATGCCGCCACCCGACACGATGAAGGTCTTGAAGCCGTTGGCCCTGAGGTAGGCAAGCAGTTCCAGCATCGGCTGATAGACGAGCTCAGTATAAGGGCGCTTGAAGCGACGGTCGCGCGCGGTCGCGAGCCAGTCGGTCACGATTTTTTCGAACTCTGCCGTCGTCATGCCGGCATGAGTTACCGCGATGATCTCGACCAATCCTTTTTCGCCTGAAGCCGCAAGCGCCTTCAGGTCGCCGTCCAGCACCGCCGCGAACGGCTGCTTGGTCTTCCATTCCGGATGCATTGGCGCCATGGCCTTCACGCGGTCGAGGGCGAAGGCCAGTTGCACATACATCGGCTGCTCGACCCATAGTGTGCCGTCATTGTCGAAGGTCGCGATGCGCTGCTCGACCGGCACGAAGAAAGGCCCGCCTTGCGTCGTGACCCGCGCGACGAAATCGAGGATCGAAGCCTTGGTCGCCCCCTCGTTCCAGGACGGGAGTGGATCGCGTGCCTGTGCCAGCGCGGAGGTGGAGCGGAGTGAGGCGGAGAGCAAGGGAAGGACGGCCAGTGACGAGAGCAGGATGCGGCGATCGATAGCAGGAAAACGGATGATCGGTTTCAAGGTCGACTCCTTTCCGTTGCCAAGCGGGCGCACAGGAGTTCGGTGCGCCCGCCATGAAACCAGTCGATGCCAGGCGCTACTTGCCCACCGCCGCCCGGGCCGCCTCGATTTTCGCCTTCACGGCATCGAGGTTGAAACTCGCGCCCTTTTGCATCGGCGGAAACTCGATCGCCGTCATCGCCAGCTTTTCCACCTGCTGCTGAACAAATACAAAGCGCCAGAATTCGTATTTGAACCAGTCGAAGTATTGCTGCGCGCCTTCTTTACTCCCGTTATCGGGCCAGCCGGTGCGCTCGAATGGATCGAGGCGAAGATTGGTCAAATAGGGCACGTCAACCTTGGTTTTTTCGCCGAGCCAGCCTTTTGGCTGGTCGATAAAGCGATACTTGAAGTCGTCGATGCGCACGGCACCGAGTTCGCTCTCTCCGAAGTAAAAGATTTCGTGCCGGTTCGACGGCCCCTTGCCGGTAATCATGTCCATCTGGTTATAGCCGTCCAGATAGCACTTATAGGTCGTGTCACCGATCTGTTTGCCCTTCTGCAGCTCCTCTGCAATGTTCGGGTTGCCGGCGGCCGCCAGCAAGGTCGGAAACCAGTCCAGACCGGAAATGATGCCGTTCTCGACCTTGCCGGCCGGCACCTTGCCCGGCCAACGGATCATGCAGGGCACGCGGAAGCCACCTTCCATGACGGTGCCTTTGCTCTGCGCGAAAGGCGTCTGCCCGCCATCAGGCCAGGTGAAGACCTCGGTGCCGTTGTCGGTGGTGAAGACCACGATGGTGTTGTCGTCCACGCCCATATCCTTGAGCTTCTGCATCACCATGCCGACGTCGTCATCGAGCTGCGCCATGCCGGCTTCATGTATCGACCAGCCGTTCTTGGAGTTGCGCGTTGCCTCGTACTTTGGTGAAAGATGCGTGACGATGTGCATCCGGGTCGGGTTGAGCCATAGAAAGAACGGCTTGTTGTCGGCCTTGGCCTTCTCGATGAACTTGATCGCCAGGTCGCGGATTTCGTCGTCCACGGTCTCCATTCGCTTGGGATAGAGCGTTCCAGCATCCTCGATCTTCTGCTTGCCAACCTTGCCCCAACGCGGGTCCACCGTGGGGTCATCCACGTTGGTCGCATAAGTATGAAGCATGTTGCGTGGACCGACGACGTTCAGCAGATCCTGCGGGTAGTTTGGGTGCGCGGGGTCTTCCATTGCGTCGAGGTGATAGAGGTAACCGAAGAACTCGTCGAAGCCGTGCACTGTCGGCAAGAATTCATTCTTGTCGCCAAGGTGATTCTTGCCAAACTGGCCGGTGGCGTAACCCATTCCTTTCAACGCCGTGGCGATGGTCACGGCCTGCGCCGGTATGCCTATGGCAGCGCCGGCCTGACCGACCGTGGTCATACCAGTGCGGATCGGCAGCTCGCCGGTAATGAAGTTGGCGCGACCTGCCGTGCAACTCGCCTCCGCGTAGTAATCCGTGAACAGCATGCCTTCGGCGGCGAGCTTGTCGAGATTGGGCGTCCGGCCGGCCATCAGGCCGCGGTGATATGCGCCGATATTCCACATGCCGATGTCGTCACCCATGATGAATACGATGTTCGGCCGCTGCCCGGCTGGCGCTGGTGACGGTGTTGGTTGCTGCGCATGCGCAGAACTTGTTAGCCCGACCGCGGTGAGTGCCGAAGCGGCGACAAGAGAACTCCCGCTCAGCAAAAGATCGCGGCGTTTCATTCCGTTGCCCGATTGCGG
This sequence comes from Bradyrhizobium barranii subsp. barranii, assembly GCF_017565645.3. Taxonomy (NCBI): domain Bacteria; kingdom Pseudomonadati; phylum Pseudomonadota; class Alphaproteobacteria; order Hyphomicrobiales; family Nitrobacteraceae; genus Bradyrhizobium; species Bradyrhizobium barranii. The sequence goes on from NZ_CP086136.1 coordinate 5,911,708, forward strand.
AGTAGCGTCGTGGGAATCTCCAGGCGGAAGCTTATTGCTCATGACGTACTCCTCCCGTTGTTACGCAATTGGCTCTGTTCGCTTGACGCATCGGAAGCCGGCGTGGCTTGTGGAGGTGGCGACCGGCCCGACGCGGCCTCTTTGATCACTTGCTCGCTATTCCGTGGGCGGGCGCCCCAACGCGGAGCGCCCGCCCACCGCACATTCTACTTGCCAGCGTGCGACTGCATGGCCTTCTCGATCTGTTCCTTGACGGCTTCGAGGTTGAAGCTCGCGCCCTTCTGCATCGGCGGAAACTCGATCGCCGTCTGGGCGAGCTTGCCGACCTCCTGCTGCACGAACTGGAACCGCCAGAACTCGAAAACAAACCAGTTATAGAATGCCAACGACCCCTGCGCGCCGTTGGGCAAGTTCGTGCGTTCGAACGGATCAAGCCGAATGTTGGTGAGGATCGGCCAATCAACCTTGACCGTGCCGCCTAACCAGCCGCTCGGCTGATCGGTGAAGCGATATTTGAAGTCGTCGATGCGTACCGCGCTCAGTGTGCCCTCGGTGAAATAGAAGACCGAGTGGCGGGCAGACGGGCCCTTTCCGGTAATCAGGTCCATCTGGTTGAACCCGTCGAGGTAGACCTTGTAGGTCTTGCCGGCGAGTTGCTTTCCTTTCCTCAACTCGTCGGCAATATTCGGATTGCCCGCTGCGGCGACGAAGGTCGGGAACCAGTCGAGTCCGGAGATAATGCCGTTCTCGACCTTTCCCGCCGGCACCTTGCCCGGCCAGCGGATCATGCAGGGCACGCGGAAGCCACCTTCCAGGGCCGTTCCCTTGCCGCCCGCAAATGGCGTCTGTCCACCATCCGGCCATGTAAAGTTCTCCGCGCCGTTGTCGGTCGTGAACGCGACGATCGTGTTGTCGTCGAAGCCCTCGTCCTTGAGCTTCTTCATGACGGCGCCGACGATATCGTCCAGTTGGGCGAATCCGCCCTCCGAAACCGACCAGCCGTTGTCGGAGTTGCGCATGTTCTCGTACTTCTCGGAGAGGTGGGTGACGACGTGCATGCGCGTCGGGTTGAGCCAGACGAAGAACGGCTTGTTGTCCCGCTTGGCCTTGTCGATGAAGTCGAACGTGATCTTCAGGATTTCGTCATCCACCGTCTCCATCCGCTTTGGATAAAGCGGTCCGGAGTCCTCGATCTTTTGCTTGCCGATCTTGCCCCAGCGCGTCTGCACCGTCGGATCGTCGACGTCGGTCGCCCAGGAATGAACCATATTGCGCGGACCGACGGTGGCCAAGAGCGCTTGCGGGTAGTTGCGGTGGGCCGGGTCTTCCATCGCGTCGAGGTGGTACAGATAGCCGAAGAACTCGTCGAAGCCGTGCATGGTCGGCAGGAATTCGTTGAGGTCGCCGAGGTGGTTCTTGCCGAACTGCCCCGTGGTGTACCCCATGGATTTCAATGCGGTCGCGATCGTCGGCGCCTGCGCCGGCATTCCGATCGGGGAGCCGGCCTGGCCGACCGTGGTTAGCCCGGTGCGGATTGGCAGTTCGCCTGTGATGAAATTGGCGCGGCCCGCCGTGCAACTCGCCTCGGCGTAATAGTCGGTGAAGCGCATGCCTTCTGCGGCGAGCTTGTCGAGGTTTGGTGTCCGGCTCGCCATGATACCCTGATAGGCACCTATATTGAACCAGCCGATGTCGTCACCCATGATGAAGACGATATTCGGCCGCTGGCCGGCCGCTGCGGGGGCTGGAGCGGGCTGCTGCGCGTGTGCCGGCGTTGTCAGCCCGACGGCCGAGAGCGCCGAAGCGGCCACAAGCGAACTGCCGCTCAGCAGCAGATCGCGGCGTTTCATTCCGCCGCCCGATTGCGGCGCAACGTCGTGCGATTCTTCTGGCGGAAGCTTGCTACTCATGACGTGCTCCTCCTGTTGTTATGCAATTGGCTCTGTTCGCTTGATGCATCGGAAGCGGACGTGGCTTGTGGAGGTGCCGACCGGTCGGGCGCGGCCTCCTTGATCACTTTGCTCGCTATTCCGTTGGCGGGCGCCCTATGTCGGGCGCCCGCATCACCCGCAAGCATCCGAGCTACTGGCTCGGGTGCCCCTGACCCTTCTTGAGCTGTTCCATGACCTGATCCAGGTTGTAGCTCGCGGGATCCTGAAGGGGGGGAAACTCCCTGTAGGATTCCAGCTCCTTCAGCCAAAGCACCTGCCCGATGGGCAGCAGGTTCCAGTCGTATATGTAAGCTGTGACCGGCCCGGCGAGCGCGCCGCTGAACCAGAAGCTCGCCTTTTTCTCATCGCCCCACGACGTCTCGAATGGATCGCGCTTGAGGTTTACCATGCCGGCTGCGAACTGGGTCTGGACTCCCGGGGAGAGGAAGCCCGTCGCGGTTTCGGGCGCGATCGCGAAATACATCTTCCAATTCTTGTAGCGCACAGCCGACGGGTGGCTGCTTGAATAGTAGAAGAAGGTGTCGCGCGCCGACTTTTCCGAACGTCCGGAAAGGTACTCGGTCTGATCGACGCCATCGAGCTTGGTCTTGACGATGCCCGGATAGGCGCCGGCCATGATCCGCTTGTTCAGCGCATCGCCCTTGGCTCCGCCGGCAATGTTGACAAGCGTGGGCAGCCAGTCGAGCGACGCGAAGATGTCGTTCTTGACGGTCCCGGGCTTGATGACGCCCGGCCAGCGGATGACACAGGGAGCGCGCATGCCGCCTTCCCAGGTGTTCATCTTCGAGCCCTTGAACGGGGTCGTGCCGCCGTCCGGGTAGGTGAACGTCTCGGCACCATTGTCGGTGGTGAACACGACGATCGTGTTGTCGAGCTGGCCCATGTCCTGGAGCTTCTTCAGCACGTAGCCAATGTTGTCATCCATCTGCTTCATGCCGGCTTCGTTGACGCCCCAGTCCTTGCCGCCGGGCTCGCCGACCATGGCCATGTACTTGTCGTTCAGCACGGTTGTGACGTGCATGCGCGCCGGGTTGTACCAGACGAAGAAAGGCTTGCCCGTCGTCTTCGGGTCGTTGCGATCGATGAAGTCGATGACCTTGGCCGAGATTTCCTCGTCGACCCCCTTCGATCGCTCGAGCGTCAGCGGGCCCTGGTCGATGCACTGCTGAGTCCTGGATGTACCATCCGACTTGCACGCCAGCACGTTGCGCGGAGGCGTCAGGCAAACCGTCGTTTGCGGATCGACCGCGCCCGGTACTTCCGGGATGCCGGGGATCGGCGTATTCTTGCAGGGCGGGGCAACCGTCTGCTGGGTGGGGGACTTGTTGATGTCCGGGAAGCTCACGCCCTGCATCGCATCGAGGTGATACAGGTAGCCCCAGAATTCCTGGAAGCCGTGCGCGGTCGGCAGCGCGTCGGTGTGATCGCCGAGATGGTTCTTGCCGAACTCGCCGGTGTTGTAGCCGAGATCGAGCAGGAATTTGGCGAGCGCCGGGGTGCCGGGCCGCAGATAGGACGGGCTGCCGGGCAGTTGCGGGGGGATCATGCCGGTGCGCAGCGGATTCATGCCGGTGAAGAAGGCATTGCGACCGGCCGTGCAGCTCTGCTCGGCGTAATAGTGCATGAAGATCGCGCCTTCGTTGCCGATGCGATCGATGTTGGGCGTTTCGCCGACCATCAGGCCGCGGTGGTAGATGCTCGGCTGCATCCAGCCGATGTCGTCGCCCATGATGAAGAGGATATTGGGTTTCGGTGCCGGCTGTGCGGTCGCCGGCGTGCTGGCTGCCCCGGACAGCGACATCAATATCGTCGCGCCAAGCAGCGAGGCGCAGGACCTCTTGTGGCAACGGGACGTCTTGAACGGTGGAATTGCGGCAAAGGGTGGCTTGTCATTGAATATGCAATTCAACATGGCCTCGCTCTCCCATTATGATGCGTTAGAGACACCTCGCCTGATGCACCGAAATCCAAGGTGACTCGTGGATGTGTCGATCGGCTCCGCATGCCGCGCAGCCGGCCGGTAGCGTCTGCAGTAGTTCGGCGCGCACAAATGCGAGCCGCCTTTGATGACCTTGCGTGGAATCTTGACGTTGGTCGTTCTGGGGTCGTAGCTGTCGGCCTCGCGGCCGCCGCGCGGGTTCTCTGGAATGCAGCAGGCTTTTGCAGCGTCGGCCTCATGCCGAGGCGAGTACCAGTCGGACGTCCATTCCCAGACGTTGCCGATCAGATCGTGCAGCCCGTAACCGTTCGGCGGAAATGCGTTGACCGGCGATGTCCGTTCGTATCCGTCGTCCCTGGTGTTCTGGCGTGGAAATTCGCCCTGCCAGGTGTTGGCCATGTGACGGCCCTCGGGCGCAAATTCATCTCCCCATGCGAACTCGGCGCCGTCCAGTCCGCCGCGCGCCGCGAACTCCCATTCCGCTTCGGTTGGCAAATCCTTGCCGGCCCATTTTGCGTAGGCGAGCGCATCGCTGAAGGCCACATGCACGACGGGATGATCGTCCAGCCCACGGATGTCGCTGCCCGGCCCGTAGGGATGCCGCCAGTTCGCGCCTTTGGCGAAGGTCCACCACTGGCTGAAGTCCCGGAGACTGACCGGATGCGCGGGCGGAGAGAACATCAGCGAGCCCGCATAGACCATGTGCGGGAGTATTCCCGGATAGTCCTTTGGATCGGGCGCGATCTCGGCAACGGTGACGTGGCCGGTAGCCTTCGCGAACGCCTTGAATTGCCGGTTGGTCACTGGATGGCAATCCATCCAGAACGCATCCACGGTGACACGGTGGACCGGCGCTTCTTCCGGATAGTGCCGATCCGAACCCATGCGAAACGTGCCACCCGGCACGAACAGCATCCCCTCACCTGTTGGATGCTGGTACGATTGTCCGGAATCAGGCGGCGATTTCGTATCAGCCAGCTTCATGCCGAACTCCGGACCCGTGCGTCATTGGCCTGCGCTGCTACGGACACGGAACGCGAGGCTTCCAGGTTGATCTAAATCAAAGGGTGTCCCGGTCGGGTTATTCGCGATGTTGCCGGGTCCGGCCTGCCATGTCCGCTGCGCCATCGAAACCGAAGCAGCTTCAGGACATTAGGACATTTCACCGGCAGCCATCGGCTACTTTGCATGGGGTTGTTTTTCGAAAATTGATTGTCCGGACACAAAGGCCTCAGTACGCCACGATTCGAGGCAGCTTCTCGGCTTGGCAACCGCCGCCTCTGGAATACTGGATCGCCCGCACCAGTGCGCAATGCGCACAAGGCGGGCGATGACAGCATACTCGTGGTGATTGCGTGCCCTACTCTGCGGGCCCGCGCCTCACGCCCCGTTCAGGAATTGAAGCGGGTCAACCGGGCTCGATCCCTTACGGATCTCGAAGTGGAGCTGCGGCGACGCCACCTCCCCGGATTGACCCGACTTGGCAATGACCTGACCGCGCTTGATGGTATCGCCGCGCTTCACCATCAGCTCACTCGCATGGGCATATGCGGTGACGTAGCCGTTGGAGTGCCGAACCAGGACCAGATTGCCGTAACCTTTGAGCTCGTTGCCTGAATAGGCGACGACGCCGTCTTCTGCCGCCTTGACCGGCGTACCCTCGGGTACCGCGAGATTGATGCCGTCATTGGACTTGCCATTGGTCTTGGCGCCGTAACTCGTGACCACCTTGCCGCGCACCGGCCAGCGGAAGGTCGGCAGCGCGCTCGTGGTCTCCGCAGCTTTCGCCGGAGCCTCGGCGGCCTTCTCCTCGACATTGGCCGTGGCCTGGGCCAGACGCGCGCTTTGCACGGGTGCGGCGACAGCGGCCATCTTGGTGGCGGGCGCGGGAGCAACTGCAACGGGCTGCAGCGTGCCCGCGACAGGAGCCGCAGCAACCGGCGCCGCGACGGCGGCGGTCTTGGCACCCGGCACGGTCAGCCTGGTGCCGAGCTTGAGCTTGGCCGACGGAGCAAGACCGTTGGCGCGGGCGAGTTCGACAGGCGAGATATGGTTTTTGCGGGCAATGCTGGCGAGCGTGTCGCCGTGGTTGACGAAGTGCGTGCTCGGCGGCGCGGCGACAGCTGCAACCGGCTTCGCAGCTGGTGCCATCGCGGGAGCCGCCGCGACAGGAGCCATCGCCGGTGCGGGCGCAGCCGCTGTGGCCGGATGCGGGATGATCAATTGCTGGCCGGGCGAGAGCGCGCGCGGGCCCTTGTAGCCGTTGGCGGCGAGGATCGCCTGCGGCGTGACGCGATAGCGCTTGGCGAGCACGTCGAGCGTGTCGCTGGTGCCGACGATGATCTTGGTCCCGCCGGGCGGCTGGGCGGCCGCGACCGAGCGCGGCGGCACGGTGGCCGTGGTCTCCAGATGCGGCTGTGCCGGGGGCGCGTAGGAGCTGACGCCGCGACCGCCTCCGGACACCCCGCCACCCGCCGCAACCGGATAGGATTGCGGCGCGGAGACCGCCGGCGGCGGCAAGGGCTGCGACTGATAATAACCGGGCTGCGTCTGCGGCCGCGAATATTGCGGCAGCTCACGCTGCGGCGGCGGTGCCTGCTGCACCGAGCCGGTCTGCTCAGACGCGAAAGGATTGGAGAAATTCGACTGGGACAGCCGCGACTGCATGTCGGCGCTGCACCCTGCGAAGCTGAACGAGATCAGCGCCAAGACCGCAACCTGCGGCACGCGGCGCGAGTAAAGCAACTCGGCGACTACAGACATGGTTACTCACTCGTACGCAACAGAACTGGTCTTTTAAGTAAACACGTCGCGAGTAAATAACGGCTTAACCCTCCCAATAAGATGTTGGCGGCACAGCCGATCCGGAAATCTACAGCTCCCGCGCCACCCCGGGCAGCGCCGGCACGAAGCGGACCTCGACGAGTTCCTTGCGCTCGATCCCGGCTTCGGTCCGGCTGAGACGGACCAGCGTCTGCACACCATGGTGCGGGCCGATGGGCGCGATCAGGATGCCGCCGACCTCCAGCCGCTCGACCAGGTTCTCCGGAAGCTGCTCCATCGCGGCGGTCACGATGATGCGGTCGAACGGGCCGATATTGGCCGGCAGGTTGAGGCCGTCGCCGAGCATCACCTCGACATTGTGACAGTTTAGCTTTTCGAGCCGGGCGCGTGCCGCCTCCGCGAGCTTGCGGTAGCGCTCGACGGTCAGCACCTGGCCTGCGAGACGCGACAGCACGGCGGCCTGATAGCCCGAGCCGGCGCCGATCTCGAGCACGCGGTGCTTCTTCTGGAGCTGCAGCTGCTCGGTCATGTAGGCGACGACGAAGGGCTGGCTGATGGTCTGCCCGCAGGCGATCGGCAGCGCGCTGTCACGATAGGCGGCGTCGCGATCGGTCTCCTCGACGAACAGATCGCGCGGCACCTCCTCCATGGTTCGCAGCACCGCCTGATCGCTGATGCCCCGGCGCCTCAGCGAGAGCTGAAACATCATCTTTTCCGGCGGGTGCTGATCGGAGGTCATCGCTGCTTATCGTCTCGTCGGGTCCGGGGCCACGTGTCTCGTTAAGACCCGGGGCAGGAATCCTGTTCCTACCCAGGAACCCATGATAGCCGTTCGGGCGCGGTATTGGACCATAAATCGGCTTGCAACGGGTTGGCTGCAAAGACCATTTTCGGGTGTCCGCTCGCTGAAACGCGCATTGCGTCGATTCGCGTTATCTGCGAACGTTTTCCGCAAATGGGCAAGGACTCAACGACTATGACCGCGACCGGACCTTCGGGCCGCTCTGTATTCCTCGTCGAGGACGAGGTGATGATCAGGATGATGGTCGCGGATATGCTCGAAGAGCTCGGCTACAAGGTGGCTGCCGAGGCCGGCGATATCACCGAGGCCCTGCGGCTCGCCCAGGCGACCGAGTTCGACATCGCCATCCTCGACGTCAACGTCAACGGCAAGGTCATCTCTCCGGTCGCCGATGTTATCAGGGCGAAGGGCTGCCCGTTCATCTTCGCCACCGGCTACGGCTCCTCCGGCCTGCCCGAGCAGTACCGTGACCGGCCGGCCTTGCAGAAGCCGTTCCAGCTCGACGCGCTCGGCAAGACCATCGAAGCCGCCCTTCGCGGCGGCTAGCGATTACTTCAGCGTCGCGCTCAACGCTTCGGAAAACGCCTCATTGGTGCGGTCGAGCCGGAGCGGCGTGACGGAGACATAGCGCTCGCGCAGCGCCGCCAGATCGGTGCCTTCGGCAGGCGTATCCATCATCGCGGCGCGCTCGAAGCCGATCCAGAAATAGGGATTGTTGCGGCCGTCCCTGCGCTCGTCGATCCTGAGGAAGCCGAGATTGCGTTTGCCCTGGCGCGTGACGCGAATGCCGAGCACCTCTTCCGGCGTACAGGCCGGGAAATTGACGTTGATGACGGTGTCCTTCGGGATGCCGGCGGCGATCACCTTGCGCAGGATGTCGGGTCCGAATTTGAGCGCGGTGTCCCAAAGCGGGCGCTCGCGCGTCTCGACGCTGAACTCCTGCGACAGGGCGAAAGACGGCAGCCCCAGGATGGTGCCCTCCAGCGCGCCGGCGATGGTGCCGGAATAGACCACGTCCTCGGCGACGTTGCGGCCCTTGTTGACGCCGGACAGTACGAGGTCCGGTGGCTTGGTGCCGAGGATATGGCGCGCGCCCATGATGACGCAGTCGGTCGGCGTGCCGCGCACGGCGAAGTGCTTTGGTCCGACCTCGCGCAGGCGCAGCGGATCGTTCAGCGAGAGCGAATGCGACACGCCGGACTGGTCGAGCTCGGGCGCAACGACCCAGACGTCGTCGGACAATGCGCGCGCGATCTCCTCCACGACCTTGAGGCCGGGGGCGTGAATGCCGTCGTCATTGGTGCAGAGAATGCGCATATTAAAAATCGTTCCTGAAGCGGATCTGAGCCGTCTTATCCGGCCGGCGCCGATCAGGCAAACCGGCCGACTGGGTCCGGCGGCGGGTTCCCAGCCTGGTCCTGCTACCTGCGGATGCGCCATTGCGGCAGGAAGCGTGCGAGCCTGCCTTCCGCACGCAGCTTCATCGCCGGCACCACCAGGCTCACGACCGGAGCCTCGATCACCCCGAGCGCCTCCAATTGCGCGAGGATCGGGTCCGGGTCCGGCTCCGGCGTCTGCGGAAAGCGTTCGCGCGCCACGGTCAGCGCCTTGTCGAAATCCGCAGCATTCACGCCGGGCTTGGCCCGCCGGCTGCACACGAGATCGTCATCCCAGAGCCGCGCGATCGCGATGTCGAACACACCACGCAGACGCTGATCGACGGCCTGGATACCGGCACCTGTCACCGCCCATTGTCTGCCGACCCAGAAGATGTCGCGGTGCAAGGCCATGAACAGTGAGTTCGTGTTGTCGGGTGGCGGGCAGAATAACCAGCCGCCCGATCTTCGCAACCAAACGTTTCTGCGTGACAGCCGGGCAACACGCCCCGGACTCCCGTTCCGATAGAATCGGAACGGGACTTCAGATTTTTATCTTGTTTGACGCGCTTTCTCGACGCGAACCGGTATCCACTTCGCTCGAAAACGCCCTACTCGCGCGCGACCACCTTCAGTCCGCCCATATAGGGCTGGAGCACGCTGGGGACGGCGATCGAGCCGTCCTCCTGTTGATAAGTCTCCATCACGGCGATCAGCGCGCGGCCGAGCGCGGTGCCGGAGCCGTTCAGCGTGTGCACGAATCGTGGCTTGCCGTCCGGACCGCGCGAGCGGGCGTCCATGCGACGGGCCTGGAAGTCACCGCAGACCGAGCAGCTCGAGATCTCGCGGAACGCGCCGCCCTCGCCCTGCCCGGGCATCCAGACCTCGATGTCATAGGTTTTTTGCGACGAAAAGCCCATGTCTCCGGTGCAAAGCGTCATCACACGGTAGTGCAGATCGAGCCGGCGCAGCACTTCCTCGGCACATGCCAGCATCCGCTCATGCTCGTCCTTGCTGGTCTCCGGCGTCGTGATCGACACCAGCTCGACCTTGGTGAACTGGTGCTGGCGGATCATGCCTCGGGTATCACGTCCTGCGGCGCCCGCCTCCGCGCGAAAACACGGCGTCAGCGCAGTCAAGCGCATCGGCAGCTGCTTCTCATCGAGGATGGATTCGCGAACGAGGTTGGTGAGCGCCACCTCCGCTGTCGGAATGATGCCGAGACGCTCGGTCCGCAGCCGCTCCAGTTCGGGTGCGGCGAGCAATTCGCCCTTGATCGCCCAGAACTGGTCGTCCTCGAATTTCGGCAATTGTCCCGTGCCGAACATGATCTCGTTGCGGACCAGCAGCGGCGGATTGATCTCCGTATAACCGTGCTCGTCGATGTGCAGATTCAGCATGAACTGGCCGAGCGCGCGTTCGAGCCGCGCCAGCCCCTTCTTCAGCACGACGAAGCGCGCGCCGGAGAGCTTGGCCGCCGTCTCGAAATCCATGTCACCGAGCGCGCCGCCGAGATCATCATGGGGCTTGGGCGCAAACGCGTAGTTGCGCCGGTTGCCGAAGACATGGCGTTGCACGTTGCCGTGCTCGTCGACGCCGTCGGGCACTTCGCCGAGCGGCAAATTGGGGATCGCCGACAGCGCCGTGGCAAGCTCCTCGTCGGCGGCTTTCGCAACGGCCTCGAGCTGCGGCATCGTTGTCTTGAGCTCGGCGACCTCCGCCATGAGCTTGGCGGCACGCGCGTCATCCTTCGCCTTCTTGGCGTCGCCGATCTCCTTGGAGGCCGCATTGCGCCGCGCCTGCGCCTGCTCCGAGGCCAGGATCGCCGCCCGCCGCTTCTCGTCGATCGCGAGTAGCGACGCCGACAACGGCTTCAGGCCACGCCTGGCGAGGCCGGCGTCGAAGGCTTGCGGATTGTCGCGGATCGATTTGATGTCGTGCATGGCGGTGGTCCTGGATCAGCGCATAAACCTACAACGGCGAACGTTGTACGTCAGCGCGTTCCCCCTAGCACAGCTGTCATCGCCCGCGAAAGCGGGCGATCCAGTATTCCAGAGGCGCCCGTGATTCCCCGAGAGGCTGCGGCGTACTGGATTCCCCGCCTTCGCGGGGAATGACACCGGTGGACGTGGCGCCCTACTCCGCCGGATTAGCCGGCGTCGACACGTCGGTCCCGGTGGCGGCCTTCGACGCCGCCGCCTTCTTCTCCACCATCCCGACCGCGATGATCGAGCCCTCGTAGAGCAGGAGCAGGGGGATCGCCAGCGAGCACTGGCTCAGCACGTCGGGCGGCGTCAGAACGGCCGCGATGACGAAGGCGATGACGATGAAATAGCGGCGCTTCTCGCGCAGCATCTTCGAGGTCACGATCCCAATACGCCCGAGCAGCGTCAGGATCACCGGAAGCTGGAAGGCGATGCCGAAGGCGAAGATCAGCGACATCATCAGCGACAGATATTCGCCGACCTTGGGCAGCAGCTGGATCTGCGCGGTCTCGTCGCTGCCGGCCTGCTGCATGCCGAGCGAGAAGCGGACCAGCATCGGCAGCACCACGAAATAGACCAGCGCCGCGCCCAGCACGAAGAAGAACGGGGTCGCGACCAGATACGGCAGGAAGGCCTGCTTCTCGTGCTTGTAGAGCCCGGGCGCGACGAACTTGTAGATCTGCGTCGCGATGATCGGGAACGAGATGAAGCCGGCGCCGAACAACGCGAGCTTGAGCTGGGTGATGAAATATTCCAGCAGCGCCGTGTAGATGAACTTCGAATTCTCGGGACCCGCGACCCACACGAACGGCCAGACCAGCACGTTGTAGATCTGCTTGGCGAAGAAGAAGCAGAAGATGAAGGCCACGCCAAAGCCAAGCAGCGCCTTGATCAGCCGCGACCGCAGCTCGATCAGGTGGTCCATCAGAGGGGCTTTGCTGGCCTCGATATCGGCGTCGCTCATGACGCTTTGACGTCCTTGATCGCCTCGGGTGGCGCAGTGTCTTGAATGACCTGGGCCTGCTCGACCTCGCGGGTGATCGCGAGCGGCCCGTTCGCAGCCGCATGCGCCTCGGCTTCCACGAAAGTCTCGGGCGTCGGCGCTTCCGGCGTGGTTGGTGTCGCCGGCGTTTCGCTTGAAATCGCCAGCGCTTCACTTGAAGTCGCTTCGACGGCGGTGGTCGTGGAGGTCTCGGCCGGCTTGTCCAGCGCATCGACGCGAAGCGCGTCGCTCACGTCCTTCTGGAGCGAGGTCATCAGATTGTTGCCGGCAAAGCCGGAAGCGGCTTCCTTGACCTCGTCAAAGCTCTTCTTGAGGTCGGCCATTTCGGCCTCGCGCATCGCTTCCTGGAACTGGCCCTGGAATTCGGCAGCCATCTTGCGGGCCTTGCCCATCCACTGCCCGACCATGCGCAGCACGCCCGGCAGCTCTTTCGGGCCGATGGCAACCAGGGCCACGACCCCGATCAGGACCAGTTCACTCCACCCGATGTCGAACATGAGGTCTTCCGTTCACGCCAGCCGCGACCGGCCCAATCCTTCGCGCTTAGGATCGGCGCCGTCACCCGCGTCTCGCGTACGCTTACTCAGACGGCCTTGCTGCCGACGTCGGACCGGGCCGCGGTCGGCGGCGCGGCGGCGTGCTCGATCGACTTGGCCGGCTCGGGCTTGTCGGCGACCTTGTCGTCGTCCTGCATGCCCTTCTTGAAGGCCTTGATGCCCTGGGCCACGTCGCCCATCAGATCCGAAATCTTGCCGCGGCCGAACAGCAGCAGGACGACTGCGATCACCAGGATCCAGTGCCAAATGCTAAGCGAACCCATCCTGCAACCCTCCAAACACACTTGGCCGGGGACCCGGCCGATCTTCCCCGAAACCTAGGCTCGGCAGGCCTCAAAAACAAGGACCAAGGCAGCGCCAATTCGCTGTTGGCGCTACGTAATCTTGCCAGTGTTAACTGGTCGCAGGGAGCCTCTAAACGACCGGGACGTCAGTCCTCGCTGCCACCCTCGCCGCCCTCATTGCCGCCTTCCGGCGTCTCGGGCTCGACCGCAGGCGCCAGCGCCAGATCCAGGTCCTCGCCCGGTTCCAACGGATCCTCGTCCTCGCGCAGCTGCGGATCATCCGAGGGGGTCGGCACGCTGAATCCGGTCGGCAGGCGCGAATCCAGCAGGCCCGTGCCCTTCAGCTCTTCCAGGCCCGGCAGATCGCCAAGCTGTTCCAGGGTGAACTGCGACAGGAAGTCCTCGGTGGTTCCGAACGTCAGGGGGCGGCCGGGCGTCTTGCGACGACCGCGCGGCTTGATCCAGCCGGTCTCCAGGAGCACGTCGAGCGTACCCTTCGAGGTGACGACGCCGCGGATCTCTTCGATCTCGGCGCGCGTCACCGGCTGGTGATAGGCGATGATCGCCAGCACCTCGATCGCAGCGCGCGACAGGCGGCGGGTCTCGGTGCTCTCCCGCGTCATCAGCCAGGCGAGATCGCCGGCGGTGCGGAAGGTCCATTTGTTGGCGACGCGCACGAGATTGACGCCGCGCAAGGCATAGTCGGCCTGGAGCTGTTCGAGCGCAGCCTTGACGTCGACCCCATCAGGCATGCGCTTGGCCAGCGTCGCGGTGTCCAGCGGTTCATTCGAAGCAAACAGCAGCGCTTCCAGCAGCCGCAGCTCTTCGGGACGCGCCTGGGACTCGTTCTCCATCGGCTCGGCCTCTTCTACCCGCACTTCAGCCAGGCTTGCCATGGTAGCTTCTCCTTCTTGCACTTAACCGACCGGCGCATCAGGCGCAGGAGCTGCGTCCACGACCGGTTTCGGGCGCCCCTTCCGGAAATAGATGGGCGCGAACGCCTCTTTCTGGTTCAACTCGAGCTGACCCTCACGCACCAGTTCGAGCGCAGCCGCAAAGCTCGAGGCGAGCACCGTCGCGCGCTGCGTCGGATCGGCAACGTGCCGGAGCAGAAAGTCGTCGAGAACGCCCCAGTCGTCCTGTTCGCTGATGCTGCCGACAAGCCGCTCCAGCGTGGCGCGCGCCTCAGCGAGCGACCACACCGTGCGCTTGGCCAGATGCACGCTCGCAAGCACGCGCGACTGGCGCTGCGCGGCATAGGCGGTGAGCAGGTCGTACAGCGTCGCGGTGTATTTCGGGTGCTTGATCTCCGCGATCTGCTCAGGCTCGCCGCGCGGAAAGATGTCGCGCAGCAATTGCTGCCTGTTCATCAGCCGGTTGGCGGCTTCGCGAATGGCTTCCAGCCGGCGCAGGCGGTTGGCGAGCGCGGTCGCCATCTCTTCTGCGCTCGGGCCTTCCGCACTGGGCGGCTCCGGCAGCAGCAGGCGCGACTTCAGGAAGGCAAGCCAGGCCGCCATCACGAGATAATCGGCAGCAAGCTCCAGCCGGATCTTTCGCGCGGCTTCGATGAAGTGGAGGTACTGGTCGGCCAGCGCCAGGATCGAGATCTTGGCGAGATCGACCTTCTGCTGCCGCGCCAGCGCGAGCAACAGGTCGAGCGGGCCCTCATAGCCCTCGACGTCCACAACCAACGCCGGCTCACCCTCGGCGAGCTCTGCAGGCCGCCCGGTTTCAAACGATAGGATTTCTGCGGTCATGCGGATGCCGTGTTTGCCCGTGCGATCAATGCGTCCAGTTCGGCGCGTGCGGCCGCCCGGTCGAACGGCTGCGGTACCCTGCGCGACGCAAGTGCGGCCTTCGCGCGCGCCAGCGCCGTGCCGGACAGCTCAGGTGTCTGGCCGGCGACCTCGCGCATCTCCTCGATGTTGCCGTTGCAATGCAGGGCCATGTCGCAGCCGGCCGCGAAGATGGCGCGGGTCCGTTCGGCGATATTCCCCGACAGCGCGTTCATCGACACGTCATCACTCATTAACAAACCCTGGAACCCGATCACGCCGCGAATCACCTGAGTGATCATTGTCGCAGAAGTCGTCGCCGGATGGGCGGGGTCGACCGCGCTAAACACAACATGTGCAGTCATGGCCATCGGCAGGTCGGCCAGCGGCTTGAATGCCGCAAAGTCGGTCCGGTCGAGTTCGTCCCTCGGAGCATCGACCGTCGGCAGTTTGAAATGGGTGTCGGCGGTGGCGCGTCCATGTCCGGGAATGTGCTTCAGAACCGGCAGCACGCCGCCCTGCTCCAGGCCCTCAGTGACCGCGCGCGCGATCGCGGCGACCTTGCCGGGCTCAGTGCCGTAAGCCCTGTTCCCAATGACGGCATCGGCACCCGGCACCGGCACGTCAGCCAGCGGCAGGCAATCCACGGTAATGCCGAGATCGGCAAGATCAGACGCAATCAGCCGGGCGCTGAGGCGCGCAGCCGTCAATCCAAGTGCCGAATCAGCGTCGTACAAGGTCGAGAAAATCGCGCCCGGCGGATAGACCGGCCAGTGCGGCGGGCCCAGCCGCTGCACCCGGCCACCCTCCTGGTCGATCAGGACAGGCGCGTCAGCTGCGCCAGCAGCCGCCCGCAATTCCTCAACCAGCGCAGCAACTTGAGCCGGCGCCTCGACATTGCGCTTGAAGAGGATGATGCCCCATGGGCGTTCGGCACGGATAAACTCCCGCTCGACGGCGGTTAGTTCCGTTCCGGATACACCGGTAATGAAGGCCCGCGTGCTCATAACGGCCGATTAACCCTGCCCCGCGAGGGGGTCAAGGAAACGGCCGTTAATTCCTCTGGACGAAGCAGGCGGACAGGCCAGCGGACTTCAGGCTGTTGCAAGCCTGCGTCGCTTCCTCGGCCGAACCATAGGGTCCGGCGAAAGCGCGATAGACGACCCCCTTGCCCTTGTCGGTCAGATCGACCCGCTTGATCACCGGCGAGCGCGATCCAAGCACGCTGCCATATTTGCTCTGAAGCACCCGGTAGGACGCGGCCGCGCTGTCCTCGCTCTGCTGCGAGGAGACCTGCACGACGTAGCCGCCGCCACCATTGCTGGCGGGCGTGATTTGCGTCGGGTTGGTCGCAGCCATCCGCTGCGGCACCTCCGCAACCGGCGTCGATTGCGGCGCAAGCGAGAGCGGCTGGTTGGCACTGGCATTGGCCGAAGTCGGCGGATTGCGCGGCGCTGGCGGTGCGGCGGGCGCGGCAACGGGCTTCGGCGCGGCTGCCGCCGGCTTGGCGGCCGCGGATTGCGGCGCGGTGCTATCGGTCTGATCGGCCCTCACGGCCACAGTCCTGATCGAGCGCGGCGTGTTGGCCGGCAGCGTGCCGTTGCTCGGGATCGGACCCGCGCTTGGCGGCGGGATCGTGGACGGCGCGACGCTCGCCACCGACGGCGGGTTCGCGTTCTGGTTCAGTGGCGGGAACACCACGCGCGGACCGCCCGCCTTGGCAGCGACGTCGACAGGCGCCTCTTCACGCGGCACGATCCTCTCGGAGCCATCGCCGCTCGCCATGCGATCCGGCACCTTCGCCGAGGAGTCGGTCGGCGCCGGCACGATCTTGGTTGGCGTGTTGTCCGCCTTGATGATCGGCGGCTCGCCGCTGCGGGGCGAACCGACATAGGTCTTGTAGGCGAAGGCCGCGCCAGTGCCGACCACGGCAAGCGCGAGGATCGCTGCGACCGTCATCATGCCGCCGCGCGGCTTCTTCGGCTCGTCGAGATCGGCCTCGGGATAGTCGCTCTGGAACGCGTAAGGATCGTCTGGATAGGCGGGGTCGCGCTGATAATCCTGCTCGCCGCCCTCCAGCCGTCCATAGAGCGCGTCGTCGTAGCGTGCCGGATCGGGCGGCTGATGCGGCTCCTGATAGGCTTGCTCCTGGTAAGCCTGATCATGCTGCTGGTGAGCGCGGCCCTGATGGGCCTGATCCTGATAGGCCTGCGCTTGATGGGCCTGATCCTGGTAAGCGTGGTCCTGATAGGCCTGCGGCTGATGGAAATCAGGCTCGGGCGCGGTCGGCTGGGCTGAATAGCGGTGCAATGGATGAACCGGGTTCACAGAAACGGGATAGTCGGGCTGCTCGGGCGCGGGCTGCGGCTGCACGTTGGCGCGCCGCATCCATGAGGGCGGCCCGGGCGGAGCCGGCGGCGCCTGCTCGGCATAATCCTGCCGATAGTCGTCCTGCGGATAGTCGTGGTCCTGATAGCTCTGCGTTGGCGGTGCCGGCGGCTGAGCGCTCGGCCGTCCCTGCGCTGCGAATGGATCGGTCTGTCCGATCAGGCGGGCGAGTTCGGCCAAGGGATCGTTGTCCGCCTTCCCATGCTGATCGCCACCGCGACCATAGCCATCGGAAGGAAACGTTCTGTCCTGATATCGTTCGGCCATCGTGATGATGCGTCCCTTCGGGAAAGCCGCGCGCCCCTCGACCAAGGCGCGGCTTTCGACCCACAAGGCATTCAACCAAGTCTAAGCGGTCCGGCTTCTGCCGGTTACCCCCAAAATTCCCCTTAAGTAGTTCGCCCCAAACTACCGCATCTCGTCCGGAGCATGGACGCCGAGGATGGCGAGGCCCGATGCCAGGACAGAGACGACGCCCTGGACCATGGCCAGTCGCGCCTTTGTAAGATCTGCATCATTATTGATAATGAAGCGTAAATAGGGCAAATCGCGCCCCTTCGTCCAAAGTGCGTGAAATTCGCTCGCTAAGTCATAGAGATAGAAGGCAATTCGGTGCGGCTCATGGGCTGCGGCGGCGGCCTCCAGCATGCGCGGAAAAATTGCGAGGCGCTTGAGCAGCTCGAGCTCGACCGGGTCCGATAGTCGTTCCACCGCCGACTCGCCGAGCCACGCGATGCGCTTGCCGGTATCCTCAGGCAGTTCCGGGAACACTTCGGCCCGGGCGTTGCGGAAGATCGAGTGGCCGCGGGCGTGGCCGTACTGGACGTAGAATACCGGGTTGTCGCGCGACTGCTCCATGACCTTGGCGAGGTCGAAGTCGAGCACCGCATCGTTCTTGCGGTAGAGCATCATGAAGCGGACGGCGTCCTGGCCGACCTCATCCACCACTTCGCGCAAGGTGACGAAGTCCCCGCTCCGCTTCGACATTTTCACCGGCTCGCCGTTGCGCAGCAACTTCACGAGTTGGACGATCTTGACGTCGAGCGCGCCCTTGCCTGATGTCGTCGCCTTCACCGCCGCCTGCATGCGCTTGATGTAGCCGCCATGGTCGGCGCCCCACACGTCGATCATCTCGGCAAAGCCGCGATCGAACTTGTTCTTGTGGTAGGCGATATCCGAGGCGAAGTAGGTGTAGGAATTGTCCGACTTGATCAGCGGACGATCGACATCGTCGCCGTAAGCGGTCGCCTTGAACAGGAGCTGCTCGCGGTCTTCCCAATCCTCGACCGGCGCGCCCTTCGGCGGCGGCAGGCGGCCTTCATAGATGTCGCCCTTGGCCTTCAGGAAGTCGATGGTCTCGGCGACCTTGTTGTTGCCGGTCTCGATCAGCGAGCGCTCCGAGAAAAACACGTCGTGGCGGATGTTGAGGGCGGCGAGATCGTCCTTGATCTCGTCCATCATCATCGCGATTGCCTTGGCGCGCACCGTCGGCAGCCACTCGGCCTCGCTCATCGCGAGCAGCTTGTCGCCGTGCTCCTTCGCCAGCGCCGCGCCCACCGGCTTCAGATAGTCGCCGGGATACAGCCCTTCCGGGATCGCGCCGATGTTTTCGCCAAGTGCCTCGCGGTACCGCAGGAAGGCAGAACGCGCGAGCACGTCGACCTGGGCGCCGGCATCGTTGATGTAGTATTCGCGGGTGACGTCGTGGCCGCCGAACTGGAGCAGGCTTGCGAGCGCGTCGCCAAACACGGCGCCGCGGCAATGGCCAACATGCATCGGTCCGGTCGGGTTCGCCGAGACGTATTCGACATTGACTTTGGAGCCACCGCGGACGCGGCCGTAGTCAGCCCCCTCGCGCAGCACCGTCCGCAGCGCCTCGGCCCAGGCGGTCGGCTTCAGCGTCAAATTGATGAAGCCGGGGCCGGCGACGTCGACCTTGGCAATCAGCGCGTCGGCACGGAGCCGCTCGGCGATCTGCTCGGCGAGGTCGCGGGGCTTTGCCTTTGCCTCTTTCGCAAGCACCATGGCGGCGTTGGTCGCCATGTCGCCATGGGAGGCGTCGCGCGGCGGCTCGACCACCACGCGCGAGAAATCGATACCCTCGGGCCAGTTGGCGTCCGCTGCGAGCGCGCGGCAGGCGGCGTGCACGCGTGCGAGCACGTCGGCGAACAGGTGCAGTGCTGAGGATGTGTCGGGCATGGCCGCCGCCTAACGCAAATCCGGGGTCGAGTCAAAGAGCCGCTGGTGCTCGGTCAGGGCGAAACGGTCGGTCATTCCGGCAATGAAATTGCCGATCCGGCGGGCCCGGTCGCCCTCATTGTCCGCCTCCGCCCCCAGCAGCCATTCCGGTGGCAGCTCTCCGGGCGATGTCAGGTATTTTGCGAACAGGTCGAACAGGATCTGTTCCGCCTCCCCCATCACCCGCATCACCCGCTTGTGGCGGTACATGTGCTGATAGAGAAAGCGCTTGATGGCGGCCTCCTCCTCGGCAACCGCCGCCGGGAACGTGACCAGCGCCCGGCTCTGCCGGCGCACGTCCTGGGCCGACTGCGGTTTCACGGCGGCGAGGTTCTTCTGCGCCTCCGAATACACCGCACCGATCAGGTGTGAGATCAGCTCGCGCACCAGCTCGGCGCCGCGCCGGACGTCTTCGAGATCGGGATAATGCGCTGAGGTCTCGGCGATGATCTCCGCGGTCAGCGGCATCACCTTGAGATCATCGAGATGGAACAGGCCGGCGCGCAGACCGTCATCGATGTCGTGGGCGTCATAGGCGATGTCGTCGGCGATCGCGGCGACCTGCGCCTCCAGCGAGGCGAAGCTCCACAATTCAAGATCGTAGGTCTTGATGTAGTCGGCGATGCCGACCGGAATGCCATGCTCGCGATAGGGCCCGACCGGCGTGCCGCTGCGATCCGTCAGCGGGCCGTTGTGCTTGACGATGCCCTCCAGCGACTCCCAGGTCAGGTTGAGACCGTCGAACTCCGGATAGCGGTGCTCGAGCGACGCGACGACCCGCAAGGTCTGGGCGTTGTGGTCGAAGCCGCCAAAATCCTTCAGGCAGGCATCCAGCGCCCGCTCGCCGGCGTGCCCGAACGGCGGATGGCCGAGATCATGAGCCAGCGCCAACGTTTCCGTGAGGTCCTCGTCCAACCCGAGCTGCCGGGCTAGGGCGCGAGCGATCTGCGCCACCTCCAGCGAATGGGTCAGCCGGGTGCGGTAGTGGTCGCCCTCGTGGAACACGAAGACCTGGGTCTTGTACTTCAGGCGGCGGAACGCGGTGGAGTGGATCACCCGGTCGCAATCCCGCCGGAACGGGCTGCGGGTCCGGCTCGGCGGCTCCACGACCAGCCGGCCGCGGCTGCGGTCGGGGTCGCAGGCATAGGGCGCACGGGGGGCTGCCATTCCGACGGACACGACGAATTTAGTCCCTATCCATTTGATTCTGCGTATGCTTGCACTTAACTATGCCGGACGCGGGATACCAAATGAATTGGGCAAGTGAACTTGGTATGACCGCGGGACTATCGGAGACGAGCTATGACGACTGACGTGACCATCAGTGACCGCGCCGCACGCCGGATTGGGGAGATCCTCAAGGGCGAAGGTTCTGGCGCGATGCTGCGCATCTCCGTCGAGGGCGGCGGCTGCTCGGGCTTCCAGTACAAGTTCGACATCGACCGCGACCGCACCGACGACGATCTCGTGATCGAGCAGGAGAATGCGGTCGTGCTGGTCGATTCCGCCTCCCAGCCGTTCCTGGCGGGCTCGCAGGTCGATTTCGTCGACGATCTGATCGGCGCCTCGTTCCGCGTCAACAATCCCAATGCCACCGCCTCGTGCGGCTGCGGGACCAGCTTCTCGATCTAGCCCGACTTAAAATCTGAAAAACAACCCCATGCAAAGTAGCCGGGAGCCGGCACAATGCATTTCGGACTTCACGAAAATCGTTTGACGCGTCGGGCAAATCAGGGGTAATTTGTGATCATCGCGAGGTCCCCAAGGGGGCTCGGCGGGTCCGATACAGTCTGACGCCGAAGCGGCCCCTGCCGCAGTCCAATCATTCTAGAAAGTTCGAATCTCGTCAGCGGCGCCATTTTACGACAGGGCACGCTACTACGCCCTTCCCGCGGTGGCGCCCGCGTCACGAATGATTCCGGCGTCGTGCGGCTCGCCAGGGCGTGAGCCGCGGAATCCAGCGCGGGACATTGGCCCGGAAATCCTCGTACTCCGTTCCGAAGCTACGAACGAGCGCCGGCTCCTCGTACCCCACGACAAACGCGTGGAAGGCGAGCCACACCAACACACCGTACACAAGAAGGCGCTGGTCGCCGAACAAGGCCGCTTGGCCCAGAATGACGGCGACAAGGGCAACGTAAATAGGATTGCGCACATAGCGATAGAGACCCGTCACCACGAGGTTCTGCGTCGGTGCGATCGGCGCCGGCGTGCCCAATCCTTGCAGCGCAAAGCGTGCAAACGAGTCGACAAGCCCGGGTAGACCGGCGACGATCAACAGGATCCCGACGGCGCGTGTCGCGTCGAGATCGAAGAAGGGCGGCCGAAACTCCCAACGCGTAATCCACCAGGGAACGAGCCCCGCCACTGTGGTGGGCGCAACCGCAAAGAAGAGGGCGGAGCCCAATATCGCGATCGTTTTCGGCATGGCACCTCCTTCCAGTCCTGTCGCAATGTTAATGCAGCCATGTCCGGTCAGCGCGTTCAGCGGAAGTAGGCGGTGGCCCATCCAAAATCCGGTTGCTCATCATAGCAGCATCGGCGGCTCACGCCCGCCCTGGGCAGCAGTCGAGCAAAATTGAACGTTGCATCATAGCGCCACGACGAAGCAATAGTGCCCATCTTCATCTGCCGTGGCATCTGCCGTGGCGCGCCAATAGCGGTAGTAAATTATCCAATGCGAGTTATTGATCGTCTGTTCTCTTGCCTCGCTCTATTCCTTGCAATCGCAGCCGTCCCGGTGCTTCACGCGCGCGCGGCCGAAACCTGCCCGTTCATCAGCGCCCAGGAGCTCGCCCGCGCGATGCCGGCGCTCAAATGGTCACTGATTTCAAATCAGGACGGCCGCGGCTGCATCTACCAGGGCGGGCGCGGCGACACGATGATGTTGACCGTGTTCCGCAATCCCGACAAGGACCGCGCCAGGGAATTGTACGCGACCTTCGTCAAGACGCTTGGTGAGCGCATGCCGCTGAACGCGGTCGCGGGGATCGGCGACGAAGGCCAGGGCGGAACGAGCGCCGCCGGCGCGGAACGCCAGGAAGCCTCGGTCGTCGCCTTGTCCGGCGATTACATTCTGCAGATCAGCGTCTATCCGATCGGCCGCCGTGCCGACGACGCGCTGCTCGGACCGCTCACAGATGCCGCGCGCGTTGCCATCGCCAACGTGAGCAAGAGCAGCGAGCGGTTTGGCAATTGCGAGTGGCTCACGGCCGCCGATGCCGACGGCTTTCTCGACAAGAGCACGCTGACGGTCCAGCGGACCGGCGCCGGCAGCTGCATGATGTTCGATCGCGAGGCCAATACCATGACCGTCGCGGTGATCGCGATGTCGCGCGACACGGTCATCGGCATGATGAAGCGCGCGGGCCCCTGCAAACATTTGACGATACCCGAGCTCGGCAGTGAAGCGTTCGGCGAGCATTCCTGCACCAAGGGCAACGGCAACGCCGTCAACATCTATGTCTGGAAGAACGGCAGGCAGGCTTCGATCCTGTTTGCGCCGGTCAAGCCGCATCCCGAGTCCGGCTCGGTCGAGCGCCTGAGGGCGGTCGCCGGGCGCGTCTATGGAAAACTGTAACGGCGCCGCGTTACATTGCCGGCGCACGCGCCCGTAGCCGTCCTGCGGCTGCGGGACCAGCTTCTCGATCTGACCGGCTAGACGCCGGTCATCTGCCTTTCCTCGTCCGTCCACGCGACGTCGATCGGCGTCAGCTCCGGCTGAAGCG
The DNA here is from genome assembly GCF_017565645.3 of Bradyrhizobium barranii subsp. barranii. Taxonomy (NCBI): domain Bacteria; kingdom Pseudomonadati; phylum Pseudomonadota; class Alphaproteobacteria; order Hyphomicrobiales; family Nitrobacteraceae; genus Bradyrhizobium; species Bradyrhizobium barranii. The sequence continues at coordinate 5,934,519 of NZ_CP086136.1, forward strand.
GCGCGTCCTCCGACATCGTGTGGCCGTCGAGCGCGCGCAGCAAGGCGGCGGCAAGCGCGGGCTTACGTAGCGGCTTTGCCAAAAAGTCAGACATGCCGGCCTCGCGGCAAATCTTGACGTCCTCGGGGAAGGCGTTGGCGGTCAGCGCGACGATCGGCAAGGCTTCGAAGCGCCCGCCTTGCGCGCGGATCGCCCGCGTCGCGGCAAGGCCGTCCATGTCCGGCATGCGCACATCCATCAGCACGACATCGTAATCGCTCTCCGAGGCAGCCTCGACCGCCTGGACGCCGTCGGTGACGACGCGCAGCTCGACGTCGAACGCCCCCAACATCTTGGTCACGACCATGCGGTTGACGGCATCGTCCTCGGCAACCAGCACCCTCAGCGGCCGGTCGAGTCCCGCGATCCGCGCCTTGAGCTCGTCGGCTTCATCGCTGCCCGCGGCCTGGTCGGAGGCCTGCGCCTGGCTCCAGGGCAGCACCAGCGTGAAGCGGAAGGTCGAGCCCTCGCCCGGCGTCGAGGTGACGCCGATGGTGCCGCCCATCTGCTCGATGATGCGCCGGGAGATTGCAAGCCCAAGCCCGGTGCCGCCGAAGCGGCGACTGATCGAGGCGTCGGCCTGCGCGAAGTCGGAGAACAGCTCCCCGAGCTTCTCGGGCGCGATGCCGATGCCGCTGTCGGTCACGGTCCATTCGACGGTCGCAAGCAGATCGCGGCGCGCCTGGCAGGTGGCCTTGATCGTCACCTCGCCTTCGTCGGTGAACTTTACCGCGTTGGAGGCGAGGTTGAGCAGCACCTGCCGGATCCGCGCGACATCACCGCGCAGCGTCGGCGGCAGGTTCGGGTCGAGCTCGACCTTGACGGCGAGCCCCTTGCTCTTGGCGCCTGCGCGCACGACGGTCGCAACCGTCTCGACCAGCGCCTGCGGCGCAAAGTCGATCGCCTCGAACGCGAAGCGTCCGGCCTCGAGCTTGGACAGATCAAGGATATCGTTGAGGATGCGCTGGAGATTGTCGCCGGACTCGCGGATCGAAGTGACGGCCTCGTGCTGCTCCGGATCGAGCTTGGTTTCCAGCAGCATGCTGGCAAGCCCGAGCACGCCGTTCATGGGCGTGCGGATCTCGTGGCTCATCACCGCGAGGAAGTCGGACTTCGCGCGGCTCTCGGCTTCGGCCTTTTCCGCGCGCCAGCGCTCGGTGACGTCGCGGCCGAAGCCGCGATAGCCGAGGAACTGGCCGTCGCGGTCGTAGGCCGGCTTCGCAGTCAGCGACCACAGCCGCGCCTCGCCGCCGGCGACGACCTTGAGGTTCATCTCGTGCAGCGGCTCGCTCTGCTCCATCAGGCCGACGACGTTGTAGGCTGCGCTCTTGTCGTCGGGACAGAGCATGTCGAGCACGTCGACGAAATGCGAGCCCTTCAGCAGCGGAAGCGGAAGCTGCGCCACTTCGGCGAAGCGTTGGGGCACGTCGACGAGATGCCCTTCGGCGTCGGTCTGCCACAACCAGTCGCTGGCGTTCTCCTGAAAGTCCTTCAGCAGCAGCGAGATGATCTCGGTCTGACGTTCGAGCTCGAGCCGGGCCTTGAGATTGCCGAGGAACAGATTGCCCTGCGAGACGATGTTACGCGCCATGAAGAACGCGAACAGCAGCAGGAACACCGCGGTTAGCAGATACGGCCCGGTGCCGCACAGGAACAGCGCGCCGGCGCAGGCCATCGTCACGGTCGCGAGATAGACGAGGCCCGCGCGCGGGAAGGTCGACAGCGTGACGGCGCCGCCGGACATCATGCCGACCATCAGGCAGGCCAGGATGAGCTGACTGGTCGGCTCGACCCGGCTGAACAGCGCGAGCGGCAGCGTGCCCCAGATCGCCGCGAGGAAGAACGCCTGCCGCAGCATCTGCCGCGCGGCGCGCGGTGATGCTTCCTGCGGCGGGTTTTGATGCGACCGCCGCCACGCGCGCACGGCAAGCGAAGCGGTGACGGCGAGGGTCATGCCCCAGATTGCGAGGAAATCGTTCCAGCCCCTGCCCCAGAACAGGATCAGCACGATGGCGACGTTGAGCATGGTGACAGCCATGGTCACCGGGATCGCGCGCATCACCGCGTCGATCTGCTTGGCGCGGATGCGGCGCAGCTCGCGCTCGCTGAGATTGGCAGTCAGGCCGTCCTCGATCTCGAAGCCGCCGAGCCAGTACAGGAACGCGCCGATCAGGCCGTCGCGCGGCTCAGCTTGCTTCATGGATTTGTCCGGCCATCCCATTCGAAAAACCTTTTCGGTATCAATGGCCCGAGCCCGGCTTAAGCCGGGTTAATTTTGTGGGAGATTTTGCGGCGTCCTTGACGGGCGCGTTTGCAGTTTGTTCTAACCATGACCCCTGCCCGGAGCCCCACCAATGCCCATCAGAGTTGCTACCTGGAACGTGAACTCGGTCCGGCAGCGGATCGACCTGCTGCTGACCTGGCTGAAGGAATGCCAGCCGGACATCGTCTGCCTCCAGGAGATCAAATGCATCGACGAGGCCTTCCCGCGGCTGGAGATCGAGGCGCTGGGCTACAACGTGGTCACCCACGGTCAGAAGACCTTCAACGGCGTCGCTTTGCTTTCGAAGCTCCGCTTCGACGAGACCAAGTCGGGCCTCGCCGGCGACGACGAGGACGCCCATGCCCGTTTCCTCGAGGGTGTGGTCACGCTCAAGCACGGCGTGCTGCGCATTGCCTGCCTCTATCTGCCCAATGGCAACCCGGTCGGGACCGAGAAATATCCCTACAAGCTCAAATGGATGTCGCGGCTTCTTGAGTATTCGAGGGAGCGCCTCAAGGCCGAGGAGCCGCTGATCCTCGCAGGCGACTTCAACGTCATCCCGCATGCCCGCGACGTCCATAATCCCGCCGCCTGGACCGAGGACGCCCTGTTCAAGGCCGAGACGCGGGAGAGCTTTCAGTCCCTGCTGGGCCTCGGCCTCACCGACGCCCTGCGCGCGGTCACCGACGAGCCCGGGCTCTACACCTTCTGGGACTACCAGGCCGGCGCCTGGCAGAAAAACCATGGCTTGAGGATCGACCATCTGCTGCTGTCGCCGCAGGCCAGCGACCGGCTCGCCAATGTCGGCATCGACAGCTATGTGCGGGCCTGGGAGAAGCCGTCGGACCACGTGCCGGTATGGGCGGATCTGGATCTGGAGGCGGCTTGAGCAGATGGCGCCGGCGGACTGCGCTTCGCGCAGCCGCGGGCTAACCTACCCGGCGGGGTACCTACTACCGGCGGCCCTGAACGCCCTGCACCCACTGTTCCAGCATTTGCAGGCACATGGCGCGGTCGTCGTCCGAGGCCTTGGCGAAAGCGCGATTGTAGCTTTCCTTGATCCAGGTTTCCTCAATACCGGCGCTGTCACGCGCCAGCGTCAGCCACATCAGGCCACGCGCGGCCTGCCGCGGCAGGCGGTCGCCATTGAACAGCATCTGGCCGAGCAGCGCCTGCGCCTCGTGCTGGCCCTTCTGGGCGGCAAGGCCGAGCCAGCGCGCGCCATAGCGGAAATCCTCGCGCGAGGCGTCCGGGGTCTTCAGATACAGCCGGGCGAGATCGTACTGCGCATCCGCATTGCCGAAATAGGAGGCCGCATAGGAGAACATCTCCCGCGCCCGGTCCGGATCCGACTTGATCTTCGAGTTCGGGATACCGCTCAGATAGTAGCGGCCGAGCGCGACGAAGGCGTTGGCCACGACCTGCGCCTGCGGCGCCGACGGGCTGTCCTCGGCATGCGCATTGGCGATGCGGCTGAAATATTCGAAGGCGCGCACATCGTCCTGGGCGACGCCGTCGCCATCGGCATACATGCGGCCGAGCTTGAACTGAGCGCCGGGATGACCGCCTTCGGCGGCATATTGCAGGGCGCTGAGCGAGGTTTCCTGGGGCGTGGTCGCCGGTGCCGCCACCTTGCTGCGCACGGCACCCGCGGCGCCCGGCAAGGTGGTCACGACCGGGAGGGCCGCATCCTTGCTGGCCGAGCCGTCAAAGGCGAGCGCCGGCGCGGCCAGTGCACCGACCCCCAACACAAACGCAACTATGGCACGCCTAGATGTCCGCATAGCACTGTTTCTCGTGCGCGCCGCCCGGATGGGTCACTGCCCCACCGACCGCTGGTCCAACCTGCTGAGCATACTTCCAGAGCGCACCCGACGTGTGGTTAGTCGCGCGAGCGCTCCATTTGGTCTTGCGCTGGGCGAGCTCTTGGTCGCTCAATTTTACGTTAAGGGTACCTGCGACCGCGTCGATCTCGATGATGTCGCCATCCTCGAGCAGCCCGATCGGGCCGCCGATGGCGGCTTCCGGCCCAACATGACCGATGCAGAAGCCGCGGGTGGCGCCGGAGAAGCGGCCGTCGGTGATGAGCGCGATCTTGCCGCCCATGCCCTGGCCGGTCAGCGCCGCGGTGGTCTGGAGCATTTCCCGCATGCCGGGACCGCCCTTGGGGCCCTCGTAGCGGATCACGATGACTTCGCCTTCCCTGTAGGTGCGGTTCTGGACGGCCTCGAAGGCGTCCTCCTCCCGGTCGAAGCATCGCGCCGGACCGGTGAACCTCAGGTTAGACATTCCCGCGACTTTCACGATCGCACCTTCTGGCGCCAGATTGCCCTTCAGACCAACCACACCACCAGTGACGGTGATCGGCTTGTCTGCCGGGTGCACCACATCCTGGTGCGGATTCCATTTAACGCTTTTGAGGTTTTCGGCGATCGTTCGACCGGTGACCGTAATGCAGTCGCCGTGGAGAAATCCGTTGTCGAGCAGCGTCTTCATCAGAAGCGGTATGCCACCTACTTCAAACATGTCTTTGGCGACATAACGGCCACCCGGCTTCAAATCCGCGACATATGGTGTCTTTTTGAAGATTTCGGCGACGTCGAACAGGTCGAACTTAATGCCGCACTCATGCGCGATTGCCGGCAGGTGCAGTGCAGCATTAGTCGAGCCGCCGGACGCCGCGACCACGGCGGCGGCGTTCTCCAGCGCCTTCCGTGTCACGATGTCGCGCGGCCGGAGGTTGGAGGCAATCAGGTCCATGACCTTCTCGCCCGCGGTCATGCAGAAAGCGTCGCGGATTTCATACGGCGCCGGGGCGCCGGCCGAGTACGGCAGCGCCAGGCCGATCGCCTCGGAGACGGTCGCCATAGTGTTGGCGGTGAACTGCGCACCGCAGGCGCCCGCCGAGGGGCAGGCCACGCGCTCGATCTCGTCGAGGTCCTCGTCCGACATGGCGCCGACCGAGTGCTTGCCGACAGCCTCGAACATGTCCTGCACGGTGACCTGCTGTCCGCGGAAATTGCCGGGCAGGATCGAGCCACCGTAGATGAAGATCGAGGGCACGTTGAGACGGACCATCGCCATCATCATGCCCGGCAGCGACTTGTCGCAACCGGCAAGGCCCACGAGCGCATCATAGGCGTGGCCGCGCACGGTCAGCTCGACGGAATCGGCGATGCACTCGCGCGACGGCAGCGACGAGCGCATGCCGTCATGGCCCATGGCGATGCCGTCGGTGACGGTGATGGTGCAGAATTCACGGGGGGTGCCGCCGGCCGACGCGACGCCCTTCTTCACCGCCTGCGCCTGGCGCATCAGGGAGATGTTGCAGGGGGCGGCCTCGTTCCAGCAGGAGGCGACGCCGACGAAGGGCTGGTGGATCTGCTCGGTGGTCAGACCCATGGCGTAGAAATAGGACCGGTGCGGCGCGCGCGTCGGGCCTTCCGTCACGTGACGGCTCGGCAGCCTCTGCTTGATGTCGGTCTTTGCGTCCATCGCAAACCAGTTTCCCCGGCCAACCCTTTCAGACCCGAAAAATCAGAGCCAAGATTTGAATCGACCTTGGGATTTTCCGTCCTTCGAAGACCGCCGATGCCCTTCAAACTTTAGAGCGATTTTATTCATGTTCGGGTGTGGCTAAAAAGCGGCGCTGATGCGAACGGACGGAGATAAGGGTTTAATCCAAGATGAGTGTTGCAGAGACAGCACAATCGTTACCGGGAAGACACGGGTTGGCTTACTGCAATACCCTCGTGATTATGACAATCCACAACTTGAGATTTCAAAGCCGCTCCGGCGCGCCCCAGCGCGGGTCTCGGGAACGGAGCGTGCCTCACCTGAGTCGCGGCGGCCCGCAGTACCAACCCCGTCATCCTGAGGCAGGAGTGATGAGCGCGAAGCGCCCAGCTCAATCCGTCAGGTCGAGCCGCATGAACTGGTTGTGCGGGCTTGCCTCATAGTCAGCGAACGGCGCGCAGGAGACAAAACCGGCGCTGCGGTAGAGCGAGATGGCGGGCGCGTGCAGGGCTGCCGTGCCGGTCTCCAGGCTGAGGTGCACGTAACCCCGCCTGCGGGCTTCAGCGATGATATGGCCCAGCAGTGCGCGCCCTACCCCGGTGCCCCGTGCAGCCGGCGCGGCACGCATCGACTTCACCTCGCCATGCGTATGATCCAGCTCCTTCAGCGCACCGAACCCGAGCAGGACATCGTCCTGCCAAGCCGTCCAGAAGGTCACGGTGGCAGCCGAAAGGCCGGTGGCATCGAGAGCGAAGGCGCGCTCGGCCATGAGGCTGCGCAGCTCCTCGAGATGATGTGCCAACAAGTCGGCGACATAGGGCGCCGTCGGATCGTCTCGTCTGATCTCCACCTCATCCCCCTGCTGTCGCACGCGTGCCACCGTTTAAGCACAGGTGACACGCCCGCGGCATAGCCATGACCGGTGCTATTCCCAAGTCAGCGCACCACCATTCTGGTATTCGATGACGCGGGTCTCGAAGAAGTTCTTCTCCTTCTTCAGATCCATTGCCTCGGACATCCACGGGAACGGGTTCTCGACCTCGGCGAACACCGGAGCCAGCCCGATCTGCGCACAGCGCCGGTTGGCGATGAAGTGCATGTACTGCTCGCACAGCGCCGCGTTGAGCCCAAGAAAGCCGCGCGGCATCGTATCGCGTCCGTAGGCGGCTTCGAGCTCGGCGGCATCCCGGATCATGCCGCGGATCTCGTCCTGGAACGCTGCCGTCCACAGATGTGGGTTCTCGATCTTGATCTGGTTGATCACGTCGATGCCGAAGTTGAGATGGATGCTCTCGTCGCGCAGGATGTATTGATACTGCTCGGCGATGCCGACCATCTTGTTGCGGCGGCCGAGCGATAGGATCTGCGCGAAGCCGGTGTAGAACCACATGCCCTCGAACACGACGTAGAAGGCGACGAGATCGCGCAGGAAGGCGCGGTCGCTATCCGGCGTCCCCGTCTGGAACGACGGATCGTCCAGGTGCTGCGTGTGCTTGAGCGCCCAGGCCGCCTTGTCCGTGATCGACGGCACCTCGCGGTACATGTTGAACAGCTCGCCCTCGTCGAGGCCGAGGCTTTCGACGATATACTGGAAGGTGTGGGTGTGCACCGCCTCCTCGAAGGCCTGCCGAAGGAGGTACTGCCGGCACTCCGGATTGGTGAGGTGTCGGTAGATCGCCAGCACGATGTTGTTGGCGACGAGCGATTCAGAGGCTGCGAAGAAGCCGAGATTGCGCTTGATCGCGCGCCGCTCGTCCTCCGTCAGCCCGTCCCGCGACTTCCATAGCGCGATGTCGGCCTGCATCGAGACTTCGGTCGGCATCCAGTGATTGTTGCAGCCTGAGAGATACTTCTCCCAGGCCCATTTATACTTCAGCGGAAGCAGCTGGTTGACGTCGGCGCGGCAGTTGATCATCCGCTTCTCGTCGACCGAGACGCGGCCGCCGGCGCGATCGATCGCACCTAAGCCGGTCGGGTCGGTCGGCTCGAGCTTGAGTTGGGTCTGCGGACGCAGTGCGGTGGCGAGACTTGAGACGGCAGGAGCGGCTGCTGTGGTTTCGGTATCGGACCAGTCGAGCATCGTCATCTCCTCACTGGCACGCTTCGCATTCGGGATCGTCGATCCGGCAGGCCTTGATGCCGTCGAGGTCCGGTGCCGCTGCGGTCGGGATCACGATCGGCGCGTGCGACACCGCCACTGACGCGGACACCGCATTGAGCTTTCCGTCGGTGCCCTTCAACGTCGATTTCTCGACATGCGTGGCGCTGCGCGAGCGCAAATAGTAGGTCGTCTTCAAGCCGCGCCGCCAGGCCAGCCGGTAGAGCGCATCGAGCTTCTTGCCGGAGGGATTGGCGATGTAGAGGTTGAGCGACTGCGACTGGTCGATCCATTTCTGCCGGCGCGCGGCCGCCTCGATCAGCCAGGCGCTGTCGATCTCGAAGGCGGTGGCGTAGAGCGCCTTCAGATCGTCAGGAACGCGGTCGATCTGGCCCACGCTGCCGTCGAAATATTTGAGGTCGGAGACCATCACCTCGTCCCAAAGCCCCCTCGCCTTGAGGTCGCGCACCAGGAACTCGTTCACGACCGTGAAGTCGCCGGACATGTTCGATTTCACGAACAGGTTTTGGTAGTTCGGCTCGATCGACTGCGAGACGCAGCAGATGTTGGAGATCGTCGCCGTCGGCGCGATCGCCATGACGTTCGAGTTGCGCATGCCGCTGGACGTGACCTTCTTGCGCAGGCGATCCCAGTCGAGCGTTGCGGAGCGATCGACGTCGAGACCACCGCGCGCGTCGGCGAGAAGCTGGATGGAGTCGAGCGGCAAGACGCCCTTCGACCACAGCGAGCCCTCGAAGCTCGGATAGCGTCCGCGCTCCGCGGCGAGATCGGACGACGCTTCGATCGCGTGGAACGAGATTGCCTCCATGCTGGTGTCGGCAAACGCCACGGCCGCGTCGGACGCGGTCGGAATGCGCTGGACCTGAAGCGCTTCCTGAAAGCCCATCAGGCCGAGCCCGACGGGACGATGACGCATGTTGGAGCGGCGCGCTTCGGGGATCGTGTAGAAATTGATGTCGATGACGTTGTCGAGCATCCGTACTGATGTCGTCACCGTCCGCTTCAGCTTGGCATGGTCGAGTCCATTGGGACCGACATGGTTGAGCATGTTGATGGAGCCGAGATTGCAGACCGCGACCTCGTCGGCCGAGGTGTTGAGCGTGATCTCGGTGCAGAGGTTCGAAGAATGGATCACGCCCACGTGGCGTTGCGGCGAACGCAGATTGCAGGGGTCCTTGAAGGTGATCCAGGGATGACCGGTCTCGAACAGCATGGTCAGCATGCGACGCCAGAGGTCGCTCGCACGCACGGTCTTGAAGACGCGCATGCCGCCGGCTTTCGCCTTGGCCTCATAGGCCTCGTAAGCCGACTTGAACGCCTCGCCGTAGAGATCGTGCAAATCGGGCGTCTCGTCCGGCGAAAACAGCGTCCATTCGCCGTCGATATCGACGCGCTGCATGAACAGGTCCGGCACCCAATTGGCCGTGTTCATGTCGTGGGTACGACGGCGGTCGTCGCCGGTGTTCTTGCGCAGGTCGAGGAATTCCTCGATGTCGACGTGCCAGGTCTCCAGATAGGCGCAGACGGCGCCCTTGCGCTTGCCGCCCTGGTTGACGGCAATCGCGGTGTCGTTGGCAACCTTCAGGAACGGGATGATGCCCTGGCTCTCGCCGTTGGTGCCCTTGATGTGGGCGCCGAGACCACGCACCGGCGTCCAGTCGTTGCCGAGACCGCCGGAATACTTTGCCAGCAGTGCGTTGTCCTTGATCGACTTGAAGATGCCGTCGAGGTCGTCGGACACCGTCGTGAGGAAGCAGGACGACAATTGCGGACGCAGCGTACCCGAATTGAACAGCGTCGGCGTCGAGGCCATGAAGTCGAACGATGACAGCAGATCGTAGAACTCGATCGCCTTGGCCTCTCGGTCGATCTCGCGAACCGCAAGACCCATCGCGACGCGCATGAAGAAGGCTTGCGGCAATTCGATCCGCTTGCCGCGGACGTGCAGGAAGTAGCGGTCGTACAGCGTCTGGAGGCCGAGGAACTGGAAGTTCAGGTCGCGCTCGGGCTTGAGTGCAGCCGCGATCCGGCCGAGGTCGAAGCGGGTCAGTTCAGGATCGAGCAGTTCGGCAGCGATGCCGGTCTTCACATAGGCCGGGAAATATTCGGCATAGCGCACAGCCATATCGGCCTGCGAGGCGGAGATCGGCACGGCATGGACATAGGACAGCACCTCGCCGCGCAGCTTGTCGAGCAGCAGGCGCGCGCTGACATAGGCGTAATTCGGCTCCTGCTCGACCAGCGTGCGCGAGGCCATGATCGAGGCCAGCGCCAGTTCGTCCTGGCTGATGCCGTCGTAGAGATTGCGGGTGGTCTCGGTGAGCACGGGTGCCGCGGAGACGCCGTCGAGACCGGCGCAGGCTTCGCCGATAATCAGCGCGAGCCGCTTGGTGTCGAGACCAACGCGCGAACCGTCGGCGAGCGTGACATGAAGTGCCGGCGCGACAGCGGGCGTCGCTTCCGCGGCCGCCTCCTCGGCTCGCTGGCGCGACCGCTCCTCGCGGTACAGCACATAGGCGCGTGCGACCTTGTGATGCTCGCTCCGCATCAAGGCGAGCTCGACCTGGTCCTGCACGTCCTCGATATGGAAGGTGCGTCCCTCGCCTGCCCGCCGCATCAGCGCAGCGACGACTTCGGCCGTGAGCTGCTCCACGCTCTCATGGACGCGACGCGAGGCGACCGCGCTGGTGCCTTCGACCGCAAGGAAAGCCTTGGTCATGGCGACCGCGATCTTGGCGGAATCGAACGGCGAGACCTTGCCGTTGCGACGGATGATCTGCATGGCCGGCTCGCTCGAAGCAGGCGCAAGCGATTGTGGACGCAAATGAACGATGGGTGCGGAAGCGGTGTCCGCGTCGTGCAGGTTGAGTAACATCAAAGGGCCCCGTGATGCGCGCGTTGTGTTTGAACGGGGCTGTAAGGAAGGACGCTGCAGAAACGCCGGCGGCAGAGTTGCCGGGCGGTGCATGCAAGCGACCGCCGGACACCCCGCCCGTGGACGTTCAGATCGTCGCGGCAGGTCTCCTGGCTCGCAGGTCATCGCCCACTTCCCGTCTTCCCGGCGCGAAAGGCACCAGTGACGATTGTTCGGAAGCAGCTCGCTGCTGACAGTTGCGGGGGCAGCGCCGGAATTCCACGCTCTCGCGCGGTTCACCGGCTTCCCTCTTAGCCACTAAATCTTGCGATCCAGCGGAACCGTGACGCCCACATGTGGTGACATATGCAGCCGGGTGTCAACGATTCGTTGGCAGGCTTGGCGCGGATTTCCTGTGGAATGCGGTGATGGCGGGCGTGAAGCCAGGCAGGATTCTAGGCACGCACATCCGTACTATGATCGAAGCGCGCGAAGATCGCACTTGTCACAGCACCGAGCAGGCTCCAGAAAATCAAGCTCGTCACCGTGACCGCGGTGACGAACTGATGCGACAGCGAGGACGGCACGTTGGTCTCGACGTGCGCCAGCTCGGGCGCGCCGATCATATGGGGCAAGATCAGCAGGATGACGCCCGCAATTGCCGCCGGCACCGAGTGGCGAAAGACGATCAACGCCAAGCCAGCAGCCGTCGCAAATATGGCGGCCAGCCACCAGATCTGGCGCGACAGCAGCGGTGCAGCCGGCACGCCCGGCAGCTCCGGCGGCAAGCCGAGGCCGGGGGCAATGGTGAACACGGCAAAACCTGCCAATCCCCACATCAGGCCTTCATGCCAGGAGACGCCCGCGCCGGTCGCGCCGCTGCGAACAGCAAAGAAGCCAGCCAGGAGCAGTGCGAAGCCGATCGCGGTCAGCACGTTCGCGGCCGCCGTATAGGCGTTGCGCTCGAATCCGTCTCGCGGCTCCCACGCCTCGGCGCCATGATCATGGTCGGCGTGATCATGGCTTGCATGGTCATGGCCAGCCGCAGCCGCCTGCGGCGCGTCGTGCTGATGGGTCTCCGCCGCCTTCTCGAAGACCTCGGCTTTCAGGATCAGGGGAACGGTGCCGAACTGCTGGGCGACCGTGACGATGAGACCAACGATGAAACCGGCAATGACCGACGAGAAAACGATCGAACGAAACGTACTCATGCCGCCCCGGTTAGTGGCAGGGGAATGCGTTCGAGTGGCGCACGTCGTGCGCGGCATTGTGAACGATGTCGATATGCGAGAATCCCACGACGCCGACGATGAACAAGCCGAGCACCATGGCCATCAGGGCTTGCGAAAGCCGTCCCGCCTGTCCGACTGCGATCGGAAGATGTGCGACATGGGACTGGCTCATAGCTATTCTCCGTTAGCGATTTGGTCGTTTTCTAACAGCTTCCGGGTGATATCGCGACTGGTAAGATGCAGGCTCGTCCCTGCCGAAATGCCTTTACGGGCGATCTTGGCGCCAGCGGCCTCCCGAAATACAGCCTCAAAACGCCGGAAATAGCTGAGGCAATCCTCCGCAGAGGGCTCCACGCCGATCAAAGTCCGGAATGCGCCGCGATGCACGGCGCAAATCGCGCCGTGTCCCCTGACTGCAAAGACAAGGGACGTGATGTCATCACGCCAATGGGCCTCGTCGTTCAAGCCGACATCGCGCGTCCGCGCCCGAACGGATCGACCAGGCGGACAATCTCGCAGGCGGCGACGAGGCCGGCGAGCCAGACGGCGCTGGTCAGCCCGATGCGCGTCACGATGGCCGCAGTGAACGCGCCCTCTCCGCCAAGGAACGGCGTCGCGGCAAGCAGCGCGAGCTCATAGGCGGCGTAGGCGGCGACGAGCGCGATGGCCAGCATCAGCGGCGTGCGGCCCTGCGGCAGCAGGCGGAGAACGGTCGATGCCGCTGCCGTCGACAGCAACGCGGCAGCACCGATGACAAAGCCCCAGGCGATGGTGCTGCCATCGATGGGATAGTGCAGCACGCCGAAGCCGATGGTCTGGTTCACGAGCCAGGCGCCGGTGACGACGAGCAGCGCCGGACGCATCGGCAGCATCGCGGCGGCGACGACGGCGAACGCCGCAAACGGCGTCGCGCAGGCAAGCGCGAAGCTCGCGAGCGCGCATGACATCGTCAGCAGTGCAAAGCAGAACATCTGCGCGAGGCGCGAGGTGACCGGATGAAGGCGGAAACGGTCGGCGTGGGGCGGCAGGATGGTTACAGTCATGGAACGATCTCCTTGTGGGATTTGTAGCACAATTTTGCTGGAACGCGGCAGCACGTCTGACTCAGTGAAGAGCCTCCATGGGATCTTCAGTCTCGGCTGGATCGCGCCGGTCGTAGGCGGCAAGCCAGGCGGCGAGTGTCGCGGTGTGCGGCTCCATGGCCGCCAATTGGCGCAAGGCCACGCGAACGGTGGCGCGCGCTGTGCGATCGGGCGGAAGCGTCACTATCTCAGGTCCCCGCCCCTTCGCGACCGCCTCGACCACGGCCCTCTTGCACGCCATCAGCTCCGGCAGCCCATAGAGTTCGAGCAGCGCCTGGAAGGCTGCGTGATGATCCGGCCGAAAAGCGCGCTTGCGGCCGAGCTGATCGCGGAGCGGATGGGCCGGATAGAGATGCGCGCAGGGGATCCACCCCTCAGGCAGCGGCTCGGTGGCGGCATGGGTGCGGCGATGCGCGAGCAGCTTTGGCAGGACGTGGGTGTGCGGGCCGTCAGGGCTTCGCCCACCCGGCGGCGGGATCGGCTGGAATACCTCGGCGCGCCCGATGCGGCTGGTGAAGACGCGGTGCGGATTGGCGGCCAGAATGATCCGCATGGCGTCGCTTTCGGGTGCGAACACGGATTGGCCCGTGCGGCTCCTGAGCGCGGCGACGGCATCGGCATCGCTGACGCGGATGCAGGCGTCGATCTGCAACGTTCCGAGACCAAGGTCGAACAGGATGCCGCTGCGATCCCTCGTCAGGAGCGCCTCGATATCCGGACCGAGCTCGGTCAGCACGGTACGACCACTCATGGCGCTGGCTTCATGCGGAAGGCACAGCGCGATGCGGTGGCTCCAGCTATCCGTGGTCGGCGATTCCGACGCGATCAGGCGCAGATCCGGGTGGGAGACAACGCGCATCCCACCCTTCTGCGTCACGACGCTGATCCCGTTGCGCGACTGCTCCATATCGAAGGCCTCACCGGGCTCGCGTGTGAACTCGGCAATGGCACCGAACGTGCCGACGCTCCAGCCGGCCTCAGCGTCGGCAAGCTGGCTTGCGATCAGGTCCATGAGCGGATCGGCCGTCGTCATGAGGCTTCTCTCTCTCGCTATCTGGCGTCGTAATTCGCCAGGCGAATGCCGCCATAGACGCCCAGTCCCGGCTGCAGAAAGCCAGTCGGATTTTGATAGTGCACATTGGCGAGATTATCGACCCGGCCGAACACCTTCACCTGGTCGGTGACCAGATATTCGGCTGCGACGTTGACGACAGTGTAGGCCGGAGCCAGCAGACGCAGAATGCTGAAGTCGCGGTTACCATCGACGAAACTCCCGACGTGCAACACGGTTGCGGAAAGTGTCAGCGGATCGATCGGAAGAGCTGGCCCCGCAAATTCGGACAGTAGCTTGAGTGGATTTTCTGCCTGACAGCGGCGAGGATTCTTGCTGCGAATCAGGAGCGAAGATGACGAAGAAGAGCCGCCGGACGCATTCTCCGGCATTCAAGGCGAAGGTTGCTTTGGCTGCGGTCAAAGGCGACAAGACACTGGCGGAGCTGGCGCAACTGTTTGATGTTCATCCGAACCAGATCACGATCTGGAAAAACCAGCTCCTGGAAGGCGCCGCCGGCGTGTTTGGGCATGACAAGACATCGGCCGAGACGCCGGTCGATTTGAAGGCGTTACATGCCAAGATCGGCGAGCTGGCGTTGGAAAACGATTTTTTGTCCGGCGCGCTCACCAAGGCGGGCCTGCTGAGCGCAAAGCGATGATCGACCGCGATCATGATCTTTCTATCGTGCGCCAGGCGAAGGTCCTGAAGCTGGCTCGCAGCACGGTCTACTATGAACCTCGGCCAGTTTCGGCCGAGGACCTTGCCTTGATGCGTCGGCTCGATGAGCTGCATCTCGATTATCCCTTCGCGGGAGCGCGTATGCTGCGATCGTTGCTGCGGCGGGAGGGCGTATACGCCGGTCGCCGCCACATCGCGACGCTGATGAAGCGCATGGGGATCGAGGCGGTCTATCGTCGCCCGAACACGAGCAAGCCGGCTCCGGGTCACAAGATCTACCCGTACCTGTTGCGCGGATTGAAGATCGAGCGGCCCGACCATGCGTGGGCAATGGACATCACCTACATTCCGATGCGGCGTGGCTTCGTCTATCTCGCGGCGGTCGTCGATGTGTTCAGCCGACGGGTCCTGGCCCATCGCGTCTCGATCACAATGGAGGCGGCCTTCTGCGTCGAAGCGGTCCAGGAGGCGTTGGCGAAGCACGGCAGGCCCGAGATTTTCAACACGGATCAGGGCAGCCAGTTCACCAGCCTCGAGTTCACCGATGTGCTGCTGGACGCGAAGATCGCCATCAGCATGGACGGCAAGGGCGCCTGGCGCGACAACGTGTTTGTCGAGCGGCTCTGGCGCACGGTCAAATACGAAGAAGTATATCTCCGCGCCTACGACAGCGTGTCCGAGGCGCGAGCGTCAATTGCCAAGTATCTGGCCTTCTACAATCAGGGACGCCCTCACTCGAGCCTTGACGGGCGCACGCCCGACGAGGCTTACTTCGGCACGCAAGCTATGGTGATGGCCGCATGACCGTCGCCGACGGTTTTGTCGTCGCTCTGGTCGGGCTACGCCCTCCCGACGCAACGACAAAACCGTAAAGCCCCGCGTTCAGCATAACCCGGCAGGAATCCACTTAAATCCAGCGGGGCGCTGTCCAAACAACCGGGGCCAGCTCTGGATTCCAGATGACATTTGCGCTCCACTTCTCCTTCGGACGCCTCAGGAGCTCCAGTCCTGCCGTCGCATCGACCGCGCGGGTAAAAGTGTAGTCGGCACGAACGCGAAGCCGGTCGGTGATCGCAGCCGCGACGAAGCTCTCCGTGCCCTCCGTGATCGCCTTGCCGATATTGGTGTTGGTGCTCGTGAATGTCAGGGGATCGAACGTGCTCTGGATCAGGTCCGTGATGTTGTTGCGGAAGTAGGTCGACCCGAAGCGAACGCGATCGCCAAACAAGGGTTGCTCGAAGCCGGCGTCGTATCCGACGCTTTCCTCGGGCTTGAGGTTGGGATTTGCAAAGAAGAAGAACGCGGGAAAGCTGACGTAAAGCTGGTTGAGCGTTGGCGCCTTGAACCCCGTGCCGTAGCTTCCCTTGAACTTCGTATCCGTGACCAGGCACGATCACGGCAGACGCCAGACGAAAGGTCGGATGCTCTCCAAACCGCTCGTTGTCGTCCTGCCGGACGTTGGCCGTGAAGAAGATGCGATCCCGGAACTGGGACTGCAGCTCCATATATCCGGCCTTGTTGACGTTTTGCGCCGAGACCGTCGCCGTTTGCAGTGTTTCGGTCTCATGTTCCGCGCCAATGATGACATTGTTGTTGGGCGCGAGCTGGGTCGTGGTGTGCCAATCATACTTGACGCGATCGCCGGTCGTGATCGTGGGCATCACGTCGCCGGGCGAGATGTTGTAGTTCCAGTGATTGGTGTAGTTGACGCCGAAATAGCTTTTCATCCGGTCGTCGAGAGCGGACCAGACCGCCTCCCCGCGCGTGAAGAGCTGGTGCACCGTCTGCGTGCTTTGCGCGGCCGCGGGAAAGCTCGCGGATGTGACGGGATCGAAGGTGTCTCCGGTAAAGCGCAGGGTGGCGTCGGTGTACCGCGCCACGCCGTTGAGCGTCAGGTTTTCGCTCAATTCGGCGCCAAGCTTCGTCGAATAGGTCATGTTGTCGTAATAGTTGCCGATCGCCTTCTGCCCCGGCGGCAGCAATTCGACCGGTGTCACCGGCACGTCGTTCGCGTGGAAATGCGCGACGTTGAAGGCATAGTTGAAGTGGTCCTGTGAACCGCTCAGACCTGCGGTCTGGTTGAACGTTCCGAACGAGCCTCCCTCGACCGAGCCGGTCGCGCGGGCGGGACCGTCACCCTTCTTCGTCACGATGGAGATCACGCCCCCCAGCGCGTCTGCGCCGTAGAGACCGCCCTGCGGACCGCGCAGGACTTCGATCTGCTGAATGTCGGAGGTGAGCAACTGGCCGAAATCAAACGAACGGTTCGGGTTGCTGGGATCGCTGACGTCGATGCCGTCGATCAGGACCTTGGTGTGGTTGGAATTCGTTCCGCGCATGAAGATCGACGTCTGTCCGCCGGGGCCGCCGGCTGCACGAGGTTGAGGCCAGGAACCGCGCTCAGCGCATCGGATGCGGTCCGGCGCTGATCGCGCTCCATGTCTCTGGCGGTCAGAACCGTCACCGAGCTCGCAACCAGATTGGTCGGAGTGACAACGCCCGTCGGACTGACGACGACCGTCGGAAACAGGTTGGCCGCGGATACCCCGGCAACCGGGGGCGAGGCCGGCACCAGCCCGGGTTTCGGCAGCCGAGCGACGCGCTGCCGCTCGGGCTTGTCCGGCGCAAGCCGCACGACTTGCGGCTTGGCCGCACGCTCGGTCGGCGCGACCTCGACCGGCGGCAGCAGATCGGGCGATGCCGACTGCTGGGCCTGGGCCATGGTCAGATCGAGCGAATACAGGGAAACGAACGCGACAACGCCGGCGCGGAAGCGCCTGGCGGCAAAGACAATACGGGACACTCTTGTAACCTCGGTATGACGTCAGTGGCACGTCACAGCGAACGAGGTTTCACGGCGGAGCGTTCGATTGCTTCGGTGAAGCTAATGTCTGTACTCCCCGACCGACATCTTCGCGTGTGACCACGGCTGACGGCAGGTCTCCTGGCTCGCGGGTCGTTACCTTACGTCGCCTTCCCAGGACCGAGATTCCCAGTGGCATATGACGAAAGATTCACCGCTTACAGTTGCGGGGGCAGCCGTGGCGTTGAGAATATCCCGGTATCGGGAAAACCTCGCACCACGTTCCCTTTTGATCTCCGTGAGGAGAACCGTCACCGGCCAATCTACGGGGCGGGCAAGCGGAGAGTCAATCGGCCGGTTGCATGACGGGCAAAGCACCGCACCGGAGATTGAGCCGGCGCAATCAGGCCGGCTCCCGCTCCGAACGCGTCCTGATCACCGCCCGCTCGCCGGCATCGACGAGCTGGCCGATGCCGGTGCGGCCCGTGAGCGCGCAGCGGATGATGTTCTCGGCAACGGACCTGCGAAAGCAATGGTCCTCTCCGACCGGGCGATTGCGGCAGACCCGATCCAGCGCCAGCTTCATGTTGATCCGGGTGCGGGTGTCGAAATACTCGCTGATCATTTCGCAGGGCCTCGGTGCGTTGATGTCGGAGCGGAAACGCGTCGGCGTAGGCCGGGTTCCAAAAACGGACCGCGCAAGGTGTTGCGCAGAGCTGACTGCGCCCGATCTCTTGGTCCTGTGACGGGCGGGTTACGCCCGCCCTCTTGGCCGCTGGGCCTGAGCCCAAGCCGCGGTGACATCGCGCAGCGGGGCGTCGATGCGCCGGATCGGGGTCAGCTCACCGGAGGCCGAGATGATGGCTGTCTCCTCGCGGCGACAGCGCGGGCATACGAAGCGGACCTCGTGCGGCGACGCCGACCAGCTCGAACGTTTGACGTTGGCCGCCATCGGCCATGCATCGCAATGCGAGCACGACACCAGGAACCGACCGGGATCGAGCATACCCATTCCATAGGACTCCGCGTCCTGCCTGCCCCTTCAATGACTAACCCATGTGAATCGTTCCGGTGCCCGAGCACCCTCAGCGCTAGCTCCAGCCAGCGCCGCCGCTCAGTGGGCACCCTTGAGGGTGCATGACGTGGTGCAGGTGACGGTGTTGCCGTGGTCGCACGCCTTGCAGGCGGCAACGCACTGGTTCATGTCGCGGGGATTGTAGGAGCTGTAGTTCCGCATCGCACAGACCGGGGTCGAGCCGGTGATGTCCTGCTCCTGATTGCAGGCGGCCGTCATGAGCGCGAAGATGAGGACTGCGAGAAGGCGCATGGGATTGCCCTGGTGAGGAGCGGCAAAGCGACGTCAGCGAGATGCGCTGCACCGCAACGGACCTCGGCATTCCCAATGCGAGCAATCATGATCGCGACGCTCGCATCCTCAAAGGAGGCGCGCCAAACATTAAGAACGGATTGCAGGCGGCGTCAGGCCGCGGCCTTGGTCGCGATCGCCTTCCGCATATCCACCGCCAGCTGACGATACTGCTCCGAGAGTCTCAGATAGAACTCGCGCTTGGTGCTGTCGGTGGCGAGCTTGGCAATCAGCTCGCATTCGGCGGTGAGCGTCTCGAACCGTTCCAGCCTGTCATGAAGTTCTGTCATCGGCGTGTCCCCATCAAACGCCACAAGGGACGTCAAACCTAAGCCTGAGAAATAGGTCACGGCGAACATCGTTATCGAGTAGAAACGTTTTTTCCAGCAAGGGCGGTGCAAGCCCAGCAAGAACGGCTATTTCTGCTCCAGCCGCCAGGCACCATCCCAAGCTGCGTCCGGCGGATTGGCCTCGAACTGCGCGATGCGGCCGAGCAGCGTGCGCGAGGGGCCGTCGCCGGGCACCGCTTCGAGCGCTGCATTGAACGCGGCGCGAGCCTCGTCGAAGCGCTGCGCGCGGTAGGCGGCGAGGCCTTCGGCGTAGCGCGCGCGCAAGCTCTCCTGCGGGACGCTGAGCCCGTGCGCCTTGCTCATCACCTCGAAAATGGCCTGCGATGCGCTTTGGCCGGCCACCGCCAGACGATCGATCTCGCGCAGCTCGAGGTTCGAGCCGATCGCGTCCGCCGTCGCCTGCGCGATCAGGATCCGCGTGCCGTAGATCTTGTTGACCAGTTCGAGCCGCGAAGCGAGGTTCACGGCATCGCCCATCACGGTGAAGCTCATCATCAGCTCGGAGCCGATGCTGCCGGTCAGGACCTCGCCGGTGGCAATCCCGATGCGCAGATCGCAAGGGCCTGGCATGGCGCGGATACCGAGCAGGTCAGGCAATTGCTTCTGCAACGCCGGCACCTCATCGGCCATGTCGATGGCGGCGTAGCAGGCGAACAGCGCCGGCTCGTCCTCCTCAATGAAGGGAGGGCCCCAATAGGCCATGATGGCATCGCCGATATATTTGTCGATGACGCCGCGATGGCCCCGGATCGGCGCGGACATCACCGTGAAATAGTGGTTCATCACCTTGACGAGGCCACGCGGGGTCATGCCCTCGCTCATCGAGGTGAAGCCGCTCATGTCGGAGAACATGATGGTCATCACCCGGCGCTGGCCGTCGATGGCAACCTCGGGCCGGTCGATCAGCCCCTGCGCCACCTTGGGATCGATATAGCGGCCAAAGGTCTCGCGGATGCGCTCGTTGTGCCGCAACTGCTCGATCATGCGATTGAAAGCGGCGGCGAGCTCGCCGATCTCGTCCTGGGTCGAGACCGTGATGGTCTTGTCGAAGCGCCCCGCCTCGACCTCGCGGGTGCCGGCGAGCAACAGCCGCACCGGTCGCGTGATGCCACTGGAGACGAGGAGCGCGAAAGCAAATCCGACCACCGCCGCGAGGATGGTGACGATGCCCGAAATGATCATCGCCTGGCGCTGGCGACCGATCACTGTCGCCGTACTGGCGAAGACCTGCTTCAGCATGTCGGCGCGGATCGCGTCGATCTTCTGGTTGAACTGGTCGCGTATGGTGTCGAGATGCTCCAGGGTCCCGCGCGCCTCCGTCATCTGCTTGCCTTCGACCTGCTTGAGGAGTTTTGCGTGGTCCTCATTCATGTCGTGACGCAGCTCGGTGAGAGTGGTTTCGATGCGGGTCTCGATCCGCGCCAGCCCGGCATTGTCGGAAGGCGTCCTCTTGTCGTCGATGATCGCGTTGATGTGCGTGCGCGCGGCCTCGGCTTCCTCGTCGATCTTCCGATCGGCCTCCTCGAATTCGCGCAGGCGCGCCGCATAGGCCTCCTCCTCCGAGGGTGCCTGCATCTTCATCATGACCATCCGCCGCAGCGCCACCGAGCGCTCCAGCGAGCGGATGTTGGCGCGCGCCAGATGGCCGTAGGCCGGAATGTAGCGATCGGTCAGCTCGTCGAGCAGGACGCCGACCTGGCTCGACATCACCATCGAAAGAATCGCGGTGACCAGCATCAGGACGATCAATCCGAGGGCTATCCCGACGATCTTGCGCCTGATCGACTGGTTGAAAAGTGGCATGAGCGGTGGGGGTAAGAGCTGAAAGGACCGGTTGGGAACTCAATACACCGGTTTTGGCGGCGGGAACACGCGCAATCTGGCCCTCGCGACGCCCCTGACCGCGCGCAACCGTCGCGCGAGCCCCATTCGTTAACAAAGGTTGAAGGCATTACCTTTCCGCCATTTCGGAAGTTCCCGAGTTCCCATCGGTATTTTGCCGCATTGTTGAAGGAGCGTGAGGACTGCGAAACGATGTCGTGGCATCGTTTTGGGTGTCGTCTTTGATTCTCAAGCCGCATGTCGTCGCGGACCTTGGTTTGTAGTGGTTTCGCAGGGGGACCATCGAATGAACCAGTGCCTACGCTCGCTCGCGTGTGTCGTTGCCGTGGCCGCATTGGCCCTTCTTCCTGCCGAGTTGGCAGCGAAGAGCAGTCACAAATCGTCGGCGTCAAAGAAAACGCATGAGACGAAAGCCGGCGGCAAGCAGCGTCACGCTGCCGCGAAGTCGCGCCACGGCAAGCATGCCGACGCCAAGCGCAAGCCCAAGAAGGACGACGAGCCCTTGGACAAGCCGGCGCCGCCGCCGCTCACCGGCGACCTCGCCGCGCTGAAGGACGCCATCGATCTCGCGCGCAAGGGCAAGACCGACGATGCGAGCGCCGCGCGCGACCGCATTGCCGATCCGGCCGGACAGAAGCTCGCCGACTGGTTCCTGCTGCGCCATTCCGAGAGCACGGCACCCTTCAAGCGCTACGCCGCCTTCCTCGCCGCCAATCCGGACTGGCCGAGCAGCGCCCTACTCCGCCGCCGCGCCGAAGCGCGGCTGTGGCAGGAGAAGAGCGGCGCGGCGGCCGTGCACAAGTTCACGATGGACCGGCCGACCAGCGCCAAGGGCAAGTTCGCGCTCGCCCGCGTGCTCCTGAGTGAAGGCGACAATGACAGGGCTACGCGCCTGGTGCGCGAGGCCTGGCGCACGGACGAATTGTCCGAGCGCAGCGAGGAGGATTCCTACGAGGCGTTCCGCGATCTCCTGACCGCTGACGATCATCGCGCCCGCATGGACAAGCGCCTCGGCGCCAAGGACTACGCCGGTGCAAGGCGCGCCGCAAAACGGCTTGGCGAAGACGCGCTCGCGATCGTCAAGGCCTGCTCGGCGGTCACCGGCAAGGCCAACAAGGCCAAGGATTATCTCGAGGACGTCTCGACCGAAGCACGCCGCGATCTCGGCTATGTCCTGTGCCGCGCGCAGTGGCATCTCCAGAACGACCGCATCGACGACGCCGCCGAGTTGATCCTGGCCGCCGCGCCCGACACGATGGCGGCCCAGGACACCGATGCCTGGTGGCGCGAGCGCCGCCTGCTCGCGCGAAAGCTTCTCGACCAGGGCAAGTTCAAGACCGCCTACGACGTGGTGCGCGCGGCGGCGGTGCCCGTGATGGAAGTCTATCGCGTCGACTACCACTTCATGTGCGGCTGGATTGCGCTGCGCTATCTCGACGATCCCAAGGCGGCCATGGTGCATTTCGCCGCGATCGATGAAGGCTCGGCCAATCCGATCGCACTGTCGCGGGCGCATTACTGGCGCGGCCGCGCGGCCGAGGCGATGGGGGCGACGGCGGATGCGCGCATGAGCTATCAGGCCGCCGCGCGCTATCCGACCGCCTATTACGGCCAGCTCGCACGCGCCAGGCTCGGCGTCGACGGGATCGAGCTGCGCCCGCCCTCGCCCGTGCTGGCCGCGGCCGATACACAGCCCGCGGACGAGCGCGTCCGCGCTGCCGAGATGCTCTACGGCATCGGCGAGCGCGACATGGTGTTCTATTACGCCGAGGATTTTGCCAAAGAGAGCACCGACGTCGCAGCGCTGGAAGCGCTCGGCGAGCTCGCCGGCCGGCGCAACGATGCGCGCGTGATGCTGGAGGTCGGCAAGTCGGCGCTGGCGCGCGGGCTTGCGCTCGACCATTACGCCTTCCCGACCATCGGCATTCCCGAGCACAAGCAGGTCGCGCCCGCGATCGAGACCAGCGTGATCTATTCGGTGGCACGCACCGAAAGCTCGTTCGACCAACGCGACAAGTCTGCCGCCAACGCGGTCGGGCTGATGCAGGTGACCCCGGAGGCGGGACGCGATACCGCAAAGCGCTTTGGCCTGACCTATGACTGGGACAGGATGGTGTCCGATCCCGTCTATAACACCCAGATGGGTGCGGCCGAGCTCAGCGCGCTGCTGTCGGAATATCGCGGCGACCAGATCATGACCTTCGCCGGCTACAATGCCGGCCGCGGCCGGGTGCGCGAATGGGTGCAGGCGCGCGGCGACCCGCGCGACCCCAAGGTCGATCCGGTCGACTGGGTCGAGCGCATCCCGCTGTCGGAGACACGCAACTACGTCCAGCGCGTGATGGAGAATGTGCTGGTCTACCGCGCCCGGTTCGAGGGCAGTGGCACGGCCACGGCGAAGTCCGAGCAACGCGTCACGACGCACGAAGTCAGCGCGGCACCCACGGCAGCGGCCGCAGCCGCCGCGCCCTAGCTTCGCAACGCCGGGGCTGGACGCGGCGCGAAGCTGGATGCAGTGACTGCGGCCGCCGACTCTGCGCGGCCCGCATCGTTAGGCTAGCCGTCACCTCCTTCCGTGGTCAGAAGGTTCGTGCGCGCGCAGAAATGCTTCCGTCAGCGCGCCCGAGAGCGCGCCGAATTGCATCATCCAGCTCCAGCTCGAAATGGCCGCTAACACCGTGACCATCTCGAGCGAACTGCGGTAAGGCCAGAGCGCTTCCATGCTCGTCTGCTGATACCGGCGGTAGCAATCATACTCGCAGTACTGCCGTTGCGTGGACACATGCCGGACGTAGCTCGAGCCCAGCGGCCGGGCGCACGCGCTGCAGGTGACGCCATGGCGCGGTTGGTCCTGGTTGACGAGCATGAATTTCAACGTCCTGTCCTCCCCTGCCAGCAGCTGCATCGGCCCATGCGCCTCGCCCACCCGTCAGCTCAAGACGCCGCTTGCGCTCGCCTCTCGATCAACGGCGCCGCTTCGTGATGGAGCGCGTAACACTCGTAGCCGCAATAGGGCAGCAGCGTCTTCGCGTCGCGCAGATAGCCGCCGCTGATCTCCTCGCAGCACCATAGACAGAATGTCTTGCGGAAAGGGGTCCTGCCGTTCACCAATATGAATCTCACGTGGCACCTCCCAACGCGAAGCAGTAGACCGTGTCGACCAGAGAGGCGGACGGCGGCGGCGCGCAAAGATGGTTGCGGCCGTCGGGATTGTCCCTGTTTCGCTCGACCTTCTGGGATGGAATGAGGATGTACTTCCCGTCCTCCCGGCGCCGCGCGTAGATCCGGCCGTCGACATATCGCACCTCGGTCGGGTAGCAATCCGCGCTGTTGCAGCAGCTGAGCACGGGATTATCGGGCATGTGCCAGCTGGAATAGAACTTCTCGTGCAGGAGCTGATCCTGGAGTGGATGATGACGATGTGCACCATCCTGTCCGAGCTCGTCGGCCTTCACTCCCGTTACCAACGGAAGCGGCAGCGCGATCATCAAGAGGAGCTTGCAAGCACGGTTCAGCACGCAGCCTCCGGTTCAGAATTGCCGAATGGAGCCGATCGAAGGGCTAATCCTCATGCCGCCTGAAATCGAAACAACCATCGGCGGTCGCGTTCGCGGCGCGCCCTGAAGCGATCGAGACATTTTCTGGAGCACAGCGGCGCTCGCCACGAATAATATCGGATCAGGCCAAACTTGCCGCTACAGACAGCGCAAGCTTTTACGGCAGGGCCACGCTCGGAGTGTTCAGGCGTATCGCACATCATGCTCTCCTCCCGGCTCTCATGGGCGTGGCTTCGCGCGTACGCTGACGCCCGACCATCCACGCTCGTTACTGAAATGCGGCCTCTCAATCGCGACCAGCCAATCGTGCAGCAGGTCGGGCAATGGACGCGGAGCCATCAGCAGCACATCGAGCTAATCGCCGGCTTGTGGCCTTGCACATCGCGTCCCTTCGATGGTTGTGAGACTAGTCCGCATGCAACGGACGACTCAATTGTACGGAGGTAAATGTGCGCTATGACTTGGGATGCGCGAGCTATACGTAGGTTTGTCCCGTAGTTTTCCGGGCCTTCGCCGCACCTTCGCAACGAGACGGCGCAAGGCCGGCAGGCTGCACGGCTGCCGCGAGTTTCGGCGCGGAGTCTACTTTGGTCGGAGGGAATTGCTCCCCTGATTGCAAAGTGCTCTACTTGCTTCGACCCCTGCGAGCCGGGACGCCCGCGATGATGCCTGGCCAAATCGCGAAATTTGGTAATTCGGCCGCACAATTGCTGCTCGGCGGCCTCGCGGCGCTTCGATCTTTCGGCACCGGCGAGAAGGACAGTTCCGCGGTCGGTGATGACTCGCGACAGGACATCGTCGATCTACGCGACGCCGTGAAGCAGTGGCGCGAGGTGTTCGAGCATAATCCGGTCATGTATTTCATGGTCGATCCGGCCGGGACGGTGCTCAACGTGAACACGTTTGGCGCCGCACAGTTGGGTTACACGGCGACCGAGTTGACCGGCCAATCCGTGCTGAACGTCTTTTTCGAGGAAGACCGCGACTTCGTCCGTCAATGCGTAGGGTTGTGCCTGGAAACCGTGGACCAGTCGCACACCTGGGAGATTCGCAAGATCCGCAAAGACGGCTCGGTTCTCTGGGTCCGTGAAAACGCCAAGGCGATGCTGCGCGGCGACGGCACGCCGGTCGTGCTGGTCGCCTGCGAAAACATCACCCAGCGCAAGGAGGCGGAGGATGCGCTGCGGCAGAGCGAGGCCTACCTCGCCCAGGCTCAGGAACTGAGCCGCACGGGCAGCTTCGGCTTGAGCCCCGCGACCGACGAGATCTTCTGGTCGAGGGAAACCTTTCGCATTTTCCAATGTGCCCCGGCCATGCAGCCGAACCTGAGCTTCGTTTTTCAGCGCATCCATCCCGAGGACCGCGATGCGGTCCGCAAGACCCTTGATCGAGCCTTCCGCGAAGCGGAGGATTTCGACCATGAATATCGCCTGTTGATGCCGGATGGATCCATCAAATATCTCCATTCCGTGGCACGCGCGGTGAGACGTGCATCCGGGCGCATCGAGTTCGCCGGCGCTGTCACCGATGTCACGATTGCAAAGGAAACAGAGAAGAGGCTGCGCCGCAGTGAGGCCTATCTGGCCGAAGCCCAGCGCCTCAGCCATACGAGCAGCTGGGCCTGGGACGTGCGTCGTCAGGAGTTTGCCTACCGATCGGCTGAGCTCTACCGCCTGTTCGGATTTGAGCCGGACCAGATCGATGTCCCGGCGCGGGCTTTCCAGCAACGGATCCTCGCCGATGACTTTCGACGAATTGCCGACGTGGAACGTCGCGCAATCCATCAGGGGGAGCCCTTCGAAATCGACTTTCGGATTGCGCGTCCGGACGGTTCGATACGACGTGTCCATACGGAGGGACATCCTGTGAAAGGCGGCGATGGCGATGTGATGGAAATCATCGGCACGCACGTGGACGTCACCGAGCAGTTCGCCGCAAAAGAAGCACTGCAAAAGGCCTTTGACGAGCTCAAGCAATCCGAGCAGCGCTTCCGCGACTATGCCGAAACCGCATCGGACTGGTTTTGGGAGACCGGACCGGATCACCGCATCACCCGGATATCGGAACACGCCGACACGGCCAGTCCGGTGCCGACGGGCTTGATCGGGCTGACCCGTTGGGACATTCCGCCCGATGCCGAGTTCGAGCCCGAGAAGTGGGAGCAGCATCGCGCGGCGCTCGATGCCCACCTTCCGTTCCGCGACCTGGTTTACCGCAGCAGGGATCGCAACGGATCTCAGATTTACGTGCGCACCAGCGGCAAGCCCTTCCATGACGAGAATGGTAACTTTCTCGGCTATAGGGGCGTCAGCAGCGATGTGACGGCGGCAATCCGCACCGAGCAGGCCGAAGATGCCCTGCGCAAAGCGCAAGCCGAGCTCGCTCATGTCACGCGCATCACGACGCTCGGCGAGCTCACCGCCTCGATTGCCCACGAAATCAACCAGCCTCTCGCCGCCGTCATTTCCAATGCCGACGCCTGTATCGGTTGGCTCGGCCGCGACCCGGCCGATCTCGACGCTGCGCGCCGTTCCGTCGAATGGATCGTCGAGGACGCCAATCGGGCCAGCGAGGTGATCCGCCGGATCCGGGCGCTCGCGAAAAAGACCGAAATCGAGATGGTCCCAGTCGACATCAATCAGGTCGTGAGGGAGGTGATGGCCCTCGTTCGGCGCGAGCTCGCTACCCATGCCGTGTCGGTGCGGATGGAGTTGTCGTCGGGCCTGCCCAACATTTGCGGCGATCGGATCCAGCTCCAGCAGGTGCTGATCAACCTCGTCATGAACGGGATCGAAGCCATGCAAGCCAATGTCGAGCTCCCGCGCGAGCTGGCAATTCGCTCCAGTCGGGACGGCGACGAGCACCTGCTTCTTACCGTGACGGATCGCGGTCTCGGCCTTGACGGCGACGTGACAGACCGCATGTTCATGCCGTTCTTCACCACAAAGTCGAGCGGCCTGGGGATGGGACTATCGATCTGCCGATCGATCATCGAGGCTCACGCGGGCCGGCTTTCGGCATTCCCAAATGAGGGGAGCGGTGCAACATTCCAGATTGCCCTGCCCTTCCCACACGAGGCCGCGTCGTGACCGACCACGCCAAGCCAACGCAGGCACAGGCACAGGCGGGGGCCGATGATCCGATCGTCCTGATCGTCGATGACGATCCGTCGATGCGGCGGGCGCTCACCAATCTCTTCCAATCGGTCGGCCTCAGGGTGGAGGCCTTCGGCTCGGCGGCGGAGGTCATGGAAGCCAAGCCGCCGGGGGTCCCCAGTTGCCTCGTGCTCGACATCCGCCTGCCCGGCTCGAGCGGCTTCGACCTCCAGGCGGACCTCGTGAAGGCCGACATTCGCACGCCTATCATCTTCATCACCGGTCATGGCGATATCCCTATGACGGTCCGGGCCATGAAGAGTGGCGCCATCGATTTTTTGACCAAGCCGGTGCGCGACCAGGACATGCTGGACGCAGTCCAGGCTGCGATCGAACGGGATCGCAAGCGGCGCGATGCCGAGAAGTCGGTCTCAAGCGTGCGCGCTCGCTTTGAAGGCCTGACGGCGCGTCAGCGCGACATTCTCGCCCTGGTTGCGTCCGGCCTGATGAACAAGCAAGTCGCTGCCGAGCTTGGATTGGCTGAGATTACCGTCAAGATCTATCGCGGGCAGATCATGCGGAAAATGGGTGCGAAGTCATTGGCCGATCTCGTCAGAATGACCGAGGTGCTCGGAATTCCACGCCCGGGGGGAAAGGTGCAAACCTAAGTATGCTTTCCAAGGTCGCTCCGGGGGCCCATTTTCCGATGGGCGGCTGCGCCGCGCGCGGCCGCTCCCCGATCAGGAGCGATCATCTTGTCAGTCCCTTCGGTCATTTCCGTCATTGACGATGATCCATCCGTCCGCCTTGCGACCAACAATCTGCTGACGTCGCGGGGATACACCGTCTACATCTTTGGCTCCGCTCTCGAATTTCTCCAGTCGGCCGAACTGAGGACGACGTCCTGCGTGATCGCGGATGTGCAGATGTCGGTCATGAGCGGCGTTGATCTCCTGATGCATATGCGCGGCCTCGGTCACCGCACGCCGTTTATCTTCATGACCGCCTTTCCCGACGATGCCGTGCGCGACCGCGCGCTGAAAGCTGGCGCCATCTGCTTTCTCGCGAAGCCATTTTCCACGCCGGCTCTGATCAATTGTCTGGAGACGGCCCTGTCGAAGCACAGCGAAGCCAAGACGTAACGCGGCGCCGCGTGAACCTGATTGTTCCACAGGGTGCGGCCACTTGACGTTGTGGCCCCATCCGAAGAGGCAATCCGCCTCAATCCACCTTGATGTCGGCGGCCTTGATAATCGGCCACCATTTTGCGATTTCCGCCTTCTGGCGCGCGCCGAGCGCTTCGGGCGTGAGCTGATCCTTGGGCGTCATCTCGAGGCCCTGGCTCTCGAGCTGCTTCTTCACGGCGGGATCGTTCAGCGCTTCCACGGCGGCCGCATTGAGCTTGGTGACGATCTCCTTCGGCGTGCCCTTCGGCCCCCACAGGCCCGACCACAACGTCATGTTGAAGCCTTTAAGCCCCGCCTCGGCGGCCGTCGGAATGTCCGGCGCCGACGAGAGCCGCTTGTCGTCGGTAATGGCATAGGCGCGGATCGTGCCGGCGCGGACCTGGTTGATGGAGTTGGAGGTCTGATCGATGATGACGTCGATCTGGCCGGCGATGAGATCGTTCAGCGCGGGAGCCGTGCCGCGATACGGCACATATTGCAGCTTGATGCCGCTGACGCTCTCGAAATAGACACCGGCGATATGGCTGCCGGAGCCCGCGCCGGCGGTGCCGGCGGTCGGCGGCGACGGCCGCGACTTCAGCCACTCGATGAGCTCCTTCAACGAGGTCGCGGGCACCGCGTTCTTGCTCACCACGATCATCGGATTGCTCGGCAGCAGCACCACCGGCTCGAGATCGGCGACGAGGTCGTATTTGAGCTTGTAGACGGCGCCGTTGGCAACATGGGTGCCGAGATGGCCGAAGGAGATGGTGTAGCCGTCCGGCGCCGATTGCACGGCGCGACCGACGCCGATCGAGCCGCCCGCGCCCGTGACATTCTCGATCACCAGCGGCTGGCCGAGCGTCACCCGCATGCGCTCGGCGAGCACGCGCGCCATCGCATCCGACGGGCCGCCGGCGGCAAAGGGAACGATGACGGTGATGGGATGCGAGGGATAGTCGTCGGCGCGCGCGGCGCCGGTCACAGCGAGAATACCGAACAGCCCAGCCCAGATGGCCTTCTTCATTGTCTTCTCCCCAGCGATGTCTTTGTTGTTTTTTGTGCCCTCCCGCGTACGGGAAGAGGGATCGGTCGTGAAGAGACGAAATGACGCGCCAGAGCGCGATCATCGCGCTCCGGCGGTCTGGTCGTGCCTAGAACTGCGTGTAGTCGATCGGCTTGTGGCGATCGAGCGTGCGGGTCACCGGCGGCAGCGGGTATTTCAGGCCAGTCGCGCAGTTGAACAGCATCACGCGGTCGGTCTTGCTGACGCGGCCGTCGGCAAGGCTGTCCTTGTAGGCGGCGTAGGTCGCGGCGCCCTCGGGACAGAGCAGCAGCCCCTCCTCGCGCGCGACCTCGTTCAGCGCCGACGAGATCTTGTCGTCGTCGACCGCGATGGCAAAACCCTTGCTCTGACGCACCGCGCGCAGGATCAGGAAGTCGCCGATCGCCTGCGGCACGCGGATGCCCGACGCAATCGTGTGGGCGTCTTCCCAGCGCGTCGCATGCTCGGTGCCGGCGTCATAGGCCCGCACCATCGGCGCGCAGCCCGACGCCTGCACCGCGACCATGCGCGGGCGCTTGGAGCCGATGAACCCGATCTTCTCCAGCTCGTCGAAAGCCTTCCACATGCCGATCAGGCCGGTGCCGCCGCCGGTCGGATAGAAGATCACGTCGGGCACGTCCCAGCCGAGCTGCTCGGCGAGCTCCAGGCCCATCGTCTTCTTGCCCTCGATGCGGTACGGCTCTTTGAGCGTAGACGTGTCGAACCAGCCGACTTTCGCCTTACCTTCGCCGACGATCTTGCCGCAATCGTCGATATAGCCGTTGACGCGATAGACGGTCGCGCCCTGAAGCTCGATCTCGCTGACGTTCACCTCGGGCGTGTCGGCCGGGCAGAAGATCGTGGTCTTGATGCCGCAGGAGGTCGCGTAGGCCGCGAGCGCCGCGCCGGCATTGCCGTTGGTCGGCATCGCCATGTGCTTGATACCGAGCGCCTTGCCCATCGACACCGCCATCACGAGGCCGCGCGCCTTGAACGAGCCGGTCGGCAGGCGTCCCTCGTCCTTGACGATGATCTCGCCGCCGCCAAGCTTGGCGCCGAGCTTCGGCAGCCGGATCAGCGGCGTGGTGACCTCGCCGAGCGAGACGATGTCCTTGCATTTGCGCACGGGCAAGAGTTCGCGGTAGCGCCACATGTCGCCGGGACGCTGGGCAAGCGCGTCCTTGGTCAGCGCCTTCCTCACGCCCGCGAGGTCGTAGCGCACCAAAAGCGGCTTGCCGGCCTTGGAGAGATTGTGGACCTGGTCGGCAGCGTAATGATCGCCCTCCATCGCGCATTCCAGGTGCGTGACGAAGGTCGGGCGTTCGATGGTGAGATTGTCGTTATCGTGCATGGGTTGACCCCTCTTGTTGTTCTGCTTGGTTGCTATTGAACTCGTCACCCTGAGGTGCCGGAGCGAAGCGGAGGCCTCGAAGGGCGACGAGCCCGGCTGCTGCATCTCGGCCGTTCACCCTTCGAGGCTCGCTTTGCTCGCACCTCAGGATGACGGATCGGGCACGGCGCCGCCGTCCAATCCTCAAATATTCAAAACCCTTCCATACGCATCGAGCACGGCTTCCTTCATCATCTCCGACAGGGTCGGATGCGGGAACACCGTGTGCATCAGCTCTTCTTCGGTCGTCTCCAGATTCATCGCGACGACGTAGCCCTGGATCAGCTCGGTGACTTCAGCACCGACCATATGGGCGCCGAGGAGCTGACCGGTCTTCTTGTCGAAGATCACCTTGACCAGGCCCTGATCCTCGCCCAGCGCAATCGCCTTGCCGTTGCCAACGAAGGGGAAACGGCCGACGCGGATCTCTCGGCCGCTTTCCTTGGCCTTGGCTTCGGTGAGGCCGACAGAGGCGACCTGCGGCTGGCAATAGGTGCAGCCCGGGATCAGGTTCTTGTCCATGGGATGCGGATGCAGGCCCTTGATGGCCTCAACGCAGATCACGCCCTCATGCTCGGCCTTGTGCGCCAGCATCGGGGGACCGGCGACGTCGCCGATGGCGTAGATGCCGGGGACGTTGGTCTTGCCGTAGCCGTCGATGACGATACAGCCGCGGTCGGTCTTCACGCCGAGCTTTTCCAGGCCGAGATTCTCGATATTGCCGACGACGCCGACCGCCGAGATCACGCGCTCGAACTCGGTGGTGACGGGCTTGCCCTTGCCGTCGTCGATGGTGGCGACGACGCTGTCGGCCTTCTTCTCCAGCTTCGTGACCTTGGTCGAGGACATGATCTTGATGCCCTGCTTTTCCAGACGCTTGCGGGCAAGGCCTGCGATCTCGGCGTCCTCGACGGGCAGGATCTGCGGCAGCACCTCGACCACGGTGACCTCGGAGCCCATGGTGTGGAAGAACGAGGCGAACTCGATGCCGATCGCGCCGGAGCCGACGACCAAGAGCGACTTCGGCATTTTCTCCGGCACCATCGCTTCAAAATAGGTCCAGATCAGCTTCTTGTCAGGCTCGAGCCCGGGCAGCACGCGCGGCCGCGCGCCGGTTGCAATAATGATGTGCTTGGCCTGGTAAGCCCCCTCGCCCAGCGCGCCCTTCGGGCCCTCGACGTCGGACTTCTTCACGGTCACCTTGCCGGGCGCGTCGATCGAGGCCGCGCCCCAGATCACGCTGACCTTGTTCTTCTTCATCAGGAAGCCGACGCCGTCGTTCAGCCGCTTCGAGACGCCGCGCGAACGCTGCACCACCGCCTTCGGGTCGAACGAGACCTTCTCCGCCGACAGGCCGTAATCCTTGGCGTGCTGCATGTAGTGGTAGATCTCGGCGGAGCGTAAGAGCGCCTTGGTCGGGATGCAGCCCCAGTTCAGGCAGATGCCGCCGAGATAGGACTTCTCGACGATCGCGACCTTGAGGCCGAGCTGGGCGGCGCGGATCGCGGTGACATAGCCGCCGGGGCCGGAGCCGATGATGATGACGTCGAAGGATGTATCGGCCATGGCGGCTCCCGTTCAACTCAAGCGGTCGTTGCGCCGCGGGCGCGGCGATTGCGGATGTAGGTTCTGATCAGCCATTCCGAGAGAATGGCGGCCGCCATGACGGCGAAGATGGTGAGCGCGATCGGCGCCCAGATGTTGCGCGACAGCGCCTCGCCGGCGAAGAAGGCGGAGTCAACGATGTCGCGGCCGAGCGGGCTGAGCGTGAGGATCAGCGAGACCAGCATCGAGATCCAGGGCCAGCGCGTCGTCATGCGCCATCTCAGACCATCATCATGACGGGATTTTCGATCAGCTGCTTGAAGGCGCCGATCAGCTCAGCGCCGAGCGCACCGTCGATGGCGCGGTGATCGCACGAGAGCGTCACGCTCATCATGTTCGCGATCTCGATCTTGCCGCCACGCACCACGGGACGCTCCTCGCTGGTGCCGACCGCGAGGATCGTGGCGTGCGGCGGGTTGATCACGGCGGTAAAATGGCTGATGCCGAACATGCCGAGGTTGGAGACCGCGGTGGTGCCGCCCTGGTATTCCTCGGGCTTCAGCTTGCGCGAGCGGGCGCGCGCGGCAAAATCCTTCATCTCGTTGGAGATGGTGGAGAGCGTCTTGGTCTCTGCCTTGCGGATGATCGGCGTGATCAGGCCACCGGGCATCGCCACGGCAACACCGACATCGGAATGGTGGTGCTTGACCATGCCGCTTTCAGTCCAGCTGACGTTGCAGTTCGGGATCCTCTGGAGCGCAACGGCCATCGCCTTGATGACGAAGTCGTTGACCGAGATCTTGTAGAGCGGCTTCTTCTCCTTGTCCTTGGGAGCAGCCGCATTGATCTCCTCGCGCGCGGCGAGCAGCTTGCCGATGTCGCAGTCGATGGTGAGGTAGAAGTGCGGGACGTTCTGGATCGACGCAGTCAGGCGCTGCGCGATCGTGCGGCGCATGCCGTCATGCGGGACGATCTCGTAGGAGCCGGGCTCGAACAGCGACAGGATCTGCTTGTCCGACATGGTCGGCGCGATCGAGGGCGCCCCGGACGGCGCAGCGGCAGGCGCCCTCAGGCCCTTGCCGGACTTGGCCTGCTCGACGTCACGCGCGACCACGCGGCCGTGCGGGCCGGTACCGGTCACCATCGACACATCGATGCCGGCGTCCTTGGCGAGACGGCGCGCAAGCGGCGATGAGAACACGCGGCCGCCATGGCCGTTGCTCTGCGGCGCCGGTGCAGCGGCAGGCGGCGGCGCAGCCTTGGGCGCGGCAGGCGCAGCTGCGGGAGCCGGCGCGGCGGCGGGCGCTTCAGCAGCTTTCGGAGGTGCGGCCGAGGCGCTGGGCTTGGCGGCACCAGCCGCCTTCACGTCCTCGCCTTCGCCGGCGAGCACGGCGATCACGTCGTTGACCGGGACGTCCTGCGTGCCCTCGGGCACGAGGATCTTGGCGATCGTGCCTTCGTCGATCGCCTCGACCTCCATGGTCGCCTTGTCGGTCTCGATCTCGGCGATGACATCGCCGGATTTGACCTTGTCGCCTTCCTTCTTCAGCCACTTGGCGAGGTTGCCCTTCTCCATTGTCGGCGAGAGAGCGGGCATCAGGATGTTGATGGGCATGCTGACCTCAAGAAGAACTTTGCAATACGTCGTCTCCGACAGCGAAGACGACCAGGTTTAGTTGCCGATGTCGCCCTGCCACAGGCGCTCGTTGGCAGGGATGGAACGCCAATTCTTCATCATGGTGATGGAGCGGTCGTCGGCAAGGTCGATCCAGGGGATGCCGAACTTGTCGAGGATGTCCTTGGAGCCCGGGAAGGTGACGGATTCTCCGATCACCACCAGCTTCACCTTGAACAGAGCGAGTGCGCCAGCGCACATCGAGCATGGCGACAGCGTGGTGTACATGACGGTGTCGTGGAACGAGATCACGCCGGCTTCGCGCAGGCAGCTCATCTCGCCGTGGAGGATGACGTTCTTTTCCTGCACGCGGTTGTTGTGGCCGCGGGCAATGATCTCGTTGCCGCGCGTCAGCACGGCGCCGATCGGCAGGCCGCCCTGCGCGATCGAGGCATCCGCCTCGCGGATCGCCTCCAGCATGAAATCGAAATGATGGGCTTCGATCGCCACGATCAGTGCCCCTTCCCGCGCGGTGTCGTCGTGCCCGTATCGGTCGGCCGTTCAATCTCCGCCTGGAACATCTCGAGGATCCGGCTCAGCGCATCCTCCTCGGTGTATTCGCTCTCACGCGCATAGGCGCGCGCCGCGTGACGGGCGAGATCGACGAGCAGGAGGCCCCACATGTCGGGCTCCTCGAAGGCGCGCTGGAACGCCATCGACAACCCGCCGTCCAGCACGAATACGCGCAGGATCTCGACCGCATCGTCGCGGGCGAGGACGTCGGGTGGCAATGGCTGCTCCTTCGGGCCCGCCATGATCTACCTGTAGCAGACGGCTTTGGCGGCCTCGACCACTTCGGCTGCCGACGGCAGCGCGAGCTTCTCCAGGTTCGCGGCATAGGGCATCGGGACGTCCTTGCCGGAGACGCGCGCGACCGGCGCATCCAGATAGTCGAAGGCGTTCTCCATGATGCGCGCGGCGATCTCGGCGCCGACGCCGCTCTGCGCCCAGCCCTCTTCCACCGTGACCGCACGGCCGGTCTTCTTGACCGAGTTGACGATGGTCTCGGTGTCCATCGGCCGCAGCGTGCGCAGGTCGATCACCTCGGCCTCGATACCGTCCTTGGCGAGTTCGTCGGCGGCTTTCAGCGCATAGGTCATGCCGTTCGACCAGGAGATGATGGTGACATGGCCGCCCGAGCGCACGATGCGCGCCTTGCCGATCGGGATCACGAAGTCATCGAGCTTCGGCACTTCGCCGGTATGGCCGTAGAGCACCTCGTTCTCGAGGAAGATCACCGGATTGGGATCGCGGATCGCGGCCTTGAGCAGGCCCTTGTAGTCCGCTGCGGAGAACGGCGCGACCACCTTGAGACCCGGGACGTTGGAATACCAGGACGAGTAGTCCTGGCTGTGCTGGGCGGCGACACGCGCGGCGGCGCCGTTGGGCCCGCGGAACACGATCGAGCAGCCCATCTGGCCGCCGGACATGTAGAGCGTCTTGGCCGCTGAGTTGATGATCTGGTCGATCGCCTGCATGGCAAAGTTGAAGGTCATGAACTCAACGATCGGCTTCAGCCCGGTCATGGCAGCGCCGACGCCGATGCCGGCAAAGCCGTGTTCGGTGATCGGCGTGTCGATGACGCGCTTGGCGCCGAATTCCTGCAACAGGCCCTGGGTCACTTTGTAGGCGCCCTGATATTCAGCGACTTCCTCGCCCATCACGAAGACGTCGGCGTCGCGGCGCATTTCTTCGGCCATGGCGTCGCGCAACGCTTCGCGGATGGTCTGCGTCACCATCGCGGTGCCGGCGGGCACTTCCGGATCGGGCTCGGCAACGGCCTGAGGGGCAGCCGCGGCCCTCGGCGCCGAGATCATCGGCTTGCCTTCGCCGACCGGCGAGCGGGATTCGGCGACTTCCTGCGCGACGCTCGGCGGCGGCGCGGCCGGCGCCTTGGCGAGATCGGCGGCCGTCTCGCCATCGGCGAGGATGGTCGCGATCGGCGTGTTCACCGCGACGTCGGCGGTGCCCTCGGGGATCAGGATCTTGCCGAGCGTGCCCTCATCGGTCGCCTCGACCTCCATGGTCGCCTTGTCGGTCTCGATCTCGGCGATGACGTCGCCGGACTTGATCGTCTCGCCCTCTTTCTTCAGCCACTTGGCAAGGTTGCCCTTCTCCATCGTGGGCGACAACGCGGGCATCAGCACTTGAATTGGCATATCGACTCCAAAAGAAAGCTTGCGCGCGTTCAGCGGTAAATGTCGGTCCAGAGCTCGGCGGCATCCGGCTCGGGATCATGCTGGGCGAAGTCGGCGGACGCATTGACGATGTCGCGGACCTCGGCGTCGATCGCCTTGAGATCGGCCTCGCTCACCTTGGCCGCGAGCAGGCGGTTGCGCACCTGCTCGATCGGGTCCTGGTCGTGGCGGACTTTTTCGACCTCTTCGCGCGTTCTGTACTTGGCGGGGTCGGACATCGAATGGCCGCGATAGCGGTAGGTCTGCATCTCCAGGATGAAGGGGCCCTTGCCGGCACGGCACCAGGCCGCCGCCTCCTCGCCCGCGGCCTTCACGGCGCGGACGTCCATGCCGTCGACCTGCATGCCGGGGATGTTGAAGGACGCGCCGCGCTTGGAGAAATCCTGCTGCGCCGAAGCGCGCGACACCGAGGTGCCCATGGCGTAGCGGTTGTTCTCGATGACGTAGATCACCGGCAGCTTCCAGAGCTCCGCCATGTTGAAGCTCTCATAGACCTGGCCCTGGTTGGCCGCGCCGTCGCCGAAATAGGTGACGCTGACATTGTCGTTACCACGATAGTGGTTGGCGAAGGCCAGACCCGTGCCGAGCGAGACCTGCGCGCCGACGATGCCGTGGCCGCCGTAAAAGTGCTTCTCCTTGCTGAACATGTGCATGGAGCCGCCCTTGCCCTTGGAATAGCCGCCGCGCCGGCCGGTGAGCTCGGCCATGACGCCGTTGGCCTCCATGCCGGTGGCGAGCATATGACCGTGGTCGCGATAGCCGGTGATGACCTGATCGCCCTGCTTCAGGGCCATCTGCATGCCGACCACCACGGCCTCCTGGCCGATATAGAGGTGGCAGAAGCCGCCGATCGCGCCCATGCCGTAGAGCTGGCCGGCCTTTTCCTCGAACCGCCGGATCAGGAGCATGTCGCGGAGCGCTTTGAGCTCCTGCTCTCTGGTGAATTCCGGGGGCGAACCGCCGTCGGTCTTGTCCTGTGGAGTGCTTGCGGCGGCTTTCTTGGGTGCGGCCATGGGAATTCCGGGTCAGAGAAAACTTCAGCCCTCTCTAACCCAAGTCAAACGCCCTTGGAAAGGACCGCGGCGGCATGGCGCGACTTTCATTATGCCGCACTGCAACGTGACCGAAACTTTGCAAAACCTTTGGCGCCGATCGGGCAACTTTAGCTCACCGGTCAGCGAAGGGAACGTGGGCAGCCAACGCAGAGAAATCGGACGCGCCGTTTTGTATCCGAAATCCCACGCGCGTCCGATTCGCCGTGCCGGCTTTACCAGCCCAACTCGCGCAAATACGCCGCACGGGCGGCAACGCCGGTATGCGTGAAGTCGCTGAAGACCCCATCGACGCCGAGCCGGTAGAATTTGAGATATTCAAGGCTCGGGTCGCCGCGATAGTCGGCGGCAAGATACTTCTTCTCGTTCCGAAACGTGAAGACATGGACGAAAAGACCGAGCTTGTGCGCGTCCGCGACAAGGCTGGTCGCGTCCTGCGTCGAAGCCTCCGGCGTCGATCCCTTGTAGGGCGTGCCATCGGCGTTGCTGTCCTTCCACGGCGCGATCTTGAGCGGAACGATATAGGCCTTCCACGGACCGATGCCCTCGGCATAGGTCTTGATCTCGGCAAGCCCCTCGGGCGTCAGCATCGCATCGTACAAGCGCGCATCGCCCGCAACCGTCCAGTCGAACGGGCGCGAATTCGTGATGTTGTTGAGGAGAACCTTGCCGGTTTTGAAGTCAATTCCGTTGCCGTCGACGAGTTGGACCTGCCGCGTCTGGAGGCCGTGGCTGCGCATATATTTCAGGCTGCCGGGTTCGAAGCTCTGGACCAGGATGGGAGCGTCCTTGGTGTTGAGGCCGTTATCCCTGATGATCTTGATCAGGGCATCCTCGAGCGGACGGCTGCCGGCCGCGCCGCAGCCATTGGCGATCGCCTGGGCATTGTTCCATGTCGGGTTCTTGGTTTCGGGATAGACGAGGATGGTCCGCCCGGTCTCCTTGCTCTTGACCTTGGCGATGTCGATGACGTCCTGGAAGCTGATGATAGGGAGCTTGCCGTTGAAGACTTTCGGCCGCTCGTTGGCCGCGTCATAGGTGGTGCCGCCGATCCATTGCTTCAGCTCGGCCATGGTGAAGTCGCTGATCGACCAATCGTTGGTATGATCCTCGCCGTCCACGATCAGCGACTTCAGCACCGATTTGGGATCGGCCGGGTCGCTGAGATCCGTCAGGTAGTCGGCAGGCACGCCGGTGGCCGACGGGGCCTTGACGCGCACACCGGGCACGGTGCGCTTGCGGGCAGCGACGGCCGCATTGGTCTTCGTAACCTCGGCAATGTTGGTGTTGTCGCTCAGCCAGGGGTTATGACGCACGACCAGAACGCAATCCTTGGTCAGGTGCAAATCCTCTTCGAGCGCATCGGTCCCGAGCGCCGCGGCGAGGTCGTACGACGCCTCGGTCTCTTCAGGTACCAGGCCCGGCAGGCCGCGATGGCCAAGGACCAGTGGCGCCTTTCCATCGACGGTCAGGAAGGGCTTGGCGCCAGCTGGCGCCGGGCCGGACTGTGCAAAGGCCATCGACAGCGGCAGCACTGCCGCGCCGAACAGCATCGCTGCGACACCCATTGTCCGTCCTGAACGACTGTTCCGCATCACCAAGCCTCCGTCTTTGCCCGGCATCGCTTCGAATGCCGCGGGCGCCGAACCGAATACGGTCGGCGCTGTCGTATTGTCTCAAGACTCTGACAGACGGATGACGACGGAGAGGGCAGCGCAAAGGTTGCGCCGCCCTCTCCTGCCCCATCAGATCTTGCCCAATCAGATCTTGCCCGATCAGAAGAAGCCAAGCTTCTTCGGGCTGTAGCTGACCAGGAGATTCTTGGTCTGCTGGTAGTGATCGAGCATCATCTTGTGGGTCTCGCGACCGACGCCCGACTGCTTGTAGCCGCCGAACGCGGCATGCGCAGGATACGCATGGTAGCAGTTGGTCCAGACCCGGCCGGCCTGGATAGCCCGGCCGAAGCGGTAGCAGCGGTTGGCATCGCGACTCCAGACGCCGGCTCCCAAGCCGTAGAGCGTGTCGTTGGCGATCGCGAGCGCTTCGTCATCGGTCTTGAAGGTCGTGACCGAGACGACGGGACCAAAGATCTCCTCCTGGAAGATTCGCATCTTGTTGTGGCCCTCGAACACCGTCGGCTGGACGTAGAAGCCGCCGGAAAGATCGCCGCCGAGCTCGGCACGACCGCCGCCGGCCAGCACCTTGGCGCCCTCCTGCTTGCCGATGTCGATATAGGAGAGGATCTTGGCGAGCTGCTCGCTAGATGCCTGCGCGCCGATCATGGTGTCGGCCGCACGCGGGTCGCCCTGCTTGATCGCGGCGACGCGCTTCAGCGCCCGCTCCATGAAGCGGTCATAGATATCGGCGTGGACCAGCGCCCGGCTCGGACAGGTGCAGACCTCGCCCTGGTTCAGCGCGAACATCACAAAGTCTTCGATCGCCTTGTCGAAGAAATCGTCGTCCTCGGCGGTGACGTCGTTGAAGAAGATGTTCGGCGACTTGCCGCCGAGCTCCAGCGTGACCGGGATCAGGTTCTGGCTGGCATATTGCATGATCAGCCGGCCCGTGGAGGTCTCGCCGGTGAAGGCGATTTTCGCGATCCGCGGGCTGGAGGCGAGCGGCTTGCCGGCCTCGAGGCCAAAGCCGTTGACGATGTTGAGGACACCGGGCGGCAGGAGATCGCCGATGATCTCGGCCCAGACCATGATCGAGGCCGGCGTCTGCTCGGCGGGCTTGAGCACCACGCAATTGCCGGCGGCGAGCGCCGGCGCGAGCTTCCAGCAGGCCATCAGCAGCGGGAAGTTCCAGGGGATGATCTGGCCGACCACGCCGAGCGGCTCGTGGAAATGATAGGCGATGGTGTCGTGGTCGATCTCGCCGATCGAGCCTTCCTGCGCACGCACCACGCCGGCGAAATAGCGGAAATGATCGATCGCGAGTGGCAGGTCGGCGGCGCGGGTCTCGCGGATCGGCTTACCATTGTCCCAGGTCTCGGCAACCGCAAGGCGCTCCAGATTCTCTTCCATCCGGTCGGCGATCCGGTTCAGGATCGCGGCGCGCTCGGCGACGCTGGTGCGTCCCCAGGCGCCCTTGGCGGCGTGCGCCGCATCGAGGGCGGCCTCGACGTCCTGCGCATTGGAACGCGCGATCTTGCAGACGATCTGGCCGTTCACCGGCGAGGCGTTGTCAAAGTACTTGCCGGAGATTGGCGCGACGAATTTGCCGCCGATGAAATTGTCATAGCGTTCGGCGAACGGAACCTGGGTGACGCCGAGGAATTCCACCTTGTTCATTGATCACTCCCGATGTTTGCTGTTTGCGCAATTCGTCGCGTGGTCACGACTTGCGCCAACGATGTCGCGGGAGCGTTTTCCTGTCAGCCCGGACGTGAGCGATGGCCGGCCCGACCTGTCGCAGTTCTGCGACAGGTGACGCAGCTGCCCCCACACACTCAGCCCTCATCCTGAGGAGCGCGCTCTTGCGCGCGTCTCGAAGGATGGCCGCGAGCACAGCCAGGCCTGCATGGTTCGAGACGGCAGCTTCGCGGCCTCCTCACCATGAGGGTTGAGTTGGTGGGCGCGGAAGAAAAATAGAGCCCCAGCTCAGTGCTTCAGTTCGAACCGCTTGAGCTTCCTGTGCAGCGTGGCGCGGCTGACGCCGAGGGCCTTGGCGGCGGCCGAAACATTGCCGCCCGCGCGCAGCAGCGCCCGCTGCAACACCGCGCGCTGGCCGCCGGCAAGATGGTCATGCGCGGGTTCGCCGCCGAGGAGGTCAGCCGCGGGCACCGGCTGCAAGGGACGGCCGGGCGCAATCCCGAGTCCCACCCGCGCGGACCGGGTCGCGCCGATCACGAGATCATCTGCATCGACCGCGACGAGGCCGCCGGCCTGGCCGTCCGCGCCTTGCGTCAGCACAATGCGGGCATGGGCGAAGGCGCGGCGAAACAGATCGGCCTCGATGCGCCTCGCCGCCTCACCTGCCGCGAGCGCGATCAGATTGGAAAACGCATCGGTCCGGTCGGCGCGGCAGGAGGAGACATCGAGCACGCCCGCAAACGCCGCCTCGTGATCGTAGATCGGAACGGCGGTGCAGCTCAGAAGCGTGTTGCGGGTGAAGAAATGCTGGTCGCGGTCAATCGTCAGCGGGCGCTGCTCGACGACGCAGGTGCCGATACCGTTGGTACCTTCATGCTCCTCGCTCCAGAGCGCGCCGGTCCACAGGCCCCAGGATTGGAACGTCGCATCGTCCACTGCTGTGCCACGGCGGTCGACCGGCACGCCCGCACCGTCGGCGAGCAGCACGCAGCAGCCGCTCGCGCCGACCGCCTGATAGAGCCGGTCCATCGCGCCTTGCGCGGCGGCGAGCAGCGGCGCGACGCGCTCGCGCGCCTGCCGCAACTCGACATCGCTCAGCCGCATCGGCGCGCTGCGGCCGGCGGGATCGAGATGATGCAATCGGGACGAACGGCGCCACGAGGCCAGCAGCGCGGAGCGCGCGGCCTGGCCTGACGCAATGGCGGCCTCGACGCGGGCCGCGTGATGCCGGGACATTGGCCCATTCATCACTGTTTCCTCCGGGTGGCAGTCTAGGCTGCGCCGGCACGGCCCGGTTGATCTGCGTCAACTCAGGCAGACGGCGGCAGAAGCCATGGGGCCGTTGCTGCGTTGCCGTCAAGGCGGCAGCCCGGTTCCAAGCCTAAGACTTTCGGTAGAATTGCTACACGGTTGCGGGATTTCGGCAGCGGCTTTCGATGCCGGTTTCGAATGCTGCGGAAAGCGCTACTTCGCCGGGATCATCCGAACGAGATCGTGCGGATTGACATAGTCGAGCTGATAGCGCGCCCGCTCGTCCAGCATGTCAGGATCGATCCGCGATGTCCGCAGCAGCGACACGCGCTGCTCGCTCTTCGCGCGCTCGCGCTTGAGCTGGGCGAGCTCGCTCGTCAGCGCGATGATCTCCTGGTCGAGTTCCTGACGGGCGTTGAGACCGTATTTGCCGGTGTAGGCGTTGACGCCGAAATAGCCGACGATAGCGGCCGCCATCGCATAGAGGGCAAGGCCGGTCAGGATCGATTTCAGGCGCGCGCGGGAGACCATCTTGGGAAGATGCGGCAAGTTGGTTAAGGGAGTGCTAATCGCCTCCCCCTTCGCGTTCCAATCCATACCCCCAGCCGTCATGCCCGGCCTTGTGCCGGGCATCCACTTTCTTCGTCACCACGAGCCAAGACGTGGATGGCCGGGACAAGCCCGGCCATGACGAAGAAAGACCTCAGCCGTGGTGCTTGGCCACGT
Organism: Bradyrhizobium barranii subsp. barranii; assembly: GCF_017565645.3. Taxonomy (NCBI): domain Bacteria; kingdom Pseudomonadati; phylum Pseudomonadota; class Alphaproteobacteria; order Hyphomicrobiales; family Nitrobacteraceae; genus Bradyrhizobium; species Bradyrhizobium barranii. The sequence goes on from NZ_CP086136.1 coordinate 5,977,731, forward strand.
GCGCGGCAAACGCGTCGATATAGGCCTGGAGTACGGGCTTCAGAGATTCCTTGGTCAGGTTCCCCTCCGCATCGAAGGCATCGCCGACCGCGTTCAGATAGGTCTCGGGCTGCTGCAGGATCGGGCCGGTAATGCCCGGCAGGATGTTCTGCAGCGTCTTGGCGGCGCTGACGCCGCCGAGCGGGCCCGGCGAGTTCGAGATGATGCCGACCGGCTTGCCGTTGAACGAGCTCTTGCCATAGGGGCGCGAAGCGACGTCGATGGCGTTCTTGAGCACGCCCGGGATGGCGCGGTTGTATTCGGGGGTGACGAAGATCACGCCGTCCGACTTCTGCAGCTTCTCGCGGAAGGACAGCCAGTCCGCGGGCGGCGCGCCCTCGAGGTCCTGGTTGAAGAACGAGATGCCTGCCAGCGTGATGACCTCGAGCTTGAGCGAGGCCGGCGCGAGCTTTGCGAGCGCGTTGGCGACCTTCAGCGAGAAGCTGTCCTTGCGCAGGCTGCCGGCGATCACGACGATGTTGTAGGCCATGGATTGTCCTTGGGGCTTGAGCGGAAGTTCCGGGGCGGCACTTAAGCGATCCCGGTCGATGGATGCAAGTGCATGAACCGGTCCCGTTTGGAAACGCTGAGTTTCTCGAAAGCAGATGGTCGCTACGATCCAAAAACAATCAGGCCGCCCGAAGGCGGCCTGACGTTTCTCGCAAACCCCTAGCCCGGTTCAGATCGTCGGATTCCACGCCGACGGGACCAGGCGGTATTTCGCGCCGTCCTTCTCGACATGGCCCACCGAGGGGAAGGTGAAGTGGAAGCCGATCACGGTCGCCTTCTCGGCTGCCGCCATGTCGTAGAATTTGTGGCGCGTCGCCTGCGCCATCGCGCCGTCGTTGTCGAACGCCACGTGCCAATCCGGATTGCGCAGGAAGAACTCCGGAATGTTGGTGACGTCAGATTGGATCAGCACCTTCTTGTCGCCAGAGGCCACCGCGAACGAGGTATGACCCGGCGTGTGGCCGGGCGTCGCGATCGAGGTGATGCCCGGGGCGACCTCCTTGCCCCACTCGTATTTCGTGACCTTGGATTCGAGGCCGGCAAAGGTCTTCTTCACGTTGGCGAAGTAGTTCTTCGTCATGTCGTTCGGAGCCTTGGCCGCGTTCTCGTCGCTCGCCCAGAACTCCCAATCCTTCGCCGGCACCATGATCTCCGCATTCGGGAACGCCAGCGCGCCGTCGGCGAGACGAATACCGTTGGTGTGATCAGGATGGAGATGCGACAGCAGCACGACGTCGATGTGCTTCGGGTCGACGCCGGCAGCGGCGAGGTTCTGCAGCGTACGGCCGACCGCGCCCTTGCTCGGCTCGAGATTGGCAACACCGTTGCCGGTGTCGATCAGGACCAGCTTCGAGCCGGTGTTGATGAGCTGCGGATTGAACGGCACCGTGACCATGCCCTTCGGCATGTACGCCGCCTCGCCCGCGGCCAGCGCTTCCTCCTTCGGCAGGTTGACCACGAACTTGTCGGGCATCGGGAAGGTGCGCGCGCCGTCGTTGATCGAGGTGCACTCGTAGCTGCCGACCTTGTAGCGATAGAAGCCGGGCGCCTGTGCCCCGCTTTGCGGCACCGAGGCACTGGCGGTGGTCGGTCCAAGTCCGGTTACGGCCGCCGCGCCCATAGCGGCAGCGCCCGCGAGCAGGTCGCGGCGATTCAGATCAGTCATGGAAGTGTCCCCTTCTTTGCTTGCGGTTGCCCCGCTTTCAATTGCGGCGCAAATGTTCCCGCGCTTCGCTCAGAAGGCAAGTCCTTCTTTGGATGGTGTGCCGTGGCACATCACGAAGATTTATTTGGGTTGATGAGGAATTTTTCGCCGGTGGCCCGTTTGGCGTAGACCCCGATGTTGGCGGGATCGAGCGCCTCCTGAAGCGACACCACTTTGGTGTAGTGGCTGGCGAAGGTCGTCTTCAATTCGTCGACGACGCGCTGGCGCAGCCTGGCTCCGTCGGCCTGCCCGATCTTCATCAGGAACGGAAACAGCAGCCAGCCGCCGACGCCCCAGGCCATGCCGAAGCCGCGCGGCAGCTCGATCGGGCGGATATCGAGCGCGCCGTAGACGTAGACCTGCTTGTGCACGTTGGAGCCGTAGCGGCTGTATTCCTTGGCGGTCTTGTTGATCGCGGCTTCCATGCAGTTGAGGATGTCGCCGGCCAGCTTGCCGCCGCCGATGGCATCGAAGGCGATGGTGGCGCCGGTCTCGACCAGCGCATTGGTGAGATCGCCGAGGAAGCTCGGTGCGGTGGAATCGACGACGTATTTGGCGCCGATCTTGTGCAGGATGTCGGCCTGCTCCTTGCTGCGCACGATGTTGACCAGCGGAATGCCGTCCTTGATGCAGATCTTGTTCAGCATCTGGCCGAGATTGGAGGCGGCCGCAGTGTGCACCAGCGCCTTGTGCCCCTCGCGCCGCATGGTCTCGGTCATGCCGAGCGCCGTGAGCGGATTGACGAAGCAGGAGGCGCCTTCGGCCGGCGTGGTGCCCGCCGGCAGCGGCAGGCACTCGCGCACTTTCAGCGTGCGGTACTGCGCGTACATCGCTCCGCCGATCATCGCGACGGTCTTGCCCATCAATGCTTTCGCGGCATCGGACGAGCCGGTCTTGATGACGACGCCCGCGCCTTCGTTACCAACCGGCATGGCTTCGTCGAGCCGGCCGGCCATCGCCCGCATCGCACCCTCCGGCACCTTCGCGGTGATGACGGGAGCGTCCTTGCTGCCGGACGCCTTCGCCGTGCTCATATCGGCCGCGCCGACGAGAAGGCCGAGGTCGGACGGGTTGATCGGCGCCGCCTCGACGCGGACGACGACCTCGTCCGCGGCGGGCTCGGGAGTCGGCACGTCGACGAGCGAGATTTCCAGTTCACCGCTCTTCTTGATCAGCGAACGCAGTTGCAGTCCGGTCTTGCCGTCGCTCATGTCGATCCTCCCCTGTCCTAGCTGGAGCGCTGGCTTATGCCAGCGCCTTCAATGCCGCCTTGCCGCCGTAGAGCGCCTGCTTGCCGAGCTGTTGCTCGATGCGCAGGAGCTGATTGTATTTGGCGGTGCGGTCCGAACGCGCAAGGGAGCCGGTCTTGATCTGCCCGCAATTGGTGGCGACCGCGAGGTCGGCGATGGTGGAATCCTCGGTCTCGCCGGAGCGGTGCGACATCACCGAGGTATAGCCGGCCTTGTGCGCCATCTCGACGGCAGCGAGCGTCTCGGTCAGCGTACCGATCTGGTTGACCTTGATCAGGATCGAATTGGCGCGGCCGGCCTTGATGCCTTCGGCCAGGCGCTTGACGTTGGTGACGAAGAGATCGTCGCCGACCAGCTGGCACTTCTTGCCGATCAGGTCGGTGAGCTCCTTCCAGCCGTCCATGTCGTCTTCCGACATGCCGTCCTCAATGGTCACGATCGGATAGCGCGACACCAGGTCTGCGAGGTACTTGGCCTGCTCGGAGATCGAGCGGGTCTTGCCCTCGCCTTCATAGACGTACTTGCCATCCTTGAAGAACTCGGTCGAGGCGCAGTCGAGGCCGATCACGATGTCGGTGCCGGCCTTGTAGCCGGCCTTGCCGATCGCGTTCATGACGAATTCGAGCGCGGCGTCCGCCGACGGCAGGTTCGGGGCGAAACCGCCCTCGTCGCCGACATTGGTGTTGTGGCCGGCCTTCTTAAGTTCGGACTTCAGGGTGTGGAACACCTCCGCGCCGTAGCGCAGGCCCTCGGCAAAGGACGACGCGCCCACGGGGAGGATCATGAACTCCTGGAAGTCGATGGGATTGTCGGCATGCACGCCGCCATTGATGATGTTCATCATCGGCACCGGCAGCAGACGCGCCGAGGTGCCGCCGACGTAACGATAGAGCGGCATGTCGAGCGAGTTCGCGGCTGCCTTGGCGCAGGCGAGCGAGACGCCGAGGATGGCATTGGCGCCCAGCCGGCTCTTGTTCGGCGTGCCGTCAAGGTCGATCATGATCTGGTCGATCTGGGCCTGCTGCTCGACATCGAGGCCGCTCAGGGCCTCGAAGATCTCGCCATTGACAGCGCCGACCGCCTTGGTGACGCCCTTGCCGAGATAGCGGGCCTTGTCGCCATCGCGCAGTTCCACCGCCTCGTGGGCGCCGGTGGAGGCGCCGGACGGCACCGCGGCACGGCCGAGCGCACCATCTTCCAGCACGACGTCGACCTCGACGGTGGGATTGCCACGGCTGTCGAGAATTTCGCGGCCGATGATGTCGATGATGGCGGTCATGATGTGCACTTCCGTTCGTTAGGGCTGATCGGTGCCGGGGGTCTTACACGGGCCGCAAGCAAATGTGAACGCTTGGACGGCGTGCTTCGACTGACGCGTGAGCAGGCTCGGACTATCCTTGAAGTCGCCTGCTCTGCGCGTCCAACCTCAATCTGAAACAGTCGGGGTAACGCCATGAACCGCCGCCAGTTTCTTGCCTCGAGCGCTGCCCTCCTCGCCGTCCGCCCAAGTTTTGCGCAGGAAGGCCTGTTCCGGACAAAATATTTCCCCATCAGCGCCGGCATCGGCCTGCACGACCTCGCCCCCGGTCGCGACGGCACGGTCTGGTTCACGGCGCAGGGCAAGGGCATGCTGGGCAGGCTCGACCCCCGGGATGGCAGTTTCAAGACAGTCAGCCTCGGCCAGGGCGCCGCGCCGCACGGCGTGACGATCGGCCCCGACGGTGCCCCCTGGATCACCGAGGGCGGCCAGAACGCGATCGCCCGGGTCGATCCCGGCGATCTCAAGGTCACGCTGTTCCGCCTGCCCGAAAAGTTCGCCTCCGCAAATCTCAACACCGGCGTGTTCGACAAGGACGGTACCTACTGGTTCACCGGCCAGTCCGGCTATTACGGCCGGCTCAAGCCGGGATCGGGCGAGATGGACGTGTTCAGGGCGCCCAAGGGTGTTGGACCCTACGGCATCGCGGTGACGCCCAAGGGTGAGGTCTGGTACGCCTCGCTGGCCGGCAGCTATATCGCGAAGATTGATCTTGCGACCGGCAATGCCCATTGTCGAGCCGCCGACGCCGAGCCAGGGGTCGCGGCGGGTCTGGTCAGATTCGCAAAGCCGGATCTGGGTCAGCGAGTGGAACAGCGGTCACGTCTCGGTGCACGATCCCGCCAACGGCTCCTGGAAAACCTGGAAGCTGCCGGGCGATCGCCCTCGCACCTATGCCGTCTATGTCGACGACAAGGACAAGGTCTGGCTGACGGATTTCTCCGCCAATGCCATCGTCCGCTTCGATCCCACGACCGAGCGGTTCAACGTTTTCGCCAGCGACAAGGCCAATGCCAATGTGCGCCAGCTCGACGGCCGCCCGGGCGAGCTGTGGGGCTGCGAGTCCGGCAACGACCGGATCGTCATGATCCAGACGATCGCGGCCGGTTGACGGCGGCGACATTTGCGTCCATCCCGGCATCCTCTGGAGCGCGATCTTATCGCGCTCCGGTTTTTTAGTTGAGCATGACCTTTCGGAAAACCGGTGCCCACTTTTCCGGATCATGCTCGAACAGGATGTGACGACGATGGCGAAGAAATCCCTCCAGCTCGGCCGTGCGGTCGAATGGCCGCACACACCGGAAGAAGCCCAGCTCGACCGCGTACCCAATCCGCAAAAGGGCACGGACTATCTGGTGCGCTTCACCGTGCCGGAATTCACCTCGCTGTGCCCGGTCACGGGACAACCGGATTTCGCGCATCTGATGATCGACTACGCGCCCGGCCCGTGGCTGCTGGAGTCGAAGTCGCTCAAGCTCTACATCGCGAGCTTCCGCAATCACGGCGCATTCCACGAGGATTGCACCGTCATGATCGGCAAGCGCATCGCGAGCGAGATCAAGCCGAAGTTCTTGCGCATCGGCGGCTACTGGTATCCGCGCGGCGGCATCCCGATCGACGTGTTCTGGCAGACCGGCCGCGTGCCGAAGGGATTGTGGGTGCCGGAGCAAGGCGTCGCGCCGTATCGCGGACGGGGTTAGTTGGAGACGAATGACGATGACATCGATATCAGCAACATTCCGCAACATTGCCTTCGGCGTTCTAACCGTCCTGTGGCTGACCGGCGCGGCCGAAGCTGCCGAGGTCCATGTGATGATCTCGGGCGGATTGACGGCTGCCTACAAGGCGCTCGTGCCGGAATTCGAGAAGGCCACCGGCAACAAAGTGCTGACGGAATATGGGCCGTCGATGGGGACGACCACCAATGCGATCCCGGTCAGGCTGGAGCGCGGCGACCCCGCCGATGTCCTGATCATGGTGGGCTATGCCCTCACCGACCTCGCCGGCAAGGGCAAGGTCGTGGCCGGCAGCCAGGTCGACCTCACCAGATCGCCGATCGGCGTTGCCGTGAAATCGGGTGCGCCGAAGCCGGACATCGGCTCGGTGGAGGCGGTCAAGCTCGCGCTGCTGGCGGCGAAAACGATCGCCTATTCCGATAGCGCCAGCGGCGTCTACGTCTCGACCGAGATGTTCGACAAGCTCGGCATCGCCGGCGTCATGAAGGACAAGGCACGAAAGATTCCGGCAACGCCCGTCGGCGAGATCGTCGCGCACGGCGAGGCCGAGCTCGGCTTCCAGCAGATCAGCGAGCTGAAGCCCGTGAAGGGTATCGATATCGTGGGACCGCTGCCGAACGAATTGCAGAAGATCACGATCTTCTCGGCCGGGATCGCGGCCGGCTCGAAGGAGCCCGAAGCCGGCCGTGCCCTCATAAAATTCCTCGCCTCCCCCGCCGCGCGCGAAGCGATCATCGCAAGCGGGATGGAGCCGATCCCGGCGGGGGGCGCGAATTGAGGCAGGCCTACTCCACGCGCTGCTCCTGACACGCCCTCAACAGATTGGCTTCGCCACTCTTAGTCAATCGGAGGCTGCTGAGGTCTTCTTGACCGGACCGAGATCGCGCGCCGGATAGTTGGCGCCGGATTCGACGATGTGTCGTCGCACTGCTGCAACGAGCGCGGCGAGATCGCGAGACTCGATCGCATCGACGATCTCGACATGGTGTGCAGCACTTCTCTGCAGCTCGGCGTTCGAGGGCCACAAAGCAATCGGCCCTGGTCTGGCGCGATTTCTGATTTCCACGATGAGGCTGGCGAGCGATTGGTTCGCTGCATGGCGATAGATCTCGTCGTGAAAGGCTGCGTTGGTATTTGCCTGATCCGCCTTGCTGCCGCGCGCCACAGCATCTTCGAAGATTTGCTGAGCCTGCTTGATCTTCTTGAGTTCGTCGGGGCCGATATTCGGTAGCGCCTGCCTTGCCGCTTCAACTTCGAGCAGCGTGCGGATCGCCAATATCTCGCGAACGACGTTCAAGTCGGGTTGCGCAACCCGGTATCCGCGATTTTCGACATGCGTCACCATCCCGCTTGCGGCAAGCTGGGTCAGCGCACTCCGGACGTCAAACCGTTTGGCAGCGAAGGCTTCTTCCAGGTCGATCTGGCGCAACCATTCGCCTGGCCGGTAGTCGCCTTGCAGGATGGCGGCACCGATTTCAGCCGCCAACAGCCTCTTCTGCTCCTTCCGTACTTTCATGGCTGCTTCCCTTTTTGGAGCGCTTGACTCACCACAACTATTGCGCACAAATTGGCGCCAATAAATGTGCATAACAAATCGCGACGACGGGAGGAACAGTAGATGTCCGGCATCGATCGTAGAAGCTTAATGGTGATGTCGGTTCTCGGCGCCACGATGGGGCTCCGGGGCACGGCCCAGGCGGCGCCGAACGGGTATCCCGAGAATTATCAGAAGATCATCGACGACGCCCATAACGAGGGCAGCCTCCTCATTTACTCGATTATGTCTCCGGAAAACTGGCGTCCCGTGATCGAGGGCTTCAACAAGCTCTACCCGAAGATCAAGGTCGAGACCCTGGATCTCCCCGCCTCCCGCGAGAGCTTCGAGCGATATCTGGCCGAGCGGAGCACCAACAGCCGCACCTGCGACCTCATCGCGACAGCCGATCCGGGCGGATGGATCGATTTCCAGGAGCGCGGTGAAGTCCTCGACTACGTATCGCCTGAAGCGAAGGCCTGGCCGGATTGGTCAAAGCCCTTTCCCGGCGTCTACACCGTCTCCTCCGACCCCATGGCGTTGATCTGGAACAACACGCTGGTGGCCGACGGCAAGCGTCCCAAGACACTTGCCGAGTTCGTCGAGCTTGCGGTCGCAAACGAGAAGACCTGGCGCAACCGCATCACCAGCTACGGCGTGCATCAAACAACATTCGGCTACGGCATCAGCTACGCGTTCGTGAAGAAGCACGGCGAAAAGGCCTGGGACTGGTTCGCCCAAATTGCGAAGCTTTCGCCCCGATTCGAGCGCTCCGGCGGCCCAATGACCGAGAAGGTCACCTCCGGCGAATACACCATGGGCTTCTTCGTTTCGGCCATCACCTTCTGGCCGCGCCTGAACGATCCGGCGCGGGCAAAGATCCTCGGCTGGAGCTTCATCGGAGACGGTCAGCCGGTCGTGCTGCGTGGCATCGCGATTCCGAAGGGATCGAAGAACGTCAACGCAGCAAAATTGATGCTCGACTACGTCGTCTCGGAGGACGGTCAGCGCGCATTCGGACGGGGCGGCCTGACGCCGGCACGCCCCGGTGTGAAGCCGGGCGACGGAATCCGCCACACCTACTCGTCGATCGTGGAAGCCGTCGGCGAGCAGAACATCTGCTACATCGGCTACGATCGGGACGCGGTGCGGGACTACGACAGCTTCCTCGCGCGCTGGAAAAAGACCTTCAATGTCGCTTGACGCAAGCAGCGCGCTGGGGTCGTCGGCCGCGGACGCTTTGCCGAAGCCGCTGCCCGGCCGCGATACCGTCATCCAGTACGGCATGGCGCTGCTGACCATTGTCCTGATCGCAGCGCCTCTCCTGCCCGTTCTCTATCAATCTTTCCTGGATCGTGCGCTCTACGATTCCGGCCAGCAACTGACGCTGGGCAATTTCGGGCGCCTGCTTCGCACCGACGGCTTCGCGCTCGTCATCTGGAACACGTTCGTGTTCGCCACCCTCACCACCGTGATTTCGCAGGCGCTGGGCACGCTGGCGGCGGTGCTGTTCGGCCGCACCGACATGCCGTTTGCGCGGTTGTTTGGCGAGCTCTTCCTGTGGCCGATCTATCTCTCGGCGCTGGTACTGTCGTTCGGCTGGTACACGATCTACGGACCGGCCGGCTACCTCACGCTTCTGGTTCAGTCGATCTTCGACGGCGCGCCCTGGAATCTCTACTCGCTGCCGGGCATGGCGATGATCGCGGGCGTCTCGCAAGCACCGGTCGCCTACATCTACTGCATGTCGTCGGCCTCGATCACCGATCCGACTTTGGAGGAAGCCGCGCGCGTGACCGGCGCCGGCACCTTGAGGACCTTGTGGCGGATCACGCTGCCGCTCCTCATGCCGGCGATCGCCTATAGTGCCGTGCTGAACTTCACTGTGGGACTGGAGCTCCTCGCGATTCCGCTGGTGTTCGGAGATCCCGCCGGCATCACTGTGCTGACCACGTTCCTCTACAACAACGGCGTGGCGTCGGCCCGCCCCGATCACGGGCTGGTGGCAACGGCTGCCGTGCTGATGCTTGCCGTCGTCTGCATGTTGGTGTGGCTACAAGGACGCCTGCTCGGCAATACAAGGCGCTTCGTCACGCTCGGCGGCAAGGCCACGCGACCGCGCCCTTTCCGCCTGAACAACCTGCGCTGGCCGCTTTGCATCGTCTCGGCGATCTACATCACCGCAACTGTCGTGATGCCGATCGGCGCGCTGCTGCTGCGCGCCTTCACGAGCCTGCTGTCGCCGATGGTGCCGATCAGCGAGGTGCTGACGCTCGGCAACTTCGCCAACATGCTCGAATACCCGGTCTACCCGCGTTCGATCTGGAACTCGCTGATCGTCAGTTCGGTCGGTGGCGTCGTCGCCACTGCGATGGTCGCCCTGATCGCCATCATCGTGCTGCGGTCCGACTTCCGCTGGCGTGGCGCGCTACACTACGTCGCGCTGTTTCCCCGTGCCGTGCCCGGCGTCGTCGCCGGCATCGGTTTCTTCTACGCGTTTGCGCTCGTGCCCGGCCTGGGCGGCCTCCGAAACACGATCTGGATTCTGGTTGCCGCCTTCACGATGCACTTCATTCCTGTGGGGCTCGGTGCGGTTGCTCCGATGTTGTTGCAGATGAGCACGGATTTCGATCGCGCCGCCCGTACGCAGGGCGCGGACTGGTGGACAACGAGTCGGCGCATCGTTTTGCCTTTATTGCGGCCGGCACTCGTTGCCTGCTTCATCATCCTCTTCATCACGTTCTTCAAGGAATACACGACAGCGATCTTCCTGTTTGCACCCGGCAGCGAAGTGATCGGGACCACGCTGCTCCAGGCATGGACACAGGGCGAGGTCGGCCTGGTGTCCGCGCTGGCGACCGTCCAGATCCTGGTGATCGGCGTCTGTGTCACGGCGGCGCGCGCTTTTCTCGGAGTGAAGCTTTATGGCTGAGTTGCTGATCGAGAACCTGCACAAGCGGTACGGACCGGTCAAAGCGATCGACGACGTCAACATCCACGTTGCCGATGGCGAGTTCGTCACGCTGCTGGGGCCGTCAGGGTGCGGCAAGTCCACAACGCTCGGCGCCATTGCCGGACTGGATCAACCGACGAGCGGACGCATCCGCGTCGGCGACAAGACCTATTTCGACGGCGAAAAGGGAATCTTCCTGCCGCCGGAAGCGCGCCATTGCGGGCTCGTGTTCCAGAGCTACGCTTTGTGGCCGCACATGACGGTCTATGACAACGTCGTGTTTCCGCTCAAGCTGCGCAAGGTATCGACCGCCGACTGCAAGCGCCGCGTCGAGGAGAGTCTCGCTCTCGTCGAGATGGAGCGCTTTCAGGACCGCTATCGGCATCAGCTCTCGGGCGGCCAGCAGCAGCGTGTCGCGCTCGCGCGAACGTTGGTCTACCAGCCCGAAATCCTCCTGCTCGACGAGCCCCTGTCGAATCTCGATGCAAAGCTGCGCGATCGCGCCCGGACCTGGCTTGCCGAACTGCGCACGCGCCTCGGCCTGACGACGATCTACGTGACGCACGACCAGGTCGAAGCGCTGGCTCTGTCCGACCGCATCGTGGTCATGAATGGCGGCCGCATCAGCCAGATCGGCTCGCCCCAAGAGATCTACACGCGGCCGGCAGACAGTTTCGTCGCCGACTTCATCGGAACGACCAATTTCCTGAACGGCGACGTGGTCGGGGCGCCCGACGGCGATGGACAGACACTGGTCAGTCTCGCCGATGGTCAGCGCGTTCTGATCAAGTCCGACAAACGTCCATCCCTGGGCGACAAGGTCACGTTTGCCTATCGCCCCGAGCAGATGCGCCTGGCGGCGGCCAACGATCAGGCGATCGGAGGTTCGATCGTCGAAGCCGACGTGGTCAGCCATTCCTATGTTGGCGGCCGATGGCAAATCGGATTGAGCGTCGGCGGAAATCAGATCCGCATCGAAACCCAGGAGGCAACGACTGACCGCCAGTTGCGCCTGTGGCTGCCTGTCACCGGCGGCATCCTGTTTACAGAACGGAACCATGGCAAATCCCACTGACGCCACCTCTCCCGAAAGCGGACTGCATCAGGCCGACTACACCCCAGGTGTCCGCGGCCCGCTGACAGGGCTCCGCGTCATCGACCTCTCGAGGCTGGTCGCAGGCAATCTGCTCACCCAGCATCTCGCCGACTTCGGCGCCGACGTCATCAAGGTCGAGCCGCGCGAAGGCGATACGCTGCGCGGCTGGCGCACCAAGGGTGTCGAAACCAACTGGAAGATCCATTCGCGCAACAAGCGCAGCATCTGCCTGGAATTCCGTCACGACGAAGCGGTGCCGCTGATCCGCAAGTTGGTTCCCGGCGCCGCGATGCTGGTCGAGAGTTTCCGTCCCGGCACGCTCGAGCAGATGGGGCTCTCGCCGGAGGAACTGCTGCGGCTAGAGCCCAAGCTCGTGATCGTTCGCATATCGGGATGGGGGCAGACCGGCCCCTACCATCGCCGGCCCGGCTTTGGGACGCTGGTGGAGGGCTTCTCCGGCTTCGCCGAGATGAACGGCTTCCCCGATCGTGAGCCGGTATTGCCGCCGATGTATCTGGCCGATGCCCTGTCCGGTCTCACCGGAGCGTTCGCCGCGATGGCGGCCCTTCGGGAGGTCGAGATCAACGGCGGAAAGGGACAGGTGATCGACCTGCCGCTGCTCGACCCGATCGTGAACTCGCTCGGGCCTCAGGCGGCAAATTACCGTTTGACCGGCGTGGTCAAACCGCGCAGCGGGAGCCGCTCGAGCGGCTCGGTACCGCGCAATGTCTACCGCACGCTCGATGGCGGCTGGGTCTGTCTGTCGGCATCCACGCAAGGCATGGCGATGCGCGTGCTACGTTCGATCGGCCGCCCGGAGCTCTGCGAGGATCCAAAGTTCAAGACCAACGAGCAGAGGCTAGTCCATGTCGCCGAACTCGACAAGATTATCGGTGATTTCATCGCGACACGAACGGTGGACGACAACGTCGCCTTCTTCGAGGCGGCCGAGGTCACGATCGGTCCGGTCAACGACACCGTCCGCTTGATGAACGATCGCCACGTGCAGGCCCGGGGACTGCTGGCCGACTATCCCGACGAGGACATGGGAACGTTCCCGATGCACGCCGTCCCGGTACGCCTGTCCGAGACGCCCGGAAGCATCCGGACGCCTGCGCCACGCCTCGGTCAGCACAGCCGCACCATCCTGGCCGAAGCCGGCCTCAGCCCTGACGACATCGATGCCGCCCTCGCCTCGGGCGTTGTGAAGGAAACCAGCACATGACAGTTGAACGAAAATTCCCGGTCTGGCGCTCTGCGCTGTTCGTACCCGCGAACGTCGAGCGGTTCGTGGTCAAGGCCGTTGAGCGCGGCGCGGACGCGCTGATCATCGATCTCGAGGACAGCGTGCCGCTGGCTGAAAAGGCCAACGCTCGAAAGCTGATCCCGGGCATCGTGAAGCGCTTTCGCGACACCGGAAGTTCGGATGTCATGGTGCGGATCAACCAGCCGCTCGAATTGGCGGTGCCCGATCTGGAAGCGGCTGTCATCGCCGGCGTGGACGCGATCAAGATCACCAAGGTCGAAGGCGCCGAGCATCTGCGCCTGCTCGACGAGATGGTGACCAGACTGGAGATCGAGCGCGGATTGCCCATCGGCAAGATCTGGTTTGTCGGCCTGATCGAGGCGCCCGGTCCTCTCTCTAGGGCTCACGAGATCGCGCGATCGATCCCGCGGCTGGCCGGCATTTCACTGGGTGCGGAAGATTATGCCACCGCCATCGGCGCCAAGCCGACGGAGGAAACTTTGTTGATGCCGAAGCAACAGGTCGTGCAGGCAGCCCGCGCCGCCGGCATCATGCCGCTCGGCACCATCGGCTCAGTCGCCGATTTCTCCGATCTGGAAGGATACACAAGGATAGTCAGGCGCTCTGCGGACTTTGGCTTCGTGGGCTCTGCCTGCATCCATCCGTCGCTGGTGCCGATCCTCAACGAGGGTTTCAGCCCCTCCGCCAAGGAGGTGGCGGACGCCGAGCGCGTCGTTGCGCTCAACAAGCAAGCGGCAGCCGAGGGACGTGCATCCTTCGCCATCGACGGCAAGATGATTGATATTCCGATCGTGCAGCGAGCCGAAGCGCTGCTCGAGCGCGCGCAAGCAATCGCCGCCCGCGCGCATCGCCCTCGTTGATTGTGCTACCCCAGCGCGGCGCGAAGCGCCGTCTCTGGGGGCCAAGGACGATTCGATAGAGCGCGCGCCAGCCCTTACGCCACCGCCCTCACCTTGCTGATGAAGCCGTCGACCTCCGACGTCAGCGAGGTCGACTGGCTCGACAGGTTGGCGGCGGCCTTCAGCACGCCGGACGCGGCGCGGCCGGTCTCGTTCGCCGCTGACGATACGGTTGCGATGTTGCGGGTGACGGTCGAGGTCGCTTCCGCCCTGTGCTGCACGGTGTTTGCGATCTCGGCGGTGGCCTTGTTCTGCTCCTCGATGGCGGCGGCGATGACGCGGTTGATGCTCGAGACCTCCTCGATGGTCTTGACGATGCCGTCGATCGCCGAGACCGCCTTCTGCGTCGCCCCCTGTATCTCCGTGATCTGGGCGCTGATCTCTTCGGTCGCCTTCGCCGTCTGGGAGGCCAGGTTCTTCACCTCGCTCGCCACCACCGCAAAACCCCTGCCGGACTCGCCGGCACGCGCTGCCTCGATCGTCGCGTTCAGTGCCAGCAGGTTGGTCTGGCCGGCGATCGAGGTGATGAGGCCGATGACCTCGCCGATGCGATCGGCGCCGTCGGCAAGCGCGCGCATAGTGCTGTCGGTTTCCTTGACGGTGACGACCGCCTGCTCGGTGGCGCGTGTCGCCTGCTCGACCTGACGGTTGATCTCGCGGATCGAGGCGTTGAGCTCCTCCGCAGCAGCCGCCACGGTCTGCACGCCGCCGCCGACCTGGTCGGCCAAGGTCGAGGCCGAGCCGGCCTGGGTCTGGGCCTCGGCTGCCGTGCCCGACATCGAGCGCGCGGTCGTCTCCAGCTCGCCCGAGGCGCTCGACAACGTCTGTACCATCTGGCCGATGCGGCTCTCGAATTGCCGCACGAGGCCGGACAATTCGGATGCACGCTTCTCCTTGTCGGCGCGCTCGGCTGCCTGGTCGCCGGACAGGCGCTCGGCGTTGATCATGGCCTCCTTGAACACCTGGAGCGCCGCGGCCATGCGGCCGATCTCGTCGTTGCGGCCGAGACCCGGCACCTCGCCGGCGAAATCATGCGCCGCGAAACGGGTCATGACACCGGTGATCGCGGTCAGCGGCCGGGTGACGCGGTTGCGCATCAGCATCAGCCCGCCGATCGTCAGCGCCAGCGAGGCCGGCACCAGCAGGCCGAACAGGATCAGGCTGAAGCGGGCGCGCGAGGCGCCCTCCTCGGCCCGCGAGATCATGTTGGCGAGCGCGGTTTGGGTGACCATGACGACATTGTTGGCGCCGACGAGCTGACGATCGCGGTAGTCGATGCCTGCGACGCCGGCGGGCTCGCCGGCGAGCAGCTTAGTCGCAATGGCATTGCGTTCGTCGCTGAGCGCGCCGGAGATTTCCGGCTCGGCGTTACGGATCGCCTGCAACAGCTCGGGCGAGGCCACATTCGGGCTGAGATCGCGCACGACCACCCAGGACTGCTGGATGCGGCCGCGCAGATCGGCGAAGGTTACGCCATCGGCGGCGGTCCAGGTCTTGTTGGCGAGGATCGAGGAGAACTGGACGAGAATGGTCTGGCCGGCGTTGGCGCGGGCCTGCCAGGAGGCCTGCTTGGCGATCAGGAGGCGATCGACCACGGGATCGATCAGCGTCATCGCGTTGTCGACATGGGCGGTGACGTCGCCGATCGCGTCCATATAGGCGTCGCTGATCTTGGCCCAGCTCGGTTGCAGGTTCGCGTCACGCGCCGCCTTCTCCTGCTTCAGCGCAGTGACCGCGCGCGGCCGCAGCTCCTCGAGCTGCGCCCAGATGCCGCGGAGCTTGTCGAGCTTTTCGGCAAGACCGGGCGCTTCAGCGGAAGCGAGGCTCTGCAAGGCCTGCGCGTAATTCTTCTGCACCGTGGCTCGCTGCTCGGCGAGGCTGTTCATGACGGTGTCGGGCGCGGGGGCGGCCGACGCCAGATAGCTCAGCGTGTCACCGCGCTCCAGGCGAAAAATCACGAGCGTATTGGTCAGGTCGCGGCTGGCGACCGCGAGCGAGACGATGCGGTTGCTGTCCGAGTAGCGGGTGACCGCGAGCTTCAGCGCATAGGCACAGATGACGACGAGAACGAGACCAAGAGACCCAACCACCGCCCCGAGGATGCGGGCGACCGAACGCTGCTTTTGCATCGACTGATCCATATTGCCGCCAAGACGCGGTTCGCGGGCAATCTACGGAGCGAACGATGAGATTTGATTTAAGATTGAACGGCTTTGGCTACCAATCTCTTCCGGGAAAATACGGAAACCGGTAGTTCGATACTCCCCTCAGACCCGTGCGTCCGAGGGTGCCCGCTGCTTGAGCAGCCGGGCGCAGACGAGACCCAGCACCACCATGATCGCGGCGCTCGTGAGCAGGGTCGAGACCTTGCCACCGTGCTGGAGGCCAAGGCCATAGGCGATCGGGCCAACGGTCTGCCCCATGAAGAAGAAGAACGAATGCAGCGACATCGCCGTTGCCCGCGCCCCGATCGACAGCTCGCTGGCGAACACCTGCAGGCAGCCGTGGATCATGTAGAACCCCCAGCCCATCGCCAGCATGCTGGCGAATTGCAGCTTCCATCCGGGACCGAAGGCGAGCACGCCGAGCTGCAGTCCGACGAGGCCTGCGCCCGCAATCATCATGCCCCTGACGCCGAGCCACGGCAGGAAGCGTGAGACCGTGAAGGTGTAGAACAGTCCGCCGATCGCAAAGCCCGCGATCACGATGCCCGCGATCGACGGCGACTTCTCGCCGAGATCGAACAGCAGCGCGGCGATGAACGGAAACAGGCCGAATACGCAGCAGCCCTCGACGAAGACCGCCGAGTAGCAGTAGCGCGTGTTGGGGTTGGCGAAGATGGTCCGGTAGCCCTGCCGCAAGGCCTTCAGATCGGTCTTCGGCGGCGCTGTCAGCGCGGCGCCGCGAAAGCCCGCGGCCACCGCAACGGCCGCGATCAGGCCGAGCGCGCCGAGCATCATGAGCACACCGCGCCAGCCGATGAGTTCACCGATGATGCCGGAGGCGGTCGCACCGAGCAGATTGCCGGTCATCGAACCTGCAAGCGTGCGGCCGATCGCGACCTGCCGCTTGGCGGGCGCAACAAGGTCGGCGGTCAGGCCGAGAGCGACCGGAAACACGCCACCGGAGGCGATCCCGGCGAGGATGCGACTCGCGAACAGGCCCGAGAAGGTGGTCGCGACGGCGCCAAGAATGCAGGAAACGCCAAGCAGCGCCAGGCACAGCGTCATCAACCGCGCCTTGCCGAACAGATCGGCAGCCGCTCCGATCACCGGCTGAACCAGCGCGTAGATCAAGGCGTAGCCGGCCGCGATGCTGGCGGCCGTCGTGATACTGATCGAAAAATCTTCCGCGACATGCGGCAGGACGGGATCGAGCGCGCGCGTGGACAACGCCGCCGAGAAGCTCGCGAGCGCGATGATATTGATCGCGGGCGGAAACTTCTGGTCGGACGACGGCCCGGTCGCAGGCGGGGACATCAGCGCGTTGTGCTTTTCGTCACCGCGTCGAATGCCATCAGCGTGCGGATCAGCCCTTCGAACTCGCGCAGCGGCACCATGTTGGGCCCGTCCGAGGGCGCGCGGTCAGGGTCGGGATGGGTCTCGATGAAGACGCCGGCAACGCCGACCGCGACGGCTGCGCGCGCCAGCACCGGCACGAACTCACGCTCGCCGCCGGAGGACGTCCCCTTCCCGCCCGGCTGCTGCACCGAATGGGTGGCGTCGAAGATCACGGGCGCACCGGTGGTGCGCGCCAGGATCGGCAGCGCGCGCATGTCGGAGACCAGCGTGTTGTAGCCGAACGAGGCGCCGCGCTCGG
Source organism: Bradyrhizobium barranii subsp. barranii (assembly GCF_017565645.3). NCBI lineage: Bacteria > Pseudomonadati > Pseudomonadota > Alphaproteobacteria > Hyphomicrobiales > Nitrobacteraceae > Bradyrhizobium > Bradyrhizobium barranii. The sequence goes on from NZ_CP086136.1 coordinate 5,995,356, forward strand.
TGACGAGCACGTTGGGATTGTTCGCGGTCGTGATCTTGGTCACGACATTGGCCATGTCCCAGGGCGCGAGGAATTGCCCCTTCTTGACGTTGACGACCTTGCCCGTCGAGGCGGCCGCCAGCAGCAGATCGGTCTGCCGGCACAGGAAGGCCGGGATCTGGAGGATGTCCACGGCTTGCGCCACCTCGGCGCACTGCGCGGCGTCATGCACGTCGGTCAGGACCGGCAAGCCGAGGGAGGCGCGGATCTCGGCGAAGATCGGCAGCGACTGTGCGAGCCCGAGACCGCGCGCTGCCGACGCGCTGGTGCGGTTGGCCTTGTCGAACGAGGTCTTGTAGACGAGACCGATCTTCAGCCGCGCGGCGATCTCCTTCAGCGCGGAGGCCACCTCCAGCGCATGCTGGCGGCTTTCGAGCTGGCACGGCCCGGCAATGATCGAGATCGGCAGATCATTGCCGAACCTGACCGTGCCAATGGTGACGACCGGCGCTGCTGAATTCGAAGAGCTCAAGGCAAATTCCCTCGTTTCGCCGCGACCATAGCGGCGATGAGGGGCGGATCAACCCCATTCAGACTGGGCTGTCAGAATATCAGGGTTGCGCCGGGGGTCCCGGCGCGCGCCGCGCGGGAGCCGCTACTTGACCGACGAGAAGGCGGTCGGCGTCAGGATCTGGCTGACGATGTTGCCGACGATCTGGCCGTCTTCCTCGGTTTTCGCCCGCGCGGAGATCCAGTCCGGATCGCTCTGAAACGCCGTCCACTTCTTTTCGCGGTCGGCGAGCGAGTCCCAGGCGAGGAAATAGGTCAGCTCCTGGTTAGAATCGCCGATCAGCGTGGTGAAGAAGCCGGCCTGCTTGATGCCGTGCTTCTCCCAGAGCTTCAGCGTGACCGTCTCGAAACGCTTCAGGAGCGCCGGCAGGCGGCCGGGCACGCAACGGTAGATGCGCATTTCATAGATCATTCTTGTTCCTCCCTGATGACGTCGGGGGTTATAACGGCTGGCCGTGACGGTGTCTTCGGCCCTGCCCGATACCGCCCGCGGCGTCTGGCGCATGGCTTGCCGGCCCCGATCGCCCCCGGTTCCCGTAATGCTGCCGCAATGATACTGCCGCTACAACGCCTCGGTTGAGGCTCAGGTGCGGATCATGCGGATTTTGCTCGTCGAGGATGAAGCGGAGATGGCCGGGGCGCTGGCCTCGGCGCTCAAGCGGTACGACATGATCGTCGATCACGTGCCAACGCTCGCCGAGGCCGAAGAGGCCATTTCCGCCGACGTGCACGCCGCCGTGCTGCTCGATCGCCAGCTGCCCGACGGCGACGGTCTTGCCCTGATTCCGAAACTGAGAGCGCGCGCCGACGGTGTGCCGATCATCGTGTTGACGGCACGCGGCGAGCTCGCCGATCGCGTCGCCGGGCTCGACAGCGGGGCGGATGACTATCTGGCAAAACCATTCGCGGTGGAGGAATTGCTGGCGCGCCTGCGCGCGGTGTTGCGCCGGCCCGCCGGGCTTCAGCCCGACATCATTCGCGCCGGCCGCCTTGCCTTCGACTTCGGCCATCGCGAGGCGAGCGTCGACGGGGCTCCGCTCGAACTGCCGCGGCGGGAGCTCCTTGTGCTCGAAGCCCTGGTCCGCCGCATGGGCCGGACCGTGCTGCGATCGGCGCTGGAGGAAGCGGTCTACAGTTTCGACGACGAGATCCAGTCGAACGCACTCGATACGCATGTCTCGCGGCTGCGCCGCAAGCTTGCCGAAGCCGACGCGCACGTGGAGATCCACGGCATCCGCGGCGTCGGCTATCTGCTGAAGAAACTGCCGTGAGCAGGCACGCCGACCCATATTGCCTGCGCTCTCGGCTGAGCTGGCGCCTGCTTTCGCTCCAGGCCGCGCTGTTCGTCGCTTTGGTCGTCGTCATCATCGGCGCGCTGTGCGCTACAGGATTCGTGCTGGTCCAACGGGACGAAGACCGCGTGATCGACGTCGTGCAGAGCGCGCTCGCGCGCGACGCAGCCGGCGGCCTGACGCTGCGGCCGACGGCTGAGCTGAAAGCGTTGCGCGAGGAGGCCCCCGACCTCTGGTTGCTGGTTCGCGACAGGCAGGGGCATTCGCTCAGTGAAGGCTCCGTACCGGCTGAATTCGCCGGGATCGGCGGCGCCCTCGACCAGATCAGCCAGGCGCGGCTCGGCTGGCAGCTCCTCGAGGACGATCCACGCAAGCCGGCGGCGCGGTTGAAACGCATCGACACGGCCGCCGGCAACGTGCAGGTCATCACGGCGACGCAGGGGAAGCTCAGCGGCGCCAAGGCGGTGTTCACGACGTCGCTCGTGTTGCTGGGCATCGCGCTCCCGGGCCTGCTGTTGATGGGGACCGCGACGTTCATCGCGACGCCGATGGTCGTGCAGCGCGCTTTCAGAGGATTGGACGCGACCGCAGACCAGGCCCGGCGGATCGATATCCATCAGCGCGGCGCGCGGCTGTCGGTGGAGCAGATTCCGCTTGAGGTCGTACCGCTCGTGGCCGCGGTCAATGACGCTCTCGCGCGGCTCGATCAGGGTTACGCCCGCCACAAGCGCTTCGTTGCCGACGCCGCGCACGAGCTGCGTACGCCGATCGCGATCCTGAACACGCGCCTGGAGTCATTGCCGTCGGGGCCGGACAAGACGCGCCTGATCGAGGATGCGGCGCGGCTCGCGACGCTTGCCGAACAATTGCTGGATATCCAGCGGCTCGACCGTTGCGGGCATCCATTCGTGCCGGTCGACCTGGTCTCCGTCGCGCAAGGCGTTGCCGCCGACCTCGCACCGCTGGCGATTGCGGCTGGCTATGAGCTGTCCTTCGACGCACCGGCGGCGCGGATCGACGTACTCGGCGACGCGGCCGCGCTCGAACGCGCGCTGACCAACCTCGTGCAGAATGCCATCCAGCACGGTCCTCGCCGCGGCACGATCGTCATTCGTGTCAGCCGTCCCGCCAGCATCGAGGTCACCGACGAGGGCGCGGGCATTCCGGCCGATCAGCGCGAGCTGATCTTCGAGCCGTTCTACCGGCTCACGCCGCTCGATCGCGGCGCCGGCCTCGGCCTCAACATGGTGCACGAGATCATGCTCCTGCATGGCGGTCACGTTTCGGTCCTCGACGGACCGCACGGCGGTGCGTGCTTCAGGATGACGCTGCCGCCCCTGCAACAGGGCTGATTCAATTCGTCTCTGCGTTCCAAGCGCAATGCTGTCGCAATGCGCTCAGGCGACTCTTCGACCGCCTCACCTCTGATTTGCGAGGCGCAATCGAAATGCCGGAGTGCGCATGCCCAACGATTTCCTCTCATTCTTCCTGTCCTGGATGTCGGCCCCGCGGCGGGTCGGCGCGATCGCGCCTTCGGGCGCTGCCCTTGCCGATCTCATCACCCGCGAGATCACCGCAACGACAGGCCCGATCCTCGAGCTCGGCCCCGGCACCGGCGCTTTCACATACAAGCTCCTGAAACGCGGCGTGCGCCAGCAGGACCTCACGCTGATCGAATACGGTTCGGACTTCACCAAGCTCCTGCAAATCCGTTTTCCCGGCGCGCGCGTGTTGTGGATGGATGCGGGACGGCTCACGACGGAGCGGCTCTATGACGGCGCGCCGGTCGGCGCCGTGGTCAGCGGCCTGCCGCTGCTCAATATGTCGACGCGCAAGGTCGTCTCCATCATCGGCGGTGCGTTCCGTTACGTCCGCCCGGGAGGCGCGTTCTATCAGTTCACCTACGGGATGAGCTGCCCCGTGCCGCGGCCGGTACTCGACCGGCTCGGCTTGCGGGCAAAGCTGGTGGATCGCGCCTTGCTGAACGTGCCGCCGGCCGCCGTCTACAAGCTGACGCGACGGCCGCAGATGAAGATCGTCACGGGAACAATTGCGCCTGATGCCTCAATGCCGGTCGCGCCAGCGCCGATGCACCTCGTGCGCGACTACACCGCCGCGCCCTGAGGCATCACACCAGCCGCGACTGCACCACCGCCGCCTGGATGAACGAGGCGAAGAGAGGATGAGGCTCAAAAGGCCGCGACTTCAGCTCGGGGTGGAACTGGACGCCGATGAACCAGGGATGATCCTCGTACTCGACGATCTCCGGCAGCACGCCATCGGGCGAAAGGCCGGAGAATTTCAGCCCATGCTGCTCGAGGCGGTCCTTGTAGGCGGTGTTGACCTCGTAGCGGTGGCGGTGGCGCTCGGAAATCTCGGTCGCGCCACCATAGACCTGCGAGACGCGGCTGCCGCGGTTGAGCGCCGCGGGATAGGCGCCCAGACGCATCGTGCCGCCGAGATCGCCGGCCTTGGAGCGCTTCTCGAGCTCGTTGCCGCGCAGCCATTCGGTCATCAGGCCGACCAGCGGCTCCTTGGTCGGGCCGAACTCGGTGGAGTTGGCGTCCTCGATGCCGACGAGGTTTCGTGCGGCTTCGATCACCGCCATCTGCATGCCGAAGCAGATGCCGAAATACGGCACGTCGCGCTCACGCGCGAACTGCGCCGCACGGATCTTGCCCTCGGCACCGCGCTGGCCGAAGCCGCCCGGCACCAGAATGCCGTTGACGTGTTCGAGGAACGGCGCGGGATCTTCCTTCTCGAAGATCTCGCTCTCGATCCAGTCGAGATTGACCTTCACCTTGTTGGCGATGCCGCCATGCGAGAGCGCCTCGATCAGCGACTTATACGCATCCTTCATGCCGGTATATTTGCCGACGATGGCGATGGTGACGTTGCCTTCGGGATTGCGAACGCGCTCGTTGATCTGCTGCCAGCTTCGCAGCTCCGGCGGAATCCGCGAGCCGATGCCGAAGGCGGCGAGCACTTCGTCGTCGAGGCCCGCGTTGTGATAGGCCTCGGGCACGGCGTAGATGTTGTCGACGTCGCGCGCCTCGATCACGGCGCTTTCGCGCACGTTGCAGAACAGCCCCAGCTTGCGCCGCTCTTCCTTCGGGATCTCGCGGTCGGTGCGGCAGAGCAGGATGTCCGGCTGGATGCCGATCGAGCGCAGCTCCTTCACCGAGTGCTGCGTCGGCTTGGTCTTCAGCTCGCCCGCGCTCGGGATGTAAGGCAGCAGCGTCAGATGGATATAGACGGCATGATCGCGCGGCAGCTCGTTCTTGAGCTGACGAATCGCCTCGAAGAAAGGCAGGCCCTCGATGTCGCCGACGGTGCCGCCGATCTCGACCAGCACGAAGTCGTAATCGTCATTGCCGGAGAGGACGAATTCCTTGATGGCGTTGGTGACATGCGGAACCACCTGGATGGTCGCGCCGAGATAATCGCCGCGGCGCTCCTTGGAGATGATGTCCTGGTAGATGCGCCCGGTGGTGATGTTGTCCTGCTTGGTCGCAGGCCGGCCGGTGAAGCGCTCGTAGTGACCGAGATCGAGATCGGTCTCCGCGCCGTCATCGGTCACGAACACTTCGCCGTGCTGATACGGCGACATCGTTCCGGGATCGAGGTTGAGATAGGGGTCGAGCTTGCGGAGGCGGACCTTGTAGCCCCGGGCTTGCAACAGGGCACCGAGTGCCGCTGAAGCCAGACCTTTGCCGAGCGAAGAGACCACGCCGCCGGTGATGAATATGTACCGCGCCATGGGACGTAACCTCTAATCCCTCGAATTCGATTCGCCAAAGCGATTCGTATTCCGCCCCAAATAATTTGCGGGCCTGTGGGTGAGCCAAAACTAAGAGTGGTGACAGAGCCTTGATGGGGATTTTTGATGCAGGACGGTAGAAGCCGCCCTGCATGGCCCCCCTGCTTTATTGCGAGCGCGGCACCTGCGGGCCGGCTGGCGCCTGGTTCTGCTGCTGTTCGTCGGCCTTCTTCAGCGAATCCAGGATGCCGCCCGAGGTCGGCGGCGCGATCGGGGCGCCTCCGGCCGGCTGGGTCTGGGACGCCGGCGTGCCGATGATCGACGAAGGCGCCCGGTTGTAGCCGGCATGCCAGGACAGGAACAGGCTGGTGAGGAAGAAGCCCCCAGCCAGGATCGCGGTGGTCCGCGTCAAAAGGTTCGCGGTGCCGCGGCTCGACATGAAGCCTGCGCCTCCGCCCATGCCGAGGCCGCCGCCTTCCGACTTCTGGAGCAGGACGGCGCCGATCATGACGGCGACGATCATGAGGTGAATGACGATGACAACAGTCTGCATAGTGTCCTTCCGTCACAAGCCGACAGCGCCGAGACGGCGGCCGATCGCGCTTCGCGGGTTTTCCTGAAGTTGCGCGGTGTTACACGATCGGAAGAGGCATTGCCACCCCCCGATCGGCCACGGCCGCGCATTGAGATTAGCTAGGGGCAGCCCTTCGCAATCGCAAGGAAATCGGCCGCCTTCAGGCTGGCGCCGCCGACCAGCGCGCCGTTGACGTTTTTCACGGACATCAGCTCGGCCGCGTTCGACGGCTTGACCGAGCCGCCATAGAGGATGCGCATCCTGGCCCCGTCCGCCCTGAACCGGGAGGTCAGGAGTTCCCGGATAAAGCCATGAATCTGCTCGACATCCTGGGCCGTCGGAGTCAGGCCGGTGCCGATCGCCCAGACCGGCTCATAGGCCACGACCAGGTTGGCGGCGGTCGAGCCGTCCGGCAGCGAGCCGTCGAGCTGGCCGCGCAGGATGTCCAGGGTCTGGCCGGCATCGCGCTGGCCCTGCGTCTCACCGATGCAGACGATCGCGGTGATGCCGGCGCGCCAGGCGGCCTCGGCCTTCTGCCGGATCAGGGCATCGCCCTCGCCGTGGTCGGCGCGACGCTCGGAATGGCCGACGATGATGGCGGTCGCACCGGCATCGGCCAGCATTTCGGCTGCGATATCGCCGGTATGGGCGCCGGAGGCCTTGGGGTGGCAATCCTGCGCCCCCATCGCGACCTTGCTGCCGCGCGCCTTGTCGGCGAAGGCCGCGATCAGGGTCGCGGGCGGGCAGACCAGCAGGTCGGCCTTGGCGGCCACCTCTGCCGCGCCTTTGAGCATGGCGTCGAATTCGGCAGCCGAGCCCTTGAGGCCGTTCATTTTCCAATTGCCGGCGATCAGCGGTCGGATGGCGTCGGTCATGTCAATTTCCAGCAAAATGAGGTTTGTGCATGCGCTAGCAGAGCTGTCGCGGCAGTTCCAGAGAGCTAAGGCTTTTAACCGCAGCGTCGAGGGACCGCGTGGCCTGAGGTTGCGGGGGGAAAGCCGCCACTTTATGATGATTGATCAATTTGGTGACGCGCTTTTGCGGAATCTGCATTAAGACGCGCTCCCGTTCCCCTCCTGCCAAACAAGTTGGACCAAATGCTTCGAGGAATGCGCAAGGCCTCATCAAACTGGCTCGGCAAGTCCATTATGGCCGTGGTGATGGGCGTGTTGATCATCAGTTTCGGCGTTTGGGGCATCGCCGACATCTTCAAGGGCTTCGGGCAGTCCACGGTGGCCAAGGTCGGCAGCACCGAGATTTCGTTGAACGAGTTCCGGCAGACCTATACCGACCGCTTGCAACAGATCAGCCGCCAGTTCGGCCGGCCGCTGACGCCTGACCAGGCGCGTGCCTTCGGCCTCGACCGCCAGGTGCTCCAGCAGACGATCGCGGAAGCCGCCCTCGACGAAGAAGCCCGCCGGCTCGGGCTCGGCCAGTCCGACGAGCAGATCCGCCAGGTCATCATGAACGACCCCAACTTCAAGGGCGTCGGCGGCAGCTTCGATCCGAACCGCTTCCAGGCCGTGATCCGCAATTTCGGCTATACCGAGCAGCGCTACGTCTCCGAGCAGCGCAAGGTGTCGCTGCGCCGGCAGATCACCGGCACGATCGGCGCCGGCCTCGAACCGCCGAAGGCCATGATCGACGTGCTGACGCGCTTCCAGAACGAGCAGCGCGCGATCGAATTCGTCAGGCTCGACGCCGCGCAGGCCGGCACCATCGACGCTCCCTCGCCCGAAGCCCTCGCCGCCTATTTCGAGGATCACAAGGTCCAGTTCCGCGCGCCCGAATATCGCAAGATTTCCTTCGTCGTGGTCTCTCCGGAAGAGATCGGCAAATGGAGTGAGGTCTCCGACGAGGACGCCAAGAAAGTGTTCGACCAGCGCAAGGACCGGCTCGGCACGCCGGAGAAGCGCCAGATCCATCAGATCGTATTCCCCAACGCCGCCGAGGCGCAGGCCGCACGCGAGCGCCTCGCCGGTGGGATGTCGTTCGAGGACCTCGGCAAGGAGCGCGGGCTGAGCACCTCCGATGTCGACCTCGGGCTCGTGACCAAATCGTCGCTCGACCCCGCGGTCGGCGATGCCGCCTTCGCGCTTCCCGCAGGCGAGATCAGCCAGCCGATCCAGGGTCGTCTCGGCACGTCCATCGTCAAGGTCGACAAGATCGAGCCGGGCAATGAGGCGAACTACGCCAGCCTTGCCGGCGACATCAAGCGCGAGATCGCCACCGAGCGCGCCCGCGTCAAAGTCAACGATCTCCGCGACAAGATGGAAGACGAGCGCGGCGGCGGCGCCAGCGTGATCGACGCGGCGCAGAAGCTCGGCCTCACGGCCGTGACCATCGACGCCGTCGATCGCTCCGGCCGTGCCCCGAACGGCCAGCCAGTCACCAGCATCCCGCAGGGCCTCGACGTGGTGTCGCAGGCCTTCAACACCGATGTCGGCGTCGACAACGACGCGATCTCGTTCAAGGGCGGCTATGTCTGGTACGACGTGCTCGCCATCACGCCCTCGCGCGACCGCAATCTCGACGAGGTGCGCGACCAGGTCGAGGCGCGCTGGCGCCAGGACCAGATCGCCGCCAAGCTGAAGACCAAGGCGACCGAGATGGTGCAGAAGCTCGAACAGGGCGGCAAGCTCGCTGACGAGGCCGCCGCGATCAACGCCAAGGTCGAGACCGCCTCCGGCTTCAAGCGCGACGACTCGCCCGCCGGCGTGCCCGCCAACGTTGTTGCAGCCGCCTTCCGCACCGCCAAGGACGGGGTCGGACAGACCGCCGTGAGCGGCGGCGGCGAGGTGATCGTCTTCCGCGTCACCGACATCGTCGAACCCGCGGTCGACGCCGCGTCCGACGCGGTGAAGAAGCTGAAGGACAGCCTCGACCGCGCGTTGACCGACGAGCAGGTCGCCTCCTACGTCAACAAGCTTGAAACCGACATCGGGACCACCATTAATCAGGCCGCCTTCGCGCAGGTGACCGGCGCGAACCAGTGAATTGAAAGCACGCGATGGACGACCTGAAATCGATCATTGGAAAAGTGGCGACCGGCGCCAGCCTGTCGCGTGACGAAGCGGCTTCCGCCTTCGACGCCATGATGTCCGGCGAGGCCACGCCCTCGCAGATGGGTGGCCTCCTGATGGCGCTGCGGGTGCGCGGCGAGACCGTGGACGAAATCACCGGCGCGGTCTCGGCGATGCGCTCCAAGATGCTCACAGTCGACGCGCCCGCGGACGCCGTCGACATCGTCGGCACTGGCGGTGACGGCTCCGGCTCGGTCAACGTCTCGACCTGCGCGTCCTTCATCGTCTCGGGCACCGGCCTGCCGGTGGCCAAGCACGGCAACCGTGCACTGTCGTCGCGCTCCGGCGCCGCCGACGTGCTGGCGTCGCTCGGCGTGAAGATCGACCTCAGGCCCGAGCAGGTCGGCCGCTGTGTGCGCGAATGCGGCATCGGCTTCATGTTCGCCCCTGCCCACCATCCGGCTATGAAGAACGTCGGCCCGACCCGGGTCGAGCTTGCGACACGCACGATCTTCAATCTGCTCGGCCCCTTGTCGAACCCGGCCGGCGTTAAGCGCCAGATGGTCGGCGTGTTCTCGCGGCAATGGGTGCAGCCGCTGGCACAGGTTCTGAAAAACCTCGGCTCGGAATCCGCCTGGGTGGTGCATGGCTCCGATGGGCTGGACGAGATCACCCTCACCGGCCCGACCTTCGTCTCCGCGCTCCATAATGGCGAGATCCGGAATTTCGAGGTGACGCCGGAAGAAGCCGGCCTCTCGCGCTGCGATCCCGGTGCGCTCAGGGGCGGTGACGCCGACGCCAATGCGATCGCCTTGCAGAGCGTGCTCGACGGCAAGCCGAGCCCCTATCGTGACGTCGCGCTGATCAACGCTGCCGCTGCGCTGCTCGTGGCCGGCCGCGCCAAGGACCTCAAGGAGGGCGTTGCGATCGGTGCGAAGTCGCTCGACAGCGGCGCCGCGAGCGCGCGGCTGAAGCATCTGATCGCGGTCTCGAACGGCTGAACCTGACATGTCTGACATCCTGACCAAGATCGAAGCCTACAAGCGCGAAGAGATCGCAGCCGCCAAGCGCGCGCAGCCGCTCTCGGAAGTCGAGGCCAAAGCCAAGGCGCAGGGAGCCCCACGCGGCTTCGTGCGCGCGATCAAGGCCAAGCACGCCAATGGCGACTACGCGCTGATTGCCGAGGTCAAGAAAGCCTCGCCGTCGAAGGGGCTGATCCGCGCCGATTTCGATCCGCCGCTGCTCGCCAAGGCCTACGAGGCCGGCGGTGCGGCCTGTCTGTCGGTCCTGACCGACACGCCCTCGTTCCAGGGCCATCTCGATTTCATGGTGGCGGCGCGCGCGGCAACGTCGCTCCCGGTGCTGCGCAAGGATTTCATGTTCGACAGCTATCAGGTGATTGAGGCGCGCGCGCATGGCGCCGACTGCATCCTGATCATCATGGCCGCGCTCGACGACGCCACCGCCAAGGACCTCGAGGACGCCGCCCTCGCCTACGGCATGGACGTGCTGATCGAAATCCATGATCGCGCCGAGCTCGACCGTGCGCTGAAGCTGCGTTCGCCGATGATCGGCGTCAACAACCGCAATTTGCGCACCTTTGAGACCACGCTCGCGACCAGCGAGACGCTGGCGCCGCTGATCCCAGCGGAACGGCTGATGGTGGGCGAGAGCGGCATCTTCACGCCCGCCGATCTCGCCCGGCTTGAGCGCGTCGGCATGTCGACCTTCCTGGTCGGCGAGAGCCTGATGCGCCAGGCCGACGTGACCGCCGCCACGCGCACGCTGCTCGCGCGCGAGAACGCGCCGCGCGCGACGGGTACGCGCTGACATGGCGCGCAAGCCCGCCAAGGCCAGGCAATCCAAAGCGAAAGCCGGCCCTGCCCTCACCCATATCGGCGCCTCCGGCGAGGCGCGGATGGTGGACGTGTCGGACAAGCCCGCGACCGAGCGGCTCGCGGTCGCCGCAGGCCACGTCATCATGACCAAGGCGACGCTTGATCTCATCGTCTCGGGCAACGCCAAGAAAGGCGACGTGCTCGGCACCGCGCGCATCGCCGGCATCATGGCCGCCAAACGCACCTCGGAGCTGATCCCGCTCTGTCATCCCCTCGCGCTGTCGAAAGTCACGGTCGACATCGAGCCCGACCCGAAGCTGCCAGGCTGCCTCGTCCGCGCCAGCGTGAAGGTGACGGGCCCGACCGGCGTCGAGATGGAGGCGCTCACGGCGGTGTCGGTCGCCTGCCTCACCATCTACGACATGATCAAGGCGGTCGAACGCGGCGTGCGCATCGAGGGAATCCACCTGGTCGAGAAGCTCGGCGGCAAGTCGGGCCACTACCGCGCCTGAGCGCCGCGTGATCTATTTCGCCTCGCGCTGCCGCTCGCGATAGGCGCGCGTCTTCATCCGGTTGCCGCACAGCGTCGACATGCACCACCGCCGCGTCGATGGTTTCGAGCGGTCGAAGAACACCCGGCGGCATTCCTCCGACGCACACATCTTCAGCCGGTCCAGCGTTCCCACAAGCGTTGCGTCATGGAGCTCGATCGCGATGGCCGAGAGGCCTGCGAGCGCATCCTCGCGCGCTGCCGACAGCATCGCGCCACGGCCTGCGCGCGCCTCCACCCGCAACGGAAACGGCGCGAGCGCCTCATTGAGAGTGCCGAGAACGCTCCTATTCCGGGGCCGCTCGGCGGGCTCACATTGCAGATAGGCGCGCAAGGCGCCGCGCAGTCTTAGCGCAGTCTCAAACATCGCGGGCGTGACACGCCCGCCCACGGCGCCAAGGCCGCGTTCCCGCATCCAGTCCGCAAGTTCCTTCGGCCCGCCAAGCTCATCGCTCTCCGGATGCTCCACTCCGAAATGCTTGAAGTGACGAACATCGAGCGTGTTGGCGAAATCGTAGACGTTCGCCAGCGTGTCGGGAACCTGGAATTTGCGCGACTCTTTCGACATCGGAACACCAAAGATTAGAACACCACTAAAACAGATTTACTGGTTGACAGCAAGCGACACCTGTATCCTAATTATACCGGTGTCGAATCCTTCGGGATCGAGCGCCCATTGCGATCACCAGAACGGAGACCCCGAGCCGATGGCCGATGCCCTGCACTATCTCGAACTCACCGCGCTCGCAGCACGCCTCAAGGCGCGCCACATCTCCGCGCTGGACGTGACGCGCGCGCAACTCGACCGTATCGACGCCATGGACCGGGATCTCGGCAGCTACGTTCACGTGATGGCGGAAACGGCCATCGCCGAGGCAAAAGCCGCGGACGCCGAAATCGCACAGGGCCGGTATCGGGGCCCGCTGCATGGCGTGCCGATTGCGCTCAAGGACCTGTTCTGGACCAAGGGCATTCCGACTGCGGCCGGCACCACGCTTCATCGCGACTTTCGTCCCAGCGAAGACGCAACCGTCGTGCGCCGGCTCAAGGACGCAGGCGCCGTGATACTCGGCAAGCTACAACTCACCGAGGGCGCCTATTCCGATCACCATCCATTGGTGACGCCGCCGAAGAATCCGTGGAATGCGAGTTACTGGCCGGGCATTTCGTCCAGTGGCTCGGCGGTCGCAACCGCTGCCGGGCTTTGCTTCGGCTCGCTCGGCTCCGACACCGGCGGCTCGGTCCGCTGGCCTTCCGCCGCCAACGGCCTGACCGGATTGAAGCCAAGCTGGGGTCGCGTCAGCCGCCACGGCGCGTTCGAGCTGGCCGCGACGCTCGACCATGTCGGACCGATCGGCCGCAGCGCGGCCGATGCGGGCGCGCTGCTCGGCGTCATTGCCGGACACGACCCCAACGACCCCACCTCGGTGTTCAATCCGGTGCCCGACTATCTGGCCGCGGCCGCACAGGACGTGCGAAGCTTGCGGATCGGCGTCGATGCCGCCTGGAACAGCGACGACGTGGACGTTAAGACACAACACGTGCTGGCGGACGCTATCGATGCGTTCCGTGCGCTCGGCGCCGGCATCGTCGATGTCAGATTTCCCGACGTCATGCAGGCGATTGCCGACTGGACACCGAATTGTGCGGTGGAGGCTGCGGTCGCGCACGAGGCGACCTATCCTGCCCGCAAGAACGAGTACGGCCCGATGCTCGCCTCGCTGATCGAGGCCGGTCGCGCGCTCTCCGCTCTCGATTATCAGAAGATCCTGCTGCGGCGGCTGGCGCTGCGCGGCCGCGTCACCGCGCTGTTCGAGACCATTGATCTACTGCTGATCCCGGTACACCCGTTCCCGCCGGTGACACTCGCTATGATCCAAACGCTCGGCGAGCAGCCGGATCTGATCGCGAAGCTGCAGCGCTACACCTGCCCGTTCGACATGACCGGTCATCCCACGATCACGCTACCGGGTGGTGCATCGGCAGACGGACTGCCGATCGCGTTCCAGCTCGTCGCCGCTCATCTCGGCGAGGCCATGCTCGTGCGCGCCGGCGCGGCGTTCCAGCGTGCCACGTCCTGGCACCGTCGCCATCCTTCCCTCACCTCGCGGAGGCAGCATTGACCATTCAATCCACGCTCACTCAGCGAGGCATTTTCCATGGCTGGTTCGTCGTCGCGGCGGCATTTGCCGTCATGTTTGTCGGCTTCGGCTCCGCCTACACGTTCAGCGCATTTCTGGAGCCACTCCAGCGCGATTTCGGCGCCTCGCGCGGTTCAATCTCGCTCGTGTTTTCGATTGCGGGCTTTCTGTACTTCGCGCTCGGACTCGTCAGCGGTCCGCTCGCCGACCGGCTCGGCTCGCGTCCGCTGGCCATAGCCGGCATGATCCTGATCGCGGTCGGACTTGCGGCGGCGAGCGCCGCACGTTCCCTTGTCGAGGTCTATCTCGCCTACGGGCTGGGCGTCGGCCTCGGCCTTGGCTGCGCCTATGTTCCCGCGATCGGCGCGGTGCAACGCTGGTTCATCAAGCGCCGCGGCCTTGCCTCCGGGCTCGCGGTGAGCGGCATCGGGCTCGGTACGCTGGCGATGCCGCCGCTCGCCTCATTGCTGATCGCATCGGTGGGCTGGCGCGGCGCCTATCTAGTGCTGGGCGCGATCGCGCTGGTGCTGGGCGGCGGAGCGTCGCTGCTGATCGAGAACGATCCGAAGCACCGCGGCCTCGGACCCGACGGCGATCCGCCTCGCGAGGCCGCGGGCGCAAGCAATGCCGGCGGCGCTTCGGTGCGCGAGGCCGTCCGGTCGACGCGGTTCGTCGCCCTCTACGTATCGTGTCTGGTCTGCTCGTTCGGCGCCTTCGTCCCGTTCGTCCATCTCGTGCCTTACGCGCGCGACCACGGGGTCGCAGCATCCTCCGCGGTGCTGCTGCTCGGCGTGATCGGGGCCGGCAGCACCGCAGGCCGATTCTTTCTCGGCGCGCTCGCCGACCGGATGGGCCGCGACCGCTCGCTCATCATGGTCCTGGTCGGAATGGCGTTCGCGATGGCGATCTGGGCCATCGCCGCCGATGTCTGGACCCTCGCCGCTTTCGCCTTCGTCTACGGCGTGTTCTACGGTGGCTGGGTCGCGGTGCTGCCCGCTGTGGTCATGGACTATTTTGGCGGACGCAACGTCAGCGGAATCATCGGTATTCTCTACACCAGCGTGGCGTTCGGCACGCTGGTTGGTCCGAGTGCGGCCGGCTTCGCCTATGACGTCAACCACAGCTATATGTTGCCGATCCTGATCAGCGCCGCCGCGAACCTCGTCGCGGCGCTGATCGTGGCGGCGATACTGGCGCGCAGCGGAGCCGACGCGATCAGCGCAGCGAGGAGCTGATCGCCCCGAATTTGGCGTTGAGCTTGGAGCCCATGCCGTTCACGACGGAAATGATGGCCAGCGCGATGCCGGCGGCAATCAGACCGTATTCGATCGCGGTCGCACCACGCTCGTCGGCGAGGAAGTTCTTCAAGGTGTTTGTCATCGTCGTGTCCTCTCTGTGTCGTTGGCAGGCATGTTCGCAAGTCACGTGCCAATGCCGACTCGAGGATCGCCAACATCTTAGATGGTTAAGCCTTGGTTGGCCGTGGCACGACCGGCAGGAATTGACCGGCATCGCGAGAGCGTCCGGCAATTCCTGCACGTCTTGCGTCGCGCGCATCGGTTGCTTTTGTACGCGCCCGTTCATGTCGCATTAACCGCGCTTCCTAACTTCGCCTCCATATCGTTTCCGTAAACCAATGGATGTTCTCGGGATCAAGAAGCGATCCTGACGTGTGCGCGGCAACGATCGACATGATGACGAAATATGGCAGTCGCCTCTTTGACCAGGTCTTCGTGCGCAGCGGACCGATCCGCTGGCTGGTGGTGGGCGGCACGTTGCTGATCGCGGCCATCGCCATTGGCTCGGTCCTGATGGCGCAGAATTTCCGAGAGCGCGCGCTGCGCAACAGCGGGCGCGAGCTGGAAAACACCGTCCTTCTGCTCGCTCATCATTTCGATCAGCAGTTGCAGGATTTCGCGGTCATCCAGAAGGATTTCGTCGACCACGTCCGCGCAACCGGCATCGCAAGCGCCGAGGACTATCGCAAACGCCTCTCCGGCCAGGACGTCCACCGGATGCTGCGCTCGAAGATCGAGGCGCTGCCCTACATGGGCGGCGTCAACATCATCGATGCCGAAGGCAATCTCATCAACTCGTCGACGGCGTGGCCGGCCCCCAAAGTGAACGTCGCCGATCGCGCCTATTTTCGCACTTTCAAATACGATCCTTATTCGCCGAACGTGCTGATCGAGCCGGTGCACAGCCGCGTCTCCGGCGCCTGGACCATCCTGATCGTGCGCAAGATCGTGGGACCGAACGGCGAGTTCATGGGCGTGGTCGGACGCGGCATCGAACCGGCCAATTTCGAGAAGTTCTTCGCCTCCGTCGTGCTCGGCGAAGGCGCCACGATCTCGATGCTGCATCGCGACGGCACGCTGCTCGCTCGCTATCCCCATTCCAGCGAGCAGATGGGCAGGAATTTCAAGACCGGCCCGTTCGAGCAGCAGAGGATCTTCGGGCTCGATCACTTCGCCGGCCGCATCATGAGCCCCGTCGACGGCGAAGACCGTCTGATCTCCTCGCGTGCCCTGCCCCACTTCCCGATCCTGATGATGGCAACCACGACGCGCGCGGCGGCGCTAACGGACTGGCGCGAGCAGATCGGCATCCTGATCTCGGTTGCGGGCGCCTCCGCGCTCGCCATCGCGGGCGTGCTGATCGCGATTGTGCGCAAGCTGCTGGAGCAGCACCGCGCCTCTCGCGAGCGGCTGACGCTGGAGAAGCAGCGCCTCGACCGCGCCGTCAACAACATGACGCAGGGCCTGCTGCTGTTCGATGCCGAGCGGCGGCTGGTGATCTGCAACCAGCGCTACATCGAGATGTACGGCCTGTCAGCCGAGGTGGTGAAGCCCGGCTCCAGCTTCCACGACATCATCGCCCACCGCAAGGCGACCGGCTCGTTCACTGGCGACATCGGCGACTATGTCGTCCGTGTGCTGCGCGACATCCATGTGCGCAACTCCATGGTGGTCGACACCTCCGACGGGCGCTCGATCCACATCCTTAACGAGCCGCTCGCGGACGGCGGCTGGGTGGCGACCCACGAAGACGTCACCGAGCGCCGGCGGACCGAGGAGCGCATCACCCACCTCGCCCATTACGACGCGCTGACCGACCTGCCCAACCGCACCATGTTCCACGAGCACCTACGCGCGGAGCTCGCCGCCATCGCCGATGGCGAAGAGATCGCGGTGCATTACATCGACATCGACGAGTTCAAGGGCGTCAACGACGCGCTCGGCCATCTCGTCGGCGACGAGCTGTTGAAATCGATCGCGACGAGCCTCAGCCGCTGCGCGGGTCTGCAGGACTTCGTGGCGCGGCTAGGCGGCGACGAATTCGCCATCGTACAGAGCGCGGTGACGTCGCTGGAGCAGGTCAACGAACTCGTCGCGCGGGTCTTCCAGGCCATCCGCGCGCCGTTCGACTGCATGGGCCATCATCTCACCACGGACGCCAGTATCGGCATCGCGCTGGCGCCACGACACGGCACCGCGCTGGACCAGATCCTGAAGAACGCGGACATGGCGATGTATGCCGCCAAGGCCGCCGGACGCCGCACCTATCGCTTCTTCGAGCCGGAGATGGACGCCAAGGTCCGCGAGCGGCGGCAGCTCGAGATCGATCTGCGCCACGCCATCGCCCAAGGTGGGCTCGAAGGAGGGCTCGAGGTCTACTACCAGCCCTGCCTCGCCCTGAAGGACGACCGCATCACCGGCTGCGAGGCGCTGGTGCGCTGGCGCCATCCCGAGCGCGGCATGGTCTCGCCCGCCGAGTTCATCCCGATCGCCGAAGACACCGGCCTGATCAACGAGATCGGCGAATGGGTGCTGGCCACGGCCTGCCGCGATGCCGCCAACTGGCCCGACGACATCCGCCTCGCCGTCAACGTCTCGCCGGTGCAGTTCAAGAGCGGCACGCTGGCGCTGAAGATCATGGCGGCCCTTGCCGCCTCCAATTTGCCGGCGAGCCGGCTCGAGCTCGAGATCACCGAGGCCGTGCTGATCCGCGACGACGACACCGCGCTTGCGATCCTGCATCAGCTCCGCACCATCGGCGTGCGCATCGCGCTCGACGATTTCGGCACCGGCTACTCCTCGCTGAGCTATCTGCACCGCTTCCCGTTCGACAAGATCAAGATCGACCGCTGCTTCGTCAGCGACATCGCCGGTCCCGACGGCTCCGCGAGCATCGTGCAGGCTGTCGTCAACCTGGCTGCCGCCCGCCGCATGACCACCACAGCCGAGGGCGTCGAGACCGAGGAGCAGCAGCGCCTGCTCCGTGCGCTCGGCTGCTCCGAGATGCAGGGCTATCTGTTCAGTGCCGCAAAACCGGCCGACAAGGTGCTGGAGCTGTTCGCGCTGCACCGCAGCCGCCTCGCCCAGCGCGGCGGCGAGGAAAGCCGGCACCGCGAGGCCAGCTAGGGCGGTCTTCCCAACAATTGGAAGCGTCACCGCACGAATTCGCCCGGGAGCGGTCATCCGCTCCCGGGCGATATCTGGACGTCGTAAGGTTTTAGTTCGGTACCGCCGCCTTCGGCGCGGGCTTGGCGGCGACCGCATTCGCGGTCACGCCGTGCAGGAAGTCGTAGGCCGCATGCAGGGCCTTGTCGTCCTTCTCTTCCGGCGGGACGTAGGACTGCGATCCGGTCTGCTCGGTGCCGTCGGCGGCCTGCAGATGGCCGCGCATCTGCGACTCCGCCATCGTATCCATCCGGCCCTTCAGCTCGGGTGGCACGTCCTGCAGGATCTCGATGTCGGGCGCGATGCCCTGGGCCTGGATCGAGCGGCCCGACGGCGTGTAATAGCGCGCCGTGGTCAGCGCCAGCGCGCCATTGCCGGCGCCGAGCGGAATGATGGTCTGCACCGAGCCCTTGCCGAACGAGCGCGTGCCGATGATCGTGGCACGCTTGTGGTCATGCAGCGCGCCGGCGACGATCTCCGAGGCCGAAGCCGAGCCGCCATTGACCAGAATCACCAGCGGCTTGCCCTTGGTGAGGTCGCCGCCATGGGCGGTGAAGCGCTGGGTCTCTTCGGGATTGCGGCCGCGGGTCGAGACGACCTCGCCGCGCTGAAGGAAGGCGCTCGACACCGAGACGGCCTGGTCGAGCAAGCCGCCCGGATTGTTGCGCAGGTCCATCACGTAGCCGACCAGCTTCTCCGGCGGAACGTCCTTGGAGATCGACGCGATCGCCTTCTTCAGGCCGTCGGTGGTCTGCTCGTTGAACGAGGTGACGCGGATATAGCCGATGTCGCCGTTCTCGACGTGGAAGCGCACCGGACGCACATGGATGATCTCGCGCTTGATCGCGACGTCGAGCGGAGCGTCGGCGCCCTTGCGCACGATGGTGAGCTTGGTCTGGGTATCGACCGGCCCTTTCATCTTGTTGACGGCCTGCTCGAGCGTCATGCCCTGCACGGCATCGCCGTCGATCTTGCTGATGAGGTCGCCGGACATGATCCCGGCCTTGGACGCCGGCGTGTCGTCGATCGGCGAGACGACCTTGACCAGGCCGTCCTCCATCGTGACCTCGATGCCGAGCCCGCCGAACTCGCCGGAGGTGGTCTCCTGCATCTCGGTCCAGGCCTTGTCGTTCATGTAGCGTGAATGTGGGTCGAGCGAGGTCACCATGCCGGTGATCGCACCCTCAATCAGCTTGGAATTGTCGGGCTTCTCGACATAGCTCGCCTTCACCCGCTCGAACACTTCGCCGAACAAGTTGAGCCGGGAATAGGCATCATCCGCGCTCGCTGCCGCCCGTGCCGCCCATACTCCACCGTGCGGGCTGGCGACCAGAAGGGTTAGACACGCTCCCGTGAGTGCGCCCAGGGGGAACAGCAGGTTTTTCCGCATGGATAGACTGGCCTTCTTGCTTGGAGCTTTGCTTTGGGCTTGTGAGGCGCCATGCAAATGGCGATCCAGCCCGCTGTTCACAATACCATTCTGGTTTCTTCAAGGCCGGGACGCCACGCTGGCGGGTACATCGTAAAAATCTCTTCGCCCGGGCCTAAACTTTTGGCAACGTTCCGAAACCGTTTCGCGCAACGCGGGAATCGGCCGGCCGGCCCACGCCTCTCAGCTATGCGATTTTAGGATGGTTTTGGAGGGCCGGACACGATAGGCGATGACAATAACGCTTCAAATTCTCGGGAGGACAACAATGAATGACGCGCCCCGCATCCGGCCGGAAAGGAACGTCGAACTCGGCGCCAGCGCCGAGCCATTCCAAAACCTGCACGAATTCATCCGCAAGGCGCGCGCCAACCTCAACCAGAACGCCTGGGACTATATCGTCGGCGCCGCCGAGACCGAGACCACGATGCGCCGCAACCGCATGGCGCTGGACGAGATCGCCTTCCGGCCGCGCGTGCTGCGCGACGTCCGCGAGGTCGACGGCTCGGTCGAGCTGTTCGGGCGCCGGATGCGGCTGCCGGTGGTGCTGGCCCCTGTCGGCGCACTGGAGATCTTCGATCCGGATGGCGCGGCGAGCGTCGCCCGCGCCTGCGGCACCTTCGGCGCGGCGCACATGCTGAGCTCGGTGTCCGAGCCCGGCCTGGAGAAGACCGCCGAGGCCGCCCCTGATGCGCTGCGGCTCTATCAACTCTATGTGCGCGGCGACGACGATTTCGTCGCCGATGTCGTCAGCCGGAGCGAGAAGAACGCCTACGCCGCCTTCTGCCTGACCGTTGATACCGCCCATTACAGCCGTCGCGAACGTGACATTGCCAAGCGCTATGTTCGCGAGAGCCGCCTGCGCGCCACCGGCGGCGATTACCAGAAGGGCCTGGAGTGGCGGACCGTGAAGATGATCAAGGACAAGTTCAAGATCCCGCTCATCCTGAAGGGCATCGCCACCGCCGAGGACGCCCGGATCGCGGTCGACCACGGCGTCGAGTGGATCTACGTCTCCAACCATGGCGGCCGCCAGCTCGATCACGGCCGCGGCGCCATGCATGTGCTGCCCGAGATCGTCGACGCCGTGAAGGGACGCGCCAAGATCATGGTCGACGGCGGCTTCTGCCGCGGCACCGACATCGTCAAGGCGATCGCGGCGGGCGCGGACATGGTCGGCATCGGCCGGCTGCAATGCTGGGCATTGGCCGCAGCCGGCGAGGCCGGCGTGAGGCGAATGCTGGAGTTGCTCGAGGACGAGGTGCTGCGCTGCCTAGGCCTCTTGGGCGCCACCTCGTTCGCCGAGGTCGACAAGTCCTGCCTGCACCAGGCGACCGCAACGAATGCGCCGAGCGTGTTCAGCGCGTTCCCGCTGTTCGACCATGACCCCTATCGATATTGAGTGAAAGGATGCAATGAGCTCGCTCTCTCCCGGCAGCGCGGACGCGCTCCTGTTCGATCTCGGCCGCGTCGTGCTCGACATCGATTTCTCCAAGGCGATCGCCTGCTGGGCGGGACATGCCGGCTGCAAGCCGGAAGCCATCGTCGCGCGCTATGTACGGGACAGCGAAGCCTATCGGCTGCACGAGGTCGGCAAGATCAGCGACGAGGCCTATTTTGACTCGCTGCGCGTCTCGCTCGGGATCGGCATCTCGGACGCGCAGTTCCTGGAGGGCTGGAACGCGATCTTCGCCGGCGAGATGCCCGATATCGCCGAGCTGCTGCCGCGTGCGGCCAAGCAGTTGCCGCTCTACGCCTTCTCCAACACCAACCGGCCGCATGTGGACCACTTCTCGAAGGAATATGCCGCCCTGCTCGGCCATTTCCGCGAGCTGTATCTGTCGTCCAGCATCGGCCTGCGCAAACCCGATGTGGAGGCCTTCGACCATGTCGTGGCGGCGATCGGCGTGCCCGCGAACCGTATCGTGTTCTTCGACGATCTTGCCGAGAACATCGAAGGAGCGCGGTCGCGCGGCCTGACCACGGTCCACGTGACCTCGCCCCGCGACGTCGGGAACGCCCTCAAGGCGCTCGGAATCTGATCTCTGGCCGGCAAGCCGACGGGCCGCGAATGGAACTATTTTGCCTGGGGGCGAGGAACCAAAACCCTTTGTGCATTTTTATACGGAGTTCCCGGAACGATTGCCCCTCTCAGGACTCATGAGTCCGTTGGGAATTCTACATCGGGCTTATCGTCGTGTTGGGCAAAACCTACCTCACCAAGCAGGCCTCTCTGCTGATGAAATTCGCCAGGACCACATCGGATTCTGAGCTTTCCGCCAAGCTGATCAGCAAGGCCGCCGACCTGAAATCCCAGGCCGACCCGCTGCCTGACAGGGATCAGGGCCCCGCAGCGCCGGACGTCAGTCCGTACAAGCAGCCGGGGAGCTGACCGATGCTGGCCGTGGCTCTCGTCTTTCTCGTCCTCGCCATGGCCATCCTCGTACCGGTCTGTCTCGCCTTCTGGATCATGCCGCGGCGGACTTGATGCTCACCCTTCATCGCAGAGCGGATGACGCAGGATAAATCATCCTGCGCGGCCACTGTTTTGCCTCTGCGCCTGCACTCGGCTAGAACTCTCGCCGCCGATTTGCCCGAACGGGCCCAGCAGGAGTTTTCACCCGTGGCCCTGATGCCGGTTTCCGACGCGCTCGCTGCGGTGCTGGCGGGCGCAGAGCCGCTGCCTGAAGAGATGATCGCGCTCGACGCAGCCTTCCACCGCGTGCTCGCGCGCGACGTCGCCGCGCGGCGCACGCAGCCGCCGCAGGCGATGTCGGCAATGGACGGCTATGCGGTGCGCGCGGTCGATGCGGCGAAGATCGAATCCCAGCTCACCCTGATCGGCGAGGTCGCGGCGGGCCGCCCGTTTGCGGGATCGATCGGCGCCGGCGAGGCCGTGCGTATCTTCACCGGCGGTGTCGTTCCCGATGGCGCTGATGCGGTCGTGATCCAGGAGGACACGATCGCGGACGGCAAGCGCATCACCATCAAGGAAGCCGCCGTAACGGGGCGGCACATCCGCCCCGCCGGCGTCGACTTCTCGGAAGGCGACGTGCTGCTGCGCAAGGGAGCCCGGCTCACCGAGCGCGACCTCGCGCTCGCCGCCGGCATGAATTACCCGCAATTGCCAGTCCGGCGACGCCCGAAGGTCGCGATCCTCGCGACCGGCGACGAGCTGGTGATGCCGGGTACGACGCCGGGCCACGGCCAGATCGTCTATTCCAACGGCTACGCCCTGCACGCGCTCGCCCGTAGCGAGGGCGCCGATACCATCGACCTCGGCGTTGCCGCCGATACGCTGGAGGCCACCACGGCCGGCATCGGCCGCGCGCGGGAGAGCGGCGCCGACATCCTGATCACGACCGGCGGCGCGTCGGTCGGGGACCACGATCTGGTCCAGCAGGCGCTGAGCGACGAAGGTATCTCGATGGCGTTCTGGAAGATCGCGATGCGGCCGGGCAAGCCGATGATGAACGGGCGGCTCGGCGCGATGCGCGTGATCGGCCTGCCCGGCAATCCCGTGTCATCCTACGTTTGCGGCTTCCTGTTCATGGTGCCGTTGATTCGCGCGCTTTCGGGCCGTTCGATGATTCATCACCGCCGCGAACGCGCGGTGCTCGGCCGCGATGTCGGCGCCAACGACCAGCGCGAGGATTACCTGCGCGCACGCCTCGAGCTGCGCGATGACGGCACGCTCGTCGCCCTTCCGGTCAATCACCAGGATTCCTCGCTGCTTGCGAATCTCGCTGCGGCACAGGCACTTCTCGTGCGCGCGCCATTCGCGTCGAAGGCCGAAGCCGGCACGCCTTGCGAGGTCTTGCGGCTGCCCGTCTGAGCGCTTCGTTCGCGTGCGTTCCGCGAACTTTGTCGCGTTCACGGTAAATTAAGCAGTTGCGGAACATGTATCGAACATATAGTGTCCGTTCATGATTTGTTTCGAGAATGTAGCGGCTTACTGCTGAATTCAGCGTCTCGGAATCGAACGACATCAACCGGGGGATTTTGGTCGAGATGTTAACGCGCAAACAATACGAGCTCCTGCGGTTCATCAGCGAACGGCTGAAGGAAAGCGGCGTGCCGCCCTCCTTCGATGAGATGAAGGACGCGCTCGACCTGCGCTCGAAATCGGGCATCCATCGCCTGATCACTGCGCTCGAGGAGCGCGGCTTCATCCGGCGCCTGCCCAACCGGGCCCGCGCCATCGAGGTGATCAAGCTGCCCGAGCTTCAGGCCGCTGCCGGCAGCCGCCGCGGCTTCACGCCGAGCGTCATCGAAGGCAATCTCGGCAAGGTCCGCACGACTTCGAGCCCGCCGGCGGACGAGGGCGAGCGCCCCGTCGCGGTCCCCGTGATGGGCCGCATCGCGGCCGGTACGCCGATCGAGGCCTTGCAGACCCGCAGCCACACCATCAGCGTACCGCCTGACATGCTCGGCTCGGGCGAACATTACGCGCTCGAAGTGCGTGGCGATTCCATGGTCGAGGCCGGCATTCTCGACGGCGACATGGCGCTGATCCAGCGCAACGAGAGCGCCGATACCGGCGATATCGTGGTGGCGCTGATCGACGACGAGGAAGCGACGCTGAAGCGCTTCCGCCGCCGCGGCGCCTCGATCGCGCTCGAGCCCGCCAATGCGGCCTATGAGGTCCGCATTCTGCCGCCCAACCGGGTGAAGATCCAGGGCAAGCTGATCGGGCTGTACCGGAAGTATTGATACCGGACGTGCCGGTATCGGTTATTTGGCGCCCCGCGCGCTTTCGATCGGCATCGCCGATCCGAGATTGGAGCGGACGATTGTCCGCTTCCGCTGGATAGTCTTTCTGGTTTCGCGCAGATTATCCGGCCCCTCCTCCAGCGGTAAATCCTCGGCACGCCGCACGAAGCAGCCCTGCTTCGCGGCCTTCAGGTTCGAGGAGAAGTCATGCGCCGGATCGTTCTGAGCACAATTGCTGTGGCGCTGATCGCAGCATCAGCGTCGCAAGCCTTGGACGTACAAGCCTTGGCCACGCAAGCCTTGGCCGCGCAATCGCGGCCCCATGTCCGCAAGGACACCGCCGTAAGCGAGCAAGTCCGCAAGGCCCTCGACGCCGTCGACCAACCGTCGCGGCCGGGCTGGCAATATTCCGGCTGGTCGGCGCCTGCGGGGCGCTGACACGCGCCTGCAGAATGCAAAGGGGCGGGCTTTGTTCCTGGCAGATTCGGGAAAGTTAATGTGATTGCGGCCTGCGGCGGCGAGCCGTAGATTTGCCTACAACCCGGCAGAACGTTTGGTATTTCCACTCTGATAGAGGCCTGCGCCTCGATTAAGAGACGTGGGTCGCTATCCCTGCATGAGGAGCACCCGATGTGTGACTACAGCCTGCATGCCGTCGCGTCGCGTCCCGCCGAAGTCGGCGAGACGATCGTCACGACAACCTTCCGCGGCACCTCGACGCGCGGCTTTGCCTCCGCGGCCGATCCGACCGTCGCGGTCTGCCTGCTCCCGGGGACGGAGCTCGCCTTCGCCGACAACGTCCGCTACGACAATCGCTGGATCTGGACGCGCACCGTCAATTCGCGCGTCGGCAAGTTCGGCAAGATCGATCCGCACATTCCCGATCGTCATCATGATGCGATCGAATTCCCCGACGGCAAATCCGTGCTGGTGACGCAGCTGGTCGAAGGCCAGCGTGCGACCGTGCTGCAGCTACCGGTGACCCAGCCGCTCGGCGAGCGCGAGCACAAGCCGCAGACCATCACCGACAGCCGGACAACCATCACCCGCCTGCCGATCGGCTGATGCAGCCATTCCCGGCCGGCAGGTCGGGCCAGGATTGAAATCGCCATCGCCGGCCGAGGCCGGCGAGATGGTGTCGTTTGTGTCCCGCGAAACTCCATCGGGCGGACCAAGCCGTGGCGTCTCCCACCGCACGAAGTTTGCGCTGTCCTGCCTGAATTTTGAACGTCCGTTCCGCAGCCAAATGGCCGATGCTTGGTGCGGCTTGAGACGGCGGGCACGTTCGATGAAGACCTTCATTCGCGTCGTTGAACTCTGGGTGCCTGACCGCACGCGCATGCGGCTGGAATTCGGCGGCGGCCTCTACGGCGAAGGGTTGTCCGCGTTTAGGGACGTGAGCGAGGATCTGCACTTCGGATATGACGAGGGGCTTCCCGGCAAGGCCTGGGCCAGCGGCCACCCCGTGATCCTCACCAGATTCACCGATTCCTATTTCAAGCGGACCGATCAGGCCATCGCCGCCGGGCTGACCTGCGGCGTGGCGGTGCCGGTGTTTTCAGGCGAATTCCTGCAAGCCGTCATGGTGCTGTTCTGCGGCGACGACGAGGCCCATGTCGGCGCGATCGAGCTCTGGCACAACGATGCCGAAACCTCCCACGAGATGGGGCTCGTCGACGGCTATTACGGCACCGCCGACATGTTCGAATTCAACTCCCGCCACACCAGATTTCCGCGTGGCTTCGGCCTGCCCGGCCGCATCTGGAAAGCCGGCCTGCCGCTGATCATCAAGGACCTGCACGATGCCAGGAGTTTTTTGCGCTGGGAGGACGCCGCCAAGGTCGGAATCAATCTCGGCGTCGGCGTTCCCTACCGGGCCGGCACCGATCAGACCTGGGTGCTGACATTTCTCTCCGCGCAGGCGACCCCGATTGCGCGACGCTTCGAGATCTGGGTCCCGGACGAGGCCCGTTCGGCGCTGGTCTTCCGCGCCGGCGATTGCAGCGCGCAGACCGACCTCGCCGCGCTCTATGCGACGAAATCCATCGCCAAAGGCGAAGGCAGCATCGGCGGGGCCTGGGCCACCGGCATGCCCGCGCTCAACGACGATCTCGCGCGTGACGGCTCGGTCGCGGCCTCGCAGGCCAGCGCCTCTGGACTGAGCCAGATGGTCGTCCTGCCGGTGATCGGCAATGCCAGGCTCGACGCCGTGCTGGCCTGGTATCTGTAACCCGTCCGCTCAATCCTCAGCCTGCAGGTCGGCTTCCGATGGCGTCGCGTCGCGGTTGCGGGGAGCCGCCGCCTGCGGCGCAAGGCTCGCGCTGAAATCCGCCTCGCCGGCAGCCGCCGGCGACCACGGACGGTCTGCCCCCCTTGCCTTCGCCGCCTGAACCGCAAAGCCGTCGCCGCTTCGCGTCAGCGCCAGCGCGCCCTGCCTTGCGAGACGCTGACGGTCGACAACCATGGCCGCGCAATCCGGCGGCGCCGGCCGCGCCGTCACCACCAGCGCGGCCCGGCTGCAATCGTCAGCCAATGAATCGATGCGCAAGGCCAGCGCGACCAGGCGCCCGTCGGCGAGCGGCGTCACGCAGCCGGCTTCGTCGCACGACACGCCGGCGGCCAGTGAGGCACTGCCGGCATCGCGCGGATCGGCGTCGGCGGCGAGCCATTCCTTCAGAAGAAAACTGTCCTTGCTCGACCTGATGAGATGCAGGTGCCCATCCCTGCCCCGCACCGCGACGCTCTGGCCGTCACCGGCGATCAGGACATCGGGCTGGCGCGCGCACAGTCCCCAGAGGATCGCGGCCAACAACACCACCGCGCCGGCCCAGCGCAACGGCGTGCGCAACAAGCCCATCACGATGATTCCCAAGCTTGCGGCGATCAGCGGTGCGATGCCGAAAGCCGAGATGCGGCCGACCGCGCCCGGCAAAGCGGCCACCCAGCGCGACACCGCAACCATCCAGTCGATGCCGATCCCCATCAGCCACCAGAACGGACCATCAAGTCCGAACGGCGCTGCAATCAAGCCCAACAGGCCCGCGGGCATCACCAGGGCCGAGACCACCGGCATCGCCCCGAGGTTGGCGAGCACGCCGAACGGGGTGACACGGTGAAAGTGGAAGGCGGCATAGGGCGTGGTCGCGAGCCCCGCGATCAGCGAGGCCAGGAAAAGCATCGCGATCTCGCGCCCGCCCCACATTGCAATCCGCGCGGTCGCGGAATGATCTGGCGACGCAAACAGGTTCGGCATGCCGATCTGCACCAGTGCCACCAGTCCGAGCGTCGCGGCGAAGGACATTTGAAAACTCGGATGCACAAGTGCCTCCGGTGCGACCGCGAGCACGATCAGCGCGGCCACCGCCAGCGTGCGGAAGGTGATGGCACGGCGATCGACCATGACCGCGATCAGCACCACCGCCGTCATGAAGAACGAGCGTTGCGTCGCGACCTCCGCGCCCGACAGCAGCAGATAGAACGCGGCTGCGACCAGCGCCGCGGCCGCCGACCATTTCTTGATGGCAAAGCCGGCCGCCATTCCAGGGATCAACGCCAGCAGCGCGCGCACCGCGAAGAAGACCACGCCGGCGACGACCGCCATGTGATAGCCGGAAATCGAGAGCACATGTCCGAGCCCCGAGATGAACATGGCGTCGTTGACGGGCGTGGTAATCGCATCGCGCCGGCCCGTGAGCAGCGCGGTCGCAATCGCCCGGTTGTCGCCCTCGAGCGTGGCGCGGATGCGCGCGTCGATCGCATCGCGCAGACCCTGCATGAAGGCGGCATAACGCAGCCGCAAGCCACCGGCGTCCGGCGGCACCGATGCCGCAATCGTGCCCATCACGAAGCCGGAGGCGCCGATGCCCTGGAAGAACATGTCGCGCGAAAAGTCATAGCTGCCGGGGCGCACCGGCGACAACGGCGGCAACAGCCGCGCCTTCAACTGCACGAAGCTGCCGACCTCGGGCGCAGTCCCCTTGCGCACGGAGAGGCGCACGCGCTCGAGCTTGACGTCGCTGCGCTGCGCCTCCATCGCGGTGACACGCAGCACGAAGCGGTCGGTGCGCTCGCGGATGTCGCGGGTCTCGACGAAGCCCGACAGCGAGACGGAATAGAGCGGCTTTGCCAGCACCGTGTGCGCGATCCGCGCCGTCTTCCAGGTCGCCGTGGCAAAGCCGGCCGCGACCGCCGCGATCATGATCGCCGGTGCAAACAACCGGCTCCGCCGCAACAGCACGGCGCCAAGCATGAGTGCGATGGCCGTCGCGGCAACGACCCACAGCACCGGTTCATGATCGGCGGCAAAATAGAGCGCGATGCCGCCACCGAACGCGACCGGCACCCACGGCAACAATCGCCCGGCGCCGGCCTCGGCGCGCGCCCATTCGCGCAGGGTCTCGGCCAGCGACGTCCAGAGGTCGAACCCTGCCGGCGCGAGGCCGCCCGCGGAGGCAGCTCGGCCGATGGGCCAAGTCCCCGCGATCCAAGTCCCCGCAATCCCCTGGGACCGAACTGGCCGGCCCGGCTCCGCCATTCCCTGCACCTTACGATACGCGATAGGCCAGGAGGCTACCGGAACGTGCAGCTGCGCGAATAGTGGTACGGATCAGGAACGGAGCGAAGGTCCCCCTACTTTTCCTCTTCCATCGTCACGGCGACGTCCGCCTTGGCCGAGAGCCGGACCTTGTTGCCCTCGACACCGGCGACGAGGCCCTTGTCGATGAAGTGATGGTGACCCTTGTGGCTGCCCTCGCCGCTATCCTTCTTGGTCAGCTTGATGCGATGGCCCTCGACCTTGTCGACCGTGCCGATGTGGACGCCATCGGCGCCGATGACTTCCATATGCTCTGCGATGTTCTGCATGGTGGGTTCCTTGTTAGACCCACCCCAACGCGCGGGGGCAGCGTTCGTTGCTATTGTCATTCCTGGGCGCGCCACTTGGCGCGAGCCCGGAATCCATAACCACAAGCCGGGGTTATGGATTCCGGGCCTGGCCCTTCGGGCCATCCCGGAATGACGAGAGAGGCGGAGTAGCGCGACGGCTAGATCAACGGCGCGCGCGACGAGGCATGGTGATTGACGATCTTCCAGTCGCCGTCCTCGCGGAGGATGACCCAGCTCATCTTGACCGAGAACTCCGCCCTCTCGCCGGCGAGGTCAAACGACACGATCGCGGCCATGTTGATCAGGTCCGGGCTGGCTTGCGCGGCGCGCACCTCGGAAAACACGGCGCTCGGCTGGCGCCAGCGCGGCAGGCCGTTGAAGTAGTCGGCGACGCCGTCCCTGCCCCGATAGAGTCTTGGATTCGAGCCGAAGAAGAACGCGTTCTTCGCATAGAGCGACGACAGCGCAGCCGCATCGAGTGTCGCGAAGCCGGCGCACCATTTCGCGATGATGGCGGAAACGATCGCGTCGGCTTCACTGCTCATAGGCGCAATCCCCTCAGCCCTTGGCGACTTCCTTCGCGAACGTATCGCGCAGGCCAATGGTGCGCGAAAACACCGGCTTGCCCGGCCTCGAGTCCTTGTCGCGCACGAAATAGCCCTGACGCTCGAACTGCATCGGCTCGGTCGAATTGCTCTCCGCAACCGATGCCTCGATCCGCGCATTGGAGAGAATCTCCAGCGACTGCGGATTGAGATCGGCCGCGAAGTTCGAGGCGTCCGGGCTCGGGTTGGAGAACAACTGGTTGTAGATGCGGATCTCCGCCGGCACCGACGTCGCCGCCGGCAGCCAGTGCATGGTCGCCTTGACCTTGCGGCCGTCGGGCGCGTTGCCGCCCTTGGTCGCGGGATCGTAGGTGCAGCGCAGCTCCACCACTTCGCCCGCGTCGTTCTTGATCACGCCGGTGCACTTGACGAAATAGGCGTAGCGCAGCCGCACCTCGTTGCCAGGCGACAGGCGGAAGAACTTCTTCGGCGGGTTCTCCATGAAGTCGTCCTGCTCGATATAGAGCTCGCGGCCGAACGTGATCTTGCGCGTGCCGGCCGAGGGATCGTCGGGATGGTTGATCGCCTCGAGCTCTTCGTTCTGCCCTTCCGGATAGTTCTCGATGACCACCTTGAGCGGCCGCAGCACGCCCATGCGCCGCTGCGACGTGCGGTTCAGCTCCTCGCGGATGCAGAATTCCAGCATGCCGACATCGACGACGCTGTTGGCCTTGGCGACGCCGATGCGCTTGACGAATTCGCGCAAGGCCGCCGGCGGCACGCCGCGGCGGCGCATCCCCGCTACAGTCGGCATGCGCGGATCGTCCCATCCGGCGACATGACCGTCGCGGACGAGCTGGGTCAGCACGCGCTTGGACAGCAGCGTGTAGGTCAGGTTGAGCCGCGCCATTTCGTACTGGTGCGGCTTGGACGGCACCGGCAGCTTTTCGATGAACCAGTCGTAGAGCGGCCGATGGTCCTCGAACTCCAGCGTGCAGATCGAGTGCGTGATGCCCTCGATCGCGTCCGACTGGCCGTGCGCATAATCGTAGCTCGGATAGATGCTCCACTTGGTGCCGGTGCGCGGATGATGCGCATTCAGGATGCGGTACAGCACGGGGTCGCGCAGGTTGATGTTGCCCGCGGACATGTCGATCTTGGCCCGCAGCACGCGCGCGCCGTTCGGGAATTCACCCGCCTTCATGCGGCGGAACAGGTCGAGATTCTCGTCCACGCTGCGGTCGCGGAACGGCGAGTTCTTGCCGGGCTCGGTCAGCGTGCCGCGCGCGAGGCGAATCTGCTCCTGGGTCTGGTCGTCGACATAGGCGAGCCCGTCGCGGATCAGCTTCTCCGCCCATTCGTACAGGCGGTCGAAATAGTCCGAGGCGAAGAACAGGTTCTTGCCCCAGTCGAAGCCGAGCCAGTGCACGTCGGCCTGGATGGAATCGATGTATTCCTGCTCTTCCTTGACCGGGTTGGTGTCGTCGAAACGCAGATGGCAGCGGCCCGGAAACTCCTGGGCGATGCCGAAATTGAGTGCGATCGACTTGGCGTGGCCGATATGCAGGTAGCCGTTCGGCTCCGGCGGGAACCGGGTCACGATCTCCTGGTATTTGCCCTGATCGAGGTCGGCCTGGATGATGTCACGAATGAAATCGCGCCCAACCTCAGTCGCCACCGGTTCTGTCATTACGAAAATCCTGTAGGGAAATCAGCGGCCCTTCTGCCAAATTCGCTTGGCTGAGCCAAGAGCTTAGCGGTCCGCTGCCGGGCTTTAGTTATGCTCCGGTCCTGTTATATACCACCGCCTCCAATGCATAGGCCCTGCCAAGAATGACCGATTCCGTCGTCACCCGCTTTGCTCCCTCCCCGACCGGCTTCCTCCATATCGGGGGCGCCCGCACGGCGCTGTTCAACTGGCTCTATGCGAAGAAGCACGGCGGCAAGATGCTGCTCCGGATCGAGGACACCGACCGGGAGCGCTCCACCGAGGCTGCGATCGGCGCCATCCTCGACGGCCTCAAATGGCTGGAGCTCGGCTGGGATGGCGACGTCATCTACCAGTTCAGCCGCGCCGCGCGTCACCGCGAGGTCGCCGAGCAGCTGCTCGCCGACGGCAAGGCCTATCGCTGCTACGCGACCGCAGAGGAGCTCACCGCCATGCGCGAGAAGGCGCGCAGCGAGGGCCGCACCCGCCTCTATGACGGCCTATGGCGCGACCGTGACCCGGCAACGGCGCCCTCCGACGTCAAGCCCACCATCCGGCTGCGCGCGCCGCAGACCGGCGAGACCGTGATCGAGGACCAGGTCCAGGGCCGTGTGGTCTGGCAGAACGAGAACCTCGACGACCTCGTCCTGCTGCGCGGCGATGGCAATCCGACCTACATGCTCGCAGTGGTCGTGGATGACCACGACATGGGCGTCACCCATGTCATCCGCGGCGACGACCATCTGATCAACGCCGCCCGCCAGAAGCAGATCTACGACGCGATGGGCTGGGCGCTGCCGAGCATGTCCCACATCCCCCTGATCCACGGCCCGGACGGCTCGAAACTGTCGAAGCGCCACGGCGCGCTCGGCGTCGATGCCTACCGCGCCATGGGGTACCTCCCGGCCGCGCTCCGCAATTACCTCGTCCGTCTCGGCTGGAGCCATGGCGATCAGGAGATTTTTTCGACCGAGGAGATGATCGCCGCGTTCGACCTCGCCAGCGTCGGCCGCGCCGCCGCCCGCTTCGATTTCGCCAAGCTCGAAAACCTCAACGGCCACTACATCCGCCACGCCGACGATCAATCACTCGTGAAGATGTTCGAGGACGTGCTCGACCACGTCGTGCCCAGCCGCAACGAGCTTAAGGCCAAGTTAAACGACACCACGCGGGCGCAACTTCTCAAGGCGATGCCGGCCCTGAAGGAGCGCGCCAAGACGCTGATCGAGCTGATCGACAGCGCCTATTTCATCTTCGCCGACCGGCCGCTGGAGCTCGATCCCAAGGCGGCAGCGCTGCTGACGCCCGAGAACCGCAAGCTGATCGGCCAGCTTCATTCCGCGCTGGAGAAAGTCGAGACGTGGAGTGCGGCGAATGCGGAGGCCGCGCTGCGCGCCTTTGCCGAGGAAAATAGTCTCAAGCTCGGCGCCGTCGCCCAGCCGCTGCGGGCGGCGCTGACGGGACGGTCGACATCGCCTGGTATATTTGAGGTTTTGGACGTGCTGGGACGCCAGGAAAGCCTGGGCCGGCTTAAGGACCAGGCCAAGGACTAGGCCAAGGACCAGGCTACGACGTAAGTCGACCATGCGTGCGGCGATCTTGCAGCGCACACAGCAATAATATACCCATCTCACCCGTACCTTCTGGAATATCCGGCCTGCCCCACCAAGTCATTGGGGCCTTCCGGGTCCGGCCCGTTTCACCACACATCGGGGACCTCTGATGGACGCAAAAGCAAGCAATAAGACCGCGACGCTGACGGTCGGAAACAAGAACTACGATCTCCCGATCCACAGCGGCAGCGTCGGGCCTGATGTCGTCGATATCGGCAAGCTCTACGCCCAGTCCGGGCTGTTCACCTACGATCCCGGCTTCACCTCGACCGCAAGCTGCGAGTCCAAGATCACCTATATCGACGGTGACGCCGGCGTGCTGGAATACCGCGGCTACCCGATCGAGCAGCTCGCCGAGAACGGCGACTTCCTCGAGACCTGCTATCTCCTGCTCTACGGGAACTTGCCGACCGCCGCGCAGAAGAAGGATTTCGACGACCGCGTGATCCATCACACGATGGTGCACGAGCAGATGGCCCGCTTCTTCCAGGGCTTCCGCCGCGACGCCCATCCGATGGCGGTGATGGTGGCCTCCGTCGGCGCGCTCG
The DNA here is from genome assembly GCF_017565645.3 of Bradyrhizobium barranii subsp. barranii. NCBI lineage: Bacteria > Pseudomonadati > Pseudomonadota > Alphaproteobacteria > Hyphomicrobiales > Nitrobacteraceae > Bradyrhizobium > Bradyrhizobium barranii. Next base: position 6,028,986 of record NZ_CP086136.1, read on the forward strand.
CCGCGTTCTACCACGACTCCACCGACATCAACGATCCGAAGCAGCGCATGATCGCGTCGATGCGCATGATCGCGAAGATCCCGACGCTGGCGGCCATGGCCTACAAATACACGATCGGCCAGCCCTTCGTGTATCCGAAGAACTCGCTGAAGTTCGCCGAGAACTTCCTGCACATGTGCTTCGCCGTGCCGTGCGAGGAGTACAAGATCAATCCGGTGCTCGCTGACGCGCTGGACAAGATCTTCATCCTGCACGCCGACCACGAGCAGAACGCCTCGACCTCGACGGTGCGCATCGCCGGCTCCTCCGGCGCCAACCCCTTCGCCTGCATCGCCGCCGGCATCGCCTGCCTCTGGGGCCCGGCGCATGGCGGCGCCAACGAAGCCGCGCTCGCGATGCTCGCCGAGATCGGCTCGGTCGACAAGATTCCGGAATTCATCGCCAAGGTGAAGGACAAGAACAGCGAAGTCCGCCTGATGGGCTTCGGCCACCGCGTCTACAAGAACTACGATCCGCGCGCCAAGATCATGCAGAAGATGTGTCATGCCGTTCTCAAGGAGACCGGCCATGGCGACGATCCGATGCTGAAGGTGGCGCTCGAGCTCGAGAAGATCGCGCTCAGCGACCAGTACTTCATCGACCGCAAGCTCTACCCGAACGTCGACTTCTATTCGGGCATCACGCTGAAGGCGATGGGCTTCCCGGTCTCGATGTTCACCGTGCTGTTCGCGGTCGCCCGCACCGTCGGCTGGATCAGCCAGTGGAGCGAGATGATCGAGGACCCGCAGCAGAAGATCGGCCGTCCGCGCCAGCTCTACACCGGCGTCACCCGCCGCGACTACGTCGCGATCAAGGATCGCAAGTAAGATCGGCCACTACGGCTTTTGGAAACGGCGCCATCCTGCGATGGCGCCGTTTTTGTTTGCGGGCGACATTTGTAGGGTGGGCAAAGCGCAGCGTGCCCACCACCTCTCCGAGACCCAGCCAGAAACGGTGGGCACGCTGCGCTTTGCCCACCCTACGGATACGGAGAACCTGATGCTGAGCGTAAGCTGCCTCTGCGGACGCGTTGCCTACGAGGTCGATGCGACCCCGGGCTCCATCATGCACTGCCATTGCCAGACCTGCCGGAAGACGCACGGATCGGCCTTCTCCACCGTCACGAACGTGCCGCGCGACCGCTTCCGCTGGACCAAGGGCGAAGACTTGCTGCGCGGCTTCGAATCCTCGCCCGGCAAAACCCGCTATTTCTGCTCGCAATGCGGATCACACATCGTCGCCTCGCGCGAGGGCAGGAACACGGTCCTGCTGCGGATGGGCTGCCTCGATACACCGATCACAGAACGGCCCGAGATGCACATCTGGCGATCGGATTCCGCCAACTGGTACGACCCGAAGGCCGAATTACCGGAGTGGGCCGAAGGCACCGCACCGAAAGCTTGATCGGTTCTTCGCCTCATCTTGCTGCCACGCACAACAACTAGTCGACTCATCGCGTCCGCAATCGCTTGACAGTCGAAACGCTCCGCGCGCAAATTCTTACACTAAGTAAGAATGACGACAGGGATGGAAATGCCGGAGCAGCCGAGAAGTCGGCGGCAGACGCGCGCTGCCATTTTGACTCACTTGCTCCAGTCCGGCGGCTCGTTCCGGCCGCCGCTGGCCAAGGCCGTGCGGCTGTCCGAGGCGAGCCTGTCGCGCATCCTGTTTGACCTGAAAGCCGAAGGCCTGATCGAGGAAGTCCGGCGCCCTGCCCCTTATGTCGGCGGTCCGACAGGCCTCGTGTCGCTCGATGGTTCCGTGGCGCTCGCGGCCCTCGAGCTGACCGGCCAGTGGCTGAGCGTGGGCGTTGGCGGCATGTCGGGCGAAATGCACTACACCGAGCGTGTTCCGTTGCTGAAGAAGCCGACCGTCGAGACCGTCGGCCGGGTGTTCCGCGAAGCCCTCACCTTGCTGCGCGACTGGACGCGCCGCCGCCGCATCAGTCTTGCGCAGATCGGCATCACCATTCCCGGCCTCGGCCGCCTGAGCGCCGCGGGCAATCCGATCATTCCGTGCGACGTCGAACGCATCGGCGACATGCTCGGCGGAATGTTTGCCGGCGTGCCGGTCGAGTTCACCAACTCGGTGGTCGCACACGCCACGTTTCACCGCTGCCGTACGCAGGACTATCCCTTCAGCGGCGCACATCTCTTCGTCTTCGTCGGCCAGGGCGTTGCCGGCGCCTGGATGGACGATCCGCTTGAGGCCGATGCCCCGCAGCCGGTTGAGCTCGGCCATATGGTGTTCAACGCCGACGGGCCGCGCTGCCGCTGCGGTCACCATGGCTGCGTCGAGGCCTACACGTCGCTTCCGGCCCTCGCCGAGCTCCTCGGCGCAACTGAGGCCGAACTGCTCCAGCTCGGCAGCGAGTGGGTGAGCACGATCCCGCGCTCGTCGCGAATGCGCCAGGAGTTGCGCCAGCGCCTGTTCCGGCTGGGCCTTTCGATCGGCAACACGCTCAACGTAAAGCCATGCAACGGCGTCGCGATCAGCGGCTGGCCGTCGCTTCTCTCTGAAGAGGATCGGAAAGCGGTGGTCGATGGGATCGACGCCTGCCTTCTCGGCGGGCGGAAACTGGCGCAGGTGTCGCTCGCCTTCGTGCCACCCTCGAACGGCAACGATCCGCAAGCAGCTCTCGCCTTCGCCGCCTTTTGTCTCGCCAGCCGCGGCGGGATGCCCGCGGCTTCGACGGAGGCCGCCTGACATGCCTGAGCCGCGTGGCTCAACGCGCCAAGAAAGTTCACACCGGGAGGAACTGCCATGCCGATCACGACAACAAGACGCCGTCTGCTCGCTGGATCCGCGGCCGCACTCGCACTACCGGCATTCGCCCGCGCGCAAGGCGCGGCCAAGCCGCGCCTGACCGCGATCTCGCAATGGTCCGCAGGCAGCGATGGGGCGGCGATCACCGCGCTCGGCAGGAAATTCGAGGAGAAAGGCGGCGTCTGGCAGCACTCGCCGGTCCCCGGCTTCACCACCGAGATGATGAACAAGTTGCGCGCCCAGATCATCGCCGGCGATCCGCCGGCCTGTTCGCAGCTCAAGGGCCCGGAGATTGCGGCCTGGTCGAAGATCGCTCCGACCGTCGACCTCGACGCCGTGGTCGCCGCCGCCGGCTACGAAAAGGTCGTCGCGCCGGACCTCGCAAAATTGCACAAGCCCGGCGGCAAGTGGATCGCGCTGCCGCTGCAGATCTACAGCACCAACATGCTGTTCCTCTCCAAGCGTGCGCTGGACAAGGCAAAGGCCGACAAGCCGCCTGTTACGTGGGCGGATTTCAATGCGCTCGCCGAGAAGATGAAGGCGGCCGGCGTGACCTATCCCTTCGCTAACGGCGGCACCCGGGCCGACGATGGTCAAAAATTCGAGGCGTCCCTCGCCGGCATCAGCCCGACGGCATACCGCGCCGCCTGCATGAATCTCGACAAGAAGGCCCTAGAGGGTCCCGAGATGAAAGCCGCCTTCGCACAGATGCGCAAGCTCACCGAGTGGATGGACCCCAATGTCGGCGCCCAACCTTATGCCGTCAATTTGAAACGCTTCATCGACGGCGACATGGGCATGCTCATCATGGGCGGATGGGCACAGGGCGTGTTGAAGAACGCCGGCTTCAAGCTCGACGACTTCATCATCGCGCCAGGCCCCAGCGATAATGGCAAGCCGGTGTTCCTGTTGAATGCCGATGCCTTCATCTTCTGGCAGCGCAAGGAGGCCGATCTGCAGGCCGGCCAGATGTTGATGGCCCAGCTCGTCATGGATCCGGCGATCCAGACCATGTACTCGCAGATCACGGGATCGATCCCCGTGCGCACCGACGTCGATCTGACCGGTGAAGGCTGGTCGGATGGTCAACGGACGACCGCGGCCGCATTGAAGAATGCCGTCGCCAACAATCAGGCCGTGCTGAGCCTCGCGCACAACATGGCGCAGGAAAACGGCCTGACGGCTGCGATGATCGACGTGTTCACGGAATACGCGAAGAACAAGACGATCAAGCCGGAGGAGGCCGTTACCCGCCTCGCCGAGGCCGTCGAGGGCGCGCGTTGACCGACGCCGTCTCGACAGCAACGCGACCGGGCCGGTCGGCGACAGCTGAAACGGTGCGCCGGCTGCCTGAATATCTGATGATCTGGGTGCCGCTGCTTCTATCCGCAGCGCATCTCATTACGTTTTCGATCTGGACGATCTGGATTTCGTTCACGCCATCCACCCTTATTCCGGTGTCGGGGTGGGTCGGCTTGCGCAACTACAATTCCGTCCTGGCGTCCCGGAACTGGCAGATCGCTTTCGACAATCTGCTGCTGTTCGGCAGTGCTTTCGTGCTGCTGAGCTTGATCACCGGCCTTATGCTTGCGATCCTGCTCGATCAGCGCATTCGCGGCGAGAATGTGCTGCGATCGATCTTCCTGTATCCGCTTGCGGTGTCGTTCGTCGTCACCGGCACGGTCTGGAGCTGGCTACTCAATCCCGGCATCGGGATCCAAAAGCTCGTCCATGACCTCGGCTGGACCTCCTTCCGGTTCGACTGGCTGATCGACCGCGACATGGCGATCTGGACGATCGTGATTGCCGCGATCTGGCAATCCTCCGGCTTCGCCATGGCGCTCTTCCTCGCCGGCCTTCGATCCGTCGATTCCGACATCATCAAGGCCGCCCAGATCGACGGCGCCGGACCGGTCCGAACCTATTGGCGGGTGATTCTGCCGACGCTCTGGCCGATCACCATCACCGTCGTCGTCGTCCAGTTGCAGTTCGCGATTTCAGCCTTCGACCTCGTCCGTGCGCTCACCAATGGCGGGCCCGGAATCGCGACCCAGCTGCCGGCCCTTGTCGTCTACGACCTCATGTTCCAGCGCAGCCAGCTCGGCCGGGGTGCCGCGGCGGCGGTGCTCATGCTGCTCATTCTACTCGCGGTGCTGCTACCCTATGCGGCGTGGCGTTATGTCCAGCGAAGGCAGGCCACCCATGCGTGACCGCAGCTTCGCACCGAGCCGAATTCTGATCTATCTCGTCGTGACATTGTTCGCTGCGGCCTATCTCGCGCCACTCGTTGTTGTCGTCCTGAACTCTCTCCGCACCAACGAGGAGATCGCGCAGGGTTCGATGATCGGCTGGCCGCAACATTTGGCCTGGAGCAACTACGCCAAGGCCTGGAGCGGTTTCTGCGTCGCCGAGACCTGCGCCGGCATCCGGCCGTACATGCTGAACTCCGCACTCGTCACCATCCCGGCGACGATTTTCTCGACCTTGCTCGGTGCTGTCGCCGGTTACGCCGTGTCGCTCTGGCGCTTTCGCGGCGATAGCTGGATCTACGGCATCGTGACCCTCGGCCTCTTCCTTCCCCAGCAGATGCGCCTGCTTCCCTGGACCATCGTGCTGCGGGACACCGGTCTCATCAACACGCTGACGGGCCTCGTGCTGATTCACACGATCCAGGGGCTCTCCTTCACCACGCTGTTCTGCCGAAACTACTATGTCGCCATCCCCCATGAATTGATCAGGGCCGCACGCATCGATGGCGCCGGGTTCTTTCGTATTTTCTGGCGCATCATCCTGCCGCTCTCGGCTCCCATTCTGATCGTCACCGTGATCTGGCAGTTCACGCATATCTGGAACGAGTTCCTCTATGGCGTGACATTCACCACCGGCCAGCAGCAGCCCGTCACGGCCGCGCTCATCGCGCTCTCTGCCGCAATTGCGGACATTCCGCAGCATGGCGTGCAGAGCGCCGCGGTGATCATAGCAGCGCTGCCCACTTTGCTGATCTATCTCCTCGGCGGACGGTACTTCGTGCGCGGCCTGACCGCCGGCGCAGTGAAATGATGGGGTCGTCATGGCAGCACTGAGCATTCGCACCCTGTCCAAGCGCTACGCCAATCTGGAGGTGCTGAAGGGCATCAACCTCGACATCGAGAGCGGCGAGTTCACCGTGCTGGTCGGGCCATCCGGCTGTGGCAAGTCCACCCTGCTCAACATCGTCGCCGGGCTCGATCGTCCGAGTGACGGAACGATCGAGATCGGCGGACGCGTCGTCAACGACGTCCCGCCCAAGGATCGCGACATCGCCATGGTGTTCCAATCCTACGCGCTCTATCCGTCGATGACGGTGCGCCAGAACATCACCTTCGGCATGGAATGCCGTCACGTTCCGAAGGCCGAGCAGGAGAAGGCCCTGGCGAATGTAGCTCGCCTCCTTCAGATCGAGCCCCTGCTCGGCCGCAAGCCGTCGCAATTGTCCGGCGGGCAACGCCAGCGCGTGGCGATGGGCCGGGCGCTGGTGCGCGATCCCCTGCTCTTCCTGTTCGACGAGCCGCTCTCCAATCTCGATGCGAAGCTGCGCGTCGAGATGCGGATGGAGATCAAGCGGCTGCACCAGCGCATCGGCGCCACCATCATCTATGTCACCCACGACCAGATCGAGGCGATGACGATGGCAACACGCATCGCCGTGATGCATCGGGGCGTGGTGCAGCAGTTCGCTGACCCGGACACCGTGTACCGCTATCCGGCCAATCTGTTCGTCGCCCGCTTCATGGGTTCGCCGCCGATGAACACCATGCCGGGGCGGCTCGAGGCCGATAGTAGCGGACTGATAGCCGTGATCGGCGCGGGGCGACCGGACGAGGTTCGTCTGCGCCTGCATGGACACGACGCGGCAGCATCTTATCTCGGCCGCGACGTGGTCGTCGGGATCAGGCCGGAATGCATCGCCGAGGCCAGCCGCGTCTTTTCCCGCGAGGCGCCCGTCCTCGTCGACGCGCCGGTCGAGATGATCGAGCCGACCGGCGCCGAGACAATCGTGCTGCTGCGTCTCGGCGGCGAGACTGCGCTGGCGCGCATCACGCCGGATATCCGTCCCGCGCCCGGCGCGACCGCCACCTTCGCGCTCGACACGCGGCGCATTTGCCTGTTCGACCCCGAGACGGAGCGGCTGATCGCATGACCCGGACCATCTATCCCAGCCTTGCCGGCCGCGTGGTGCTGATCACCGGTGGCGCCAGCGGCATCGGTGCCACCTTCGTGCGCGCCTTCGCGACCCAGGGCGCCCGCGTCGCCTTCCTCGACATCGATGCGAGCGCCGGCGAGGCGCTGGTGCGGGACGTCGCGGCCACATCCGGCTCCGCGCCCCTGTTTGTGCCCTGCGACCTTCTCGACATCGACGCCTTGCGCGCTGCCATGGCGCGGGTGCACGGATCGCTCGGCGATGCCGCAGTCCTCGTCAACAATGCCGCCAACGACCAGCGTCAGGTGCTGGCCGAGGTGACGCCGGCCGAATTCGACTGGACGATCGGCGTCAATCTCAAGCATGTCTTCTTTGCGGTCCAGGCGGTGGTGCCGCAGATGCAGGCGCGCGGCGGCGGCTCGATCATCAACATGTCGTCGGTGGCGTGGATCCGCGGTGCGCCGGCGCTGCCGGTCTATGCCGCCGCGAAGGCGGCGATCGTCGGCTTCACCAATTCGCTGGCCAGGTCAGTCGGCCCCGACCGTATTCGCGTCAACGCGATCGCGCCCGGCATGGTGATCACCGAGCGCCAGCGCCGGCTCTGGTTTCCGGACGAGCAGAAGATCTCCGAGCTGCGCACCCGCCAGGCGGTGCCCGATGCGGTGACGCCCGAGGACATCGCCAGCATGGCGCTGTTTCTCGCATCCGACGAGAGCCAGCGTATCACCAGCCAGTGTTTTCGGGTCGATGGCGGCCTCGCCTAGCTCCGCCGCCCTTGCGCATCGTCGCGAGCACGATGTCGGCGGCGAGCACGCTCGGCGACTTGTTGCCGGTGGACATGATGGTGTCGAGCCGTGCGAAGGCGTCGACCTGTCGTTTGCGCAGCGGCGTGTCCGTGAGCAGCTCCGACAGTGCCGGCGCCAGCTTCTCCGGTACGCAGTCCTCCTGCAAGAACTCCGGAATGACATCCTCGCCGATCACGAGATTGGCGAGGATCACCGACGAGACGCGGATCGCGCGGCGCAGGATGAAGGCTTCGATCGCGCCGACGCGATAGGCCGTCACCATTGGAATGCCGGACAGCGCAAGTTCCAGCGTCACGGTGCCGGATTTGGCCAGCGCCGCGCGCGCGGTTCGGAACGCGGCGCGCTTCTCGGTCTCGCCGACCACGATTTGCGGCTTGACCGGCCAGCTCGCGATGCCTTCGCGGATGGTGGCTTCGAGATGCGGCATGGTCGGCAGCTTCAGTTCGAAGGCGCGGCCTTCGGCCTGGAGCCGTCCGAGCGTCGCGCCAAACACGTCGAGATGGTGCCTGATCTCGCTGCGGCGGCTGCCGGGCAGCACCAGCAAAACCGGCGGCTCGGCATCACGGCGCCGCTGCTCCTCCGCGTTCGGGCGCAGCGACGGCAATTGCTCGATCAGGGGATGGCCGACATAGCTGCATGGCGGCCCGCCGAGCTTGCGGTATTCCTCCGGCTCGAACGGCAACAGGCCAAGCACATGATCGACGTAGCCGAGCATGGTCCGCGCCCGCCCGGGCCGCCAGGCCCAGAGCTGCGGCGAGACATAGTCGACGACCGGGATCCCGGGATTCTTCGCGCGCACGCGGCGGGCAACGCGATGGGTGAAATCGGGGCTGTCGATGATGACGAGCGCGTCGGGCGCGGCCTCCAGCACGGCGTCCACGGTCTGGCGGATCAGCCGCAATATCTTCGGCAATTGCTGCGCCACTGCGGCGAAGCCGACGATCGACAGCTCCTCGATCGGAAACAGCGTCTCGAGCCCCTCGCGCGCCATGGTCCGGCCGCCGACGCCCACGAATTGCACGCCGTCGCCGAGCCGCTGGCGCAACACCTTCATCAAGGCGCTGCCGAGCCGGTCGCCGGATTCCTCCGTCGCGATCAGGAAGATCTTTCGCTTGGGATCGCGGCTCTGCATCACGCCGTCAGGCCGATGACGAAGAGATATTTGGCGTCGGCGAGCGAGATCATCGCCTGCGGCTCGGCGGCGATGGTGTTGCCGGCGACGACGGCGATGCCGGCCAGTCCGGCGCGAGCGACGCCCTCCAGGGTACGCGGGCCGATCGTCGGCAGGTCGAAGCGCAAATCCTGCCCGCTCTTCGGTACCTTCACCAGCACCCCGCGTCCTGTCGCAGCGCGGATGCGACCTTCCTCGCGCAGGCGTGCCACGCGCGCGAGCAGCGCGTCGGTGCCCTCGATATCCTCGATCGCCACTACATGGCCGTCGATCACGACCGCGGCCTGGCCGATGTCGAACGGGCCGAGCGCGGTCAACACCGCGCGGCCGCGCTCGATGTCGGCCTTGCTGTTGTCGTTCGGCCAGGCGCGGCTGATGCAGCCCTCGGGCATCAGCAGATCCGGCGCAACATCCTTGATGCCGACCATGCGAAAGCCGCCCTGCTCGAGAATGCGCCCGACGCCGGACAACAGATGATCGTCGCCGCCGCGGAAGGCGCGGATGACGTTGCCGAGCAGGCGCAGTGTCGTGACGTCGAACCTTATTTCGGACAGCGCGGGCCGCACCAACGTGCCGATGAAGATCAGATCGCGGCAGCCCTCCTCGCGGAACAGCCGCATGGCGCGGCCGAGCTGGCCGACCGAGATCCAGCGATGGCGGAATTGCTCCACCCGCGTCGGATCGCAGGCGCCACGCAGCGGGAACAGCACCGGCGTGATGCCGCGCGCGGCAAGCGAGTCGGCGACCGCGAACGGCATGGCGCCGCCGCCGGCGACAACGCCGACCGGCGACGAAATCTCCGAAGCCGCCGATGTCATGCCCGCGGCCATCCCGAAATCACTTCTCGATGGCGGGAAGACAGATCGGGCGATGCTTGCGCTTGCCGATGAAGTCGAGGATCTCGGCAATCGCGGGGTCTTCGCTCGCGAGCGGCTGGGCCGCCGCGAGCCGCTCGGCGAACGTTCCGGGGCCGTGGAAGAGTTTTTGGTAGAACGATTGCACAGTCGCGCGCCGCTGCTTGGTGAACTGCCGCCGCTTCATGCCGATGAGATTGAGGCCTTCCAGCGCCGCATACTGGCCGTTGGCGAGGCCGAACGGAATGATGTCGTCGCGCACGCCCGAGAGGCCGCCGACCATCACCTGCGGGCCGATGCGCGTGAGCTGATGCACCGCCGACAGGCCGCCGATATAGACGAAATCGCCGATCTCGCAGTGGCCGCCGAGCGTCGCCGAGGTCGCGAAGATCACGTTGTTGCCGACCATGCAGTCATGGCCGACATGGCTGTTGTTCATGAAGTAGCCGCCGTTGCCGACGCGCGTCAGCCCGCCGCCCTTGATGGTGCCGACATTCATCGTCGCGCCTTCGCGGATGGTGCAGCCGGAACCGACCTCCAGCCTAGTCGGCTCGCCCTTGTAGCTGAGATCCTGGGGCGCGCCGCCTAGCACCGCGAATGGCGAGATCACGCAGCCGTCGCCGATCGAGGTGTGGCCGATGACCGTGACTTGTCCGATCAGCTTGCAGTTCGCGCCGATCACGGCATTCGGACCGATGATGCAGAAGGGTCCGATCTCGGTACCCTCGCCGATCACGGCGCCGTCCTCGACCCGTGCGGTGGGATCAATCTTACTCATCAAGCAATCTGACTCATCAAGAAGGTCTGATTATGTGTTGAAGTCGCTCGGTTTTCCGGTGGTTAGCGCGACTATGCCCGATCTGTCCAGTGACGTATCATCTCGGCCTGTTTCAGGCGCCGGATGAGCCGGCCGTCCTAAAGCACGATGAGATCGGGATGAATCGTCATCGCGCTTCAGGCTATTGTTTGAGCATGATCCTTTCGGAAAACCGCACACTTTTCCGGATCATGCTCTAGCCCTTCAACGCCTTCATGTGGAGCTTGAAGTCATCGTGGTCAGGGCCCTGGCAGTTTTGCTTGCACAGCTCGCGGCCGCCCCGATCGTCTCCGAGACGGTCGAGACCGGCGAACGCCATTTCGTCGATCTCGGGACGTTCGAGTGCCGCGACATCACCCGCAGCACGGTGCTTCAGCGGGTCTGCTACGACCGCACGCAGCAGGACCTCATCGTCGCGATCGACGGCCAGTATGACCGCTATTGCAGGGTTGCGGCCGAGACGGTCGACAGCCTGCTCGGCGCGCCGTCCATGGGCCAGTTCTTCAACCGGAATATCAGGCGCGAGACGGCCGGCAGCCGTTACGGTTGCGGCGCATAATCCATTTCCGCCGGCTTGAGCCGCTCAGTCCGTCAGCATGGCGCCGACGTCGGCTTCGGCAACGATCTGGCCGTTGACCTTGGCGTCGCCGTGAAACCACCACATCGCCTTGCGGCGGCCGATCGAACGCATGTGATATTCGATGGTGTCGCCGGGCAGCACCGGCTTCCGGAACTTGCACTTGTCGATGGTGAGGAAATACACCGCGCGCGGCTTCTCGGTGCCCTCGACCGAGGTGATGCCGATCACGCCCGCGGTCTGCGCCATCGCTTCGATCATCATCACCCCGGGATAGACCGGGCGCTCCGGGAAATGTCCCTGGAAGGCCGGCTCGTTGAAGGTGACGTTCTTGATGCCAATGCCGCTGTAATCGGCGCGGATATTGATCACACGGTCGATCAGCAGCATCGGGAAACGGTGCGGCAGCGTCCGGAGGATCGCGTTGATATCCACCAGCTCGAATTTGATCGGTGATTCCTCCGTCATTCCCGTCCCTCGTTCTTCGGATCGGCCCTGCTGTCGCGTACCAGGCGCTCCACCGCGATAATTTCCTTGAACCACTGCTTGGTCGGCTTGGCGAAAAAGCCGCCCCAGCGTCCGTTCGGCGGGATGTCGTCCTTGACGCCGCTCATCGCGGTGACCTGGGCCCCATCGCCGATCTTGAGGTGATTGTTGATGCCAACCTTTGCTCCCAGCGCCACGTTGTCGCCGATCGTCAGGCTGCCCGCGAGCCCGATCTGGGCCGCCAGCAGGCAGTTCCGACCGATAGTCACATTGTGGCCGATCTGGACCTGGTTGTCGATTTTGGTGCCCTCCCCGATCACGGTGTCGCGCAGGGAGCCGCGATCGATGGTCGTTCCGGCGCCGACTTCCACATTGTTCTGGATCAGCACGCGGCCGGTCTGGGGCACCTTGAGATGGCCCTCGGGGCCGAAGAAGATGAAGCCATAGCCGTCCTGGCCGATCGAGCAGCCGGGATGGATCAGCACGTTGTTGCCGATCAGCGCGCACTGGATGGCCGTGCGGGCGCCGACATTGCAGTCGCGGCCAATCTTGACGCCGGGACCGATGACCACGCCGGCCCCGATCACGGTGCCGCTGCCGATCTCGACGTCAGGGCCGATGACGGTCAGGGGATCGACGATGACGTCGTCCTCCAGCCGGGCCGAGGGATCGATGATGGCCGACGGGGCGATGCCGTCATTGCCGACCCAGGACTGCGGGCGCAGCGCATCGCCGTGCCATTCCCGGGCGAGCCCGACAAAGGCGCGGAACGGCTGCGCCACCCGCAACACGGCCACATGCGCGGGCACCTGGGCCTCGAAGCGCGGACTCACCAGGCAAGCCCCGGCCTTGGTCGCCTTGAGCTCGTCGGCATATTTGAGGTTATCGAAGAACGCCAGATGCATCGGGCCGGCTTCGTCGAGCGAAGCAAGACCGGTAATGACGTGACCGCCCCTGGCAGGGTCGACGAGTTGCGCCTTGGTCAGCGCGGCAATGTCAGCCAGCGCTGAGGCCGGCGGCTTTTTGAAGAAGGTCGGCTGCGCCATTCCACCCCATCGCGGTCCGGCTTCGGCATGAAGCGGTCAGGCCGCATCATGCCTTATCTCACGGATTGAGCACGATCTTTTTGGAAACCGGCCCCAACAAGGGGCCGGCTCATGCCCTGCTGATCGAACTAGAACGAGGTGCCGCCGCCGAACCTGAACTGCTGCACGCGATCGAACTGGCCCTTGGTGAGCGGCACGGCGTAGTCGAACCGCAGCGGACCGAACGGCGACTGCCAGATCAGGCCAATACCAACCGACGAACGGACGACATTGCCGTTGTCATACACCAGGCCGGTACAGGTTCCAGCCGAGGGCGGGTTGATGGTCGACGGCGTACAGTTCGAGTTCCTGGTCGTGGTCATTTCGTTCGTCAGCGACCACGTCGTCGGGCCCTGATAGTCGAAGAGGCCGCCGGCGTCGGCGTAGACCGCGCCCTTCAGACCCACTTCCTTCGGCAGGAACCAGAACGGCATCTGCAATTCGAACGAAGCGCCCCAATATTTGGTGCCGCCAAGCGCGTCTTGCGTGCCAAAGGGATTCAAATCGCGCGGACCGATGCCGTTCGGAGCAAAGCCGCGGACCAAGTTCGGGCCCATCTGGAACTGATCCAGCATGCGGATATCGTTGTTGCCGATCTTGTTCAGCATGCCGCCTTGAAGGTGAACGAGGCCGACGATGTCGGACACCAGCGGAGCGTAGTACTTCGCGTCGACGACGGACTTCAGGTAGGTGACGTCGCCGCCCACGCCGGCGAAATCCTGACGGAAGTCGACAAGCAGACCGTCGGTGGGGTTCTTGTTGTTGTCCAGCGTGTTGTAGGTCAGCGTGTAGCCGAGCGCCGAGGTCAGGGTCTTGCCGCCGGCAAGCTCCTTGCGGACCGGCAGCGAGGCTTCGCCGTCGGAGTAGCAGCCGAGACCGCCGGTCGAGGTCAGATCGATCGGCGGCGTTTGCGATGCGGCAAAGGCCGGGCTCGGGTTGAAGGCCGACGAACCGAGGACGTTGTTACAGTTCGCCAGGTAGGACGGCAGCGTGATTTCCTGCTGGTAGATCGAGTAGCGCAGCTGGAGCGACAGATCTTCACGCAGGCTGAAGCCGAGGCGCGGGCTGAAGCCCAGCGTCTTCGTACCGTAGGAGATGTAGCTGTTGGAGAGCTGCTGACGCTGATAGAGGTCGAGACCGAGCGCGACGCGGTAGTCGAGCAGATACGGCTCGACGAACGACAGCGAATAGCCGCGCGCATACTGGCCGTAGGTCACCGACGCCTTGGCGAACAGGCCGCGGCCGAGCAAATTGCGCTCGGAGATCGAGACTTCGGCGAGCGCGCCGTCGGTCGTGGAGTAGCCGCCCGAGACCGAGAAGTCGCCGGTCGATTTCTCTTCGAGATCGACGATCAGGACCACGCGGTCGCTGGAGGAGCCCGGCTCCGTCGTGATCTTCACGCTCTTGAAGTAGTCGAGGTTCTTCAGGCGGCGCTCGGCACGGTCGACCAGCGCGCGGTTGTAGGCATCGCCCTCGGCGATGTCGAACTCACGGCGGATCACGTAGTCGCGCGTGCGGGTGTTGCCGCGGACGTTGATGCGCTCGATATAGGTGCGCGGGCCCTCGTCGATGTTGAACACGACGGCGACGGTGTGCGCCTCGAAATTGCGGTCGCCGCCGGGACGGACCACGGCGAAGGCATAGCCGCGACGCGACGCCTCGATCTGCATTTCCTCGACCGACTTCTCGACCGATTCGACGTTGTAGAGCGCGCCGACATTGACGCGCGAATAGTTGCGCATCGTGGTCGGATCGAAGTTCGGAATGGAGGAGCGGAAGTCGACGGTGCCGACGCGGTACTGCGAGCCTTCCTCGATCTTGAAGGTGACGTTGAAGCCCTTCTTCTCCGGATCGTATTCGGTGAGCGCGGCGACCAGCTGGACGTCGGCGAAACCGTTCTTGAGATAGAAACGGCGAATCAGGTCACGGTCGGCCTCGACGCGATCGGGATCGTAGAGGTCGTTGCTGGCGAGGAAGCTCAGCAGGTTCGATTCGTGCGTCTTGATGACGTCGCGCAGGCGGTAGGACGAGAACGCGTTATTGCCGACGAACTCGATCGACTTGACGCCGGTCTTGGCGCCCTCCTCGACCGTGAAGATCAGGTCGACGCGGTTGTTCGGCTGCTCGATGATCTCGGGCGTGACGCGGACGTCATAGCGACCCGAGCGGCGGTAGATTTCGGCGATTCGCAGGGTGTCGGACTGCACCATGGCGCGGGAGAAGGTGCCGCGCGCCTTGGACTGGACTTCAGCGGTGAGCTGCTCGTCCTTGACCTTCTTATTACCTTCGAACGCGATGCGGCCGATCACCGGGTTTTCCACCACGGAGACGATGATCTGGCCACCGGAACCGCGATTGATTCGCACGTCCTGGAACAGGCCGGTCTCGATCAGGGCCTTCAGGCCGTCATCGATGGCGCCCTGATCCAGGCGGCCACCCGGGCCCGGCTTGAAATAGGAGCGGATCGTCTCCACCTCGACACGGCGATTTCCTTCGACGGAAATCGACTGGACGGTCTGAGCAAGCGCAGACGAAGACACAAAAGCAGCCCCAACCGGGGCAAGCACCGGCGCGCCGAACAAGATCAGGGATGCGAGCAAGCCCCCCCGGAGTCGCAGTCCAAACTTCATTGCGCAACGCGCCCTTATCAGTACCAGACCCAACCCCAACGCCGGTCCGGGAGATTCCCCAAGTTCGAAGCCGCTTGTAGCCAATTTCCCCGATGTCGCAAACGGCCGCTGACACCGTAATTTCAATTTCATTCCAAGACGTTGCTCATGAGCAACGCCACAAAAAAGCCCGTATCAGGAAGCTGCCATCCGCAAGATGTCGTTATAGGTGGCAAACACCATCAGCATCAGCACCAAACCGAGCCCGATTCGGAACCCCATCTCCTGAGTCCGCTCGGACAGGGGGCGGCCCCGGACCACCTCCGCCGCGTAGAACATCAGGTGACCGCCATCGAGCAGCGGGATCGGGAACAGGTTCAACAGCCCGATCGACACCGACAGCACCGCGCACAGATTGATCACGAACTGGAACCCGGCGCTGGCCGCCTGCCCCGACATCTTGGCGATGCCGAGCACGCCGCTGACCTCGTTGGGATTGCCTTGTCCGACAAACAGCGAGCCAAGGAACTTGAAGGTGCTGGTGATGATGAACCAGACCTGCTCGACCCCGATCTTGAGCGCTTCGCCGACGCCGACCGGCGTGGTCGAGGCCTCGCCGGTCTGGGACTTGTGCTCGACGCCGAGCACGCCGAGGCGGTGGCTGTTGCCGAACGGATCCTTGCGCTCGAGCAGCGCCGGCGTCGCGGTCAGGGAGACGATGGCGCCGTCCCGCTTGACCTGGAAGGCAAGCGCCGAACCCGCATTCATCGCAACGATTCGCTGCATGTCGGCAAAGCTCTCGATCGGCTTGCCGTCGATCTGCACGACGACGTCGCCGATCTTGAAGCCGGCCGTGGCCGCAGCGCCGTCGGCGACGACGCCGTCGACGCGGGCGATCGTGCTCGGCTTGCCGTAATAGAGCGCCATGGCGGCGAAGATCAGCGCGCCCAGAATGAAATTGGCGATCGGTCCGGCCGCCACGATGGCGGCGCGCGGGCCGACCTTCTTGTGATGGAAGCTGCCGGCGCGCTCCTCGGCCGTCATGGCCGCGAGCGCCTCGGCCGACGGGGTCGAAGCCTCGCTCTCGTCGCCGAAGAACTTGACGTAGCCGCCGAGCGGAATCGCCGAGATCTTCCAGCGAGTGCCATGGCGGTCGTTGAAGCCGACCAGCTCCGGTCCGAAACCGAGCGAGAAGGTCAGCACCCGAACGCCCGCCCAGCGCGCGACCAGGAAATGGCCGAGCTCATGGAAGAACACGACGATCGTCAGGACGAACAGGAAGGGAACCGCGTAGCCGAGGAGCCCATGGCTCAACGTATTGAAACTATGGACGAAAAAGTCGATCATCGAATTCCCTCATCCAGCGCCGCAAGGCCCTGGCCCCGTGCCATCTAGGATGCCTTTAAGGCAATTTGAGGCAATAGGGCGGCAGCTCTATTTCGCGCAACATGGTCAACAGAGATTGCATCGTCGGCGGACGTCAGGGGAGCCTGGTTCCCGCCGCGAATCCAGTCGTCCAGCGTCGCCTCGACCAGCCGCGCGATCGCGCCAAACCGGATCTTGCCGGCAATGAAAGCGGCGACCGCAACCTCGTTGGCGGCGTTGTAGACGGTGGTCGCCCCCTTCCCGGTCCGGAGCGAATCGAAGGCCAGCCGAAGCCCAGGGAAGCGCTCGAAGTCCGGCGCCTCGAAGGTCAGCTGGCCGATCTTGGCCAGATCGAGCTTGGCCGCCGGCCCCTTGATGCGATCGGGCCAGCCGAGGCAGTGCGCGATCGGCGTGCGCATGTCGGGAGAACCGAGCTGGGCCACCACCGAACGGTCGGAGAACTCGACCATGCCGTGGATGATCGACTGCGGATGCACGAGGACGTCGATCTCGTCGGGCGAGAGCGCGAACAGATAGGATGCCTCGATCACCTCGAGGCCCTTGTTCATCATCGAGGCGGAATCGATCGTGATCTTTTGGCCCATGCTCCAGTTCGGATGCTTCAGGGCCTGCTCGAGGGTCGCCTGCTCGATGTCGGCGGGCTTCCAGGTCCGGAACGGCCCACCCGAGGCGGTGATGATGACGCGGACGAGCTCGTCGCGGTTGCCTGAGCCGAGCGCCTGGAACAGCGCATTGTGCTCGGAATCGGCCGGCAGGATGCAGGCGCCCGCTTTCGCCGCGCGCTGCATGAAGAAATCGCCGGCGCAGACGAGACATTCCTTGTTGGCGAGCGCGACATGCGCGCCGCGATCGACCGCGGCCAGGGCCGGCTTCAGTCCGGCGGCGCCGCTCACGGCGGCCATCACCCAATCGGCCGGACGCGCGCCGGCTTCGATCAGCGCGCTTTCGCCCGCGCCGCATTCCGTGCTCGTTCCCGCGAGCGCAGTCTTGAGCTCGGCGAACTTGGACGTGTCGGCGATCGCGACGTAGCGCGCGGAAAACTCCTTGGCGAGCTTGGCCAGCGCTTCGACATTGCCGTTCGCCGTCAAGGCTTCGACGCGATAGCGCTCGGGAGAGGCGCGCAGCAGATCCATCGTGCTATCGCCGATCGAGCCGGTGGCGCCGAGAACCGTGACACTGCGGACGGTCGACGCCGCAGCCTTGTTGTTACGCAATGGGACCGCGCTCATATCCTCACCAAACCATAAGACCGCTTCCGGCGCTATGCACACCATGGCGGAGAAAGCCGATAATCCATGCCATCAGGATGGCGGCAACAAAACCGTCCAGACGGTCCAGTAGCCCGCCATGGCCGGGAATCAAGTGACTGGAATCCTTGACGCCGAAGCGCCGCTTCACCGCGGATTCGAACAGATCGCCCGCCTGCGATACCACCGACAGGATGGCGCTGACGAGCAGCAGTGGAACCGCCTTTCCGATCCCGCACGCCGCAAAGCCGGCCGCAACCAAAAGGCTCGCCGCAAAGCCGCCGAGCGCCCCGGACCAGGTCTTCTTCGGGCTCACGCGCGGCCATAGTTTCGGTCCGCCAATGCTGCGTCCGGCGAAATAGCCGCCGATATCGGTTGCCCACACCACGAGCAGCACGAACATCAGCGCGGCGAAGCCGTTGACGAGATCCTGCCGCACCAGGATCGAGGCCAGCAGCGCCGCCGATGCGTAGGCGAAGCCGGTGGCCGCCCAGATGAACTTGGCCCGCGCGATCAGCGTCACGATCGCGCCGCCGATGAGCCCGGTGATGATTGCGGTCTTGAGCGCGCCGAAGGCGACGCAGGCCCCCATCATGGCAATGACGATGGTCCCCGCCCCGGTCAGTGCGGCAGACCCCGCGCCCACCACCATCAGCCATTCCGCGAACAGCCCGATCGACACCAGGGTGACGAGAAGCGCCCACAGCCAGCCGCCGGCATAAGCGAGTGCAATAGCGAGCGGCGCCAGCACCAGCGCTGCGAGGACTCGCATCACGAGATTGCTCGGGGCAGGCTTCTCGCCCGCCGATGCGGCGTCGGGTTCGCTCACGAGGCGTTTTTCGCGACCAGACCGCCGAAACGGCGCTCGCGTCTGGCGAATTCGGCGATCGCGCCTTCCAGCGCCGCCTTGTCGAAATCGGGCCAGTGGATCGGCACGAAGACCAGCTCGCTGTAGGCGGCCTGCCACATCAGGAAATTCGACAGCCGCTGCTCGCCGCTGGTGCGGATGATGAGATCGGGATCGGGGATGTCGGGCGCATCGAGATGAGCCCCGATCGTCTCGGCGTCGATCGTTTCAGGGGCGCGCTTGCCGTCTGCGACTTCTCGCGCGAGCTTCTGCGCGGCTTTCGCGATTTCCTGCCGCGAACCGTAATTGAAGGCGACGACCAGCGTCAGGCGCGTGTTGTCGCGCGTCAGCTCCTCGGCCTCGTTGAGGAGTGCGCAGATGTCGCTATCGAGTCCATCGCGCTCGCCGATGATGCGGACCTTGACGCCGTCGCGATGCAGGCTCGCGAGATCGTTGCGGATGAAGCGACGCAGGAGACCAAACAGATCGCCGATCTCGCTCGCCGGGCGCGACCAGTTCTCCGAAGAGAAGGAGAAGATGGTGAGATAGCGGATGCCGAGCTCGTGCGAGGCACGCACCACCCGGCGCAACGCCTCGACGCCGCGGCGATGCCCTTCGGCCCGCGGCAGGCCGCGCGCGGCGGCCCAACGCCCGTTGCCATCCATGATGATGGCGACATGCGCAGGCGCGTCGGACCGGTCGGGTCCTTCGGTTGCTGGCGCGGCGGCGTTGGACATGAAGGCGGCCCCAAAAGCATGATCCGGACAAGTGCGACGCGGTTTTCCGAAAAGACCATGCGCGAACAATAACCTAAAGCGCGATGATCGCGCTTTAGACGGTGAGGATTTCTTTTTCCTTGGCAGCCAGCAACTGGTCGATCTCGGAGATGGTGCCGTCGGTCGCCTTCTGCACCTCGTCGGCGTGACGCTTCTGATCGTCTTCCGACATCTCGTGATTCTTCTCGAGCTTCTTGAGGACGTCGAGGCCATCGCGGCGGACGTGACGCGCGGCGACCTTGGCCGCTTCCGCGTATTTGTGCGCGACCTTGACGAGCTCCTTGCGACGCTCCTCGTTGAGCTCGGGGATGCGCAGGCGCAGCACCTGGCCTTCGGTCGCGGGCGACAGGCCGAGATTCGAATCGACGATCGCCTTCTCGACCGGCTTGACCATCGACTTGTCCCAGACCTGCACCGAGATCAGCCGCGGCTCCGGCACGCTGACGGTGGCAAGCTGGTTGAGCGGCATGTGGCTGCCGTAAGCCTCGACCTGCACCGGGTCGAGCATCGAGGCCGACGCGCGCCCCGTGCGCAGGCCGCCAAGCTCGTGCTTGAGGGCCTGGACGGCGCCCTGCATGCGACGCTTCACTTCGTTGAGGTCGAAATTACCCGTGGCCATCACGTTTCTCCTTCAAAATCCCGGCGACCCACTCCGCGCCCCTCAGGCGCGACCGGCGAGCCGTCAGCCGGCGACGACGGTTCCGTGGCCGCCGCCACGCAGCACAGCGCCGATCGAACCCGGCTCCGCGATCGAGAACACGATGATAGGCAGCAACGTCTCGCGGGCAAGCGCGAAGGCGGTCGCATCCATCACCTTGTAGCCGCCCTCGATCGCCTGCGAATGCGTCAGCCGGTCGAATCGCGTGGCGGTCGGATCCTTTTTCGGGTCGGCCGAGTAGACGCCGTCGACATTGGTTGCCTTCAGCACAGCCTCGGCTCCGATCTCGGCGGCCCGCAGCACCGCGGTCGTGTCGGTGGTGAAGAACGGATTGCCGGTTCCGCCCCCGAGCAGCACGATCCGGCCCTCCGCGAGGTATTTGTGCGCCGCGGTGCGGGTGAACAGCTCGGAAATCTCGGGCATGACGAAGGCCGACAGCGTACGTGCCGGCGTGCCCTTGCGCTCGATCGTCGCCTCCAGCGCGAGGCAGTTCATCATGGTGGCGAGCATGCCCATGGTGTCGCCGGTGGTGCGCGACACCCCTTGCGAGGACACTTCAACGCCGCGCACGATGTTGCCGCCGCCGATCACCACCGCAACCTCGGTGCCGAGCTGGCGGGCGGCGATCAGATCGTCCGCAACCCGGTCGAGGGTCGGCTGATCGATGCCAAAACCCTGCTGCCCCGCGAGATACTCGCCGGACAGCTTGATCACGACGCGACGATAGACCGGATCAGTCATGAGCACTTTCCCCGTCCGGGCGCCGCTTCCGGCGGCAAGCCGGAAGGAACGTACCGGCGCTTACTTCTTGCCGCTGGCCGCTGCGACCTCGGCCGCGAAGTCGCTTTCCTGCTTCTCGATTCCCTCACCGAGAGCATAGCGCACAAAGCCCGCGATCTTCACCGCGCCGCCGACCTTGCCTTCGGCTTCCTTCACCGCCTGCGCCACCGACTTGCCGGTGTCGTGGATAAAGGCCTGCTCGAGCAGGCAGACTTCCTTGTAATAGGTCTTGAGGCCGGACTCGACGATCTTCTCGATCACGTTCTCGGGCTTGCCCTGCTGGCGATATTTGTCGGCGAGCACGTCCTTCTCGCGCTTCACGACCGCCGGATCGAGGCCGGACGGCTCGAGCGCGAGCGGGTTCGTGGCCGCGACATGCATCGCGATCTGGCGACCGAGGGCCGCGAGCTCGTCGGCCTTGCCGGGCGATTCGAGCGCGACGATCACGCCCATCTTGCCGGCGCCTTCGACGACGGCGCCGTGGACGTAGCTCGACACGACGCCCTGCGTCACTTCGAGCGAAGCTGCGCGACGCAGCGTCATGTTCTCGCCGATGGTGGCGATCGCGTCGTTGATCGCGGCTTCGATCGTGACGTCACCGACCTTGGCGGCCTTGATCTTCTCGACATCGGCGCCGACGTCGAATGCGACCTGCGCGACCATCTTGACGAGGCCCTGGAACTGACCGTTGCGCGCGACGAAGTCGGTCTCGGAGTTGACCTCGACCACGACGCCCTTGGTGCCCTTGGTGAGCGCGCCGATCAGGCCTTCCGCGGCGACGCGACCGGACTTCTTGGCGGCCTTCGACAGGCCCTTCTTGCGCAGCCAGTCCTGCGCCGCTTCCATGTTGCCGTCGTTTTCGGTGAGCGCGGCCTTGCAGTCCATCATGCCTGCGCCGGTGGACTCGCGCAGATCCTTGACCATCGCAGCTGTGATCGTTGCCATCGTTGAAAATCCTTCTTGCCTGCCGGTTTGCCGCGGCGTGGCATCAAACAGCCCCGCCGCGGTCCATCTCAGGAATTCGCGTCAACTGAAATGGTGGCCGGACTTATATCCGGCCAACCCATCGCTCTTTTTGACTATTCCGCTTCCGCGGTCAGCGCCTTGGCCTTGGCCACCCAGGCATCCGCACGGCTCGGCAGACCGACTTCTTCGCCGATCTTGTGCGCGGTGTCGTGATCGAGCTCGGCGAGCTGCCAGAAGTGGAAGATGCCGAGGTCGTTGAACTTCTTCTCGATCGCGCCCGACACGCCCGGGAGCTTCTTGAGGTCGTCGGCGGTGCCGCGCGGACCGGCAAGGCCCTGGAAGCCGCTCGAGGAAGCGGCCGGCAGCTCTTCGGCGACCGGACGAGCCGAGGCGCCGATGTCGATGCCCGAATCGCCCTGGGCGCGCGAGATGCCGTCGATCGCCGCACGTGCGATCAGGTCGCAATACAGCGCGATCGCGCGGCCGGCGTCGTCATTGCCCGGGACCACATAGGTGATGCCCTTGGGATCCGAATTGGTGTCGACGATCGCGGCGACCGGGATGTTGAGCCGCTGGGCTTCCTGGATCGCGATGTCTTCCTTGTTGGTGTCGATCACGAAGATCAGGTCGGGCAGACCGCCCATGTCCTTGATGCCGCCGAGCGAGCGATCGAGCTTGTCGCGCTCGCGCTGAAGCGTCAGGCGCTCCTTCTTGGTGTAGGAGCTGGCGTCGCCGCCGGACAGCACGTCATCGAGATGACGCAGGCGCTTGATCGAGGCCGAGATCGTCTTCCAGTTGGTCAGCGTGCCGCCGAGCCAGCGCGAATTGACGAAATACTGCGCGCAGCGCTTGGCAGCGTCCGCGACGCCGTCCTGCGCCTGGCGCTTGGTGCCGACGAACAGGACGCGGCCGCCCTTGGCGACGGTGTCGCTGACCGCCTGCAAGGCGGTGTGCAGCAACGGTACGGTCTGCGCGAGGTCGACGATGTGGATGTTGTTGCGGGCGCCGAAAATGAACGGTGCCATTTTCGGATTCCAGCGGTGAGACTGGTGACCAAAGTGCACGCCAGCTTCGAGGAGCTGACGCATGGTGAAATCGGGTAGCGCCATAGTTTCAATTCTCCGGTTGGTTCCTCCGGAAACGTGTGAGCAAAACGGAGCGTTCTCGCCCCGGTTGCCACCGGACGGCCTTGTGAGCCATGTTTCCGTGTGAGATGGGGCGCTATATAGCGCCATTTCGGCCAGAAGCAAGGAAATAAGGGCCTTTCGGGGGTGGTTTTCGTCCCCCGAAGGCCCTCTTCCGTAAAGACCACGCTGGTCCGTAAAGACCTAGCACTTGGGCTGGTTCGGCGGGCACTTTTTCGCCGCCGGCGCCGCTGGGCGCGGCGGAGGTGCCGCTGGACGCGGCGGGGGCGCGACGGCCATCCGCGGCGGCGGCGGTGGTGCCGGCCGGGCGACCGGCGGTGGCGGCGCGGGCCGCGCCACGGGTGGAGGTGCAGGCCGGGCCATGGGCGGAGGCGCCGGCCGTGCAACGGCCACGGGCGGAGCCGCGCGGGCTGGCGGAGGCGATGCGACATACGGCGGCGGTGCCGGGCGAGCGGCGGGCGGTGGCGGCGTCGGCCTCGCCACGGCCTGCGGCCGCGATGCTGGAGCTGACGGCGACGGCCGGGCGGCCTGCGCTGGAGGGGTCGCGGGCAAGTTCTGCGGTTTGACCGGCTCGCGCGCGGCCGAGGGCGGCGGCGAGACCGGCTTGGCCGTGGCGCCCGAGGGCGTGCCGGGCGGTGTGCCCGCAGCAGTTGGCGGCGCGACAGCCGGCTCGCGGGTTGCAGACTTGCCGCCAGCGGACGCGCCGCCGGCCGGGGTCTGAGCAACCGGCGGCTTCGGCGGTTGGCCGGGCGCAGCCGGGTTCGCGGTGGGCGCAACGGTCGTCGGAGTGCCGGCCGTTGGCGCGCCAGGATGGGACGGCAGCGTTGTGCCGGGCGCAGCCGTGGTCGGCGCCCCCGGATGCGTCGGCGGGGGCGCACCGGGTGCATTTGCCGTCGGCGCCAAGGGCCTGCCGCCCTGCGGCGTCCCTGCCCCGGCTGGCGGCGCAGGCGGCCCGCCTTGGGCGCCGGGAACCGGCAGCGTGTTGGTCTGTGGCAGCCTGGTCGGCGGTGCGGCGGGGGGCGTGCCGGTCGGCGCGACATTGGCCGGCGTCCCCGGAGGTATCCCCGGCCTCGCCGTCGGCTGGACCGTCGCGCTCGGCGGCATCGGCGCCTTGCCCTGCTGGATCAGCGCGGCGCGCTGCGTAGCGGCCTGCGGCAACATTGGCGTTACCGGGTTGGCGCGGTCGGCAATCGCCGGCCTCAGATTGCCAGGCCCGGTCCCTCCTCCCGCTCCCACGGGCGGGGCGGGCGGCCGGTTGATCACGGTGTTGATGACCGTGGTGTTATGGATGTTGTTGAAGACGATGTTGTTTGGCGGCGGCGCGACATAGACCGGCGGCCTGACGAACACCGGGATCGGCACGAACATCGGCTGCGGCAGCACGAACAGGCCGACCACGGGCAGCGGTGGCTCGAGCACGATGAAATCCGGCGGCGGAGGCGGCAGATAATAAACCGGCGGCGGCGGTGGCGGCGCGAAGCCAAAATCAGGGTCGCTGAAGTACAGCACGGGACGGTCGACATAGACCACCTCCTCCGGCGGCGGGGGCGGCACGTCATAGTCGATCATCGCGAAGGTCGGCGGTGGCTCGGGCGGCGCGGTGAGAATCGCCAGACGCCGGCGCGCATCGGCCGCGTGCGGCCCGCGCGGATAGCGCCGCAGATAGGACCAATAGGCCTCCGGCGTATCGTTCCGGTAGGTCCGCCGCCAGGTGATCGCCTCGCGGCGCGCTGCGACGATCGCCATCACGCGCTTCGACATCGGATCACCGGGATAGGCCGCGAGAAATTCTTCATAGGCCGGCAACGTGTCGCGCTCGAGCGCGGCCGCATAGGCGTCCTGCACGCCGAGATCGCGGATCGGCTTGTTGCGGATCGCGGCAACCTGGTCGGGCGCGGCCTCCGGCGGCGGCGCATCGGGCCCGCGCTCGAAGAACGAGAAGGGCGCCGATATCTTCGCCTCGTTCCACGGCACCTGCGCGCCCTTGCTGGCCTCGTTGACGCGCAGACGGACGCGGTCGAACACCTCGGCGAGCGGCAGGCCGCCGGTACGGATCATCTCCGCCAGCGATTGCGCATAAATGCCGTACGGGCCGGGCTCTTCCGGCGCGACCGTGCCGGGCGCGGCGTTGAAGGCGATCAGCATGTTCGGATCCGGCTCGACCAGCGCCAGTCCGCTCGCGATCTGCTGGCCGCCCTCGATGAAGGGCTGCGCGCGCGCCGCGTCGAGCACGACGATGTTGGCCTTGAGCGGAACAGAAGCGAGCTGGCGGGCGTAGTCGCTGATGCGCAGGCCTTCGGTCGGAATGTCGGTGTCGCGGGTGATGTTGGAATCGACCGGGATGAAATAGTTCTCGCCCGCAAGCTGGACGCCATAGCCGGCAAGATAGATCATCGCGACGGTGCCGGGACCCGAGGCCTGCGCCTTCTGGATGAAATCGCGAAGACTCTTGCGCAGCGTGTCGCCGTCGAGATCGCGCGCGCCGACCACGTCGAAGCCCGCCGCTTGCAGCGTCTGCGCGATCAGGCCGGCATCGTTCGCGGTCGTCGCCAGCGGCGACTTGGCGTAGGCGCCGTTGCCGACCACGAGCGCGATGCGCTTTTCCTGCTGCTGCGCGCGCGCCGGACCGGGCGCGGCCGCAGCGAACGCCAGGATCGGCAAGAGAAAACAGATGAAGGCCTTGTAGGTCCCACGCATGGCTTGCTTGCCCGCTATCGTTGTTGAGCTGCCACCGTACATGAGACGCGCGGCCGGCTGAATGGCTCTTGAACGAAATGCGCGGATTGAGGCGGCGGCATGGCGCCCCGCCCCATCAAGTCCCTGCGTCAGGCCCGCGTAAGCCTCGCGACCGCGCTGTAGCGCGAACCTCGCTCAGCCCTGCGCGATCAGATCGACTGTTCCCGTGGTGAGCCGGTAGATGCCACCGACGACCTTCAGCTTGCCCTGCTCCACGGCCGCATTGAGGATCGGCGCGGCCGATCTCAGCTTCGCGACGTTGTCGATCACGTTCTGCCGGATCGCCTTGTTGAGCACGTCCCCGCCCTGCTGCATCGCAGCCTTTGCGGCGGGCGCGATCGCATCGACCAGCGAGGGAATGTGTCCCGGCGGCGACGTGTTGTCCTTGATTGCCTTCAGCGTCGCATCGACCGCGCCGCAGGCATCATGGCCAAGCACCAGGATCAGCGGTGCGTTGAGCACGGCCACCGCATATTCCATGCTGGCAATGGTTTCGGTGCCGGCAAAATTTCCGGCGACGCGGCAGACGAAGAGATCGCCGCGGCCGCTGTCGAAGGCATATTCCGGCGCGATGCGTGAATCGGCGCAGCTCAGAACCGCCGCGAACGGATTCTGTCCACCGGCCAGCGCCTCGCGCTCGTGCTTGAAATCGTGGCGCCGCGCCACACCGTCGACATAGCGCGCATTGCCCTCCATCAGCCGCTTCAGCGATGCGTCGGGCGACAACACGTTCTGCGGCTTGGGTGGCTGCTTGGCCTCCTTTGCCAAGGCGCCGCTCGCGAAAGCTCCGCCGGCGAAGGCCATGCCGAACGCGGCGGCGCCAAACAGCATCGCGGACCGCCGCGACGGCGCGATGTCTCGATGCAGAGATTCAGAGCACTTGTCGCACATGTGACGTTTCCCCAGGTACAGTGGACGAATGGAAGCGTCGCGATGATAGGTGCATCGATGTGAAGAAATCACCAATGATAAATGATGCAACTGATGATTGCTGCAACGCGAACCATGTTGCAAAGCCGAAGCGATCGCTCGCCTCACGCGCAACGACCGCACAGAGCTGCGCCCATCTGCATATATTCGAGATCGGCTGCTAAAGCATGATCCGGAAAAGGGCAGCAATTCTCACTCACCACAAACGCGGCACGCGTTTGTGGCGAGATCATACGCTAACGCCGATCCCAAGCGCGAAGACGATTCTTCCGGATATCATCGCGCTTTAGAGCTGCTGCACGTCCACCACGCCCGCGACCGCCTTGATCGCGCCGGCGATCTGCGGCGAGACCTTGAAGCGGCCGGGCAGCTTCATCTCGACCTCGGTCTCGAGGTCGAGCATCATCACCAGCGAGACCTCGCCGTCGCCGTTCGAGCGCGGCGCGATGCCGGGACTGCCGACTTTTGGCGCGGCGCCGTTCGAGGCCGCCATGTCGGGTCCGGCCAATCGCTTGGCGATCGACTCCAGCGGCTTGGTGTCGCGCACGAAGATGCGCAGGCCCTTCTGCGTCTTGGCGGCGGCGTCATCGAGCGGCTCGGCATGCAGCACGCGGGCACGAACGTCCTCGCCCTGCAATTCCGCGCCCAACTGGAGCAGCACGGCGGCGCCCGGCTCGAGCACATCGCGGTATTGCGCGAGGCCCTCGGAGAACAGCACCGCCTCGAAATGGCCCGTGGGATCAGACAGCCCCATGATGCCCATCTTGTTGCCGGTCTTGGTGCGCCGCTCCATGCGCGACACCACGGTGGCCGCGACCTTGCCGGCGGTGGCGCCGGTCTTCACCGCACGCGAGAACTCGGCCCAGCTCTGCACCCGCAGGCGCTTCAGGACCATCGCGTAATCGTCGAGCGGATGGCCCGACAGGAAGAATCCGATCGCGTCATATTCGCGGCGCAGCCGCTCGGCCGGCAGCCAGGGCTCGATCTGCGGCAGCATGATGGTCGGCGCATCCGCCGACATGCCGAACATGTCGTTCTGGCCGATGGTCTCGGCCTGATGCGCACGCTGGCAGGCGGCCAGGATCGAGTCCGCGCCGGCAAAAACCCGCGCCCTGTTCGGCTCCAGCGTGTCGAAGGCGCCGGCAGCGGCGAGGCTTTCGATGATGCGCTTGTTGATCGCGCGCGGATTGACCCGCGCGGCGAAGTCGGCGAGCGAGGTGAACAGCCCGCGCCTGGTCCGCTCCTCGATGATCTGCTCGATCGCCTGGATGCCGACGCCCTTGAGCGCGGCGAGCGCGTAGTAGATCGTCTTCTCGCCGACCTCGAAGGTCGGGCCTGAGCGATTGATGTTCGGCGGCTCGACCTTGATGCCGAGGCGCTGCGCCTCGGAACGGAATTCGGAGAGCTTGTCGGTGTTGTTGAGATCGAGCGTCATCGACGCCGCGATGAACTCCACCGGGTAATGCGCCTTCATATAGGCGGTGTGGTAGGACACCAGCGCGTAGGCCGCCGCGTGGCTCTTGTTGAAGCCGTAGTCGGCGAACTTTGCGAGCAGCTCGAAGATGGTCTCGGCCTGCCCCTTCGGCACGCCGTTCTTGACCGCGCCGGCGACGAAGATGTCGCGCTGCTTGTCCATCTCGGCGCGGATCTTCTTGCCCATGGCGCGGCGCAGCAGGTCGGCGTCGCCGAGCGAATAGCCCGACATGACCTGCGCGATCTGCATCACCTGTTCCTGGTAGATGATGACGCCGAAGGTCTCCTTCAGGATCGGCTCCAGCACCGGATGCAGATATTCCGGCTCCTCGTCGCCGTGCTTGCGCGAGCAATAGGTCGGGATGTTCGCCATCGGGCCCGGGCGATAGAGCGCGACCAGCGCGATGATGTCCTCGAAACGGTCGGGGCGCATGTCGACCAGCGCGCGCCGCATGCCCTGGCTTTCAACCTGGAACACGCCGACCACCTCGCCCCGCGCCAGCATCTGGTAGCTTTCGGCATCGTCGATCGGCAGCGTCGCGAGATCGATGTCGATGTTGCGCGGCTTCAAGAGCTTCACCGCGACGTCGAGCACGGTCAGCGTCTTCAGGCCGAGGAAGTCGAACTTTACCAGCCCGGCCGGCTCGACCCATTTCATGTTGAACTGGGTCACCGGCATGTCCGACTTGGGATCGCGGTACATCGGCACGAGTTCGCTCAAGGGGCGATCGCCGATCACGATGCCGGCCGCGTGCGTCGAGGCGTGGCGGGTCAGGCCTTCGAGGCGCTGCGCGATGTCGAAGGCGCGCGCCACCACCGGGTCTTCATCGCGGAACGCCTGAAGCTTCGGCTCGCTCTCGATCGCGGCGGCCAACGTCACCGGCGCGGCCGGATTCTGCGGCACCAGCTTGGTCAGCTTGTCGACCTGGCCATAGGGCATTTGCAGCACCCGGCCGACGTCGCGCAGCACGCCGCGCGCCTGCAGCGTACCGAAGGTGATGATTTGCGCGACCTGGTCGCGACCGTAGCGCTCCTGGACGTACCTGATCACCTCGCCGCGGCGGTCCTGGCAGAAATCGATGTCGAAGTCCGGCATCGAGACGCGTTCCGGATTGAGGAAGCGCTCGAACAGCAGGCCGAACTTGATCGGGTCGAGGTCGGTGATGGTCAGCGCCCAGGCGACCAGAGAGCCGGCGCCCGAACCGCGCCCCGGTCCGACCGGAATCCCCTGGCCCTTCGCCCATTTGATGAAGTCCGAGACGATCAGGAAGTAGCCCGCGTATTTCATCCGCATGATGACGTCGAGCTCGAACGCCAGGCGCTTGTCGTAGTCCTCTTCCGTAGTGCCCTGCGAAAGGCCGTGCACGCGCAGGCGGTTGGCGAGCCCCTCCTCCGCCTGGCGCTTCAGCTCGGCCGCCTCGACCGACGCGGCGTCGGAGCTTGCGGCGGCGCCGACCGTGAAGAACGGCAGGATCGGCTTGCGCGTCATCGGGCGGAACGAGCAGCGCTCGGCGATCTCCACCGTCGAGGCCAGCGCCTCCGGAATGTCGGCGAACAGCACCGCCATCTCGGCGCGGGTCTTGAAGCGGTGATCGGGCGTGAGCTGAAGGCGATCGGTCTCGGCGATCAGCCGCCCGCCGGCGATGCAGAGCAGCGCATCGTGCGCCTCGTAATCGTCGTTCGAAGCGAAATACGGCTCGTTGGTCGCAACCAGCGGCAGGCCTTTTGCGTAGGCAATGTCGATCAGCCCGCTTTCGACGCGGCGCTCCTTGTCGATGTTGTGGCGCTGCAATTCAACATAGAGGCGGTCGCCGAACAGGCCGGCGAGACGCTCGCAGCGCGTCGCCGCAATTTCGGCCTGCCCGCTGGCAAGCGCGAGCGAGATCGGCCCGTCAGGGCCGCCCGTGAGTGCGATCAAGCCTTCGGTCTCACCGTCGAGCCAATCGAACTTGATGAACGGCGCGTGGCTGTCAGGCGATTCGAGGAACGCGCGCGAGTTCAGCCGCATCAGGCTGCGATAGCCGCGCTCCTGGGCCGCCAGCAGCACCACACGCGACGGCAGCAGCGCATTGCGCGCGTTGGGATCCTGGTCGCCGAAATCGATCGCGAGCTCGCAGCCGACGATCGGCTGGATGCCGGAGCCCGCCATCTTGTCGGAGAACTCCAGCGCGCCGAACATGTTGTCGGTGTCGGTCAGCGCCAGTGCGGGCTGGTGGTCTTTCTTCGCAAGCTCGGCGAGCTTGGCGATCTTGATCGAGCCCTTGAGCAGCGAATAGGCCGAGTGAACGTGAAGGTGGACAAATCCGGCGCTCGGCATGGTCGCGTGACGGCCTCTTGCAGTGAGATGGAGCGGTCGCCGGCTCCAGGGGGATCATGAGGACATTTTCCGCCCACCCAGCCGACTCGCCTCACAATGGTGGGGCGTCACCGCTTCAGAGTCCACGCCGGAGCCACGAAACGGCCGCGTCGTCCCGCTTTTCCCCAAGGGCATGACCAAGGGGTCTGGCCAGCTGCGGCCTAGAGCTGCGGAATCACCTGCGCCCAGATTGCGATCATCCCGACGAACAGCGAGATCGAGGCGAGTGCGGCGGCTTCTTCCACGAAAATCCTGAACATGGCTTGCTCCATCACCAGAACGTATGAAGAACATTGTTCTCATTTCGTTCTTGAGAGTCAAGCCGTGTGAGCTCTCTCGAAAAGTGATGGTTAACTCGCTGAATTCACGCAACAAAAAAGCCCCGGCGCAAGGCCGGGGCTTTTCGACGATCGTTCGAAATGAGCGACCAGTCTCAGTAGCGACCGATCATCGGGCCGCCGAACTTGTAGTTCAGGCGGACGAGACCCATGTCGACGTCCTGGCGGATGCGCTCCGAGCCGGCGAAGCCAGCGAAGGTCACGTCCTTGTCGGACAGGAAGATGTGGTTGTACTCGACGCCAACCGACCAGTTCGGCGCGAAGCCGTACTCGAGGCCGGCACCGACCGTGCCACCCCAGCGGCTGTCGCTGGACGAGGAGAGCAGCGCGCCCGCCGTGCTGGAGATCTCGTACTTGTTGCTGACCACAGCCGCACCGCCCTTGACGTAGACCAGGACGTTGTTCCAGGCGTAGCCAACCTGACCGGTGATCAGACCGAACGCATCGATCTTGGTGCGGTTGCGGGTGGCGAACAGCGCGCTGGTGTTGTCGCCCGAGAAGTCAGCCCAGTTGCCCTGGCCTTCCACACCGAACACCCACTGGCCGGACTGCCAGCGATAGCCGATCTGACCACCGACCGTGCCGCCGGTCGCATCGTGCGAGCCTTCGCGGCCCACGCCAACGAAATCCCAGGTCGCGTGCGACGAACCGCCGCCGCCGTTGATGCCGATGTAGAAGCCGCTCCAGTCATAGACGGTCGCGATCATCGCGGGCGCCTTGGTGTAAGGCCGCGCAGCGAGGTCAGCAGCCAGCGCCGGCGCAGTCGCGCTCAGCGCGACAAGGCTCACAGCAGCAAGCAACAGATTCTTGTTCATTTGATTCCCGTTCCAGTTTCGTCGTTAGGCCCCCGGGCCGTAGGGCCGTCATATCAGCGCTCGACGGAATTGCTGTAACCCCGACGCAACAGTCGGGGCCAAAGGGCTGTGCTGCGTTAATGAATGTTTAGCAGCGCGCGCGGGAAACCCTTTGAAACAAGGGTTTTCATGAGTTCCAATGTCGACTACACGACGTATGTTGCATCTGTGCCTGGACACCTGATGCACGCACGATTGTGTGATTGGAGATTGAGATGCGCAGACAGATTGCCCTCCCCATTGTCGCCACATTTTCGCTCGCAATCGCCACATTCGCGCTCACGCTGAGTGCAAGCACGCCCGCACGCACATTCGGCACGCATCACGCGTTCTGCCTGACCGGCCAGGAATGGCCGGGGCTGAGCAATTGCACGTTCGACAGTTACGCACAGTGTCAGGCAAGCTCGTCGGGCCGCGCGCTGACCTGCATCGCGAATCCGTATTTCACTGGCCAGAGCGACGATCCCTACGCCTATCAGAATCGTCCGCGCGCCCAGACACCGGGCTATTCACCCGGCTACTACCCACCGCGCTGAGATGCGCCGCGCCCGCTTCGCGCTCGTCGCCACCGGCCTGCTCTTCTCGGGCGTGCCGGCGCACGCCCAGACCTACGATCCCAGCTATCCCGTCTGCATGCAGATCTACGGCCCGGTCGGCTATTTCGACTGCCGCTACACTTCGCTCGAACAGTGCAGATTTCTCGCCGTCGGCCGCTCCGCGAGCTGCGCCGTGAACCCCTACTTTCCGCAGAAGAGGTCAAAGGCTCCCCGGCGGCCGAAGCAGGCCGACTAGGCGTGCTCCCATGCCGGGACTTGCCAACTTTGACGCCCTTGCGAGCTTAACGCACTTGCGAGCTTTTCCATCGCGCCGACATTGCCCGCTCACCCTCTCGTCGCGTATTCGGAAGTTACTTTCCGAGCGAGGTCTTGCACGACAGCCAAGAACGCAGCCGACGCCATCGGCCGATACGGCTCCAAGGCCTGGTCCGAGGGCGGTAACGTCAGCAGCAGGTCCGCATCGCCATGACAATCTTGATAATCTTGTAGCCAGAGCGCCGTCACATGGACCGCCGGCACGGTGAGCAGGAAAGCCTCGAAGCGTCCTTCCCGAACTTCAGGAAGCTTCTCGGCACGACGGATCGCCTCCGACGTCGCCGCCACAAACGGCCCTTCGTTCAGGTCACCCAGTTCATACGTCGTCTCATACATCGTCGCTGCCGACTTCACGATTGTCGCAGCAGCGATCGGCTCCTGTTCCTCCCCTCCTCCCCCATCATCAGCGGCGGTGCGCCGCTTCGCTTCAATCACAAGAAATCTCCAATTGCCTAGCTTCGCAGCCGCTCTGAGTTTGTCTGCGCGACGGATCTTGCCAAAAGCCAGATAGGCAATGCGATGCGGCAGGGAAATGAAGACCGCGTCGCGGTTGGCAGTGGAAAGCCTTGATCGCGGGAATTTCGGGTTGCCCACCCGGCTGGCCACCGCTCGCTTCACAGCTACGACCGCAGCCGCCGGAGGATCGCTGGGATGAATTGCCATCTTTTCTCTCCTTTCACGGTGGCGAGGTTCTAGACCGGGGCCTTGGTGAAGTAAGTGTCCGTCCAGACACCTTTGGCGTCCTGATAGTTTGAGCAAAATCGATCAAACTGGATCTCCGGTGTTAGGCCGAAAAGGGGATCCTCAATGACCAGGCTGTCGGTATCCTCCAGATATCCGACGATCGCGACGAAGTGCGCCGGTCCCTCCTCATCTTCGTCTCCCGACCAGACCGTGCGAACACAAATGGGGCGCCCTGCACTGATCTCCTGCTGCACCTCCATTCGTGTCGCTCGTTGGTCGAGGGCCAACACGGCGAGACAGCGGACTCGGTTGAGCGGTGATCCGAGAGAATGCGTCACATCGAATTCCAGGCCCGGCGTGCCGCAAGGGAAATCACAGCAATCATGCCGGTTCAATTCAAGGTCGGCGATGCGGCACTGCGTGAAAGTACTGGTCTCGTCGTAATAGCGCGAGATGCTGTAAGCGACGGCTGCCCAGCACCAATTGATGTGACACTGATGTTGCATCGTGAAATCTGGCGCCAACTGAATCCGTGTCCTTTCGATGACGGAAATTTCTTCCACACCCATTGCAATACCTCGTGGTTGAGATCGATTGGTCCAACTTCAATTCCTTGTGGCCGTGCGGAGCGCATCCTTGCAAAATCCAAGGATGCGATCTCGGCTGCGGCATTAGGCACTGTTCTAATGCTCTTGTTTTGCCGCCTCGGTCACCGCATGGAAGGTGCTGCATTGCTGGAGGTACGGAAACACGGCTTCAGCAATGGCCTTCCCGGCAGCCGTGTCACTCGGGTAGTGGACGCCAGCGATCTCGCGATTCTTCCCGATCCGCGCGGCCAGCGCCCTCAGTGCACTCTTGGCACCGGGGATAATCTCTCCCAGCGCCAGTGCCATCAGATGACTCTCCAGCGAA
Organism: Bradyrhizobium barranii subsp. barranii; assembly: GCF_017565645.3. NCBI lineage: Bacteria > Pseudomonadati > Pseudomonadota > Alphaproteobacteria > Hyphomicrobiales > Nitrobacteraceae > Bradyrhizobium > Bradyrhizobium barranii. The sequence continues at coordinate 6,063,336 of NZ_CP086136.1, forward strand.
TGTCCGCTCGGATAGGAGGCGTGCCAGGGCGACGCGACCATTGGGAAAAGCGCCGGACACACCTGTTGCGGCCGCCCGCGATTGAACCTGAGCTTGTAGTAGACGGCGACCATCAGCCCAACATGATCGGCCATCTCCAGAATCTTGATCGTATTTGGATGCGCAGACGGCGAAAGCATGAGGACCTGCGCAAAATAGCCGACAAGCCTCACGTCCTGATCGACGATCTCATCTGCCAACCTCTTGCGACGATCCATCGACGCCCCAAGCAGTTCATCGATCTCGCCGAAAATCACATCGTGATCCGTTGGCGGGCCGGCGACAGTGATGGTTTGCCAATCGGTCTTGGCAAATTCGAGCAATGCGATCTGGGCAAAAAAGTCAGGGCGCCAGGCAGACAGCGGGAATGTCGCCCCGTAATTCAAGCTACCGGGCAGGACTCCGACGAAACTCTCGAAGATCGGGAAAGGACGCGGGGGAATTCCACCACCAACGTAACCGCCGCTGACTGCGCCGTTTCCGCCACCACCGCCGCCGCCGCCGCCGCCTCCGCCGCCGCCACCACCACCGCCACCACCACCGCCTCCTCCTGCAACACCAGGCATTGTGCTCTCCATCGAGGGGCTAATAATTTGAACCGGGCTCCTGGCCCCATCAATCCGGCAACCCAGCTGCTCCTAATCGCTCGACATACAAAGACCCCTGGGGCTCCTTGAACGGACAACGGCGCGCATAGTCCGATACCCTGAAGCCGGGCAGGATGTTCTTATGGTGCTGCGAAACCTGCCGCGCTTCCTCCAGGCGACCAACCGCGACGAGGCTTGCGGCGAGGACGCGCGCGGCGTTTCCAAAACGCGGGCTGAGGGTCAAAGACTTCTTCGACCAGCGAATGGCATCGTCAAACGTTCCGTTCAGATAATGATTTTGGCCGAGCAGGCAGAAATTGAAAAAGGCCTGTTGGCCAAGTGGTGAAAGCCGGATGGCGCGCTCCGCACGGGCGATTCCGGTTGAAGCATCGCCGATGAACCCGGGGGTCCCGCTCCCGAACACCCATGCCCACGAATTGCTGGGGGATATGGCAAGAGCCCGCTCACACAGGTCCAATCCGCTGTCGTAGTCACGAAAGAACATGCTCTTGCCGTGCCCCTGTATCGCGAGCGCGAGAGCATTTTGCGGGTCTCTTTCGATGGCACAATTGGACAGTCGGATCACGTCGGCCGAATCCGCATCGAAATCCGACGACCACCCCTCCGCGATCTTGAAATTGTGCCACTTCGCAGCGAACGCGTACGGCGCCGCGTATTCGGGGTCTTCCTCGCTGGCTTTCTCGAGCAGCCCTTTGGCGCGCGAGAAGCTCGCGAAATCGAATTTGTAGAGCAGCTCAAGCGCCCGCAGGAGATAGTCATACGCATTGAGGCTCTTCGGCGGCTTTCGCAGCGCCCGCTTGATCTCTGCGCGACGCACATAGGCGGCGATCTTCTCAACGACACCAATGGCGATCTCGTCCTGGACTTCGAAAACGTCCGCAAGGTCCGTGTCGTATTTCTCGGCCCACACCACGGAGCCAGTCGCAACATCGACCAACTCGACCGAAAACCGGAATCGCTTGCCCGATCGACGAACGTGACCGCTGACGTAATAGCGAACGCCAAGCTTCTCGCCGATTTCGACGGGATCGATCTCGCGCTGACGAAACGGCATCGTCGACCCGCGAGACACCACCAGGAGCTCCTGAATATTACTCAGGCTGACAATGATGTCTTCGACGAAGCCTTCGGCAAAATAGCTGTCGTCGACCTCCGAAGAGCTGTTCGCAAACGGAAGAACGGCGATCGAGGGCAGTTTGGTTCGTCTCGAGGATTTGGTGGAAGCGCCGATCACCGTGCGGCGGTCCACTCCCGGCGAGAGCAGGAGAAAGGCATGAACCGGCCGCGACAGGTTCTTGAGATGAAGCTCACCCAGGTCGTCAAACTTGAATTCGCTCAGATCGGCGACTACTCGCAAAAGGGCCGACGACACCACAACGCCGCCCGCGGGAGCGACAGATTGCAAGCGTGCTGCGATATTGACGCCATGGCCGTAGACATCGTTCAGATCAAAGATGACAGGCTCCCAATGGACGCCGATGCGAAAGGCTATGCGGCGCTCGGGAGGTTGCAAGGTTTCAAGCCCGGTGACTTCACGCTGCAACTCGGAGGCACAGCGAAGGGCATCGAGCGGGCTCTCGAACACCGCGACGAAGCCGTCGCCGGTGTTCTTCACAATCTCGCCTCGTCGACCGATCAAAGCAGGATCGATGACGCTCACGCGAAGAGCCCGATAGCGACTATGCGTCTCGACCTCAGCAGCTTCCATAAGTCTGGTATAGCTGACGACGTCCGCCACGAGGACGGCGCGGAAAGGTCTTTCGAATTCGAGGATCTTACCTACTTGGGAATTAAAGTCCTGTTCGGCAGCACCAACCAACCTCGCACCACTGTCGTTGGCGGTGTTCGGCGACGACGGGGGGTCGCTCGTAGGCTCCGACTTCATTGATCCCTCAGCGGCGAATAAAGCCTCTTGCCGAGCAGAGTCTCGTCCTTGAACCAGTCTGCAACACGCTAAACGCAATTCGGTTGAGGCGCTACCAAAATCACCCGAATGGCTCGGAGCGGCAGCGCCACAACAAGTGGCGGCGGAGAGTAAAAGGGCTTCTTCGGATTACCTCATCTTGGCGATCAGCGGCTCGCGCTGGAATAAGGCGCCCGATCAACGCACTCTACCTTTCGAATTCCTTTTGAATTCCTTATGAATTCCTTCTGAATTTCGACAGCATTCGCGAATTCCCACTTGCACCGGGCCCCGAAGTGGAAGCCCTCGCGCCGGGCGCGATGGCAAAAGGTCGCGCCGACCGCCTCAACCGCCAATACGCTTTGCTGCAGACTTGCAACTGTTTTGCCCTCAAGCGAGTCGACCCCGTCTGTAGAGTGGATAGCGAAAGTCGCGGGAAGGCCGAAGCGCACCGATGAAGCCACAGGCTGGTGCGCGACGAGTCCGGATGGCCCCACACTTAAATCGGGACGCTGATATGCGGCATGCCTTGCATCGCGCCTCCGATGTTGACGTGAGCTGGTGCGGGTTTAAGTACGGCAACAAATCTTGCAGGGGTGGCGACGTTCGCTGGGCTGGTTCCCGTTGACGCCACCAATGCAGGACACATGACGACCTCGCCTCACGCGACCTCGCCCCGCGCCTCAGCGCCGCCTCACCTCGCCATCGTCCTGTTCTCGCTCGCGATGGGTGGCTTTGCGATCGGAACCACCGAATTCGCATCGATGAGCTTGCTGCCGTTCTTCGCTGCCGACCTCGGGATCGACGAGCCGACCGCGGGGCACGCGATCAGTGCCTACGCGCTCGGCGTGGTGCTGGGCGCGCCGCTGATCGCCGTGCTTGGCGCGCGGTTCGCCCGGCGCACCCAGTTGCTGGCCCTGATGGCCGTGTTCGCGCTCGGCAACGCGCTCACCGCGCTCGCGCCGGGCTTCGGCTGGATGATCGCGGCTCGATTTCTGTCGGGATTGCCGCATGGCGCCTATTTCGGCATCGCCGCGCTGGTCGCGGCCTCGCTCGTTCCGCAACAACGCCGTTCGCAGGCGATCGGCCAGGTGATGCTCGGCCTGACCACTGCCACGATCATCGGCGTGCCCCTGGCCAATCTGATCGGCCAGGCGGTCGGCTGGCGCGCGAGTTTTGGCTTCGTGTCGGTGCTGGCGTTGATCACGGTCCTGCTGTGCGCGCTGTTCGCGCCGCGCGATGCGGCCGGCCGGTCCGATCCGCTGCGCGAGCTCGGTGCGCTCAGAAGCGGCCGCGTCTGGATCACGCTGGCGATCGGCGCCATCGGCTTTGGCGGCATGTTCGCCGTCTACACTTATCTGGCGACGACCCTGATCGAGGTCACCAAGGTCAGCACCGCGGTCATCCCGTTCTTCCTCGCCGTGTTCGGCATCGGCGCCACGCTCGGCAATCTGTTCGTGCCGCGCTTTGCCGACCGCGCCTTGATGCCGACGGCGGGCGTCATCCTGCTGTTTGCTGCAGTCGCGCTCCTGGTGTTTCCGCTCGCCGCGGGCAATCCCTGGCTGCTCGCGGCCGACGTCTTCGCGATCGGCGCCAGCGTCTCGCTCGGCGCCGTCCTGCAGACGCGGCTCATGGACGTCGCGGGAGACGCACAAGCGCTCGCTGCTGCGCTCAATCATTCGGCGTTCAACACCGCCAACGCGCTCGGCCCGTTCCTGGGCGGCCTTGCCATTCGCGAGGGGCTGGGCTGGACCTCCACCGGTCCCGTCGGAGCCGCGCTCGCGCTTCTTGGCTTCCTGATCTGGATCGTCGCCGCGCGCGAGGCCCGAGCCGCGCCGGTCGAGGACGCCTCGAGCGACGCTGCCTTGCTGAAGGACGCTCCCGCGCGGCCGGCGCCACCGCTGGCGCCGGATGACCGAAGCCGTTCGGATGCCGTCAGGGATCCGGTGGCTTAGCGGCAGCTCAGCTTTGCCAGGGCGTGTTGCGGATGCGCGTACACACGTTCGGCTTGTGGAAGCTGGGATCGTGATCCTGGATATAGTCGAAATTGACGGTCCCGAATGTCGTCTGCGGCTTCTTCAGCGCTGAGCAGGTCTGCACCTTCAGAAACTCGTTCTTGAAATCGCCGCGCGGGAACGCAGCGATCACCTGATCGCGCTGCTCCGGCGTGTACTCGTCATATCCAACGGCCCCGACGTCCACCACAACTCCTGCCCTCGTGAGGGCGATTTCCGGTCTCATATATTCCGGAATGCCGGGTGTGGTGTGCAGCGCAATCGCCTCCCAGACCAGATCGGCCTGCGGCTCGGCGATGCCGCGTGCCCGGAGAAAGTCCCGCGCGGCGTCGGCACCGTCGACCTCAAATCGCTTTGTTTCGGTGTGGTAGTGATCGACCAGGCCGAGGTCGTGAAACAGCGCCGCGACATAAAGCAACTCGGAATCGAATTTCAGCTTCTGACGCAGCCCCTTCATCGCGCCGAACACGTAGACGCGGACCGAATGGTTGAACAGCATCTCGTCTTCGTAGCTGCGCACCAACTCGGCGGCCTCGCGCGCCAGCTTGCTGTCGGGAATTTTCACGCCGGAAATCACGCTCGTCATTTTCTAGCTCCTGCCTTGCATTGACGTCGGCCGATGCCGTTCGTGGCCCGTCAGGCTGTCTTCTCGACGGCGGCCTGCGGCGTCTTACGGAAGCTGATCGCCATGCGATTATACGTGTTCATCAGACCGATCGCGATGGTGAGGTCGACGAGCTCGCGCTCCTCGAAGACCCCGCGCGCGGCTTCATAGGCCTGATCCGGCACGCCGGTATCCGCGACGCGGGTCACCGTTTCGGCCCATGCGAGGGCGGCGCGCTCGCGCGCGTCGAACAGATTGCCGGCTTCCTCCCACGCCTGCAGCAGAGCGAGCTTTTCGATCTTCACCCCGTTCTTGAGCAGATCGCGCATATGCATGTCGAGGCAGTAGGCGCAGTTGTTGATCTGGGATACGCGCAGATAGACGAGGTTGATCAGCGCCGCTGGAAGATTGCTCTGCATGATGTAGCCGTACACGCCGCCCAGCGCTTTCACACCCGCCGGCGCGATACGGTCGTAGTCGAGACGCCCTGTCATTTTCCTGCTCCTTGATGATCGATGCCCGGCCCTTGTCTCCGCCTTAAATGCCCCTGCCCTGGTCCATAGAAAAGGACCAAGAACGCATGAAAATCGTGTACCATGAGGCATGACCAAACCGCTGCGGCTGGAACTGGATCGCTCTGCGAAGACGCCGCTGGCCGAGCAGATCCATGGGGGCATCAGGGCCGCCATCGAGAACGGCGTGCTCGCACCCGGAGCGCGCCTGCCCTCCTGGCAGGACTTGGCAGCCCAGCTTGGCGTCGCGCGGGGCACCGTGCGCGCGGCATATGAAAAGCTGTCCTCTGCCCAACTGATCGTCGCGTCACGCGCGACCGGCACGCATGTCGCGGATCGGCCGTCCTTTCCCGTTCGCAAGGACAAAGCCCCGGCGCCCGGCTCGTTCATGGAGATGTACCAGGAGCTCACGGCGGGGCCGGCAATCTTCCAGATGGGCGTGCCCGCGCAAGAGACCTTTCCTGCCAAATTGCTGGCGCGCATGCGCGCGCAGGCGGTTCGCGCCGAAATGAGCGCGCCGGCGATCTATCCGGATCCGCGCGGCGAGCTCGACTTGCGACGCGAGATCGCAGCCTACCTCGCGCTGGCGCGCGGGATCGCGTGCACGCCGTCGCAGATCATCATCACCAGCGGTTTCAGCGGCGGCCTCGGATTGGCGCTCCGTGTCCTCGGCCTCGAGCCAAAGAAGAAGGTCTGGGTGGAGAATCCGGGCTTTCCCTTCACGCGGCACGGTCTCGCGCTTGCAAGACTGTCGATCGCGCCGATCCCGGTCGACGCTGACGGCATCGATGTCGAGTACGGCGTGAAACATGCTCCCGACGCAGCGCTCGTTGTCGTGACGCCCGGGCAGCAGGCGCCACTCGGATCCACGTTGTCGCTGGCAAGGCGTTCGCGCCTGCTCGACTGGGCCGCCCGACGCAAGGCGTGGGTGATCGAGGATGACTATCTCAGCGAGCTTCAGCTCAAGGGCCGGGCCACGCCGGCGCTCGCCTCGCTCGATCGCGCGGGCCGCGTCATCCACATCGGCTCTTTCAGCAAGACCGTGACCCCTGCCCTGCGGCTCGGCCTTGTCGTTGCGCCGGCCGCTCTGGCGTCGCGATTTGCCGAAGCCGCGGCGTGCCTCGCGCCGGCGCCCGGGCCCGCAGCGCAGCTCGCCACCGCCGATTTCATGCGCGATGGCCATTATCTGCGGCATCTCCGGCGCACGAAGCGGGTCTACGCCGCGCAAGGCGATGCATTGCTGAAACAGCTTCGGACGCGCACCGCCAATGTTGCGCTTGCCGGATTGGCAGCGGTCCTGCGGCTGCCGGATGGAGCGCCCGATCTCGCCATCGCCAGGGAAGCGGCATCGTTCGGGCTGGCGCCTACACCGCTGTCGCTCTGGTATGCGTCCACGGCTTCGGCGCGCCCCGGTCTGTTGCTGGGTATCGCCACATCGCCGCAAAAGCGGATCGAGGCGTCCTGCGACAGGCTCTTCGAAATCATCGATCGTCTGACGTGACGAACGCTGTATTTCGAGACAGCACGATGTGCTGCCCGGCGCAATAAACGCGCACATGCATGCCACCGAAAGTTGTAGGCGCGCCGATTATCATGTAACGTCGGCGCCTATCTTCACCGCGCGTGGCCCAGTCGTTACATGCTTGCCCGTATTTTGTTTCTCGTGGCCATGCTGCTTCCATGCGCACTGCACGCCGAGGAAACGCCTGCCGAAAATCCCGGATTTGCGCGCAGGCTGACGATCTATCTTGCCAAGGGGGCACCGGACGCGTGCGGGCCCGGCTGCGACCGCTGGATCGCCATCGAGGGCGAGATCGATGGAGACGCTGCGCCGCGCATTCGCCGCTTCCTGGCCGGCGTCAAGGACACCCAGCGTCCGATCTACCTTCATTCGCCCGGCGGGAACGTGGAGCAGTCCTACGTCATCGGCCGGCTGCTGCACAGTCGCAAGGCGGTCGCGCGGGTCGGCCGGACGATCGCGACGGCGTGCGCCGCCGGCACACAGGTGGACGCCGCCTGCCTGAGGACCAAGGCCGTCGGCGGCGAGGTCGAGGCGGAGCTCACGACCTACCATGCGATGTGCAACTCGGCCTGCGGTTACCTGTTTCTCGGCGCGACATCACGCGAGGTCGCTCCCGACGCCGCCCTGGCGGTCCATAACTCCAGGCTGGTCCTCGTCTTTCACGGGCATCCGGCGCCGCAGGCGGTCGCGGAATACAGGCAGCGCCGGATCGCGAACGCCGACCGCGACCGCGCTGCGTTCATCGCGGCGATGGGGATCAGCCGCGGGCTCGACGATCTCATCCGTACCGTGAAGTTCGAAAATCTGCACATGCTGACGCGAGCCGAGCTCTATCGTTTCGGAATCGACACGCGACCGTTTGCCGAAGGGATGTGGAGGCTGGAGAAGGCAACGCGGCCGTTCATCGGCAAGATCGCGGTGATGAAGAAGGAAAGCGGCTCTTCGTTCCGGACGATGGAGTGGCGCATGTTTTGCGAAACCAGGGATCGCGTGCCGCTGCTGTTCGCGGGCGAGATCGACGAGGCGAGCGTCGGCAAAAGTATGATCATGATGACGGCGGACGCCGACAAGGACCAGGAAGCCGGAGGGTTTCCAGTGCGAGCCGCGAAGTACGAGATGTGGAGCGGCAGCATCGACCCTGACATGGTCAAGGCGATCATGGCGTCCCGCTCCCTCCATGTCCGGCGGACCACGCCGATGCCGGACGAAAAGGTGGACGTCGCGACATTCGACATCGACCTGACGGGCCTGGCGTCGATGCGAACTCAGCTTGCGGCGGCGTGCTCGTCGGTCGACGCCAAGCCGAAAGGTCCCTCGGCCGGCAAGCCCTTGGCCAGCAACTCCGCTGCCGAACGTCACCGCGCCGCCCTCGGCCGTGCCGTCGCCGTAAGCGCAAGAGCGCCCGATCCTTGTTGGGCGCGCACCGGCAACCTCCTGCCGTTCATCCCTCCGGCACCCCGGCCATGCGCATGCCCTCATACACACGCTCGCGCCCGGCGAGATAAGCCGGATGGTCGCTCGTCACGCGGGCCCGGTAGCGGCGGAGAGTGAAGGTCGGATTGAGCACAAGGCCGGCCTGTGCGGCGGCCCGCGCCTCGTCCGGTGAGCCGAGCAGCGACAGCGCAGCGGCGAGATAATAATGCGGGAGGGGATGATTTCGGTTGGCCTCGATGCTCCGGCGCAGCCAGGCAACCGCTTCCACGTCGGCGCCGAGAAACAATTTGGCGAGACCGACAAACATGAACCACCGGTAGGCGTAGGAATCGCGAGGAGAGAGGCGAAGCGCCTCGCGGATATGGGCCTCGGTCTCGCTACTGCGACCGAGAAAAAACTTGGCGAGACCGATGAAGGCATGAGCGTCGGCCAAATTGTGATCCAGTGCCAACGCCCGCTCGCATTCAGCGATGGCCCGGGCCGGGTTGCCAAATGATTGGACCAGACCCAGGATGCTACGGGCCCGAGCATGGTTTGGCGCAAGGGACAGAGCCTTGGTTGAGGCTGCCTCGGCCGCCGCCAAGTGCGCTTTCCAGTCGTCGGTGACAAGATTGGCCCCAAGCGCCGCTTCAACCCGCGCCGAGCCGACCAGCGCCTCGATATTGTCGGGATCGAGTGCCAGGGCGCGGTCGAAAAAGGCCTGCGCTTGCGTCATGTATTGCGGGGTCGTCCCATTGTTCTCGTAAGCCCAGCCCTGGAAATACAGGTCCATTGCATCGGGATGGGTTGAACGTTCCGCTCGCCGCGCTTCAACCTGAATGAGCTGGGCATTTAGCGTGTTTGCGAGCCGCGATACGATCTCGTCCTGCATGTCGAACAGGTCGGCGACGGGTTTCTCGAACCTCTCGGCCCATAGGTGATTGCCGGTTTCGGCATCGATCAGCTGAACATTCACCCGAAGCCGATTGCCGCCTCGTTGCACGGAACCTTCGAGCACATAGCGGACGTTCAACTCGCGTCCGACTTGCTTTACATCGACGGCTTTGCCTTTGAAGGTGAAAGCGGTGTTACGCGCGATCACGAATGAGCCACTGATGCGCGAAAGGTCCGTGGTCAGGCTGTCGGTCACGCCATCAACGAAATAGTCCTGCTCGGGATCGCCTCCGAAGTTCGCGAACGGCAGTACGACGATGGAAAGGCGTGGCGCAGGAATCGACATCGCAACTGTTGCGGCATCGGACCGATCTGGATCAGCGGTACCCTGAAACTGTTCACCAGAATCGGCTGTGGCCGCCGCGTCTGCGGGCCTCTGCACTTCCTGCACCGTTCCAACGAAACGGAAGCCCTTGCGCTGCAGGGTTTTGATGAGACGCTGTTTTTCACCGGAATCGCCAATCACACTCCGAGCGACGTTCAGCCGCGTCGTCAGTGCCGCATCGGACACGACACGGCCGTTCCAGATGGTCTTGATGAGGTCGTCCTTGCTTACGACCCGTTCCCTGTTGCGGATCAGGTAGTCGAGCAGGTCGAACACCTGCGGCGCAACCGAGACCACGTGCGCCCCGCGGTAAAGCTCGCGAAGGTCGGTGTCGAATGCGTACTCGTCGAAGAGATACCGCAAGCTGGCAATTCCCTGGGTGGCTTTCCCCCGTCGGTCTCTCGCGCCGGTTGCAGCGCAAGAATAAGCCGGCGGTGAAGAGAATGTAAGCAGAATGTCAAGAGCGCCCGCCCATGGCCTGCTACCATCCTCGGGACGGCACAATTTGCTCAGGAAGCAATCCATGAGCACGACCAACGGCTTGCCGTACCGCGCAGCAGTGCCCCGAGCAGCGGCTCAGGATTCAACGTAGGGCCGTCCGCTTGAAGGACTGGCAGTAACGCCACAACGCGCGTCCTCGGAATACAAACATGATGGAGACCGTGATGGCATTGAAGATCACGCGCCGCGCCTTCATCGCAACCGGCGCAGCCACCATCGCTTTGTCGTATCATGATAGCGGGTGGACGCAGACCTGGCCCTCCCGGCCGATCAAGATTGTTTGCGCCTATCCCGCCGGCGGACTTGCGGACACCCTCGCGCGCGTCTACGGCGAATACCTCTCCCAGAAGCTCGGCCAGCCGGTGATAGTTGAGAATAAGGCGGGTGCCAGCGGTTCGATCGCTGCAGCAGCCGTGAAGCAATCGCCACCGGACGGTTACACGTTACTCCTCGCCATCACCGCAACTCTGGTGCAAAGCCGCGTGCTATTTAAGACTTTGCCATACGACGCCGACAGGGACTTCGCGCTCATTTCCAGCATGTCGGCAGGATATCTGCCATTGGTCGCCTATAAGGCGACCAATGCCACCAATTTAAAGGAGTTCGTCGAATACGCCCGCAGGAACGTGACCAACGTCGGGACCTTCGGCGCAGGCTCCTACCCTCATATCGTCGTTGCAGAGCTCAACAAGCAGTACGGGCTGCAGATGAAAGCCGTGCACTACCGCGGCGAAGCGCCGATGTGGCAGGACCTCGCGGCCGGCGTGCTCCAGGCGGCGATGGGGAGCTACGCCAATGCCGTCAACGCGCTGGAATCCGGAGTTGGGAGGGCAATCGCCGTGCAGACGAGGACGCGGAGCAGAAAGCTTCCCGACGTTCCCACATTTTTCGAGCAGGGTGCCGACTCCGAGCTCTTTGCTATGACCGGTTACGTCTTTCTCGCCGGTCCCATCGGCATGCCGCAGGACATCGTGGAGCGCCTTTCCGGCCTGATGGTGGAGGCAGGCAAGACCGACAAGATACAGAAGCTGCTCGACTCGTACGGCATCGATGAGTCCGCTCAAGGACATATCGCGTTCAGAAAGCTGTACGACAGCGAAACGCCTCCCTTGGTGGCTGCCGTGAAGGCATTGGGGCTGACGCCTGAATAGAGTGCGGATGCCGGCGCCCGTCCGCCTTGCAGATCGCCGTGGGGCCACGAGCGGATCTGTGCGCCATCGACTGAATGGATGAAACCGTCACCTCAGCAGAACTCAGGGAACAAGCAACCGCTGGCATTAGTCCCGTTGGCAGCGGTACAAACTGATTCTGCTGCCCCGGAGCCATCGCCAGGATCGCCAATGCAATTGCGAGGATCGCCAAGAGTCTGGCCATCAATCAAATCCGCTGAAGATCTTGCTGGTACGTACGAGATGATCTTGGCTCTGCGCTCCTTTTGGAAAGGCAATCGTTCGACAGCGACTGGGATCGACCGGTCACAATCAATACATGCATGCCGAAGTTATCAGCACCGTGAACATGTCGACGTCGAACTCGTTCTCCAGGCTAAGTCCGAACCGCTCCAGCCATTTATCCTGAGCCAGGTAGGCCAACTTCTCTCGCGCCTGTGGGCAGACAAATTTGAGCCCTCCAACATTCTGAAGGTGATGGACCATTTCGTGTACCAGGACCGATTGGTCGGTCGGCGAAGTGCCGCCCCAATCATCAGGAAGCAGGATCGTTCTCGTCTCGTTGTCGTAAAGTGCAACGACCTCGCGCTGAGCTAGTTGCCCATCGCTTTCCATGAAGCCTTGCGAAGAAGTACGGTCCCTTGCACGCAACCTCGCAAGCTCCATCTTCGACGCAAATTCAACGACGGGACGCTGCTTGATGGCAGGCAGGTCGAAATTCGATGAGAGCCAAGTCACAACGTCATCCAACAGGGCTTCCGCAAGTTGAGCTGCATCAGAATGCAACGAAACCGAACGCGACTCGGCGGACGCGCTGCGCTCCAAAGCATATTCGCAATCGGCTTTAGAGGATGTGGCTAACGTCAGGGAGGCTATCGCCGCGACCAAGAGGAATTGCTTGAACATGACCCTCTCCTCAGAGGCTGTCCGAAAAAGACACTCTTCAAAAAATCAGTCGGCAATTGAATGGCTGGAACATAGCATTCGCCTGGCCACGTCGTTGTGAACCCATTCACACCCAAAGAACTCACAACGCCGCCGGTCACCGAACATGCGGGCGAGCGGCGTGCCTCGTACTTCACCGGGACACCGGCCGCCCGTTCAGCAGACGACGGAACCACGTCGCTAGGGCGTGGTAGCGGACGTGAGCGCCGGGGCAAACCGTTTGGAAGACGTTGCTGCCTTGGCATCCCGAACTGCAGCAATCGAGGCCGTCCGCCGTTGCTGGAATTCAGCGGACGAGCCTAGTTCGTCTTGACGAACTTGTACGTCCCCTTCTTGTGGCCAATGACCTGACTGATGCCATCGAAGTTGCTCTTGAGAGGGTCGATGGTGACGACGAGCGCGGCCTGGAGACCCTCGAATTTGCCGGTCCCACCCGTTATGTTGCAATTGTTGGGGGATGCGGGCAACCAATCGCATTGCTCGATCAACTGGTCGCCGTCCTTGTCGACGTAAGTACAGAACCCGTGAAGCTCGGCGGTCTTCGCCGAAGGATCCGTCAGGCGGCTGAGCTGACAACGTCCACCCATGTTGTTGAGTACAGGATTTCCCGCCTCGTTTGAGGCTGCCATGGCCTGGTTCATGAGAACAAACTCTCTACCGCCGCCGATCGGCATCGGCTTGAGAGCAGGAATCGGCGTCGCGGTGAATATGACCGAGACGGGGCCCTCCGGCGGCATGCTCTGAGCCTGGACACTCGTCGTTGCCAGAACTGATGCGACTGAAAGCAATGCGAGGTTTGCGCGCAAAATGGCCATCGCTGACTCCCTTTGAGGTGGTGCAGAGAACGATTGCGGGCGGAGAAGGCTATGCCTTGAGTTACTTTGCGGCCTGCTGCGGCTGGGGCGGCGGCGGTTTGGGGACCGACGTGAGCATGCGAATCTTCCATTGCCCATCCTCACGAACATCGAGAGCGGTCCAAACAACGGTGAAGTCTATGGGAGCGCCTGTCTCGCTGTTGCCGGTAACGCGAGACTCGCCGGTGACCAGAGCCATGCTTTCTGACAATGACTGAACCTCGGTCATCTTGACCTCGAGGCGACTAACTCCCGCCTTGAAAGCGTTCTCATAGTACCTGGTATTGTCCACTACGCCGTCTTCAGTCACTCGCATATAGTTCTTGGTATAGAGCGAAGTAATCCCAGCGGGATCCTTGTTGCTGAAGTACCGCTCGTATGCTGAACCTATCTTTCCAATTTCCTCCTTGAGATTTTGATCTGACGCAGTCGCAGGAATTGCCGATAGTAACAGCGAGATACATACAGCTCCAAATCCGCGCATAATGTCACTCCCTACTGTTGACGCCGCTCCAGACGAGACTTGAGACCAGGCTTGCCTCCATCCCCCTTGAACTCCCGATGCCGCTGCATTTGAGCCCGCAGCCTCGTTGTTCTCCACGGACAGGAAGTCTCTCTTGATCTGACGCAAGGATTTTTCTCCGCTGTCAGCGCTGCTCGAAACTTGGTTGTTCGTCTTCATGGTGGCAGCAGAGCGGCCGCGATTCCGCCGCTAAGGTCAGGCGCCCGCACGAAGAGAAAACGGGAGGTCGCCGGTATTTCAGCGTCATCTCGGCCGTCCTGGCCGATCAGGATCAATCCGGCTCCGCCATTTGCCACGTTGAGAACCACGGGCTCTCCGCTCCACGTCTTGATCGGCTGCATTCCCACGATGAGGAATTCACCCATGGGCTGATCGAGATACTGAAGACGCAATTGCGGACCGACCTCCGCTGCCGCAAGTTCAAAGCCGAGTTGTCGGGCCCGTGCGTAAATGACGGCCAGAGGCACGCTATCGGTCTTGAAGCCGAGCTGGACCGCGGATACCGCCACAAGCTCCACGTCCATCTTGTTGGAACTGACCGTAAAGGCCGGTCGAGCGAGAACTTCCGCGGCCAGCCCGCCGATGTTGCAGCCGACCGCATCCAATGCATCGCGCAACGCAACGGAGTTGCCAAAAGTGCCGACCGCAATCGTCTTCCATGTCGGAACGTCGCGGACGGACGCGATGAGTTTTTGCGGCAAATCAACTGCACGAACCTTGCCGAGTTTCAGTTAATTCTGTAGCACGTCGCGCGCCGAGCATTGTCCCCACGCCCTGGGCGCGAACTGAAACAAGGAAGCGGCACAGAGCAACGCAACCATCAAGCAATGGCTGCCCCATCTCGCGTTCGGATGGTGATGTGGTGCGGCGCGATCCGCTTGGCTTGTCAGAATGCACATGTCGAATATCGACTTGTTGCAAAATTCAACTGAAAAGAACCCGCCTCCGAGTCAATGGGAAGAACGGAGGCCAATGAAAAACATCGCCCGACCGAACTCAAAAGGGGGGCCGGAGGCGGGGAGCTATTGGCTCAACTATTACAATTTCAAATGAACGGGCGGCGGTCCGTAAGCCCGATCGCCCGTCGCATCAAACCGAAAACGGAATGACGTGTTCAAACGTAGCACCACGAGTCCCTCGGTACAATCAGCAACTCCGCCCACCAGCGTGCATTGCGATCACTCGATCGCGCTTCGCCGCGAACACCACTCCGAGGCCGCAGACGTTTGTCATGGGTCACAAGCCGCGACTGTTCGCCGCAAGCTCATCGACGACAATCGCCCGATCGCGCCGTCGCGCGTCCGTCGGCCGCGCCCTCGCCCGCATCGCCACTCCGTACTTAACCGGGCAACGTGACGACCCCTGTGCCTATCACAATCGGCCGCGCGCAGACGCCGGAGCATTCATCGAGCTATTCTCGGCAGATGGGCTCACATCATCAGCGTCCGACCTCAAGACGATGAATCATCGGATGAAGGGCTGCTCCATTTCGAGCACACGAGGTTGCAATCCAATGACGATCCGGCGCTGAAGCTCGTCATCTAAACGCCGGTCTCGGACGTCGGTTCACGATCGCCTGGCGTCAGCTTTTGAGGGCCAAGCGGAGCGCAGCGATCCGTCAGAGCAACGCCGCTCGTGACCCGTCGGCGGACTCCCTTGATCTAGATCAACCAGAACGCGGCGCTTCGCCGCTTAGCTGGCTCATCCTCCTTTGCCTGAGTTGGAGGGAAATAGGAAAACACCCGCAGTGGCGGCACTACATCGCCCCACTCGGCCAATGCAGCGAATTTCAGGAGAACCCTTATGCAAAAGCATCTGTTGTCGCTTGCTGCGATCCTGTCGGGTTTGAGTCTCATCGTGTCGACATCGACCCCGAGCGCCGCTCAAGCGATTTCTGCGGAAGAGGCACAAGCGATCGCTGCGGAGGCCTATGTTTACTTCTATCCGCTCGTGACGATGGACCTGACGCGCAAGCAGCTCATCAATTCCGATCCCAAAACTGCGGCAATAGGCGGCCCTCCCAACACGTTCGACAATATCCAGGCCTACCCGACCGCAGACATGAAGGCGGTGGTGCGGCCCAATTTCGACACGCTGTATTCGAGCGCCTGGCTCGACCTGACCCGCGAACCCATGGTCGTTTCGGTTCCTGATACCGGTGGCCGCTACTACCTGCTGCCGATGCTCGACATGTGGACGGATGTGTTCGCGTCGCCGGGATGGCGTACGACAGGCACCAAGGCAGCGAATTTCCTGGTCGTGCCGCCGGGCTGGAACGGAAACGTGCCGGCGGGCTTCGCACGTATCGACGCGCCGACGCCTTATGTCTGGATCATCGGCCGCACCAAGACCGATGGTCCTGCCGACTATGCTCCGGTTCACGAGGTGCAGAAGGGGTACAAGATCACACCGCTATCTGGGTGGGGTAAGCCCCCGGTCGTCGTGACACAGACCATCGATCCCAACGTTGACCTCAAGACGCCGCCGAAGCTGCAAGTCGACACGATGGCAGGCGATAAGTTTTTTGCCTATGCGGCGGAGCTATCCAAGGTCCACCCGCCACACATCACAGATGAGCCGATCATCGCGCGCATGGCGCGGATAGGGCTCGAACCGGGCAAGAACTTCGATATGACCAAAGCCGATGCGACGGTACGGAAAGCTATCGAGGATGCGCCGGCTCAGGCGCAAAAACTGATGGCATGGAAAATCCCAACGCTGGCGCGCGTCGCAAATCACTGGTCCATGAACACGGACACGATGGGCGTTTACGGGAACTACTACTTGAAGCGCGCGATCGTCGCGCAGCTCGGACTCGGCGCGAATCTGCCGGAGGACGCGATCTACCCGAACAGTGTTGGCGATGAAAACGGCAAGCCGCTCGACGGCGCAAACAAATACATCGTCCGCTTTGCCAAGGACGCGGTCCCGCCGGTCGAGGCATTCTGGTCAATCACCCTGTATGACGATGAAGGCTTCCAGGTTGCCAATCCACTCAATCGCTTTGCGGTGAGCAGCTGGATGCCGTTCAAGCGCGACGCCGACGGATCGCTCACGCTCTACGTCCAGAATGACAATCCGGGCGGCGATCGCGAAGCCAACTGGCTGCCCGCGCCCAAAAGCCCGTTCAACCTCACCATGCGTCTTTATGCGCCAAAGTCGGAGGCATTGACCGGCGTGTGGAATCCACCCGCCATCAAGCGGGTCGATAGTGAAACCGTTGGCCGGCAGCAATGACAATGCCAAGGGAGCCCGGCCGGGCAAGGCACGCGCGGCGAATTTAAAGCGCCCAAGAAAGGGCAGAGATGATTCCGCTTGCGAAACCTGAACCAGGATGACGCCGCCGAAGACGAACCTTCATCGAGATCGAACGGGAGGTTCGCTCCTCAAACGTCGCTCGATACATGCCTCTTGGACAGTTTACACAGCTAAGGAGGTAGCCCATGCCGATCGTTCAATTTACTCGCTTCAAAACCGACAAGGTCGAGGAAACGGTCCAGATCATCCGGCAGGCGAAGAAAATCTTTGAAAAACACGGTGCCGAGTTTCTTCGGCTCTCCCGTTTCCACACCGGTCACTGGGCAGGAGAGTTGCTGGTTACGACGCGCTACTCCAATTGGGAAGTCTACGGCAAGGTGCAGGAGGCCGTGGCAAAGGACCCGGAGTTCGCGCAGCTGCAGGCTGATGGAATGAAGATTGCCGAACTGCAGGGCCGTAATATCGCCGTCAGCATCGATCTCTAGTCGGGGCGCCGCCCCGCAAACCACAATAAGCGCGGAGGCCGCCGGACATATGCCGGTGGCCTTCCCGATCTGGGACGGCGTTCTACGCCCCGACCGGCGTATAGATCACGAGCTTCAGCGCGGGATCGTCGTTGGCCTGAAAACTCGTGTGCTCGAAATGGAGCACGCCCAGAGTTGGATGAGACATCGTCTTGAGGCCCGAGGCGGTGCTGGGTATCTCGTGGGCTTCCCACCATTTGACGAATTCCGGGCTGCCCTGCCGCAGCCGTGTCAGCAACTCCGCAAAGGCGGGATCGCCGGCCCAGACGTCGTGGGTGGCGCGAAACATCGCGACCATGCGCTTGGCGACCTCCGCCCAGCCCGCGCCGTAAGCCTTGCGCGTCTGCTTGTTGGTCATCATCAGGAGCATCGTGTTGCGATCCTCCTCCGGCAACCGGCCGAACGCAAAGACCTGCTCGGCGGCCTCGTTCCAGGCCAGCACGTCCCAGCGCCGCCCGGTGATATAGGCCGGATGCGGCAGGCTCTCGATCAGCCGCAGGATCGGCGGCGGCACGATCTCGCGCGTGAAGGTGCGCCTGTCGCCGTCGCGCGCCAGGGCCTTCAGGTGCGCGTGCTCGGTCTTGCTGAGGCGAAGTGCGCGCGCCAACGCATCGACGGTGGTGATCGAGGGGCTGACGGTGCGGCCCTGCTCGAGGCGGATGTACCAGTCGACACCGATGCCGGCGAGCAGGGCGACCTCCTCGCGGCGCAGGCCCGCGGTGCGCCGGCGGCTGCCCGCCGGAAGCCCGACCGTCTTCGGCGTCAGCTTTTCGCGGCGGGACCGCAGGAAGTCGCCGAATTCGATGCGGCGCGGATCGGCCATGATGTTGCGCTCCGATGGAGGGCCTTCGTGATACTAGGATAATACCAGGCCTTCCTGGCCCTTCCAAGGCGGCGCATATGCCCTTTCACCAGACTTTGAGGTGAACATCATGAAAGCTGCCGTACTCAAATCCTTCGGATCGCCGCTGGTGATCGAGAATGTGCCGGAGCCGGTGCTCGGCACCGGCGAGGTCATCGTCGACGTCGTCGCCACGCGCGTCCTGTCCTACATGAACGAGGTTTTCAGCGGCGAACGAAACTACGCGCTCGACCTGCCGATCATCCCGGGTCCCGGCGGCATCGGCCGGGTGCGCGCGATCGGCCCGGACGCGACCAAGCTCGCCGTTGGCGACTGGTTGTTCTGCGACCCGACGGTGCGTTCGCGCGATGACATCGTGGCGCCCGATATCGCCCTGCAAGGGCTCACGGCCGCCGGCCCCGGCGGTATGCGCCTGCAACGGCATTTTCGCCACGGCTCCTATGCCGAGCGGATGCGCGTGCCGACCGAGAATGTGAAGCGGCTTGGCGCGATCACGTCCGCGGAAGCCTCGCAATGGTGCGCGCTGGGGACGGCGCTGGTGCCCTATGGCGGCTTTCTCGCCGCCAACCTTCAACCCGGCGAGACCGTGCTGGTGAGCGGCGCCACCGGCAATTTCGGCAGCGCCGCCGTCTCCGTCGCGCTCGCGATGGGCGCGGCCTGCGTGGTCGCGCCGGGTCGCAACGACAGGATTTTGGCCGACCTCGTCCGCCGCTTCGGCGATCGGGTGAAGCCGGTGAAACTCACCGGCAACGAGAGCGACGACTGCGAAAGCATGAAGCGCGCCGCACCGGGACCGATCGACTGCGTGTTCGACATCATGCCACCCTCGGTCAGCACGACCGTCGTACGCGCGGCGATCATGACGGTGCGCGCTTACGGCCGCGTCGTGCTGATGGGCGGCGTCGGCATGGCGGGCGGCGCGGGCCTCGATCTGCCCTACCCCTGGATCATGCGCAACTGCATCAGCATCCACGGCGTCTGGATGTATCCGCCGGATGCGGCGAGCCGCCTGATCGCCCTGGCGCGCGCGGGATTGTTACGGCTGGACGAGTACGAGGCGACGGCGTTCGACCTCGACCACGTCAACGAGGCGGTGGAACACGCCGCAGCCAATGCGGGACCGTTCAAATTGACGGTGATCAGGCCGTAACGGCCCCTCCGCTGCGGCGATGCGCCGTCGCAGCCGATAGGCCCGACATGCCAAATGGTTGGAAGGCGTCACCCCGATCGTAGCCGGCCAAGGCCGGCTACTGTGCATGGGGTTGTTTTCGCAGTTTTTATTATTCGAGCTCGACGACCTGGCCGTTCGACAGCGACACGCGCCGGTCCATGCGGCCGGCAAGCTCCATGTTGTGGGTCGCGATCAGCATGGAGACCTTGGTCGCCTTGACCAGCTGCATCAACGCCTGGAAGACGTGGTCGGCCGTGTGCGGATCGAGGTTGCCGGTCGGCTCGTCCGCGAACAGCACGCGCGGCGCGTTGGCGACCGCGCGCGCAATCGCGACGCGCTGCTGCTCGCCGCCCGACAGTTCCGCGGGCCGATGGGTGATGCGGTCGCCGAGGCCGAGATAGCCAAGGATCTCCTTGGCGCGCTTGACGCTCTCCGACTTCTTCAGGCCGCGGATCATCTGCGGCATCATCACGTTCTCGAGCGCCGAGAACTCCGGCAGCAGCCGGTGCGACTGGTAGACGAAGCCGATATCGGTGCGGCGGAGCTGGGTACGCTCGATGTCGGGGAGCTGCGAGGTCGGCGCGCCGTTGACGTAGACCTCGCCGGAATCGGGCGCTTCAAGCAGCCCCGCGATGTGCAGCAACGTCGATTTGCCCGAGCCCGACGGTGCGACCAGCGCGACCGATTGCCCGGCCCACAGCGCGAGCTTGGCGTTGTCGAGGATCGTCAGCGGCACCTCGCCCTGCAAGTACTGCCGCTTTATCTCGTGGAGATAAATGACCGGTACATCTTCCGCCCCCTGCTGGCTCTCCATCAGCCCCTCACTCGTACCGCAGCGCTTCGACGGGATCGAGGCGCGCGGCGCGCCACGACGGGTACAGCGTCGCAAGGAACGACAGCGTCAGCGCCATGATGACGACCGCCGTGGTCTCGCCGACGTCGATCTCGGCGGGCAGCTTCGACAGGAAGTAGAGCTCCGGCGAGAACAGCTCGGTGCTGGTCAGCCAGGACAGGAATTGCCTGATGGACTCGATGTTGAGGCAGATGACGAGGCCGACGAAGAAGCCGACCAAGGTGCCGACCACGCCGATCGAGGCGCCCGTGATCAGGAAGACGCGCATGATCGAGCCTTGCGAGGCGCCCATCGTGCGCAGGATCGCGATGTCGCTGCCCTTGTCCTTCACCAGCATGATCAGGCCGGAGACGATGTTGAGCGCGGCGACCAGCACGATCATGGTCAGGATCAGGAACATCACGTTGCGCTCGACCTGGAGCGCGTTGAAGAAGGTCGAGTTACGCTGCCGCCAGTCGACCAGGAACACCGGCCGGCCCGCAGCCTCCGTCACCGCCTTGCGGAAGGCGTCGATCTTGTCGGGGTTGGTGGTGAACACCTCGATCGAGGTGACGTCGTTGCTGCGGTTGAAATAGGCCTGAGCTTCAGCCAGTGGCATGAACACGAAGCCGAGATCGTATTCGGACATGCCGATCTCGAACACCGCCACGATCTTGTAGGGCTTGATGCGCGGCGTCGTGCCCATCGGGGTGACTGCGCCCTTCGGCGCCACCAACGTCACGCTGTCACCGGCATGCAACGACAGCTGGTCGGCGAGGCGGCGGCCGATCGCGACCCCCTGCCCGTCGTCAAAGCCCTCGAGCGAGCCTTGCTTGATGTTCTTGGCGATCGAGGTGAGGTTGTTGAGGTCATCGGAGCGGATGCCGCGCACCAGGACGCCCGAGGCGTTCCACGGCGAGGACGCCAACGCCTGGCCGTCGACCACGGGCGCTGCGAGCCGGATGCCCTGGACCTGGCTGAGGCGGTCGGCGACGTCCTTCCAATCGGTCAGCGGCGATTCCAGCGGCTGCACCAGGATGTGGCCGTTGAGGCCCAAAATCTTGTCGAGCAGCTCCTTGCGGAAGCCGTTCATGACCGCCATGACGATGATCAGCGTCGCCACGCCGAGCATGATGCCGAGGAAGGAGAACCCGGCGATGACCGAGATGAATCCCTCCTTGCGGCGCGCCCGCAGATAGCGCGCCGACAGCATCCACTCGAATGGCGCAAAAGGCGCGGTTTGCTTGGTCTCGGTCATGGTCTCATCCATCGCTCGATAATCCCATAATTCGGGGTCAATTGTGGCCGGATTGGCGGCCGCGATATCGCGCGATGAACAATATTCAGCCGACCAGCCGGGCGACCGCGTCCGCAGGCGACATCGTCTCGCGCGAGCCGTCACTGCGCTTCTTGATCTCGACCTTGCCCTCGGCGAGGCTCTTCGGCCCGATCATGATCTGCCAGGGGATGCCGATCAGGTCGGCGGCGGCGAATTTGGCGCCGGCGCGCTGGTCGGTGTCGTCGTAGAGCACGTCGACGCCCTTGGCGGTGAGCTCGGCGTAGAGCTTCTCGCAGGCCGCATCGACCGCGGCATCGCCCTGCTTGAGGTTGAGAATCGACACGCGGAAGGGGGCCACCGCCTCCGGCCATTTGATGCCGGCATCGTCATGGCAGGCCTCGATGATGGCGCCCAGCAGGCGCGAGACGCCGACGCCGTAGGAGCCGCCATGGATCGGCACATCGACACCGTCGGGGCCCGCAACCAGTGCCTTCATCGCGTCGGAATACTTCGTGCCGAAATAGAAGATCTGCCCGACCTCGATGCCGCGGGTGTTCACCCGCTTGTCCGCAGGCACTTCCTGCTCGAAGCGCGCGGCGTCGTGCACGTCTTCCGTCGCCGCATAGACCGAGGTCCATTGCTTGATGATCGGCGTCAGGTCGCTGTCATAGTCGACGTCCTCGCCCGGCACCGGCAGGTCCAGCACGTCGCGATTGATGAAAACGCCGGATTCACCGGTCTCTGCAAGTACGATGAACTCGTGGCTGAGATCGCCGCCGATCGGGCCGGTCTCGGCGCGCATCGGGATCGCCTTCAGCCCCATTCGCGCGAAGGTGCGCAGATAGGCGACGAACATCTTGTTGTAGGCGACGCGCGCTGCGGCCTCGTTGAGGTCGAAGGAGTAAGCGTCCTTCATCAGGAATTCGCGGCCGCGCATCACGCCGAAACGCGGACGCTGCTCGTCGCGGAATTTCCATTGGATATGATAGAGATTCAGCGGCAGGTTCTTGTAGGACTTGACGTAGGCGCGGAAGATCTCGGTGATCATTTCCTCGTTGGTCGGCCCGTACAGGAGCTCGCGCTTGTGGCGGTCGGCGATGCGCAGCATTTCCGGGCCGTAGGCGTCGTAACGGCCGCTCTCGCGCCAGAGGTCGGCGAGCTGGAGCGTCGGCATCAACAGTTCCAGCGCGCCGGAGCGGTCCTGCTCCTCGCGCACGATCTGCTCGATCTTCTTCAGCACGCGGAAGCCGAGCGGCAGCCAGGCATAGATGCCGGCCGCCTCCTGCCGGATCATGCCGGCGCGCAGCATCAGCCGATGCGAGACGATCTCCGCCTCTTTCGGATTTTCCTTCAGAATGGGCAGAAAGAATCGCGACAACCGCATGGCAATACTCTGGGAATCAGTGATCGCCTGCAGTGAAAGCGGATTGGGAGCGAAAACACAAGACCGGGAATGAGGAAAAGCCGCTAAGGCGGCGGAATTCCTGTCATTTTTCCGTTGCCTTCAGGTTCAGCATGAACCGTACCGGCGCGCTTTAAGGCAGCCCCAGATCGAGTTCGTCCTCCAGCGTGACCTTCTCGAAATCGGTCACCAGCGCGTCGATCCGCACATGCCACCGCCCCGCAAAGGGAAGCTCGACCTTGCGCACATGCCAGTAGCCGTCCGGCTCGAGCGAGGCGCCCCGTTCCATCGGCTCGATACCACGTTCAGGCAGGCTCAGGGTCAGCGTCACCTCCTTCGCGATCAGCGGCGTGGCCTCGCCGGTCATGAGCTGAAGCACGAAATCGTCGAGCCCGGCCTTGCCCGGCGAGACCAGCACCTGGAACATCGCCTTGTCGCTGTGGATGTGGATCGCTAGCGGCGTCTCGGGAATGATCGTCCGCGGCGGTGGGGTGAAGCGCCAGCCGGCGACGACGGCAAGGATGGCGAGTGCGATCGCGCCTTCCAGCAGGATCGAGCGCTTGAGCGCGGGCGTCCCATTCTCGTCGCGGGCCAGGGCCGGTGTCAGCCTGAACCGATTGAGCGCGGCGAGCGCCAGTAATCCCGTGACCAATGCAAGCTTGATCGAGAGGATGAGTCCGTAGCGGGTCTCGACCAGCGCGACCGGCTTTTCGAGCTGAACGATCGCGAGTGCGAGGCCGGTCAAGGCCAGCACGCCGACCGCCAGCGCAGCGATGCGGGAAAAGCGGTTCACGACGGGGAGCGTCGCAGTCGTCGGCTTCGACACCAGCGCGACCAGCGGCGCGAGAGCACCGATCCAGATGGTGACGCCGAGGCCGTGGAGAAAGATCGCCGGCCGGGTCAAAGCCTCCGGCGGGGCCGTTGCGGCGTGCCCGGTCATGGCAAGCGACAGGCCGACGCCGACCAGCGCGATGATCGCAAGAGCGCGCGCGTACCATGCGCTGCGCAGCGCCATCAACGCGAACAGCATCGCAGCAATCGCAACCAGCAGCGCGGGGCCGGCACTGGTCGCGAACGCGACTTTCCAGGGGGCGGCCGTCGCGAGAGCCGCTGGCGGCAGCCCGAGAAGATCCAGGCCTAACACCCCGAGAGAGACAGCGGCGCTCGGAATGCCGATGGCGAGCGCTACGCGTGGAACGGTCATGCCCGTCGTCGACCACGCAACCCAGCGCGCAAAGAACACGCCTCCGACACCGACGAACAGCCCGAGATACAGACCGACGCGCGCCAACCAGATCAGCACGTTCAACCCGCGATCCGCATTGGCGGGAGGTTGCGTCCCCGTCGGCATGCCGATCGAGAAGATCACCGATCCCGCGACGGGATGGCCGTCCTGCGAGATCACGCGATAGCTGACGACCGCAGTGCCCTGCGGCAGGTCTGGCGGCATCGAGACCGAGATCGTTTCGCCAGACGCGCTGACGTGCGCATCGTCCCTCGCCCTGCCGGCGCCGTCGATCAATTGGATTGCGCCCGGCGTTACCGCCTCGTTGAAGCGCAGCTCCACCGCCTTCGGCGCGCTCGCAAGCATGCTGCCGCTTGCCGGCTCGACTGCGACGAGCGCCGCATGTGCAGACGCGCCAGTCGTGAATCCGACAACGCAGAAGAGTGTTGCGAGCGCGGCGAGCAGACGCATCAGGGCTTTGGCAGGAGCTTCACGCCCGGTGCTGGCGATTTGCCCTCATGCGAATGCCCTTCCCCGTCCGCCGGGATCTCGATCCAGCGGCTGACGCCGGTCTCGCACTCCTGGACGACAGGGAAATACAGCGTCGTGTTCGGCTTCAGGCTGTTGGTCAGGAAGCTACTGATGACGAACTCGTCGTAATTGTGATCCGGCAGCTTGCCGCCGGACCAGGCCACCTCCCTGACGCCGGAGGCAAGCTTGTTGCCGTGATAGTCGTATTCATTGGCGTACTTGCCTTCGACGACATCGACGCTCCAGCCCGCCTTCGGCATCGGCTTCACCGCAATCACGCCTTCCGGAATCTGCACCCTGATCTTCACCGTGGGCGAACCCGCGCAGCCGTGCGGCACGGCGAAGACGGCCTTATAGTAGGAACCAACCGTCGCCTGCTTGGTCTCGAGCGTGATATGCGCCGATGCAGGCGACGCGGCCAGCGCGGCGATCAGGAACAGGCAGGATTTCTTCGACATGTTAGTGCCCCTTCGACATCGTCATTTAATCAGGATCGGCGATTCCACGCTGACATGATCGGCCTCGGAGATCGAAATTCCGAGGCCTAGCATCCAGCGTCCGGGCGTCAATTGCGCGACCTTCACGTGCCAGCTGTCCTCGCCGTCGCGCGAAGCCTCGACCGGCGCGAGCTTCCGCCCGGACTGCGTGTCCACGAGCGTCACCGACACGGCTCTCGCCGCGAGCGGCGTCTCGTCCGTGGTTTCGAGCTGGATGGCGATCTCGACCGGGCCGGCGCGCCCCGGCGAGACCGTGACGTTGGCCATCGCCTTCTCGGTGTGCAGGTGCGTGAAGAAGCTGTCGTCGTCCGTCGCCGCCGCAAGCGGTGTCGCGGCAACCGACAGCAACGCAGCCATTGCGAGCGCGAGGCCTGTGAGGGATCGACGCGAGGTCATCGGAGACTTGATCTGTTTCATCACATCTTCATTCCCGAATGATCCGGCATTTTCTTCATCATGTGCCCGCCGTCGCCGGGCGCCTGCGCACCGACGCCCTGGACGTCGAGGGAGACGGCGACCTTGCCGGCCTTCTCGAACTCCAGCGTCACCGGTACCTTGTCACCCTGCTTGAACGGCCCCTTCAGCTCCTGGAGCATCAGATGATTGCCGCCGGGCGCGAGCTTCACCGTCTTGCCGGCATCGATCACGAGCCCCTTGTCGAGCGGACGCATCTTCATCACACCGTTGTCCATCGCCATCTCATGGACCTCGGTCTTCCCCGCGATGTCGGCGGAAACGCTGACCAGCCTGTCCGCCGTTGTCCCCTTGTTCTCGATGGTGAGATAGCCGCCGGCGACCTTGGCGCCGCCCGGCGTCGCCCGGCTCCAGGCCTGCGAGATGACGAGATCGCCGGCCTTGACGTCCTCGGCCGCCGCTGGTGCTGCACAGAGCGCGAGAGCGAACGCTGCGAGCAGCACATCTTTCAACATGGTCTTCATATCGGTATTCCCGTTTGCAGATTGAATTTCAGTGTGTGGCGAGCTGTTGGCCCGACCATTTTTCGAGATCGGCCATCTGGGCCGAGCCTTCGATCGTCGTGATTGTCCCGTCCCGGGAGATGAGCATGGTCCGGGGAATGTCGCCCTGCCAGGCGGGGTCGATCTCGAACCTCAAACGCTCGACAAAACCGTCATTGAAGATGAAGTTCTCGGTCGACGACAGCCCCGCCTTGTCAAGCATCGACTGCGTTGCCGCCGGCAGATTCGGCACGAGATCGGCGCTGATCGTGACCACGTCGATCCCGGGATGGTCCTTCGCAAACTGCCCGAGCAACGGCAGCTCGACCTTGCAGGGCCCGCAGGTCACGCCCCAGAAATGCACGAGCGTCGGGCGGCCCGCATGACCCCTAAGGACGCCTTGCCAGGTGCCGCGCTCGAACGGTTTCAGGGCCGGCGCTGCTCCCAGCATAGCCGTTGACGCGATCAGGAGACCCAGACCCAGAATGCCTGCAAATCGACGTCTCATGGCTGGTCCTCGATTGCTGTGAGCCGATAGCCGTCCGCTTTCGTCATCCATGACAAATAGACCTGTTCGCCATTGGAAACGAGCAAGGGATGATCGGATGTGTCGGTCGTGCTCGATATCGTCTTCGGCGGCGACCAGCTCTCGCCATCGTCGCGGGAAATCATCATCTGGACCGAGGTCTTCTCGCCGTCGAACTCCTTCCAGACCATCACCGTTCCCACAGCACTTGCGAGCACGTAAGGACGCGTCGGATTGCGGCCCGGCTGCCCCAGCGCCATGGGCGCAGAGAAGGTGCGGCCTTCGTCGCGCGAGTGGGCGTAGAACAGTCCCTTGCGCGCCTTGCCGTTCGTGTACCAGGCGACGTGATAGGTCCCGTTCGGCGCAACGGTGAGGCTCGGTCCGTGATGCGGGCAGGCGTTGATCTGCCAGTCGTCATTGCTGACCCGATGGATTTCCCCCGGCGTCGAGACGTCGGCGAAGGTCATGACCGCGTGATCACGCACGCCGCCCTCGAAGATATTTCTGAAGATCACGGCCGGACGCCCGGGCGCCGCGAATGTCAGCCCCAACCGGCAGCATTCGCAGGTGTTGTCACGCGCAAGCTTCGCCTCCGCGTAGGTGCGGCCGCCATCGCGCGACGAGGCGAAGAACAGCCCCGCTCCCTCGTACTTCCGTCCCGCCTCCTTCGCGGGAACGCGATTGCGCTTGTCCAGCCATGCCGCAAAGACCGTTCCGTCCTGATCGAGCGCCAGCGCCTCAAAGCGCTGGCTCTCATTGTTGGCGGTGATGGGCCTCAGCTCCGCAAAGCTCTTTCCGCCATCGGCCGAGCGTGTGTAGAGCACTTGGCCGTTGAAAGCCTCATCCCTGAAGATCGAGAATGCGAGCGCGATGCCGCCCTTGCGGTCGACCACTATCTTGGGCCGGGCGTCCGGCCCCCAATCAAGGTTCAGCCGCTTCGTCGTGACCTGGGTGGGCGCCGAGAAGCTGCGACCCGCATCCGGTGAACTCGCAACCGAGACCTGCCCGCCCGCCATCCAGACCAGCCACAGCGTTCCGTCCGGTCCGAATGCGGGCGTCACCTTGGTTGCGCAGCGCAACGTCAGCTCCTCACACGCCGCTTCGGAGGCATGCTGACCGTGCATTTGCGCGAGCGCCGCACCTTGCAGGAATGCAAGAGCGATTATCCCAAGCAAGCCACTTCGGACCATGGCCCTATTCCCTTCGAGAGCCCGGATCATCTGAATGCCACCTTCATACCCGCAACGAACAGGCGCGGCGAGCCCGCGTAGATCGATCCCGTCGTGTTTGCGAGCACGCTCGCAGGATTTTGAAGGCCGGCCGCCGTCACCGTATTGGCGATGTTGTTTGCCGACGCGACGTAGGTACGGTCGAAAACATTCCTGACTTCGAGGAACAGGTTCACGGATCTGAACGTGTCGGACACCAGATCGGTCTTGTAGTGGACGTTCAAATTGACCAGCTCATAACCCGGCGCCTTCAACAGATTTGCATTGTCCATGTAGAAGGAGTCCTTCCACTGGACTTCCACGAAGCCACCGAGACCTGCCAGTGGCCCGGCAAACTCGTCGTAGCCGACCCGGGCTGTCAGCTCGTTGGGCGAGATGCCGGGGATCTTGTTGCCGGCCCGGTTGAAGCTGAAGACCGCACCATTGGTGATGTTCTCGACATACTCCGTGTAGACCTCGTCGAGGTAGGTGTAGGCCGCCATGAACCGCCAGCCCGGATAGAACTTCCAATCGGCCGCAAGCTCGATGCCGCGATGCTCCGAGCGCGGCGCGTTGAACGTGTAGCTCGCGTTAGGTGAATTGACAGGTGTTGCCTGCGATACAAGTTCGTCGCGGAAGAACTCGTAGAAGCCCGTCGCGCTGACTTTGAGCGTGTTGTTCGGTGTCCAGTCGAAACCGAGGTCGTAGCCCAGATTTTTCTGAGCCTGGAGCTGGGTATTGTTGCCCGACAGCCCACTCGGCAGGACAAACAGGTTCGAAACCTGCGGAGTGCCGTACCCCGTAGCAACCCGCCCCCTGAGCACCCACTCGTTGTTCACCGTATAGAGCAACGCTAGTTCAGGCGCAGTGTTCTGGAATTGCCTGTCCGCGGTCGTCAGCGTCGTCGTGGTAATGCCGGTGGGGCCAGCGTACGCATACGCAGTGTTGATCCCCTTGAGAACGGTAGTTTCCCAGCCGATGCCTGCGACAGCCGTCAAGGATGTCGTCAGCTTGAGCTCTTCCCGCGCGCGAACGCCGTAATTGGTCGTCTGGCTATAAAGATTGCTCGACAGACTGCCGAGCGTCGCGTTTCCTCCCGGCATGACGTTCCGCGTGTCGCTCGAGGCCGTCAGGGTGTTGTAGAAGGCACCGAAGAACGTGGTCGATTCCAGGCCGAGAATCTCGCCCCGCTTGGTGACGTCGCTCATGAAATTGTACGAGGGAAAATCTCCGATCGCGCTGGTCGTGCCGGTCGGCTGATTGATGTTCCTGTCGTCGAACACGAACTGGTTGCGCCAGGTCGTGGTGTTGTCGAAATCGTGCTCCCAGCGGCCGCCGACGATGGTGCGGCGGTCGTTGCGGCCAAGCCCGGCCTGCACGGCCGTCTCCTTGTCGGTTCCAGCGGTTGCATTGAAGCCGTTGTTGAACAGTGTGACCGTGCCGCATCCGGCAGCGGCCGAGACGCCGGTCGCACAGCCCTGCTGGAAAGGGTTTTGATAGTACTGGTTCAGCGACTGCCGGATCGGCAACCGCGCGCTGAGGTCGTTGTTGATGATCTTGACCGTGAAACGATCGTCCGGCGTCGCCTTGAGCGTTCCGAGGAAGTTGACGGTCTGCGTGTTGAACCAGCTATTGCCGATATAGCCGTCGCCTCGCGTGTCGCTTGCGAACAGCGAGCCCTCGAAGTTCCCGACCTTTTTGCCGGCCGCGAGATAATTGTTGAGATAGCCGTAGCTGCCGCCGTCGACGCCATATTCGACGCCGTCGATCGTGCCGCCGGGCCGTGTCCGGAAATTGAGCGCGCCGCCGGTCGCGTAGTTCCCGTAGAGCGCCGACGAAGGGCCGCGAATGACGTCGATCGCCGCATAGGCGCGCGGATCGATCAGGTCACTGCGGGACAGCCCGTCCGGTTGCGTGACCGGGAAGCCGTCGTCGAAGATCACGAGATTGCGGATGCCGAAGCCGTTGCGGGCGTTGGAGCCGCGGATCGAGATACCGATATCGCGGGGTCCGTTGCCCTGCTTCACCGATATGCCGGGGCTCTCGCGCAGCACGTCGGCCACGGTAACCGCCGGCCGGTTGTCGAACTGGCTGCGATAGATGGTCGTCTCGGTCTGGCCGGTTGGCGCCTGATTGAGACCGGCTCGCGCAGCGCTGGCCGTCACGGCCCGGTTTGGGGCCGACGCGCCGACGCTCGCACGCGGCGTAACGGGCCTCGCTGCGCGGCCGGCCGAAGCGGATCGCGGCCGCGAAGGCCGGGTGACTGGTTTGGCACGGCCAGTCTGCGGCGCCTCAACGGTAACCGCCGGCAGCTCCGTGTTCGTGCTTTGGGCAAAGACTCCGCTCAACGACGCAAGCAGCGCGGCCTGAACCGCGACGGCGCTCACGCCACGGCGGACATGACAACGTAACATGGGGCATTCCTGACGCCGGCTTTCTCTCCGGCCATTCGACAGCATCGATCGCCAGCGGACGGACCGCGGCAATCACGAGGGTCGTCAGGAAAATTGAGGTGGTGCGCGCGCCTGGGCGCTTGTGCCCTTATGGATCGCGACGGCGGATACATCCGCCGCATGCCACACCACGCGCGCGGCGTGGCGGAAGGGAATGGCGAGTGCAACGTGCGGCGGCGAATCGAGCGATGCGCCTGCCTGCGCCAGGCAGCACAGCGCGCACGCGGCGCCATGTGCGGTCGGCGCGCCGGTCTGGTCGTTCAGACCGCCCTGCTCGCTGGCGCTGTGGCAGATGACGCCGGCAGACAACGGATCGGCCACGGCCTGGCCGGCCGCCAGACAGGCGGCAATCGGCGCCAGCACCTGCATCGCCAAAGCGAGCAGGACCAGGGGTAGGAATTTTTGCAGCCGTGCGCGCATCCGCTGAGCCATTCGTTTGCCTACGAACTAAACACCTCGCCAAGACCTGAGTCGAGGTCAGTTCCGCCGGCTTCTTGGCGCAGCGCAAATTTCTCGAAAACTGTGCTCCTGCCGCCCCACGGGATGGGACGTCCGGCATTTGAGGCAGTCCGGCAACCCGCCTCGTCCACAGATTTCTTATATTTGTCATATGCTTACGGGGCAAACAGCCCGATCATTTCGTCAGCTGCTCTAATTTTGAACAATCGTTGCCGAAAATGATGACAAGTGAGAAAAGTTGATCTAGCATCCCTCTTGCTCAGGCTGGCCGCGAGGTCGAAGTCTGGTGGTCCAAGTCTCGGGAGGAGCCCCTGGCGCGCAAAACGCAGCGTCGCCCCGTCAATCAAGAGCAAATCTTAGAATCGGGGATAATAGGGTCGACACAATTTTCGAGCGGGGCTAGGGCCCCGCTCTTTTTTTGCCCGCAAGGCTTCTTTTGCCCGCATGGCTTCGATGCCGATGAGCGCTCCCTCTAATCCAATCGAAAACAGCTTCGAACTCGCAGCCTCGCGTTGCGCGGATCTCACGCCACTCGTCTACCAACGGCTGTTCGAACAGCATCCCGAAACGCAGACCATGTTCCGCTCGCAGGGCAGCGAGCTGGTGATGGGATCGATGCTTGCGCTGACGATCGAGGCGATCCTCGACTTCGCCGGTGAGCGTCGGGGCCATTTCAGGCTGATCGCCTGCGAGGTCGCCTCGCACGATGGCTACGGCACCCCGCGCGAGCTGTTCATCGCGTTCTTCGCCGTCATGAGGGATGCGCTGCACGACCTCCTCGGCGACGAATGGTCGCCGGAAATCGCACAGGCCTGGGACCAGCTGCTCGTCGAGATCGACGCCTTCGCCACTATTCCGGCCTGACGCTTTGCGCTGCACCAACACGAGCTGCGGCGATCTCGCGATCGATTGCAGATTGAGTGGCAGGAACTCTTGTGAGAGACTTTCGAACATCGGTCGCGCAATCAATGACGCGCCGACGAAAATTTTATGGGAGCGAGCGATGTCCGGGACGAAAGATTTCTCGACGACGAGGCGCGATCTTCTTCAGGCGGCGGCGACCGCCGGCGCCGCGACTGCCCTTCTCGGCAGCATGGGCATAAACCCCGCCCTTGCAGCCGAGGTCGGACGATCCGAGAAGCCGCTGAAGGCGGCCTTCTCCAATGCGGGCCTCCAGGCCACCTGGTGCGCCCAGGGCAAGCAGGCGGCGGAATTCTGGGGCAAGCTGTTCAATGTCGAGGTGACCTGGTTCGATGGCCAGCTCGATGCGGTGAAGCAGCGCGCGGCGATCGACAACATGGCCTCGCAAAAGTGGGACTTCGTCGCGATCCAGGCCTTCGGTATCGGCACCCTCACCCAGCCCGTGCAGAAGATGATCGATGCCGGCACGCCGGTGATCGACATGGACACGCTGATTGCCCCGCTCGACCAGATCAACGTCCACTCTTTCCTTGCCCCCGACAACGAGTTCATGGGCGCCTCGGTGACGCAGGCGCTGTGCAACGCCATGGGCGGCAAAGGCAAGATCATCATGACGCAAGGCGCGCTCGGCCATACGGGGGCGCAAGGCCGGGCGAAGGGCTTCAACACCGTCGTCAAGCAGTTCCCGAACATCGAGGTGCTCGACACCCAGCCTGCCGACTGGGACGTGTCGAAAACCGCGCGCCTCTGGGAAACCTATCTGACCAAATATCCGCAGATCGACGCGGCGTTCTTCCACAATGACGACATGGCGCTCGCCGCCGCCAACATCATGAAGGCGCGCAATCGCACCAACATCCTGATCGGCGGCGTCGACGCGATGCCACCGGCGATCCAGGCGGTGAGCGAGGGCCGTATGTTCGCGACCGTGCGCAATCCGTCCTGCCGCATCCATGGCGGCGCGATCATCGCGGGCGTTTCCGCCGTGGTCGGCGGCGAGAAGAGCGGACAGGGCATTCCCAAGAACGTCGTCACCGACGGCCCGGTCGTGACCAAGGCCAACGCCGCTGGGATGCAGTGGATGCAGGATCACTTCCTGATCTGAGCCTCCATGCCTGAGGTTCGTTCGCCCATCCTGGAACTGCAAGGCATCACGAAGAGCTTCGGCGGCGTCGAGGCGCTTCGTGGTGTCGACTTCGCGCTTTCACCCGGTGAGATCCACGGTCTCGTCGGCGAGAACGGCGCCGGCAAAAGCACGCTGATGAAGATCATCGCCGGCGTGCACAGCGAATTCTCCGGCCGCTTCCTGATCGACGGGAAGGAGACGCATTTCCGCTCGGCCCGCGATGCACACGCGGCCGGTATCGCCATGGTGCATCAGGAGCTCAGCGTCGCACCCGATCTCACGGTCGCCGAGAACGTATTCCTGGGCAACCAGCCGACCAACCGGTTCGGCCTCGTGCAGTGGCGGCGCATGGCGCGCGAGGCCGGCGAGCAGCTCGCCCGTTTCGGCATCGACGTCGATCCGATGTCCAGGCTCGGCGACCTCCCGATCGGGCTGCAGCAACTGATCGAGATCGCCCGCGTGTTGTTCTCCGGCGCGCGCATCGTCATCCTGGACGAGCCGACCTCCGCCCTCTCCCCGCCCGAAGTCGAGCGCCTGTTCGCGACGCTGCGGCGGCTGCGCGAGGAAGGCACTGCAATCGTCTTCATCTCGCATTTCATCGAGGACATCCTGCTTGTGTCTGACACGGTGACCGTGTTCCGCAACGGGCGGAAGGTCGCCGAGACGGCCGCGACTGCGACCAGCAAGGGCGCGCTGATCGAGGCCATGATCGGCCGCGGCGGCGAAGCGCTCGAGCACAGCTACACCGATGACCTCGTGCTGCCACGGCCGAGCGACAGCTCCGTGGTCCTGAAGGTCGACCAATTGTCGCTGGCCCGCAGCCTGAAGGACATCTCCTTCGAAGCGCGCGCCGGCGAGGTGCTCGGCATCTACGGGTTCATGGGCTGCGGCCAGCAGGAGCTGTCGCGCATCCTGTTCGGCAAGCTGAAGCCGGACGGCGGCACGCTCGCCGTCGAGGGCAAGCCAAAAACCTTCGCCAGCACGGCGGCGGCGCGGCGCGCCGGCGTGGCGCTGGTGCCGGAGAGCCGGCGCGCCATGCTGTTTCACCAGGAGCCGGTCTACAAGAACATCTCGATCAGCATCCTGGACCGCATCTCGTCGCTGCTGCTCAAGCCGGCACAGGAGCGCGACATCGCCAAGCGCCAGGTCGAGCAGCTGCAGATCAGGCCGCCTGTGGTCGGTCTCGACCTCGGCATGCTCTCCGGCGGCAACCAGCAGAAGGTCGCGCTGGCAAAATGGCTGACCTATCCGCCGAAGCTGCTGGTGCTGTGCGAGCCGACCCGGGGCATGGATGTCGGCGCCAAGAACGACGTCATCAACATCGTCCGCGATCTCCGCGCCAAGGGGCTCGCGGTCATCGTGCTGTCGACCGAGCCGGAAACGGTGCTGTCGCTGGCCGACCGCATCCTCGTGCTCAAGCGCGGGGCATTGGTGCGGGAATTCAGGAACGAGCCGGTCAGCAAGGACCGCCTGCTGGAAGCGGCGTGACGGAGAAGCACCATGGCGAGCAGTGAGACGGCTTTGGCGGCGGGTCGGCGGCCGCGCGGCGTTGCGCCCTTCCTGCGCTCGCAGATGCGCAACATCGCGCCGTTCCTCACCCTGATCTTCCTCTCCGCCTTCTTCGCCTTTGCCAGCCCCTCCTTCGCGACGCTGGACAATCTCGGCAACATCCTGACGCAGGTGTCGGTGACAGGCATCATCGCGGTCGGCCTCACCTTCGTGATCCTCTGCGCGGAGATCGACCTCTCGGTCGCCAGCATCGCCAACGTCACCGGCATCGCCGTCGCCTACTTCACGCTGCAGGAATCCTACGTCAACATCGCCAACATCCCCCTGCCCGGCGCGGTCGCGATCATCCTGTCGATCCTGCTCTGCGCGCTGCTCGGCCTCGTCAATGCGCTCGGCCTGACCGTGATCGGTATCCCCTCCTTCATCATGACGCTGGCGATGATGCAGATCGCGGCCGGCGTCTCGGCGCTGCTGGTACGCGGCCAGATCGCCTACAAAGTGCCCGGCCTGATCACCACGCTCGGCTCGGGCTCGATCGGCGGCATCCCCTGGATCGTCATCGTCGCGGCCATCATGCTGCTCGGCGGCCATCTGGTACTGACCTACACGCGCTTCGGCCGCTACGTCTACATGGTCGGCGGCAATCGCGAGGCGGCCGAATATTCCGGCCTCAACGTCAAGCTCATCCTCGGCGCCGTGATGGTGATCTCCGCGGTGTGCTCGGGGATCGGCGGCATGCTCGGCGTCGCCCATTTCGGCAGCGCGCAGCAGAACGAGTTCGACACCTATCTGCTCGACTCCATCGCCGCCGTCGTCGTCGGCGGCACCAGCCTGTTCGGCGGCCGCGGCGGCATCGGCAACACCATCGTCGGGCTCTTCGTTCTCGGCGTCCTGAATAACGGCCTCGACCACGTCAACATCGACAGCTTCCTGAAGATCCTGATCCGCGGCCTGATCCTGCTCGCGGCGCTGGTCATCAACGTCTACGCGCAGCGGCTCAGGGAAAAAGCGGCGGAGTAGGCAGCCCTCAAAACAAAAACGCGAAAACAACCCCATGCACAGTACAAATCATTGAAGAATTTGGCGCGAGGTGGCTTGAGCCCCCGCCGCAACGACGTTTGACACGTCGGGCAAAACAGGAGCACAACGTCATCATGGCGCCGTGCCTTTAAGGCCGATGGGCTCAGGACCGCGACCCAAACTCCGTCATTGCGAGCGCAGCGAAGCAATCCAGGAATCTATCCGCGGATACATGTCTGGAGCGCCGTTTCAGGCGGCGCGCTGGTTGTGTCGCGACGAGAGATCCGGGCACAGCACGAGCTTGCCCTCGAGGCCACCAGTCTCGAGGCGACGGTGAGCATCGGCGACCTCGTCGAAGGAGATCCGCTCGGCGATGCGCGGCCGGATGGCACCAGTTGCCAAAAGCCCGAACAGACGCTCCAAGTCCTCCTTGAACCAAATGGGATGTCGCGCCCGCATGGCATTTACTGAGTAGAACCGGGCCCGCTTGCCGCCGGGCAACAATCTCCACAGGTAAAGGCGCGCGATCTCCATCACGATAGGGAGCATGCGACGCTGTGCTTGCACGCTCGCCGAGAAACCGATGGCACAGAGCAGGCCGCCTGGCTTGAGCGCCGCGTATGAGCGGCGATAGCCGTCTTCGCCAACGCCGTCGACGATAACGTCGAACCCGCCCGGCAGGACCCGCGTGAAGTCATCATGCTTGTAGTCGATCGGCGTTGCCCCTAGCTCTCGGACGAGCGCCATGTGCTCGCCGCGCGCGGTGCCCCACAGCTCGATGCCGGCCAATCTCCCGAGCATGAGCAGCGCCTGGCCGACGGCGCCGGCGGCGCCGTGCACGAGCACGCGCTGGCCTCGCTGGACCCGGGCCGCGCGGTGCAGAAGCTGGTACGCGGTCGTCCAGCTCAAGATCAGTGTGGCCGCCTCCGCCGCGTCTACGCCCTCCGGCACGCGGGCCACGTCGTTCGCCCGAAGCGTGCGATAGTCGGCGTTTGACCCGACCACCGTCATGTCGGCCACGCGGTCGCCAATCCGAAAGTCGTGCACGCCTTCACCGAGCTGATCGATTGCCCCGACCACGTCGTAGCCCATTACGAACGGCGGCCGGAGGCCCATCGTTTGCGGGTATAGATGGCGCCTGATCAAGACCTCGGTGTAGTTGAGGCTCGACGCAAGTACACGGACCCGCAGCTCGCCCCGGCTGGCGGTCGGCAAGGGAGCGTCGACCACCTCCAGCCTCTCGGGATCACCGAAGAGGCTGACTTGAACAACTCGATTGCGCGGCTCCATCATCGGCGATCTCCCTGCAATGTCGTGATCCAGCGCAAGGACGGGCACACTGCCGCAAACTACTTTGCATCGCCACGTCGGCAAGCATTGAGGATATGGCCGGCCTGAAGTTCTACCTTGATCTGGCTCAAGGCACGCGATGCGCAATTTGATCGCCACCGAGGCATAGCGGACTTTCGCGAGCCGTGAGCGCGGCCGATTTATGGGTTCATGGCCTAATCCGGCGGTAGCCGCGAGAAGCGGAAATTGCAGTGGCTCGCGCCGCCCGCCAATGTTTGTGTGCGCTCCAGGCGGATGCCGCGCGCTGCGTAGGCGACGAAATCGAGGCCGCAGATGTTCGGCAGGATGTCTTTGTCCCCGTGGCGCGCTGCGAGCTTGCAGAAGCCGCAGGCCTTGTAGTTGATGCCGAATTCGAAGCTGTCTTGCGGACCCGGCTCGACGAAATCGTAAACGAAGTCTTCAGGAAACTCTTCCTGATGCGCTTTTGTAACGCTCCTTGCCGCCTGCTCGCGCAGCAAGGCCTGGTTCTCCGGCGACATGAATTGCCGCCCCGAGGCGAGACGCTCCGCCTCGGGCGCAGTCAGCAATTGCGCCTTGTAGGTGTCTCGCTCGATCTCGCCAATCACAGGCACCGGCACGCCGTGTCGTCGCAGCACCCGGCTGATGGCCATAAAACCCATGAGACGCATGAAGAAATCGCTCATGCGGCTTGCCG
Source organism: Bradyrhizobium barranii subsp. barranii (assembly GCF_017565645.3). Lineage (NCBI taxonomy): Bacteria > Pseudomonadati > Pseudomonadota > Alphaproteobacteria > Hyphomicrobiales > Nitrobacteraceae > Bradyrhizobium > Bradyrhizobium barranii. Next base: position 6,100,987 of record NZ_CP086136.1, read on the forward strand.
CGCCGCCGACATAGGGCATTTGGGTGAGGACAATCTCGAATTCGTCCATCACCTCCCGCCTGATCCCGTCGATGTCGGTGAGATGCGTGCGCTCGCGCAGCATCGCTTCGGCAAGGTCGAGTCGATCGCGCATGGCGACCTCCATTGCGCTCCGATGCGTCTGGTAGAAGGGATGGATGTTCTCAGCCATGGGACACCTGAGGGCTCATTGCAGGGTTGGCGAAGCTGGCTTCATTCCGCGGCAATCGCCTCGATCTCGAGTAGCCATTTGCTGTCAACGGTCTCGACGACCACGACCGTCAGCGCGGGCCGATGTTCGCCGAGCACCTTGCTGCGAATGGTGCGGTTGGTCACGACTTGAGTCCGGTCAGTCAGGAACGTGGTGACCTTGACCAGATGCTCGACGCCAAGCCCCGCGGCGGCGAGCACCTCGATCACGTTGCGCCAGGCCTGCTCGCATTGCGCCTCGAAACCTTCGGGCACGGTGCCGTCGGTTTTCTCGGGCACCTGGCCGCTGACGAACAACAGTCGGCGATGCTGCGTCAATTCAAGTCCCATGCTGTAACCGCCGGCGGGAGGATGGACCGTTGCGGGATTGTGGTTGACGATGTGAGCCATGTCAGTTTGCCTCCTGTTCGACGAATTCGAGCGCCAGACCATGCGCGGTGGCGGGTGGCACCAACAGCACGGCACCGGTCATCGCGAAGCCGACGCCGTTGTGTTTCAGTGTTCGCCCTGTCGCATCCAGATCAGCGACCGCCAGACGCGCCGCGCAAAAGCGCGGCGAAGCGCTGTTCGCGAGGCCCGGTAGCCGACGCGCCAGTTCGGACGGGCCGAGCAAGGTGATCTGATTGCCGCGCTCACCAATCGTCAGCCGCCCGGGCGCAAGCTCGGCCGCGCTTTCCGTGAGGCGCTCGAGGAAATCTCGATGCGCCACCGGCTCCGCCGCCGACATCACTACCTCGACCACGCGGAGGGCGCCGTTGGGATGACGCTGATACTGCGCCTTCCAGAACAGTTCCGGCGGGTGACGCTGCTGGCAGGTGAAGAACGCGATCCCGGGCATGGCGGGATCGGTGGCAAAGGCTAGCGAAAACGCGACGCGCGCCGTGCCTCCGCCCGGGAGCACCGCGTCGCGGCCGAAATCGAACGGCGCATAATCGCCGATGCGGTCGGCCCTGAAACGCGCGGCATCGGCGTGGGCGTCGGTGCTGTGCAAGACCAGCATCGACATCCCCTCGGCGGTCTCAAGAAAATCGCGGTTGTAGGCCGCGAAGCTGAAATGGCCCGGCGTGGCTGGCGGCACCAACGCATTGTCGGTGACGGCCAGCAACTCCAGAAAATTGTCGGCGAACTGCGCCAGGCGGTTGCTGGTTCCGAACGGATGCACACCGGTCGGCGTGAGGTTGAAGCCAAGCCGCTGCCAATCCAGCGCAGCCTGTTCCAGATCGCGGACGCAAATGACGAGATGATCTAAACGACGGGGCATTGGGGGTCTCCGGATTGCGGGCCGACCGTATCCGGCGACATCACTGCTTCGCAAAGCATTGTTGCTGCGGTTCAGCGCAAGAAAATCTATTGCAAGGCCAAGGCCCATCGGTGTCAAACTGCGAGCCGCGATGACCTACGCCCTTCCCCCGCTCAACGCGCTCCGCGCTTTTGAGGCCGCCGCCCGGCATCTCAGCTTCAAGTTGGCCGCGCACGAGCTGCACGTGACACCTGCCGCCGTGGGACAGCAGGTGAAGGCGCTGGAGGCACGCCTCGGCGTGCAGCTGTTCGAGCGGCTGCATAAGCAGCTCATTCTCACCGCGGCCGGTCAGGCCTATCTGCCCGGGGTCTCCGAAGGTTTTCGTCACATTGCGGAGGCGACCTCGCAATTGAAGCCGGCGGGCGCGGTGCTGCTGCAGTTGGGGGTCCATGGCAGCTTCGACCTGCGCCGGCTCGAATTGGCGGAGTTTCGCAGCGCCCATGCGGAGATCGGTTTGCGGGTGCTGCAGCCGGCCGGCCTGCACGAATTGGTCGAGGGCAAGGTCGACCTGCTGATCGCCCGCGGTCTCGGCCGCCATCCGGGCTATCGCTGCGACCGGGTCAATGAGGGATCAGGCCTCGGTGATTGGCTGATCGCGCCTGAAGGCACCGCGGATTGCCCCGAGATCGTCAGCTTCCGCGACTGGCTGCGCGCCCTGCCAGCCGAGAACCCGCTCGCAAACCGCCGCCCGCGTCTGGTCGGCATCAGCGGAAGCTAAGGCGACCGTGAGGCATGGCTTGAGCCCTCGCCGCCAGGACGTTTGAGACGTCGGGCAAAACACCGGCACAAGTCCATCATGGCGCTGGTCCCGTAGAGACCACCGAGCTCACGGCAGCGGTTCGACCTTCGCCGCCATATCGGGAACCCGCGTGATCTTATACATGGCGTTGCTGCATCTAAGAACCCAAACGTCGCGATCAGGTCGAGACGCCTTCGTGTTCTTCTTTGCGCCGAGTGGCTTTTCGCAAGTGAAGCCTTGCGTGCGTATCTGGGCCGCAAGCATTCCCTGAACGGTTTCGGCCGGAATCTGCTGCGCCCGCACTTGCGGAGCAAATAGAATAAAAACGAAGGCAAGTAGTAATGATCCAGATGCTCTGTGCATGATTTCAACCCTTGAAGCAGCCGCCCCGCAAGTTCGAACATCGCACTATAGCAGAAACACCGGTGTTGTCCGCGCCGGGCCTTCCGCGCCGTAGCGCGCTAGCTGCACTCATTGTCAGGACAACGAGCGCGGATTGGTGGCAATTTGCCCGAAAGCAGACCTATTGTGCTCAGTTCAAGCTTTGTCGTTCATGACCCAAGGCGGACCTGACGCGCTCCCGGTGCGGTGTGTTAAAATAGCAGGGAACGGATCGTGTCTATGCCAAGAACTGCTGCTGTCATCGGCACCGCCATCTTCTTCGTGTTCGCGCCCTGCGTGGTGGCTGGGGTGGTCCCGTGGTGGATTTCACGCTGGGAGTTCAGGTTGCCGTTTCTCGGCGTCGAGCTCACGCGCTTCGTCGGCGCCGCGCTAATTCTTGCCGGCTTAGCCGGGCTCGTGGATTCATTCGCGCGTTTCGCACTGCAGGGGCTCGGCACGCCGGCGCCGATCGCCCCGACCCAACATCTCGTCGTTACCGGCCTCTATCGCTATGTGCGCAATCCAATCTATGTGGCGGTCGCCGCCGTCATTTTCGGCCAGGCGCTCCTGTTCGGCGATTGGGGGCTGTTCGCCTACGGCGCAGTCGTCTGGCTCGCCTTCCACCTTTTTGTCGTGGGCTACGAAGAGCCGACGCTAAAAAGGTCATTCGGCGCGGAATACGAAGCGTTCTGCATCAATGTGCCGCGTTGGATCCCGCGCCTAACTGCGTGGCGAGGCGGTCGGTAGCTGCCGTAGCGCATGACCTCGGCGCTGATTTTTGATGAGCTTCTCGAAGGCTCCTCAACAAAGCTTGTCTGCAATTGGGCCCATCAGCGAAGTGACGGCACGCCTCATTGAGGTCCGATCAATAGGGCATAGCGGACTGAATTTGCTCAGGTTGAGTTTTTCGTAGTTTGACCCAGAGCGGTCATCAGCCGCCGTATTCGGGCGAAGTTGATATAGATCAACCTTGATGATGTGCATAGTCGATACCGCAAAATGTTGCTTGCAGTCTCTTCGGTAGGAATGAGCCGCAAAGGATAGTCAGTCGTTCAATCATTGACACATAAGGAGACGCGCAAATGAGGAAGCTTGCTTCGGTAGGACTGATCGCCGCGGCCATGTTCGCTAATCCGGCCATGGCCGCGTGGTACGACCAAAACGGCGCAGCCGTCCATCCGTCCCGCGTCGTTCACTGCATCCGGGCTCCAGACGTTGGCAGTTTTGCCGGAGGGCCGTTCAATAAGCCTCCCTGCGAACCGGCAAGCTGGCGTAGGTCGGCGTGGCGCGACAAAAGCGGTGCAGTCGTCCCTACCTCCAACGTCGTTCACTGTGTCCGGGCTCCAGACGTTGGCAATTATGCCGGAGGTCCGTTTAATAAGCCTCCCTGCGAACCGGCAACCTGGCGCTGAGGCGAGCGGCAAGATGCCGCCAACGTTCCCTGCGAAGCGAACGTTCAATGTCGGGACGGTTCGTTGACGCTGCGCGCTGGTGCCAAAATCACCGAGCGTAGACAAGTAGACAAAGAGAGCAACTGGCTGCCTGCGAGTGGCCAGTTCTCGCTTTACATCCGCGTCTACTGGGCGGGAGCAACATCCTCGATGGTCAATGGAGACCGCCGTTTGTCAAGCGAATACAATCGAGCAGTTAACTACGGCGTCCGCGACGCGGTTCCGGGATGCGAACGGACGATATATCGAACGTCGGTTGTTGGCCCTTAACGGACCTATGGACGCTGTCGTGGATTTGTCTGCTGCTGACCCAGCTGAGACATCGGCGCGGGGCTTCTGTCCCGCGTTTTGTGTTTAGGACCACGGCGGCTCTTCGCTCTTCCCGACCGCCTCGTGGTGGGTCGTGACACCCGCCGAACGCAAGCCGGTTAGCAATACGGTTCTCACAGAGGCCGGATCGAATCCAATATCTTTGGCGTTTGGTGGATGTGCTTCGCTGCCCTTCAACCGGAGCGCCAAGTGCAATTGCTCGCAAAGGTGCTGAACGACGAGATTGACCTGATCGTCAGTCATGATCTGCCTTTCCTGCTTGCTACCCAACCATGTAGCACACATGAAAATAGGGCGGTACGCGATTGGACCGCGCCAAGGATCAACCCCACGCGATGGCCCATGGGCGGATCCCAAAAATCGTCCGCCTGTCAGGACAGACCGGACGTGACTAGCGGGCCGCTGGAGCGACGCTTTTGACCGCGACGGACGCGCCTTCCATCCTTAGGGATGCCCGCCCTCGGTCGAAGCCAATTGCGTCTGCCCAGCAATCTCGTCAGCCCGCCAGCACCTCACCTCATGTCCATCGGCGCGCGTTTCCAGCACCGGACCGGGCTCGTGGCGACACACGGCCTCCGCGTACCGGCAACGCGGGCTGAAGGCGCATCCGTTCGGCGGATTGAGCGGGTTGGGAAGGTCGCCCCCTGTCGTCGCCAACGGTGCATGGTGCAGCGGATCGGGGATGGCCGCGATCAGGGCTTGCGTGTAGGGGTGCGCCGGGCGCTCAAAAATTTCGCGCCAGTGGCCGTTCTCGACGATGCGGCCGAGATACATGACGGCGACGCGGTCGCTCATGTGCTCGACGACGCCGAGGTCGTGGCTGATCATGATGTAGGAAAGACCGAGCGTGTCCTTCAATTCCAGCAGCAAATTGATGATCTGGGCGCGGATCGAGACGTCGAGCGCCGACACCGGCTCGTCGCAGATGACGATCCTGGGATTGAGGATCAGGGCGCGCGCAATCCCGATGCGCTGGCGCTGGCCGCCGGAGAATTCATGCGGATAGCGGTCGGCCTGTTCCGGCCGCAGGCCGACATGCCGCAGCATCGTCGCAACACGGTCCTCGATCTCACTTTTTGCGGTCACGCCATGCACACGCAGGGGATCTTCCAGCGTGCGGCGGACGGTCTGGCGGGGATTGAGCGAGGCGTAGGGATCCTGAAAAACGATCTGCACGGTGCGGGCCAGCGACTTTCGGTCGCCGGATTGCCTGTTGGTCACCACCTGCCCGTCCAGCACGATGCGGCCGCGCGTCGGCGTCAACAGACCCAGGATCGACAATGCGACGGTCGACTTGCCCGAGCCGGACTCGCCGACAAGGCCGAGGCATTCGCCTCGTCTCAGCCTGAGATCGACGCCGTCGACGGCACGGAGCACCCGCCGGCCGCGGCCGAGCCAGCCGCCCCCCATCGGAAAATGAACCGCGAGATCCTCGATGCTGAGAATGAGGTCGTCGTCCGGCCTCGCTTCCCCCTGCATGGCTTGCGGCTCATGCATGGTGGTAACACCGGACGAAACCGCCGGCCTCCAGCAAATCCGTCTGCGGCGCAACCGTGCGGCAGATCTCGGTGGCCTGCGTACAGCGCGGATTGAACCGGCAGCCATCCGGGAAATTCGTGATGGCTGGAACCACGCCCGCGATCTCCTTAAGCCTGGTGCGGCCAAGCGCGGCCCGACTGCCCAGCCGCGGCAGCGAGGCGACCAGGCCCTGCGTATAGGGATGCGAAGGCGCCCGGAAAATATCGGCAGAGCCGCGCTCCTCGACGATGCGGCCGGCATACATGACGGCGACACGGCGGCAGACATTGGCGACGAGGCCGAGATCGTGGCTGATCATCAGGATCGCCGTCCCCCTCTCGGCGCACAGATTGCGCATCAGCTCGATGATTTCCGCCTGCACCGTCACGTCGAGCGCGGTGGTCGGTTCGTCGGCGATCAGGAGGTCCGGACCGCATGCGAGGGCGATGGCGATCATGACGCGCTGACGCATGCCGCCGGACAGCTGGTGCGGGTAATCGTTGACGCGTCGCTCGGGTGCGGGGACGCGGACGCTCGCCAGCGCCTCGACCGCAAGCTGGTTGGCTTCCCGCCAGCTCTTGCCCTTGTGCAGCACGAACATCTCGGCGATCTGCCGGCCCACCGGCGAGACCGGGTTCAGCGCCGTCATCGGCTCCTGGAAGATCATGGCGATGCGATTGCCGCGCAGCTCCCGCTGCCTGGCCGCGGAAAGGTGCTGGATCTCCCGTCCCTCAAACCGGATGACGCCGCCGCCGATCGACAGCGGCTGCCGCAACAGGCCGATCAAGGCGAGCGCCGTGATGCTCTTGCCGCAGCCGGATTCGCCGACAAGGCCGAACGTCTCGCCGCGATCAATGCGAAATGAAATGCCCTCGGCCGCCGCAACGCGCCTCGATCCATCGTCGAGATCGATGCGCAGATCCTCGACTTCGATCAGCGGCGCGCCGGTCATGTCCGCCGGCTCCGCGATTGTGGATCGAGAATGTCGCGCAGGCCATCGCCGAGCAGGTTGAGGCCAAGCACCGTCAGGAAGATGGCAAGGCCAGGAAACACCGAGAGCCACGGCGCCGTCGTGATCTGGTCGCGGGCGTCCGACAACATGCTGCCCCAGCTCGGAAACGGCGGACGGACGCCGAGGCCGAGCATGTTCGGCAGCAGCTGCGTGATCATGATCCGCAGATCGCCGTAGCCGAGCACGGTTGCCGCCTGGACATAGCCCTGGCTCCGGAGCGACAGCGCCGACGCGCGGGCGATCCGGCACGTGAAGGACCAGTTGGTCAGGCCGAGCGCGATCAGCAGGCTGGTGAGGCCGGGGCCAAGCACCGCCATGATCGCGAGCGCGAAGATCAGCGAGGGGATCGCGAGCATCAGATTGGTCAGGCCGTTGACGAAATCGTCCCACCAGCCGCCCCAATAGCCCGCGCTCAAGCCCAGCGCGACGCCGATGACGCTGTTGATGAGCTGCGAGACGATGCCGACGGTCAGCGAGACGCGGGCGCCGTAGACGACGCGGGAATAGATGTCGCGGCCCTGGTCGTCGGTGCCGAACCACCAGGTCCAGCTCGGAGGCTCCTCCGCGTTCATGAGGTTGGCGTCCAGGACGGGATCGGTGTGCGCCAGCCAGGGCGCGAGCAGGCCGACCAGGATCGCGAGCGCGAACAGCGCGCCACCGATGATGAGATTGGCGCGGAGCTTCATGCGTATCTGATCCTGGGATCGATCACGCCGTAGAGCACGTCGATCAGCAGATTGATCGCGAGAAAGGCCAGCACCACCACGAGAATGGAGCCCTGGACGGCGGGAATGTCGCGCTGGAGCACGCTGTCGACGAGCAGCGAACCGATGCCCGGCCAGGAGAACAGTTTCTCGACCACGACCGCCTGCCCCATCAACCCGCCGAACTGAAGGCCGACAGTGGTGAGAATGATGACGAGCGCGTTGCGCATCACGTGCCACTTCACCACACGCGTCTCGCTCATGCCCTTCGAGCGCGCGGTGCGGACGAAATCAGCGGTCATGATCTCGAGGACCGCGGCGCGCGTCGTGCGGGCAAATAGCGCCATCGGCGAGACGCCGAGCGTCACGGCCGGCAGAAGCAGATATTTCAGCCCTCCATCGCCATAGCCGAAGCTCGGCAGCCAGCCGAGCTTCAACGCAAACAGATACATCAGCACCAATCCGAGCCAGAATTTGGCAATGGAAAGGCCCGACACCGCCAGCACCATGGCGAGCGTATCGACGATGCCCCCGGGTTTCAGCGCTGCGATGAAACCAAGGGGAACACCGATCAAAATCGCAAACGTCATGGCCGTGAAGATGAGCTGCAGCGTCGGCCAGGCCCGTTTGGCGATCATGGTCGTGACAGGCTCGCGGGTCCGGAACGAGGTGCCGAAGTCACCGGTCGCGAGCTTGGCGATGTAGGCGCCGAAACGCCAATAGAGGGGATCGTCGAGGCCGAGCTGCTTCTTCATGCGCAGCTCGACCTGGGGATCGCTGTCGTCGCTCATGGATGAGACGATGCTGCCGGGAACGACGCTGAACAGCACGAACACCAGCAGCACGACGGCGAGCACGGTCGGAATGGTTTGCAGCAGACGGCGGAGCAGGAACGAGAGCATCCAGGCTTTTCCTCTCTCCCCCCACCGCTCGTCGCGATGGAGGGAGCGCGAGAGCGCGTGTCACTTCGCGGGCGAGGTCTCGTCGACCCAGAGGTCTTCGACGTTCTGATGGGTCAGCTCCGTCGCATTGAGCTGAACGCCCTTGAGCCACGGCTGCACCGCCATGACCGCCTTGTTGTAGTTGAAGAACCAGACCGGCGCTTCCTCATAGAGCAGCGCATTGGCCTTCTGCAGCAGCTCGGTGCGCTTTGCGGGATCGTCGGTCTGCCCTGCCGCATCGATCAGCTTGTCGAAATCGGCATTCTTGTAGTTCATGTAGTTGCAGGCCGGCTGCGGCGTCGAGGAGTGGAAGCATTTGAGCGCGGCCTGGGGATCCGGGCCGGTCGCCTGGGAATAGATGAAGGCCTGATAGTCGCCGCTGCGCACCACCTCGGCCAGCACCGCGGTCTCGACCTGCTTGACCTTCGCCTTGATGCCGACCTTGTCCAGCATCGGGATCACGGCGGAGACGATCGGCAAGCCCCAGCTTTCATTCTGGCTGGTGGTCCATTCGAATTCGAAGCCCTGGGGATAGCCGGCCTCCGCGAGCAGCTGCTTGGCCTTGGCGGGATCGTAGGGGTAAGGCTTCATCGCCTTGTCGTAGGCTGGAGATGTCAACGGCAGCCAGCTGGTGGCGCGATAGGCTTTGCCCTTGACCAGCTTGTTGATGATCAGGTCGGTATCGATCGCGTAATTGATCGCCTGCCGGACGCGCTTGTCGGTGAACGGCTTGAACGAGGGATTCATGCCCATATAGCGCGTGAAGACCTCGGCGACCTCGACGATGGTGCCCTTGAGGTCGGCGTCGGACTGATAGGCGACGTATTGCGCAGGTCCCAGCACCGAGGTGTCGATCTCCTTGTTGCGGAAGGCGACATCGCGCGCTGCGGCCTCGGCCATGATCGACACGATGACCTTGTCGGCGTAGGGCTTGCCGGTCTTGTAGAACCGGTCCCACCGCTCCAGGACGATGCGCGATCCCGGCACGTGCTCGACGAATTTGAACGGCCCGAGACCAATCGGCTTCTGGATGAAGCTCTCCTTGGCGGCCTCGTCGGCGGGATAGATCGAGGTGAGCGCTGTGAAGAAGTAGAATCCTGGATCGACTTTCTCGGTCAGCTTCATCTCGAGGGTGAAGTCGTCGATCTTCTTCAGGCCGGAGATCTCCTTGGCCTGACCCTTCTCGACCGCGGCCGCGCCCTCGATCACCCGGACAAAGCGCGCGCCGGGATAGGCCTTGGTGCCGTCCATGATGCGGTTGTAGGACCAGATGACGTCGTCGGCCGTCATCTTGCGGCCGTTGTGGAAATAGGCGTCGTCGCGCAGCTTGAAGGTGTGAACGAGACCGCCGCCCGAGACCACGTCCTCCTTGGCGAGCTCCAGAACCGGCTTGCCCTCCGCGGAATTCCAGATGTAGAGCGACCGGTGCAGCGCCTTGGCGTAGATCTCGTCCTGGGCGCGCTGTGTGGTGTGAATGTCGAGGCTCGTGAAACTCGAACCGTAGGGCGCCGTCATGCGGATGGTTCCGCCCTTGCGCGGCGCCTGGGCCTCCGCCGAGGTGGCGAGCGCCAGCCCCAAACCAGCGACGATCGCGATCATCCTGAACATCATGTGTCCCCCAACAACGCAGGCATTCCGATCAGGGATTTGATCATTCGTAGCCCGTCGAACGCAAGCTTCGTTTTGATGGCGACGGGTTCCGGAACGCAGCGCTCGCGAGACCCTCGGAGGCCGGATTGCGTCCCAAGCGGTGCAAGCCGCCGATTGACGCGGTGCGTCATCGAACGACCGGGACCAGTGAACATTTTTCGCGATCAACGCGACCAAGCTCAGGATCGTTATCTGAGCCCCAGGGATCGCGGAAAAAATGAATCGCCGAACGCTAGGTATCTTGCTCGCGGGCGGACTGCTCGCCGCCACGGCCGTGCTGGCAAGCCCGGTCGCGGCCAGCCTCGGCCGGTACAGCGAGGCGGACAGCATCCGGTTCAGCTGGAGTCGCACCACCGGCGTGAACGACTATCTTGACGAGACGTGGTGGGCGGTCCGGGGCCATGACACTCCGGATAATTTCGTCGAACGACTGCTCGGCATCCCCGTCAGAGCGGTCGCACGGGGCGCAGGTGCGGGTTTCGAAGCCAGGGTTTCCCAGGGCACCGGTCTGCCACTGCCCGAAAGCTGGAGCATCGCTACGGCGAAGAATTCGCCGTTCATCGCGTCAGTCTACGCCGAGACCCCGCGCGATCTCACGGCTGTGCTCGGCTTCTATCGCGCCGAGCTCGGCAAGCGTGGCTGGATCGAGACGGTGGTCGAACCGGACCGGGCCGTGATCACCTTCACGACGGCCCGTGGACCGGTCCTGGTCCGGCTTTCCCGTCAGGACGACAGGACAATCGCCGAACTTTCGCTGCGCAAGCCGGGTATCGCGAATGCCGGCCTCCTGCCGAGGCCGAGGCAGGCAAAGCTGATGCTCGGCAACAAGTCGGACGAGGCGGCGGTCATCACCGTCGCCGACCAGACCGTCAAGCTGGCGGCGCACGCCGGCGAGAAACTGGCGCACTCCGACTCCGCCGCAGCCGAAATACCGGACAGCCAAAAGATCGATCTGCCGCCCGGCAAGTACAAGGTCACCCTTAAGGTCGAGGGCGGCACGGTCCAGATCCGGGAGTTCGAGGTCGCGGCCAACGAGACCTGGGGTCTGCTGGCCGGCACGGACGGCGTCCTGCTGCCGATGCGCCTTTATTGAAGCGCATCGGCCTCTAGCCGTTCGCAAACTCCGGCTGCCAATCGCGCAGTTTTCGCGCGGCGCCTGTGATGTCAGCAATCGTCCGAAATGCTCCCGTCTCCACCATCATCGCCCGCGCGAGCCGCACGGCGCGGGCCTCGCTGATCGCGCGCTTCTTCGGGTCCTCGATCAGCTCGAAGTCGATGTTGTGGGCCAGGCCGAAGATACGGCGGAGGGTTTTGGCGGCGGCGAAGCCGACGGTGTCGGCGAACAGCCGCTGCATGTAAGCCTGCCGCTCGGCTTCCAGGCATGCGGCGCCCTTCTCGCCGGCGAAGAGCGAGGCCGGATAGGCGTCGCCGGCGCCGCCAGCGCGCCAGAGATCGAGGAACTTGCGGGCGAACTCGTTCCAGACCTTATCGACCGTCTCCAGCACCCAGCTTTCGAACGCCTGCCGTTCACCCGGCGTACGCTCGTGGCCGGCGGAGGCAAAATAGGCCATCAGGAGGTTCGCGAGCACGGCGCCGACGTCGAATCCCATCGGGCCGTAGAACGCGAATTCGGGATCGATCACCCGCGTCTGGCTCTCCGTCACCATGATCGATCCGGTGTGGAGATCGCCGTGGAGCAGCGCCTCGGGGCTTGCCATGAACTTCAGCTTCAGCCGGGAGATCGCGACATGCAGCTCCATGTCATCGCGCAGCTCTGCGGCCAGGCCGTCGAGATAAGGCGCGGTCCACCGGTTCTGCTCGGCAATCCGGTAGGGATCGGTGAAGATCAGATCCTCGGTGATCTTGCACAGCGCGTGGTTGCCGGCAAAGGCGGCGATGCCCTGCTTCTTCTCGGCCGCCGACAGCGCGAGGTCGGAGGTGAAGAACAGGGTGCGCGCCATGAAGGTGGTGATGTCGTCCACGAAACCGGGATATTGCGTTGCGGCGACCATCCCCTTGCGCATGATGATGTGGGGCTCGAGCAGCTCCATTACCGTCAGCGCCAGCGTCTCGTTGTGGTGCAGCAGGGCCGGCACGAGTCCGGGCGCGAGCTGGGCCTGCTTCGACAAGGCGAGATATTCGTAATGGGCCCGCGACAGCGGCAGCGGCCAGCTCTCGCCGACGAGGCGGACATAGGGCAGCGCCTGCTTCACGGCGACGCCGCCGCGCGCGCCCTTGACGATGAAGACGAGATTGAGATTGCCGTCGCCGACCTCGGTGATGCCCCAGGCGGCCGGCTCGCCGCCGATGAGTGCCTTCAGGTCGGGAATGCCCGCGAGATGGTCCCGCAAGGCCGCCTCATGCAGAATCCGGTAGTCCCCCGCGTCGGTCATGACGATCCCACCCCATGATATTTGAGCACGATCTTATCGGAAAACCGCTTCGCATTTTTCCGGATCATGCTCTTGGCATGGCCGGATCGTTACTCCCGCTCCAGGAAGCTCGAGCCGATCTCGGCCTTTCTTTTGATGGGATCGTAATCACAATAGACGCTGTCCGCCACCAGCGTGTAGCTGGCGCTGACGGTGTATTTGTCCAGCTTGACCGAGTTCAGGCCGATCACCGAGGTGCTCTTGCCCCCGTTCCATCGAAACGGCGTCGAGCTCTTGGCCTGCTCGCAGGCCATCACGGCTTCGTTGAAGACAGAGCCCTCGACGAACGCCTTCAGCGTTCGGACCTGCACGGCCATCTTCCACTCGAAATAGCCGATGGCGCCAAGGCCGGCGACGATCAGCACCAGAAGCGCGATGACGATCCGCTGAAAAGTCATTCGTTTCCCCCAAAGCAATATTGTCGGCAAAAACGTCTAGAACGGCATTCCCATCAATTTGGACAAGCGCTCGATCGAAAGATAGCCGGCATGATAGGCGGCGATGCCGATCCCGTAGATGATCGCCGAGATGATCGTGGTCCAGATCAGCTTGCCTCTCATCCGCGTCAGAACCGGTGCGCCGGGGTCGGTGCCGGGCGCGCCGACGCCGTCCTCGTGCTGGCTGCGCACGCCGAACGGCAGCGTCAGGAACAGCGCGATCCACCAGATGACGAAGTAGATCGCAAGCGCGGTCGATATCTGGATGGCCATGATCCGGCGCCCTACGCCTGCTCGATTTCGACCAGCGCCCCGGAAAAGTCCTTCGGGTGCAGGAACAGCACCGGCTTGCCGTGGGCGCCGATCTTCGGCACGCCGTCGCCGAGCACCCGCGCGCCCTCCTTCACCAGCGTATCGCGCGAGGCGATGATGTCGACGACCTCGTAGCAGATATGGTGGATGCCGCCGTCGGCATTGCGCTCGAGGAACTTTGCGATCGGCGAGGCCTCGCCGAGCGGCTCGATGAACTCGATCTTGGTATTGGGCAGCGTCGCGAACACGGTGGTGACGCCATGCTCGGGCAGCGCGACCGCCTCCGAGATCTGCGCCCCGAACGCCGCGCCATAGATCTTCGCGGACTTGACGGCGTCCTTGGTCGCGATCGCGACGTGGTTGAGGCGACCCAGCATGTTTCTTCTCCCTCAGCGCATGATCCGAAGACCATGCTCAACTACACCGTCAGGACGTGTACCAGACAGGGGGGCTTTTTGCCCCAATGTTCGTTGATGACGGCCCGGACAGCGCGTCGCACCGACTCAGCCAGGGCATCCGCATCGCGGCGGCGGGCCTTCGGCAGGCCCTCGATGGTGGAGACCACGGCATCGAAGACGAGGTCGTCGAAGGGCTCGCCGTCCCGGTTCTTCTCGGGAATGCCGACGAGATCGACCTCGGGATCGTCGGCAAGCTCGCCCTGCTCCGTCATCGCGACCGCGACGAAGGCGCAGCCGGAGAAAGCCATGCGGCGGCGCTCGACCACGGCGCGGGACTTGGAGTCCTCCAAGATCGTGCCGTCCTTGTAGATCCGGCCGGAGGGCACCTCGCCGATGATGCCGGGATCACCCGGGCCGAGCTTGATCAGGTCGCCGTTGCGAACGACCAGGACGCGCGGCACGCCGGCGGCGCGCGCGAGCTTGGCATGCTCGTTCAGGTGCAGCGCCTCGCCATGGACGGGGATCAGGAGCTGCGGCTTGGTCCAGGCGATCATGTCGCGCAATTCGTCGCGGCGGGGATGGCCGGAGACGTGGACCAGATGGTCGCGGTCGGTAAGGACCTCGACGCCCTGCAGCACCAGATTGTTGATGATCGAGCCGACGGCCTTCTCGTTGCCCGGGATGGTGCGCGAGGAGAAGATCACGCTGTCGCCGCGGTTGAGCGTGATCTCGGGATGGTCGTCATTGGCGATGCGCGCCAGCGCCGCGCGCGGCTCGCCCTGGCTGCCGGTGCACAGCGCCAGCACCTTGTCCTGCGGAAGATGGCCGTAGACCTCGGGCGAGCGGAAATTCTGCACGCCGTCGAGATAACCGGTCTCGCGCGCGACCTGCACCACGCGCTCCATGGCGCGGCCGACCACGACGACCTCGCGATCGGCAGCCCTGGCCGCGGCGGCGACGGCCTTGATGCGCGCGACGTTGGAGGCGAAGGTCGTCACCGCGACGCGGCCCTTGGCGGCCTTGACCAGATCGATGATGGTTCGCGCGACCTCGGCTTCCGAGGGCGAGCGGCCGTCACGCACGGCGTTGGTGGAATCGCCGATCAGGGCGAGCACGCCCTCCTCGCCGAGTTCGCGCAGCCGCTTCTCGTCGGTCGGGCTCCCGAGCGTCGGGGTCGGGTCGATCTTCCAGTCGCCGGTGTGCAGCACCGTGCCGACGTCAGTGTGGATCGCCAGCGCGTGCGCTTCCGGGATCGAATGCGCGACGGGAATGAACTCGACGTTGAACGGGCCGATATCGACGCGGCCGCCCGACGGCACCACCGTCACGGGGATTTTCGGCGCGTTGCGCTCGGCGGCGCATTTGGCCTCGAACAGCGCCGCGCTGAACTGCGTGGCATAGATCGGGCATTTCAGCTTCGGCCAGAGGTCGATGATGGCGCCAAAATGGTCCTCATGGGCGTGGGTGAGCACTAGGCCCATCAGATTCTTGCGTTCTTTCTCCAGGAAGCTGATGTCGGGCATGATCAGGTCGATGCCCGGCAGATGCTCCTCGTCGCCGAAGGAGACGCCGAGATCGACCGCCAGCCAGGCGCGCTGCTGGCGGTTGCCGAGGCCGTAGATCGACAAATTCATGCCGATCTCGCCGACGCCGCCGAGCGGCGCAAATACCAGTTCGTCAGGCTTCGCCATCACGCAGCTCCCACGGAGGCGGCCGAGCCGAAGAACACCTCGCCGGCCGCCACCGGGAGGCGTCGGCCGTCAACGGTGCGGACGATCAGGCAGCCGGTGTCGTCGATGGTGTCGAAAATGCCTTCCAGCGTCATCGTTCCCGTGTTGATCGCGACCCGTTCGCCGAGGCCGCAGGCGCGCTCCAACCACAGCTTGCGGATCTCCGCAAAGCCGCGGCCATTGTCCCAGATGCCGAGGAACTCGACCCAGGCGTCGGACAGCGCCGAGAACAGCTCTTCCGCGCTGATCTGGACGCCGAGTGCGGCCAGCGACACGGCCGGCGTCGGCGTCCCCTCCGGCGCCGCCACGACGTTGGTGCCGATGCCGACGACGACGGCGAGACGATCGCCGACGGCCTCGGCTTCGAGGCCAATGCCGACCAGCTTCTTGCCGCCCGCGAGGACGTCATTCGGCCATTTCAGGGCGTATCTGGGCCGCTCAGGACCAAGCCGGAGCGCGGCCTCGAGGCTGACCTTCTCCAGGGCAGCCTCTTCCGCAAGCCCCGCCGCAAACCCGATGGTGGCGGCAACCGCAGGCGCAATATCCAGCACCTCGAGGACGCTCGCGGCGAGATTGCCCTTTGGCGCGATCCAGGCGCGCTGGCGCCGGCCACGACCGGCGGTCTGGTCGGAGGTGACGAACCACATCGGGCCGCGTTCGCCGGCCCGCGCGTGCTCGATGGCGTCGGTGTTGGTCGAGCCGGTCCGTTCGAAAGCTGCGAGCTTGTAGCCCGCCGAGAGTGCGCGAGGACCGAGCGCGAACCCCATCCTAAAACAGCGACTTTGCCGCGGCGGAGGCGACGCTCACCACCGGGCCCGCGAACAGCGCGAAGAGGATGTTGAACAGGCCAAAGACAGCCAGCACAGTCTTCACCTCGACGCGCACCGGATCGACCTGACCGGCCGGCTCGTCGAAGTACATCGTCTTGACGATGGTCAGGTAGTAGTAGGCGCCCACGACGCTGGTCAACACGCCGATGACGGCGAGCGTGAACAGGTTCGCCTTGATGGCGGCGACGAAGACGTACCATTTGGCGAAGAAGCCGGCGAGCGGCGGGATTCCGGCGAGCGAAAACAGCAGCATCGCGAACATGAAGGCGAGCAGCGGATTGGTCCGCGACAGACCGGCGAAATCGCTGATCTTCTCGACGGCCTGGCCGTTGCGCTTCATCGCCAGAATGACCGAGAACGAGCCGAGCGTCATCGCCACATAGATCACGATGTACATCAAGACGCCCTGCGCGCCCTCGACGGTGCCGGAGGCGAGGCCGACCAGGGCAAAGCCCATGTGGCCGATCGAGGAATAAGCCATCAGGCGCTTGATGTTGGACTGGCCGATCGCGGCGAAAGAGCCGAGCGCCATCGAGGCGATCGCCACGAACACCAGGATCTGCTGCCACTGCGAGACGATGCCGGGGAACGCGGTCAGCGTAACGCGCGTGAAAACGGCGAGCGCGGCCACCTTCGGCGCCGAGGCGAAGAAGGCGGTGACCGGCGTCGGCGCGCCCTCGTAGACGTCAGGCGTCCACATGTGGAACGGCACGGCCGAGACCTTGAAGCAGAGGCCGGCGAGCAGGAAGACCAGGCCGAACACCAGGCCGATATTCGAGACCGTCGCGGCCGCCGCGATGCCGGTGAAGCTGACCGTGCCGGTGAAGCCGTAGACCAGCGAAGAACCGTAGAGCAGCATGCCCGAGGACAGCGCGCCGAGCACGAAGTACTTCAGGCCGGCTTCGGTCGACTTGGCGTTGTCGCGGTTCGAGGCCGCCACGACATAAAGCGCGAGCGACATCAGCTCGAGGCCGAGATAGAGCGAGATCAAGTCGCCGGCCGAGATCAGCACCATCATGCCGAGCGTCGAGAGCAGCACCAGGATCGCGTATTCGAAGATCCGGCGCGACGGGTCCGACAGGAACTCGGTCGACAGCACCAGCGTCACCGCCGAGCCGATCAGGGCCAGGATCTTCATGAAGCGGGCAAAATCGTCGACGATGAAGCTGCCGCCGAAGGTGACGTGCTTGCCCGCAGGCTGTGCGTAGACGAGCACGCCGACCACGACCAGCAGCAGGACCGAAAGCGTCGTGACGGTCCTGGTGGTCTCCTGACCGCGATAGGCCCCCAGCATCAAGAGTGCCATGGCGCCGACCGCGAGCACAATCTCGGGCAGCACCGGCGCCAGTTGATAACCTGCAGTCTCAAAGCTCATGGCGATATCCTGACCTGCCCGATCACTGGAGCAGTGCGGCGGCCTTCACGGCCGTCACAGCGGTGTTGTAATTGTTGACGAGTTGCTGGACCGAGACGGCCGACATATCGAGCACCGGCTTCGGATAGACGCCGAACAGGATCGTCAGCGCGATCAGCGGGAACAGCGTCACGCACTCGCGGAAAGTGAGATCCTTCATGCTCGCCAGCGACGGCTTGACCAGCGCCCCGAACACGACCTTGCGGTACAGCCACAGCGCGTAGCAGGCCGACAGGATCACGCCGAAGGTCGCGAAGAACGCGGTCGGGATCGAGACCTTGAAGGTGCCGAGCAGCGTCATGAACTCGCCGACGAAGCCGGAGGTGCCGGGCAGACCGACATTGGCCATGGTGAAGATCATGAAGGTCAGCGCGTAGAGCGGCATCCGGTTGACGAGGCCGCCATAGGCCGCGATCTCGCGGGTGTGCATGCGGTCGTAGACGATGCCGACGCAGAGGAACAGCGCGCCGGAGACGATGCCGTGCGAGATCATCTGGAACACGCCGCCGGCGACGCCCTGCATGGTGCCGGCGAAGATGCCCATGGTGACGAAGCCCATATGCGCCACTGACGAGTACGCGATCAGCTTCTTCATGTCCTCCTGCATCAGCGCCACCAGCGAGGTGTAGATGATGGCGATGGCCGAGAGCGTGAAGATCAGCGGCGCGAAGTCGTGCGAGGCCAGGGGGAACATCGGCAGCGAGAAGCGCAGGAAGCCGTAGCCGCCCATCTTCAGCAGGATCGCAGCCAGCACCACCGAGCCCGCGGTCGGCGCCTCGACGTGGGCGTCGGGGAGCCAGGTGTGCACCGGCCACATCGGCATCTTCACCGCGAACGAGGCGAAGAAGGCGAGCCACGCCCAGGTCTGCAGGGAGCGCGGCACGGCGGTGTGCATCAGGGTCGGGATGTCGGTGGTGCCGCCATTCCAGTACAGCGCCATGATGGCGAGCAGCATCAGCACCGAGCCGAGCAGCGTGTAGAGGAAGAACTTGAACGACGCGTAGACCCGGCGCGGACCGCCCCAGACGCCGATGATCAGGAACATCGGGATCAGGCCGCCCTCGAAGAACAGGTAGAACAGCACGAGATCGAGCGCCGAGAAGGTGCCGATCATCAGCGTTTCCAGGATCAGGAACGCCATCATGTATTCGCGGACGCGGTTGGTGATCGCCTTCCAGCTCGCGATGATGCAGAACGGCATGATGGCGGTGGTCAGGATCACCAGCGGCAGCGAGATGCCGTCGACGCCCATGTGGTAGGTGATGCCGGTGGCGAGCCAGTTCGCCTTCTCGACGAACTGGAAGTCGGCGCTCGACGGATCGAAGCGCATCACCAGGATCACCGAAACCGCGAAGGTGATCAGCGTGGTCCACAGCGCGATCCAGCGCGCATTGCGCCGGGCCGCCTCGTCATCGCCTCGGCTGAGATAGACGATCAGCGCGCCAACCAGCGGCAGGAACGTCGTGACCGAAAGGATTGGCCAGGTTGTCATTTACTGGCCTCCAAAGCCGAACATGAACCAGGTGATCAGGCCGGCGGCGCCGATCAGCATGGCGAACGCGTAGTGATAGAGATAGCCGGTCTGGATCTTCACCACGTTGCGGGTGACGTCCAGCACGCGGGCCGAGATACCGTCGGGACCGAGACCGTCGATGATGAAGCCATCGCCCTTCTTCCAGAGCTGGTAGCCGATCCACTTCGCCGGACGGACGAAGATGACCTCGTAGAGCTCGTCGAAGTACCATTTGTTGAGCAGGAACTGGTACAGCATCGGCTGCGTGTTCGCGAGCTCGACCGGCAGATACGGCCGGCGGATGTAGAACAGATACGACACCAGGAAGCCCAGCACCATCATCACCGTCGGCAGGATGGCGATGGTCTCGGGGATGTGGTGCATCTCCTCGATGATGTGCGGGTTCATCTTCACGGACTCGCGGAAGAACTCCTCGACGCCGTGACCGGCGAACAGCTCCTTGAACGGGAAGCCCGCGACGATCGAGCCGACCGCGAGAACGCCGATCGGGATCAGTATCCAGAGCGGGGCCTCATGCGCGGCCTCGTAGTGATGCTCGTCATGGGGCTCGCCGTGGAAGGTCTTGAAGATCAGGCGCCAGGAGTAGAACGAGGTCAGGCCGGCGGCGACGACCGTCATCAGGAAGCCGTACATCGCGAACGGATTATGCGAGGCGTAGGCGGACTCGATGATGGCGTCCTTGGAGAAATAGCCCGCCGTGAGCGGGAAGCCCGTGAGCGCCAGCGTGCCGATCACCATCACCGCATAGGTGTAGGGGATCTTGCGCCAGAGGCCGCCCATGTTGCGGATGTCCTGCTCGTGGTGCATCGCGTAGATCACCGAGCCGGAACCCAAGAACAGCAGCGCCTTGAAGAAGGCGTGCGTGAACAGGTGGAACATGCCGACCGAATAGGCCCCTGCTCCCATCGCCACGAACATGTAGCCGAGCTGCGAACAGGTCGAGTACGCGACGATGCGCTTGATGTCGTTCTGGACGAGGCCGATGGTCGCGGCGAAGAACGCCGTGGTGGCGCCGAAGAACATCACGACGGCCTGCGCGTTCGGGGCGAGTTCGAACAGCGGCGACAGGCGCGCCACCATGAACACGCCGGCGGTGACCATGGTCGCGGCGTGGATCAGCGCGGAGACCGGGGTCGGGCCTTCCATCGCGTCCGGCAACCAGGTGTGCAGCAGGAACTGCGCCGACTTGCCCATCGCGCCCATGAACAGCAGGAGGCAGGTCAGGGTCAGCGCGTCGGCGTGCCAGCCGAGGAAGTCGATGGTCTTGCCGGTCAGGCTCGGAGCTGCATGGAAGATGGTCTCGAAATCGGTCGAGCTCGTCAGCATGAAGATCGCGAAAATGCCGAGCGCGAAGCCGAAATCACCGACGCGGTTGACCACGAAGGCCTTGATCGCCGCCGCGTTCGCCGACGGCTTCTGGTACCAGAAGCCGATCAGGAGATAGCTGGCGAGACCCACGCCTTCCCAGCCGAAGAACAGCTGCACGAGGTTGTCGGCCGTCACCAGCATCAGCATGGCGAAGGTGAACAGCGAGAGATAGCCGAAGAAGCGCGGCCGGTACGGATCCTCGTCCATGTAGCCGATGGAATAGAGGTGCACGAGCGAGGACACGGTCGTCACCACCACCAGCATCACGGCGGTGAGCGTGTCGACCCGCAGCGTCCAGTAGACCTGGAGGTCGCCCGACATGATCCAGGGCAACAGCGGAATGCGCATGTCGTGGTGCATGAAGCCGACATCGACCAGCGTCATCCAGGACAGCGCCGCCGAGACGAACAGCAGCGCGGTCGTGATCAGCTCGGCGCCCCGCGAGCCCGCGGCCGGCGGCTCGTCCGGGCCATGGCCGTGGTCATCGTGAGCGTGATCGTCGTGACCATGGTCGTCATGGGCCGCCGACGCATGCGCGTCGCCGTGGCCATGATCGCCGTGATGCTCGACCGCGTCGCCCGAGGGGTTGCGGGCATGCGCGCCGAACAGCGCGATCAGGCCAGCAAGGATGGCGCCCAGCAGAGGCAGAAAGACAATCGCCTGAACCATGACTGAGCTCAGCCCTTCATCAGATTGACGTCCTCAACCGCGATCGAGCCGCGGTTGCGGAAATAGACCACCAGGATGGCGAGACCGATCGCGGCTTCCGCAGCCGCAACAGTCAGCACCAGCAATGCGAAGACCTGGCCGACGATGTCGCCGAGGAAGGTCGAGAATGCCACGAGGTTGATGTTGACCGAGAGCAGGATCAGCTCGATCGACATCAGGATGACGATGATGTTCTTGCGGTTCAGGAAGATGCCGAGGATCCCGAGCGTGAACAGGATCGCGCCGACCGCCAGATAATGTCCGAGCCCGATCGTCATTTCACCCACTCCGCCGCGTCGCTGTCCTGGAGCCCCTGCCCCGACGCCACCTTGCGCATCGCCATCGCCATCTCGGGCGTGCGTGCATTCTGAACGTTGATGTCCTGCCGCTTCACGTTCGCCTTGTGGCGCAGCGTCAGCACGATGGCGCCGATCATGGCGACCAGCAGCACCATGCCCGCGAGCTGGAAGTAGTGGATGTACTTCGTATAGAGCACGAGCCCGAGCGCCTCGGTGTTGCTGACATTGGTCGGGATCGCCGCCGTGATCGTCTTGGAGACGCCGGGGTTGATGACCCAGAAGCCGACGGTGAGCAGCAGTTCGAACAGGAAGATGCCGCCGATCACGAGGCCCACCGGCAGGTACTCGATGAAGCCCTCGCGCAGCTCGAGGAAGTCGACGTCGAGCATCATGATCACGAATAGGAACAGCACCGCGACGGCGCCGACATAGACGACGATCAGGATCATCGCGAGGAATTCGGCGCCCATCAGCACGAACAGGCCGGAGGCGTTGACGAAGGCCAGGATCAGGTACAGCACGGAGTGCACGGGATTGCGCGAGACAATCACCATCACCGCCGAGGCGACGCAAACGCCGGCGAAGAGATAGAAGAACAGCGCGGGAAGGATCATGCTCTCATCTCACCGGTACGGCGCGTCGAGCTCGATCGCTTTCGCGATCTCGCGTTCCCAGCGGTCGCCATTGGCGAGCAGCTTGGCCTTGTCATAGAACAGTTCCTCGCGGGTCTCGGTCGCGAATTCGAAGTTCGGACCTTCGACGATGGCGTCGACCGGACAGGCCTCCTGGCAGAGGCCGCAATAGATGCACTTCACCATGTCGATGTCGTAGCGCACGGTGCGGCGGGTGCCGTCGTTGCGGCGCGGGCCGGCCTCGATGGTGATGGCCTGCGCCGGGCAAATGGCTTCGCACAGCTTGCAGGCGATGCAGCGCTCTTCGCCGTTCGGATAGCGGCGCAGCGCATGCTCGCCGCGGAAGCGCGGCGAGATCGGGCCCTTCTCGAAGGGATAGTTCAGCGTCGGCTTCGGCTGGAAGAAATAGCGCATGGCGAGGAAGAACGCCGAGACGAATTCCGACAGCAGCAGCGAGCGTGCGGTGGCGTTGACATTGATACCCATGACGGCCCTCACTTCGGCGCGATGCCGGCGAAATGCAGCACGCCAGCCACCACGACCACCATCGCCAGCGACAGCGGCAGGAAAACCTTCCAGCCGAGGCGCATCAATTGGTCGTAGCGGTAGCGCGGCACGATCGCCTTTGCCATCGCGAACAGGAAGAACATGAAGAACACTTTGAGCGAGAACCAGATGATCCCCGGCACCCAGTTGAAGGGCGGCAGATCCACCGGCGGCAGCCAGCCTCCGAGGAACAGGATCGTCGCCAGCGCGCACATCGTGACGATCGCGACATATTCGCCGAGCATGAACAGCAGATACGGCGTCGAGCCGTACTCGACCATGAAGCCGGCGACGAGCTCTGATTCAGCTTCGACGAGGTCGAACGGCGGACGGTTGGTTTCCGCCAACGCCGAGACGTAGAAGATCACGAACATCGGGAACAGCGGCCACACATACCAGTTCAGGATGGTGAGCTGCGGCAACCCGATCAGGCTGGCAAGGCCACGGGCATGCTGGGCCTCGACCACGGCCGACAGGTTCAGCGTGCCGGCGCAGAGCAGCACCGTGATGATGACGAAGCCGATCGAGACCTCGTAGGACACCATCTGCGCCGCCGAGCGCAGCGCGGCCAGGAACGGGTATTTCGAGTTCGACGACCAGCCGGCCATGATGATGCCGTAGATCGACAGCGACGAGATCGCGAAGATGAAGAGCACGCCGACATTGATGTCGGAGATCACCCAGCCGAGATTGGTCGGGATCACCGCCCAGGCCGCAAGCGCGAGCACGCATGAGACCAAGGGAGCAAGGAGAAACACGCCCTTGTTGGCGCCGGACGGGATGATCGGCTCCTTCAGCACGAACTTCAGCAGGTCGGCGAAGGACTGCAGCAGGCCCCAGGGGCCGACCACGTTCGGGCCACGGCGGATCTGCACCGCCGCCCAGATCTTGCGGTCGGCGAGCAGGATGTAGGCGATCGCGACCAGCAGGACGACGAGCACCAGGACGCTCTCCGCGACCATGATGATCAGCGGCCAGAGGAAACCGGTCCAGAATGCGCTTTCGAAGAATTCCATCGGCTCACTCCGCTGCGGTCAGCATCTGCCCGGAGGCAAGCCGCGAGCATTCCGCCATCACGGCGGACGCACGCGCGATTGGGTTGGTCAAATAGAAGTCCTCGATCGCCGGCTTGAACGGCGCCTTCTCCGGCGAGCCGCCCTTCCCCGCCAGCTTCTTGATCTGCTCGGCGGAGCCGGCCTCGATCTGGTCGAGACGGATCAGGTGCGGCACGGCCTTGAAGATCGCCTGGCGCAGCGCCGACAGCGAGTCATAGCCGAGCTTCTTGCCGAGCGCTTCCGACAGCGCGCGCACGATCGCCCAGTCCTCGCGGGCTTCGCCCGGCGGGAACGCGGCACGACCGGTCATCTGCACGCGACCTTCGGTGTTGACGTAGATCGCGTTCTTTTCGGTGTAGGCGGCGGCCGGCAGGATGACGTCGGCGCGATGCGCGCCGCGGTCGCCATGGGTGCCGATATAGACGACGAAGGTGCCGTCCGACGGCTTGATCTCGTCGGCGCCGAGCAGGAACAGCAGGTCCAGCGTGCCGAAGGTCGTCATCTGCGCCGCGTTCAGGCCACCTGCCGTGGCGGAGAAGCCGATATCGAGCGCACCGACGCGCGAGGCGGTCTCGTGCAGCACGCCGAGGCCGTTCCAGCCGTCCTTCACCGCACCGACATCGAGCGCGAGCTTGGCGGCGGCGGCGAGAATAGCGGCGCCGTCGTGACGCGAGGCCGCGCCTGCGCCGACCAGGATGATCGGGTTCTTGGCGTTCTTCAGCACGTCCATGAAGGAGTGCTTGCCGGCCGCGAGCTCGCCGAGCGTCTCGGTGCCTGCACCCAGATGATCATAGTCATAGGTCAGGTCGACCTTGGCGCCGATCACGCCGACCTTGAAGCCGCCGGCGCGCCAGCGCTTGCGGATGCGGGCGTTGAACACCGCCGCTTCCTTTCGCGGATTGGCGCCGATGATGAGCAATGCGTCGGCCTGCTCGACGCCGACCAGCGTCGGATTGAAGATGTAGGAGCCGCGGCCGAGCGCGGGATCGAAGGCGTCGCCGCCCTGCACGGCCAGATTGCCCGAGCCGTACTTGGCCAGCAGGTCCTTCAGCGCGAACATCTCTTCGACGCCGGCAAGGTCGCCGGCGATCGCGCCGATGCGCTTGCCGTCGGTGCGCGCCGCTTTCGCGGCGATCGCGGCAAAGGCTTCGGGCCAGCTCGCCGCCCGCAGCTTGCCGGCTTCGCGGATATAGGGCCGGTCGAGACGCTGGGTGCGCAGGCCGTCGACGACGTGACGGGTCTTGTCGGAGATCCACTCCTCGTTCACGGCCTCGTTGATGCGCGGCAGCACGCGCATCACCTCACGACCGCGGGTGTCGACGCGGATCGCCGAGCCGAGGCCGTCCATCACGTCGATCGACTGGGTCTTGCCGAGCTCCCACGGGCGCGCCGCAAAAGCATAGGGCTTCGAGGTCAGCGCACCGACCGGGCAGATGTCGACGAGATTGCCCTGCAATTCGGACGTCAGCGCGTGCTCGAGATAGGTCGTGATCTCCATGTCCTCGCCGCGGCCGGTGGCGCCCATCTCGGGCGCGCCGGCGACTTCCGCCGAGAAGCGGACGCAGCGCGTGCACTGGATGCAGCGGTTCATCGAGGTCTTGACCAGCGCGCCGAGGTACTTGTCCTCGACGGCGCGCTTGTTCTCGGCGAAGCGGCTGGTGTCGACACCATAGCCCATCGCCTGGTCCTGAAGGTCGCACTCGCCGCCCTGGTCGCAGATCGGGCAGTCCAGCGGATGGTTGATGAGAAGGAATTCCATCACGCCTTCGCGCGCCTTCTTCACCATCGGCGAACGCGTGGAGATTTCCGGCGGCTCGCCCTTGGGGCCCGGACGGCAATCGCGCACGCCCCAGGCGCAGCTTGCGACCGGCTTCGGGCCGCCCTTCACTTCGACGAGGCACATCCGGCAATTGCCGGCGATCGACAGCCGCTCGTGATAGCAGAAGCGCGGAATCTCGGCGCCCGCGGCTTCGCACGCCTGGAGCAGCGTGTACTCGGCGGGGACATCGATCTCTTTTCCGTCGATGATGAGCTTGGTCATGTCTCTTACTCCGCCGCGACCATGTTCACGGGATCGCGGACGCCGATATCGTCGATGTCAGCCTTGTGCGAATACTGGTCGATGCGCGCTTCGATCTCGTGACGGAAATGCGCGATCAGGCCCTGGATCGGCCAGGCGGCTGCGTCGCCGAGCGCGCAGATGGTGTGGCCTTCGACCTGCTTGGTGACTTCGAGCAGCATGTCGATTTCGCGCTTGTGGGCGCGACCGTCGGCC
This sequence comes from Bradyrhizobium barranii subsp. barranii, assembly GCF_017565645.3. NCBI lineage: Bacteria > Pseudomonadati > Pseudomonadota > Alphaproteobacteria > Hyphomicrobiales > Nitrobacteraceae > Bradyrhizobium > Bradyrhizobium barranii. The sequence goes on from NZ_CP086136.1 coordinate 6,127,211, forward strand.
ATGCGGGTCAAGACGCGCCACATCCAGCCGGTGCCTTCGCGGCATGGCGTGCACTGGCCACAGCTCTCATGCTTGTAGAAATAGGAGATGCGGGCGATGGAGCGGATCAGGTCGGTCGACTTGTCCATCACGATCACGGCCGCGGTGCCGAGGCCCGAGCGCAGCTTGCTCAAGCTGTCGAAATCCATTGGCGTGTCGATGATCTGCTCGGCCGGCACCATGCGCACCGAGGAGCCGCCGGGGATCACGGCCTTGAGATTGTCCCAGCCGCCGCGGATGCCGCCGCAATGCTTCTCGATCAGCTCACGGAACGGAATGCCCATGGCCTCTTCGACGTTGCAGGGCCGCTCGACATGGCCGGAGATGCAGAACAGCTTGGTGCCGACATTGTTCGGACGGCCGATGCCGGCGAACCAGGCCGCGCCGCGGCGCAGGATGTCGGGCGCAACCGCGATCGACTCGACGTTGTTGACGGTGGTCGGGCAGCCGAACAGGCCGACATTGGCCGGGAACGGCGGCTTCAGGCGCGGCTGGCCCTTCTTGCCTTCGAGGCTTTCGAGCAGCGCGGTCTCCTCGCCGCAGATATAGGCGCCGGCGCCGTGCGCGACGTAGATGTCGAACGGCCAGCCGTTGACATTGTCCTTGCCGACGAGCTTCGCCTCATAGGCCTGGTCGATCGCGGCCTGGAGATGCTCGCGCTCGCGGATGAACTCGCCGCGGACATAGATGTAGCAGGCATGCGCGTTCATCGCGCAGCTCGCGATCAGGCAGCCCTCGATCAGGAGATGCGGATCGTGCCGCATGATCTCGCGATCCTTGCAGGTGCCGGGCTCGGATTCGTCGGCGTTGACGACGAGATAGCTCGGCCGGCCGTCGGTCGATTCCTTCGGCATGAACGACCATTTCAGGCCGGTCGGGAAGCCGGCACCACCGCGCCCGCGCAGGCCCGACGCCTTCATCTCGTTGATGATCCAGTCACGGCCCTTGTCGATGATATTCTTCGTACCATCCCAGGCGCCGCGGCGCCGCGCGCCCTCGAGCCCCCAGTCGTGGAGGCCGTAGAGGTTCTTGAAGATGCGGTCCTTGTCCTCGAGCATTTCAGTGCTTTCCGATCAACGATTGGACTGCTTGTAGGCAAGTCCGGCGGCGCAGACGGCGAAGGTCAGCGCCCAGAGTAGGCTGCTCTCCTGCGTCGCGTTCATCACGAAGCGCTGCAGCAGGAACATGAAGGCGGCCGCGACCGCGGCGTGCATGGCGACGAAGCCCCACTTGTTCACGGCCTCGTTCCCTCCAATTGCGGGGAGATCACGCATCAGGTGATCTCCTTCAGCGTGGTCGGCCCACCCGTCGGCGCCGAGAACTGGCGGCCGTTCTGCGGCCCGGGCTTCGGCGGATTGCCCGAGGCGAAGCCGTCGAGCACCTTGCCAAAGGTTTCCTTGGTCAAATCCTCATAGGTGTCCTTGCCGATCAGCACCATCGGCGCATTCACGCAGGCACCGAGACATTCCACCTCTTCCCAGCTGAAATTGCCGTCCTTGGACAGATGGAACGGCTCGTGGTGGATGCGGTGCTCGCAGACGTGGATGAGATCCTCGGCGCCGCGCAGGCGGCACGGCGTGGTGCCGCAGACCTGGACGTGCGCCTTCTTGCCGACGGGAGCGAGCTGGAACATCGTGTAGAAGGTCGCGACTTCGAGCACGCGGATATAGGGCATGTCGAGCAGATCGGCGACGGCGCGGATCGCGGCTTCCGAGACCCAGCCGTCGTGCTGTTCCTGGACGCGCCAGAGGATGGCGATCACCGCGGAGGCCTGGCGTCCGGCCGGATATTTCGCGATCTGCTGCTTGGCGAATGCGAGGTTCTCCTCCGTGAACGCAAAGCTCGCGGGCTGGACTTCCTTCGGTGCTAATCGGCGAACGGACATCTCTTATCTCTCACTGCATACGGCGCGCGGTTTTCGCATTCAGGGCATCGATCCTGTCCTGCCAGAATGCGCTTGCGGTGCCGAAAACGTTGTAGCCGACGTGGGTCGAGACCTTGATGCGGTCGAGGATCGACAGCTCGGTCACGGTCTCCATCCGGTTGCTGCGCGGATCGAACACGATCAGCTTCAGCGGCGTCTGTTCGAGGATAAAGCGCGACACCGCGTGGCTGCGATCGCTGCCGTGCTCCTCGCACATGATGACGCTGTCGGTCTCAAGCAGCCGGGCGCCGCCCTTGATCGCCTCGATCTCGACGCCCTCGACGTCGAGCTTGATCAGGTACTTGCCGTGGGCCGCCACCTTGCCGTCGTCGATGAGATTGTCGAGCGCGAGGACAGGCACGTCCTCGCCGCCCGCCGACGGTCCGCCGGCGATGCTGAAGGCCTCATGCTTGGTGCCTGATAGCCGCGCGGTGCCGCGCGCCGCACCGATGGCGCATTTCAGCGTCTCGAAGCGGTTGCCGTTGACACGGGCGTTGTTGGCAAGCTTCGTATAGTTCTGCCCCGACGGCTCGATCGCGATCGCCTTGTGCGATCCGAACGGCTTGCTCGACACCAGCACCGACCAGTAGCCGTAATTGGCGCCGCAATCGAGCAGCGTGTAGTCGACGTCGATGGAGTCGGCGAACAGGACCTCCAGCTCGTCCTCGTAATTGTAGGAGCGGTTGAGCAGCTTGCTCCAGTAGCCGTCGCCGTAGGGGAATTCGAACACGGCGTCGGGATTGAGCCTGATCGCGATGTTGCGCTCGGGCAGCGTTTTCCGCAGCAGGTTCGCGCAGGCGATGTAGCCCATATGCGAGAAGTGCGAGGAGATCTTCGATCCCGTCACCAGCGCCAAGGCAGCCGTCCGCTCCCACAGGTTGGCCCCTTCAAGGGCCCCCGAGGCACGGTCAAACTGGATTGGCGCCTGCGCCATCACCGATCGACCTCTCCGAACACGATGTCGAGCGAGCCGAGGATCGCCGAGACGTCGGCGAGCAGATGGCCGCGGCAGATGTGGTCCATCGCCTGCAGATGCGCAAAGCCCGGCGCGCGGATCTTGCACTTGTAGGGCTTGTTGGTGCCGTCGGAGATAAGATAGACGCCGAACTCGCCCTTCGGCGCCTCGACCGCGGTGTAGACCTCGCCGGCCGGCACGTGGACGCCTTCGGTGTAGAGCTTGAAGTGATGGATCAGCGCTTCCATCGAGCGCTTCATCTCGCCGCGGCGCGGCGGCGCGACCTTGTTGTCTTCGACGACGACAGGCCCCTTCCCGTCGGCTGCGTTCAGCTTCTGGATGCACTGCTTCATGATGCGCACGGACTGGCGCATCTCTTCCATGCGGATCAGGTAGCGATCGTAGCAGTCGCCGTTCTTGCCGATCGGGATGTCGAAATCCATCTCGGCGTAGCACTCATAGGGCTGCGACTTGCGCAGGTCCCAAGCCGCGCCCGAGCCGCGCACCATGACGCCCGAAAAACCCCACTCCCAGGCTTCCTTCAGCGGCACCACGCCGATATCGACGTTGCGCTGCTTGAAGATGCGGTTGGCGGTGAGAAGACGGTCAAGATCGTCCACGACCTTCAGGAATGGATCGCACCAGGCCTCGATGTCGTCGACCAGCTTCTGCGGCAGATCCTGATGCACGCCGCCGACGCGGAAGAAGGCTGCGTGCATACGGCTGCCGGAGGCGCGCTCGTAGAACACCATCAGCTTTTCGCGCTCTTCAAAGCCCCACAGCGGCGGGGTCAGCGCGCCGACGTCCATCGCCTGCGTGGTGACGTTGAGCAGATGCGACAGGATGCGGCCGATCTCGCAATAGAGCACGCGGATCAGCTGGCCGCGGCGCGGCACCTCGATGCCGAGCAGCTTCTCAGCCGCCATGCAGAAGGCGTGCTCCTGGTTCATCGGCGCGACGTAGTCGAGCCGGTCGAAATACGGGATCGCCTGCAGATAGGTCTTCTGCTCGATCAGCTTCTCGGTGCCGCGGTGAAGCAGGCCGATATGGGGATCGACACGGGCGACGATTTCGCCGTCAAGCTCCAGGACCAGACGCAGCACGCCGTGCGCAGCCGGATGCTGGGGCCCGAAGTTGATGGTGAAATTGCGAAGCTGTTCGGGTTGCTCGTTCATGATCAGACCTTCGGTCCCGCCTTCTCGTCACCGGGAAGCGGATAGTCCGCCCCTTCCCACGGCGAGAGGAAATCGAACTTGCGGAATTCCTGGTTGAGCCGGACGGGCTCGTACACCACCCGCTTCTCCTGGTCGTCGTAGCGAACCTCGACGAAACCGGTGGTCGGGAAATCCTTGCGCAGCGGATGCCCCTCGAAACCGTAATCGGTCAGCAGGCGGCGCATGTCAGGGTGACCGACGAAGAACACGCCATAGAGGTCGTAGGCCTCGCGCTCGAACCAGTCGGCGCCGGGGAACACGTCGATCAGCGACGGCACCTGCGTGGTCTCGTCGGCCTGGGCCTTGAGGCGGATCCGCGCGTTCAGGGTCGGAGACAGGAAGTGATAGATCACGTCGAAGCGTTTTTCGCGCGACGGATAGTCTGCGGCCGTGATGTCGGTGAAGTTGATGAACCGGCATTTCGGATCGTCGCGGAGGTACTTGACCACCTCGACGATCTTGCTGACCTCGACATCCACCGTGAGCTGGTTGAAGGCCACCGAATGACCGATGGCGGCGCCCGGAAGCGCGCTAACGATCGTCTGCCCCAGGGCGTCGAGCTTGGCGTCGTCCATGACGTAAAACCTTAGCGTTCGATGGTGCCGGTGCGGCGGATCTTCTTCTGCAGCAGCAGCACGCCGTAGAGCAGCGCTTCCGCCGTGGGCGGGCAGCCCGGCACGTAGATGTCGATCGGCACGATCCGGTCGCAGCCGCGCACGACCGAGTAGGAATAGTGGTAGTAGCCGCCGCCGTTGGCGCAGGAGCCCATCGAGATGACGTAGCGCGGCTCGGGCATCTGGTCGTAGACCTTGCGCAGTGCAGGCGCCATCTTGTTGGTCAGCGTGCCGGCGACGATCATCACGTCGGACTGGCGCGGCGAGGCACGCGGCGCGAAGCCGAAGCGCTCGACGTCGTAGCGCGGCATCGAGACCTGCATCATCTCGACCGCGCAGCAGGCGAGACCGAAGGTCATCCACATCAGCGAGCCGGTACGGGCCCAGGTGATGAGGTCGTCGGTCGCGGCCACGAAGAAGCCCTTGTCGGACAGCTCGGAGTTGACCTCGAGGAAAAACGGATCGTTGGCGCCAACTGGCCTGCCGGTCGACGGATCAAGGATGCCTTTGGGGGCCGGCGCGACGACCGGACCCGAGGCCGTTGCAGGGTTCAATCCCATTCCAGTGCTCCTTTCTTCCATTCATAGGCGAACCCGACCGTGAGCACGCCGAGGAACACCACCATGGACCAGAAGCCGGTCGCGCCAAGCTTGCCGAACGCCACCGCCCAGGGAAACAGGAACGCCACCTCGAGGTCGAAGATGATGAAGAGGATGGCGACCAGATAGAAGCGGACGTCGAACTTCATGCGAGCGTCGTCGAAGGCGTTGAAACCGCACTCATACGCCGACAGCTTTTCCGGGTCCGGCTGCTGGAACGCCACGATGAAGGGCGCGATCAGCAGCACGAGGCCGATGAGGCCCGCTACCCCTATAAAGACGACGAGTGGAAGATAGTTCTGCAGAATGCCGCTCATTGACGAGCCCTTTTTCCCGCAGCCTCGGGACAGCCACGGATTCGTCCAGTTTGGAATTGTTCTGAGCCTTAGCGCAGTGCACCAATGGGCGCAAGACACGCTCCTTTTAGGCCCTTTGCCGCCCCCAGAACGATAGAAATCCCGGAATCGCCCCGCGGCTGGTATGGAGCAGATCGCCAATCCCAGCAAGGGCGGCCACAGTTTTGCAGGGCAGCCGTTCGAGGATTGCGGCACACGGGCTGAGGCAGCTATTTGCCGCGTGTCGTCCGCGATAATTGCCCAGTTTTCCGGGTGCGGCAGCGCACCCAGACCCAGGCAATGACCAGCACCGGGGCCCCCACCGTCACCCAGGCGACATACTGGCCGACCGTTCCCCAGAGTAGCGCAGCCAGCAGGCCGGTGATGGTCGCAGCCGCGAGCAGGATGGGTGCAGCAAAGACACGTATCCACAGGCCCGAGCGGTCAGAGGAGCCATGCATCACGACGGGACCGGGGTTCGTCTGGCGAATGCGTCGGTCCGGGCGGGCGCGCGCTTGCGCCGCCGTGCCAGCCAGAGATAGAGGCCACTGCCGATCACAACGATCGTGAGAATGTCGAGCACGGCCCAGATCACCTTGAGCGGCAACCCGCCATAATCGCCGAAATGCAGCGGCTGCGAGATCAGGAGCGCCTGGAGATAGACCGGCAGCGCCCGGCTGTCGGCGACCTCCCCTGTTTCGCCATCGAGCAGGACCGGCTTGAGGAGCCGCGCCGTCAGCGCCGTGTCGCCGCGCATGAAGGCGGCGAAGTGGTGCGACGACGTGAACGGCGTTCCCGGAAACGCGATGAAGGCAACCTCCATCCCGGGCGCCGTCTGCCTCGCGCGCGCCACGACGTCGTCGAGCGAAGCCAGATGCGACGGCGGCGGCTTGCCGGCATAGGGCGCGACCATGCTGGCGAGTTCCGTGGCCTTCCACTGGTTGAGCATCAGTTCGGCCCAGGTGTTGACGACGCCGGTGAGGCCAACCACCAGCGCCCAGGCCACCGTCACGACGCCGATCAGATTGTGCCAGTCGAGCCAGCGCACGCGGCGCGAGGCGTGGCCGCGAATGGTGGCAAAGCGCAGTCGGCGGGTGAACGGCCAGTACAGTACCACGCCGGAGATGATGGCGATTGCGAACAGCAGGCCCATCCCGCCGAGGAACAGTTTTCCCGGCTGACCGGCAAACATGTCGGTATGCAGCTTGAGCATGATCAGCATCGGCCCGATGCCGACCGGTCCGAGCAGCTTGGTCGACACCGCATCGAACGCGCGCACGGTCGTGTTGTCAGGCAGCCCGTCGACGGCGCTGTTGGTGAACGCGGTCACGATCCCGGGCTCGTCCTTGTCCCAGGCGATATATTGCAGCACCCGGCCGGGATCGGCGGCGAGCGCGGCGTCGGCGACGGCTTGCGTCGTCGCACGCGCCGCGCCCGCATGAGCTTCGGGCTGGGGGGCATAGCCCAGGAGCTCATCGATCTCGTGATGGAAGATCAGCGGCAGGCCGGTCAGGCAGAGCAGCAGCAGGAAGACGGTCGAGATCAGGCTGGTCCAGGTGTGGACCACGGACCAGAGCCTGACCGTGCGCGCCTTCACGAGGCCCTCCCCTCGCCGGTGCCTACCACTTGTAGGAGACGCTGGCGGTGACGCGCCGGCGGTCGCCGTAGAAGCATGACGAGGCCGCCGCGCAGCTTGCGACATAGATCTTGTCGGTCAGGTTGATCACGTTGATTGCCGTGCGCCAGTTCTGCCACTCGTAGTGGACCGCGAGGTCGCCGAGCACGACCGCGGGAACCTCGAGGGTGTTGGCGGCGTCCGCCCAGGAGGCGCCGACATAGCGCACGCCGCCGCCGAAGCCGAATCCCGCAAGCGGTCCGTCCTTGAATGTGTAGTCGGCCCAGCCCGAGACCAGGAGCTCAGGCGTGTTGGTCGGCGTCTTGCCGACCAGCGCCGGGTTCAGGTCCCTGCTGGTGAAGAGATGATAGGCCGTGAAGGCGCCGATGAACTTTAACTCCTTCGTCGCATTTGCGACCGCTTCGAGCTCGATGCCGCGCGAGGTCACCTCGCCGGTTTGGTTCTGCAGCGTGGTGATGATCGGATCGGTAGTGGGTACATTCTGGCGCTTCAGGTTGAACACCGAGGCAGTGAAGTAGCCATCAAATCCCTTGGGGGCGACCTTGACGCCGATTTCGGCCTGCTGGCCGGTCTCCGGCTGGAACAGCTGATTTTGCGCGTTGAGCCCGATAATCGGGTTGAAACTCGTCGCGTAGGAGATGTAGGGCGCGATGCCGTTGTCGAAATTGTAGATCAAGCCTGCGCGACCGCTGAACTGGCTGTCATTGTTGCTGGCGAGCGTCGCCCCAGTGTCACGGGCGGCCTGCGTCGTCTCGACCCAGTCGTTGCGGCCGCTCAGCACCAGCGTGAAGTTACCGAGCTTCATCTGGTCCTGGAGGTAGGTGCCGGCCTGCTTCTGCGTGATCAGGAAGTTACGGAACGGCGGGCCTGTGAGCGGGATGTTAATGCCGTAGACCGGATTGAGCACATTGATCGGAGGAACGGTGCCGAAGTTGAAGGCCTGATAGTCGTCGATCTGATAGCCCTTCAGATCGACACCGAACAGCATCGTGTGCCGGACAGGTCCGGTGTTGAAGCGATATTCCAGCTGGTTGTCGAGATCGGCCTGGTTGGCGGTATCCTTCGCATACCAATTGTAGCGACCGAGAGAGGCCGCATTGATATTGTCCCAGCCGTTGCCGATGTAACCGCGATAGGTCAGGTCGATATGCGCAAATCGCGCATTCTGCCGGAACGTTAGATCGTCGGTGACATTGCGCTCGAACTGATAGCCGAGCATCTCCTGCTCGCGCGTGAACTTGTCGACGCTGGGATCGCCGGCGAAGAAGCTGGTCGGGATCTTGCCGAACGGCGCGTTGGTCACCGTGCCCTGGTAAGGCAGGAAGTTGATGCCGCGGGTGTCGGTCTTCGATGCCGACGCCAGAACCGTGAAAGTCGTATCGGCATCCGGCTTCCAGGTGAAGGACGGCGCAATGAAGTAGTTGTTGTCCGGCGTGAAGTTGACCTGCGTGTCGCCGTTCCTGATCTCGCCGACGACGCGGTAGAACAGCTTGCCGTCCTGGGGCTGCGTTGCAACGGGCCCGCCGACATCGAAGCCGACATAGGCGTTGCCGAAATTGTTGACGCCGGTCTCGATGTAGCGGATCGGCTCGGTCGGCGGCATCTTGCTGATGACGTTGACGATGCCGCTCGGGCTCGATCCACCATAGAGCACCGCCGACGGGCCGCGTAACACCTCGACTCGCTCCATATTGGACGGCGGAAGCCGCCAGCTCGCATAGGCCGTGTAGAACAGCTGCGTGCCGTCGAGAAACAGTCCGATGTCGTCGGACTTGAAGCCGCGGATCAGCCACCAATCGTTGCGCGTGTCCGCACCGAAGGTGCCAGCCCGCACGCCGGCGGTGTAGCGCAGAACCTCGTCGAGCTTGGTCGCCTTCTGGTCGCGGATCTGATCCGCGCCGATCACCGACACCGATTGCGGCGTCTCCATGATCGGCGTGTTGGTCTTAGTGCCCGACGAGCTGCGGTTGGCGACGTAGCCGTTCACCGGACCGCGCGGCGTCTCGACGAAGCCGACATTGCGCTGCTGAAGCGGTCTGCGGCTGGCGGCGGTCTCTACCGACGGCCGCGCCACGCGGCGGGCGGCCGCAGCAGGTGCGCGGCGTCGTGCTTCCGGCGCGTTGACGGTGACCGACGGCAGGTTTTGCGCACCGCCTTGCGCCGAGGACTGCGCAAGCGATGCCTGCGGTACCACTGCGAAAGCAGACGCGGTCGCCAAGACGACCGACCGCAGCATACGAAGACTGTTCAACGCGCACCCCAAAATGTCTGTTTGCTTGCGTCATGCCGTCGTTCCCCCAACGGCAGGCGCTTGCAGTGACGCTTAGGTGAGCGCGCGCGAATTCCCTAATTGAAAACCTCTTAGAAGGGTTCTTAGAAATGATCCAACATTCCCGGAGATTTCCGAGAGATCAGCGTGAAACTTTCTCGGCTTCGAGCATCTTCTCGGCTGTCGCCGTGAGACGGTCGATCTGCGCCAGCAGCGTCTCGAACTCGTCCTTGCTCAACTGTTCGAGCAATTGCCGATTGCGCTCCTGCGCGCCTTCGACGATCGCATCGTGCGCGGCGAGCCCTGCCGCGGTCAGCGCGACCAGCACCTCGCGGCTGTCCTTCGGGTTCGCCGACTTCGCGATCAGCTTGCGCGAGACGAGCTCCGCGAGCGCGCGGCTGATCTGGCCCTTGTCCTGGCCGACGGCTTCGGCGAGCCGCGCCACGCTCATCGGCGGACGGCGACCGAGCGAGGCGACGAGACCGAACTCGACCGAGGACAATCCGGCGAGGCGCTTGTAGCGCAGGATGGCACCGCGCTTGAGCAAATTGGCGAGCACCATCAGCCGTGACGACAGCATCACGGTGATCGGCGCCGGCGAGTGGTTTTCGTCCGCATCGGGCGACGCGTGCCCGTCCCTGCTCGATGTCTGGCTCATGATCCACCTCTGCCAAGAAAGCCGGGGCGTGCCAAGCGCTGGTAGCGCAACCTCCCCAACCTGATTCCAAATGCGATTAAGAGGCATTCTGGAATATCGTTGACATTGTCATCGAATTATTTTTCACTGGGTCACCGCATCAAAACGACCCGGCCACCCAAGGCCAGCGGCGGGAGGAACAGCATGACGATGCCCAGCGGGATCGCGATCTCGGCACCGGCTATGCGATGAAGCCGGCGCATACGCGCATCGAGCTCACCTCAGTCGTGCGCGGCACACCGATGGGAGAATTGCTGCGCCGCTACTGGCATCCGGTCGGGCTCGTCAGCGACGCCACCGACACGCCGAAAAAGGTCCGCGCGCTCGGCGAGGATCTGGTGCTGTTCCGCGACAAGCACGGCCGCGCCGGCCTGTTGCACGCGCGCTGCTGCCATCGCGGCACCACGCTCTACTATGGCAAGGTCGAAGAGGACGGCATCCGCTGCTGCTATCACGGCTGGAAGTTCGACACCGAAGGCCATTGCCTCGAACAGCCCTGCGAGCCCGACGGCGGCCAGTTCAAGGACAAGGTGCGCCAGCCCTGGTACCCGGTCGAGGAGCGCTATGGGCTGATCTTCGCCTATATGGGCCCGGCCGAGAAACGCCCGGTGTTGCCGGCTTACGAATGCCTGGAAAACATGGACGAAGGCGAGTTCGTCGAGGCCGACGATTCCTCGATCGGCGGCGGCGGCCCCGCGATCATCCCCTGCAACTGGCTGCAGCATTTCGAGAACGTGGTCGATCCTTATCACGTGCCGGTGCTGCACGGCTCGTTCTCGGGGCCGCAATTCACCAACATGATGGCCTCGATGCCGGAGGTGAAGTTCGACAAGACGCCGCGCGGCATCGCCGTGCGCTCGATCCGCAAGCAGGACGACGGCAAGGTGTTTTACCGCGTCACCGAAGCCGCCCTCCCCACCTTGCGCGTCGTTCCCAATCCGCGCGTGGCGCAATTCGCCCGCGTCGAGTCGATCGGCTGGACGTTGCCGATCGACGACACCTCGTTCCGCATCTACGTCGCCGGCCGCGTCAAGGCTTCCGGCGACATCGGCCGGATGCGCTCGAAGTTCAACGGAAAATTCTGGTGGGACATGACCGAGCAAGAGCACCAGCAATTCCCAGGCGATTACGAGGCCCAGGTCGGCCAAGGCCCCGTGACCGTTCACTCCGAGGAGCATTTCGGCCAGAGCGACCGCGGCATCCTGATGATCCGGCGCATGCTGAGCGAGCAACTGGAGGCGATGGAGGCAGACCGCGATCCGATCGGCGTGTCGTTCGACGCAAGTGCTGCGCCGGTCGAATTCGAAGCGGGGAATTACATCCGCGAAGGCTGAGTTTTTGTTTGGCGCGTTTTCTTCACGCGAACCGGTATCCACTTCGCTCGAAAACGCTCTCGACCAGCCTCACGAAGGGCTGGACCGGCAACGATAACAAAGACAAATTGGGGGGATGCGATGGTCGATGTGACGTCACAGATGTCGGTGCAGACGACTGCGGCGGCAAAGCCCCCGGCGCGGCGCTATTACGTGCTGGGCCTGCTCACCATCATCTATGCGCTGAACTTCCTCGACCGCACGATCTTCAACGTCCTGATCGAGCCGATCAAGAAGGAGTTTCAGCTCAGCGACACCATGATGGGCCTGCTCGCGGGCTTCGGCTTCGCACTGTTCTATTCCCTGCTCGGCATCCCCATCGCGCGCGTCGCCGACCGGCTCAACCGACGCAACATCGTCGCGGTGGCCCTTGCGTTCTGGAGTGCGATGACGGCGCTGTGCGGGGCGGCCTCGAGCGTGACCTCGCTGGCGCTGGCGCGCATCGGCGTCGGCATCGGCGAATCCGCGGGCTCGCCCGCCTCGCAATCGATCGTCGCCGATCTCTTCACCAAGAACGAGCGGCCGCGCGCGCTCGGCATCTACGCCATCGGCACCTATCTCGGCGTCTTCCTCGGCTACTTCATCGGCGGCTACGTCAATCAGCACTTTGGCTGGCGGATGGCGTTCTATGTCGCCGGCCTGCCCGGCATCCTGCTCGCATTGATTCTGTGGCTGACGATCTCCGAGCCGAAGCGCGGCGCGATGCAGGAGAGTTTCGTGCCGGAGCCGCTCGGGCCGACACTGCGCTTCCTGGCCTCGCAGCAAAGCTTCATCATCGTGCTGATCGGCTTCTGCCTCACCACTTACACGAACTACGCAACGGCGGCCTGGATCCCGCCGTTCCTGGCCCGCGTGCACCATCTGTCGAGCGCCGAGATCGGCACCTATGCCGGCACCTTCAAGGGGCTCGCCGGCATGGCCGGCACCCTGCTCGGCGGCTTCGTGGTGGCGCAAATCAGCCGCCGCGACGACCGCTGGAAACTGTGGGCGCCGGCGATCACCTCAGGGCTGGCCGGCCCGGTGTTCGCGCTGTGCATGCTGACGCAGGATTTCGCGATGATGGTCGCGATGCTGGCGCTGACCTCGTTCCTGGTCGGCTTCCATCTCGGACCGATCTTCGCGATCGCACAGACGGTGGCCAAGCCGGGCATGCGGGCGCTCGCCTCCGCCCTGATCGCGCTCACCGCCACCTGCTTCGGCCTGGGCGTCGGCCCGCTTGCCGTCGGCATGGTCAACGACGCCCTCAAGGGCACTTACGGCGCGGACGCCGTGCGCTATTCCCTGCTCTCGGCGGCGGTCACGACCACACTGGGCGCCCTGCTGTTCGTCTGGGCGGCCCGCACGATCCGGGGCGATATCGGCCGGGCGGCGGCCTGAGACCTGTTCCGGCCGCCAGCCCGGCGAAACCAAGCGGGCGCATTAATGAAACCATTTTGCGGAACCCGCGAAACCATCCGGAAACAGATGGTCCTTAAGACATGAGCCCATAGACGGCGGCTAAGCCCGTCGGGAGGCTCATATGAACCACTCTATTCACTCGGCTGATCGTGGCACCCACCTGAAGATCGTGGTGGTGGCGCTGGTTGCCGGTATTCTGGTCGCCGGCTTCGGCATCGCAGCCCGCACCAACGTCGATTACAGCCAGACCGCCCAATCGGCTCACGTGATCAAGGCCGGCAAGCCGGTGGCCGTGACCAGCGCAGGCACGTCGGAGATTCGCTGACACGCCCTGTTTCGGGCTGACAGAGGCCGCCGCCTGGCGGCCTTTTTCGTTTTCCAGAGCAATGCTTAGCCGATGCGTCCTGACAAAGCGCAACGTCCTTGACTTCACCAAGCCCCGCCTTTAAGTCCCCCCTCGTTCCGCGCGCTTTCAGCGAACCACGCGGGAGTAGCTCAGTTGGTTAGAGCGCCGGCCTGTCACGCCGGAGGTCGCGGGTTCGAGCCCCGTCTCTCGCGCCATTTTGGCAATCCCTTCATAGTCTTAGCCCGAACTTCCCGATGCCTTTCGCGGCATTGCCGGCGTCTGCCGGGAACTCGTGGCATAGTCAGCCCGCGGCCGAATCGTCTACGCCTTCCAGAACTTGGAGGGATCCCCACGCTTGACCGGCTTTTCCGGGGCTTCCCTGTCATTGAGGAGGCCAGACATGGCTAAGAAGGATTCGGCCAAGAAGGATTCGGCGAAGAAGGCAGCCGCTCCCGCCACCATCACGCTCAAGCACCTCGCCGCCGACATCGCGGAGAGCCAGGACCTCTCGAAGAAGCACGCCGAGGCCGTCCTGACCGACATGGTCGATCTGATCGCCAAGCACCTCAAGAAGGGCGACCGCGTCCGCATCGTCGGGCTCGGCATCCTCCAGGTCCGCAAGCGCGCCGCCCGCACCGGCCGCAACCCCACCACCGGCGAGGCGATCCACATCAAGGCCAGCAAGAAGGTCGCCTTCCGCCCGGTCAAGGAGCTCAAGGAAGCGATCTGAGGTGACGTTTCGTTAAGCCTGATCCGCTTCGTTCCGGCCGCATCACGGCCCGCTTTTCTGATATACCGCCTGCTTCCCCCAAGCCTTGCTTCCCCAAGACCCGGCGGTTTGACCAGAAATGTCCTCCCTCTCCTTTTCGCACACCGTGACCGAACGCTTCCTGCGCTACGTCACCATCGACACCCAGTCCGATCCGGAATCCCCGACCTCGCCCTCGACCGAGAAGCAGAAAGATCTCGGCCGCGTGCTCGCCGCCGAGCTGAAGGCCATGGGCGTCGCCGACGCGCATCTCGACGACTTCGGCTACGTCTACGGAACGATCCCGGCCAATACGACCAAGAAGGTGCCGGTGATCTGCTTCTGCTCGCACATGGACACCTCGCCCGACGTGACCGGCAAGGACGTCAAGCCGCAGCTGGTGAAGGACTATCGCGGCGGCGATATCACCCTGCCGGGCGATACCAGCCAGGTGATCCGCTTCACTGAACATCCCGCGCTGAAGAACCAGATCGGCAACGACATCATCACCACCGACGGCACCACGCTCTTGGGCGCCGACAACAAGGCCGGCGTCGCCGAGATCATGGATGCCGCGCACTTCTTCATCAACACCCCCCATGTGAAGCACGGCACCATCAAGATCCTGTTCACGCCGGACGAGGAGATCGGCCGCGGCGTCGACAATGTCGACCTGAAGAAGCTCGGCGCCGATTTCGGCTACACCATGGACGGCGAGAGCGCCGGCAGCGTCGAGGACGAGACCTTCTCGGCCGACGGCGCCACCATCACCATCAACGGCGTCAGCGCCCATCCAGGCTACGCCAAGGGCAAGATGGAGCACGCGATCAAGATCGCAGCCGCCATCGTCGAGCGGCTGCCAAAGGAAGGCTGCTCGCCCGAGACGACGTCAGGCAAGCAGGGCTTTCTGCATCCGATTGGCATCGACGGTGCGCTGGAGCAGGCGACGCTGTCCTTCATCGTGCGCGACTTCACCGAGGAAGGTCTGAAGGAGAAGGAAGTCCTGCTCGAGGGCATCGTCAAGGATGTGATGAAGGACTATCCGCGCTCGACCTACAAGTTCGAGGTCAGGGAGCAGTACCGCAACATGAAGCAGGTGATCGACCGTCACCCGCAGATCCTCGAATACGCCATTGAGGCGATCCGCCGTGCCGGCCTGCGCCCGATGCGCACCGCGATCCGCGGCGGCACCGACGGCTCGCGCCTGTCCTTCATGGGCCTGCCCTGCCCCAACATCTTTGCCGGCGAGCACGCGTTTCATTCGCGGCTCGAATGGGTCAGCCGGCAGGATATGGAAAAGGCGGTACAGACGATCGTGCATCTCGCGATGATTTGGGAGGAGAAGGCGTAGGAACGCCGCACCTCCCGGCAGCAGGGCAAAATAATTCCGAGCCCTGCGGAACGATCCAGAGCGGGGCGCGTTAGCGCCTCAAGTCCCAAGGATGAGAATGTGAGCACATAAGGCCTCAGCCGGTCAGCCCCGGGCTGGGGCCTTTCCGCGTTTGGATCGGACGCAAAGGCCCCCCTCAGGCAGTCACGGCAGCTTGCCCGCCGCGATACTCTGCCCATGCTTGCCGCAGGATTTGCAGGACGAGGTCAGGAAGATTCCGGCCATCACGCCGGCGACAGCCAGATCGGGCCATGCCGTCGCGGTTCCGAATACGCCGATGGCAGCGACCATCACGATGACGTTGCCGATCGCGTCATTGCGCGAGCAGAGCCAAACCGAGCGCACATTGGCGTCACCGTCCTTGTAGCGCGCGAGCAGGAGAACCGAGGTGAGGTTCGCCGCCAGCGCGGCCAGGCTCATCGCCCCCATCAGCTCCGCACGTGGGAGCCCCAGGACCAGGGTCTGATAGAGCGTTGACCCGAACACCCAGGCGGCCATGGCACTGAGCGACAACCCCTTGAACAACGCGGCGGTGGCACGCGTCTTGATGCTCGCGCCGATCACCGAAAGGCTCAGGCCGTAGGTGACCGTGTCGGCGAGGAAGTCGAGAGCGTCGGCCTTGAGAGCCTGGGAGCCGGCCAAATGGCCCGCCGCCATTTCACTCACGAACATCGCCGCGTTGATGGCGATGACGGTCCACAGCACGCGCTTGTATCGCGGATCGAGCCCGTCGAAGACCGGAACGCCCGCCGAGCAGCAGTCGGCGCAGCCTGACGCGGCGACTTCCTCCACACGGGGCTTGGCGGCTTCCCCACAGCACGCATCGTGCGAGCGGCAAGACTCTTCGGGCATTCCGAGCTCCCTCTCGTCGCTTCTATCTTACCATGGGACCGCAACGATGGCGATGAACGGACGTCGCTGCTTGCAATCGCATGGATACATGCGGGTGCGACGTTCAGTTCCGCACACGTAACATTATTGCGGGTCGACACTGTTCCGGTCGCCTGCTACGAACCCGGACGTAACCAGAGTGACTTCGTGACTGCGATCCGCCGCCCGATCAGATTGTTTCGCCTGCGCAACTGGCGCGGGCTGTTGGCTGCGTGTCTCGCAATCAGCTATCTGCTGTCGGGCGTGTTGCATACGTGCCAATGCCTGGACGTGACCAATCCGTTCGGCCAGCTGGAAATCGCTGCGTCGCCGGGACCCGATTCCGGAGATACGGATAGCAAGACGCTGGCAGCCCATCACTGTCATGGCTGTTTCTCGGTGGTCTTCGCACAACTGCTGCTGCCTGACGCAATGTCGGAGCTGGTGGCCGCGTCAGATCCGCCTCGCCTGACAGTGCTTGCAGGCGTCGTGCCTGACACCGACTCTCCGCCCCCCAAACATCTGACCTGAACTGATCAGCCGGGCGCCCGTGCGCCTACGATGCTATTGTTCACAGGTCACCTTCATGTCTTGCAGACGGACTGCCGCGCGCCTGGCGTGCGCGATGGCGATTTTCGTCAGCCCCTGGCTGACGCAGCACGCGCACGCCCAGACGCTTACGATGCGAAGCGCGCTGTCGCGCGCGCTGGCCGCGAGCCCGCGGCTGACCGCGGCGGAGCGCGACGTCGGCATCGCCACCGGTCAGCGCATCCAGGCCGGCGCGCTGCTCAATCCGGAACTGTCCTATGAGCAGGACAATTCGTTCGGGTCGGGCATCTATCGCGGCACGAGATCGGCCGAGACCACGCTCCAGATCAGCCAGGCCTTCGAGCTGTTCGGCAAGCGTGATGCGCGGATCGCCGCAGGCGCCGCCGGCATCGAGGTGGCCGCGATCCAGCGCAAGGCCGCCAGGCTGGAGGTGCTGTCGGAGACTGCGATCGCCTTCCTCAGCGTGCTCGGCGCGCAGCAGCGCATCCAGATCCTCGACGAGCAGATCGCGGCGATCGACCGGCTGACGCCGCTGCTGCGCCGCCGCGTCGAGGCCGGCGCCTCCTCGCCGGCCGAGACCGGCCGCGCCGAGGTCGCGTCCGCCCTGGTGAAGGCCGACCGCGAACGCTTCAAGGCAACGCTGGCGAGCGCCAGGCGCGAGCTTGCGGTGCTGATGGGGGATCCCGCGGCAAAGTTCGGCGAGGTCTCCGGCCGGCTCGATACCACGGGAAAGACGCCGACGTTCCAGTCGGTCGTGGCCGCCATCGATGCCAATCCGCAGCTGGTGCGCTGGACGGCGGTGTATGCCCAGCGCAATGCCGAGCTGTTGATGGCGCGCTTAAGGCCCTATCCCGACGTACGGATCGCGGCGGGATGGCGCCATTTCAACGAGACCAATGACGACGCGGTGCGCCTCACCGTCTCGGTGCCGATTCCCGTGTTCGACCAGAACCAGGGCAACATCCTCTCGGCGCAGGAAAGCCTCGCCAAAACCAGGGCCGAGCGCGAGGCCAACCGCAACACGCTGATCGTTGTCGCCGGCCGCGCCTACGACTCGCTCCAGGGCTCGCTGCGCGAGCTCGCGGTGCTGCGCGAGACCGCGATTCCGAAGGCCACGGAAGCCTCGGAAGCGATCGCGCAGGGCTACGGCCAGGGCCGCTTCTCCCTGCTCGAAGTGCTCGACGCCCAGGCGAGCGTCACCCAGGCGCGGCTGCGCGAGCAGGAGGCGCTGCAGAACTTCCATGCCGGCGTCGCGACCATCGAAGGCCTCGTCGGCAATCCCTTTGCGCTGGCCCGGGAGAGCGCGCGATGAAGACATCCTCCACCATTCTCGTCGCCATCGTGGCCGCAGCACTCGGCGCCTACGGCTATTCCCTCCTCGCCCCTGCCGGGGTCACGCACACCGAGCATGCCGCGGAGAAGAAGCCGGAGAAGCCGAACGACCATGTCGAGCAGGACGAGCACGGCGCCGACCGCATCCGCATCTCCGACGTCAAGCTGGCGGCCGCCGGTGTCACGCTGGCGGAGGCCGGGAGTGCGACGCTGACCGATACGCTGTCCTTCAACGGCATCTTGCGCGCCAACCAGGAAGCCGTCGTGCAGGTGACGCCGCGCTTTCCGGGGGTCGCCAAATCGATCCAGAAGCGCATCGGCGACAGGGTCGGCAAGGACGATCTGCTCGCCGCGATCGAGAGCAACCAGAGCCTCACCGTCTACGAGCTGAAGGCGCCGATCGCCGGCACCATCATCGAGCGGCAGATCTCGCTCGGCGAATACGCCTCCGAGCAGAAGCCGGCCTTCGTGGTGGCCGACCTCTCGACGATCTGGGTCGACCTGTCGATCTACCGGCAGGACCTCCGGCGCGTCCGCCTCAACGACGAGGTGCTGATCGATCCCGACGACGGCCGCGGCGAGATCAAGGGCACGATCTCCTACATGGCGCCGATCGGCAGCAGCGAGACCCAGACCGCGCTCGCCCGCGTGGTGCTGCCAAATCCGGACGGACGCCTGCGTCCCGGTCTGTTCGTCACGGCGCGGCTGATCCTCGCCGCGCGCAACGTCGCGGTCGCCGTGCGCCGAAGTGCGATCCAGACGCTGGAGAACAGGACCATTGTGTTCGTCCGCGAGGACGGCGACAAGATCGAGGCGCGTCCCGTGGAGCTCGGGGATTCCGATCCGCGCCATGTCGAGATCAAGGCGGGTCTTTCGGCCGGCGAGCATTACGTCGCGGAGAATAGTTTTGTCGTGAAGGCGGAGATGGGCAAGGGCGAGGCGGAACATGATTGAGCGCCTCATCGCCGTCTCGCTTCAACAGCGCTGGCTGGTCCTGGTGCTCGCGCTCGGCGCCGTCGCTTTCGGAGCGTGGAATTTCCAGCGCCTGCCGATCGATGCTGTCCCTGACATCACCAACGTCCAGGTCCAGATCAACACCCGCGCGCCCGGCTACTCGCCGCTCGAAACCGAGCAGCGCATCACCTTCCCCGTCGAGACCGCGATGGGCGGCCTGCCGAAGCTCGATTACACCCGCTCGCTGTCGCGCTACGGCCTGAGCCAGGTGACGGTCGTGTTCAAGGACGGCACCGACATCTATTTTGCCCGCCAGCTCGTGGGCGAGCGCATCCAGCAGGTGAAGGATCAGCTTCCGGCGGGCGTCGAGGTCGCGATGGGCCCGGTCTCGACCGGCCTGGGCGAAATCTTCATGTACACCGTCGAGGCAAAGGCGGGCGCGAAGACGCAAGGCGGTCACGACTATTCGCTGACCGATCTGCGCACCGTGCAGGACTGGATCATCCGGCCGCAGCTTCGCAACGTGCCCGGGGTGATCGAGGTCAACACCATCGGCGGGTTCGAGCGGCAGTTCCACGTGCTGCCGGACCCCGGCAAGCTGATGGCCTACCGGCTCGGCTTTCGCGACGTCATGACGGCGCTCGCCGCCAACAACGCCAATGTCGGCGCCGGCTATATCGAACGCAACGGCGAGCAGTATCTCGTGCGCTCCCCGGGCCAGGTCGGCAACATCAGCGAGATCCAGGACATCGTGATCGGCTCGCGGGGCGGCAATCCCGTCAGGATCAGGGATGTCGCCACCGTCAAGGAAGGCCGAGACCTCCGCACGGGAGCGGCGACGCGCGACGGCGAGGAAACCGTGCTCGGCACCGCCATGCTGCTGATCGGCGAGAACAGCCGCAGCGTGGCGCGCCGCGTCGCAGCCCGTCTCGACGAGATCGCCAAATCGCTGCCCGACGGCGTCGTGACCCGGACCGTCTACGACCGCACCCATCTGGTCGAAGCCACCATCCGCACGGTCGAAAACAACCTCCTGGAAGGTGCGGCCCTGGTCGTGGCCGTGCTGTTCCTGATCCTCGGAAACATCCGCGCCGCGCTCGTGGTGGCCTGCGTCATTCCGCTCTCCATGGCCATGACGATCACCGGCATGGTCGAAACAAAAGTCAGCGCGAACCTGATGAGCCTGGGGGCGATCGATTTCGGCATCATCGTCGACGGCGCCGTAATCATCGTCGAGAACTGCCTGCGCATGCTCGCTGAGGCGCAGCGCCAGAAGGGCGGGCTGCTCTCCACCCCCGAACGGCTGCGCGCGATCCTGCGCGGGTCGCGCGAGGTCATCAAGCCGAGCTTGTTCGGAACGCTGATCATTGCCGTTGTCTACCTGCCCGTGCTGACGCTGACCGGCGTCGAGGGCAAGATGTTCACGCCGATGGCGCTGACCGTGCTGATGGCACTCGGCGCCGCGGTGCTGTTCTCCATCACCTTCGTGCCGGCGGCGGTTGCCATCTTCGTCACCGGCAAGGTGTCCGAACACGAAAACCTGTTCATGCGGGTGGCGAAGCGCATTTATCTCCCCCTGCTCCGCCTCGCGATCGACAATCGGGTCGCGGTCACCGTCATGGCCGCCGTCATCGTGGTCGCAAGCGGCATTGCCGCCGCGCGCATGGGCGGCGAGTTCATCCCGAGCCTGGACGAAGGCGACGTCGCGCTGGCCTCGATCCGGATTCCCGGCACCAGCCTCACGCAGTCGCTGGATCTGCAAAAGGCGCTGGAAAAGCGCATCAAGGAGATTCCCGAGGTGAAGGAATTCTTCACCCGCATCGGCACCGCCGAAATCGCGACCGACCCGATGTCGCCGGCGCAGACAGACGGCTACATCATGCTGAAGCCGCGCGCGGAATGGCCCGACCCGGGCAAGCCGAAATCGGAAGTGATCGAGGCCATCGACCACGCCGCCGACGACATTCCCGGCAGCGCCTATGAAATCTCCCAGCCGATCCAGTTCCGTGTCAACGAGCTGATCTCCGGCGTGCGCAGCGACGTCGGCATCAAGGTCTTCGGCGACGACCTCGACATCCTCCAGGGCGCCGCAAGGCGGGTCGAGGCCGCAATCCGCGGCATCCGCGGCGCCAGCGACGTCAAGATCGAGCAGGTCTCGGGCCTGCCGATCCTCACCGTCCGGCTCGACCGCCAGGCGCTCGCCCGCTACGGGCTCAGCATCGGTGAGGTGCAGGGGATCGTCGAGATCGCGGTCGGTGGTAAATCGGCAGGCAAGCTGTTCGAGGGCGACCGCCGTTTCGATATCGTCGTGCGCCTGCCGGAACATCTGCGCGGCAATCTCGACGCGATCCGGGCCATCCCGATCCCGCTGCCGCCGAGCGAGGAAGCAGCAGGCGGCACCGCCGTTCGAACAGCCCTGACCGCCTCTCCCCTCGCCCAGATGCGCTATGTCCCGCTGTCGTCGGTCGCAACCGTCGATGCGACGCCCGGCCCGAACCAGATCAGCCGCGAGAACGGCAAACGGCGCATCGTCGTCACCGCCAATGTCCGCGCGCGCGACCTCGGCTCCTTCGTGAGCGAGGCGGAAGCCGCCGTCGCCGAGAAGGTCAAGCTGCCGCCGGGCTATTGGATCGGCTGGGGCGGCCAGTTCGAGCAGCTGGTGTCGGCGACCAAGCGGCTGACGATCGTGGTGCCGGTGGCGCTGCTGCTGGTGTTCCTGCTGCTGTTCATGGGCATGGGATCGGCGGCGGATGCGGCTTTGGTGTTCTCCGGCGTGCCGCTGGCGTTGACGGGCGGCGTCGCCGCGCTGCTGCTGCGCGACATCCCGCTGTCGATCAGCGCCGGTGTCGGCTTCATCGCATTGTCGGGCGTGGCCGTTCTCAACGGCCTCGTCATCATCGCCTTCATCGAACGCCTGCGCAGCGAGGGGCACCCCGTTGCCGACGCGGTGCGCGAGGGTGCGCTGACGCGGCTGCGCCCGGTGCTGATGACCGCCCTGGTCGCCTCCCTCGGCTTCGTGCCGATGGCGCTCGCCACCGGCGCCGGCGCCGAGGTGCAGCGTCCGCTGGCGACCGTGGTGATCGGCGGCATCATCTCCTCGACCGTGCTGACGCTGCTGGTGCTGCCGGCGCTCTATGCGCTGTTCCGGCGTGACGGGGCTGCCGAAACGCCTACAATGGCGCCTGATTTGGCGGCGTCCGGGGAGCGCTAGATTTGGGCAGCCACGACCATCACGGGCATCACCACCATGATCATGCCGGCCACGGGCATGACCACGGGCATAACCACGGTTCTGGCCACGCGCACGTCCATGCGCCCGCCAATTTCGGCACGGCGTTCGCGATCGGCATTTCGCTCAACACCGCGCTGGTCGTGGCCGAGGCGATCTACGGCTATATCGGCAACTCCACCGCCCTGCTCGCCGATGCCGGCCATAACCTCAGCGACGTGCTCGGCCTGGTCGTGGCCTGGTGCGCATCGATCGCGGCACGGCGTGCGCCGAGCGGCCGCTTCACCTATGGCTTTCGCGCCTCCACCATCCTTGCGGCGCTGGCGAACGCGGTGTTCCTGCTAGTCGCGACAGGCGCGATCGGCTGGGAGGCGATCTTGCGGCTGCGCGAGCCGGAGCCGGTTGCGGGCGTGACCGTGATGGTGGTCGCCGGCATCGGCATCCTCATCAACGGTTTTACCGCCATGCTGTTCGCGCGCGGACGCAAGGACGACATCAACATCGAGGGCGCCTATCTGCACATGGCGGCCGACGCCGCGGTCTCGCTCGGCGTCGTGATCTCGGCGGCGCTGATCATCTGGACCGGCTGGCTCTGGCTCGATCCCGTCACCAGCCTCGTCATCTGCGCCACCATCCTCTGGAGCACCACCAGCCTGCTGCGCGGCTCCATCGACATGTCGATGGCGGCGGCGCCCAAGGGCACCGACATCGCCGCGATCAAGGTCTTTCTGCTGGAGCGGCCCGGCGTCTCGGGAATCCACGATCTCCACGTCTGGCCGATCTCGACCACCGAGACGGCACTGACCTGCCATCTTGTCATGCCCACCGGGGCCGGCGATGCATTCCTGATGGAGACGGCGCAGATGCTGAGGGCGTCGTTCCGCATCGGCCACACCACGCTTCAGATCGAGACGCATCCGGACAACGGCTGCGCGCTCGCGCCGGATGATGTGGTGTAGGACTCACAGGCCCATCCACGCCGTCACTGCGAGGAGCGAAGCGACGAAGCAATCCAGACTGTCTCCGCGGAGGCAGTCTGGATTGCTTCGCTACGCTCGCAATGACGGTGGATAGAGCGTCGCCTACGCCGCCTTCGCCGTGACGATCCAGATCGCGCCCTGCAACGCTACGCTTTGTCCCTTCATGAACGGCGCGAGCATCTCGCGGATCGAGGCTTTTGCAGCGGCATATGTCTCCGGCGGATGGCCCTGCAGCGCGCGGCTGGCGGGGCCGATCTGGAGCGAGCCCTCGACCGCGGCATCAAGCCCACCGCCGATTGCGACATCCATCGCCAGATTATGCGGCTCCATCGCCACGTCCACGAAGCCTGCACCTTTCAGGATGCGCGTCACGCGCTCTTCAGAAGCAAAGGCGAACGGGCCCGGCTCTTCCGGCCCGACCGGCGGCATCTTCGGAACATGTTTGTAGACCGCCATCAGCGGCGCCATCATCCACGGATTTTCCTTCGGCTCGCGCCAGCAGGCGAAGGCGAGCCGTCCGGTCGGCTTCAGCGCGCGGCGGAGGTTGGTGAAGGACGCAATGGGATCGGCGAAGAACATGACGCCGAAGCGCGACGCCAACAGGTCAAAGCTCGCCGGCTCGAACGGATGCACCGTCGCATCCGCCAGCACGAAATCGAGCGGCAGGCCTTTTGGCGCAAACGCGCGCGCCTGCAACAGCATCGGATCGGAGACGTCGAGGCCGAGCGCGAAGCCATCGGGCGCGACAGCCTTCGCGAACGCGAACGTCGTCGCACCGGAGCCGCAGCCGACATCGAGCACGCGCTCGCCCGGCTTCGGCCTGGCGCGATCGATCAGCATGTCGGCGATGGGTCCGAGCAAGCTTTCCTGGGCAGCGTGCCGATCGGCCCAGCGCTGCCCGCTCGGACCGTTCCAATAGGCGATCTGGTCGGCATTCTCTGCGTGTCCGCTTGGCTGTTCCATGGATCCCCTCCGGCAGCTTGGTCGAAAGACCCCGATGCCGAAAAGCAAGGACGCCGTCAACTGAGGCGGCCTGTTCGGTCCACCTGTCAGCGAGACGTTCTTGCGTTCACGCCGCACGGCACGGCGTCAGAGGTTGACGGACGCTGAGGTCTTCAACTGCCGACCTGCGCTACGCCGGATCATTCGGCCGCGAGCGAAACTCCGGTTCGCTTGGCGAGGACGCGGCGAAAGTCGGCTGCCAGCTCGTCGTAATAGTTGGCAAGCTCCTCGTAGAAGGCCCGACCGGCCTCATCAGGAGCTTCTTGAGCCGCTTTCATGCAGTGGGCGGCTTTCGACTCGTACCTTTCCAGCTTGATGCGAAGATCACTCATCACGGCGATACTCCACGCTGCCACAGGGAGCCGTAACGTTGGTTCGGATGGCGATCAAAAAGATGACCGAAAAAGGGCAATTTTGGACCCTTGGAGGGCGGCTCGTGGGCGTCCGATGCCGGGCGCAACGAGGCAGGACAGCCGCCAGCGGCCAAATCGGCGCGCCGTCAGCCGGAACTACCAAGTTGGAATGATCGAGCCGCGGCGGCTCATGCGTCGCGCTTCGCGCAAACACGCCCGGCAACAATGTCGGTAGATGAGGTCCAGCAGAGCACACATTGGCCACCCCTCCATCGTGAATTGCGGTGGACATTGGCCGACTCGCGGGCGGACGCCTGTGACAATCATCACAAAGGCGGTCTTGCTCGAGCCCTGTTTGCGATGCGTTCGGGCCTTGCTCGAACACCCGCGGGAGGGCTAAAGAGGCGCCTTGGGGCGGTTAGCTCAGCTGGTTAGAGCATCTCGTTTACACCGAGAGGGTCCGCGGTTCGAATCCGTGACCGCCCACCAGCCTGCGCTCGCGCAGCGACGCAGGCTGCCACGCCGAATCCCAACGGGCGAAGGCGGGCTTTTTTGCGGCGAGCTTCGGCTTGGCAAGCCAGCCTAATCCCCCGGCCTCCCCGGCAGCAGCGGCACCGCGTCGATCCACACCGCCGCCGACTGGCACCAGATCTGCCTGACGGGCCGCAATTTATCGCGCTGGCGGATTGAGCCCCAGCGGATGCCCCAATCGTCGGCCTGATCACCCTCGCCGCTGGTGAACAGCGGGGAACCGCAGTCGGCGCAGAAGTGCTGGAAGCGCATCCGGCCGTTGTCGCCGCGCTTGCCGTAGACCTTTGGCGTGCCAGCGGTCAGCCTCACGTCGGCGTTGCTACAGATCGCGGTCACCCGGAACGGCGATCCCGTCAGGGTCTGGCAATCCCGGCAATGGCAGACCGACACCGCCTCGGGGTCGATCTCGGCCTCAAAGGTGATCTGCCCGCAATGGCACTGCCCGTCGACCTGCATCGCCCTGATCCCCTGCCCCCAAAACAAAAACGGCGCCCGAAGGCGCCGTTTTATCATCTTTCGCTGAACCCTAGTGCGCGGTCAGTCCGCCGGCGGCCTCGTCCCCGTCCGGCTTCACCGTCACCTTGGTGTCCTCTTCCCAGACGATCGGCACGGGCTTCTTCACCAACGCCTTGGCGACGACGTCGTCCAGACGCGACACCGGGATGATCTCCATGCCGCCCTTGATCGCATCGGAAATCTCCGTGAGATCCTTGGCGTTGTCCTCGGGGATCAGCACCGTCTTGATGCCGCCGCGGGCAGCGGCCAGCAGCTTCTCCTTCAGGCCGCCGATCGGCAGCACACGGCCGCGCAGCGTGATCTCGCCGGTCATCGCGACATCGTGGCGGACCGGAATGCCGGTCATGACCGAGATGATCGCGGTGGCCATCGCCACGCCCGCCGACGGACCGTCCTTCGGCGTCGCGCCTTCCGGCACGTGCACGTGGATGTCGCGCCGGTCGAACAGCGGCGGCTCGATGCCGTAGACGATCGCACGCGAGCGCACATAGGACGCCGCCGCCGAGATCGATTCCTTCATCACGTCGCGCAGATTGCCCGTGACCGTCATCTTGCCCTTGCCGGGCATCATGACGCCTTCGATCGTCAACAGCTCGCCGCCGACATCGGTCCAGGCCAGGCCCGTGACGATACCGACCTGCGGCTCGCTCTCGATCTCGCCGAAGCGGTACTTCGGCACGCCGAGCAACTCTTCCAGAGTCTTCTCGGTGACCTTGACCGACTTCTTCTTGGAGATCATCAGCTCCTTCACCGCCTTGCGGGCGAGTGTGGAGAGCTCACGCTCCAGATTACGCACGCCCGCTTCGCGGGTGTAGCGGCGGATCAACAGCAGCAGCGCGTCGTCGTCGATCGAGAACTCCTTGGAGTCCAGGCCGTGCTTGGACACCGCGTTCGGGATCAGATGCTTGCGCGCGATCTCGACCTTCTCGTTCTCGGTGTAGCCCGCGATCCGGATGATCTCCATGCGGTCCATCAGCGGTCCCGGAATATTGAGCGTATTCGCGGTCGTGATGAACATCACGTTGGACAGATCGTAGTCGACCTCGAGGTAGTGGTCGTTGAAGGTCCCGTTCTGCTCGGGATCCAAAACCTCGAGCAGCGCCGAAGACGGATCGCCGCGGAAATCGGCGCCCATCTTGTCGATCTCGTCCAGCAGGAACAGCGGATTGGACGACTTCGCCTTCCGCATCGACTGGATGATCTTGCCGGGCATCGAACCGATATAGGTGCGGCGGTGACCGCGGATCTCGGCCTCGTCGCGCACGCCGCCGAGCGAGACGCGCACGAACTCACGTCCGGTCGCCTTCGCGATCGACTTGCCGAGCGAGGTCTTGCCGACGCCGGGCGGTCCGACGAGGCACAGGATCGGGCCCGTCAGCTTGTTGGCGCGCGACTGCACCGCGAGATACTCGACGATACGGTCCTTGACCTTCTCCAGCCCGTAGTGATCGGCATCCAGAACCGCCTGCGCCGATTCCAGATCCTTCTTCACCTTGGACTTCTTGTTCCACGGGATCGACAGCAGCCAATCCAGATAGTTGCGCACGACGGTCGCTTCCGCGGACATCGGCGACATCTGGCGCAGCTTCTTCAATTCATGCTGCGCCTTCTCGCGCGCTTCCTTGGAGAGCTTGGTCTTGGAGATCTTCTCTTCGAGATCGGCGAGTTCGTCGCGACCGTCGTCGTCGCCGAGCTCCTTCTGGATCGCCTTCATCTGCTCGTTGAGATAATACTCGCGCTGGGTCTTCTCCATCTGGCGCTTGACGCGCGAGCGGATGCGCTTCTCGACCTGCAGCACCGAGATCTCGCTCTCCATCAGGCCCAGCACCTTCTCGAGGCGCGTGGTGACCGACAGCGTCTCCAGGATTTGCTGGCGATCCGCGATCTTGACGGCGAGATGCGAGGCAACGGTGTCGGCGAGTTTGGCGAAATCGGTGATCGCCTGCACGACGCCGACGACCTCGGCCGAGATCTTCTTGTTGAGCTTCACATAGCTCTCGAAATCGGACACGACCGAGCGCGACAGTGCCTCCGCCTCGACCGATTTCGCATCGGTGTCGGCGAGCGCAATCGCGGTCGCTTCGTAGTACTCGCTGCGATCGGTGTATTTCTGCACGCGCGCACGCTCGAGCCCTTCGACCAGCACCTTCACGGTGCCGTCGGGAAGCTTCAAGAGCTGAAGCACGCTGGCAAGCGTACCGGTCTCGTAAATGGCATCGGGCGTCGGATCATCGTCGGACGCGTTCTTCTGCGTCGCGAGCATGATCAGAGCGTCGTTCTTCATCACCTCTTCGAGCGCGCGGATCGACTTCTCGCGACCGACGAAGAGCGGAACGATCATGTGCGGGAAGACGACGATGTCGCGCAGCGGCAGCACGGGATAGGCGTGCGTTTCGCCATGGACAATGGTTGGCCGGGGTTTTGGATTAGTCATGGCCTTTTCCTTTTGCTTTGCCCCCTTGCACGCAGCCCGCCATGCTCATGCGCAACCGCCACAAGGTGCCGAGGTGATCCACAAAACCGGCCTACCATTCTAAGGTTGGACCGGGCTTGCCGGATCGGAACTGAGGCGAATCTTGAAGAGAATTCTCGCTCGCCGTCGACATTAGGTGGCTATCGACCGGGGGGGTGTCAAGTCATTGAAAGACGCGCGCCATCAGGCGCTTACGCACGCGTATAAGCGACGCAACATCGGCTGCGGAGAACCATTCCGCAGCCGCTACTATCAAAGACGATTGGAGCGTTCCAGCGCCGTAAATCAGGCGCTGGCGTTCTCGACGGCGTCGGCGTAGATGTAGAGCGGACGGGCCGTACCTTCCACGACTTCGCGCGAAATCACGACTTCTTCCACACCTTCCAGGCCAGGCAGGTCGAACATGGTCTCGAGCAGGATCGCCTCGAGGATCGAACGCAGACCACGCGCGCCGGTCTTGCGCTCGATCGCCTTGCGGGCGACCGCGCCAAGCGCCTCGTCGGCGAAGGTCAGCTCGATGTTCTCCATTTCGAACAGCCGCTGGTACTGTTTCACCAGCGCGTTCTTCGGCTCGGTGAGGATCTTCTTCAGCGAAGTCTCGTCCAGATCCTCGAGCGTCGCCACGACCGGCAGACGGCCGACGAATTCGGGGATGAGACCGTACTTCAGGAGGTCCTCAGGCTCGACGTGGCGGAAGATCTCGCCGGTACGGCGATCCTCCGGCGCGAGCACCTGGGCGGCGAAGCCGATCGAGGTCGACCGCCCGCGCGCCGAGATGATCTTCTCGAGGCCGGCGAACGCACCGCCGCAGATGAACAGGATGTTGGTGGTATCCACCTGCAGGAACTCCTGCTGCGGATGCTTGCGGCCGCCCTGCGGCGGGACCGAAGCCACCGTGCCTTCCATGATCTTCAGCAGCGCCTGCTGCACGCCCTCACCCGACACGTCGCGCGTGATCGAGGGATTGTCGGACTTGCGGCTGATCTTGTCGATTTCGTCGATGTAGACGATGCCGCGCTGGGCGCGCTCGACATTGTAGTCGGCGGCCTGGAGCAGCTTCAGGATGATGTTCTCGACGTCCTCGCCGACATAGCCGGCTTCGGTCAGCGTCGTTGCGTCGGCCATCGTGAACGGCACGTCCAGGATGCGGGCGAGCGTCTGCGCGAGCAGCGTCTTGCCCGAACCGGTCGGACCGATCAGCAGGATGTTCGACTTCGCGAGCTCGACATCGTTGTGCTTGGTCTGGTGGTTGAGGCGCTTGTAGTGATTGTGCACCGCGACCGACAGGACCTTCTTCGCATGGCTCTGGCCGATGACGTAATCGTCCAGGACCTTGCAGATTTCCTTCGGCGTCGGAATGCCGTCGCGCGACTTCACGAGCGAGGATTTGTTCTCCTCGCGGATGATGTCCATGCAGAGCTCAACGCACTCGTCGCAGATGAAGACCGTGGGACCCGCGATCAGTTTGCGGACTTCGTGCTGGCTCTTGCCGCAGAACGAGCAATACAGTGTGTTCTTGGAGTCGCTCGTGCCGACCTTACTCATTCATGTCTCCGTCCGCGGTTCGATCCCGCTCCGCTCGATCGCTCCATTCCGGCACGCATGCCGTATGAAGTTCAAATAGAGCAAATTCCGTACCAAAAAAGACCCTACGCGTTACATCCCGTGCGAATCACGGTCACTCGATTCTCCGCGATCATAGCCGATCAATCGTAGCCAACCATGCTGTCACCCGACTATCAAGAATTCGCTAATCGAGGGGGCGCTGGCTACCCGTGACAATACCGTGATTTCACGTCTTGGCACGGACGAAGTGATCGAAATCGCCCCGGAGTTGCTGGATTGCCACGAAAAACAAGCACGAAAGCGGAACTTTCTGCCTGTCGCGGGGCGCAAGACTGTTTTTTGCGCCGCCGCGTAGTGCGCCGTTAACGTGAACGTCGCCCTGACGATCCCGAGAAATCCCCATAGGTATTCCAGGGATCGATGTTGCAGCCCCGTTCGCGTTACTGCGGTTTCGCCGCCGGCTCTTCGGCGCGCTTGTCGATGACCCTGTCGACCAGGCCGAACTCCTTGGCGTCGTTCGCGGTGAGGAACTTGTCGCGTTCCAGCGCGTCCTCGATCGTCTTGTAGGTCTGACCGGTGTGCTTCACGTAGATCTCGTTGAGCCGCTTCTTCAGGTTCAGGATTTCCTGCGCGTGCAGCATGATGTCGGTGGCCTGGCCCTGGAAGCCGCCGGAGGGCTGATGCACCATGATGCGCGCGTTCGGCAGCGAGAAGCGCATGTCCTTCTCGCCGGCGCAGAGCAGCAGCGAGCCCATCGAGGCGGCCTGGCCCGTGCACAGCGTCGAGACCGGCGGGCGGATGAACTGCATGGTGTCGTAGATCGCGAGGCCCGACGTCACCACGCCGCCCGGCGAGTTGATGTACATCGAGATTTCCTTCTTCGGATTTTCCGCTTCAAGGAACAGGAGCTGTGCGACCACCAGCGTCGACATGCCGTCCTCGACCGGCCCGGTCAGGAAGATGATGCGCTCTTTCAACAGGCGCGAGAAGATGTCGTAGGCGCGCTCGCCACGGTTGGTCTGCTCGACCACCATGGGCACGAGGTTCATGTAGGTTTCAACCGGATCGCGCATGAGTCACCTAGGGTTTTAGGAGGCGGACATTGCCAGTCTTGGCTGCCAGTTTAGCTGGATTTGCCGGAAGGCCGATGGACGCCAGTGATGCAGGAAGTGGGTAGAGGTAGAACGCTTGGTATAAGACTTGGGTACAGGGCGTACCGACAGATATAGCCCAATTCGCGCCAGACAAGTGCGGAGCGAATTAAGGCTTAATCCACGGGGCACTTGAAGCTGATTCTCGCAAACAGGCCCAGCCAGCCAGTTGGCTAGCCGGGCCCCTTTGATGATCATCCTTAATGGAAGGCTTTCCTAGAGCCCCGTTCCGATGGAATCGGAACGGGGCTCTAGATTCTAAGTTTGACGCGTTTTCTTTACGCGAACCGGTATCCACTTCGCTCGAAAACGCTCTAGAGCCTTCAGGCTGCGGTCTTTTCCGCGTCCTCGTCCTTGTACAGGTCCTCGCGCGAGACCTTCTTCTCGGTCACGTTGGCGAGCTCGAGGATGAAGTCGACGACCTTGTCCTCGTAGATCGGTGCACGAAGCTGGGCCAGCGCCTGGGCGTTGCTGCGGTAATAGTCCCAGACTTCCTTCTCGCGGCCCGGCATCGAGCGAGCGCGCTCGATCACGGCGCGGCCGACCTCGTCGTCGGTCACGGTGATCTTGTTCTTCTCGCCGATCTCGGACAGCACGAGGCCGAGCCGAACGCGGCGGTCCGCGATCTTGCGGTACTCGTCCTTGGCCTTGTCTTCGGTGGTATCCTCGTCCGCGAAGGTCTTGCCGGCCGAATCCATCTCGGCCTTGACCGAGTTCCACATCAGATTGAACTCCTCGTCGACGAGCGACGGCGGCGCTTCGAAGCGATGCGCCTCGTCGAGGCGGTCGAGCAGCGCACGCTTGACGCGCTGGCGCGTCGCGCCGGCGAACTCGGCAGCCAGACGCTCGCGCGCGGCTTCCTTCAGCTTGTCCAGCGATTCGAGGCCAAGCGTCTTGGCGAACTCGTCGTCGATCGCGACGTCCTGCGGCGCCTCGATCGAGGTCGCGGTGGTCTCGAACTCGGCCGGCTGGCCGGCGAGCTTGTCGTTCATGTAGTTCTTGGGGAACGACACTTTCAGCGTGCGCGTCTCGCCCGCCCCGATGCCGGTGAGCTGCTCCTCGAAACCGGGGATGAAGGTATTGGAACCGATCGCGACCTGGATGCCCTCGCCGGTGCCGCCCTCGAAGACTTCGCCGTTGATGGTGCCCTTGAAGTTGATGGTGACGCGGTCGCCCGACTCGGCCTTGGCGCCCTCGGCCTTGGCCGCATAGCCGCGGTTGCTGTCGGCGATGCGCTTGATGGCTTCGTCGACATCGGCGTCGGACACATCGGCGACGGGCTTCTCGACCTGGAAGCTCTTGAAATCGGCGAGTGCAATCGCGGGCACCACTTCGATCGCGACCGTGTAGGTCAGATCGGTCTTGCCGTTGAGCAGCTCCTCGACCTCGGCCTGCTCGGTCGGCATGGTGATCTTCGGCTCGGTCGCAAGGCGGAAACCGCGGTCGGAGAACAGCTGCGTGTTGGTGTCGCGGATGGTCTGGTCGATGGTCTCGGCCATCACCGAGCGGCCATAGACCTTCTTCAGGTGAGCGACCGGCACCTTGCCGGGGCGGAAGCCGTTGATGCGGACCTTGTCCTTGAGATCGACGAGTTTGGCACCAGCCTTGGCGTCGAGATCAGACGCGGGAACGCTGATCTTGAACTCGTGCTTCAAACCTTCCGAGAGGGTTTCTGTGACCTGCATGGCGTCCAATCTTCTTCTCGCTCGGCCCCGGCACGCATGCGTCGGGACGCTGTCATTAATCGAACCGGCGCGAGGCAAGACGCCTCAACGCCGGTGGTTCATCGGACCACTTCCGCCGGAAACACTCCGTGAGGAAGCAGCCCTTCGGTAATCCGTGCAAACGCTGAAAGCGCTTGGTGCGGGCGGAGGGACTCGAACCCCCACAACTTTCGTCACTGGAACCTAAATCCAGCGCGTCTACCAGTTCCGCCACGCCCGCGTGAATTTGCATCAAGACCGGCCGCGATGCCGCGGGCGGCCGGGCTTATAGCATGTGCCTGACTGTTCGCAGCAAAAAAATGGCCCGATAGAGACAGGCTTTAAGTAGGCGCGACGGCTGGACTTATCCAGCGCTTCATGGTCCGCATCGAGCCATGAAAACGCGGATCTCTGACCCGACCCGGCGTGAGGTTTTGGCCGGACTTGGAGCTGGACTTGCAGCCGGACTTGGAGCCCCCGCAGCCGGGTTGATCGCCGGCGGCGCGGCCCCCGCTGTCACCGCCCAGCTCGCCCTGCAGGCAAGGCCGGCAACCCTGGCGCTCAGGCCGGGTCAGCCGGCGACACCGATCTGGGAGCTGGCCGCCGTAAGCCATATCGGGAACGTTCGTCTCAAGCGAGGCGACCGCTGCGAAGTGGTCTTCCGGAACGACCTGCCTGTCCCGCTTGCGCCAGTCTGGCACGGCCTGAATGGCCCGGCCGCGGCCGACCCGTTGCGAGGGCGTACGCCGACTGCGCCGGATACGACTGAAACCTCAATTGTTTCAATACCAAATGCAGGAACTCTGGCAGCCGACTTCCGTCTCTTCGAAGACGGTCTGAAGCTGCCCGCGCGACCGCTTCCGATCATCGCCGGCGAGACAAATCGCGTCGTCGTCGACCGCGACGAGGTCCTGTTGATCGAGGAATGGCGGCTGCGGCCGGATGGGACCGCGCTTCCGCCCGGCCGCGCCCCCGGGGACGCGACACCGCTCTTTACCCTCAATGGACGGACTTCATTCGAACTCTCAGCCACGGCCGGCGAGCGGCTGCGGCTGCGCTTTATCAACGGCTCGCAACGTTCTGTTCTGGCGATCAAATTGGAAGGCCACGAGGTCCAGGTGATGGCCCTGGACGGACAGCCGGCCGAGCCATTCCCGGCGCGCAACGGCGCCCTGGTGCTCGCCCCCGGCGCACGCGCCGACGCCTTCGTGGATGCAGCCACATCGGCCCCATTCCTGTTGCATGACGGCAAGGAGGCGCGCCAGGTCGGGAGCCTCACGATATCGGGCAAGCCCGAGCGGCGCGCGCCGCTGTTGCTGCCACAGCCGCTCCCCCTGAACGACCTCCCCGAGAAGCTCGACCTCAAAGGCGCCCTGCGGTTCGATGTCGCGCTCGGCGCGCCCGAGGCCGGCTGGGCACGGCCTGCAAGCTTCTCCGTCTCCTCCAATCCGGCCTTCCGCGCCAGGACCGGCCGCACCGTCGTGCTGGCCCTCAAGAACCCCGGACCGGTCACGACCGTGTTTCACCTGCACGGCCATCCTTTCCGCCTGCTCGACAAGCTCGACGACGGCTGGAAGCCCTACTGGCTCGACACGCTCGCAATCGAGCCCGGCCAGACCCAGCGCATCGCGTTCGCGGCGACCTCACCCGGACCCTGGTTGATCGAATCCGTCGTGACCGACTGGGCCGCGCCACGGCTGGTGCGCTGGTACGCGGTGGAGTGAGCGACTTACCGGCGCGTCCAGAGGTAGCGAGCGTCGGGCTCCCGCTCCTCGTTCCGCGCCCCGTCGGTCTGTTCAACCAGTGCGAACCCGCGCGCCTCATAGAAGCGCCGCGCCGGCGCGTTGCGCTGGAAGGTCCAGAGCTCCAGCTGGTCGCTGGCCCGCTTGGCGGCATCGAGGAGTTCTGTGCCGACGCCGCGCCCCTGGGCGGCGGGAAGCACATAGAGCTGCTCGACCCAACCTTCGCGGAAGGCGATGATCCCGCTCAGGACGCCACCATCGAACCGTCCCCACACACAGCACGTCGTGAAAACGCGCTCGCGGTAGAACCAGCTGTCCTCGTCAGGTGCGTGCAGCCCAACGAGCCACGGCATCGCCTGGTCAAACGCAATCCGATGGACCTGCGCGGCCTCGCCCATATCGGTGAGTGCGAGCTGCCTGAGCACTAATACTCCACCCCGAGCGCATTATAGATCCGCCGGTGCACGGCCGGCAGCGTCTCGGTCAGGTCCTCCGCGATCAGGCCGGGCCCCGCCTCGCTTCCCGCCTCGCCATGCATCCAGACGCCGATGCTCGCGGCCTCGAAGGCCGGCACGCCTTGCGCCAGAAGTCCTGCGATGATGCCGGCGAGCACGTCGCCGGCGCCGGCGGTCGCGAGCCAGGGCGGCGCGTTGGCGGCGATGGTGGCGCGCCCGTCGGGCGCGGCGATGGTGGTATCCGGCCCCTTCAGCAGCACGACCGCACCACAGCGCTCGGCGGCGGCGCGGACGCGCTCCAGCTTCGAGCGGCCCGGATGTTTGTTGCTGAGGTCGGAGAACAGGCGCGGAAATTCACCCTCGTGCGGCGTCAGCACGACCGCACTGTCCTCAGAGGACTTGATCGATTCAAACAGCCGCTCGGGGTTTGCGGCAAAGCTCGTCAGCGCATCCGCGTCCAGCACCAGATGCCGCTGCGCGTGAAGCGCCGTGTGGACCAGATCGCAGGTGCGATCGCCGACGCCCGCGCCGGGTCCGATCAGGCAGGTGTTGTAGCGTTTGTCGCCGAGCAACGCGCCGAATTCGACCGCTGTGTCGCAGGCGCGAACCATCACCGCGGTGAGCGCGCTGGCATTGATCGCGAGCGCATCGCGCGGGGTCGCCAGCGTCACGAGGCCCGCTCCGGCCCGCAAAGCCCCACGGGCGGCGAGCCGCGCCGCGCCAGTCGCGGCGGCATCGCCCGAGACCGCCAGCACGTGGCCCCGTGCGTATTTATGGCCGTCGATGCGCGGCACCGGAAAGGCGGTGCCCCAGAAATCCGGATCGTTCTCGAAGGTCCGCGGCGCGATCTCGTCCAGCACCTGTGCGTCGATGCCGATGTCGGCGACGCGCACGTGGCCGCAATGCATCCGGCCGGGCAGCAGCAAATGCGCCGGCTTCTTGCGGAAGAAGGTGACGGTCTCGGTGGCGTTCACCGCCGCACCCATCACAGCTGCGCTGGTGCCGTTGATGCCGCTCGGCAGGTCGACCGCGAGCACCGGGGCGCCGTTGGCGTTGATCGCTTCGATCATCGCATGCGCCTCGCCGTCGACCGGGCGACTGAGGCCCGCGCCGAACAGCGCATCGATGATCAGCGCGGGCTTGCCGATCGCCTGCGGATTGAACGGCAGCACCGGGTGCTTCCAGCCGCGCGCCGCGGAGGCCGCGTCACCCTGGAGCTGGTCGCGCTCGCACATCAGGATCACCGAGACGTCGCGCCCTTGCGCGGCGAGCTCCGCGGCTGCGACAAAACCGTCGCCGCCATTGTTGCCGGGACCGGCCACGATCAGGATCGGCCCCTCCTCCACCAGCGCATTGGCGGCCTCCGCGACCGCCTGCCCCGCGCTGAGCATCAGCTTGAAGCCGGGCGTGCCTGCCGCAATACTGAGCTGGTCGGCACGCTGCATTTCAGCGTTGGTCAGAACTTCCATGCCACTTCCCTGGTCTAAACGCCTTTTCAACAGGCACGTTCCGTACCGACCCACCCCGCAGAACAATGATTTGCACAGATATTGAACTGATTGCCTATTTCGTAGCCTGCGGTATTTTGAGCCAGTCGGCTCCACCTATCAGAGATGCGCGTTAAAAGGCTGATAACGCTCCAATAATCAGGGCATTTGCAACTTGGCATAGACCCTGCTTTCGAGGAAGCCGCTTCGGTTCGTCGTGCTCACTGGCAATCTATCAGGGTGTGGCCGGCCGTTGTTGCCGGGCTGGTCAGGCATCCCGGCATAGCGAAGACAAGATCGTGCGTTAAGAAAAGCGCATCCTGACGAAGACGTTGCTATTTGATCGAAAGGCCGGGAGGCGCGCAGTGAAGAAAATCGAAGCCATCATCAAGCCATTCAAGCTCGACGAGGTGAAGGAAGCGCTTCAGGAAGTCGGCCTGCAAGGCATCACCGTGACCGAGGCCAAGGGCTTTGGCCGGCAGAAGGGCCACGCCGAGCTTTACCGCGGCGCAGAATACATCGTCGATTTCCTCCCCAAGGTGAAGATCGAGATCGTGATCGGCGACGATCTGGTCGAGCGCGCCATCGACGCGATCCGCCGCGCCGCGCAGACCGGGCGCATCGGCGACGGCAAGATTTTCGTCTCCAATATCGAAGAGGCGATCCGCATCCGGACCGGCGAATCCGGGCTGGACGCTATCTGAGCCGGGTGCTATCCCGCATTTTGCGACACTCCGACAAGAAAAAGGCTGCTTCGGCGGCCTGATTTTGTTTGTGCGCTCGCGCGCGAACTCGCCAAAAGCGAGAACAATCTTGCTCACCTGGAAACCGACCCGCAGAGCCAAAAGGGGTATGCATGAAGACCGCCAAAGACGTCCTGAAATCGATCAAGGACAACGACGTCAAATACGTCGACCTGCGCTTCACCGATCCGCGCGGCAAGTGGCAGCACGTGACGTTCGACATCAGCATGATCGATGAGGACATTTTCGCCGAAGGGACGATGTTCGACGGCTCCTCGATCGCCGGCTGGAAGGCGATCAACGAGTCCGACATGTGCCTGATGCCGGATCCGGTGACCGCGACGATCGACCCGTTCTTCGCCGAGACCACCATGGTCATCACCTGCGACGTGCTCGAGCCGACCACCGGCGAGCCCTACAACCGCGACCCCCGCGGCATCGCCAAGAAGGCCGAGGCCATGGTGAAGTCGATGGGCGTGGGCGACAGCGTGTTCGTCGGCCCCGAAGCCGAGTTCTTCGTGTTCGACGACGTGCGCTTCTCCGCCAACCCCTACAACACCGGCTTCCGTCTCGACTCCTCGGAGCTGCCGACCAACTCCGACACCGAATATGAAGGCGGCAATCTCGGCCACCGGGTCCGCACCAAGGGCGGCTACTTCCCGGTGCCGCCGCAGGACTCCGTGCAGGACATGCGCTCCGAAATGCTCGGCGCCATGGCCAAGATGGGCGTCAAGGTCGAGAAGCATCACCACGAAGTCGCGTCCGCCCAGCACGAGCTCGGCATGAAGTTCGACACGCTGACGCTGATGGCCGACCACATGCAGATCTACAAGTACTGCATCCACCAGGTCGCGCACATCTACGGCAAGACCGCCACCTTCATGCCGAAGCCGGTCTATGGCGACAACGGCTCGGGCATGCACGTGCACCAGTCGATCTGGAAGGACGGCAAGCCGGTGTTCGCCGGCAACAAGTACGCCGACCTGTCGGAGACCTGCCTTCACTACATCGGCGGCATCATCAAGCACGCCAAGGCGATCAACGCCTTCACCAACCCGTCGACCAACTCCTACAAGCGTCTGGTCCCGGGCTATGAGGCTCCCGTGCTGCTCGCCTACTCCGCGCGCAACCGCTCGGCCTCCTGCCGCATCCCCTACACCGCTTCGCCGAAGGCCAAGCGTGTCGAGGTGCGCTTCCCCGATCCGCTCGCCAATCCCTATCTCGGCTTCGCCGCGATGCTGATGGCCGGCCTCGACGGCATCAAGAACAAGATCGATCCGGGTCCGGCGATGGACAAGGACCTCTACGACCTGCCGAAGGAAGAGCTGAAGCAGATCCCGACGGTGTGCGGCTCGCTCCGCGAGGCGCTCGAAAACCTCGACAAGGACCGCGGCTTCCTCAAGAACGGCGGCGTGTTCGACGACGACTTCATCGACGCCTATATCGAGCTGAAGATGACCGAAGTCGCCCGCTTCGAAATGACCCCGCACCCGGTCGAGTTCGACATGTACTATTCGGGCTAAGCGGCCCAAACTCTCTGCGACAAGCAAAAGGCGCTCCGCGAGGAGCGCCTTTTCGTTTTGGGGAGTCGCAGGGTGGATTACGCTAACCCACCCTGCAGGACACGACGCGCCCAATCACCACGTTGCAGTGAAGGCGCGCTGGAGCTCGGCCGGAGCCGTAACCCCGCCCGCGATCAGCAATTGAGTGAGAACACGGGCCTTCTGCGGATTGAGGTCCTCGGACACGACGAACCCGTTCTTGTCGTCGTCAACCTCGACATTCCGGGTGACGAAGCCGGATCGGACCCGCGTCGAGCGGACGACGATGATGCCCTTCTTCGCCGCCGCTTCGAGCGCATCGAGGGCCTGCTTCGACGTGTTGCCGTCGCCGACGCCGGCCAGCACGATGCCCTTGGCGCCGTGGGAAATGGCGTCCTCGATCGGAACGGCGTCCATGTTGGCATGCGAGTAGACGATCTCGACGCGCGGCAATTGCTCGCCTGCCGGGAGCGGATAGGTCGTGCGCGTGAAGCCGGCGGCCTGGGTCATGAAACGGATGCCGCCGGCGCTGTCGACATAGCCGATCGGGCCGTCATTGGGGGAGCTGAACGTCTCGATGCTCGTGGTATTGGTCTTGGTGATCGAGCGGGCGCTTTGGATCTTGTCGTTCAGCACGGCCATCACGCCACGGCCGCGAGAGCGCGGATCGGCCGCCACCTGCACCGCTTCGTACAGATTGCCGGGGCCGTCCGCACTCACCGCCGTGGCCGGACGCATCGAACCGACGATCACCACCGGCTTGTCGCCGCGCACGACATTGTCGAGAAAGAACGCGGTCTCCTCCAGCGTATCCGTGCCGTGGGTGATGAGGATTCCATCGGCTTCATTCTTGTCGAAGGCGTCCTGGATGCGGCGGGCCAGGGCAAACCAGACCTTGTCGTTCATGTCCTGGGATCCGATCGACGAAATCTGCTCGGCGTTCAGCTTCGCGAGCTTGTCCAGGCCCGGCACCGACCGCATCAACTGCTCCCCGGTAATCTGGCCGGATTTGTACGCGCCGGTCGCGCGCGCGTCGCCCTGGCCTGCGATGGTGCCTCCCGTCGCAAGCACGAGAATGCGCGGCGGGCTGGCCGCCGTCGCGTCCTTGCCCGGCTCTGCGGCCTGCGCCGCATCGATCCCCCACGACCAAAGTGCGAGGGCGACCAGCGGGACGGTGAGCATCAATGTCCGATTTCGGCGGCGGCTTGCTGGTCTGGCGGCATGCTTCATCATCGAATTTTCCTCCCGTTTAAGTTGGGAGCAATATTCGACACCTCCATTTGGGCCGAAGATGGGTCATCCTGCCGCTTATGGCTACGGGTTGTCGCGCCGCGGCACAAAATGGTCGAGCAGGCCCGTCGGCAGCGGAAAGACGATGGTCGACGACCGTTCGCCCGCGATGTCGTGCAGGGCCGCGAAATAACGTAGTTGCATCGCCTGAGGCTCCTGCGCGAGAATCCGGCCGGCCTCGACGAGCTTTTCGGCAGCCTGCTGCTCGCCCATCGCATTGATCACCTTGGCCCGCCGCAACCGCTCCGCCTCGGCCTGTTTGGCAATCGCGCGCACCATGGTTTCATTGAGATCGACGTCCTTGATCTCGATGCCGGTGACCTTGATGCCCCAGACGTCGGTCTGCTTGTCGAGGATCTCCTGGATGTCCGCGTTCAACCTGTCGCGCTCGGCCAGCATCTCGTCGAGCTCGTGCTTGCCGAGCACCGAGCGCAAGGTGGTCTGGGCGAGCTGGCTGGTGGCGGCCATGTAGTCGCCGACCTTGATGATGGCCCGTTCGGGGTCGACGATGCGGAAGTACAGAACGGCGTTGACCTTGACGGAGACGTTGTCCCGCGAAATCACGTCCTGCGGCGGCACGACCTGCACCATCACCCGCAGATCCACCTTCACCAGTTGCTGCACGATCGGAATGAGGATGATGAGGCCCGGGCCCTTCACGCCGGTAAAGCGGCCGAGCGTAAAGATGACGCCACGCTCGTATTCGCGCAGGATTCGAATAGCCTGGGACAGGAACATGATGACAAGCAACGCGAGCGCCGCATAGGTCAGATATTCCAGCATCATGATGTACCTCCCTCGCCTGTTGGTGCGCGCCGAATCAGCAGCGTCAGGTCGACGATGTTGGCGACTTCGACCGTCTCTCCGGGCTTGAACGTTTCGGCGCCGCGCGCCTGCCAGCGCTCACCATGGGCGAAGACATGACCTTCGTTCCCATTCCAGTCGAGAACCTCGGCGGGCAAGCCTCGCATGGCCTGCGCGCCGACCAGTGCAGGAGCCCTGCCGACGCGCCGAAGCGAACCGAGCACGACGAGCGCAAAGCCGGCGAACACTGCTGCGGTGATGCCTATCACCCACCACGACAGGTGGTAGCCCGGCGCCTCGCCCCTGAAAAGCATCAGCGCTCCCAGCACGAACGCGATGATCCCTCCGAGCCCGATTACCACGGTCGGGTTGAAGGCTTCGATGGTGAGAAGCACGAGTCCAACCAACATCAGGGCGAGGCCGGCATAATTGATCGGCAGCAGATTGAGCGCATAGAGGCCGATCAGCAGGCAGATCGCGCCGACGACTCCGGGGGCGACGGCTCCAGGAGACATGAACTCGAAGATCAAGCCGTAGATGCCGACCATCAGGAGAATGAACGCCACGTTTGGATCGGTGATCACCGCCAGGAAGCGGGATATCGGTCCGGGATCGATGGCTTCAACGACGGCATCCTTCGTCACCAGGCGTTGCGTCTTGCCGCCTGCGACCTCGACCACGCGACCATCGATCTGCCTCAGCAATTCAGCCTGATCGCGCGCGACGAGATCGATGGCGTGAGCCTCTAGCGCGGCGTTCGCAGAGAGCGTGGCAGCCTCACGGACCGCCTTCTCCGCCCAGTCCACATTGCGGTTGCGCAGCTCCGCAAGGCTGCGGATGAAGGCAACCGCATCATTGGTCGCCTTGGCCGTCATCGCATCCTTGGGCTGATCCTTGGACTCGCTCTGCTGGTCACCGTCCTTTTTGTCCTTGCCGCCCTTGTCCGCGGGTCCGCTCGGAAGACCCGGCAGCGGCCCGCCGATCTGCACCGGCGTCGCGGCGCCAATATTGGTGCCCGGCGCCATCGCCGCGATGTGGGTCGCATAAAGGATATAGGTCCCCGCGCTCGCCGCGTGGGCGCCGGAGGGCGCGACGTAACCGACCACAGGGATCGGCGAGGCCAGCACATCCGCGATGATCTCGCGCATGCTGGAATTGAGACCGCCGGGCGTGTTCAGTCTCAGAAGCACGACCTCGGCGCGCCGTTCGCTTGCCTTGGCCAAAGCCTCCTTGACGTAGCTGGCCGACGCAGGGCCGATGGCTCCGTCGATCGAAACAACCAAAGCAAGGCGGCCCTTCTCCTCCGCTGAGCTGGGAAGGAGGCAGCAGATCAAAGCCACGACGCCAATCGCCGCAACGAGGGCCGCCTTCATGGTCTGCACGGCAGGGCTCCCTTGCAGAACATATGGTGCGCGTCTTGCGAACCTCAATGCGGCCGCGTGCAGGCCATGGTCGTGATTGTGCGATGCAATGGAAATCGCCCGCAGATCGATTGAGCACAGGGCGGTGGCGAACCATGCCTTTGGCTGGTCCGCCCGCGCACGCTGTGCTGCTACGGGCGCGGGACCCGCACGCCATCCGCGCCGATCGTGCCGAACATCCCGGCGATGATCTCAGGCGTCGGCTGCATGCCACCCAGCGACCAGTGCGCCGGCTCCTGCTCCTCGATCCTGACCCAGACGTTGCGGCGGAAGTCCGGATTGCCCTGCCCTTCGACCTCGACCAGGAGATCGGTGACGCGTTCGAGCAAGGTCTTCTTTTGCCCGGCATCCAGGATGCCGCGGACGGTGGAAATGGTGACGTAAGGCATGTCTCTCTCCAATGATGTCGTGTGACGACGGCACGAGACTGGACCTGACGGCGCCGGCAAGGCAGTGGCGGATAAGACAGAGATCGGGCAATTTCCGCCACGCAGCCCCGCGCCGATCGGCTAGGATCGCCGCGCCTGTCCTGGAGGTCTCATGAAGCTCGCAATTCTGGCGCTGGAAGGCTGTATGCATTCGGCGATCGCCGGGGTCGCCGACATCCTGTCGCTCGCCAATCACGTGATGCAGCAGAGCGGTGCGAAAACCCGCTTCGCCTGGGAGGTGCTTTCGCTCGACGGCAAGCCGGTGCGCGCCGGCGGCGGCCAGATGGTCGCCGTCGATGGCGCGGTCGGCAAACGCGGTCGCTTCGACGCGATCCTCGTCCCCGGCAACCTTGTCGATCACGTCACGGCGGAGCGCCTGCAACCGCTATATGCCCGCGCCGGCGCC
Organism: Bradyrhizobium barranii subsp. barranii; assembly: GCF_017565645.3. NCBI lineage: Bacteria > Pseudomonadati > Pseudomonadota > Alphaproteobacteria > Hyphomicrobiales > Nitrobacteraceae > Bradyrhizobium > Bradyrhizobium barranii. The sequence goes on from NZ_CP086136.1 coordinate 6,170,274, forward strand.
TGGCTTCGGCAGCAGCATGCGAGCGGCCGGCTGATCGGCGCGTTCTGCAGCGGCGTGTTCCTGCTTGCAGGCAGCGGCCTGCTCGACCACCGCCGCGCCACCATCACCTGGTGGCTGCAAGGCGAGCTGCGGCAGCGCCATCCCACCATCGACCTCGCTGCCGACGCCGTCATCACCGTCGCGGACCGCATCGTCTGCGCGGCCGGACCGATGTCGTGGGTCGACCTCCCGCTCAGGCTGATCGAGATGGTCGACGGCAAGGAGATTGCAAAGCTCTGCGCGGACTACGTCGTCATCGACACCGCGCAACGCACCCAATCGATCTTCATGCCCGTCGGCTATTTGCTGTCGCAGGACCCGCTGCTGACCCGGGCCGACCTGCTGGTTCGCCGCACCGGCAAGAGCCCGATGACGGTCAAGCGCCTCGCCGATGCGCTCGGCCTCAGCGAGCGCACGCTGAACCGGAAGTTCCAGGAGCTCACGCGCGAGCCGCCGCAAGCCTTCATCATGCGGCGCCGCGTCGAGCATGCGCGCACGCTGCTGGAGACGACGGCGCAGCCGATCAAGACCATCGCACGCACGGCCGGGTATGAAGACGAGAGCAGCTTTCGCAAGGCGTTCCGCAAGCTGACCTTGATGTCGCCGCAGGCCTATCGCGCGCGACGGATGGAGCGGACGGCGTAAGCTGCGAAACCAAGGCGCTGTTCAGTCGATGGCTGCGAGCGAGCCTCTTGTTACGCCGCCGCACGCTGGCGTACGACCATCGCCTCGCCGAACGCCTCGAACAGCTTGCGGTTGATCGGATTGCGCTGCGGGTCGTATTCGGCGTGCCATTGTACGCCGAGCGCGAAGGTCGGGGCTTCCGCGATGCGGATCGCCTCGATGGTGCCGTCCTCGGCGACGCCCTCGATCAGCACGCGCTTGCCGGGATCGAGAATGCCCTGGCCATGCAGCGAATTGACCCTGATCTTCTCGCAGCCGAGCAGTTTTGCGAACGCGCCGCCCGGCGTGAGGTCGACGTCATGACGGTCGGCGAACACCACGGTCGGATCGGGATGAATCTCGCCGTTCTCGAGCCTGGGCATGCGATGGTTCATGCGGCCGGGGATCTCGCGGATCTCGGGATGCAGCGAGCCGCCGAAGGCGACGTTCATCTCCTGCAGGCCCCGGCAGATGCCGAACAGCGGAATGCCGCGGGACACGCAAGCGACCGAGAGCGCCAGCGCCACCTCGTCGCGGTGGATGTCGTAGGGCTCGTGCCGCTCGCACGGATCGACATTGAAACGGGTCGGATGGACGTTGGCGCGGGCGCCGGTGAGCACGATCCCGTCGACCACATCGAGCAGCGCGCCGATATCGGTGATGTCGGGCGCTCCCGCAAACATCATCGGCAGGCCGCCGGAAACCTCGGCCACAGCGCGCAAATTGCGCTCGCCGACCATCTGGACCTGAAATCGATTTTCGACGCGATGGGCGTTCCCGATCACGCCGACGACCGGCTTTCTCATCTCCCGTTCCGACCTCCCGCGTAAGAAGATTCTCCAAACATGCCCTCGGGATGGAACAAATTCAACAGAAGGGATCGCGGGACGGCAATGCTATTTTCGCGCAAATGCCTCCCGGGCCTCGGTTGTCCCCACGACGGGCAGGCCGGCGGCCTTCAGCGCGGTTGCCGCCGGATCGTCCGGCGTGGCCAGCCAGGGCAATTTCGCCTCGATTCCGCGCGTCACGGGCTCCCCGAGCACCCCGCCGAAATCGATCGGCCAAAACCCGTTGGGCACCACCTCGGCGGTGAGGGCACGGACGGCGTAGCCGTCGCCTAGGACCGCATCCGCATGGTCGCCGGCGACAAGGCGCGCGGTTTTGGGGTCTTTGGGATCGCCAAAGCTCACGAGCACGGGGATCAGCTCCCCCTGCACCGGGACAATGCCGGCCTGCCGGCTGATATCATTGAACGAGACGCGGTTGCCGCGCGCGGCGCCATAGGCACGGAGCGCGACATAGTTGATGTCGTCGAGGTCGAGCTTGCCGCCCTGCTGATGCGCCAGCAATGCCACCAGGTTCTTGCCTTTGCCGCCGTCTTGGCCGAGATCGACGAACACGGCCTCCCCGCGCATCGTGGTGCGGCCGCCGCGGTTATAGTTGCGGTCAGGCACCACGGCGAGAACACCGGACCCCGTCTTGATCCCGTCAGGCGTCGTCACCTCGACCGTGAGGCGGTATTTGTGGCCGGGCCGGTTGATCCGGATCTGGTCGCCGATCACGATCACGGCCAGAAGCCCCAGCAGACCGGCCCACTTGCTGATGAAACTCAAGCGCCCCCCACCTGTTTTCTCCTCATCGCTCTGCACCGTTCGCGCGACAGCGTCAAACCAGCGCGTTGACGCGGTCTTGATCGGAAGCGCGTTTGTCGAAAGAGTGCCCCGCTCGCAGCCGCCGAAAAGGACATGATGTGACCATCCTCGCAGACCAACGCCCCACGACCCGCACCGATCTGGCTTGGGCAATTTCGGTCGGCGGCATCGGCGTCGTGCTGTTCACGGCGATGCTGGTCTTCACCTGGTATTTTGCGACCACGCTGCTGCTGATCTTCACCGGCATGCTGCTCGGCGTCGGCCTCAACGCGCTGACCAACGCGCTCGGCCGCCGCGTGCACCTGCCGCATCCGGTCCGGCTCGCGATCGTCTGCGTCGTGCTTGCGGTGCTGCTCGCGGGTGTCGCCTATCTCGGCGGCGCCACCATCGCCGAGCAGGCCTCGCTGCTGAGCAAGACCATCAAGTCGCAGATCGGCAACGTGAAGACCTTCCTGGACAGCCACGGGATCGACACCAGCTTCTTCGATCTCGGCAACGCTGCGTCTGACACTTCGGCCAATCCACCATCGGACTCGACACCCTCGCCAGCAGCCCCCCCGCGCGGTTCCTTGCCCGGCGCCGGCGCGCTGGCCTCCAGCGGTGGCGCGATCGTGAGCCAGACCTTCAAGCTCCTGCTCGGCACCATCCACGGTGTGGGAAACATCTTCATCGTGCTGTTCCTGGGGCTGTCCTTCGCCGCCCAGCCCGGCGTCTATCACGACGGCCTGTTGTTCCTGGCGCCGGCGAGGCATCGCACCCGCGTCACCCTGATCATCGACCGCATCAGCGAGACGCTGGAACGCTGGCTGATCGCGCAGATCGTCGTGATGATTGCGGTTGGCATCGTGACCTGGATCGGGCTTGCCATCATCGGCATCCCCGGCTCGTTCATCCTGGGGATTCAGGCGGGCCTGCTCGCCTTCATTCCGACCGTCGGCGCCATCATTGCCGGCGTTGTCGTGGTGCTCGCGAGCCTCGCCTCGGGCTGGATTCCGGCGCTGTCGGCCTTCCTCCTCTTCATGGGCGTGCACGCGATGGAGAGCTATGTGCTGACGCCGATCCTGCAGCGGCAGGCGCTCGACATCCCGCCCGCCACGCTGTTCGCGTTCCAGATCCTGCTCGGCGTCGTGTTCGGCATCTGGGGCCTGGCGCTGGCGCTGCCACTGGTCGCCATCGCCAAGGTCATGATCGACCATTTCAAGACGTATGAGGCGCCGCCCCTGGCAGCATGATCCGGAAAAGTGCGCAGCGGTTTTCCGAAAAGATCATGCTCAGGCGACGAGCCGGCGTAAGGCGTCGTGAAGTCGCTCAGGTCGTCAGCACGGTCTCGGTGTGCTCGACCTCCGGGGGCGAAGCAAAGTACTGACCGACGAGGCCGCGCCATTCGGTGAAATTCTCCGAGCCGCGGAAATCGACCGTGTGGTTCTCCAGCGTCGCCCACTTCACCATCAGCCGGTAGCGCTGCGGCTTCTCGATCGACTTGTGCAGTTCGAAGCCGTGAAAGCCCTTGGAACCGCCGAAGGCGGCCTTGGCCTTGGCGACGGCCGCCTCAAAGTCCTTCTCGCTGCCCGGCTTGACGTCGATTTGCGCGATCTCGGTGATCATCGGTTTCCACCCTGTTTGTTTGATGGGTGTGTCTACCGTAGACCGCAACGAAGAAAAAGGCACCGAATCGGCGCCCTGACCGGTCAAAAATGCGTGCTCTCAGGCCAGCAGCAGAGCGGTGCCTGCCACGATGAGCGCGCAACCGATGAACAGCGCGAGCGGCCAGTAGCTACGGCTTTGCGTGTAGCGCCCCTGGGCGCGGCGCTCGGTGATCAGCGCGCGCTCGTATTCATCCGCGGTGGAGAACACGCAGGCGAAGCCGCCGCGAGCCGAGGCCGCAGCGGCTTCGAGCGACATCAGGGCGGCCTGCGGGTTCTGTCGACGGATCGATTCCATGACCGCAATGGTAGGGATCGAATGGTAAACAGCGGATTACCGAAGGCGCCTCTTGAGGCGCCTCTTGGCTTCAGGCCGTGGCCGGACGCGCCTGCGGCGCACCGACCCGCGCCGCGCTCTGGCGACGCCAGTTCTCCAGCGACAGCGGCAGCTCCTCCGCCGCCTCGACGCGGTTACGACCGCCGCGCTTGGCCTGGTAGAGCGCGGTGTCGGCCGAGGCCAGCAGCACCTCGAGCTCGGTGCCGGCCGGACCGCCGGCGACGCCGATGCTGACGGTGGTGTCGACCGGGCCCTCATCGACCACGACGCCGGAGGTCTCGAACGCCTCGCGCACGCGCTCGGCAACCAGCACGCCCTCCTCCAGCGAACACGGCAGCAACGCCGCGAACTCCTCGCCGCCGATGCGGCCCGACATGTCGGTCATGCGCAGGTTGCTGACGACGACGGTCGAGAACAGTTTCAGCATCTCGTCGCCGGCGGGATGGCCGAAGCGGTCGTTGATCGACTTGAAATGGTCGATGTCGAAGATCATCACGGTCACGGGGCGCCCGGCCTTGGCCTCGCGCTCGATCACGCGCCCGCAGGCTTCCGAGAAGCCGCGGCGGTTGAGCATGCCGGTCAGGGGATCGGTGGACGCGGCGGTCCGGTGCGCCGTCACCGTGCGTTCCGACACCAGCATGAAGATCACGAACACAGTGCCGACGGCATAGAGGATGAGCTCGACCGCAAACACGGTGACCCAGATGCTGCCGGAGAAGCCGGCATCGTTCGGACGCAGGAAGCTGCCGAGCACGATCGGCAGCATCAGCACGCAGCCGTGCATCACCGGCACCACGAAGGCCGGCCAGCGCCGTTGCAGGCTCTTGCGCCGCTCGACCCAGAGCTCGCTCGCGGTCAGTGCCGCATAGACCGAGACGATGCCGGCGCCGACGATCATGCGCAGCATGGACGCGGCGGGATCAAGCAGCGTCACGGCGGCGGCCCAGGCCAGCGCGCCGACAAGGAGACCCGGCCAATTAGGCTTGCGGCCGTGGAAGACGCGCGCCGCATTCCACACCATGCCGCAGGCGACGAAGCCGACCGCGTTCAGCGCAAGGTAAAGATGCGGGCCGAGCTTGTCGCCGGCCGCGGTCCATAGCGCGACGGACGCTGCGCCGAGCAGATACGCGGTGCCCCACCATTTCAGCGCGGGGCTGTTCTCCTGCTTGCCGAAAAACACCATCATGGCGCCGAGCAGTGCGGCAACCATGGTGGCGACCAAATAGAGCGTGATGCTATCGAGCGACATCATGTCGGCCCCCTTCTAGACATAGCAAGTTACGCGATCGGCCCAGCCGACTTGCGCGCCCTTCCAGATGCGACGCTATGTCCCGCGAGTTCCATTCAGGTTTTCATGCGGGGCCAAGTTTTCGGGAAACACGTCATCAATTTGCATACAAACGAACAACAAAAAGGGCGCTGAAATCAGCGCCCTTTTGCATCTCATTGAAGCCGCTTTCGCGGCGAATGTGACCGAAGCGATTAACGCTTCGAGAACTGGAAGGACCGGCGGGCCTTGGCCTTGCCGTACTTCTTGCGCTCGACCACGCGGGAGTCGCGGGTGAGGAAGCCGCCCTTCTTGAGCACGGTACGCAGCTCCGGCTCGAAATAGGTGAGCGCCTTGGAGATGCCGTGACGGACGGCACCGGCCTGGCCGGACAGACCACCGCCGGCAACCGTGCAGATCACGTCGTACTGGCCGGAACGCGCGGCCACCGAGAACGGCTGCTCGATCATCATGCGCAGCACGGGACGGGCGAAATAGACCTCGACCTCGCGCGAATTGACCGTGACCTTGCCGGCGCCCGGCTTGATCCAGACACGGGCGACCGCGTCCTTGCGCTTGCCGGTGGCGTAGGCGCGGTTGAACTTGTCGACCTTCTTCTCGTGCTTGGGCGCGTCGGGCGCGGCCGCCGTCTTGAGCTGCGAGAGCTGGTCGAGCGACTGGATGGATTCGGCCATGTTATGCGGCCCTCGTGTTCTTGCGGTTCAACTTGGCGATGTCGATCTTCTCGGGCGTCTGGGCCTCGTGCGGATGATCGGCGCCGCCGTAAACGCGTAGGTTGCCCATCTGGACGCGACCGAGCGGACCACGCGGGATCATGCGCTCGACGGCCTTCTCGAGCACGCGCTCGGGATGCTTGCCCTCGAGGATCTGGCGCGCGGTGCGCTCCTTGACGTGGCCGACGTAACCGGTGTGCTTGTAGTAGGTCTTCTGCTCGCGCTTGCGACCGGTGAGGACCGCATGCTGCGCGTTGATGATGATGACGTTGTCGCCGCAATCAACGTGCGGAGTGTAGGTCGGGAGGTGCTTGCCGCGCAGGCGCATGGCGACGATGGTGGCGAGACGGCCGACGACCAGACCCTTGGCGTCGATCAGTACCCACTTCTTCGTCACCTCAGCCGGCTTTGCCGAAAAGGTTTTCATATCGGAGTTTCCGTGGACGGGAGATATCGGCGCGAACACCGCGCCGGACTGGGCGGTTTTCTAGAGAAGAGACGCGCAACGGTCAATGCCCCAGAGCGGGAATTACAATAGCAAAATCAATATCTTAAAATTGTGGTGCTATATTACCTGCGAAAAGCTCAAACATTTGGAATGGAATAGGTCGAGGTGACATGAGCGATCGGATCGGGCGACGTGCCGGACAGCAGCTTCACCTCGCCGACCGCCAGGCGTTTGCCGAGCTTGAGCAGCCGCGCCTCCGCCAGCACATCCTGGCCGGGCTGGCCCTTGCGCAGGAAGTTGATGTTGAGATTGGTGGTGACAGCGAGCCCGATCGGCCCGATCGCGGACAGCAGCACCACGTACATCGCGAAATCGGCCAGTGCCATCAGCGTCGGGCCGGACACGGTTCCACCCGGCCGCAGCATCCTTTCGCTGTAGCGCTGGCGCAAAAGGCAGGTCTGGCCGTCGGCGCTCTCGATCGTGATGTCATCGCCGCTGAAGGCCTGGGGAAACTCGTCACGGAGAAACTGCTCGACCTCCGCCACGCTCATTTTCGCTAACGCCATGCTTCGCCTCACCCTCGCTTCGCATCCCCTGTTACATTAAGTTATCTGCGCCATCCAATTGCAAGAATCCAACCGGAAACGCTTCGATGTCCGCCCAGGCCGCCCGCGCCCCCTCACCGCAACCGTCGAGCCTGCTGCGCGAGACCATAGGGCCCATCGCGGTCCTGACGCTGAACCGCCCGGCCGCCCGCAACAGTCTGTCGCAGGCGATGATCGCAAGCCTGCATGCCGAGCTCAATGAGATCCGCGACGACAAGGCGGTCCGCGGCGTCGTGATCGCAGCCAACGGCCCCGCCTTCTCCGCCGGCCACGACATGAAGGAGCTGACGGCGCGCCGCACTGACCCGGATCGCGGCCGCGCCTTCTTTGCCGAGATGATGACCGCCTGCAGCGCGATGATGCAGGCGGTTGTGCATTTGCCGAAGCCCGTGGTCGCGGCCGTCCAGGGCATTGCGACCGCGGCCGGCTGCCAGCTCGTGGCAAGCTGCGATCTCGCGATCGCCTCGGAAGCGGCGAGCTTCGCCACGCCGGGCGTCGATATCGGCCTGTTCTGCTCCACGCCGATGGTGGCGTTGTCGCGGAACGTGCCGCGCAAGCAGGCGATGGAAATGCTGCTGACCGGCGAGCCGATCCCGGCCACGCGCGCCCGCGAGATCGGGCTCATCAACCGCGTGGTCGCGGCCGGCACCGAGCGCGAGGCCGCAATTGCCCTCGCCGAACAGGTCGCGCTGAAGTCGGCCTACACCGTCAAGCTCGGCAAGGAGGCGTTCTATCGCCAGGCCGAGATGAGCCTTGCGGACGCCTATCGCTATGCGGCAGAGGTGATGACCGAGAACATGATGGCGCGCGACGCCGAGGAAGGCATCGGCGCCTTCATCGAGAAGCGCCCGCCGACATGGCGGGATGAATAGTCAACTCCTCATCCTGAGGAGCCGCGGAACGCGGCGTCTCGAAGGATGGAGGCCCGACTGTGGCCTCATGGTTCGAGACGCGCGGGCCGCGCTCCTCACCATGAGGGTCAGAGAAAGACAAAGATGAACCACGACGCCTATCCCGACAATTACATCCGCGGCATCCTCAACAGCGTGAAGTCGATCGCGATGGTCGGCGCCTCGCCCGTCAATGTGAGGCCGAGCTATTTTGCGTTCAAATATCTGGCGCAGCGTGGCTATGACATGATCCCGGTCAATCCCGGCCATGTCGGCAAGGATCTGCTCGGAAAGCCGTTTGTCGCCTCGCTCTCCGACATCGCCCGCCCCGTCGACATGATCGACATCTTTCGCAACTCCAGCCACATCATGCCGGTGGTCGAAGAAGCGCTCACGCTCGATCCGCTGCCGAAGGTGATCTGGATGCAGCTCGGCGCGCGCGATGACGCGGCCGCGGCGAAGGCCGAGGCGGCCGGGATCAAGGTCGTGATGAACCGCTGCCCCAAGATCGAATACGGCCGCTTGTCGTCCGAGATTTCCTGGATGGGCGTCAATTCGCGCACCCTGAGCTCCAAACGGCCGCCGGCGCCGACGCAAGGCATGCGGCTATCCCTCAATCGGATGAGTGTCGGCGGCGGCGACACCGCGGCATCGGATCGCGCCGCCAAAAACAAGAGCGAACAAAGCTGACGCAATCGCGAAGGATTCATTTCGCTCACGCGACAGCGCGTAGCACGATCGTTTCCGATGTGAAGCGGCGCCTTGACGGCGGGCGCGTCGCCGATCAGCATGCCGCGCGATTTCAGATCACAAGAACAGGACGCCCTCAATGAGCGATCGCCTTCCGGGATTTTCAACCCTCGCCGTGCATGCCGGTGCACAACCCGATCCCACCACCGGTGCGCGCGCGACCCCGATTTATCAAACCACCTCTTTCGTCTTCAACGACGCCGACCACGCCGCCTCGCTGTTCGGCCTGCAGGCATTCGGCAACATCTACACCCGCATCGGCAATCCCACCAACGCGGTGCTGGAAGAGCGTGTTGCCGCACTAGAAGGCGGCACCGCCGCGCTTGCGGTCGCCTCGGGCCACGCCGCACAGGTCGTGGTGCTGCAGCAATTGCTCCAGCCCGGCGACGAATTCATCGCCGCGCGCAAGCTCTATGGCGGCTCGATCAACCAGTTCTCGCATGCGTTCAAGAGCTTCGGCTGGAACGTGGTGTGGGCCGATTCCGATGACATCGCAAGCTTCGAGCGCGCGGTGACGCCGCGCACGAAGGCCATCTTCATCGAGTCCATTGCCAATCCCGGCGGCAGCATCACCGACATCGAGGCGATCTCGACGGTGGCGCGCAAGGCGGGCGTGCCGCTGATCGTCGACAACACGCTGGCCTCGCCCTACCTGATCCGCCCGATCGATCATGGCGCCGACATCGTCGTGCACTCGCTGACGAAATTCCTGGGCGGCCACGGCAATTCGCTCGGCGGCATCATCGTCGATGCCGGCACGTTCGACTGGTCCACCGGCGGCAAATATCCGATGCTGTCGGAGCCACGGCCCGAATATCACGGCATCCGCCTGCAGGAGACCTTTGGCAATTTCGCTTTCGCGATCGCCTGCCGCGTGCTGGGCCTGCGCGACCTCGGACCGGCGCTGTCGCCGTTCAACGCCTTCATGATCCTGACCGGCATCGAGACGCTGCCGCTGCGCATGCAGAAGCACTGCGACAACGCCAAGGCCGTCGCCGAATTCCTCGCCGGCCATCCGGCGGTGGCCTCGGTGAGCTATGCGGGCTTGGCAAGCGACAAGTACAATCAGCTCGCGCGGAAATACGCGCCGAAGGGCGCAGGCGCCGTGTTCACCTTCAGCCTGAAGGGCGGCTATGACGCCGGCGTCAGCCTGGTGTCGAAGCTGCAGCTGTTCTCGCACCTGGCCAATGTCGGCGACACCCGCTCGCTGGTCATCCACCCGGCCTCGACGACGCACAGCCAGCTCGACGACGCCGCCAAGGTGAAGTCCGGCGCCGGCCCCGACGTGGTGCGGCTCTCGATCGGCATCGAGGACAAGGAAGATCTGATCGCCGATCTGGAGCAGGCGCTGGGGGCGTAATTGCCATCGTCATTCCGGGATGGTCCGAAGGACCAGACCCAGAATCTCGAGATTCTCAGGTGCGCATTGCGCACCTGAGTTCGGTCCTGCCGGACCGCCCCGGAATGACGGCGGCCGTTTTGGCCGCAGTCAGTTAACAGTCATTAACCATATCTGCCGCATACATCGTCCTTGGATCGCCCCTTTGATTCGGAGCCGACGATGCTGCGCTGGATGGTACCTGCCCTTGCCGCCATGCTGACGGTCTCAGCTGCCGTTGCCGCCGATCTGCCGGCCACAGCGAGACGGCGCGCTGCCGTGCCGCCGCAGGACCCGCCACAGGTCTATGTCGAGACCGATCCGGATGCGCTGATCTCGCCGGCCTATGGCATCGGCAGCTACATCCGCAACCTGCCGGGCACGCCGCTCCTGCCCGGCTCCAGCACCTTGCCGGGCTATTATGGCCGGCCCTGGAGCTACGATTATCAGGGCCCGTACTACGGCGGACCACAGGTCGGCTATTTCTGGCGCCTGCCCTACGCGTGCGGCGTCTACGGCTATTGCTGACCTGATCAGCCGGCCTGACCGACCGGAACCGCGCGCGGCTGCGCCTGCGCAGATTGTCGCGAGGCCAGCCGCTCCATCTGCATCACTGCAAGCGTGAGCACGACGATCGCAACCGCCTGATGCGAAAGCGCGAGGTCGATCGGCACCTGGTTGAGCAGCGTGAGGATCCCGAGCACAGCCTGCAGGCTGACCGCGGCGAACAGCCAGAGCGCCCCGCCGGCCGCCGTGCGCGAGCGCACCGCATCGAGCGCATGCAGCGCCGCCAGCACGAACAGCGCATAGGCCGTCATGCGGTGCTCGAACTGCACCGTCAGCACGTTGTCGAACATGTTGCGCCACCACGGCGTCTCGAACCAGAGCCGGTCGCCTGCGGGAATGAACGCGCCGTCGATCTGCGGCCAGGTGTTGTAGGCACGCCCGGCGCGCAGACCCGCGACCAGCGCGCCGAAATAGATCTGGACGAAGGTCACGATGAGCAGCAGCACGCTCGTGAATTTCAGCCGCGCGGGCGCAATGATCTGCGGACGCCCGGCGAGCCGCCGCACCGTCCAGACGATGCCGGCGAAGATCAGGAGCGCGAGCACCAGATGCGTCGCCAGTCGATATTGCGAGACCTCGACACGTTCCGTCAGGCCCGAGGCCACCATCCACCAGCCGACGGCGCCCTGGAGTCCGCCAAGCGCGAACAGCAGCCACAACCGCCGCCTCAACTCACCCGACAGGCCGCCGCGCCACAGGAAGAACAGGAACGGCAGCAGATAGGCCACGCCGATGAAACGGCCGAGCAGCCGGTGGCTCCATTCCCACCAGAAAATCTCCTTGAACTCGGACAGGCTCATGCCCGCATTGAGCTCGCGATATTGCGGAATTTTCTTGTAGGCCTCGAAGGCCTCGGTCCACTGCGCCTCCGACAACGGCGGCACGCTGCCCGTGACCGGCTTCCATTCGACGATCGAGAGGCCGGATTCCGTCAGCCGCGTCGCGCCGCCGACCAGCACCATCAGCGCGATGAGGGCGGCCACGGAAATCAACCACCAGCGCACGGCGCGATGCGGGTTGGTCGGAGCGAAAATCGTCGTCATTTCAGGGGCAAAACCAAGCCTTGTTGCAAAGAGACTTGAACCGGACTGCGTGCCCCTTATAGTCCCCCGCTCCCGCAGCGCAAGTTACGCGAAGGCCGCAGCATTCCGCCATGACGATCCGCACCCGCAAGTTCCTCGGCGCCATCCTGCTCCTGGTGCTGGCCACCGTCTGGGCCCTGCTCGGCATGGCGCTGGCGCAGATGCCGTGGATCGCCGAGTCCGGCTGGCGGCAGGCGATCTACTACGTGGTGGTCGGCATGGGCTGGGTGCTGCCGGCGATGCCGATCGTGAGCTGGATGCAGCGGCCGGATCGGGTCAAATCTAATTCGTAACGCTGGCGGTCGGTTTCACCGGCGCGAAGGCAACTCCGGACACCAGCACACGCAGCATGCGCAGTGATTGTATCCGGCCGTCCCAGGAAATCCGCGGCAGTGCGCGCAGATTGGTGCGCCCCTCCGCGTCCACGATGCCGGGGATGGTCGAGACGGCGCTGGCAAAGCCGGCCTCCTCCGCCATGACGACATGGCTGCGCCGGAAAGACGAGCGATCGCCGAACGGAAAGGCCAGATGCCTGATCTCGCGGTCGAAGGCCGCTTCCGCCACCGCCTTGCCCATCGTCATCTCGCGCAACGCGGCTGCGTCCTTCATGTTGGCGAGAACGGGATAGTTCACCGTCGCGCTGCCGACCGTGACCAGCGGATCCGCCGCAAGCTTTGCCAGATCCTCCCAATCCATCGACGCTTCGCGCGAGAGCGCGGCGAGGTCGATCCGGTAGCGCGTGCAGAGATCGGCGATCGCAGCCGACAAATCCGCCGGCGGCAACGAGCGCAGCCAGCTCTCGACGAACGAAAACAGCGCCTGCTTCTCGGCGTTGCCTGTGACGGTGAAGCGCTGCTCCTTCTCGCCCATCATCAGGTTGATGCGGCTCTCGCGCGCGATCATCCGCTCGAGCCCGAGCCACCAGGCCTCTCCGACTCCATCGGGAAACGCGGTGGGCACATAGATCGTGAACGGCACGGCGTGGCGCGCCAGCACCGGATAGGCGAAGCTGATGAGGTCCTTCTTGGCGCCGTCGAAGGTCAGCGCCACGAAGCGCCGCTTCTCCGGCAGCGTCACCGCGCGGCGGCAGACATCGTCCATGCCGAGGAAGTCATATCCCCACTGCTTCAGCGCACCAATGGCGCGATCGAGAAATTGCGGACTGATCTCGCTTTCACGCAGCGGCTGAAACGCGCCGCGCCGCCGCGGCCGAACGTGCTGAAAGCGCAGGATCGCGCCGGCGCCGCGGCTGCGCAGCGCAGCCTGACCGGTGAACCAGACCAGCTCAAGCCGCAACCGCTCCAGCCATCTGTCGTCGGATGCCAATGTCCCACCTTCGCGTTCGCCTGATTGTCATTACCCTTTGTTGACATTTCTTTGCAAAGGTCGGCCACAGGCCGAAATACGCAAATTTTTCGTTTCTCGACAGGTTTCGTGAATGACCATGGCTGCGGCGATGCAAAGCCGGACGGCAGAATCGCCAGCGCGGTCCAAAGCGAGCCGTATCGCGCATGTCGATATCGTCACCGATCTGGCCGAGGCCGAGACGGTCTGGCGCGCGTTCGAGGAGAGCGGCCACCTCTTCACGCCCTACCAGCGCTTCGACCTGCTCAGCCCATGGCAGCGGCTGGTCGGCAGCCACGAAGGCGCCAGCCCCTTCATCGTCATTGCCCGCGACACCGAGCGCCAGCCGCTCCTGCTGCTGCCGCTCTCGCTGCGGCAAGGCCACGGCGTGCGCACGGCCTGCTTCATGGGCGGCAAGCACACCACCTTCAACATGGGCCTGTGGAACGCCGCGTTCGCCGCCGAGGTCGCCAGCGCCGATCTCGACGCGCTGCTTGCGCCGCTGCGCGAGCATGCCGACGTGCTCGCGCTGACGCAGCAGCCGCTGCGCTGGCACGACCAGCACAACCCGTTCGCGCAGCTGCCGCGGCAGAGTGCGATCAACGGCTGCCCTCTCCTGGCGATGGAGCCGGGCGGGCCGCCCACATCGCGGATCAGCAACTCCTTTCGCCGCCGCCTCAAGAGCAAGGAAAAGAAGCTCCAGGCGCTTGCCGGCTATCGTTATCACCTCGCCACCACGGATGCGGACGTCACCCGCCTGCTCGACTGGTTCTTCCGGGTCAAGCCGGCGCGGATGGCCGAACAGAAACTGCCCAACGTCTTTGCCGAGCCCGGCGTCGAAGCGTTCATCCGCAGCGCAAGCCTGTCGCCGCGCGGCGAAGGCCGCGTCATCGACATCCATGCGCTCGAATGCGACGACGAGGTGATCGCGATCTTCGCCGGCGTCGCCGACGGCCAGCGCTTCTCGATGATGTTCAACACCTACACGATGTCCGAGCACGCCCGCTACAGCCCCGGGCTGATCCTGATGCGCTACATCATCGACCGCTACGCCGAACGCGGCTACCGCTCGCTCGATCTCGGCATCGGCTCGGACGATTACAAACGCATGTTCTGCAAGGACGACGACGACATTTTCGACAGCTTCGTGCCCCTGACCGCGCGCGGAAAACTCGCGGCGATGGCGATGTCCTCGCTGAGCCACGGCAAACGGCTGGTGAAGCAGAACCAGATGTTGTTCGATCTGGCGCGGCGGCTGCGGCAGACGTTCGGGTAGGCGTCACAGCCTCTGGTCTCGTAGGGTGGGCAAAGCGAAGCGTGCCCACCACGTCTCCCGCAGTCGTTGAAAGGTGGTGGGCACGGCGCAAATGCGCCTTTGCCCACCCTACGATTCCGAGCTCGTGGAGAAAGGCCCCTCACCCGGCTTCGCTTTCACGAAGCCACCCTCTCCCGCAGGGGCAGAGGGCGAGAATTACGCCGCCACGCCGCGCGGTGCTTCGGCCGCGTCCGACGGCTGCACCGGCCGGCTCAGCATCGTCACCTCGCTGAATCCGACGGCCCGCAGCTGCTCGCACATCAGCGTACGGGCATCCGGCGCCATCGAGGCATCGGGCACCACGACGGCGCGGGCATGCGCCGTCAAGAGTTCGGCCGGGAGGTCCGAGGCGCTGCCGGCGTCCACCAGCACGTGGTCGTAGGCGCGGAGCAGTGCATCGATCGCGAGCGTCACCCGCGGCGATTGTAGCAGGCTGCGGTCGAAGCCGGGGCGGCCGGCCATGACCAGGTGCAGCCGCGAGAGCTTGTCGCGGGTGATGATTTGCGCGAACGACGCCTCGCCCTGCATCAGCTCGGCGAGGCCGGGAGCCGAAGCGTCGACGGACACCGCGGCGATGGTCGGCGAGGATGCGGCGAGATCGACGACAACGACGCGCGCATCGCGCGCCAGGTGCCGGGCCAGCGTCAGCGTCGACAGCGTGATGGCTTCGCCGGCCGCGGTGCCGAGCACCGTGACCTTCTTCGCCGCCGGTCCCGCAGCGCGCAGGCTGTCGGCCAGATGCTCGATCTCGGCGAATTCAGTGACGTCGGCATCGGCCGTCATCTCGGGCTGAAGCGGCGTAAGGTCTTCCACAACCGGATCGAGCATCGGCTCGGCCACCGGCTGGACTACCGGCTCTTGGCGCATCGGCGCCTGCGTTTGCGCCGGCGTGAACACGGCCACCGCGCGTGGCGCGGTCTGGCGCAGCAGCTCGCCGGTGACGACGACGCCGGACGAGAGCAGCAGCGTCGCGATCGTCGCAATCAGCACGATCGGCAGCTTCTTCGGATAGGCCGGCGTATTCGAGACGATGGCGCGCGAGATGATGCGGCCCTCCGCCGGCGCCGTATCGATGCTCTCGCGGGTGCTGGCTTCGCGATACTTCCCAAGATACGTCTCGAGCAGGTCGCGCTGGGCCTTGGCTTCGCGCTCCAGCGCGCGGAGCTGGACGTCCTGACCGTTGGTCGAGGTCGCCTGCTTCTTGAGCTGATCGAGGCTCGCCGTCAGGCCGTCGACCCGGCCACTGGCGATCCGCGCATCGCTTTCGAACGAGCGCGAGATCTTGGCCGCTTCGTCGCGAATCTGGTTGTCGAGGTCGCCAAGCTGCGCCTTCAGCTCCTTGATCCGCGGGTGATTGCCGAGCAGCGTCGATGACCGTTCGGCAAGCTGCGCCCGCAACGTCACCCGCTGCTCCGACAGCCGCCGCATCAGCTCGGAGTTCACCACCTCGGACGCTTCGATCGGCTTGCCGCTCTGGAGCATCTCTTTGATCAGCCGCGCCCTGGATTCAGCATCCGCCTTCATCGAGCGCGCATTGTTGAGCTGGGTATTGACCTCGCCCATCTGCTGGTTCGAGAGCGTGGTGTTGTTGGTGCCGACGAACAGCGACGACTTGGAACGGAAGTCCTCGACCTTGGCTTCGGCGTCGGAGACTTTCTTGCGCAGATTTTCGATTTCGCCCGACAGCCACTGGCTGGCGCTACGAGCCTGGTCCTGGCGCGCATTCTGCTGGAGCACGAGATAGCCGTCGGCGATCGAATTGGCGACGCGCACGGCAAGGTCGGGATCGGCGGACTGGAATTCGACCACGATCACGCGCGACTTGTCGACGGCGTAGGCCTGGAGCCGCTCGTAATAGGCATCCAGCACCCGCTCTTCCGGCGTCATCGAAAACGGATCGCGACCGATGCCGATCAGCGCCGCGAGCGACTTCAGCGGCGAAATGCCTTGCAGCACCGGATCGAATTCGGGGCGTTCCGCGAGCTTGTTCTTTTTGATGATCTCGCGCGCGAGATCGCGCGACAGTACGAGCTGCACCTGGCTGGTCACCGCCTCGGGATCGAGCGACTGCCGCTCTTCGGTGCTGCGGTCGCTGCTCGGCCGCAAGAACACGTTCTCGCGGCCGTCGATCAGGATGCGGGATTCCGACTTGTAACGCGGAGTGACGAGATTGACGGCGGCGATCGACGCGACGAGCGCGAGCACCGTCGGCACGATGATCCAGCCGCGCTTGCGGGCGAGCACCGCGCCGAGCGCATGGAGATCGATGTCGCCGGATTCGGCTTGTGCCTGCTTCGCAGCAACGGGCGCAGGCTCTGCTTCAATCTTTCGCGCGGCTTCGGTCGATTTGGCTTCGGCTTTGGGCTTCGAAATAGCCCGCTCGACCACCGCCTTGTCCTTGCCGGCACGCCAGAACGCTAAACGCATCGAACACTCCCGCAGGGCAACGCTGCAACTCTACCTCAACCGAGGCGATTACACTCCATTAAGGTTGCTGCTGGGTTAATCGCGCCCTGCCGCGACCGGCGCGCACGGCGCCGACACCGTTTGTTAACCACGAGGGCTCTTAATCCATCTCGATATTTCGAGAATTGTTCGAGCATTCGCCGTCGAGCGCTGGTTCTGATCATGCCCCCCTCTCCCGACCGGCCGCTCCGCATCCTGCACGCCGTGCGCGCTCCCGTGGGCGGCATCTTCCGCCACATCCTCGATCTCGCCAACGGCCAGGTCGATCGCGGTCATCACGTCGGGATTCTCGCCGACAGCCTCACCGGCGGTGAGCGCGCGGACAAGGCGCTGGCCGAGCTCGCGCCGCGGCTGAAGCTCGGCGTGCACCGGCTGGCGATCCGCCGCGAACCGTCGCCTGACGATTTTCTGGTGTGGCTGCGGATGCGGCGACTGATCGCCGCGCTCAAACCCGACGTCACGCATGGCCACGGAGCCAAGGCCGGCGCCTTCGTCCGCATGCGGCGGCGATCCAACGACACCATCCGCATCTACACCCCGCATGGCGGCTCGCTGCACTATCCCCTCAACACCTTCAAGGGCGAGTTTTACGCGCGGCTGGAACGCACGCTGATGGACGCGACGGACTTGTTTCTGTTCGAGAGCGCGTTTGCGCGCGACACCTATCAGCGCATCGTCGGCACACCCAAGGGCGTGGTGCATTGCGTCTTCAATGGCGTGACGCCGGAAGAATTCGAGCCTGTTAGCATCGCCGACGATGCCACCGATCTCGCCTATGTCGGCGAGTTCAGGCACATCAAGGGTGCGGATTTGCTCGTCGATGCGGTGGCGCGCCTGCACGAGGGCGGCAAGAAGGTCACGCTCACGCTCGGCGGCGACGGCGAGGAGACGGCGGCGCTGAAGGCGCAGGTCGAGAAGCTCGGTCTCTCCAGCGCCATCCGCTTCATCGGTCACGTCAAGGCGCGCTACGGCTTCTCCAAGGGGCGACTGCTGGTCGTGCCCTCCCGCGGCGATTCCATGCCCTATGTCGTGATCGAGGCCGGTGCGGCCGGCATTCCCATGATCGCGGCCCGCGTCGGCGGCATCCCCGAGATTTTTGGGCATGACAGCCCGGCGCTGTTTGCGCCGAGCAACGCCGAGGCCATGGCCGAAGCGATCGCGGCCGCACTCGACGATCCGCAAGGAACCGCGCAGCGTGCGGTCGCCTTGCGCGAGCGCATCTCCGCGCATTTCTCCCAGCAGGCGATGGTTGACGGCGTGCTCGCGGGTTATCGCGACGCATTTGCCAATCATTAACCATCCTTAAGACCGCTTTAGAGAATCTTCCGATTTGTCCGATAATCGACGTGCCAGGGGATGCTCGCCCGGGGCGCAACGCTGCGACCCGCGGGTTTTTTGGAATGGACGTGGACGCCCGTGGAACCGCTCAACGCACGCTCGATGCTCGACGCCGCCACAAGCGCCGCGGCGAAGCCGGCTGACCAACCCTTTGTGGAGCGCCGTCGCCGGCTCTCGCCCGCCGCGCTCGACGTCGTCAACCAGAAGGTCGCCCGCGCCTATTCGCCGATCGTGATCACCGGCTTCGTCCGCTTGGCCGATTTCGCCCTGCTGAGCCTCGTCGGCATCGCGCTCTATGTCGGCTATGTCATGCCGCTCGCCGGTTCCTTCAGCTGGGTTTATCCCGCGCAGATCATCGCCGTCGCGGTCGCCGCCGTGGTCTGCTTCCAGGCCGCCGACATCTATCAGGTGCAGCTGTTTCGCGGTCAGCTCCGGCAGATGACGCGGATGATCTCCTCCTGGTCGTTCGTCTTCCTGCTGTTCATCGGCGTATCCTTCTTCGCCAAGTTCGGCAGCGAAATGTCGCGGCTGTGGCTTGCCGCCTTCTACTTCCTCGGGCTCGCCGCGCTCATCTCCCAACGTCTGGTGCTGCGCTCGCTGGTGCGCGCCTGGGCACGCCAGGGCCGGCTCGACCGCCGCACCATCGTTGTCGGCTCCGACAGCAACGGCGAGCAACTGGTCGAGGCGCTGAATGCCCAGGAGGATTCCGACATCCACGTGCTCGGCGTGTTCGACGACCGCAACGACAGTCGCGCGCTCGACACCTGCGCCGGCGCGCGCAAGCTCGGCAAGGTCGACGACATCGTCGAATTCGCCCGCCGCACCCGGGTCGATCTCGTGCTGTTCGCGCTGCCGATCTCGGCGGAGACGCGCATCCTGGAGATGTTGAAGAAGCTCTGGGTGCTGCCTGTCGACATCCGGCTCTCCGCGCACACCAACAAGCTGCGTTTCCGTCCCCGCTCCTATTCCTACCTCGGCGAGGTGCCGACGCTCGACGTGTTCGAGGCGCCGATCACCGACTGGGACCTGGTGATGAAGTGGCTGTTCGACCGCATCGTCGGTGGCCTCGCGCTGCTCGCAGCCCTGCCGGTGATGGGACTGGTGGCGCTGGCGGTGAAGCTCGACAGCCCCGGCCCAGCGCTGTTCCGTCAGAAGCGCTTCGGCTTCAACAACGAGCGTATCGACGTCTACAAATTCCGCTCGATGTACCACCATCAGGCCGACCCGACCGCCTCCAAGGTCGTGACCAAGAACGATCCACGCGTCACCCGCGTCGGCCGCTTCATCCGCAAGACCAGCCTCGACGAGCTGCCGCAGCTCTTCAACGTGGTGTTCTCGGGCAATTTGTCCCTGGTCGGCCCGCGTCCGCATGCGGTGCAGGGCAAGCTCCAGAGCCGCCTGTTCGACGAAGCCGTCGACGGCTATTTCGCTCGTCACCGCGTCAAGCCCGGCATCACCGGCTGGGCCCAGATCAACGGCTGGCGCGGCGAGATCGACAATGAAGAGAAGATCCAGAAGCGCGTCGAATTCGACCTCTACTACATCGAGAACTGGTCGGTGCTGTTCGACCTCGTCATTCTCCTGAAGACGCCGGTCTCGCTGCTGACCAAGAACGAGAACGCGTATTGAGTTTTGTCGTACCCGAGCCTCACTGTCATCGCCCGGCTTGACCGGGCGATCCAGTAATCGCCGGCAGTAGAAACTGCCACGAACGGCTCGGAGTATTGGATGCCCCGCTTTCGCGGGGCATGACGTCGGAAGTTGTGTGCGTGTACGAGTAGCGTGAGCATGTGATGGCGTATGCGGCGACAGCCGGTGAAGTGAAATTAGCCGCACCCGCTGCGCCCGGCGTGCTGGCCATCCAGCGCGCGCTGGTGTGGCTGACCGGCGCCTCCGGCGCCATCGTCTTCATCGAGCCGAGCCCCTACGAGATCGTGACGCTGCTGGCCGCCGTCACCTTCTTCGCGACCGGCCTGCGCCTGCGGCTCGTGCTGATGCCGCTGATCCTGATGCTGGTCCTGCTCAATGTCGGCTACACGATCAGCGCGGTCCCGCTGTACGAACAGTCCGAGGTGGCGAGCTGGATTGCGACCTCCTGGTACATGGCGGTCACCGTCGTGTTCTTCGCGATGGTCACCTCGGAAGACACCGCGGCCCGGCTCGACATGCTCCGCCGCGGCCTCGTGGTCGGCGCGATGGTCGCCTCGCTGTCGGCGGTCGCCGGCTACTTCCATCTGGTTCCCGGCGGAGACGATCTCCTCACACTCTACGGGCGCGCGCGCGGCACGTTCAAGGACCCGAACGTGCTCGGTGCCTTCCTGATCCTGCCGGCGCTGTTCGCGCTCCAGAGCGTGGTCTCCGACAAGTTTGCCAAGGCGTTCCGCAACGTCATCGCCTTCGGCATCATGTCGCTGGCGATCCTGCTCGCGTTCTCCCGCGCCGCCTGGGGCGGACTGGTGCTGACCTCCGCCTTCATGCTGGCGCTGATGGTGCTGACCAGCCGCACCAACGCGCAGCGCTCGCGCATCGTCGTCATGGCGATCGTCGCCGCGGTGCTGGGCCTCGCGCTGATCGCGGTGCTGCTGTCATTCGATTCCACCGCCGAGATGTTCAAGCAGCGCGCGAGCTTCGACCAGAGCTATGACGAAGGCCGCTTCGGCCGGTTCGGCCGGCACATCCTCGGCGCGGAGATGGCGCTCGACCTGCCGTTCGGCATCGGCCCCCTGCAATTCCACCGCTACTTCCCCGAGGACACCCACAACTCCTACCTCAACGCCTTCATGTCCGGCGGCTGGCTCTCCGGCGTGTGCTATCCCGCGCTGGTCTTCACCACCGTGATCATGGGTATCAGGCACATCTTCGTCCGTGTGCCCTGGCAGCGCGCTTATCTGGCGATCTTCTCCGCCTTCGTCGGCACCGTCGGCGAGAGCTTCGTGATCGACACCGACCACTGGCGGCACTTCTGGATGATGCTGGGCGCGATGTGGGGCATGATCGCGGCTGCGCAGGCTTACAAGATCAAGGACAATACCGTTCCGATGGAATCGGAACGGTAATGTCTGGCTTTCTGTTTTGACGCGTTTTCTTGACGCGAACCGGTGCCACTTCGCTCGAAAACGCTCTAGCGACGAAGCTTCTTCAGCTTGAGATCGGGCCGCTTTTCCGGCGGCGTATCGAGCAGGCCCTTCAGCGCCTCGGTTGCAGCGAGCACACCCTTGTAGCCCTCGGTCGCGAAGCGCAGCAGCAGGCGCAGCTCCTCGTCGGAATAGGCGCCAAACACCTTCTCCATCGCCTGCTGCATCGGCACGTAGAGCTGGCCGATCTTCATCGCCGTCTCGGGCACGACGGAAATGAAGACCTTGCGGCGGTCTTGCTCGTCCCGCTCGCGGCGCACCAGCCCGGCCTTCTCGAGTCGGTCCACCACGCCGGTGATGGCGCCCGTCGTCAGCCCCGTGACCTCGGCAAGCCGGCCCGCGGTGACGCGTCCTTCAAGATAGAGGATGTCCATACATTCGAGGTCGGAATTGGCAATTCCGGCAACGTTCGCAACCGTTTGGCCATAGAGCACGCCCTGCGCGGACGACCGCCGCATCGCCTCCTCGAGCTCCTGCAACAGCGCCGCGCGCGCCTTCGTCCTTGACAAGGCCAACCTCATATCTTAGTCGATATATATCTTAGCTACTAAGAGATTTAGCAACCGTAATTTCTCCTAGCACCACGGAAACGTCGGGAGCAAGCCATGTCCAACCGTCCCCGCAAGGCCCTGATCATCGGCGCCGGTATCGCCGGGCCCGTCACCGCGATCCTGCTGCGCCGCGCCGGCATCGAATCCGCGATCTACGAAGCCTGGCCCTATTCGAAGGGCATCGGCGGCGGCCTCCAGATCGCACCGAACGGCATGCATGTGCTGGACGAGATCGGGCTCGCGAACGAGCTGATCGGCCGCGGCTCGATCGCCGAATCCTTCGACTTCTATTCGCAGAGCGGCGAACGACTCGGCTCGATCAACCGCGACATGGCGCGGCGCTTCGGCCAGCCGGCCGTCAATGTCTGCCGCGCCACGCTGAACGAAATCCTGGTCGACAAGGCCTGGTGCGCCTGTGTCTCGCTCTATTTTGAGAAGCGCCTGATCAAGATCGAGGACCGCGGCGACCAGCCGATCATCGCTTACTTCTCCGACGGCACCACGGCCGAAGGCGACTTCCTGATCGGCGCCGACGGCTGCACTCGGTCGTGCGCCGCCAGGTCGTGCCGGACGGTCCGCAACCGTTCGACACCGGGCTGATCGGGTTCGGCGGCTTCGTGCCGCACGCCGTCCTCGATGGCAGGCCGATCGGCCGGCACGTCGAGACCACGTTCGGCAAGAGCGGGTTCTTCGGCTATGGCTATTGCAGCCCGGATCCGAACGACGGCGTGATGTGGTGGAGCACGCAGCCCGCGCACGGCATGGACGCGGCGATGTTCCGCGCGCTCGACCACGCGACGCTGAAACAGCATCTGCGCGGCTTCCATCACGGCTGGCACGATCCGATCCCCGATATCATCGACGCGGCCGAGAACATCGTGGTCACCGACACGCTCGACGTCGCAACCTTGCCGACCTGGTCGCGCAAGCGCTCGCTGCTGATCGGCGATGCCGCGCATGCGACCAGCCCCCACGCGGGCCAGGGCGCTTCGCTCGCGCTCGAGGATGCGATGCGGCTCGCGCGGCTGATGCAGGAGGGCCAGGAGCTCGGCGCCACCTTCCAGGCCTTCGAGGCCGAACGGCGGCCGCGCACCGAGAAGATCGTCGCGATGGCGCGCCGCAACGGCAACAGCAAGCGCGAATTCAGCGCCACCGGCGCTTGGGTCCGCAATCAGATGATGAAATGGCTGTTGCCGCTGGGCTCGAAGAGCATGGAGTTCATGTACGCGTATGATGCGCGGGCGGCGTAGCGGCAATCTCACTGTCATCGCCCGCGAAGGCGGGCGATCCAGTACGCCGCGGCCTCTCGATTCAACAACACTGTCTCTGGAATGCTGGATCGCCCGGTCAAGCCGGGCGACGACACCGTCATTTAGGCACACAAAAGCGCCTATCTCTCCACCTCAAACCTCAGCCCGGCGTGATCGACCAGCCGCTTGATCAGCTTGTGCTGCATCGCTGCGCCCGGCGTCCAGAGACCGGCTGGGACATCAGGCGTGTCGCGCAACAGGCAGATCGCGCATTCGGAAACCATCTTCGCCGTTGAGGCATAGCCGGGATCGAGATCGCCCTTCACCGCCGCGCGAACCTGACGGCCGTCGGGCGCGATCGCGACATAGAGCACGTCGTAATGACCGTTATCGCGCTCTTCCTTCGACGGCCCCTCGCCGGGCTTGAGCGCTTTGGGGCCGGTCTTTTCGCTATTGGCGGCCATGACGAGCTTCGCGTTGGCCTGCCCTTCGTCCCCCGTCCCCGTCAGCACCATCTCGTCGTAGACGAAATCCCGGCCATACGGGAATCCCATCAGCATGTTGGAGCGATGGACGTTGCGCGTGTTCAGCGTCGCCATAGCAAACGGGGCGGACCAGGATTGCAGGTCTTCCTCGAAAACGGGCTTGTTGCCGCGCGGCTGTTTCGGCCCCTCGAAGCCGGGCGTGAATGCGAAGGGGTCCTTGAGGATCGACACCAGGCTGAGATCCTGCGCGACTGCTTCGAAGGTGACCCTCGCGCTCGCCGAGGTGCCGCCGGAGAACTTCTAGCTGAGGTTGCGGACGCGCCCCTTGACGCGCGGCGCCGGCGCTCCGAACACGCGACGGGCTTCCTCCTGCACGAAGAACGCACCGAGCTCGAACGGGATGGAATCGAAGCCGCAGGAGAACATGATGCGCGCGCCGCTCGCCTTCGCCGCCGCGTCATGCCTGTCGATCATCTGCTTCAGCCAGATCGGCTCGCCGCAGAGATCCATGTAGTCGGTGCCCGACGCGACGCAGGCCGCAAGCAGAACGGAGCCGTAGAGCTGGTAGGGACCGACCGTTGTCACCACCAGCTTCGCCTGATCGACCATCGCCCGCAACGACGCAGGATCGGCCGCGTCCGCCACGATTAGCGGCGTGTCAGCGGGTGCGCCGATCGCATCGCGAACGGAGGCGAGCTTGTCCCTGCTGCGCCCGGCCATCGCCCATGTCGGCGCGCCGTCACCGGCGTAGCTTGCAGCGAGATATTCGGCGACGAGCTGGCCGGTGTATCCCGTTGCGCCGTAGACGACGATGTCGAACTTCGCGGACACGGACCTTACGCTTCCACCTCGAACGTCAGCCCAGCATTATCCCGCAGCCGCTTGATCAGCTTGTGCTGCATCGCCGCGCCCGGCGTCCAGAATCCGGCCGGGACGTCTGTCACATCGCGCAACAGGCACATCGCGCATTCGGAGATCATCTTCGAGGTCGAGCCGTAGCCGGGATCGCGGTCGCCAGTGACGCCGGCGCGAACCATGCGGCCGTCGGGCGCGATCGCGACATAGAGCAGGTCGAAGCGGCCGTTCTCCCGCTCTTCCTTCGACGGCCCCTCGCCCGGCTTCGGCGCGTTCGGACCGGTCTTCTCGGCGTTGGCGGCCACCACGCGCTGCGCGTTGGCTTCGCCCTTCTCGCCGGGACCCGTCAGAACCATCTCGTCGTAGACGAAGTCCTGACCGTAGGGAAAGCCCATCAGCATGTTGGAGCGATGGACGTTGCGCGTGTTGATCAGTGCCATCATGAACGGCGCGGCCCAGGACTGCAGGTCCTCCTCGAGCAGCGACCTGTTGCCCTTCGGCTGCTTCGGGCCGGTGAAGCCCGGCGTCAACGCGAACGGATCGTTCAGGATCGCGATCAGGCTGATGTCCTTGGCGACCGCATCGAAGGTCGCCTTCGCGCTCGCCGCGGTGCCGCCCGACAGCGTGCCGCGCATGTCGCGCACGCGGCCTTTCACACGCGAGGCCGGAGCGCCGAACACGCGTTTGGCCTCTTCCTGCACGACAAACGCGCCGAGCTCGAACGGCACGGAATCGAAGCCGCAGGAAAACACGATACGCGCACCGCTCTCTTTCGCTGCCGCCTCGTATTTGTCGATCATCTGCCGCATCCAGATCGGTTCGCCGCAGAGATCGAAATAATCGGTGCCGGTGGCGACGCAGGCCGCGAGCAACTCCTCGCCATAGAGCTGATACGGGCCGACGGTGGTGATCACCGACATCGTCTGCTCCGCCATCGCCTTCAGCGAGGCCGCGTCCGACGCATCCGCGACAATCAGCGGCGTATTCCCGGGCGCGCCGATCGCGTCGCGTACCGACTTGAGCTTGCCGAGGCTACGGCCTGCCATCGCCCATTTGAGCGCGTGGTCGCCCTTGTAATGCTGAGTCAGATATTCGGCGACGAGCTGGCCGGTGAAGCCGGTCGCACCGTAGACGACGATGTCGAATTTCGCTGAGCTCATGGTCGACCTTTACTTCTTCGCGTAACTCACGCCCATGCCGGCGCGGACGTCGCTTTGAATCCCATAGGGCGGAATCGGATAGCGCAGGCCGTTCTTGGCCAGCGCCTTCATGCCCTCGATCGCCTTGGCAAGATGCGAGGGCTTCAGGGCCATCAGCATCTCCTCGTCCGGCACGCCGCCATAGCGCCGTTCGGCATAGCATGGCAAGGACAGGCTGGGCTCGCCGGTTTTCAGCGCCCGCCCCCAGGAATCCGCACAGGCGGTCTCACCAACGACGCCCCATTCGAACTTCTTGTAGCCGGTATATTGCAGCCCGTTGATCAGGATGATCATCTGCCCCGGCGTTGCATAGACCAGGCAGATGTCGGGCGGATCGAGCCGCCCGCTCGCGAGCGGACTGACCGCAAGCGCCTGATACTGCCCGAACGGAACCACGTCCAGCGCCTCCTGGCGCTTGCGCGCGTCCTCAGCGGTGCCGTGCCAGACCCCGACATAGTTTTCGCCGGCGAGCCATTTTTCGTCCTGCGGCGCAAGCCCGATCACGGCGCGACACTGCGCGCCGACAAGATCGTCGGCGGTGATACCGACCGTCCAGCCCAGACGTGCAGCCATGCTGACGATCTGGTCCGTGGTGTGGACCGCGTTCGGCCGCCGGATTTTCGGGATCGCCTCCATGTCGGCGGCGCTCGCGAACAGCTTCATGCCGATCACCGTCGTCTTCAGCCGCAGCAGGCTGTTGAGGTCGGCGACGAGGCCGGCAAGATCGATCCTGTCTGCGCTCTGCTGCTGCATGGCGTCCTCCCGACCGACGATCGCGCGCCGGTACTCTGTTCTTGTTCTGAGGCTCCCGTTTTAGTCCTTGCCCGGTCCCGGAAGCAACTCGCCGGTCCGCCCCATGATGCGATACGCCAAAAGGCCGATCCATTCGCGCACGGCGACGTCGGTCTTGCCGAGACCATCGGCCCCATTGCGGGTGAAGGCGAAGAGCCCGTCGCGCCCGCCCATCCGCCAATCCACCGGATAGGCTTCGACGTCAAACCCGGCCTTGCGGAAAATCCCCATCGCGCGCGGCATGTGGAAAGCCGACGTGACCAGTAGCCAGCGTTCGCCCGGCTTCGGCGTCACCAGCTGCTTTGTGAAGATCGCATTCTCCCAGGTGTTGCGGGAGTCGCGCTCGAGGATCAGGCGCTCCTTCGGTATGCCTAGGCTTTCCAGGATCGGCGCGGTGTAGTCGGCCTCCCTCGCCTCCGTCGCGACCAGGTTCGCCGAGCCGCCGGTGAAGACGATACGCGCGTTCGGATAGCGCCGCGCGAGGTCGGCCGGCGCCAGCATGCGATCGGCCGCGTGCGCAACCACGGGCGTGCGATGCGCCGCCGACAGATCGGTGTCGATCGAGCCGCCGAGCACGATAATGCCGTCGGGGGCGCCCCGCGACGGGTCCCACGCCGGGAAACGCGACTCCAGCGGATAGAGCAGAAGATTGCCGATCGGCGAGAACGCGATCAGCGCCAGCAGCACCAGCGTAGTCACGGCAAGCTTGCGGCCGACCGCAGCAAACCGCGTCGCCATCAGCAGCAGCGACAGGATTCCGAGCTCGATCAGGAGATTGATCGGCAACAGAGCAGTGCCGAGGGTCTTGGAAAGAACGAAATACAGGGGAGCCTCGCTGGAATGATCGTGCCGGGCTTGACCGGCCCGTCCATCTTCAGAAATCTTCTTGAAAGAGGATCGATCGCCCGGTCAAGCCCGGGCATAACAGGTTCTCATGACGAGTTCTGTGAAACCGATTGGACGCGGCTAATGACCCATCACCACCTGCATTCAAGCCCCGAGACCTGCCATTGGGGCTTCTTCGAAGCCGCGCTCAAACCCGTCCTCACCGTCAAAAGCGGCGATGAGGTGACGGTCGACACCATCAGCGGCGGGCCCGACATGCTGCCCGACCGCACCAAATTTCACATTCCGCCGGAGATGTTCGAGGTTCACGCCAAGAACGAGCGCATGCTGCCCGGCCACATCCTCACCGGCCCGATCGCGGTCGAGGGCGCCGAGCCCGGCGACGTGCTCGCGGTCGAGATCCTCGACGTCCAGCTCCGGCAGGACTGGGCCTGGAACATGATCAAGCCGCTGTCCGGCACCCTGCCCGACGATTTCCACGAAACGCGCATCCTGAATATCCCGCTCGACCGGTCGCGGATGGTCGGCCGCATGCCCTGGGGCCTCGATCTGGCGCTCAAGCCGTTCTTCGGCGTGATGGGCGTCTCGCCGCCGCCGGCCTGGGGCCGCATCTCGTCGCTCGTGCCGCGCGCGATGGGCGGCAATCTCGACAACAAGGAGCTCGGGGCCGGTGCGACGCTCTTTTTGCCGGTGTTCGTCCCGGGCGCGATGTTCTCCTGCGGCGACGGCCATGGCGTGCAGGGCGACGGCGAGGTCTGCGTCACCGCGATCGAGACCGCGCTCCAGGGCCGCTTCCGCCTGACGCTGCGCAAGGACCTCAGGTTCGACTATCCCCGCGCCGAAACGGCGACGCATTACATGACCATGGCCATGGACCCCGACCTCGACCAGTGCGTGGTGCGCGCGCTGCGCGACATGATCGTGCTGCTCGGCGAGACGCGAAACCTGTCGCGTGAGGACGCCTACACGCTGTGTAGCCTGGCCGCCGACCTGCGGGTGACGCAGACCGTCAACGGCTGCAAAGGCATCCATTGCATGATCGAAAAGGCGATCGTGCACGGCTAGCTCCACCCGCCTGCCCGGCCCCGTCTCCACTCCGCCGCCGCTCGGCATCCCGCGCGGCGCGCGGAGCTGCGCCTGATTTTCCGAGCGATTCCAATGAGCTGAAACACCGGTCTTGCCCGGATTTGACTTCCACCCCTGAACCTAAATAGAGTCTTAATCGTTACTTTTATGTACCCGAGTAAGAGGCTAGCGTTCGGGCCATGGCCACCGAAAAAGCCGAGACTGACCGCATTCCCGTAACCTTGGCGCTCTCGACCATCACCTATCTGGAAAAACTGGTGAGACAGGGCACCCACGGCACCAGCGTTCCCGGCGTCGCACGCACTCTGATCGAGGAAGGCATCCGTCTCGCCATCAAGGACGGCCTTTTGTCGATTCGCGACAACGGCAGAACGTGAGGGCGCGCCGGACGTGAGGCGGACGGATCTCGAGAGGCGGATGGCCGACATCTGCAACCTGGGACCGTTACAATGCCTGTTCTCTCACCAACTTCTTCACCGACTGCTTCTTCACCGACTTGGACCAACGAACGAATTGAGCTTCTGAAGCAGCACTTCGAGGCCGGCCTCACCTGCAGCGAGATCGCTGCCGACATCGGCGTCAGCCGCAACGCGGTGATCGGCAAGCTGTCCCGGCTCAATCTCACGCGCGGCAGGACGACCGACGAGCGCAAGCTCGAGCGGAGCCTCGCGCCGCGGCGCGGGACGAGAGCCGTACCGCGGCTGCAATATGAGATGCTCGCCACGATCTACGGCGACACCGACACACCTGTGGTCGCGGGTCCGATCGACGATGCCAACCGCTGCTCGCTGCTGGAGCTCGCCGAGAATCGCTGCCGCTGGCCGATCTCGACGCCGGGCGCAGACGACTTCTGCTTCTGCGGCAATACCGCGCCCGACGGCCAGTCCTACTGCGTCGGCCACAGCCGCCTCGCCTACCGGCCGAACTCGCGCGCCCGTGTGATGCGCGGCTGAAGGAAAATCCCAAAACGAAAAACCTCCGGCGGGGCATCACCGGAGGTTTCTGGAGGCTTAGCATGAAGCTAAGAGCCGTGACTTTCGTAATCGGCTGAAAACAAGATAGCTGATCAACTCAGGTAAGTAAATAAGTTTGAGGGCGATCGAGTCGCATAGCTCGTCTTCGTCGTTTGCAACGTGTTGCCGGATTTTCCGAAGGCCGCTTTCATGAAAAAGCCCCGGCGGTTTCCCGCCGGGGCTCTATCAGATCGGAACGGTCTTCAGCTTACCAGTTGCGCTGGGCGCGCAGCAGCAGGCTGTAGGTGTCCTGGTCCTTCAGCTCGTAGGTTGCCGCAGGCTTGGCAACCGACGCCAGCGCCGGGGTGGTGATCACGCCCGAGTACTTCTGGTCGAGGTGGCTGTAGACGAAGTCAGCCGAGAAGGTCAGGTTCTTGACCGGCGTCCAGCGGGTGATGACGCCGATCTGGCCGATGTTGAAGTCCGGGTTACAGGTGCCGGTCAGGGTCGCGAACGCGGCGCTGCCGCAGATCATGTTCTTGGCCGTGCCGCTGTAGTTGACCGCAGCCCATGCGCCGTAGAGCGCCGTGTTCCAGTACGGGCTCCAGTTGTGGGTGTAGGCACCACGGAAGCCGTAGGTCTTGGTCAGCTCGAGCTGGCCGTTGGGACCGAACACCGCGTCAGACACGCCGGCAAAGCCGATGCTCTGATACGCGCTGCCCGAACCGCCGAACATCGAGTAGCTGGTCGCAGCCAGCTCCTGGAAGTTGTAGCGGCTCGCACCGTCGGTATAGACGCCCGAGATGTTGATCACGTCGCCGGCGCCGGTCGGGATGTTCTTGATCTGCAGAGCGAGCTGCACGGCCCAGCCCCACTTGTCTTCCGGATGACCGGTGACTTCCGTGGCGCCGTAGTAGGCGACGTGGTTGTCGTGCGCAGCCACCGACGCCTGGAACAGGCCCCAGGCCTGGTCGACACGGACCATGGCGACCAGGTCGGGAGACCGGGTGCCGCCGAGGTCGTTCGAACCGTAAGCGCCGCCGAGAACGCTGGAGGTGGTCATGCCCGCGGTGTTCCAGATGTTGGTCTGGAAGGCCTGGGTCTGATCCTGCGCCGAGAACGCAGCCGTCACGCCCTGGCCGAAATCAGCGGTGTAGGTGAACTGGGAAACACCGTTGGTGGTGCCGCTGCCGCCGACCAGCTGGTCGAAGTTGTTGCCGGGATAGTTGATCCAGGGCGCGTCGAACTGCGACACCGCCTTACCCATCGTAAAGCCCGCGAACTGGATGAAGGCGTAGTAGACGCCGAGCGTACCGCCCGAGATATTGCCCGCGTTTGCGTTGTTCGGCGCAGACACCCCGGTGCTTCCGAGTTGCGAGTAAACGGTCGCACCCGGCGCCGTGCCGCTTCCCGTAGTGAAATCGGTCGTCCAGGTGAACACGGCGTCAAAATAAGTACGAACCACGCCGTATTCGGTCGCGGTACGGGTATCGATGTTGAGGTCTTCGCGAGCGCGCGTCGAGTAGTAGTTGGTCAGGCGGTTATTCGCGGCGGAAACACCGTTGTAGGAACCGCTGTAGTTGCCGCCGGCATTGAGCGCGACTTCAGCACGCAGATAGCCGCCGAGCTTGATGCAGGTATCGCTGCCCGGGATGTAGTAGAAACCCGCGCCGTAGAGCGTGCAGATCTTCACGTACTCGACCGCCTTGGCCTTGACCGGAAGATCGGCCGCCTGGGCTCCACCGACGGCGATCAGAACCGCCGAAGTGCCGAGCAAAAGGCTCTTCACCACTTTCATATAAAACCTCCAAGTTGCTCATTTTACGGAGACCGGACCGTGAGGCCCCCCAGATCCCCGTCTTTTCAAATCCGCTCGGCCGCTTCGCGCTTTTGGACACACCCGCATCGACGCGAGGGACGTGAGCGAACCACCTGCAACGGGACGATTGAGTACCCCCCACCGTCACGGGCCAATATGCCTGCGCCGTTCCGCTAATCAAAATAGTTTATTTAGTCAGCTTTGTTGTTTCACTAAACCTGTGCCCCGAGTGCAACACCGCGAGTGAGGGAATATGCTGAGCTGATCATCTTTGTAGTTTTAGTGACAAAATTACCCTGCTCTGCACTTGCGTCAAGGCAGACTTGCGTGGACTATGGCCGTGCAAGACACCGGCCGGAAAAGAATCAGATCACGGGAGTGACGCTGTGTCAGCGACCAGGAAGGAAGGGGCGCGCCTCCGCTCCATCGGCAATCTCGATATCATCAGGCGTTTCACCTGGGAAATTTCGTCGATCAACATGTATCTGGAGGAGTTGCGTCAGTTCTGGGCGAGAACGCTGGGCATCAGCGGTCCGCAATGGCTGATCCTGATGGCGATCTCCGACCTCGACAAGGACGACGGCGTGCCCGTCAACGTGGTCTCCAAGCTGCTCCACGTCGATCCGTCCTTCGTCACCACCCAGTCCAAGCTGCTGGAGAAGAAGGGCCTGCTGCGGCGGCGGCCCTCGCCGACCGACGCCCGCGTGGTGCGGCTGTCGCTGGTCGAGAAGACGCAGAAGCACATCGCAAGCCTCAACGAGCAGTACAAAACGATCCGCGAATTCGTCTTCCAGGAATTCGACGAGAACGAACTGACCGAATTCACCGGCAAGCTGGCGACGCTGAAGACCCGGCTCGAAAAGGCCTGCGTCAGGATATCCCTCGACTACTAAAACATGATCCGGAAAAGTGCGAAGCGGTTTTCCGAAAAGATCATGCCCAAGCAACAACCTAAATCGCGATGACGATTCATCCCAATCTCATCGCGCTTTAAGACAGCAGGCGGCGTTCAGATCCGCCGCCCCGTGGCGCCCAGTTGCGATTCCAGCCAGTCGAAGATGTATTCGTTGGCAAGGCTGGGATTGTCCGCATGGGCCTGCGCCGCGCCGGTCTCCTGCGCGGTGAACACCTTCAGCACGATGTCGGAGCTGCCGAGTCGCGACTTCTGCACGATCTGGCGCGCCCGGTCGGCCTTGAGCCAGCCGTCCTCGCCGAGCGTGATCAGCACCGGACAGTCGACGCTCGAGGCCATCAACGGCGCCGACGGCACCGGGACGATGCTGAGGTCGCTCATCGCAAAGCGGTGGCGAAGAAGGATCGTTCGTGCAGGTCCCACAGACCGCCGTCGCAGACGGCCGCGGCGAGCCTCGGCTCCTGCAACACCGCGCGCGCGACGAAGGAAGAGCCCCACCCGTCGGCCACGATGGCGACGCGATCGAAATCGACGTCGCCGCGTGTCTCCAGATAATCCATGACGCTGGCAATCGAGCTCTCGAGGTCGCGGCGCTGCAGGAGCGTGTCGGTATAGTCGTCACGCTGGTCGCCGAGCAGGTCCAGCGCGAGCATCGACAGTCCGCGTTCGCGCGCATGCGGCGCGAGCTTGAACAGGAATTCTTCCTTGCGGTGTCCGGGCTCGCCGATGCAGATCACGGTCGGAGCCCGCTTGCCGGCCGGGGACGCAGGCAGGAAATAGCCTTGCAAAACGTGTCCGTCATCGGCCCAGGGAATCGTGACGACCTCGCCAGCCGGACCGCGCGCGGTGAGGAAGCGGCGCGCGCATTCCTGCATGGCGAGCACCGCGACCCAGCGGCGCTCGTCGGCCTGGTCCAGCGGCATCGCGGCCGCGCCGTAGTAGTTCATCGCCCGCAGCCAGTTGCGCTGCGCGGTCGCCATGTGGCCTTCCGCGAACGCCGCCTCGGCACGCTGCCGGTTGGCTTGCGCCAGCCGCTTCCATTCGCGGTGCCAGGACTGCTCGCCGCCCTGCTTGAGCTGCCGCGCGATCATCAGGCATTCTGCGATGGTGGCGCCACCCTCCTGCGCCGCGGTGAGGAGCCGCGTGAATTCAGCGGAAATATCCTCTCTCTCCGGGCAGAGGATCCAGTCATCGGAGAGGCATGCGGGTATCATCGGAGCTACGCTTTATGATGGCGTTACCCCTGATCGACTAAACTATTTTGGTTCACCAACCAAGCTGCCGTGCGCCGAATGAGACCCGTTTCACATCACCATCGCTTGAACATTGCTTGAACGACGGAGCATGTCGCATGCGTGACATTCCAAATCGTCATAAGGCGTCGGAAAGTGGCAAGAGGTGGCACGTAAAGTTACCTGCGTAACATGTAAATTACCTGTGTAATAATACGTCCGCACCTCTTGCCATGATGGTCGTCATACCTACATGCGCGGACGTTCGTTGACAGTCTCAGCCAAACCGAATCAACCGAGCCGCCAGCCAACTTCCTGCGTAAAGCTTTCATAGAAGGCGCGGTCGTAGGCCTGCTCCGGCGTTGCGCGCACGCGTTCGTCAAGGCGCTTTGCGTCTTCGCCCACAAGAATGCGCCACCGCTCCGCCTTGACCCCGTCGAGGATGATCTTCGCGGCCTGCGCAGCCGTCGTCGGCGCGTCCTCGAGGAAGCTGCGGGCGCGTTCGGCGAACGCAGCCTGGATGTCCTCGTCCGACATCTTGTCAGCATCCGGCACGCCAGCCGCGACCATGCGCTTGCGGGTCAGCGCGACCTCGTCGGCATTGAGCCGCTCCGACCCGTCGGCGCTCTGCACCTTGCGCGAATTGGAGACGATCGAGGTGCCGATATGGCCGGGCATCACCACCGAGCATTTGACATGCGGCGCGTGCAGGCGAAGGTCGTTGATCAGCGCTTCGGTAAATCCTTTCACCGCGAACTTGGCCGAACTGTAGGCGGTGTGCGCCTGTCCCATGCCGATCGAGGCCCAGAAGCCGTTGACGCTCGCGGTGTTGACGATGTGGGCCTCGTCCGCCGCCACCAGCATCGGCAGGAAGGTGCGCACGCCGAGATAGACGCCGCCCCAGCAGATGTTGAAGGTGCGCTCCCACTGCTCGCGCGTGTTGGTGAACAGGCTGCCGCCGCCACCGATGCCGGCATTGTTGAACAGGAGATGGATCCGATCGGTCTTCTGCTGCTTGGCGAGCTCATCGCGAAACCGCTTGAGATGATCCTCGATCGAGACGTCGGCGACATGGGTCGTGACCCGCAGGCCCTGCGGCAGCTTCTCGACCTCGCAGAGCCGCTTGGTCTCGGCCATCGCGGCCTCCGAGACGTCGCACATCGCGACATTGCAGCCCTCGGCGACGAGCTGCCGTGCGAGCTCGCGTCCCATCCCCGTGCCGCCGCCGGTGATGACGGCGATCTTTCCTGCAAAATCCTTCATCGGACTTCGGTCCCTCCCCTTGTCGGTATGTTTCTTCACAGCTGGCGCCGCGCATCGCGGCGCGCGCAAAATGTAGCAGCGCCGCATCCGCAGGTAAAAGCGGATCGGCGCTGCCATCTTCACATCAGTTATTTCGGCCCGCGGACTATTCGGCCGCTTCGACACGCACCCCGTTCAACGCGCCGAGTGCCTCCAGCGCCTTGCGGGTGGCGGCCTGCTGCGCCGGCGAGGCCTCCGGCATCGGTGCGCGCGGATAGGTCCTGGGCAAGCCCTGGAGCGTCTGGGCGTAACGCGTGCAGGCCGGCAGATTGTCGGCGATAACGGCGTTCCACAGCGTCAACAGCTTCTTGTGCAGGTCGAGCGCGCGCGGATGGTCGCCCGCCTTCACCGCATCCCACAGCGCGACGGAGGCATGCGGCGCCGCGGTCAGGATCGCGGCGATCGAGCCATGGGCGCCGAGCGTGTAGGACGGATACATGAGGGCATCGACCGCGCTGTAGATCAGCTTGTCCGGCGCCATCATCATGAGATCCGCGAACAGCTTGAGATCGCCCGCGCTCTGCTTGACGCCGACCACCAGCGGCACCTCGGTCATGATCCGCACCAGCAGCGCGGGCGACAGATAGGACCACGGCACCACGTTGTAGATGATGATGGGCATGCCGGTCTCATCAGCCATGGCGCGGAAGTGCGCGACCATCGCCTCGTCGTCGGGCTTGAACAGATAATGCACCGGCGTGACCTGGAGCGCTGCGACATTCATGTCGCGCACGAGCTTGCCGCGACGGATCGCATCGCGCGTGGAGTCCACGATGATGCCGGCGATCACGGGAATGCGTCCCTTCACCGCCTCGACCGTCGCGGCCATCAGGTCGCGATATTCCTCGTGATCGAGCGTGTGGCCCTCGCCGGTCGAGCCGCCGGCCGCGACGCCATGCGCGCCGGCGCCGATCATCCAGTCGACCTGGGCCGCCACGAGCCCAAGGTCGATCTCGCCGTCCTTCCGGAACGGCGTCGTCATCGGCGGGATCACGCCGGTCGGTCGTGCCTTCATGGTCTGCCCTCGCGTTTCCTTTGGTCCTGTGGCGGCCCCGCTCTTTTGACGAGTATCCGCCCGCTTCCGAGCCTATCGGCTGCGCGGGCCTTGTGAAGGGGCGGTTCGCGCGGCGCTGCCCCCACAATCGCTCATTCCTGCGTCCTTCCTCGCCCTTTTCCTTGGGGATTCCCCGTATTTGCCCGGCTTCGGTTTAGGGGCAATTTTTTTACAATCCGAATCATCAAATGAGGTTGGACGCTGGGTCGAGTCGGCCAGATCAGCGTGTTGTTTGTGTCACAGGCTCTGGCACTCCGCTTGCATCCTCTTCGTGGTCTGAAACTACCGATGAGGTGACAGGAATGTTCGTGACCGTGGTTGCCGTGCTCTGCCGGCTGAGCGCAGCCAGCTCAGGCAGTTGCATCGAGGAAATCGTGACCGACAGCAACATGACGCCCGAGATGTCGATGATGCAGTGCGCGATCGGCGCACAGGCCCCGCTTGCCAAATGGATGGGCGAGCATCCGATCTATCACGCCAATTGGCGCCTCGAGCGCTACAAATGCGTGCCGGGTCACTACGAGATCAAGGGCCACGCCTAAGGCCCCGCAAGACTACGGATGAGGAAACGCCCCGGAGGCCGCGTGGTCTCTCCGCGCGGGCACCGCTAGCGCTAGACCCTAATGCGGCGGCGCGCCCCTGTGACGACGATCACGCCTTCCCTTTAAGCCACTGCACGCAGAATGATCGCACGCGCCTGTCGCCCTTCCGGCGTCGGCATCAGCGCGAAATTGTGCGGCTGGTCACGGAGCAGATGCAGCTCGACCGGCACGCCCGCCGCCCTCGCGCGCTCCGCGAGATCGACGCTATCGGGATAGAGCAGATCGCGCGTGCCCGAAAAGATTGTCATCGGCGCGAGCGAACGGAAGGCGCCGTTGAGCGGGCTGACGAAGGGATGGCCGACATCGAGCTCGCCGGCATAGAGCCGCCCCGCCTCAATGATCCCCGGAATGTCCTGGATCGGATCGCGGCCTGCGATCTCGACCTGCTCCGGACGGCTGACCGATGCATCGGCCGCGGGCGAGATCAGCATCAGCCGGCCCGGCTGCCGATGCCCGCAGTCGCGCAGCCACTGGCAGGCAGCGAGCGCCAGTCCCGCGCCGGCGGAATTGCCGACCACCGTGACCTTTGCGGGCCCGACATCCTCCAGCAGCATCCGCAACAGTTCGGCCGTCGCCGGCACGAGATCCTTGGCGGTGGCATGCGGCGCAAGCGGATAGATCGGCACGACGCAGACGACGCGCGCCTTGCGCGTCATCTGGCCGACGAAGCGCCAATGCGCCGGCACGATCTCGTTGATGAAGCCACCGCCGTGCAAGAACATGACGTGGTTGCAGCCCTCATGGCCCGATGATGGCGCCGTGTAATAGACCGGCCATCCGCCCATCTTGGTCAACGTCACCTCGACGCCGCGGCCCAAACCCGTCGGCTCGTAGGAGGCCGGCTGCAATGCGAGTTTCTGCACATGCGCCTGCACGGCCTCGGCCGAGGCAAGGTGCTTCTTGAACGGAAGCTGCCGCAACAGCGCGTTGAAGCAACGACTCTGCAGGCTCGGCGCGGGATCGCCGGATGGCCGCATCCCCAACAGCCGGCCGCCCGGACAGAACTGGAAGGCCGATGCGATCTTTGCAACGCTCATGTCAGGTCTCCTCCAGACCGGGCTCTCTGTATGGGCGACGAAAAGGCTTGTGTCGACCGCCGCCACATGCGGATATAATGCGAGCATTCGCTCGCTTTTCATACTCGCATTCGGATCGCAGGCCCATGGCGCGCAAACCGCCGACAAAACCCCGGAAAAATGCCTTGCAAGCGCGATCGCGCGCCACCGTCGACGCGCTGGTCGAGGCAACCGCTCGCATTCTGGTCCGCGAAGGCTTTGAGAAAGCCAGCACCAACCGGATCGCCGAAATCGCCGGCGTCAGCGTCGGCTCGCTCTATCAGTATTTTCCCAGCAAGGAGGCGCTCGTCGCCGCCGTGATCGACCGTCACAACGAGGAGATCATGGGCATCGTCCGTGCCGCCCTCACCGAGGTCGCCGACCTGCCGATCGACAAAGCCGTGCGCCGCCTCGTCACCGTCGCGATCGAAGCCCACCGCATCGATCCCAAACTACATCGGGTGCTTGCCGAGCAGATCCCGCGCACCGGCCAGCTCAAGGACGTCGAAGCCTTCGACCGCGAGGTCCACACCCTGGTGCGCGCCTATCTCGAAAGCCGCCGCAACGAGATGCGCAAGATCGACCCGGGACTGGCGACCTTCATCTGCGTCAGTGCGATCGAGGCGGTCGCGCACAACACGGTGCTGAACCAGGCCGAGATGCTCTCGGAGAAGATGGTGAGGACGCTGGTGGATGAGACGACACGGATGGTGGTGGGGTATTTGAGGTAGTTTGCGAAAACGTCGCCTCATGCCCGCTCTACGCGGGAGAGCGGGCATCCTGCTAAGCAGTTGATTTATCTGCGGGCTGCATTGAGCCGAGCCCATGGCCATGAGTTTTCCATTTTTGATGGCGATCAATTCAGCTTTCCTATTGAGGACAAAACATATGCCCAAGAAAAATTGCCTGATAGTCCATGCCGCCGGAAGACAGCTCGACCTACTGCGCGGAGAGGCTTCCCGCATTGCGAAGGCGAACAAGGTCGACTGGTGGATCGATCGTGCCGACGTCGGCACACTTTTTTGCTTTGAAGACGCAAATGCTACAGATGCCTTCGCTCGCACCTGCGACAACTTCGGAGTCCGATGCCAAGACGGCTAGCTCAAAAACCCCGCCGACTTTGTGAGCCGGCGGGAGTTGAGTGAATACCTACGAAAACCGGCCCATCGCCAAACGCGCGTCGGACGGTGGGGCCGTTCCGGGTGGATGGCGAGACCTTGAGGAGGTCCAGATTCGCCACAGACCGATTTTTCAATCTCTCCCTTGGAGAGTCGTTCCTCAGACGCCGCGATGCCAATATTTTTGTGATCTGGCGCAAAAGGAAGGCCCCAGCCAATGGGGAAGACTGGGGCCTTCACAGGCCTTGCGATGGATCACACGCAAGACCGATCGCTGGATAGCTGCAGGAGCGCTCGTTCCTCCTGCGGAACCAATCTCGACCCAAGTTGGCTGCAACTCCAGATGAGTCGCGAGAGCCAGCATTCCAGCAGCCAAATCGGGGCTAGAGTGTGTCCGAAGTTGAACTAGACGCGGGCGAAACCAACGTGCTGAAGCCGCGATCCAACTCGAGTGTTTCGCAAATCATCGATTCTTCGTAGAGAGCTGGCCCCGGTTGTTTGGACAGCGCCCCGCTGGATTTAAGTGGATTCCTGCCGGGTTATGCTGAACGCGGGGCTTTACGGTTTTGTCGTTGCGTCGGGAGGGCGTAGCCCGACCAGAGCGACGACAAAACCGTCGGCGACGGTCATGCGGCCATCACCATAGCTTGCGTGCCGAAGTAAGCCTCGTCGGGCGTGCGCCCGTCAAGGCTCGAGTGAGGGCGTCCCTGATTGTAGAAGGCCAGATACTTGGCAATTGACGCTCGCGCCTCGGACACGCTGTCGTAGGCGCGGAGATATACTTCTTCGTATTTGACCGTGCGCCAGAGCCGCTCGACAAACACGTTGTCGCGCCAGGCGCCCTTGCCGTCCATGCTGATGGCGATCTTCGCGTCCAGCAGCACATCGGTGAACTCGAGGCTGGTGAACTGGCTGCCCTGATCCGTGTTGAAAATCTCGGGCCTGCCGTGCTTCGCCAACGCCTCCTGGACCGCTTCGACGCAGAAGGCCGCCTCCATTGTGATCGAGACGCGATGGGCCAGGACCCGTCGGCTGAACACATCGACGACCGCCGCGAGATAGACGAAGCCACGCCGCATCGGAATGTAGGTGATGTCCATTGCCCACGCATGGTCGGGCCGCTCGATCTTCAATCCGCGCAACAGGTACGGGTAGATCTTGTGACCCGGAGCCGGCTTGCTCGTGTTCGGGCGACGATAGACCGCCTCGATCCCCATGCGCTTCATCAGCGTCGCGATGTGGCGGCGACCGGCGTATACGCCCTCCCGCCGCAGCAACGATCGCAGCATACGCGCTCCCGCGAAGGGATAATCGAGATGCAGCTCATCGAGCCGACGCATCAAGGCAAGGTCCTCGGCCGAAACTGGCCGAGGTTCATAGTAGACCGTGCTGCGAGCCAGCTTCAGGACCTTCGCCTGGCGCACGATAGAAAGATCATGATCGCGGTCGATCATCGCTTTGCGCTCAGCAGGCCCGCCTTGGTGAGCGCGCCGGACAAAAAATCGTTTTCCAACGCCAGCTCGCCGATCTTGGCATGTAACGCCTTCAAATCGACCGGCGTCTCGGCCGATGTCTTGTCATGCCCAAACACGCCGGCGGCGCCTTCCAGGAGCTGGTTTTTCCAGATCGTGATCTGGTTCGGATGAACATCAAACAGTTGCGCCAGCTCCGCCAGTGTCTTGTCGCCTTTGACCGCAGCCAAAGCAACCTTCGCCTTGAATGCCGGAGAATGCGTCCGGCGGCTCTTCTTCGTCATCTTCGCTCCTGATTCGCAGCAAGAATCCTCGCCGCTGTCAGGCAGAAAATCCACTCAAGCTACTGTCCGAATTTGCGGGGCCAGCTCTACTCTCGCTGGCTCGCCGCCGAGCTGGTGGAGCGGCCCCGACCAGCTCAAAGACGTCGAAGCCTTCAACCGCGAGGTCCACACCCTGGTGCGCGCCTATCTCGAAAGCCGCCGCAACGAGATGCGCAAGATCGACCCGGGACTGGCGACCTTCATCTGCGTCAGTGCGATCGAGGCGGTCGCGCACAACACGGTGCTGAACCAGGCCGAGATGCTCTCGGAGAAGATGGCGAGGACGCTGGTGGATGAGACGACACGGATGGTGGTGGGGTATTTGCGATGACCCGATGGGCAGGATAGGTCAGCGATGGCGCCAACCGCACGTGAAGCCACGCGAATGCCGCGCGGTCGGCATGGGACAAGTTCGCAAGGCGATGAAGGCCCCGGCCGCCAGCGACGATGCAGCTGCGACCATCGAGGATGGCGTCAACCGCTACGGCGTCCATCAGGGCAAGCGAAAGGGCACAGTCGGCTCTGACGCCGAGACCATCTTCCGGAACGCCGACAAGCAGATCAAGGGGCTTCGCGCTCGAACAGGCCGCCCGTCAAGATAAGACCCAGGACGCCAAGAGCCGGTCCGAGATCATCGCTGACCTGCGCAAGCAAATGCGGGAGGTGCAGGAGGCGGCCCGCAAAGCGTACCGCGACCTGAAGAACCGAGAGCCGACGTTCTGAATCACATCTGATCAGCCACGCGGCTGAATGTGGTCCGTACAAATACCGACAGACAGCGCCGCCCTACTCTCATTAGTTGCATTCTTTTGATTGAAGAGTTTGGAATGCTGCATGGGATAATCGTCTACGCCATCGTCATTATTGTCGTCGCCGGGGTCGCGTGGGTGGTGGCGCAGCGGCTGGACGCCTTCATCGCCGGCTGGCCTCTCCGAATTCAGGCCCGCTACGTCAAGGCCGGTCAACCGCCCGGCTACCACAGCCGCCTGAAGGCGATCCGAGCGCTGTACGCCGCGTGGACTCACGAGGAGGCGACCGTCTGGCAGATGTAGGTTAGGCCCTCCAACCTTCGCCAGCGAATCAGGCGGTAGGCTTTCGCCAGCCTCACCCTTGCGAGCGGATCGACGCCTTGGTTCAAGGCGCGCATGACGCCGATGCGCGCCAGCATTGTTGGGCCTTCCTTGCTCTCCGCGGCCATGATCAGGGCCTCAACGGCGGCCTGCCAGTGAGGCTTGGACTGTTCGGCCTTGGGAAGACGCTGGATGAACGTTGCGGCCTCTTCGAAGGTCGTGATGGGCTTCCGGCCGGGCAGAGAAATGGGCTGCTCGAACTCGCGGGACCAAGGCATCTCGTCATCTTGCCTGTGTCGGATCACCGATACCTCGGTGCGTCGCCCAGATATGCCGCTCGATGCCGGCGTTGGTGATGACCTCGCCGCAGAAGCAGTGCGACTGACCGCTGGAGCGCTGCGTCGGCAACGGCAGCCGCTCGGGGAGCATCCGGTCCTTCCAAGCGTGGAAGTCCCGCGACTGGCGCCAAATCTCGAAGTGCGCCTCCGAGCGCGTGGGGAGCAGCTTGTTCCCGGCCGCCTCGAAGTCGGCCCTCGCCTCGTTGAGC
This sequence comes from Bradyrhizobium barranii subsp. barranii, assembly GCF_017565645.3. Taxonomy (NCBI): domain Bacteria; kingdom Pseudomonadati; phylum Pseudomonadota; class Alphaproteobacteria; order Hyphomicrobiales; family Nitrobacteraceae; genus Bradyrhizobium; species Bradyrhizobium barranii. Next base: position 6,212,450 of record NZ_CP086136.1, read on the forward strand.
GTTTCGGCGGTGCCGCTGCTGGCCTGCCCGGGGTCGCAACCGGGCTGAAACCCGCAGCTCCAGCCCCACTATTGCTTACGGTTTCGGCTAAATATTGGTCGGAGCGAGAGGATTTGAACCTCCGACCCCTAGTCTCCCAGGCGCAGGCAGGCCATTGATTTATCACCACTAATTTGGAAACCGTCCGATTCTACCCCCACTGACCAGACAAGCTTTTTGGTTCCAACTGTAAACCGTTTGTTCACGGCACGTTCCCGTGCCATGAAGATTCACGCGGTAGCGGCTTGATTAGTGTCCTAATTCCCCTCTGCGGGTGTCAAACGAAAGGCCCCAGTCCGGGGCTGGCGGGACTGGAGCCTCTGAAAGCCTGAGCACACAGTGAGCGGCGCATTCGGCTGGCAACCCATACTCTGCTCATTACACGCAAATAGATAGGGGCCGCACAACGGCGGCCCCTGCCGGTTGCAATTTCGTTCGGGATGAAATGCCAGCCCCGGCAAGCCCAAAATTAAAATCCCAAACCACAAAAAATCAAGTGTCCTAATCCGACAGTGCCGGTGTCCTAATTAGGACAGCACCCCACATGAAGACCCATGCCCGACGATCTCTCCATGCGCCGGACCGTCATCGGCGGCGAAACTGCGCCCGACGACTATATTGTGACCTGGGATCGCCTCTCGATCGGCCGGATCTTCAAGACGACGGCCGTCGGCGGCAATGATGCCTGGTCATGGTCTTGTGCCCTGCCCAACGTACCGCAGCCGAGCACGCACCGCGGGCGTGCCGGCAGCCTCGATGCGGCCAAGGCGGCTTTCCGGGCCGCCTGGACGGACTTGGAATCGCAGCTCAGCTACGACCAGATCAAGGAGGCGCGTGCGATCGGTGGCGACCGCAGCCGGCCGTGGCACAAGCGCGGATGAGGCCAACAGGATGGAGCCGCAGTTTCGATGAACCGATCGCGCTGCCGGACGGCCGCAAGCTGGTGACACTGCTCGATGCCGGCGACTACATCGCAGTGCTACCGAAGAAAGAGCACGCCGCGCCGGAATGGCAAGCCGCCATACAGGCGCTGATCCTGGTGGCGGAAGGTGGCGGCCCGACGATGTTTGCCCGCATCGGGGTCATGCGGGCATTGAACCGCCATCACGTCCCGGAGTTTAACCCGAAGGGAAAAGAACCGCATTGGGGCCGGCGCAAGCTGAAGAGGGATCAATGACCGTCTTCGTGTACGTCAATACGGCCAAGCAGGTTGGCGACATCGAGCACATCAAGATTTTCGCAACGGTGAACGCCGCGGAACGATGGTTCGAGGAGAACGACCCGGAGGGCGTCGCCTTCGAATACGATGTGATCGAGTGATGTGGAGCGGATAATCAGCGCCACATCGTTGGTGGGTTCAGGGCCTCGCGACCCCCGCTTTCAACGCGTCGGTTGAGAGCTGTCCATGTGACGCGGCATCGAGCAGCTTCGAAGCAACTTACGCTCTGGCGCCGACGCAGTTGCGAAGGCGCTATTGGCTCATTCGGTACTCCGCCCTATCGTCTCCAGCTTCTCGATATCGTGCTGTTCAACACGCGTTAGAGAGCGCAAGAGCATCAGCCGTTAACCGGCTTCACCGAGGTCGGCCCCGGAGTCGATCGCCTCTTTAAACTCCTTGATTGGCCACACGGCCAAGCCCACGCCGGGTACCGCCGCAAGGCTATCAAGAAGGACATCTGCTGCTTTCAGCGTACCGCTGAAGAAACGAAAAAAGCGAGCAAACCACCGCGGTTTCTTTCGCTGCTCCTGCCCATCCTTCGCGGTGCCATGATCCAATAGATTTTCACGCGCATGGCGAAAGACGTTCAGTTTGAAAATCAATTGTGGTCCGGTTAGACCCCGGTCCCTGAGTTCGCCTTCTAGGGTCTCTATTGCAATCGGATCGGTCGGGCTCAGCGCGCCGATCGCGACAGTGAACTTGCCCTTAACGTCGTTCCAAGCGACGCGCATACTCTCATGGTGCCGGCCCGGAATTGTAGGACGAGGGTTTTCGACCACGTCCTGGAGCACCTTCTCTACCTGACGTAAAAACTCTACAAGAAGTCTACGAGCCTCTTCGTCTGAGATTGAATCAGCGTCAGCCATTTTCTGCCTCCACGCCCGCACTTAACAAGATTGGAGAACCGCTCAGGTTGCACCGGAAACCTGACTAGCGCAAGGGACGCGCTTCCCGATGGTCCTGAGACCTGGCAAGCCCTTCCTACTGAAGGAGATAGTTACCGGTTTAGCGCTTGCCGGAGCCTCCAGCGCCCGATTGGCACAGGCGTTGATCTTCTCGATGCGAGGAACTCAGAGCGAGCAAAGTGAGTCCGCTCCACCCCACCAAGCGGACCTCAATGAAAGGTGTCGTCACTTCGCTGATGGGCCAGAAGCGGCCGCTTAATATCGAGGACCGCCGTTGATAACGTCTCGGCTCTCTGACGTGATCGATAGCCATCGGCGAAGCTCAGGCGTTGGTCGCCGAATGCCCTGCTTTGCGCGACGGCCAATCGATCTGGCATGTCGGAAGAACCCGTACGCGGTGAGCAGCATCACAACCATTGCGGTCGCGAAGTAATCAGCCCCAAAGAAGACGATACAAGCGATCCACGCGACGAAGAACACGGCCTGCCATAGCAAGGCGAACCCAAGATAAGTTGTGCCGGTCGGGATGCCTTTGCTCATGCTGATCACTTATGCATCCTTGCAATCCGCGCCACCCCCCAAGTTGATCCTTCCGGTTTGCCGACAAGCCCATGGTAAACGTTGCGTTGCGCTCATCGAACCACGGAACTTCTGCTTCGGGTCACAAGCCGCCGTCACGCTCAAGTTGGCAGACTTCCGCTTTGCGTTGGTAATCCGACCTTGATGAGTACACACCCTAGGACACCCGCGATGGCAGATTAGGACACCTCATTTTGAGACCGGCCCACTGCCGACCTCTAAGGTGCAGCCGCGATGGTATTGCTGCTGACATTTCGCGTAGTCGTCGTACAGAAAGTACGCTCCGACTGCGATTGCGATGACCATGCAAGCAAGGGCTAGCCTCATCGAGGATTTGCGTCCCTCGCGGCCGGCCGACTTGGTGGGGGCTCATTCAGATCGCGAGCCCAAGGGGCAGCCGAATTGGCCGCCGGCTTGGACGTGGCCTGATCAGTGCTCAGACAAGCCGAAGTCAGCGATCCGAGAAGGACCACACACGCTGCTGATATCGTCGCCTGAAAACTCAAGCTCGACGCCCAATCAAAAATCGCGCCGACCTTGTGAGCCGGCTGGAACTCGGACTGCAGATTGCGCCGGGCGACCGGCCGCGGACCCAATATAGCATGAAGACCCACCAGCGGGAACCCGAGCTGCGAAGCACCACGGAGCGACCCGCCACACCTCCTCAACCCCTGTCCCGACAAAAACGATGCGCCAGCGCGATCGATAGTCGGCCGTGGCCGCGGCTTCGCGCAAGCTTCTCGGCCGCAGCCTCGTTGCCGCCGACCTCGGCCAGCAGGGCGCGTGCGGCGGCACAGAACATCGGCAGATCCGCGCACCGGAAGCCCGCGCCCATGGCGACGTAACGCGCGCCACCGAAACAGGCGTAGGGATCGGGATCGGCGGCATGCGCCGGCGCGGCCGACAAAGCGACCCCGGCGGCGGCCACCAGCGCGAGGCGCTTCAACCGAGCACCAGAAACAGCAACGCCGCAGCGAATGGGAACGCGCACCACATGCCCAGCGCCGTCGACGGCTTGCCGCTGATGCAGCTCGACGTCTCGATGCCGGCACGCCGGCCGATCGCAAGCCCGCTCGCCGCGATGGCGAGCAGCATCAGTCCTTTCAGCATTTTGTGGAGTCCCCTATTGCCGGCTGTTCCAGCGGCCGTCGGCGAGCCGATTGATGCTCTTCAGGACCTCGCGCAGCAGCTCGACAGAGTCCTCGTTGTGCCTCACCATCTCGAAGCTGTTTTTCTCGAGATGGCCGAGCTGCTTGTAGGCCTCCCACTGCCAGCGCTTCTCCTCGTCGGTGTGCTCAATGCGCACCGCGCGAGCGCTCTCGCCGTCGCCGCTGTGCTTCTGATCCTGCAATCCCTTGCGGATCGCCCAGAAGCCGAGGCCCGCGACGGCAAGCCCGATGAAGATGCCGAGGGCCAAAGGAGACGGACCCAGCGCGACCAGGAGCGCCTTAACGATTTCTTCCATTCGCCACCACCCGGTAAGCCACGTCGAGCTCGCCCAAAACAAACATCGACCAGAAGGGCACACCGGGCGACATGAACCCCTGACTGAAGGACATCTGGATCAGCGCCAGGTCGAACTGCACCCACATCACCGCGCAGGCCGCGGCCGTGACGGCGCGGATCATGGGCCCGACTCGGCGTCCCCTCACCTGGTGACCGTTGAGCAGCAGTCCGACCAGCCGCGCCCAGCCGATCGCGAACAGGCACGACGCCGTGAACCACGGCGTCATCACCAGCGTGGCCCATTGGAAGGCCGACGCCCGCAGGATCTGCGGCGCGATGAACATCGCCACCGCCAGCCAGAGCATGGCGATAGTGATGAGCCACTCGAAGCGGCGGCCTTCCAGGTAGTAGTTGAGCAGGCGCATGGCCCTCACCGCTTCAGGATGCGGGCAATCTTCTCGGCCGACCGACCGCCGAACCAGAGCGCCATCAGCCACCCGGCCCAGATCGACAGGTCGCCGGCGAGTGGGTCCGTGGTGCCGAGGCCAAGCACCTTGTCCCAGACCACGCATTTCGCGATGAAGATCGCAAACGACCAGCACGCGATCGCGCGCGGCGCCGCAGTCCACCACCGGCCCTCGTCAGCGATGTTCTGCTGGACCGCGAGCTCGCGCTCGCGGATCTCGACATTGAGCTCGCGCGCGGCAAGATCGGCGGCGAGCTTCTCCGACGTGTTGCCGGCGGCGAGCTTGGCCTTGTAGCCGTTGACGATGCCGTCGACGAGCGGGCCAGTCAGAGCCGTCTTGACAGCATCGCCGATCCACCCGCCAGGACCGGCGATCCAGGAGAGGATGCCCATCGGTCAGGCCTTCGCCGCCGGCTCGATCGCAACCACCATCGGCGCACCCTGCTCGTCCTTCTGCACGATCACCTGCGGCGGATTGTCGGTGATCTTGCGCAACCACTCGAAGATGACGTTCACCGACACCAGCAGCACCGGCAACGCCCAGCCGGGCAGCTTTGCCGTCAGAGGCGTCCAATCCTGCCCGGCCAGAGACGGCAGCACCTGGTCATAGAGACCGACCAGGATTGCAGCGACGCTGAAAAGCCGAGCGATCATCTTGGTTCGGAAGCCGACGAGCTTGGCCTGCAGCTGCTGCCACAGCGTCGCCTCGGCCTTGAACACCGGCGCAAGCACCGGCTGGGTCTTGAGGATCGGGCGAATGATGAGGAAATAGACCAGCATGAAACCGATGAACGCAATGAGGACAAGCCAAAGCATGACGACGTCTCCTTGTGGTGATGACGAGGGGGAAGATGAATCAGGCGGCCTTCTTGAAGGCCTTGAGAAGCTGCGCGATCCACGCACCGATCGAGCCCGCCGCTGGACGGGTGATCGAAGGCGTGGCCGGCGCCGCGTCGGGATGCGGCGGGATGACGGGCTGTCCAGACTTCGCGACGGTCTTGGACGCAGAGTTATCGTTCGCGACCGGCGCGCCGAACTTGATCGAAGCATCGAGCTGCATCATCGCCAGGATCAGGCCGACACAACCGAGCTGCTTGTCGACTGCATTGGGGTCATAGACGCCGTCGCGAACGTACTTGCCGCTCACATACTGATCGGTGCCCGACCACAGATAGGGCGATGGCCGGCCGCGGCTGGCGTATCCAAGGCCGTTGTACTGCTCGAGCAAGGTCAACGTGCCGCCGACCGACCAATCCTTGTTCCGCGCGGCATAGGGCGCACAGTTGACCAGGGCGTCGACGGCGCAGTCTTCCCAGGACGCAAACGGACCGCGGCCGGCCGGGACGTGCACGCTCTTGCGATCCCAGGGGTCGCCCTGCGCCAACGAGCCGCGCCAGGACTGCGAGCACTCCCGCTGATGGATCACCGCGATGACGTACCAGGGCACGCCGGTGCGCGCCGCCACAGCCTCGTAGCGGCTCTTGGCCACCGCGCCGACCAGCCGCTCGGCAACAGGCTTGAATTCCGGCGCCCGCGTCAGCTTCGCATGCGCAAAGCGGTTCGCGTTCGCCGCACGGAGTGCGGAGAGATCCACCATTTTAAGTCTCCCTGATTGAAAACGAGATGAACTGACGCCCTCAAAGTGACGTCGGGAACCGTGTCGGCCGATCGGCAAAAAACCGAGGTGGAACACTCACCTCACAGCTTGTCGCGCCTGCCGCACGCAAGTAGGTTTGCCCCCGACGGGGACGCATGCTCTTTTCGACGACAATCTTTCTCTTCGGCTTTTTGCCCAGAGCGCTGGCAGCCACCCTGCTCGCGAGTTTCGGGCCCTATTGGCTGTTTCTGCTGACCTTGACTGGCGCGTCCGCGTATTTTTATGCGGCTCACGTCCCGGCTTATCTCGGGCTCCTGGGCGCTTCAGCGGCCGTGAACTACATCGTTGCAACGCTCGTCGAGAAAGGACGCCGACGCTGGCTGTATCTCGCCGGCATCGCCCTCAACCTCGCGCCGCTCGGCTATTTCAAATATTGGGACTTCGCCGCCCGAAACATCGATCGTGTTCTCGGCTTGCCATTCACACCGAGCAACATCGTCCTGCCCCTCGCCATCTCTTTCATCACCTTCGAACAGATCGCGTTCCTGTCCGACGTGCATGCGGGGCGCGTTGAGCGCGGTTCTCCCCTGCGCTACGCCGCCTTCATCAGCTTCTTTCCCAAGCTCATCGCCGGGCCGATCATCCGCTACACCGAGATGCTGCCCCAGTTTCGCGCCGAGAAGCGGCCGAGCCTGGACTTGATCATCACGGGCCTCTGCATCTTCTCGATCGGGTTGTTCAAGAAGGTCGCTTTCGCCGACCAGCTCGCGCCATCGGCTGACCGCATCTTCGGCCTTGCGAGCGGACAGCTTGTGTCGGGAACGGACGCGGCGCTGGCGATCGGCGCCTACGCAGCGCAGATCTACTTTGACTTCTCCGGCTATTCCGACATGGCGATTGGACTTGCGTGCATGCTCGGACTAACGCTGCCGATCAATTTCTTCTCGCCATACAAGGCGACGTCCATCATCGAGTTCTGGCGCCGCTGGCATATCACGCTGTCCCGCTTCCTGCGCGACTACCTGTATATTCCCCTTGGTGGCAATCGCGGCGGGACATCGCGCACTTACGTCAACCTCTTCCTGGTGATGACTTTAGGCGGCCTGTGGCATGGCGCCGGCTTCGCCTTCATCATATGGGGCGCGCTCCACGGCGTTGCCCTGATCGTCAATCATGCCTGGAATTCGATCCGTCCCGCCGCGCTGGCGGGCTCTCGCATCATGTCTCTTGTGGGATGGACAGCAACCACAGTCATCGTCCTGTTCGGCTGGATCTTCTTCAGGGCTGTCGATCTTGCGACGTCACGCAACATGATCGAGTCGCTGTTCACGCCCTGGACGATGAGCACCCTCGAACCGAGAGCCATCCACCTCCTCGGTTTCTGCTGGCTGCTGATCCTCGCCTGCCCCAACACCGCGCAACTGTTTCGCTTCAGCTTCCTGCTGAAAGGCAGCGAGAGCGACTACCTGCGGCAGATCCCTGCGGCAAAGCTCTGGCTCGTCGCGCTCAGCGGCACCCTGCTGTTCTTCTCGCTCGTCATCATGGTATCCGGCACGCCAAATGCTTTCATTTATTTCCAGTTCTAGTCTGGTCAGGCTTGCGGTTCTGATCCTGACACTCCCCGCTTGCGTGCTGGGTATCGAGGCCTACTGCCACCTCTCAACGCGATATGCGGCAACAACCTTCTACTTCCTGAAGAACGCAGCGTTTGCGGACCCCACTAACGCCGTGTTTGGCGACTCCCACGTCATGGCCACCTCACGCATCCCGGGGTTCTCCTTCTACGGCTGGGCCGGCGAGCAGCCCGAAGAGCTCAACACGCTCGTGCACTACTTCTACGACGCGACGAAACCCGGCAAGATCATCCTGCAGGCCGACCCGCAATGGTTTGGCCAATATCATGTGAACCGAGAGAAATTCGTCACGGCCCGGAACCTTATCAGCCGGCGATTTCCCAGCGTTCTTTCGTCAGCCTATTACTGGGAGACGCTGCGTCCCAATCTCGTCGCTTCCGGGTACGATGTCGCCAACCAGATCATTTCCGCGGCCTCGGCGCAGGAAGCATCCGCCTTGCGAACAAGAGCGGCGATCGCGGAGAAGAAATGGGTCGAGATGTTTGCCAAGCCGGATTTCAACTGGACGTGGCTCACTCCGGAAGAGCGCGCGGACCTGACCGAAGTTCGCGCCCTTGAGCAGAACCCCCGCCCGGATTTTGCCAGCAGCGCCGCGGCCGCCGAGTTCGAGGACGCGATATCGCGGCTCGTCTCGAGAGGCGCGACCGTTTGCCTGTTCCGGACGCCTGTCACCCAGGAGTACCTGAAGATGACGCGGACGATGCCGGATAGCCGCTTCGCCGAGTTCGATGCTTATATCGCCGAAATCGCGCATCGCTACAACCTTCGACATGTCGATTTCAGTACGCTGCCTCGGAGCTTTGGCGACAACGCCTTCGCCAACTCCGACCACTTGATCGACCGCGAGTCGAGCACAGTCTGGCCGCTCGCGGCGAACGCTTGCTTTGGGAGCAGCAGTTAAACCAGTACCCGAGTATTCGTACCGCTGAGCGTCTTGGTCCCCCAAACATCGAGGAATGTCACCTTGTCGGAATTGGCAGCGACGACAACGTTGTTGTCGATCTGTGCCATGATGGTCGCACGATGCAGATTGTTGATATTGACGCTGCCGGAAATCAAACCGCAGTGCATGTGGACGTCGTCGCTGTAGGCGGCGGTGGTCCCGTCGATGATCATCACGTTGCCAGACGAGACGGTCCCGCCTGTCGTGGCAACGAAGAAGTTCGTAAAAAAGAGATGTTGAACACCAACAAAATAGACCGGAGTGGCCGCACTTCCGAAGAAGTGACAGTTGTTCGCGAACACACTGCGATAGCTTGGTCCAGCCGCATTGATGTTTGCCGTGCCATCGATATACCAGTCGTTGTTATAACCGTCGCCACCGGACACATAGATATTTTCGAGACGCAGAACCCCAATGTTGGCAGCGTTGCCGGGCAGGATGGCCGAGATCGCAGCACCTCCGGACACGCCTGATTTCGCTGCAAATTGCAGATTTGTGAGCATGGCTCCCCACGCTCCCAGCGAGATCACACCCTTGTGCGCATTGGCCTCGACGTATCGCTTGTAAATGATGGTTGGCTGCCCGACGCCTTGCTCGCCATCGATGCGGATGATGAACGTTGGCGACGTGATCGCTGAATCGAGCGCCCATTGGCCGGACGGGATCAGCATGTTGCTGTGTTTCAGATTGCAATAGGCCATGCAGAGGTTGATGGCCGCAGCAGCATCCGGATCCGTGTCAAGGTTAGAGACGACGGGTACAGCGCCGAATTGCTTGACGCTGACCCACGGCCCGGTCAATTCCCAGTAGGCGCCGTCCGCAGACTGAATGTAACCGGAATGACCCGGCAGGCTCCCGACGCGCTTGTAAATCGCGCCGGTTGCGATACTTCCGCCGCCGTCACCGATCGCCGAATAGCCCGCCGTAGTGATATGCGTCACCGTGCCGCCGATCGTCGCCGCAATCGCAGCCGTTCGCGTGGCAAAGTTCAGGGTGGCGTTGGCAGCCGCAGTCGCGGTGGACGCGCTCGATGCGGCGGATACGGCCGCCGCCTGCGCATCGGCCAGGATGGCGTTGCCGTCGATCGCGGCGGCAACCAGCAACTGGTAATGGTCGGTTACCCAGCACATCAGCGCGGCGTTGCCCATGATCAGCGAGCCGGACGCCAGGTTAGCGTTCAGCGCATTCTTGATCGCTACGGCAGATCCGCCGTTGATTGCGATCGTGGTTGCGGCCGTATTGTTCGCCGTCGGCGTCAGCAAATAGAGATGTTGAGCAGGATTGACCGGCGAGATCGGTGCCGTGGCCACAATGGCGTTTCCGGTGCCGCCCGTCACGGTCAGCGGAATGATGGAAATCTGCAAATCGCCGATGCGAGACCACGAGCCCGAGCCGGAGGTGCCGGACTTCACATAGATGCCGTTGTTGGCAGCTGTGCTGTCGGCGTAGACCATCGCCAGGGTGTTGGCAGAGTAGAGCAAGCTGACGTCGAGCGCGGCCTTTGTCGCAAAGCCGAGACCGAGTTGCGCCAGCATTGACTCCAGCGTCGAGCCCCATTGTCTGACGTCGCGCTTAGCGGGCTGATGAGGGCCGCTCGCCGGCACTTCGTCGGTTTCATAGTCGCGCCAGATTTCGGATGCTTTGAGAACTGTCATGACGATCCCTGCTTACGGAGCTGCATAGAAGCCCGACATCACAATGAATGCTCCGGTCGCGCCCGGATATGTGTTGTCGTAGTTGTAAATGTTCATGTTCGACGTGTTGATCACGCCCTGCAGCATCTTGCCGCTTACGCCGACCTCTCGACCGAAGGCGCCCGCGTTGCTGCCATTCGAATTGACGGGGTTTGCAACGGTCACGTTGGTAGCCGCACTGCCGTTCGTCGTGATCGTAATGGTCACGGTGAAAAAGACGGACTTGCCGATCTGCTTATAGACGCCGGTTGCACTCGCGCTTGTGAATGAACCACTGCCCGCAGTAACAGCAGGGCTGTAGGACGTCCAAGCACCTATCAGAGCGGAAATCGGCAATCCGCTGTCCTGCAAGACCTTGCCGCTCGTACCATTAAAGCTCGGGACATTGCCGGACGTGGATGAGGCCGGCCCAGTCACCGCGCCGTCGATGTTGGCCTGAATGATGCTCCATTGCGCGCCAACCGTCGCCTGGTTGCCCGAGGCCGTGCCGTCCGTCAGACAAATGAACATGTCGCCGACCTCAACGACCACGCCCGACGCGCCGCCGATCTTTCCAGCAACCGACACGCGGTAGGTATGGCCGCGATCGGCCGCAGGATAGTTGGGGTTGCCGGAACAGTCGGTAACGCCCTTGAACACCATCGCGTCCTGCGCTGCGATCCGCGCGTCGGCATAGGCTTTCACCGCCTTCTGGGTGGCGATGCGCGTGTCGCTGTTCGCGGTAAGCGCAACATCGGTGTCGATCACGTTCGCCGCAAACATTGCGGTGGTGAGATTCGAGATCGCGTTGCTCGCAGCGTCGATCGTCTTATTGGTCAGCGTCTTTGCCGCCCCCGCGAAATAGGTCGCGATCGAGGAGATCAGGATGCCGAAATCACCCGTCGCCGTCTGCGCGGCAACCTTTTCCGTGCCATCGACGGCCTTGTCGGGATCGTCCCAAATGTGACCCGCCATGCAATCCCCCCTAGTTTTGCCGCACGAGAACGGAGTCGTCGTGCCGGCGATAGAATGTGCCGTCCTGGCGGATCAGCGCCGGTGTCGCCGCGCCGAGCGCGGCCAGCGCGTCCCGATCGACCAGTTTCCAATTGAACGTGACCTGCCCGGCCAAAAGATCGACCTTGGCCCTGTCCTGGATTTCGACGACGCAATCCTCGAGGCCGGCGACGTCGGGAAACCGCACGGGGATCCAGCGCCGGCCGAGATAGCGCAGCCCGTAAAGATCGGTCACGAACGTTCCGCCGCTGGCATTGAGGCGCAACATGGCCCGTTCGGCGAGCAAATTCGCCTGCCAGGCATCCTGAACCCAGGAGAGGTCGAGCGGCTTGGCCCGCACCTCGCCGATCCGCGAGATCAGATCCTCATCGCGTACCGAATCGATCTGGTCGGCGACATAGCCTGCCGCCGGGTTGGTGAAGGTAACATCGAGCTGGTTGACCAGCTCCTCATAAGCGATGCCGCGGTTGATGCTCCATCCGAGAATGTGCTTTGCGGTCAGCGGCGCATCGATCGGCTCACGATAGACGCCGACCGTCAATGACAGCGTGCCGTCGCCGGCCTCGCACAGCCAGCCGTCGCAGCTCGCCAGGATCTTGTTGATCACTGATTCCGGCGAGTTGTCGAAACGATAGAAGCCGGCCGAATAATATCGACCGTCGCAAAGATCCGCCTCATCCATCCATTGCGCGAGCGTCGCCGGCGGCAGGATATCGTCGATCTCGAATCCCATGCCGCCGTCAGGCTCGGTCAGGTAATCGATCAATTGCAGAACCGGATTTGGCGAGGCGCGCCAGGTCGACCGGTTGTCCCGCGACTGCGCGGGATCGCGCGGATCCCAAATCGGCGCGCATTTCGCCAGCACCGACGGCAGCGGCAACCCTTGCGGATAACGCTTGGTAAAAACGGATGGATCAACCTGGCTCTGGCAATACATTGCCAGGCAGGAAATTCCCTTGCCTGCAAAATCAGACGTCCAAACGCCGCTCGTGTTTGAGGCGTTTATAACCCCGTTGACGTTCTGCGTGTCGTATCCATAGAAGGCCTGCACAGTTACGCAATTCAGAAACGCATCGGCGCCGACCGACTGCACCACGCAAACCGCGTCATGTGTAAGAGCCGGGATTGTACTGACCGGCTGATCGTGCAGATAGAGCTGCAGAACTGACTCAATGGGACCGCTATGAAATGCAAGCATGTCCTGCGAGTCGCCGCCGGCGCCCAAAAACAGCAGATAGTAGCCGCTGAGCCGGTTGGTCCAATATCCCCGCTGCCGCGACGGTACGGACTGCTTGAGCGGCTGCGCGCCGTTCTCAGGCTTTGGAACGTCCGGATTGCTGAGCGCATATTGCAGACCGATCGACGCGCCGATGATAGCGGCGCTGCCGACGATCGACGCGGCGCTGAAAGTCGCGCCGGCGATCTCGAGCGTCACCGCGGCCGTGCCGATTCCGGTCACAGATGTCGTCGCGCCGATCGTCGAGAGGATCAACAGACCAACGGTCTCAGGCATCAGGCAAACCCCAGGCGCAAACGACCGGCAGCCGAGCCAGCACCAGGCCGGCATCCGGCGTGACCACGGCACGGAGCAGACCCGAAACACAGATCGCGCCGGTCGCGCCGAGCGCGGTCGCGCCATCGCCCATCAGCACAGGCACCCTGACCAGGCAAACGTCGCCGGCGCGCGCATCCTTGACACGACCCACGAGGCCGATCGCGCGAAAGCGCCGGCTGCACGATCTGACAATGCCGCCCTCTTCCTGCATTTGGGCCTCGTACTCGCCGCGGCTGGCATAGCAGCCGCGGCGATCGGCCATCGGATCGGCGAACCCGCGGCCGACCAGCCAATCCGCCATGAAGGTGCAGCAATCGAGCCCGCCATAGGCGAAAGCTCGGTCAGAGACCCGCGCAAGATAGTCAGAAAGACGGATCACGAGAACACAGGCCAGGTCTTGTTGAAGCCGTGCGCGTAGTTGGTCACGAGATCGCAGGCCCGATCGCCAGGAAAGCGCCGCTTCTGATCCTGCTCCGTAAAATAAGACAGGCTCGGCCGGCGCCGGCGCGTGAAGCGCGTTCCCGCCGATAGCGAAACCAGGCGGACGATCGGATCGCCCGGCCGCGCCGGCTGTTGCTGCCCCGAGAGAATGTCGGCGACGTAACTCGCCATCCAGTGCAGGCTGCCGAGCAAGCCCCAATCCTGCCCCATCAGACCGATCCCGACATCGGCGCGTGCACCCTGGATCGCCTCGGCGTCATCGCCCTGCGAGATCTGGAGCACTTCGCCGCTGACGCCCGACATCACGAACTCGACGCGCTCGGCCGCGCCGTTGATCAGCTGATTGATCGCCGGCACGTTCTGCAGCTCGCCGAGCCCCCGATAGACCGCACCATCCACATCATAAGCGTTGATGCCTGGCGCGATGTCGCCGAATCCGAGCCAAAGACGCACGACCGGATCGGTCTCGAGCCGAAAGAACACGCCGAGGCGCACGACGCCGGAATCGAGCGCCTCGAGCTCGCTATCGTTGAAGGTCAGCATGCGCGGATCAGCTCACTGGCGCTTCGATGAAATCGACACTGGCGGAATTGAACGTCCAGGGCTGGACCGAGAGATTCATCGACTCCGGCTTGGCGAGCCGCATCGTGCAACATGGCCGGTCGAATTCCAGCTGCTCGCCGTCCCCGACCGCCTCGCGCAGCGGCGGCCCGAAGGTGATGGTCGCATGCGCATGATCATCGTCGGCATAGACGACGGTCGCGATTTCATAGAGCCGCCAGCCGACAGTCGGATGGCGAACCGAAAAGCTCTCGCCGCCGACGAGCTCGGCCGCCAGGCGAATGTCGATCGCCATGCTGGTCGCGCGCAGATCCGCACCGCCGTCGCAAACAATATCGATCATGGCCTGATAGTGGCTGGTGCCGTCGCTGAAGCTCGAACCGTCGCTGTGCGGCACGGTCACGGCGCGCGCGATGCCGGGCGGATAGGGAATGAACAACGCGTCATTGCGGGGCACCACGATATTGTTGACGCCGCCATCACAGACCTGCCGCACCGCGCGCCAGAGCAACGTCGACAGGCGCTGCCGCTCCCGACCCTTGCCGGGACCCGAAAGGCTGACATCCGACATGACGCAGGACCAGAACCCGCCTCCATCGGTCCGGACGTAGGTCGACGTCGAGTCCATCGTCACCCCCGGCGTTGCCGCGACGCCAAGCGGGTTCCAGCTGAGGGTTTTCTCGCGCAGCAACGCGCGAGGAAAATAGATCTGCGGCATCAGCCAACCCCCGTCGACTGCATGCGCTGCGTCGAGACGAGCACCTTCGAGATCTCGCCGAGCTTCCGCTGCGTCGCGATCTGGGCGCGCTGCAGGTTCTCGATCGTGGCGGGGCTGATCTCGCCGGCGATCTGGTTGACGATGCTCAAAGTAGTGCCGCCCGCGACGCCGCGGCGCGCGATGTTGTTCGGAATGACCCGGGCGCCGCGCGGCAGATTGACAAGCTCCTTGCCACGCTCACCGACCCAGGCGAGGCCGCCTGGTGCGGAGTCGGTCCCCTCGGCAAATCCCGGGATGATGCCCTTGAGGAAGCCAGCGAAGGGCGATAGCCCGCCGCTCGACGGTGCATTGAAGATTGAGCCGACTGCGGCATTCAGGCCGGCCTTACCCAGCGTCTTCAGAAGGTTCTTAAGGGCCTCGTCCGCATTCTTCGATTCAAAAACGATGTCACCGAGCGCGGTCGAAATGCTCGATCCCAATGTGGAGCTGGCACTGTTGAGCTTGTTGACGGTCTCGCGAGCCTGATCCATCGCGGCCGTGGCCGTGCCGATGTTCTGCGACGCGGTCAGGAATGCTTCCCCATGCTCCTTGGTCAGTGTGATGCCGGCCGCCTGCAGAGCCTGCGTCGCGCTCATGCTGGCGCGGAACTTCTCGTAGGCGTCGATTTGCGCCTGCGTGACCTCGCCATCGTCCTTGCGGATGGCGTTGAGCAGCTCGAATTCGGCGCGCAGCTGCGCCTGGACGGCATTGTTTTCGGCCACAGCGAGCGTATCGGCCTTCAGCACTGCGGTGTGGCGCGTGATCTGCTCTTCGGTGCGATCGAAAGCGTCCTTGCCATTGCCCTCCTCTTTGGTCGACAATGGCACATTGCTGAGCCCGCGGCTCGTATCGCGTGTCGATGTGCCTCCCTGTCCCTTGCCGGCGGGATTGAAGGCGCGCTGATCAGCCCGCGCACTCGCCGAGGTGTTCAGCCCAGCGCTTTCGTCGATCTGCCCTCCGGCGGGACGCGCGTCGATGAAGTTCTGGAGCGTGCCGGCGGCCGCCCGGACCTTGTCGGCATCCTGCGCGAACCTGTCGAGCGGCCCGCCCTTGAACAGCTCGAGGAACCTGGCCGCAAGCTGCAGCAGCGAAACGATGTCCTGCAGATCGGTCTTGATGAAGCTGAACAGGTTCTGGCCGAGGTAACTCTTGACGTTGTCCGTCGCCTTCTTCCATGCGTCGTCGAACGCCTTCGCCTCGTCCGCCAGCTTCTGCAGATCCGGCGCCGTGTCCGCAGCCGCCCGCGCCAGCTGCGTCGTGCGCTCGGCGCCGAGCTCGAGGAAGCGAACCATGCTCTGGGTCTGGCCGGCGGCCTTAGCTAGGTCGATCTTCTGGATCTCGGTGCGGGCGTTCTGCACCAGGTTCGACACGATCTCGAAGGTCTGCTGCAGGTTCAGCGCCTGGACGTTGACGCCCTGCAGCGCCTGCGGGTTGGCGTCGAAGAGGTTGCTGAGCGAGTTCTTCTCGCCACGCTGCAGCTGATCGAGCAGCACCGCGAGATTGCGCAGGCTGGCTGTCACGTCGTCGACCGGCGCGCCGAACTTGCCGGCGGCCTGCTGCACGCCGAAAATCTCGTTCATCGAGACGCCGACCAGCTTGGCCGTCGCGTCGAGCTCGGTGAAGCGCTTCGTCAGGTCCTGGACCAGATCGATCGCCTTCTCGAAGCCCTTGGTGACGAGATTCGAGGCGAAGTTGCCGAGGAAGGATGACGCGGCCGGGTTCAACCGGGAGAAGCGGTCCTCGATCCCCGACGCCGTGCGGTCGGCGATATCGCTGGCCTGCTTCATGTCCCGCTCGAAGCGCGACAGCTGCGCCGAGAGCGCGACGACCAGCGCTGCGGTGTCGTTGCCAGCCACTATTCGGCACTCCGGCTCTTGATCGACTTCGTGATCTTGCGCTTCATGGCCGAGATCATCTTCTTCTTGGTGAGGCGATAGGTCGGGAAGAAGAACGGCTTGGCCGCCATCTTCGCCGTTCCGAACTCGTCGGCGCGGGCGTAGTCGAACGGTTTGCTCGAGACGGCCGGCCGCGTGGTCAGGCGTCCGCCGGCGACGACACGCACGACCGTGTCCTTTGTCCGGTCGGGCACCTTGCGAACGGAGTGTTCGAGGTTGCCCTCGTCATGCGGCGCTGCCAGCACCATCAGCCGAACAAGGTTGTCGGCCTGGGCGTTCAGCTCCTTGACGGCCTCCGCGTGCACCTCGGCCTTCAATTCCTCGGTGAGCTTGCGGAAGCGCTGGACGCTCTGATTAATTCGCCTTGCCATCAGCTGTTCAGCCACTCCCAGAGCTCGTCCGCTTCGCCGGCGGTCAAAGCACCGCTCTCCTCGCTGGCGCCAGCCACCAGCGCGAAGAACTGCCACATCGACATCGCGTCGATCTGCTGCGGCGTCATCTGCAGTTTCGCGCCTAGTCCGTAGAGCGCTCCGAACCGGATCTTTCCGTTGGGGAGATCGTCGATTCTCGATCCGGAGCTGGCGATTTTTTTTCGATCTGCTCCTCGGGAGCACCCGTGCAGCCAGCCGCCATGATGGCGTAGGCCGTCAGCCGGTTCTCCGCCGGCGGCCGGTCCTCGACATACAGCCGAACCAGCTTGGTGGCCTCGACCGGCGTCTTGCCGCCCCCGACCAGGCCCCAGCGGATGACGCCCGAGATGTCCTCGAGGCGGCAGGTGCCGTTGCGCAGTCGATCGAGGATGACGAACGGTCCGGCATCGCAGGCTTCCTGCAGCTTGGCGAGCTCGCCCCAGCCGAGGCGAAACTCGTAGGTGCCGTCCCCCCAGTCGAGCGTAACGGAGGCGTTGCGGCTCAAGAGACCACCCTGGTCAGTTCGCCGTCACTCTGCATGTCGACGTTCGCCGTGGCGCGCCCGCCCTGTTGTGCGCTGGCGGTGAAGACCGCAACATGCATGAGCCCGGTCCAGGTGATAGTCTTGGCCGGGAACTCGACCTCGACCTTGACCGGAATGCTGTCGACGCTCTCCCAGGCTTCAAGCCACGTCTCGACCGACTCCGCCGCGAGAACGCCCTCGCCCGCGATCGCCGCCGAAAGGCTGGTGGCATCGCGGCCGACCCAGGCGACCGCGTCGGGATCGTCGCAGTCCGGCAGGTTCACTTCGGACAGGTTCTTGGTCAGCGTCAGCGACTTCGAGGTGAAGCCGCACGGGGCGGTGTAGACGATCGGCGATCCACCGTCGCCGAGAAACACCCTGAACTTGCCAAATCGCGCCGTGGTCGGTTTCGCCATCGTCGGTCTCCTATGGTTGCTCGATGAACGCCGCGAACTCGATCGCGGCATGACTAGTGAGCCCGTCCGGCTCGGGTAGAATCCTGGTCTGCCGATGCTCGAGGAGCACCAGCGCATTGTCCTTGAGCTCGAGCTCCTGCTCGGTCAGTGCCAGTCGCACCTGCTCGGCCACGCGCTTGACCTCCGGCAGGCCGACCTTCTGCGACCAGGCGTCGATCTGAATGGTGATATCGAAGCCGGTGATGCCATCGGCGTCGCCGCTGATCGCCTGCTCCGGGCCCCAGCTGACGTAGGGATACGCCGCGTCCGCCCGAACACGATCGAAGACGCGTCCATCAATCAGATCCGTGAGCCCGGGATAGGCCTTCAGACGCGCCACGACGACGCCCTGCAGCTCCAGCGACGGACTGGTCACGCGCCTTGCTCCGGCTTCTTCACCACCTCACCGGCGCCGGCAGCGACGATGGCGCGGACCGCGGCCTCCGGCACCCGCTCATAGCGCTTGCCGGCGGCATAAACGACGATGACGGCCCGTCGCGGCCTATAGTCGAATGTGCGGGTCATCAGGATCGTCTTCACGTGGCAACGCCCGCCTGGCACAGCAGCTCGAGGAACGCGCCGGCATCGGTGGGGTCGGCGATCGAACGGATGTTGTAAGTCTCTCCGGTGCGGGTATCCCGCGCCTGCCAGTCCGTCTTGATGCGGGCGGTCTGCTCGCTGCGCCGGACCGTGATGGTCAGCGGCTGCTGCCCGGACAGGCGCGCCGCCGTCACGGTCTCGCCGCCGAAACGCGCCTCGACACCGGCCCAGACCACGAACTGCTCGACAAATTCGGACTGGGTGTTTCCATAGCCATCGTCGACGTCTTCACGCCGATCGAAGGCAATGCGGTGGCGAAGCGCGCCGGCCTGGGACATGGCTTAAAGCGTGACGCCCGGCGCCTGGATGTCGATCGACAGCACGGTCGCCGACTTGGCGAGGCCGAGCAGGCAGACGTTCTCGCCGGCGCCGAGATCCGCCTCTGGCTGGATGCCGCCAGGCGTCTCGCTGAGATAGTAGCGCGCGCCAGGCGTGAGCGTCGCACCCATTGTGATGTCACCAGCGGTCTGCACCACGATCGGCTGATCCAGCGCGCAGCCATTGAGCGCGATGCCGCCAGCCTTCTTGGCTTCGGCGGTTGCGGAGTTGCTGTCTGCGAGCATCCACTTCTTGGTGGTCGACGACAGATAGACGGTCTTGCCGGCGGCGATGACTTCGCCGCCGACACCGGATTTCTTGACGGCGTTCGAGCCCGCCACGACGCTGGCGGCAGTGATAGTAAGGTCGGCCATGGATGGTCTCCTGTTGGTTAGCCGTAGATGCGCGAGGTCGAAATCATCTGCATGATGTGAGCCGGCAGCTCGACCACCTGCTGGCGCGAGTCCGAGACGAAGCTCTCCCGGTTCTGGTACAGCGCGCCGATGTAGAGTTTCAGCCAGGCCTTCACCGGCGCCGGCAGGCGGTCGACCACGGCCGGATCGGCGTCGGGGTTCGCTACGGGATAGCCGCATGTGAATCGGATCTTGACCGACCCGGCATCGTTCCGCGTCGCGGGCCAGCTCTGGCCGAAGGGCGGCGCGATCGCCTGGCGCTTGATGGAGCCCTGCCCAAGCACGCGATAGCCGCTGACGGACGCCAGCGTCTGCGTTGCGCCGGCGGAATCGAGATAGGTCACGCTGTCGATCGAGATCAGCGGCGGGTATGGCAGCACGATCGCGCCGAGCGGATAATCGTCCGAGCAACAATCGGCCTGCCAGAAGCCCGCCAGCTGCAGCTCCCAGGTCTGCGGCCGCAGCGCCCGGCCGAGCCAGCCGCCACCGGCGGGATCGACTTGGTCAACGGCCGCCTGGGTCATGCCGTCGATCAGATCATTGTCGTCGTCGAAATCGACGCGGAGGTGCCGCTTGACCTCGTCGCGGGTCAAGACGTCTGTGTCCGGCGCCGTGATCAGGATGGCAGTCATGGACTTTTACGACCCTCTGGAGCGGCTTCAGCGACTCGATGGTGTTGGGCTGCCGACCTTGCTGATGCCGGCCGGAGTGCTAGGCTGCCCTCAATTTGGGCTCACCCATATTTTGCTTTCAGTGTAAGCGGTGATCGCGGCGCGGCGTTCCTCTGCGGCGTAATTCGACCTGCCCCCGCGGAGAACTGTTGTGCCGGTCAAGCTTCCTGAGACGGACCTCAAATCAGCTCAAAGCATCGGAAACATCGAACTCAAAGACGAACGCGGCGAGCACGTCGGACAGTACTTCTTTGGCAAGGGCCACGGCCGAACCGTCTTCTTGTTCGGCAGATACAAAGGCACCTTCAAGACCCACGCCGAATGTCAGGCCTTCGTCAACGGCGTCCTGGCTGTGATCGAGGACCGGCGGCCTCACCCTTGAGGGGAGTGTGAACGGGTTGCCGCCGCAAGGTCCATTGCTGCGATAATCGCATCTTCACTCTCTAGGGTGTACTCATTAACTCGCAGATGTCCGATCTTGGGGACTAAGCGGAAATATTCGGATCGATCAGAGCATTACCGGTTTTGACCCATAGCCGACCTGTGTCGTTGAGAAACGTTGGACATCGATCGCATC
This sequence comes from Bradyrhizobium barranii subsp. barranii, assembly GCF_017565645.3. Taxonomy (NCBI): domain Bacteria; kingdom Pseudomonadati; phylum Pseudomonadota; class Alphaproteobacteria; order Hyphomicrobiales; family Nitrobacteraceae; genus Bradyrhizobium; species Bradyrhizobium barranii. The sequence continues at coordinate 6,233,141 of NZ_CP086136.1, forward strand.
TATGTAACCTACGAAGAAACGACCTCTCTGACTGTCTAGCCGTGTCATGCTGGAGTATCGACCTTTGAAAATCGCTTTGGCCGCTGTGGGGGCTCTACTGCTCAGTCTTCTCGGTCTGATGATTTGGATCGGAGTCACGTACCTCTACCGGCCGACAGATCTTTTGGTCTGCCAGGGCGAAAACGAGGATGCTTGCTCTTATCATACAGATTTCGTGAGCTGCGCCGGCAGCCTAGAGACGGTGGCAAAGAAGGCATGTAGCCGCTACGAAATCATGTCGGCTCCCGAATTTGAATCCAAGGGCGGCAAATGCGATTATCGAACCACGCGCGTGATTTGTAAGCGGTGAGTCGGCTTGTTGGGGGCATTCTTGCAAGGTTGAATTGTTGCCCTCACGATGTATAAGGGCGCATGGGTGCTCGCTGCATTGAGCAGCGACAGGTTAAGCGATGGTCGGGCCGCCACGCGGAGCGTGTATGCCCATGAACGATCAGTTGCCCGCCCAGGATTTGCCAACCAACGGCCTGCCGAAACCGCTTTTCGACAGGGCCCTCGCAACACTCCAGCATTTCCTGCATATCGAGGCCGTCAGCGGTATCGTGCTGCTCGTGGCTGCGGCAGCGGCTTTGCTATGGGCCAACTCACCCTTTGCCCATTCCTATCACGCCGTATGGAACCTATCGATTCCGCTTCGCCTCGACAGGTTTGCCTTCGAGAGACCGCTGCATTTCTGGATCAACGACGCGTTGATGACGGTATTCTTTCTCGTCGTCGGCATGGAAATCCGCCGTGAAATCCATGAGGGCGCGCTGAGCAAATTCGATCAGGCTATTCTGCCCGTGCTGGCGGCCTTAGGCGGGGTCGTTGTTCCTGCGCTGATCTATCTTTGCTTCAATGCCGCTCCGGCGCGTGACCATGGCTGGGCGATACCTACCGCAACGGATATCGCGTTCGCCGTCGGCGTGCTGGCGCTGCTCGGAAAATCCATTCCAGGCAACGTGCGGGTCTTTCTGCTGGCGCTTGCTATCATTGACGACATCATCGCGGTTCTCATCATCGCGCTATTCTACACCAGCGGACTTGATCCCAGCGGCTTCGCCGTTGCCGCGCTCGGCGTTCTCATGGCGCTTGGCTTCCAGCGGATCGGGCTTAGCTCCGCATTCGCCTACATCGTGCCGGCCTTGATCGTCTGGGCGGGATTCCTCATGGCCGAGATTCATCCCACACTTGCAGGCGTCGTGCTTGGCCTGATCACACCGGTACGCTCGCCCAGCCCGGAGATCGAGCCGCCGGTCATCCGTGTGGAGACAGCGCTGCATCCCTGGGTCGCTTATGCCATCATGCCGCTCTTCGCGCTGGCGAATGCGGGTGTCAGCTTCAAGGGCATGGACCTAAGCGGTGGCGGCCAGCTCGTGACGCTCGGTGTTGCCCTCGCCCTGTGTGCGGGGAAGCCGGTCGGCGTAGTCGGTGCTACGTGGCTCGCGGTGTACACGGGCTGGTGCCGTCTGACACCGGGCGTATCATGGGGCGGCATCTGCCTCATAGGGCTCCTGGCTGGTGTCGGCTTCACCATGTCGATCTTCATCGCCATGCTCGCCTTCACCGACGACAAGCTGCTGGATGCCGCGAAGCTCGGCGTGCTCCTTGGCTCGCTAATCTCAGTTACCCTCGGCCTTGGATGGGGGGCTGAATACGCTCATCGGCAACGAAAAGGCGAGCGATGAAGAGGTCCGCTTGTGGCCCTTCTGCGACTTCGGGCAAGGTCCGCTCTTCCGCCGCTGTTGGGGGTTGAGCGGACATCAGTCGGCCAACCGTTTAATGAGTACACGTCCTAGTTTGCTCAGCGCGGCTCTTTAATTGTCTGAAGATGAATCGACACGTGAAAGCGCGCGGATCTGCCGCCGTAGCCGCAATCGAGACGCTCGGTGGAGCATTTTTTTAGATGATGCGCGGGCCTTAAGACCCGCGCGCTTCGATCAGGCGACCAAGATGTGAAACGCGCCGAGCTTGGTGGCGCCGCCCTGGGCCAACGAGATCTTGACGCGATCGCTGGCCATGCCGATGCGGGCAAAGACGCCGGTGCCGCCGGCGGCGTAGAGCGCGGCCACACCGGCCTGAGAATGGGTCGCGGCGCGCGGATAGACGACTGCCGAGGCGTTGACGTCCGCCTGGGTCCAGATGTTCTCGCCGGTCGCTTCCGCGGTGATGGTGAAGTCGACGCCATTGGCGTAGCCGTTCGAACCATCCTTGACGTATTGAATGCTGTGGATCTCACCGGCGATGCGAGGGCTGTAGGCAGTGGCGTTGCCGCTGCCGTCCGTGGTGACGCTGACCTTGTATCGACGCATGGATGCTCGTCCTTCTCGGTTGTGGCGCGTTGGTAGCGCCGGGGTCGTCGGCGGGCGGAGTGCCCGCTTCCTTGGAAACTGTCGCGTCTACTTGTTGCCCTCGGGCTTCTCGGCCTTGTTGCGCGGTTTGCGCTCAGCCTTCATCCGCTCGACCTTGTCGGGATGCTTCGTCAGCAGCTCCTCGCCGAGCGCATCGCTGACTTCGATCTCGGCGCCAGGCACCAGCGTGTCCCGCGACACCGAGCTGATGTGCAGTTGTTCCGTCATTCGCAGCTTCATGGCCCTCGCTCCTGGTTTGCTCTGCCCCTACCCTAGACACGGAAAAGCCCGGGCCGTTGCCAGCCCGGGCTCTCCCCTCATCTCGCCGCCCACCCTTGATCAGGAAGCGAGTGCCGTCGAGAACGTGCCCTTGATGAAGGACTCCGGCCGATATACCGCCAGCGCCAGGCGTTCCTCGGCGCGGATGGTGACCAGGTTCTTGCGGAAGTTGTCGCTGTCCTCCGTCGAGATCTCGACGTTGGCGTCCTCGCGGTCGAAGATCTGCGCACCGAGATTGAAGGCGCCGGTGAGGAAGCGATCGACCGTCATGGCCTGCGTTTCGACCACCGGCAGGCGCCACAGCCGCGGCTCGATACCGCCCTGCGGATTTGCCATCAGGTAGTCGCCGACGTCGGTCTTGGTCAGCTCGATGTCGGCCCAGTCGGACGGATGCATCACGATGCCGTTCGCCGGGTACTCCGCCAGGAAGGCCTGCAGGATCGCCAGGCGGATGACGTCGATCTTGGTCAGGTTGCCGGCCGCGGACGGCACGATCGGCGCCGAATAGGCGGTCGCCTGGGTGTAGATGCCGTTGAGGTCGGTGCCGGTGCCGGGACCATTCAGCAGCTGGCCCTCCTCGACATACTGCAGGCCATAGCGCAGGCGACCGTCGATGTAGGACTGCAGCTGCGGCACGTCGTCCAGGATCTGCCTGGTGGCCAGCACCCAGTGCGCGATGGTTGACACTCCCGAGTTGACGATATCGAACTGGATATCGGACTGCGGCTTGGTGGCGCCGGTCGTCTCCGAGACCGTTGCGGCGTTGTTGGTGAAGCCGGTCTCCTTGACGTACTGGATCGCATTCTTGTCGGTGCGGCCGGGCGTCAAGAGATCGCGGATGGTCATGCGGCGCTGCGGCGGCGCCACAATGCCGGGCACGCGGGTCGGCACAATCAGGTCGCCGGCGGAGCCGTCTGCGACAGTCGTCGCCGCCGAGATGATCGCCTTGACGGCAACCGAGACACGGCCCTTGCGGCCGCCCGCGAGGAAGGCCTTCACCGCATCGTCGCTGACCACGGTCTCACCAAGCGATTTCGCCTTCTCCGGCCCGCCGCCCTGGCGCAGCTGGGTCATCTTCTGCTCGAGCTCGGTCATGCGCTGGCTCATCTCGTTGTGCTTGACCAGCGCTTCGTCGGCCGCCTTCTTGGTCTCGGTCGTGGTGGTGCCGAGGTTCTTCAGCTCGGTCTGCGTGGTCTCGGCCGACTTTTTGACGTCGTCGGCGGCGGTCTTGAGCTGGGTCGCGAGCTCGCCGATCTGCTTTTCGAGGGCCGCGATGCCGCCAGCGTCAGCGACCAGGCCCGCGAAGCCGTGGGCATGCGACATAGCGGAGTAGTCGAACACGGTGACCGCGACGATCGCGATCGCCACGATGCAGGCAAACGCCAGCAACGGCGTAAAACGCTTCATGTGATGTTCCTCAGGTTTTGGTGGTGATGGAGCGCAGCGACGCGAGCGCGTCGGATAGCGCGGACTTGATCGCCTCGCCGCTGCTTTCGGACTCGCTCCGAACAGCCTTCGCATAGCCGACAGAGGCGATCTGTACGGCCATGGCTTTCGGAATGCCTGCCTCGCGCAGGACATCCTCGAATTCCTTGATGGACGGCGGCTCGCCATCGCGCAGGCGCTGCGCGAATTCCGAGAGACGGCCGTCACTCTTGACGCTATCGACACGGGCCCGGCGGTTCGCCGGAAATGACACGATCGAGGCCTCGAGTAGGTCGAGCTTAAGCAGCTTGCGCGGCTCGCCGGCGTTCGACGGCTCGACGTCGACCTCGCGATAACCGATCGACATCCCCTGGACGGCGCCGGCCTTCAGCATGATCAGCGCCTCGTCGGCGCGGCGCACGCCCTGCAGCAGCTGGCCCTTGGCAAAAAGGCCCTTGCCGTCGTCGGACATCTCGTTCCAGACGCCAATCGGCTCGTCCGGATTGTGCTGCCACAGCATCAAGGGATAGGTGCCCTCGCGGGTGTGCTTGGCCAGGCTGTCGGCGAAGGCGCCCGGCATCACCGCCTCGTTGTAGCTGTCGCGCACGCCGAACACGGACGCATAGCCTTCGATCGCGCCGGTCTCGCCGGCGGCTTTGACCTTGAAGGCGAAGTCCTTGGTGCGCATCGAGGCGTCGGCGTTCTTGGTCTTCATGGCACGGGTTCTCCGGGAGCCGGCTGCACCGCCTTGGGTGGTACCTTGCCGAGCATGTTGAGCGGCACCAGGTTGGACTGCACGGTCAGGACGTTGCCGCCATCCATTGGCGGGCGGTTGTCGAGGGCGCGGCCTTCGTTGCGTGTGAGGTAGCCGTTCTGCCCCAGCGAGGAGAGCAGCGCGGCGCGGCCGGCGCTGTCGGCGCGCAGCAGCCCCTCCACGTTGAACTCCGCGAATATCCTCCCACGCTCCTTCGGCAGCACCAGGCGCTTCTTGATGGCCTGTTCGATGCGCGTCAGATACGGCCGCAGGCCGAGCGTGAGCCAGCCCAGCATGATCTGCTCGATGCCGCTGCCCCACATGGTCTGCCCGTCGGCGGAGTGGCCAATCAGCACCGGCGGCACGCGGAGCCAGCGGCAGATCTCCTCGATCGAGAAGCGCCAGGTCAGCAGCATCTCGGCATCCTTCGGCGGCAGGCTGACGGACTTGACGTCGAAGCCCTGCTCAAGGAGGCCGGCATTGGTGGCCTCCCCGCCGACATAGGGATCAATGAAGGCCTTGCGGAAGTCGTTGCGCTGGGTCTGATCCATCTTCACGCCTGGCGGCGAGGTGAAGAAGATCGAGCTCTTCATGCCGTTGCGGAAGGTCGCGCCGGCGGACGCGGCGATCGCCTCGGCGATCGACAGGCTCTGGTGCGCGAATGCGACCACCGAGAGACCGCCGCCGTTGCCGTCGTCGCCAAAACCGCGGATGTGGAAGACATCATCCTCTGTCAGGCCGATGTATCGCTTGCCGCGATGGGTGAAGCTGTAACGCAGAACACCCTTGTCGTCGCGCTTGCGGTCCATGTCCCCCGGCGCCGCCGACAGCGGCGTCAGCGAGATAATCGAACCATCCTCCCGCTTGTCCTTCAACGAATAGGCGTTGCCGAAGACGCACAGCGAGATCACCTGCCCTTCCCAGAACTCGGCCGCGGTCTGGTCCGCGTTAGGACTGTCATGCAGCACGCCATAGAGCAGATGGCCGTCCGCCGGCGCCTTGCTGCCGTCCCGCTGCTTCTCATACATGCCGAGCGGCAGCGTGCTGATGGTCTCGCTGTTGAGGCGGACGCAGGACCAGAACGCCGACAGCTGCATCGCGCCGTTCGGCCCGACGTCCCGGCCGGCCCAGGTGTCGCCCTTACCGCGCCGCGAATTCTCGGGATCCTGCACTTTCAGCGCAGGCTTTTGCCACCACGATGTTAGCCAGCTCATGGCGTCAGGCCATCACGGCGTTTTTGAGAAAGTCGCTGACGTCGAGCGTTCCTTGCGGATTCCAGCTCATCAAAATTGTGGCTTCGAACAGCGCGATCAGCGGATCGATCTTGGCGCGACCGGAGATCTGCTTGGTGATCATCAGATGATTGCCCCGGGGCTCGACCTTGGCATTGCCCATCACCCACGCCATCAGCAGCTGGTCAGCGTGCCAGAAGGTGCCGTCGTCGAGCTTCAGCTCGAGCCCGTACATCGCCGGCGCCAGGGCCGGGCCTTGCAGCAGCCGGCGGATCTGCGCGGGCTCGATGCCACCCTCTGCCAACGCCTCGAACACGGCCGCGGCGTTGTTCGGGTCGACGCCAACGGCGTCCTTCTGGGGCAGCAGACCGGAGGCCCGAACCTGCTTCACCAGCGCGACAAAGCGCGCGTGGCGCTTGGCTCCATCGCCGATCGTCAGCGATTTCTCGGCCTCGAAGTCCTTCAGCACGGGCGCGATCTCCTTGCGGCGCTCCAGCACCTTCGGATCGGCAAATGCATGGCACCAGGACAGCCATTCGCGCGTGACGCGATCGCGGCCGATGACAGCGAGCGCAAGCAGATCGTCGAGTCCGCCGCCGTCGGCGCCGAGCGTTACGACGTCGCAGCGCGCAAGCAGCGATTCCAGGGTCAAGGTCGGGTCGACCGCGGCCTCCCAGAAGTCCGCGCCGCGCCAGCCATCGGCGCCGAGGCCAACGCCGATCTCGATGTTGAGGTGCTGCGAGGCCCAGATCTGCTCGGCCTCCTCGTTCACCTTGCCGTTGTTCTGGTAGTCCTCGGCTAGGCGCTGCGGGTCGATCGAGCGGCCGAGATTGGGCAGCAGCGGGGCCCAGTTGTCGACGTCGCGCCAGTACTCCTGGTCGCGCTGAAGTGCCTGCGGATATTCGTACAGCACCGGCAGCAGGATTGGATTCGGCCCGCCGACGCCGTCGCGGATCGCGCGGGCCTTCTTCAGCTCGGTGCGCCAGATGCCCGCCGGCGGCTCGTCGGACTGCGTCGTGATCATCAGCACCTGGCCGCCCTGCATGGTGATGCCGCCGCCGCGGATCTGTTGCATCACGGCCGCCGCCTTGGCTTTCTTGCCGAGCTCGTGCAGCTCGTCGATGATGGTCAGGATCGGGATCTCGCCGGTGACGATCGTGGTGTCGAACGTCTTGACGTCGAGCTTGGTGCCGGTCTTGCGGCGGGTGATGCACTTCAGGTGATCCTGCACCTTGAAGATCGCGTCGAGCCGCTTGTCGAGGCGGATCATGCCCTGCGCCTGCTCAAAGCAACGCTCCGAGATGTTCTGGCTCGGCGCGACCAGCAGCATCTGCCGGTTAGGCGCCTCCTCCATGAACAGCGCAGTGAGTCCGAGCGCGGCGACATAGGTCGTTTTCGAGTTCTTCTTCGGCACCATGCAGAGCAGCTCCCACACCAGGCGGCGCCTGGACGCGGGATCCTCGCTGGCCAGGAAGGCGACAAGGATGTCCTTGAACCACTCGCCGCAGGCTTCCGACATCGGCGGATTGCCGGTGACGTCGGGAAGCCGAAGCCGGTTGAAGAACGCCAGGGCTTTCGCGGCCTTGGCGTCGTTCAACGGCACCTCGGCCATCGGGATCTGGCCCGCCTGGATGCGCTGCCACCAATCCGGGCAGGCGAAGCGCGGCAGGATCTCAGTGGACAGCATTCGCTTCCTGTTCCAGCTCGGCCATCAGGTCGGCGTCGGCATCGAGCGCGCGCTGCTCGTCGACCAGCTTCTTCCCGATGCGTTCGGCCGCGGGCTTGTCGGCGGGATGCGCCGCCATGTCGGTCTCAACCTGCATGCGGTCGTTGCGCTCGACATAGGCGAGCCACAGGCGCATCGCGCCGGCGTTGCCGTCCTGGACGCCGCGCCAGAGCTGCAGCGCATAGGCCGTCTCCATGCGGTCGCGCATCGCGTCGCGAACTTTGAGCTCGGCTCTAAAATACCGCTTCACGGTCGCCGGCGAGACGCCGATCGCGTTCGCCATGATCCCGATCGACTTGCCCAGCGCAAGCAACAGCTTGATCTTGTTGCGATCTTCTTCGCTCGGCTCATAAGGCGGCCGCCCGCGCTGACCTTGGCGCAGGCGAACCGGATTGCCGAAGAGGTCGAAAACATCGCTCACAAGAAAAAAATCCCCGAATGAGTTGGGCGCCGGTCCGCGGACCCGGACTTTCTGGACTTTTGCCCCGCCCCCTCCCGTAGTTTGCGCGGAAGGCTATCTGCGGTTTCTAGGGCGTGTACTCATAAATGTCGGCTTCCCTTCATGCACGCGAGCTACTGCACGCGCTGCACCGGGACGATGAGCGAAGATGATGACCTATCGACCCACTACGCTCTAGCCAAGCTACTTAGCTGCCCCCGTCGTAACTCCTGGCGCCGGCGTAACTCCGCGCCGCACTTGGCGCGCCTCACGGCGACCCTCGCGGCGCACTTGGCGCGCGTCACGGCGATCCTCGCGGCGCTCGTGGCGCCCCTCACGTCGATCTTGACGCCTTTCCATGCCAGCAGTCTGCGCCTCCGCGTCAGGGACCATCAGCACGGTCGGGAACGCGGCAATTGCAGTCGCCAAGCCGAAAGAAGAAAGAAGCTTCCGTCGAGAGATCATGACTGCCTCCCTCACTGGACTGCCCCAAGATTAGAAGTTTACTCGCTCTGCCCGTCCTCGTCTTGATCTATGTCGTTGGACGGATGCGCTCACATCCACCATCCTTCGACGGTCGCGCCGTCGCGCGCGCTTCAGCTCGACCTCGACCACGTCATCATGTCGGGACATCCATCGACACACATGCTTGCACTGCGCCACCGCGCCGAAGCCTCCTTTCGCAAGACAGGTCAGTGCTACTGAATAATCATTCGGCCGCCTACTCGCTCCGTCCACACTGATGTAGATCAACCCGAGGCGACTGAGTTGGTTTATACTTGCCGTGCGGGAGAGCTTGAGGAGGATCTCATGATCTCTCGGCGAAAGGCTCTTTCTTCTCTCGGATTGGCGACCGCGTTTGGCCTGATAGCGCTCCCTGCGATGATGGGGTCCTTGCCCGCTTTTGGCGGTGCTTTCTCGCATCGGCGGTATTTGGGGCCGCCATGCCAATAACGACGCGATATCAACATGGAGACCGATCATGAAAAAGCTCAGTGTGTTTGCGATTATCGTTGGAGGCGCGTTATTGGCGGCGGCGCCCTTCTCGTTTCAGTGGTCGCCTGAAAAGAACGTGGTGCTATCCCTTGACCGTGCTGATGCCCGAGTAGGACGGCCGCTAACAGCGACGAGCGTTGCAGGCGTCGGTCGAAGGACTGCGCGACGGGCATATCGCCGCGGATACTAACGGCGGCTGGGCTGGCGGTCGCTGCGGACGTCACCCGCGCACCCTGCCTATAGGCCGCCTGCTGGGCGTGGAGTTGTAGTTTCTCAATGCCACACACCACGCTGATGCAAGGTGGCTTGCTCTTCACGCTGCTTGATCGTGTCGTGGCACGCTTTGCAGAGCGTCTGCAGATTGGCGTCATCCCAGAACAGGCGCTCGTCGCCGCGATGCGGCTTGATGTGATCACACACCAGTAGTGCTGTGTTGCCTTCGAGGTGGCCGCACTCTGTGCGCTGGCAGGTGAACAGGTCACGCTGGAAGACTGAGAGCCTGAGAGCCTGCCACCGGGCCGTCTTGTACCAGCGCTTCCATGGTGGTGCAGGCATCTACCCTCAGGCGAAAGATCGGGCCGCATGGAACATGAAACCATGCGGCCCGAAGTCAGGGAGGAAACGCCCAAGGAGGGCAACGGCAACGAACCGCGCTACCGCACACCCTAGTCACGACAAAGCCCGACCTGATCAGGCCGGGCTTTCGCTTTGGATACAGTGAGGGATTGATGAAGCGGGCTTTTCGCTTCGCATCTCGGAGCTCCCTCCCCTAAAGGCGGCTACGACAAGATGTAGTCGCGCAATGCCTGAGTCCGTCCCTCAGAGTCAAGCGTCTCGATCGCATCCTCGAACGCGGACCACGGTCTTACACAGACGATTTCGTCTTCGACCATGATCGTGATGGGCTTCTTGCGCCGGCGATATCGCTGTTTCTTCTTACCGGCCGGTGCCACCCGTTGCACCGGAAAGGATTGCAGTGCAATCGGCCGCTCGGTGTTCTCGCGCCGACGAACGCGGTCAATCTCGTCATCCGTCAACTCGCCGAGGATGCCGACGACGCCAGGCGTAGCGACGATCTGTTGCCAATTCTGATCAGTGGCCCACAGGAAGACGAAGACGTAGCCGACAAACATCGGCACACGTCGCTCGATCTTACGCCCGCGCGAGACGATGGTTTCATCGCATTCCGGCACGTAGATGCCGAACCTGCGCTTGATCAGCTCAGCCTCGACATCGCGTGAGCTGATCTCGACGGCATACCACCGGGGTTCCACATCCGGCGATAGCTGCGCCGTTCGCGGATCGAACCGCACATATGGCCTAGCAAGCTCCGCTATCACCTCCGGCGAGAATGCCGCCGGCAACTTCGTCGTCATGTCCCAACATCCCGATCTCCACCCGGTTTGCTGGCGTCACCCGCCTGTTACGGCGGTTCGAGAAATGGTCGTGACTGACGACCATTTCTCCGGGAGGATCGATGGGAGCTTGCCTAAGGCTCTCTTTCGATCCTCCCGTTCCGAAAAAGCATTGCAGGACAAGGCTTTCTCTAATCACTTGGGAGGTTGGGAGGATTGGGAGCTTGTTTCTATATCTGATATGTGTGCCTGCGCGCGCACGCATGTAACGTATGGAAACAAGCTCCCGAAATTCCCTCAACCTCCCGAACGCTGAAAACTCAACGGCTTACCGCAGTTTGATTCTTCCCAACTATGGGAGGTTGGGAGGATCAGATCTCGACGTCTCCAGCATCTACAGCCTCCTTCTCCCCGTCCGCGCGCATGCGCAGCGGGTTGCCTTCGTGGTCGACGAAGTCGTTCACGCTCTTGGTGAGCTTGATGTCGAGAAACCACATCACGTTGGATTGCTTGCTCTTGTAACCGCGCTCCTGCAGCGCCAGCGACAGGCCGCGGTTCTTCCAGGCGTTCTCGCCGGAGGCCTTGCACCAGGCCTCATAGACCTGATGCAGCACGCTCGATTGCACGCGATCGCCGATACTGTCGACGACGCAGGCGGCCAGGAACCGACCGAGTGGGTCGGAGGCCGATCGATACTCCGCCGTGGCCTCGACCACCTCAGCAGGCTCCTGCAGGCCCTTGTCGAGCCAGACGCGCAAACCATCGAGCAGCCAGTTGAGAATGCCGGACGCTTCGGCGCGCAACTTGTCGCCGAGATGGATGTCGCGCTCTTCCTTTGGAATGGTGACGCCGAACGGCACCAGGCGCACGCGGCGCCATATGCCTTCGTCGGTGCCAGAGATCGTCGGCCGGTAGTTGCCCGACATCGTCAGCTTGAACTGCGGATAGAACTTGAAGAAGTCGCGGTTGAGATGCCGCGCCTGGATCGGCTCGCCGCCGGTCACGAGCTTGACCAATGCCTCCGCCAGCTTTGCGCCCTTCTCCGGCTCCGACGTCCGCAGCATGCGAACGCCGGGCAGGATAGCGAGATCCGGGGTCGCCTGGCCCGCGCCGCGCGACTTGCCGTGGTCGAGGAACGTCTCGATCGGGACCGTCTCACCGTAGTCGCCGGCGACGTAGGACACGGCATCCATCAGCACGGATTTGCCGTTCGAGCCCTTGCCGTAAAGGAAGGCCAGCAGCTGCTCGGTGACACCGGTGAGCGACACGCCCAGCCATTGCTGCAGGAAGGCCCGCATCTCGGCCTGTGGCTGTACGCGGGCAAGGAAGCTATCGAACACGCTGCGCTCGGCGGCGGGATCAAAGTCGACCGGCGCGAGCTTGGTGATCATGTCGGCCGGATCATGCGGCCGGAAGTCGACATAGTCGGCGTCCTCACGTTTGGCGATCACCAGCGTTCCGTTGCGGACGTTGATCTTCATCTTGTCGGCATCGAGCTTGTCGATCGACACGGCGAAGTAAGGCGCCCCCCGCTTGGACAGCGCGCCCAGCTTGTTGACTGCCTCGGAGCTGCGGCCCCATGACGCGACCTTCTCGGAATAGAACGTCTTGTTGCCGTCGCGGTCGACCTTGAAGACGAAGTCGCGCGCGCCTCGCGGCGCGTCCTTGTCGTCTTTGCAGCCGCTAGCCTTCAGCTCCTTGGCCTCCTCCTGGATCATCCGCACGGTGTCGTGCTCGGCGATCTTGACGAGCTCCTCGGCGCCTTCCCGGCTCCAGCGGCGGCCGTCCCAGCTCAGCCACCCGATCGCAGGGCACCAGAGCAGCCGATCCTTATAGCGCTCGCGGAAGCGCTCGGCGTTGCCGAGGTCCGTCAGCGGGAAGAACGCCAGGCGCATGTTGCGCGCCTCAGACGTTTCCGCCGGTGGGTTCGGCGGCTCGCCCCCCGTACCCCAGCCGCCGGCCGATACGCGCGCTGCTCCCGTTTGGGAGCTTGGCTTGCCATTCGTCCCCGGTGGGGGTGCAGGGGCAAAAGAAGAATCGGGAGGATTGGAATCGTCGGACGGCCGCGCGGCGCCGGCGGAAGGCGAGCGGCGGGAAGAGGCCATGCGGTCGGCCGCGTCGGCATCCTCCCTGCGGCCGTCATCTCGAGTCACACTCCCACTCTGCCCGCGGCCGCGCGGCCGGCTCTGCCGATCCGCCGCCTGGCGGCGGATCTCGTCGAAGTCGCGCGGTTGGGTCCGGCCCTTGCGAAACCCACTCTCGATCGTGGCCTTAACCGCGCGCAGACCATCGTCGCGGATCAGCCCGCAGTCCGCGGCCGCGTTCTCGAGCGAAGCGCGGACGAAGCTCTCATTGAGCCCGCCGGCGGCGACGAACTGCGCCAGCTTCAAGCTGGCGATGTTGAGCGCGTCGTTGCGGCCGCCCTGTCCGGCGTTGCGCACGCCCTGCAGCTCGGCATCGAGGGCGGAGAGGCAATATCTACGGACAGCATCATCACCGGCGGCGATCGCGCCGTCGCCCTTGCCGGCCGGTGGCTTCACGCCGGCGGCCGCACGCGCGCCGATGCCGGGTCCTTGCGCAGGTTTCTCCTCGAAGGCACCGCGCCGCAGCACCAGATTGACCAGCGCCGCCGGCGCCGGTGCGATCGCCGTCTCGGCATCGCCGCCCCAGGCGTAGGCAACGCCGTCGTCGCGCAGCGACGGCGGCAGCACCACATAGCCATTGTCGCCGCGGATGTCGGTCTTGGATTGCGGGCCCAGCAGATTGCTGCGGTTGAGGATCTCGTCGACGTCGTCGGGCTTCTGAAACCACAGATGCACGCCGCCGCGTGGCGTCCTGGTGAACAGCGTCGCCGGCAGCAGGCCGCCGATCGCGCCCTCGAGCGCAAGCTGCAGCCCGGCCGCCTCGAAGATCTCGCCCGTCTTCTTGTCCTCGCCGGCGTCGAAGTCGACCACGAACACGCCGATCGCACCGGGCGAGAAGCCGATCATCGCCCGCGGCCAGCGCTTCCACCAGGCGCGGATCGTATCGGCCTCGATGGTGGCCAGCTTGTAGCCGCCTTCGCCCTCGACGTCGCTCTTCACCAGCGGCTGCTTGGTCTTGGGATGACACGGGAAGACGGGCCAGCCGCGGACGGCATAGGCGAGCGCGTGGTCGAGTATGCTCATTCGGCCGCGGCCTCGTCTTTTGGCTCGGCCTCAATGTCATCCGCCGCGCCCGCTGGCGCGATCCGCTCACGTGCAGCGCCGGCCTTGATCCGATCGAGCATGACCTGGTCGCTGGTAATGACCTCGATCAGGCGCACCATGCCGGCGTAATCGTCACGCCGGCGCAGCTGGCCTGGATCAGCTTTCTTCAGCAGGCCTTCCGCAACGAGCGCGTCCTGGGTGATCTGGATCCGCTCCATCTCTGCGTAGGCCGTCCGAAGCATGCGATCGAGGTTGGTCTTGCCGGGTGGCTTCATTCAGATGTCCCGCCGTTCGATCGAGCGCGCTTGCGCGCGCGTTGCGCCTTTCGCACCGCGGCCTTCCGCCGGCGCCGGCGTTCCGCGCCGGACTTGTGCTTGCTCATGCTGTCCCCTGCGCCGTGTTCGGGTTCAAGACACCGCTCCCGCCGGCACCAGGCCGGCAGCATTGAGCCAATCGTTGATCTTGATCAGGGCGAGCCGACGGGCGTCGACGACGTCGCGCGCCGGTCGCCATGTGGTCGAGGCCGAGGCCTCCGGCAGGGTCAGGCGAAAGCAGGCCTGATGCCGGGCGCCGTCGTGGCGCATGATCTCGCCGACCTGGACGCGGCCGAGCAGAATTACCTCGCGCCCAATCGTCTAAGGCCGAAACTCCACCACGCCCTCATGCGCCTCGCCTGCCATGGCCGTTACTTCTTCTTCTTCGCGGTCTTTTTGGCGGACTTCTTCGCCGTTTTCTTCACGGCCGATTTGACAGGTTTCTTCGCCGGCGCCGGCGGCGTCGCCTTGCCCTTCGCTTTGACCGGCGGGCCGTCATAGCCCTTGTGGCGCAACTGCGGCGGCAGCCAGCCCGTGGTCGGCACGTTCTCAATCGCGAAGGCGACGATGTCGGTTTTCTGCTTCTTGCCCTGCTGCCGCGACATATCGGCGCCCATGGCCTCCTCAATCGCCTTGAGGCACAGCGCCTTGCTGACGCCGCCGAAATAGTCCTTGGCATCGAAGGCGCCGCGCATCGCCGGATTGAACAGCTTGGCATCGATCGCGCCGCAGATGGCGAGCGCACCATCGTGCCGATCGTCCTGGTCAAGGGCACAGTTCTGGAAATCGAGCGCATCGGCCGCGATCTGCGCGAGAAGCGATATCCGCTCGGCCGGTTTCATGGCCATCGCGAGCGGCAGCGCCTTCTTCATCTCCTCGGCGCCCAGAATGCTGCGATCATTGCCACGTCGGCCGAGCCCGTTGGCGCTGACCTTGATGCCGTCGCCCTCATAGCAACCAAAACCGGCGAGCAGCACCGACAACGCCAGATGCTCGTCCTGAATCAGAGCGGTCGCGGCTGCCTTGGTCAGTTGCACCGACAGCCGATGAAGCAGCGCGTTGGAAATCTCCGGCTCGTCCGCTGCGTTGCCCTTTGCCGCCGGCGCGGCCGCCTGGACACGCTTCGCCGCCTCCGGATCGCCTTTCGACAGTTTCGCATTCTCCGGCTTCTTGATGCCGTAGAGCACGGTCAGCTTTCCCTCCTCGACGTCGACGATGCAGCCCAGCGTCTTGCGCTTCTTGGCATCGAACGCGCGCATCCGGACCGCGGAGTCTATCGTCTCAACCTCGATCCGCAGCCGGTCAAGCTCGTCATGCATCGAGTCATTCCACTCGTCGCTCTCTTCGAGCTCGGTGGCCGTTGCCTCCGCCCTTGTGCGCCGCTCCAGCTCGTCACCCTCATAGGGCAGCTTGCGTATCTCGGGTTTCGGCCACCATCGCGCGCCCTGCGGCAGGTCGGTGACGATCTCGGCCCATGCCCAGCCGTCGGCGCGCAGTTCCTCGCATTTCGCGGTGAGCACGTCGCGCGCCATCTGCTTCAGCAATGCCTCGTCGCTGACGATATGCGAGCTGCCGAACAGA
This sequence comes from Bradyrhizobium barranii subsp. barranii, assembly GCF_017565645.3. Classification (NCBI taxonomy): domain Bacteria; kingdom Pseudomonadati; phylum Pseudomonadota; class Alphaproteobacteria; order Hyphomicrobiales; family Nitrobacteraceae; genus Bradyrhizobium; species Bradyrhizobium barranii. Next base: position 6,248,817 of record NZ_CP086136.1, read on the forward strand.
TCTTCGGTCAACACGCCGCCACGGGCCCGGTAGGCGTCGGCACCGATGAACTCGACCAGCTGCGCGACGTCGCGATCGAGCGCATCGGCGCCGAGCTCGCGCTTGACGCTCCAGTGCTGCACGCGGCCGCCACCCTTCGACAGCTTCTCGAACACCTTGTCCTGCGTCTTGTGGTCCAGCGCCAGCGTAAAGGCTTGTGCCGCTTCGGCAACAAGATCGCCGGCGCGCCAGGCCTGACGAATTTTCGGACTGAGCCGGCCGAGCGCGAGCGCCTGGAGGACCTGCTTCGCGCTCAACCCGTACTGCTGCGCAATCTCCTCCTCGCTCTTGCCCCTCTCCTCGAGCAGGGCAAAGGCCTCATACTGGTCGACCGGATGCAGCTGCTCAGCGGTGATCGCCGTCGTCAGCGAGTATTCGAAGGCCTTGGTCTCGTCGACCTGGTGCAGCGTACAGCCGATCGGCAGCTCCGCACCTTCGCCGTCGATCATGTGCAGCGCCTTCAGGCGCCGGTTTCCGTTCGCGATCGCATAGAAGCCGCCGCCGGCCTCCTTCACGATCAGGTTCTCGATCAGCCCTGTTGGATTGTCTTCGGTGCGATTGGCGAAGATGTTGGCGGCCAAGGCGGCGATGCCATCCTCACGCCCTACCACGCGGGCGTTGATGCCGGCGCCATCCTCGTGGCCGAACTTCAGGCGGTTGAGCGGAATCTGCAGGTCAGACATCAGGGCCTCCTGTCACCATTTGAAAAGGATCGCATCGAAGCGATCGCCGAGGTTGGGAACGAAGTAGTCGCGAAAGGCCTCCGGGCTGTCGAAGCCGTCGGCAAAGGTTTCGGCGCAGAACGCATTGGGCGCATCACCAGGCGACCAGAACAGCATCGCGTCGCCGGCACGCCAGCCGCGCGGACCGTCGATCCTGCAGACCGGGTAGCGACTGCCATCCGGATTGATGATCTCGCTGTGAAGGATGTTGAGCGCGTAGACCCGTATGCCCCCGTCCTGGGCGCGGACCTCGCCGATCAGCTCGCGCGCAGGCGTGCGGGACTTCCACCACAGATGGAGGTCATAAGGGATCGAGTCGCCGATCGGGTCCCACTCCAGCAGCTTGCGGCCGCGCTCGCCGAGCTTGCGTATCGTCTGCCGCTTGACACGGGCGCCGGCGATGTCCTCGCCGCGGCGCTGGCGCAGGCCGGCGCGGATGTAGGGCAGCATGGGCGGCTCGGAGAAGCTGATCAGCATCGCTCGCTCCGGTTCCTGTTCACCGAACAAGTCCGACTCTTGTGCCTTTTCGCGGCCGCCGGCATAGGCCATCGCGATCAGCGCGCGCGCGACCAGGTGCCAGACGTGGATCCGGAGCCGCGGATAGCTGACCACCGTTCCTGACCGCTGACACTCGCCGCGATCGAGCTGCTCGCGCGATCGGCCCCGCAGGGATTCGATGGAATAGCTGGCGATCTCCGGCGTCCCGCCGGCGTTGCGAATACGCATCCGCGCGATCTCGGTAACCTTGTGGGTGATGGCAGAATGCAATTCGACGCGGACAACGATCACGCTACCCTCCTCATCACCGGATGCTGTGTGAACCGTGCCGCATCGTCCGACTTGGTCAGCTCGTCGACGACGATCGGCGGGATCCAGAACGGCGCCTGTGGCTTGTGGCCCTTGATCCAGACCAGCCAGATGTAGGCCGTGGCCGTGCCGCCTTCGGGATCCCAGCGGCCCTTGCACAGCGCAATGCGCTCGCTGAAGAAGGCGATCAGCGTCGGCGGCGTCATGTCGGGATCGAAGATGCGCTCATAGCGGCCCTCGCCTTCCAGCCATTGCAGCCGGACGAACATGGCGACGCCGACGCGCGCGAGCGCGAGCATTCGGGTGAGGAAGGCTTCGGCCTTCTCGTCGAACGGCGGGTTGGTGATGAACCAGTCGGCGGTCTGGCTGGTGTGCTCGTCGAGGAAGTCGGCGACGTCGCCATAGCCGTAATCGAAGACATCGCTGGCGAACACCTGCGCAAAATATTCGGTCAGCACCTCGGCGATATGCCCCTCGCCGCAGGCGGGCTCGCGCGCCGTCGCATTGCTGACCGAGACCTTCAGGTGCTTGAAGACGATCTCGACCAGCGCCCGCGTCGCGCAGGGCGCCGTCGGGAAATAATCCAGGCTGTCGTCCGGCTCGACCCGGCCGGACATGATGGAACGCGCGCCGTGGATCACGCCCTTGTCGTCGATCGGGTCGACCAGGATGGCGCGGCCGCCCTTGATCTTGTCGCGCACCGCCTGGCACAGCGCGTCGAACGCGACCAGATCCAGCCCGGCCGCCTTCTGTGCCTTCGATGACAGATCCTTGGTGACCCCGATCTCGTCGAGCGTCGCGCGCTGCGTGTCGTCCTTCTTGCGCCGGCCGCCGCCAGAGGCAACCAGGCCGGCCAACTGCAGCGCGTCGAGGATCTCGCCGAGGCGCCGCTCGGAGCGCATCTGGAACACGGTCGCGTCCGCCAGCAGCTCGCGATCGCGGATCTGTCGCGCATGCAGCCGGACATGCTCCAGCTGCTCGCGGATCTCCAGCACCTCGGAGACCTGGCTGGCCTCGGCGAGCATGGTGCGAACGCGATCGTAGGCGGCGAGCAGGGTCATCGCCGGTACGCCTCGCCAGCCGCTTCCTTCTCGCTCTTCAGCTGCTGCCAAGCCTCGCCCCGCAGCAGCGGCAGCAGAGCGCCGATCGCCCCGAGCCAGCGCGACGTCGGGTCCATGTCGCTGGCGAAGAACGCATCGAGGCAGGCGACGATCGCGACCCCGGAATGCGTGCAGCGGACGCCCTCCGCCGGCCGCTTGTCGGCATCGCGGATCTCCTGTGCCAAGAGCGGATAGCGCGTGTCGGCCGCGAGGCCATGATGCCGCGCGGGCCTGGTGATCACCTCCTCGGTGAAGCCGATCAGATCGGTCAGCGTCTGCGACAGCGGCCTCATGCTGTCGCTCCATGCTCGCGCGCGAACCGGGTGCGCTCCTGCTGGACGAGCTCGACCAGCGAGGCGATGACATGCATCCAGCGATCGATCCGCGCGGGCTCGAACACGCCGGGCGGCGCCTCGGCCGCAGCGCGCGCCGTCGACGCCATCGCCACATTGAGCAGCCGCACCGGAATGAGCAGGCCATTGGCCAGTGGATCGCTCATCATCAGGTCGAGCTGCAGCTGCTCGGCGTGCATGCCGAGCAGCGTCGGCCCGTCCTGCCCTTGCAGGAACGCCGTGGCGTGCTTGACGGCGCACACCGCCAACATGTTCGCCACCTGGCGCGAGGAGAACGGCAGCGCCTCAGACATCGCGGCGGTCCTCCCTGATCATCGAGAAGTAGCGGACGGCGGGAAACCCCGGGTGGACCTGGTCCCCACCGTCCGCCGCCGTGCCGGAGGGCAGCCGCACGGATCTGAAGAAGAGCGGCCGGCGCAGACCGAGCGGATCGGCCCAGCGCCGCGCTTCGGCGCGCGCCGTCATCGCCTCGAGCTCGGCGCGCGAATAAGGGAGCTTGGCCGACGGGTGTCGCCGCCGCCGGCCAAGCGTCATCGCGGACGCCAAACTGAGCGCGATGAAAACGAGTGCGATCGAGATCAGGATCTTTGCTGTGATCATTTCAGACACGTCTCCTCGTTCGCAGGACAGGGTCCGGCGGCGGGTTGGCTCGAAACGCGGGTGGCTACGGAAGGCGCGCGGGGCTTAGATTGGCGGCCCCTCGCGGATGTCGGTTGTGCGCAGGATCATCCGGTGATCTCCGCCTGAAGGGCCTTCGCGTAAAGCTGGGTGGCTTCGTCGAGGTTGCGCTTCATCGCCTTCAGCGAGGCGCGGCGGCGAACCTCTTCGATGTAGTCGACGTTCCGACCCTCGCCGATGGCGAGCAGCACCTGGCGCCCGATGTCGTGCTCCTTGAGGCACAGCAGCTTGGCCAGGATCTCCGCATTTTCTGCCCGCGCTCCACAGAGCAGCTTTTCGCAGGCGTTGAGCGGCTCATCGAGCAAATAAGCCAGCGTTTTCGCGGCGGTACCGGCCGGCAGCAAGTCCTTCACTTTTTGCATGACCGGAGAAATCTGATTCCGGGATTGGAAGGCCACCTTCCGGTTTCGGAAGGTAGACAATTTGCCTACCGGCGTGGCTTTGCGCATGCTGCGGCTCATGATGCAGCTTTCTCCTCGATCCCCTTGGCAGCGAGGTCCGCGATCAGATCGGCGGTAACGCCAACAATGCCGCGCGCCTGGGCGCCCTTCACGATGTTGGAGACGTACTCATGCACGATGCGATCACGACGACGCATGGCCTTGGCCGCGCCATAGGTTGCGCCAGCATCGGCGGCGAAGTCCGACAGTGTCGGCCAGGCGTCGATGATGGACCGGTGCGAATCAAAAACGTCGCTCATAAACAATCGGTACTTTTTGTACCGGTGATTCGTCAAGCGATCGGTCCAACTTGTACCGGTAAAATCGGTACAAAATGGACCATGAAGGATGTCTACGATCGACTCGTCTGGCTCAGAAGCCGCCACGACCGCCTGAAAAAGTCCAAGCGGGTGGCTGCCGACGCCTATGGCATCGGTTACGAGGTCTATAAGAAGATTGAGACGCGAGAGAACGCCCGCAACCTTACCAGTGACCAGACACTCACGATCGCCCGGTTTCACAAAGTCTCGCCCGGCTGGCTGATGTTCGGCGAGGGCAAGCCGGCGGGTCTAAGCGGCGTCAGGCTGATCGGCGAGATCGGCGCGGGCCAGGAGATCCACCCCTTTGCCGACGACGGCGCGTATGAGCCGGTCGCAGCAGACATAGGCAATCCCGACGCCGTCGCATTTCAGGTCAAAGGCGACAGCATGCTGCCGCTCGCGCGAAACAACGACCTGATCTTCGTCGGACCGGAGCAGAAAGACATCACCCAACTGATCGGCCGAGAATGTGCGGTCATGCTCGAGGACGGCCGCCGCTTTTTCAAGGTCATCGAGAACGGCTCGAAGCGGGGCCGACACGACCTGATCTCGTACAACGCCGAGCCGATCCGAGACGTTACCATCCACTCCGCCGGGCTTTTCCTCGGCCTCAAGCGCAACGGGCATTAATCGAGCGATTCGGGACATTTAGGACCGATCAGAAAGCCCACCCCTACTATCGGTACATTTTGTACTTGACCGAATAGGTACAATAAGTACCTTGTTTTCCCGCATCACCCGGGAGAACCCATGCCGCGCCAGCAAGACGACGACATCTCCAAGACCGACTTCGCCTGGCAGCTCCGGCTGCACAGCCTTGCCTATCTCCCCAACATCGATCGCTTCATCGACCTGCGCCATCCCAAGGCCGGCCGACACATCCTGCCCGTGCTGAACGAGGCCGGCCGGATGCTGCGCGACACCTCGATCCAGTCGTGCCTCGCCGCCCGCGCCGCCTACGAGGCCGAACTGGCCGAGATTGCTAAGGCGGAGCAGCAGAAGGCCGCGCTGGCCGAGCAGCTCGCCCCGGCCGCGATCGCGCCCTGCCGCGCCGATCTCGAAGGCCCCCAGGCCGTCTCCCAGCTCGCCGACGACTTCATTGTGCAGACCACTCGCAATGACGGCGTGGTGTGGGCAGACCTTGTCCGGCTGGGCTGGACCGGCCCGCAGCTGAAGCGGCACTCCGACGCCGCCCGCATCGTCGCGCAGCGGCGGCAGGAGAAGCAGACGGCCGAGGTGATGGCATGACCGTGCTTCGCCCCGAGGGCTTCGCAGGGCGCGGCCCTGCCAATCGCAAGGACCTGATCGCGCGCATGGCTGCGGATCTCTGCCGCGCCGGCATTCCCACCGACGAGACCGACGCGATCCGCGCGCTCTGCCGGCTCGACTATCGCTTCGGCGACGTGACGGCACTCGCCGAGGACGCCCTTTTCGCGGCCCGCGAGAGCGCGGTCGCGGCGTCCATGGCGACCGAAACTCCGCAGTCCCCGTCTCCGGCCAAGGCCTCGCAAGCCCCACTGCCGGAAACAGTCCTGGCCGCCCCGGGATCAAAGGACAGCGGCTTCTTATCCACCAGCCTCTCGCTGCTGACGCTCGAGGCGCCGCTGGCGTGGCGCAATCCGGAGACGGGTGCGTGAGCGAGAAACGCTGCCTGACGAAGGACGAGGCAGCCGCCTATTGCGGCTGCAACACGCTGGCAGCGTTCGACAGCTGGCTCCAGAAAGGCCTTATCCCCAAGGCGATCCCGGGCACCAACCGGTGGGACCGGAAAGCCATCGACGCGGCACTGGACCGCGCCTCCGGGCTTGTGACAGACTCCGCCGCCGAGCTGACCCCGTACCAGCGCTGGAAGGCCGAGAATGCGCGGAAGACCCAAGCAGCCTGACAAGCCGCTGAAGCTGAAAGGCATCCATCGCGTCAAGAAGCGGCAGAAGGATGGATCGATCAAGGTCCACCTGTACCACCGCGCGACCGGTCTTCCGCTCGACGAGAACAATCTCGCCGAGAGCTACGCCGCGGCCGCGAAGACAATGCGGACGAAGGGCGAAGCGACCATGGTGCAGCTGATCCGGCATTTTGATCAATCCGCCTATTTCGACGGCCTCAGCGAGGAGCACCGCAAGCAGTATGTCTGGAAGCTGAAGCGCATCGAGGCGCGCTGGGGCAGCTGTCCCGCGGCGACGTTCAATGATGCCGACGATGCGCTCGAGTTTCGCAAGGATGCGCTGGCCTGGCACAACGAGCTCGGCAAGGTCTCGCCGCGCTCGGCCGACAACCTGGTCGCAGCGCTGGCGCGTGTGCTGTCCTATGCGAAGGAAAAGGCGGTCATCAAGTTCAACCCGCTCGACACGTTTGCACGGCTCTACAGGAGCCACCGGTCGGAGCTAACCTGGCCAGATGAATTGCAGCAGCAATTCATCAGCACCGCGCGGCCGGCCATGGCAACGGCGATGATCCTGGTCCGCAACACGGCGATGCGCGCCAGCGACGTCCGCAAGTTTCCCTGGACACGCTATGACGGGCAGAGGGTGCAGATCCGCTCGACCAAATCCGGCAAGCTGCTCTGGATCCCGGCGACGCGCGAGCTGAAGGCTCACCTGGACGCGCTCAAAGAAACGAAGGCCGGCGCGCTGGTGATGCTCACCCCGACCGGCAAGGCCTACACCAAGCGTTACTTCAACGCGCACTGGCGCGAGGACTGCGATAGGGTCGACGCGATCAACGCCGAGGCGATCGCCGCAGATCCCGACTTCGTCAAAACGGCCGCGCTGAATTTTCACGACAACCGCGGCACAGCTGCGACGCTGCTCGCCGAGGCCGGTGGGACGGCACCGGAGATCGCGGAGGCGCTGACCTGGACCGTCGACAAGGCGCAGAAGGTGATCGATCTTTATCTCGCGCGGCGCGGCGTTCTGGCCGCGAATGCTATCGCGAAGCTCGAAGAATATCGGGATCGAAAAGCCGCGCCGCCCGACTAGAAAGATAAAGCGATCACGCGCCTTTCTTCGTTTTGGGCGCTGTCCCGCCGCCGAGTAGCTGCGCGGCGTAGAAGGTGAGAAGAACCGAGCGCTCCTCGACGAAAGTTTCGAAATTGTCCTGCCACGTTGAAGGCGGGAGGAAGTTTGCCTCTTCAATATCCTCAATGTCTTCGCCCATCCGCTTGCGGTAGTCGCTGGGAGCGCTGCCGGAGATGCTGTTGTTGTCGGACCGCGAGAGGAAGCACATGTTCGCCAAGCAAGAGTCGTCGATCTCCGAATTCTTAGCGGTCTTTAGGAAGCTTCGGGGGTGGATATGGTGAAATTCGTTGCGATTGTATTCTTTCAGCGCCTTGCGAAGATCGATCTTGTTTCCGCTCAGGAATGAGCGCGGACCCTTCTGCGCGAGGAGCAGGATGAAAGTTCGGGAGACAACGGAATTCAAACGGAAGGTGTTGTTGAGGAAGAACGTGTTGCTGAGACCGGCTTCGGGATGAGTTAGTTTTGTTATCGAGCCGTCGGCGAGCTTGGCGAACTCGATGACATCCTCACGCAGGCTCTTGATGGGCTGGCTGTTGTATTTCCTGTGAATGCAGGTGTGCCAGAACCACCGGAGAATCTCCTTGCGCTGGTTGTTCGTGACCCTCTTCTGCTTGTTCGGCTCACCAGCAAAGAACACGCTGAGGGGAACAAGAAGATTGACATAGGGAAGGTTATCGAGGCTCTCGACGTGCAGGTTCTTGCGTAAAAAGTCGATGGCACCCTTAATGCCTGTAACGACGTGGTCGAACGTCTCGCGAACCTTCGTTCCATTTAGCGAAATCAGCGAGTCCGGCGAAGGGTCGCGCAGCATAACCGCGCTACAGCACCTTAGCAGGAGGTCCTTGTCGCCGCCCACGTCCTTGAAGCCGAACGGGGTCAGGTCGGCTGCCAGTTCTTCGAAACGCTGGTTGAGGTCGAAGTCACCACTCCACGTCCAAGCGCTCAGGAGCTGGACAGTATCAAGCTCAACGCCCCTTTGGTTGACGCGTTCGAACACGATGGCGACCGCAGTCTTGTCCTCGGTCGTAATGGTTTGGACCGGGATAAGGGCTTCCTTGAAGCGCGCCTGGATCTTGTCGAGGCGCGCAATCGTAGTGTCGTCGTAGTCGGTGGTTTCCTTCCGGTAGAGAACTGGGTCGAACAGGCAGCCGATCGGGAAGTGCTGATGCTTAATGACGTCTTCGTCTTCTAGCGCGGTGAACGATGACTCCTGCGCGTTCTCGCTGCCCTTCATGTCGTAGTAGATTTTCGCCCAGAGCGGTTTGTCTTCCAGCGCGATCTCCGTCTGGAAAACACCAAAGATGGACGTGATGCGCTGCTGGCCGTCGAGGATATAGTCCGTCGGATACTCGGGGTCATTCTGGGGGAGATGGAACGGCCCGAGGTCACGTTCGTGGGTCAACTCTTGCTTCGTGCGCCAGAGCAAAATTGAGCCGAACGGATAGCCTTTGTAGATGCTGTCCATTAGGTAGGCGACGCGTTCTGGATCCCAGACGAAGCCGCGCTGGAAGTTCGGAACGCGCATGCGCCCGGCCAGCAGTTCTTGAATGATCTTACGAATATTCAGCGGCTCGGCCACGAATCCCCCCATTGTTTACCGCAAGTTGCAGGACCGAGAGGAGAATTCAAGCGCTTGCAAGGTCGTGCCGGAGATCATCCCGCGCAAACCGCGTAGATCAGCAAGGGCCGCCGGAACGTCCGACGAACAAAATTGTAAACCGAATGTAAACGGGCGGTCCGCTGTAAACCGACCGCCCCAAAACGACTTTGATTTGATTGGTGAAAATGGTCGGAGCGAGAGGATTTGAACCTCCGACCCCTAGTCTCCCAGACTAGTGCGCTAACCGGGCTGCGCCACGCTCCGAACGTCGTTCCATTAGCTAGGATCGTCGCTTTGCGCAAGGCGAGGTCGCAGCATTTTGGCGTCCGTGCCCACAGCCCCGGAACTGCCGGCCAAGCTCGCGAAAAGCGCCCCTAGCCGTCCTTCAGCGCCTGATCCAGCATTTCCCGACACGCGACAAGGTCAGCGAGCACCCGTCCGAGCCGCTCCCGGTCGATGGCGCTGGGCCCGGCAGGTGCGGCGGGAGTGCCGCCCTTGCGGAAGGTGGTGAGGATGTCCTCGTCGTCGACCTCCGTGAAGCGGAAGTCGATGCCTTCCTCCTCGTCGCCCTGGTAGTCGTCTTCGTCGGCATCCGTGACGCCCTTGATGGGCGCCTCGTCGTCGTCGTCGGGCTCCATCAGGCTGGCGCCGATGGCATCCTCAATGGCCCCGAACGAGACCGCGGCCGCGCCGTCGGCGAGGCCCTGCACCGACTTGACGCCGTGCTCCTTGAGGATCCGCTGCACCCCGCGGATGGTGTAGCCCTCTCCGTAGAGCAGGCGGCGGATGCCCTTGAGCAGATCGACGTCGTCGGGGCGGTAGTAGCGGCGGCCGCCGCTGCGCTTCATCGGCTTGATCTGGGAGAATCGGGTCTCCCAGAACCGCAGCACGTGCTGCGGAATGTCGAGTTCCTGAGCTACTTCGCTGATGGTTCGGAACGCATCCGGCGCCTTGTCCAAATGCCTAATCCTTCGCGCAGGCGGTTACGCCTCGGGTTGAGCCTTGCTGGCGTCGCCATTGCCGCGATGCTGGGTGTTGATCCGCTGCTTCAGGATCGCCGACGGCTTGAACACCATGACGCGGCGCGGCGAGATCGGCACCTCGGTGCCGGTCTTCGGATTGCGACCGATACGCTGACCCTTCTTGCGGACCATGAAGGAGCCGAAAGAGGACAATTTCACCGTCTCGCCCTTCTCCAGGCAGTCGGTGATCTCCTTCAGGACGAGTTCCACGAAGGCAGACGATTCCGTGCGCGACAGGCCCACCTTCTGGTAGACGGCCTCGCAGAGATCAACACGCGTTACGGTTTTGCTTTGGTCGGTCATCGCCCTGCCCCACATCACGGCGAACAATTGTTGTCTGAAATTATGAGGTTACGATACGCCGGTCAACAGCGCTCATCAATGCAGGCGCATCGATAATGGCAGCTAATTCCGGCAAAATTTTATCGAATGTGGCGCTACCAGCGCACCAGCGCGGAGCCCCAGGTGAACCCGCCGCCCATCGCCTCCAGCAAAACCAGGTCGCCGCGCTTGATGCGGCCGTCCTTGCGCGCCACCGACAGCGCCAGCGGGATCGAGGCCGCCGAGGTGTTGCCGTGGCGGTCCACCGTCAGCACCACCTTCTCCGGCGCGATGTGGAGCTTGTGGGCGGAGGCGTCGATGATTCGCTTGTTGGCCTGGTGCGGCACGAACCAGTCAATGCTGTCGGCATTGAGCCCGGTGGTCTGGAAGGCGTCGACGATCACGTCGGTAATCATGCCGACCGCGTGCTTGAAGACCTCGCGGCCCTCCATGCGCAGATGGCCGACGGTCTGGGTCGAGGACGGACCGCCGTCGACGAACAGCTTTGCCTTGTGGCGGCCGTCGGAGCGCAAGTGAGTGGTCACGACGCCGCGGTCGGTCGCGGCATTGCCCGGCTGCTCCTGTGCCTCCAGCACCACCGCGCCGGCACCGTCACCGAACAGCACGCAGGTGCCGCGATCGTTCCAGTCGAGGATGCGCGAGAAGGTCTCGGCGCCGATCACCAGCGCGCGCTTGAAGGCGCCGGTGCGCAGGAAATTGTCGGCGGTGGCGAGCGCGAACACGAAGCCCGAGCACACCGCCTGGAGATCGAACGCCGCGCCATGGTTGATGCCGAGCGCGTGCTGCACCGCGACCGCGGTTGCGGGGAAGGTGTTGTCAGGCGTCGAGGTCGCCAGCACGATCAGCTCGATCGACTGCGCGTCCACGCCGGCGTCGCTGAGCGCAGCCTGCGCCGCCTTGATCGCCAGATGCGAGGTGAACTCGCCCTCGGCCGCGATATGCCGCTCGCGAATGCCAGTGCGCTGCACGATCCATTCGTCGGACGTATCGATGCGCGCCGCCAGCTGGGCGTTGGTCACCACCTGCTCCGGCAAATAAGAGCCGCAGCCCAGCACGACCGAACGAATTTGAGTCACGAAACAGCCTCCTGCGCGGTCTGCACGGAACTAAGTGCACCACCCTCGCGGTTGAGCATCTGATTGATCTTGTTCAGGAGATCGTAGTGAGCCATCTCATAGCCAACATCGATCGCATAGGCAAAGCCTTCGGAGCTGATTCCACCATGGCTCTTGACCACGATCCCGTTCAATCCAAGGAACACGCCGCCGTTGGACTTGTTCGGGTCCATCTTGTCCCGCAGGGCCTTGAAGGCGCTGCGCGCCAAGAGGTAGCCGAGCTTGGACAGCCAGCTCCGCTGCATCTCGTTGCGGAGTAATTCCGCCATCTGCCGTGCGGTTCCCTCGGCGGCCTTGAGCGCGATATTGCCGCTGAAGCCTTCGGTGACGATGACGTCGGCCAGCCCTTTGCCGATACCATCCCCCTCGACGAAGCCGAGATAATCGAGCTCCGGCAGGTTCACCGCACGCAGCCTGTCCCCGGCCTCGCGGATCTCCTCGTGCCCCTTGATCTCCTCGGTCCCGATATTGAGCAGGCCGACCGTGGGCCGGGGCTTGTCGAACAGGACGCTCGCCATCGCGGCGCCCATGACGGCGAGCGACACCAGATGGTGTGCGTCGCCACCGATGGCGGCACCGAGGTCGAGCACGACCGATTCGCCGCGCTTGGTCGGCCATACTCCGGCAATCGCCGGGCGGTCGATGCCCGGCAGCGTGCGCAGGTGGAAGCGCGACATCGCCATCAGCGCGCCGGTATTCCCGGCGGAGATCACGACATCCGCCTCACCCTTCTTCACCGCGTCGATGGCGAGCCACATCGAGGAGGTCTTGCGGCCGCGCCGCAGCGCCTGGCTCGGCTTATCATGCATGGCGACGGCGACGTCGGTATGGATGATCTTCGAAGCGGCCTTGAGGGCGGGATGCTTCTCGAGCTCGGGCTCGATCTTGGCGCGGTCCCCGACCAGCAGGAATTCGATCTCGCGATGCCTGTGAAGCGAGATGGCGGCGCCTGGAATGACCACGGCGGCGCCGACGTCGCCCCCCATGGCGTCAAGCGCGATGCGAACCTTGCTTGGCATAAAAGTCCTGGAAACCTGGTCTGGTGCGGTCTTGAACGAGCGGTGCCGCAAAATGGGTCCGCCATGGACATGGCGACCGGTCAGGCGCCACGCGGCGCCCGGACCGGGGCGCGACAATAGCGTTTTGTTATCCCGAAACAACCTCTTGCCCCCAGCCTTTTGCATTCGGGGCGACCCGCGGGCGGCGGCGAAAATTCACAATAAGCGTATTGAAATCAAACAGATATAAGCTCCTTTCAAAGCATCCGGACAGGCATCTCACGCACCCCGCAAAGCGATCCCCACCGGGAATGCCCAGCTATTTGCCCTTCTTCTTGTCCTGGAGCGCCTTCAGCGCCGCGAACGGATGGTCCTCGGGGTCCAGCGCGGTGACCTCGGCCTCGAACTTGACGCCCGGCTTGCGCGGATAGGGATCGACCGCCAGGAACAGCGCATCGGTGGCAATCCAGCCGAGATCGATGATGCCGTTCACGATTGCCTCCGGCGGATCGATCACCTCCGGCGGCTCCGCGTCGTCCTGCCCCTCCTCGATCAGGTCGGCCATCTTCCGAACCTCGGCTTCGGGGGCGAACACCAGATCGACGTCCTCCTCGATCTCGCTCTCGATCGGATCGAGGGTGACGACACAGATCTGGCCGATCCGGGCGCGGACGTGCCCCGTAACCTGGATCCGGCCGCCGCTCTTGGGGACGACGTCGAAAGCAGCCTGGGCGGAGAGCACCTCCCGCAAGCCGCCGACCTCGGCGATGGCCTGCAGCTCGGCGACCGAAGCCTTGAGCTTGCGGTGCAGGCCGGTGTCGGGGATCTGCGCGACGATGACGGGGGACCGCCAGGGATCGGGTCGGGATTCGGCGTTCGGTCGGCTCATCGCGTGATGTCCTCAGTGAGCGCTGGGGGATACTTGAAGGATGCGCACAGCAGCTTGGCCTCGTCTGTCCGGCCGAGATCGGCCTCGGTGGCCCGGGCGTAGGCCGCGAGCTGGCGCGCCTGGTCCATGCCGGTCCCATTCAGGATATTCTTGCAGATGGCGGCCGCCAGCGCCTCGCCGCCCCCTTCGATGGCTTGGTCATAGGCCTGGACGCGGCCGTAAAACGCCTCGCCGAAGGCCCGCATCCGCTTCGGCACGGTCTGGTCGCCTATCCCCATCTCGCGCAGATTGTCGTCCATGTCCTCGCAGAAGCGGTCGAACAGCGCCTGCGACAGCTCCGTGGCGCCTTGGCCCTGGTTGGCGGCTTGGTTGACGCTCTGGACCGTGCGCAGGCGTCGCAGCAGCAGCCAGAGATGCAGCAGCAACAGGTCGAAACGCCCGTTAACCGTATCGGGCACGCCCAAGTCGCGGTAAAATATGGGTTCTCGCGCCTGCGTCACGATCATGCCATAGATGGCTTCAATGGTGCCGCGCGGGGCTTGCCGGGGTTTACTGAAGTGATTGAACGGCCAAACCATTGTGGGTTCCGCAAGCGGGCGTGCGCGTGTTGCAATTGCAGTCTCCGCCCGGTACTTCAGCGCCTCGCGCGACGCAAGGGGACGGAATCAGTTCCACGATGACGATAACGAACCAGACCAGCCTGCGCGCCAACAAGCCGCGCGGCCTTCATGCACGCTGGCGCGGTTTGCGCATGCTCGCGGCCGTCGCCCTGGTCGGCGCCGCCCTTGCCGGCTGCACCGGCGAGCAATTCCAGAAGGGTTACATCCTGCCGCCCGGCGCGCTGGAGCAGATTCCGATCGGCGCGAGCCAGGACCAGGTGCTGATCGTGATGGGCACCCCCTCCACGGTCGCGACCCTCGACGGCGAGGTGTTTTATTACATCTCGCAGCGCTCGGAGCGGATGGTCGCCTTCATGAACCAGAAGGTGGTCGACCAGCGCGTCATCGCGGTCTATTTCGACAAGAATCGGCGCGTGCGCCGGCTGGCGAATTACGGCCTTCAAGACGGCAAGATCTTCGACTTCATCAGCCGGACCACGGCGACGTCGGGTCAGGAGATGAACTACCTAACGCCGCTGTTCAAGCTGCTCAGCTTTAACTGAGTCTTCAGCCTGCGGCGTCGTGCCGCCCTCCGCGCGGCACTTGCCGTCGCGTGCGGCTTGCCGTTGCGCGCCCGGTTCCATACGCTCCCTGCAAAACAAGAAGCAGGGAGTGGATTCGTGCCCAAGACTTTGTTGTCCCGCCGTCGCGTGCTCGCCGGTGCTGCCGGCCTCTCGGCCGCAGCGATCCTGCCGCGATCGAGCCTGGCGGACTGGAAGCCCACCGAAAACGTCCGCATCATCGTGCCGGCTGCGGCCGGCGGCTCGACCGACGTCATGGGCCGGCTGCTGGCCGCGCATCTGCAGACCGCCTGGGGCCAGTCGGCGGTCGTGGAGAACCGCTCCGGCGGCGGCGGTACGATCGGCACGGCCGAGGCCGTCCGCGCCAAGCCTGACGGCCACACCATCCTGATCGGCAACCCCGGGCCGAACGCGATCGCCTACAGCATCTTCAAGAACCTCACCTACAAGCCGGACCAGCTCCAGCCGGTCTCCAACATGATCCGGATCCCGAACATCGTCTCGGCGCATCCGAAGACCGGCATCAAGTCGGTCGCCGAGCTGATCGCGTATCTGAAGACCAACCCAGACAAGCTCAGCTACGCCTCGTCCGGCGTCGGCCAGAGCCCTCACCTCACCGGCGCCTGGTTCCTCCAGCTCACCGGACTGAAGATGACGCACATCCCGTTCCGCGGCGCGGGCCCCGCGCTCCAGGCCGCGCTGGCCGGCGACATCCAGATCCTGTTCGACAATCTCTATCCGAGCCTGCCGCAGGTGCAGAACGGCACCCTCACCGGCCTCTGCGTCACCACGACCGACCGCAGCGACCTCGCGCCGAACCTGCCGACCATGCGCGAGAGCGCGCCGGAGCTGGCCAATTTCGATGTGTCGTCGTGGTTCTCGGTGTTCCTGCCGAAGGGTGTGCAGCCCGCCGTGCTGGAAGCGCTCAATCTTCAGGTCAAAGCGATGCTGGAGCGCGACGACATCAAGAAAAACATCGCCGCCATGGGCGCCCGCGCCGATTACGGCTCGCCGCAGCAGTTCGCCGACTTCGTGGACGCCGAGACGAAGAAGTTCGCCGGCATCATCCAGAAGGAAGGCCTGCAGATGGACGTGCAGTAGGCACCACATCCGTCATTGCGAGCGCAGCGAAGCAATCCAGACTTTCGCCGCGGGAAGATTCTGGATTGCTTCGCTACGCTCGCAATGACGTGGTGAGAGCCTCCAGCCCATCAAACAAAAACCCCGCGGCTCGCGCCGCGGGGTTTTGTCGTGTGTCGCTTGCGCCGTTCAGTGCGCGAGGATCGCCAGCAGCAGCAAGGCCACGATGTTCGTGATCTTGATCATCGGGTTCACCGCCGGTCCCGCCGTATCCTTGTAGGGATCGCCGACGGTGTCGCCGGTGACGGCCGACTTGTGGGCATCACTGCCCTTGCCGCCGAAGTGACCGTCCTCGATGTACTTCTTGGCGTTGTCCCAGGCGCCGCCGCCCGAGGTCATGGAGATCGCGACGAACAGGCCCGTCACGATCACGCCGAGCAACATCGCGCCCACCGCGGAGAACGCAGCCGACTTTCCGGCCGGGCCGCCACCCGCGATCGCATAGATCACGAAGTAGACGAAGATCGGCGACAGCACCGGCAGCAGCGAGGGGATGATCATCTCCTTGATCGCCGCCTTGGTCAGCAGGTCGACCGCCTTGCCGTAATCCGGCTTGTCGGTGCCCTGCATGATGCCCGGCTTTTCGCGGAACTGCCGGCGCACCTCCTCGACGATCGCGCTTGCCGCGCGACCGACCGCAGTCATGCCCATCGCGCCGAACAGATACGGCAAGAGGCCGCCGAACAGCAGGCCGACAACCACGTAGGGGTTGTTGAGCGAGAAGTCCGGATTGACGCCGGCGAAGTACGGATGGTGCGCGGAGTCCGCAACGAAGAACTTGAGGTCCTGGTTGTAGGCCGCGAACAGCACGAGGGCACCGAGACCGGCGGAACCGATCGCGTAGCCCTTCGTCACCGCCTTGGTGGTGTTGCCGACCGCATCGAGCGCGTCGGTCGACTTGCGCACCTCCTTCGGCAGGCCCGCCATCTCGGCGATGCCGCCCGCGTTGTCCGTGACCGGGCCGAAGGCGTCGAGGGCGACGACCATGCCGGCCAGCGCCAGCATGGTGGCCGTCGCGATCGCGATGCCGAACAGGCCCGCCAGGCTGTAGGTGACCAGGATGCCGGCGATGATGACGATCGCGGGCAGCGCGGTCGCTTCCATCGAGACGGCGAGACCCTGGATCACGTTGGTGCCGTGACCGGTCACCGACGCCTGGGCGATCGACTTCACCGGCCGATAGTCGGTGCCGGTGTAGTATTCGGTGATCCAGATGATCAGCGCGGTGACGACGAGGCCGACGATGCCGCATTGGAACAGCGACATGCCGGTGTAGTCGACGCCGTCGAGCTTGCCGAAGCCGATCAGATAGTAGATCACGCCGGCGATGCCGATCAGCGACAGGATGCCGGTTGCGATCAGGCCCTTGTAGAGCGCGCCCATGATCGACTGGCTCGGCCCGAGCTTCACGAAGAAGGTGCCGATGATCGAGGTGATGATGCAGATGCCGCCGATGGCGAGCGGCAGCGTCATCATGTTCATGAGGATCGGCGTCTTGGCGAAGAAGATCGCCGCGAGCACCATGGTGGCGACCGCAGTCACCGCATAGGTCTCGAACAGGTCGGCAGCCATGCCGGCGCAGTCGCCCACGTTGTCACCGACGTTGTCGGCAATGGTGGCCGGGTTGCGCGGATCGTCCTCGGGGATGCCGGCCTCGACCTTGCCGACGAGGTCGCCGCCGACGTCCGCACCCTTGGTGAAGATGCCGCCGCCGAGACGGGCGAAGATCGAGATCAGCGAGGCACCGAAGCCGAGCGCCACCAGGGCGTCGACCACGAGACGGCTATCAGGCGCCAGTTTCAGTGAGTGCACCAGGAAGCCGAAATAGAGGGTCACGCCGAGTAGCGCGAGACCCGCCACCAGCATGCCCGTGATGGCGCCTGCCTTGAAGGCGAGCTCGAGGCCGCCGGCAAGCGACGTGGTCGCTGCCTGGGCGGTGCGCACATTGGCGCGAACCGAGACGTTCATGCCGATGAAGCCGGCCGCCCCCGACAGGACGGCGCCGATCAAGAAGCCGATGCCGACGTAGAGACCAAGGAAATAGACAAGCAGGACGAAGATGACGACGCCGACAATACCGATCGTCGTATACTGGCGCCGCAGATACGCCTGTGCGCCTTCAGCGACTGCGCCTGCAATTTCCTGCATGCGCGGTGACCCCGCATCCGCACTCAACACCGAAGACGTCGCCCAGATCGCGTAGACGATGGAAAGCACTCCGCAGAGCACTATCAACCATAATGCTGTCATGTGATTTTTGCCTCAGATCCTTGATGTACGTACCCCCGGCGCCTTTTGTTTTTCCGTCATGCGGTGGGCGCCCTTATGTTGAACAGGGCCGCCCCTCGCACGAAGGTGTGGCCCTGGTCGGTCACAAGCTTGCCAAAATCAAATTGAGGGTGCAACGCCGGATAAGGTCGAAAAAGCCGATCTCGGCAGGTATTTAGGCCAATTCTGGTGCGTTTGACCGACGGCTTGACGCAACTCCGCGAGGCGCCTCTTCGAAACCGGCGAGGCTTGGCCGCGGCCACGCCTATGCGGCCGACCTCACGGGATGGCGAGACGCTGCCGCCAGGTCCAAGGTCTGCCCGTCGGCTGTCGTGCGTCGGTTGAAGATCTTGACGTCGTAGACGCTGCCATTGGGGCCAGCCTCCAGCGTCACCGAAACGGCCTGCTCGGGCTTGAGGACGCCGAGCGGCACATCCTGGTCGGGCAGGATGAGCGTCGCCTGCTCATTGACCAACACCACGACAAGATGGCCTTTCGCCATGTTGGCCTTCGACAACCCGCGCAACTGGCCGTGATAAGGCTCCCGGGTCCAGGCCGATGGCAGGCCGGGATCGACCACGACATGGATGTTGTTAGTCCCGGGATGCAAGGTGAGCACCATCTTCGACTGATCCGGCTTCCATTGCATGGACATCGACGGCATGGTTTTCCAGAGACAATTGAACGCGGCGCACTCGTCCGGCAGATTGTCGTGGATCGTGCAACCCCGGCCGGGCTTGCAATGCGAGCACCATTTGCCAGCGGCCTTGCCGAGCTCGACCACGTTGTAGACCTTGCAACAGAGCGTGCAGCTTCCGCACTCCCTCCCGGGAACAATCTGCGCCTCGCTCAAACCCGCAACGGCCGCCGTCATCGAATCAAATCCATTGGCTTCATTCGCACCAACGGTTCGGATACATCTACTTGCTTTCGTCGGGGTTGCGGCAAGCGGCGAACGGCAAATCCGGACAGATCGGGCTTGAGGCGGGTCGAATTCAGAAGTGGCTGTAGGACAGGCGCTTCAAGGCCAGTTCCTGGCCCTGACCGTCCAAAAAGCGCGGCCGTTCGCGGCCCGCGACGATCGTGCCGATCGCCGTGACGGCCACGCCCGCCGCCTGCCCTGCGGCAATCAGCGCCTCACTTTGCGCCGGCGGCACCGTGCACAGCACCTCGTAGTCGTCGCCCCCGGCGAGCAGCGTCTCAACGCAAATAGCGTTGCGCGCGATCAGGCCGGCCGCAGCAGCCGAGAGCGGCACGTTCGCGACGTCAACCGTGGCCGAGACGCCCGACGCTGCACAGAGTTTCGCCAGATCGCCGGCGAGCCCGTCGGAGACATCCATCGCGGCCGTCGCGTGGTCGCGCACGGCCTGCGCCACCACATTGCGCGGCTGCGGCACGCGATAGCGTGAGACCAGCATCTCCTTCGCTTGCTGTTCGGACGCGAGCGCCCCGGCCACGGCGCCGCCTGTGAGCACGTCGAGGCCGAGCGCGGCGTCGCCGATCGTTCCCGTTACCAGGATGAGGTCGCCCGGCCGCGCGCCGGTACGGCCGACCATCCGTCCCTTCGGCACGCGGCCGAAGGCGGTGATCGAGATCATCTGCGGCCCCGGCGTCGACACCGTTTCGCCGCCAAGCAGCGGGCACGCGAAAGCCCTGCTGTCCTCGCCGAGCGCATCGGCGAACGGCCTGAGCCAGGCATCCTCCTTGCTGCGCAGCGCCAGCGTCAGCACGAAGCCGGCGGGCGCCGCGCCCTTGGCGGCGAGATCCGACAGGTTTACCCGCAGCGCCTTGCGCGCGATGGTGCCGGGCGGATCGGTGGCGAGAAAATGCACGCCTTCGACGACGGCGTCGGTGGTGACGACGATGTCGTCGCCGGACGAGGACAAGACCGCGGCATCATCGACCAGCCCGAACGCGCCGGGGTCAGTCGCCAGCGGCTTGAAATAGCGCGCGATGAGGGAGTCTTCGGCGGAGGGGTTTTGAGAGTCTGCCATCGGCCTTAGCCACACCCAATGCTGTCATCGCCCGGCTTGACCGGGCGATCCAGTACGCCGAGACGGCAGCGATGAATTACGACCGCCGCGGCGTACTGGATCACCCGCCTTCGCGGGTGATGACAGCGGAGTATGGGGCAGCCGCATCGCATCTCTTCACCGCCCTCGTGGATAACTACCCCCGCCCGAACTCATCGCCGCGGAACAGGCGGCCGATCTGGTCGAGCACGGCGTTGACCATGCCGGTCTCCTCGCGGTCGACGAATGCATTCGCAACGTCGACATATTCGGACACGACGACGCGGCCCGGCACGTCCTTGCGATGCTGGAGCTCATAGGCCCCTGCCCGCAGCACCGCGCGCAGGATGGCCTCGATCCGCTTCAGCGGCCAGCCCTTCGACAGCGCCTCGTCGATCAGGGGATCGAGCATCTTCTGGTCGCGCACGACGCCGGAGACCACGTCGCGAAAGAAGGCGGCTTCCGCCGGCAGATAGGTATCGCCCTCGACCTCGTTGCCGAGCCAGTGGCTCTCGAACTCCGCAAAGATGTCGTTGATGCCGGCGCCGGCGATGTCCATCTGATACAGGGCCTGGACGGCCGCGAGCCGCGCCGCACCGCGCCGGTTCGCTTTCTTCTCGGTGCCGGCCGGCGGCTTTTTGCTGTGATCGGCCATGATCAAGCCCGCGCCAGCCGGCGCTTGATGCGCAGCATCGCAAGCGCGGCGCGCGCGGCATCGCCGCCCTTGTTGAGCTCGCTGGCGCGCGCCCGCGCCCAGGCCTGCGCCTCGGTGTTGACGGTGAGGATGCCGTTGCCGAGCGGCAGCTTTCGCGAAACCGCAAGATCCATCAGCGCGCGCGAGGATTCCTGCGAGACGATCTCGAAGTGGATGGTGTCGCCGCGGATCACGCAGCCGAGCGCGATCACCGCGTCATAGGGCTTGCCGTTCGCCGCCGCGGCATCGATCGCGATGGCGACCGCCGCCGGGATTTCCAGCGCGCCGGGAACCGTGATGACGTCATGCGTCAGACCGGCTGCCTTCAGCTCGGTCACCGCGCCGTCCAGAAGCGCATCCTGGAGATCGTCATAGAACCGCGCCTCGACAATCAGCGCGCGTGCGCCGGAAATGTCGGTCTGGTCCTTCAGGGGTGCGCGTCGCGCGTCTGCCATCGTCTAAATCCGTTCTACAGAGGTCGGCGCTATGTAGTCGCCGGACGCATGTAAGCCAAGTTCAAAAGACACTGTCATTCCGGGGGCGATGCGAAGCATCAAGCCCGGAATCTCGAGATTCCCCGGTGCGCAATTGCGCACCTGTGGTCTGGTCCTTCGGACCATCCCGGAATAACGGCTCCGCCGTCACTTCATTTCCGTCAGCCGCGCGGCATAGCGGGCCATCAGGTCGACCTCGATATTAACCTCGGCGCCCGCTTTCCAGCCGCCGATCGTCGTGACCGTCAGAGTATGCGGGATGATCAGCACCGAAAAGGTCACGTCTCTCACCGTATTGACCGTCAGCGAAACGCCGTCGAGCGTGATCGAGCCCTTGGTGGCGATGAAGCGCGCGAGCTCCCGCGTGGTCGAGAGCTCGAACCGCGCCATATCAGGCAGGTCCTCGCGACTGACGAGGGTGGCGACACCGTCGGCATGGCCGGCGACGATATGGCCGCCGAGCTCGTCGCCAATCTTGAGCGCGCGCTCGAGATTGAGCCTCGTGCCGACCTTCCAGTGCCTTGCAGTCGTCAGCGCCAGCGTCTCGGCGGCGGCATCGACGTCGAACCAGGTTGTGCCGCCTTCGACGCCGGAAGCAACCACCGTCAGGCAGACGCCGTTGCAGGCGATCGAGGCGCCGTCGGCGATGGTGGTCTGATCGTAGCGGCAAGCGATGCGCAGCCTGTGCAACTGGCCCTGCGCTGTTGGCGTGAAGCCGACGATCTCGCCGATATCGGTGACAATGCCAGTGAACATTACGCGCGCTCGTAGATGGTGAGAGTATCCTTGCCGAATGTCTCGCTAGCATGAACCTTATAGGCCTGCGACTGCGTGATTTTCGACAGGGGCAATGCATCGAGCGCATCGACGCCGCCCGGGCCGACCTCTTCCGCTCCGCGGAACAGCCAGATCTCGTCGGCGAGGTCGGCCGCGACGAAGGACGCCGCGACGCGGCTGCCGCCCTCGACCATCAGCCGCGTGATGCCTTTCTCCGCCAGCACATGCAGCACGGCCGAAAGATCAAGCCCGGAAGCGCTTCCTGGCGGTACGCGGATGATCTGAGCGCCGGCCGCTCCGAGCCGCGTGGCGGCGGCGGCTTCCGCAAGCTCCGAGCCGATCACCCAGAGCGGCGTCTCCCGCGCGGAACGACCAAGCTGGCTCGCGGCCGAAATGCGCAGATTCTGGTCGAGCACGACGCGTATGGGAGAACGCGCTTCCATGCCCGGCAGGCGACAATTGAGCTGCGGATCATCCGCCAGCACCGTGCCGATGCCGACCAGGATGGCGTCGCTCTGGGCGCGGAGCAGATGCACGCGATTGCGGACGGCCTCGCCCGTGATCGCAAGCGGCTTGCCGCCAGCCGCACCGATCCTGCCGTCAGGCGAGACCGCGAGCTTCAGGATCACGTGCGGGCGCTTGTCACGGATGCGGCGGAAATGCCCGGCGTGGTCGAACGCGGCCTCTGCCGCACACAGACCCACATCCACCGTGATGCCGGCGGCGCGCAAGCGAGCATGACCCTGGCCCGCGACTTCCGGATTGGGATCCTCGATCGCCGCGACCACCCGCGTGATGCCGGCGGCGATCACCGCGTCTGCGCAAGGCGGCGACTTGCCGAAATGCGAGCACGGCTCCAGCGTGACATAGAGCGTGGCGCCTCGCGCGGCCTCGCCGGCCCGGCGCAGCGCTTCGGGCTCGCCATGCGGTCGCCCGCCTGGCTGCGTCCAGCCGCGGCCGATGATGACCCCGTCTTTGACGATGACAGCGCCCACGGCAGGATTGGGCCAGGTGCGCCCCTGCCCGCGCTTGCCCAGCGCCAGCGCAAGCTGCATGAAGCGGCGATCAGCGTCCTTGGACTCGCGGGCCTTCTGCGCGAACTGATCCTCCAGGATCCGGAAGATCATTTGCGGATCGCGGCGAGCCGCGCTTCCTCCTCACCGGAGAGCTCGCCGAGCACGTCAGCGAAATCCTTGGCCTCGCGGAAATTGCGATAGACCGAGGCGAAGCGCACATAGGCGACGTCGTCGAGCGTGCGCAGATGCTCCATCACGGTCTCGCCGATCACTTCGGAGGAGATCTCGGCCTCGCCACCGGTCTCGAGCTCGCGGACGATGGTGGAGACCATCTTCTCAACCCGCTCCGGCTCGACCTGCCGCTTGCGCAAGGAGATCGACACCGAGCGCATCAGCTTGTCGCGGTCGAACGGCACGCGGCGGCCGTTGCGCTTGATCACCGTGAGCTCGCGCAACTGCACGCGCTCGAAGGTGGTGAAGCGGAAATTGCAGGCGACGCACACGCGCCGCCTGCGGATCACGGAAGAGTCCTCGGTCGGACGCGAGTCCTTTACCTGCGTATCGAGACTGTTGCAGTTCGGGCAGCGCATCCGTGTACCTTGACCTTACTGATAGATCGGGAACCGATCGGTGAGCGCCTTGACCCGTTCCTTGATCGCGGCTTCGACCAGCGGCGCCTTGCCGTCGTCGGACTGCGCGATCGCGTTGAGGACCTCGGCGATCATGCCGCCGACCTGCTGGAATTCGGCGACACCGAAACCGCGGGTCGTCGCCGCCGGGGTGCCGAGACGCAGGCCCGAGGTGACGAAGGGCTTTTCGGGGTCGAACGGAATGCCGTTCTTGTTGCAGGTGATGGCGGCGCGGACCAGCGCCTTCTCCGAGACGTTGCCCTTCAGGCCCTTCGGCCTGAGGTCGACCAGCATCAGATGGTTATCGGTGCCGCCGGAGACAATATCGAACCCGTGGCTCTTCATCGCCTCGGCCAGCGCCTTGGCGTTCTCGACGACGTTCCTTGCATAGATCTTGAAGTCCGGACGCAGCGCCTCGCCGAAGGCGACCGCCTTCGCCGCGATCACATGCATCAGGGGCCCACCCTGCAGGCCCGGGAAGATCGCCGAATTGAGCTTCTTGGCGAGCGCCTCGTCGTTCGAGAGGATCAAGCCACCGCGCGGACCGCGCAGCGACTTGTGCGTGGTGGTGGTGGTGACGTGGGCATACGGCACGGGCGAGGCATGCACGCCGCCGGCGACGAGACCGGCGAAGTGCGCCATGTCGACCAGGAGGTACGCGCCGACGCTGTCCGCGATCTCACGGAAACGCTTGAAGTCCCAAGCGCGCGAATAGGCCGAGCCGCCAGCGACGATCAGCTTGGGCTTGACCTCTTCGGCCTGCTTGGCGACCGCGTCCATATCGATAATCTGGTCCTCGCGGCGCACGGTGTAGTGCGCGGCCTTGAACCACTTGCCGCTCATGTTGACGGGCGAGCCGTGGGTGAGATGGCCGCCGGCCGCGAGGTCGAGGCCCATGAAGGTGTCGCCGGGCTGCAGCAGCGCCAGGAACACCGCCTGGTTCATCTGGCTGCCGGAGTTCGGCTGCACGTTGGCGAAGTTGGCGCCGAACAGCTTCTTGGCGCGATCGATCGCGAGGTTCTCGGCGACGTCGACCCACTCACAACCGCCATAGTAGCGCGCGCCCGGATAACCCTCTGCGTACTTGTTGGTCATCACCGAACCCTGCGCTTCCAGCACGGCACGGCTGACGATGTTCTCGGAGGCGATCAGCTCGACCTCATGGCGCTGCCGGCCGAGCTCGCCCTTGATGGCGGCGGCGATTTCCGGGTCGGCCTGGTCGAGCGAGGCGGTGAAAAACGAGTCGGGCGCGGAGGCGGTTCTGGCTGAGGTCATCTTGCGAATATCTCCACCGCCGCAGCCTTTTGGCGGGCTACGGGCGGTCTGGTGTGGCGATCGGAAGCGGCGAGCGCGATCTACCACATCACCCGCCCCCGGCCAAGTATTTGCGGGTCGAGAGCGAGAATTATGCCAGATATGGTGGGGATTGAAGAATCCGGGCGAGAGGACGGCTGCTTGAACCGTCCGCCCCGATCAGTCCTGAAGGGTCCGATTTGGACCTTAAAATCCGTGCGGGCCGGACCTGCCCCTAGTACCCACTTTTCTTGGAACGTGAGTCGTGATTCAAGGTCGGGATGATACCCGAAGCAAGAGAAGTCCACCTTTCGAGGAAAGATCGCAAGGTGCTTGAGGCGTGTTATCGCTCTCCGGTGACGTTGCAGCGCGATTTGAAGCGGGCGCGGATAGTTCTGTTGGCGGCGGATGGGCGCAGCACCCGGTCGATCGCCAAGGAAGTTGGGGTCCAGCCGCGGATTGTCAGCCTTTGGCGGCATCGCTATGCCGACCATGGCCTTGAAGGGCTGCAAGACAAGCCGCGGCCTGGCAAGCAGCCGATCTATACGAAGACGACCGACAAGCGGATTCTGAAGCTGCTGGATAAGCCGCCACCGCAAGGGTTTGCGCGCTGGACCGGCCCCCTGCTGGCCGAGGCGCTGGGCGATGTCGATGTCCAATATGTCTGGCGGTTCCTGCGCAGCCACAAGATTGACCTGGTGGCTCGCAAGTCCTGGTGCGAGAGCAACGACCCGAACTTTACGGCCAAAGCCGCCGATGTTGTCGGCCTCTATGTCGCGCCGCCGGCGAAGGCCATTGTGCTGTGCGTGGACGAGAAGCCCTCGATCCAGGCTTTGGAGCGAGCGCAGGGTTATCTGAAGTTGCCCAATGGCCGCGCCTTAACCGGCCAAAGCCACGATTACAAGCGGCATGGCACCACAACATTGTTTGCGGCGCTCGAAGTCGCCACCGGAAAGATCATCGCGACCCATTCAAAACGCCGGCGCCGCGTCGAGTTTCTCGATTTCATGAACAGCGTCACCGCGACTTTTCCGAACCGCAAGCTTCACGTCATCCTCGACAACCTCAACACCCATAAAAAGAACGAGGACTGGCTCAAGGCCCACCCCAACGTGCAATTTCATTTCACGCCGACAAGTGCGTCATGGCTCAATCAGGTCGAAGTATGGTTTTCCATCTTGCAGGGGCAGTCGCTCAGCGGCACCTCCTTCACGAGCCTCAAGCAGCTTCAGGAACACATCGATGCCTACGTCAACGCATACAACGACAGAGCCGAGCCCTTCGTCTGGACCAAGAAAAAGGTCCGTCAACGCCGTTTCAAAGGCCGCCGTATCACTCAGCTCTGATTCCGGGTACTAGAGCCCGGTATACCCCGCCTTCACGGGATCGACGCTGCCGTCGAGCTGGCGCAGATAGGTCAGTCCGCACACCGTCAACCTGTGGGTGTCCTTCTCGCCGGCTTCCATCAACGTATTGAGGTAGTTCGTGACCTTGGCCCGTGCCTCCGCGCTCGCCGCGGACGTGCGGTTCGCAAGCAGGTCATAAGTCTGCATGATCCGGTCGATGGCAGCTTCCATGTCACCCTCTGGTTCTGTCGAATTTTGGGAGTTTTGATCAGGCAACCGCGCGGGCCCCGGACTGGGCCTCGAACCGACCAATGGCCTTGTTAGCGAGCCTGATCTTGTTCAATTCGCCGTGCTGGAGCAGCTTGATGATGATCTCGAGCAGGCTTTCGTTGGTGACCAGCGTGTCGGGAATCGCGCCGGAGCGGCGGAGGTAATTCGCTGCGATGGCATAGGCGTCGCTCACGAGTTCGACGTTCATTGCCTGAAGCCCGCGCTCGACCAGCATCGCATCCTCCGATCCGCAGTAACAACTGCGGTGCGGGGAACTGGTTCCGCCTGGCCGGCAATTATTTCGCAGTCGCGAAACGACAAAACGCACCGGTCCGGGGCAGAGCCGGGCCGGCGCGCTTGGGGAGGTCAGGCACGTTCGGGAGGCTTGCCGGTCTTGTTGCGGGCCGGCTTGGCCAAGTCCCGTCGCAAAGAACTCAGAGACGATACAGGATCTGGTCGGTCCAGAACCGCTCGAGGCGGTGCAGCGACTTGTTGAGGGTCGAGAACTCCTCGCCCGAGATGCCGCCGACCTGCTCCACCGTCTTGACGTGCTTCTGGTAGAGGGAGTCGACGATGCGGCGGACTTCCTGGCCCTGCGGGGTCAGGCGGATGCGCACCGAGCGGCGATCAACGCGCGAGCGCTGATGATCGAGGAAGCCGAGCTCGACGAGCTTCTTCAGATTGTAGGAGACGTTGGAGCCGAGATAGTAACCGC
The DNA here is from genome assembly GCF_017565645.3 of Bradyrhizobium barranii subsp. barranii. NCBI lineage: Bacteria > Pseudomonadati > Pseudomonadota > Alphaproteobacteria > Hyphomicrobiales > Nitrobacteraceae > Bradyrhizobium > Bradyrhizobium barranii. The sequence goes on from NZ_CP086136.1 coordinate 6,276,093, forward strand.
GCGTGCGCAGCTCGCCCGCGGTCAGCTCCTTGTCGCCGATGTTGTAGAGCAGGAGCGCCTGGACCGAGTTGATGTCCGCACGGCCGCGGCGATCGAATTCATCCTTGATGACGTCGAGGAGCCGGCGATGCAGCCGCTCCACCAGAGTCAAAGCTTCCAGATAGAGCGACTGCACCGAACCCTGCTGGCCGGAGACGCGCTCTGCGGTATCTGCCGCAGTTGCGACGGCTTTCATCATGACACTTCCCCTGTTGTCGTTTTTATCGACACTCATTCGACGAAACTTGTGCTCCGTCTGATAGGTGCAACTTAAGGGGGGCGTTTGAAGATCGGCTTAAATAAGAGAATAAAGAGATCATGAATTTAAGACAGTGAATTGCGGATTAAGCCTGTGTCACAAGGGCTTTTCGCAACCGTCTGTTGACCCTCGCAAGGTCCTGTTCACCCTCCGTCCGCCACCTCTGTCGCATTCCAGTACAGGGCCGCCCCGTTTCGAAACGGGCGCGTAAGAGCTGTGGCGGAACGCACGGAGTCAATGAAAAGTTACCTCGAATTTTAGGCAACGAACGGTCAACCAAGCCACGACTTCGGAAATGCCGCTCTCGTGTCCCGGACAAGCGCAGCGAAGCGGAGCGCAGAGCCGGGACCCAGAAGCCGCAAACGAGATCGTGGAGAGCTGGGCCCCGGCTCAGCAGCGCATCACTGCGTGCTGCGCTGCGTCCGGGGCACGAGAGAGTGTGAGTGTGCGTTGAAATCGTAAGCGCGCTACGGCGGCCGCTCGCGCGCGGCCATCCAGGCGAGCGCGAGATAGGCGGCGAGCATGAAGGCTTCGACACCGACGACGATCAGGCTGCCGCCGTAGATGCCCGGGAACATCAGTTCGATCACCGCCATCGACACGACGGTCGTCAGCCAGACCACCGCGCCCCACGGCGTCGCGAGCCAGAGGCCGACCGCGGCAACGAGCTCGATCACGGCAAAATAGACGGTGGCGGCCTGCCAGGCCATCGACTGGTTCTCGAACGCCTCGTCCTCGCCGCCGACGAAGCCGGTGACCTGGGCCCAGTGATAGAGGCCCTTCAGAATCGACAGCAGTGCCATCACGCGCAGGAACAGCACGAGCCGGCGCGTCCAGACATTGTCGTCGGACTCGGGGCGCTCCGACGAGATCGCCGCCACCGACATCGCGTTGTCTCTGGCGTTGTCTCTGGCGGCGTCCCTGGCACTGGCGCCGTCGCGGGCCGCATCGCGGGTGGAGATTTCGGACATGGTCCCCTTCTGGCTGCTTCGCCCCGCAAAATCAATCGGCTGCCCGATTGACCTCAATTTTGCCTTGCGGCAGGTCAAGCCGCGGTGACGGGAACCATGCGAGCTGGTATAAGAATAATTCCAGCCGGAGGAAGAATGATGGCGATCAAATACGGACGACCGATCGAATTGCGCGAGGTTTCGCGCCGGGATGGCGCCAGTGCCTCCCCTGCCCTCGATCTGGCCGTCCGCCCGCGCCGCAACCGCAAGGCCGAATGGGCCCGGCGCATGGTGCGCGAGAACGTGCTGACCACCGACGATCTGATCTGGCCGCTGTTCCTGATCGACGGCAACAACAAGCGCGAGCAGATCGCCTCGATGCCGGGCGTCGACCGCCTCAGCGTCGACCAGGCCGTGCGCGAGGCCGAGCGCGCCATGAAGCTCACCATCCCCTGCCTCGCGCTGTTTCCCTACACCGACCCGTCCCTGCGCGACGAGGAAGGCTCCGAGGCGACCAATCCGAACAACCTGGTCTGCCAGGCGGTGCGCGCGATCAAGAAGGAGTTTCCTGACATCGGCATCCTCTGCGACGTCGCGCTCGATCCCTTCACCAGCCACGGCCATGACGGCCTGATCTCCGACGGCAAGATTTTGAACGACGAGACGGTCGCGGTGCTGGTGCGTCAGGCGCTGGTCCAGGCCGAAGCCGGCTGCGACATCATCGCGCCCTCCGACATGATGGACGGCCGCGTCGCCGCGATCCGCGAGGGGCTGGACCGCTCTGGCCTGCTCGACGTGCAGATCATGGCCTATGCGGCCAAATACGCCTCCGCCTTCTACGGCCCGTTCCGCGACGCCATCGGTTCGGCCAAGACGCTGACCGGCGACAAGCGCACCTACCAGATGGACAGCGCCAACACCGACGAGGCGCTGCGCGAGGTCGATCTCGACATCTCCGAGGGCGCCGACATGGTGATGGTGAAGCCCGGCATGCCCTATCTCGACGTGGTCCGGCGCGTGAAGGACACCTTTGCGATGCCGACCTTCGCCTACCAGGTCTCCGGCGAATACGCGATGATCGCAGCGGCCGCCAACAATGGCTGGCTCGACGGCGAGCGCGCGATGATGGAGAGCCTGTTGGCGTTCAAGCGCGCCGGCGCCGACGGCGTGCTCAGCTATTTTGCGCCGAAGGTGGCGGAGAAGCTGCGGAGCCAAACGTAAGGCATCGCGGGGTGGGCCAAGCGGCTTGTCCGCCGTAGCTCGAAGAGCGAAGGCGGAAGCGTGCCCACCATGCCAGCTAGCGATCGCGGAACGATGGTGGGCACGGCGCTAACGCGCCTTTGCCCACCCTACGACGCCTTCCCTGAACGACAGCGGTAACAGCCCCGCCCCCGAATTGCCGGAATATTTCGGCTTGTTGACGCCCGCACGCCCTTGGCACGGGGATGACTTGCTCCCATGTCCTGCCACGGGAGTTTCGCTTGGGAGAACGGACTATGTCGTATTCGGACTCGGGCAATGCCTGGCGCAATGACGGCGCCATGCAACCGCACGCCTTCGATCCCTATCTGCACCCGGAATTGTTCCGTGGCGTGGCAACGCGGCGGGCGTTCGCGTTCCTGATCGACATGGTCGTGATCTCCGTTCCCGTGATCCTCGGCTACATCTTCATCGCGCTGTTTGGCATCGTCACGCTCGGCATCGGCTGGGCGCTGTTCTGGCTGGCCTGGCCGGCCTCCGTTGTTTGGGCGATCGTCTATTACGGTGCCTGCATCGGCGGTCCGTCGTCCGCGACGATCGGCATGCGCCTGATGGATCTGGAGTTGCGCACCTGGTACGGCGCGCCCGGCTATTTCGTGCTCGGCGCCACCCATGCCGTGCTGTTCTGGGTGACGGTCTCGTTCCTGACACCTTTCGTGGTGCTGGTTGGGCTGTTCAACGGCCGCCGGCGCCTGCTGCATGATGTCGTGCTGGGAACGGTCGTGATCAACAATTCTGTCCGCGCGCCCGTGCCGCAGGCCGCAAGGACCTACTGAGAGCCTGATGATCAAGAACCTATCAACCAGGACCGACTAAACTGACCGATCAGACCTGCCGAGTAGACCGATTGACCGGGGGCCTTCGTAGCGCGATGTTAATGCCCACTTTGGAGGCCCACGACGTCCCTTGACCCAGCACTCGCGCGACACCCCCCAATTTTACCTCACGGCGCCCTCTCCCTGCCCGTATCTGCCGGGCCGGCATGAGCGCAAGGTGTTTACGCACCTCGTGGGGGAGCGCGCGGGCGACCTCAACGACCTCCTGACCCATGGCGGGTTCCGCCGCAGCCAGTCGATCGCCTACCGGCCGGCCTGTGACCAGTGCCGCGCCTGCGTCTCCGTCCGGGTGGTCGCCAACGAATTCCGCCCCTCCCGAAACTTCCGCAAGGTGATCGCGCGCAACGCCGACATCATCGGCGAGCAGCGCAGTGCGGTGCCGACCTCCGAGCAATATTCGGTGTTCCGCGCCTATCTCGACTCCCGCCACCGCCATGGCGGCATGGCCGACATGACCGTGCTCGATTACGCCATGATGGTCGAGGACAGCCATGTCGAGACCCGCATCATCGAGTACCGCAAGCGCGGCCCCGACAGCGGTATCACCGGCCGCGGTGAGGAGCTGATCGCGGTGGCGCTGACCGACGTGCTCAGCGACGGCCTCTCGATGGTCTATTCGTTCTTCGAGCCGAGCCAGGTCAGCCGGTCGATGGGCACCTTCATGATCCTCAACCACATCGCCCGCGCCCGCCGCCAGGGGCTGCCTTACGTCTATCTCGGCTACTGGATCGAAGGCTCGAAGAAGATGGACTACAAGGCCCGCTTCCTGCCGCAGCAGCGCCTCGCGCCGTCAGGTTGGCTGCGCATCGACGCGCAAGGTGACGCGACGTCAGAGCCGCAGGATTAGCTCGCTGTCATGCCCCGGCTTGACCGGGGCATGACAGTACGCCGCGGCTTCTCGGCTCAATCACAAACGTCTCTGGAATACCGGGTCGCCCGGTCAAGCCGGGCGACGATGGCGGTGTGTTGGGCGAACACTCACCCGAACAGCGTATCCACCAGCAACTTCACGTTCAAAATCACGATGATGCCCGCGACGATCCACGCGATCGCGGCGACGTATGGCGGTATCGCGAACTTCCCCATCTTGCGCCGATCCGAGACGAAGCGCACCAGCGGGATGACGGCGAAGGGCAGCTGCATCGACAGCACGACCTGGCTGAACACCAGCAGATCGGCTGTGCCACGTTCGCCATAGATCGCGGTGACGACGATCACCGGAACGATGGCGATGCCGCGCGTCAGCAATCGCCGCGCCCAGCTCGGCAAACGCAAGTCAAGAAAACCTTCCATCACGATCTGGCCGGCGAGCGTCGCTGTCACCGTCGAGTTCAGGCCCGAGGCGAGCAGCGCAATCGCAAACAGCGTCGAGGCGATACCGAGGCCGAGCAGCGGCGACAACAGCTCGAAGGCCTGGCCGATCTCGGCGACGTCGGAATGGCCGCTCTTGTGGAAGGTCGCGGCTGCCACGACAAGGATCGCGGCATTGATGAACAGTGCCAGCATCAGGGCGATGGTCGAGTCCGTCGTCGCCCATTTGATCGCTTCGCGCCGGCCGGTGTCGTTGCGCTCATAGGCACGCGTCTGCACGATCGAGGAGTGCAGATAGAGATTATGCGGCATCACGGTCGCGCCGATGATGCCGATCGCGATGTAGAGCATTTCCGGATTGGTGAAGATCTCGGTCTTCGGCATGAAGCCGTGCAGGACTTCCGCCATCGGTGGCGCGGCGGCCACGATCTGGACCACGAAGCAGACCGCGATCACGACAAGCATCGCGATGACGAACGCTTCGAGGAAGCGAAAGCCGCGGTTCATCAGGAGCAGCAGCAGGAACGCATCGAGCGCAGCCAGCAGCGCGCCGCCGATCAGGGGAATGCCGAACAGCAGTTTGAGCGCGATCGCTGTGCCGATGACCTCGGCGAGATCGCAGGCGATGATCGCCGCCTCGCAGGCGAGCCAGAGCAGGAAGTTCACCGCCGGCGAATAGGTCGCGCGGCAGGCCTGCGCGAGGTCGCGGTCGGTGACGATGCCGAGCCGCGCCGCCAGCGACTGGAGCAGGATCGCCATCAAATTCGAGAGCAGGATGACCGAAAGCAGCGTGTAGCCGAACTTCGACCCTCCGGCGAGGTCGGTCGCCCAGTTGCCGGGGTCCATGTAGCCGACCGAGACCAGATAGCCGGGGCCGACAAAGGCGAGGAATCGCCGCCACCACACCCCCGCCGTGGGGATGGCAATCGTGGCGTTCACCTCGGCGAGGCTCTTGGTAGCAGGCGCATCAGTGCGCCTGCCGGCGGCATCTTGGGTCAAATCGGGGGAGCGGGCATCCATAGCAGCAGAATACCGAAGTCGAAGCTTATTGCAACTCATTTGCAACTGCATCTAGCCGATGAGGTCCCGACGCGGCGGTTATCCGCCGCCCTGTCGGGAAGCGGGTGGGTTTGGCCGTCCTCGGGGGCGGATACTGGCGCCAACACGACTTTGCAGGAAATGCGCCATGTCAAACCCGCTTCGCCTCCCCGACACCTTCAACCGCCTCGCCTGGTCCAACCTGGCGGCGCAATCGGCCGAGCAGATCGCGCTGGCCGCGGCCCCCATCGTCGCCGTGCTCACGCTGGGTGTTGCGGAAGGCCAGACCGGCCTGCTCCAGACCGCCCTCACCCTGCCCTTTGTCCTGTTCGCCATTCCGGCCGGCCTACTCGCCGACCGCATCTCCCGCCGCTCGCTGATGGCGGGTGCCGAAGCGCTGCGCGCGGTCGCGCTGGCGGCCATCGTGCTGCTGCTCACACTTGGCGCGTTCAATTTGCCGCTGCTGGCTCTGCTCGGCTTTGCCGCCGTATGCGGCACGGTCGTCTACAGCGTGGCGGCGCCGGCCCTGGTGCCCTCGCTGGTGAGCGCGGAGCTGTTGCCGTCGGCAAATGCCCGCATCGAACTCGCCCGCACCATCGCCTTTGCAAGCGGGCCTGCGCTCGGCGGCGCGCTGGTCGGCTGGTGGGGTGCGAGCCCGGCCTTCGGCTTCGCCGCGGCGCTCTCGGCCATCGCCGTCGTGCTGCTCTCCGGCATCTACGAGCCCACCCGGACTCCCTCGCCGCGGCGCCATCCGTTCCAGGACATCCGCGAGGGCGCGGCCTTCGTGTTCCACCATCCGCTGCTGCGGCCGGTGTTCATTACCCAGTTCATCTTCAACACCGGCTGGTTCCTCCAGATCGCCGTGTTCGTGCCGTATGCCGTGCGCCATCTCGGCCTGACGGCCGCAGGCGTCGGCAGCGTGCTGACGATGTACGGCGTCGGCATGGTGATCGGCGCGCTGTTCGCCACGCGCGTGATGAAGCGCATCGCCTTCGGGACGGTGGTCGGCCTTGGTCCGGTTACGGGTTTCGTCGCCGCGGTGGTGATGGCGCTGACGGTGCTGGTCCCCTCGCCCTCGCTCGCGGCCCTGAGCTTCTTCCTGCTCGGGGTCGGGCCGATCCTGTGGGTGATTTCGACCACGACCCTGCGCCAGTCCGTGACGCCGCCGCGCCTGCTCGGACGCGTCTCCGCCATCAACATCATGAGCTACGGCGCCCGCCCGCTCGGCTCGGCGCTGGGCGCGATCGTCGGCGGCTTCTGGAGCGCGGAGGCCTGCCTGTATCTCGCAGCCGCCGTGTTCGGCGTTCAGGCGCTGGTGATCTGGCTCTCTCCCGCCGTGGCGCTGGATCGGCAGCCGGCCATGGTGGGGGACGAAGTGCCGGCGCGGTGCTAGTACCCACTTTTCTTGGAACGTGAGTCGTGATTCAAGGTCGGGATGATACCCGAAGCAAGAGAAGTCCACCTTTCGAGGAAAGATCGCAAGGTGCTTGAGGCGTGCTGTCGCTCACCGGTGACGTTGCAGCGCGATTTGAAGCGGGCGCGGATAGTTCTGTTGGCGGCGGATGGGCGCAGCACCCGGTCGATCGCCAAGGAAGTTGGGGTCCAGCCGCGGATTGTCAGCCTTTGGCGGCATCGCTATGCCGACCATGGCCTTGAAGGGCTGCAAGACAAGCCGCGGCCTGGCAAGCAGCCGATCTATACGAAGACGACCGACAAGCGGATTCTGAAGCTGCTGGATAAGCCGCCACCGCAAGGGTTTGCGCGCTGGACCGGCCCCCTGCTGGCCGAGGCGCTGGGCGATGTCGATGTCCAATATGTCTGGCGGTTCCTGCGCAGCCACAAGATTGACCTGGTGGCTCGCAAGTCCTGGTGCGAGAGCAACGACCCGAACTTTACGGCCAAAGCCGCCGATGTTGTCGGCCTCTATGTCGCGCCGCCGGCGAAGGCCATTGTGCTGTGCGTGGACGAGAAGCCCTCGATCCAGGCTTTGGAGCGAGCGCAGGGTTATCTGAAGTTGCCCAATGGCCGCGCCTTAACCGGCCAAAGCCACGATTACAAGCGGCATGGCACCACAACATTGTTTGCGGCGCTCGAAGTCGCCACCGGAAAGATCATCGCGACCAATTCAAAACGCCGGCGCCGCGTCGAGTTTCTCGATTTCATGAACAGCGTCACCGCGGCTTTTCCGAACCGCAAGCTTCACGTCATCCTCGACAACCTCAACACCCATAAAAAGAACGAGGACTGGCTCAAGGCCCACCCCAACGTGCAATTTCATTTCACGCCGACAAGTGCGTCATGGCTCAATCAGGTCGAAGTATGGTTTTCCATCTTGCAGGGGCAGTCGCTCAGCGGCACCTCCTTCACGAGCCTCAAGCAGCTTCAGGAACACATCGATGCCTACGTCAACGCATACAACGACAGAGCCGAGCCCTTCGTCTGGACCAAGAAAAAGGTCCGTCAACGCCGTTTCAAAGGCCGCCGTATCACTCAGCTCTGATTCCGGGTACTAGTCCGGTACGCAATCAGCGGCGATGGCCCGCGCCAATCGGGCAACCGCCGGCGCAATGGTCTGCTGCGGGTAGCCGCTAAAGCCCAGCATCAGCGCCGACTGCGCCGGCGCCTCGATATAGTGGCGGCTCATCGCGCGAACGGTGACGCCGTGGTCGCGAGCGGCCCGTTCGATCTTCACGTCGGAAAGTCCCCGTCGCGTGTAGGCAACCAGGTGCATGCCCTGGTCCGGCGGCTCGACCGACAAATGGTCGCCCAGGCGCCGCCTCAGTGCCGCAACGAGGGTATCGCGCTGGCGGCGGTAGACTTCCCGCATTCTGCGGATGTGGGCTGCGAAATGCCCCTCCTCCATGAAGGCCGCAGCAACGGACTGGCAGAGGCTCGACGGTTGACGGTCGATCAGATAGCGCGCGGCAACGAAATTCCGCACCAGCGGGTGTGGCAGCACGGCGTAGCCAAGCCGCAGTTCGGGGAAGAGCGCCTTGTTGAGCGTTCCGACGTAAATGACCCGGCCGGCCTCATCCAGGCCCTGAAGCGAAGCGAGGGGACGGCCGCCGTAGCGGAATTCGCTGGCGTAATCGTCCTCGATGATCCAGGCGCCGGACTCGCGGGCCCAGGCGAAAAGTTCGAGGCGGCGCGCCATCGACAGGGGAACGCCTGTCGGAAACTGATGCGAGGCCGTTATGAAAACTGCGCGCGCCTTCGGGGCGCGGCGGATCCCTTCCGTGACGTTGACGCCGTGCTGGTCAACCGGGATGGCGCAAACCTTCGCGCCCGACGCAGCGAGCGTAAGACGGGTCAGGGTATAGCCGGGGTCTTCGATCCAGACCTCCTTGTCCGGCCCGGGCATGACACGTGCGACGATGTCCACGGCTTGCTGCGTGCCGGCGGTGATCACGATCTGGTCGACCTCGCAGCGCACGCCGCGTGCGGCCCGAAGATAGTCGCAAACCGACTTGCGCAGCTCCAGCAAACCACGCGGATCGCCATAGCCGAGATGATGTCGCTCAAACGATCGCAGCGTGCGCGCCGTCAGTTTGCGCCACAATTCGGCGCTACGTGCATCCAACAGCGTGCGACCCAGGTTGAAGGGACGCTCGTCATTCTGCGTCGTCACATCGACGAAATCGCCGAGGCCGTGAAAGGAGGCCACGCCTGCCGCGGCCGGTGCCGTCCGCGTCTTGCGGCCATGAGGCGCGGCAAACGGTTCAGGCAGATCGGACGCAACGTAAGTCCCCGCCCCCTTCCGGCCGAAGGCATAACCTTCGGCCAGCAGCTGCTCGAAAGCCGAAACAACCGCGGTACGCGAGACGCCGAGCTGCGCCGCAAGGTCGCGCGTCGAGGGCAACTTGGCCGCCGGACGAAGCGCTCCGGACAGAATTGCCGATCGTAGTTCGAGGTAGATTTGGCGGAATACCGGCGCCTCCGCAGTACGGTCGACGCTGAAGGAATAGAGTTCTGCCCAGCTCTGCCTGCTCTTCACGGGTCCTCGTCCGACAGGGTGAGCCGCACGTCGAGAAGTGGTATGCCGCATTAGGACCAAGTGGACCTTTGCTCAAGACCACTATTTTTCTATCCTGTTTCGGATAACAAGGAAACCTGAAATGTCCGCTCATTCGGATCGCGGCGCGGAGCGTCTTGCACCATGAGTTCACCGCAAATCCGTCGCGAGGACCGCGCCATGTCGCAGGAGCGGATCCTGGAGATGCTGGCACGCGGATATGCTGGCCATCTTGCGACAGTCAGCGAGGACGGCTTTCCCTACTGTATCCCGCTCCTCTATCTCTGGCTCGACGGTGAGGTGTATCTGCACACGACGGCCGCCCGGGGACATCTGCGCGCAAACATCGAGCGAGATCCCCGCGTCTGCATCGAGATCGATGAGCACGAAGGTGTCTTCGACTATGGCCGGTTCGAATGCGATTCCGGTCTCGCCTATCGAAGCATATGCCTGTTCGGCCGCATCAGGGTCGTGGGCGACACGGGCATCAAGCAGCGGTTCTGCGAAACGTTGATGGCCAAATACGGCAAGCCAGACACGACGCGACCGAAGGGGTTCTTCCCGCGGCTCGACATCATCACCGTCTACGCCGTCGCAATTGAGCGCATGACCGGCAAGGAGACTTCGATGCCGCCGCTTTCCGAACAATGGCCCGCCAAGGATCGAACGAAAACGCCCAATGTCTCGGCCCCTGCGATCCGCCGCTAATTCGCCAGATATCGCTCGTAGCTCCCGGTCACCGGCTCGCTCGTATCGACCTCAGGATCGAGCGTGTAGAGGTCCTGCGCGCGGCCGATGCCGCGCAGCGCGTAGCGTCCGGTGGAGACGAGGTAGCGACGGCCGGTGGCGTCCAGGCCCTTGTAGAACTCGGCCGAGGCCAGCAGCTCGCGGTCGACCGAGCGGCTCATCGAGGCGATGCGACTGACCTCGTTGACGGTGGGGCCGACGACGGTGAAGTCGAGCCGGTCCGCGCTGCCGATATTGCCGTAAAAGACCTCGCCGACATGCAGGCCGATATAGGCCGACGTCGTGGGACGGCCGTCGGCCTCCCGCCGCTTGTTCAGCGCAGCGACGTTCTTGCGGAACAGATGCTCAGCGCGCAGCGCAGCGCGCCGCGCGTCCGACATGTCCTCCCCCCAGAACATCGCGAGCACGCCATCGCCGATCAGCTTCAGGACGTCGCCGCCGGCATCGTGGATCGCGTCGATCACGGCCTGGGCATAGTCGTTGAGGAACGGGATGATCTCGTCGGGGCCGATGCTCTCGCTGATCCCGGTCGAGCCGCGCAAATCCGAATACCACAGCACGGCGTTGATGCGCTCGGTGACGCCGCGCGTGATGCGCCCGCCCAGCACCTGCGCGGAGGCATCGCGGCCGAGATAGACGCGGCCGAGGGTTCGCGCGATGTCGACCTGCTGCGCCGACTTGATCGCGAGCCCCAGCACCGGCACGAGATCGCGCAGAGCTTCGAGCTCGGGTTCGGAGAAGCCGCTGTCGCGGCGCGTGGTCCAGCAGGAATAGAGGCAATCCATCAGGCCGAGCGCGCCGTTCTCGCCGAAGCGATGCACGAAGGCGAGATAGTGCTTGTGGCCTTTTTCCGCGAGCTCGCCGATCTGCGAGAAATCCATCGAGGGCGCATCGGCGAGATCAATCACCATCTCGTCGTTGCCGTGCTCGAGCATGTGGAAGAACACCGAGCGGCGCCAGCTCCTGGCCGCGTCGCCCTCGGCAGTCGAGCCGTATTCGAACGCGTCGCTCTCGTTGCTGGGACGGTCGCTCCAGCGGAAGCCGCGGCCCTCATAGATCGGATGCAGCGTGTCGATCACGACGAGCCCGCGCGAGAGTTCCAGCCCTTCGGCGCGGCAGCGCTCGCAGAAGCCGCGGAGCAGCTCGTTTTCGAGCAGGCCCGTGAGCCCCTGGCCGGTCAGCCAGTTCATCAGCGCGAGGCGCGAGGTCAATTGCATGCGCCATTATGGCGTGCATTCGTGACGAGCGAAAGGCCACGCGCGAACCGTGCGCAACCAGGGCTCCCGTCCGCAGCAGATCGAATATGTCGCGGACGCTGTTGACGCACTCTCGCCACGGGCCGCAAATGCAACCAATGACACCGCCGCACACCGAGACCAGATTCGCACCAACATGAGCCAGCGCCAGCTTCCAATCATCCTGGCGCTCGGCACCACGCAGACCCTGGCCTGGGCTTCCAGCTACTACCTGCCGGCGCTGCTCGCCGATCCCATGGCGCGCGACCTCGGCGTCTCCTCCAACTGGATCTTTGGCGCGTTCTCGGCCTCACTCGTGATCTCGGCGATGCTCGGCCCGCGCATCGGGCGGCAGATCGATCTGTTCGGGGGCCGGCAGGTGCTGTCGGTCTCGAACCTGACGATGGCCGCGGGTCTCGTCCTGCTCGGCCTCTCGCACTCATTGGCGGTGATGGCGTTCGCCTGGCTCGTGCTCGGCATCGGCATGGCGATGGGGCTCTATGACGCCGCCTTCGCCGCGCTGAGCCGCATCTACGGCACCGAGGCGCGCAGGCCAATCACCGGCATCACGCTGATGGCAGGCTTCGCCTCCACCGTCGGCTGGCCCCTCACCGCCTGGGGCCTGTCCCATATCGGCTGGCGCGAGACCTGTTTTGCCTGGGCGGCCGCCAATCTCCTGATCGGCCTGCCCCTGAACTTCTTCGTGCTGCCGGCGATCAAGGGCGCCAGGCAGGCCGCGGCGACGGCCGAGAAGCCGCATTTGCCGCTCGACCGCACCATGGTGCTGCTCGCCTTCGTCTTCGCGGCGGTCTGGACCGTCACCGGCGCAATGGCCGTCCATTTCCCGCGCCTGCTGGAGGCCACGGGCGCGACGCATGTCGAGGCCATCGCCGCCGGCGCGCTGATCGGCCCGGCACAGGTGGCCGCGCGCATTCTCGAAGCGGGCTTTCTGAGCCGCTTCCATCCGCTGTGGTCGACGCGCCTTGCCTGCGTCACCCACCCGCTCGGCGCCGCAATCCTCGCCATCTTCGGCGCCCCCGCCGCAAGCGCGTTTGCGCTGCTCCACGGCTCGGGCAACGGCATTCTCACGATCGCGCGCGGCACGCTGCCGCTGTCGATCTTCGGCCCGAAGGATTTCGGCTACCGCCTCGGCATCATCGGCGCGCCGGCACGGATGGCGCAGGCGGTGGCGCCGCTGGCCTTCGGCCTGCTCATCGACGTCATGGGCGCCAAGGTGCTGATGGTCTCCTCCGCACTCAGCCTCTCGGCGCTGGCGGCGCTGTTCCTGATCCGCACCGAGCGGCGGCCGGATTGACCGGGCCAAGGCTTTCGCGCACAAGCGGGCCATGAGCGAAGACAACAGCCCGCCCCGCACCTTCAAAGGCCTGCTGCGCTGGGCAACCACGCCGCCACAGGCCTGGGGCGTCTATCTCCTCGCCATCATCCTGGTGTGGCTGCTCTCGTTCTACGCCGGCACGCTCAAGCCGAAGAAGACACCGGACGCCAGCCCGCCCCCGGTCACTGCACCGCGCAACTAGGCCGGCTTCGCCTGGCTGGTCGCGATCCAGATGCCGGCGAACACAGCAACTAGCCCGATCAGAAGGTTTGCCGTGATCGGCTCGCCGATGAGCAGCGCCGCCAGCAAGGTCGCGGCAATCGGATTGACCGTCATGGTATTGGCAACGCGGGTCGGCGTCGCCCGCGCCAGCGCCATCACCCAGAGGATGAAGGCGAGCGCGCCGCCGCCGATGCCGAGATAGACGCCGGCGATCCACTGCGCCGTCGTGAAATGATCGAGCGCCGCAAAGCTACCCTTCACGAACCCCGCCAGCACCAGCACGGCGGCGCCCGCGCCCATGCCGACGGTGAGAAAACCCAATGCGCTTGAGCGCTGCATCAGCGGGCGCGACAGCACGTTGTAGAACGCCATGCAGAACACGGCACCGGTCATGATCAACTCGCCGCGCCAGGCGCCGGGCGGGCTCTGGGCGAGCCCCGCTGCCAGCGCGGCTGTCACACCGAGCACGGCGATGCCGACGCCGATGATCTTGCGCGCCGTCAGCCGCTCGACGCCGAGGATCGCACCGACGACCATGGTGTGGAGCGGCAGCGTCGCCAGCGCGAGACTGGCGCGCGCGGCGGTCGTGTAGGACACCGCGATATTGTAGAGGATGAAGAACAGTCCGAAGAAGCAGGTGCCGAGCAGCGCCACGGCCGGCCAGTCGGGCCGCTGCGGCCAGCGCACGCCGAGCAGGAGCGCACACGGCAGGAGGCAGAGAAAGCCGATCCCCCAGCGCAGGATCGCGAGCAGAACCGGATCGGCGCCACCGACGAGATAGCGGGTGATCGCCGCAGCGGTGCCGCCGAGGCTGCTCGACGCCAGCGCGATCGCAACCCCTGCCCACTCTCCCACGATCATCTCCTGTCGCGGAGTTTTCCTGGGCCGTAGCACGCTGCTGCTGCCAGCGTCATGGCAGCAGCCTCGGCGCAAACGCTAGTCGTAAAACTCAGGCGCCATCTTCTGGCTGTCGCGCTGGGCCTTGTCGTGGTTGATCCAGAGCTGCGCCTTCTCCTTGACGAGCGTGTCCGCGATCTTCTGCATCGACGCCGCGCTCTGGTCCTTGTTGGCGTTCATGCTGGGGACGCGGCGGTTATCCCAATTGTCCTTGAAGTGGACGGCGTCGCCCGACAGCACCACCGCGCCGGTTTTCGGCAGTTTCACCAGCAGAGACTGGTGTCCCGGCGTGTGGCCGGGCGTCGACAGGATGGTCACGCTGCCGTCGCCGAATACGTCCTTGTCACCCGCGAGCAACTCGACCGGATGCGAGGGCTTGAAGCGCGGTTCGTTGTTGGCGCCGGGCCAGTCATATTCGGCCTTCTGCACGTAGAGCGTGGCCTGCGGGAACAGCTCGACATTGCCGGAGTGATCAGGATGCGTGTGCGACACCGCCATCGCCTTGACGTCATCCGGCTTGAGGCCGAACTGTTCGAGCTGGGCGGCCAACGTCTTCGGCCGGCGCCAGGTGACGGCCTTGGGATCGGCGGGGACAAGGCCATTCGGCATGGCGGCGACGGCATCGGCGATGCCGGTGTCCCACAGGAACCAGCCCTTGCTGCTGTGCTTGATGAGATAGCAGCTGTCGACGAAGTCCATCGCCTTGCCCTCGTTCAGGCCGGGCGTCCAGCGCGAGATGTCCCCGGCGGTGCCCTCCCCGCAATTGAGGACGTAGAGCTTTTCGACGCCCGATTTCTCGGACTGCGCAACGGCCGCGTGGCCGGACAGAGCCAGCGCGGCGACGGCGAGAGCAAACTTGATCCTGGGCATCATCCTTGGTCCCTCTTGCAGCGCCCTGTATGGCTGCGACCGAGGATCAACCCCGGCCGCGCCGCCGAATTCCGTTTCGGCAGATCACATCAATGCGGGCAGGTCTCGACCTCGACCGTGACGTGGCTCAGGCCCTTCAGCCCAGCGAGCCGCTTCTTATAGACGGCCGGCTGCTTCGGCTTGTCCGACACCACCGAGACCAGCACGGCGCAATGGCCGGGCCCGACCTGCCAGAGATGCAGGTCGGTGACGCGGTCCTCTCCGACCTCCATGCGGGCGCGGATGGTGCGTTCGAGCTTCTCGTCGGCGCGCACGTCGAGCAGCACCGCGCCTGATGACTTGACGAGGCCGAACGCCCAGCTCGCGATCACGGCGCTGCCGATCAGGCCGACGGCGGGATCGGCCCAGACCCATCCCGAATACATCGCGACCACCAGCGCTGCGATCGCCAGCACCGAGGTCGCCGCATCGGCCATGACGTGGACATAGGCCGCACGAAGATTGTTGTCGTGATGATGGTGGTGATGACCGTGATCGTCGTGATCATCATGCGCATGCCCAAGGCCGTAGTCATGGCCGTGATGATGGTGATCATGGCTGTCGCGCAGCAGCCACGCGCTGGCGAGGTTGACGCAAAGGCCAAGGGCGGCGACCGCGATGGCCTCGCCATAGACGATCGGCACCGGCGTGAACAGCCGCAGCACGCTCTCATAGGCGATCTCGACCGCGATCAGGCCCAGGATGATCGCGCTGGAGAAGGCGGCGAGATCGCCGAACTTGCCCGTGCCGAAGGTGAAATGCGCATTCCCCAGATGCCGGCGCGCGAAGCGGTAGGCAAAGGCGGCAATGCCAAGCGCGGCCGCATGCGTGCCCATGTGCCAGCCGTCGGCCAAAAGCGCCATCGAGCCGAACAGCGAGCCGGCAACGATCTCGCCGACCATCATGACCAGGGTCAGGACGACCACGAGCCAGGTGCGCCGCTCGTTCTCGTCGTGCTTCTCGCCGAGAAAGGCGTGGTCATGGGTCCATTGCTCGATCGAATGGGAATGCATCGAAAAGTCTCCGAAAGGTCCGGTCCGTTGACCCGCAATATAGACCTGCGGAATGTCCGGGCAAAATCAAGTCAACGAGCCGATTGACAGCCCGGGGCGGTTTCGTTGTAATGACGCTCATGGGGACTGAGCGATCTCCCCACGAGGCGACAAGCCCAAGTATCGCGTCCCGTTTGTTCTTACGAGGGCGCATCATGTCTTCCTACACAACGATATCATCTGACAAATTGGCACGGCTGATCGGCACGGCGAACGCACCTGTCCTGATCGACGTGCGCACCGACGAGGATTTTGCCGCCGACCGGCGACTGATTCCCGGCTCGATCAAGCTCAGCCACGACAACGTTCCGGACTGGGGCGGCGAATTCTCCGGCCGTTCCGCCATCGTCGCCTGCCTGCGCGGCGAAAAGCTCGCACAGGGCACGGCCGCCTGGCTGCGCCAGCTCGGCGTGCAGGCCGAGACGCTGGAAGGCGGTTTCGAGGGCTGGAAGAACGCAAAGCTGCCGCTGGTCGATGCTGCAAAACTGCCGCCGCGCGACGCCAAGGGACGCACCGTCTGGGTGACGCGGGCCCGGCCGAAGGTCGACCGCATCGCCTGCCCCTGGTTGATCCGCCGCTTCGTCGATCCCAACGCGGTGTTCCTGTTCGTCGCGCCCTCTGAAGTGGTCGCCGTGGGCGAGCGTTTCAACGCGGCGCCGTTCGACATCGAGAACGTGTTCTGGAGTCACCGCGGCGAGCTCTGCACCTTCGACGTGATGATCGAGGAGTTCGGGATTGCAACACCGCCTCTGCTGCGGCTCGCCACGCTGGTCCGCGGCGCCGACACTGCGCGGCCCGACCTCGCGCCGGAAGCCCCTGGCCTGCTCGCGGCCTCGCTCGGGCTGTCGCGGATGTACGACGACGATCTTGAACAGCTCGAAGCCGGCATGACGCTCTACGACGCCTTCTACCGCTGGTGCCGCGATGCTACGGCCGAGACCCACAACTGGCCGACCAACAAGGTGAAGGCGTGATGGACACCCGCGCCAATCCAACGGAAGCTGATGCCGGTCACGGCATCAGCTTCGGCGAAGCCTTCCGAGTCTGGCTCCGCGTCGCCTGCCTGAGCTTTGGCGGCCCCGCGGGCCAGATTGCGGTCATGCATCGCATCCTGGTCGAGGAGAAGAACTGGATCTCCGAAGGCCGATTCCTGCATGCGCTGAACTACTGCATGCTCTTGCCGGGACCGGAGGCGCAGCAGCTTGCCACCTATGTCGGCTGGCTGATGCATCGCACCGCCGGCGGGCTGATGGCGGGCGGGCTCTTCATCCTTCCCGGCATCATCGCCATCATGGGCCTCAGCTACATCTACGCGGCTTTCGGCAATGTCAGCTTCGTCGAGGCGCTGTTCTTCGGGCTGAAGGCGGCCGTGCTGACCATCGTCCTCGAGGCCGTGGTGCGCGTCGGCAAGCGCGCGCTGAAGAACCGCATCATGATCGCGCTCGCCGCAATCGCCTTCGTCGCGATCTTCTTCTTCGCGGTCCCCTTCCCGGTCATCATCATCGCCGCCGGCGTGATCGGATATGTCGGCGCCCGGGCTGGCCGCCCAGAGTTTGCCCCGGCGGCTCACGGCTCCGGCGGCAGCACCGCCGTGATCGACAGCATGCTCGGCGAAGCCGTTCCCGAGCATGTGCGCCCCAACACCGCGCGCGCGATCCGCGTCGGTGCGCTATGGCTCGCACTCTGGCTGGTGCCGGTGATCGCGCTGCTTTTGATTCTTGGTCAAGCCAGCGTGTTCAGCCAGATCGCGCTGTTCTTCTCGAAGATGGCGCTGGTCACGTTCGGCGGCGCTTATGCGGTGCTGGCCTATGTGGCGCAGCAGGCGGTCGAGCATTATCACTGGCTGAAGCCGCACGAGATGCTCGACGGTCTCGGCATGGCCGAGACCACCCCGGGGCCGTTGATCATGGTGCTTCAGTTCGTTGGCTTCATGGCCGCCTATCGCGATCCAAGCGGCCTGTCGCCGATGCTTGCAGCGACGCTCGGCGGATTGCTTGCGACCTGGGTCACGTTCACCCCCTGCTTCCTCTGGATCTTCGTCGGCGCCCCCTACATCGAGCGCCTGCGCGGCAACACGGGCCTCGCCGGCGCACTCAGCGCGATCACCGCCGCCGTCGTCGGCGTGATCCTTAACCTCTCGATCTGGTTCGCGCTGCACACGCTGTTCCGCGAGACCGTACCGGTGCACGCTTTCCCGTTCGCCTTCGACAGGCCGGTGCTGACGAGCGTTGACGTCCCGGCGCTGCTGCTGTCGATCGCGGCCGCGACCGCGATCTTCCGCTTCAAGCTCGGCATGCTCACCGTGCTCGCCGGTAGCTGCGCCGCGGGCGTGGCACTCCGGCTGGCGGGGGTGATCTGAGCAGCAGCTTCATCGAGCTGTCATCCTCAGGCCGCAACCTCATTGCGTGACATTTGCGCCACGCTCTACCAAAACTTGTATGGATCGGATCGATGCGACCTTCCGCCACGCCCACCATATCTGGCAAAGATGCATGCACGTTTTGGGCATGTGGGGACATTTCAGAAATGACGCGTTGCATCAATCTTTGCGCCGGTATGCTTTTGACAGTGGGATTTTCCAGCGCGGCCTTGGCGGCTGATCTGGCGGTGAAGGCACCTCCCCTCGCGCCCATCCCTTTCACCTGGACCGGTTGCTACGTCGGCGCACACGTCGGCGGTGTCGTCAGCGACGACCGGACCACCAACTCGCTTGGAAACTCTGTCTCCTTCAGTTCAACAGGCTTCGTTGGAGGCGGACAGGTCGGCTGCGACTATCAATTTGCGACCAGATGGGTCGTGGGTGCCGAAGGCCGTGCGGCCTGGAGCAGCCTCCGCAACTCGCACGCCGGCACCGTCAGAAACCTCGTGACCGGCGTCGTCGTCCCCAGCCAATTCACGATGAGCAACGACTTCCTGGCCTCGGCCACCGCGCGGCTCGGCTACGCGTTCGCTGATCGCTGGCTGGTGTTCGTCAGGGGCGGCGGCGCCTGGACGCGTGAAAAGCTTGACGAGGCCTTCACGCCCGCTGGTGGCGTCCCCGTCAATCCCAGCGGAGCCAGCACCCGAACCGGCTGGACCGCCGGCACCGGCGTCGACTGGGCGTTCGCACCGCATTGGTCCGCGGTTTTCGAATACGACTATTACGACTTCGGCGACCACAGCGCGTTCCTGAGCAATGGGGCCGGCACGACCGTCAACATCTTCAGCCTGAAGGATCGCATTCACGCCGTGACGGCAGGCGTGAACTATCACTTCTAGCGCTAACGCATCATCATCCGCGCAATCGCCTCGCCGATCACCACCGTCGTGAAGTGGGTGTTGGCGCGGCAATCGGACGGCATGATCGAGGCGTCGGCGACGCGTAGGCCCGAGATACCCTTCACGGTGCCGTCGGGGTTGACCACGCCATCGGGGTCGTTGACCCCAGTCATGCGGCAACTGCCGGCGGCATGCTGGATGTCTCCGGTCTCGCGGCGCAGCAGCGCATCGAGCTCGTGATCCGGCAAGGCCGCAGCTTGCGGCAGCGTCAGATCGGTGTCGGTCAGCCTGATCCAATCGGCAATGCCTGAAAGCGCCGGCTGCGAGGTGATCACGGCCAGCCGTTTCACCGCGTCCATCATGCGCAGCATGTCGCGGGGATCGGCAAGCATGTTCTCCTCGACGATGGGATCGATCGCCGGATCGGTCGAGGCCAGCTTGAGCGTGCCGCGCGAATAGGCGTTGAACAGGCCGGCGCCGATCGCTCCAGGCACGCCGATGCCGCGGTGGTTGAACGCGATCAGGATCATGTCGCGCTTGCCGCCATCGGCGAGGCCGGAGGAATAGGTCACGCAGCAATTGGTGTGGCGGGTGTCCGGATCGGTCGGCCGCAGATTTTCGTGGAGCTGGACCGTGGCGCGAAACAACGGGTGGTCGAAGAAGTGGCGGCCGACCGGCAGATCGCGCTCGACCGCGATCCCCATCGCCTTCAGCTCATCCGCCGGTCCGATGCCAGAACGCAGCAGGATCGCCGGACTGTGGATGGCGCCGGCGCAGAGCACGATCTGGCGCGCGCTGATCTCGTGGGTGCCCTGCCCTTCGATGTGAACACGAAGGCCGGTCGCCCGGCCGTCGCTGATCAGCACGCGATCGACCAGCGCATGCCCGCGAATCTCGAGATTGGCGCGGCCGCGCGCCGGCTCGAGATAGCCCTCGTTGGTCGTGATGCGGCGGCTGTCCCGGCTGTTGATGGGATAACAGGCGACGCCCTCGCCATCAGGACCGTTGAGGTCGGCGCACCAGGGATAGCCGCTCGCCAGCGCGGCATCGCGCAGGCCACGATCGATCGGGCCCCACTTCTCGGGCGGAGCGCGATAGACCGGCAGCGGTCCGCCGCTTCCATGGCCCGGGGCGTCACCAAATTCCAAATCATCCTCGATCACCGAGAACAGCGGCATCACGTCCTTGGCCGACCAGCCGGTGCAGCCATTGGCCGCCCACTCGTCGAACGCGTCGGCGACGCCGCGGATGGCAATCTGGCCGTTCATCATCGATGAGCCGCCAAGCCCCTTGCCGCGCCAGTAGAAGCGCGGCTCCTGCCCGGCCACCCGGCGCGTCAGGAGATCGGCCCATTGCCATTTCTCCTGGTACTCACGCTTGTGGATGATCGGGATCGGATTTGGCGTCATCACCTCCCAGGGCGCCTCGTCGGCGCGCCAGTCCAGCCCCGCCTCGAGCAGCAGGACACGCCGTGCGGGATCCTCGGAAAGCCGTGCCGCAACAGCGGCGCCGGCGGAGCCGCCGCCGACAACAATGACATCGTACATCGCGTTACTTCTCAACGTTCCAGAACACCGGGATGGCGGACGGTATCAGACCACGCAGGGTGGCGCGATAGGCCGCCGGCTGCGCGAACTGGCCCCACGGGATCGCGGGCGCTTGATCGTACATGACGCTCTGAATCTCGCCGGCGATCTTCTTGCGATCCTCCTCGGCAGGCGCCTTGGCGAAGGCTTCCATCAAGGGCGTGATACGTGCGTCGCATTGCCAGCCGGTGAAGTCGGCGCAGTTGAAGGCGACCATGACGTTGGTCAGCGGCGAGCCCAGGTCAAAACCGCCGGCGTGGACGCCATAGACGCTCCAGCCCTCCTTCTTGGCGCGGCGCGCCAGCACACTCGCCCAGTCCATCACCTGGAGATCGACGTTGAACCCGGCCTGCTTCAGCCGTTCGGCCAGCACCTGCGCCGAGACGCGCGGGGCTTCGAGATCGTTGGCTTCCATGACGACGACGGGCTCGCCGGCATATTTGGTCGCCTTCAACGCAGTTTTCGCCGCTTCAATCGACGTCTTTGCGGCAGCTTCCGTGCCGGCCTTGCTCTCATAGGTGGTGCCGCAGGTGAAGAACGTCGCGCAAGGCGCGGCGTATTTGGCATCGAGCCCGAGTGCATCCAGCACCTCGCGCTGGTCGACCAGCTTCCACAGCACGCGGCGAATTTCCGGATCATCAAACGGCTTCGATGCGGCGTTGAGACGATAGGCGCCAGCGAACATGTTGCCGCCGGTGAAATTGACCAGCTTGACGCGGGAATTCTTTTCCAGCTGCGGCAACAGATCGAACGGCGCATATTGCATGAAGTCGACTTCGCCCGCCTGCAGCGCGGACGCGGCGGTCGCACCATCAGGGATGACGCGGATCTCGAGCGTGTCGATGCCGACGCGCTTGCCGCCGGCGAGGAAATCGGCGGGCTCGGGGCGCGGCACATAGTCGGCGAATTTCTTCAGGATCATGCGATCGCCGGTGCGGTGATCGGCCTTGCTGTAGACGAACGGGCCGGAGCCGACGATCTCGGTGATGCGCTGGTCGCCGGGCGTCTTGGCGATGCGCTCGGGCATCATGAAGGCGACGGGGCTGACGGGATTGCCCAGCGCATCGATGACGAGGCCGGACGGCTCCTTCAGCGTCAGCACGAAGGTTTTCGCATCCGTCGGCTCGAGCGAGGCCGTGATCGCGAAGATGCGACGGCCGAGCGCGCTGCGGGTGCCCCAGCGGCGCAGCGACGCCACGCAATCGGCCGCCGTGACCGGCTGGCCGTCATGCCATTTCAGGCCGTCGCGCAGCGTGAACGTATAGGTCAATCCGTCGGATGAGACTTTCCAGTCCTGCACCATCTGCGGCTTGATGTCGCCCTTGGAGTCTTTCGCAAAGAGCGTGTCGAACACCATGTAGCCAAACGTGCGCGAAATGTAGGCCGTGGAAAAATGCGGATCGAGCGTGACGATCTCCGCCTCAAGCACCGCAACGAGATTGCCCGCGGCATGCGCCGGAGCCGCGATCAGCGCGAACCCAAGCAGCGCGGGGATGAAAGCCTTCAGTTTGAACATTGTGCCTTTTGCTTCTTCTTGAGAGTTCATTTGCAGGCAAAGAAAAAGCAATGTTCGTGCCCGATCGACGCAGGCACTTATGCGCTCACGCCTATCTGCCAAGCGTTTGCGCCACACTCGCTGTCATCGCCCGCCTAGTGCGCAATTGCGCACAGGGGCGGGCGATCCAGTATTCCAGAGAGGGGCGTGATGAAACCGAGAAGCCGCGGCGTACTGGATGCCCCGGTCAAGCCGGGGCATGACACCTGTGTTGTGGCGTCCCGGCTCTGCGCAGCAGCGTTTCACGCTGCAGCGCGTCCGGGACACGAGCCTGCTTACCCAATCACCCTGCCGAACCTGTTCGACTTCGGGAAACCCTTCGGCGGCATGCGGCCGGCATCCGCACGGGTGCCTTGCCACTCGGCAAGCTCCTTCATGGTCGCGGAGAATTCGCGGCCGGCGGAGTCCTTCCAGGTCAGGCCCGCCTTGGCCTCGAACACGGCGACGTCGGACAGGCCGCCGTCCTTGTACTTCTGCAGCCGCACGCCGCGACCGCGGGCCATCTCCGGCACCTGGTCGAGCGGGAAGATCAGCATCTTGCGGTTCTCGCCGATGACCGCGACGGTGTCGCCGATCACCTCGGTGACCGTGCGCGCCTCGTTCGGCATGTCGACGTTGAGGACTTGCTTGCCCTTCTTGGTCGTGCCGACGCAATCGTCCTCGTTGACGACGAAGCCCTGGCCCTCGTGGCTCGCGATCAGGAATTTGCGTCCGCCCTTGTTGACGAACAGCGCGACGGGGGCCGCCTCCTGCTCGAGGTCGATGAACAGACGGATCGGCTCGCCGTGGCCGCGACCGCCCGGAAGCTTTGCGACATCGAGCGAGTAGAATTTGCCGTTGGTGGCGAACAGCAGCAGCTTCGAGGTCGTCTCCGCGAAGAAGGCAAAGCCGAGCTTGTCGTCCTGCTTGAAGGCCAGCCCCGAGAGATCCTCGACATGGCCCTTCATGGTGCGGATCCAGCCCTTGTCGGAGACCACGACCGTCACCGGCTCGCGCTCGACGAGGGCTTCCTCCATCGCGGCGAGATCGTGCTCGGGCGCATCAGCAAAGGTGGTGCGGCGCTTGCCGAGCGGCGTCTTGGGTCCAAACATGTCGCGGACCTTGCCGACCTGCTCGCCGACCTTCTTCCACTGCTCCGGCTCCGAGGCGAGCACCGCGTTAATGCCCTTGAGCTCGGCGCGGAGGTTCTTGTCCTCGGTGCGGATCTCCATTTCCTCGAGCTTGCGCAAGCTGCGCAGGCGCATGTTGAGGATGGCTTCGGCCTGCACCTCGGTAAGCTTGAACGCCTTGATCAGCGCCGGCTTCGGTTCGTCCACGGTGCGGATGATCCTGATCACCTCGTCGAGGTTCAAGTACGCGATCAACAAACCGCCCAGAACTTCGAGCCGGTGCTCGATCTGCGTCTTGCGGAAGTTGGTCCGGCGGATCAGGACGTCGCGCAGATGGTCGAGCCATTCGCGCAAGCACTCCGCGAGCCCCACGACCTTGGGGATGCGGCCCTTGATCAGCACGTTGAGGTTCAGCGGAATCTTGTTTTCGAGCTCGGTCAGCCGGAACAACGATTCCATCATCAGCGCGGGATCGACGTTCTTCGACTTCGGCTCGATCACGATGCGGACGTCTTCGGCCGACTCGTCCCTGATGTCGCCGACCAGCGGCAGCTTCTTCTGGTCCAGCAGCTCGGCGACCTTCTCGATCAGGCGCGACTTCTGCACCAGGAAGGGGATCTCGGTGACGACGACGACCCAGGTGCCGCGCGTACCCTCTTCCTGCTCCCATCGAGCGCGAACACGGAACGAGCCGCGACCGGTCGCATAGGCTTCAGCGATCGCCTGCTTGGAATCGACACAGATGCCGCCGGTCGGGAAATCCGGGCCCTTCACCCACTTCAGCAACGCCTTGGATTTCGCGTCGGGCTTCTCGATCAGGTGCAGCGCGGCGTCGCAGAGCTCGGCCGCGTTGTGCGGCGGGATCGAGGTCGCCATGCCGACCGCGATGCCTTGCGCGCCGTTGGCAAGCAGGTTCGGAAAGCCGCCGGGCAGCACGACCGGCTCTTTCGACTGGCCGTCGTAGTTGGGCCGGAACTCGACGCCGTCCTCGTCGATGCCCTCGAGCAGAAGCCGCGCGACGTCGGTCATGCGCGCTTCGGTGTAGCGGTAGGCAGCCGGGTTATCGCCGTCGATATTGCCAAAATTGCCTTGGCCGTCGACCAGCGGGTAGCGCGAGGAGAAATCCTGCGCGAGGCGTACCATGGCGTCGTAGATCGCCTGGTCGCCATGCGGATGGAACGAGCCCATCACGTCGCCGACGATCTTGGCGGATTTCTTGAACGCCGTGCCGGGGTCGAGCCGGAGCAGGCGCATGCCGTAGAGGATGCGCCGGTGCACCGGCTTCAGACCGTCGCGCGCATCCGGCAGCGCACGGTGCATGATGGTGGAGAGCGCATAGGCGAGATAGCGCTCTTCCAGCGCCTCACGCAGCGGCACCTCGTGAATTTCGGCCGGTTCCTCCGGCGGAATCAATCGTTTTCCCATGCCGCCCGGTTAAACCGTGGAAGCGAATCGGGCAAGGATCGATTGGTTCCCTGTGGGCGGCTATTGCCCTGCCCAGCCGGCGGTCACTGGCTGCTGGGTCTTGGCTTGCGCGGTGACCGGCGCATTGGTGAGGCAACGCCGGGCGACCTCGATTTCGGCCTCCGTTGCCCCCTTGGACCGCGCCCATGTCTCTGCGGCCGCAGCGGAATATTTCGCCACGTAATACCGGATCACGGTGCAGGATGCCCGGCGAAAGACACCCGGTTGCAGCTCGCCAGCCACGGCGTCAGGCGCGAACGCAAGCAACGCCGCCGACACGGCGAATCCCTTGATCAACATTTTTGGCTGTTCCCGTTGTGGAACCCTGCGAGGGCCAATTCGACCAGGCGGATTTCGTTCCCGGGGAACTTCCATGTCTGGCGACAGGGCAGAAGCGCTCTCAGGTCATGGCGCCGGAATGGCCAAATTCGCCTGCTGCCGCGTCAGCGCATTGATGAAGCCGGCGCGCGCGTCGGAATGGCCCTGGCCGCGCGGCTCCAGCACATGGCGCAGCAGGAACAGGCCGGTGAGCCGGAAGCCGTCCTGGAGATCCTGGTCGGTGAGGTCGCTCGCGGCCTCGCCACGACGCAGGAACGGCGGCAGGCGCAACAGCCGGTCGCGCCATGGCTCGCCGGCCCCGCGCGACACCGCGCCGCCGGATTTCGGCGAAACATAGATCAGATCCGTGGTCTCGCCGGTCACCGCGCAGTTTTCCAGCGCCAGCCCAAAGCCGAGCTCGGCGAGCATCGCCAGCTCGAAATGGATGAGGTGCACCGCGGCACTGCCGATATCGTCGAAATCATCGAGTGAATGTTCGAGCATCGCAAAGATGTCTTCGTGCGGATCGCGCTCCGGCAGCAGCCGCGCAATCGAGGCGAGATGGGTGACGCCATAGACCCCGTGGGAGGATCCCAGCAGCGTCGCCGCGCGCAGCTTGAGGCCCTCAACCGCATAGGTGCCGAGATGCTCGTCGAGCCGCGCCCGCCACACGACGCTGACGCTGTTGCCGGGCTGCAAGAGCGGCCGCATCCGCGAACCGGCGCCACCGCGCACGAGGCCGAGATGCCGGCCGTGCGCACGCGTCAGCAGCTCGACGATGGCGCTGCTCTCGCCATGCCGCCGCACGCCCAGCACGATGCCTTCGTCGGTCCATTCCATGGAACGGAGCTTATCGCATTTCAGGTGAGTGTAGGACGGGCAAAGCGAAGCGTGCCCACCAATTTGATCCGCAGCGCGATTATGGTGGGCACGGCGCGCAAGGGCGCGCCTTTGCCCACCCTACGGCATCGCGCAAGACGTTAGGCGTTGAACCAGCCCTGGGCGTCGCCGCTGAACGAGAAATACAGCCCCATCGCGGTCAGCACGCAGGAGACGATCTCGATGACGCTGTCGAGCTCCAGGCCCTTCTCGCCGATGATCTGGCCGAGCGAGATCACGGACAGCACAAGGGCCGCCGCCAGCACCCAGCGCGGCCAGTTCTTGCGCCAACGCGCAGCCAACCAGACGAAATAGACCAGCAGCAGGATCATGCCGCCGGCGAGCATGGTCGCCATCATGATCATCTGCTCGGTCATCTCGGCATTGGGCGTGCGGTCCTGCACCGCGACCGACAGGGCATCCAGCATCAATGACGCATAGAGCAGCGCTTCGAAGCGCCGGACGTTGCTGGGTACGCTCATCGGTGACCGATCTTTTCTTGGTTATTCTTTGGGAAATTCCAGGCCCATCTCGCGATAGCGATCGGGATCGTCGCCCCAGTTTTCGCGCACCTTGACGAACAGGAACAGGTGCACCGGCACGCCCAGGATCTCGCCGATCTCCTTGCGCGAGTCCGCGCCGATCGACTTGATGGTGGCGCCGCCTGCGCCCAGCACGATCTTGCGCTGGCTCTCGCGCTCGACGAAGATCGTCTGCTCGATGCGCACCGACTTGTCCTTGCGCTCCTCCCACTTGTCGGTCTCGACCGTGGATTGGTAGGGCAATTCCTGGTGCAGCTTGCGATAGATCTTCTCGCGCGTGATCTCGGCCGCAAGCTGCCGCATCGGCGCGTCCGACATCTGGTCTTCGGGGTAGAGGAACGGGCCCGGCGGCACGATTTCGGCCAGCGTATGCCTGAGGTCGTCGACGCCGTCGCCCGAGATCGCCGCGATCATGAAGGTCTTTGCAAAGGCCATGCGCTCGTTGGCGGCCTGCGCCAGCGCCAGCAGCTTCTCGCGCTGGACCAGATCGACCTTGTTGATGACCAGGATCTTCTCGTGCTTGACGCTGGCGACCTTGGTGAGGATCGCCTCGGCCTCTTCATCAATCCCGGCCTTGGCGTCGAGCAGCACGCAGACGAGGTCGGCGTCGTGCGCCCCGCTCCAGGCCGTCGAGACCATGGCGCGGTCGAGCCTGCGCTTGGGCAGGAAGATGCCGGGCGTGTCGACCAGGATGATCTGCGCGTTGTCCTCGATGACGATGCCGCGGATCAGCGCGCGCGTGGTCTGCACCTTGCGCGAGACGATCGTGACCTTGGCCCCGACCAGCGCATTGACCAGTGTGGATTTTCCGACATTCGGCGCGCCGATCAGCGCAACGAAGCCGCAGCGCGTTGCGGAGGGCGCTTCGCCGCTTGCTTCAGCCGTCATTGCCGCCGCCAACACCTTCACGTTCGATCATCACTGAGGCCGCCACCTTCTCCGCTGCACGCTTGCTGCCACCGATGCCTTCGGCCGACGCCAATCCCGGCAGATCCACCGCGACGCGGAACTGCGGATCGTGATGCGGGCCGGTGCGCTCGACCTCGCGGTAGACAGGCGTCGGCAGCCCCTTCCCCTGCGCCCATTCCTGCAGCACGGTCTTGGGATCGCGCAAGGGACGCCGCGGCTTGTGCATGCGTTCGGTCCAGTTGCGCCTGACGAATTCCGCCGCCGCCGCGTAGCCACCGTCGAGGAAGACGGCGCCGATCACGGCCTCGCAGATGTCGCCGAGCACGCTCTTGCGCAGGCGGGCATCGGCGCTCGGCCCGACCGAACCGAGCTTGACGTCGTCGAGCAGACCGAGCGACTTGGCAACGTCGGCGCAGCTCTCCTTGCGCACCAGTTCGGCAAGTCGCTTGGACAGCTCGCCCTCATCAGCATTCGGGAAGGCGTGATAGAGCATGTCGGAGACGACGAGCCCCAGCACATGGTCACCCAGGAATTCCAGCCGCTGATAGCTGTCGCCGCGCTTGCGCCCCGACTTCAGCGCCGAGACATGCGTGATCGCCTGCATCAGCAGATTCGGATCGGCAAAGCTGTGGCCGATGCGCGCCTCGAGCGCCGCGTTCGCATCCGAGGCCTTGGCCTTGCTGCTCCGCACCCGCTTCTTCTTTGCAGGCGTCTTGGTTTCAGGTCTCTTGGCTTCAGGCGTCTTGGTCGCAAGCGTCTTGGTCGCAGCTTCGCCGTCGGCGCCCGCCGCGGGCTCGGTCGATTGGATCGGGATGTCCTTGGCTTCGTCTTTCATCGGACGATTTTGAAGAAACGGTTCCAGCGCACCGCCCAAGGCCAGCGCCAGAACATCCAGGCATGCTCGCCTTCGGCGATGGAGAAGAAGATCATCTGGGCGCGGCCGATCAAATTCTCCTGCGGCACGTAGCCGACCTGGCCGAGGAAACGGCTGTCGGTGGAGTTGTCACGGTTGTCGCCCATCATGAAGAAATGGCCCGGCGGCACGTTGTAGACGTTGGTGTTGTCCATGTAGCCGTTGTCGGCGCAGTCCAGCGTCTCATAGGACACGCCGTTCGGCAGCGTTTCCTTCCAGCGCTTCACCCGCGAGATGCCCCCGCCTTCGGAGCCGCAGGGATCCTCGCCGACAAATTCGCTCATGCGCTGCCGCTCGACCGGAGTGTCGTTGATGTAGAGCAGCCCATCCTTCATCTGGATGCGGTCGCCGGGAAGGCCGATGACGCGCTTGATGTAATCGGTGGAGTCGTCCTTCGGCAGGCGGAACACGACGATGTCGCCGCGGTTCGGGTCCGAGCCCCAGATCCGCCCCGAGAACAGCGGCGGCGAGAACGGGATCGAGTAGTGGCTATAGCCGTAGGAATATTTCGAGACGAACAGATAGTCGCCGACCAGCAGCGTCGCCTTCATCGAACCGGACGGAATGTTGAACGGCTGGAACAGGAACGTGCGGATCACGAGCGCGATCAGGAGAGCGTGGATCACGACGCGGATCGTTTCGCCGACGCCGCTTTCAGTTTTCGTTCCCGAAGTCACGCTCATTGCTCTCTCAATTCCGGCCGGCGGTCACAGAGCGCCCTCCTTCCGCGAACAGCCCATCGCTTCGCGGCCCAAGGAGATTGTCCTGATTCTGATAATGAGGGCCAATTCCGGCGTAAAGCCGAATTCGCCCAGCCTGATTTGCGTTCGCGGACTTTTAGACGGTTGTCGGGGGCCACGCAATCAAGGATCGCATCAAAACTGCATAAGACATTGATTTTTAATGTGAATTATAAAAACAGCCCGCCGACGGTCAGGGCTTGGCCAGCGGCACGGCGGAAATGATGACGAAGGCCTGCGCCAGCGGCCAGTCGTCGGTGATCGACAGGTCGATTTTCGCCTCGAACCCCTCGGGCGTCAGGGCCTGGAGCCGGGCCAGCGCCCCGCCCGTCAACTGCATGGTCGGCCGCCCTCCCGGCAGGTTGACCACCCCCATGTCGCGCCACCAGACACCGTTCCGGATGCCGGTACCTAGCGCCTTCGAGCAGGCCTCCTTGGCCGCGAAGCGCTTGGCGTAGGTCGCGACCACCATCTTCTCGCTCTTGGCGCGCCGCTCCGCCTTGGCCCGCTCGGCCGCGGTGAAGATGCGGTCGAGGAAACGCTCGCCATGGCGCTCGATCACCTTGCCGACGCGGGTGATGTCGATCAGGTCGGAGCCGATGCCGATGATCATGCCCGGCTCCGGCCGCGGTCCATCGCCGCGCGCATGGTCCGCACCGTCTCGGCGAGCCCGACGAACAGCGCCTCGCCGATCATGTAGTAGCCGATGTTGAGCTCCATGATCTCCGGCAGGGCCGCGATCGTCTCCGCCGTCGCGTAGTCGAGCCCGTGGCCGGCATGGATTTCGAGCCCGGCTTGCTTCGCCAGCTTCACCCCCGCCACGATCCGCTTCCACTCCGCCTCGGCCTTGTCGGTATGACCGTCGACGACGGCGTCGCACCAGGCGCCGGTGTGGATCTCGATCACGGGCGCCTTCAGCCGCGCCGCCATCTCGATCTGCGCGGGATCGGCGGCGATGAACAGCGAGACCCGGATGCCCGCATCGTTCAGCCGCGCGATGTAGGGCGCGAGCGCATTGTGCTGGCCGACGACGTCGAGGCCGCCTTCGGTCGTCACCTCCTGGCGGCGCTCCGGCACGAGGCACACCGCATGCGGCTTGGTCGCAAGCGAGATGCGCATCATGTTGTCGGTCGCCGCCATCTCGAAATTGAGCGGCTTGGAGATCCCGGCCTTCAGCCGCGCCATGTCCTCGTCGCGGATGTGCCGGCGATCCTCGCGCAAGTGAGCGGTGATGCCGTCGGCGCCGGCCTCGATCGCGAGCAGCGCGGCACGCACCGGATCGGGATGGCGGCCGCCGCGCGCGTTACGCACGGTTGCGACGTGGTCGATATTGACGCCGAGGCGGAGCGGAGAAGCGGGCATTTCAGGACTCACGAAATCGGGGGGACGGACGCCTACGAAAGGCGTCTATCCATTAACACGTTCGACACGGGCCACGACTGCCTTGGCGCGCAACTGAGCGAGGATCGCGCTCAGATGCTTCAGATCGTAGACTTCGAGATCGATCGTCGTCTCCGTGAAATCGGGCGAGCGGCGCTGCATGCTGATGTTGTCGATGTTGCCGTCGTGCTCGGCGATCACGGTCGCGATCTGTGCCAGCGCGCCGGGCTCGTTGACGTTCTCGACCTTGATACGGGCCGGGAAGCGCTGCGGCGCAGAATCCTCGATGTCCCAGCGCACGTCGAGCCAGCGCTCCGGCTCCTCCTCGAAATCCTTCAGGGCCGGCGCCTGGATCGGGTAGATCGTGATCCCCTCGCCCGGCGTGACAATGCCGACGATGCGGTCCCCGGGCACGGCGCCGCCGTTCGGCGCGAACTTCACCGGCAGGTCGGAATTGATGCCGCGGATCGGGATCGCGACCGGGCTGCGCGGCGGCTCCGACGACTTCTCCCTGAGCTTGGCGGCGAGCCCCTTCTTGACGCCGTAGCGCGCGATGCGCTCCTCCTTGTAGTCGGGATACATCGCACGCGCGACGTGGGAGGCCTTGATCTCGCCGCGGCCGACCGCCGCCATGACGTCCTCGATCGAGGTGCGCGCCAGCCGCGGCAGCGCGCCCTTGAGCTTGTCGTCGGCGTATTCGATCTTGGCGCGCTCGAACAGGCGTTCCACGATGCGCCGGCCGAGACCGACATATTGGTCGCGCACCGCCGTCCTGGTGGCGCGGCGGATCGCGGCGCGCGCCTTGCCGGTGACCGCGAGCGTTTCCCAGGCCGAGGGCGGCGCCGCTTGCGCCTCCGAGGTCAGCACCTCGACCTCGTCGCCGTTCTGGAGCTCCGAGGACAGCGGCGCGAACTGGCCGTTGATCTTGCAGCCGACGGCGCTGTTGCCGACGTCGGTATGCACGGCATAGGCGAAGTCGATCACATTGGCATGGCGCGGCAGCGCGATCAGCTTGCCCTTCGGGGTGAAGCAGAACACCTGGTCGTGGAACAGCTCGAGCTTGGTGTGCTCGAGGAATTCCTCGGGGTTGGCGCTCTCCGAGAGGATGCCGATGGTGTGGCGCAACCAGGCGAACGCATTGGACTCGCGCTTGAGAAACTCGGTCGGCGAGCCCACGTCTTCCTTGTAGAACACGTGTGCGGCGATGCCGCGCTCGGCGATCTGGTCCATCGCCTCGGTACGGATCTGCAGCTCGACGCGCTGGTTGCCGGGGCCGATCACCGTGGTGTGGATCGAGCGGTAGTCGTTCTGCTTCGGCGTCGAGATGTAGTCCTTGAAACGCCCGGGCACGACCGGCCAGTTGGTGTGGACGATGCCGAGCGCGCGATAGCAGGCCT
The DNA here is from genome assembly GCF_017565645.3 of Bradyrhizobium barranii subsp. barranii. Lineage (NCBI taxonomy): Bacteria > Pseudomonadati > Pseudomonadota > Alphaproteobacteria > Hyphomicrobiales > Nitrobacteraceae > Bradyrhizobium > Bradyrhizobium barranii. The sequence goes on from NZ_CP086136.1 coordinate 6,308,246, forward strand.
CGATGTCGTTGACGACGAGGCGGAAGCCGAAGATGTCGGACAATTGCTCGAAGCCGACCGACTTGCGTTCCATCTTGGTCCAGATCGAGAACGGCTTCTTGCGGCGGCCATAGACCCGCGCGCCAAGGCCCCGGTGGCGCAGATTGTTGGAGAGCTGGTCCTCGATTTCGCCGATCAGGTTGCGGTTGCGCTCGGCGAGCGCGTCGAGCCGCTGCATCACCACCGAATAGGCTTCCGGATCGAGGGTGCGGAAGGACAAATCCTCCAGCTCCTCGCGCATTTCCTGCATGCCCATGCGGCCGGCCAGCGGCGCATAGATGTCGAGCGTCTCCTCGGCAATGCGCCGTCGCGACTCCGGCGGCACGAAGTCCAGCGTACGCATGTTGTGCAGGCGGTCGGCGAGCTTGACCAGCAGAACGCGGACATCGTCGGCAATGGCCAGCAACAATTTGCGCAGGTTCTCGGCCTGCTTGGCCTCGCGCGACACCAGCTCCAGCCGCTTCAGCTTGGTCAGGCCCTCGACCAGCGCGCCGATCTCGGGCCCGAAGATCTGGTCGATCTCGGCACGCGTCGCCTCGGTGTCCTCGATCGTGTCGTGCAGCAGGGCAGCCACGATGGTGGCGTCGTCGAGCTTCAGATCGGTGAGAATCGCCGCCACTTCGAGCGGGTGCGAGAAATACGGATCGCCCGAGGCACGGGTCTGCGAGCCGTGCGCCTTCATGGCGTAGACATAGGCGCGGTTCAGCAGGTCTTCGTTGGTATTGGGATTGTAGGACCTGACGCGCTCGACGAGGTCATATTGACGCATCATGCGCGCGCGAGGCTTGGCCGGGCGCCCCACCGGCGCAGTCGGGGCCACGGCAACCGATTCGGTTGCGGCCAGCATCTGCGTTTGTCTCCGGCGCCGATACACCATGCCATCCTGCCTTCAAACGGACCATGAGCCGTCCGTTGCATACATCTTAGCCCCGATCGCGCGTGCGTCCGATCAATTCGGTGACAGGCGCGCAACGCGATGCGGCAACGCTATGGTAACCACGAAAACGCCAACAAAAGCAAAGGCCCGAACACGGGTTCGGGCCTCTGATAAGATCACAAGAAATCGACGACTGCGACGGGACGATTACTCGTCCTCCTCGGGCTGTTCTTCCGGCGGCGCGAGGCCCTCGAGGCCCTTCAGGAGCTCCTCTTCGGTCATGCGCTCAACGGCAACTTCGGTATCGTCGGCATCGACGCTGGCACCGGCGGAACCGATCAGCGGGACCGTATCGGGCTCGGGCTCGTCGACCTCGACGAATTTCTGGAGCGAGTGGACCAGCTCCTCGCGGAGGTCCTCCGGCGAGATGGTTTCGTCCGCAATTTCGCGTAAAGACACAACGGGGTTCTTGTCGTTATCGCGGTCAACCGTTAGTTGTGAACCGGACGAAATCATGCGGGCCCGGTGGGCGGCCAGCAGGACCAGGTCAAACCGGTTGTCGACCTTGTCGATACAATCTTCTACGGTGACGCGAGCCATGGACTGTCGCTCCGTTGTGGGTGGGACGAAATATGTGGATGATTGGGGCTAGTTATAGGGGACAGGGCGATTTCGCAAGGCCAATTTGTGATTTGGCCTCGCCAAACGGCTCTGCTACCCCCACATTGGGGCTGGGATGGGTGGTTTGCCGGGCTGCTATTGAGGGTGGCACCGGGCGTATGCAGGTCCGCCATAACTATACCTTGATTGCCACGACTTCTCCGGATTTGCGGTTTCGACGGGCTTCGGCGGCACCATAGACCTGCGCGGCTTGCTGTCGCCGCGCCAACAATAAACGATCAATCACGAACGCTACGCGAGCAAACTGAATGTCACCTTCTGCCACTAACAAGATCGCGCTCTTCATCGATGGGGCCAATCTCTACGCGACGGCGAAAACTCTCGGCTTCGACATCGACTACAAGCGCCTGCTGAAGGAGTTTCAGAGCCGCGGGACGCTGTTGCGGGCGTTCTACTACACCGCGATCATCGAGGATCAGGAGTACTCCTCGATCCGCCCGCTGATCGACTGGCTCGACTACAACGGCTACACGGTCGTCACCAAGGCGACCAAGGAGTTCATCGACGCCTCCGGCCGCCGCAAGGTCAAGGGCAATATGGACATCGAGCTCGCCGTGGACGCCATGGAGCTCGCCGAGCACATCGACCAGATGGTGCTGTTCTCGGGTGACGGCGACTTCCGCTCCCTGGTCGAAGCCGTCCAGCGCCGCGGCGTCCGGGTCACCGTGATCTCCACCATCGCGAGCCAGCCGCCGATGATCGCCGACGAGCTGCGCCGCCAGGCCGACGTCTTCACCGACCTCGTCGAGCTGCAATCCAAGCTCGGCCGCGACCCGTCCGAACGACCCGCCCCGCGTGACCGCGGCGAGCGTGGCGAGGGACGCCATCACGCCCCGCAGTTCCTCCAGCGCGCGACCACGATGGCGCCGAGGGGCGATGACGACTTCGAGGAGTGAGGCGGCTCGGTCAAGCCGCCAGCCTCTCACCCTCGTCCCCGACCGTGACTGTCCGCTTTGTCCGCGCCTGGTCGCCTTTCGCGAGGCGAACCGCGCGCGCGAGCCGTTGTGGCACAACGCCCCGGTCCCCCCCTTCGGCGACATCAAGGCGCGCCTGCTGATCGTTGGCCTGGCGCCAGGCATGCAGGGCGCCAACCGCACCGGCCGCCCCTTCACCGGCGACTATGCCGGCGACCTGCTCTACGCCACGCTGCTCGAATACGGCTTCGCCAAGGGCACCTATCAGGCGCGGCCCGACGACGGCCTGAAGCTGGTCGACTGCCGGATCGCCAATGCCGTGCATTGCGTTCCGCCGCAGAACAAGCCGCTGCCGGTCGAGATCAACACCTGCCGCCAGTTCCTCGGGGCTACCCTCGCGTCGATGCCGAAGCTGCGCGCGATCGTCGCGCTCGGACGCATTGCGCACGACACGGTGCTCAAGCCGCTGAACCTGAAGGCCTCGCAAGCTCCCTTCGGCCACGGCGCCGTGCATCAGGCCGGCGCATTCAGGCTCTACGACAGCTATCATTGCTCGCGCTACAACACGAACACCGGCGTGCTGACGACGGACATGTTCCGCAGCGTGTTCGCGAAGGTGAAGGCCGACCTGGACTAGGGCTCGGCTGGATTGGCCTTCAGCCAGTCCAGGACGTCGCCGGCGTTCCGGTCGGGCGGAAACACCGGATAGAACAGATGCGTGACCTTGGCGTCATCGATGATCAGCGCAAGGCGCTTGATCAAGGTCAGGCCAGCGACCTCCATGGTCGGCAGATTGAGGGCGCGCGTCAGCGCCAGCTTCTCGTCCGACAGCACGGGGAACGGCAGGTGCAGCCGCGATGCCATCTCGGTCTGGTACGCGTTGCTTTGGGTCGAGAGGCCGTACACCTGGGCGGCGCCGGCAGCTTTCAGCTCGGCAAACAGATCACGAAACGCGCAAGTCTGCGGCGTGCAACCGCGCGCGCCCGGGATCATGTCCCAATCGTCGACCAGTCCGATCTTGCCGGGCTCGCCGGTGCGCGGATAGGCGAACACCACGGTCCGGCCGGAGAGTGCTGACAGATTCACCGACGTATCGTCGGTCGCGAGCAGGCTGACCGGAGGCAAGGTCATGCCCTTGAGATGCGCGGCGCCGCCGTCGTCGGCGGGTGCCGGAATCTGGCTCCAATCGACCTCGAGCAGGTTCTTCTGAGTCATCCGCCAACCTCTTGCCGCTATCCCCTCGCCCGCAACAGCCGGCCCTTCTCTCGGCTCCAATCGCGCTTCTTCTCGGACTCGCGTTTGTCGTGCAGCTTCTTGCCCTTTGCAACTGCCAGCTGCAACTTGGCCCGCCCGCGCTCGTTGAAATAGAGCTTGAGCGGGATCAGCGTCATGCCTTCGCGGTCGACCGCGCCCATCAGCTTGTTGATCTGCTTACGGTGCAGAAGCAGCTTTCGCGGCCGCTTGGGCTCGTGATTGAAGCGGTTGCCCTGGAGATATTCGGGAATGGTGGCGTTGATCAGCCAGATCTCGCCGTCCTTGGAATCGGCGTAGGACTCCGCGATCGTGCTCTTGCCGTTGCGGATCGATTTGACCTCGGTGCCGGTGAGCGCAATGCCCGCCTCGATCGTGTCTTCGATCGCATAATTGAAGCGGGCCTTGCGATTTTCCGCCATGACCTTGATAGGACGTTCGTTCTTATCGGCCATGACCTAAAAAAACCTGGACAACAAACCTGATCGAGACACGCGCGTAAGCTAACAGCTCGGATGAAGCGCGCGCGTCACTTCTTGTGGAGATCGCGGATCTCAGTCAGCAGCTCGACCTCGGCCGACGGTTTTGCCGGAGCCGCAGGCGCCGCCTCCTCCTTGCGCTTCAGCGTGTTCATGGCGCGGATCACCAGGAACAACACGAAGGCGACGATGATGAAGTTGATCGTCAGCGTCAGGAAGCTGCCGTAAGCAAGCACTGCACCTTGCTTTTTCGCATCCGCTAAGTTGGTGGCGGTCACCGCCTTCGACAAGGGGGCGAAGTAGTTCGAGAAGTCGAGGCCGCCGGTCGCGGCGCCGATGATCGGCATGATAACGTCACCGACCAGCGACGTGACGATGGCGCCGAAGGCCGCACCGATGATGACGCCGACGGCGAGGTCGACGACGTTGCCTTTCATGGCGAACTCGCGGAACTCCGTGAGCATCTTCCTGCCCTTCTCGTCGACGCTCATGAACGGCTCCCCGGTTGGCTAAATCAGTTGATCAGCCCAGCATGAACCATCGCACTGCGCACGGCAACGCGCGTCGGCTCGGTGACCGGAACCATCGGCAGGCGCAGCGTCTCGTCCAGCTTGCCCAGCAGCGACATCGCGTACTTGATCGGCGCCGGATTGCTCTCGATGAAGAGGTTGTTGTGCAGCGGCATCAGCTTGTCGTGGATTGCGAGCGCCGCCTTGGTGTCGCCCTTCGCCCAGGCGGCCTGGAATTCCGAGCACAGGCGCGGCGCGACGTTCGAGGTCACCGAGATGCAGCCATGGCCGCCATGCGCCATGTAGCCGAGGATGGTCGCGTCCTCGCCGGAGAGCTGGTTGAAATCCTCGCCCATCGCCGCGCGCTGCTGCGAGACGCGGACCATGCTGGCGGTGGCGTCCTTGACGCCGGCGATGTTCTTCAGCTCCCACAGCCGCTTCATGGTGTCGACCGACATGTCGATCACCGAGCGCGGCGGAATGTTGTAGATGATGATCGGGATGCCGATCGCATCATTGATTGCCTTGAAGTGCTGGTACATCCCTTCCTGGGTCGGCTTGTTGTAATAGGGCGTCACGACCAGCACGGCGTCCGCGCCGGCCTTCTCGGCGTGCTGCGCGAGCTCGATCGCCTCCTTCGTCGAATTGGAGCCGGCACCCGCGACCACGGGTACGCGCCCCTTGGCTTCAGCGATGCACCATTCGACGACCTTCTTGTGCTCGTCATGGCTGAGCGTCGGGCTCTCGCCGGTGGTGCCGACCGGGACCAGGCCGTTGGTGCCTTCCGAGATCTGCCAGTTGACCAGCGAGCGGAACGCCGCCTCGTCCAGCGAGCCGTTCTTGAACGGCGTGACCAAGGCGGTGAACGATCCCCGGAATTTCGTCTTGGCTGCCATGGACTTCCTCCGTACGCGGCTATCTCTTGAGCAAGCTGCATTCATATCGGGTCTATCCCGCCGGTAAAAGACCCGCTTCCGTGTGACGCACCGTTTAGGCCGCGATTTTGCCGCGGTGGTGGTGCAAACCGGGCAAAGGTAAGCAGCTGTTGGTATTTTGTCCGCATATTCAAGCGAATACAGCTAGGTCTTGAGCCAACTGACTGATTCGGGGCGACCAAACGCCGTGACCTCCTTTCCTCGTTCCGCATGGCGATCCACCGGTCTGGCCGTGTGCCTCATGGCCGGGCTGTCGGTCGGCTGCGCCGCCCTGGCCAAGTCCAATGAGACGACCGCGGACGGGGCCAAGGACACCGCAAAGCCGGCGGCCAAGGACTCCGCGAAGGGATCAGCCAAAGAAACAACGAAGGGAACCGGCAAGGAAACACCGAAGGGCGCGAGCAAGGGCGCGGCTGCCGCCCCGGCCAAGGATGCCGCGAAGAAACCCGGCAAGGATGCTGGCAAGGACGCCGCCAAGGATGCAGGCAAGAGAGCCGGCAAGGAACCCGCCAAGGACAAGCCCAAGCCCGCAGCCGCCGCGCCAAAATCACAGCCGGCCGCCAACGGCTCGCCCCCCAAGACCGCACCCGCGCCGGCCGTGACGGCCACCGTCAGGCCTGCCGCCCCGGCGCCCGTCGCCAAACCCGTCGCAGCTCCTCTGCTTGCGCCGGCGACCCGCCAGCACGCCACGCCGCGCAAGCCGGTCACGCCGGCCGCGGTCGCTGCGACCTCCTCGACGTCGCAGGCCGACAAGGACACGCTCGAGAACGTCATCGAGCTCGTGCGCAAGCGCAAGGCGGCAGACGCCACCAATTACGCTGCCTCGATCTCGGATCCCGTCGCACGAAAGCTCGCCGAATGGATCATCCTGCGCAGCGAGGACAATGGCGCGACCGTGGAACGCTACCGCGCCTTCCTCTCCGCCAATCCGAGCTGGCCGTCGCAGACCTTCCTGCGCCGGCGCCTCGAGGCCGCGATGTGGGACGACAGGCGCGACGATTCGGTCGCGTGGTCGTGGTTCGAGAATGAATCGCCTGTGTCCGCCAAGGGCCGATTCACGCTCGCCAAGGCGATGCTGGCGCGCGGCGACCGCGCCAACGCCGAGCGGCTGGTGCGCGAGGCCTGGCGCAGTGATCCGATGTCGGAGGAGACCGAGAACAACGCGCTCGACCAGTTCGGCGCCCTGCTGACGCCGGGCGACCAGAAGGCGCGGATGGACACCTTGCTCTACGGCAGCGAGAACGAAGCCGCGCTCCGCGCCGCAAAACGCCTCGGCGCCGGCTATGTCGCGCTGGCCAAGGCCCGCATCGCCTCCGTCAAGAAGGCGCCGAATGCGCGCGCGCTGCTCGACGCCGTGCCGCGCGAGCTGCACAACGATCCCGGCTTCATCTTCAGCAAGATCCAGCTCCTGCGCCGCGAGGAGAAGTTCGCCGAAGCCGCCCAGCTGATGTTGTCGGCGCCGAAGGATCCGAACCGTCTCTACAATCTCGACGAATGGTGGATCGAGCGGCGCCTGCTGGCGCGCAAGATGATCGACACCGAGGAATTCCGCAGCGCCTATCTGATCGCGCGCGACGCGGCCCTGCCCTCGCGCGACATCTACAAGACCGAGCAGGAGTTCACCGCCGGCTGGATCGCGCTGCGATTCCTCAACGAACCCACCGCCGCCACCCAGCATTTCGCCCGCATCGGCGTCGGCAGCGTCAATCCGACCACGCTGGCGCGCGCCGGCTATTGGCAGGGCCGCGCGGCGGAAGCGGCGGGCCGCCAGCAGGAGGCGCGCAACGCCTACGCCCGGGCGGCCGAGCAATCCACCAGCTATTACGGCCAGCTCGCGCGCGCAAAACTCGGCCTGCCGCAGATCGAGCTCAACAGCCAGCCGCGCGGCCGCGGCGCCGAACGGCTGGAGATCGTGCGCGCCGCGCACCTGCTCTACGAGCTCGACGAACGCGAGATGGCGATACCTGTTCTCGCCGACATGGGCGAGAACGGCGATCCCGAGGCGCTTGCCGGCCTTGGCGAGCTCACCCAGCGCTACAGCGACGCGCGCGGCATGCTGCTGCTCGGCAAGGCTGCGCTCAACCGCGGCCTCCCCTTCGACTTCTACGCCTATCCCGTCAACGGCATTCCGCAGTTCACGCCGATCGGCCCCGAGGTCGAGCGCAGCATCGTCTATGCGATCGCGCGGCAGGAAAGCGCGTTCAACCCCTCCGTGGTCTCGCCGGCGCAGGCTTACGGCCTGATGCAGGTGACGCCGGACGCCGCGCGCTATGTCTGCAAGCGGCACGGCGCGACCTACGATCTGGGGCGGCTGAAGAACGATTCGGTCTACAACGCCACGCTCGGCTCGGCCGAGCTCGGCGGACTGCTCGAGGACTACCGCGGCTCCTACATCATGACCTTTGCCGCCTACAACGCCGGCCGCGGCAGCGTGAAGAAATGGGTCGACCGCTACGGCGACCCGCGCGATCCCAAGGTCGACGCGGTCGACTGGGTCGAGCTGATTCCGTTCTCCGAGACGCGCAACTACGTGCAGCGGATCATGGAGAATCTTCAGGTCTACCGCGCCCGCTTCGGCGGCGGCACACGGTTGCAGATCGAAGCTGACCTGCGCCGCGGCACCGGCAGCGTGGAATAGAGCCATCCTCCTGTGCGCTCCCGATTGACCGCCGAGAGCGTCGGCGGCGAGTGCCGCAGCGCGTCCGGACGTGAGCTGCTGAAGAAGAGCTGAAGCTCGCGCGTGATCTTCAGGTAAGCCTTGCTCGACACTGAGCCCCGAGCGCTCCCTGGTCGCAGTCCGATCGGCAAGCTCGCCGTTCCACCTCCTCGAGGATGAAGGCGTCGATTGCCGCCTGCTGCAGCGTCAGGACGATGGGGCGATTGCAAGGCCATGCCGTCAACGGCAGTCGGCCCGTTGCATACATTGCGCGGAGATGCCCGCAGCGCAGGGGCCCCTCCTCCGTAACAGCCTCGTCCAGATCGTCACGGACGATGGAGCACGGGAGCAACGCCAGCCCTCCGCGGCGTTAGAACAGCCATGCCGCCAAAAGAAAAGCCCCGGCGGTTTCCCGCCGGGGCTCTCTGTCAGGTCGTTAGACCAAACTTACCAGTTGCGCTGAGCGCGGAGCAGCAAGCTGACCGTGTTCTGATCCTTCAGCTCGTACACAGCACCCGGCTTTGCGACAACTGCCGCAGGGCCAGCAGCGAGCGTGCTGATCGTGCCCGCGAACTTCTGGTCGAGCATGGTGTAAGCCACGTCCGCCGAGAAGGTCAGGTTCTTCACCGGCGTCCAGCGGGTGATCAGACCGATCGTGCCGATGTTGAAGTTCGGGTTGCAAGAGGTGATACCCGCAGTGGCGGCACCCAACGTAGCGAGTTGGTTGCAAATGAGAGTCGCACCACCGTTGCTGTACGTCAGCTGAGCGTACGAACCGTAGATCGCGGTGTTCCAGTACGGATCCCAGTTGTGGGTGTAGGCGCCGCGCATACCCCAGCTCGTAACCGTGTTGATACCGGTTCCGTTGGCGAACACACCGTCAGCCGCACCGGCAATGCCAATGCTCTGATAGGCACCAGCCAGGTTGGTACCGCCGAACATTGCATAGTTCTGCGAAGCCAAGCTCTGGAAGTTGTAGCGGGTCGCACCGTCGGTGTAGACCGCCTGGACGTTGATCACGTCGCCCGCACCCGTCGGAATGTTCTTGATGGACAAGGCCGCCTGGACAGCCCAGCCCCACTTGTCGCCCGGATGACCGGCTGCTTCGGTTCCGACAAGCCCCGGAGTCGCGTAGTACGCTACGTGGTTGTTATGCGCCGCGGCAGACAACTGGAACAGACCCCAAGCCTGGTCAATACGGACCATACCCTGGATGTCAGGAGCCCGCGTGCCGCCGAAGGCATTGATGCCGTAGCCGCCGGTACCAACGTTCGCGACCGAAAAGCCGGCGCTGGTGTTGTACAGGTTGCTCTGATAGTAGGCCGTCGGATCCACCGCCGAAATCGCGGCAGTGATGCCCTGACCGAAGTCGGCAGTATAGGTGAACTGGTTCACACCAGTGACCGTGCCGCCGCCGCCGGTCAGACCGTCGAAGTTGTTACCCGGATAGTTGGTCCAGGGGGCGTCGAACTGGGCAACAGCTTTACCCATCGTGAAGCCCGCGAACTGGATGAAGGCGTAGTACACGCCGAGCGTACCGCCGGCGATTGCGCCTGCGTTGGCATTGTTGGGTCCGCCAACGCCCGTAGCGCCGAGCTGCGAGTAAACGGTGGAGCCGTTGCCGGTGCCGTTGCCCGTGTAGTTATCCGTCGTCCACGAGAACACCACGTCGGCGAAGGTACGAACCACGCCGTATTCGGTCGCGGTGCGCGTGTCGACGTTGAAGTCTTCACGGGCACGAGTGACGTAGTAGTTCGTCAGACGGTTCGCAGAACCGTTAACACTGCTGAAGTTACCGTTGAAATCGGTAGCGTTGATCGCGACTTCAGCACGCAGGTAACCACCCAGCTTGATGCAGGTGTCAGTGCCCGGGATGTAGTAGAATCCGGCACCGTACAGGGAGCAGATCTTCACGTATTCGACCGCTTTGGCCTTCACGGGGAGATCGGCTGCCTGTGCTCCGCCAACGGCAATCAGACCTGCCGCTGAACCGAGCAAAAGGCTCTTAACCAACTTCATGTTAAACCTCCAAGTTTGCTCTATAGGGAAGGTTCCGGATCCGCTGGGTGACGACACCCTAAGGTTGGTTCCCTTGTCCCTTAACTTACCGCTTAGTCGCTTCGCGCCTTCGGACACACCCGCTGAACGCGAGGGACTTAAGCGAACCACCTAAAACGGGACGACCTCGGGATGCCCCCCTCCGTCGCTCAGTCACAATTACCGAACGTCTTTGCACACACAACAAGAGAACGCTCCGTAGCGAGCCCATGACGTTTGTTTTCCGAAGGGTGTTGCACAAATAACACGCAGATGTGATCGAAGCGCTCTCGCAACATATTGTTTTTGCTTAGTTTTCTAGGACGGTTCCGTCTGCCGTCAAAATTCCCCACCTGAGGCGCTGTGGACGGAACTCCAGCCTGAACAGGCTTTGACGCGCACGAATCGTGGAATCAGAAGGAGACTCAAGGAGAAGGCACACAGGTCTTCCCGCGACTCTCCACCAGGCGCAGACATGGTCGCGGCAACGCTGAAGGCGCGCTGCGAAGGCTCTTTATCGATGGTGGGGATGATTGAGACCGGAGCGGACAGCTCGGCTGGCGGAGACGGAGGGATTCGAACCCTCGATAGGCCTTTACAAGCCTATAACGGTTTAGCAAACCGCCGCCTTCAGCCACTCGGCCACGTCTCCAATATGCCGGGTATGCCCGACACGGCGGCGAGCCGCAAGCGGCAGAATCAAGGTCTGTGCGTTCTTTCACCTGAAAGCGACCGCCGGACGACCGCGAAAGCCTGGCGCATGGATCAGCGCGGCACGCGCAGCCGATTCGCGCTCTCTATATATGTGTGCATCCATCCACGGGATTGCCGGATCCGCCGCTGCGAGGGCGCATTCAGCACCACCTCGCCGGCTCAGATATTGAACCAGACGCCGGAGCTGCGCCGGGACGGAAGGCCCAAGACCTCTATATCCCCGGCAAGAGGCCCGTCTTGTGCGGCCGTCCGGGTTCCAGAGCGGAATCGTCGGGCGGCGGCTCGGTCATGCCGCGCGGGTCGATGCGGCGACACGACGAAGGAACTTGATTGAGCGCAATCCGTCCCCGTGAAGACAAGGGTGTGGATGCGATTCTCGGCTCAGTGAGCCGAGACCCACGCCCTCGCCTCGCGCTGCGCGGCCGAGATCTCGGCGTCCGACATCTGCCCGGCGACTTCCTGGCGCAGCGCCACGGCGTCCTTGCGGCCCTTCAGCGCGGCGAGGTTGAACCATTTATGTGCGGCGACGAGGTCGACGAGGCCGGAGCGGCCGCTCGCCCAATAGATCCCGCGCTCGAACAACACGTCCGACAGCGCGCTCGCGTCGATCGGCGTCGCCGTCTCCAGATCGAAAGTACCCTGAAACATAACGCATCCCCTTTTTTTCTGCCGCCTCGTTCCCCCGAGCGCGGCTCCCGTCCAAAGACCTGTTCAACTCATCCCCATGCCGTTTGCCGGCTTGTTGGAGGCGATGATGGCGGGCAAATTTGAATGGCAGTTTAAGTATCGCGATGAAGCAGACGTAAACGCACCCGCACGGGGCGCGCGCGACGAATGCAAGAAGTCCCCACTTTGCAGGCACTTCTGCGATTCGTCAGATTCGGTTTACCCTGGGATTTTGGGAGAACGATAACCATCGCGCGCGGTGACGCGCGCCCTGCGGTTACAATTCGTGGGAGGGGCGCGTTGTGGGAGGGGCGCGCCGGCAAGGCCACACGGGCGCCTCGCGTGGCCACCCCGTGGCAGACAAGGCCGCGCAGCGCGAAGCGCGCGACTTTAGGAATCGGAGCGACGGCCTCGCATTGCGCCTGCGCGGCGCGCCGTCGCGGCAAACGACAGTTCGCCGCAGCCCTCGCCTGCCCCAAGGCAGCGCGGCCACGTCACGGTCAGATCAGCAATGTGGGAAAAGGGAATGCCAATACCCCGGCCTCAAAAGAACGAGGGCGTCGGCGAACACGTCAGGACCAGATTCCACGTTGGCCCGAAGGCCGCTTGTGAAATTGCGGAGCCCTTGAGAAGGAGAACCGCACCGAACGAAGAAAACTTGTTTCTTCTGCCGGACCGTACTTTGGCGAGCGAACCCGCGAAAGAGAACGATCCGACCGTTGGCCTGATGTCTCGCCGACACCCTCTATCGCCGACCAGAACCTGTTAGAAGGCGCTGATGACGTGCCGGCTCTCTAGGAGCCGGCAACTTCAGAAGCGAAGTTACTTCTTCTTCGCGACCTTGCGGGTCTTCTTCGCAGTCTTCTTCACTGCGCTCTTCGCCTTCTTCGCCTTCTTCGCCTTCTTCGCTTTCTTGGCCATGTTGCCCTCCGATGTGTGAGATGGCTGTAATCGCTGCATGCAGTCGGGGATCGAATGCACACTCATCCCGAATACACCAACACGACGAAAAAAACAGCTTCTCGCTTAAAGAAGTGTTGACGGCACAACGCGCCTGCGCTTGGCGAGCGCGATGCGGGCGCAGTGCATGACGCGTGCTTGCGATCGCGGGGAGTGCCCGCATCGTCGATGTTTGCGCGAGATGCGATTGCAGAAAAACACTACACGGCAAGTATTTTTCTGCACGCGCGCATCGCGCATGCGCGATGCGATGATGTGCATCGTCGATCCCGCGATCGCCGCGCAAGGGCGCTTCGCGGACTCTGAGTCGCGAGTTTTGGCAACGAAAATATTTTCATGCTTAACGGCGCAAGCGCTCGTCAGCGCGTGTGGAAGCCGCCGTTTTGCGCGAATCGCGTGGCGGCGATTCGGCCGCCGCATCGCCGTCGGTCGGGATGGAGTTTGCCGCCGAGGGTGCGCGCGAGCGTCGCAGCGCGAACCGGAAGCGAGGTGACGAAGCGTATCCGTCACCTCGTTCGAACGTGTGACGTCAGATGCCGAGCTTCGACTTCAAGAGGTCGTTGACGCTCTGCGGGTTGGCCTTGCCGCCGGACGCCTTCATCACCTGACCGACGAACCAGCCGAGCGACTGCGGCTTGTCCTTGACCTGCGCGGCCTTGTCGGGATTGGCCGCGATGATGTCGTCGACCACCTTCTCGATCGCCGAGAGGTCGGTGACCTGCTTCATGCCGCGGCTTTCGACCAGCGCGCGCGGATCGCCGCCCTCCTGCCAGACGATCTCGAACAGATCCTTGGCGATCTTGCCGGAGATCGTGCCCTCGCCGATCAGGTCGATGATCGCAGCCAACTGCTCGGCGTTGACGGGAGAGGCCGTAATATCCCGGCCTTCCTTGTTGAGACGGCCGAACAGCTCGTTGATCACCCAGTTCGCCGCCATCTTGCCGTCGCGGGCGCGGTTGCCGAGCGTGTCCAGCACCGTCTCGTAGAACACCGCGCTCTCGCGCTCGGCGACCAGCACGCTCGCATCGTAAGCCGACAGGCCGAAGTCGGCGACGAAGCGCGCCTTCTTCTGGTCCGGCAGCTCCGGCAGCTCTGTCTTCAGCTCGTCGACGAAGCTTTGCGAGAATTCGAGCGGCAGCAGGTCGGGATCGGGGAAGTAGCGGTAGTCGTGCGCCTCTTCCTTGGACCGCATCGATCGCGTCTCGCCCTTGTTGGGGTCGTAGAGCCGCGTTTCCTGGTCGATCTCCCCGCCGTCCTCGAGGATCTCGATCTGGCGCCGCGCCTCGTACTCGATCGCCTGGCCGATGAAGGTGATCGAGTTCATGTTCTTGATCTCGCAGCGGGTGCCGAGCGGCGCGCCCGGCTTGCGCACGGAGACGTTGACGTCGGCGCGCAAGGATCCCTTCTCCATGTCGCCGTCGCAGGTGCCGAGATAGCGCAGGATCGAGCGCAGCTTGGTCACATAGGCCTTGGCCTGCTCGGCGTCGCGGATGTCGGGCTTGGAGACGATCTCCATCAGCGCCACGCCGCAACGATTGAGATCGACATGGGACATGGCCGGCGACTGATCGTGCAGCAACTTGCCCGCGTCCTGCTCAAGATGAAGGCGCTCGATGCCGATGGTCGCGGTCTTGCCGCCATCCAGTTCGACCACGACCTCACCTTCGCCGACGATCGGCGACTTGTACTGGCTGATCTGGTAGCCCTGCGGCGAGTCCGGATAGAAATAGTTCTTGCGGTCGAACACCGAACGCAGATTGATCTGCGCGTTCAGCCCGAGCCCGGTCCGGACAGCCTGTCTGACGCATTCCTCGTTGATGACGGGCAGCATGCCTGGCATCGCGGCATCGACCAGCGACACGTGGCTGTTCGGCTCGCCGCCGAACGTGGTGGACGCGCCCGAGAACAGTTTTGAGTTCGACGTCACCTGGGCATGGATCTCCATGCCGATGACCATCTCCCAGTCACCGGTGGCGCCCTTGAGAAGCTTGTGCGTGGCCGTGCTCATGTCCTGCTCCCGAGCAGCGTGGCAGCGATCCGCTCCCACTCCGCCTCCAATGAATCCTTTGCCGTGGGTTGGCCGGCCTGGCGATACCAGTAGCCGGCATTGCCGAGATCGCCTTCGACCCGGTGCAGATAGGCGTGCACCCAGGCGGCGTCGCGGCTGCTCTCGTCCTGAACGATCTTGTGCGCCTGATCCCAGTCGCCCTTCGCGGCCCACCAGAGGCCGGCGAGCGGCGCGTTCAGATCCGGCGCGGGCGCCGCGCCGTCGAGGCTCGCGATGAACGCGGCGACATTCACCACCACCTCGCGGGCGTGAAGCGGCCGGCGGCCTGCTCGATCACCTCGCCGAGCGAGAACAGCGTCTCCTCGTCGAACGGACGTCCGATCAGCTGCAGGCCGAGCGGCAGGCCTTGCGCGTCCTTGCCGGCGGGCACGGCGATGCCCGGCAGACCCGCCATGTTCACAGTCACCGTGAAGATGTCGTTGAGATACATCTCGACGGGATCCGCCCCGCCCTTCTCGCCGATGCCGAAGGCTGCCGACGGCGTCGCCGGCGTCAGGATCGCGTCGACGCCCTTGGCGAAGCAGTCCTCGAAATCCTTCTTGATCAGCGTCCGCACCTTCTGCGCACGCAGATAATAGGCGTCGTAATAGCCGGCCGAGAGCACATAGGTGCCGATCATGACGCGGCGCTTCACCTCGGCGCCAAAACCCTCGGCGCGGCTGTTCTCGTAGAGCTCGATGATGTTCTTGCCCTGCTCGCGCAGTCCGTAGCGCACGCCGTCATAGCGCGCGAGGTTGGAGGACGCCTCCGCCGGCGCCACGATGTAATAGGCCGGCAGCGCGTATTTGGTGTGCGGCAGCGACACTTCGACGAGCTCGGCACCGGCCGCCTTCAGCCAGGCCGCGCCCTCGCTCCAGAGCTTCTCGATCTCGGCCGGCATGCCGTCGAGGCGATACTCCTTGGGGATGCCGATCCTGATGCCCTTCACGGACTTGCCGATCGCGGCCTCATAGTCCGGCACGGCAATATCGACCGATGTCGTGTCCCTCGGATCGTGCCCGGCCATCGAGCGCAGCAGCATCGCGCTATCGCGCACGCTGCGCGCGATCGGACCGGCCTGGTCGAGCGAGGAGGCGAAGGCGACGATGCCCCAGCGCGAGCAGCGGCCGTAGGTCGGCTTGATGCCGACCGTCGCGGTGAACGCCGCCGGCTGGCGGATCGAGCCGCCGGTGTCGGTCGCGGTCGCGCCCATGCACAGCAACGCCGCCACGGCCGAGGCCGAGCCGCCGGACGAGCCGCCCGGCACCAGCGTCGTGTTGCTTCCCTCACGCCGCCAGGGATTGCCGACGGGGCCGAAGCACGAGGTCTCGTTGGCCGAGCCCATCGCGAACTCGTCATTGTTGAGCTTGCCGAGCATCACCGCACCATCGCGCCACAGCTGCGAGGTCACGGTGGATTCATAGGTCGGCACGAAATTGCCGAGAATCTTCGAGCACGCCGTGGTGCGCACGCCCTTGGTCGCGAACAGATCCTTGATGCCGAGCGGGATGCCGGCGAGCGGGCCGCCCTCCCCCTTGGCGATCTTCTCGTCCACGGCCTTCGCCATGTCGCGCGCGCGATCGGGCGTCTCCATCACGAAGGCATTGAGCACGCGCGCGGCTTCGATCGCGTTCAGATGCGCGTCGGTCAGCTCGAGTGACGTGAAAGTTTTTGCCGCGAGACCCTTGCGGGCCTCGGCGAGCGTCAGCGATGTCAAATCGGTCATTTATTGATCGGGCTGCAGAAGAACGGAGACAGGGTTTTGTCGTTGGCCGGGTCGTCTTTTTTCTTGGCGGCGGCGTTCGCGGCGGCCTCGATCTCGTCGAGCACGGCATTGACGGCGACGTTGGGATCGGCAGCCTTGCCCTGCCGCTCCATCTTGTCGAGATAGTTCATGTAGGCCTGATAGGCCTTCTCATCGTCGCAAAGCATGCACATCGGACTTGGTCCTAAGGCTCTTTAGTTTGACGCGTTTTCTTGACGCGAACCGGCTTCCACTTCGCTCGAAAACGCCACGTCACTCGACCACCTTGGGCACAAGAAAGAAGTGACCTTCGGTCGCGGGCGCGTTGGCAACGATATCGTCGGCGATCTCGCCGTCATTGACCACGTCCTGCCGCTTCTTCATCTGCATCGGGGTGACCGAGGTCATCGGCTCCACGCCCTCGACGTTGACCTCCGAGAGCTGCTCGACAAAGGCGAGCATGGCGTTGAGCTCGCCCTGCAGATGCGGAACCTCGCCCTCGGAAACCGCAATGCGCGCCAGATGCGCGATGCGGCGGACGGTAGCGTCGTCGACGGACATTATATAAGGCCTCTCACGGCAAAATCTAACTGCCGTATAGCAGAGGCCGGTTTTGCGCCGCAACCGGCGGCGCGACCTTAGCCAGCCAGTCCCTTCATGCGGGCCAGGGCCGATTTGGCAAAATCCCGGGTCAATTCGGCCGCGGGGACCTCACGGCCCAGGGCCACGGCCTGGCCGGCCCAGAGATTGGTGAAATCCACCCTGCCCTGCTTTTCGGCAGCTGCCTTGAGCGGCCCCAGCGCGGTCGCGGCATGGGGAAACGGCGGCGCCTCGGGCGAGATCGGGCCGGCTTCGCGCATCAGGCGGTTCTGGACGCCGCGCGCCGGACGCCCGGTCATGACATTGGTGATGACGGTGGAATCGTCCCGCGCTTCAGCCAGCGCCTTGCGCCCGCCCGCGCTGACCTTGGATTCCGGGCAGCGCAGATAGGCGCTGCCGATCTGCACGCCGGATGCGCCGAGCGCAAAGGCTGCGGCGATGCCGCGCCCGTCGGCGATACCGCCGGCCGCGATGACAGGCACCTTCACGGCGTCGGCGACCTGCGGCACCAGCGCAAAGGTGCCGGGCTGCTCGGAGATCTTGTCGGTCAGGAACATGCCGCGATGGCCGCCGGCCTCGGCGCCCTGCGCAATGACGGCATCGACGCCGCGCTCTTCCAGCCAGACTGCTTCCTTCACCGTCGTAGCGGACGAGATGACGAGGCAGCCGGCAGCCTTGACGCGCTTGAGCAGCGCCTGATCCGGCAGGCCGAAATGAAAGCTGACGATCTCCGGCCTCAGCTCCTCGACGACCTCGCAGAACGCGGCGTCGAACGGCGCACGGTTCGCGGCGTTGATGGGCGCGGCGGGATCGAGGCCGTGCTCGGTGTAATAGCCCGTGAGCCGCTGCTTCCAGCGCGCTTCGGCTTCGGCCGTGAGGTCAACCGGCGTGTGGCAGAAGAAGTTCATGTTCACCGGCGCCTTCACGCGCTGGCGAATGATGTTGACCTGCTCGCGCGCCTTCTCCGGCGACAGCATCGCGCTCGGCAGCGAGCCGAGCCCGCCGCCCTCTGCCACGGCGATCACCAGTTCGGCATCCATCACACCGGCCATCGGCGCCAGCACGATCGGGAATTCGGTCTTGAAGAGATCGATCAGTCGACGGTCAGGCCACATAATTCTTGCCTCATGTTCGCTCTTCCCTCTCCCCTTGTGCGAGAGGGTGGATCGCCGCGCAGCGGCGAGACGGGCGAGGGGTTTGCATCCGCGGAGACAGACCCCTCATCCGGCGCGGATTGCATCCGCGCCACCTTCTCCCACAAGGGGAGAAGGAAAAGAAGAAACCGAGTTGCGCCTGCCGGCGAGCAATTGCTCCGCTTCAATCGCAATCCGCTCCACGATCTCGGCGGCCGGTGCAATATCATGAATCAATCCGACCGCCTCGCCCGCGATCACCGCCGCGACGTCGAAATTGCCGGCGGCCTTTGCCGCGACATAGTCCGCCGCGACTGCGGCAACATTCTGCATCAGCTCGACCTCGCGGCCGATCCAGCGCCTGGCGTGGTCGTTGATGAGACACCTTCCCGTGAAAGGCGCCGGCCAGACATTGTTGCGCGAGAGATCGAAGATGATGCTGCGCACGGTCGTGCCGCTGTTCGCTGCGCAGATACGCCGCTTGGCCTCCTCCGCGCCATCAGCCTCCCGGCTCGCATAGAAGCGCGTGCCGAGCAGCACGCCGCTCGCGCCCAGCATCATCATGGCGGCGAGACCGCGCCCGTCGGCGATGCCGCCGGCCGCGACGACAGGCACGTGGCCCGCGGCAAGATCGACGATTGCAGGCACGAGATCGACGGTGGTGCGGGAGGCGCCGTGACCGCCCGCCTCCGTGCCCTGCGCGATCAGGATGTCGGCGCCGGCATCGAGCGCCTGCCGCGCCATGGCTTCATCCTGCACCTGGCAGATCAGGCGTGCACCTGCGGACTTGATCTTCGGCGCGAACGGCGCGGGATCGCCAAACGACAACATGATCGCAGACGGTCTTGCGGCGAGTGCGACATCGAGAAGCTCGGGCCGCTTGGCGAGGCTCCAGGTGATGAAGCCGATCCCGAATGGCGCCGACAACCCCGCGAGCTTCGCAGTCTCCTGCTCCAGCCACACCTTCTCGCCATAGCCGCCGCCCAGAATGCCGAAACCGCCGGCACGGCTCACAGCCGTCACAAGCCGGCTGCCGGCAACGATGTCCATCGGCGCCAGTAGGATAGGATGCTCAATCTCCAGCAGCCTGGTCAGCGACGTCTCAATGGGCATAGCCCCTCCCTGATCTGGACAGGGAGACTAGGCGCGACTAGCATTCTCGAAAAATGAATTGTTGCGAACGCTGCCATCACAAAAGCGAAACGACGCCATGGAACTCAGCGATATCCAGACCTTTGCCGCCGTCGCCCGCACCGGCGGCATCACCCGCGCCGCCGAAGAGCTGAACACGGTGCAATCCAACGTCACCCAGCGCGTGAAGGCGCTGGAAGCGGAGATCGGCACACCGCTGTTCGAACGCCACAGCCGCGGCATGACGCTGACCGGCGCCGGCAAACGCCTCCTCCCCTACGCACAGCGGATGGCCGCGCTATCGCGGGAGGCCGTGCTCGCCGCGCGTGACGACGGCGAGCCGAAGGGACCGCTCGCGATCGGCTCGATGGAGACGACGGCAGCCGTGCGCTTGCCGTCCCTCCTCGCCGATTTCCACCGCAGCTTCCCTGCCGTGCGGCTGAGCCTGCGCACCGCGACCACCGCCGACCTCGTCGCGGGCGTGCTCGAAGGCGCGCTCGACGGCGCCTTCGTCGCGGGTCCCATCGCACATGCCGACCTCACTGCGACGAGCGCGTTTCGTGAAGAGCTGGTGCTGGTCAGCGCGCGGCGCTGGGCCTCACTTGCCGAGCTGCGCGCCGGCACGCCGGAGTCCGGTCCGACCGCGCTGGTGTTCCGCACCGGCTGCACCTACCGCCAGCGTCTCGAACAGATCTTTGTCGAGTTCGGCTGGCCGTCGGCGGCGCGCTTCGAGCTCGGCACGCTCGACGGCATGATCGGCTGTGTCGCCGCCGGCATGGGCGTGACGCTGCTGCCGCGCGCCGTGGTCGAACGCAGCGCGATGGCCGGCAGCGTGTCGATCCACGCGCTGGGCCCGTCACATGCGCGCGTCGAGACGCTCTTCATCCAGCGCAGCGCCGGACATCAATACAGCGCGCTTCAAGGTTTCATGTCCTGCCTGAAGAAAGACAACGACGTCATCGCGGCCTGACACCGGCGCAGCGTTCCACGCGGCGAAATTCGTCACAAATCCATCGCGCTTGAATTAGTCTGCGCTGCGTTCAGCCGCCGCAGCGCAGCAGCTCGAAATGCTTTGAAGCACGCATCCGTTCTACGTTAGGATGTGTCACTGGCCAGCGCAAAAACACAACGAAGCCAAAACATCGGGAGGACTATCGATGCGCAATACGCTCGTGTTGTGCTGTGTCGCCGCGTTGTCGGCGATATCAGGAACTGCAAGCGCACAAGACTGGACCAAATCGAAATGGGGACCGAACGACGAGATCGGTGCCGCCAATTACATGACGCCGGAGCTGGTGGTGAAGGCCGCCTCGCTGGTGAAGACCGGCAAGACCTACGCCCTCGGCATTCCCGTCACGCCACAGACACCCGCCTATCCGCCACGCACATTCAAGCTCACCATCGTTCAGCCCGGACAGGCCGGCAGCCCGGGTCTCGGTCCAAACAAGGCGACCTATAACGACGACATCCTTGATACGTGGGTCGGCATCGGCAGCCAGCTCGACGGCCTCGGCCATCTCGGCGTCGAGCACGTCTATTACAACGGCAACAAGCTCGCCGATTTCGCCGATCCGAATGGCTTGAAGAAGCTCGGCATCGAGAAGGTCCCACCGATGGTCACGCGCGGCGTGCTGCTCGACATGGCCGCCTATTTCAAAACCGACATCGTGAAGGAAGGCACCGCCTTCAACGTCAAGGAGATCGAGGAAGCCGCCAAGCAGCAGAACGTCGAGATCCGCCAGGGCGATGTCGTCATCTTCCACACCGGCTGGCTCAGCCTGATCGGCAAGGACGACAAGCGCTACTCGGCCGGCGAGCCCGGTCTCGGCGTCGAAGGCGCGAAGTACCTGACCGGCAAGGGCGTGGTCGCCATCGGTGCCGACACCTGGGCGCTCGAGGTGCTGCCGTTCGAGTCCAAGAACGTATTCGAAGTGCACCAGATCCTGCTCGCGATGAATGGGACCTACATTCTCGAGAACATGGACACCGCCGCGCTCGCTCGCGACAAGGGTTACGAATTCCTGTTCGTGCTCGGACAGCCGCGCTGGACCGGCGGCGTGCAGGCGATGATCAACCCGATCGCGATCCGCTGATCGGCGACGTACTCAGCGGGCGAGGATCGGCCTGCCGCCCCGGCAGGCGCCCTCGCCCGACCTGTCCGTCATCGCGGCCTCAGATGCCATCGCCGCAATGCAACGAAGGCCCAGATGGCTTCGACGAGGCCAAACGGCCAAGCGCCCTGCAGGAAGCCGTAAGCCGAGCCGAACGCGCAGGACGCCGCGAACAGCAGCACGAACCAATGGCTGCGATCCTCAAGGGCATAGCAGACCAGCATCGCCGTCACGGCAAACAGGCCGAATAGTGTCAGTGCATCCATGTTCCGGGTTCACTCCGCGGCGCGACGCGTGATATGCGCTAACACCATGCCGGCTCTTATCCTGCCTCTCGTCGATGCTGCAACCCACTGGCCCGAACGCGGCGGGTTGGTCGGCCTTGACCTCGGCACCAAGACCATTGGTGTTGCCGTGTCCAATCCGGACCGGCGCCTCGCGACGGGCGTCGAGACCATCCAGCGCAAGGCGTTCAAGCAGGACGCGGCGCGGCTGCTCGCGATCGCGGCCGAGCGCAAGGCGGTCGGCTTCGTGCTCGGCCTGCCCATCAACATGGACGGCAGCGAGGGCCCGCGGGCGCAATCGACCTGCGCCTTCGCCCGCAACCTTGCCGGGCTGACCACACTCCCCATCGGCCTCTGGGACGAGCGCCTGTCGACCGCAGCGGTCGAGCGCGAGCTGATCGGCATGGATGTCAGCCGCGCCAAGCGCGCCGAAGTGATCGACGAGCACGCCGCGATCTTCATCCTGCAAGGCGCGCTCGACCGCCTCGCCAATCTTCGCGCGGCATCGGGCTGATCCATGGCCGTCGTGATCGCGGCGCTGCTGCCGGTCTTCATCCTCATCGTGCTCGGCGTGGTGCTGAGGCGCACCCTGATGCGGCTCGACACGCAATGGCATGGGCTGGAGCGGCTGACCTATTTC
This sequence comes from Bradyrhizobium barranii subsp. barranii, assembly GCF_017565645.3. Lineage (NCBI taxonomy): Bacteria > Pseudomonadati > Pseudomonadota > Alphaproteobacteria > Hyphomicrobiales > Nitrobacteraceae > Bradyrhizobium > Bradyrhizobium barranii. Next base: position 6,330,654 of record NZ_CP086136.1, read on the forward strand.
GTGCTGTTCCCGATGCTGCTGATCCAGACGCTGGTGAAGGCCGACCTCTCCAGGGTGCCGGTCGCCGGCGTCGGCGGCGCGCTGTTGCTGTCGGTGCTCGCGATGTCACTGCTCTGCCTCGCGCTCCGCCCGGCGCTCGCGCGGTTCGACGTCGACGGTCCCGCCTTCACCTCGATCTTCCAGGGCGCGACGCGCTGGCAGACCTATGTCGCGCTCTCGGTGTCCGCCAACATGTTCGGCGATGTCGGACTGGCGCTGGCGTCGGTGGCGATGGTCGCGATCATTCCGCTGGTCAACGTGTTCAGCGTTGCCGTGCTCGCGCACTATGCTTCGCCCGAGAAGCAGTCCGCCCGCGCCATCGTCATGACGGTGGTCCGCAATCCCCTGATCTGGGCTTGCGTGATCGGCCTCGTCATCAACGTCATCCATCTGCCGCTGCCAAAGATCTGGCACGAGGTCGCGGATGCCCTTGGCCGGTCCTCGCTCGCCATCGGTCTGCTCGTCACCGGCGCCGGCCTGCAGCTCAAGGGCCTGCTCCGCCCGAGCGTGAGCGCAACCATCGGCGTGGCGTTCAAGCTGGCACTGATGCCCGTGCTCGCGCTGGCGCTCGCCGCCTGGTTCGGGCTCTCGGGCGACAGCCTGGCGATCGTCGCAATCTGCGCGGCGGTACCGACCTCGCCCAGCGCCTATGTGCTGGCCCGCCAGATGGGCGGCGATGCGCCGCTGCTGGCGCAGATCATCACGCTGCAGACGATCTTGGCGGCGGTCACGATGCCGATCGCGATCGCGCTGGTGGCTTAGGCCTCGTGCGAGGCCTCAGCTCCCCAGCCACATCGTCAGCACCACCGCCGTCAGATTGTTCAGCGCATGCAGCACGATGGTGAGCCAGAGCGAGTTGGCGCGATAGCGCATGTAGCCGAACCACAGGCCGATGGAGAAGACCTCCGCGAGGAAGTACATGTCGTACTGCAGGTGCACGACCGTCCACACCAGTGACGACAGGATGATCGCGCCGGGCACGCGCAGGAAGCTCGCCGACCAGCCGCGAAACAGGAAGCCGCGCGCCAAAACCTCTTCCGACATCGGCGCAGCGACACTGAACGCGAACAGCAGCATCACAGCCGCGCCCTTGTCGCGGCCCGATTTCAACAGATCGGTCATGAAGCCCGGCGTCGCCTCGCGGCCGAGGCTCCGCGACATCGTCTCCCAGGCGACCACGATCAGGACAAGCCCGATGGCGCCGAACAGCATTTGCTTCCAGGACGGCCAATGCAGCGCGAGGTAATCGACGAACGAGGCCTTCTTGATGCGGATGGCGAGCCATACCGCGGCCAGCGTCGCCGGCAGGCCCATGGTCACCGACAGCGCGAGCGCCGCGGGCTCGCGACCGACACGCTGGATCGACATCAGGTCGAGGGGATCGCCACGGTCCCAGGCCAGATAGAGGATGGCACCGATCTGGCCGACAAACATCGCGACGAAGATGAGCAGGCCCCACACCGCCGTGCCCCAGAACTTCCAGACGCGCGGTGCGGCTGGCGTCACGGTCATCGGCGGGAGATCGGGATTGAGGGAGTCCATTCAAGCGCTTTCGTTGGGACGGCACCGTCATTCCGGGGCCGTTCGCACGACGATCTACTTCGTTCGCGGCGGAATCGGGAAATCATAGGCCGCCCCGCCCGCCCCCGGCAGGGAAAAATGCCACCACTCCTTCGCATAGTTCACAAAGCCTTGCTTCGCCATCGCGGCCACCAGCCGCTTGCGCCAGGCGCGCTGGTCCGGATTGATCGACGGTGCCGCAGTGTGCCCCTTCGCGTCCGTGCAGTCGTAACCCGTGCCCATGTCGACGCTGCCCTCCGGCAATCGCGCGTCGACCGGCGCCGTGCAATCGGCATAGGTTTTCGACGGGTCGTATCTGGCGGAATTGTCAGCCTTGAGATCGACCAGCGTGAGATCGAGCGCCGCGCCCGTGGAATGCTGCGAGCGGCTCGCGATGTAGCCGAGGCGGAACAGCTCGGTCTTCGAGATCTTCGGATTGTAGCGCCGCTCGGCCGCCGTCTCGAAGCCGTTCTGCGACCACCTCACCATGTCGAGCGAGGCCCGCGCCGGCCGGTAGCAGTCGAACATCTTCAGCGACAGGCTTTGCGCCGCCAGCTCCTGCTGAACCGCCTTCAGCCGCAGCCCCACCTCCCGCTTCACCACGCATTCGCCGGCGCCGTAACCGGCGAGCGGACGGCCGACGAAATTGTTCGAGGTGGCGTAGCGGATGTCCTGGATGATGCCGGGATCAATGTCGCGCAAATAGACGAAGCCGCCGGGGAGCGATTGGGCATGGGCGGAGCTGATAACGGTTGCTGCCAAGAGCACGGTCAAAATTGTTTTCAACTGGAGCTCCCCACATCGTCATGGCCGGGCTTGTCCCGGCCATCCACGGCCTTTTACGTCAAATGCGAATGAAGCACGTGGATGCCCGGGACAAGCCCGGGCATGACGGAGAGGATGAGCCCAGACCGACAGATCAGGGGATAACTCCCCGCCCCGGCATTGGCCCTTGCCCCCCCAGCCATCCCCGCCTATAGCTCTCGTTTTAATGACATCGAAATCGACCTTCGTCCTCGGCCACCGGCATTTGCTGGGCATCGAGGGCCTTTCCGCGGCCGACATCACCGGCCTCCTCGACCTGTCCGAAGAATATGTCGAGCTCAACCGCCAGGTTGACAAGAAGCGCACCGTCCTGCGTGGACGGACGCAGGTAAATCTGTTCTTCGAGGCCTCGACCCGGACCCAGTCCTCGTTCGAGCTCGCCGGCAAACGGCTGGGCGCCGACGTCATGAACATGTCGGTCTCCTCCTCGTCCATCAAGAAGGGCGAGACGCTGGTCGACACTGCGATGACGCTCAACGCCATGCACCCGGACATTCTGGTGGTTCGGCATCACGCGTCCGGCGCGGTGGAACTGCTGGCGCGCAAGGTCGACGGTTCCGTGATCAATGCCGGCGACGGCGCGCATGAGCATCCGACGCAGGCGCTGCTCGACGCCCTGACCATCCGCCGCAACAAGGGCCGGATCGAGGGCCTCGTGGTCGCGATCTGCGGCGACGTGCTGCATTCGCGTGTGGCCCGTTCCAACATCATCCTGCTCAACACCATGGGCGCCCGCGTCCGCGTCGTCGGCCCCTCCACGCTGCTGCCGCCCGGCATCGAGCGGATGGGGGTCGAGGTCGCGCGCGACATGCGCGAAGGGCTCAACGGCGCCGATATCGTCATGATGCTGCGGCTCCAGCGCGAGCGCATGAACGGCTCCTTCGTGCCGTCGACCTCCGAATATTTCAACTATTTCGGGCTGGACCAGAAAAAGCTCGCTTACGCCAAGCCGGACGCTCTCGTCATGCATCCCGGTCCGATGAACCGCGGCGTCGAGATCGACACCGCGGTCGCCGACGGCGCGCAATCGCTGATCCGCGAACAGGTCGAGATGGGCGTGGCGGTACGGATGGCCGTACTCGAAGCGCTCGCCCGCAACTTGCCGAACGCGTGATGCTCATGCTGACTGACCGCCGTCCCATCCTGCTTGCCAACGCCCGCGTCGTCGATCCCAGCAGGGATTTCGACGGCCCCGGCGATGTCCTGATTGCCGATGGCATCATCCGCGAGACCCGCCGCGGGATCGGAGCGGCCGGCGTCCCCGAGGGCACCGACGTCGTCAACTGCGCCGGCAAGATCGTGGCCCCCGGCCTGGTCGACATGCGCGCCTTCGTCGGCGAGCCCGGCTTCAGCCATCGCGAGACCTTTGCCTCCGCGAGCCAGGCGGCTGCGACCGGCGGCATCACCACCATCATCTGCCAACCCGACACGTCTCCGGTGATCGATAATTCGGCGACCGTCGACTTCGTGATGCGCCGCGCCCGCGACACCGCGATCGTCAACATCCTGCCGATGGCGGCGCTCACCAAGGGAATGCACGGCGAGGAGATGACCGAGTTCGGCCTCCTCAAGGCCGCCGGCGCGATCGCCTTCAGCGACAGCGACAAGAGCGTGATCAACGCGCAGGTGATGCGCCGCGCGCTGACCTACGCGCGCGATTTCGACGCGCTGATCGTGCATTACACCGAGGATCCCGATCTCGTCGGCGAAGGCGTGATGAACGAGGGCGAGTTCGCCTCGCGGCTCGGCCTGATGGGCATCCCGAACGCGGCGGAGGCCGTGATGCTGGAACGCGACATGCGTCTCGTCGCGCTCACCGGCGGGCGCTATCACGCGGCGTCGCTGACCTGTATCGACTCGCTCGACGTCCTCAAGCGCGCCCGCGACGCCGGCCTCGCCGTGACCGCCTCGGTCTCGATCAATCATCTTGCGCTGAACGAGAACGATATCGGCCCCTACCGATCGTTCCTGAAGCTGTCGCCGCCACTGCGGACCGAGGACGACCGCCGCGCGCTGGTCGCGGCGGTCGCCTCCGGCCTCGTCGACGTCATCATGTCCGACCACAATCCGCAGGACGTCGAGGTCAAGCGCCTGCCGTTCGCGGAAGCCGCACCCGGCGCCATTGGGCTCGAGACCATGCTGCCGGCGGGCCTTCGCCTCGTGCACAACGAGGAACTCGACCTGAAGACGCTGATCCGGGCCATGTCGACGCGGCCGGCCGAGATCCTGGGCCTGCCGGGTGGAACCCTGCGCACGGGCAGCCCGGCCGATGTCATCGTGATCGATCCCGATGTGCCCTGGATCGTCGATCCCGCCGACCTCAAATCGCCCTGCAAGAACACGCCGTTCGACGAGGCCCGCTTTACAGGCCGCGTGGTGCGCACCATTGTCGGCGGACGGACGGTCTACGAACATGTCTGACGGGCAAATTCATGCGTGGCGTCGCAGTTCAGCATGGAGATGCGGCCATGGGGCTTGAAGCCTTCCTGCCGGTGGCCTTTGTCATCGGCTACCTCCTCGGCTCGATTCCGTTCGGGCTGGTCCTGACCAGGCTCGCCGGCACGCAGGATATTCGCTCGATCGGCTCCGGCAGCATCGGCGCCACCAACGTGCTGCGCACGGGACGCAAGAGCCTTGCCGCGGGCACCCTGCTGCTTGACGCGCTCAAGGGCACGGTCGCGGTGGTGATCGCCGGCTACATCGCGGGACCCGATGCCGCCATGGTGGCCGGGCTCGGCGCCTTCCTCGGCCATCTCTTCCCGGTCTGGCTGAAGTTCAAAGGCGGCAAGGGTGTCGCCGTCTATATCGGCATCCTGCTCGGCCTGTTCTGGCCCGGCGCGATCGTGTTCTGCCTGCTTTGGCTCGCCACCGCCTTCACCACCCGCTACTCCTCGCTGTCCGCGCTGGTGGCGGCGTTCATCACCCCGATTTTCCTGTGGTGGTTCGGGCACCTCGCGCTCGCATCGCTGTTCGCCGCGCTGACGCTGCTCTTGTTCTACGCGCATCGCGAGAACATCAAGCGACTGCAATCCGGCAAGGAAAGCCGGATCGGCGAGAAGGCCTAGAGCGTTTTCGAGCGAAGTGGATACCGGTTCGCGTCAAGAAACGCGTCAAAACAAAATCCAAGGCCGGAAAAAGTACGGATATCGCCGCACCGCCTCCGCATTATGTGCCAATTCCTGTTCGCAACTCGGAAGCTGCTCGCGGCCGGAGTGGCGAACGAGTTCCACGCCTGTCATCCTGACAGCGGAAATGGCGTTACGCGGTTGCTCAGAATGAGCGAGAAGATTGTCGGCACGCATGACGGGTCCGGTTCGCACGGTGCTTCCAGCACCGCAGCAAGCCGGCTGCTCTCGATGACCAATGTCTGGTCCGATGCGCCATCGCCGCTGCCCGCGCCCGAGCCTGCTCCCGTACCCCCGCCAGTGACCCGGCCTGCGCCCGTCGCGCAATCCGCCGCGCCAGTCGAGATCGTGACCATTGCCGCGCCGGTCGCGCCCGTGCAGCCGCACTCCGGCCAATGGCCGCCGCAAAGATTGTCGCTGGCCCTTCAGGGCGGCGGCACTTTTGCAGCCTTCACCTGGGGCGTGCTGGAGCGGTTGCTCGAAGAGCCCTCAATCGAGATCGACACCATCAGCGGCGCCAGCGCCGGCGCCATCAATGCGCTCCTGCTCGCCACCGGCCTTGCCGAAGGCGGACGCGAAGGCGCCCATTCGCGGTTGAACCGGTTCTGGGCCCGCCTGATGCACGAGGCCTCGTTCCGCTCCTTGATGCTGGTCGGCGGATTCTCGCCGGCGGGAAGCTCGGTCGCGTTCGGTCCGACGCTGCGCTCCGGCCAGTTCGATCCGTTCGATCTCGATCCACTGCGGCAGGCGCTGTCGCGCGACATCGATTTTGCCGCCTTGCGCGACGCGGCCTGCCCAAAACTGCTGATCGCCGCGACGCGAATCCGCGATGGGCAGCAGCAGATCTTCCGCAACGATTGCATTACCGCCGACGTCGCGCTGGCCTCGACCTGCCCGCCTTTGGTTCACTGCGCCGTCGAGATCGACGGCGAGGCCTATTGGGATGGCGGCATTGGCGGCAATCCGCCGCTGGTGCGCCTGGCGCAGGAATCGACAGCCTCCGATCTGCTGCTCGTCCAGGTCACGCCCACGCGCGACAGCTACGTGCCGATCACGCTCGCCGCGATCGACCGCAGGCTCGACCAGATCGCAGCCAACGCCGCCCTCAACGCCGAGATCGCGGCACTCGAATGGGCGCGAGCCACGGCTGCACCTTCGCTGCGGCTCTCCAGGATCGCGGCCGAAGACTCCGTTGAGGGCCTGGCGCAGCGCTCATCCACGGATCTCGGCCGCGGCTTCATTCGTACGCTGCACCGGAGTGGCCGCGAGGCCGCCGAGCGTTGGCTCGGACAAGGCGCGACAGGCGCCGAGGCCGAACGCGTGCTGCCCGCCGCTGAGCCTGCGCTAGCCTGATTTCGCCAGCGCATCCTCCAGGAACCACGCCGCCGCAAGCGCGCCCAGATCGTTGCCGAAGCGCGCGATCACCTGCACGCCGATCGGCAGGCCTCCGACCTTCAGCACCGGCACGTTGACGCAAGGATTGCCCATCAGCGTCCAGAGCCGGTTGTAGCGGGGCGAGCCGGTCGAGGCGAGCTCCTTGGCCGGCGCGGTGCCCGCCGCCGAATAGGTCAGCAGCACGTCAAAACCCTCGAACAGCTCGCCGAGCTCGCGGCGGCCACGGCGGGCGATCCGACGCGCGTCGTCATATTGCTTCGGCGTCAAGCCGACGGTGTCATCGAGGCTGGCACGCAGCATCGGCGCGATCTCGTCGTGATGCTCCGAAAACTCCCAGGCCAGCGCGCGATGCGCCTCGAAATCCTGGATGATCGGGTGGATGCGCCAGGCTTCCTGCACCGACTCCGGCAGATCGATGGTCTTGACACTGGCACCGGCCTTCTCGGCCGCCTTGATCGCAGCCTGCAAGCCCTCTTCCGCCGCCGGCTCCACGGCCTCGGCAAACTCCTGCCTCACCACGCCGATGCGCGGCGCCTTGGCCGCGGCGATGCCATCGAATTCAGTGCGGCCGGTGATCGCCAGCAGCCCGCGCGCGAGATCTTCCGCGCGCGATCCGAACAGGCCGACAGTATCAAGCGCCCATGAGTAGCACTTCACGCCGATGGTCGGCAGCATCCGGAACGACGGCTTGATCGCGGCAGCCCCGCAATAGGCGGCGGGCCGGATCACCGATCCGCCGGTCTGGGTGCCGAGCGCCAGCGGAATCATGCCGGCGCCGACGGCCGCGGCCGAGCCCGAGGACGAGCCGCCCGGCGTATGGCCGAGATTGTGCGGATTGAGCGTCGGGGTCGGATCGCGCGAGGCGAACGCCGTCGTGGTGGTCTTGCCGATGATGGTGGCGCCTGCCCGCTTCAGCATCATCACGACCGGCGCGTCGGAGCGCGGCTGCCAGCCGCGATAGATCTCCGAGCCCATCTCGGTCGGCATGTTGGCGGTGTCGATGATGTCCTTGATGCCGACGGCGATGCCGCGCAGCGGGCCGGAGGCTTGCGCCTTCGCGGATTTGTCGTGACGGACGAAGGCGTGGACGTCCTTCTCCCTGGCCTCGATCGCCGCGTGCGACTGGGCGATTGCGTCATCGGGCGAAAGCTCGCCCGCTTCGATGCGGCGCTGGAGGTCGGCGAGTGAGATCATGGCAATACCCTTCTTATTGCCATCGCTTTTAGCATCGGGACGAGGTCGCGCAAGCGCACGTGGACGCGGTCGATCCATGCGTGCAGTCGACCGGGACCAGCGGCTCGACCAGAGCATCCGCGTCCGCGGGCGCCGCGCGGATGAGATCAAAAATGGAAACAGTATCTTTCAATTATTTCTATTTTTATCGCGATTCAATCGAGCCAGTGTGAGGTCACAACGCAAGGGCCCTGCGGCGCGCACTCTCTTACGAACCACAAACGCCTGGTGCGTCACCGCCGTCGGACCTCAACCAAGCACAGGAGCGATGACCATGGATACGACCCGTTATGCTTCCCTCGTTGGCCGCCTGCTGATCGGCCTCCCGTTTGCAATGAGTGGCTTCAGCAAGCTCACCGCTTATGGTGCGACGACCGCTTACATCGCCGCTGCGGGATTGCCGGTGCCCCCGTTGGCATATGCGATCGCAGTTCTCGTCGAGCTCGGTGGCGGTCTCCTGCTGATCGCGGGCTATCAAGCCCGCTCGGTCGCGCTGGCGCTCGCCATATTCTCGCTGGCCGCGGCAGTCTCGTTCCACAACAACTTTGCCGACCAGAATCAGATGATCCACTTCCTCAAGAACGTGATGATGGCAGGCGGCCTGCTCCAGATCTTTGCCTTCGGTGCCGGTGCGCTCAGCCTTGACGCTCGCGTCTCGCGGAGCGGCGTCGCTGTCGCTCGGGCGGCCCACGCGCGTTGAATCGACGACCTTGCGGAAGACCCGTCGACCACGTCGGGTCTTCCTGCAGCGCCTTTGAAGCCCGATCAAGCGCACGCAACTGTTGTCCACGCCCTCAGGTTGTTCCATGCTGCCTCCACAAGGAGACGCCGTGGACGCCATCAATCCGAGCGTTGAGCTGACCGAGGCTGAGCGGATCGACCGCCTGCGGCTGATCCGCTCTGACAATGTCGGGCCGCGTGGCACTAACGCGGAAACGCCGCAACCTTTGCGTTAGTTCTAAATTGCCCCGACAATCAAGGCGATGAGATTCGAATTGCCGGACTGTTGGACGCTCACGCCGTCTCGGCTTAGGCTGTGCGCCTTCTGACCCAACCTGTTCATTGACGCGGCTGGACCAATGTCGAAAAATGCTTACTCTCTGCCAGAGGATAAGCGATTTAGCGGTGCTATGAAACGACGCGGATTCATCACTTTGGCTGGCGGGGCGTTGGCGTGGGCAACGGCCGCACGCGCTCAGCAAGTGAAGCGCGTCTCGCGGATCGGCCTTTTCCTCCCCCCACCGCGAAATTCGGAGGTCGATGCGTTCCTCGTTGCGCTTCGCGGTCTCGGTTGGGTTGAGGGCGAGAACGTCCACGTTGAATATCGCGACGCCGACGGCGACGATAACCGACTTCCGGCGCTGGCTGCTGAACTGGTCGCCCTCGGCGTCGACGTCCTCGTGACAGCCACATTTCCCGGGGTTCTTGCCGCGCACCGTGCGACGACCACAATTCCAACCGTGATGATCGTGGGTCCCGATCTGGTGACCTTGGGCCTTGCAGCCAGCATGGCTCATCCCGGTGGCAACATTACGGGACAGACCTTTTTCCTTACAGAACTAGCTGCGAAGCGGTTAGAGGTGCTTGCGAGCATAGCTCCCTCGATGACCCGCGCAGGGGTGCTCATGCAACGAGGCACCCCCCTGAACAACGGCACAATGAATGCCATGACGAACGCCGCGCGGGCAATGAAGGTTGAGCTGCGACCGATCGAGCTTGACATCCCCGGCGACCTCGACAACGCGCTACGCCACTGTTGCCCACGCCCTCAGGTTGTTCCATGCTGCTCCCACAAGGAGACGCCGTGGACGCCATCAATCCGAGCGTTGAGCTGACCGAGGCTGAACGGATCGACCGCCTGCGGTTGATCCGCTCCGACAATGTCGGGCCGCGCACCTTCCGTTCGCTGGTCGATCATTTCGGCACGGCGCGCGCCGCGCTGGAGCGGCTGCCCGATCTGGCGCGCCGCGGCGGCGCGGCCCGTTCCGGGCGCATCTGTAGTGCCGATGAGGCGAAGGCCGAGCTCGCCGCGAGCCGCAAGTTCGGCATAGCTTGGCTCGCGCCCGGTGAGGACGGCTATCCATCGCGGCTCGCCACGCTCGACGATGCGCCGCCGCTGCTCGCCGTGCGCGGCGACACCACGACGCTGATGCGTCCGATGATCGCGATCGTCGGCTCGCGCAATGCCTCTGGCGCGGGACTGAAATTCGCCGGTCAGTTGGCCCGTGAGCTTGGCGAAGCTGGCTTCATCGTCATCTCGGGGCTCGCCCGCGGCGTCGATCAGGCCGCGCACCGCGCCAGTGTCGAGAGCGGCACCATCGCGGTGCTCGCCGGCGGACATGACTGCATCTATCCGCCCGAACATGGCGACCTGCTCGCCTCTATCCTCGATCACGCGGGCGCTGCGATCTCGGAGATGCCGCTCGGCCATGAGCCGCGCGCCCGCGACTTCCCCCGCCGCAACCGGCTGATCTCGGGCGCCGCGCTCGGCGTGGTCGTGGTCGAGGCGGCGCATCGCTCGGGCTCGCTGATCACCGCGCGCATGGCGGCAGAACAGGGCCGCGAGGTGTTCGCGGTGCCCGGCTCGCCGCTCGACCCGCGCGCCGCCGGCACCAACGATTTGATCAAGCAGGGCGCAACGCTCGTCACCGAAGCGTCCGACATCATCAACGCAGTCGCACCGATCATGGAGCGGCCGCTGATGCATCGGGCGAGCGAGCCCGATAGCGAACCGTTCGAGAGCGATCCGCAATCACACGACCGCGACCAGATCACCGGCCTGCTCGGCCCTGCCCCGATCTCGATCGACGATCTGGTGCGGATGTCCGGCGCATCGCCAGCCATCGTGCGCACAGTGCTGCTGGAGCTCGAGCTTGCGGGGCGGCTTGAACGCCACTCTCTTCTCTAGGTGTCGTTGCGCTCATCGAACCGCGTGCGTGCCGCCGCGATCTGCGCCTGGTGCTCCTTCGCCCATAGCCCAAGCGCCATCACGGGCTGCTGGAGCCCGCGGCCAAGATCGGTCAGCTCATAGTCCACACGCGGCGGAATGGTCGGGAAAATCGTGCGCGTGACGAGGCCGTCGCGCTCCAGCCCGCGCAGCGTCAAGGTCAGCATCCGCTGCGAGATGCCGTTGATCATCCGCTTCAGTTCATTGAAGCGCTTGGGCCCGTCGCTCAGCATCATGATGACGAACACGCTCCATTTGTCGCCGACGCGCGCCAGGATCGAGGCGACCCCGCGGCAGTCCGCGTGGTCGCGATCCGGCATCTGGGGCGCAGGAAAATCGGTGTGTGCAGGTCTCAAAGATGTGCCCATGGCTCAAAAAAGTGCGTTCTTGCGGGGGAATCGACAGTCACTCATGTAGTGCGGGTTACAAATCTATACCATAGGTAAACCCCAATGAAACTCCTCCATATCGACTCCAGCGTGCTCGGCCCCCACTCCGTCTCACGGCAGGTTTCCGCCGCCATCGTCGACCGTCTCAGGCAGGCGACACCGTCGCTCGACCTCGTCTATCGCGATTTGACGCAGATCCCGCTCGCCCACCTCTCCGGCTCGCACCTCGCGGCCGCGCAAGGCGCGCCGGCGCCGGCGGAACTCGGACCCGACCTTGCCGCGAGCGCGGCCGTGCTCAACGAGTTCCTCGATGCCGATATCGTCGTGATCGGCGCGCCCATGTACAATTTTACGATCCCGAGCCAGCTCAAGGCCTGGATCGACCGCGTGCTCGTGGCGGGGAAAACGTTCAAATACGACGCGAACGGCCCGCAGGGTCTTGCCGGCAACAAGCGCGTGATCGTGGCGATCTCGCGTGGCGGCTATTACGGCCCGGGCACGCCGGCCGCCTCGCTCGAGCACCTCGAAACCTATTTGCGCGGCGTGTTCGCGTTCATGGGCATCACGAGCCCCGAATTCATCGTCGCCGACGGCATCCAGGTTGGCCCTGAGCATCGTGAGAAAGCGCTGGCCGGAGCGCTTCAGGCTGCCACCAGCCTGCAGGCGGCGTAACACTTACGCCAACGCCAGCCGCTGCCGGACTCCGGCGGCGGCTGAGAGTTCGACAGCGCTAAAACCAGGCGCCCTGAACGCCAAGAATGACGGCGACGAGCGAAATGAAAAGCCCGATGCCTGAGAAAAGTGCCACCCCGATGAACTCGGACGTGTCGGAGCGCTTGGCGGGAATGGCGGAACGTTCGGTGTAAATACGCGGTTCTGAAATCGACGAAGAAATACGAGCTGCTTTTGACATCGCGGGCTCCCTGAAAGTGAGTCTTATGACCCCTGCCCGCAAAAGTGTCTTGGCAGCGCAAGCGAAGGTTCAACACCTCACGCAAGGTTCAGAGGAATACAGCCACCGAGGTGTAGGAACCGGCCGGCGCAACCGATGTCATCGCGCCGACCGATTCAATTTTCGCAAACGTTGATCAGCCGCGATAGATCGGTGCGCCGCTCGGAGACGCCACCGCGCCGCCGTCGACGAAGATCTCCTGGCCCTGGATGTGCGCTGAATCATCCGAGGCGAGGAACAGCACCGTCTTCGAGATGTGATCTGGTTCACCAATGCGCCCCAACGGGGTCGACAGCGCGATGCGCTTCTCGAACTCCTTCTCCGCTTCGGGCGTTGCGATCGCGGCGCCCCAGATCGGCGTGCGGATCGCGCCGGGCGCGACGACGTTGACGCGAATCCCGCGCGGCGACAGTTCCGACGCCATGATCCGCGCCATCGCGCGCACGCCGGCCTTGGCGGCGCCATAGGCCGAATAGCCGGGAATGCCGAGCACGGAGATCACCGAGCCGTTGAGGATGATCGAGGCATTGTCGTTGAGATAAGGCAGCGCCGACTGCACCGTGAAGAACACGCCGGTGAGGTTGGTGCGGATGACCTTCTCGAAAACCTCCAGTGTCGCCGAACCGAGCGGCGTGCCGCCGGGAATGCCGGCATTGGCAAACACGATGTCGAGCTTGCCGAATTTTTCGGCGCCTTGCTTGATCGCCGCATCGGTCGCGGCAATGTCGGTGGCGTCGGCTGCGACCGCGAACCCGTTCGGGCCAAGCTCCTTCGCCGCGGCCTCCAGCGTCTCCTTGTTGCGCCCGGTGATGATCACCTTCGCGCCCTCGGCCACGAACAGCTTTGCCGTTGCCAATCCAATTCCGCTGTTGCCGCCGGTGATGAGTGCCGTCTTGCCGCTCAGTCTCATGCTCGCCTCTCCAATAGTTTCATTATGAAACCATATTGCAATCTAGGCGGATGGTTTTATGATGCAACCACACAAGCGCGTGATTGGCGCCGACATCGTGCGAATGTGAGGGGACCTCAGACGATGGTGAAACGAACGAGTTTTGAGGGTGACGGCTGCCCGGTCGCGCGGTCGCTGGAGGCGATCGGCGACTGGTGGACGCTGCTGATCATCCGCGAAGCGATGCTCGGTGTGCGCCGCTTCGGCGAGTTTCAGGGCAAGCTCGGCATGGCCAAGAACATCTTGTCGGCGCGCCTGCGCTCAATGCTCGAACACGGCATCCTGGCGACCGCCCCCGCCTCCGATGGCAGCGCCTACCAGGAGTATGTGCTGACGCCGAAGGGACTTGGCCTCTTCCCGATCCTGGTCGCGCTCCGGCAATGGAGCGAGGAGTTCGACGACACGCCCGAGGAGATCGACACCGTCATGGTCGATCGCGTCAAAGGCCGCCCGGTGAAGAAGCTCGAGTTGCACGCCGAGGATGGACGGTTGCTCAGCCTGGCCGACATCACGCTGAAGCCACGGCCGGCCCCGCGACGGCGGTCAGCCTGATCGCGGCACGCTGCCACCACACCGTCATTGCGAGCGCAGCGAAGCAATCCAGGATTTCACCGCGGAGGGATTCTGGATTGCTTCGCTGCGCTCGCAATGACTGCGTTGGGGGACTTGTACAAAATATCGACGGCGTCAAAGATGGCTGAACACCCCCAAGTGGCACCGCCATGCCCCTGCTCGCTATCGTCTATTTTTCCATCTCCGGCACCACTGAGAAGCTGGCGCATGCATTGGCGCGCGGAGCGGATGGCATGGCAGACGTCGCGCTTTGCCGAATCACAGGCAACGACATCGTGTCAGGCCGGTTTCAGAATGAGAGGTTCCTGGAAACGATTGACGGCGCTAGCGCCGTTGCATTTGGCAGTCCCACCTACATGGGCGGACCTGCGGCCCAATTCAAAGCTTTTGCGGACGCTTCGAGCGACAGATGGAGCCAGCAAGCCTGGGTCAACAAGATCGCAGCCGGGTTCACCACGGGCGCCTGCGCAAGCGGCGATCAACTCCACACATTGACCTACTTCTCGATTCTGGCCGCGCAGCACGGCATGCTCTGGTGCGGACTGGATATTCCGGGTGGGGAGGATCTGAGTGGCCGGAATCGCTTAGGCAGCCAGCTTGGCCTGGCGACACACTTGGTCGACGCCTCGTTACCGCAGAGCGACCTCAGCACGGCCGAATATCTCGGCCGGCGACTGGCGAGAATGGCGGGCCGTAGCGGCTGATCCCCTTGTCATTGCGAGCGCAGCGAAGCAATCCAGAGTCTTTCCGCAGAGGGATTCAGGATTGCTTCGCTGCGCTCGCAATGACGACGTTGATGCGGCGCGCCTCCATGTATCGCCGTCACCCTGAGGTGGCCGCTTCTTCAGCGGCCCTCGAAGGGCGACGGCCCGGCTGCGGCATCTCGGCCGCTCATCCTTCGAGGCTCGCTACGCGAGCACCTCGGGATGACGGATTGGATAGTGAGCGCCGCTACGACAGCTTGCGCTTGCTCCGCAGCCGCAGATGCTCGTCGGCCTCTAGCTTGGTCATCCCCAGGAGATAATGCAGCACATCGAGCTTGTGGCGCTCGGCGAGCTTGCGCAACGCCCCGACCTGCTCGGCAATGAAGGCAACGGCCTCATCGACGCCGCCCTCCCCTGGTTCCTCACCGCGCGAGCCTCCCGCCACGCCTGACGCGGCGCGCGCCCGTTTCTTTCCTGGCTTAGTCACCAGACCCCACCCGAATCCATGCCCCGGGCGACTCTACGCTGACATTGACCGCAACTCCAAGGTGGTATTCTGCAACTTTCTCGATATGAAACTTTTCCCATTCGGGGTGCTTTCAACACCCCTCGATTTGACAGCGAGGGCCTCACCACCCATGTTCGGGTCGAAACGGCCGATCCGAATCTCATCGAAAGCGGCTCGTAATTTCCCCGTAAGTTACTGGAACTACATGAATATCGTCATTGTGGAGTCGCCGGCGAAAGCCAAGACGATCAACAAGTATCTGGGCTCGTCCTACGAGGTTCTGGCCTCGTTCGGCCATGTCCGCGACCTCCCGGCGAAGAACGGTTCCGTCGATCCGGACGCAAATTTCAAGATGATCTGGGAGGTCGACCCCAAGGCGGCCGGCCGGCTCAACGATATCGCCAAGTCCCTGAAGGGCGCCGACCGCTTGATTCTGGCGACCGACCCTGATCGCGAGGGCGAGGCCATCTCCTGGCACGTTCTGGAGGTGTTGAAGGAAAAGCGCGCGCTGAAGGATCAGAAGATCGAGCGCGTGGTGTTCAACGCCATCACCAAGCAGGCCGTCACGGACGCGATGAAGAATCCGCGCCAGATCGACGGCGCGCTGGTCGACGCCTACATGGCGCGCCGTGCGCTGGACTATCTGGTCGGCTTCACCCTCTCCCCCGTGCTCTGGCGCAAGCTGCCGGGCGCCCGCTCGGCCGGCCGCGTGCAGTCGGTGGCGCTGCGGCTGGTCTGCGACCGCGAGCTCGAAATCGAAAAGTTCGTGCCGCGCGAGTACTGGTCGCTGATCGCGACCCTGCTGACGCCGCGCGGCGAAGCCTTCGAGGCGCGGCTCGTCGGCGCCGACGGCAAGAAGATCCAACGGCTCGACGTCGGCAGCGGCGCGGAAGCCGAGGACTTCAAGAAGGCGCTGGAAGCAGCCGCCTATGCCGTGACCGCGGTCGATGCCAAGCCGGCCCGGCGCAATCCGCAGGCCCCTTTCACCACCTCGACGCTGCAGCAGGAAGCCAGCCGCAAATACGGTTTTGCGCCGGCGCACACGATGCGCATCGCCCAGCGCCTTTATGAAGGCATCGACATCGGCGGCGAGACCACCGGACTCATTACTTATATGCGTACCGACGGCGTGCAGATCGATCCGTCCGCGATCACCCAGGCGCGCAAGGTGATCGGCGAGGATTACGGCAACGCCTATGTGCCGGAGGCCCCGCGCCAGTATCAGGCCAAGGCCAAGAACGCCCAGGAAGCGCACGAAGCGATCCGCCCGACCGACATGTCGCGCCGCCCCGACAGCATGAGCCGCAAGCTCGATGCCGACCAGGCGCGACTCTATGAGCTGATCTGGAAGCGCACCATCGCGAGCCAGATGGAATCGGCCGAGCTCGAGCGCACCACCGTCGACATCACCGCGAAGGCAGGCTCCCGCACGCTGGAGCTGCGGGCGACGGGTCAGGTCGTCAAGTTCGACGGCTTCCTTGCGCTCTACCAGGAAGGCCGCGACGACGAGGAAGACGACGATTCGCGCCGCCTGCCCGCGATGAGTGCGGGCGACGGCTTGAAGCGGCAGTCGCTCGCCGTCACCCAGCACTTCACCGAGCCGCCGCCGCGCTTCTCGGAGGCCTCGCTGGTCAAGCGCATGGAAGAGCTCGGCATCGGCCGTCCCTCGACCTATGCCTCGATCCTCCAGGTCCTGAAGGACCGCGGCTACGTCAAGCTGGAGAAGAAGCGCCTGCACGGCGAGGACAAGGGCCGCGTCGTGGTCGCCTTCCTCGAAAGCTTCTTCAGCCGCTACGTCGAATATGACTTCACCGCCAATCTGGAGGAGCAGCTCGACCGCATCTCCAACAACGAGATCTCCTGGCAGCAGGTGCTGAAGGACTTCTGGACCGGCTTCATCGGCGCCGTCGACGAGATCAAGGATCTGCGCGTCGCCCAGGTGCTCGACGTGCTCGACGACATGCTGGGCCAGCACATCTATCCGCCCCGCGCCGATGGCGGCGATATCAGGCAGTGCCCGAGTTGCGGCAACGGCCGGCTGAATCTCAAGGCCGGCAAGTTCGGCGCCTTCGTCGGCTGCTCGAACTATCCGGAATGCCGCTATACCCGCCAGCTCGCCGCCGACAGCGAGACCACCGCCGACCGTTCGCTCGGCCAGGACCCCGACACCGGTCGCGATGTCTGGGTCAAGGCCGGCCGCTTTGGGCCCTACATCCAGCTCGGCGAGCAGAAGGATTATGAGGAAGGCGAGAAGCCGAAGCGCGCGGGCATCCCGAAGGGCACCTCGCCGGGCGACGTCGAGCTCGAGCTTGCGCTGAAGCTGTTGTCGCTGCCGCGCGAGATCGGCAAGCATCCGGAGACCGGTCAGCCGATCACGGCAGGATTCGGCCGTTTCGGGCCGTTCGTGAAGCACGAGAAGACCTACGCCAGCCTGGAGAGCGGCGACGAGGTCTTCGATATCGGCCTCAACCGCGCGGTGACGCTGATCGCGGAAAAGGTCGCCAAGGGCCCGAGCCGCCGCTTCGGCGCCGACCCCGGCAAGGCGATCGGCGATCATCCGACGCTGGGCACCGTCACGGTGAAGAGCGGCCGTTACGGCGCCTATGTCACGGCAGGCGGCGTCAACGCGACGATCCCGGCCGAGTTCGAAAAGGACACCGTCACGCTGCCGCAGGCGATCGCGCTGATCGACGAGCGCGCGGCCAAGGGCGGCGGCAAGAAGCCGAAGAAGGCGGCGAAGCCGGCCAAGGCCAAGAAGGCTACAGAGAAGGCCGCCGACGGCGATGACGCCGCGCCGAAGCCGAAGAAACCGGCCGCCAAGAAGGCGGCCAAACCCAAATCCGAATCCACCAGCAAGGCGCGCGCCGCCGTGTCGTCGACCGCAAAAACGTCGCCGACCAAGGCCGCCGCCCCCAAGGCTCCGGCCAAGAAGAGTGCCGGCAAGACCTAGATCAAGAATTAGAGGTTAAGTGAAACGCAAGAATGACCATGGCTTTCCCGACCGGAGCGCCATCGTCGCCTTCATCAAGGCAAATCCCGGAAAGGTCGGGACCCGCGAAATTGCGCGCGAGTTCGGCCTGAAGAACGCCGATCGCATCGAGCTCAAGCGCATGCTGCGCGAGCTCGCCGACGACGGCACCATCAAGAAAAAACGCCACAAGGTTTCCGAGCCGGACGCGCTCCCGTCGACGCTGGTCGCCGACATCACCGGCCGTGACAGTGACGGCGAGCTGATCGCCTCCCCCACCGAATGGGACGAGGTCGAAAGCGGTGAACCGCCAAAAATCCTCATCGTCATGCCGCGCCGGCCAAAGCCCGGCACCGCGGCCGGTGTCGGCGATCGCGCGCTGCTGCGCGTCGAGCGCTCGGATGAGAACGAAGGCCCGGCCTATCGCGGCCACATCATCAAGGTCTTCGACAAGACGAAGAGCCGCATCCTCGGCGTGTTCCGCGAGCTTCCCGAAGGCGGCGGACGGTTGGTCCCGGTCGACAAGAAGTCCGCCGACCGCGAGCTGAACATCGCCGCGGCCGACACGCACGGCGCCCGGGACGGCGACCTCGTCAGTGTCGATATCGTCCGCACCCGCAGCTTTGGGCTGGCCTCCGGCCGGGTCAAGGAGAAGCTCGGCTCGGTCAAGTCGGAGAAGGCGATCAGCCTGATCGCGATCTACGCGCACGACATCCCCCTGCAATTCCGGCCCGCGGCGGAGCGTGAAGCCGAAGCGGCGGAGCCGGCCAATCTGAAGGGACGTGAAGACTGGCGCGACGTCCCGCTCGTCACCATCGATCCGCCGGATGCGAAGGATCACGACGACGCGGTGCATGCGCAGCCCGATCCTGATCCGAACAACAGACGCGGCTTCATCGTCGATGTCGCCATTGCCGATGTGAGCTTCTACGTGCGGCCGGGCACCGCGCTCGACCGCGACGCGCTCGATCGCGGCAACTCGGTGTATTTCCCGGACCGCGTCGTGCCGATGCTGCCCGAGCGCATCTCCAACAATCTCTGCTCGCTGGTGCCCGGCGAGCCGCGCGGCGCGCTCGCAGTGCGCATGGTGCTCGGCTCCGATGGTCGCAAGCGCTCGCACAGCTTCCACCGCATCCTGATGCGCTCGGCGGCGAAGCTGAACTACGCGCAGGCGCAGGCCGCGATCGACGGCCGGCCCGACGACACCACCGGCCCGCTGCTCGATCCGATCCTGAGGCCGCTCTACGCCGCCTATGCCTGCGCCAAGCGCGCCCGCGACGAGCGCGATCCGCTCAATCTCGATCTGCCCGAGCGCAAGATCCTCTTGAAGAGCGACGGCACGGTCGATCGCGTCGTCGTGCCTGAACGTCTCGATGCGCACAAGCTGATCGAGGAGTTCATGATCCTCGCCAACGTCGCGGCGGCCGAGATGCTGGAGAAGAAGTCTCTCCCGCTGATCTACCGCGTGCATGACGAGCCGACGCTGGAGAAGGTCCACGCGCTCGCGGAGTTTCTGGAGACGCTGGACGTTCCGTTCGCGAAAGGCGGCGCGCTGCGGCCCGCTTTGTTCAATCGCGTGCTGGCGCAGCTCGAAGGCCACGACCACTTCCCGCTGGTGAGCGAGGTCGTGTTGCGCGCCCAGGCCCAGGCCGAATATTCCGCCGAGAATTACGGTCATTTCGGCCTGAATCTGCGCCGCTACGCGCATTTCACCTCGCCGATCCGCCGCTATGCCGATCTCGTCGTGCACCGTGCGCTTGTCCGCGCGCTCGGCCTCGGCGAAGGCGCCCTGCCCGACAGCGAGACGCCGGAAAGCCTCGGCGAGGTCGCAGCCCACATCTCCGTGACTGAGCGGCGCGCGATGAAGGCGGAGCGCGAGACCGTCGACCGCCTGATCGCCCATCACCTCGCCGACCGCATCGGCGCGAGCTTCCAGGGCCGCGTCTCCGGCGTCACGCGCGCCGGCCTGTTCGTGAAGCTAGCAGAGACCGGCGCCGACGGCCTGATCCCGATCCGATCCCTTGGCACGGAATATTTCAACTATGACGAGAGCCGGCACGCGCTTGTCGGCACGCGCAGCGGCACCATGTATCAACTCGGCGACGTCGTCGACGTCCGCCTGATCGAAGCGGCCCCCATCGCGGGCGCGCTGCGCTTCGAGCTGCTGTCGTCCTCCAGCGAGACCGCGCCGCGCGACCGCAGGCGTCCCGGCCCGCAACGCCGCCCCTCGTTCAAGGCACATCCTGGACGCAGTCCGGATAAAAAACGCAAGCCGCCGAAGCAAAAGTCCGGCAAACCCAAGAAGGGCAAGGGCAAGAACAAAGGAAAAGGCGGGGGTCAGAAGGGCAAGGCATGGTGACGACGAGCACGGCCCCAAAGATCTGGACGCGCGAGACCGGTCTCGTCGAGAAGCGCGACGTCTGGACGGCCATGAAGCGCGGTTTCCGCAGCCGCTGCCCGCGCTGCGGCCAGGGCAAGCTGTTCCGTGCCTTTCTCAAAACCGCGGACAATTGCTCGGTCTGCGGCCTCGATTTCACGCCGCACCGCGCAGACGATCTGCCGGCCTATCTCGTGATCGTCATCGTCGGCCACATCGTGGTGCCCACGATCCTCTGGATCGAGACCAACTACACCACGCCGGTCTGGCTCAGCTTCGCGGCTTATCTGCCCTTCACCTTCGTCGCCTCGCTCGCGCTGCTCCAGCCGGTCAAGGGAGCTGTGGTCGGCTTGCAATGGGCTCTGCGCATGCACGGCTTTGACGACAACCCTCCGGATGGTATTCCGCCGGTCTAAGCAAATAATCAAAAAGCGGTTTGGGTGAGGACATGACGGATACGTCGCAGGGAGCCGAGAAGGCCAAGATCCACGAGGGCAAGGAAGCCGACCACCATCCCTATTTCCGCCCCCGCGATGCGGCGACGCTGATCCTGGTCGATCGTAGCGGCAACATTCCAAAAGTCCTGGTCGGCAAGCGCCACGACAAGGTGGTGTTCATGCCCGGAAAGTTCGTCTTCCCCGGCGGTCGTGTCGACAAGGACGATTACCGCGTACCGTGTGCTGCACCCATCACCGCCGAGCTGGAAGCCAATCTCGCCAAGGGCAGCCCGAAGACCCCGGCCTCGCGCGCCAAGTCGCTGGCAATTGCAGCAATTCGCGAGGCCTGCGAAGAGACCGGCCTCTGCCTCGGACGCAAGACCGAGGGGAAAGCAAAACTCGAGGGTGCCTGGAAGCCGTTCGCGGATGCGGGCCTGCTGCCCGACCCCTCCAGCCTGTTCCTGATCGCACGCGCGATCACCCCGCCCGGCCGCGTCAAGCGCTTCGATACCCGCTTCTTCACCGCGGACGCTTCCGCGATCACCCACCGCGTCGAGGGGGTGATCCATGCGGATGCCGAACTGGTCGAGCTGGTCTGGGTCGAGCTCGGCTCAAAGCCGCTCGCCGATCTGCATCCGATGACACGCAACGTGCTCAACGAGCTCGACACGCGCCTTGCCACAGGGCCGCTCCGCCACGATGCGCCGGTGCCGTTCTTCCATTTCTACGGCGGCAAGATGCAGAAGGATATTTTGAGCTGATCCGGCCACCGAACTCTCCAGGCTCGTTCACGCGATCAGCAAACTCAGCGCGGCACCTCTGAAGGCGCGGTCTTCGCTGCCACCTTGTCCGTGACCGATCGCCCAGTGCTGTGGCCACACCAGCTGCTCCAACCCTCGCGCCGTCGCAGACGTGAAGGACGACCAACGCGTGGAATCGTGACGACGATACAAGAGACCGCCCGGGCCCATGTCCGGGTAGATCGCGACGTGAATATCGAAACCCTCGCCCGCCGGAAGATCAGGTCCAAACCAATAGGTTGGGCTTCGCCCCGGCTCACGAGCAACGATGGCTGTCAGGGTTTGCCTCGGTCCCCGAAGCCCAAGCCAGAACGGCGCGATCGAACCCGGCGCGAAAGCCGTGAAAATCGTCTGGGCCGCTGCGACATCGGTCGCAGCACTTTGCCCCACGAGCCTCAGCTCGATCCGGCGCCCGCTTTCCACACGTCCGCTGAACGGCGCTTCGACATCTCCGGGCCGCAGCTCTCTCCATTTGGCGGGATCAGGATCCGGTAGCGGCCATTCCATCCTCTCCCTGACAACGCCGTCAGTATCGAGCACCTGATAACGCAGGCCTTCCTCGTCAAGCGCGGCCTGAATGCAATGCAGATACTCGACGCCTTCCGGCATCCTGTGAGCCGTTCCCGCGCCGGCAGTGCAGATCTGCAGGACACCGCGATGCGCCTGGACGTCGAAGGCGAGGATGTGGCTGCACAGATAGGCGAGCACGTTTTCGTTCACCAGGATGTCCCAGAACGGGCGAGCATATTCGTGGCCGATCTCGCGCTGATACGTCCCGGTAAAGCCGTTGACGGGAAACACCGGGTGATGACCAAGGACGAGCTTGTGCCGGGCGTCGCCATGCGCTCTGAGCGTTGTTTCGAGCCACGCGAGCTCGACATGGCCCTCACCTCCCAGGCCGCTCCAGAGCGTGTTGACGAACACCATCAGGAGGTCGCCGCGTCGCACGAAGTAGGAGAGGCCCGCCTGTCCCGGCGGCCCATTTTTCGGCAGCTCGAGCACGGCGCGAAACACCGCCTCGCTCATCAAATCATAGGTCGTGTGGTTGCCGGTTGTATGCCACATCGGAATGGCCGCACGGTCGAGCCATGCCATTTCCGTATCCAGCCAATAGCGCCACTGCGCGCGGAGCGCGTCGGGATCCGGCGTCAGCCCGATAATCTCATCGCCCGGAAAGAGAATGAATTCAGGCTGAGGTCTCAAGCGCTGAACGACCGCGTTGACCGAGGCGAAGGTCTTTTCGTGCAAGGCACCCGGCACACCCGAGCAGGAGTCGCCATACAAGAGAAACTGATGGCCCTTGCCGCGCGGCAGAAGCGCGGGAATGGAGTTATTCGCTGAGGTCATGGCCTTCCATTGCGGTGTTCGGCCGCGAGGATGGCAATTTCCGCAACGGGTAGCAACAGGTCGTGGCTGGACCTCAATCAGGAAGCATCAGGCTCGGTACCGACATAGTCGCGCGCCGGCAATTTCAGGACGCGGCCGATCTCGCTTGCGAGCCTGTCCGCCTCCTCGCGCCTGGTGAAGCTCTGAAGCGTGATCGGCTCGGTGCCCCTGTTGCCGCAGAGATTGACGTCGTAGGTCGTCAGATCCGCATCATAGTCGTCGGTGATGCTGACGAAGTGATAGTCGGCGAGATCGCGGTGCTTGCGAATATTGAGCGGGCCGAACTGCCTGGTGATGACGATCTGGCGCAGCGTCTCGTTGAGCACGACGAAAGTGCGGTACGTCAGCAGGATGATTCCGGGGATGCCCACGAGCAGTCCCAACCCCGTGAACACCAGCACCGGTACGAGGTCATCGGCGAGCCGGCCGAAACCGGAAAAATCCTGGCGCAGGCCGAGCGCGACATTCCACAAGAGATAACCGCTCGCGGCCAGCAGCGGCAGCGACAGCAGGCGGCCGACCCAGGGCATGGGCCGGTCGATGCGAACGGCGCCGCCGTCCACGGTCATTGCGCCTGCCATTGAAGGTCTCCTCACGGGTCCTGGCTTGGTCGGGGCGAGCGCGGGATTGGTTCGATGGTTCCCCCTTGTCATTCCGGGGCGCCGCGGAGCGGCGAGCCCGGAATGACGGAAACATGCTGAGCGTGTCGCGAAAAACGAAAAAATCTTCCCGCCTCCCCCAATGGCGGAGTTCCCGCGCGCACCTATGTCTTCCCTAACGACACCCAGAACGGATACGGGGCGATGGCACAACGGCAACTCAAGCTTGGCGCGTTCATGCGCCCGATCAGCATCCACACCGGCGCCTGGCGCTATCCCGGGGCTTGGCCGGACGCAAATTTCAACTTCGGCCATATCAAGACGCTGATCCAGAAGCTCGAGGCCGGCAAGTTCGACGCCTTCTTCATGGCCGATCACCTCGCCGTGCTGAACATGCCCGTCAATGCACTCAAGCGCAGCCACACCGTGACCTCGTTCGAGCCGTTCACGCTGCTGTCGGCGCTGTCCGCCGTCACCGAGCGCATCGGCCTGATCGCGACGGGCTCGACGACGTTTGACGAGCCCTACCACGTGGCGCGCCGCTTCGCCTCGCTCGACCATCTCAGCGGCGGGCGCGCGGGCTGGAACATCGTCACCACCTCGAATCCGGACGCGGCGCTGAATTTCGGCCTCGACGACCACATGGAGCATGCCGAGCGCTACAAGCGCGCCCGCGAGTTCTACGACGTCGTCACCGGCCTCTGGGATTCCTTCGCCGACGACGCCTTCGTGCGCGACGTCGAAAGCGGCGTGTTCGTCGATCCCGCGAAGATGCACGTGCTCGACCACAACGGCAAATATCTGAAGGTGCGCGGCCCCCTCAACATCGCGCGGCCCGTGCAGGGCTGGCCGGTGATCGTGCAGGCCGGCGCATCGGAGGACGGCAGGCAGCTTGCGGCAGAGACGGCGGAAGCCGTGTTCACCGGCGGCGGCCCCCTCGCCGACGGCCAAAAACTCTATGCCGACATCAAGGGCCGCATGGAGAAGATCGGCCGCGATCCCGAACATCTCAAGATTCTTCCCGGCGCCTTCGTCGTGGTCGGCGACAGCGTCGATGAGGCCAAGGAGAAGCGCGCGCTGCTCGACAGCCGCGTGCATTACGACAGCGCCATCGCCTCGCTCTCGGTCATCCTCGGCACGGACGCCTCGGGCTTCGATCCGGACGGGCAACTGCCGGAGATTCCGGAGACCAACGCCAGCAAGAGCGGCCGCCAGCGCATGGTCGACCTCGCCAGGCGCGACAAGCTCACGGTGCGCCAGCTCGCCCAGCGCGTCGGCGGCTATGGCGGGCTGTCCTTCGTCGGCACCGCCAAGACCATCGCCGACCAGATGGAGGAATGGCTGGTCGGGCGCGGCTCCGACGGCTTCAACATCATGTTCCCGTTCCTGCCGCCGGCCTCGACGATTTCATCGACAAGGTGGTGCCGGAGCTGCAGCGTCGCGGGATTTTCCGCAAAGAGTATGAAGGGGCCACTTTGAGGGAGAATCTGGGCCTGCCGCGGCCGAAAAACCGGTTCTTCGAGGCGTAATGGGACCGTTTTGGGTGGTTTTCCGCCCTAGAGCCCCGTTCGGGGCTCTAGGTTGTTGTTTTTGACGCGTTTTCTTGACGCGAACCGGTGCCCACTTCGCTCGAAAACGCTTCGAAACCTTGACATCAGGCGGTTTCTGGCTAGGTTGCCGGCCAACGCGGGCCGTTTGGCCGGCTCCAGATTCCCTTCATTCCTGAGGTTCTGAACATGGCCAAAGCGGTCACCATCAAGGTCAAGCTCGTGTCCTCGGCTGACACCGGCTTCTACTACGTCGCCAAGAAGAATTCGCGCACCATGACCGACAAGCTGGTCAAGAAGAAGTACGATCCGGTCGCGCGCAAGCACGTCGAATTCCGCGAAGCCAAGATCAAGTAAGAAGATCAAGTAAGATCGCGGAATAAGCTACGGACTTTTGACGGGGCCTCACGGCCCCGTTTTTATTTTGCGGCTCACGTCTCGGACGGCCGGCTCAGTCGTTGCGTAAAGCGGTGTCGGACCGAACACGCGTCACTTCGGCTGCATCGATCGGGGCAGCGGCACCACCCCAGCTATTTCTGACAAAGCTGAGCACCGCCGCGACCTGGCGATCATCGAGCTGCCAGCCGTAGGACGGCATGCCGGGTGCCGTCGGCTCGGCCTTGGTGCCGACGCTTCGCGCACCACGGAGCACCATTCGGATTGCCGTTGTGGGATCATTTGATTGCACCATCGTAGACTCTGCGAGGGCGGGAAACAGGTGTGGAACGCCCTTGCCTTCGATCCCGTGGCAGGCGGAACATTGGTCTCGGTAGATCGCGCCTCCGGCCGCCATCACGTTCGCACCCCCGGGGCAAGCCTCGCCTCATCCTTGTTGCCCGGCAATGATTTCAGATACGTCGCAATAGCCTTCGTATCCTCATCCTTCATCCTGGACGTCGACAGCTCGACGGCCTCCGCCATCGGCCCTGTCGCAGCGGTAGCGCGATTGTGCCCCGTCTTGAGGTAGAGCGCGACATCGTCTGCCGTCCAACTGCCCAGTCCTGTCCGCCGGTTGTTGGTGATGTCAGGCGCCGACCAGCCCTGGAGATTTGCGCCCTGCAAGTATTGATCGGTGCGATCGCCTCCGAGCAGCGTCTTTGGCGTATGGCAGGCTCCACAATGCGCTGGCCCATCGACGATGAACTTGCCGCGATTCCATTCGCCGGATTTCGTCGGATCCGGTTTGTATTCACCCGGCGTGAAGTAGAGTGCGTTCCACACAATCATCGCTGAGCGGATATTGAATGGGAACGGAAGCGTATTTGCATTGCGTGAACTCCGAACCGCCTCCAGCGAATTCAGATAGGCCCGGATCGCCATCACATCATCGCGCGACAATCGGGTGTACGCGTTGTAGGGCATGGCTGGATAGAGGTGCGCGCCTGTTCGGCCGATACCCTTTCTCACCGCGACATCGACTTGATCGTCGCTCCAGGCTCCGATGCCCGTGTCCAGATCGGGCGTGAGGTTGGGCGACACGATGTTGCCGAACGGCGTCTCAATCGGCCGCCCGCCCGAAAACGGTTTGCCCCCGGGAACGGTATGGCAACCCGCGCAGTCCGACAGGATCGAAAGATATCGGCCTCGTTCGATCTGAGTGAACTCTTGCATGTTGGCGGAACCGGCATATGCACGGCAAACCGCCGACGCCGAAAGCAGCACTCCGTAGACGAGCGTGCGTACGTGAGGACTCCTACGCATCGACCAGCCTTCCAGGATTCTTAAGGTACTGGTTCCGGATCGCGGCCGCCGACCAATAAGCGAGCGCGCCGACCGTGAGCGTCGGATTATAACCGGCGTTCTGCGGGAATGCGCTTGCCCCCATCACGAACAGATTCGGGACATCCCAGCTCTGCAGATATTTGTTGAGGACGCTTGTCTTGGGATCGGCCCCCATGATCGCACCGCCGTTGAGATGCGTCGTCTGGTAGGTCGTTATGTCGTATGGCGCGGTCCGATACTGCACGGCGAGCTTTTCAGCGCCCATCGCCTTGATGATCTCGGCGAACTTGTCGGTGAGAAACTTGTTCTGCTTGATCTCGTTCTCCTTGAGATCCATCGTGATCCGCATCAGCGGACGCCCGAACCGGTCCTTATAGGCGGGGTCGAGATCCAGGTAGATATCGCGGTAGGCGTAGAAGCTGCCATGCACACCGGTGCCGGGCTTGACCGTGCTGAGATAATTGTCCTTCACCGCCTTCTTCCAGTCGGCGCCCCATGCCGGCGTTCCCGGCGGCACCAGGGTGCTTTCGATCGGACGAGCACCTGTCTGCACCTGGCCGACATAGCCGCCGCCCACGAAACCATGCGGCCCGTGATCGAAATTGTCGCCGTTGAACTCGTCGACGCACATCCCGATCGAGCCTGACGCGATGAACGGGTTGAAGTTGAACTTCTTGTTGTCGAAAAAGCCGTTGACCGACGAGATCGTCTGGTGGGTGTAGTTGCGGCCGACGACCCCAGTGTTGGTGACGGGGTCGTAGGGCTGCCCGATTTGCGAATGCAGGAGAAGCTGGACGTTGAACATCGTGTAAGCCGACAGGATCACGAGGTCGGCCTGCTGCTCCCATTCTTCGCCGCTCGAGTCCACGAATGTCACGCCGGTGGCGCGCTTGCCTGAACGATCGACATTGATCCTGACAACCTCGGAATTGTCGCGGAGGCTGAAGTTCGATTTTCGAATGAGATGCGGCAGGATGGTTGTTTGCGGGCTGGCCTTGGAATAATTGCCGCAGCCAAACCACTCGCAGAAGCCACAATAGGTGCAGGGGCCAAGGCGCATGCCCAGCGGGTTCGTATAGGCTTGCGAGAGATTGCCCGAAGGCTGCGGGAACGGCTTGTAGCCGAGCTCGCGCGCGGCTTTCCCGAACAGCGTATGGCTGAACGGCTGGGCCTGCGCCGGGGTCGGATAAGGACGGGACCGCGGCCCTTCGAACGGATTGCCGCCGTCCATGATCTTGCCGCTCAGATTTCCGGCCGTCCCCGACGTACCGCACAGATATTCAAAGCGATCGTAATGCGGCTCGAGCTCGTCATAGGTCACGCCCCAATCCTGGATCGTCATATCCAGGGGCAGGAACGCCGCGCCATAGCGTTCGGTCAGATGTGTCTTCAGCACGAAATCCGACGGGAGAAACCGCCACATTTCGGCATTCCAGTGCACGCCCCCGCCGCCGACGCCGTTCGGCGGCATGAACGCGCCCCAGCTCCGGATCGGCAGCGCCGTCTGGTCCATCTTGTTGCGGAACGTGAACGTCAGCTGGTCCGGACGCAGGAACAGCTCGTGCCGGATGCGATAACGAAGTTCGTCCTGCATGTAGCCCGGCGGAAAATCCGTCGGCGCGTCGCGCCATGGACCGCGCTCGAAAGCGATGACCTCGAGCCCCTCGTCGGTCAGCTCATTAGCCATGATCGCGCCGGTCCAGCCGAAACCGACGATGACGACGTCTTTCCTGGGAAGCCTTCGGGACATGCTACGACCTCGTCCATTGCGCGTTGCCGGTCATGCCAACCGGCGGCAGCGGAAAGCGCTCGTTGTGGCGGTTCACCCAATCGAGATAGTTGTAGCGCGCGCCCGGATAGCCGATCATCTTCCACGCGACCATGTCGCGGTTCCCGCCATAGATCGGGTCCGCGAAAAATCCCATCTGGGCGTCCTTGACGAGTTGCGTGAAGAACGCCTTGCCGTCGACGCCGTCGAGCTTGAGCTCGCCCTTGTCGACCGCCTTCAGAAGCGCGATCCTGTCGTCGCCGAAGAGCTCGGCGAAGGGCTTTCCACCACTGTGCTGCTTGCACGCACGATCGAATGCAGCGAGACCGTCCCGATAATCCTGTGCCGGACCGTTCGCCGACTGATGGCCCTGATTCTTCAGGCCGGCCTGAAACGGTGGGCGCACATACAATCCCTCCTGCCGGCCGTAAGGCCCAGCCAGCTGCCGGTCGATGAACACGGCGCAGCCGGCATCCTTGCCGCCCGGCGTCTCCGGATCCGGCGGGATGATGCAATCAACGAGTGCCTCCATGGCTCTGCCTTCTTCGCCGTTGAAGAACTCCCACGGCCCAAGCTTGATTGGCGGCGGCGGATTTCCCGCATTTGGAGCCCAGGGCAACCTCCCTGCGATTGTGGCGGCTTTGACGGTCGTCGCGCTGAACAGCAGCAGGGCCGTCCCAGCAAGAAATTCCCTGCGTCGCAGGCCGATCATTGTGGGCGTCCCCTGTTTCATTTTTTCTTCCTCGTCGGTCCACCGCGCTGGAACTTCGATGAGCTTTCGGAGGAGTGAAACGCCTCCACGTCGCTCACGACCTGCATCTATCGGTCATGATCGACAACAATTGCCCGTGAACACCTCACCGACTCTCAACGCGCGGCTTCTCGTTGTACGATCGCAAATTGATCGCGTATTTCACGAAGCCGGCGCGTTTCCAAAAAAACACGGAGCCGATTGCTGCGAGCAGGCAGCGGAATCTCGCGGCAAGTCTCCTGTGTCCCGGACGCGCTGCAGTGCGCAACGTTGCTGCGCTGCGTCCGGGGCACGAGACCGAAGTTGACGCGCTGCTCTTTCTCCACGCCGTCGTTGCGGGGAGTTCTTGCGACGGAGCAATCCAGAGCCGTTCCGCCGAGGGCCACGCTTTGTGTGGATGGCGAGTTTATAGGCAGATGCCCCCTCAACCCTCGGTTGCCCAATCCGAAATGTATGTTACCGTGCATTTACCGGGGCGGCATCTCCGTCCCGAATTTGGGAAGGACATGCTCATGAAATTCTCGTCAAGCTTTGTCGTGCCCTCAGCCGTCGCTGTCTTATCAACTGCCTTGCTGTGCGCCCCGGCAGCGTCGCAAATCCCGACTGGCTCCGCCGCCACGATTCCCCCTGTCACGGTCGACGCGCCGAAACAGGTGGCAAAGCCGCACGTGTCGGAGCGGGGAGCAAACACAACGGCGCCGCGTCGGACTGCGCCAACCGCTCGAACGTCAACCGCGAACACGCCTTCGTATGCGCCGGGTTCGGTGATGGGGAGGCTTGCCAGCCTGGAGAAAGTCGCCAGCAGCTGCAACGGTGGCTGTGCATCAAGCTTCCCAAGCGGCAAAGATCCCTGGGTCGGATGCAGCGAGTCGGGCGGCGGTACGGACTATGGACCTTTCTCGCCAACGTGCCGAGACACCATCACCCATAAATCCTACCTGGATTGCGTTGAAACCAAGGTGTTCCTGGGCGAAAACCGAAACAAGGCCCACTGGTTTTGCAGCAGCCTGGCCGCCGGCAACAGGTTTAAGGTCGCCGAACTCAAGCGATCAGGACGTCGCTAGTCCATACCGCCCGCTGGCTTTCTGTTTCAGTTGAACCTGGACCCGATGTCGGCCAGCGCTGGCCGCTGCTAGCCCCAGCGTCGCCCGCCGGTCGCGCGCAAGCGCACCGTCGAGGTGACGCTGCGCTGTGTCCGGGGCACGAGAGCAAAGACAGGCGCGCTGCTGGCGGCCGTGGCCCATTCTTTTGCGTTCCACAAGCAAACGATTCTTTCTGCATTTGAACGACGAGACCGCGTCAGGTCGCGGGTATGCGATCAAGCGCGCTTGTTCAGCGCAGATGTCGATCCAACTCCTCTCGCACCGGCAGCACGATTGCACCGGGCAATGATGGAGATGGATCATGACTGGACTTAAAATTCTTGCTGCCGTGGCTTTGTTGTCGGGCCTGACCGCAAGCGCCGCCTACGCGCAATCCGGCTTTGCGAGCAGCCATCCTGATACGTACGAGGCCGAGAACCCCAATCGCAACCTGAACGGCACGCTGACGCCGGCCGGTCGGCTGGGCCTCGAGTTGCCGGATGGCGCAGCTCCTGCGCAAGGCGCGGACAGCGCCATGGCTCGCGCAGATGGCACTGCTTCACGTTCCTGCGCGGAGCGTTATCGATCCTACGATCCGGCGACGAGCACCTACCTCGGGTGGGACGGCAACCGCCATATTTGCAGGTAACGCAAAGCCGCAAGCCCGGTTGGATTCGAGGCGCCGTCGAGATGGCGTCTCGAACTTTCCTTGACGCGTTGCGCATCACGATCAACGCGTGACTCTCCTCGGGTCCTCATGCTCATCGTTCTGCCGGAGGAGACGCCTCGGGTGCCGACGCTCGTGACAGCGCGCCCCGCTACGCCGTGCGCAGCACCGGCGGCTGCGACGGCCGGATCAGCGCGAACGCGACCTGGATGATGCCGCCGGCAAGACCGAGCGCCACGCCGATGCGCCAGGCCATCGTGTAGGAGCCGAGCGCTTCGTACACCGCCCCGTCGCAGACGCGCCGCGTTGCGTTCAAGGCACGAGCGGCTCCTGAATTGTCGCGCCCGCCACGCGCATAGAAGACTACGTGACACCTAGTCGTTCCATGTCAACGATGGGCCAGGAGCTGCAATTTGAGAATGGCACCGCACCGCCAAATCTATTGGGCGACGCCCATCTGATACCTAGAATGTAAGACCACACCTAACGTGAAGATCGCCCCGGACGATCTGAATGATGACGTTCTGCGCCACGGGGACTGGGCCGTCTTTCGTAACCCATGTAAGCGTAACGCTATCGGGCCGATAACGGTTATCAAATGTCGGTTTACCGAACCGCTCAATATAGGCATTTCTGGTATCTTGGATGGCATTCGGGCCTGCCGCCCTCGGTTTCTTCACCTGATAGGCTTGGTCAAGGCCATCGACGTGAGTGCAGATGCCGCTCTCGGATATAGGGAGCGCCATGATTTTGCTTGGCAGTAGCGCAAAAACAAGCGCGCATTTCAGATTACGAGTTATGACCACGAGAGCCAACCTGTTGATTCGATGCATTGAACTAAGATCGACACGTCACGAGCTAGTCTAACAAGAATACTGCTCAATGTCCTTTATGGGTCACAAGCGGCGGTCGATGCCTGCACGAGACAGGTTCAATTTACCGGTGATAGCTGACGTGCGGAGAGCTCAGAGCGTCTTCGGGTCAGGGCCACAACCCGGCATCCTGCCCACCGATGAATTTCGGCGTTTCGGATAGGCCGAGGGAAACCGGAAAATTACCCGTCACGCTAGGCTTTTTGAACCGCCCGCGGTGTCAACAATACCAATTGTAATTATCGTGCATTGCAACTAGTGGAGAACACTAAGAGGTACGGGCATGAGCACTCAGTCAGGCAACGGTACTGACCTAAAATGGTCCTCCCCTGTGCTGGATCTCCTTCTCAAGTATGGGCCAGTCGCCGTAGTAGTTGTCGGCGCCGCTTGGGCCGCATTCACGTGGATTGCTCAAAGATCGGATCAAGCCGGGCGAGAAGAAACGCGACAAGCGGAGGCGGCGCGAGTCGCAATTCGTGAATCTCAGAAGCCGTTTCTAGAGAAGCAATTGGCCTTTTATTTTGAGGCCGCGAAGGCGACAGCCGCGCTGTCTACAAGGGACCCGAAGGATCAAGAGTGGGCTTCGGCTCGCAAGAGATTTTGGGAGCTCTATTGGGGCGAACTAGGTGTGGTGGAAAGCCCGCAGATCGCCAGTGGTATGGTCGCCTTCGGGCAAACTCTAAGGGAGCTAGAAAAGTGTGTTGACGATGGTAAGACCTGCGACGGCTTGCAGAGACCACTTACCGGAGCCTCTTTAGCGCTAGCGCATAGCATCCGGGAATCTATTGAAGCAGGCTGGGGCTATCGACTTGACGAGCTACCTGCCAAGAAATAGTTGGCGCACGAAAGCGTCTCGGCGCTTCCGGCCCCCATCGGAGCGGATCACAACTCCAGAACCTGAACTCAGCAGCTTCCGGCCGAATGTCCGCTGAGGGGGCAAAGGCAGTCCCCGACCGAATCGACCCGGCAGGCCAGCTTTGGGCCATAAGCGGAAGTCGAAACGTGAAGCTTCAAGACGCGACGTCGGTCACCGAAACTCAGTCGAAGACTGCCAAAGTCCTGTCATCGCGGACCTCGAAGAACCGAGCCGCGATGACCTCACGCTCCGAGCCGCGGGCCTTTGTCGCCAGCATACAGGCGACATAGTCGGGACGTTTCGCATCCGACTGCGACATCATCGATTCGACCCAGGATGCCGCTAGAATGCGGCACACTTTGCGGGAGAGCAGACGCACCCAGAAACTGGCGTCGACGCGCGCAAAGCCGACCAACGCGGTATGCGGGCTCCGATCTGATTGCATCAGGCAAATCGAGCTCGTATCGACACGAAGGTCCGAAGCGTACAACGGAAACCCGAACTCAGGTGGTTTGGGGGAATGGCAGTGAGCCGGCCGCCATTCACGGTTGCCGAATTCAAGCGCCTCCGCCGGGGCCGTCTTCGCGAAGCTAGCCTTGACCTTGTCGACAGTCTTGTCCGGCTTAACAGGATCTTTTGGTTCGATCGAAAGCTCGAACGGAAAGCTCTCCACGTTCGACACCATGAACACGCCAAGAAAGCCGTAAACGGAAAATCCAAAGGGACGTGTTTCGACAACCTTGTCTCCGACACGGGCCACCCATGTCAGCCCATGGGAAGACATCAACGCATATGTCGATGCATCCGGTCCATACTTGGCTTTGGCCGCGCGATTCCATTCGTCGATGTGTGAGAGGTCCGCCTTTTCCGATGTCAATCGGCGTTGGACTGGGACCCCCGATCGGCGTCCAAAGGGGACCCCTTTGATCGGCGAGTCTTGATGGTAGCGCTCGCGGCGTCGGAGCTGGCCGGGGTTGCGGAGACGGCGCGAGCGCGGGTTGTTTGATCGTCGTCGCGGCTTTTAAAGCGCCAGCTGTCGTTACCGGTCTCGACGATGTCGCAGTGATGAGTCAGCCGGTCGAGCAGCGCGGTCGTCATCTTGGCATCGCCGAACACGCTCGGCCACTCGCCGAATGCCAGATTGGTGGTGACGAGGACGGAGGCGCGCTCATAAAGCCGGCTGACGAGGTGGAAGAGAAGCTGACCGCCGGACTGGGCAAAGGGCAAATATCCGAGCTCGTCCAGGACAATGAAGTCCATGCGGGTTAGGTGCTCGGCAAGCCGGCCCTGTCGCCCGTTGCGGGTCTCGGTCTCGAGGCGGTTGACGAGGTCGACCACGTTATAGAAGCGGCCACGGGCGCCGGATCGGATGCAGCTTCGCGCGATAGCGATGGC
This sequence comes from Bradyrhizobium barranii subsp. barranii, assembly GCF_017565645.3. Taxonomy (NCBI): domain Bacteria; kingdom Pseudomonadati; phylum Pseudomonadota; class Alphaproteobacteria; order Hyphomicrobiales; family Nitrobacteraceae; genus Bradyrhizobium; species Bradyrhizobium barranii. Next base: position 6,365,080 of record NZ_CP086136.1, read on the forward strand.
CAGATGGGTCTTGCCGGTGCCCGTTCCACCGACCAGGACGACGTTGCGTTGCTGGGCGATGAAGCCGCCGCCGGCGAGATCATTGACAAGCGTCTGGTTGATCGGCGTGGCGTCGAACTGGAAGTCTGCGATGTCCTTTGCAAGCGGCAACTTGGCGATGGTGAGCTGGTATTTGATCGAGCGGGCCTGCTTCTCGTTGATCTCGGCGGAGAGCAGATCGCCGACGATGCGCTGGGGTTCGTGCTGGCGTTTGACGGCGGTCGCCATGATCTCGTCGAAGGCGGCCTTCATGCCGTAGAGCTTAAGCTCGCCCATGAGATCGAAGATTTGGGTTCGTTCCATCAGTTTGTCCTCCGGAGGTTGTCGTAGCGGGCACAATCGGCGATCGGCGCATGGCGAAGCGTCAAGGCGGCCGGCGTCATGATGTTGGCCGGTGGGGCAGGTTCACGTTGACGAGCCAGGATGTTGAGCACGACATCGGCGGAATGAACGCCATGAGCGACCGCCTCGGCGCAGGCGGCTTCCACCGCGGGCAATCCGTCTGTCAGCACCGCATTGAGGATATCGACCATCTGTCGATTGCCATCGTCGGCACCGGCGAGTTTGCGCCGTACACGCTCAATCGCTGCGGGCAGCACCCAGTCCTTGAAGGGAGCGCCATTACGCAAGGCACCGGGCTTGCGCACAAGCACGGGCACATAGTGCCAAGGGTCGTAGACCGTCTCGCCGCGACCGAATGATCGCGGATGTTCGGCAACGACCCGGCCGTCCTGGCGGATCACGATGCGGTCCGCATAAGCCTGGACCTCAATGGGCCGCCCGACCGCGCTTGCCGCAACCGAGTACTTGTTGTTGTCGAAGCGCACCAGGCAGGTCTTGGAGACCGAGGCCGGGACGGCATGGAAGCCATCGAACCGACCTGCATAAGGCACGAGATTGGGTCGCTCGGCCTCGAAGATCTCCCAGACAGTCCGGTCGGCGAACTCTGGATGCCGATGCGCCTTGGCGTAGGCGATACATTTATCGAGCAACCAGGCGTTCAGCTCGTCCAATGTCTTGAAGCGCAGTCGCGGGGTGAAAAAGCGTTCGCGGACCAACCCGACCTGGTTCTCGACCTGTCCCTTCTCCCAGCCCGACGCTGGCGTGCAGGCAACCGGATCGACCAGATAATGGCTACACATCTGCAGGAAGCGCTGATTGTAGAGGCGGCCTTTGCCGACAAAGATCGTCTCCACCGCCGTCTTCATGTTGTCGTAGATGCCGCGCCGGCAAGTCCCCTTGAACAGTGCGAACGCCCGGTCGTGGGCGTCAAACACCATCTCCTGCGTCTCGCGCGGATAGGCCCGAACAAACAGCATCCGACTGTGGCAAAGCCGGACATGCGCCGCCTTCACGACCACCGTGGTTCCGCTCAACAGGACGACTTCGTGGCTCCAATCAAACTGGTAGGCTTCGCCGGGCGCAAAGCTCAACGGCACATAAGCTGAGGTCGTCGAGGCGCCACGCTCTCGGCTCCACCGCCGCGCATAGCGACGAACCGCGTCGTAGCCGCCGGCATATCCGAGGCCGCGAAGCTCTTCGAACAAGCGAATCAGCGTCAGCCGTTCGCGCGTCGTCTTGCTCTCGTTCGCCGCCAGCAACCGGTCAAGCTCGGCACTCCACGGGCCCATCTTCGGAAGCGGCTGCGTCTCTCGCTCGTACCGGAACTCCGTCGCCTCCGAGCGGATGACCTTGCGGACCACCTTGCGCGATACGCCAAGCTCCCGGCAGATCGCCTTGATCGGCTGACCATGAACAAAATAAGCGCGACGGATCTTCGCAATCGTCTCCACCACCAGCATCCCAACCTCGGCTTCCATGACTTGATGGAAGCCACTGTGGACCCTTGTCCCGGGGTCCCGATTGGATGCCGATTACCCCGAATACGGGGTCCTTATTCCATGCCGAAACACATTTTCCGATGTTGTAACATCGAAATAACCAGTCCGGCGCGAATGCGGGACAGGCCAATCCGTCACCAGGAGGGCAGCGGAGATTGCTGCCGCCCCGCAAAGCGCTGCCGCCACGATCACTTTCTTAAGCACCGGCGTCACCGATTGACTGAGCGACAAGACCATTGCGGCAGCTGAGATTCCCGCCGAACGTTGCATGCCCCTTTCGTTGATTGAATCCGTCAACCTAGGCAACCAAAGGTTAAGGTCCGGTATCTGCAGCATGTGACGGTGCTGATGGCCGCTCTGGCTCACAAGCTGCCATCGCGAAGAACCAGCACGGCGTCCGCTGTAAGCTCCCAAGCTGAAGTTAGTGAGCACCGCCCCGCCTCCGCCGTCGGCAACACCGGCGCCGGCGGCCGCGACGGCCGGATCACCGTGAGCCAGATCCCGGAGATATTGAACGCATTTTAGAAGCTCTCAGCGAAGCAGGAATTTGGATTGAGGGAGAGTGAAACAGGTGACCCTGGCGATGTAGACAGTTGACCACGAACGGACATCCGGCACGCTTCCCAATCGCTCGGAAACGCGGTCATATGGCGTCCGGGGACACTTGGCGTTTTCGCGCGAGGGTGTCCGCCTGCACAGGGAGAATGCGCGTGAAGGAACTCGCTGGAAAGACTGTGTTCGTGACCGGTGCAGCGTCAGGCATTGGACTGGGGATCGCGACCGCCTTCGCCCAAGCGGGGGCGAAGGTCATGCTTTGCGACATTGAAGAAGCGGCTCTGTCCGCAGCGCTCGAGCAACTGAGGCTCACCAACGTCGATGTCGACGGCGTGAAAGCAGACGTTTCGCTCAAAGCCGAACTCGTGGCGGCCGCCGAAGCCACGACTGCCCGTTATGGCAAGGTGCATATCCTCGTCAACAACGCGGGCGTCGGCGCCGGTGGGCCTTATGGCGCCTGGACCGAGGCGTCGTGGAGCTGGACCATGGGCGTCAACCTGATGGCGACCATTTGGGGGATCGAGATTTTCGGGCCGTTGATCGAGCAGCATGGCGAGGGTGGACACATCGTCTCCACAGCCTCGATCGCTGGCCTCATTTCAGGGGAGAGCAATGCATACAACGTCTCCAAGTATGGCGTTGTCGCGCTGTCCGAGGGCCTGCGGCGTGAACTCGCGCCCCGAGGGATTGGCGTATCGGTGCTGTGTCCAGGGATCATCCGCACTCAAATCATGAACTCGAGACGCAATCTCCCCAAGCGCTTCGAGGGGGCGCTCCCTCCCTTGCCGACTTCGGGCCCACGTGCCGAGTGGATCAATATGCTCCGGGAACGCATCTCTCAGGGCATAGAACCCAACTATGTCGGTGAACTCGTCCGCGAAGGCGTCGAAAAGGACTTGCCGTACATCTTCACCGACCTCGAATTTGAGCCGATGATCGAAGCGCGCTTCGCCGCAATCAAGCAAGGCTTCGACCACATCCGCGGGCGCACCCCGAAACGTTGAGCGCGCAGCCCTTCCACCAGCCTTAGCGGCTAACACGAATATTCGGATAGGGCTGAAACCGGCTTCAAAGCCGTTGCGCAGTGGACCGCCAATGTCTCAGTTGGATCAAAATGCGAAGAACTCAGAGTGAGCAAAGTCAGTCCGCTCTACCTCACCAGGCGGACCTCAATGAAAGGTGTCGCCACTTCGCTGATGGGCCAGAAGCGGACGACGAGACCGAGCGTCTTGGCATCCCCAAGGCCAACGATAAGCTCGAACTTCTCCGGTGACTGCGTCCATCTGGGCTTGCCTTACGAACCCACTGACTACACGCTACCCAAATGAGCAGATTCCACGCCCGAGGTAAGGTCATGATCGGCGCCACGGCACTCCGTGCGCTTGTGCTGACTGCAGCTTTTTTCGCGACGTTGTCGCCGGCCACCTGCCTTGGCGAAAACAGCAACCGCTTGCCGGCCAAGGCTACAAAGGAGCTACCACCCGAGTTGCTCTCGCTGCTCCGACAAAAGAAGATGCCAAAATACTCGCCCATCCTTGTGCGCGTCTTCAAGCAAGAGGCGGAGCTCGAAGTCTGGAAACAGGACACCACCGGCCTCTTCAAAATCCTCAAGGTGTACCCGATCTGTCGGTGGTCGGGGGATCTCGGGCCGAAACTGAAGGAGGGTGACCGTCAGGCTCCAGAGGGGTTCTATACGATTACTCCCGAGCTGATGAATCCCAACTCCGATTACCATCTCGCGATCAACGTCGGCTTTCCCAACAGCTTCGACAAGGCAAACAATCGCGACGGCAGCTTACTCATGATCCATGGCGACTGCTCGTCGAGCGGTTGCTATGCCATGACCGACGAACAGATAAGCGAGATCTATTCGCTAGCGCGGGACTCCCTCGGCGGCCGACCGTCCTTTCAGGTCCAGGCTTATCCATTCCGCCTGACGCCGGCAAACCTGGCGCAGCATCGAAATAGCCCGAACCTCTCCTTCTGGAAAATGCTCAAAGTCGGCAACGATCACTTCGAGACGACGCATCTCGAACCTAAGGTGGACGTGTGCAATCGACGCTATGTGTTCGATGCGCAAGCTCCACCAAATTCGCCGTATCCTCTCGTGTTCAGTCCCACCGATAAATGCCCCGCGTTTGTTGTGGATTCCAAAATTGCGCGGCGGGCGCTTGAGAAGCAACGTACCGACGAACTCGAGTTCGCGCGATTGCTCAATGACAACGTGCCGGCAGCCCCGATCTATAGCGGACTGGACGGCGGAATGAACGAGGCTTTTCTAGCAAAGTATCTGGTCAGAGTGACGCTTGCGAAAGTGATGCCGTATGCATCTTATCTGCCGCAACTGCCGCCAATCCCCTGGGTCACCAACGATGGTTCGTTGACGAGTAGATGGTTTGGCACCTCGTTCTCGAAACCGATTGCATGTGATCTGGCTCGTTCCAGCTTCCTGTCGACCGTCGTGGAAGGAGACGACGGGTGCTAGAGCGCCCGGTCTACTTCAGGCATGCATCCCTGCGCTCGCTATCAGCCCATGCTCCCCGGCATGAAGCAGCGCGGCTTCGGATGACCATCTAGGTAGTAAGGCCAGACCATCGTACGGCCAGCGCGGTTCGGTCCATCCACGACAGCTTCGTTCGGAACATCAACCCACTCGCCATCAAGGCGTACGCGATAGTGACCGTCCTTAGTTTCCCAATCGGCGTCATCAACTCGCTTCGCATCACTGCCATCGCAGCAAGGCCCTTTGCCACTGTGCAAGCTCTCATACCAGCTGTTCAACTCGGGGTGCTGATAATCGTGGGCGCGAGCGTGACCGATTGTAAAGATCGGCAGCATGACAGTGAATACAGCAAGCGCTGCATGCCGAAGGTGATTGTTCATCTTACTCCTAATCCCGCAGTGGAAGTCCCACACGCCGAACACGTCAAGGCACGCCAAACTTTGGCCCGTAGTAGCCACTCCAGGGCCACACACATCGCCGCCCCGGTACCGCAGAGTTTAAGCTTGCTCACTCACCACCGGAATGAAAGGCCAACAGTGCTTGTGTTCTCTATGGAGATGGAGAATCAGAGCTGGCCCCGGTTGTTTGGACAGCGCCCCGCTGGATTTAAGTGGATTCCTGCCGGGTTATGCTGAACGCGGGGCTTTACGGTTTTGTCGTTGCGTCGGGAGGGCGTAGCCCGACCAGAGCGACGACAAAACCGTCGGCGACGGTCATGCGGCCATCACCATAGCTTGCGTGCCGAAGTAAGCCTCGTCGGGCGTGCGCCCGTCAAGGCTCGAGTGAGGGCGTCCCTGATTGTAGAAGGCCAGATACTTGGCAATTGACGCTCGCGCCTCGGACACGCTGTCGTAGGCGCGGAGATAAACTTCTTCGTATTTGACCGTGCGCCAGAGCCGCTCGACAAACACGTTGTCGCGCCAGGCGCCCTTGCCGTCCATGCTGATGGCGATCTTCGCGTCCAGCAGCACATCGGTGAACTCGAGGCTGGTGAACTGGCTGCCCTGATCCGTGTTGAAAATCTCGGGCCTGCCGTGCTTCGCCAACGCCTCCTGGACCGCTTCGACGCAGAAGGCCGCCTCCATTGTGATCGAGACGCGATGGGCCAGGACCCGTCGGCTGAACACATCGACGACCGCCGCGAGATAGACGAAGCCACGCCGCATCGGAATGTAGGTGATGTCCATTGCCCACGCATGGTCGGGCCGCTCGATCTTCAATCCGCGCAACAGGTACGGGTAGATCTTGTGACCCGGAGCCGGCTTGCTCGTGTTCGGGCGACGATAGACCGCCTCGATCCGCATGCGCTTCATCAGCGTCGCGATGTGGCGGCGACCGGCGTATACGCCCTCCCGCCGCAGCAACGATCGCAGCATACGCGCTCCCGCGAAGGGATAATCGAGATGCAGCTCATCGAGCCGACGCATCAAGGCAAGGTCCTCGGCCGAAACTGGCCGAGGTTCATAGTAGACCGTGCTGCGAGCCAGCTTCAGGACCTTCGCCTGGCGCACGATAGAAAGATCATGATCGCGGTCGATCATCGCTTTGCGCTCAGCAGGCCCGCCTTGGTGAGCGCGCCGGACAAAAAATCGTTTTCCAACGCCAGCTCGCCGATCTTGGCATGTAACGCCTTCAAATCGACCGGCGTCTCGGCCGATGTCTTGTCATGCCCAAACACGCCGGCGGCGCCTTCCAGGAGCTGGTTTTTCCAGATCGTGATCTGGTTCGGATGAACATCAAACAGTTGCGCCAGCTCCGCCAGTGTCTTGTCGCCTTTGACCGCAGCCAAAGCAACCTTCGCCTTGAATGCCGGAGAATGCGTCCGGCGGCTCTTCTTCGTCATCTTCGCTCCTGATTCGCAGCGAGAATCCTCGCCGCTGTCAGGCAGAAAATCCACTCAAGCTACTGTCCGAATTTGCGGGGCCAGCTCTCCACGAACTTTGCGCGCTGCTTATGCGGCGGCTCGTTCGGTAACGTCGGGAGAAAGCGATGAGCAAGATCGATCGAAGGTCCGCACTGGGAATCGCGTTGGCAGCGGCTTCGGCTGCCATGGTCAGGCCAGCCGCCGCTCAAGCCACAGGCTACAAGGATATGACGCCTTGGCCAGGTGTCGTGGTGCGTGAATATGAAGGCGAGACACCATCCCTGATCCCAGGTTTTAAGACCGTCTCAATGCGCGATGTCATCATGCAGCCGGGGGCGAAAACCATGGGGCCCCCGATGATGAATGCCATGATCTGCCATATCACCGAAGGGGAGCTTCGGCTTGAGCAGGACGGAAAGACCTTTACGGGCAAGAAGAATTTTGTCTGGACCTGCAACAAGGAAACAAAAGAACAGGCGTACAACGACGGGAATGTGGTCGCGATTATGCGGATCACGGACCTGAAAGCTTAAGGCCCATGAGGAGGAGCGGATGGCGCACGCGACGACGCGCCATCCGCCTGCAGGATCATGGATTGTTGCAATGTCACAGCCGGAGAAAAGTTCGTCCGCGCGCCAAGCTTCGGGTCACACGCTGCCATCACGACGAAACAGCACGGCATCCGCTGCAAGCTCCCAAGCTGACGTTCGCGAGCACCGCCCCGCTACGCCGTCCGCAGCACCGGCGCCGGCGGCTGCGATGGCCGGATCAGCGCGAATGCGACCTGGATGATGCCGCCGGCCAGACCGAGCGCCACGCCGATGCGCCAGGCCATGGTGTAGGAGCCGAGCGTGTCGTAGAGCACCCCTCCTCCGTAGGCGCCGAGGAAGCTGCCGATCTGGTGGCTCATGAAGGCGAGGCCCTGGATCATCGCCTGCCAGCGCAGGCCGAACATTTCGGCGACGGCGCCGGCGACCAGCGGGCCGACCCCCATCCAGAGGAAGCCCATGATGGCGCCGAACAGCAGCGTCGAGGACGACGTCGCCGGCAGCGTGAAGTACCAGGCAAGCGCGAGCGACCGCAGGATGTAGATGCCGCCCAGCAGCGCCAGCTTGTTCCAGCGCTGGCCGGCCCAGCCGAAGAACAGCGAGCCCAGCACGTTGAAGCCGCCGATCATGCCGAGCGTCTGCGCACTCAGCATCGGATCGAGGCCGCAGATCGCCAGATAGGACGGCAGATGGGTGGTGAGAAACACGAGCTGCATGCCGCAGACGAGATAGGCGCAGGTCATCACCACGAAGGACGCGTTGCCGAACGCCGTCTTCGCAGCCGTCGCGGCGGTGGCATCCCCGATGTCGTCGGCGGCCGGCTTCGGCAGCGGAATGGTGTCGATACGGCCGGCATACCAGGCCGCAGGGATCATCAGCACCGACATGATCACGAAGCCGGCGAGCCCGACGCGCCAGCCAAATCCTTCGTTGAGCAACTGCCCGAGCGGCGCCGACAGCAGCGCGCCGAGCGAGCCCGCGCCGGAGACGATACCGAGCACGGTGGAGCGGACGGTCTCGGGCACAGCGCGCGCGGCCACCGACATCGCGATCGCCGCCGCGGTGCAGGCGAGCGAGGTGCCGATCAGCGCGCCGGCGCCGATCATGATGCTGACGAGCCCGTTCGCGGTCGCCATCAGAATGAGGCCCGCGATGTACATCAGCGCGCCCACGATCATGATCGGGCGGAAGCCGTAGCGCACCGTCATCGCGCCGGCGAGCGGCTGGAGAAAGCCCCAGGCGAGGTTCTGCACGGCGAGCGCCAGCGTGAAATCCGAGATCGAGATGTGGATGTCGTGCGTCAGCGGCTGCATGAAGATGCCGAGGCTCTGCCGCAGCCCCATGCTCAGCGTCAGCATGATCGAGGCGCCGATCAGGATGGGCAATGTCGGACGCAGGACCTGCAAAAGGGGCATATTTTTCTCCCTCGTCGGCGCGACGCGCGTGCCGGCGTCTGCAATTCTCGATGTTTTTAGTTACACAGACCTGTGTACTTAGGCTATGAAAGGTGCACGCTGTCAAGCGAACAGGACGCACGCTGCCGCATGGCTCCCCCGCCCACACCACAGACGATGAAGGAGCGGATCCTCGAGACCGCCGACAAGCTGTTCTATCTGCAAGGCATTCGCGCCATCGGCGTCGACACCATCGCGGCTGAGATCGGCATCTCCAAGCGCACGCTCTACAACCACTTCCCTTCCAAGGACGCGCTGATCGCGGCCTATCTGGAGCGGCGCTTCGTCAAGCCGCGCCCCTCCGACAAGCCCCCGGCCGAGCAAATTCTTGGCACCTTCGATTCGCTGGAGCGGCGCTTTGCGGCCAAGGATTTTCGCGGCTGCCCGTTCGTCAATGCGGTCGCCGAGCTTGGCCCAAAGGACCGCGCCGTGAAGAAGATCGCAATCGCCTTCAAGGAAAGCCGCCGCGTCTGGTTTCGCGAGCGGTTGAACGAGCTAGGTGTTGCGGATGCGGATGCGCTCGCGACACAGCTCGTGCTCCTGGTCGACGGCTCGATCGCACAGGACCTCGTGCGCGACGACCCCGCGATGGCGCGTGCCGCGAAGGAAGCGGCGAAGGTGCTGTTGCGGAATGCGGGCGTGGATCTGGGTGATGCGGAGAAGCAAGTCGCGACGCACAGCAAGCGCACGCCGCACTAATCACCATGGCCGTATCGTTCGGTGTCATCACCCGCGAAAGCGGGTGATCCAGTATTCCAGAGGCGGTTGTGATTGAACCGAGAGGCCGCGGCGTACTGGATTCCCCGCCTTCGCGGGGAATGACAGCGGAGCGTGTGGAACAGCGGAGTTTGGGGAGAGGGCTTCGCGCAACAACCGCGCCCTGCCCGATCCTATCAAAATGCTCCTGTTTTGCCCGACGTGTCAAACGCCCGGGCAATCGGCTTAGCCCGCCTAGCTCTACCCGCATAAGCCATTGATCCGGCTAACGCCGGCTACTGTGCATGGGGTTGTTTTCGCAGTTTTTGTTGCAGGCGGCCTCACGCCGCCTGCGACACCACGCGATTGCGGCCGTCGTGCTTGGCGCGGTAGAGCGCGGTGTCGGCGCGCTTGAGGACGTCGGCGACCGCCTCGCCCTTCTGCTCCAGCGTGGTGAGGCCGATCGAGATCGTGACCTCGATGCGCTTGGTGCCCTTGTGGACGGCGAACGGCTCGCCCGCGATCGAACGGCGCAGGCGCTCGGCGACCATGCCGGCGACGTGGAGATCGGTCTCCGGCATCACGATGACGAACTCCTCGCCGCCGTAGCGGCAGGCCAGGTCGATGCCGCGGATCGACTTGCGCACGCGCACCGCGAACTCGCGCAGCACGTCGTCGCCGGCATCATGGCCGTAGTTGTCGTTGATCGACTTGAAATAGTCGATGTCCAGAATCATCAGCGCCAGGGGCTTGCCGCGGGTCGAGGCTTGGTCAGCGAGCGTCGCCAGATGGCTCTCCATGTAGCGGCGATTGTGCAGGCCGGTGAGCGCGTCCGTGATCGCCATCTCGATCGAGTTCTGCACGTTGTCGCGCAAATGATCGGTGTAACGGCGGCGGCGGATCTGCGTGCGGGCGCGGGCCAGCAGCTCGGTCTTGTCGATCGGGCGCAGCAAATAGTCGTTGACGCCGATCTCGAGGCCGCGGAGCAGCCGCGTCGAGTTCTCGGGGTCCGCGATCGCCAGGATCGGCACGTGGCGCGTGCGCTCCAGCGAGCGCGCCTGGCTGCACAGCCGCAGACCATCGAAATTGTTGAGATCGAGCGAGACGATCAGCAGATCGTAATTGCCCTCGGCGGCGTGGAACAGCGCCTCTGTCGGGTTCGGCTCGACGTCGATGGTGTGCTCCGCGGCGAGGATCGTCGCCAGCCGCTCATAGGAGGACTGACGGTCGTCGACCAGCAGAATGCGGCCGCCCCGGCCGGTGTCGGCCACGGCGCTGCGTTCGGGCGCCTGCATGCCGATCTCGAGCGAGGTGATGGCGCGCATGCGCAGCTCATCGGTCATCATCTTCAGCCGCGTCAGCGAGCGCACGCGCGCGATCAGCACGACGTCGGAGACGGGTTTTGTCAGGAAATCGTCGGCGCCGGCTTCCAGCCCGCGATTGCGGTCGGCGGGACTGTCGAGCGCGGTGACCATCACGACGGGGATGTGGTGCGTCGCCGGATCGGTCTTCAGACGGCGGCAGACTTCAAAGCCGTCCATGTCGGGCATCATCACGTCGAGCAGGATGATGTCGCATTCGGCGCGGCTGGCCAGCGCCAGCGCCTCGGTGCCGTTCGAGGCGGTCATAACGTCGAAATATTCGGCGGACAGGCGAGCTTCGAGGAGTTTGACGTTAGCGGGAACGTCATCGACAACCAGGATACGCGCGGACACTTTGAACTCACTTCCTATCCGATAAAACGCCGGACCGTCTCAATGAATTTGCCGACCGAGATCGGCTTGGACAAATAGGCCTCGCAGCCGCCCTCGCGGATGCGCTCTTCGTCGCCCTTCATCGCGAACGCCGTGACCGCGACGACGGGAATGGCGCGCAACTCCGGATCGTCCTTGATCCAGCGCGTGACCTCGAGGCCCGAGACCTGCGGCAATTGGATATCCATCAGCACGAGGTCGGGCCGCATCTTGCGAACGAGGTCGAGCGCCTCGTAGCCGTTGCTGGTGCCAGAGGTCTGGTAACCGTGCGCCTCCAACAGGTCGCGGAAGAGCTTCATGTTGAGCTCGTTGTCTTCCACGATCAGGACGGTCTTAGCCATCCCGCCCTCCTGATTGGCACGAAGCCCTATACATGTGACGCCTCAGGCGCCGCTCGCCGGCGCTTCGAAAACTGGATTCAAACTAGCCTCAGATTCGCTTGAGTTTCGTTAAACTCGAGGGCCGACTTTCTGCGATGTGGTTTCCAGTTGCTTGTCGGCGGTCTTGAGACTCGGGCATGATGGTTTCAAAGTAGACACCGAAAGTTAACGGAAAGGCAAACCGAACCGTTGAAAAAGCCTGTTCACAACCCTCGCGAAGTCGCTGAAATCGTTGCGATTCAGGCGCTCTCCTTCGTGGCCGGCGATCCGGAGCGGCTCGGCCTGTTCCTGGCTGAGACAGGCGTCGGTCCGGAGACCCTGCGCAATGCCGCCTCGGACCCGAATTTCCTCCTCAGCGTACTCGATTTCGTGATGCGCGATGACGCCACCGTAAAGGCCTTTGCCGCGACCGCGGAGCTGCATCCGACCAACGTTGCTGCGGCGCGGCAGGTGCTGGGCGACGCGCTCGGCGACCCCTCCTGGGAGCGCGACGTGCCGTGACCGTCCCTGATACGGCCGGACCCCGCTGCTTCTGCCGGGATTGTCTGGCCGATCTGGATATGGGCGTGCGGCGCTGCTCCGCCTGCGGTTCCCCTCGCCTCGTCCGCCACCGCGCGCTCGCAGGCCTGACCATCGCCCATATCGACTGCGACGCCTTCTATGCGACGGTCGAGAAGCGCGACAACCCTGATATCGCCGACAAGCCCGTCATCATCGGCGGCGGCAAGCGCGGTGTGGTGTCGGCCGCCTGCTACATCGCGCGGACCTATGGCGTGCGCTCGGCCATGCCGATGTATAGGGCGCTCGAGGCCTGCCCGCACGCGACCGTGATCCCGCCCGACATGGCCAAGTACGTCCGTGTCGGCCGCGAGGTGCGGCAGGCCATGCAGGCGCTGACGCCGCTGGTCGAACCGCTCTCGATCGACGAGGCCTTCCTCGATCTCTCCGGCACCGAGCGGGTGCACGGCATGGTTCCGGCCAAGGTGCTCGCGCGGTTCGCACGCAACATCGAGCGCGACATCGGCATCTCTGTCTCGGTCGGCCTGTCCTGCAACAAGTTCCTGGCCAAGATCGCCTCCGACCTCGACAAGCCGCGCGGCTTTGCCGCGCTCGATCAGGAGGAAGCCCGTTCGATGCTGGCGGAGAAGCCGGTCGGCTTCATCTTCGGCGTCGGCCCGGCCACGCAGGAGCGCCTCGTGCAGCGCGGCTTCCGCATCATCGCCGACCTGCAAAAGGCCGACGAGATCGAGATGATCCGTCAGTTTCCGAGCGACGGCCGCAGGCTGTGGCGGCTCGCCCGCGGCATCGACGACCGCCGCGTCGAGCCCGATCGGGGCGCCAAGACGATTTCGAGCGAAACCACCTTCGAGACCGACATCCGCGATTTCGCGACGCTGGAGAAGATCCTGTGGCGCCTCTGCGAGAAGACGTCGTCGCGGCTCAAGAGCAGCGAGCTTGCCGGCTCGACCGTGACGCTGAAGCTGAAGACCGCCGATTTCCGCCAGCGCACCCGCTCGCAGTCGATCGCAGGCCCGACGCAGCTTGCCGCCAAGATCTTCTCGATCTGCCGCGAGATGCTGGCGAAGGAGATCGACGGCACCGCCTTCCGCCTGATGGGCGCCGGCGTCAGCGCGCTGCGCGAAGGCTCGCCCGCCGACGACACCGACATGCTCGACCGCCGTGCTGCGCATGCCGAGCGCGCGGTGGACAGTCTGCGCAAGAAGTTCGGTAACTCCGCCGTCATTCGCGGCATCGCGTATGATGGCCCTGAAACAGGACAGCAGGAGTGATCGAGTCCTGCTCAATTCAGTCGCGTTCGAAGATCCGTGCACCCGGATAGACACGCCGGGCATACTGAATGACCAACTGCCGATCCTGACTCGCCAGGAACGGCGTTCGGATCTGACAAGACCCGACGATGAGGTGCCACAGGCCGTTGAGCTTTCCAATCATGACGTTCATTTGAGCTTCCTCGCAGTGACCCGAGTAGACTCAAATTGTAAGAATCTCCGGCCGTCGCTCAATTGTACCAGCGTAAGGTCAGCGTATGAGAAGGATTGGAAGAGATATACAAAGGTATGTTGGCGAGGCCCCTGTCAGGTTCCGGCGTTGATGGGTTTCGCAAGGGCTGTACCCATCCGAACGCGCTGAGAGGCTGGCCATCGTGACAGGCGAACGCGACCTCGACACGCTGTTGAGAAACATGAAGCCGGAGCTGCTGGACGGCACCTTCGTGTTTTGCACGATCCCACCCAGCGAGCCCGTTCCCGCAGCGGTCAACCCGCTGCTGACGTTCCGCGAGCAGGAAGGAACCACGCTGGTGATCCCGCGCGAAGAAGCCGAGGCGTCAGGCTTACGCTACGCGTTCGCCTCTCGCCTGATCACCCTGACGGTTCACTCCGCACTCGATGCGGTGGGCTTCCTGGCTGCGGTGACGGCCCGCCTGGCCGAAGCCGGCATCGGCGTGAATGCGGTTTCGGCCTTCCACCACGATCATCTTTTCGTGCCTGCTGAGCGTGCCGATGAGGCGATGACAGTTTTGCGAGCTATGTCCGCGGCAAAGTAGGATGGGTAGAGCGAAGCGAAACCCATCGAGCTCTTCCCGCGCAACAAGGGTGATGGGTTTCGCTTCGCTCTACCCATCCTGCGGTCGTCTCAATCCGCGACTGCGATCGCCTCGATCTCGATCAGCCATTCCGGCGCAGCGAGCGCGGAGACGCCGACAAGGGTGCTGGCGGGCGGCTCCATGCCCTCGAAGAAGGCCGAGCGGGCCTTGCCGATGATCGGGCGCAGCTCCGGCTTGTAGTTCACCACGAAGGTCGTGATCTTGACGATGTTGGCGTAGGTCGCGCCGGCCGCCTTCAGCGCATGGCCGAGATTCTGCATCACCTGCGTCGTCTGCGCGGCAATATCGCCCTCGCCGACGATCCGCCCTTCCTCGTCCACCGACACTTGGCCGGAGATGTAGATGGTGCGCGCACCGGAAGCGGTGACGACGTGGGAATAGGCCGGGTTGTGATGCAGGCCGCTGGGGCGGAGATGGTCGAGCTTGGGCATGGTGCTTGCCTCCCGGAAGTTTGTGGTTGGGAGGGAGCGTAGCTGGAGAGCGAGCGGAGGGCTAGCCTCGCCCCTCAATTACAGGGCTTGCTGTCCTTGGCGTCGAACTTGCCCATCGCGCCGGAAATCACGAAATCGTTGTAATCGAGCACGAGCTGGCGCGAAACGCCGTTTTCGTAGAGCTCGAACGCCATCGCGTAGACCGGCGTCTGCTCGCCTTCCTTCTGCTGGGACTCGCGGTCGAAATAGCTGACGGTAACCGGCCAGCGCTTGAGCGGCTTCATGTGCTCGTCCGTGGTCGATGCATCGGGCGAAGCAGTGCGGTCGGCGGGAATCGGCTGACCGATCACGGTCAGCGTGTTGTAGACCTTCTGGCCGTCGTCGGAGCCGTCATAGACCGACAGCTCGAGCAGCGACTTGCCGTCCTTGGCGGCGGCAATGATGCGCTGGATCTGCTCGGTCGGGAACACGATCTTGCCGTCGAGCGTGAAATTCTTCGGCGCCGGCAGCTTCAGCTTGACGTTGATGTGGTCGCCGTCGCGCTCGGCCGAACCGTCGACCCGGCCGGCATCTGTCTCGTTCATCCGCGTCTCGATCTTGAAGCGGTAGCTTTTTCCCGCGGCGTCCTCCCAGGAGTTCGAGCGGAGGTCGCTCAGCGTGATCTTGCCCTCGCCGCTGTCGAGCTCGGAAACCTGGCGGAATTCGGAGGTGTAGCCCTCGCACGAACTTCCCGTGAAATTGTAGAGGATGCGGCCGCGCGCGCTGTTGATCGAATTGGAGCGCGATTTGACCAGGCTGAGGTCATAGAGCGCCTGGTGCGCAAGGAACGGACCGCTGGCCGCCTGCGCTCCACCGCCTGCGCCGAAAGCAGCCGCCGCGAGCGCCATCACACCGATCGAAGTCCGGAAAAGGTGCACCATGTGTCATCCCTGGGGAAAGCGCAGATTCGACATTTTAATGACCGTTCCATTGCGTCGCAACTGAGGCCGTTTCACGTAAAGTTGCGGCCCCCGCCTTGAACCTGCTGCCTGGCCACAACAAAATGCAGTCGCTCCGGTTGCTTGCATGTGACGGCACGATGGGCGAAACAGGGCGCGCCCGGCCTCCAAACGGACGCAGCCGGGCGGATGAAATTTGGACAACGAGGTCGAACATGGCGGGCACGGTCGAGCAGAAACTGGCGGAACAGGGCATCAAGCTGCACGAGGCCCCTACCCCTGTCGCCAATTACGTGCCGTTCGTGCGCACCGGTAACCTGCTGTTCGTCTCCGGCCAGGTCTGTTTCGACCCCGCCGGCAAGCTGATCGCCAAGGGCAAGCTCGGTGCCGGCGTTTCGATCGAGGACGGTGCCGCGGCGGCGCGCGGCTGCGCCGTCAACCTGCTGGCCCAGGTCAAGGCGGCGCTCGGCGACCTCGACAAGGTCGTGCGCGTGGTGCGCCTCGGCGGCTTCATCAACTCGGCGCCCGACTTCCTGGACGGGCCGAAGGTGCTCAACGGCGCCTCCGACCTGATGGTTGCCGCCTTCGGTGACAAGGGCCGCCATGCCCGCACCACCGTCGGCGTCGCCTCGCTGCCCGCGGATGCGGCGGTCGAGGTCGAAGGCGTGTTCGAGGTCGCCTGACACGGAGCTGACGGCGTTGCGCGCTCCTGATTGGCTGACAGCCCGGCCGGTCGCCCATCGCGGCCTGCATGACATTTCCCGCGGTGTCGTCGAGAACATGCCGGGCGCGATGCAGGCGGCGATCGCAGGCAATTTCTCGATCGAGGTCGACATCCAGCTCTCCGCCGACGGCGAGGCCATGGTGCACCATGACCACGCGCTCGGCCGCCTCACCGAGGCCACCGGCGAGGTGGTCGATAAGACCGCGGCCGAGCTAAAGGCGGTCAAGTTCAAGGACACGGACGAGCGGATGATGTCGCTGTCCGATCTCTGCGCCATGGTCGCCGGGCGCGTGCCGCTGGTGATCGAGGTGAAGAGCCATTTTGGCGGCGACCGCAAGCTGGTGAAGCGGATGGCCGAGGTGCTGGCGTCCTATCAGGGGCCCGCCGTCGGCATGTCGTTCGATCCCGACCAGGTGCTGGCGCTGCGTGAGCTGTTGCCGTCCCGCCCGCGCGGCATCGTTGCGCAGCGGACCTACGAGGACGAGTACTGGGCGAAGCTGACGCAGGCGCAGCGCGACAGCATGCTGTATCTGCGCCACGGCTTTCAGACCCAGCCGCATTTCGTCGCCTTCAAGGTCGACCACCTGCCGGCCCCCGCCCCCTGGATCGCCCGCAACGTCCTCGGCTGTGCCCTGCTCGGCTGGACCGTGCGCACCCCGGAGCAGCGGACGCGGGTCGGACAATATGCGGATCAGATGATCTTTGAGGGGTTCGTGCCGTAGGGCTTGCGCACGCCCGCTCTCGTGTCCCGGACGCGCAGCGTTGCTGTGCAGAGCCGGGACCCAGAAGGCGGCACGCTATGCGGAGAGATGGGCCCCGGCTCTGCATCGCACCGCTGCGCGCTGCGCTGCGTCCGGGGCACGAGAGAGCCAGTTCCCGCCTCTTGAAGTCGCTGCTGCAATGCACGATCTTGGGCACGATGGCATCATCTGAAATCACACTCGAGGCTGTACCCTCGATTGGCGAGGTATCTGCCGAGGATTGGGACGCCTGTGCCAATCCCGACAAGGCTTGCAACGGGCATGGCGCGGGAACTTCATCCGGGCCTCCAGGCGATTCCCTCGGCCTCTCAAAACCCGCTTATAACCCGTTCGTCTCGCACGCGTTTTTATCCGCGATTGAGAAATCGGGTTCAGCAACCATCCGCACCGGCTGGGGGCCCCGGCATCTGGTGGCCAAGGTCGATGGGCGCGTCGCCGGGGTCGTGCCCTGCTATCTGAAATCGCATTCCCAAGGCGAGTACGTCTTCGACCGCGGCTGGGCGGACGCCTATGAGCGCGCAGGCGGACGGTACTATCCGAAACTCCAGGTCTCGGTTCCCTTCACCCCGGCCACAGGGCCCCGGCTGCTGGTCCGCGACGGCGTCGATCGCGAGCGCATCGCGGAGACGCTAGCGAGCGGGCTGGTGGCGCTATGCGGCGTCAGCGAGGCCTCCTCGGTGCACGTCACCTTCGCGCGCGAGGCGGAGTGGAAACTGCTCGCCGGGCACGGTTTCCTCCAGCGCACCGATCAGCAGTTCCACTGGCACAACGAGGGATTTGCGACCTTCGACGATTTCCTCACCACGCTCAATTCGCGCCACCGCAAATCGATCAAGCGCGAGCGGCGCGATGCGCTTGCCGGCGGCATCACCATCCACTGGCTCACCGGCAGCGACATCACCGAGGATGCCTGGGACGCCTTCTTCGAATTCTACATGGAGACCGGGTCGCGCAAATGGGGCCGGCCTTATCTCACGCGCGAATTCTTCTCGCTGATCGGCGAGACCATGAGCCAGGACGTGCTGCTGGTGATGGCCCGCCGCAACGGCCGCTGGATCGCTGGCGCGATCAACTTCATCGGCTCGGATACGCTGTTCGGCCGCAACTGGGGCGCGGTCGAGCATCATCCGTTCCTGCATTTCGAGGTTTGCTACTATCAGGCGATCGATTTCGCGATCAAACACGGCCTCGACAACGTCGAGGCCGGCGCGCAGGGCGAGCACAAGATCGCGCGCGGCTACCTGCCGCGGACGACCCATTCCGCCCACTTCATCGCCGATCCCGGCCTGCGCCGCGCCATCGACGATTACCTCAAGCGCGAGCGCGCCTATGTCGCCGAGGCCGGACGGGAGCTGGCCGAGCTCGGCCCGTTCCGCAAAGGCGTCGACGAGGCGCCTTGACGGTTTGCCACGGCTGATGACAGTAAGCGCAAAATTCGAGGAGCCGCCGCCATGACCGCCTACGACCCCAACAACATCTTCGCGAAGATCCTGCGCGGCGAGTTTTCCTGCCAAAAGGTCTATGAGGACGAGCATGTGTTTGCCTTCCTCGACATCATGCCGCGGGTATCGGGCCATACGCTGGTGATCCCGAAGGCCCCTGCCCGCAACATCCTCGACATCAAGCCTGACGACTACGCCCACGTCGCCCGGGGCGCGCACAAGATCGCGGCCGCTGCAATGAAGGCGTTCGAGGCCGACGGCATCACCGTGCAGCAGTTCAACGAGCCCGCCGGCGGCCAGGTGGTGTTTCATCTCCACATGCACGTGATGCCGCGCCACGACGGCGTGGCCATGCTGCCGCCCGCCAGCCGCAAGGAAGACGTCAAGGTCCTGGAAGAGAATGCGGCCAAGCTGATCGCGGCGCTGAAGGCGGGATAGCGCCAGATACACTCCGTCATTGCGAGCGCAGCGAAGCAATCCAGACTGCCTCCGCGGAAACAGTCTGGATTGCTTCGTCGCAAGAGCTCCTCGCAATGACGAGGTCAGGGCGGCGCGCCCCTCACTCCGTCTGAAAATCCCCTGCCTGCGGGGCGGCCAGCGGCGTGAATTCGCAACGATCTGGCTTGATGTCGATCAGCGGCGTGTTGTCGATGCAGTCGAGCCCGCGCACCAGAATGGCATTGCCCTCGATGCCGACGAGCTTGACGATCGAGGTGCCGATCGGGTTGGGCCGGACCGGTGAGCGCAGCGAAAACGTGCCGCGGGTCTTCTCGTTGTTCTTCGGGCTTTGCAGGACGATGTCGCGGCGCGACTTGTCGAGCCAGTAGAGCACCTCGAGATTGCTGTAGAAATCGACGCCCTTGATGGCCGGCACGAACGGCTCGAAGATCTCGAGCCGGCACACCGGGCCGTCCTGACGCCCCTGTCGCGGCGTCTCCATCCGCGAGGTCCAGGGCGTGCGGATGCGGCCGATGAAGACGAGGCCGGCATCCTCCGTCGACGGCAGCTCGATGGCGACCTCGCCCTCGCGGAGCTCGTTTTCGCGAACCATATTTCCCGTTCCTTGCTGTTCGCCGGTGGTTTTAGCCTAACCACCACTTTCCGGCCAGCATGAAGACTTCGCCTGTCACCACGCCTGCGAAGATCGAGCGGCGGGTCAGCAGGAAGGCGACGAGGCCTGCGCCGACCGCGCCATAGCGCAAGACGTCCGGCACGCTGGCGAGCGCCCCCGGCGGGTCCACCACGATCTGGGCGATGACGCCGGCCAGGATGGCGGTGGCGACCGCCCTCACCCAGACCAGCAGCTCCGAGCCCTCGTCGATGCCGCCGCCGAACCACAGGCCCAGCATGCGCCATATCTGGTTGGGAACAACGCCCGCAACGAACAGCACGACGAGTGCGTGCCAGTCGCCGATGAGCTGCGCAAAGCTCATGCGCGCACCTCCCGCCACCAATGCACGCCATAAGCGATCGTGCCGGCCACCAAACCGCTGACGAGAATGTCGAGCCCGGAGTTCATCTTCGCGGCCAGCGGATAGAGCAGAACCCCGAGCGTCAGCGCGACGACGTCGGCGACCTCGCGACTGTTGCGCGCGGTCGAGAACAGGAACGACAGCGGCGTCAGCATCAGGATCGCGGCGCCGAGCGTCTGCGTCAGGTTGGCGGCAAGGAAATAGCCGACCGTGTTGGCGGTGAGACACACGGAGACCAGACCAAAACCAAGTCCGTTGACGAAGGCGATGCGCCGCTCGCGCGGCACTTGCGGCAGGAAGCGATGGCATTCGACCCACAGTGTCACCGCCGTAAGATGCGCGGCGAAGAACAGCTCGCGCCGCTTGGTCGTCGACGTGCGCATCAGGGGCAGCACCGAGACCACCATGGGAAACAGCCGGATCGCGCTGACGGTGACCGCGATCGCCGATTGGATGATGGTCGCGCCGGAGCCGAGCGTGGTGATCAAAATGATCTGCGCGGGGCCGGCCCAGACGAACAGCGTCGAGCAGAGCGCCCAGAGCAGGCTGAAATGGGTGTCATGGGCGAGCGCGCCGATGCCGAGATAGGTCGCGAACAGGACAAGCGTGAGGATCGTCTGCGTGATCGAACGCAGTCCCCACGCAAACGCGCGCCAGGAACTTTGCCATTGAGGGGAATCGAGCGGAGGAAGCGCCACGGGAGTCTTTGGCCGGATTGCGGAATCGTGCCCGCATAACGGGCAATGCTGTGGCTGGCGTCAAGGAAGCGCGCGGCGGGCTGGCATGCGCGCGCGCAGACGCGCCTACCCGCTCACACCCCGGTTCTTCAGCACGAAGCAAGCACCGCCGGCCTTGCGGATGCGGTTGCACAGATCATCCGCCTCACTCCTCGTGTCCGCGCCGATGCGCACCTGGTAGAAGGCGCGCGTACCACGGCTGCGCATCACCGAGCTTAGCAGGCTCGGATCGCGGTCGCCGATCACGGTGTTCAGCCGCGTGACGGCGCGGGAATACATCGCCAGCGCCCTGTTGCGGTCGAAGCCGGCAGCGAGCTGTACGCCCCAGACCTTTGCGGCGGCGAGCTCCACATGCTGCTCAAGCTCGGCGACGAAGGCATTCGGCGCGCGCTTCAGAAGCGCCATGAGATCGCGGCAGCTCGTCGGCGGCGAACTCGGCGGTCCCTTGCCGGTCGCTCCCGCCTTGGCCCACGCGTCAACGCTCGTGCCGGTGATGGCATAGACGTAGTTGCGGGTCTGCTCCGGCATGCCGCCGGTGCCGGCGAGCCATTCCTGCACCCGGCGCGGCCCGGCGTTATAGGCGGCTGCGGCCAGACCGAGATTGCCGAACTGGTTGCGCAGCTCGTTCAAAAATTCGGCCGACTTCGGCAGCGCCTGCACCGGGTTGAAGGGATTGAGCAGCCCGCGCTCGCTGGCAGTGCCCGGCATGAACTGCGCGATCCCCTGCGCATGCTCGCCGCTGCGCGTCATCGGCCCCACGGCATCGGCCTGGAATCGGCTTTCCTGCCAGATCACGCGGGCGAAGAATTCCAGCGGCAGATTGGCATCCCGTGCGGCGGCCTCGACGATCAGGCAGATCGATTCCCGCGTATCGCTCTCGCGCGCAGCGACCGGACTCGCCGGTGGCATCGCAAGCTCCTCGACGCTGGGGACAGCAATATTGGTCTTCGCGGGCGAACTGTCCCACGCCGCCACCCGTGTCGCCGAGACGAGCAGTGCGGCGATGATGAGTGATGCAGTTCGCGTCAGCCGTGCCCAAGCATCGCTGTGGCGTGCTCCGGCGCGGCATGCAACAAGATGATCTGCCATGTTGTGGCATCGTGCCATGGTTCGACGAGTTGCCAATATATGCTGTTTGACCCGCTTCTCCCAATGCGCTGCCCCGCCCCAGGGATCCGCGCGATCCTCGTCCTCGTAGCCCTCGTCCTGTCCGCCGCGCCCGCCATGGCGCAAGTCAACTGGCGGATGACCACGGAATATCCGCAAAACAACATTTCCGGGATCGGGCTCACCAGTTTCGCCGATCGCGTCGCGGCGCGCACAAACGGTTTCGTGACCGTAGCTAGTACCCACTTTTCTTGGAACGTGAGTCGTGATTCAAGGTCGGGATGATACCCGAAGCAAGAGAAGTCCACCTTTCGAGGAAAGATCGCAAGGTGCTTGAGGCGTGCTGTCGCTCACCGGTGACGTTGCAGCGCGATTTGAAGCGGGCGCGGATAGTTCTGTTGGCGGCGGATGGGCGCAGCACCCGGTCGATCGCCAAGGAAGTTGGGGTCCAGCCGCGGATTGTCAGCCTTTGGCGGCATCGCTATGCCGACCATGGCCTTGAAGGGCTGCAAGACAAGCCGCGGCCTGGCAAGCAGCCGATCTATACGAAGACGACCGACAAGCGGATTCTGAAGCTGCTGGATAAGCCGCCACCGCAAGGGTTTGCGCGCTGGACCGGCCCCCTGCTGGCCGAGGCGCTGGGCGATGTCGATGTCCAATATGTCTGGCGGTTCCTGCGCAGCCACAAGATTGACCTGGTGGCTCGCAAGTCCTGGTGCGAGAGCAACGACCCGAACTTTACGGCCAAAGCCGCCGATGTTGTCGGCCTCTATGTCGCGCCGCCGGCGAAGGCCATTGTGCTGTGCGTGGACGAGAAGCCCTCGATCCAGGCTTTGGAGCGAGCGCAGGGTTATCTGAAGTTGCCCAATGGCCGCGCCTTAACCGGCCAAAGCCACGATTACAAGCGGCATGGCACCACAACATTGTTTGCGGCGCTCGAAGTCGCCACCGGAAAGATCATCGCGACCCATTCAAAACGCCGGCGCCGCGTCGAGTTTCTCGATTTCATGAACAGCGTCACCGCGACTTTTCCGAACCGCAAGCTTCACGTCATCCTCGACAACCTCAACACCCATAAAAAGAACGAGGACTGGCTCAAGGCCCACCCCAACGTGCAATTTCATTTCACGCCGACAAGTGCGTCATGGCTCAATCAGGTCGAAGTATGGTTTTCCATCTTGCAGGGGCAGTCGCTCAGCGGCACCTCCTTCACGAGCCTCAAGCAGCTTCAGGAACACATCGATGCCTACGTCAACGCATACAACGACAGAGCCGAGCCCTTCGTCTGGACCAAGAAAAAGGTCCGTCAACGCCGTTTCAAAGGCCGCCGTATCACTCAGCTCTGATTCCGGGTACTAGCGCTTTCGACAACGAGCTCAAGATCAACTCGGGCGAAATGCCGGGCGCCGCGCTGGATGGTCGCATCGCCGGCGGCGACGCCTTCGCGGGCGCGCTTTCGGGCCTCGACCCGGTGCTCGGATTGTCCACCCTGCCCTTTCTGGTGCAGTCCGTCGACCTCGCCCGCGCCACCAATCTGCGGGCGCGCCCGCTCTACGAGAAGGCGCTCGCGGCGCGCGGCCTGAAGCTGCTCTATGTCACGATCTGGCCGGCCACGGGCCTCTGGTCGGACCATGCGCTCGAAGGCGCCGACGCCCTGCCGAAACTGAATTTGCGGGCCTACGACGCCAACTCCGGCGAGGTCATGCGCGCGGCCGGCGCGAATGCACAGTTCCTGCCGATGGACGCGGCGCTCGCTGGCCTCAGGGAGCACCGGCTGAATGCGTTCCTCACCTCCGGCGACGGCGGCGCGGGACGCAAGCTCTGGGACTTCCTGCCCTACTTTACAGCGATCAACTACGCGATGCCGGTCTCGATCGCCTTCGTCCGCAGCGACGCATTTGCCGAACTGTCCGAGCCGATGCAGCGCGAGGTGCTGGCCGCGGCGGCCGAGACCGAGCAAAGCCAATTCGCGCTATTGACCCATCGCACCATCGAAAATTATGCGCGCATGCGCGACAACGGCGTCCGCATCGCCGAGCCGGCGCCGGCGTCCCTCGTCGCCGCGCTCCGGAAAGCGGCAACGCCCGCGATCGCCACCTGGGAGACGCAGGCGGGCGCCGATGCCGCGGCGATCGTCGAATGGGCGAGACAGCAATAGGGCGAGCCGTGGCGGCCGCCGGCTTGCCACAGCGGTGCTGCGTTGAAATGTCCGCCAGCCCCGCCCTTCACTCGCTTCGGTCCTATGCCGAGGCCGGCTTTTCTGCGCTGATTGCGCGGTCCAGGGCATCGATCAGCGTTTGAAGCTCGACGAATTTGTTCCGTGCTCGCTCGGCATTGTCGCGATCAAAGGGAGCGGCCAGCACCTTCGCATGCGTGTCTCTGTCCTCGATCATGCGATCGCGGGCCTTCTTCAATATGTCCAGTCGCTCGTTCATCTGTGCCTCTCCGCCAATATCTGCTCGACCACGATCAGGGCCTCAGTCGAAACCAGCCGGAAGCTCGCCCTTTCGGAAGAACACCGTAGGCTCATCGTCATAGTCGCCCATTTCGGGATCGCCGCTGGACGAGAACGCGACGACGCCGAGTTTGCTCAAGGCCAATCTCTCTGCCGTACGTAGCGCGCCGCTTTCCGACTTGCAGACGATGGGAGAGTCGGCCTTCAGATTTCCACCCTTGCCGGCGTTGAACGCCTGCACCACGTAGGTTGTTTCGCGGACCATGACGGCACCTCTGACCTGTTGACACACGGAGTTGACGTCAACGACCGCGACAGCCGCGCTCAGCCGCGCATCGCTTCGATGAGCGCGGAAATCCTGATCGTTGCAAAGCTGGAGAAGGTGTCCGACACGGCATATGGCAGGATGATCTGGTCATTGTGCCTCATCGCACCGCAGGTATAGACGACGTTGGGGACATACCCTTCGCGTTCGGACGGTTCAGGCCGCAGCAGCGGCTCGGCCGAGCGAGCCAGCACCCTGGACGGGTCGCGCTTGTCGAGCAGCGCCGCTCCGATCGAGTATTTCCGGATCGGGCCGACACCGTGCGTCAGCAGCAGCCAACCTTCGTCAAGTTCGATGGGTGCCCCGCAATTGCCGATCTGGACGAACTCCCAGGGAAATTGCGGTTTCAAAAGCACCCGGCCGCCCTCCCATGTGTAGAGGTCGTCCGAATAGACCAGATACAGGTTCTCATTGTCCTGTCGCGCGATCATGGCATAGCGGCCGTCGATCTTGCGTGGGAACAGCGCCATGCCCTTGTTGTGTGCCGCAGCCCCCCGCAAAGGCGTTAGCCGAAACGACATGAAGTCGCTGGTCTCGATCAATTCAGACCGGATCGCACGTCCGCTATAGGCCGTATAGGTCGCGTAGTAGATCGCCCGATCACCGTCGTTGAATTTGACGAAGCGCGCATCCTCAATGCCGTTAGATTGGGATTCGGTCACGGGAAAGATGACCCGCTCGCTGAGGTCTTCCTCGGGCCTGAACACCAGTTCCACACGGTCGCCGTCCGATCCGGATACGCGATGGCTGATCCGGGGCACCGAGGCGAGGCGCGCCGTCGGATCGACGGCCAGGCTTCCGTCAGCCGCAATCGTTCCGGTTCGAAACGTCAGTGACGACACATGCCCCTCGCCGATCGCCCGGAGGCTGACGATGAATCGCGAACCTCCGTTCGGTGCTCCCGATTGATCGGGGTGCGGGACGATGCTGGGGTTGAACAAGGCAGAGGCTTCGAACGAATACTCACTGAGAAAATAGGCACCAATCAGCTGGCGCTGCGTCTTCGAGAAGACGCCATGCGTGGCGAAAGCGTCCTCCATTTCATCCGCTCGGGTCTCGAACCGCTCCAGGAGGTTACGATGTCGCCCCTGGAAATTGTCGAGCACATCCGCAAGCTGAACTGCAACGGCCTCCGAACTGAGCGCCAGAACCCGGTCGACGATATGATTTGCACGCATCTTGTCGGTCGGGTTCAGGTCGCGGGGTTCGGTTGCCGGCTTGAAGGGCCGCACGATGACTCGCGCTGGATCGGGGCGCAGATTAAGCCCCTGCCGGTTCAGGAAAGAAGCTTGTGACACGGTATCCTCGGCGTGCTGAATGAAAAGATGAAGTTCAGGCGCTCACGGCGCGCAAGGCTGTGGGCCTCGTCAAGCTCGGGTTGACGCGCGCAAGCTGGCGCATCTCGGCAAGCCCGAGGAGATAGCAAACAACGGACTCGCCCCCGCGGTTTTCGTTGGCGCGATCAGCGTGCAAACCATCCCGGCAACTGCCAGTGAGCGGATCGACCAGCGCCACTGAGAGATCGTTGCTGCCTAGGAACCAGGCGAAGGCCCGAGTTGCCATGGCTTTCCATTCGGCATCGCCATCGGCACGCCACGCGGCGAGGCAGGCGGCGATCGTTGCCGTTGCCTCCACGGGCTGCTGATCAAATGCACGGGGATGTTGCCGCCGCTCGCCGAAGCCGGCGGTGCCGACCGGCCGGAAATGCCCTGCCGCGGTCGTCTGCTGCGTCATGAGCCAGCGGAGAGACCTCAATCCGGCATCGAGATATTGGGGCGCCTGCGTCGCCATGCCTGTGAGGATCAGCGCCTGCGGCAGCCGCGCGTTGTCGTAGGCCAGCCCTTCCTCGAACCACACCCAGTCCGACGTCTCGACCGACGCCAGACACGCCATCAACCTGCCGGCAAGGGAATGCCGGACGTCCCTGGCGTGGAGATCGTCCGGAGCCACAGCGCAATAGGCGTCCAAGCCCAGCAGCATGAATGCCCATGCGCGGGGCGAACGAAAGCTCGCCGCGATCGACAATGCCTGGGCGAACAAAGCAGCGGCCCACAGGCGCCGGGCCGGGCTGGCGTCTCTGCGTGCAGCCTCGCCCAAAGCCCATAGCGTCCGCCCGTGACTGTCTTCTGACCCTCTGTCCTCAAGCCAGGTCCGATTGAACCCCATGAAGTTGCGAAATTGCCCGGTGTCGGGATTCCAGGCGTGCTGCACGAATGCCGCAAACCGGCTCGTTAGGATTTCCGACAGCGGCTGTTCGCCTGGACCATTGAGGGCGCAGGCCAGCAGCAGCGCTCGGGCATTGTCGTCGACGCAATAGCCGTGCGCGCGATCCGGCACCGAATGGACCGCATGCTGGAACAGGCCGACATCATCGCACATCGACAGGAAATGGCCGATCTGCATATCGGGCGATGCGGGGCTACGTGGCTCCGGCACATTCATGTCCGAGCCCGCGAAGAGTTTAAGCCGATGGCCTTGCCGTACATTCTCGAAGACGGACACGTAGCGCTCGGCCACCCGTTCCCATGTCATCATCCGGCTCGCCGCATAGGCGCGCCGCGACATCGCCTGCCGGCGGGCGTCGTCGGTCAGCAGGCCTGCGATCTCGTTGCCGATCGCCGCGGCGTCGCTGAAAGGCACCAGCACGCCGCACCCGTCGGCAAGCAGCTCGCGGGCGTGCCAGTAAGGCGTCGAGACGACCGGCTTCCCCAATCCGAAGCTGTAGGCCAGGGTTCCCGAGGTCATCTGGGCCTCGTTGAGATAGGGCGTGACATAGACGTCGCACATCGAGATGAATTCGAGCAGCGTGGCGAGATCCGCGAACCGGTCGAAGAACACCACGTGGTCGTCAATTCCGAGTTCGCGCACCCGCGCCATCAGGCTCTCGCGATAGGCCTCGCCCTGGTTTCGGACTAGGTTGGGGTGCGTTGCGCCAAGCACGACATACACCGCATTCGCGCAGCGCTTCAGAATCGACGGCATGGCGTCGATCATGATTTCGATGCCCTTGTTCGGTGACAACAGGCCGAATGTCAGGATGACCGATCTTTGCTCAAATCCAAGCTTGGCCTTCGCTGCATCAGGCTCGACGAAGGCGACATCCGGAATGCCGTGGGCGATGACCTCGATCTTGTCATCGGCCACCCGGTAGACGTCGCGCAGCAGTTCGCGGCCCTTATTGGCCATCACCACGACCTTCGACGACGCCTCGACGATGCGCTCCATGACCGTCCGCTGCGCAGGTGTCGGATCGGCGAGCACGGTATGGAACGTCGTCACCACCGGCATGGCAAGGCGGGACAACAGCACGAGGATATGGGCCCCGGCCTCACCACCGAAAATCCCGAACTCGTGCTGCAAACACACGGCATCGAACCGGCCGGCATTGAGGAAATCCGCGGCCCGCATGTAGTCTTCGATATTGCCGTCCTTGATCTGGAACGCGACCGCCGGAGGATAATCATAGGCTTGACCGCGATCGGTCATTGCCACGATGCAGGTCTCCAGATCCTGGCGCGAAATCGATATCGCGTTCTTCAGGTCGGTCGTATAGGTCGCAATTCCGCATCGTCGAGGCAGCGAGTTGCCGATCACGGCGATACGGCGGAGCGGCGTCATGTCGGCACCTCTATGATTTCGCTTGATGTCGGAGCGTGCACGGCGGGCGGACGCGCCGGCGATTTCTGTCGTCCGTCACCCCTGCCACGCGCTGCTTGATTGCAAACCTCAACAGCCGCGACAGATATTCTTCAGCTTCGCTGCGGTTCTGGCCTCTTCCGCAATGAAGGGGTCCTTGTAGGCAGCCCGCGCGGCGTCTTGTTCGGCAGCAGTGGGTTGCTTCGGTTTCGGCGGAAACGCAGCGTCGTAGCATGCGAGCCGTCCGCTCGTGCTCTCGATTGCGCGGCAGTCCGGCTCTTTCTCTTTCGCGACTGCGCTTTGCACGAATGTGCCAAGCGCCAATGCGACAATAAGCATTTTCATACGGGTATCGTTCCTCGCGGAGGATCCGGGCGCGCCGTTTGACGCCCCTGCGCTCCTCATGCCTCGAACTGGTCGAACTCGTCAGACAGCAGAACCCGGCCCTGCGGCGTGCATATCCGCACGTCGACATAGCCTTCCTGCAACAGCTCCCTCGCCTTCCTCAGAGCGGCGGCCGTCGTGGTGCGGGCCAGGCTGACGTAGCCGCTTTGATCGCGTCCGCTCACCAGATATTGGAGCGGCGTCCTATCCATGCAGAAAAGCCGCAGCGGCCACCAGGAGCAACAGAAACAGCGGGACGATCACCGGCGGCACGATCCAGTCGGCCAGATTAAAGCGAGGCATGCGCGCTCCTCCTCGTTCGGCGGGAGCGCTAGTGACCCTCAGTCACCGATGGATGCCATGGGAAGGGCGGTGATCGCAGGACCCTACGCTTATGCCCTGCCAATAGCGAGCTTAAAAACGGCACGCGACATCGACGCGGCGGCGTTGCCTTGAGCAGCCGCGTCGTTTAGGTCAAACAACGGCGGTATCAACACGGGCACGACTGGCATGGCTACAATCTTCTTCGATCTCGACGGCACGCTGACCAACCCGAAGCCCGGGATCACCCGCTCAATCCAATACGCGCTGGAGCGGCTCGAACTTGCCGTGCCGAGCGAGGACGAGCTGACCTGGTGCATCGGACCGCCCCTGCACGCCAGCCTGAAGAAGCTCACCGGAAGCGACGAGCTCGCCGACCGTGCGCTACTGCTTTATCGCGAGCGATTTGCCGATATCGGCCTGTTCGAGAACGAGGCCTATGCCGGCATCATCGACACGCTGACGACGATCGCCGCAACCAGCCAGCGCATGTTCGTCGCCACCAGCAAGCCCGCGGTCTACGCCATCCGCATCGTCGATCATTTCGGCCTGAAACCGTATTTCGAGCGCATGTTCGGCTCCGAGCTCGACGGCACGCGTGTCGACAAGCGCGACCTGCTGCGCTACGCGCTCGACGAAACGAAGGTCGATCCCGGCAGCGCGATCATGATCGGCGACCGCAGCCACGACGTGATCGGGGCCCGCACCAACGGCATGACCGCGATCGGCGTGCTCTATGGCTATGGCAGCGAGGCCGAGCTGCGGGATGCCGGCGCGCATCACATCTGCGCCGCGCATCCCGAACTGCTCAGTCACTGCGCAGCCTAGTACCCACTTTTCTTGGAACGTGAGTCGTGATTCAAGGTCGGGATGATACCCGAAGCAAGAGAAGTCCACCTTTCGAGGAAAGATCGCAAGGTGCTTGAGGCGTGCTGTCGCTCACCGGTGACGTTGCAGCGCGATTTGAAGCGGGCGCGGATAGTTCTGTTGGCGGCGGATGGGCGCAGCACCCGGTCGATCGCCAAGGAAGTTGGGGTCCAGCCGCGGATTGTCAGCCTTTGGCGGCATCGCTATGCCGACCATGGCCTTGAAGGGCTGCAAGACAAGCCGCGGCCTGGCAAGCAGCCGATCTATACGAAGACGACCGACAAGCGGATTCTGAAGCTGCTGGATAAGCCGCCACCGCAAGGGTTTGCGCGCTGGACCGGCCCCCTGCTGGCCGAGGCGCTGGGCGATGTCGATGTCCAATATGTCTGGCGGTTCCTGCGCAGCCACAAGATTGACCTGGTGGCTCGCAAGTCCTGGTGCGAGAGCAACGACCCGAACTTTACGGCCAAAGCCGCCGATGTTGTCGGCCTCTATGTCGCGCCGCCGGCGAAGGCCATTGTGCTGTGCGTGGACGAGAAGCCCTCGATCCAGGCTTTGGAGCGAGCGCAGGGTTATCTGAAGTTGCCCAATGGCCGCGCCTTGACCGGCCAAAGCCACGATTACAAGCGGCATGGCACCACAACATTGTTTGCGGCGCTCGAAGTCGCCACCGGAAAGATCATCGCGACCCATTCAAAACGCCGGCGCCGCGTCGAGTTTCTCGATTTCATGAACAGCGTCACCGCGGCTTTTCCGAACCGCAAGCTTCACGTCATCCTCGACAACCTCAACACCCATAAAAAGAACGAGGACTGGCTCAAGGCCCACCCCAACGTGCAATTTCATTTCACGCCGACAAGTGCGTCATGGCTCAATCAGGTCGAAGTATGGTTTTCCATCTTGCAGGGGCAGTCGCTCAGCGGCACCTCCTTCACGAGCCTCAAGCAGCTTCAGGAACACATCGATGCCTACGTCAACGCATACAACGACAGAGCCGAGCCCTTCGTCTGGACCAAGAAAAAGGTCCGTCAACGCCGTTTCAAAGGCCGCCGTATCACTCAGCTCTGATTCCGGGTACTAGGCGCTGACGGTCTCGACCGCCGCCAGCATGCCGGTCTTCGAATGGCAGTTCAGATATTCGAAGAACTGCTCGTCCGCGGCGGCCACCGTGACCTCGTGATAGAGCCGTAGCTTTGCCGACGGCCCGAGCGTCGACAGGTATTTCATCGCCGCGCCGAATATCTTGACGTGGGTCGGATGCGACTCCGCCCAGCGCTCAAGTGCGGCGAGGCTCTTCCACCAGCTCTGGCCGTAAGACTTTTCGCTCACGCTGCCGTCGGCGGAGAGCACCTGCATGTAGCGGTTGGCGTAGCAGCCGATGGCTAGCCCGTCGTCGCGCAGGAAATCCATGCCCTCGCGTAGCACCGGCTCGACATCGTCGAGATAGAGCTTGCGCTCCGACGCCTCCGTATCGCTCCAGTCCTGCCCGGAGCGGATCAGGCAGAGATTGTCGTGCGCCTTCACGCGCAGCCGCGCGCCGTCGCGGATCAATTCCGGCGCGCCGCCCGGCGTCATCGGATCGGTCTGCGACAGCGGAATGCGATCGCGCATGCCGCCCCAATAGGCGTGCTCCTGCACCTCGCCGCTCATGCCGTCGGCGATTGCGGCCACGCCCTCGGGCCGGTCCAGCGAGGAGAACAGCGTCTCGTGCCGGGCGACTGTGGGACGCAGCACCTCGATGAAGGTGCCGATGCCCTCGCGCGCCTTCACAGTCCACGCCTCGCGTGCCGGCGCGAACCATGCGTCGAAGCGCGCGACGTCGTCCCAATAGGCGACCGACACGACGGTCTCATAACCGGCGCGGTCGACGTAGCGGGCGCGGTCCCAATGCGAAGGCCGGCCCTCGGCAGCAAATCGCGCCGCGATCTCGGCGAGTGCCGCCGTCGCAGCCGCCGGCGCGGCGCCGCGATACTGCACACCGAAATAGGCCATCACGACGCGGCTCACGGCGGGCTTGTAGCGCGCCACGAACGATGGATATGGCGGCTGGTAGTCGTCCGGCACGCGCTTGTGGCGCGTGCGCTGGGTCTCGAGATGCAGAGGAATTGCGGATTCCATGATCGTACCCTCCCCTTGATCCCGGCGATCAGCTCGCCGCCGCCGCGATGTCCGTGGGCTCAATGGTGTCGACCGGCAGCGCGAACTGCTCGACGCGCTGGTATCGCTTCTTGTTGAGCAGGAGCCGCGTCACGTCGGGCCGCGAATAATGTCCGGCGGGATCGGCAGCGTTCTTGGCAATACCGATGGCGCCGAGATCGATCTCGGCAATCAGCAGCCCTTCCTGGTCCGGCGCCAGCTTGTCGCCGATCTGGCTGCCGTCGGGACCGTAGATCGCGGCGAATCCGCCGCCCACATGCAGCAACGCATTCTTGTCCGGCCGGTCGCAGAGCTCATCGATCATGGCCTGCGAGACCGTCGCGCAAGGCGCGAGCACGAAGCAGGAGCCCTCCACCGCATAGACGCGCGAGGCGGCATTGTTGACCTCGGCGCCGAGCGCCGGCGCAAAGGGATCGTAGAGCGAGAAGCTCGGCCAGGCCGCGACATGCACCTGCTCATTCTGGGCGTACATCGCGTATTTCGACAGTGGCTGGAGATGCTCCCAGCAGCACAATGCGCCGATGCGGCCGATGTCTGGTCTCGCGTGGACGGCGAGATCGCTGCCGTCACCCTCGCCATAGACCGTGCGCTCGGCATGGGTCGGCCGCAGCTTGCGGCGCTTTGCGATGGTCTCGCCGTCCGGCCCGATCAGCCATTGCGCGAGATAAAGGCTGCCGCCGTCGCGCTCGGACAGGCCGAGCACAGCGGTGAGCTTTGCCTTACGTACGGCGTCGCGCAGCCGCTCGGCCTGCGGACTATCATAGGACAGCGAGTTGTCGAAGTAGCGCTGCACGAAGCCGCGGCCGATCGCCCAGGCAGGCGAGTCCATCCAGATATGCCAGGGGTAGCCGGGGATGAAGGCCTCGGGAAAGGCGATCAGCTTGGCGCCCTTCTCGGCGGCGTCCCTGATCAGCGCGATCGACTTGTCGATCGACGCGTCGAGATCCAGCCAGGCGGGCGCCGCCTGCACAACCGCGACCTTGTATTTCGGATGTTCGATGCCCATTGCCACCTCCATTGCCGGTTGATCGGAAGCCACGTCCGATGCAGTCTATTTGGCCAAGCCACCCGGCCGGGCGCTCGACCGCGGTGGAACAAAAACTCGACTGGCCGGGATCGCCGACGGGTACGGGACTTGCCTTCGGTCTGGCTGGATCTGCGGTCTGGCTGGATCTGCGCCAACATGCGGTTTTCAGGATGTGAAAGGGAGGCTGTCCAGATGCCAATCCAGTTCACGACGGACGGCAGCCCCGGCTACCGGCGGCTGGCGCTCTGGCAGGACATCGTCTGCGACGTCTTCGTCGGGCTCGACTGCAAGTCCGACCTCGGCAGCGCCTTTCGCGGCTCGGTCACGCAGGCCCCGCTCGGCAAGGCCGTGTGCTCCGAGGTCTGCTCCGACCGCCAGCACGTGTTCCGGACGCCGTCCCGCATCGCGCGTTCGGATCAGGATTTTGTCCTGGTTGCGCTCGGCAATCGCGGCGACGGAGGCGTGGTGCAGGACGGCCGCGAGACCGTGATCCATCCCGGCGAGTTCGCGCTCTACGACACGACGCGTCCCTATGAGCTGAAGTTCAACCACGCCTTCACGCAGACCATCTTCAAGGTGCCGCGCGAGATGTTGCAGCGCCGGCTCGGCGCCACCGAGACACTCACCGCGATGTCGTTCGGCGCCGATGTGCCGCTCGAACGGCTCGCCTATGATTTCATCTTCAGGCTTTGCCAGAGCGCGGACCGACTTGCCCCGGACAACGCTGCGGCGTTGTCGGAGCAGGCCGTCGATCTGCTCGCGATGGCGCTGAGCGAACGGCTCGGCAAGACATCGCTGCCGTCCTCCACCCATCGCTCCGCCCTGCTCTATCGCTTGAAGGCCCACATCCGCGCTCATTTGGCGGATCCCGACCTCTCGCTGTCGGAGGCCGCGGCTGCACTCGGCATCTCGCCGCGCTATGTGAACGATCTCCTCGCCGACGAGGATACCTCGTTCCAGCGCCATGTGCTTGCCGAGCGTCTGGCCCAATGCCGGCGTGACCTCGCCTCGCCCGTGCTGGCCCATCGCCACGTCAGCGAGATCGCATTCGCCTGGGGCTTCAACGATCTCTCGCATTTCGGCCGCGTTTTCCGCGAGCATTTCGGAATGTCGCCACGCGACTTCAGGCAGAGCCAGTTACGGCACTGAGATCCAGCCAGCCATCACCTCGAGCCTTCGCTGCAGGCGAAGGCAAGGCTCGTCAATTCCAGATTGCCTTGTCCGGCTGCGCGCATCAGGCTGGCGTGCATGAGGACTCACGCCACCATAAGCGGATCGGAGCTGTTGCTGGGTGTGATCGCGATCAGGCTCGCGGTGCTGGTCCCTGGTGGGCTGGGGCCTGACGCTGCTGCCGCAGGCGCGTGACGGCGAAGCCGCCTGCTTCCCCTCGCCCGCAACCAGGATCGAGGTTCAGTCATCGGTGAAGACGCCAGGCGCGCGCCTTGCCGATGCAGCATTCGATGACATGCGTCTGCACGACTAGGCCATTCCCGAGCAAGGCCGGTATGTGAGCACGTGATAGGACGCGGCCCGCGCTTGCATTACCATCGCACCCCAAGGCCGCATCGATCAACCAGCGGCCAGCCGAGGAGCATATCAATGGAATACCGACGCTTGGGCCGATCCGGCCTCATGGTGCCCGCTTTGAGCCTGGGAACAGGCACCTTCGGCGGCGTCGGCCGCCTTGCTGCGTGGGGTACGACGGACGCGGCCGAGGCGCGGCGCCTTCTGGATATCTGCCTCGATGCCGGGGTGTCGATGTTCGACACCGCCAACGTCTATTCGCTCGGCGAATCCGAGCGCGTCCTCGGCGAGGCCATCAAGGGCCGCCGCGACAAGGTTCTGATCTCGACCAAGGCCACCTTCCGCTTCGGCGATGGGCCCAACGACATCGGCTCGTCGCGGCAGCATCTGCTCGCGGCCATCGACGGTTCTCTGAGCCGGCTCGGCACCGATTACATCGACCTGTTCCAGCTTCACGGCTTCGACGCGTTCACCCCGCCTGAAGAGGTGCTTGCGACTCTCGACGTGCTCGTGCGCGCCGGCAAGATCCGCTATGTCGGCGTCTCCAACTTTTCGGGCTGGCACCTGATGAAGTCGCTCTCGGTTGCCGACAAGCATGGCTTCCCACGCTACGTCGCCAACCAGACCTACTATTCCCTGATCGGGCGCGACTACGAATGGGAGCTGATGCCGCTCGGTCTCGACCAAGGGCTCGGCGCTGTCGTCTGGTCACCGCTCGGATGGGGACGCCTCACCGGAAAAATCCGACGGGGTCAACCGAAGCCCGAGGTCAGTCGCCTGCCCAAGACCGCCGATTTCGGCCCGCCCGTGCCCGATGAGCACGTCTATCGCGTCGTCGAGGCGATCGACGAGGTCGCCAAGGAGACGGGCAAGACCGTCTCGCAGATCGCGCTGAACTGGCTGCTCCAGCGTCCGACGGTCTCGACGCTGATCATCGGCGCGCGCAACGAGACGCAGCTGCGCGAAAATCTCGGCGCGGTCGGCTGGACATTGACCCAGGACCAGATCGCAAAGCTCGATGCCGCGAGCAAGGTGACCTTGCCCTATCCCTACTGGCACCAGCGCACCACCTTCACCGACCGCAATCCGCCGGCGGTGTAGAGACAGCCAACTGCCCGACCGCTCGGCTCCCCGAGCTCTCGCGAAAGCGGTCCCGACCCGTTTTCCTGTGCCGGAAGGCCGGCTTCCGGCACAGGAACCGTCCGGGTCCTGCCGGGTTGCGATCCATCCTGCAATTTCCTAATCCGGGGATGAATCACGGCTCCAATCAGGCGCGCCTCCATCATGTCGTCTGCCCCGATCGAGCATGCCGACGGCCTGCCGCAGCCGCAGCGCAACCAGGCGGTGCTGACGATTGCGCTCGGCATCATCATGGCGGTCGTCGACAGCGCCATCGCCAACGTGGCGCTGCCGACGATCGCAGCCGACCTTGATGCGAGCCCGGCCTTCTCAATCTGGATCGTCAATGGCTACCAGCTCGCGATCACGATCTCGCTGCTGCCGCTGGCGTCGCTCGGCGAGATCGTCGGCTATCGCCGCGTCTATCTGGCCGGGCTCGTACTGTTCACGCTCGCATCCGCGTTCTGCGCGCTGGCGCATACGCTGCCGCTGCTGACGATCGCGCGCATCATCCAGGGTTTTGGCGCGGCCGGCATCATGAGCGTCAACGCGGCGCTGGTGCGTTTCACTTACCCGCGCAGCCAGCTCGGCCGCGGCATCGGGATCAACGCGCTCGTCGTCGCCTTCTCGGCCGCGGTCGGCCCGACGCTCGCCGCGGGCATCCTGGCGATCGGAACCTGGCCCTGGCTGTTCGCCATCAACGTCCCGCTGGGTGCGGTGACGCTGGTGCTCGGCCTGCGCAGCCTACCGCACACAAAACCCGCCGGCCATTCCTTCGACTGGCAGAGCGCAGGGCTATCCGCGATCACCTTCGGCGTCGGCATCGCGGCCGTCGACAGCGTCGGGCATGGCGAGGCCGCCATCACCTGTCTCGTTCAATTCGCCATCGCCATCGTCGCGGGCGCGCTGCTGATCTACCGCGAAACCCACATGACCTCGCCGCTGCTGCCGGTCGACCTGTTGCGCATCCCGGTGTTCGCACTGTCGATCGCCACTTCGATCGCCTCGTTCTGCGGACAGATGCTGGCCTTCGTCGCGATCCCCTTCTACCTCCAGAGCCGCTTCGGCTATTCCGCCGTGCATATGGGGCTCCTGATCACGCCATGGCCGATCGCGGTGGCGTTCGCAGCCCCGCTCGCCGGCCGCCTGGTCGAGCATTATCCGGCCGGCCTGCTCGGCGGCATCGGGCTCACGCTGTTTGCCTGCGGCCTCGGCGCACTCGCCTTCCTGCCTGCAAGCCCGACGCCGCTCGACGTGATCTGGCGGATGGCGCTGGCGGGGGCCGGCTTCGGCCTGTTCCAGACCCCCAACAACCGCACCATGATCGCGGCCGCCCCGCGCGAGCG
This sequence comes from Bradyrhizobium barranii subsp. barranii, assembly GCF_017565645.3. Taxonomy (NCBI): domain Bacteria; kingdom Pseudomonadati; phylum Pseudomonadota; class Alphaproteobacteria; order Hyphomicrobiales; family Nitrobacteraceae; genus Bradyrhizobium; species Bradyrhizobium barranii. The sequence goes on from NZ_CP086136.1 coordinate 6,402,113, forward strand.
CGCCGGCGGCGCCAGCGGTATGCTGGGCACGGCGCGTCTGCTCGGCCAGACCACCGGCGCGGCGCTGGTGGCGCTGCTGCTCGGCCGCTATCCGACCGAGGGAACCAGGATCGCGCTCCTTGTCGGCGTCGGATTTGCGCTGTGCGGTGCAGTGCTGAGCATGCTGCGGCTCTCTCCCGCGGGCGCGCGCGGTGCCGAGCACGTCCGGGTACAGGACGACCAGCGCCTGCGCGGCGAATAGCTCACGTCCAGGTTCTGCTGCTCTCGCGCGCAACTTGTGCGTGGCTTAACTATCTGGACCAATGACGTATTGCCCTCCGCTCCGGTTGCGCTTCATTGACGCGGGGAATAAGGAATAAGGGGCATTTCATGCGTTCATTTGGAATTGTGGCGCTCAGCGTCATGCTGGGCGGCTGCGCGTCTGTCACGCGTGGTACGACCGAAAACATCAGCATCTCATCGACACCATCGGGCGTAGAAGCCATCGTCAGCGGAATGGAAGTTCCGACCACCTGCACGACGCCGTGCTCCGTGGTCGTCAAGCGGAACGCCGACATTTCGATCACCTTCCAGAAGGAAGGCTACGAACCGCAGATCGTGCCGCTCAGCCGGGACATACCGACCTCCGGGGCCGCCGGCTTCGCGGGAAATCTTTTGCTCGGCGGTGTCGTCGGCATGGGCGTCGATGCTGCCACCGGGGCGGCAACCGATCACAAGCCGAATCCTGTCATCGTGACCATGCAGCCGTCAGCCCCTGCCCGCGCACGGCCACCCGCGCCGAGGAAGCCGCGGCCGCCGGCGGCGCCTGCGCCTGACACCGGCACGTAGCGCCCCGCAACTGCCACGCAAACAAAAAGGCCGGCTTTTCAGCCGGCCTTTTCAATTCATATCGCTCGCAATCAAGCCTTGACCAGCGGGCCCTTCGAGGTCGGCCCCTTCGAGCCGCCGGAGCCACCACCGCCCGGCTTGGACTTGCCCGGCGGACGCTTGCGGGCGCCGGGCAGCTTCTCCTGCTTCGGCGTGATCGGACCGTCGAGGAACTCGAACCCGATCTTGTCCTTGGTCTCGTCGGCCTCGTCCTTGACCAGGACGACGCGGACGTGGCCGCCACCCTTGAGCTTGCCGAACAGCACCTCGTCAGCCAGCGGCTTCTTGATGTGCTCCTGGATGACGCGGGCCATGGGCCGTGCGCCCATCTGCTCGTCGTAACCATGCTGGACCAGCCAGGTCTTGGCGGGCTCGGACAGTTCGATCGTGACGTCGCGATCGCCGAGCTGAGCCTCGAGCTGAAGCACGAACTTCTCCACGACCGTGCCGATCACCTCGACGCTGAGATGGCCGAACGAGACGATGGCATCGAGACGGTTGCGGAATTCCGGCGCGAACTGCCGGTTGATCGCCTCGTGGTCGTCGCCTTCTCGCTTCGAGCGGGTGAAGCCGAACGCCTGCTTGGCGAGATCCGAAGCACCCGCATTCGTGGTCATGATCAGGATCACGTTGCGGAAGTTGACCTGCTTGCCGTTGTGGTCGGTGAGCCGGCCGTGATCCATGATCTGGAGCAGCACGTTGTAGAGGTCGGGATGCGCCTTCTCGATTTCGTCGAGCAGAACGACGCAATGCGGATGCTGGTCGACGCCGTCGGTGAGCAGGCCGCCCTGGTCGAAGCCGACATAGCCGGGAGGTGCGCCGATCAGGCGCGACACCGTGTGCCGCTCCATGTATTCGGACATGTCGAAGCGCAACAGCTCGACGCCGAGCGACGCCGCCAGCTGCTTCGCGACTTCGGTCTTGCCGACGCCGGTCGGACCCGAGAACAAATAGCAGCCGATCGGCTTCTCCGGCTCGCGCAGGCCGGCACGCGCCAGCTTGATCGAAGCGGCGAGCGACTCGATCGCCTTGTCCTGGCCGAACACGGTGCGCTTCAGGGTCTGCTCGAGATGCTTGAGCACCTCGGCATCGTCCTTCGACACGCTCTTCGGCGGGATCCGCGCCATCGACGCGATCGTGGTCTCGATCTCCTTGATGCCGATGGTCTTCTTGCGCTTGTTCTCGGCCACCAGCATCTGCGCCGCGCCTGACTCGTCGATCACGTCGATCGCCTTGTCGGGCAGCTTGCGGTCGTGGATGTAGCGCGAGGAGAGCTGCACCGCGGCCTCGATCGCCTCATTGGTGTACTTCAGCCGATGGTAGTCCTCGAAGTAAGGCTTGAGACCCTTGAGGATCGCGATCGCGTCCTCGACCGTCGGCTCGTTGATGTCGATCTTCTGGAAGCGCCGCACCAGCGCGCGGTCCTTCTCGAAGTGCTGGCGGTATTCCTTGTAGGTGGTCGAGCCCATGCAGCGGATCGTGCCCGAGGCAAGCGCCGGCTTGAGCAGGTTCGACGCATCCATCGCCCCGCCCGACGTCGCGCCCGCACCGATCACGGTGTGGATCTCGTCGATGAACAGGATGGCGTTGGGATGCGCTTCGAGCTCCTTCAGCACCTGCTTCAGGCGCTCCTCGAAGTCGCCGCGATAGCGCGTGCCCGCAAGCAGCGTGCCCATGTCGAGCGAGAACACGGTCGCAGCCGCAAGAACCTCCGGCACCTCGCTGTCGACGATGCGCTTGGCGAGGCCCTCCGCGATCGCGGTCTTGCCGACACCGGCCTCGCCCACGAACAGCGGATTGTTCTTCTGCCGGCGGCACAGCACCTGGATCGCGCGGTTGATCTCGGAATTGCGTCCGATCACCGGATCGATCTTGCCGTCGCGCGCCTTCTTGTTGAGGTTGACGCAATAGGTATCGAGCGCTTCGCCCTTCTTCTTGGCGTCCTCGGTACCCTTTGCCTCGGTCTCTTCGTCGACGCCGCGCACCGGCCGCGCCTCGGAGACGCCCGGCCGCTTGGCGATGCCGTGGCTGATGTAGTTGACGGCGTCATAGCGCGTCATGTCCTGCTCCTGCAGGAAGTACGCGGCATGGCTCTCGCGCTCGGCGAAGATCGCGATCAGCACGTTGGCGCCGGTCACCTCTTCGCGACCGGACGACTGCACATGGATCACCGCGCGCTGGATCACGCGCTGGAAACCGGCGGTCGGCTTGGCGTCGTCGGCGCCATCCGTCACCAGATTCTCGAATTCGGTTTCAAGGTAATTGACGAGGCTCGTGCGGAGCTTGTCGAGATCGACGCTACAGGCGCGCATGACGGCGGCTGCATCGGAGTCGTCGATCAGGGAGAGCAAGAGATGCTCGAGCGTCGCGTATTGGTGATGACGCTCGTTTGCGATCGCCAGCGCACGATGCAGGGATTGTTCAAGGCTTTGGGAAAAAGTCGGCATTCGCGTCCTCTATGGCCCCCACCATCATGATCGCCATCGCCCGGTCAGGCAACAACAACCTTTGTCACATATAGTTATACAAGACCGCGGCGAAAGACCGGTTCCGCGACTCAAATGGGCATTACGCGCCCACGGCATGCTCGATGCAAAACCCGTTCCGATTTGGGCAGAACTACCCATTTGGGCAGGATTGACGGCGCTGATTTTCGCGGGATCACGCAGCAGGATGTGCTGTCGTCACATACCGCGCGACCAGAACCGATCTAAATAACTCTGGATGTGAACGCGCAGTTATTTCTTTTCCATCACGCATTGCAGCGGATGCTGGTGCTTGCGGGCGAAGTCCATCACCTGCGTCACCTTGGTCTCGGCGATCTCGTAGGTGAATACGCCGCACTCGCCGATGCCGTGATGATGGACATGCAGCATGATCTTGGTCGCGGCCTCGATGTCCTTCTGGAAGAACTTCTCCAGCACATGGACGACGAATTCCATCGGCGTGTAGTCGTCGTTCAGGATCAGCACACGATACAGGTTCGGCCGCTTGGTCTTCGGCTTGACCTTGGTGATGACAGACGTATTCGGCCCCGTCGGTCCGCCCGAACGGTTCTCGTCATTGCTCATACGAGGAGCGTGGGCAGCGGCTTGCGCGGACAGGTCTAGTCTGAAAGTCAGGTGCGGCATGGCTCAGGCGTTCAAATTCCCCACGGAAGCGAGTGACGGTCAGCCGCGCGGCCCCGCCCTTCAGAGCTTTGCACGGGCGCGCCGCCTTGTTGGATCACCGCTTCCAACCGGTCCGGTCAAGCCCGGCTCGATTGTAGGGAATATGGGCCCGCCCCCGGCTCGCCGCAAGCGTGCAACGGTCTGGCCAATATGGTCGAGGCAGTCCCGATTCCCGGTCCGGCGATCCAGACCAAGGTTAGTCAATCCGGACCGATTTGACAAAAGTTTCGGCCGGCACCGTTTAGAACATCTTCACCAGGAATCCGGCCGTTAAGCGGCAGCGGCGGTTTCGCGGGATACCTCCGGTTTTCTACGGTCCAATCGAGCTGCCGTTCAATCGCGTGGCCCCTGGTGCGCATGCGCGTCGCCATGCTGCTCGACAACGCCGGCTCGATGGCCCAGGACGGCAAGATGTCGGCGATGCAGACGGCCGCGAAGAACCTGGTCGATCAGCTCAGTGGCCTCGTGCTCCTCGCCGGCGTTCTCGATGCGCAGAATCGCTGGTGGTACAGCAATGCCTCGCAGATCGACACGCGGCGGAAGAAGCTGCGCGACGACGCCAAGGTGAGCGGCATCGACACGTTCTGCCGGTGATGTCGGCGAGTCAGACCGTGTGGGGTTGACGTCGGTACGTCGCTGTCGAAGCTGCGCGTGGCGCGCTGAACCGGATCTCTCTCGCGACAACAAAAAAGCCCGGCTGAACCAGCCGGGCTTTTCGATTCCAGGAGTTCCAGAGGAAGTTAGTTGGCAGCCGGGGTGAACTTCGAAACGATGGTCTCGACCGGCTTGAACGCCTGCTTGGCGAGGTCGCTGTAAAGGCCGGCGATCTTCTGCGATTCCGCGACGAAGGTCTCGTAGCTGGAACGGGCGAAGTCGGTCTGCGCTTCCACGGCCTTGTCCAGCGACTTCACGCCGGAAAGCTTCTCGACGAAGGACTTGGTGTCTTCAAACGACTTCTTGGTGTAGTCGCCATACGCGCTGGCGATCGCCTGGAGGCCATGCTGCATCGAGGTCGCGGAAGCAACGCACTGCTCGAACTGCTCTTTCCCGTAGCTCTGAAAGTCTTCAACCCTGAACATTTCGGAATCCTTTTTCCCTGGCTTTGGTCCGGAAGCCCCGGCTCCCTGACTCCGCCCAAAAATAGTGCAGCGCACAAAAAAGTCAAGAATCTTGTGCGGCGCACAAAATTAGATGCAAATCGCTGAGATTCCCGGGGTTTCCCGCAATGGTTCCTTAAGCTTTTGGAAACCGCGGACCCCTACCCTGATTCCCTGGACGTGTTCAGCTTCCGCGAACGGTCAAAAGCCGTTCGAGAACATCACCTTAGCCAGAACAGCGGCTCAGGCCCAACGTTTCCCGCAGCGAACACCAGCGGAGAGACAGCCTGAGCAGGTAATGATCCCGGGTCGAGTGGGCACAATTTCGCCTCACGGGCCGGTGATCAAGTCAGAAACGGGGACGGGGTTTCATGCTTCGTAAAAACTTGTCTTCCTCGCGCTTGGCGCGGGTTGGCGTTTTCGGGCTTCTTACGGTCACCGCCGTAGTCATCTTCACCGATGCTGCCGAGGCACGGCGTCACCGGCGCAATTACGCGCACCACCGGGTGCAGCGCGATGTGTCCGACAGCTCCAGCCCGAAATTCGCATCGATCATCGTCGACGGCAATTCCGGCTCCGTGCTCCAGGCAACGAGCCCGGACGGAATCCGCCACCCCGCCTCGCTCACCAAGATCATGACGCTCTATCTGCTGTTCGAGCGCCTCGAGTCCGGCAGGATGAAGCTCGACACCGAGATGCCGGTCTCGCAGCACGCCGCCGATCAGGATCCGACCAAGCTGAACCTCCGTGCCGGCCAGACCATCCGCGTCGAGGACGCGATCAAGGGCCTCGTCACCCGCTCCGCCAACGATGCGGCCGTCGTGATCGCGGAAGCGATCGGCGGCGACGAGGACGACTTCGCCCAGATGATGACGCGCAAGGCGCGCTCGCTCGGCATGTCCAAGACGGTCTACCGCAACGCCAACGGCCTTCCCAACGACGAGCAGGTCACGACCGCGCGCGACCAGGCCACGCTCGGCCGCGCCATCCAGGAGCGCTTCCCGCGCTACTATCGCTATTTCGCGACCTCGACGTTCAATTGGCGCGGACAGTCGATCCGCAACCATAACCACCTGCTCGGCAGCGTCGAGGGCGTGGACGGCATCAAGACCGGCTACACCCGCGCCTCCGGCTTCAACCTCGTGACCTCGATGCGCCGCGGCAACCGCCACCTGATCGGCGTGGTGCTCGGCGGCCGCAGCGGCGGCTCGCGCGACGCCACCATGCGCAACCTGCTCGCGGAGAACCTCGAGAAGGGCGCCACCACCCACACCGTCGTCGCTGTCACCGAGCGCAACGGCGCAGATGCCAATACCGACGTCGCCGATGCATCGGAGACCGCGGCCCGCCCCGCTCCGCAGGTCCAGCAGGCTGCGGCCGCCCCTGCCCCCGAAACGGCCCCGCAGCGCCTCGCCTCGCGCCTCTCAGCGCTGGCGGCTGCGACCGCCGCGATGCCGCCGGCTCAAGCCAGGCCGGACACCAGCAAGCCCGAGGTTCGGCCGACTGAATCCAGGATCGAGCCTGCGCCGCTCACCAATGGCGTGATCTCGAGCCAGCCGCTCTCCATCATCCCCGGCTCGTCCGAGCCGATGAAGCCGGTCCGGGTGAAGACCGTTCAGGTCAAGGCCGGCACCGTGAAGGTCGCCTCCGCCGCGCCGGCTCAGGTCGCACCGCAGGTCACGAGCACGATTGCGGCCCGCTCCGACGTCGCGGAGACCTCCGGCGCCGTCGTCGCCCGCGCCGATCTCATCAACAAGCCCGAGATGGCGAGCCAGCCGGAAGCGCCGAAGGCCGAGCTCGCCCGCACCGAGATGCCCCGTCAGCCGGCGGGCTTCGGCACCGGCAACGGCATCCTCGGCGTGCTGCCGGCCGCAACGGCCGCCGCGCCCACTCCGGCTGCTGCGAAGCTCGCTTCGGCCGATCCGGCGCCGCAGCCGATCCAGATGAGCGCCACCACCAAGCCGGTCGTCACCCATAGCGGCTGGATCGTCCAGGTCGGCGCACTCGAGAGCGAGAACGAAGCCCAGCAGCGCATCGACGCCGCCCGCAGCTCGGCCCGCGGCCTGCTCAGCAAGGCCGACCCGTTCACCGAGCCGGTCCTCGCCAAGGACAATCGCAAGCTTTACCGGGCCCGTTTCGCCGGGCTCGAGCGGGACCAGGCCGAAGCCGTCTGCCGCGCCCTGAAGCGCGCCGACATCTCCTGCATCACCGTCCGCAACTGATCTGTCTCACCGGTCCAATCAAAATGCCCGCGCCTTGCGCGGGCATTTTTGTTTGGGGGATGCGGCGATGCCAGTTCCGCGACAACCTCTCGTCAAGGATTTACGGTTAAAACTTTACTCAAGGGATCGACCACGCCGACAAAGGCGGGCATCGGGGCGACGGCAGACAGAGCAAGCGGAGCTTACGCGGTACGGGCGTTTGTAGCGTAGTGCCGGAGTTAGCCGTTATGCGTGCGAAGCAGAGTATCCTTGGCCTCGTTCACACGGGCAGCGAGATACGTCGAGCCCCCCTGGTCGGGATGGAGTTTCTTCATCAGGGACTTGTGCGCCCGGCTGATGTCGTCGCGCCCCGCGCCCGGCTGCAGGCCAAGGATCTGATAGGCTTCCTCCGCCGTCATTTTGCCGCTCGGCGCCGTGCGGCGCTGCCGCCCTGCCGCATCGCCCTGCGCGTTCTGACGCCAAGCGGGAAACCGGCGGTCCAGATAGCTTTCAAGTAGGGCCACGCTCTCGGCGTCGAACGCCGGAGCCATCGCCAGCAGGCCAGCGAGATCGAACTCCTGGAGATCGCGCCCGGCGTGAGGACCGGCGACGATCTGGCCGGCGAGCTGCCCCGAATCGTGGTCAAGCCGCATGTCCAGGAATTGCGATCGTACGCGCGAGGCCTGTCCGGCCGGGCGCGTTGCGCCACCGCCGAACAGCCCGCCGATATTGCCGAAGCCGGCATTCGCCAGGGGCGTCCAGCCCAGGAGCCCGGCGCCGAAAATCCCGAGCGGGATCGCCACCGCCAGTTCGCCCCGCAGGCCAGTGAACGCTGCGACCGCGAGCGCCACCACGCCGCCACCGAACTTGATGGTGCGCGCCAGCACCGCCGGATTGGCGGAGCGGAACATCTGGAGCAGCAGATAAATCGTGATAACGGCGACGGCGCCGGCGATCAGGGTCATGGCCGGAATATAGTCGCCCTCACGGCAAAATGCATGGCGTCCGTCTCCGACGCGGGCCGCTACTTCATCTGCCCGATCAGCTTGGCCGCACCGCTCGCGCTCTCGGCGAGTTTCAACAGCGCCTCGCGGCCACCGGCGGCATAAGCCGCGGCCGCGCGCAGCAGCTCGCGAAGCTGCGCCGCCGCGCCGGGATCGAACCGGCACCAGGCCCCGCCGGTCAGCCGCGCGATCTCGCGAAAGGCCTGCTCGGCCACGGCGTCGGCGCCTTCCTGAAACACGAACACGGGGACCTTGAGCATGCCGAGCTCGCCGGCCTTGGCGCAGAGCTCGTCGACCTTCTCCTCCATGGCATCGCCGACGAAGACGACCGCACGCACGCCCGAAGCGACCGCCTCGCGCCGCACGTCGCTCAGCACCTTGCCGATCTGGGTGTCGCCGCCGCGACAGTCGATCTTGCTCATCAACGTCGCGAGCTTCGCGCTGTCGGAGATCCAGCCCGTGGCGCGACACTCGTTCAAGCCGCGATAGTAGACGAGCCGGATGTCGAGGCTGCCGATCGCTGCGGCCTCGCGGAACATGTCTGCCTGGAGCGCGCAGGCCATGTCCCAGGTCGGCTGCCGGCTCATCGTCGCATCCAGCGCGAAAATCAGCCGCCCCTTCGCGCCGGGGGCATGCGGCGACAGCGCACGCGCCTTGGCGACGAACGCGGCGATGTCCTCCGCGGTGCTGGCTTGAGGCAGCGTGCCGCCGGTTTGGCTCGAGACGGCATCACGGCCACGCGGTTTGACGGGTTCGCCGGACATCCCTGCTCGCTTCTTGCGTGAGCGCCTAATGTGGATAGCGCCTGCGGCCCGGTCAATGTGCAAAGCCTCCGCGGGCGGATGCCGGCGGAGGCTTTGCAGGTCGTGCAGACGATCGGAGCGGTGTCGGTGTCAGCCTGTGTCGGTGTCAGCTCTTGGCAGGCGCCATCAGAGCGACCGGACCGGGCTCCAGGATATTGGGCGGGGCCGAGCGCGTATCGACGGGCGCCACGGCGCTGTCGCCGTCGCTCAGGAACTTGTCGAGCATGCTCTGGATCGAGTTCTTCGCCGCATCCGGACCGGTGTCGCGCATGTCGTTGTGCTGGAATTCGGTCTTCACGACCTGGATGCCGGCCTTCTCGCATTCCTCATCGGTCGGGATGACACCCGCGTCGGTCTTGAACTGCGGATCCTGCGAACGGAACGACAGGATCTTGAACTTGCCGGCAGTGACGAAGGGCACGCGCAGATTGTCGAGCGTGACGACCTTCTTGACCTCATCGGGATACTGCTTGGCGAAATACATCGTGATGTCGCCGCCCATGGAGTGGCCGACCATCGTCACCCTGTCGTAATCGGCGTTGGGCTGAACCTTCTTCATCTCCTGCATGGCGAGATGGATGTTGGCAACGCCGCGCAGGATCTGCGGCAGCCGGCCGACATAGAGCTCACCGGGCTTCGTCACCATGGGAGGATCGGTCGGCAAATCATGCTGCGGGCTTACGACCATATAGCCGCGCGCCGCGAAGATGTTGGCGAGGAAGCCGTACTCGGTATTCTTGACGGTGTTGCCGTGATTGATCACGGCAACCGGCAGCGTGATCATGCCGGCATTGGCCTGCATTTCCTTGTCGCGGCGGACCGCGATATCGACAGGCACGGGACGGTTGTCGCGCGAGGCGTCGTAGAAGGTGACGGTCTCGTGCTTGATGGCCCACTTGCTCGCCGTGACATAGGCGACGCCGAAGAGGGCACTAACCGAAACCAGAACGGCAATTCCACGCTTCATTTTCGTCCTCAGCCTCAGGCTCTTGCGGCCTGAATCCCTGTTGAAAATCGTGTTCTTCCGGGGCTCTTCGGCCCCTGGTCGCCTATTCCCTAATATATGTCACAGCCGCGTGACAGGAAGCTTAAATATTGTGAACCTTCAGCCCTTTCATTGTGCGGCGCACGCGTTTCTTGGGCATCCCGTTCTCAGGCGGCTACGTCAGGTGCAGGCTACCATCCGACGCAACCGGTCTCGATTGGCTTCAATTTCACGGTAAACACAGGGTGAAACGGCCAAGCCCGCACTCAGTTCCGGCGGGAACCGGCAGCTTCAATCGGCTGGAAGTAGCGATATACCGCCGCCTCAGGCGCCGAGGATGTCGTGGACCTCGAGCGGCTTGTCGACCTGGCTGAACCACTCGGCGCGATTTGCCGCACGGCGGCGGCCACGTTCGTCGAGCGGCAGCTTGAGCTGGCGGAGCAGGCCCGTCACCTCTTCCCGCGCGGTGAGATGGCCAAGGTTGGGCCGCATGCCGAGCGTGGCCTCGTCGATCTCGTCGAGCGCGGTCAGGCCGCGCGGAAAAAATTCGCGATAGACGACGCGCTCGGCAAAGCCGTCGACGTAGCGGAAGCCGAGCCGCAGCGACAAATCCTTGAGGCCCTCGGCGACGAGCTGCTTGTTGCGGGAGCCGAGCATCGACAGGCGGTTGCGCACGACGATCCAATCGGTGCTGGAGCCGTCGAGCTGGCGCCGCTTGCGCCTGACATCCCGCACCATCTCGGCATAGTGGCTCTCGCCAGTCACTGCGTAGTTGGCGGGATCGACGGTGCCGAGCACGTCGAAATCGAGGAAGCTGTCGTTGATCGGCGTGACCAGCGTGTCCGCCATCGAGTGCGCCAAGCGCATCAGATAGCTGTCGGTGCCGGGCGTATCGATGACGATGAAGTCGAAATTGCTCTCGACCGCCGAGACCGCCTCCATGAACTGCTGGAACTCGGAATTCTCGTTCTCGGCGATCTGCATGGTCTCGCCGAGCTTGATGCAGCGATGCACCGGCAGCTCGAGGCCGAGGCCGGTGCGGCGCGCCCAGGCGGAACGGTTGCCGATGTAGCGGGTAAAGCTCTGCTGACGGCAGTCGAGGTCGATAGTGGCGACGCGCTGGCCGGCCTTCAGCAGCGCGACCGCGATGTGCAGGGCGGTGGTCGACTTGCCGGAGCCGCCTTTTTCGTTGCCGAGCACGACGACATGCGCCGAGCCGGATTGGCCTTGGCTAGCCTGCACAAGCATAGCGATCCTCAACACCCCTGATGAATATCTTCGAGTTGGCCGCGTCTGCGGTCAAGTGAAATGCGTGACAGTAAATGCAAATCGCAGCGCGCCGTGTTCGAAATGAATCACGGCACCATCTCTCGCTTGTGATTCAGCCATGTCGCGACATCGTGCGCGGCCTCGCGCGGGATGCTGTGCCGCATCCGAATGCATGGCGTCCACGATCGGCGCTTGTTAAGGTTAGCCGGCCGGGCGCCGGGACGCGCCCGCTTCCAATTCCCAACCCTGTCGAGTCCTGATGTCACGAAGCCCCTTGATCGCCCGCACGGTCCCCGCCTTGCGACGCGCCGTCGACAATCTTCGCAAGCGAAAGGCCACGATCGCGCTGGTCCCGACCATGGGGGCCCTCCATGACGGGCATGTGTCGCTGGTGCGCCTCGCCAAGCGGCGCGCGAGTCGCGTCGTGGTGTCGATCTTCGTCAACCCGACCCAGTTCGCCCCGACCGAGGACTTTGGTGCCTATCCGCGCACCTGGAAGTCCGATCTCGCCAAGCTCGCCGCCGAGGACGTCGACGTCGTCTGGCACCCCGGCGCCGAGGCGATGTATCCGGAAGGCTTTGCGACCCGCATCGTGCCGGAGGGGCCGGCGCTGGCCGGCCTCGAGGATCGCTTCAGGCCGCACTTCTTCGGCGGCGTCGCCACCGTCGTCGGCAAGCTGTTCACGCAGTGCCGGCCGGACGTCGCGATCTTCGGCGAGAAGGACTTTCAGCAGTTGCGGGTGGTGACGCAGATGGCGCGCGACCTCGACCTCGGCGTCAAGGTGACCGGCTCCCGCACGGTCCGCGAGCGCGACGGGCTCGCGATGTCCTCGCGCAACGTCTATCTCTCGCCGGAGGAGCGGCAGACCGCGACCACGCTTTACCGCGCCATGAAGGACAGCGCCGGGCGCATCCGTGCCGGCGAAGCGATCGCATCCGCGATGGTGCGCGGCGCCGGGACGATCACGGCGGCCGGCTTCGCGCTCGACTATTTCGAGGCCCGCCATGCCGAGACGCTCGCGCCGGTCACCTCGCGCAAGGACGGCCCGTTGCGGATCCTGGTGGCGGCCAAGCTCGGCACGACCCGGCTGATCGACAATATCGCGGTGTAACCGCCAGGGTCGATCTTGCGCGTTCCCTCGCCCAGATGGATGATCGGCGCGAGGAAACGAGCCGGCTGGCAGGGGCATGTCATTCATCCGCACGATGATCGTGAACGGCGTGCTGGCGCTTGTCGCCGCGACTGGCGCCCAGGCACAACAGCGCCCGCCGATCGGCCTGTACGGCTCGCCGCCGGATGCGATGATCTTCTACGTCGCCCATGGCCCCGCCGGGGCCTGCGGACCGGGCTGCTCCGACTGGATCGCCGCCGAGGGCACGGTGCAATGGGACAGCTACAAGCGGCTGATCGCGATTCTCGATCGCCAGGCGGGACACAAGCTGCCGCTCGTCATCCATAGCTGGGGCGGCTCCAACCTCAATGTTGCAGTCAGCATGGGCCGCATCCTGCGCGACCGCGGCCTGGATGCCACCGCCGGCGCGACCGAGGTCGAGGTCTGCGCCGGCAGGCCGGAGGCGGATTGTTTTGCGCTGAAGCGCCCGGGCGGACCGCTCGACGCCAAGGTATCCTTGCCGGATCCGGCGTGCGATTTCGCGTGCGTCCTCATGCTCGCCGGCGGCGTGCATCGCAGCCTCCCGCAAGGTGCGACGGTGGTGCTGACCGGCCGTTCCATCCGCAATCGCCGCGCGCCCAACGTGGCGCCCGAACAACGCGAGAGCCTGACGACGATCTTTGGCGAGCAGTATCGCAAGTACCTGCTCGAGATGGGCGTCGAGCCCCAACTGGTCAACATCATCGACGCCATCGGCGAAGGCGGACGTCCGGTCGTGATGCCGTCCTCCGACTGGGCGCGGCTGCACATCGTCACGCCGCCATGAGCGGCCGCGTCAGAGCAGTCCGAGATCGCGCAGCTCGCGCCGCATCGGCTCCGGCATCGCCGCGATCGAGCCGGCGGCCGACTTGCCGAGATCGGGCGGCACGGAATCGTCGCTGAGGTAGCGCCAGCCCTGGAACGGCCGCATCGGCCGCGGCGATACCGAGATCACCTTCGGCTGCATCACGATCCGGCAACGGCCGATGCCGTCCTTGTCGCGGAACGGCTCGATGCCGATGATCTTTTCACGCGCGGCGATCTCGCCCTTGATCACCCAGTAGAGCGATCCGCCCGCCAGGATCTCGGCGTCGCGCTTGGGCACCATGCGGGTGATGTGGATGTGATGTTGCGGCAGACCCTTCTTCTTGGCGGTCTGCATCCGTTCGGCGACCCACCCCTTCAATTCCTTGACGGAGTCGCAACCGACGGCGAGCTTGATCAGATGTAGCGGCATGCGCCCAGCATTAGCCGGGCGGCCACGCATTTGGAATGCCGAACTATTCGTTATCCGCAGCTGCAGGAGCCGGGGCCGGAGCCGGCGGGGCGAGCGGAACTGGTGCTGCGGCCGGCGCACGTGCGGCCTTCGGTGCCGGCGGCTTCTTCGCAGCCGGCGCCGCTGGAGCAGCGGCCTGCGCAGAGGTCGGAGCGGACGCGCGCGGCGCCGCGGCTGCGCCTCCGGCGGGCGCTGCCTGTCGCACCGCCGCCGTGGGCGGCTCCGGATTCATGATGCTCACCGGCGGCGTCGATGACGCGCTCGGGAACTCCGCATTGGTCGGCCTGCCCGTCGGCATCGATGGCGGCATCCCGGCAAGCGCCGCGGTGGCCGGCATCGCCGGGGCCGTTGCGGGCGCGTTCCAGCCCGGCGCATAGCGCGCGACCAGCGTGTCGTAGAGATGGGAATCCATGTTGGCGGCGACCCGCTGCTGATCGGTCAGCGAGCGGAAGGCGGGGCAGTCGAACTGTGTGCAGCCGTCGCGCGCAACCAGCACCTGCGCGACGAGGCCGTAGCGGTCGCGCTCCAGCGCCTTGCGCAGCACCTTCATGTCCAGCGTCAGGCTCTTCTCGGCGGTCGCGGCATCGCCGAGCGCGGTGAGCCGGTCGATCCGTGCGGCGGTGTAGGAGACGGCCGCAGCCGCCGCGTCAGGCGAGCCGAACAGCGCCTTCTCGCAACCGATCGCCACGGCATTGCCGGCGAGATCGTCGAGACAGGATAGCGCCGGCAGGCTGGCGACAACCGCGCTCTGCGCGCGCGCCTCGCCCGGGGCTGCCTCCTCCGCCGGACCATAGACGCGCACGGTGGCAGCCACGGCGATGGCAATGGAAAGCAGCGTGATGACGGTCAGCGCGCCGTTGGCAACCGACCTTTCGGCGCGCACCAGCGTAATCAGGAGAATCAGGCCGAGGAAGCCGGCGGCTACCAGGATCATCCACATCGGAAAGGCCTGCGGGCGCGAGATTTGGTCGAACGAAGTGGCCCATGCCCAGTTCATGCGCGACGTCCCCTCACGCGAGCAAAGAGCGAATGGTCAAAGCGAGCCCCGCGAGTCGGCAACTGCCCCCGGTTCACCATGTCGAGGCGAAGGGGGCCTTTTGACGGCGAGCGAAGCGAATTCGTCCGCGATGTCAACGCGCGGCACCGTCATCCGTCAGGATTGGGCGAGCTGGCTTTCCTTGGCGACGCGCTCGAACGCTTCAGTCGAACTCTTGATGCGGTACTGGCAGTCGTCGCCATCCGTCGGCAGCAGGCGGATGATCTCGTATGAGCCACTCGCAGCCGGGCGCGCGACGTTGCTGGCAGTGAACAGTACGCGCGTTCCCACGGGGAATTTATGCTTCAACGCCCATCTCCATGACTCAAACAGCGCCGGCTGTGCCCAGGGTCCCACTGCGACGGACCGGCTGAAAACCCGGCGTGACATATAGCACGCAATGCGGCGTTTTGGCCAGCGGTATACAGGCATGGCAAATAGGCCGATCCGGCAGTATTTTCAGGACGATAGTGCAGGAACCGGCGAGTGGAGGATACCGCTGGAACCGGCTCCCTCAGGCGGTGTGGGGCAGATGGCCCTCCGGGCTTGCCTGGTCCACGGCCTTGGGCAGTTCCTGGGCCAGAATCTGGCCGAGCTGGTCGACTGGGATGTTGTAGCGCGCCGCGAGCTGGCGAACGGTGTCGTTGCCGAGCACCGCGCGGAGCTGGTCGGCCGAGATCGGCAGGTTCTGGCCATTGCCGAGCCAGGATTTGACCTGCTCACCGAAACCGGACTGCTGGAGCTTGGCGACGATTGCGCTGAGGCCGCCCTGATTGTTGCTGCCGACCACCTCGTTCAGCACCGCCGGCAGGACCGCGGCGCCGAGCTGGCCGAGCGCGCTGCGAAGCGCGGGGTTGTTTTCCAGCGAGTCCAGAATTCCCATGCCCCTGCCCTCTCCCAAGCGGTCCTTCCGCCGCGATTGAGCGCCGCCAGCCTGCACATCGTCAAGCGGCGCCCGATCACATTCGCGGGTCAGACGTTCTCGAATTTCTCGATGACGAGCGTTTCGGCGATCCCGTCGCGGGTCCATTCCTGGAACGCTGGCAACGCCATCATCGTGTCCAAGTAGGCCCTGGTCTCCGGCGTGACCTCGATCGCGTAGGTGCGGAAACGGTGCACGACCGGGGCGTACATCGCATCCGCCGCACCGAAGCGGCCGAACAGGAACGGTCCCTTGGCACCGTAGCGCGCCCGGCACTCCCGCCAGATCTCCTGCACGCGCGCGATGTTGGCCCTGGCGTCCGCCGACAGCGTCACGGCGCCCACGGGGCGGTGCAGGTTCATGCCGCATTCGTTGCGCAAGGCCATGAAGCCGGAATGCATCTCGGCGCACACCGAACGGGCGTGTGCGCGGGCGGCGACATCGTCGGGCCACAGCTTCGCTTCCGGATAGCACTCGGCAATGTACTCGATGATGCTGAGCGAATCCCACACCGTGATGTCGCCGTCGACCAGCACCGGCACCTTGCCGGCACGGCTGAAGGACAGGATCTGATCCTTGTCCGCGGGATTATCCGTGTAGAGCGGAATGACGGTCTCGACGAACGGGATGTCATTGGCGCGCAGTGCGAGCCATGGCCGCATCGACCATGACGAGTAGTTCTTGTTTCCGATCGCGAGCTTGAGCGCGGCCATGTCGCTGGTCCTTCCCTAGGTCCTCTGGATGCGGCTGCTTTTAGCGCCATCGCCTGCCGCCAATCAATCGTTGCCGCACCCGGCCGCGCGTGGCAATCGTTGCGATCTTCGCGAGGAGTGAGACATGGGCAGGCATTGGGTCGACATCACCGCGGTCGGCTTCTTCATCATCGAATGGCTGGTCTATGCCCTGACGCTGGAGCACTCGGCCTATGGCCGCGACAGCCTGTCGGCGCGCATGAACCGCTATCGCGAGGTCTGGGTCCGCCGCCTGCTCGACCGCGACACCCGCATGGTCGACATGCAGATCATGGCCTCGCTCCAGAACGGCACCGCCTTCTTCGCTTCCACCAGCCTGTTCGCACTCGGCGGCGCGCTGGCATTGCTGCATGCCACCAACGACGCCATCACGATCCTGAGCAAGCTGCCGATCGACCTCAGCACCTCGCCCGCAATGTGGGAGCTGAAATGCGTCGGCCTCGTGCTGATCTGCGTCTACGCCTTCTTCAAATTTGCCTGGGCCTATCGCCTGTTCAACTATGTCGCGATCCTGTTCGGCGGCATGCCGCCGGCTGACCGGCGCGACACGCCCGAGGCCGAGGCCCACGTCATCCGCACCTCGCGCCTGTTCGAATCCGCCGGCCGCCACTTCAACCGCGGCCAGCGCGCCTTCTTCTTCGCACTCGGCTATCTCGGCTGGTTCGTCAGCCCCTGGGTGCTGTTCGTGACCACGGCGGCGGTGGTGATCGTGACCTGGCGAAGGCAGTTCGCGTCGAGCGCATGGGCGGCGATGGCGCCGGAGGAGATGGATGGTACGGAGACGCGGAAGCGCGGCTATTGAGGCATCTGCTGCGCGCGTGGCACGCGTTCTCCACATCGTCACTGCGAGCGCAGCGAAGCACTCCCGAATCTTTTCACGGTGACAGTCTGGATTGCTTCGCTACGTTCGCAATGACGACACGACTGGCGCCGTCATCCCAAGACGCGAGGCTCGCCCACTCGGCGATATCCCGGCTTACTTCCTGCGCATCGTCCCGGACCGGCAATCGAATCTGGCCACAGGCCGATCCATCTGCCAGAGCTCCACGTCGCGACCGTCGACGAGCCGCTCCGCGGAGCTGATCGCGGCTTCATCATCGATGCAATCCATGTGGATCATTCTGATGGGACGATCGTGTAGTCCCACGATCAATGCACGATAGGCCGACATTTATGTCTCCAAGGCAAGGCGCGACAGCACGCGCGGACCGGAAGAATGGCGCTGACGGCATTTGAATGCGATGGGGAGCCCGTCGTCTGTTTATAAGCGCGGCATAAGTTGCCGGCAGCCCGGCCGAGGTCGGTCCTATGCCGATCCTATGCAACCGCGATCGCGCCAATCTCGAAATCATACAGCATCCGGCACCATATCCGCTCCGTCGCGCAAGCTCGCGCGGCGTAGCGAACTGGTGAAATGATGTCGAATTCAGGGGTCAGCGACAGGATCATCGATCCGATGATGGCCATCGCGAACTGCTCGACGCGGCAGCGCATCGTCGTGGTCGGCGCGAAGAGCATGGAATTGGTGATTGAGCTGCATCGTCGCGGATATCTGCTGGCGGCGGCGGCGGGTAATTGCGGCCGGCCGGCAGGTCAATATGAAGTCGCGCTCGTGGATTGGCGGCGACGCACGCTTCACGCACTCGATGCGACAGTGGATTGGCTCGACGATTTCCTGAGCCCCCGCGCCGTGCTGGTGATCTGGCTCGACGCGCAGAAGGCAGCTGCGAAGGACACTCTTCGTGCCGCAGTGACGAAGCGCGGCTTCGTCGTCCTGCAAGGCGCCGAGCATCCATGTGGCAGCGTGCTTCTGGCGCGGCGCTCGGAGGCCATCCCCCTTCGGCAGGCCGCGTGAACATCCACCCGAACTCATGGATTTGACCCGATGCCAAAATCGAAAATTCGACGTGCCGTCATTCGCGAGTGGATGGCTCTCGCGCCGGCGCAGCGAGGCTCCGCCGAGCAAGCCGGCGCGTTTGCACGGCGCACCATCGAAAGACATAGCTTGCCACGCAGCCGGAGAACGCCGCAGGCCGTGATCATGGCATGGCTGAAGCCGCGAACCGGGAGGCCTTAGCTCGCAGGATGGGTACGAGCCGCCTACCCTCCGCCAAAATCCCGCGGCGAGAACGGCAGGTCCAAGATCTTCCATTCACCATACTTGTCGGGCGGCAGCATCTTGTAGGGCTGGCAGGCCTGGAGCGCGGCGGTCGCGGATTTCACGATGGCCACGCCCTTCGCGGATGGCGGAGCTTCGATCAGGATCGGCGGGCGGGCCAGCGTGCCGTCGGTGGCGAACACCGTGCGCAGCTTGATGTTGACGTTGTCGGTCGGGTCGACCCCGGCCGGCAGTTTGGCGCAGCTCTTCAGGTGGCGACGCAGCGCGGCGATGACCTCGGATGGCAGCTTGGCTGCGATCGAATCCTTGGCATCGCCGCCATCGTCCTTGGGGGCGTCTTTCGGCAGCTCCGGCGGCAATTCCGGCGGCAAGCCCAGCATGACGCCGTACTTGACGGTTACGTCAGGCTCCGGCGCCTGATAGGCCGGCGGCGCGGCTTGCGGCTGCTGCATCGCTTGTGGCGGCGGCTGTTGCGACGGCGGCTGCGGCATCGCCTGGGGCGGCGGTTGTTGCTGGGGTTGCGGAGGCGGCTGTTGCGACGGCTGCGGCTGTTGAGGCTGCGGCTGCACATTGGCCTCCCGCTGCTTCGGTGCCTGTGAGGGTTGCGGCTGCGGCTGTTTCTGCTGCGGTTCAGGCGAGGCCTGCGGCGAGGGCGCCGCCGCCTGCTGCTGGGTCGCAGGCTTCGGCGCGGGTTCCGCCTTGTCCTTGTCGGTGAAATCCAGCTTCGGCAATTTCAGGTCCGGCAGCGGCTCCGGCGGCTTCTCCTTCGCCTGCTCCTGAGCCTTCTCCTCGGCCTTGGCCTTGGCCTTGGCCTCCTCCTTCACTTGCTCCGGCGTGACGATGTCCACCGAAACGGTCTCGGGCGCCGCGGCGTGAAACGGATGGACTTCGCTGATCAGGATGATCAGCGCCACCAGCGTCAGATGCGCGACCGCCGACGCTGCAATGTCCGTCCGTATGATCTTCCGCAGTTCCATCGATCGATCTTGGGTTGCCACGCCGGTCCTAGCATACAGCGGCCCCCTCTCAATCCCATTTTGGCGCGAAGCCGAAATCGGTCAGGCGGCCCTTGGGATTTGCCAGCGCGGCGATCTGGGCCATCTCGTCGTCCGAGAGCTCGAAATCGAAAATATCGATGTTTTCCGACAGACGTTCGACGCGCGAGGTGCGCGGGATCGCAGCGACATTCTGTTGCACCAGCCAGCGCAGGCAGATTTGTGCCGGCGTCTTGCGATGCGCGCGGCCGAGCGCAGCGAGCGTCTGGTCGGCCTTGACGCGGCCCCTGGCGATCGGGCTGTAGGCGACCAGCGCGAGGCCATGCTGGTCGCAGGTTGCCCTCACCTTCGTCTGGTCGAGATAAGGATGATATTCGACCTGGTTGCAGACGAGCGGCTCCGGCGAGAGCGCCACCGCCTGCTCAATCAGCGCCACCGTGAAATTGGAAACGCCGATGTGGCGGGTCAGGCCCATGCGCTTGGCATGCGACAGCGCACCCAGCGTCTCCTCCAGCGGCACGTGCGAATTGGGCCAGTGCAGCAGCAGGAGATCGACGGAGGAGAGCCGCATCCTGGCGAGGCTCTCCTTGACCGAGCGTTCGAGATCATGAGGCGCGAAATGGTTGGTCCAGACCTTTGTCGTGAGGAAGATGTCGTCGCGGCGCACGCCCGAGCCGCGCAGGCCGTCGCCGACCTCGCGCTCATTGTCGTAGACCTGCGCAGTGTCGCCATTATGGACCCGGCCCGTAACACTGCCAACGGACGACGCCGGCGCCGGGCCGGATATTCAGCGCAATGCTAACGGGAGGTTCGCGCTTGGCCCTGACGTCAGGCTTTGGCGAGCGCCTGGAACACGGTGTCCGGCGCATGCGCAATCACGGCGAGCAGCGCGCGGGCGGGTCCTCGCGGGGCGCGCTTGCCCTGCTCCCAGTTCCGGATCGTCTCGACGGGAACGCCGAGCTTGGCGGCGAACTCCATCTGGGTGAGGCAGGCGCGACGGCGCAGAGCGCGCACGGCGAGCGAGCTGGCATCATCGCCAGGGGCGGCATTGGCCGCCGGCTGAACCGGCAACGGCTGGACTGAAAATGACTGGACCGGAAGCTCCTGCCCATCCCGCAACTCGACGACCCGTCCGTCCGCCTTCAGCCGCAACCGCATGTTCATTCCCCCAAGCACGGGCAATGATGCAGCAGGTCGCTTAAGTTCGGATTAAAGATGATGGTGGGCGAAGACGGTCTCGTGCCCCGGACGCAGCGCAGCGCGCAGCGGTGCGCTGCTGAGCCGGGGCCCATTTCGCCACCACGTGCCGTGCTGCTTTCTGGGTCCCAGTTCTGCGCAGCAACGCAAAGGGCGTTGCAGCGCGCCCGGGACACGCGAGGACATAGCGCGCCTTACCTCAACCCGAACCACAACGTCGCGATGCCGAGGAAGGAGAAGAAGCCGACGACGTCGGTCACCGTCGTGACGAACGTGCCTGACGCGACCGCCGGATCGGCCCTGACACGTTCGAGCGCCATCGGGATCAGGATGCCGCCGAGCGCGCCGGCGACGAGGTTGCAGATGATCGCAAGCCCGATGACGATGCCGAGGCCCGGGATCTTGAACCAGGCCACCGCCGCGATGCCCGTGATCAAGGCGAAGGCAAGGCCGTTGACGAGCCCGACCAGGCCTTCGCGCATCACCACGCGCCAGGCGTTGGAGGAGCCGAGCTCGCGCGTCGCAAGCGCGCGCACCGCGACCGTCATGGTCTGGGTCGCTGCATTGCCGCCCTGGCTCGCGACGATCGGCGCCAGCACCGCGAGCGCGACCATCTTCTCCAGCTGCCCCTCGAACAGGCCCAGCACTGAGGATGCAAGAAAGGCGGTGGCGAGATTGACCAGCAGCCAGTTGAACCGCGCCCGCGCAATGGTGAACACGGTGTCGGAGAGTTCTTCGTCGCTGTTGACGCCGCCGAGCGCCTTGAGGTCCTCGTCCGCCTCCTCCTCGATCACGTCCACGACGTCGTCGACGGTGATGACGCCGACCAGGCGATCCTGGGTATCGAGCACGGGTGCCGCGACGAGATTGTACTTGCCGAACATGCGCGCCACCTCCTCCTGGTCCTCCAGGACGGAGACGCGGCGGCGATCCTCGTCGGTCAGCTCGGCAAGCGCCACCGGGCGGCGGGCGCGGAGCAGGACGTCGAGCGAGACCGCGCCCTGCCAATGCTGGTCCTTGTCCACGACGTAGATCTCGTAGAAGCGGTCGGGCAGATCCGGCGTCTCGCGCATGTAGTCGATCGCCTGCCCGACGGTGAAATCCTGCGGCACCGCGATGAACTCGGTCTGCATCCGGCGGCCGGCGGAATTTTCGGGATAAAGCAGGCTGCGCTCGAGCGCGACGCGCTCCTGCAACGGCAGCTTCTCGAGGATCTCCTCCTGCTCCGCCTCGTCCAGGGTTTCCAGCAGCTCGACCGCGTCGTCGGATTCGAGCTCGCGGACGCCTTCCGCAACGGTCTCCGGCGGCAGCTCCTCGAGGATCTCCTCGCGCACGCCCTCGTCGAGCTCGTTCAGTGCCGAGAAGTCGAAGTCGCGCCCGGTCAGCTCGACCAGGCGAACGCGGTGGTCGGGCGCGAGAGCTCCGATCAGATCGCCGAGATCGGCCTCGTGCAGCTCGGCAACGCAGGCGCGCAGCGCGGCGCTGTCGCCGGCCTCGATCGCATGGGCAATCTCCTCGACGAATTCATGACGAATTTCGCCGTCTTCATTGCGCATCGGAACGTGGTCGAGTACCGAGGCCTCGGCGGATGGGGCACCGTCCATATGTTCATCCATGGCGCGCCTCGCCGTTTGACAGGTTGGAACGAGCGGTCTGAGCTGACGGTCAGGCAATACCCACAAGCGAACTGCGAGCGCAATGGCAAAGATGCTTCGGCTGAAATGGATGTCGATCTCGGTGGGCGCGGTCTTCGCGGGCCTCATCGGCATCGCCGCTTCGGAGGCCGCGGACTGCCCGCGCAAGGACGCGCTCGGCACCTCGCGCGTTCTGAGCGTCGACGCCAAGACCACGCCGCGCGTGGGCCTGAAGAGCTTTCCGCAGACGCTGCCGCTCGCCGATCACGAGGTCGTGCTGACCTTCGACGATGGCCCGCATCCGCCGACGACGTCGAAGGTGCTGGCGGCGCTGGCGCAGGAATGCGTGCGCGCGACCTTCTTCCTGATCGGCCTGCACGCCTCCGAACATCCTGACATGGTCAAGCGCATCGCGCGCGAGGGCCACACCATCGGCCACCACACCTGGTCGCACCCGTTCATGGCACGGATCCCGTTCGAGAAGGCGAGGAGCGAGATCGACCGCGGCATCGCAGCCGACGAGACGGCGCTCAAAGGCGTGTCGACGACGACGCCCTCGACGCCGTTCTTCCGCTTCCCCTATTTCGAGGGGACGCCAGCGCAGCTCGACCTGCTCCAGTCGCGCGGCATCGTCGTGTTCGGGGCCGACCTCTGGGCCAGCGACTGGAACGAGATCACACCGGAGCAGGAATTGAGCTCGTCACCGAGCGCCTCGCCGCTGCCGGCAAGGGCATCATCCTCTTCCACGACCCCAAGGCACGCACGGCCGCGATCATGCCGGCCTTCCTGCGATACCTCAGGGACAACGGTTATCGCGTCGTTCACGTCGTGCCGGCGGGCACATCACAGAAGAGCGCCGATGCGCATTGATGCCGTAATGTCACGGCGGTGCAAAATGGGGTGATTTGGGCCCTATTAACAGTCTGTTCATGCTACGGCATGCAAGGATGTAGAGGGTATTGCGCCTGAACCGTTTCTGGGCGTCTCCGACCAATTAAGGTGGCAGTCGCGTAAGGAGGCAGACGAGGTTCATGATCGGAAGTAGCGTTGTTTTTCGGACGCGATCGTGGATCGTCCTGTGTCTGGGGCTGTTGGTCGTCGGTTCACCGGCGGCCCTTGCGGCGGACTGTCCTGGCCATCCGGACGCGCTCGGGACCTCCCGCACCCTCGTGGTCGACCCGCGCGAGCATCCGCGCATCGGCACCATGCAGTACCGCGAAACGCTGCCGCTGAAAGACCATGAAGTCGTCCTGACCTTCGACGACGGTCCGCTGCCGAAATATTCGAACCAGATCCTCAAGATGCTCGACGACGAGTGCATCAAGGCGACCTTCTTCATCATCGGCGAGCAGGCCAAGGCGAACCCGGAAGGCGTGCGCAAGCTGATTGCCGCGGGCCACACTGTCGGCACGCACAGCATGAACCATCCGCTGACGTTCGACCGGATGCCGCTGGACAAGGCCGAGACGCAGATCAACGGCGGCATCGAGTGGACCTCGGCCGCGATGACCGATTCGTCCAAGCTCGCGCCGTTCTTCCGCATTCCCGGCCTGATGCGCGCCGAAGGCGTCGAAAACCTGCTGATCTCGCGCGGCATCCAGGTCTGGAGCGCCGACTTCCCCGCCGACGACTGGCGCCATGTGTCGTCCGACCGCGTCTACCAGCTCGCGATCCAGCGGCTGGAAGCCAAGGGCAAGGGCATCCTGCTGCTGCACGACATCCAGCCCCGTACGGTGGCGGCGCTGCCGAAGATCATCCGCGACCTCAAGGCGCGCGGCTATCGCATCGTGCATGTGGTGCCCGCGACCGCCGATCGGCCGGCAACGCCGACCACGCCGGTGGAATGGCTGCTGCATCCACCGACCGAGACCGTGCCGATCGCACGCTGGCCGTCCGTGCCGAACTTCGTGTTCGCGCAGACCCAGACGCTGCCGGCGCCCTCGCTTGCCGACCTCAACGCGCAGACCGAGCATCAGCCGCTGCTGCCGCGCAAGACGATGGCGCTGGCGAATGTCGCGGCCACCCTGCCCGTGCCCGACCGCGATCTCTTTGCCATCCCCGAGGGCTCGGTCGAGGTCCTGCTGTCGACGACCTTGTCGCGGCGCGCCGCGATGCGGCTGGCAATGGCGGCCGAGACGCCCCATGCGGCCAAGGGCAAGGCCGGCAAGTCGCGCGGACATCGGACCGCACATACGGCGCCGGCCGGAGCGAAGCACACCGCGCAGGCTACGGGCACCGCCCCCAAGAGCATTGCCCCCAAGAGCACGGCGCCCAAGGGCGCCACACCGCGGAGTTCCGCGACGC
Source organism: Bradyrhizobium barranii subsp. barranii (assembly GCF_017565645.3). Taxonomy (NCBI): domain Bacteria; kingdom Pseudomonadati; phylum Pseudomonadota; class Alphaproteobacteria; order Hyphomicrobiales; family Nitrobacteraceae; genus Bradyrhizobium; species Bradyrhizobium barranii. The sequence goes on from NZ_CP086136.1 coordinate 6,426,894, forward strand.
ATCCGACCCGCGTCGCCAGCCTGAAGAAGCGCGCGCAGTAAGCTCTACTGGCGCATGATGTTGGCGACACAGAGCAGCACGATCAGCGCCAGGAAGAACAGGTCCATATAGGACTTGAGCTCGCCGTCGCGGCGCAGCCGGCCAACGTCGGCCACGACCTGCTTGCGCGCGTTCGTTGCGCCCGAACCGTCATTGATCGGAGCCTGCAGGCGCTTGGTCTCCGCCTCGAGCTTCTCGATCTTCTGGAAGAAATAGAACGCACGCAGCGTCGAGGCCGCGCGCATGCCGGCATAGACCAGCACCAGGATCGCGAGGATCGCCCGGTTCTGGTATTTCTCCATGAAATTCAGGCTGAAATAGACCATCGCCATGAAGGCGAAGTTCGTCACGAAGCGGTAGACGAAGCTAAGAAAGACCATGCTGGCTCCAGCCCTGAGCGGTGCGATCCGTCTACGCCATCTTTATTTCGACAAAGATACGATCGCCGGCCGCCTTTTAGCCACGCGCGTTCATAATGCAAGCGAGAGTACCGGGGCCTGCCTGTTCCACGTAAACGCAAGGTTGCCAGCTGCGCGATGGAGATTCGCCGGAAGCTACGGTACATTGGCACAGCCACCGCATGTGGGGTCTGCCGATGCCGAAGAAGGGAATCACGGGCCACGACGACTGGGTTCTGACCGAGGCCCTGGCGACCGCGCTCGTCGCGCTGGAGCAGCTCGAAGCAAAACACCAGCCGAGCGCGCATATGGACGACATCCGCAAGATGCTGGCAAACGGCAAGGAGCCGTCGGCGGTGAGCCTGCACCTCGCTCAGGCCAAATGCCGCCTGTTTCCGGACACGGATCCCCTCGAGATCTACCGGGAATACGGGATCGGCGACGAATATGGCTGAGAGGCCCGCGCCGGTCCTTCGAGCGCGCTGCTGCCTGGAGCTGAGCGGCAGCCGATCGCTACAACGATCATCCACCTCAATGTTCGCGTGAATTTCAGCTGAGCCGCAAAACGGCTTGACGTCGGCGCCGCCAGCGAATGTAATGTTATAACATTACATATTCGGTCCCAATGCCCATCCCCAAGCGTCACCGCCCTATCCCCTTGAAAAGGCTCTTCGATCTCCATGCAAAAACTCCCCGTCACCGTCTTGTCCGGCTTCCTCGGGGCTGGAAAGACCACTTTGCTGAACCACGTCCTGAACAACCGGCACGGCCTGAAGGTGGCGGTGATCGTCAACGACATGAGCGAGGTGAACATCGATGCGGATCTGGTTCGCGATGGCGGTGCGAACCTGTCCCGGACTGACGAGAAGCTCGTCGAGATGACGAATGGCTGCATCTGCTGCACACTGCGAGACGACCTCCTGAAGGAGGTGCGCGCCCTCGCAGAAAATGACCGCTTCGATTATCTCTTGATCGAATCCACCGGCATCTCCGAACCGCTGCCGGTTGCGGCGACCTTCGATTTCCGTTCCGAAGACGGCGATAGCCTCTCCGATGTGGCGCGTCTCGACACCATGGTCACCGTGGTCGACGCCGTGAACCTGCTCAAAGACTATTCATCGACGGATTTTCTCGATCAGCGCGGCGAAGCGCTGGCGAACGACAAGCGCACGCTGGTCGATCTCCTCGTCGAGCAGATCGAGTTTGCCGACGTCATCGTTCTCAACAAGGTCGATGACGCGTCGCCCGCACAACGCGAGGCAGCGCGAAAGATCATCCGCGCGCTCAATCCGGACGCGGATCTGATCGAAGCCAACCACAGCCGGGTCGCCTTCGATCGCATTCTCGACACCGGCCGGTTCGACTTCGAGCGGGCGCAGCAGCATCCGCTCTGGTTCAAGGAGCTCTACGGCTTTACCGATCACGTGCCGGAGACCGAGGAATACGGCGTGACGAACTTCGTCTATCGCGCGCGCCAGCCGTTCGATCCCGAAAAGTTCGACAAATTCGTCAGGGAGCCCTGGCCCGGCGTCATTCGCGCCAAGGGACATTTCTGGCTGGCAACGCGCCCGCAATGGCTTGGCGAGATCAGCCAGGCTGGCACGATCACGCGCACGCAGGCGCTTGGCTTCTGGTGGGCAAGCGTACCCAGGGAAAGATGGCCGGATGATCCGTCCTGGCGGAAACAGCTGCGCGCGAACTGGAACGACATCTACGGCGATCGCCGCCAGGAAATCGTGTTCATCGGCACCAGTATGGATGAAGGTTCGCTCCGCGCCCGTCTGGATGCCTGCCTCGTCCCGGGAAAGCCGGCGATGAACGTCACGGAATGGGCGAAGCTCGCAGACCCCTTCCCGGTCTGGCGCCGCGCGGACGAAGCCGCGGAACGCAAATGACCAACGTCGTTCGATTCGTTCCGAAATCCGAGCTCGAGCGGCAGCGCCTCATCCGTGAGGCGCGTGCGATCTACGACAGCATATTCCCGCCGGTCACTTTGACCGGCGGGCAAGCTGATGATCGCTTGGACCAACAAGTACCGCGCGAGGCAGTCGGCGAAATCCAGCCAAAACAGCGATAAGGATGAAGGTGGTGCGCTCGGAGGGCGCACGCAGTCCTTCCCGGCTCAGCCGCCATATTGCTGCTTCATGTATTTCAGGTAGTTGCCGAGGTGGTGCTGCCAGAAATAGTCCAGCTTCTGGCATCCCGGCGTCCCATCGGTCGGGTTGCCGCCCGGGTTGGCGAAGAGCGGCAGCAGCGCGCCGACGTCAGCATAGTTCAGCGAGGCCTGAAGCTGGTCGAGGATCTGTTGGATCAAGTCCGAGATCGTTGATCCCGTGATCGGTGCGGCGGTTGCCGCGACGAGATCGGCGGCGGTCAAATGGATCGTCTCGGATATCAGTCTCAGAGAAAGACTCTCGACCCGCTGCTTGAGCCGCCTCACCGCATCGTCGCGAACGCGATTGACTGCGTTCTCACCATCGGTGACCACGCTGCCGAGCGCGATCGTTGCTTCAGGATTGGGACTGCCGCCGAACCCACGCAGCGGATTTGGCGTGTTGAGGTCTGATATCCACTCCAGGGCAAACGGTGCCTGCGGCACCCAGTCCTGCGTCGACGTCACGGCCCAACCGTATCCGTCAACGGCGGCAAGCCGCGCGTAATCGTATGCGTAATGGTCGTTGCCCGCCTTGGCAGGCGCGAAGGTATAGGTCTTGTAGGCCGGCCCCTTAAAAACATCCGTCGAGTGCCGGACCAGCGAGGTCAGCAGCGTGGCGATCGAGGCACCCTGGCTGTGCCCGGTGATGTAGACGTCGTTTCCCTGCTCCGCGAGCAGCCCCAAGGTTACGAACAATGGGCTATCGGTGGTGAACAGCATGAGCAGCAAACTCAGAGCGAAGCCCGAATGCACACCGGCTTTCACCGCACTGTCACCCTCATCGCGGGCAAGATAGAACGGCAGCGAGATCGGACCGAGCTTCACGTCAAAGCGCGCGTTGATCAGGGGGAACAGCAAGTCGGCCAACACGCTGGCCGCACTTGCGACCGTGCCGCGCACTGCGATCGCGTATTGGGTGGTGTCACTCTGGTTCTGCCAGACCTGCCAGTAATTATCCAATAGCGTGGCACTCGTCGGGGTGAGGTCCTTGCGGATCGCCCAATTTGAGCTTGGATCGGGCACGGAGGGCAGGCCGCAGGTTGCCACCGCTTCGGTCAGCGATGGCGTGCCGGCGTAGGCACGCTGCGCCATCTCAAGCAGAAGTTGCGCCTCCGCGAATTGGAATCCCGACTTGAGCGTCATGCTGCCCTCCTTGCAAAGGCGCTCGACTCCAGCCGCCCGTGTTCGGACCCGGAAGCCAGCGACCGATATTTCGTGTCTCTCGGAGTTCATCAATTATAAGATGTGATATCATAGAAACGCAATAAGAAGGTGTCGATCGACCAGCGCCCCTGGCAGACTACGTCCGGGAACAATTGCGTGAGCAGGGAGGATCCCGCGGGGTGGCCGGTGTTCCAGGCTTTGCCCGCTCCAACTCATTCCAACCGGACGCGCACTGTTCTATCGAAAGCGGCCACAGGTTTCGATGATCACGCCGGAGGAAGTCTATAATTTCAGTTTCAACACAATCGATTGGGGACCGCCGCCGCGCCAGGCTGCCGTGGTCAATCTCGGCAAATCGGATTGGCTGAATAGATTCGCTCAGACGCATCTCGTCCGATGCAGCCACTTTCGTCTGATGTTCTATGATCAGATCATCGACTTGATCAGAGAGGGCACTTCTGCAGAAACAGGCCCCTACCCCGGCTAAACGGCGCGATCCGCCGTTTGGCGCGTTCGGAGGGCGGTCGCATTTATTGAAGTTTCAATGGCTTGCGGAAATGGGCAAAGAGTTTGGGTGGATCTCCAGCTGATAGGTGCTTTTTCCAGTCGATTGACCGAGCCTCACAATAGCTTGCGGGACTTCAGCTTGCGGGACTTCGCCACGCAGCGTAACTTTCAACTCCACGTAGCTCATTCGAAAGTGATCTAACGGGTTCGGCCTAGCGGGAGATAGCGATGGCAGATGTCCCATGGCACCTTTCCGGCGACTACTTCGAGAATTGCAGTTGCAGCATCGTGTGTCCCTGCCTCGTGTCGGCGGCTCCTCCACTGACCGCGCGACCGACCGAGGGCTTTTGTAACGTACCGCTGATCTTCCACGTCGAGAGCGGCCGCTACGGCAACATCGAGCTCGATGGACTCAATGTCCTGGTCATCCTCCACGCGCCGGGGATCATGGCAGACGGAGATTGGTCGGTGGCCGCCTATATCGACCAGCGCGCCAACGATGAGCAGACCGAGGCTCTAGCTGCGATCTTCACCGGCGGCGCCGGTGGTCCGATGGCCGCGTTCACACCGCTGATCAGCAAGAACCTGGGGGTTCGCAAGGTCCCGATCACATTCCGAATCGAGGGCAAGACGCGGTCCGCGGAAATCCCTGGCATTCTGCACATGTCCGTCGACCCGTTGCCGACCATGCATCCGAGCGGGGAAATGTGGGCCAACATCGGCCATCCAGTCAGCCCTGACAGGATGGTGATGGCAGTCGGCGCCGCCGGTAATACGTTCAGCGACCATGGCATGCGCTGGGACAATTCCGGCAAGAACGGCCTCTATGCGCCGATCCGCTGGTCGAACCAGGCGTGATGCAACTCCTGACCCGGCCTTGCGAGAAGGCCGGCAACACTTATCGCAAATGACCGACGGCCCCCTGGAGACCGTGCTGCGGCGCGATCGCTGGATCGTCGGCGGCGCGATCGGGATCATTGTCGCGCTGGCATGGGGCTATGTGCTTTGGCTCGCCAAGGACATGGACATGGGCGGCATGGACATGACCGGGTTCCGCATGATCCCGGCCGGGATCGGAATCATGTTACCGGCGAGCGAGCCATGGCGAGCGATCGAGTTCTCGTATGTGTTGCTGATGTGGGTGGTGATGATGGTCGGAATGATGGCACCCTCGGCAGCGCCCATGATCCTCATGTACGCCCGCGTGGGTCGACAGGGGAAAGCGCAGGGCAAGCCGTTCGCTGCGACCGGCTCGTTTGCGGCCGGTTATCTCCTCGCCTGGGGCGGCTTTTCGCTGGCAGCAACCCTACTCCAATGGGCGATCGAGCGGGCAGTCCTGCTGGATTCCCGGATGACGATCGCCAGCAATCTGCTCAGTGCAATCGTGCTGATCGCGGCGGGAGTCTATCAATGGACACCGCTCAAGGACGTCTGTCTCGCCCAATGCCAGTCGCCATTTCTGTTCCTGATGCGCCACGGTGGCTTTCGCGACGACCTGCGAGGCTGCCTGCTGCTGGGGCTCCGGCACGGAGGCTATTGTGTCGGCTGCTGCTGGGTCCTGATGGCGCTTTTGTTCGTAGGCGGGGTGATGAACGTGCTTTGGATTGCGCTTTTGGCCCTGCTCGTCCTGTTGGAGAAACTTACGCCGATCGGACGATGGATCGCGCGCGCCGCCGGCATTGCGTGTGCGGCCGCCGGCGTCTGGCTACTGGTGTCGTTGCCGCGGTGACGAGCAACCTGCGTGATGTTCAGTTGGAGTGCCCTGTTGCAGACGGCGATCACGCCGAGCCGCCAGCCCTACACTCGAACCGTCAGGCGGGGACGGCCGAACGGCGAAGACCTGGGCTCCCTGAGCCGGTCTCTCCATCGATCGGCTTTCGAGGTTGGTGCGCTCGGAGGGAACCATTTGGCGACGTTACCTGCGGATTTCACGGATCGTGAGCATCGATTTCGCGCGATCGTGAGCACTGAATTCAGACGATCGTGAGCAGCCCGCTACGGCCGATGGGAGATAGAGTCAGTGTTCTGGTTGGCCGTCAAGGGTGATGGTTTTGGCGCTGCGTTTTCGCATGCTTTCTCCGGTGAGCTGGAGGCGGTGGGCGTTGTGGACGAGGCGATCGAGAATGGCGTCGGCGACCGTGGGGTCCCCAATGGCTCCATGCCAGGTGTCCACGGGGAGCTGACTTGTGACGATGGTGGATGCGCGGCCATGGCGGTCCTCGAGGATTTCGAGCAGATCGCGGCGTTCCGCGGCGGTGAGCACCGATAGTCCCCAATCATCCAAAATCAGAAGCTGAGCGCGGCCGAGGCTTTTGAGGAGCCGGGCGTAACGTCCGTCTCCGCGCGCGAGCGCGAGCGCCTCGAACAGCCTTGGAACGCGATGATAGAGGACTGATCGGTTGTCGCGGCAGGCCTTGTGGCCGAGCGCGCAGGCTAACCAACTTTTGCCCAGGCCGGTTGCCCCGGTGACGAGCAAATTCTCGTGGCGATCGATCCAGCGACCTTCGACGAGTTTGGCGAAAACGGCGCGGTCGATGCCCCGCGGGGTGCGCAGATCGACGTCCTCGACGCAAGCAGTCTGGCGCAGTGCGGCGATCTTGAGGCGCGTGGTGAGCCGCCTGGTGTCGCGTTCGGCGGCTTCGCGGTCGACCAACAGGCCGATGCGATCTTCGAACGGCAGGGCTTCGAGATCGGGCGATCGGCGCTGCTCCTCGAAGGCCTTGGCCATTCCGGTCAGGCCAAGCTCGATCAGCCGTTCGTGGGTTGGGTGGTTAAGCATGCCGGGTCTCTCCTTGCTTCAGTGGAAGTAGTCGCGTCCGCGGATATTGCCGTGGCGCAGGGGCTGGTGCTCGAAAGATTCGTCGAAGAACGTGCGATCGAGGCCGTTCTGGAGGATCGATCTAATCGAGGCGACGGAGCGCGCCTTGATGAGGATGCCCCTCCGGCAGGCTGCGTCGAGGCGTTCGGCGCCGTAGCTTTTGACGAGCGCCAGAATGCCAAGGCAGGTTCGAAAGCCTTGTTCTGGATGGGGCCGGGCGTCGATCACGGCCTGGAAAAACGCTGCTGTCGAAGGACCGATCCGCTCGCCGGCGGCGATCACCGCGGCGGGGGTCCATTTGCCGTAGCGGCGATGGGCGCTCGGCATGTGGTCGGCGATGGTGGTGTGTCCGCGTCGGTTGGGCGCGCGGGCATGGCTGGCGATCCGCTGGCCCTTGTGGAAGATCTCGACCGTCCGATCGTCGATACGGGCATCGACCAGCTCGCCAATCAGACGATACGGCGCGGAGTACCAATGGCCGTCGACCTCGACATGATAATCGGGAGCGAGGCGGCAGCGCTTCCAGCGTGCGAAGGCATAAGGCTGATCTGGCAGCGGGGTTAGCTTGGGTTTGTCGAGTTCGGCAAACAGTTCGGCGCGGCTTGAGCCGAAGCCACGCATTTGACGAGCATTGAGTTCGTCGACGAGTGTCTTGATGGCGGCGTTGAGCTCGGCCCGGGAAAAGAAGCGCTGATTGCGCAGCCGGGCCAGAATCCAGCGCTGGGCGATTTGCACCGCGACCTCGACCTTCGCCTTGTCTTTTGGGCGCCGCGGCCGTGCGGCGAGAATGGCCGTGCCGTAATGGCTCGCCATCTCGGCATAAGTGCGATTGAGGCCGGGATCGTAGCGGTCGGGGTTGCTGACGGCGGCTTTGAGGTTGTCGCAGACCACGAACGTCGGCGTTCCGCTCAAAAACGTGAACAAGTTGACGTGGGCCCGGATCCAGTCGGCCAAGCTCTCGCTGGGGCAGGCCTCGGCGTAGGTGTAGTTCGAAGCGCCCATCGCCGCGACGAACAGCTTCATCGGCTGCACTTCCCCGGTCAGGGGATCGACGATGTCGATGGTGTCGCCGGCGAAATCCACGAACACCTTCTCGCCGCCCAGATGAATCTGCCGCATCGAAGGTCGGACCCGCCCCTTCCAGGCCTCGTAGGTAGTGCAGAACCACGTGTACCCGAAACCGTCGGGATTAACGGCGCGATACTCCTCCCAGAGCAGGCGACGGGTTACGTTGCGCCGGCGGAGCTCTTTATCGATGTAGCTCCAGTCGGGCACCGGCCGCTGCGGGCTCTGAGACGCTGGTCGTGGGGCCGGGAAAAGCAAAAGCTCCAGGTCTTCATCGGTCATTCCCTCCGGAAGCGGCCAGCTCAACCCAGCAGAGCGGGCGCGGCTCAGGTAGGCGCTATAGCCAACAGCTAGTTTTGCACTCATCACTGCACGCTGAGCACGTCTACAAGGGGCTTACATTGAGCTTCCAACTTTACTCGACGACAAATGCCTTCGAGCATTGTTACTAGAGTGCTCTTCGGCGCTTTTTCAACGAACTTCGCAGTTTCTTGGTCCACGGCCTTCTGAATCTCGGCGAAGTTGACCGGCAGCCGAGGGCAGAAATGCTGCATATATTTGTCATATAGCTTCGATGTGTATTGGGTAGTCATATCGATGCAATGGGTGTTGCTGTCGCCCCAGGTCTGGTCCGCATTACAAATCAAGCGACGGCTAGTGATGTGGCTGTTGTCACCCTGCCAATCTACGTTTTGAGCTTTTACGCTCGGGCACTCACAGATCGTGGCACCTACAGAGAACGATTGTCCCGCATACTCGCAGGATTTCTGTTGTGCGCTTGCCACGCAAGTGGACGCAGCAAGAGCGGTCATCAGCAATAAGCACTTCCTCATGATTCGCCCCTCTCAGTAGAGGTCTCTTTTATCCGATTCAATGAACGGTGCGCAGCCGATCTGCCGCTACAGATAAGTCAGCAGAGCTATGGCTGATTTTGGGTGACGCGGCCTGATCAGGCGGCGTGGCTTTCAGTGTTCGGAATGACTTCGATTCCGTCGATGAACTTTACACCGGCGATGACTTTCGGCAACTGGTTCGTGCTCTTCAATCGCCGCCAGGTCTTCGATGCGGCGTCGATGAGCTTGAACACCATCAGCTTTGCAGTTTGTTGCGACAGCGATCCCTTGGTCCGCACCGTTCGGTGGCGCACCGTGGCGAAGACGCTCTCGATCGGGTTCGAGCTGCGTAGGTGGATCCAGTGCTCAGCAGGGAAGTCGAAGAAGGCGAGCAGCGCATGGCGATCCTTGATCAGGCACTCCACCGCACGTCCGTATTTGACGTGGTATTTCTCGACGAAGACGTCGATCGCGGTTTCAGCTTCGGCCCGGTGTGGGGCCAGATAGATGTTCCGCAGGTCGTTCTTCATGGGGCCCTGCACGGATTTGGCGACCTTGTCGAGTACGTTGCTCACTTTATGGCACCAGCATCGTTGGTGCCGCGTGCCGGGAAAGGCCTCGTCCAGTGCCTTCCAGAAGCCGAGGGCGCCGTCGCCGATGGCGAGTTGCGGGGCAATCCGTAACCCGCGTTGCCGCAGGTCGATCAGGAGTTCGCGCCAGCTCTGCGCGCTCTCGCGCACGCCGACCTGGAAGCCGATCAGCTCCTTCTTGCCTTCCGGCGTGGTGCCAATCAGCACCAGCATGCATTCGCTGTGATCTTCCATGCGGGCCTGCAGGTACACGCCATCGGCCCAGATGTAGACATAGCGACGCGCCGACAGATCGCGTCTCTGCCAGCGTTCGTACTCGACCTGCCAATCGGCCTTCAGGCCGGCGATCACCGAAGGCGACAGGTTCGGCGCATCCTTGCCGAGCAGCGCCGAGAGCGCCTCCTGGAAGTCGCCGGTCGAGATGCCGCGCAAATAGAGGACCGGGATCAAGGCATCCAGGCTCTTCGTCCGCCGCGCCCATAGCGGCAGGATTGCCGAACTGAAGCGGAGGCGGTCGCCTGGCCCGCTCGCTCCGCGGTCGCGGACCTTGGGACGAGCGACCTCCACCGGACCGATGCCGGTCGCAATCTCGCGCACCGGACCGTGCCCATGTCGGACCAGGCGCGCTCGACCGTCGGGCAGCGTCAGATTGGCCGTGCTGGCCAGAAACGCGCCAACCTCGATCTCGATCGCCCTGGCAAGCAGGTCCCGCGCGCCGGCACGAACGATATCGGTCAGTGGATCATCAACCGCGGACGGCTGACGGAAAGCAAGAACATTGGTAGTCTCGGTCATGGCGTATCGCTCTCCTCGAGAGGTTCTGGCAGGCTCGTCACCCGCCTCGATACGCCGCCTTCCTCACACCGTCATCACCCAGATTCCGCCATAGCTCAAGTCAGCAGGCCATGAGTCGTAATCGGATTACGTCGGCTCGCGAACTCCGGGGTCACCCGGCCCTCCTGGCTTTCTTGACCTGCGGTTCTCGTGGCATGTGAAAGACGAGCGCCACACGTCGCGATCCGCAGCTCGGGCATTTGAGTCTAGTCGGAAGGTCCGAAATGGGAAAGGCCGCGCCGCGCGTCCAAATCAGCGTTCTGAGATCGAGATCGTACTGATAGATGCACGACCGGATCGAGCGCATGCCGTCGTTATTGCCGAACGCGCACCGCGCGGTGATGCGCCAGCCGAGCTGCCAAGCCTCGCCGATTGTTTCCACAGCCATGAGAACAAATCGAGAACAATCGGGGAAAGGGTCAAGGCTGTGAACAGCGGGTGTAATTTCCATCCGGAAATCGCCGGGGTTGCAAACCGGAAACGGAACTCCATATAAAGGGGGCCAGGAGGCCATTAACCACTAAATATGGGGCGACTTGGTGGCGGATTTTTACGAGATAGATTTTATCCCGGTTCATACTTCAAAAAGCGGCGACTGCATCACGATCCGGTACTCCATCGGCGGCATGCCGCCGGTCCTGCACGTCGTAGATGGTGGATATACCAGCACCGCAGCGGAACTAGCTGCGCACATCGATAAGTGGCACGTCCCGTACATCGACCACATGGTCGTGACGCACCCGGATCAAGATCACGCCGAAGGTCTGGCACCGATCCTGGAATACTATCCGGTCGGTACGCTCTGGATGCTGAGACCGTGGATTTACGCGGATCAGCTCATTCAGCACTTCCCGCGCATGCAGTCGGTGGCCACGCTGCAGCAGCGTCTCCGCGACGACTATCCGTACATCGCCGAGCTAGAGAAGATCGCGCAGAAGCGCGGTATCAACATCCAAGAGCCGTTCCAGGGACGGAAGATTGGCGCCTTCACTGTGCTGACTCCCTCGCCTGCGCGATACGGCCGGTTGATCCTGCGGTCCGATCGCACGCCTCAACTCGCGCCCGGACTGGGAGGCGCTCTCGCTGGCTTGGTGCAGCCGATAAAAGCCATGGCCCGGATGGTCCGCGATGGTTGGGGCTCCGAACGGTTCTCAAGCGAAGACACGAGCGTCGAAAATGAAATGAGTGTTGTGCAGTGGGCCAACATTGCGGGCGACAACATTGTTCTTACCGGTGATGCGGGGCGCGAGGGAATGACCGAAGCGGCGGACCATGCTCCCTACGAAGGCTTGTTCTTGCCCGGCGTGCAGCAGTTTCAAGTCCCGCACCACGGCGGACGGCGCAATCTATCGACTGAGATATGTGATCGTTGGCTCGGTCAGCGCCTGCGTGCGATGGTCCCAGAGGGCAGCGAGACCTTTTACGCTCTCATCAGCTCTGCCAAGGAAGATACCGACCATCCCCGTAACGCGGTGATCCGCGCGATGCGTCACCGTGGCGCTTTCATAGCAACGACCGAGGACAGCGCATTTCGCGCGCACAAGAACTCGCCGAACCCTTGGCCTGGCAAACTGACAAACGTGGCATATCCCGGTGAGCAAGAAGAGTAGAGGCATTACCAAACTGAGCTTTTACGAACAGGTCGGGATCATCATTCCCGGCAGTGCGATGTTGTTCGGCTTGTTCTTCTTCATCCCCGATCTGCGCGGTGCGCTGACGAAAGACGGCGTGAGCGTTGGCCAACTTGGCATCTTTGTCTTGCTCTCGTATGCCGCCGGTCACCTCGTTGCTGCGGTCGGCAATGCAGTCGAATGGCTTATGTGGAAGGCGTTCGGCGGAATGCCCAGCGACTGGATCGTGCGAGAGGATCAGACTCTTCTTGCTCCGGAACAGCTCAACCAGCTCAGAGAAAAGTTGCAGGTGTTGATGGGGTTCTGCGTCGAAAAGGTCACCGGCATGGATGTGAAGACGTGGAAGCCGATCTCACGGCAAATCTACGCCAAGGTGATGAAGGACGGGCAGACGAGCCGGATCGATACGTTCAATGGGAACTACGGGCTTAACCGAGGTCTCGCGAGCGCCATGCTGGTCCTCACCGTCTTCGCTCTTACGCAGTCCCTCTGGTGGGCCGCCTTCGGTCTGATAGTTGTGGGAAGCGTCTTTCTGTACCGCGCGCACCGCTTCGGCGTGTATTACGGCCGCGAACTCTACCTGCAATTTCTAATTATGAGCGATCAGCCAAAGCCGCCGCCGAAGATATCAAGGAAAAAGGAAGAGACGGCCTGAATCAACTCGGATTCGTTTTGGACCGCTCCCCGAGTGCCGCTAGGCTCGCAGAGGGGGAAACATGGCAAACTCACCACTTGGCGTAATCAAAATCCCGGTAGATGGATCATGGGATATTGAGAACCTGCGCGATCTATCCGAAAGCCTTTCCGAGACGTACGGGCTTTTTTACCCACTCGTGGCGGCCGAAGAGGATACCGGCTCATGGTGCGCAAGCACGATGATCGCGTGCGCTTGTACAGACGCCGCACCGCACACGGGCAGACCAGATCATTTGTGGTCAACGGCCATAAATACATGAGACCCGCGCGGGTCTCCCCGGCGGGTCTCTCAAAGCCGTGTCGCCCACGGCCCCCTTATCGTTCTCAAGGCATTTTTGCGGATCGCGGTCGTCGGAACGAGTGCGACACTTTTGCATTGCCGGGCGGGTACGAAGGCCGCCGTCAGAACGAGATCGGGTCTCGGATTTAACAGGCTCGATTAAGGTGACATGAGAAGGGGTTTACTTCTTCATGACTGTGCTCCAAGTCAGTTGCGGAAGTCGTCCGCCTCAACGGCGATGGCTTACAGTAGCGATTAGGAGGCCCGTGACATGCCCATTCGAGTAGCCCTCATTGCCGCCGCCCTGCTCGCCGCGACTGCCTCTGCGCACGCGGCGAAGCGATTGGAAGTCGGCCAGTCTGGCGTCCTTCACACGACCGCCCTGGCCTGCCCGACGCTCGATGGCATGCGCGCCGTGTTGCAGACTGCGAAGGCTGACTTTGAAGCTGGGGTTGCGAAGGGTGCGGCCGAAGGATGCAAGTCGTTCGGCAAGGGCACGGAGGTCTTCGTGGTCGAAGTGCCGAACGCGGTGCTTGCCTGCGTTCGGCCGAAGGGAGAGAAGTCCTGCGTGTGGACCGCGCAGGATCGCGTTCACGCGCTCGACTGATCAGACCGGGATTTCGTCGGTGTAGCTGAACACCATACGCATCGGCTCGTCATAGGTGACGGTCCCGCCGTTGTCGTCGAAGATCACGTCGAAGCTTTCGTCCGCGTGCGTCTCGCCGATCTTGCCAGTGCGCCCGTCTTCGCGGGTCACAGCACGTCCCTCGTTCGTCGCCGTGTTCGTAATCATCGGAATCATCATGGTCGTTCTCCTTACCGGCTGGCGATTTCCGCCCACCACTTGCGCAAAATGATCGTCGCTTGCCCGGCACCATTGAAGTTGCCGCCGAAAGCGAGGTTCGTGAACGGCGTCCCGGTGAACGCCGGAATGACCATGCCGTCCGGCTCATAGACGATGCCGGTGAAGCCCCTGCCGGGATCGTTACCCAGGTTCGAAGCAGCGAGCATGTCATAGACCGGGCCGTAGCCGCCGGTGGACGGAAACCATTCGAGATCGGCGAGCACAGACGCGAAGCCGGTTGCGCCGGGCGCAAGATCGACTTCGCCGCCACCGCGCACGACGACGCCCTGCTTGACGCCGGTGCGGTCGAGCGCGGCGTAGCAGCCGAACGCACCGGCGGCGGTAGCAGTCGCGACGATCTTGATTTCCTGACCGAAGGTGTTGCCGTTCGCGTCGGCCTGCGTCGGCTGGACCGAATACACGACGGTCACGCCGCCGGTGCATGCCTTCGTGATGATGCCGGTCGGCACGTTGCCGCTGTTGCCGTTGCCGGTCGCAGCGACCGAGCCGGGGAAGCCAGCTTGCGAGAACATCGAGCGCGCGCCATAGCCGGACTTTGACTGATTGACAGCGCCCAGGCGATGGCCGGGGATCGGGCGAAGATGCGGCAGGATGATCGTGCCGCAGCCGAGACCGATGATCTGGCCTGCGGCGGTGTCGTCGTGCGTGCCATCATAGGTGTTTTTGAGCGCGATGGTGCCGTTGCTCGCGGTGTTGTTCGAGAACGGCGTCTGGTCGAGCACCAAGACATCAGGCGGGCCGCGACCATCGTCGTCGCCGTACTGAATGAAATCGACCATGAGACGATTGTAGTCGTTCATGTTCGCGATGTGCGTCGAGTTGAAATTGTTCGCGCCGCGCTCCCACCAAAGCACAGCGGTCGAGCCCGCGTCGTTGACCTGCTTGATGTACTTCTTCATCAAGTCGAGGTTGCCCTGGACGACGTTACCGACCGGGGTCTGTTGCGCGATGGCGTTGATGATGCCGGTGAAGCAGATGAAGCGCGCGCCCGAGGCAATGGCCGCATCGACCTGCGCCTGCCATTGAGACGGGAAGGTTCCCGAGACGGCGACATTGCCGAGACAGATCAGCGGACGCCCCTGCGAACGGCAGTAAGCCTCCATCCAATTCGCCCAGCCGTTCGCCGCCTTGTTGTACTTGAGCGGATCAAGATACTTCATCGCGTTGCGGCTATCGCCGACGTAGAAGATCGTGTTCAGAAAACGCTTGCGAAGGCTAAGCGCGAAAGCTGCGTTGCGGGTCTGCATGTGCGGGCCGTTCTCTTAGGCTTTGTCGATCAGGAAGGCCCCGTCGCTATCGACGAGAATGAACCCGTCGCTATCGACGACGAAGACATAGCCCGGCGGCGGCGCGAGTACCGTTCCCGTGGAGCGGACGATTCCGAGTCCGAGACCGAGACGCATTAGATCGCGCCTTCCAATCCGGTCGCGGTCGCGGCGGTGACGTGCGTCGCCCAAAGGGTCCGCGTTTCACCGGCGACGAAGTTGAGCGTCCGGCTCGCGCCGGTGCGCTTCATGGTGACGGTAACGGTGCCATCGGTGTTCGCGCGGATCGCGCGGATGGGCTGCGCCAGAGCGGTCGCGCTCGGGACAATCGGCACCCAATCGAGGGCGGGACCATCGAAGGGAACGGCGTAAGGGTTCTCGCGGGACACGGGCTTTTCCTGTGAAAGTCAGAGACAGGAGAGCCCGCTTTGCACCGCAGCGCGAGATCGGTTCAGTAGCCCTTATTCCAGTCTTCGTCGGGCTCCACCGAGTCGATGAAGTGATCGTAAAGCCAGACCGGCCAAGGCACCGTCGATGCCCAGCCGCCCTTCAGGATCGACTTGCCCAGGCGGCTCGAAATCGTCTCGTCATGCCAGCCGCCGAGCAGCGCGTTGCCAAGCTGATCGATGGCGATCAGCACGTTCCAGAAGTACGCGCCGACCTGCTTCATGCCGCCATGTCCTTCGGCATCGAGCTTGCCGGGCGCTTCGGCACGGCCGGGGTTTCGAGCTTGATCTCGCACCGCTCGCGCACGCCCCAGGTCTCATGGATCAGGAAGAACCATTGCTGCGGCAGTTCGAGCGAGGCGCGCAGGCCGTTGCCGTACTCGCTGTAGCCGGGGAACGCGCCGTTCGAGAACACCGGGCCGGGATTGGCCGAGTGGTGATAATGGCCGTGCATGATGATGTCCGGCCGACGCTGCGCCCTGGCTTGCTGCGCCTCGACCTTCTTCGTGCCGCGCACGATGGGGAGAAGCGGACCGGCGAAGCCCTGCCCGCCGCCGGTGCCCATCTTGTCTCCGTGCGTCAGGAAGGCCGTGTAGCCCAGCACGGGGATGATGGCGTCGTTGGACACGCCGATCTGGAAAGTCACGCGAGCGTCGCCCTTAAAGGCGTCTGCGACCATGTGAGCAATGAGGGTGTCATAGCTCAGCTTCGAGTACAGCTTCGCGGTCGGCTTGAACGTGGTGCGGGCGTGGTTGCCCGGCACCGACGAAACGTGGATGCGCTTGTAGACCTTGAGCAGTAACTTGATGCCCGCGATGATCAGCGCCACCACCATGCGAACCTGCTCATGCGAGGTCAGGCCGTTGGTGATCCGCAGTTCTTCGTGGATGTCGCCCGAGATCAGGTCGCCGCCCAGGTTGAGCAGAAGGCCCTCGACCTTGCAGTCAGCCGACCAACGCGGGCCGATCTCGCACACCGCGTCGAAGAAGCGCCGGATGCGCGTCGCCGCGATCTGCGGATTGAAAGCGTTGAGCCCGAGGATTTCGTCGGGATCGACGACCTCGCCCATGTGAAGATCGGTGAAGAGCATCGAGAGGACGGCGCGGTTGCGCTTGCCCAGGCCGTGCTTCAACAGCCATTCCGGCGGCGCGACCTGAAGGTTGCGGATGCCGCCGATCTCTTCAAGCATCTGCTCGACGGCGGCCAGTTCCTTCTCGACGCCCTGCGCGCGCCGACGCCAGTACGCGCTATCGTGAAGCTCGCGCCGCGACGGCGGCTGCTTGTCTTCCGGCACCGCGTACAGCGACCAATCCGGCAGATGGTTCTTCTCGCCCCGGTTGGCGAGAGCGTCCTGCGCCCGCACCCAATCCGTCAGCGTGTTCTTGTTCAGCTTCAGGCGGCGCGTCGCTTCGAGAACGGCCGAGCCCTTGCCGCGATGCTCGGACCGATACGGCACGAACCCATCGCGCAGACAGGTCTCGATGGTTTCCTTACGCTGTTTGTCCGTGGTCACTTTGCTTTGCCTTGGGTCGAGAGAAACTGATCGAAGCGCTCGCCGATGCGATCCAACGCGCCGACCAACCGCTCTTCGATCCGGTCGAGCAGTTGGACGGTCGCGTACTCGGTTGCGACTTTCTCGCGGAAGTGCGCGAGGTCGCGTTCGGTCGCGGCGGCGAGCCGCCGCGCTTCGGCGGCTGCCGCCTTCGCCTCATTGGCAATGGCCTGCCCCGCCTTCGCAGACGCCTCGTTCTTCGCGTGCGCCACCGCATTGCGGATCAGCAGAGCGATGATTGCGCCGGCGCCGCTGCCGAGCAGGCCGATGAGCCATTCAGGGATCGTGATCATTTGACTTGGGCCGATGCTTTGAGGCGCACGTTGCGCACGTTGGAACGAGAGATGCGGAGCCGCTTGTTCGCTTCCTTGCGCGCTGCTTCTTCGAGCTTCCATGCCACTCGCGCGTCCATGCCGGGGGCAGTCTTCGGCGCGGGCACTTCGTCGAGAACGAGCGTGGATTCGTGCGGGACGCTGAAGTCCGGCGACGGCCTAACGCTTTCGGTGGTCTTGCACGCCGTCAGCGAAATCGTCAGGAGTGAGCAGGCAAGCAGCGTTCGGGCGACCCTTGAGGCGTTTTTCATATTCATCGATTTGGTCCTGAGCTTCTTGGGCGCGCTGCGCCGCTTCGTCACGTTGCTTCACTGCGGTCTCGGCGGCGTCGAAGACCATGTCGAGGCTCTCGCGCTGCCCGGTGATCACACCGTCGCGGACCGAGATCGCCTCACGCAATACCTTGGCTTCGACTCTGCCATCCGCGAAGCGGTAGCCGACAAGGAACGCCTGCGCAGAGAGGAAGACGTAGACAAGAGCCGCCGCCACGCTCGCGTAAGGCGCAATGAAACTGAGCTTGCTGATGATCGGGAAGTGGCCGACGATCATGCAGACGAAGACGAGAGCCGCGAGCGTAATGATCACGACGTCGGAGGCGGCGATCTGCCAAAGCAGATCGCCGAGCCCGAGCTTGTCGTTCAAGCTCACAAAGAACTGCCTGATCACTTCTTTTCCATCCAAATCCAGAGTGCGAGGCCGATCAGGATGAAGGTGCCCAGGGCGACGATGACCTTCCAATCCTGAAGCACACCCAGGAAGGACGTGATGGACAGGCCGCCGAACAGGCCGGACACGGCCGTGAACTTGCTCTTGATGAACGCCTTCAGCTTGCCCGGTGCGGTCTGACTCTCGTCACGCACATCGCTCTGAGGATCTAGCGCGACGTGCTCTTCACCGGCTTCGTCGGTGTCGTGACGCTCGCCTTCCTCCGGGGTCGAGAGAAGGCCGACCGGATGGTACGGAAGCGCCGAAGTCTTCAACTGATCGAGCGGGTTCGTGTCGATCTTCCGACCGGGCGAGATCATCCAATGCGTGATGATGTCCTCGATCTTGAAGGTCTCCGCGAGCGCGGCGCACAGATCGGTGACGGCCGCGATCTGCTCGGGGCTGTAGTGCAGCCAATAGCCCGCACCGTGCGCCGTGGTCTTCGCGTACTCGACCTTCAGCGACGGGTTCTTGTTCGTGTCGATGGTGCAGATTTCGTTCTTGTAGACGCCCTCCGACACCTTCTGAAGCTTGCCGGGGTTGTCGATCTCGATGCCGACCGCGTAGCTGTTCATGAACTTCAGCCCCTTCCATTGGGAGTGCCCGGCGTGCCACGCCACGACGTTGAACGGCACAAGCTGGGTGATCTTGCCCTGGCGGCTCACGACGACATGCGCCGAGACCTTCGCCGCCGGGTTGGTCAGCCACGAAATGTCGCCGTCGTCCTTGAGGCCCGAGGCGGTATCGTGGATCACGATGAAGCGCGGCTTCAGAGCGCCGCCGTGGTTCGGGCTCTTGACGAACGGCATCGCCGCGCCATTCCGAAAGCCCATTCCGTTCTTGATGCTGATCGACATCACGTTCTCCAATTGTTGAGAACATGATTGCCGAGCGGAACGAATTGCGCAGGGCCGTTCGAGTCGCCCTACTCCCCGCCCCCGCCGCCCCAATAGTCGTCGCTTCCTTCGCCGGAAGTCTCGCAAGAGATGCGCGTCGAGAGCCCCTGATCGTTCAGGCGATGCGTCGCCGACTTGATCGTGTAGCTGCCGTCGCAGTCGGGATCGAAGCCGATGGCCGTGAGACCGGCACCGGCGAACATCTCAGTGCGACCGAGGAAGTTGGCGGCAAAGACCTTCTTGCCGCGAGCGAGCGCGCCCTTCGTGGCCTTGGCCTGCGCCTCCGCTTCTTCCTTGGTCTTAAACAGCTTGCGGCTGCGGAAGACCGGCGAGCCGCCGCCCTCCTTCACCCACTCGCGCTCGCCCTTCTTGATGTTGTGCCACGCGGCCTCGACCGACTTGTAGTCGCCGCGCGTCGAGCCGGTGCAATCCCAATCGGTGACGCCGATCTCGGTCAGCACGAAGGTAGGGGCCGCGCCGCCGCTAGGAAGGCTGCCAGAGCCCGCTTTGTTGAAGATGACCTTTTCATCGGCGAGCTTGAAATTTGCGCCCACGCGGCCCGCCAAGCGCGTCAGGAAGTTCAAATCGGACTCACTCGACTGGTCGATGTGGTCGATCTTGATCCCGCCGACCTCGCCGTTGACGATGGCCGACAGGCCGTTGCGTCCGGCGATGTACTGCACGATGTCATCGACGCTCTTCTCATGATACGAGCGCGACTTCGGCGACTTGATTTCCGTGGTCAGACCTGCGGCCTTCGCCGTCACGGTCATGATCTTGGGCCGCCCCTTCTTCGTCCATGAGTCGATGAGGAAGGTCCCCATGTAGTTGACGCCGGTCTCGACGAAGCCGAGCGAGACCTGAAGCTTCGAGCCCTTGCCCGGCGCAGGGATGTACTCACGATTGTCGATCTCAAGCTCGCAGCTATCGGACTTCTTGCCCTCATTGTCCTGAACGGTCAGCGAGAGCAGCGGGCCGCCACCCAGGACGCCGCCGGGAATGACGTGGCCGCCGCCTTCCAAGGGCAGGCCGAAGGGTGCCGGGATCAGGTTGGCCGTGATGTCCCGGCCGTCGAGCAGGATGCGGGCAGCGGGCGTCACGACCAAATCCTCGCGGCCGTGTTCGCCTTGTTCACAGTGAAGGCCGGAATGTTGATGGACATCCCCTGGGGCAGCTTCGTCCCCGCCGCAGCGAGGCCGGGGTTGGCGCGCAGGATCGCCTCCGTCGCGCCGTGCGTGACGCCGAAGCGGTTGTAGGCGATCAGGTCAACTGTATCGCCTTCGATGGTCAAATACTGCTCCATCAGACATAAGCCTTCAGATCAATCGTGAACTCGATCTTACGGGGCGCGCCGTCAGACATCAGGGTCTCTTGCCCCTCCCTGATCTTCTCGATCACGTAGTTGCCAAGATATCGTCCGAACCCGGTAACGAGCGGGAGCGGCTGCCCGAGACCGGCCTGCGCGCGCATCTGATCGACCTGCCGCAAACCGCCGCGATAGTGCGGATAGATTACGCCATCGAGCGTGATCGTGTCTTCGCCGGGGCCGACGTACTGCGGTGCCGGGGCCATGCCGATCCGCTCCGTGGACGGCCAGCGCCAGGCGGAAGTCCGGTCGAACTTCTGATAGGCGCCGGTGTTGATCGAGAAGCGGTACGCGCCGAGCGCGAGAAGGACGGTGCTCTGCATGATCAATCACTCAAGAGTCCACGCTGCTCGGACTCGAGCCGCGCGAAGGCCGCGTAAACCGCGTCTTCAGCCGCCCGCCGAACGTCGTTGGGGTTGCCGCCGTTCACTTCGACGGTGATCTGCGCCGTGTTGGTGCGCGACACGGCCGTGTTGTTCTCGCTCGCACTAGCGACCGCTGCCGCGCCGTCCGAGGTCAGGCTGCGCAGCTTGTCGTTCGACTCGATGCGGCCGGACATGCCGGGCACGAAGAGCTCGGGGCCTTGCTCGCCAACGAGATACGGCTTGCCGTAGCTCACGGGGCCGCCCAGCGCGCGAGCGCCAGCGATAGGCGCAGGGGCCGCACCGCCCGCCGGGGCACCCTTGCCGCCGCCGCTGCTAAAGATGTTCTTGATCGCGCTGCCCAGCGACATCGCCTTGTCGATGGCTGCGCCGAAGAAGCCAATCAGGCTTTGGATCGCGGAGATGACCGACCGCACGCCCGACGCTGCAACGCCGCCAACGGTCTGGCCCCACTCGCGCCACTTCGCATTGGTCGCGTCGAGCGGACCGAGCAACTGCGACATCCAATTGTAGACCGAGGCCAAGCCGTCCGAGATTGCCTTCACGGCCGGACCGGCGGGGCCGAGACCTTCCATGAAGCCCTGACCGAACCCGGCGAAGAACTCCTTGATCCCCGCCCAATTGTTGTAGACCCACACGCTAAGAGCCGTCAGAGCGACGACCAGCGCCGTGATGATCAGACCGACCGGGTTGGCAACCAACGCCCACATGGCGACGCCAATGGCGCGCAGCGCCGTCAGCGGGAAGAGCAGGATCGACCGCCCCAGGGCGAGCAGAGAGCCGCCGAGAGCCGACAGGGTCGCCGCTGCCCCAAGCGCGGTCAGCATGCGGAAGCCCAGGGCCATCGCCGCCAAGCGGCCTACAGCGGCCGTCGCCACGCCAGCGATGACGCCGCCGAGCAGACGGAACGGCAACAGCACACCGAGCAGAGCGAGGTTCAGACCGCGCATCGCGAGCAGCCCAACGCGGCCGAGCGAGCCCAGGACGAAGAGCAACGGACCGGCAGCCGCAGCCGCAGCCGCGAAGTAGACGCCGGTCTTCAACAGCGCCGGGTTCGTCTCCGACAGCTTCTGCAACGTGTCCGCAAGCTTCGTGAAGGCGTTGGCGATGTCGTTGCCGACCGAGTCCACAATCGTGTTGCGGAACTTCTCCCAGGCAGCGCCGAGCTTGAGCAAGATCGCGGGCAAGCCTTGGTTGGCGATCTTGTATTGCCGCTGCGAATAGCCGTCCGACTTCTCTTCGACTTCCTTGATCATCGCGGGCAGATCGGCCTTCAGCAACGCCATGTAACGCGAGATATGGCGCGCTTCGAGGATCTGCGCGATGTCGCCGGTCGTCGCGACACCGTCGTCCATCTTCTTCTTCAGGTCGGTCATGAACTTCGTGATGTCCACCTTCGACCCCGCCGCAGCGACGGCGTCGTTGACCGAGTCCGAAATCTTGTCGGCATCCACCGCCGACGAACTGCCGATGGCACCCTGAACCGCCTTGGTGATCGCGGCCGACAACCCGGCGTGATCGCCCTTGTTGTTCTTGATGGCGTCGGCGATCTGCGTCTTCACGCCGCTCGCGTCGATGCCGTCCGCCTTCAGGTTCTCAAGAACCGTGTCGGCGGTGACGGGGCGCGCCTGGGTGTAGTCGCTAAGGTTCATGCCGATGCGGCTCAATGCCTTCATGCCGCCCTTCGGCATTTTGACGAGACGCACGATGGCAGAGCGCAGCGCGACGCCCGCTTCCGATCCGAGCACACCGGCCTTGGCGAACGCCATCACCATCGCCGTGACGGAGTCGAGCGAGTTGCCGGTCGTCGAAGCGACGCCGCCCGCATACTTGAACGACTCCGAGATGTCCTTCATGGACGCGACCGTGGACACGGCGGCGTAGACCATGCGGTCGGTGACGACGGTCGAAGACTTGACGGCCTGCTCATAGGTCTTCATGGGCATGCGGAATTGCGTGATGGTCTTGCTCAGTGACGCGCCGACATCGGCAGGCGTCATATCGCCCGCCAGCGCAGACGCGGCCAAGACCTGTTCAAGCGCGCCCTTCGCCTGCTCGAACGTGAAGCCCGCCTTCAGAAGCTCGGTCGCCGACTTCATGATGCCGGTC
The DNA here is from genome assembly GCF_017565645.3 of Bradyrhizobium barranii subsp. barranii. Classification (NCBI taxonomy): domain Bacteria; kingdom Pseudomonadati; phylum Pseudomonadota; class Alphaproteobacteria; order Hyphomicrobiales; family Nitrobacteraceae; genus Bradyrhizobium; species Bradyrhizobium barranii. The sequence goes on from NZ_CP086136.1 coordinate 6,449,823, forward strand.
GCGCCACCGGCGTCGAACCGACCCGCCAAGTCCTGCGACATCTTCGAAAGCTCAAGGCGCTGCTCTTTCGTCGCTTCGCCCAACGCCTCGACCATGTTGCCAGCCTTGGCGAACTCTGCGGCGTCCTTGATCATGTTCGCGCCGAACCACGCGGCGGGCGTCGTGACTCCGAGCGTCGCGTTGCGGCCATGCCGCTGCATCACGGCCATACGCTTCGAGGTATCGGCGAGATGCTTGTTTACGGCCGCGAACGGCGCGTTCATTTTTGCAGCCATGCCAGCGAGCGAAGCTCCCAGGCTGTTGACCTGGGTCTTCGCTGCGTTGACTGCGGCGTTGAGGCTGGGGCTAACCTTGCCCCCGATGTTGACGAATACGGAGAAGCCGGTCGCCATGTTACTTTGCCTTCATCGCCTTGTTGATGTCGGCCTGAAGCTTCGTGGCGTCTTCAAGCCAGCCGTAGAAATCGTCGAGGGACATTTCCTCGACTTCAGAGATCGAGACGCCGCCTTTGGTCAGCCGAACGAGCGTCAGAATCCCCTTTCGGAGATCGCTTAGCTCGACTGACCCCCACGAAAAGCATCGAGTTGGTCGCTCAGCTTCTTCGCGTCGATCTCGTCAAGCTCTTCGATCACGTCCGGCGAGACGTTGCAGAGATCGGACAGGAGCAGGATGCCCTTGTCGGCGTCGTGGCCCCTGAACTTCGCGGCCTTCAGCGAGTCCTTCGTCTTCGGCCGACGCATGGTCATCGTCTTGTAGGTCTTGCCATCGACCTCGAACGGAAAGTCGAGCGTGATTTCCGCCGACAGCCGCATGTCTTTCTTCTCAGTCACAGTCTAGTTCTCCCGCTAAGTTGAGGACCGACCCGTGCGCTTGCGCGTAGAGGGGTCGGCCATGTTGCCCTACATGCCCATCGCAGTGCGAATGGACGCAAGCTGATCCACGCCGTTGACGATGCGGATCATGTTGTCGATGTCGATCTCGACAACGACGGTGTCCTGAATCTGGATCTTCAGATACCGGATGGACATCTCGGCTTCGTTCTGCGTCAGGTCGCCCGCTTTCCAGGTGCCCAACGTGTTCTTCTTGAAGCCGCCGTGCAGATCGACGGTCATCGGGACCGCAGTCTCGCCGTCACGCTGAAGCGCGCCGCGAAGCTGGATACGGGCGGCGTTGCCGTCCATGTTGCCCCACAGACCGAGAATCTGGTTGGCATACTCGCCGAAGGTGAACTTGGCGGTCAGCGTTTCGAGGCCCATGTCCAACTCGACATTGCCGTCCATGCCGCCGCCACGATACTCTTCCGTCTTCACGGAGAGCTCGGGCAGTTCGACTTCGGAGATGCGACCGGCGTAACCGACGCCGTTCACGAAGCTGTTGAAGTTGCGAAGTACGCGCGGGATCATCTTTCGTCCCCGTTATGCGAAGAGGTTGCGGATGTAGTCCGAGACGAGATGCGACCGGAAGGTCACACGCTCGGCCGGGCACGGCGGGGTGAAGTCATACGAGAACGTCACATGACCCTGCGAGATGTCGGCTTCGGTGTTGAACTCGGGATCGACCCAGCAGTCACCACCGAGGATCGCACCGCGCACGCGAAGCTGGCGCATGTACGCCTTCACCGATGCGGTCACGTCCTCGAAATACTGCTTGGTGATCGAGCGATCCACCGCCCAGCGATGGGCCTTCGCGATGGAGATGTCGATCATGTCGCCGGTACGCGAGACGGACAGGAAGGCGAACTTCGGATCGGCCGAGCAGGTGCGGTTGCCCCACAGATACCAACCTTCGTCGCGGATGAACGTCGCGATCTCATTCTCGTTGAGAATGTTCGCGCGGCTGTTCTTGTCGCCGTAGGCGTAGTCGATGGGACGGCCCAGGCCGCCGATGCCATAGACCTCCTTGTTCGACGGCGACTCCCAAAAGCCCTTCTCGTTGTCCACGCGCGAGATCAGGCCCGCCACTCGGGCGGACGAGTGTTCGAGCGCGTAGGTGCTGGTCTTCACGGACCAACCCGAGACGGTCGGATCGACGATGAACACGCGGCGCGTGCCGTGGTCGTTGCGATAGGCGAACGCAGCGGCATCGGTGGTCGAGGGACCATCGGCGATGATGTGCGCCTTGAAGCCATCAGCCAGTTGCTTCAACTCGCTGACGACCGGGTTCGCCGAAGCGCCGATCTGGATCGTGATGGTCGCGCCGGTGCCGTCGCCGGTGACGGTCGCGGTCAGCGGCGAGACGATGCCGAAGCCGAGCGAGTCGAACTCAAGTCCCGTGATCTTGCCGCCGGTGATGATCGGCTTCGCGGTCGGCAGCACCGCGCCCGCACCGCCGCCCGTGAAGGCCACGGTCGCCTGGGTGTAGCCGTTGCCCTGCGCGGTCACGGTATGACCGGCCACGCCGAGCGGACGCTGATGCGTGAAGCCGGGCGCGATCAGGATCATCGGGGACACGCCGCACTCGGCTTCGGCCGCGCGGAAGACGTGAATGCCGGTGAACGCGCCGGTGTCGGCGTCAACACCGCCGATGATCTTGGAAAGCTGCTCGTTCTCGGTCTGCGCGTCTGCGACGCGGACCACGACGATGAGCGCACCGCCCTGATCGTAAATCGAATCGATGGCCTGCGGCAGACTGCCGGTCGCGCCGATCATGGCCGCCGCCTGACGACGGTTGACGAGTACGGGAGTGTCGAGGGGGAACGCCACTTCGTTCGCGGCCTGCGCGGTGCCGATCAATCCGATGACGGACGAGCGGACGGTCTGGATCGGCCGGGGGCCGCTATCGACGACGACAGTCTCGACGCCGTGAAGGAAATCGGTAAGGGACATCTGTTCTCTCAATCCTCAGTATTGGGATTGAGCGTACCCTAGCGACCGCCCTGCCCGGCGTCGGGACCGTTTCGGTATCCCTTGTTACAGGGTTTGTGCGAGCGTGAAGAGGCCGACAAGCTCCGCTTCGCTCTTGTTCAACTGCTCAGCGCAGCCGACGACGAACGGATGATTCATGTCGAACTCCGTCGTCCATTGCCAGCTATCTTGCACGTCCCGCGACTGCGAAGCGACGTACTCTTCGATCTCGTCACGAAGGCCGAGCATGTTCATCGCGAGACGGATTTGTCGGGCGCTCGCCTTCAGCGGCGGTTGCGGGATCGGCCGGGTAACGAGTACCTGGGCCACGACGCCGTTAACGCGCTCGAAGCTCGCGCTCACGACCTCTTCGCCAGCGGGAGGCACCGCAGGGCTCACCCGGAAGATGCCGATGCTCGCGAGGTCTCCGTCTGACCAAAGCTCGGCAACCTGCCAGCCATGCAGTACGTTGCCCGCCCTGAACGACTGCCCGGCGAAGATTTGAGTGAAGGCCCCGGCCGGGGATTCTTGAACGACGATCTTGTCCACGATAGCTCCGATTGATTGTTGTTAGGTCCAAGACACGCTTGCGGACGCATCGGCACCGGCGTTTCCATTGCAAGGGACAGTGCCTAACTCTCCGTCGTTGAAGAAGCCTGCACCGCCGCCACCGCCGCCACCGCAGGTCAGCGTGAGAGTGGAGCCAAAGGCAGGCGCACCGGCGTCATACCAGTTCCAAGTCCTAGAAACGAAGCCACCCCTGCCGCCAGGGCCGCCGGACGCTGAGATAAGGATGGCTCCGCCGCCGCCAGAGTTGCCGCTGCCCGCCGCGTTCGTACTGCCGCCGCTGGCGCCGCCAATACCGCCGCCAGCCCCATTAGTCGGCCCGAACTCAGGGTCATAAAGTCCGTTGCCGCCACCACCGCCGCCATACGCGATAAGGGTGCCGCCGGGAAATGAAAACCACGATGCGCCGCCAGTACCGCCGAAGTAGGCGTTGGCACCGCCTGCGCCTGCAAGGGTGTTATTCGCACCGCCGCCGCCTCCACTCGATCCCCAAATTTGCACGGTGAGCGTGGTGTAGACCGGGTTAAGAACTCCGCGCGATCCGACACCGTAGTTCGCCGAACCGGGCGTCGAGGGCGGCTTGGTTGACATCGGCCCCATGCCACGAAGGAAAGGAAGGATCACGTCAGCTTCCCTCCCGACACGGCGATGGCGACGCCGGCATCAAAGCCAACAGCGTAGGACAAGGCGTTCCATGCGCCGCCCCCGGTGTTGAACAAGGGGACCAAGCCACCAATCGGGTAGATGCTGCCGCCGAGTGATACCGTGAAAGCTCCGCCGTTATTCCATGAGACCATGCCCGTTTGTCCGCTCTTGGCGTTCGCGAATACGAGAGTCACGTTTCCGACAGTGACGAACTTGAAGTTGACGCCCTGGGACAGGTCGATGGTCACGTTGCCGCTGACGTTGCCGAGGTTGACCACAGCAGCCGCAGACCACGCCTGATCGGTCGTGACGACATCAGCGCCAGTGTTCGCCTTGAGGTTCGCGGCGGTTGCAATGGCCTTCAGAGCCGCCGCAGCGAGGCCGAGATTGGCTCGACCATTGGCCTGCATGGTGCTGTTCAATCCCTGCGCCGCCGTGTCGATGCGGAGTCGGTTCGCGAGAGCGGACAGGATCGCGTTGATCTGCGTCATGTCGGTAAGCTTCGCGGCAATCACGACAAGGGTGTCATAAGCCGGATCGACGCTGCCCTTCAGATCGTTGATGGCCGTCGTGATCGCGGCCCCGTACTGATCGACGATGGTCGTGTGCAGTGCGGCCGTTGCCGACGTGATCATGTCCATGACGCGCTTCACAACGGGCACGGCGACCTGTGTCGTGCCCGCAGTTGCTTCGGCCGCCGATGCGAGCCGCACGATGCCATTTTCCGTCTCGGACGCGGGGGCCACGACCATCGCTTCCATGTCTTCGCTGATCGCCGTGATGGCGTCACGAATCCGCTGCGCGTCCTCACGCGCAACGTTGTCGGGATGCGGAAGCGGATAGCCGCGCTCGGTGGTATCGTTCGGCATGGTCGATTAACCCGTGGTGGACTTGACAGCGACTGCGCGGATGTTGCGTGCGTTCGAGCGAGCGGCGGGGCCGCCGCTGATCTTCACATACGCGCGCGAGGTGGCGAGGTTGACATGATCGAGCATGTACTGGCGCTCTTCCCAACCGTCGCCGAGAGGCGTCGCCTTTTCGAGCGAGAGCGCGTTCCACACCGGAAGGCCAGCGCTGACGCCCGTCTGGATTTTTGCCTCGAACGTCGCAGTGCCGGGCAGATACACGTCGAGGATCAGGCGGACCTTCGAGTCGGTGCCCGCCTCGAAGGCGCGCGTGATGTAGTCGCCGTCCGCCTGGATCGCGCCCGCCACAACCTGCACATAAGGCAGCATGATCGGCCAGAGATTGGCGGACCCGGTGACGCGCAGACGGACCTTCAGCGTGCCAGTGATGGCCTGCGGGAGCGAGACGTTGACCGCCGGGGCAGTCACATACTTCGTGCCGTTCGGGGCCTCGAACTCGACCTCGATAGCCGTGCCTTCGGGGCGCTCGGCCGCGAGCAACGACATCAGGTCCGAGCAGGCGACGACGGGCAGTTCGCCGACCTCGATGGTCCGCACCGCTTGGGCGAACTTGGCGCAGCGCAGGCGGAAGCCCAGCGAGCGGCCCGGCTTCGGCAGCCAGGTACGCGAGTCCGAGCCGTCGAGGAAGGTGCCGAGCGGGAAGGCGTTGCTCGTCACCCATCCGTTGATCTGGTCGAAGCCGCCCAGGTCGGCGATGGCGACCGAATGGTTCGTGTCTTCGGTCAGAAGCGTGATCGCATAGCTGCGATCCTCGCGCAGCGTGACGGGACGTTCGAAGGCGGCGAAGGTCCAATCGCTTTCGACGCGGGGCGCAACCGAGAGCGGGTCGATGACCTTCACGGTGTTCATGTCGAGGATCGACTCGGCGACGACGCGCTCGGTCGGAAGGCCAAGCTCGACCTCGCGGATTTGGACTCGCACCGGCTTGCTCTTGTCGCCGACCTTGGTGAACTTCACGTCCACGCCGAGCGCCTGCCGGGGCTCGCTCAGACGGAAGGTCTGAGCAAGCGGGTCGGCGCTATACCAATAGGTGGTGACGATGGTGCGTTCATTGGTGATCGTAGTCAGCCAGCCGTATGCGGTATAGAGCGCGTTCGCGGTCGAGCCGCCGACGCCCTCGAAGGCGACGTGCTTCACACCGACCGGGACGCCCGCCGGAATCTGGAACGCCGAAGTCAGCGTGCCATTGCCGTCCGCGCGGATAGTGCCCGCCGGGGTCACGTCGATGTCGTCGAACGTCACCTTCTTCAGGACTTCGTTGTAGCCCCACTTGTGGATCGTGAAGCCAACCGAGCGCTGGCGGATCGTCTCTTCCGCGACAGTCGCGTTGTTGACGATGCGATCCGTCGTCTCCGTCGTGGTGCCGATCAGCGGGCCAGCGGCGAAGTTGGTGCGCTGCCACGCGACGCGCGACGTGAAGACCGAGGTCCAAACGTCCTGGGTGTCGGTCCAAAGATCGACGGACGGATCGAGCGCAACATCGGTCGCCGGGGGACCGAACGAGGCATAGGGGTTGATCTTGGATTCGCCGGTGATCTGGCGCTGCTCGAACACGTTCTCGAACGTGTACGTGAGCGCCGTGTCGGCAGGCATCGTCGTGACGGTCGGGATGATCGGCAGCCAGAGCAGGCCGCCAAAGATCGCGCCGGTCTGAGGAAGGCCCTGATCGCGCATGTCGTCGTCGAGCATCGGATCGACGAACACGCCGCGCTTCGAGGCGACTTCCTTCCGATCCACGTCGCGCTGAAGCCGCTCTTCGGCAACCAGTGCGTAGAGGTCGCTGACCATCGTTTCGAGGCTGCGCAGATCGGCGAACGGCATGCGGACGGTCGCGACCTGCTTGATGGCCGGGACGAGACCCCAATTGTTGTAGACATCGGCCAGCTTGTGCAGCGTCGGCGCGACGGTCGTCGGCTGCGGCGCGTACAGCGAGCTAATGCCCTTCAGGTAGGAGATCACGCTCTGCTGATCGACCACGATGGCGTCATAGCGCGGCAGCTTCGTCTCGTACTTGATGAACGCGGTCGTGTCGTCGGCCGCGCCGGTGATGTCGAACCCATCGCGCGTGATGTTGGTCGGCTCGGCGTTGGTCAGGTAGCGATACGTGACCTGATAGGTCGAGCCCGGCGCGATCTCCGCACCGCTCGGCGACCAATCCACGGCCGCGCCGGTCAGCTTATAGTCGGAGGTCGGCGCATAGGTGGTCGCGCCCTGCTTGACCTGACGGATCGAGAGGACGGTGGGATCGGGCAAAGTATCGGAGGCCCCACTGAAGTTGCCATGCGTCAACGTCACCGTCTTCTCGGCGATGATCGTGACTTCCTTGATCGAGGCGATGGGCGCGAACCGCACCTTGATCGTCTGCGTGCCGGAATTGACGGCATGCGGCTCGTCATCGAGCAGCATGATCTCGGGCTCTTCGGTAACGCGAAGGCGCGCGGAGGCAGGCCGGGTCCGCTTGTAGCCCCAAACGTTGATGGTGCCTTCCGAGATCGTGAAGGTCTGCTTGCTGGACTCGTCGAGGCCGAGCGCCTTGACGTTGAAACCTTCCACGACATAGCCGCCGTGCGCCTCGCGGTCATAGCGCGCGAGCAGGTTCACCCAGGCGTCATCCATGCCGGGCTCGTTCGGAGTGTCGATAGTGCCGTCCTTGACGGTATAGATCGGGAAGAAGTCGCCTTCCTGGCCGTCGCCTTCATAGCCCCAACGGCCGAGCATCGCGAGCGCCGATGCGCCCGGCTCGCCCTGCGCCCGCGTGCCCGGAGCCATACCCTTGAGGGTCGGATCGTTCTCATAGGTCGCGGTGAAGGTGCGGAGCCAGATGCCGATGACGACAGTGCCAACGGCCGAGATGACGAAGCTGCGGGCGTCGATGCTATGCACCGCGCCGCGAATGTAGACCTTGGCCGCCGCCAACTGCGCCTCGACGGTTGCATTGATGATCGGCCCGAGCACGATTGAACCGCCGCTGACGAGAGAACCGTCACGCCAGAACGCATCGGCGACGCCCTTCAGGCGGTTCGCTTCGATGTCCTGAATAACGTTCAGTTCGTTGCTCGTCAGGAAGCGATCATAGTGGGCCACCATCCGCTGATAGCCCTTCGCCGGATCGAAGGTGTTGATGTATGCCGGGAGGGTATCGCGAGCGTCAGCCATTTTCAGATCACCAGAACGTAAGAGAATCCCTGCCGCTCACTCGGGGAGCGAACCTTGCCCGCGAAGCGGTCGAGCAGGAGCAAGTATCCAGGTTCGGCGACCTGATCGGGAGTCAAGTACAGTTGCCCTTCAGGCACCCCGGCCTTGCGCGTGCCATCGACGAAGATGCCGACTTCGCGGATCGTTTCGGTTGCCGCTTCGAGGTAATCGAAGAGCACGCTGCAATAGAGATAGCGAGTCGCCGTCGTCGAGATCGTCCAACGCGCGCCGTCCGGCGTGCTGATGTTTCCGTTGTCATCCGGCACGACGAACTCCACCGACGACGCGATGCGACGGCCCACTTCGTTGACCAAAGCGGTCTCGTCGGAACCAAGCTGCGGCGTTCCATAGACGACATGCGGCTGTACGGTAGCGCTGGCCACGATCTGACCACCATTGACGCGCGTCACCGCGCCGGTGTTGGCGTTGTACGTGTAGTCACGCGGCGTCTCGAACGTGAGGGCGCTATCGACGCTCTTCACGGCCAGCGTCGAGACTGTCAATCGGCGTTGGACTGGGACCCCCGATCGGCGTCCAAAGGGGACCCCTTTGATCGGCGAGTCTTGATGGTAGCGCTCGCGGCGTCGGAGCTGGCCGGGGTTGCGGAGACGGCGCGAGCGCGGGTTGTTTGATCGTCGTCGCGGCTTTTAAAGCGCCAGCTGTCGTTACCGGTCTCGACGATGTCGCAGTGATGAGTCAGCCGGTCGAGCAGCGCGGTCGTCATCTTGGCATCGCCGAACACGCTCGGCCACTCGCCGAATGCCAGATTGGTGGTGACGAGGACGGAGGCGCGCTCATAAAGCCGGCTGACGAGGTGGAAGAGAAGCTGACCGCCGGACTGGGCAAAGGGCAAATATCCGAGCTCGTCCAGGACAATGAAGTCCATGCGGGTTAGGTGCTCGGCAAGCCGGCCCTGTCGCCCGTTGCGGGTCTCGGTCTCGAGGCGGTTGACGAGGTCGACCACGTTATAGAAGCGGCCACGGGCGCCGGATCGGATGCAGCTTCGCGCGATAGCGATGGCCAGATGGGTCTTGCCGGTGCCCGTTCCACCGACCAGGACGACGTTGCGTTGCTGGGCGATGAAGCCGCCGCCGGCGAGATCATTGACAAGCGTCTGGTTGATCGGCGTGGCGTCGAACTGGAAGTCTGCGATGTCCTTTGCAAGCGGCAACTTGGCGATGGTGAGCTGGTATTTGATCGAGCGGGCCTGCTTCTCGTTGATCTCGGCGGAGAGCAGATCGCCGACGATGCGCTGGGGTTCGTGCTGGCGTTTGACGGCGGTCGCCATGATCTCGTCGAAGGCGGCCTTCATGCCGTAGAGCTTAAGCTCGCCCATGAGATCGAAGATTTGGGTTCGTTCCATCAGTTTGTCCTCCGGAGGTTGTCGTAGCGGGCACAATCGGCGATCGGCGCATGGCGAAGCGTCAAGGCGGCCGGCGTCATGATGTTGGCCGGTGGGGCAGGTTCACGTTGACGAGCCAGGATGTTGAGCACGACATCGGCGGAATGAACGCCATGAGCGACCGCCTCGGCGCAGGCGGCTTCCACCGCGGGCAATCCGTCTGTCAGCACCGCATTGAGGATATCGACCATCTGTCGATTGCCATCGTCGGCACCGGCGAGTTTGCGCCGTACACGCTCAATCGCTGCGGGCAGCACCCAGTCCTTGAAGGGAGCGCCATTACGCAAGGCACCGGGCTTGCGCACAAGCACGGGCACATAGTGCCAAGGGTCGTAGACCGTCTCGCCGCGACCGAATGATCGCGGATGTTCGGCAACGACCCGGCCGTCCTGGCGGATCACGATGCGGTCCGCATAAGCCTGGACCTCAATGGGCCGCCCGACCGCGCTTGCCGCAACCGAGTACTTGTTGTTGTCGAAGCGCACCAGGCAGGTCTTGGAGACCGAGGCCGGGACGGCATGGAAGCCATCGAACCGACCTGCATAAGGCACGAGATTGGGTCGCTCGGCCTCGAAGATCTCCCAGACAGTCCGGTCGGCGAACTCTGGATGCCGATGCGCCTTGGCGTAGGCGATACATTTATCGAGCAACCAGGCGTTCAGCTCGTCCAATGTCTTGAAGCGCAGTCGCGGGGTGAAAAAGCGTTCGCGGACCAACCCGACCTGGTTCTCGACCTGTCCCTTCTCCCAGCCCGACGCTGGCGTGCAGGCAACCGGATCGACCAGATAATGGCTACACATCTGCAGGAAGCGCTGATTGTAGAGGCGGCCTTTGCCGACAAAGATCGTCTCCACCGCCGTCTTCATGTTGTCGTAGATGCCGCGCCGGCAAGTCCCCTTGAACAGTGCGAACGCCCGGTCGTGGGCGTCAAACACCATCTCCTGCGTCTCGCGCGGATAGGCCCGAACAAACAGCATCCGACTGTGGCAAAGCCGGACATGCGCCGCCTTCACGACCACCGTGGTTCCGCTCAACAGGACGACTTCGTGGCTCCAATCAAACTGGTAGGCTTCGCCGGGCGCAAAGCTCAACGGCACATAAGCTGAGGTCGTCGAGGCGCCACGCTCTCGGCTCCACCGCCGCGCATAGCGACGAACCGCGTCGTAGCCGCCGGCATATCCGAGGCCGCGAAGCTCTTCGAACAAGCGAATCAGCGTCAGCCGTTCGCGCGTCGTCTTGCTCTCGTTCGCCGCCAGCAACCGGTCAAGCTCGGCACTCCACGGGCCCATCTTCGGAAGCGGCTGCGTCTCTCGCTCGTACCGGAACTCCGTCGCCTCCGAGCGGATGACCTTGCGGACCACCTTGCGCGATACGCCAAGCTCCCGGCAGATCGCCTTGATCGGCTGACCATGAACAAAATAAGCGCGACGGATCTTCGCAATCGTCTCCACCACCAGCATCCCAACCTCGGCTTCCATGACTTGATGGAAGCCACTGTGGACCCTTGTCCCGGGGTCCCGATTGGATGCCGATTACCCCGAATACGGGGTCCTTATTCCATGCCGAAACACACTCCGTAAATCGTGTACTGTTCAATGTTGGAGTAGGAAACGCTCGGCCACGGCCCGCGCGGCCAAGGCATCGGAACGTCTTTCGCGTAGTCGATCTGCTCGCCCGAGAGGGACGCCTGGATAGCGACGACGGAGGGCTCGACGACCTCGCCATCTAGCATCGAGCGGTCGAGCACGAAGCCTTCCTCGAAGCGCGCAACGCCCTCCACGGTGCCGTAGAGACCGCCGTCCATCTCGACGTTGAAGTCGATCTCCCCGCCGTGCTGCTTGCCGAACGAGAGCTTGGGCTTGATGCCGGGAAGATAGACGCCGGACCAATCGTCGAGCAGCGCGCCGTCGAGGCGCATCATGTCGAGACGCATCGGCCGGATGTCATAGCCGCCATAGATGCGGCCCAGGACGCTCGACGCCTTCTTCGAGAGGTTCGCCAGCCCGATCAGGTTGAGCAGCGTGTCTTGGTCGGGTCGCTCCGTGAGCCCGATCTGGAACAGGCCCCAGCGCACGGCTCCGTGGTCGCCACGCTCATAGAAGCCGTCGAGGCCCAGCCAATCGAAGACGATCTCATATGCTTCCACGCGGCCACGGAGCGTCTGCCAGCGCTTGCCTTCCTTGTAGAGCATCTGATGGTCAGCGGCGAACTCTGCCGCGTCTTCGAGGCCCCAATGGCGCAACAGCCACGGCAGAACGTCTTCAGGGATCACGTCGAGGTAGCGCACGTCGATGATCGACTGCACCAACGCGGCATAGCGCGAGCGCGAGTCGATGGTTCGGACAACGGACCGCTGAAGCGGCGTCGTGTTGCGCGGGACAATGTCGATCAGGTCGGTCATCAGTAGGACCGACCCTTGAAGTTGAGCTTGACGGTGCCGAGCGCCACGGCCTCATTGGGCTCCGCGCGCGTGTAGTCGTCGGCGGCGGGCGTAATCATGACGTCCGGCGGACGCCGGACGTGCGCAGGGACGCGATCACGAAGTCGGCCGTGAAGTCCCACCCCAGGCGGCGCGCCGCAGCGAACTCGGTCTTGAGGCGATCTTCGGCCGTCTGCAACTCGCTCGCCGGGGCTTCCGGCAAGAGCCATACATCCGCCTCGACATTGACGACGCGGATCACGGCCGGAACGACCGCGATGTGATCGTTGTCGCCGCGAACGAGCGGGTCGTTGAGCGCGGCGGTGACGGTCGCAAGCAGATCGGCGCTGGCGACGCCGTCGCCTTCGCTGGACAGGATCGATACCTTGACCCCGCCCATAGCATCGCCCGTAATGCCAACGTCCGCCACGCGGAGCGGGTCGGCAGCGAAGGCGTACCTTTTGTACCAATTGTCGGTGAAGCCGCCCTGCCCCTTCTTACGCTCGCGCAGCCGGCGTCGCAGATCGTCGAGGGACTCGCCATCGGCTTGCGTCATGTTCCAATCGGACGCCTGCGCGATCAGGTCGGCGCCCTGCCCGAAGTCAAGCAGCGTCGCGCGGAAAGTGTCGTTCAACGACGTGACGTAGAGCAGGTCGCCGTAGGCGGCGTGGCGGCAGAAGTTGTTGATCGGGTCCGAACGCAGCATGTACGTGTCCCAATCGAGACCGGCGGTCTCAAGCAGGCCGCGCATCTGCGCAATGCGGGCGTCGAACAACGCCTGGAACGCGGGCTCGCCCTCGATGACAGGCAGCGGCAGGTTCGGCAGCGGCGCGTCCATCAGACGTAGCTCCCGACGACCATGTTGGCAGAGAGGACCACGCGGCCACGCGCGTCACGGGCTTCCGAGTAGTCGCCGAGATGGCCGCGCGGGTAATAGATGCCCTCGATATCGAATTGGGCGTTGCCTTGGTCGGTCATGTCGGCAAGCTCCATCTGAATGATGCGGAAGCGAGGCTCTTCCGCCATCAGGGACTCGGGGTTCTTGCGATTGATCGCTTCCGGCACGGCCGCGTAGAAATCGATCAGCGTGACGGGCGACACGGCATGGTCAACAAGGCGCGGCATCTTCGAGCCGAAATCGCGGGCCATAACGAGCGACTTCAGCGAAGTGCTCAGAATGGTCGCAATCGACTGCCAGACATCGTCGATGCCTTCGAGAGGCTTGCCGGTGTTGAGGTCAATGGTCGCCATAAGGCGCACCGTGCCGCGTCGGCACGGTCGCTTACAGCCTGATCGGGTCGCCTATATCAGCCCTTCTTGGCGAAGGTCTTCAGGGTCGGGATGTCGCTGACGACTTCGACGCGATCCTGCGGGCGCTCGCTGGTATCGTCGAGGCCAAGGAAGGTCGCGGCGGCGACCGCAAAGATGTCGGACTCGTGGAGCGCCTGCCCGGTCTTCGTCTTGATAGTGTCTTCCGCCTCGATCTCGACGTTCTCTTCCATCTCGATCTTCAGGTTCTTCGCCTTCAGCGTGATCGTGCCTTCCTTCATCACGATTGAGCAGCCCGTGCCCTCAATCGTGATGGTGCCCTTGTCCTTAAGTCCCTTGATCAGCCAGTCGCCCGTCGAGCGGTCATAACTGATCTCGCCAAGGATTTCGTCTTCCTCGCCGTCCTGCCCGTCCTCGCCACCTTCGCCGCCGTCTTCGCCACCCTCGCCACCCTCGCCGCCCTGACCGTCATTGCTCTTCGGCTTCGCGAAGATTTTGCGCCAGACGCCCGCTTTGTCGGTCGTTTCCTTCTCGTCTTCGTTCTCAGGCGTGTACGTTCCTGCCGGATAGACCTGCGCCGTCGCAAGCTCGCCGCCTTCGGCAAGCAGAACGACCTTTTCGCCCTTCTCAAGGAAGTGCGTCTCGCGGTCGCCCTTGGCGCGCATGCCGCCAGCCGGGAGCCAATCCGTGATGTTGTGGTTGTCTTCGTCGTTCTCGTCACCGATCAGGACGCGGTACGCCGGGGGCTGCCGCTTGTAGTCCACTTCCTTGATCTTGCCGAACTTGACGACATCCTGCGCGCGCCGATCGATGTCGGTCGCCTCCGGGTCGGACACGCCGCCGGTGCTCGCTGGATCGCGCAGAAACTTGACCATGCTACTTTCCCGCCAGGAAGTCCGCCATGTCGGCGTCGAGGTTGTCCGCCGTGGCGCGGGGACGCCATGCGGTGCGATAGATGACCTGCCAAACGAGGCCGATAGCGCCAATGGGGCGCTTGACCTGCTCGGTGATCACGTCGATGTCGGACTCGAGCAGCCGCATGCGCGCGGACTCGAAGCCGGGGATCACGAAGCCTTCAAAGGCCGCTTCCATCTGCTCTGCGATGTCGTCGAGCTTGTCGTCAACGGTCTCGCCGCCGAGCAGCATAGCCTCCGTGACAAGCGTCAACTCGCGCTCGATATAGGTCGCGTCGCCCTCGACCCCGTAGTCCTTCTCGGGGTTGTACTTCTCCATGCGCGCGTAGACGAGAATGGCCGGGCCATCCTCTTTCAACTCTTCCTCGCTCACGGGAGCCATACGGCTCGCGAACACGCGGCTCTGCGCGGCCGTGCGGTACTCGCCGTCAACACTATCAGCGAGCCGGGCTCGGAATGCGTCGCGGATGCGCTTGCGAGGATGGGCCACGTCAGTCGTTCGCCATGAGCAAGAACAAGGTCAGGCCGGTGCCGTCCGGTCGCTTGTCCTCGATCCGATATTCTTGGCCCTTGATCGTCAGCTTCTCGCCCTTGCGACCGCCCTTGTTCAGATCGGACGTGCGGCAGAGAAACGTCGGGCCGGATGACGTGACGCTCGCGCCCATCTGCATTTGGAATTGCGTCCCGTTCCAACGGTTCGGATTCCAATTGCTGCCTTCGTCGTCGAACTGGCCGGGGATGTCCTTCGGCTCGACGGCTGGATCGCGGCTCACATAAGACGCCTCAACCCCGAACTCGTCGGGGTTGAGGAAGATCAGCAGATCGTTGTCGGTCTCGACCGGCATCAGACGCCCGATGCGCGCAATGCCAGAGCAGCGTCGATCTCTTCGTCGGTGATGTCGAACCCGACGATCTCTTCAATCGGCCCCTGCTTCGGCTTGCCCTGACGATGGCCGGACTTGAAGAAGTCCTTCTTTTCGTCGAGCAGGTCGATTGCGGACGCGATGTCCACGACGCGAGTGCTCGCGCCGTCCGTCTGATGCGAGGCGGGAGGGACTTCATCAGCGGACGGCGCGTCGCCGGGGGCATCACCGGCGGACTCGATACCAGCGAGCGTGCTGGCGGAATCCGGAGCAATCTCGGCCACGGCCGAAACCGGGTTCTGATCGAGAACGACGCGAGCAGGCCCGAGGGCTTTCGCTTCGTTCTCGGTCATTTCGACCGGCGTGCCGGGCGGAATATACCGCCCGTCACGCTTGATCGTTACGAGGCCGCGATACAACGGCATCTCACTTCACCTTCGCGCCCAGGGTGCCGTTCACGCGGTAGGGCGCGATCAGCGGGGCGGACTGGCCGAGGATGTACCGCACGGACGGGTCCTCTTCCTCCCAGGACTTCACGAAGAAGTCGCGGGGCTGGATACCGGCCTTGAGGTCCATGATCGCGCCGAAGTGGCGGACGCCCTCGATCTCACGCGAGGCCATGACGATCTCGCCAGCCGGGAGCACGTCCTTCTCGACGTTGTCGAGCGGATCGACGTACTTGTCCGCGTGAACCCACAAACGGTAGTCGCCGAACTGAGCGACCAGACGGATGCCGGGGGTGATCAGGATCGGGCCGAGCGAGGCGCGAGCCGATTCCAGAGTCGCGGCGGTCATGTCGATCTGAAGACGCATCGCCTTAGCGACCGCATCGCTGTCGGGACCGGCCAGCTTGGCGCGGATGGTCTTCCACACGTCGCTCGCCATGATCACGTCACGGCAGGTCAGGGACGAATGATCGAAGATCATCTGGCCCCAATCTTCGATGTCGTCGAGCGGGTTGACGGCGGCGTTGTCCCACTTGTCGGTGCCGGTCAGGACGATGCTCAGTTCGGCATCGCGGCCGAAGTCAACAAGCTGCTCGGGATAGTCGTCGCCCTTCAGGACGAGCTTGCCGGTACGCAGCACTTCGGCCGACATGACTTCCAGGCGGCGGGTCCACATATCCAACTGCTCGCTCACGGCGAAGCCGATGGACGCAGCAAGACGCTGCTCGGGCGACAGGGAGCCGCCGATCTTCTCGCCTGCGCGGCGCTTGAACTGGCCGCTCGGCTTGAAGACGCGCTTGTCCTTGATGTAGGCCGGGGCGAGCGACTGAGTCTTGTAGCCCTTCTCGCGGATCACCTTGCCCGCGACGATGGGCGAGACGAGCGGCGAGATCAGGCGACGGCCCTTGACCGAGTCGAACTTGATGTCTTCGGTCTCGGAGGTCTCGGCGGTGGTGAAGAAGGTGTTGAGGAAGAACGCCGGGTTGAGCGGCAGTTCCTCGACAACACGGTTCAGGGCGGTGGTCGAAAAGAGGTCCATAGGTCGGGCTTCCCGTTTTGCTTTCGTGGTTGTCTCGGTTAGCCCATCGGCTTAACGAGCCAGATCGACTTCGTGCGGAAGACCGCATCCACCGACCCGAGGGTGTGACCGGCGCCGAGGATCAGCTTTTCCTGATCGACTTCGCCAGCGATGTAGACGACGACCTCCACGTCAGCGGAGGTCGCATCGACCTGCTCACTGAGGATCGCGTCGGGGACCTGCGAGCCGTCCGTCGCAGCCGCGATGGACTTGAGGTACTTCTTGTCGGCCGTGATCTGGCCGAGCACGGTGCCCTTGCCGAGAACGCCAGCGCCCGACTTGACCGTCACCTTGCGGGCGCGGTGATGGCCGAGCATGAGCATGCTCGGGACGTACTCGCCTTCGTTCTGAAACTTCGCCACGTTGCGGCTCCTTACTTGCCGGTCGCGAGCTTCATCGCGCCGAGAATTGCGTTGACAGCGGCCTCGTCGCCCTGCGCCCTTTCCTGACCGCTCGACGGGGCGACGCCAGAGTTGGCTTCGGTGTCCGTCTTGATGTCAGCGGCGCGCTCGGTGCGCTTCGCCTTTTCAGCGGTTACGATCATGGCCGAGAACTCGTGAGCCGAAGAGCCCGTTTCGATAGCCTTTGCGGCGGCGGCCTCGTAACCGGGCAGGGTCAGGCCCATGATCTCGGTGACGCGCTTCCGCTCGACGACGACCGGATCGCTCGCGGCGGCGGCTGCGGCGGCTTCTTCGTCGGCCTTCGCCTTGGCTTCGGCTTCGGCCTTTGCCTTGGCTTCGTTCTCGGCCTGCACTTCAGCGCGAATCTGCGCTGCGAATGCAGCCTTCTCTTCATCGGTCATCTTGACTTCTCCACTTTGGCCGGTCGCGGCCGGGTTAAAACCGAAGGACGCCTTCGGACTTTCGCCGCGAGCCAAGCTCGCGAGAACCTGTTCGAACGTCGCAACGCCATCGGCCATCCCGGCATCGACAGCCGCTTGGCCGATCAGGACATCGCCCTGCCCGAAACGTTCGAGTGCATGTTCGACGCTTACGCCGCGATACTTCGCGACGGTCTCGACGAACACGGCGGCCATTGCGTCAACGCGCGCTTGCACGCGGTCGCGGCCTTCCTGGGTGTTGATGTCCACGCGCTTGTAGGGCGACTGCGAAGACACGAACTCGATGGTCTTGATGCCGCGCGCCGCGTCCTGCGCAGACGTGTCTCGATAGCCCGCCACGACGCCCATGGAGCCGAGCGCGGCGGTCGGCCCGATAATGAACTCGTCCGACGCGGTGCCCAACCAGAACGCAGCGGAGGCCGCCTGATCGCCTGCATACGTGACGATGGGTTTCTTGCCGCGCACTTCGTTGATCGCCGTGGCAAGCTCCGCAACGCCAGCGGCCTCGCCCCCAGGCGAATGAATGTTGAGCAGGATCGAGCGAATGGACGCATTGTCCATCGCGGCCTGAAGGTCGCGGCGCACGGTCTCGTAAGCGGTCGCGCCGCAAAACGTGGTCATGAGGTTGGCGCGCTTGAACAAGGGGCCAGCCACGTCGATCACTGCGACGTTGCCGCGCCGCGTCGCGCGCTCGGACCGCTCAAGCTCTTGGCCGCGATAGGCTTCGAGCATCTGCGGCGTGATCTGACTCTCGCGCGCGGCGATCTCCATGACCTGACGCAGAGCCCCCTCTTCCATCGCCCAATTGGCCGTGAGAGCGGCGTCGAAGATCAGCGGGTTGCGGACGTTGATGGTCATTGCTTCTTCTCGGCCTTCTTAGGCTTGGGCTTGTCGGTGCCGTCGCCCTTCTGTTCGATGTCTTCGTTGACGCGAGACCCCATGCCGGACGGCGCCAGAACTTCGGGTTCGAGCTTCGCCGCCGCGCGAGCGATGTGCTCGCGAGCGCGTTGCGCCGTGGTATGTTCGAAGTCGTCGCCACCGCGCTCGATGATGACCTGCTCGATGGTGCGAGCGCCCAGGTTGACGGCTTCGGTCTCGGCCTTCCATTCCTTGAGCGGGTCGAGGATGATCCGCGCCGGGCCGATCCACTGAGCGCCGAGCCATGCCGCGCGCTTGACGGGATCATTGAAGAAGCCGGGCGCGTCGATCAGACCGGCGTTGATCGCATCGGTCAGGAACCACTCGTAAACGGGCGCGCAGAAGTTGCGGACGAGCCAAGTGCGGCGGTCGCGGAAGAACTGCGCGGCCATTTCCAGAGATGCCCTCGACGCGCTGTAGCTCGCCGTGAAGTGCATCATGAGCAGTTCGAACGGGATGGACAGAGCGACGCCGATCTGCCTCACGACCGATTGAAAGAACGGGTCGAAGTTCGCAGTGTTCGCGGGCTGCGCGGTCTGAATCTCTTCGTCGGTGCCGATATCGACGATGGTGCCCGGCCCCATGGTCACGTCGTTCGCGCACATCCCAGGAAGGCCAGGCGTAGCGCCTGCAAAGCCGTCGTCGCCCGTGGTCTTCAGGAAGACGGTGAAGAACGAAGACACGACGGCCTTCATCAACTCGGCTTCGCTGTAGCGGTCGAGTTGCTTCAGGATTTCGATGACCGGAGCGAGCGCAGGAATGCCACGGTTCAGGCCGGGCCGCATGCGCTCGAAGATATGGAGCACCATCTGCTCGCCCGACTTCTTGCCGAAGGCCGGGATTTCGGTGAAGCCGTTGACCGTATAGGTCTGGCGCTCGCCGGGGTGTTCGTTCAGGACGATGTAAGCGACCGGAGCGCCGTCTTCGTCGATCCTGACGCCGTCACGGATTAGATACTCGCCTTCCAACTCGCTCGGGGTGGCGACGCGGTCGGCCTCGATCACGTTGAGCGCGAGCGGAACGACGGCGTTGGGGCGCTTCGGCGTCCGGCGCAACACGAAGGTGTCACCGGATTCGAAGACGGCACTGAAAACGAGGCCCTGAAGCTCATAGAAGTTCTGCGTGAGCGTGATGTCGCAGAGCTTCGACTGCGCCCAAAGGTCAAACAGCGTCTCGGACTTGCGCTCCCACAACTCGGCGGCTTCCGGCGACATGCCGAGCAGCTTCGGGTTCAGCTTCGAGCGCACGCGCAGGCCGGAGCCAACAACGTTGCTCTTCGAGGTCTGCCTTGCGCCGGTGGCGATGGGATTGTTGCGGCCGAGATCGCGCGAGCGGCTGCGCAACGCGGGAAGGTCGCCCAGGGTGTCGGAGTCGGCCGAGCCGGGATGGGTCCTCCACGCCTTCAGGGCGGCGCGGTTCGAGCGCGCACCGGCGTATTGGCCCATGTAGTTGAGCGAGAGGCGCGCATGATAGCGGCGCGTCGCGAAGTTCGGTGCGACGCCCGCCAGGAAGCGGTCCATAAGGGTCGGTGCGACGGGCTTAATCACAGCGGGATCACCCGCTGGGTACGAATGCCGCCGCGCTTGGCCCGAGCGGCCTGCTTTTCGAGGCGTTGAGCGCGCTGATCGAGTTGGCGCAGATCGGCGCGCCAAAGCTCACGATCCTTGATCGTGTAACGCTGACCGTTCTGCTCGACCGTGTTGATCGAGTTTAGGGTCTCTTCAAGCTGCTCTTCGACGGTCTTTGCCATGCCCCGAAGCTACGGGACATGGATCGTTCGAGATAGAGCGTTCCGATCTCCCTTAGCGCGCTCGCTTTGGAGCGTCCTTGAAGATCACGATATCGTCAGGCGGCACTCCACCGGCGAGATAGATGCGCAAAAGCATCTCGATAGTGCCGGAAACGGCCGACTTGCCCTTCTCCATGTTGTAGACGTGGTCGGTGCCGTGGTCTTCGGAGAGCCCCAGGGCGCGCACGAGCTCTTGGGCCGTCAGCGGGGCACCGCCGGGCTTCCACATCTTGCCCAGGGCGGTACGGGCGGCGCGGACATCGTCCTTGGTCATCATGCTCTTCATCTAGCCGCTCAATCCTTAACTTTCAACGCCACGGCTGCGGACGCGACGCCTCCCAGGAAGAGCCTGGGGAGCCGCAGGGGCCGGTTCTTCGCGCGCGACGGGCATTTGCGGGGCAGCATTCAGCGCGTTCGCCGCTGCCGCCCGCAGAGCCATCAAACGACGCTCCATGTTGATGCCGAGCGAGAGCCGCGCTGCGATATTGTAGACGCGGAGATCCAGCGGTTCATTGCGCTGATGGACTTTGTGCCATTCCTTCGTCACGAAGCCGCGCCTATCGGTCTTCAGCACCGCTTTTTCGGCGGTCAGGCCCTCGAAGAACTTTTTGGCATAGTTTTCGAGCAGCGGGTAATGGCAGTAGCCGGGACCGGGCTCCTTCAGTTCGAGCCGCTTGTAGTGCATGTCCTTCGCCTGATCGACGCCAAGCACGAAGATCGTGACGTTCTTCGCCTTGTTGACGGTGCCCTTCACCGGCCAGATCGGGCGGCCGGGTCCGCCGATGCCCTTAATAGCGTAGACGCGGCGAGCGATGCGCGGCCGAACGAAGTTGTAGACGTGCTGCGTGAAGTGGCCGCCAGAGTCGATGCAGGCCGCTTCCACACGCATCTCGACGCCGGACGGATGCTTGAACGTTCGCATCAAGGCGTTGTCGATGACCTCCCAAAAGCCGGGGGTGTTCGGCGCGCCATAGTGAACCTTGTAGTCGAGCGACCACGATTCATCGTCCTGGCCCCAACCGCACCACTCGACTTCGGCGCGGTCGTCCTGAATATCGACGGAGCCGGTGATGCAGCCGACGCCGCTCGGCAAGATGATCGCGGCGTCATACTCTTCACGGCGCGCAAAGATCGAGTCGGGGTTGGCTCGCTCGCCGCGCTCTTCCCACGTCTCCGCAAGGCGCGTGTTCACCCAGGTCTTCAGACGCTCGGGGTGCTTCTTCACCAACACGAAGTCGCGTGCCATCTCGCCGAGAGCGCGCCACGGCGACGCGATGCGGTTCAAGTGGAAGCCCGCGTGACCCTTCACTTCGGGCCGCGTCGCGATCCACACGCCGCGCTGGATCGCCTTCAGCCGCTCTGCCTCGCTCCACCCGTGGTCGCACAGTTCGCCGGTGTCGGGGTCGCTGTATTCGCAGTGATAGCGTGCCGCCAACGGATCGTTGTCGGGCCATCGGACTTGCGCCCAGCGCAAATGCTGCATGTGAGCGCACTTCGGGCACGGCACGAAGAAGCGGCGCTGATCGCTTTCCTCATAGGATGACTCGATGCGCGACGCGCCCTTGATGGTCGGCGTCGAGACAAGTGCGATCTTGCGATTCCAGAACGTCGTGGTTCGCTCGATGGCGAGCGAGACGGGATCGCCTTCCTTACCGGCGCTCGCCTCATAGCGATCAACTTCGTCGCAGAGCAGAATGCGGATCGGGCGCGATGCGAGCGATGCGGGCGAGTTTGCGCCCGCCATGGTGATGTGGCCGCCCGCATATTTCTTGTGAAGGATCGTGTCTTCGGAGTCGCGCGCGCTGTTGCCGAGCTTCGCCGAGAGAGGCGGCGTGTCGCGGATCATCGGCGCGAGACGATCCTTCGAATATGCTTCGGCCATCTGCAACGTCGGTTGCAGAATGAGCATCGGGCACGGATCGAGATGGACGTGGAAGCCCGCCACGTTGTTGATGACTTCGGTCTTCACCGTCTGCGCCGCGACCATACAGGTGATGATCTCGATCTCGGGATCGGCGAAGGCATCCATGATGCCGCGCGACGGCTCGACGCGCGCAGTAGACCACTTGCCGGGCTCGGAAGACGCTTCCGGCGAGAGCACGCGGTATTCGTCCGCCCACTCGGAGACGGTCAGCTTCGGCGGCGGGCTGAAGCTCTGCGCGATGATTTCGCGAACCTGCGCGCGAAGCCGAGCTTCATACGCGGCATCGTCACTGTATTCATCGACTACGGCGACGGCGGCGGTCATGCTCAATCCGGCTTGCGCTGATACTCAGGGCAGCGCTGACGTGCGTCGGTCGGTTGCTCGAAGTTGATCGAGGCCGTGCGTTGACAAACGCCGTGCCACTCCCCTTCCCGCTTCCATCCGGTGCAGACTTCGCAACTGTTGGGCGGCCACTTCATCCACGAAGGCTTAAACTCACTCGTCATTTTCTTCTTCGTCTTGCTCGATGTGTTCGACCGTCGGCTCGACGTGAGGTTCTTCCTCGACGGGCTCCGTGGTCATCTTGATTTCGTTCAGTGCTTCGAGGATCAACCGCTCAACTTCGTTGACCAGCTTCTTCGTGCCTTCAGGCGCGCCGACTTCGAGTTGAATGGCGGGCCGGAGCTTGGATGGGATGCCGAGCAGCCGCGCGCGTGCGTTGGCGATTTCGTTCGAGAGCACCTTGACGATCATTTGGATGGGGCGAACAAGCTCCATCTTCGTCGCCAATTCCAACTCGGACAGTTTCGCCTTCGCGATCTCATTGCGGAGGCGCGCCTTGTCGATGGTGATCTCTTCGCCGCCTTCCTTAAGCGTCGCGGCCGTATGCGCCCTGCGCTCTGCACGTTCGCGCGCGAGCAGCCACTTCAGCACGTCTTCGGTGTCGAACTCGAACTGCTTGCCACGGCCGCCGTGCGACTTGACCGGCATCCCGTTCTCGACCCATGCGGAGATCGTCGGCAGCGAATAGCCGAAGATGTCCGCAAGCTCTTGTCGGTTGACGGTCTTGCCCATGATCAGTCGATCACGTTCAGCCGGTCGGTCCGCGCCGCCAGATCGGCGACGACGATGTCCATCTGCCGGAAGGTGGACGCCATATCGCCCTGGTAGTTCATGACGGAGCGATGGGCCTTTACTTCGGCCTGCGCCTGCTCGGTGCGGTGTTCCTGGGGGATCAGGCCGGGGCGAACGATCTCGATCACCCAACCGCCCATGCGGTCGATGGCTTCGCCTTCGTTTGCGTGGCGCACGTCCTCGAACACGACGCGCTTCGGCGCGCTCATGTAAAGCACGTCGGTCTCGGTGCCGATCCAGAACTCAGAGCCCATCCAATCGCGGCCCCAATGGCCGCCGAGCCCTTCCATGGCGTGGCGCGGCGACTGGCCGCCCAGCCAGGGCGTCGGCACTTCCTTGAGATCGCCGTCGATCATCCGCTCGATGGTGGCTTCGTCGCAGCGCCGGTAGCGCAGGTAGGCGCGCAGCATGTCCTTGAGCGCGCCAGCGAACCGGCCGCGCACAAACCCGTGGTTCTCGATGAGATGGCGGGCCACGGTGGTCTTGCCGGACCCGATAAGGCCCTTGAGGCCGATGACGATCATGGATGGAGGCTCCGATTGGGAGCCATACGGTCTCAATCGGTATAGTTTCTTTCGAGCGTGTTTCGGTATCCCATCGCAGCGCCGGACCGCAGCCGGATCAAAATATCAATTTCGGGCTTGGAAATCGCCAATCTGATGTTTTCAGGGGCAGGCCGGGGTGGGATCGACCCCCAGGTTCCACAACCGATCCGAGAACAGAAAGTCACTTTTTAAAATTTTGTATCTGCGAGAGTCGGGCGGTCGCGCGTTTACCCGCGTGGGAAGGGCGCTGGTAGGACCCAAAGTGTTACAACTCTGCGAAATGTTCGAAGCTGGCGACAGGTTCGAGTGGCTAGATCATTGAAAAAAAGCCTGATCCTGAGCGATGTCGGTTCCGAGTTTGGCCGGTGCGACCGCTACGCGACCATGGCCACGTCAGGTTCTCGAAAGCTGGCCCGAGTAGGAGACTTGGTTCAGACGATCTTGAAACGTGAGGCTAACGTGGACCCGCAAGACTGTGATCCATTTAATGTAGCAGCTTGGTCGCAGATGCAGCACGCCGCTTCGGAAGAGCCGCAGACGGGCCAAGCCGGTCAATTTGAGCAGCACGTGGCGCAGGCAAGCCAGGCCGCTTACGTTGCCAGCGGGCACCGGTCCCCAGCGAAGCACGCATGTAACGATGTCCAACAATCCCTTGGCGAAAGGACGGATGCAAGCGCCGGGAGCAATCTCCTGCAAAGCGAAGGGGTCCTTATCAATCATGAGCGTGACGCGGCTCAATCGAGAGCAGCGAAGAGACGGAGGACGCTGCCCGATCTTGAAGAGGTTGTGATATACCGACAGTCAAGCGCGAACGCCGCTTCGGGAGAAAGTAGCGGTGCGCCGCGGGTTGCCTCAACAGGCGTTAGAATCCGGGGGCATTCGGACGAGCGGCCTCTTTATGCCGAGGATGCTGCCCTCCTGAGGCTTGAGCACGCCCTCATGGAGGGCGGCATGAGTAGCAGAACGGCGCATGAGCATGGAAGCCGCCTGATTGATTATAGCCGTTGGCTGTTCGAAAATAACCGACCGAGCATTGTTGCTCGGCTGGACAGCAAGTCGCTGATCGACGACGGCGCCATACACAAGTACACTGGAGGGCGTAGTGCGATTCTCCTTAAATCCATAGATCATTTCCGGACCTTTCGGGCGACAGGAAGACCCGTCGTGCGTGCAGTGCGCCGTAGCGCTGAGCGCAATCATTCCTTCCAGAACGCGCTCATCAATCCCGAAACCGCGGTGCAGATGAAACCGCAGCGCATTGACGACACCGTTGGCAGCAGGGGCCATGGCTATCGTGACACCAGTCATTTAGTTTCTCGCGAGGACCCTCCGGGAGTGCTGGATCATCTCGATGAACAAGCCATGCCGTCGGCAGTCTCCGACCCTTCAGAGGAGCTTCAGCGACTGGAAAATCAGTTGCAAGACGAGCGTCACGCACTGGGAGACAATCATCCTGCTCCGTCGTTTTCCATCGATCCGGAAGAGTTTACTTTGGATCGCGAACTGTTCTCTCCAGAGGAGCTTCGGGAATGGCTAGATGATCAACCCGTGCCGTCTCCTTTCATTCAGGAGCAAACCGCATTCCATTCAGAGCACCTCCCGCAAGGGGAGCTTGAGCGAGTGCTGGGTCATCTGGATGATCAAGCGATGCCCTCGGCAGTCTCCGTTCCTTCAGAGGAGCTTCAGCGACTGGAAAAACAGTTGAATGACGAGCTTCACGGACTAGGAGACAAGCATCCTGCTCTGTCGTTCTCCATCGATCCGGAAGAGTTTACTTTTAATCCCGAGCAGTTCTCTCCAGGGGAGCTTCGGCGACTGCTTGATGCCGAATCCGCAGAGGAGCTTCAGGAAAGGCCAGATGATCACCCCGCCCCGTCGGCTTTCATTCAGGAGCAAGCCGCATTCCATTCAGAGCAGCTCCCTCAGGGGGAGCTTCGGCGAGTGCTGGATCATCTGGATGATCAAGCCATGCCGTCGCCAGTCTCCGTTCCTTCAGAGGAGCTTCAGCGACTGGAAAAACAGTTGAATGACGAGCTTCACGGATGACGGGACAATCATGCACACGATGCGCCATCCACGCATGTAGCGAATAATCGGCGCGACATTGCCTGACACGATCCCGTCGATGACGTCCGCCCCAGCACAGTAATGCGGCGCGCTGATCCTTAGCAGGCCCGAGGTCTTGGTCGAAGGGGCTGACATCGCTGGTATGGCCCTAGTCCGAGTTGTTTGCATTTTCTGCAAAGAGATATCTTGGTCGCTGTGCAGTTCGTCGGTCAGAGCCATGGGGACCGTCGTGCTCAAGATCGCGAAGATCGCGAGCGCGAGTAGAACCGTGCGTCGCCTACGTCCGAGGGGGGTGGGAGTCGTTCGCTCATGGCCCCTCTATCGCGTCGCTGCATTGACCACCGCCCGATAGAAATGCTGCGGGAAGCGCGCCTGGACGACGCCGGACACGGTCCCGAGGAAATCCCAATGCTCATTGATCGTCGCGCTCCCTTGCAGCACGGCGAGCGTTTGCAGCGGCAGACGCTTCTTCGTGCGACGACGCACAATGAGCACCTTGCCGTTGCTCACGATCTGGAACGTCTTGCGCTTCTGACCGTCCACGCGCTTCAACTGGCGACGCACCACGGTATGCACCGGGGCGCTGCCAATCGACCCGTAGGGTTTGATCAGGATGCCGCCGGTCGCGAGACGGCCGCTGCTATTGCGCTTCGAGTGGATCGAGAGCGCGTTGTCGGGATACTTCTCCTTGCCCGCACCGATGACATGGCGCTCCATGTACTTGTCGATGGAGCCGACCACGGACGTGAGGTTGCCGCCGTTCGCGGGACGGATGCGGATGCCACCGACGACCCACGGGCGGCGCAGCACGAACACGCCTGGGATTTGCGTGCGCAACGCTTGCTGCGCGTCTTGCGCGGTGAACGTCAGGGCCTTGGCGGTCGCGGTGTTGACGCTGCGATCACGAAGCTGATCCAGCCGGTCGAGCATTCCCTTCGTGAGCTTGAGCGTGATCTGCACTATAAATAGCTCCGCACGATCCGCTCGACTTCATCGGCGAGCTCTTCCGAGGTGGGAGCCTTCGCCGTGATCACGGTGAAGCCGAGAGCCTGAAGCTTCGGATGACGTTCCTTCTGCGCCTTCGAGCGCGATCCCTTCGGCGTCTTCAGTTCGATGCTGAGCAGAAACCCGCCGGTGATATAAACACGAACGTCGGGTTCGCCCGCCGTGAGGCCCGTGACCTTCGCTTCCATACGCTCGCGTCGCGAACGCTTAGCTCGGTTCATATCGCCGGCGCAGGTGATCGGAAGCCCTGCATCTTCGAGCGCATGAAGGCGAGCGATAACTTCCGCCTGATAGCGCCACTCGGGAATGGTATCGACGATGCGGGTTTCCATGCGCGAATGCTCGCGCGGTTGGATGCGCAGGTCGAGACCAGTTCGGCAGCCGCAACGCCTCGCTCGCTTCGGGAAAAAGGGCCATAAAGAGCGCCCCTGAACCAACTCTTCGTAGCAGCACAGGCGTTCAGTCCGCTACATAGGGTATCGCCGACCGCTTGATCGTGAGACGCATGCCGTGTGAAGCCAATAGAGCGTCCACCGCGCAGGTCTGCTGATGCGCCAAAGCGGGGCCAATGATGATTTCCTCGATGCCCCAGTTATTGGGGTGCGTGGCTGCATTGTTGATGACGACCTTGTTAAACTGACAGGCACGGTAAGGAACTAAACCGGCTGGTGAGAAGCGCGTCTTTAGTCCAGCGGGCCAGGAAACACCAACCCAAACCAGGCGCCACTCGCGCTCCTCTTGGAACTGCCCGTTCTTGAGAACGAGAGCTGTCTTCAGTGCATGCGACCACCATGTCTTGACTTGTGCGCGGGCGCCCTCCGGCTCATCCGTCCCTTCCAACAAGCGGTCGATGAGCAGGGTTACTGCCCCGTCAGCCGCCGCTCGTTGGCTCTCTGGGTCATAGAGGACGGGCGTGATATCAAATCCCTGCGCCGCGGCGTTCTTCAAAAGCCAGTCTGCGTTGAATCCGATCGAGAAGCCTTGTCCACGATTGTAGCCTCGCCATTGCGAGAGCAGATCGCCTTTAGACGTCAATGACCCGACGAACCCATGAATTTCGTCACTGTGTTGACGAAACAGTGCGATCGTCTCCCAGGCAAGCGATGAGAGTTCTCTGATTTCGGCGCCGCGACGGTCGAGGGCCTCGATCACGATCTTCCTGCCGTGCTGAAACTCCGACGTGTCGTTGAGGAAGCGGTAGTGTGAGGTCCACAGCGATCTGCTGGCTATGATGCCATGTAAACCTGCGGCGGACGTGTAGTGGTACAAAGGCATATTTGAGGGCGCGGCCCATCTTCGTCTTCGCCTTCTTGCCGGTGTGGGCGAGCGCGCGCTTCAAGGCGAGGGGGAAGTTCTTACCGGCAGACGCGACCCTCTGCTCCAGGTTGACCCACTGGCTCGGATCGATCTTGATCTCGACGGTCATCAGCGCCGACCCAGCTTGAGACGCGCAGCGGCAACCTTCGCCTTGAAGCCATCGGCGGCCGATCGAATATCCTGCACGGTCGACTTCACGACGAAGTCCATCTACTCCTTCGCGACCTTCGCGTCGCCGGAGGTCACAGCCGTTCGGATGGCCGCCCTACGCTTGGCACAATTGCACATCGATCAGTACCTCTCAGCCACCCCGCCTGCAACGCTACCAGCCCACATGACGTAATCTGAGAAGTCTATCGTGTGTTGAAGCCCGGCGGGCATCTGGCGGCGTTCAGCGCGAGCCGGACCTATCACCGCATGGCGGCCGCGTTCGCCAAAGACCCCAGCAACGCCGAAACCGACGTCATGTCGCAATCGGCCACGTCTCCGGGTTCCGTTATGACGTTCCCAGTGACGAACGGCTGCCGCTTTGCAAGCGCTCGGTTTTGTCGTCAGGGCAGAGACCGAGGAACAGGCGCGCAGGTTTGCGGACGCCGCGGCCGGCGACGAGAAACGCTACTGCGAGGACGCGTGGCTGTCCCGCATGTTCTCCACGTGCGAGGGGATTACCGCAGACGGAGACCCCGGCATTGTCATTCACGACTTCGCCTCAGCTTAACGAGGGGTGCACGAAAATGGAAATGTTCATCCTGTTCTGGTTCCCGCTGTCCATCGCAGTCGGGGTCTACGCGTCCAACAAGGGCCGCTCCGGGTTCGGGCTGTTCCTGCTGTCCGTGTTCCTATCCCCGATCGTCGGGCTGCTGTTCGCGCTCGCGCTGCGCAACAAGGCGGCCGACCAGCGGCATGCCGAGCTCCTCGAAGCGCTTCGCAAGGCGACCCCGCCGCTCCCCGCCCAGTCGATCAGCACGCCGGAGCCCGCTGTTAAGCTGTTCACGCTCAAGGACGACACGTCGCCCGTCAACCCGCACCGACGGAATACCAAGGGGTGGATCATCGCCCTGGCAGTCGTCGCGGCCGTCGTTGCCGTGTTCACTTTCGTCGCCTCGCAGGGTTCCGTCGTCAGGCTCGCGGAGCGGCAGGTTACCGCCTGGTACGTCGAGAAGGGCTACAAAGTCGAGCGCATCGCGTTCCGCGTCACATCGCCGAGCACCATCGAGGGCTCGCTAATGACGGTAGACGGCGCCGGCAAGACGAAGTTCTTCGAGTGCACGGGCGTGTCGGCCAATGGAAGCTCGTACCAGATCACATGCAAGTGACGGAACCGCCGCAACCTTGAAGGAGGACCAAATGACCCGCCCCAAGCGCACTAAAGACCCCAACCAGATCGCCAAGGCGGTTATCGATACCGCGACGGCACGCATATTTCCGTCTGACATCGCAGCGGCGCGGGCCAAGAAAATGCGGGGCTTCCACATTCGAATAGACGACGGCACGGAACAGTTCTTCTCAATCATGTCAACGGCCTATCGCGATGCCGCAGCTGCTGTGCCGGCGATTTATGACCGCTCTCTGCCGTGCGCTCGTCGAGCTTTGATCGGCACATCACATCCCTGCGGTCGCAAGCGCTTGCGGTGCTTGCAGCCAATCAGGCTCGCGCGGCCGATCAGCCTATGTGCCTATCAGATCGCTAAGTCGCGACAATAAAGTAGCCGGCCGCCCTCGCCGATCACCGGCTCGCCGTACTTCCGCATGAAGTACCGCGTTCCCTTGCGCCCACGATCAGACGTGCGGACCACTGCGGAGCGGATCGTGCCCATGTTCTCGAACATCTCGCCGATGACGGCGACCCGATCGCGAGCGATCTTGCCCTTGTTCACGATCTCATA
Source organism: Bradyrhizobium barranii subsp. barranii (assembly GCF_017565645.3). Taxonomy (NCBI): domain Bacteria; kingdom Pseudomonadati; phylum Pseudomonadota; class Alphaproteobacteria; order Hyphomicrobiales; family Nitrobacteraceae; genus Bradyrhizobium; species Bradyrhizobium barranii. The sequence goes on from NZ_CP086136.1 coordinate 6,479,816, forward strand.
GACGGCAATGCCGGATGCGCCGGCGGCCTCGATGTAGGACATCATCCGCTCTTCGTCGGTCAGGTGCTTCGAGAGCCGCGCCTTCCCCTTCGGCTGCTCGGCGAACTGCTCTGAGCCAGCCGGGGCGAGATCGGGCTGCGTCTGCGCGACGATGGGCATGGTGTGCGGCCTATCGAGCCAGAGCGCATCACGGAGCGCCGCAATGGGGATGGAGGGATGTTCCTTGGTGAACCTGCGGCAGAGCGTCATTAGGTTCGTCGCCTCGACCGAGAGGGCGAACTTGATCTCGGCCTTGACCGCCTGGTTCTCGTTCCATGCGCCGCCGGGATCGCGACCGAGCAACAGCCTGATCTTCAGGAACGTCGGATGCGCCTGGGTGAGGAAGCCAGCCAGTTGCGGGTCGATCAACGGCGGCTGCTCGACTCCCCTCGCCTTCGGCCGACCTCGACCGGGACGCATCGCCGCCGGGAAGACCCTGCCGTGCCCAGCGCGCATCGAGAGCCAGATCATCCGCTTCCGGTGCAGATACCGAGCGATGGCCTCTGCCTCGCTAGGATGGCACGGCAAGGCGTTGGCGAAGCCAACGAAGGACCATCCATCGTCCGGTACGTTGAGGAACGCCGCCTTGGCGTCCCACTGCGACATGACCGCGCATCGGATAATATCAACTCCATCCGTCGAAATGACGGACCCATCCGTCATCGGGCAAAAACATCCAACTGCCGGTTAGAGGGGTTTCGCCCCTATATATAGTAGTAACCACCTACAGATATATCTTCTACAGAATATATTACAAGTATATATTACTACTATATATATATAGGAGAAACCCTTCAATGGTCGGCCAGAGCCTATCGAAAATGAGGGGTTTAGTTTTGCGACGGTATTCCTCGAAAACCCACCCCCCCCCTCAAAAGAATAATATGGAGTTGGTGATTTCCATGCGCGAGATCGGCTTGCTCTCAACCGCTGGCTAACCATCGGCCTGCGGCCATCCGTCAACATCCCCTATCGAAACCCTTGCTCGACGGATAATCCATCGTGCATCCGTTGATTCCAGCGGACCCGGCCTGATTCAGGCCGGACGGGACGGGAAATCCACACCGCACATCTCCGATCTGAAAACCGCCCTTCGGGGCGAACGGGAGAGCTTTGTCTATGTCTCAGAACTATCCGAACAACGCCGGGATCGAAGGGCGGTGGCGCTTCGAAGGACGCCGCCGAGAAGGTCGTCAGCCGGGCAGCGATGCTCCGCATCGCGATCATCGAACTGATGCTCAACGGCTACCGCCTGACGGCGGACGAGATCGCCAAGCAACTGAAGGAAAGCGTCCTCGCGATCCGTCCCCGCGTCTCGGAACTCGTCAAGCTCGGCACGCTCGTCAAGCTGACCGACCGCCGCATCAACGTCAGCGGCATGACGGCTCACGTCCTCCGTCACAAGGACAGCCTGACCGCCGTCGATCTCCCCCAGGCGATCCCCGCAAAGCCGCGTCGCTCCGCGCCGCAGGCATTGCACACCGACCAGAACGCCTTGTTCGGTTGAGGGGGAGCGCCATGACTGACTTCCTGCTCACGCACTGCGAACGGATGCTGACCCGTAAGGCGCCCGGCCTCGAACACGGCAACTCGGTCAACCGCAACCGCGTCGCCTGCCATCTCAACGGCGAAGACATCGGCGTAGCCAATCGCCTGATCGGCAAGGGCTACATGGTCCGCGATCCGGCACGCGACTTCGGCTCGATGCGCGTCTTCGTCGTCGCGCTCGCGGGGGCCAAGGCCATCGGCAAGAAGCTGCCGCCCGCCTTCGTCCTTCTCCCCGCCGCCGCCTGAACCCCTTCCCCAACCTGCAAGCGATCCTTGCAGGTTCACCCTCCCATGAAAGCCATCACCATGCTTCGTCTCTTCGCCGTGCTCGTCACCGGCGGCTTCGGCCTCGCGCTCGCACTCGACGCGACCCTCAATGGCTACGCGCCGACCGCCTGCGTCTTCACCACCGCCGCCATGATCCTCATGCTCTTCGGTTGGTTCGATCTGCGCGCCTCGATCTCGTCCAAGGCGCACAACGATATCCTTCGCGGCAACATCGACACGCTGATCAAGCTCAACGGAAAGCGCTCGGCCGATGCCGCGCACTACGTTCACGCGCTCGTCAGCACCCGCTCGGGGCTCCACGACGGTATGGGCCGCGAAGCCATGATGGCGATGATCGACGACGCGCTCGCCGAGTTTCACGATCCGGCTTCCGCCGCGCAGTTCTGCGTCGACTGGCTGAAGGACATGGGCGTTCCGCCGATGGTCTCCATCCCCGTTCGTGCTCCCGCGACTGACGGAAAGGCGGTCTGATCATGGGCCAGTCTCAAAACGGCCTGCTCGCGCTCGCCCAGGCGTTCGTTGACCGGACCTATGTGCAGCAAGCCGATGCCCGGCAGAAGTCCATGGGCCTCGCCTACGTGACGGCAGAGCGCACCGACCTCGCTCGCGAGATCGCCGCGTTCACCGAGCGCGCGCAGAACGCACGGATCGCAGAACTCGAAGCGAAGCTCGCCGAGAGCGAGAAGCGCATCAACGCCCTGCGCTCGGCCGTGCGAGCGGAGGGCTACGCATGAGGACGCTCGTCCGACTCCCGATCTCCCAGGCGGCGTTCGCCGAGATCGCCGCCAAGCTGCGTGCCGCTGACTACGGCCACTGCTTTCTGACCACCGGCGAGATCGCGATGGATGGCATCGCGGTCGAGCCCGATCCGAACGCCTTCGTGCCGCCGGGCGTCGTCGAGGTTGATCCGAGGCACATCAGCCGCGACTGCTTCCGCGAAATCTATGGACTCGACAACTTGGGGAACGACAACAGTGAAACTCGCTAACTTCAACGCTGTCGCCGAACTGATCAAGGAACGCGACTACCTGCAAGGATTGCTCGTCCGCATTGGCGCGGAACTGAAGATCACCCTGAAGTCGCCGATGCTCAGCACGCAGGATGTCCGTCCCGATCTGGTCGCGCGCATGCTGCCCGAGATGAAGGCTGTCATCGATCAGGGCATCGCCGTCGTTGACGAGAAGCTGGCCGTGCTCGGCGTCTACAGCGACAAGGAAGCCGCGTGATGGCGCGCAACCTGACCAGCGTGGACGTGAAGATCGTCAACCGCACTCGAGCGAACGGCGATCCGTTCGCCGAGTTGCTGCATACCTGGGTCGAAGGCGGCCAGCCCCGCAACGCTCTGTCTCGCGTGCCGTGGCCCGTCGATGACACGCCCCACAACCGCGCCTTCCACATTGCAGCGCTCAAGACGCGGCAGGCGCGCGCTTAGGGCGATCAAAATGAGCACGCGCAGAGACCGGATTCGCGACAAAGTTATGGCTCGCGTCGAGATCGTCGAAGGGCCTCTCGATACGCCGTGCCACTTGTGGACCGGACCAACGTCGGGTAGCAAAGGCAGGGGGAAGACTACGCGCGCATGTCTCTCGATGGCGGCACCATGGCCGTCCATATCGTGATGTACGTGCTTGAACACGGTCCCATCCCTCCACGCAAGCAACTCGATCATCGCTGCCGGACACGCCGCTGCGTGAATCCGGATCATCTGGAAATGGTGACGCACAAAGAGAATATGCGTCGCCGAGACAAGGCCAATCGCTTCGAGTGTGAAGCCGTAGCGGCCTTTTAGGAGAACGACAACATGAAGTGCCTTCTGAGCGCGGCAGCAATCGCGGCCGTGATGGGAACCTCTTTGCCTGCGCTCGGCTCCGACCTCCGCTCAATCATCGACGCCGCCGCAGACGCCCAGGGCATCCCTCGCGCCCTCGCCCATGCCGTCGTCAAGGTCGAAAGCAACTACAACTGCCATCTTCGCGGAAGCGCAGGCGAGCGCGGGATCATGCAGGTCAAGCCTGTCACTGCCCGCGAGGTCGGTGTTACCGGAGACCTGTTCGACTGCGCCACCGGTGCGCGCGCTGGCATGGCCTACCTCCGCATCGCGATCTCGCGCGGCGGTTCCGGCTGCGATGGCGTGAGTCTCTATCAGCGTGGCGTCTACGCAAAACCGCGCTGCACTGCCTATGGTCGGAAGGTGATGGCAGCGATGCATTAGCGCACCGGCCCGCTGCACTTTCTGCACATCCGTTTCAATACGGAGACATTTTGCCTATGAATTAACCGCGTGTTTCATTGACGGATCATCCAATGAAACATTAAGACATCCAAGCCACGGCGGAAATCGCCGTGACTTGGTCATCACACCAAGAAAAAAGAGTCGGGGGCTGCCCGACAGAAAAGGACCGTTAATCGTGAATAACCGGGGCAACGTGCTCGCGCTTGCATCAGCGTTGAGCGCAGGGGAAGAGGTGACTCTTGGGCCGACCGACATGGCAATGTGCGTCGCAGCGCTCAAGTTCTATGCGAACGAGCACCGCAAGGCGGATGCCTTGAGGATGATGAAGATTCCGGCGCTGATCGCCGCTGGATTGATCGGGACGATGGCGGTCGGTGGATCATCAATCGGCAACACCGATGTTTCAATGATGGAACTCCCGGCTCCCCACTTCGAGCATTTCGTCCGCCGCACGATCAAACCCCTTCCGCACATCTCGCCTGAGTCGCTTGCGGCTCAACGCATGGCCGCATGCTTTCCCCAATGACGGCTAGTCGTCCACACCCCTTCGAAAAGATCATAGCCCGCTGCGAAGCGGGCTTTTTTTATGCGCTCGATCCGAGGTTGTGTTAGCTTCCGGCCCCCGGAACTGGAGCATCCTAGATGACCAAGAAGACGACCGAATTGGACAATGTGAAGAAGGCCACCGCCATCATGTTCGCGGCGCTAGTGAAGTCGTTGGAGGATACGGCTCCAGGCCTGAACGAAGGATTCGTCGTCAACCTCGATACCGCTTACACGAAGATTCGTGAGGACAGCGACGATCTGAACGCACTCGAAACGATCTCATGGACCCGCTCTATGATCACCGGATTCGACATAGTATCGGGCCAAACGAAGCCGTTCTTTGACTAGCCGGATATTGAGGGGCGCATGGGCAACGTGCTTTATCTGATATTGATCGTCGGCTGCGTGATTGCGGGTTGGGGCGGCCTCGAACTTTGGACGATCCCGCTCTAGGCGCGGCAGCGACCGTCCTTTTCTTCTTGGTCAATCCCCGCGCTGCGGGCGTTGGCCTTAAAGAGCACGGCGTGATCTATCCGGTCATCATGGTGGTCGGCAGTAGCGTACCGTGCGCGATATTGTACGGCTTAGGCCCTTTGGCTCGCCATGTTTTTGCGGGAGCGAGTTGGCCGCCCCATCTATTTGATGGTTTACTCATTTGGAGGGTTTGATTTGCCTATTGCCCACGTTCATCCGACCGAATCTGAAGACTTCGAGAACCTTGTGAAGCGCGAAAAGCGCTCGCTCGATGAGTTCGAGATTTCGGCAACGCCCGAGCAGCCTGTCACCCGCGAGGCAAACGTGATCTCCCCGGTCTCGGGGAGCATCACGATCAAGAGCAAGAAGACAGGGCAGAGCCGCACCTACAGGACCGGCCACATGTCCGGTTGGGTAATGGAGGCTTACGGCGATGTGAAAGCCGGAGTGCTGTAAGAAGCACTCCGCTCCATCACAGTGCGAACCACCGATGCGAGGGGCGACCGCCGGTCTTGGTCGAGGCGAACCGCTGCTCGATCTGCTTGGACTCGAGAAGCTGTTGGGTGATGTCGTTCAGACGGCGCAGGTCGAACTCGCCGTTGACCATCTTCTTCAGCGTCGAGCTAGTCACGCCGTCCGATCCGGCTTCCTTGATCCAGCGGCGGACCTTCAGGTACTCGGCCTGCTTATCGTTGAGGGCCAGCCGGTCGCTGACCTCGACGATGCAGTGCCGGGTCGAAAGCTCCATGAGCTTGGCCGCCCAATCGACCAGATCGCGCGTGAGCACCGGCCGCTCGGGATCGACGCCGATGGCGACGATATGGGCGACGCGCAGGGCCACTTCCATGGTGCGGGTCCACAAGGCCGCCAGATCGGGCGAGCACGCCTCCCCTCGCCGCTTGAACGCCAGCCGCAGTTCCATCCAACGTTCCTTCGCGCCGACGCCCCAATCGGCCACGCGAGGCCGCAGGATCGGACGCGACGCCGAGTCCGGCAGGTTGCCAGCCCCGTTGTGGGTGATGATCGCCCGGCAATCCTCGATCAGCTTGGTCGGCGGTTCGAGCGATGCCTTCGGCTCGATGCCGTCCGCCGGGTCGCCGGTGATCGTCAGGACAAGCCAGCGCGGCAGGAAGCCGTCCGAGATGCCCTTGCCCGACATCGACGGCCAAAAGTCGTGCGGCGTGGACGTGCCATAGACCGAGAAGTTGGGGTTATAGATCGGCACGGCGCTTTCCGCCGCCGACGCGGTGCCCTTGTAGAGCGAGTCCGCCGAAGTGAACATCTGCATGAGCATCTGACGAATGCTCGACTGATGCGTCCCGGCGCGCCGGTCCATGATCTTCGCGATGAAGGCACCGAACTCGTCCATGAGCGACAACTGCGACGGGTTGTGCTCGATGGTCTTGCGGAGCGCCGAGTCAGACAGGAAGCCTTCCGGCCCGAGATAGCGATCGAGGCCCGACTCCACGGCCAGCCGGGACAGTGCCTTGCGAGGATGGTCCTTGCCGTAGCCAGCGGGGGCCAGCGCGACGATGTAGAGATTGGTGCGGAGATTGGTAGGCCCGGCGTGATGCCGCCCACCGAGCGTCCCCACGAAGCCTAGCGCCGGTCCCAGGGCGAGCGGACGCGACGGGCTCGACGTTGACGCGGCGATCCAATCCATGATGTCGCCGACCAATCCCGGCGGATGGCACAGGGCCTCCAATTCCGCCATCGTGGGCGTGATTTCGTTGTGGTCGGCATCCGTAGAAGGATCTTCAGCGGCCCCGCCAGCGGGCTCCGCAGGCACCGTAGCAGGCACGCCGTTGATCGTCGCGAGCGCCGCGACTTCATAGGGCTGCGGGTTCGTCTTGACCCACTGGGTATTGCCCGCCGCCATCTGGCGCTCGACCCACGAACCCGGCTCCATGCTCGGCGCGGCCTCAAGGATGGCCTTCTCGCGCTCCGCGATCCGGGCAGCGTCACGGTTAGCGGCTTCCGCCATCTGCGCGGCTTCCTTCCGACGCGAGCGCAGGTCGATCTCGACGCCGAAGTTATAGCCAAGCTGCTCGCCCAGCCATTGCACGGCCGCGTCACGCTGCGCCTCGCCAAGCTCCATCGTCTTCATGACGACGTTGATGGGCGTGAAGGTCTCCATGGTGCCGAAGTCCTGAATGCCGCTCGGATCGAACGACAGGTTCGGATGGCGCTTCGCCATCGTGCGGCCCGAGCCGGACGAACGCCACGGAGCGACCGCGCGGTACTTGGCCCCGAGCCAACGGCCCTTCGGCAGCGCAAGCTTGCCGACCCACGCATGCAGGTTTGACAGCGCGTCTTCGTTCAGCTTTCGGAAGAAGTCCGTCGAATGATACTGGCTGACATCGGGGACTTCGCTCGGCGGCTCATAGCGCCGGTCGGCTTCCGGGTTGTAGCCATACGCCTTCAGGACTTCGCCGATGCGCTCCGCGATGTCGTCGGGCAACTCGGTCAATTGATCGAGGCTCACGTCGAGCAGCGTGTCATCGGTCCACCAATAGTAAGGCTCGCCGGTGCCAGGATGGATCGAGGGCGGCAACACGGTCTGCTTGCCTTCCGCGAGCAGATCGACAAGGCCGACACGCTCGGGCGTGCGGAAGTTGCGCGACCGGATGGAGTCGGTGTTGCCGCGATAGAAGAGCGAGATGCCCTTGCGGCCTTTCTTCTGCACATTCGAGTGCGGCAGCATCGCGAGCAGCGCTTCCATCGCGGGCTCGAAGTCGATGTCGATGCAGATCAGACCAAGGCCGCAGGCCACGCCGACACCGGCGTTCGGCCACTTCGACCAATAGTTGATCTGCAACTGGCTCGGGCGCGTAGTGCAGTAGTCGTTCCAACCCTTGTAAGCGCGCCAACTATCGTCGGCGTATTGCCCCGGCAACTTGCTGTTCGGCATGATCGGGATCGGGTTGTAGCCGTTCTCATAGAGGCCCGGTCCGGTTTGTGCGAATGGTGACTCGATCATTGACGTGATGCCTTAGAAGGGAGCGGTAGCCTGGGTGACACGCTTGCGCATGTTCTCGCCGTAGGAGTTGAGGATCGTGGTCAGGAAGTTGCCCCACTCCTTCTCGGACAGTTCGGACAGGTTGAACTTGCCCAGGCGTTCGAGGTACGCGCCAGCGTCAGCGCCAGCGTCAGCGCCAGCGTCAGCGCCAGCGTCAGCGCCAGCGTCAGCGCCAGCGTCTTGGAGCGCGAGAGCTTCGGTCGCAGTGAGAGCCTTCGGGACCATATGGAACACGGCCTTTCCTAGTGAGATGCATGCGGGCTCTTCGCAGAGCCAAAGGATCGGCTTGCCACCCTTTGGGGCGAAGCCGATGCCGGTTGCCTCGCGGCGGCAGACGCCGCAGCAAATCGGTTCAGGGTCAAACACGCGCATTGTTGTCGTTGCTCGCAAGGCGTTGGCGGATCGCGCGCTTGATCTGCGACACGGCATTGTCGGCAGACCGGCAGTCACCGGCGCTCGACGGGAAGAAGAACTTCAAGGACTTCCCCTCGCCTAGCTGCACAACAACATACGGATGCTTCGCTGCGTGGAACGGCTCGAACGAGTAGCCGTGTTGCGTCAGGTAGGCACTTAGCTTCTGGCACGACTCATTGCGCCGCATCGATCTCTGAAAGTTGTTCCCCATGTCGTTCCCCATCAAAACGGAATGTCGTCGTCGAGATCGGTGTCCCAAGGCGCACGCGACTTCGGCAGCGGCGGCGCGATCTGCGCGTTCCACGGAGCCATGGGACGGATCATCGCTGCCGGTTTGACGTGCCCAGGCATCACAGCGCGATTGTTGTCGTTCGCGACGGGAGCCGTCTGCCAAGGCTCCGGCCTCGCAGCCACGGCCGCGCGATATGCCGCCGCCTCTTGCTGCTTCCCGTTCAGTTCGAAGTTGCGAGCGATCATGTCGTCGCGGCTCGGCGGCGGGGCCGAGACGAACGATTGCGACTGACCTTCCGGCGCGATCTCGCCCAGCTTGCGCGCGACGATCTCCCAATGCTTGCCGTTCGCCTTGATCATGATCTCGGCGGTCTCGCGAAGCTCTTTCGCGCGGTTGAATGTGTCTTGGATCGTGAACGGCGCGTCGTCCTTGCCGCCGTGCTGCCGCCACCACTTCTCGAACCTCACGCGGGCGTAACCCTGATGCTCCGGGCAAATCCATTCCTTGTGAGAGACGGAGCCGCACAAATATTCGACGCGGATGCTCGGCGTGCCACCCGGCTTGTCGTGCCGATAGAACGTGCGTCGCTTCACCGGCACCCAATCGGGCTTCGACGTTGATAGGATCGGCGTCACGTCGGCGGTCTGCTTGATGTTCTTCTCGACATCGCGCTCGAACTTGTGACCGCAGTCGGGGCACTCGCTAAGACCCGCGAAGATCAGCGAATGGCACGTCGGACATTCCTTCACCGGGGCCTCGCCACCGCCTTTCCCGGGCCTCTTGACCGTGACGCGATCAATGGGGCCATGGCGTCGGACATTGCCGCCAAAATCGAGAACGAGGCAGTCTTCCTTGCCGTTGCGGATGGACTCTTCGTAAGTGTCGCCCAGGAGCCGCGTTCCGCGTCCGCACATCTGAACGTAAAGCTGCGTGCTATCCGTCGCGCGCAACAACGCGATCAGGTCGAGGCGCTTGATGTTGGTGCCGGTCGTGAGCACGCCGAAGTTCGTGACTGACGTGAGTTTGCCGGACTTGAGGTCTTCGAGAATCTGGTTGCGATCACCCTTCTCCATGCCGCCGTGGATCGTCTCGCACGAATAGCCGCGCTCGCGGATCGCATCGCGGACATTGAATGCGTGCTCAACGCCAGCGCAAAACAGAAGCCATGACCTTCGCGGCCTCTCGTTGCTGGCGGCGTAGCCAATGATCTCATCGACCGCCGCCTTCGTGATCTCGCCCTGATCGAACACCGCCTTCAGCGACTTGTCGGTGAACTCGCCGCCAGATCGGCGAAGCTTGCTCAAATCGACCATCGTCTTCGCGGTGGCCGTGGCCTTCGAGACCAGCGGACAGAGGAAGCCCTTCTCGATCAACTCGCGGATCGAGATTTCGTAAACGATGGCGTCGAACATGGCATCGTCGCCATCCGTGAGCATGCCGGAATTAGTGCGATACGGCGTGGCTGTCAGGCCCAGGATCAACATCTTCGGGTTGATCAACTTCAGCGCGGCAATGAACTTGCCATACATGGTCTCCGCATCCGGCGGCAGCATGTGCGCTTCGTCGACAATCAGAAGGTCAACGTGCCCGATGCGGGCAGCGTGCCGCCACATCGTTTGGATGCCGCCAAAGACGATCTGCGCGTGCGCTTCTCTGCGGCCGAGGCCGGCCGAGAAGATGCCTGCCGGGGCGAACGGCCAAAGCCCCATAAGTTCGGCGTAGTTCTGTTCGATCAATTCGGAGACGTGCGTAGCCATGACGATGCGCGTCTGCGGCTCGAACCCGATCATCTCTTCTGTGATGGTACCGAGCACCGGCGACTTGCCGCCGCCGGTGGGGATCACGATGAGCGGGTTGCCGTCCGGTTTCTCGCCCCAATAGTCATAGACAGCGTCGATTGCGTCGCGCTGATAGTAGCGAAGCTGGAACGGCATCAGAGGGCAGCCCCAAACAGTGAGTTGTCGTTGGCTGCGCGAGCCGGATGGCCGGGCAGATGAAACAGGTTCGGGGTGCCGCCGGTCTTGCCGACTTCGTTGCCCCATTGGTGCCAACCGGCGCGAGCGTGGCGCGCGAACAGTTCGATGTACGGGCCATCGAGCAGGCGTTCGATTCGGTTGTAAGCTTCGAGCGGCTTGGCCGAGTGCTCGCCGCGCGGCGCGAGGATGGTCTTCTCGCTTGGATCGAGATCAAGGATCAGGCGCTCGACGCCCTTGCCGTTGCGCTTCGGTTTACCGCGCGTGCCGAACAGGCAAATCTCAGGATTGGCGCGCGTCCAATACCCCATGCCCATATGCGGGCGCAGGCCACGCCCGACCTTCACGTAGTAGAAGAGCACCGTCTTGTAGGTGAAGCCCCACTCGGTTAGCACCTTAATGCCTTCGTCGATCATCGTGTCGATGACCCAAAGGCCGCACGCCGCGTCTTCCGGCACGATCTGGCGAACAGGCAGCGCCTTGATCTCGTCAAGCGGCATGCATTCATAGTGCTCTTCGGGCGAGCGATCCTTGCCTTCCTCGCTCCACGTCTCGAACTGCCAAGCCGGGTCGGCGTAGACGAACGGAAAGCTCACTGAAGAACCTCCGTCAGATCGGGCTCATGGTCGGTGTCGTTGTCGATCGAGGCCGCTGACAGATCGAAGAAACTGATCTTCGCCTTCTTGACCGGTTGATGGGTCGCCTTGTGGTGGCAGTCACAGTACGACTTGTCGTTGGTCGTCGGAGCGCCACAGACGAAGCCGTACATGCCGGATTGCCCAGGCAGGAAGTACATGCACTGACCCTTCTTCGTTTCGGCAAAGCGGGTCTTGAACGAATAGGCTGACATGCGCGTTACTCCCCCTGCGCTGCGTAGTGGTCGGTGAGCTTGATGAACTCGGCGAAGCTGATCTCTTCGCAGAGGGGTTCGGTGTCGCGAGGATCGGGTTCGCCGGGGAGCGTGGCGAACAGGCTGCCGCTTTCGGGGTGGTGCCAGTAGCGACGCTCGGGCTCAGGCTTCACGCCATCGCGCCACTCGCGGCCGTCATGCAGCGTGTAAAGCGCCCACTCTTCTTCATCGCTCGCGTCGATCAATTCGCCTGGGACAAGCGATGGGAGAAAGAGATGCGCGGGACACGCCTGCTTCTGCTCGGCGAGCGCGAGCGGCTTGTTCCAACGGGCACACGACCAAGCAGCGTCGCCGAACATCTCGGGCGTCGCGTGGATGCAGGTCCGGCACGAAATGCGAGCGAACGAATGCTCATGACAGTTGGCGAGATGGTTGCACATCGTCCGGCACTTGAAGGCCATCTTCGCGTTGGGATCGTCGTGCAGACGCGGCGGCGGGTTCGCGTACTTGATGATCCGTTCGGCGCGAGCGAGCAGCCGGATCGCTTCCGCGTGGTCCGTCTCGATACGCTCGCAATGGACTTCGCCGGTGTTCTTGTTGCGGCAGATGTAAAGGCCGCGTTCGAAGCCGAAGAGATGGCAATAGGTGTTCAACTGAACCCAATGCGTGAAGTAGCCCTCGCGGACTCCGAGCTTCTTCACCTTCTCCCAATAGGTGTCCTTCATCGACTTGGCTTCGACAACGTGCCAAGTCTTTGGAGCTTCCGGCAGGCCGAGCACCTTGCCGTCCGTCTTGCCGCGAACGTGGCCCGAGATCGCCGTTGCGCGATACTGCTTGCCGCGCGGTCGAACTCGTCCACTTCGCAGCCGATCATGCGCAGCGCATTGAGCAGCCGCGTCTCTTCGATCTCGCCGGTCTCGAACGTGATGGCCTTCAGTCCGTCGATCACTTCGGGCTTCGAAGCCCAGCGGAAGGTGTACCAAAGCGCGCGCTCGCACTCTTCGCCTAGCAGCGAGATCGAGATGCCGAGAGAGTCCCAAGCTTGGCTGCGCGACTTTGCATAGGCCGCATAGATGGCTTCGGTGGTGGCGCTAAACGGTCTCGGCAGCGGGGCCATCAGGCAAGCCTCTATCGTTCGCGCCGAAGCGCGTTTTGCAGACTGAAATGTCAGGGGGGGGAGGAAGAAGGTGCCGGGGCCGAAGCCCCGGCGTTAGTCGCGTCTTAGGCGGTGCGCTGCCAAGGCATCTGCCGACCACCGCCACCGGCGGCGGGCGCGGGCTTCGTCGCCTGGGTGGAGGTCGCCTGGGTCTGCTTGACGTTGTCGTTGGCGGCCGAGTTGGCCTTCACGTTGTCGTTCGCAGCGGCCTTGCTCGGCGGCGGCTCGTTCGCGTTGCCCGCATGGATGAACTTCTTCACCGTCATGCGTTCCTTGTCGCTGCCGTCGCGCCCCTTGTAGGACTCGACATCGAGATCGGCATAGAACGGCTGGAACAGAAGCTGATCGGTGTCGGTCAGGTTGGCCTTGCCGATGCCGGTCGCTTCGGCGAGCGCCGCCAACTGAGCCTGACCGATCTTCTGCGCGGTCACGGTCTGATGGGTGACGTTGATGTTGCCGAAGATTTTCACGCCAGCGAAATCGCCCTCGACGACTTCCGCCTTGTACTCGAACAGATCGCCGGTGTTCTTCGAGTTACGCTTGACCTCGCCTTCGACGATGTTGAGCAGATAACGGTCGCGCGGGATGATTTGTCCGCCGCCGCCTTCTGCGTCCTTTTCGTTCACGTCGGCGAGGCTCACGTTCAGTTGTGCCATGTTTATCTCCTATGGCGTTCGAGTGTTCGGTGATGGTTGGTGGTTAGGCGGCTTCAGCGAGAGGCGCAGGCAGGAACTTGGCGAGCGCCGCGTAGCCTTCGCCCTTCTTGAACTGCAACTCCGGGGGCATGCTGAAGCGGTTGCCAGCGATGAAACCGGGGCGCTCTTCGAGGAACATCCAACGCGCGCCGCCGCCTTCAGCGTGCGTAAGCTGCTTGTTGAAGCCCGCATCGACCTTCTTGATCGAAGCCTTGAAGTTGAGGAACGCGATCACGTCGCTGTTCGCCTCGATGATGTCGGCCGCGTCCTTGTGCAGGTTGACGCGATAGCGCGAGTACGGGTCGGTCGTCGGCGATTCGAAGCGGCTGATATCGCAGTGACCGAGTTGCACCACGGCCATCTGGCGATGCGAGCGCAGCGTCATGATGCCGTCGATGTATTCGAGGAAGATCGTCGCCGCGATCTTGTAGCCCTTGCCATAGCCGGGCTCTTCGATGGTCTTCCAACCGTTGCGGGCGCACGCTTCGGCGCGGATGATGTTCTCCAAGCCGGTCGTCGAGTCGAAGATCGCCGTGGCGTAGTTGTGCTCTTCGTTGACGAGCGCGCCGATGGCTTCGCAGAGGTCGTTGTAGTTGCGGACTTCGATGGTGTCCGCGACGATGCCCGCCGGGACGCTTTCGCCAGCCGCCGTCTGAATGAACACCGGACGCGGAAACTCCGCAGCCAGCGACGACTTGCCGATCTTCGGCACGCCATAGATCGTGATGATCGGTTGGTCTTCGGCAGCCGACTTCTTCTTGACGCTGCCCTTCAGTGAGATTGCCATGCGGCTCCCCGGTTAGTGCTCGACGGCGTCGAGCTTCAAAGTCTTCGTCCAGACAAGCCGGTAGCCGGTGCGATTGATCGTCTCGATCTTCACGGAATGGGGCTCGGTCTTCGACCGGATGCGCGACATGAACATCGCGACGCTGTGATCCGGGCGATCTTCAGTGCCGTACAGAACGAGCATCGCCATCTCTTTCGTGACGGTGTCGTTCGCGAGCAGAGACAAGAAGAGATCACGTTCCTTGGGGGTCAACCGCCAGTTGGTGGGCAGAGCGGCGGACGCGCGCATAGAGTTGCGCAGATCGGCGAATCTCTGTTCGAGCGCCCCGACGCGCGCGACCAGTGCCTCTTTCGTTTCGTTAACCAATTCCATCCGTCGATACCGCTTGACATCCGTCGCCCATCCGGCTTTATGCCGAATCGGTTGGCAACTTTTCCGTGAAACCGCTGAACTTTCGGTAACGGACGGAGTTAGGGATGTCAACGGATCGCAACGGATGAAGAACATAATTCATCGAACGATCCGTCGCCGGACATTGGTAACAGGGCATTTGGGTCGTCGAGTGGCGATCCCGAGACAGCTAGTTTAGAGATTAAGGGGCTATCGGAATGGTGATCAGCAAAGTGCGTAGGGGGTTGGGAATGAAGTCGCGAGCAGATGAGAAGCGCGCCAAAGCGCATCCGGCGCTCGAAACCATCAAGGCGAGGATTGCGGAACGTCTAGTGGCCGCCGGACTATCGGGAAGAGAGGCTTCGGTTCGAGCGAAGTTGGGACTCACATACGCGAACGACATCCTTTCGGGACGTTCGCTCAATCCAACACGCGAAACACTCGCTAAGCTTGGAACTGTTTTAGACACCGACGCAGACTATTTCTTCGGGACTCAGGCCAGCCCACGAAACCTTCCCCCTTCCAACCCACTCCCAATGCGTGAGTCGGCCGCGCCGGAAGCGCCCTCGCCCGCTGGAACGATTCCATTGTTCCAGATCGGCTTGACCGATCCTGATGGCTTCTTCCCCCTGAGGCCGGATCGTCGGACAGCATGGACCTCGTCGGTCACTTCGAGTCGCGATGCCTACGCCATCACTGTTCCCGACGACTGCATGGCTCCGCGCTACCGAATCGGTGAAGTCGTCCTCGTGAGCCCGAGCAAGCCCGTGGTGCATGGAGGCTTCGCGCTAGTGCGGCAGACTGACGACCGCGTTGCGATTCGTCAGATCGTCACCATCGCAACCGACAAGATCACAGTGCGGTGCCTCAACGGGGAAGCCGACATCGACATCCCCCGTTCCCAGGTGAAGGCGCTGGAACGCATCATCGGTTCTTGTGAATTTTAGTTTGAATTAGTTCGATTGTTTTGTCCGTTGCCATCCGTCGCAATCCGTTGACATAACGGATAGAAGCCCATATGGTCCGTTGCTGCTCGGGAGAGGCAACGGACCATGCAAAGCATCAAAATTAGTAGTTTTGGAGTCGCCCTACGCTGGGGCGGTTGACGACAATGTCGCCTATGCGCGGCGTTGCTTGAAGGATTGCGCACTGCGCGGCGAGAGCGCCCAGGCGTCGCACCTTCTGCTCACTCAAGTTCTCGACGACACGAAGCCGGACGAGCGCGCGCTGGGGATCGCGCTCGGTCTCGCTTGGCGATCCGTCGCCGCATACTCGGTCTTCTACACGGATCGCGGATGGTCGAACGGCATGAGAGCGGCGCTCGATAGCGCCATCCTCGAAAACCGCCCGTTCAAGCTTCGCGCCTTCGGCCGCGTGCAGTTTCCGAGCCGCTTCTTTCTGCCGCTGAACATCTATGAGGCCGTGGATCGCACGAAGGCTCCCGCCCATGCGTGAGCCCTGCCCCAACTGTAGCGGCGATTGCGGCTCCGCGAACCCGCCCGTTTTCAATTGCCCGATGGATGGCGGCTCCGTGAAGCCCAGCGTGTCCTATGACGACTATCTCGCGCTTCTGCGCGCAGAGGCCGCGTTGAGCGAAGGCGACACGATGGTCGCTCGCCGCCATATCGCGACGCTCGAACAAGTCGGCATCCGTGACGAGATCGACGCGGTGATCCGCGCCGGTCTGTACGACGACGCGATCCATCGCATGCGTCTCTTCACCCATCCGAAATACCCGAGCGATGACGCCTGCGCGGCGCACGTCGGCAACGTCCACCACTTTCGACCGGCCAAACAAGGGAGCCTTCTGTGAAGTTCAAGATCAACCGTGACACTCTCGCCGACATTGTAACGCGCGGCGTATCCAGCGCACCGAAGAACTCGCCCGCCGTGATCGCGAACAACGCGCGCATCATTGTGCAGGATGGCGCGATCTCCATCGCCACGACCGACTTCGAGATGATGGTCGAGGCGACCGGCGCGTGCGAGGTCGAGACCAACGGCGCGACGACCGTCGATGCGATGAAGCTGAAGGCCGTCGTGGATCGTCTGCCGAAGGGCGTCGATGTCACCTTCACGATGGACACGGCGAAGTACGAGCTGATCGCCAAGGCAGGCCGGTCCCGCACCACCTTCCCGACGCTCGCCGCTGAAGACTGGCCTGCTCGCGACTACGCCATGGACGGCGCACAGTTTGCGCTCGAAGGCTCCGATCTCGTTCGGCTGTTCGGCCATACCGCCCAGGCGCTTTCGACCGTTCCCAACTCGCCGATGCAGGGCGTCTTCCTCCATGTCGCCGACGACGGCAAGCGGCTCGCCGCCGTTGGCACCACCGGCACGATCCTGTTCAAGGCGACCGTCCCCGCGCCGGACGGTGCCGACGACATGCCGATGAACGACAACCGCCCCGGCGTGATCTTGTCGGCCGAGACCGTCAACGCCGTGCTGCGACTCTATCGCAGCGCCGACGTTGTGAACGTCATCGTCAACGCCAACTCGGTCTTCTTCTATACCGACGCGACTCGCTTCTGCTCTTCGCTGTTGGTCGGCACCTATCCGAACTACCTGCCGCTCGTTTCGAGCCCGGCGGCCGAGAGCATCGTCGTCAGCCGCGAATCGTGCGCGAGCACCGTCGCTCTGCTCGAAACCTTCGCCTCGAAAGAATTGGGCCACCGCTTGCAGTGCGCCGGTTCGGAAGACGGCTTCGTGATCGCGGTCGGCAGCCAGACCGGCGGCAGCGTTGACGTTGTCGAGGCGACGATCAACGGCGAGATCGCTGCGTTCGGCATCAACGGCATGTTCATGAAGACGATGCTCAACTCGTTCCGGGCGAGCAGCATTGCGCTCCATCCCGATCATCGCAACCGTCGCATCATGTTCCAGGCGGATGACGAGCATCTGACCGGCGTCATCGCCATGATGAACATCACGACCGAACTCGCGTCGGGTCCGAAGCATGAGTAGGACCCGTGACCGCGCCAATCGGCGCACGGTGACGATGCCGGACCGCGTCGGCCCTCATGTGAAGCTTGTCTTCGCAGAGATGGCGCGGCTCCGCGTCACCTATGACGAGACCGAGGAAGGTTCTGGCGTCCGCCGCGCTTCGATCAAGGCGTGGCGGCGCAAGAATAAGCCGGGGCTCGAGTCCCTCGAAGCAGTGCTCGGCTTCCTGGGGTGGGACTTCGTCGCGGTGCCCCGCGCGAAGGTTCTGCCCGAGGAAGTCCGCGCGGAGCTTCAGCCCATCGCCGACAAGCTCGGCCTGACCATGCCGCAGACGGTGACGGCTCTGATCGAGATCGTCACCGGCATCCACGAACGCTTCCCCTTCCTGCGCGACCCGACTGCGGTTCGGCCGGTGCGCTTCAAGGGCAAGCGAAAAGAACGGCCGACGATTCACCCCGACCAACACTCGCTCTTGCAGGAAGCACCGACCAATGTCGCCCACTGACATCAACGACATCACCACCCAGCGCATGATCGAGGCGTGCAGGTCGCGCAAAGCGAAGCCGGACATCGACTCCGTCGCGCTCGCTCTGCTCGATGCTCGCTTCCGCGCGTTCGAGATCACCATGCGGATTGACGCCGTTATCGCTGGGGTGCGGGCCGTCCGTAGCACCGTCGCCCTTCCCGTCTTGGATGTCGCCTGATGGCGAGCCGGGTCGCGCACAACTTCGCGTGGCTTGGAGACTGCCGCCTGATCGGCGGGCAAGTCTTCGTTGCTCGCCCCAAGCCTGCCTCGCGCCTCGAAAACGAGGCGCTGAAGGAACAACTTCGCCGGGACGCAGTCGATCCGGCGAAGGCGGAAGAGCGTCGCGTCGCGCTGGCGGCGAAGCAGGCCAAGCGCATGCGCAACGTCGTCGTCGAGATCAGGAGGAAGCGGCCATGAGTTGGACTCGTGCTGCCCGCGTGCGCCGCATCCGCGACACGCTCGAATGTGGGATGGACCGCGCCGTCGAGATCGAGCGCGGCACGTTCCTGCTTGACTACCTCGACCGCGCGAAGGCGCTCGGCTCGAACGATGGTCTGACCGACGTGCTGCGCGAAGTCGTGCTCGACCAATATGCAATCCGTGGAATCGACCTGGGGAAGATCAATGGGTAAGAAATACGATGCGCTCCTCGTCGAGCACGTCAAGTTGCAAGAGCGGTTCAAGGTCATCGACGAAGTGAACTCGATCCTTCAGGCGAACATGACGCCCGGCGAATACTTAGCGAAGATCGCGCTGGCGCATCTTTGGGAACTGCTGGGTGCCGAGCATCAGACCGGCGCGTCTCAGGCGCTTCGCGATCTGATCGCGGAGCGCGACGCCCTGAAGCGCGCGATCAAGAGCGCGTCATGAAGGCCGCCAACGACAATCGACCCATCGGCAAGATTCCTGCCGATGGCGAGATCACAATCGAAGTGCTCGAACGCTGCCTAGACCGGCTTGCAATCGCCATGGAGCGCGCGCCCCAAGGCGGCGAGGTCTATCTGCCGATCTTCGAACGGCTTGAGGCCGAGATCGAGACGAAGAAGGCGAGCGAGTCCACGATGGCTCGCGCGCTCCGTCGCGTCAGACGATAGCCGGGTCGAACGGATACACGATCTTCATCAACTCTTCCTGATACAGCTTCAGCGATCCGCCCGACCCGTACTTCTCGCGGTCGATGCTGTGCCCCATCAGAATCTTCCGCAGTTCGTCGTCGATCCGGCCTTCCTTCAGGCGATCCTCGAACGTGTGCCGGAAGCCATAGAGCGTTTCCTTGCCGGTCGGCTGTAGCTTGTTCTCCTTGAGGAAGCTGTTCACGGTCGCCGACAGCGTGTTGCCATTCTCCCGGTAGCGCTCGAAGCCGTCAGGGTGGAGCTTCATCGCTTCGAGCGCGACGCCCACCAATGGGATGCGGCGGACCGACGACACGGTCTTCACTTCATGCGGCTCGTCAGGATCGAACGAAGGCTCGACAAGGATGTGCGGCACCTTGTCGTGAAGCTTGATGCGTTCTTTCCGCAGGTAGCGTAGCTCGATTGGGCGAGCGCCGGTCTCGATGCAGACCAAGACGATATGGCGCGCGTCGGCGTTCAGGCCCGCGAGCGCGCCGGGTTTCAGGATCACGTCGCGCACCCACTCAATCGGGAACGGCAGACGGCTCTTCTTGAACTTCTGATTGAAGGTCAGGCCCTCGAATGGATTGGGCCTACCCTCGACGCCGATATGGGCGAAGTAGCGCTTGTAGAGAATGCTCATGTCGCCCATGCGGCGCTTGCCGAGCGAGGCCGACTTCTTCGCCGCCTTGGCGTCCTTCGGCGCGATCATCCCCTTGAAGTGGTCGTGCATCTTCTTGGCGTGGTCGCGAGTGATGTCCTCCATCGCGAGGTCTTCGCCGACGACCTTGGTGAAGACTTCGATGGCGTACCGCTTGACCTTCTTCCACGACTTCTTCTGCTCTTCGCTCTTGCCGACGATCTCGACGGCCGCGATCTCATTGCAGTAAATCTCGAAGGCTTCGCTGACCTTGACCCTTGGCCGATCCACGCCGCCCAGGACGGCCGTCTCGACCGCCACCGGCGTCCGCAGGTCAGAGATCGCAGCGAAGCGCCTGACGAGGTCTTCTATGGGAAGCTGCGCCACTTCCACCGCCGGGCGGTAGGCGAACCCAAGAGCCTCTGCACGGGCTCGGGAGACCTTGTGAGCGGCCATCGCCGCGTCGGTCTTGCCGTCCGTGAGCATGGACGCCCATAGGACGTTGTCGGCTTCTTCGAGGATGTCCCGCTGCGCCCTGGCCTTCGCCAGATCGTCCGTCTTGAGCGATTGCCGGATCACCGGCGCACGGTCTTCGAGATGCACGACGACCTTCGGGACTCGCCGCCAGTAGTAATAGACGCCGTCCCGCAAGAGCAGAAAGCGATCCTGATTTTCCTGCCTTACCAAGGTGCGCTCCCCGCCCGTGTATCACAGAACATATCCCGATCTGTATCACAGAAAACACGAAAACAGAAAGAGAAAGAGCCGGAAACGCGCCGCGAGGATTTCGCTTCGATTTCAATCGGATAGCAATTTGGGAGAGAGATGTCCTTGGTGCGCTCGGAGGGACTCGAACCCCCACGATTTTACTCACTGCCACCTCAAGGCAGCGCGTCTACCAATTCCGCCACGAGCGCTTTGGGGATGCCGGCTTAGGGCTTGAGGCCTGCCGGATCAACGGCGCCGATCTAACAAATCCATCAGAGGGGTACAAGCCTGCAAAGGCCCAGAATTCCACAAGCTTGGCAGGAAAAATCCGGACCCCTGCCCGGATCGGCCCTATCGAGGGCCCCGGCCCGGCCGGCTACCCCGGGGCCGCTCCCGCGTGCCCAGGCCGTTACCGCGTGCCCGGGCCGCTACCGCGTGCCCGTCGTGCGCGGCAGCATCTGCTTGACCTCGACCGCGATCCGGTTGCGGTCGACCAGCACGACGCCGGAGGCGACCGGCAGATTGTTGGCGAGAACCTTGACCTCGTCGGCCTCGGTTGCGTCCAGCTCGATGATGGCGCCGCGGGAAAGACGTAATACTTGATGGATCGGCATGGTGGTCGTCCCGAGGACGACCATGAGATCCACGGTGACTTTATCGAGAGTGGGCACTGTCAGGACCGCCGCAACTTGGGACTTAAGCCAAAGGACTTGGCATTTGCTCCTGAGATGATCACCACGTTATGGTTAGCCAATGGTTAATTCGCCTCAAAACCCCCGCCAAGACCTCGATTTGACGTCGTTTTCCGCCTCCACCGGCGAGCCCGTGGAGTGGCGGATCTCGGACGCGCCGGTGCCCTATCCGGAGGCCGTGGCCACCATGGAGGCGCGAGTCGCTCAGATCGCCGCCGGCGAGGCGCCCGAGCTGGTCTGGCTGCTCGAGCACCCCCCGCTCTACACCTCCGGCACCTCGGGCAAGGAAACCGACCTGCTCGATCCCCGCTTCCCGACCTTTGCCACCGGACGCGGCGGGCAGCTGACCTATCACGGGCCCGGCCAGCGGGTGGCCTATGTCATGCTCGACCTCAAGCGGCGCCGGCCGGACGTTCGGGCCTATGTCGCGAGCCTGGAGGAATTGATCCTGCGGACGCTCGCCGCCTTCAACGTCCGCGGCGAGCGGCGCGAGGACCGAGTCGGCGTCTGGGTGAAGCGCCCCGACAAGGGGCCCGAGCACGAGGACAAGATCGCCGCGATCGGCGTGCGGCTGAAGCGCTGGGTCTCGTTCCACGGCATCGCCATCAATGTCGAGCCGGAGCTGTCCCATTTCGCCGGCATCGTGCCCTGCGGCGTCGCCGATCCCCGCTACGGCGTCACCTCGCTGGTCGATCTCGGCCAGCTCGTGACCATGGCTGATGTCGACGTGGCGCTGCGCCAGGCGTTCGAGGAGCTGTTCGGACCAACCCGCGCGCTGGTGGCGGAAGCGGCCGTCTAGCACTTTTTCTGTTTGAGCCCCACCGCGCCTGTTCTCGGCCAGTCGCGGAATCGGTTACGCTTGCTTCTGGTGCCGCCCACGCCTCCCCCCTCCGCCGGGAAAGCAGACATCATGCCGGGCGAATGATCATCGGACCGACTGTTCGAGCGCCAGGCATAAGGAGGGATTGCGCTTTCTGCTCGCAATGGGAGGTTTTGACGATGAGACTCTCTGCGCCGATCTATCATCTGAAGCGACGAGCCAAGCGCCTGTCGCGCGAGGAAAGCATTCCGCTCCACGACGCGCTTGACCGCATCGCTGCGACGGAAGGGTTTTCCGCCTGGAGCATGCTCGCGGCAAAGGCCGCCGCACTGACGCCCGCCAATCGCCTGTTCCCGCAATTCCGGCCGGGTGATCTGGTGCTGGTGGGCGCGCGCCCCGGTCAGGGCAAGACCCTGTTGAGCCTCGAACTCGCCGTGGAGGCCATGAAGTCGGGCCATCGCGCTGCGTTTTTCTCGCTCGAATACACCGAGAAAGACGTCTTCGACCGCTTGCGCGCGATTGGCGTGGACCCCGCGCAATTCGCTGACATGTTCGAGATCGACTGCTCCGACGCCATCAGCGCCGACTACGTCGTCAAGCAGATGGCCGCGGCGCCTCGTGGCACGGTCGTGGTGATCGACTATCTGCAATTGCTCGACCAGAGGCGGGAAAATCCAGATCTCGCTGTTCAGGTGCGCGCACTAAAATCCTTCGCGCGCGACGCGGGGCTGATCGTCGTCTTCATCTCGCAGATCGATCGATCCTATGATCCTTCGGTCAAGCCGTGCCCAGACCTCGACGATATCAGGCTGCCGAACCCGCTGGACCTCAAGCTGTTCGACAAGACGTGCTTCATCAACAACGCCGAAGTCCAGTTCCGCGCGGCGAGCTGACGGCTTCAGGCCGCGGGTGAGTTTCTTCACCCGCGGCTTGTGACCTCACGCCGCCTGCAACGCAACTTCGAGCTTGCCGGCAATGTAGCGCCGCTCCTGGGTCAGGCCACCAAAACCGTAGGCATCGCCCTTGACCTCGTCGACATGCAGATACGTCTCGGGATGCAGCGGGCCCAAAATCTCGGCCATGCGCTTGAACATCGCGGCGAGATAGGCCGCCTTCTCGTCCTTGGTGTTGGTGCCTTCGCTGACATGGATGTCGATCCAGTAGCTGGCCAGTTTCTGCTCGGCGAGCGACTTGCCGCCGGCGAACCAGTCGCTCGCCTCGACCGATTTCACGATGATGGCGGTGACCCTGGGATCCTTGTGCAGGATTTTTGCGGTCAGCTCCGACACGGCGTTGGCGATATCGGCTTTCAACGACGGCGACTGGCGGGAGGTGATGTAGGACACGGTGATCAGGGGCATGGTGGTTCTCCTCAAGATGCAGCGCGGAGTTTGCGCGGCGTTGGTGAGAAGCTAGACCTTGCCCAGTCATTTTGGTATCTTATCTCTATTGATACCAGTGATAACCATTCATAATGACAGCCACACTCGACATAGCCACCATCAAGGCCTTCCTGCTGGTCGCCGACCTCCAGAGTTTTACGCGTGCCGCCGAAGCGCTCGGCACGACGCAGGCCGCCGTCAGCCTGAAGCTCCAGCGGCTGGAGACATTGCTGGGAAAACGCCTCGTCGAGCGCTCGCCGCGGGCGGTCCGGCTCACCGCCGACGGCGCCGCGTTCCTCGATCGCGCCCGCGCGCTGATGGAGGCGCATGACCGCGCGCTGTCGGGCGAAACATCGACTGCGCAATCGCTCTCGCTTGGCATCTCCGACCATGCCGCGGGCCCCGAGCTGGTGCCGCTGCTCGAACGCCTGCACGCGATGTCCTCAAGCCTCACCCTCGCCGTCACCATCGGCTTCTCGCGCGAGATGCAGGACGCTTACGACGCAGGTCAGCTCGATGCCGTGATCGTGCGCCAGGAAGGCAGCCGCCGCGGCGGCGAAAAGCTGGCCGAAGACGAGTTCGGCTGGTTCGCGTCGCGACGCTTCACCCTGCCGAAGGGGGAGCCGCTGCCGCTCGCAACCCTCGCCCCGCCCTGCGGCGTCCGCGCCATCGCCATCCGCGCGCTCGACAAGGCCGGCATCGCTTGGCGCGAACGCTTTGTCGGCGGCGGCGTCACCGCGGTGGTCGCGGCCGCGCTTGCTGGCCTCGCGATTGCGCCGCTCGCGCGCCGGATCGCGCCTCCCGGGCTGATCGACATCGGGCCTGCACACAAGCTGCCGAAGCTTGGCAGCTCGAAGGTAATGCTGCATTCGAAGGTCAGCGATCCCGCCAAGCTCGCGGCGCTGCGTGCGGTGGCGGCGACGTTTCGGAGCGTGGCAGCCTAGCGCTCAGGCTGCCCCTCCTCGCCCGCATACTTGCCCGCGGCGAACCAATAGGCGATTCCCGCGAGAGCTCCGGCCAATACAAAGAGCAGCCCCAACGGATGGTTGGCCCCAACGGTGATCCGCCAAATGAATGCACCGATCGCCGCACCGGCAGGAACGTAGAACAACACAGAGCGAATGCGGAGCGCTTCCCCGAACAAGATCACGAGTGCGGCCGGCATCCCACTGAGCAGGCAGACCAGGATCAAGATCAGCGGCAAGACAAACAAGACCAAGGTGATGATACCGCCGAGGTTCTCCTCAAGACCCCGGTACGGCAGGGACAGGATCATCGCGATGACCGGCAATGCCGCCAATGTCGTCGCTGCCGTCAAGCATCCCCGAAACCAACCGTTCACCACGCGCGGGCAGGTCTCGCAAGCCATGACATCACCTCACAGGATCGCCTCGAACGCGCTGCGCAGCGTCTCGTGCCGAAAGACAAACCCGCGGCTCAGCGCCTTGTTCGGCAGCACGCGCTGGCCGCCGAGCAGGAGTTCGTCGGCAAAGCCGCCGCCGATCCGGCGCAACAGGCCGCCGGGGATACGAAACACCGCGGGCCGGTGCAGGCGGCGGCCGAGCTCTTCGGTGAATTTTGCGTTGGTGACGGGGATCGGCGCGGTGGCGTTGACGGGCCCAGTGAGATCGGGCGTCGCCATCACATAGGCAATCAGCCGGATCAGATCGTCGCGCTCGATCCAGGACATCCACTGCCGCCCGGTGCCGATCGGACCGCCAAGGCCGAACTCGAACGGCGTCAGCATGCGCGTGATGAAGCCGCCTTCGGTGCCCAGCACGAGGCCAATGCGCAGACAGACCACGCGGACGCCGAGCTCTTCCGCCGGCCGCGCCGCTTTTTCCCACGCCGCGCAGAGCTCGTGGCTGAAGCAGGCGTGAGACTTCGCCGATTCCGTCAACACCTGGTCGGCCCACAGGCCGTACCAGCCGATCGCGGAGCCACTGACGAGGATCTCCGGCTTGCGCTCGAGCCGCGCGATCAGTTTGACGACCTCACCGGTCATGTCGATGCGGGAGCCGAGAATTTTCGCGCGCTTCGCCGCGGTCCAGAGGCCGTTGCCGATCGGCTCGCCGGCGAGATTCACGATGGCGTCGATTGACGTGTCCGCGGCGAGCTGATCGAGGCTGGTGATCAGCGTGACCGGCGGCGGCAGAATCTCGGCTTTCGCAGGGTTACGGATCAGCGCGATGACGTCGTGCCCTGCCCCGCTGAGGCTCGCGGCAAGGCGGCTGCCGATGAAGCCGGTGGCGCCAGTGATCAGCACGGTCTTGCGGCCGGGGAGCTTCTCGACGAGCCCGTGCGCGGGCACGCTTCGCATGCGGCCGAGCCGGCGCATCGCGGCAAAGTCCCTGACGCCGCAGAGCGCTGCACCGACTGCGCAGGCAGTGGCGGCGATGCTGAGCAGGCCCTGATACACGACACTCACGCCGAACGGCTGCATCGCCCATTCGATCAGCACCGGCAGCAGCAGCACCAGGATGGCGCCATAGTTGATCGCGAGCAGCGTGTGGTTGATCCGCTCACTCGGCGGCAGCTTTCGGCTCAGATCTTCCTCGACGAAATCCATCAGCGTGATGACGATCTCGGCGACCAGCACCGCGACGATCAGGATCGCCAGCACGCCGTAAACCTCCAACCAGCCGAGCAGCAGGAACAGAAGCGCATAGAGCATGTTGCGGATACCGTGCAGCTTCAATTCGAAGCGCTGCGACGGGCGCCAGGCCAGGCGCTCGGTGAATTCGTGGTGATAGAAGGTATCGAATACGCCCATCACGACCTGGATGGCGATGAGGGTCCACAACAGCGGCGTCATGATACGGCCTCCCTGAATACGGCGGACTGATGGATCAGCGCGCCGTAACGCGGGTGAGTGACATCGAGGGTGAAACGAAAGGCGCCTTCGCCGAGATCGCTATGCGTCACCGTGAGATCGCCGGGCGTGAGCCATTGCGGCAGCGGGATCCACAAGCGTCCAAGCTGGAGTCCGTAACCGGCACTCCGGAAGGTCAGCGCCTGATCCTCGACAGCGATGCGGAGCGCCATCGAGACGCCGAAGCCGACATACTCTTCGAGCCCGGTCGGACCGGCGAAACGCTTGGCGGAATGAATCACTTGCGGAAAGCCGCGCTTGCGCGCGCAGATGCGGGTCCAGGTCTGGCCGCCGGTCGCGACGTCCTCGGTGACAGTCACGATCATGGGGACACCGGTGTCGCGGCCGGTCGGCAGCGGTCCGCCGATCAGGCGGGCGGCTTGCGCGAACCACCAGCCGATGTCGCTGAAGCTGATTTCGTCGACGACGCCGACATAGACGACACTGTCGCCGTCAGCGACGCGTTTTGAAAAGCGCCGCCAGGTCGCGAGCGGCAGCCGGCCCCAATCCTCGTCCGACAGCAACGCGCGGAAGCGGCGGTCGTCGAGTAGTTTGACGTGAACGGAGGGAGATGCGCTGGAGCCTGATAATCGAGCCGACGTCATCGCACCCTCCTCAACGCTATTTGGCCTTGCCCAGCGGCAGCAGGTTGGCGATCTTCTCGCCAAGCCGCATCAGAGCGACCAGCCGCGGCCGCGGCACCTTCAGCATCTGCATGAACCAGTGGTCGGCGAGCTCGGTGAAGGCGAGCATCTCCTTCAGCCGTTTGGCTGCGACCGGATTGATGGTCGGATCGTCCGCGGCATCGGACACGCAGGCCCGGAGCGCCGTGATCGCCGGATCGAGCTCCCGCTCCTTGCGCCGTGCCGCGATTCTCGCGGCGACCTCCCAGATGTCCGTCTCGGCCTCGTAATGGTCGCGGCGGTCACCGAGGATCGGCACCCGCCGGATCAGGTTCCAGGCGAGCAGCTCCTTCAGCGAGTTGGAGACGTTGGAGCGCGCCATGCCGAGCGTGTCGGCGATGTCCTCGGCCGTTATCGGCGCCTCGGCGAGATAGAGCAGCCCGTGGATCTGGCTGACCGAGCGGTTGACGCCCCACCCGTCCCCCATGTCGCCCCAATGCAGGATGAAGCGCTCGACGGCGGCAGGCAGTTTCTTCTTTCCGGTTATTTCTGTCATAACAGAAATATCTGACGAACGCGACTGATTGTCAAGAGCGCTCGGCGGCTTACGTCCTGTATACCGTCCGTCGTATTTGCCTAAAAACGGCCCAGAGAACGGGAACCAAACGTCCTTCCGGGCGTTTGCCCCGGTTCCAGGCGGGTTGAGAATGACGACAAAGTCCAGTCAACAGAGAGACTTGTTCGAAAGCGAGCGCAGTTTTCGGCTGTTGGTGGAAGGAGTCGCGGACTACGCGCTCTACATGCTCGATCCCACCGGGATCATCACGAGCTGGAACATCGGCGGCGAGCGGATCAAGGGCTATTCGCCCGAAGAGATCGTCGGCCAGCATTTCTCGCGCTTCTACACCGAGACCGACCGCGCCAACGGCAAGCCCGCGCGTGCCCTCGGCATCGCGCGGGACCATGGCCGCTACGAGGAGGAAGGCTGGCGCGTTCGTAAGGATGGCACATTCTTCTGGGCGAGCGTCATCATCGATCCGATCTACGAGCACGGCAGCCTGGTCGGCTTCGCCAAGATCACCCGCGACATCACCGAGCGGCGCAATTCGCAGCTCAAGCTCGAAGCGATGCAGAGGCAGCTTGCCGAGTCGCAGAAGTTCGATGCGCTCGGGCAGCTCACCGGCGGCGTCGCGCACGATTTCAACAATCTCCTGATGATCATCAGCGGCAGCCTTCACATCCTCAAGAAGCGCGATGAGGACGACGCCAAGATTCAGCGCGCGATGTCCGCGATCGAGACCGCAACCAAGCGCGGCGCCGCACTGACCGCCCAGCTCCTGACCTTCGCGCGGCGGCAGAGCGTCAATCCCCAAGCGATCCGCTTCGGCGACCGCATCGAGGCGATCCGCGAAGTGCTTCACGCCGGCGTCGGGAGCGCCGTTCGTCTCGCCTTCGACATCGACCGCGAGGTCTGGTCGGTCAAGGCTGATGTCTCCGAGCTCGAGACGGGGCTGCTCAATCTCGTCATCAACGCTCGCGATGCCATGCCCGACGGCGGTACCGTGACGGTCGGCGCACGCAACGTCGTCCTGGATGATCCGCTCTACCGCGGGGAGTTCGTCGCCATCACCGTCGCCGATACCGGGCTTGGCATCCCCTCCGACGTCGTCAACAAGATCTTCGAACCGTTCTTCACGACCAAACCCGTCGGAAAAGGCACCGGCCTCGGCCTGTCGCAGGTGCACGGCTTCGCTCATCAGGCGGGCGGCACGGTCAGGGTCGCAAGCGAGCTCGGCAAGGGCACGACCTTCACCATCCTGCTGCCGCGCGAAACCGCGACCGCACCAATCGATATCCCTGAAGCAGTGCCGGTTCCCGGTAGCGGCACCGTGCTGCTGGTCGAGGACAATCCCGACGTCGCGCTCGTCAGCATCGGATTGCTGGAGCAGCTCGGCTATCGCGTGCACCGGGTTGCCGACGCCGAGTCCGCCTTGCGCGAGCTCGAGAAGAACGGCGTCGACTTCGTGTTCACCGACATCGTGATGCCCGGCAAGATGGACGGGCTCGGTCTCGCCCATCATCTGCGCCAGATCCACCCTGGCCTGCCGATCCTGCTCGCCACCGGCTACAGCGAAGCCGCCGCCGATGTCCGCGGCGACTTCCCGATCCTGCGCAAGCCCTACGAGATTCACGAGCTGAGCGAGGCGATCTCGAAGCTGCCGCGGTGATTTTTCACCTCTCTCCGTAAGAACGGGGCGAGGGAGCGCACCGCCCGCGCGGAAAGAGAATCCGCTCTCACACCGTCGGCAACACCGAAAACGCTTCCCCTGCCCTCCGCAGGTTCAGCTCATCCGCACCGGCCGTCTCGCTGGTGACGCTGTCCACGCGCGAGGACGGCGGGCCGTGGCGGCACAGCGCGACCATATCGGCGACATGCTTCGGTGTGCCTGCGAACAGCGCTTCCACGCTGCCGTCGCGGCGGTTGCGAACCCAGCCCTCGAGGCCACTCGTTGTCGCCTGGTACTCGACCCAGGCCCTGTAGCCGACGCCCTGCACGCGGCCGCGGATCATGACCTGGAGGATCGCCCGGCTCATTTTTTCAGCCCGAGAAGATCGGCGCTGCGCGCCTTGACGTCGGCCTCGCGCATGACGCGGCTGGTCAGGTCCGGCGATGGGAGGCCCTTGAGGTTCTTCGGCGGCGTGCCCTCGCGCAACGCTTTCTGCGTCTCGTAGACGGCCTGCATGGCAGCCGCGATCGGCGCGTGGCCCTGAAGCGCGATGCGGACGCGCTGGCTCGCGAGATAGTCGATCGCGTTCAACTCGTCCGGCGCACCGCCGAGCACGATCGGCAGGCGCGTAGCGGCGACGATCGCCTCGAGCTCGGCGCGCGATTTGATGCCGGTGAAGAACAGCGCGTCGACGCCGGTCGCCTCATAGGCCCTGGCCCGGCGGATCGCATCCTCGATCGAGGTGACCGAGGCAGCTCCAGTGCGGCCCATGATGACGAGCGAGGGATCGCCGCGGCCATCCAGCGCCGCCTTCATTTTGGCGACGCCTTCTTCCAGCGAGATCAGCTGTGTCTTGGCCTCGCCAAAGGCGGCCGGCAGCAGCGTGTCCTCGATGGTGAGGCCGGCGGCGCCAGCGGTCTCCAGCTCTTGCACCGTGCGGCGCACGTTGAGCGCATTGCCATAGCCGTGATCGGCATCGACCAGCACCGGCAGCGGCGCCGCGCGCGACATCCGCCGCATCTGCTCGGCAAGTTCGGTGAGTGTGATCAGCGTGACATCGGGGTCGCCGAGCACCGCGAGCGAGGCCACCGAGCCGCCGAACATGCCGAGCGGAAAGCCGAGATCCTCGGTGATACGGATGGAGATCGCGTCATAGACCGAGCCGGGATGAACGCAGGCCGAGCCCGTCAGGATCGAACGCAGTTTTTCGCGGCGGGAACGAAAGGCCATGGTGCCCTCTCAACTGTTGCGACGCAGCCGCAACATACTCCGTCATTGCGAGCGCAGCGAAGCAATCCAGAATCTTTCCGCAGAGGCAGTCTGGATTGCTTCGCTGCGCTCGCAATGACGGTGTTGGTGGGGCCAGTGAGGGCCCCACTCACTTGCTTTACGCAAACTCCAGAATCAGCGCGTCCACCGCGAGCGTCGCGCCCGCGCTGGCGTGGATCTTCTTCACCGTACCGTCCTGCTCGGCACGGAGCTCATTCTGCATCTTCATGGCTTCGATCACCGCGAGCGTCTCGCCGACCTTGATCTCCTGCCCTTCGGTCACCGCGATCGAGACCACAAGGCCCGGCATCGGGCAGAGCAGCTTCTTGCCGCTGTCGGAGGCCGTGGTCACCGGCATCAGCCGCGCCGAGGCTGCTTCCGCCTCGGTCCAGACATAGACCGGCACCTCGACGCCCTGATGCGCCAGACGGATGCCGTTGGCGATCGGGCGCGCCTGCACCGCGACGAAATGGCCGTCGATGGTGCCCTGCCAGACCGGATCGCCCGGCTTCCACGGCGACTGCAGCAGATGCGCGTTGCCGGCCTTGCCTTCGGCATCGACGAAGCGGATCGCGATCGCCTCGCCCTCGCGTCCGACCTCGAGCAGAATCTCCTGCCGGTCGAGCCAGACCGCGCGGCGACGCTCGCGCTGCACGATGCGGCCGCCCATCTGGCCCGAGATCTGCCGCTTGCGCTCCCCTAACACGTGGTCGATGGCGGCGCCGACCGCAGCGATCCGCCGCGCGACCTCGCCTTCGGGCACGCGCACGGCAAAGCCCTTGGGGAATTCCTCGGCGATGAAACCGGTCGAGAGCCGTCCCTCGCGCCAGCGCGGATGGTGCATCAGCGCCGACAGGAACGGGATGTTGTGCCTGATACCCTCGACATAGAACGAATCCAACGCGGTGGCCTGCGCCTCGATCGCAGCCGCGCGCGACGGCGCATGCGTGACGAGCTTGGCGATCATCGGATCGTAATAGATCGAGATCTCGCCGCCCTCCTGCACGCCCGTGTCGTTGCGCACGGTGATGCCGTCCTGGCTGGCTTCGGCCGGCGGGCGATACTTCACGAGGCGCCCGATCGAGGGCAGGAAGTTGCGGAACGGGTCCTCGGCATAGAGGCGGGATTCCACCGCCCAGCCGGTGAGCGTCACGTCCTTCTGGCTGATCGCCAGCTTCTCGCCGGCGGCGACGCGGAGCATTTGCTCGACGAGGTCGATGCCGGTGACGAGCTCGGTGACGGGATGCTCGACCTGAAGGCGCGTGTTCATCTCCAGGAAGAAGAAGCTCTTGTCCTGCCCTGCGACGAATTCGACGGTGCCGGCGGAGTCGTAATTCACCGCCTTGGCCAGCGCGACGGCCTGCTCGCCCATCTTGCGGCGGGTGGCCTCATCGAGCAGCGGCGACGGCGCCTCCTCGATGACCTTCTGGTTGCGGCGCTGGATCGAGCATTCGCGCTCGCCGAGATAGATCACGTTGCCGTGCTTGTCGCCCAGCACCTGGATCTCGATGTGGCGGGGATCGACGATGAACTTTTCGACGAAGACGCGGTCGTCGTCGAACGAGGCTTTCGCCTCGGCCTTGGCAAGGTTGAAGCCCTCGGCAACCTCGCTCTTCGAATGCGCGATGCGCATGCCCTTGCCACCACCGCCGGCGGAGGCCTTGATCATCACGGGATAGCCGATCTCGTCGGCGATCTTCATCGCGTGCTTGTCGTCCTCGATGACGCCGAGATAGCCCGGCACGGTCGAGACCTTGGCCTTCGCGGCGGCCTTCTTGGATTCGATCTTGTCGCCCATCGCGGCGATCGCGCCCGGGTTCGGGCCGATGAAGACGATGCCGGCGGCCTCCAGCGCGCGCGGAAAGGCCTCGCGCTCGGACAGGAAGCCGTAGCCGGGATGCACGGCCTCGGCGCCCGTCTTGCGGCAGGCCTCCACGATCTTCTCGATCACCAGATAGCTCTCGGCGGCTGCGGGCGGGCCGATCAGAACGGCCTCGTCGGCCATCTCGACATGGAGGGCATCGCGGTCGGCCTCGGAATAGACCGCAACCGTCTGAATTCCCATGCGGCGAGCGGTCTTGATGACCCGGCAGGCGATTTCGCCGCGATTGGCGATCAGGATGCGTTTGAACATGCTTTTCTTGAGTCTCGACCTTGGGCGGGACCCTTCCCTGGCCGTTGGGGCCTATCGGATGGGCCGTTGTGGCTCCCGTGGTACATCAAAATCAGCCGGAGGCAACGGTCTAAATCCGCGGCCCTCTGGCGTACCAGCGCAAGACCGAAATCGGCCCGGTGAGCCCATGAGCGGACCTACGGCTTCGCGGCCTTGGCCACGTCCCTTACCAAGTCGTGAATGAAGCCCAGCTTGCCGACCACCGCCGGCGACAGGATGAACGGATAGAGATCGCGCAGCCCCATGGCGCGGTTGACGCTGTTGATGGCGAAGGTGAAGGGCAGCCATGCGTTGACGAGCGCCTCGACGTCCCTCGTCTCATAGGGGTTGAAACGGATGCGTGCCGTCAACTCCCCGTCGCGATCGACCCTGGGGCGCACCTCCATGCCAAACTCCGAGGCCATCTCCAGGGTGTCGACGATGTGGAGGTAGTGCGCCCAGGTCTCGGCGAAATCCTCCCAGGGATGCGTGGTGGCGTAGGCCGAGACGTAGGTCTGCTGCCAGTCCGGCGGCGCGCCTTCGGCATAATGGAGCTGCAAGGCCTGGCCGTAATCGGCGGAATCGTCGCCGAACACGGCGCGGCATTGCTCCAGCCTGCCACCCTCGCGCACCAGCACGTCCCAGAAGTAATGGCCGACCTCGTGGCGAAAATGCCCGAGCAGCGTGCGGTAGGGCTCGCCCATCTCGAGCCTGCGCCGCTCGCGCTCGATCTCGTCGGTCTCGGTCAGCGCGATCGTGATCAGGCCGTTATCGTGGCCGGTCATGATCCTCTGGCCGCTGTTCGGATCGTCGGCGAGGAAATTGAAGATCAGCCCATGTTCGGGATTTTCCTGCCGCGTCTGGAGCGGCAGCTTCCAGCGGATCAGGGAATAGAACAGCCGGTGTTTCGCCACCTCCAACTCGCGCCAGCCGGCGAGCTGAACCGGATCGGACAGATCGGGCACGATGCCGTTGTGGCGGCAGGCGCGGCAATAGCCGGTGGTATCGCCCGCATCCGTCAGCCAGTTGCACGCATCGTACTCGGCGTTGCGGCAGAGCATCCGCCCCTTGCCCTTGTCGGCGAGCGTCATCCAGGCCTCGCCGTCGGGCTCGATCGCCGACATCGTCTCCTTCTCCGGCAGGAACGCGACGCGGTGGCCGCAGCGTTCGCAGGCGCGGTTCTCGAAATAGAGAACGTTGCCGCAGTCCTGGCAGACAAAGAGCTTCAAGATTTAGCCTCTTCGGGAAGGGAGTCTTATGATTAAGAGTTGCGACGCCTCGCAAATACGCGCGCGGGGGCTCATCGTTCCAACATTCGGGAACAAATAGCCAGACCCGGCGTTCGTTCATACCCGCCCCTGCGATCGGTGGCCCTTTCCGTCCTTATTCTTTTTTCAGCAATGGCTATCACGCTTTGTCTGTGGGAATATCGGCCCGGCACGTGCGCTCTTGCATCACAACGGCCGACACCTTGAACGATCCCTTGCCCGATACCACCGCCGCCGAAGGGCTGCGCCAGCACCTCGAAGAGATCGCGCGCGAGCGCGACAACGCCTATCACGCGCTCCAGGAGCGCGAGGCAGAGCTGGCGCGTATCCAGCGCATCGGCAAGGTCGGCGGCCTCGAGGTCGACTTCCGCGAAGGCTTCAAGAACCGCCGCTCGCCGGAATATCTGATGCTCCACGGGCTGCCGGCGGATGCCACCGACGAGTCGCATGAGGATTGGGTCAACCGCATCCATCCCGAGGATCGCGACGCCGCGGTCAAGCACTTCCTCGATGCGCTGGCCGGGACGAACGAAGACTACACCGCCGAATACCGCATCATCCGCCCCAACGACGGCGAGACCCGCTGGATCCGCGTCGTCGCCAAGTTCGAGCGCGACAGTGACGGCCGCGCCATTCGCCTCGTCGGCGCCCATATCGACATCACCGCCCAGGCACTCGCGCGCGAGACGCTGCGCGAGAGCGAGGAGCGCTTCCGGCTGATCGCCGACAGCGCGCCGGTGCCGATCTGGGTCACGAAGCTCGACCGCACGCGCTCCTTCGCCAACCAGGCCTATGTCGACTTCGTCGGCCTGCCTTACGACCAAGCCATCGCCTTCGACTGGCGCAAGGTGCTGCATCCCGACGACCTGCCGCAGGTGCTGCAGCAATCGGTCCAGGGCGAAGCGTCGCTGAAACCGTTCGTGCTGGAGGCGCGCTACAGGGACGCATCCGGCGAATGGCGCTGGCTGCGTTCGGAATCGCAGCCGCGCTGGGACCCGACCGGCAAGCATATCGGCTTCATCGGCGTCGCCCACGACATCACCGTCGCCAAGCAGGCCGAGATCGAGCTGCGGCAACTCAACGAGACGCTGGAAGAGCGTATCGTGGAACGCACCGCCCAGCTCGAATCCAACGAGGCGCGGCTGCGCGCCATCCTGGAGACCAGCAACCAGTATCAGGGCCTGGTCAACCTCGAGGGCGAATTGCTCTATGCCAACAAGACCGCGCTCGACGGCATCGGGGCGAGCGCCGCGGACGTGATCGGCAAGCCGTTCTGGGACACGCCCTGGTTCACCGGCACCCATGGCATGAGCGAAACCGTGCGCAAGGCCTTCGACACCGTGCTCAGAGGCGAAGCGGTGCGGCTGGAGATGCGCCTGCGCCTGCCCATCGGGGAGCGCGATTTCGACTTCGGCATGCGTCCCGTGCTCGACCGCCACGGCAACATCACTGGTGCGGTGCCCGAGGCCGTCGACATCACCGAGCGCCGCCGCGGCGAGGAAGCGCTGCGCCAGTCGCAGAAGATGGAGGCGATCGGCCAGCTCACCGGCGGCGTCGCCCACGACTTCAACAATCTCCTCACCATCATCCGCTCCGCGACCGACTTCCTGCGCCGCCGCGAACTGCCGGAAGAACGCCGCCGCCGCTATGTCGACGCCATCTCCGACACCGTGGAGCGCGCCTCCAAGCTCACCGCGCAGCTTTTGGCCTTTGCGCGCAGGCAGCCGCTGAAGCCGCAGATCTTCAACGTCGGCAGCC
This sequence comes from Bradyrhizobium barranii subsp. barranii, assembly GCF_017565645.3. Taxonomy (NCBI): domain Bacteria; kingdom Pseudomonadati; phylum Pseudomonadota; class Alphaproteobacteria; order Hyphomicrobiales; family Nitrobacteraceae; genus Bradyrhizobium; species Bradyrhizobium barranii. The sequence goes on from NZ_CP086136.1 coordinate 6,515,453, forward strand.
AGGTCGAGGCCGTGGCGCAACTGGTCCGGCCACTGGTCGGCGGCCGCATCGCGATCGCCGTCGAGGTGAACGATGCCGACTGCTTCACGGTGGCCGACATCGCGCAGTTCGAGACCGCGCTGATCAACCTCGCCATCAACGCCCGCGACGCCATGGATGGCGAAGGCCGACTCACCATCGCCGTGCGCAAGGTCGCGGGCATCCCGAGCCTGCGTGCGCAGTCGGCGCGCGGCGGCGACTATGTCGCGATCTCGGTCGCGGACACCGGCAGCGGCATCGCCCCTGAAAACATCGACGCCATCTTCGAGCCGTTCTTCACCACCAAGGAGGTCGGCAAGGGCACCGGCCTCGGCCTCAGCCAGGCCTTCGGCTTCGCAAAGCAGTCCGAGGGCGACATCGCAGTGACGAGCACGCACGGCGAAGGTGCGACCTTCACCATCTACCTGCCGCAGGCGCACAGTCCCGCCGCGGAGAAGGACGCTGCGGCACTGACCAGCGAGGCCGCCACCACCGGGCGCGGCTATCGCGTGCTCGTGGTCGAGGACAATGACGACGTCGGCCAGTTCTCGACCGAGCTGCTGGAAGATCTCGGCTATGTCGTCCGCCGGGTCGCCAACGCCAATGCGGCGCTCGGCATTCTCGGCGAGAACGAATTCGCCGTCGACCTCGTCTTCTCCGACGTCATCATGCCCGGCATGAACGGCGTCGAGCTCGCCGGCGTCATCCGCGAGCGCTATCCGGGCCTGCCCGTCGTGCTCACCAGCGGCTACAGCAACGTCCTCGCCGAGAACGCGCATCGCGGGTTCGAGTTGATCCAGAAGCCGTACTCCGTGGAATCGCTGTCGCGTATCCTGCGCAAGGCGATCACCGAAAAGTTGGCGGCGGCAAGGTGAGAGATAACCGATGAAACCCGCCCTCCTCTCGGCCTGGCAGACCTGGGCGCTGCTCTCGGCCTGCTTTGCGGCACTCACCGCGATCTTCGCCAAGGTCGGCGTCGAGAACATCAATCCGGATCTGGCGACGTTCATCCGCACCATCGTGGTACTGCTCGCCTTCTCGGTGCTGCTGTTCTTCACCGGCCAGTTCGCGGTGCCGTCGGCGGTCTCGTCGAAGACCTGGCTGTTCCTGGTGTTGTCCGGGCTTGCGACCGGCGCGTCCTGGCTGTGCTATTTCCGTGCGCTGAAGCTTGGCCCGGCGACGCTGGTGGCGCCGATCGACAAGCTCAGCGTCGTGCTGGTGGCTCTTTTCGCCTTCACCTTTCTCGGCGAGCGTCCGACCCCACAGGGCTGGCTCGGCATCGCCATGATCGGCGCCGGTGCGGTGCTGCTGGCCGTGAAGTTTTGAAGAGTGGAACAAAGGTGGCGTGAGATCGGTTTCTGGCCGGTCGCTTCCCAGCCTCGATCGAGAGACCGATGTCGAGCCAGGCCTCCCATCACCCCACCAACCAGACGAGACGCGCCGGCCGCGCTCTGGATGCGGCCAATTTCTTCCTCGCCGACGTCCGCGACGGGCTTGGGCCCTATCTCGCCGTCTATCTCCTCACCGAGCAGCACTGGGACGAGGCGCGCATCGGCCTCGTCATGTCGATCGCGACCATTGCCGGCATCGTGGCGCAGACGCCGGCCGGCGCACTGGTCGATGCGACGCGGGCGAAGCGGCTGGCGATGGTCATCGCCGCCATCATGGTGACGCTGGCGTCACTGTCGCTGCCGCTGTTTCCCAGCTTCCTGCCGGTCGCGGTCTCGCAAGGCATCGCGCAGGCCGCGGCAGTGATCTTTCCGCCGGCGATCGCCGCCGTCTCGCTGGGCATCTTCGGTCATGCCGCCTTCACCCGGCGGATCGGCCGCAACGAGACCTTTAATCACGCCGGCAATGCGGTCGCGGCCGGGCTCGCGGGGCTCAGCGCTTATTGGTTCGGTCCGACCGTGGTGTTCTACCTTCTCGCTGCCATGGCGGTCGCAAGCCTCGTGAGCATTCTCGCGATCCCCGCCCGCGCCATCGACCACGACCTCGCGCGCGGGCTGCACGACGCCGATACCGGTGACCAGCCGGAACAGCCCTCAGGTCTCGCGGTGCTCCTGACCTGCCGCCCCCTCCTCGTCTTCGCGGTCTGCGTCGTGCTGTTTCACCTGTCCAACGCGGCCATGCTGCCGCTGGTCGGGCAGAAACTCGCGCTGCAGGACAAGAACATGGGCACCAGCCTGATGTCGGCCTGCATCGTCGCAGCGCAAATAGTGATGGTGCCGTTCGCGATGCTGGTCGGCGCGAAGGCCGACCGCTGGGGCCACAAGCGCTTCTTCCTCGCCGCATTGTTGATCCTGCCCATTCGCGGCGCGCTCTATACGCTCTCCGACAATCCGTTCTGGCTGGTCGGCGTGCAGCTTCTGGACGGTGTCGGCGCCGGCATCTTTGGCGCGATCTTTCCCGTCATCGTCGCCGACCTCATGCGCAACACCGGCCGTTTCAACGTCGCGCAGGGCGCCATCATCACCGCCCAGAGCATTGGCGCGGCGCTATCGACGACGCTTGCGGGCCTCGTCGTGGTCGGAGCCGGCTACAGCGCGGCGTTCATCACGCTCGGCGCGGTCGCCGCGATTGGTGCCATCGTCTGCCTCCTCGCCTTGCCCGAGACCCGGCGTGGCACCTTGCAGGCACAGGGGAAGACAGCGGCTCCAGCATCGGTTATCGCTGCCGAATGAACCGACCCAACCTCAAGGACTGAACGTGCCGTCTGACGCCATCTGGGCCTGGAGCATCATCGTCGCCGCGACCGCAGGCGTCATCATCCGGCCTTTTCGCCTGCCCGAGGCGATCTGGGCCGTGATCGGCGCCGGCGCCCTGGTGCTGCTCGGCCTCCTGCCGTGGCAGGACGCGCTCACGGGCATCGAGAAAGGCGTCGACGTCTATCTCTTCCTGATCGGCATGATGCTGATCGCCGAGCTCGCCCGGCTCGAAGGCCTGTTCGACTATCTCGCCGCTCTCGCCGTCGAATATGCAGCCGGCTCACCTCAGCGGCTGTTTCTGCTGATCTATCTCGTCGGCACCGTCGTCACCGTGCTGCTCTCCAATGACGCCACCGCGATCGTGCTGACACCCGCCGTCTACGCTGCGACGCGCGCGGCCGGCGCCAAGCCGCTGCCCTATCTCTTCGTCTGCGCCTTCATCGCGAACGCCGCAAGTTTCGTGCTGCCGATCTCGAACCCCGCCAATCTCGTGGTGTTCGGCTCGCGCATGCCGCATCTGACCGAATGGCTGCGTCAGTTCGCCCTGCCCTCGCTCGCCTCGATCGTGCTGACCTATGTCGTACTGCGCATCACCCAGCAACGCGCGCTGAAACAGGAGGTCATCGAGCGCCGCGTGCCGCACAAGGTGCTCAGCCGCGGCGGCAAGCTGACCGCGATCGGCATTGCTGCGATCGGCGTCGTGCTGATCACGGCCTCCGCGCTCGACAAGCAGCTTGGCCTGCCGACCTTCATCTGCGGCGCCGTGACGACCGGCCTCGTCCTGCTGCTCAGCCGTCAGTCGCCCATGCCGGTACTGAAGCACGTGTCCTGGAGCGTGCTGCCGCTGGTCGGCGGGCTTTTCGTGATGGTGGAAGCACTGGTGAAGACTGGCGTGATCGGCCATCTCAGCGCACTTCTGCACGAGGCCGTCGCGCAGTCCGTACCCGGGGCCGGCTGGAGCGTTGGGATCGCCACCGCCATCGCCACCAATATTGCCAATAACCTGCCGGTCGGCCTCGTCGCCGGGTCGATCGTGGCCGCCGATCACCTGCCCACCTCGGTCGTCAGCGCCATCCTGATCGGCGTCGACCTGGGACCGAATTTCTCGATCACCGGTTCGCTCGCGACCATCCTGTGGCTGGTTGCGCTTCGCCGCGAAAAAATCGAGGTCGGCGCCTGGCCGTTCCTCAAGCTGGGCCTGCTGGTGACGCCCCCCGCCTTGATCGCAGCACTTGCGGCTGCGATCCGGTAATCGCGCGCAATTTGCGGCGCATCAATGTCGCCGGCAAAGCCGGACCTATGCTTGACCTCGTCGCGCAGCTACGGCGCGGCACGGAGGTCCATCATGCAGATTCAGTCAAAGGCATTGCCGCAGAGTTTTTCCCTGCGTCGCTCGTTTCGGAGCTTCACCGCGCCGGAACAAGGTGGCGGGACATATCACCCCCTGCTCGTCGTCTCGGTCGTGGTGCTGCTGACCCTGTTCGCGATCGTGGAGATCGACCTCCACAGCGCCCAGCTTCAGGCGATCGGCCTGCTCGGCCATGGGTCGGGCATCGATCCCGTCTTCCTGAGCCCGTAGCGGGAAAAGCCCGATCGCGGCCACAAGGCCGCGATCGGGCAACGCGTTAGTCGTTCTCGTAGCCGTAGACTTCCGGCAGGATGAAGATTGCGGCGAGCAATCCGATCAGCGGGAAGATCGCGACCATCAGCGTGGCATTCGCCTGGCCGATCGCCGCGAACACCGTCGGGAACAGGAAGATCGCCAGGAACGACGGCAACTTCACGAACATGTAGGCGAAGCCGCTGGCCGTGCCGCGATACTTGGGCTTCGCAACCATGGTCGGGATCGTCATGCAGTTCGACGCGTCCCAATAATGGCCCCACAACATGGCGGCCGCTGCGAACGGCAGCAGGATCTTGTTGTCGGTGTAGAGCGCGAAGGCCGCGACCAGCAGCGAGGCCAGCACGATGCTGAAACCGGCGATCGAGATGCCGCGGTGGCCGATCTTGGGCGTCAGCAGCGGACCGACCCAGCCGGACAGAGCCGCGAAGGAAAACAGCGCCATCGTCACCAGATTGAATGCCGAGCACGCTCGACACGCCAACCATCACGAACAGCACCGGCAGATAGAACGCAAAGGTCGAGAACTCGCTGCCTTGCGCGAAACAGGCGATCCAGCCGTAGATCGTGGCGCGCCAGCGGATCGGGTCCTTCCTGAGGTCGGCGATGAAGGCACGTGTGCTGACCTTCGGCACCTTTACGTCCTGGTCCGGCAACATGTCGAGATTGTCGTTGAACATCTCGCGCGCGACCTTCTTGGCCTCGCGGTAACGTCCCTTCTGCACCAGCCACACCGCCGTCTCCGGCACGTCGTGACGCATGATCAGGATGATCAGCGCCGGCACCGCGCCGAGACCGAGCGTCACGCGCCACAGCATCTCGTGCTGCATGTCGATCAGCAGGAAGATCACGATAACACCGATGGTGAGAACTTCACCGACGGCGAACATGAATTGCCAGCGATTGCCCATGACCTCGCGCTCACCCTTGGCCATGGATTCCATGATGTAGGTGTAGCCGTCGAAATATCCGAGCCGAGCGGAATGCCGAGCAGGAAGCGGATCACGATGAGCCAGGTCACGTTCGGCACGAAGGCCTGCGCCAGCGCGAGCACGATGAACAGCACCATCGTCACCAGGAACATGACGCGGCGGCCGATCTTGTCGGAGAGCCAGCCGCCGAGCAGCGCGCCGATCAGGGCGCCGCCCTGCGTGCCGGCTGCAGCGAGACCGAGCATCAGCGGATCGGGATTGTACTGCTCCTTGATGAAGATCAGCACGAAGGCGATCGAATAGAGATCCCAGGCTTCGACCAGGATCGAGGCCATCATCAGCCAGCCGACCTTGTTGCCCTTGGGACTGTAGTTCGTGATGAGGTAGCGGACCGCGGCTTCGCTCGCGGTCGGTTGTGGCATCGCCGTCGTTAACATCTTTGGTCCTCTCTTCAAAACTTTCTTACGTGCCGAGCAGCGGCTCGATGCTGCAATCGAGCAGGCGCGGATCGATCCCCGCCTCCATGCCCGTGAACATGTGGTCCATGTAGTCGATCAACGCATCGCTCGCCTTCACGGCGTCCTCGACATGGCGGCCGGCGACCGCAACGAGAATGGCGAGGTGGCGATCGATCGTGCCTGACAGTTCGGCCTGCCCCGGCATGAAGCGATGGTGGATGTAGCCGATGCGGCGGTACAGCGTGTGTAACGGCCGCAGCGTGTGCACCAGGAAGGGCTCGCCGGCGGCTTCCAGCACCAGCGCGTCGATGCGGCGATCGATGCTGTTGAATTCGTCGAGGGTCAGGGTGGCGCGGCGTTCGCGCAGCAGACGCTCGATGTGCAGCGCCTGATTGCGATGCGACAGGCTGGCGCGATCGGCCGCGAGCCGCACGACAAAGCGCTCCATGTCGCGGCGCAAGGCCAGCAGCATCCGCTCGCGCGCAAGATCGATCGGCGCGATGTGCAGGCCGTGGCGCGGACGGATGATGATGAGCGTGTCGGCGGAGAGACGATTGACGGCGTGATGCACTGGTGTGCGCCCGAAGCCGGTGATGTGCTGCAATTCCAGCATCGTCATGAATTGTCCGGGCTTAAGCTCGCAGTGGACGAGCAGCTCTTCGATCCTCTGATAAGCCAGCTCGAAGAAGTTGAGCCGGTTGCGCCGGGAGGGCTTGCCCTCACCGTCGTCCTCGTTTCTCACCACCTCGAGCGCGCGCTTGCGCCGTGCCATGTCGTCCTCCTGTCAGCCGCGCTCTCATTGCTGGGTGGCGCCTTAGTTGTGGGACCCTTAAAACATGTTGTGATATATTACAAGCAAGCGTAAGACGTTCGCGCGACCTGCAACATGCTGCAGTGCGAAATGAGACGTCAGGCGCGAGGCGCCTGTGATGGGAGGATTATTGCCGTGAAGATCACGTCAATCGAGACGCTGCGCACCGAGGAATTTTCCAACGTCATCTGGGTACGCGTTCACACCGACACGGGCATGATCGGTCTCGGCGAAACCTTCTATGGCGCGGGCGCGGTCGAAGCGCAGATCCACGACACCTTTGCCGGCCGCCTGCTCGGCCGCAATCCGCTGCACATCGAGGCAATCCATCGCGACATGCTGAACCTGCCGATGGCGCAATCCTCGACCGGCGTCGAATACCGCGCGGCCTCCGCAATCGACATCGCGCTATGGGATCTGTTCGGCAAGGTCTGCAATCAGCCTGTACACCAGATGCTCGGCGGCCTCTGCCGCGACAAGCAGCGCATCTACAATACCTGCGCCGGCACCCAATATGTCCGCTCCACCAATATCAGCCCCGTCGCCAACTGGAATCTCGGCGCCTCAAAAGGCCCCTACGAAGACCTCGACGGCTTCATGCACCACGCCGACGCGCTGGCCGAAAGCCTGCTGGAGAGCGGCATCTCCGCGATGAAGATCTGGCCGTTCGATCCGGCGGCCCAGGAGAACAAGGGCCTCTACATCACCGCAGCCCAGATGAAGCGGGCGATCGGAGATCATGGTCGAGCTCCACTCGCTGTGGAACCTGCCGACCGCCAAGCAGATCGCGCGCGCACTCGAGCCCTACAAGCCGACCTGGTACGAAGACCCGATCCGGATGAACTCGCCGCAGGCGCTGGCCGAATATGCCCGCTCCGACCGATGTCTGGGTCTGCGCCAGCGAGACGCTGGGCTCACGCTTCCCCTACAAGGACATGCTCGACCGCGATGCCCATCTTGTCGCCGACGGCCTTGCGGATCTTCTCGAACGGTTGCTGGACCGGTGGCCTCACCGAGGGTCGCAAGATCGCGGCGATGGCCGAGACCTATCACCGCCCGTTTGCGCCGCATGACTGCATCGGCCCGATCGGCTTCATCGCCGCCATCCACATGTCGTTCAGCCAGCCCAACACGCTGATCCAGGAATCGGTGCGCGCCTTCTACAAGGGCTGGTACAATGAGCTCGTCACCACCATGCCCACGATCAAGGACGGCTTTGTCTATCCGATGGAAGGACCCGGCCTCGGCGTCGACCTTCTGCCCGCCGTATTCGACCGCTCCGATCTGACCGTGCGTCGCTCCAACGTCTGAGGATTTTTTGAGATGAGCACCGCCCTCTTCGACCTTTCCGGCCGCACCGCGCTCGTGACCGGCTCCTCCCGCGGGCTCGGCCGTGCCATTGCCGAGGGCATGGCCAAGGCCGGCGCCAAAATCATCATCAACGGCGTCGACCCCAAGCGCGTCGAGCAGGCCGTCGCCGAGTTTCGCGCCGCCGGTCATCAGGCCGAGGGCGCCGCGTTCAACGTTACCGATGAGCCCGCGATCGTCGCGGCCTTCGAGCGCTTCGACCGCGAAGGGCTCGCGGTCGACATTCTCGTCAACAATGCCGGCATCCAGCACCGCAAGCCGCTGGTCGAGTTCACCACCGACGAATGGCGCAAGGTGATCGAGACTGACCTCACCAGCGCCTTCGTGATCGGCCGCGAGGCCGGCAAGCGCATGATCCCGCGCAAGCGTGGCAAGATCATCAATATCGGTTCGCTCGGCAGCGAGCTCGCGCGTCCCACCATCGCGCCCTACACCGCGGCCAAGGGCGGCATCAAGAACCTGACCCGCTCGATGGCGGTGGAATGGGCCCAGCACGGCATCCAAGCCAATGCGATCGGCCCCGGCTACATGCTGACCGACATGAACGAGGCGCTGGTCAACAACACCGACTTCAACAACTGGCTGATGGGCCGCATCCCCAGCAAGCGCTGGGGCAAGCCGGACGAACTGGTGGGCGCCGCGATCTTCCTGGCGTCGGACGCTTCGACTTACGTTAACGGACAGATCATCTATGTCGATGGCGGCATGATCGCCGCGATGTAATCGCGAAAGCCAAGGGAACGAGACCATGCGCGCCGTCGTCATCCACGCCCCGAAAGACCTGCGGATCGACAGCTATCCCGATCCAGCCCCTGCCCCGGGCGAAGTCCGCGTCAAGATTGCGAACGGCGGCATCTGCGGCTCCGACCTGCACTACTACCATCACGGCGGTTTCGGCGTCGTGCGCATCCAGCAGCCGATGGCGCTGGGCCATGAGATCGCGGGCGTGGTCGCGGCCGTCGGTGACGGCGTCACCAATGTGAAGCCGGGCACGCGCGTCGCCGTCAATCCGAGCAGACCGTGCGGCCAGTGCCTGCATTGCCAGGAAGGCATGCGCAACCAGTGCCTCGACATGCGCTTCCTCGGCAGCGCGATGCGCTTCCCCCATGTCCAAGGCGGCTTTCGCGAGTTCATCACGGTCGATGCCACGCAGGCCGTGCCGATCTCCGACAAGCTGTCGCTGGCGGAGGCCGCGGTCGCCGAGCCGCTCGCGGTGTGCCTGCATGCCGGCAAGCAGGCCGGCCCCCTCCTCGGCAAGCGCGTGCTGATCACGGGTTGCGGGCCGATCGGTGCGCTGATGATCCTGGTCTCGCGCTTCGGCGGCGCGTCCGAGATCGTGGTGACCGATGTCGCCGACGCGCCGCTCGCGGTCGCAAAGAAGCTCGGCGCCACCCACGCCATCAATGTCGCGACCGATGCCACAGCGCTCGATCCCTGGCGCGCCGGCAAAGGCGTGTTTGACACCCTGTTCGAGGCCTCCGGCAACCAGGCCGCGCTTCGCACCGCGCTCGACGTGCTTCGGCCCGGCGCGACGCTGGTGCAGCTCGGTCTCGGCGGCGAGATGACGCTGCCGATCAACTCCATCGTCGCCAAGGAATTGCAGCTCCGCGGCACCTTCCGCTTCGACCCCGAATTCGAGCTCGCGGTGCGGCTGATGGGCGAAGGGCTGATCGACGTGAAACCGCTGATCACGGCCACCATGCCGTTCGAAAACGCGGTCGCCGCGTTCGAACTCGCCAGTGACCGCTCGCAGTCGATGAAGGTGCAGCTGACGTTCTAGGGCGAGTATCGCGGTTACTGGCTCCCGATCAGCTTATCGCTGACCAGCCGGACCGCGCCCCGTTTCCACGAATAGTCCGCGCCCATCCGCAGGCCGCTGTCGCCACGCGACAGCACCGCACCGGTCCTGGCATCGCGGACCTGGAAGCCGAGCGTGTATTCGGTGCGGCTGACCCGCCGCACCACGCCGATCAACGACTGATCCGCGCCGAGCTTTTGCGCGATCGCCGCCTCGCAGCCGCCGCAATCCCGCAAGGCGCGCGCCTTGACCGCCTCGCCGCCGGCATCAACGATGCGGTAGCGGCCGGATTGGCCCAGCGCCTCGCGCACGCTGCCGGTGACCTCGGCCAGATATGACGCATCCGACGTGGCTGAAGTGCCAGTCGAGGCGGCGGTCGTGTCCTCGAGCTCGAAATCGAACACGGCCAGCGCGACCGGCGCGGGCGTGGCGAGCGCGGCCATGACCTCGCGAGACACGAAAATCTCGGCACGCTCCCATGATTCATCATTGTCGCCGCGGAAGGTGTAGAGCTTGTCCATCACGAGCTTCTTGGCGCCGACGTCGATGACGGCGACCTTGGCCCATTGCACCAGCGTGCTGGTCTTCTGGATGCCGCCGATGACCTTGAATGCCGCGCCGTCCTGGGCAGACGGCACCGGCCGGTAGCGGCCGTCCGCACTGATATCCCGCCTGAGCGCGGCCATGAACGCCGACAGCCGCCGCTCATGGGCGGCGGTCTGGTTGGCCGGCTCGGCCGACGTATCGGTGTAGCTGAAATCGTCCATGGCAACGCCGATGGCATCCTCGGCGCCGGCAGGCGAAGAGGCCGCCGGGAGGACGAAGAGGAGGAAAGCAGAGAGGATCAAGCTGATACGGCGCATGCGGGCCTCGTGTGATGGAGCGGCGGCGCAATCTGGACGGCAGCCTCAGGTCATGCAGCTGCGCTGGTCCCGACCAAGGCCGGGAAAATTTCACGACGTTGCACCGCGGTAAGCGCGGCGCTTTCCGCCGCTTGCGTTCTGCCGTTTAATGCTGGGGTGACAATTCCGTTCGCGCCAGGTGCCCGCCGATGTGGAACCGCCCGAGGTTCGATCTCAAGGTCCGTCTGACGTTGCGCGTGGCCGCCATATCGGCCGCGTGCTTCGCCGCGATCTCCGCCTATTTCCTCATCACCGCCGACCGCGCGGCCCATGCGCGCCTCGACGACATCGCCGCCATCGTGGCCAAGACGCTGGAGCTGCAACAGGGCAAGATCCAGTGGGTGGCGAGCCCGCGCTCGGACTTTCCCAACCTCGACCCCGTTTCGGCCTATGTGATGACGCCCGGCCTGTGCCTGGCGTTCCGCGGCGTGAGCGGCGACATCATCCAGCGATTCTGCAGTGGCGCGCCGATCCCGGCGAACCCGCCGCCGCAAGTCTTCGCGGCCTTCTATCGCAGCTTGTTCGACCCCGGCCGCGAGGCGACACGGCCCGTGATCGTGCGCGGAACGAAGCTCGGCGAGACCGTGGTCTCGGTCGACCCGGCCGTGCAGACGGCCGACGCCTGGCACGAGGCCGGCCGCCTGATGCTCGCGCTTGCGATCGCACTGCCACTGTTGTGCGTCCTGGTCTACGCCGCACTGGCGCGTGCGCTGCGCCCCACCCGCATGATCCGCTCCGGCCTCGAGCGGATCGCCGCCAATGACCTGTCGACGCGGCTGCCGCCGTTCGATCTCGCCGAGCTGTCGGCGATCCGCGACGTCTTCAATCATCTCGCCGAAAGCCTCGACACCGCGCTGGCCGAGCGCAGCGAGCTGACGCGGAAACTGATCGCACTTCAGGACGAGGAGCGCCGCCATCTCGCGCGCGAGCTGCATGACGAGTTCGGCCAGTCGCTGGCCGCCATCCGCGCGCTCGCCTCCTCTGCCCGCCAGACCGCCGTACAGGACTGCCCCTCCCTGCTTGGCGAGTGCGACGGCATCGCGCGGACCGCAACGGGCATGATGGAGACGCTGCGCGGCGCGCTGTTCCGGCTGCGCCCGCCTGATGTCGAGGAGCTCGGGCTCGTGGCGAGCCTCGAAGGCCTGGTTGCGGGCTGGAACGGGCGCAGCCGCGGCCAGACGCGGTTTTCGATCCGTTTCGACGGTGCGTTCGCGACCCTGCCCGCCACGATCAGCGCGAGCCTGTACCGTATCGTGCAGGAGGCACTCACCAATGCCGCCAAGCATGCCGGCGCCACGCGGGTAAGCCTGGAGCTTGCGATGCGTGCCGACGAGATCGCACTTGCGATCGACGACGACGGACGGTCGAACGATCCCGTCGCAAAATCCGGAATGGGCCTGCTCGGCATGCGCGAGCGCGTTGCGGCCTTGCGCGGCCAGTTGAGCTTCGAGGCCGCGCCGAACGGCGGCTCCGCGCTGCGCGTGGTCATTCCGCTTGCAGGCCTCGATCGGCAGCCACTGGAGCGCGCGGCATGAGCGCGGCCGATGCGACCATTCTACTGGTCGACGACCATTCCGTCGTCCGCGAAGGCTATCGCTCCGTGCTCCAGAAGCAGCCCGGGCTTCGCGTCGTCGCCGAAGCCGCCGACGGCGCCGAGGCGTACCGTCTGTTCAAATCCGAGGCGCCCGACCTCGTCATCATGGATCTGAGCATGCCCGGCATCGGCGGCATCGAGGCCGTCAGGCGCATCAGGCAATGGGACAAGGCGGCACGGATCCTGGTCTTTACCATGCACGAGAATGCCGGCTTCGCCGTGCAGGCGATCCGCGCCGGCGCGCGGGGCTATGTCACCAAGACCAGCCCGCCCGAGACGCTGGTGCGCGCCGTGATGGACGTGCTCGCCGGCAAGATCGCCATCAGCCCCGACATCGACCACGAGCTCGCGCTCAGCCGTATCAGCGGCGAGAGCTCGGCCGCCGACGTCCTCACGCCGCGCGAGTTCGAGGTGTTGCGGCTGCTGCTCGCCGAGAACACGACGGAGGAGATCGCCGAGACGCTGCATGTCAGCCCGAAGACGGTGGCGAACCTGCACTCGCTGATCAAGGACAAGCTCGGCGTCGGCTCCGACATCGAGCTGGTCCGGCTGGCGCTGCGGCAAGGCCTGCTGACGCAGGCCGATCTCGGCGAAGCCCGGTCGCTCAGGCCAGATAACGCGTGAGATAGCCTTCCATGGCGTAGAGCGCGCAGAGCGCGAGGCTCGACCACACCGCCGCGGTGAAATACAGGAACATCCAGGTCAGCTCGCCCTTCCAGTGCGCGATGTCGTGGGTCACCACCCAGCGCGTCGCGACGTCATGCAGGCCTTCGAGGAAGCCGAGGAGCTTGTTGCCCTCTTCATGCCCCGCCCGCCAGCGGCTGAGATACATCGGCACATCGACGGTGACGAGGAAGGCGAGGAAGCAGGCGATGCCGATGATGCCGGCGCTCAGCGCCCAGCGCACCGGTCCCTGGAATTCCGGCATGAGGCGGCACAGCGCGATGCCGGCGAGGAAAAACGTCACCGCCCACAGCGAGTTCTCGATCGCGTTGTAAAGGAAGTTCGTGGTGACGACCGCGTACCAGGAGAAGCACTCCGCGATGATGATGATGGGCACGATCACCAGCGCGATGCTCACCGCGGTCTCCGCCCCCGTCATGCGACCCAGCTGATGCAGGATGATCGCCCATTGCGCGACGAAGCACAGCTCGGCCACGGTCGCGACGGTGCGGCCGACGAAGACGCTGGAGAGCCAGGTGTCGAACAGGCAGATGCGCTGCACGTCGGCGCGCGGCAGAAACGATCGGAACGCGCAGCCGAACACATAGCCGGCGCAGAGCAGGAACATCAGCCCGATATCCGAACCGCCGCCGGCGCTGCCGGCAACCGTCGGATAGAACTCGCGGTACAGCATGAACCAGACGAGGATGTTGGCCGCACTGACAAGCGTCAGGGACCCCCACCACCACGCGAGGGGATTTGACCGCGCCTGCCACTGCAACATGAATCGCTCCGCCGTAACCGATATGACATTTAGTGGTAGCAATTCTGTCATAAATCGGCGGCACGACGCGACAAAAATCTACGTTATGGCGCTGTCATAATTGAGCTGCGCGCTGTCATATTCGCGAAGGCGACTGCTCTCCCCATGCGTTTCCGAGCTTATTCCGGGGCGCCTCTTCGAGGCCCCCGGAATAACGCGGGACTCTATTTCTTCATCCCGGCAACATACGCCGCGAGCTTGTCCATCGTCTGGTAGCCATACTCGACGGCACCGAAGCCGATCATGCCATCGCGCTGCTCGGTGCTCGAGGCCAGTTGCCGCATCATCAGCACGGTCTTGCCGTTGCTCTGCTCGGCAAAGGTGAGGGTGAAGCGGAACATGCCGGGATCATCGTCCTGGTCGACGCCGTGATCCATCTCCATCAGCGACGGCCGCTCGATGCGGCGGAAGCGCATGCGGTTCGGATAGACGGTGCCGTCAGGACCGATCATGTTGAAGCGCCAGACGCCGCCGACGCGCACGTCGATCTCGAAGGTCTCGATCTTGAAGCCCTTCGGCCCGAACCATTGCGGGAGATGTTTTGGATCGGACCACGCCTCGAACACCAGATCGCGCGGCGCGTCGATCACGCGCGACATCACGATCTCGCGGTCGATCGACCATTGCGACAGAGCGGGATTGGCAGAATTCGTCATCACTCAGAACCTTTCCGTTTGGTTGTGCGGGACGGTCGCTTGGCGGCCGCCCTCTCCTTCTCTTTCTTCAGTTGCATGACGTAAGCCTCAAACCGGTCGAGCCGCGCCTCCCAGATCGCGCGCTGCTGCTGGAACCAGTCCTCCGCGCCGACGAGCGCGTCTGGGCTGAGACGGCAGGTGCGTACGCGGCCGGATTTCTCCGACTGAACGAGCCCGCTCGTCTCCAGCACATGGATGTGTTTCATGAAGCTCGGCAGCGCCATCTCGAACGGATCGGCGAGCTCGCCGACCGACGCCTCGCCGGCGCAGAGCCGCATCACGATCGCCCGCCTTGTGGGATCAGCGAGGGCTGCGAAGATCTGGTCGAGCTGGGATAATTGGTTAGCCATGAAGCTAACTATAGGCCCGCCACCGCCCTGCGTCAATAATTGTTAGCTCACAAGCTAAGTAATTTTCCGCAAGGCCCCCACCGACGGAACCCACAACGCGCAATCGTGAATTGGGACACGCAGCCCTCGCCGTTAGAAGAGAGAGGGGGCGCATCGCATCATGCGTCAGAGCCGTGCCGTCTGTTGTCACCTCATCATACCTCACCCGGCGGGCCCTCGCGCGGGCTGCGCTGGTTCCCCTCGCGTTGGCCTGGCCGCGCCGCGCATCCGCGGATTCCGACATGATCGCGCAGATGCGCGACATCGTCGCCAACGAGCTGGCGCCGACCGCGACGCCGGACCAGCCGGGCGGCCTCGCCGCCGCGCTCTATGCCGGCCGCCATGTCGAGTTCTTCAACTACGGCTTCGCCGACGACGGCACGCGACGACCGGTCACACCGGACACGCTGTTCAACCTTGGTTCGCTGCGCAAACCGTTCGAGGCGACGCTGGTGGCGCTGGGCTCGCTCCGGAGTGAATTGCGGCTCGACGACCGCCTGCCGAAATATCTGCCCGAGCTCACCGGAGACTATGTCCGCCGCGTCACCGTCGGCCAGCTCGCCACGCACACGTCGGGCATGCTGCTGTCGACCGACCATCCACCCTGGCCGAACGACTCGTTCTCGCAGGCGCAGTTCATCGACATGTTCAATGCCTGGGAGCCGCAGGCCGGCGAAGCGCCCGGCAAGCAGCGCATCTACAGCCATGCCTGTTACGTGCTGCTTCAGCTCGTGCTCGAGCGCTGCTACGGCGCTCCGATCGCAACCCTGTTCGAAGAGCGCATCCTTCGGCCGATCGGCATGAATGCAACCTCTCTGCCGGAGCGCGGCGAGGACAACCGCGCCGTCATGGACGCGGCGTGGATGCAGCGCGTCGTGCAAGGCTATTCGGATCAGGGCATGGCGATCGGCCCACCCGGCAACCAGCAGAGCTATTTCGACTTTCCCGGCGCCGGCCAGATGTTTTCGTCCGCGCGGGATCTCGCGACCTTCGTTGCGGCCTGCGTCGACGGCCGCTCGGTCGATCCACATTTGCGCGAGGCGCTGCGGATGACGCAGCGCGAGACCTTCCGCGTCGATGACAAGTTCGGACAAGGCATGGCATGGGAGACGGTCCACCTCCCCGACGCCACCATCGTCGACAAGCCCGGCGGCCTCAACAATGCCTCCGGCTATCTCGGCCTCGTCCCTATCAGGCAGATCGGCTTCGTCCTGCTCGCCAGTCGCGGCGAATATCCGCACGAGATCGTTCGCTACAAGATCCTGCCCGCGCTGGCGAAGCTCGTCGCCTTGCACTGAACCGTCCCTCGCAACAGAAAGCCCCGGCAGAGCCGGGGCTTTCCGCGCCAGATCAGGAACGGGATGCTCAGTACCTGGCGACGACCGGTCCGCCGAACTTGTAGTTCACGCCGACACGCACGATGTTCGACTTGAGATCGACCGAGTGGGTGTAGACGTTGCTCGGATATTGCGTTACGCCGCCGACCAGATTGGTACTGGTCGCGCTGGCGCGGCCGAGATCGACGTAGAGATATTCGGCCTTGAGCGACCAGCCGCCGCCGAAGGCATATTCGGTGCCGACGCCCGCGGTCCAGCCGAGGCGCGTGTCGCGGATCGCGGCCGACTCGGTCGCGGCTGAGAACGTGTCGGTGAAATTGAAATTGCCCTTCACCTCGGAGATCGCCGCGCCGCCCGTCGCGTACAGCAGCCAGGTCGGAGCCGCGAGGAAGCCGATGCGACCGCGGATGGTGGCGAGCCAATCGGCCGAGACCTGCGACGACACGGTAAAGCCTGTCGGCGCGCAGCAGGGATAGAGCGCAGAGCCCGTCGCGCTGCCCTTGAAACCGAAATAGTTGATGTCGCCTTCGAGGCCGAGCACGGCGTGGTTCACCTGCCAGTTATAGCCCGCGGTGAAGCCGCCGGTCACGCTGGAGCTATTGACGCCTTGGGCGCCGACCGTGTTGATGGCGGGGACGCTGCTGGCGGCGAAATAGCCGGCCGGCGTCCAGATGGTCGAGGTGTTCAGATCGGCGTTGCCCCACTGCCCGCCGACATTGCCGCCGACGTAAAAGCCGGTCCAGTTGTAGGCCGGCGCCATCACCGGCGCCTTGGTATATTGCGCGGCGAGATCGGCGGCCTGCGCGGATGCGGTGCCGAGCACAATTGAAGCGACCGCCAGCAAAAACTTGTTCATTCCGAGTCTCCATGCCCCACGCGATCGACGCTCGCGTTTCAATTGCGCACCGGTGGGAGCCATCCGGCGCAGATTGGGGATAGGGAGTGGACCGCTCGCCGTCTCGGTCTGCGGCGCAGTTCGTATGGACTGTGACGTAGTCCGTGACTTATCGCGCAAGACCAGTGACGAGTGTGACCCGAACGCCACGCGTCGCCCCGCCGCAGCGGCGCACCGCGCAGGCCGCGCGTCGCGTTACGACAAGTGCACCAGAATGGCGGAGCGAAGCCGCGCGCCGACTCACACCGAGCGCGTCAGTCCGCCGTCGACGCGGATATTCTGGCCGGTGATGTAGGCGGCACCCTCGGACGCCAGGAACGACACCGTCGCCGCGACCTCCTCGACCTTGCCGTAACGCTTCATCGGCACGCTGTCGCGCCGCGCATCGGTCTGCGGCAGGCTGTCGATCCAGCCCGGCAGCACGTTGTTCATGCGGATGTTGTCGGCGGCATGGGTGTCGGTGAAGATCTTCGTGAAGGCGGCGAGGCCCGCGCGGAACACCGCGGAGGTCGGGAACATCGCGCTCGGCTCGAACGCCCAGGCGGTTGAGATGTTGATGATGGCGCCGCTCTTCTGCGCCTGCATCACCGGCGTCACCAGCCGGGTCGCCCGGATCACGTTGAGGAGATAGGTGTCGAGGCCGGTGTGCCACTGCTCGTCGGTGATCTCCGTGATCGCCGCGCGCGGCCCGTGGCCGGCGCTGTTGACGAGCACATCGATGCGTCCCCATTTGGCCATCGCCCCGTCGACGAGCCGCTTCAGATCATCGTTCGACTTGTTGGAGCCGGTGACGCCGAGGCCACCGAGCTCGACTGCCAGCGCCTCGCCCTTGCCGGAGGACGACAGGATCGCGACGCGAAAGCCGTCGGCCGCGAGCCGCCGCGCAGCCCCTGCCCCCATGCCGCTGCCGCCAGCCGTGACAAGTGCGACCTTCTCTGCTGCCATGACCGATCATCCCTGTGTTGAGGCGAGCCCCGGGCCCGGCCTATCATGAGGCCTTCTACCGCCGGACCTGCCGCCAGGTCCACCGCCGAAGGCATCCGTCATGAGCGATCTGCAGATCCGCAATTTGCGCCCGGAGGAGATCGCCATCGCCGTCGACTGGGCCGCAGCCGAGGGCTGGAATCCGGGCCTCGGCGACGCCGCCTGTTTCGCGATCCCGGACGCGAAGGGCTTCTTCGTCGGCGAGATCGACGGCCAGCCGGTCGCAACAATCTCCTGCGTCAATTACGATGATCGCTTCGCCTTCCTCGGCTTCTACATCGTGCGCTCAGGCTTTCGCGGCGCGGGCCACGGCCTGCGCATCTGGAACGCCGCGATCGCGCATGCGGGCGCCCGCGTGATCGGGCTCGACGGCGTCGTCGCGCAGCAGGATAATTACAAGAAGTCCGGCTTCCAGTTGGCCTACGCCAATATCCGCTACGGCGGCATCGTCGCCGCGCCGCCGAATCCGCCCGCCGAAATCGTCGCGCTCGACAATGTCCCGTTCGCGCTCGTTGAAGCCGACGACGCGACCGTCTTCCCGGCCGCGCGCAGCACCTTCCTGCGCGCCTGGATCAACACATCAGGCCATCTCGGCGGTGCTCTGCTGCGGGACGGCGAGCTCGCGGCATGGGGGGTGATCCGGCCCTGCCGGACCGGCCACAAGATCGGCCCGCTCGTCGCCGACGACCGCGGAGCGGCGGAAGCGATCGTGCAGGCCCTGCTGGCAAGCGCAGGCGGCGGCGAAGTCTTCCTCGACGTCCCCGCGATCAATCGCGAGGCCATCGCGCTCGCGGAATCGCTCGGGCTCAAGCCGGTGTTCGAGACGGCGCGGATGTACACAGGGCCGATCCCGCCGCTGCGGATCGACCGCGTCTTCGGCGTGACCAGTTTTGAACTGGGCTAGCTGGGCGGACGACGCCGCTCAGTAGCAGCGCATGATGTTGACGGTGTGCTCGCCGCCGCCGCGGCCGGGCACCGTCACCTGCTCCGTCGGGCAGCTCGGCACATAGGGCCGGTCGGACGGCACCACATTCGGCGGGAAGCGATGGGTCCAGTCCCAGGGAACGTCGTACGTATAGGTGTAACGCACGTCGGTGGAGGCCGGCTGCCCGGAATCGACGAAAGGCTGGTTATAGCCTGCGTTGTCGTAGAACCCGCCGCCGCCCGGCCAATAGACCCAAGGCGTGTTGCGGCCGCGGAACCGGGCGCCAGGACCGATCTGCGGACGCGCGATCGCGCCGGAAGGCGCGGCGGCCATCCCGTGCGCGACGGTGGCGGTGGCGCCGGGCCTGGCAAAACCGTCATTGGCAGAAAGGAGCAGCGCGGCTGCGCTGAGCGAGGCGAAGAGCGCCCCATATGATCTGGACATCATGATACGCACCAACTCGTTTTGGCTTCGGCGGCTCCCCACCGCACGCTAGGCCGGGCCGTCGCCCACCCGCAAACGTATAATTAATTGTTGGTTAAGGCACGGGATTAACGGGGTACCTGGTGCGGCAAGTCGCCCGGGATTCTGTGCTGATTTCAGACACTTCGTTCCGGGGTAGTCCTCATGACCCGTTGATCGGAGTTGATCGCGCTCGTCGAATTGGCGGCGGCAATTTTGCTTGAAGTCGCCTCCTCCGTCATTGCGAACACAGCGAAGCAATCCAGGGTTTTGCCACGGAGGAATTCCGGATTGCTTCGGTGCCCTCGCAGTGACGGCGTCGAGGCGGCTGAGCGCAATAACTGTGATCTCGTGCCCGACAACGCCCCATCCGTGGGTGCCTGGTCACCTCCCCGTCACTTCTGCTTGCTCCCTGGGTCTTGTAACAAAACTGTCATGCAGCAAAACTAAACGATGGCCTGGGGCCGCGGTCGCGGCCATTGCCGCCTCACCGCAGGAGATTTCGATGCGCCGTTCACTGGTGTTGCTGTCCGCCGGGCTGACAGTCTTGTCCACCGGACTTGCCTCCGCCCAGAACAACACACCCCGCAACCTGATCCTCTTCATCCCCGATGGTCTGCGCGCGCTGAAGGTGACGCCGGAGACCGCGCCGGCGATGGCCGAGGTCCGTGACAAGGGCGTCAACTTCAAGAACCCGCACTCCCTCTTCCCGACCTTCACCATGGCCAACGGCTCGGCGATGTCGACCGGCCACTATCTCGGCGACACCGGCGTGTTCTCCAACACGATCTGGACCAATTATACGTCCGTCCCCGCCGGCGACACCGTGGTCCCCTTCATCGAGAACGACGCCGTGCTCGGCGACATCGACGAGCATTTCAAGGGCGACTATCTCAACGAAGAGACGATTCTGAAGATGGCCCGCGACAAGGGCTTCAGCACCGCGGCGATCGGCAAGGTCGGTCCAACCTACCAGTTCGACCACACTGACAAGCCCGAAAAGGCCGGCCTGCATTCGGTCGTGTTCGACGACTCCACCGGCGGCA
Source organism: Bradyrhizobium barranii subsp. barranii (assembly GCF_017565645.3). Lineage (NCBI taxonomy): Bacteria > Pseudomonadati > Pseudomonadota > Alphaproteobacteria > Hyphomicrobiales > Nitrobacteraceae > Bradyrhizobium > Bradyrhizobium barranii. The sequence goes on from NZ_CP086136.1 coordinate 6,535,879, forward strand.
AGAACGGCGTGGCGCTGTCGGACGAGGTGAAGGACGCGCTGACCAAGGCCGGTCTGCCCCTCGCCACGCCGCCGCGCGGCGACAATTCCAAGGCGGGCGATGCCAAGACGCCCGGCACCGTCGTCGCCAACGTCGCGCAGCAGGCTTATTTCGCCGACGTCGCCGCCAAGGCCGTGCTGCCGATGTTCAAGGCGCGCAACAAGCCGTTCGTGCTGGTGTTCTGGTCGCGCGACCCTGACGGCACCCAGCACAACCAGGGCGACAGCCTCAACCAGATCAAGCCGGGCATCAACGGCCCGAGCACGATGGCAAGCATCAAGAACGCCGACAACAACCTCGCCCAGCTCCGCAAGGCGCTCGACGAGCTTGGGCTGGCCGCGAATACCAACATCATGATCCAGGCCGACCACGGCTTCTCGACCATCTCCAAGGAGAGCAAGACCAGCCCCTCGGCCAAGGTCAGCTATGACGACACGCCGAAGGACTTTTTGCCGATGGGCTTTTTGGCGATCGACCTCGCCAAGGCGCTCGACCTGCCGCTGTTCGACCCCAACGACAAGAACGCCGCCGTCACCGGCAACGCCCATCCGAAGGCCGGCAACGGCGTGCTCGGCAAGGATCCGACCAAGCCTGACCTCGTCATCGCCACCAATGGCGGCTCGGACCTGATCTACCTGCCGAACAAGGACAAGAAGCTGGCGGTCAAGACCGTCAAGGCGCTGCTCGAGCAGGATTACGTCTCCGGCCTGTTCGTGGACGACTCGCTCGGCCGCATCCCCGGTACCCTGCCGCTGTCGAGCATCAATCTGCGCGGCAAGTCGGCGACGCCAACGCCGGCGATCGTCGTCAATTTCCGCTCCTATGCCAGCGATTGCGGTGAGGCGCCGACCAACTGCTCGGTGCAGGTCGCAGACACCGTGCTGCGCCAGGGCCAGGGCATGCATGGCAGCTTCAGCCGCGGCGACACCATGAACTTCATGGCCGCGATCGGTCCGGACTTCAAAGCCGGCTATGTCAGCCAGATCCCGGTCAGCAATGCCGACGTCGGCATGACGGCCGCCCAGCTCATGGGCCTGCGCGGCCCGCAGAACGGCGGCCTTGTCGGCCGCGTGATGTCGGAGGCCCTGCCCAACGGCATCGTGCCGAAGGCCTATACCGGCACGCTGAAGTCCAAGCCCGCAGAGGGCGGCCTGGCGACCGTGCTGAACTTCCAGCGCGTCGGCAGCCAGCGCTATTTCGACGCCGCCGGTTTCCCGGGCCGCACGCTCGGGCTTGAGCCGGACGCCGGCAAACAAAAAACGGCGGGGAAATAACCCCGCCGCTGTCTGTCGCGCCTCGCAAGGGGCGCGACAGTCCTGTCTAACTCTTACATTCCCAGATCTTTTACATGCCGATGTCGAACACGTTCGGCAATTGGCCCGCCAAAGGCAGCGCAGTGGCGCCCAGGAAGGTCGCCACCATCGCCATCAGGCGACGGTTGTTCTGGCGCTTGCCGCGCATCTGTCCGGCGATCCACTCCAGCATCTCGCTGTTGACCTTGGCGGCGTAGGACGGCGCCCAGCTCTCGATCTCTGCCGACAGCGCGACGCTGCGCGGCGGCACCTTCAGGCCCGAGGCGCTCGCGGCGTAATGGGCAACGGCCTTGGCGAGCAGGTCGTCGAACTGGCCGCCATCGGTGCGCTCGGTTGCGGCTTCATTGATCTCGAACAGCGCCTCGGCTTCGGCGCGGCTGACCGGCTGGTCGTTGACGGCCGTAGCGGTCAGGATGCGCGCGCACCAGGCGGTGTCATCGGCATCGAGCGAGCGGGAAAAGTGGACCCGGCCCTTGGTGGTCGGGCCTTCGCCCGTGATCACGCCGTCGCGCACGACGGTCAATGCATGAGCCGCGGTATCGCGGCAGGACGGTTCGAGGGACGGCGACTCAACAGACTTATGCGCAGCGGCAGACATAGTTCACTTCCAGATTTCTTCTGATCGACCAGCATTTTCATGCGGGCGTAAAGGGGTGGTTAATGATTCGATACGGGGATCGCGACTTTTCTCAATGGTTGCCGATTAGTCGCTACGAGGACCATTTCGGTTCCGGAGGCGTCGGGGCGAGCGTGATGCGGGTCATAAAAGGCTTTATGGGGGCAATCGAGACCGTACGGCTCCGGTCGAGATGTTTCGTCGCAGGCGCGGCTGTAACAGAAAGGTGCTAGGAAATCGGCCCTTCAGAGAAGAAATTCACATTTTACTTGAAGCGGTTCACTTAGGGTCGCGAAGACCCTATACTGACCGCGACGACCGAAGATAAATTACCAAGTAAATTCAATGAGATGAGGTAGAACCATGACGCTCCCGATCGGCACCACCGCGCCCGACTTCGAAGCCGAGACCACCGAAGGGAAGATCAAGTTCCACGACTGGATCGGCAATAGCTGGGCTCTCCTGTTCTCCCACCCCAAGGACTTCACGCCGGTTTGTACGACCGAGCTCGGCGCGCTTGCCAAGCTGAAGCCGGAATTCGACAAGCGCGGCGTCAAGCTGATGGGCCTTTCGGTCGATCCGGTCGACCGCCATTCCAAATGGTCGGAGGACATCAAGGAGACGCAAGGCGCCGCCCCCAACTACCCGATGATCGGCGACACCGACTTCAACGTCTCCAAGCTCTACGAGATGCTGCCGGCCTCGACCTCGGGCGATCCCCTCACCCGCACGCCGGCCGACAACCAGACCGTCCGCAACGTCTTCATCATCGGGCCGGACAAGAAGATCAAGCTGGTGCTGGTCTATCCGATGACCACAGGCCGGAATTTTCAGGAGATCCTGCGCGTCATCGACTCGCTTCAGCTCACCGCCAAGCATCGCGTCGCCACGCCGGCCGACTGGACGCAGGGCGAGGACGTCATCATCGCCGGCTCGGTTTCCAACGACGAGGCGAAGACGATCTATCCGCAGGGCTGGAAGGAACCGAAGCCCTACATCCGCATCGTGCCGCAGCCGAAGTGACTTTTGGCGATCGCGGATAGCGACCGCAAAAAGTCATCCCGGGGCGATGCGTCAGAACCCGGGATCTCGAGATTCCCTGGTGCGCAATGCGCACCGGGGTTCGGTCCTGCGGACCGCCCGGAAATGACCGAGTTGGATTAGGCCGCGTGCACGCGGTCGAGGAAGCTGTCAACCTCGGCCTTCAGATGCAGGCTCTCGCCTGACAGCGCCTGGGCAGACGCGAACATCCGGCTCGAGGTCTCCCCCGTCTCGCTCGCGCCCTTGGCTGCGTGACGGACATTGACCGCGACATCGGCGGTGCCCGAGGCCGCAGCGCGAACGCTGGCCGCGATGTTGTGGGTGGCGCTCCTCTGCTGCTCGACGGCGGCCGAGATCGAGCCCGCGATGCCGCTGATGCGCTCGATGGTCTGGCCGATCGCCTTGATGGCGGTGACCGATTCCTCCGTGGCAAGCTGCATGCTGGCGATCTGGTTCGAGATCTCGTCTGTCGCCTTGGCGGTCTGGCCGGCGAGCGTCTTGACCTCCTGGGCCACCACCGCGAAGCCGCGACCGGCGTCCCCGGCACGCGCGGCCTCGATGGTGGCGTTCAGCGCCAGAAGATTGGTCTGCTCGGCGATCGAGGTGATCAGCTTGACGACGTCGCCGATGCGCGCCCCCGCTTCCGAGAGCTGCGCCATGCGCTGGTCGGTGGCTTCGGCCTGCCGTACCGCCTCGGCGGAGATCTCGTTCGATTCCTGCACCCGGCGGGTGATCTCGGAGATCGAGTGGGACAGTTCGTCGGAGGCCGAGGCCGCCGTGCGCACGTGCTCGGAGGCGTTCTCGGATGCGCCGGCCGACTGCGCCGACAGGTCGGCGGTGGAGCGTGCGGTGTCGGTGAGTTGCCGCGCCACCCGCTCGAACTCACCGGAGGAGCTCAGCACCTTGTCGAGGATGCCGCCGACGCTGCCGCGGAACTGCTCGACGAAATTGCGCAGCTCCGCCTTGCGCTGCTCTGCCGCGGCAGCAGTGGCCGCGGTCTGCTCGCTGCGCAGGCGCGCCCGCTCCAGCGAGTTGCTCTTGAACACCGCGACCGTGCGGGCGATCTCGCCGATCTCGTCGGCGCGATCCTCGCAATCGATCTCGACGTCGCTCTTGCCTTCGGCCAGCGCCGTCAGCGAGCGCGTGACCGAGGTCAGCGGCCTGGTGATACGGCGGACGACCAGCAAGGTGAGGACCAGGACCAGGAGCGCTCAATACCGGCCGCAATCGCCATGCTCTCGATGGCCTGGGTCAGCATGCTCTCGAACTGCGCCATGGGGATGCCGACATAGAGAATGCCGACGACCTTGCCGGTGGCATCCGCGACCGGGAGATAGGCGGTCATGAAGGTCTTGCCGAACAGAGTGGCCGGGCCCTTGTACGCCTCGCCGCGTCGCAGGGCGGCCTGCCCGGGATGATCGGCGGCAAGCTGGGTCCCGACAGCGCGGTCGCCGTTCTCCTTCTTCACGTTGGTCGAGCGGCGGACGAACTGCCCGCTCGCATCATCGAACACGAACAGGGTCGCGTTGCCGCCGACATAGGACACCGCGCGATCGACGATGGCGTGATCCCTGAACTCCGGCATTTTGGGAATCTCGGCGCGCGCCACCCCGCCATCCCGCATCGTGATCTTCGCGTCGGGAACGACCTCGGCAAAAGCCAGGGCCAGCGTGCGCAAATTGACCTCGATGTCGCGCAGCGCACGATCGTTGAAGGCGGAGGTGAGCGACCAATAGCCGGCGCCGACCACGAGCGCCGTGTTCACGGCGATCAGCAGCACGGCGCACAGGACGGCCTTGGTACCCAGCTTGAATTGCGGCAAGAACTTTGCCGTCGCACGGTTGGACATGAATGGAACCACCCCCGGAATTCCTGCATATTCATGCAATCGGCTTACGACCGAATTAACGACGGTTCACACCGCCGCACGTGGCATGCTTGCCAAATTGTAAACGAGGCCTGCCCTGACCACGCCAAGCACGCCGCCTGTCATCGTCTGGTTCCGCGATGACCTCCGCCTGTCCGACCATCCCGCCCTCCATGCTGCCGCGAAGACAGGCGCGCCGGTGATCTGCCTCTATGTGATGGATGAGATGGCCGGACGGGCGCTGGGCAGCGCGACGCGCTGGTGGCTGGCGCAGTCGTTGCGGGCGCTCGGCGCCGAGATCGCCACGCGCGGCGGATCGCTGATCCTGCGCAAGGGGCCGGCGGCCAAGGTGATCCCCGAAGTGGCGCGCGAGAGCGGAGCGGGAGCGGTCTACTGGAACGGGGTCGCGCAGGCGCCACATCAGGCCGTCGAGAAACAGCTTGAAGCGGCGCTGGCAAAGCTCGGCGTGGGCTCGCAGAGCTTCCCCTGCGACTTGCTGGCGCCACCCTCGGCGATCCGCAACAAGGAGGGCCGCGGCCTTCGCGTCTTCACGCCGTTCTGGCGACGGGTGCTGTCGCTGGGCGATCCGCCCAAGCCTCTGCCCACACCGCGGGAGCTACGCCCTGCGCCGCAGCTCGCCAGCGACGCGCTGGAGAGCTGGACGCTCGAGCCGACAAAGCCCGACTGGGCTGGCGGCCTGCGCCAGACCTGGACGCCGGGTGAAGCCACGGCCCGCGTGCGCCTGCGCGACTTCCTCAAGCACACCGCGCGCGTCTATGTCGGCGATCGCGACCGCCCGGATCGCGAGGGGACTTCAAGCCTGTCGCCTCACTTGAGGTTCGGCGAGCTCAGCCCGCGGCAGATCTGGCACGCCGCGCGCTTTGCCGCAGCGGAGAATCCCGCGATCGGGCCCGGCGTCGAAAAGTTCCTGAGCGAGCTCGGCTGGCGCGAATTCTGCCGCCATCTCCTCCACGATCACCCGAGCCTTGCCACCGAAAACCTGCAAACGAATTTCGATGGCTTTCCCTGGAAGAGAGACAAGAAGGCGCTCGCCGCCTGGCAGCGCGGACGCACCGGCTATCCCATCGTCGATGCCGGCCTGCGCGAGCTCTGGCACACCGGCGTGATGCACAACCGGGTGCGGATGGTGGTGGCGTCCTTCCTGGTCAAGCATCTGCTGATCGACTGGCGCGACGGCGAGAGCTGGTTCTGGGACACGCTGGTCGATGCGGATGCCGGCAGCAATCCCGCCAACTGGCAATGGGTCGCCGGCTGCGGCGCCGACGCCGCGCCCTATTTCCGCGTGTTCAATCCAACTCTCCAGGGCGAGAAGTTCGATCCTGATGGAGCCTATGTCCGGCGCTGGGTGCCCGAGCTGAAAGACGTGCCGGCCAGGCTGATCCACCAGCCCTGGCAGGCATCACCGATCGAGCTTGCGAGCGCGGGCGTCACGCTCGGCAAGACCTATCCGCAGCCGATCGTCGACCACGCGAAGGGGCGCGAACGCGCGCTCGCCGCCTACGCAAAGATCCGCAAAGGTTGAGCGCTGCTTTGACTCGATTTTGAAACCCGCTATCGTCATCGCTCCATACAAACCGTGGGGGACGATATGGACGACGAGAAGCCGATCACCGAACAGGCGATGGACACGATCACCACCGCCGTGGAAGCGACCAGCGAAGCCGCAGTCACCGCCGTCAAGAAGGTCAGGAAAGCCGCCAAGAAGGTCGCGAAGAAAGTAGCGCCGAAGAAGGCTTCCAAGAAGGAAGCCAAGAAGGCGACCAAGAAGGCATCCAAGAAATCTGCGAAGAAAGCTTCGAAGAAGGCTGCAAAGAAGTCGTCGAAGAAAGTGGCCAAGAAGGCTGCAAAGAAGGCCACCAGGAAGTTCGCGAAGAAGGCGGCCAAGTCGAAAAAGAAGGCCAAGCGCTGATCGCAGCGCTCGAGCAGGTCTCCGGGGTGCGGGCGCGCCCGGAGACTGCTCCCGCCCCTACCCTCGCCGCTTGGCTGCGCGCCGGCCCGGGTGATGCTCGCCTTGCGGATCACGAAATTCGCTGCGATGGCCGCGCCGGTCCTCCTTGGCGAAGCGCCTCCGCTTCTCGGATGAGCCGAACTGCTTGATCACCTTCCGGCCGTTGACCTTCTTGATGACATAGCCGCCTTCCGTCATCGAGAACGGCGCCTTGAGCGACCCCATATGGTCGAACTTGGTGCCGCGGGGATGCTCGAACGGTTCGAACCAGGACGGATAGACGAAGTTCGACATCGGAAAGCCGTTGACGAGAAAAGACTCCTCTTCCACGGCGTCGCAGACCTCGTAGGCATATTGGGTGTGCCGAGTCTTGTCGGCCCACAGATTGGCCATGGGATCGAGCACCATCTCGAACAGTTCGTGCGAGGCCGCCAGGCTGACCGGATCGTCCTCGCCGAGTGCCTTCAGAAAGATCTTTGAAATCGGCTGGCCGCGGTGCGTCAGTTCGTGCCGCCCGAGGAAGTTCTTGTGGGTGGCGTCGTCAAAATAGAGCAGCTGCCAGTCCGTCGGCTTCGGGTTGCGGGTGACGTCGAGATCGATGGGATAGCCCCAGACCGGCAGGAAATGCTCGTCGTAGCATTTCTGGAGCGCCGCCGTGAGCCTCCCCATCATCCGCTCGCTCATCATCTCCTCGGCGTAGTTGATGCAGGCAATCCGGACCGGCCTCAAGGACCTGCCGAGCAGTGCACGCCGTGCTTTTTTCATGGAAATCACCTTGCCAAAGGGAAGCTGAAATCAGTCCAGCCTAGCACGAGCGCTCGCCGCACGTCAGGGATGTATTCCGACGTACTGGCCTGCCTGCCTAGAAACGCCGATTGACGACGAACACCGCCGCCGCGCACATCGCCATGCCGGCAATCGCCAGCGCATCGAGCTTCTCCCCGAACAGCAGATAGGCCATCAGCGCCGTGACGGCGGGCACCAGGTAGAACAGGCTCGCAACCGAGGTCGCGGCAGCGTGGCGGATCAGCCAGTACAACAGCCCGATCGATCCGATCGAGAGCGCCACGGCAAGCCAGGCAAGTGCGAGCACGAACTCCCGCGTCCAGTGCACCACGCGGTCCTCGAACAGGAAGGCGCCGACCGTGAAGAAGACGGTGACGGCGATATATTGCACGAGATTGCCGGCGCGCCAGTCGATGTGGTTGCAGTAGCGGCGCTGATAGAGCGTGCCGAGCGTGATGCTGATCAACGACACCACCGAGGCGAGCCAGCCGAGCCCCGCCTCGCCGGTCATCGGACGGCCGTGCAGGATCAGCGCTACACCGCCGAGGCCAAGCACCAGCCCCGCCCATTGCACCGGCGTCACGCGTTCGCCGAGCCAGCGGTTGGCGATGGTCGAGGTCAGGATCGGTTGAAGGCCCGGAATCAACGCCGAGAGTCCGGCCGGGATCGAATGCGCGATCGCAATGGCCGTGCCGCCGAGATAGAAGCCGTGGACGAGAATGCCGGCAACGGCGCTATGCGCGACGTCGACGCGGTCCGGCCATTTCGGTCGCGCGATCGCCACGATGATCGCCATCAGGCCGACCACGATCGCCATGCGAATGGCGAGATAGGTCAAGGGATCGGCGTTGTTGATGATGTATTTGGTGCCGATGAATCCGGTGCTCCAGAGCACGACGAACAGGATCGGCGCGGCGCGGGCGGTCAGGGCTTCTTGATTATGGTTCATTGCCGCCCTCATTGCCCGACCGGGGCCTATGCGGCAATGCGAATTTCCGAACGAGCGATGCTGCGCTGCGACGGACAGCGGGCGCGCAGCTCAGCCGCTCACCATTCTTCCGGACAGGGGTCGATGATCTTCCAGAGCTCGACACCGTTCTTGATCTTCTTCATGTCGGTGGTGAGCCCGCCATTGCGGCGGATCCAGTCCTTCACTGTGTTGGGGTAATAGGACATCAGGTCGGACGTCCCTTCCGCGCTGGTGACCTTGATGCCGAAGGTGAAGGCCTTGTCGTAATAGGCCTGATGGAAGCCGAGGCTGGCGCGCGGCGTCACGCAGATCTTGTTCATCGGCACCATGCCGAGCACCAGGGTGCAGGCCGAGTTGCAGATGCCGTCGATGATGACGCGCTCACCCTTCTCGCGGACGCGCTTGTACTTGGCCTTGTACTCCTCGACGTAGCCGCCGTGGTCACGGGTGATGTGCAGCTCGGCGCGCGCCGGCGTGGCGGCGGCGACGGAGAGCAACAGCAGGCTCAAAAGCGTGATGCGCATGGTGCGTGACGGCGAAAGCCTTCAGGAATGAACCGGCCTCGAAGGACCCCCAAAGGGCCGGCGACAGGATTCTTAAGCGAATTCTCTTTGGCCATACTTGTGTGGGGAATTCGTTAAGCATCCCGAAAAGGCCAAAAATGGGCAGCCTTGGACCCGCTTCCGGCAATTCTGTCACACCCACCCCGGAATCGGCGGGATTGGCCCCGATTTCCAGGCCCCGGACGGGTGTCCCGGCGGCCCGAAATGGCTATAAACACCTGACCTATTCGCGCGGGTTCCGGAGAATCGAGATGAGCACGTTGAAGCTTGTAGCCGCGGTTGCTGCCCTGTCGGCCGCCATCCTCGCCCCCAGCCTTGCGGAGGCGCGGGGACACCACCGGTACCACCGCCACTACACCAACCCGCTGCCCTACCCGATCAGCTATCTGCACAATTACGGGCCCGGCGTTACCCCCGGCACCTTCGCCTTCTACGACGGCCCGTCGAACAACCGCTGCTACCAGAGCTCAGCCACCTATATCGGCCAGGACGGCCGCCGGCACCCCTGCTTCTGAGGGGCGCTGGCGCGTCCTCTGCGGGTGCCGCTATTTGGCGGCGCCCGACAGCAGCAATTGCTTCTCGATCTCGTAGACCGGCAGCTTGACGAGGTCCTTGCCGACCTCGCCCTGAAGCGCCTTGCGCACCACGACCGAATAATCGGCGCGGATCATCCCGAGCGCGCGTGGTGAGGCCACCATGGTCAGGGCCGAGGTCTCGCCCGCGCTGACGGCGGCATCGAGCCGGCCGGCCAGGTTCCGCAGGAAGGCACGCTCGGCCTCATCGTGCCAATCGGTCTGCTCGACCGAGCTGCGCGCGCCGCCGACGGCGGCGTTCAGCCGGCCCGGCGCATCGGTCCCTTGCGCACTGGTCGAGGGATTGGGCTGCTCGTGCACCTCCCGGGTGTGGAGGTTCGGAAACATCTCGTCGCCGAGGTTTTCCAGAATGAGCGCCTTGCGCCCGTCGCACACGATCAGCCAGTCACCCTTGTCTATTCTCATCTTGTCCATTGCACAGCTCCAGGCAATCTCGCGAGCCTGCTCTTCGAATTCCTCGAAGCGCTGGCTACGGCAAGACTAGGGATGAAGTCGTGCCGGCGAATTGCGCAGGATCAAAGATGAACGCAATGTCCTGCCAGGCAGCGCCAGTGCAAGCGCAGCATTGGTCACGCGCGCGAACCTGGGATAATCTTGCGAAGCGAAAAGTCAGGTCTGCGGCGAGCTTTGCTGAAGATTTGTTCATCAGCATTACATTTCGGTTCCGCCACAATTTGATCAGAACAACTTCGATATCCTGTATTGCGTAAGCAGAGGAAGACATCATGAATCTCAAGACTGGCCTCGTCGCCGCATCCCTGTTCGGTGCCATCATGGCATCACCGGCGGCGTCCGCCATGCCCATCGCGCCCGCACCTGCGACGCCGCAGGTCTCCGACGTCGAGCAGGTCCGCATGGTCTGCGACGCCTGGGGACGCTGTTTCTGGCGCCCGAACTATGATGGGTATTACGGCCCGCGGCCGTATTACGGGCCCCGATATTATGGGTATGGGCCGCGCGCCTATGGGCCTCGCTATTACGGACCACGCTATCGCCGCTGGTGATTTCCAAAGGGGCCCTCTCGGGCCCCTTCGCTTTTGCGAGATCGCGCGTTGTGTCCATTCGCGTACCCGCGGCTTGCGTGGAGCGATTCCAAAACTGATCTAGATCAAAGATGAAATTCGATGTGCCGTCATTCTGCGTCGATGGCGGATTTCATTGTTTTCCGATGCCCTCAGACGGGCATGAATGTGCAGACGCATCTCGAGAGGCAGCCAAGGCCTGACGAGCGGAGCCTTGACGAGCGGAGGCTTGAGGGGCGGCGGCTCGAGGGGCGGAGCTTCGAGTCCTTCGCCTGTCCCGCCTGCACGCGTCTCCATTTCATCGACCTCGCCTCAGGCCAACCGATGAACCGGAACCGTTGACGGTGACATCGACCCGACGCGCCGCGTGGCATGATGTCCGCAATACTACGGCCTGGAATCCGGTTTACTGAATCATCCTGTTTCGCCATTGATTGCGATGTATTGATTTTCATTTAATTGTCACATTGCAGCATCCGGCCAGAAGCATGTTCTTCGACGCTCTCGCCCCCTCCTCCGCCCTCCAGTTGATCCGGTTTTCCGACGTCGACGCGTTTCGGCCGGCCGAGTCGATGGAAGACGCCCGCAGCATTCCGCTCGACGTCGCCAACTTCGCTGCGGCGCGTGCGATCGTGAACCTCCCGGGGTGCCGGATCATCGTGGCGAGGTCGTTTGCGCGGATCCTCGATACCGCCTATCGCGCACCGGGCGGCATGGTGATCCTGCCGATGACCGACGATCTGCGGGCCAGCTCGAGCGGGATCGAACTCGACTCGCGCGTTTTCATCGCCTTGCGCGGCAATCATCATTGTCATTTCGTCGAGCATCAGACCAATTACCACGCGCTGATCATGTTCTCCCCCGCGCTCAGGGATCGCGGCTGGTTCGATCGCGCCGATGCATTGTGGGTTCGCATCGCGGACCCCGTGGCGCATCTCTACGCGCGTCAGCTTGTTCTCGACATCCTGCGGACCGCGTCCGTAGAGCCGCACATGTTCGAAACCACCGAGGTCGCCGCGCATCTCCAGGAGGGTCTGCTGCTCGCCTTCGACGACCTGTTTCAAATCGACCCGTTGTCTGATCGCACCGCCCCGAATGCCGGCGCGCGATCAGCCAGGCTCGTGCAACAGATCGACGATTACGTCTCGGCCTATCCGACCGCTCCGATCTATACGGCCAATCTCGCCGGCGAGTTGGGTGTTTCGGTCCGAACGCTCGGCGGCGCGGTGAGCAAGGTGCGCGGCATGAGCCTGCATCAGTACATCCGCCTGAAGCGGCTGTGGGCCACACGCTCGCGGCTCCTGAAGGGCGGCGGCGCGACGGTCGCCACGTGCGCACGCGCCCAGGGATTTCATCACCTCGGCGAGTTTGCCGCGGCCTACCGCGCGACCTTCCACGAGGCGCCCTCCGACACGCTGGCACGGGCCCGGCACACCTGCCGTTCCGCAAGCTGACATCACAGGCGCGACGCCGATGGCTTGCCTTGACCACGCGTCGGGGGGCTATGGAACAGGTTCCCTCGAACGAGGTTGTCAGGTCCGAGCAGTGCGCCGCCAGCCAGTCCCGGGGGCGCGCTGACAAACCCCGCGCGCCCTACGCGCGGGGTTTTTCTCGCCGTCAATCAAGTGGTTCAGGGAAGAGAATGTCTATCAACCGTAACGTCCTGTTTCTGATCATCGGCGCTCTGGTCGTCACGGCAGCCGTGCTCGGCTACAATCTCTACCAGGCGAAGAAACAGCCCGACGGCCTGCAGATCAATGTCGGCCCCAATGGGCTGAAGATCCAGGGCAAGTAATGGGACCCGCGAATTCGGCCGGCCGGGCCTCAAGGCTCCGGCCTGGCAAGTGGCGCGCTCGGAAGGATTCGAACCTCCGACCCTCGGAATCGAAATCCGATGCTCTATCCAGCTGAGCTACGAGCGCCCCGGCCCGGGTATGGGGCCGCAACCGAGAAGCGCCGGACCGCTGCTGGCAAGCCAGCGCACCGGACGGCGTTCGGATCGGTTCGAATTAGCAGAGAGATTGACCAATAAAAAGCCCTCCCCGTCTCGATTCGAGACGGGTCGGAGGCACCCTTACCAGGTCGTGTTGAAGAGACCGAAATGAGGCTGCTGCGCGAACAGCATCGGCCGGCCCTGTTGCGGCGCCGGGTGCGCCCTGGCGACCTTGCGCTTGGGCTGAGCCTGGATCTGAGGCGTCTGCCCCTGGGGAAGCTGAGCCTGCGCCTGAACTTGCAGCTTGGCCTCGGTCTTCTTGGCCGCAGCGGCGTTGGCCTTCGGGGCCGGCGTAAACTGGGCGAAGGTCTCGCGCACCCGCGCCTTGGCCGACATCTCGGCCAGCTCCGGCGAAGCAGCCTCCTGCACCGGCGCCTGAGGCGCAACGACCGCGGCGGTCTTCACTGCGGGTGCGGCAATCGTCGGCTGGCTGGTGTCGAGCACGACACGCTCAGGCAAATGGCGATCCGACCGAATCCGGATCAAGGGCTGATCGTTGCTTGCGGTGACAATGGCCCGTGCAACCGGTTGCGACGGCAGAACGTAATCCGCCGCGAACAACAGTGCGAGCAACGCTCCACCGACGAAAACGAAGTACCTGAAAATGGGCATCGGCCACGCTCCGCCCCCCGCATCCCCGCGTGGGCTCTTCGCCTTAAACCGGCGATACTCTAATTGGTTCCTGCACCCGGCCCTTGGTTCAAATGGCAACGCCAAGTTTTTCGGCCAAGGCCTGCGGACAGTAACTTTTCCGCTACCGGGAACTCCGGGCGTTACGCGCGCCGTGCTGCGACCAGCGAACACTTCGCCTGATCGGCGTTAACGTTGATGAAGCCGACAGGGATACGGGCAAAGGTCTTGCGGCTCTTCATCGTTACCGTGTCGGCAAGCACGCGGTTACGGTCGGTGAGATGACTGCCATCGCGCCGCGTGAACGCGCAGACGATCTCCAGATCCTTAACGGCATAGTCATTGTCGTTTCGCAGCGTGAACGTCACCAGCGCCTTCGAGCCGAGCCCGCCACGGCGCCAGGTCTGCGATGAGATTTTGAGGCGATCGAGTTCTGCCGCAGCTGGCGCCTGAGCTTCGACAATCGGCGAGACCGCCGCCGCCGTACTGCCCGGAGGTGCCGGTTCGACCGTTGCCACGTCAGACTTCACCGGCTCGGTGCTGTTGCCCCTGGAGAGCGGCAGCAACATCCACACCCCGCAGCCGACGATGATCGCCGCCAGTAGCCAGAGCAGGCTTCGCCCGAACGAGACGCTCGCGATCGTCACGGCTCGCGCCAGACGCTCGCCGCTCCCGGCGAAACGTCCCCACCCGATCCGATCAAACCTGGCGTTCATGGCTGTATCACCGACCGCGGCCTGGGCTCGTTCGACGACGGACTCGGCCACTGCTTACCTTAATCCGGGAGACGACCTAAGGTTCCCGCGCTCATGCCGAGTCGGTAAGGACGGTGGCGATCACCAGCCGGGGCCGCTAACATGCGCTGCAACATCGAAGACCCCGTTGGGAGAACATGAAATGCCAGTCGTCGTCACCTGGGATCACGTCCATCTGCGCAGTCCCGATCCGGAGGCCACAGCAGCCTGGCTGCGGGACATCCTCGGCGGCGAGGTCGTGCGCGCACCGGGACGGATCGACGTGAATCTCGGCGGCGCAAAGATCTTCATCGCATCGCTCGAGGGCGACAACGCCGTCAACCCGCCGCCGCCACACCCGCATCAGGGCCTCGACCATCTCGGTCTCACCGTGAAGGACATCGACGCCGTCGCGGCCGAGATCAAGGCCAAGGGCGTCACCTTCACGCGCGAGCCGACCACGATCCGGCCCGGCGTGCGCATCTGCTTCATCCGCGGCCCGGAAGGCATCTCCATCGAGCTGCTCGAGCGCGACAAGAAATACACCTAACGCGGCGCCGCATCTGAGGTCGACGAGAGGCCGGGCGTGCTGCCGCCCGGCTAACTCATGCTGCCAGGCATAAAGCAGCGGATGGCGACGCCCATGTAGCCGTAGATCGGCCACACCATGGTGCGCCCGACCCGGTTCGGCTCCGAGATGACGGCCTCCTCGGGCACGTCAACCCAGACAAGCTCCTGCTGCTGGCCGTCGAGCACATGACCCAGGCGCGGGATGCGGACACGATAATGTCCGTCCTTGCTCTCCCAGTCAGTGTCCGAGAGCGCCGAGCCGTCGGCATCGGAACAGCAAGGCCCCTTGCCGCTGCGCAGGCCGTCGAACCACGCCTTCAATTCGGCATTGGTGTTGACGAACTGGCCGCGGTCGCGCGCATGCCCCGAGGGGGCTGCGAGCGCGATCAAGGCCAAGGCGCAAGTGAGGCTCACCATGCTTCGCCAGCGTGGCGCGCCGCCAGTCGGCCGTTGTGTTTCGCAAATCGTGGGACGCACACTGTATAGACGCGACTCATCGCCGCCGGACTCGATCCAGTTGCTCACGTTTGTCTTGCTCCAGCACCCCGCGGCCAGTGCAACAATGGTTATGCATTTCGCGGGCCAACTTGATTCGCAACGACTGGCCTCGCGTCATGATCAGACCGTCATGGCGGTGTCATAGACAAGCCGGGACAACTACGGCTGGCGGCGGCAAGATCGCACCGCCGCCCGGCAAACTGCCGCGTTGCGTGCGGGAACGCGCTTTGGCATAAAAGCTCTACCGGTTACGCCGTTGGGCGATGGCGGCCGGCCTGTGGGACGTGATGAAGAACGGCCTCTACTCGATTCACGTGAACCTGCTCGATGGTCGAGTCGGCAAGGGCAGCGGCGTGATTCTTTTTCGCGACGGCAAGATTCTTGGCGGCGATGCGTACCTCTATTACACCGGCAGCTACGTCGTGAAGGACGACCACACCTTCAAAGGCGAGGTGCTGGTGCAACGACACACCTCGCCGCGGGGCGATGACAATCCGCTGTTCGGCGGCCCTGCCCCGGTCGGCATCGGCGTCAGCGGGACCTACACGGACACCCGCGCGGAGATGACGGGCACAGCGCTCGTCGGCAAGGCCAGCCTGATTTTCGGCGCCACGCTGCACAAGCTCGCGGAAGCTGATTAGGCGCGGGACTATTCCGCAGCCTGCTCGAGCGGCGCGGTGCGCGGCAGGATGATCTGGATGCGCGTCCCCTCGCCCGGCTCGGAATCGAGATCGAGCCGCCCGCCGAGGCGGTTCGTCACGATGCTGTAGACGATGTGCAGTCCGAGGCCGGTGCCGCCCTGGTCGCGCCGCGTCGTGAAGAATGGATCGAAGGCACGGCGGCGGACGTCGAGCGACATGCCGCAGCCATTGTCCGAGAAGATGATCTCGACATTGTCCTTGCCGGACTCGCGCACCTGGATGTCGATGATCCCCGGCCGGCCGTCCGGGAAAGCGTGCGCCACCGAATTGAGAAACAGATTGGTCAGCACCTGGCCATATGGGCCGGGATAGCTGTTCATGGTCAGGCTCGGCTGGCACTCGACGTTGAGCGTCAGATTGTGTTTGCGCAAGCCGGGCCGCAGGCTCATCACCACCTGCTCGGTGAGGTCGCCGAGATCGAAGCTGCGCTGGTCCGAGTAGTTGCGGTCGGCCGCGACCTGCTTGAACGACTGGATCAGCTCGGCCGCGCGGTTCAGATTCGAGACGAGCTGCGAGGACGCATCGCGGCTGGTGTTGAGGAAGTCGTTGAGCGTGGAGCGACGGAGCTCGCCGCGCTCGACTTCGGAGGTGAACATCGCGGTCTTGCGCTCCAGCGCGGATGCGACCGTGAGGCTGATACCGACGGGATTGTTGACCTCGTGGGCGACGCCGGCGACGAGCCGTCCGAGCGCGGCGAGCTTCTCCGCCTCGATCAGCGAGGCCTGGGTCTCGCGCAGGTTTCGCAACGCGGTCTCGGCAGATTCCTTGGCTTTGCGCATCTCCTGCTCGCCGCGCTTGCGCTCGCCGATGTCGAGCGCCACGGTGACGATCCGCTCGATCTCGCCGTCGGCATCGAGCAGCGGCAACTTGTTGACCAGCCATTGCCGCATGTTGCCGGAGGCGTCCTTGTACTCCTCTTCGTAGAAGCCGAGACCTTTTCGAAGCCTGAGCACCCGCTTGTCGTTCTCGTCGGTCTTGGCTGCGCCGTAGCGCGACATCAGATCCGCGGTGGTGCGGCCGAGCGCATCGGCGGGCTCGATGCCGAAGATGCCGGCCATGTAGCGGTTCATCAGCACGTAGCGCAGCTCGCGGTCCTTGACGTTGATGACCGCGGGCACGGTGTCGATGACTTGCTGGAGCAGGCGCCGTCCTTCGGCGATGGCGTCTTCCGCCCGCTTCTGGTCGGTGATGTCGCGCAGCGTGCCCTCGTAGCGGACGATGTTGCCCGCCTCGTCCTGCACGCCCGTGGCGCTGTCGGAAAGCCACAGGATGTTGCCGCTGCGCTGGCGCACCTGGTACTCGAACTCGCGCACGATGCCGTCGCGCGCCATCAGCCGCTGGTATTCGGCGCGCGCCTCGGGGTGGACGTAGATGGTGTGGGCGATGTCGTTGATGCTGTCGATGAGCTGCTGCGGGCTGTCATAGCCCATCATCCGCGCCAGCGCCGGATTGGCGTTGAGGAGATCGCCGGCCGGCGTCGTGACGTAGATGCCGTCGACCGAGCCCTCGAACAGCTTGCGGTAGCTCTCTTCGGCAAGGCGCTGCTCGGTGAGCGCCCGCACCGCCGCCTCGCGCGCCGTGTCGGCCTCCTCCAGCGCGCGGCGGAACACTTCGGCCGCGCGCGCGATGTCGCCGATCTCGTTGTCGAGGTCGGCCGACGGGATCGAGGTGTCCTTCTCGCCCGCTGCGAGCGCGCGGATGGATCTCGCGATCTTCGCAAGCGGCCGGACGGTCCGCCGCACCACGAAGCCCGCCGCAAGAATGCCGATCAAGACGCCGATGGTGCCGAACACGATGCTCTGCCACCGTGCCTCAGTCAGCGTACGGGCGAAATCGCGCGACAGCACGTGACCGCGCCGGGCGCTGACCTCGCGCAGCAGTTCCGTGACGCGGCCGATCAGGCGGCCCTCGGTGCCCAGCACCTCCCGGTCGATATCGGCGATCTGCCGCTCCCGGACCGCCACCGCGATGATGGCCTCGGCATAGTCGTTCACGGCCGTCTTCAGCCTGGCGTCCGCGATGTCCATCGCCCGCATCCCCTGTGCGGCCTGCTCGGCGGCGGACGGGTTGCGCGCGAGCAGCCCGAGTGCGATCCGGCTCTGCGATTCCGACAGGCGGGAGGCGAGCTCGCGGTCCGCCGCGGCTCCGACGGCCACGTCGAACCGGTCGCGCAGCGGCGGCAGGCCGGCGAGCAGCTGGGCGCGGCGGTCGATCAGGGTCGAGATCCGCTCGAGGCCATTGCGATAGGTCGCAAGGCGCTCCGTGACCCCGTCGATCATGTCCTGCTGCTCGGGCGCGAGCTCGATGCGGGTCTTCCTCAGGATGTCGTTCAGTGTCGAGGCCGCCTCGCCGACCTGCTTGAACTGGGTGCCGGCGCCGGGATCGGTGACGAAATCGCGCGCCGCAAGCCGCAGCTCGTTCATGCGGCGGTCGATGTCCTCGGCGAGGTCGCCGACGCTCTGGAGCCGCTGCAACTCAGCGAAGGTCGTATCGATGTGCCGGATCGCGATCACGCTCGCGGTCGAGGTGACGATGATCACCGCCAGCACCAGGAGGAAGCTGCCGAAGGTGAGCTGGCCGATGGAGAGCGAGAATGTTCGCTTTTTCTCAGGGGTCGGCGTCAATTCGGCGGACATTGGGGCTTTTGAGGACCGGGCTATTGGAGGCCCAATATACGATGGTTTGCGGCCCCGGGGGAACATGCCTCGCGCTGCCGAATATCCTTAATATCGCGAGTCCGCCGCCCTTCTCCCCACCTGATTATGACGTTTTAACGCTGGCCGGCCGCCGGGCCGGGATCGTCATGGCGGCGACGCCGAGGACGACGCAGGCAAGCCCGATCCAGGCGGTCCGGCTCAGGGTTTCGCCGAGGAAGGCGACGCTGATGGCGACCCCGATGGGCACGCGCAGATACGCCTGTGCGGTGGTGCCGACCGAGCCCAGCGTCTGGATCAGGCGGAAATAGATCGCGAACGCCGCCGCAGTCGAGAAGGTCGCCAGCGCGAGCAGCGCCAGCACGGAACTCAACGAGGGCGACAGCGTCCAGGGCTGTTCGACGATCAGCGAGGCCGGGATCAGCGCCGCCGCGCCCGCCAGCAGCGAGCCCGCGGCCGGTGCCATCGGATCGAGACCTTTAAAGCTGCGGCCGAAGATCGCGGCGCAGGCGTAGCAGATGGTGGCGGCGACGATGGCGGCCTCCGCGACGAGGCCACTGCCGACGTCGTGGAAGGCGTCGACGCCGACGATCAGCAGGATGCCAGCCATGCCGGCGACCACGCCGAACAGTTTTCGCGGCGTCGTCACCTCGTGGCGCGTGACGACGGCCGTGAGCAGGAAGGTGAAGATCGGCCCGGCCGAGTTGAGGATGGTCGCGAGCGACGCGTCGACATGACGCTCGCCCCAGGCGATCAGCGTCCAGGGGATGACGCTGTTGAGTACGGCCTGGAACGCGAAGCGCTGCCAGGTCGCGGCATCCATGGGCATCCTGATGCCGCGTGCCCACATGACGACGAGCAGCAGCAGCCCGGCGATCGTGGTGCGCGCCGCGATCAGCGTGATCGGCGGAATGGTGGCGACGCCGAGCTTGATGAAGGTGTAGGAGCCGCCCCAGAGCGTTGCGAGCGCGACCAGCAGCGCCAGCTCGACGGCGATGTTGGGGTCCCGTCCCTGATCCATTTTGCACGTCCCGTCCATTCGCGATGGACGGAATCTAGCGCGTCCGTGGCCGCCAATACTTCGTTTGGTATCGAAGTATCCTAGCCGACCGCCCCGACCTCGAACACCTCGCCGTCATAGCCGGCTTCGCGGGGAATGCGGAGCTGGCGGCCGGTTTCGGTCTTGGTCATGACCGGCATCACCGTGACGACCGACATGCCGCGGGCGTGCTCCAGCGCGGCGCCCACGCTGCCCTGCTTGGCGAGGCGGATCAGGTTGCGCGTGGTCGGGAACGGCAGCTTGAAGCGGCCGCTCTCGCCGCCCTCCACCGCCTCTCGCGGCGACACCCAGATCGAGTCGGTGGACTCCCGGCCGTCATGGGCGCCGAGCTGATCGGGCGGTGCGGCCGCGAGGAAGAACCAGGTGTCGAACCGCTTCGGCATGCCCTCCGGCGTGATCCAATGCGCGTAGGGCACGAGCGTATCAAGCGCGAGCTGGAGGCCGTTGTCGGCCAAGATGCTCAGGAAGCTGATCTTGTGCTCGTTGAGGGCGACGCGATGCTTGTCGGCGATCTCGCCGGCGCGCTTGGCATCGATCGGCGTGCCCGCGCCCTTCGCCCGCGCCAGCAGGATGCCGCTCTCCTCAAAGGTCTCGCGGATCGCGGCGATCCGAAAACCGCGATCCGATTCACTCAGGCCCTCGCCGCCCGAATAGAGGTCAGCACGGGCGACGATCTCGTTGTCGCCGGCATCGACACTGCCGCCGGGAAACACCAGCGCGCCCGAGTTGAACTCGATCTGATGATGGCGGACCATCATGAAGACTTCGATTTCCTTTGCGCCGTCACGGAGCAGAAGGATGGTCGAAGCCGGGCGTGATGCTGATGTCTCGGGCATTCAACTAACCTGCGGCGCTGGATTGCGGGCCAAGATTGGCGCGCTTGTCGACGCGGGCGACGCGCGACAGGAGGTAATCGACCTCCGCCTTCGCCGCCGGCGTGATGGTCGCGCCCGGCTTGCGCTGGGCGCTGGAAGAGATGATGCCGCGCTTCTGCAGCACGTGCTTGCGCACCGCCAGACCTGCGCCTGGCTGCTGCTCGTAGCGGATCAGCGGCAGATGCGCGTCGAACAGATCATGCGCAGCGTCACGCTTGCCCTCCTTCGAGAGGCGCACGACGTCGATCAGGAGCTCCGGGAAAGCGTAGCCGGTCATGGCGCCGTCGGCGCCGCGCTCCATCTCGAAGTCCAAAAAGAGTCCGCCATTGCCGCAGAGGATCGAGAGCGGACGGAGCGAGCCGTCCTTCTGGAAGCTGCGCAGCGTCGAGATCTTTTCCAAACCCGGCCAGTCCTCGTGCTTGAGCATCACGCAATTCGGATTGTCGGTGACGATCTTGCGGATCACCGCAGGGGTGAAGATCACCGAGAGCGTCAGCGGATAATCCTGCAGCACCCAGGGCACATCGGGCCCGATCGCCTCGGCCGCCTGCTTATAGTAGCCGACGATCTGGTCGTCGGTACGGAGCGACGGCGGCGGCGCGATCATCACGCCGGCCGCGCCGGCATCCATCGAGGCCTTCGCCAGCGAGCGCATGGTGGCAAAGCCCGGCGCGGAGACGCCGACGATCACCTGCATCTTCTTGGCGCGCTTGACGAAGCGCACCGCCACCTGCTCGGCCTCCGCGGCATCGAGCTTCGGCGCCTCGCCGAGGATGCCCAGCACCGTGACGCCGTCGCAGCCGACCTCCTCGTAGAAATCGGTCAGGCGGTCGATCGAGCGCTCGTCGATCCGGCCGTCATCGTGGAACGGTGTCGGCGCGATTGCGAAGGTGCCCTTGGCGTCGGCGGTCAGTTTCATTGGGTCTCTCAATCCTATCGGCTATCGTCTTTCCGGGATCGCGACGTCGTCGCGTCCCGGAATGACAGTTTTGGCTAAAACCGTCGCGCCCCCATCTTGATCTGCTCCTCGGAGAAGAAGATCTCCTTGGCGTGATCGGCGATATCCTGGGCCTTCCAGCCCGAGTGCGGCGGTTTCCAGCCGTCCATTTCCATCATCCGCATTTCGCGCACGCCGCGGGGCCCGGACACGCCCAGCACCTTGCCGGTCTGGTCGCCCGACAAGTCGCTGACCATGTATAGCACGGCCGGCGCGATGCCGTCCGGCCCCAGCGCCGCGCCGGGGTTCTCCTTATAGCGGGGCAGGTCTGCGGTCATGCGGGTCAGCGCGCCCGGGGCCAGTGTCCAGATCCGGATGTTGTACTTCCGGCCCTCGATCGCCAGCACGTTGGACAGGCCCCAGATGCCGCCCTTGGCCGCGCCGTAATTGGTCTGGCCGAAATTACCGATCAGGCCCGAGGTCGAGGAGGTGTTGACGATGACGCCGCCGCCGTTTTCCCGCATCCAGCGAAACACCGGCATGGTGCAACAAAAGGTGCCTTTGAGGTGCACCTTGATCACATTGTCCCAGTCGGACTCGGACGCCTTGGAAAAGGTCTGGTCGCGCAAAATGCCGGCATTGTTGACGAGGATATCGGCGCGGCCGAAATGCTTGATGGCGTCGTCGAACACCGACTGGCCGCCCTCCATGGTGGAGATGTCGGCGCCGTTGGCGACCGCCTTGCCGCCCTCGGCCTTGATCGCGTCCGCCACGAGCTGCGCCATCGACTTGTCGGCGCCGGAGCCGTCACGGGGCCCGCCGAGATCGTTGACGACGACCGAGGCCCCTTCCCGCGCGAACAGTTTTGCGTAGGCCTCACCAAGCCCCCCGCCCGCGCCGGTGATCAGCGCAACCTTGCCGTCGAGTAGTCCCATGGTGGCCTCTCCCTGCTAATTATTGTTCTCTTGTGTCCCGGACGCGATGCAGCGTGCAACGCTGCGTCGCAGAGCCGGGAGGCGTTCTCTCTTAGGCACGCTCTGGGCCCCGGCTCTGCAGCGCACCGCTGAAGAAGCGCTGCGCTGCGTCCGGGGCACTAGTACCCGGAATCAGAGCTGAGTGATACGGCGGCCCTTGAAACGGCGTTGACGGACCTTTTTCTTGGTCCAGACGAAGGGTTCGGCTCTGTCGTTGTATGCGTTGACGTAGGCATCGATGTGTTCCTGAAGCTGCTTGAGGCTCGTGAAGGAGGTGCCGCTGAGCGACTGCCCCTGCAAGATGGAAAACCATACTTCGACCTGATTGAGCCATGACGCACTTGTCGGCGTGAAATGAAATTGCACGTTGGGGTGGGCCTTGAGCCAGTCCTCGTTCTTTTTATGGGTGTTGAGGTTGTCGAGGATGACGTGAAGCTTGCGGTTCGGAAAAGCCGCGGTGACGCTGTTCATGAAATCGAGAAACTCGACGCGGCGCCGGCGTTTTGAATGGGTCGCGATGATCTTTCCGGTGGCGACTTCGAGCGCCGCAAACAATGTTGTGGTGCCATGCCGCTTGTAATCGTGGCTTTGGCCGGTCAAGGCGCGGCCATTGGGCAACTTCAGATAACCCTGCGCTCGCTCCAAAGCCTGGATCGAGGGCTTCTCGTCCACGCACAGCACAATGGCCTTCGCCGGCGGCGCGACATAGAGGCCGACAACATCGGCGGCTTTGGCCGTAAAGTTCGGGTCGTTGCTCTCGCACCAGGACTTGCGAGCCACCAGGTCAATCTTGTGGCTGCGCAGGAACCGCCAGACATATTGGACATCGACATCGCCCAGCGCCTCGGCCAGCAGGGGGCCGGTCCAGCGCGCAAACCCTTGCGGTGGCGGCTTATCCAGCAGCTTCAGAATCCGCTTGTCGGTCGTCTTCGTATAGATCGGCTGCTTGCCAGGCCGCGGCTTGTCTTGCAGCCCTTCAAGGCCATGGTCGGCATAGCGATGCCGCCAAAGGCTGACAATCCGCGGCTGGACCCCAACTTCCTTGGCGATCGACCGGGTGCTGCGCCCATCCGCCGCCAACAGAACTATCCGCGCCCGCTTCAAATCGCGCTGCAACGTCACCGGTGAGCGACAGCACGCCTCAAGCACCTTGCGATCTTTCCTCGAAAGGTGGACTTCTCTTGCTTCGGGTATCATCCCGACCTTGAATCACGACTCACGTTCCAAGAAAAGTGGGTACTAGACCGTCCTAACCCAGCACCGTCTTGCCGTTCTTGATCACCGTGACGCCGCGCGACTTCACCTTGGCCTCGAACGAGATCACGTCGCCGTCCTTCCAGAGGTCCATGGTCACGGTCTCGCCGGGATAAACCGGCGAGGAGAACCGCGCGACGTGCTGACGGAAGGCCGACGCGTCGTACTCGGCATAAGTCTGCAGTACGCCGCGGCAGGTGATGCCGTAGGTGCACATGCCGTGCAGGATCGGGCGCGGGAAGCCGGCCTTCTTGGCGAACTCGGGATCGCTGTGCAGCGGGTTGCGGTCGCCGCAGAGGCGATAGACCAGCGCCTGGTCGGGGCGCGTGACGATGTCGATGGTCCTGTCGGGGCTCCGCGTGGGTATCTTGTGCGGATCGGGCTGGGTCAGGTTCGGCCCGCCAAAGCCGCCGTCGCCACGGGCGAAGCGCGAGGCAACGAGAGTAGCAAGCTTCTCGCCCTTCTCGTTCTTGAGCACGGTCTGGTGGCTGATGACGACGCCCTTGTCCTTGCCCTTGTCGTAGACCTCGACCACGGAGGAATCGGCGGTGATGTTCGCGGCGACCGGCAGCGGCTGGTGGAAGGTGATGTCGCGCTCGCCATCGACCACCATGACACGGTTGAGATTCATTTCGCCCGGCCCAGAGCCCCACGCCGCGACGGACGCAAACGTCGGCACCACCTTGAGCGGCCGCGGCGTCAGCGTGCCCTCATTGACGAAGGCGAGCTCCTTCTCGTCCATCGGATCGGCGCCGAGGCCGATCCCGTAGGCGTAGAGCATGACTTCGCGATCGCCATAGGCGTATTTCTGGCCGAGATTTTTGAGGCCTTTGAGTTCTTCGTATCTGGCGGACATTTTTCTGGTTTGCTCCCGGTCTCTCCGCGAGTAGCGGCGCTCGTTAATGTGCCCTCTCCCCTTGTGGGAGAGGGCCGCGAGAGCCGTGCGGCAAACTCATTTGGGTGAGGGGTTGCTTCCGCACAGAGAGTCCCTCTGCGGAGCGATACCCCTCATCCGGCGCCGTAGCCGAAGCTTCGCTTCGGCGTCTCTTAAGGACGGCCGCCGGAGGCGGCCTATGCCACCTTCCCCCACAAGGGGGGAGGGAAGAAATTACGCCGGCGTGAAGAACGGCAATGGTGCGCCATCGGTCGGCTTGAACACCACCTTCACCTTTTGGCCGATCTTGAGCTTCTCGAGATCGCAGTCGACGATGTTGGTCTGAAGCGACGGCCCTTCCTTCAGCGTGACATAGGCGATGGCATAGGGGCCGGTCGGCGATTTGCGCATCAGGCTCCAGGTGTAGATCGTGGCCTCACCCGAACTCTCCTCCCACACCGTCTTGTCCGAATAGCAGAACGGGCAAATCGAGCGCGGAAAGTAATGCGCTTCGCCGCACGCGGTGCAGCGCTTGATCATGAACTTGCCCTGCTTGGCCGCGTCCCAGAACGCCGCGGTCTCGGGGTTCGTGACCGGTGCCGGATACTTTTTTGCATCTACCATCACACGCGCTCCAGAATGGCCGTCGAAGCGGCGTGGCGAACGCCCAGAAGGCCGCCGGTGCCGTGGGCGATGGCGAGATCGCAATTCTTGACCTGCACCTTCGGATGCGCCTCGCCGCGCAACTGCCTGACGGCCTCGATGATCTTGGTCATGCCGCCGCGATTGACGGGATGGTTGCTGCAGAGGCCGCCGCCGTCGGTGTTGAACGGCAGCTTGCCGACGCCCGAGATCAGATTGCCGTCGGCGACGAACTTGCCGCCCTCGCCCTTCTTGCAGAAGCCGAGGTCCTCGAGCTGCATCAGCACCGTGATGGTGAAGCTGTCATAGATCGAGGCGTATTTGATGTCCTTCGGCGTGATGCCGGCTTCCTCGAACGCGCGCGGGCCGGACCAGATTCCGGCGGAGTACGTGAGGTCGAGATCCTTGCCGCCGCGCGGACCCTTCATCGCCTCGCCATGGCCGATCAGCTTGACCAGCGGCTTCTTCAGGCTCTTGGCGATCTCGGGCGTCGTGACAATCAGCGCGCCGCCGCCGTCGGAGACGACGCAGCAATCCATGCGATGCAGCGGATCGGAGATCATCGGCGAGTTCAGGACGTCCTCGACGGTGACGACATCCTTGAGCATTGCATGCGGATTGTATTGCGCGTGATGCGAGGCCGCGACCTTGATCCAGGCGAGCTGCTCGCTGGTGGTGCCATAGTCGTGCATGTGGCGCATGGCACACATGCCATAGGCATTGTGCGTGGTCGCACCGTAAGCGGACTCGAAATCGGCTTCCGCGCCGGCTGCGCGCGGCGGCATCACACCGGTGCGCGGTTTGCCCGCGAGCGTGATCAGCGCGATCGAGCACTTGCCGGCCGCGATGGCTTCAGCGGCGTGGCCGAGATGGATGATGTAGGAACAGCCGCCGGTCTCGGTGGAATCGACGTGGCGGAGTTTTTTGGTGTTCAGGCCGAGATAATCGACCATCGGCCATGCGCCGCCGGGGGCGTCGCCCGCGCAGAAATAGCCGTCGACGTCGTCCTTGCTGATCCCGGCATCCTCGATCGCGCCCTTGGCGACCTCGGCATGGAGCTGGGCGGTGGATTTGTCCGGCGCATGCCGGGTCGGGTGTTCGTAGATCCCGGCAATGTAGGCCTTGCCCTTGATGGTCAAAACGTCAGGTCTCCGCGCTCGCGTTTCTTCTTGCTCCGTTTTTCTGAACCGCGGGGGCCAGCTTGGCAAGCGCGGAAATATTCCGTCGGGCGAGAGGGCAGCGCGTTGGCGCAATTCCCGGCTACCGCAATCTCGAAGTGCGGCGGGAAGGCCACTCTGCCACCGCGTCGTCATTGCGAGCGCAGCGAAGCAATCCAGAGTCTATCCGCGGAGGCATTTCTGGATTGCTTCGCTGCGCTCGCAATGACGGCCAGAGTCCTAAAGGTGTTTTGCCCGACGGCACAAGCGATTTTCTTTTTTGCGAAAACAACCCCATGCACAGTAGGACGGTGGTTGATTTCAAAGACGAAATCGTAGGGTGGGCAAAGCGAAGCGTGCCCACCTCTTGCGGTGCAACTTGGTGAGATGGTGGGCACGGCGCTTCGCGCCTTTGCCCACCCTACGAGACCGCCCTACTCCGCCGCGATCTGCCTCGGCGCCGGCGGCGGGCTCGCGAGGTCGGCCGCGAGCTGGGCGTAGCGGGCTTTCGCGTCCGCGACGGCCTTCTCCTTGACCGGGCCGTAGCCGCGGATGCGATCGGGCAGTGACAAGAGCTCGACGGCGGTGTCGACGGTGACCGGCGAGAGCAGGCCGAGCACGGTGGCGACGTCCTTCTCGTAGCCCACGATCAGATCGCGCTCGAGCTTGCGGTCGGCGCTGTGGCCGAAGATGTCGAGCGGCGTGCCGCGCAGGAACTTGAATTTCGCCAGCACGCGGAAGACCTTCAGCATCCACGGGCCGAAGGCGCGCTTCTTCGGGCGTCCCAGCGCGTCGACACCACTGCTGAGGATCGGCGGGGCAAGGTTGAAGTTGAACTTGAAGTCGCCCTCGAACTGGTCGCGGAGCTGCTGCTCGAAGGCGCCGTCGGTGTAGAGGCGCGCAACTTCGTATTCGTCCTTGTAGGCCAGAAGCTTGGCATAGTTCACCGCGACCGCGCGCGGCAGCGCATCGTCATAACCGCCCTGCTTGGCGGCTTCGCGAACCTGATCGACCAGCTTGCGATAGCGTTTTGCGAGGCGGCCGCTCTGGTAGGCGGTCAGGTGCTTGGCGCGATGCGCGACGACCTCATCCAGCGTCATTGCATCCAGCGTCTTCGGCGCAACCACCTCGTCCGTCCCCTTCAGCATGTCGGCGAGGCGCTGGGGATCGGCGACCGCGAGGCGGCCGAGGCGGAAGGCCTCCTTGTTCATCTTGATCGCGACGCCGTTGACCTCGATCGCCTGCTCGATCGATTCAGCCGACAGCGGGAACAGGCCTTTCTGATAGGCGTAGCCCATCATCATCATGTTGGTGGCGATGCTGTCGCCGAGCAGCTGCTCGGCCGGCTTGGTGAAATCGAAGAACACCGAGTCCTTGTGCAGGGCCGTTTCCAGCAGCCCGTTCAACTTGCGGGTCTGGAAGTTGAAGTCGCGGTTGAGGACGAAGTCGGCGGTGGGAATGACGTGGCTGTTGATGATGCCGCGCGTGCGGCTGGTGTCGCAGAGCGAGATCGTGTCCTTGGCGACCGCGACCACCTCGTCGGCGGCGAGCACGAGATCTGCCGTACCAGTGACGATGCGCGAGCAGGTCACCTCGGCCGGATGATCGGACAGGCGGACGTGGCTGAGCACCGCCCCGCCCTTCTGCGCCAGGCCCGACATGTCGAGGATCATCGAGGCCTTGCCCTCGATATGAGCGGCCATGCCGAGCAGCGCACCGATCGTGAGGACACCGGTGCCGCCGACACCGCCGACTGCGATGTTATAGGGCTTGTCCACCGTCGGCCGAGACGTGGGCTCCGGCAGCTCGCCGATGTCACCGAGATCGGCCGGCGCACGATGGCGCGGCTTGCCGCCGTCGACGGTGACGAAGGACGGGCAGAAGCCCTTCACGCAGGAATAGTCCTTGTTGCAGGACGACTGGTTGATGGCGCGCTTGCGGCCGAACTCGGTCTCCAAGGGCTCGACAGAGATGCAGTTCGACTGCACCGAGCAGTCGCCGCAGCCTTCGCAGACCGCCGGGTTGATCATGACGCGGCGCGCCGGATCCTCCATCAGGCCGCGCTTGCGGCGGCGTCGCTTTTCGGCCGCGCAGGTCTGCACGAAGACGATCGCCGAGGTGCCCTTGTACTCGCGGCACATCTTCATGACGTTGTCGAGTTCGTCGCGGTGATACAGCTTCACGCCGGGCGCGATCGTGTCGGCAGGATAGGTGTCGGGCGCCTCCGAGACCAGGTAGATCTCGCGGATGCCTTCGGCGTGGAGCTGGAACGTGATCTGCTGCGGCGAGAGATCGCCGTCATGGCGCTGGCCGCCGGTCATGGCCACCGCGTCGTTATAAAGGATCTTGTAGGTGATGTTGGTCTTGGAGGCGACCGCCTGCCGGATGGCGAGAAGGCCGGAGTGGAAGTAGGTGCCGTCGCCGAGATTGGCGAAGATGTGGTTCTCGTTGGTGAAGGGCGCGATGCCGACCCACGGCACGCCCTCGCCGCCCATATGAGTGAACGTCTCGGTCGAGCGATCCATCCACAGCGCCATGAAGTGGCAGCCGATGCCGGCGAGCGCGCGGCTGCCTTCGGGGACCTTGGTGGACGTGTTGTGGGGACAGCCGGAGCAGAAATACGGTACGCGAGAGACAGGCGCCGTCGCCTGCATTTGCGTGGCCTGGCGGCCGTTGAACCAGTCGGCCTTGGCGCGGAGCATCTCCGCGATCTCGGGGTTGAGATTGAGGCGGAGAAGCCGCTCGGTGATCGAGGTCGCAAGCGAGGCGACGCTGAGCTCGGCGGCGAAGGTCAGGAAGCGTTTGTCGTGCTCGTCCATCTTGCCGACGATGCGCGGGCGGACGTCGTCGCGCCAGTTGAACAGCTCCTGCTTGACCTGGTTCTCGACGATCTCGCGCCGTTCCTCGATGATGAAGATCTCTTCGAGGCCGACCGCAAACTGGCGTACGCCTTCCGGCTCCAGCGGCCAGGGCATGCCGATCTTGTAGAGGCGAAGCCCGATCTTGGCGGCGACCTCCTCGGTGATCCCGAGCTCGCGCAGCGCCTGGCGGACGTCCTCGTAGCTCTTGCCCGACGCCATGATGCCGAAACGGGCGTTCGGCGAATCCATAGTGACGCGGTTGACCTTGTTGGCGCGCGCAAAGGCGATCGCGGCAAAGCCCTTGTAGTCCTGGAGGCGGCGGTCCTGCTCGAAGCGGTCGTCAGGCCAGCGCAGATTGAGGCCACCGGGCGGCAGCTCGAAATCGGGCGGGATGATGAACGGCTTCATCTCGTCGGTGAGGTCGATCTCGGCGGTGGTCTCCACCGTCTCCGTGATCACCTTCATGCCGACCCAGCAGCCCGAATAGCGCGACATCGCGATGCCGAGCAGGCCCATCTCGATCATTTCGTGGATGCTGGAGGGATAGAGATACGGCATCAGCGCCGACATGAAGGCGTGGTCGGACTGATGCGGAACAGTGGAGGATTTTGCACCGTGGTCGTCGCCGGCCAGACACAGCACACCGCCGTTCTTGGCCGAGCCGGCGGCATTGCCGTGGCGGAACACGTCGCCGCAGCGATCGACGCCGGGGCCCTTGCCGTACCAGATGCCGACGACGCCATCATATTTGGCGCCGGGCGAGAGGTTGAGCTGCTGCGAGCCCCACACCGCGGTCGCCGCCAAATCCTCGTTCACGCCGGGCTGGAACTTGATGTTGTACTGCTCGAGATGCTTTCGCGCCGCGAAGAGCTGCTGGTCATAGCCGCCGAGCGGCGAGCCGCGATAGCCGGAGATGAAGCCCGCGGTGTTGAGGCCGTTGGCGCGGTCGCGCCGGATCTGGGCCATCGGCAACCGGACCAGGGCCTGGATGCCCGTGGTGAAGACGTGTCCGGTTTCCTGGGTGTATTTCTGGTCGAGACTGATCGGACCCTGGTTGATACCCATTCTTGTCCTCTTCCGCCCGTTTGAGCGTTTGGCCACTTAAGCCGTTGCCTGCCCGTTGTTTTTAGCTAGGGCGCGCCGACCAACTCCGCCACTCTATGTCGGATATTTAACGCTCCGCATCACAAATCTGGACCAAAGGAAGCGCCGGGTAATAATCGCAATTTCGTGGCTGCAAAGGCATCGCGCATTTTCAATTTGTGTCACCATACCCCCACCGACGCGAAACGACGTGAGGCTCCTATCCGGGCGATTGGTCGCAGGGGAAGCTTTCGATGCGAATGATTCTGGCTGTTGTCGCATTGTGCAGTGCAGTTGCGAGCGCGGCCCGCGCCGCCGAACCATCGCCGGAGCTGATCGCCTATGGCAAGGCGCTGGTCGAAGCCGGCGACTGCGCGGGCTGCCACACCGCCGATCCGGCAAAGCCATTCGCAGGCGGAAAGCGCATCGATACGCCCTTCGGCGCGATCTACGCGCCGAACCTGACGCCGGATCGTGACACCGGGATCGGCGCCTGGACCGACGCCGATTTCACCCGCGCGGTGCGCACCGGCATCGCGCCCGACGGCTCGAACTATTACCCGGCCTTCCCCTATCCCTATTTCACGAAGGTGACGAAGGACGACACGCTGGCGATCCGGGCCTATCTCGGAACGCTGGCGCCCGTGGCGAGCCGCAACAAGCCGCCGGAGCTGCGCTGGCCGTTCGGTTATCGCCGCCTGATGCGGGTCTGGAACGCCATGTATTTCAAGCCCGGCCTGTTCGAGCCGGACCAGAGCCAGAGCGCGGCGTGGAACAGGGGCGGCTATCTCGTCACCGGGCTCGGCCATTGCGGCGCCTGCCACACGCCGAAGAACTACTTCGGCGCGGACAAAACTGCGCAGGCGCTGTCGGGCAACGAGGTCGGCGGCTGGTACGCACCAAGGCTCGATGGCGCCGCGCGCACCGGGCTGAAGTCATGGAGCGTCGAAGACATCACCGAATATCTGCAAAGCGGGCGAAACGTCAAAAGCCATGCCGGCGGGCTGATGGCCGAGGTGGTCGTCGGCTCGACCTCGAAGATCAGCGATGCCGATGTGCGCGCCATCGCGGAATATCTGAAGAGCCTGCCGCCGTCGCGGCGCGAGACGATCGTGACGCCGCCCGACGAGGCCGAGATGAAGGCCGGCCAGGCCGTCTACGCAAAACTCTGCATCGCCTGCCATGAAGCCGACGGCTCCGGCGCGCCGCGCATCTATCCGCCGCTGCCCGGCAACGCGCTTCTGCAATCGGTCAATCCGTCCTCCAGCTTGCGCATCATCCTCGACGGCGCCCACACCGTGACGACGCCACGCGCGCCCAACAGCGGCGAGATGCCGGGCTATGCCAAGCAATTGTCCGACGAAGAGATCGCCGCAGTGACGAACTACATCCGCAATTCCTGGGGCAACGCCGCGCCGCTGGTGACCACGGCGCAGGTGGCGAAGGCGCGGAAGGAGCAGTAGTTCACGCTCCTCAGTATTCACCAGAGGTCGTCATGCCCGGGCTTGTCCCGGGCATCCGCGTTCTTTCGTGCGGTGGCAAAGGTCGTGGATGGCCGGGACAGGTGTTTAGCCCGGACAGATCACTGACGGGTGTTCGGAGACATAGCTGACACATCAACATTGGCTGGATTGGTCCGATTCGGGAGGCCGTCCATGCCTTGGAGCGAGGTGTCAGTGATGGATCAGCGTCACGAGTTTGTGCGGCTGGCTTTGCAGGAGGGCGCCAACCGGCGCGAACTGTGCCGTCGGTTCAACATCAGTCCTGACGTCGGCTACAAGTGGCTGGCGCGCTGGCAGGCCGGCGATCGGGAGCTGGCCGACCGCTCCCGGCGCCCGCATGCGATGCCCAAGCGGAGTGAGGCTGCGGTCGAAGTAGAAGTCCTGGCTGTACGCGACAAGCATCCGGCTTGGGGAGCACGGAAGATTGCCCATTGCCTGAAGCGGGGCGGGCAGACGGTGCCTGTGCCATCAACGGTGCACCAGATCCTGTGTCGGAACGGCCGGGTCAAACCGAGTGAGAATGCGCCGCCCAATCCGGGCCACCGGTTCGAGAAGGAAGCTCCCAATCTGCTGTGGCAGATGGACTTCAAGGGCCACCTGCCGCTGGCCGACGGGACACGATGCCATCCGCTGACCATCGTCGACGATCACTCGCGCTACGTGCTGTGCCTGAAGGCATGTGCCGACGAGCAGCGTCTCACCGTGCAGAATCACCTGTCGACGACGTTCCGCTGCTATGGCCTGCCAGAGGCCTTCTACACCGACAATGGCTCACCCTGGGGCGATACGTCCGGCATTCGTTGGACCGGACTGAAGGTGTGGCTGCTCAAGCTTGGCGTCAGGGTGGTGCACGCCAGGCCATGCCACCCACAGGCCCGCGGCAAGAACGAGCGCTTCCATCGCACCCTGAAGGCCGAGGTGTTTGCAATGCGCCGCTTCCGAACTCTCCCGGAAGTCCAGCGCGCCTTCGACGCCTGGCGGCCGGTCTACAATCTGGAGCGGCCTCACCAAGGCCTCGATATGCAGGTCCCTGCCGATCGCTTCCGGCCAAGTGCTCGC
The DNA here is from genome assembly GCF_017565645.3 of Bradyrhizobium barranii subsp. barranii. Taxonomy (NCBI): domain Bacteria; kingdom Pseudomonadati; phylum Pseudomonadota; class Alphaproteobacteria; order Hyphomicrobiales; family Nitrobacteraceae; genus Bradyrhizobium; species Bradyrhizobium barranii. The sequence goes on from NZ_CP086136.1 coordinate 6,568,716, forward strand.
CCCATGCCGGCCCGCGTTCCGAACGTCGAATACGACAGCGGCGAGATCGTGCGCAGGGTCTCATCGACAAGACCCTACATCTCCTTCAAGGGACGCTTCTGGAAAGTTCCCCAGGCCTTCGCCCGCGAACGCCTTGCCATCCGGCCACTGGTTCGTGACGGCCACTACGGAATCTTCTTCGCCAGCTGGCAGGTCGCATCGATCGACTTGACCAATGGCCAACCTGTCAGTGATGTGTCCGAACAGGTGTCAGCCATGTCTCCGGACTAAACAACAGGCCCGGCCATGACGCCGTGGATGCGATAGCGCTCAAACTCTACGAAAGGCGAAGTAAGCCCTACCGCTCCTCGCCTTCCGTGAACACGAATTTCGGCATCTCCCATTTGTAGCGCACCGCGAGCAGGCGGAAGCTGACGCCGAGGACAAACGTCAAGATCGTCCAGAGCTCCGCGTTGAGTTTCAAGCCGAACGCGGTGGCGTAGAACAGGCCGGTCGCCACCGAAACGGTCGCGTAGAGCTCGGAGCGGAACAGCAGCGGCACGTCGTTGCAGAGCACATCGCGCAGCACCCCGCCCGCGCAGCCGGTCACCATGCCGGAGACGATGACGATCGGCAGCGTGGCACCCGTCTGCCAGGCGATGTCGCAGCCGGCCATGGTGAAGACCACGAGGCCGATGGCATCAAGCACGATGAAGGCCACCTTCAGCCGATGCACGAGCTGCGCGATCAGGATGGTGAGGAAGGCAGCGCCGCCGGCCAGCGCGAGGTAGATGGGATGAGCGACCCAGGCCAGCGGATAGTGCCCGAGGAAGAGATCGCGCAAGGTGCCGCCGCCGAGCGCGGTGATACAGCCGAGGAAGCAGACGCCGAGCCAGTCCATGCTCCGGCGGCCGGCCGCGAGCGCGGCGGTCATGCCTTGCGCTGCGACCGCGACCAGCGACAACAGATGCAGCACGCTATCGCTCGGCGGCACGCTCCACATCGCTTGTTCCCTTCCCCATCGATGGAACCGACGCGCACGGTTCCAAAATGAACAGGTTCCCGATTCCTCGCGCAAGGGCAACATGCGACGAAAGCACTAGGGAGGGCGGAACAGAATCTCGCATCTAGGGGTTGTCCAGCCGCAATAATCGAGGAGACAAAATCGATGGCTGACGACCGTTTTCCCAACGATCCGTATCGCCCGAATCTCGCCGATGATGAGTATGTCCGTGCGGCGCGACGGGATGCCGAGCTTCAGGTCGATCCCGAGCTTGGCGAAGGCCCCGCCTCCAGCGGCAAGGTAGCCTTGTTCGCAGTGGCGATCGCCTTGGTACTGGGTGCCGTGTTCTACGGACTGAACAACACGAGCACCGGCAACCAGGCCAGCAACACGCCGGCAACGCAGACCGCCCAGCAGGCTCCGCCTGCGAATCCGGCCGCGCCTCCCGGCATGCGCGATGTGACGCCGCGCAACAACACGGGACCCGGCGTGACCACGGGTGCTGCCCCGAGCAAGCCGGCGGCGCCTGATCCGGCCGCCCCGTCCGAGGGCGCGAAGTAACGACAACAACTGTCGTCGCCCGGCTTGACCGGGCGGCCCAGTATTCCACCAGCGGCAGCGATTGAATCGAGAAGTCGCGGCGTACCGGATGCCCCGCTTGCGCGGGGCATGACACCGAGAGGATGAGAGAGCGGCGGGACCTCACATCCCGCCGCTTTTCGTTTAGCTGAATATCTTGTTGAGTTCGCCGCCGGAATAGCCGGTGCCGAGCTCGGTAAAGGTCCCCTTCTCCGCCATCTCCTTCGCGGCGCGCATGAAGCCGCCCCAGGCGGCGCGGGCGAGCGAGCCGCCGACGCTGATGCGGCGCACGCCGAGATCAGCGGCCTCCTGCAAGGACAGGCCGGACGCGCCGATCAGCAGGTTGAACGGCTTTGGGGCGACAGCCTTCACCACCGCGGCGATGTCCTCGCGCGTCTTCAGGCCCGGCGCGTAGAGGCAGTCGGCTCCCGCGTCGGCGTAAGCGGTAAGCCGGTCGATGACGAGCTTGAGGTCGGTCACGCCCCACAAATACGCCTCGCAGCGACCGACCAGCAGCGTTCCGCTGTCGCCGATCGCCTTGCGCGAGGCCTTGATGCGCTCGACCGCCAGCGCGCGCTCGTAGAGCGGCTTGTCCTTGTCGCCGGTGGAGTCCTCGATCGAGAGGCCGGCGACGCCGGTGCGCACACCGCGCTCGACATTGTCCGCCACCTTGTCCGGCTCGACGGCAAAGCCGCCCTCGAAATCCGCATTCACGGGGATGTCGACGGCCGAGCACAATGCTGCCAGATGCTGACAGACGTCATCGACCGTAACGTGGTTGTCGGCCTTGCCGATGGTCCAGGCAAAGCCCGCGCTCGATGAGGCCAGTGCCTTGAACCCGAGATGCTGCAACGCCTTGGCGCTGCCGACGTCGACCGGATTGGGCAGGATGAAGCAGCCGCTCTCGTGCATCGTCTTGAACGTCGCGCGCTTGTCAGCGGTTGTCACATGCATGTTTCTCTCCCTTGTTGGCCGCGCAGAGATAAGCGCGCGCACTGGGCAGCGCCAGTGCGCGCCCGCAAAAGCTAGTGCGCGTCGTGCACGGCGCGGCTGTCCTTCGGCGCCTGCTCGCGATCATTCATGCCGTAGTCGCGGATGACGCTGGCGATGCGCAGGTGATAATCGGCAAAGATCTTTGCCCTGCCCTTCGCCTGCGTGCGCCGGTGCTCCATCGTGTTCCGCCATGCCTGTACCGCCGCCTCGTCCCGCCAGAACGACACCGACAGGATCTTGCCCTTCTCGGTCAGGCTTTCAAAGCGCTCGACCGAGATAAAGCCATCGATGGTTTGCAGGATCGGCTTCAGGTCGGCCGCGAGGTCGAAGTAGTCCTGGCGATGTTCCGGCTTGGGCCAGACTTCGAAAATCACGGCAATCATGGGCGTCTCCTTTGCGTTGGCGGTCTACAATACCACCTTGCGCAGGAAGGTGCGCTCTTCCGCGAGGATGAATTGGTTCTCCTCGGCGAAATGGAAATTGGCCATGCCGTCTGCGTCCTGCCGCAGCCGGGCGCGATAGGCCTCATAGGCGGCCAGACTCTCGAACGTGATTAGCGCAAACGCGATGTTGTTGGTGCCCTCATGCGGCATGAAATAGCCGATCAGGTCGCCGCCGCATTTCGGGATGATGGTGAGCCAGCGCTTCGAGTATTCCTCGAACTGCGCGCGCTTGAAGGGATCGAGCTGGTAGCGGATGAAGACGGTGACGGACATGGTTGGCTCCCTGATTTTTCATTGCGGCAAGCGCGAGCAACACCGTCGCCGCTGAAGCAACTGGATTGCTTCGCTTCGCTCGCAATGACGTGTTCGCAGGGACAGACTACGTCCTTGCTCCACCGCAATGCTTCGGCTACCATCGAAGCATGAAATCAGGTCCTGACATCGCCATGATTGCCTCGCTGGTCGGCGACCCCGCCCGCGCCAACATGCTCACCGCGCTGATGAACGGCCGTGCACTGACGGCGAGCGACCTCGCACAGGAGGCCGGCATCACGCCGCAGACCGCGAGCTCGCATCTGGCCAAGCTCGAGGCCGGCGGGCTGATCGAGCCAGAGAAGCAGGGTCGCCACCGCTACTACCGCCTCACCGACGATGACGTCGCCGGCGTGCTTGAAGGCCTTGCGGGACTTGCCGCGCGCACCGGCCACATGCGCGTGCGCACCGGGCCGAAGGATCCGGCGCTGCGGCGCGCGCGGATCTGCTACGACCACCTCGCCGGCGATCTCGGCGTGCAGATGCTCGACAGTCTACGCACGCGAAACCTGGTCAGGCAGAAGAAGCAGGACATCGAGCTGACGGCCGAGGGCGAGCGCTTTCTCGCAAAGCATTTGCAGATCTCGCCCGACATGCTCACTCATCCGCGCCGTCCGGTGTGCAAGGCCTGCCTGGACTGGAGCGAGCGGCGCCATCATCTTGCTGGCACGCTGGGCGCCGCCATGATGCAGCGTTTCGCCGAGCTGAAATGGGCCGCGCGCGACGCCACGCCCGGCAGCCGCGTGGTGAACTTCACCCGCACCGGCGAGAAGCAGTTTGCGACGCTGTTCGGGACTGGGAAGGATTGATCACGCCAGGTGCGTGAGATCGCACGTTTGCGTGTGAACCACGGCTTCCGTCATGGCCGGGCTTGACCGGGCCATCCATCGCTTTAAGCGCAGTGTCGTTCCGGGGCGATGCGAAGCATCGAACCTGGAACCTTGAGATTCCGGGTCCGCGTCTTCGACGCGCCCCGGAATGACGGCTCCAATTACGAGATCTTCATGAACCGCATCCTCCCGGTCGCGCTTGCCGCAGCCCTCCTCGCTTCCCCGTTCACGTCCACCCACGCCGCCGACACCACCCCGCGCGAGCCCTACGGCATCGCGCTCGAAGGCTTTGCCTATCCGTATCCCGTGCATCTGCTGCCTGTTGTCAATGACGGCGAGCAGCTCAGCATGGCTTATATGGACGTCGCGCCCGAGCGGCCGAACGGCCGCACCGTCGTGCTGCTGCACGGGCGCAATTTTCCGTCGAGCTACTGGGCGCCCGTCATCAAGATGCTCAGTGACGCCTGTTTTCGCGTGATCGTGCCGGACCAGATCGGCTTCGGCAAATCTTCGAAGCCGCAAGGCGAACTGCACTTCGACACGCTGGCGCGCAACACCATTGCGCTGCTCGATCATCTCAAGATCGACAAAGCTGAGGTCGTCGCGCATTCGCTCGGCGGCATGCTGGGCGTGCGCATCGCCCGCGCCTATCCGGACCGCGTCGCCCATCTCGTGCTGACCGCGCCGATCGGGCTGGAAGACTACCGCCTCTACGTGCCGCCGACGCCGACCGAGAAGATCATCGAGAGCGAGGACAAGCTCACACCCGACGGCTATCGCAAGCAGCTCCAGACCAATTACGCGATCAAGCTGCCGCCGGACGCGATCACGCCGTTCGTCGACGCCCGCTTCAACATCAAGGGCAGCCCCGATTATCCGCGCTGGCTGCGCCTACGTCAGCTCCGGCCAGATGATCTATCGCGAGCCGGTCGCGCACGAGGTCGCGTTGATCACAGAGCCGACGCTGTTCATCATGGGCGCCGACGATCACAACGCGCCGGGCCGTCCGAACGCGCCGGAGGCATTGCGCGCGAAAATGGGCCAGAACGCGGAGCTCGCGAAAGCGCTTGCGGCCAAGATGCCGAACGCGCGGGCCGAAGTGATCCCGGACACCGGCCACCTCGTCTTCCTGGAGGCGCCGGAGAAGTACAAGGAATTGGTGCTGGGCTTTCTCGGTCGCTAGAGCGTTTTCGAGCGAAGTGGATACCGGTTCGCGTCAAGAAAACGCGACAAAACAAAAAACATGGAGCCCCGTTCCGATTCCATCGGGACGGCGCTCCAGCGCCATTGCTGTCGCCGGAAGCCGTATGCAGAGAATGTTCATGCCGCATTCAGGTCATGATTGGCAGGTTTGGATCGCGACGTGTCGGCACGTGCCCAAATTTAACGTGTCGAATCGTGTCTTTTGATTCATTGTGCGCCGCAAGCGCCCCAAAAACCTGCCCAAGGAAAAGAGGAAGATCACATGAAGTACCTGTTTGCCGCCGTCATGCTCGCCAGCGCGGTCGTCGGTTTCAGCGAAGCGGCCAGCGCCGCCGGTGGCTGCGGCCCCGGCTGGTACCGCGGCGCCTATGGCGGCTGCCGCCCGATGCGCGGTGCGGTCGTTGTGCGGCCCGGCCCGGTGGTGGTTGCCCCGCCGGTCGTCGTCGTGCCCCGCGCCCGCGTCTGCCCGTACGGCTTCCGTTGGTGGGGTGGCCGCTGCCGCCCGATCTGATCTGACCTTTTCGTATCGCGAGATGGCCGTGCGGCGAAAGCCTGCGCGGCCATTTTCGTTTTGAACGCCTGGCGTCGCATCCGCCGGCTCCGAATAAAAACGGGGACCGCAATCGCGATCCCCGTTCAAGGCCTGGCTTGTGCCGAGCTTACCAGTGGTGGCGGTGCCAGCGCCGGCGATGCCAACCCCAGTGGCGGCGGCGCCAGCCCCAATGGCGGTGGTGGCCATGCCAATGCACCTGCTCGGGCTTGAGCTGCGCGGTCTCCTCACTGGTGGTGACGGCGGGACGAGCGTCGGGATAGCCTTGCGGCGCGCGCGCGGGATCACCAAGCGGCTGCGGCGCCAACGGCGCAGCTTGTGCGGTCGCGGTCAACGTCGCGGCTCCAGCCGCGACGCCGAATGCAAGTTTCAAAAAGTTCCGACGCTCCATGACATGTCCTCTAGGCTATCGAGCAAGTGATGCAGAGGGAGTGTCGTGGTCACGACATGAACGAAAGCTGAATCGCATCTTCAGATTCATGACATGGGTGTCAGGGACGAGCGAGCTACGGCTACGCTCCAAACTCCTGCGCCAGCACCAGCGTCTCGCGCGTGCGCTTCACGTCGGGCCAGTCGCGGTTGAAATCGGCGACGAGCTGCTTCAACGCATCGCCCTTCAACATCGCAGCCAGCTTGGCCTCGTCATCGAACTGATACATCGCCTGATGCAGCGAGGGATCGTCCAGGCTCCAGAACCGCCAGGCCTCAGCTACGCCGAACGCCTTCACCGCGTCGGGCACATGTTCCGTCTCGTACCATGTGTCGAAGGCGGCGCGCTTGCTGGCGTCGGTGACGGTGGCGCGAACGACGAAGTAGGCAGCAGGCATGTGTTTCCTCCCGTTGTTTGGCCGCAGCATAGACGGTTATAGTGGCGGCAACAAAAAGCCCGCGCGACGGAACTTGATGATCGCGCCGATGGGGGAAGGAACGGCCATGCGCAGGATCATCACGGGCGTCGTTGCGATCACCTGCCTGTGGCCCACGGCCTCGCTCGCCGAAATCATCCGCTTCGACATCCTCGCGCGCGAGCCCGCCTTTGCGGGGCGCAGCTTCGGCGATGTCGGCACCTATGAGCGCATCACCGCGCGCGCGACCTTCGCGCTCAACCCGTCCGACGATCGCAACGCCGTCATCACCGACCTCGCGCTCGCGCCGCGTAGCTCCGACGGCAAGGTGGCAGCCACCGCCGACGTCGTGATCCTGCGGCCCACCGATCCCACTCACGGCAACGGCACGCTGCTGCTCGAGGTGCCCAATCGCGGCCGCAAGCTGGCGCCGCAATTGTTCGACGATTCCGCCCAGCCCGGCGCCAACAATGCCGACAAGGCCGAGGACGCCGGCATCGGCTTCCTGCATCGCCAAGGCTTTACGATGGTCTGGGTCGGCTGGCAGGGCGACATCCCCTCCAGGCCCGGCCAGATGGCGATGACGGCGCCGGTGCTGAAGACCGTCACCGGGCCCGCGCGCGAAGAGATCGTCTTCGACAACACGACCAATCCCGCGCGCGCGACGCTGACCTGGCCGGCGACTGATGCCGCCGACCTCAAGGTCTCCGTACGCGCCGCCTGGGCCGATGCGCGGCAGGCGCCTTCCGGCCTCCTCGCAAAGCTCGTCGATCCCGTGACGGTGGAGATCACCCGGCCCGACGGTTTTGATGCCGGCGCGCTCTACGAGATCACCTACACCGCGCGCGATCCTGTGCCGCTCGGCATGGGCTATGCCGCCGTGCGCGACGTCGTCAGCTTTCTCCGCCACGACGAGACCCAGGCGAACCCGCTGCTGAACGGCCTGCATCCCTCCGTCAGCCGCGCCATCGGCTTCGGCGTGTCGCAATCCGGCCGCTTCCTGCGCGACTTCCTCTATCTCGGCTTCAACGAGGATCTCCAGGGGCGCACGGTGTTCGACGGATTGATGCCGCATGTCGCGGGCACGCGGCGGATGGCGACAAACATCCGCTTCGGCCAGCCCGGCCGCAACCCGCGCCATCCGCAGGATCCGGCGTGGCAGGCTGATCTGTTCCCCTTCACCTATGCGAGCCTCAGCGATCCCTATTCCGGCAAGACCGACGGCCTGCTCCGCCGCTGCGCGCTCTCGGCGACGTGCCCGAAGGTGATGCAGACCGACAGCGAGCACGAATGGTGGGCCTCGCATGCTTCGTTGCTGGTCACCGACCTCGCCGGCAACCACCTCGACCTCCCCGACAACGTCCGCGCCTACATGATCGCAGGCACGCCGCATTTCGCCGAAGCTTCCGACGTGATGCGCAAGGGCGTGCCCGCGATGTCGCTGCCGCAAAACCCGATGCATGCGGGCGGGCCGATGCGCGCGCTGCTCACCGACCTCAACGCCTGGATCAGCGGCGGCATCAAGCCGCCCGCAAGCCGCGTCCCCATGCGCGCCCACGGCACGCTTGTGCCGGCGCAAGGCGCGGTGCCGATGGATATCCCCGGCCTGCCCTATGCCGGCATCCATACGCTGGCCGCCTTCTCCGACCAGAGCGTGCTGCCGCCCAAGGAGATCGGCCGCTATCCCGTGTTCGTGCCGAAGGCGGACAATGACGGCATGGCCATCGCGGGTATCCGCCAGCTTGCGTTGGCGGTGCCACGCGCGACCTACACCGCGTGGAATCCACGCGCGCAGGGATTCGGCCCGACCGCGCTCTATCCGCTGCAAGGCGCGGTGGTGCCATTCGCACCGACCGAGGCCGCGCGGAAGGAAGTGCACGATCCCCGGCTGTCGATCGGGGAGCGCTATGCGGACGATGGCGCGTATGTGGCCGCGGTACGGCGCGAGGCGGCGCGGCAGGTGGCGGAGCGGACCCTGCTGCCGGAGGATGCAGAGCGCGCGGTCGAGGCCGCGAAGCAAGGCAAGTTGGCGAAGCTTGGGCAGTGAGCCAAGCCCAGTGGCCCCGTAGGGTGGGCAAAGCGGAGCGTGCCCACCACTTCTGTCGTCGGCCAAAAGATGGTGGGCACCGGCGCAAGTGCGCCTTTGCCCACCCTACGGTCCCTGCCCGCGGAGAAAAACCGTCCGCGCCTGTCGCCCGTCCCTCATCCGTCCTATGCCCAGACAGCACGGAGACACCGCATGGCCAACCTCACCCTCACCACCTTCGATTGGGTTCCCGAGATGCCGCGGGGTTTCGTACGCGACCTTCGCGTGCGCTGGGCGCTCGAAGAGGCCACGTTGCCCTATCGCGTTGCGAGCGTACCGTTCGGCCCGCGGGACGCCGCACATTTCGCGCACCAGCCGTTCGGCCAGGTGCCGTGGCTGACCGATGGCGACCTCTCGATCTTCGAGAGCGGCGCGATCCTGCTGCATCTGGGTGAGCTCAGCGACAGGCTGATGCCCACCGATCCGCGCGGCCGCAGTGACACGGTCGAATGGGTGTTCGCCGCGCTCAATTCAGTGGAGATGCCGGCCCTGCCCTGGACCATGTTCAAGTTCACCCGCAGTGACGATGGCTCACCCGCCGTGAAGTTCGTCGACGACTTCCTAAAACTCCGGCTCAAGCACATGGAGACGGTGCTTGCGGTGCGCGAATGGCTGGCGGGGTCTTTCTCCGTCGCCGACATCCTGATGTCGGACGTGCTGCGCGTCGTCGACAAGTTCGACGGCCTGGCGGACAGTCCTGCCTGCCGCGACTACGTCGCGCGCGCCACGGGCCGTCCGGCGTTCGCAAAAGCCCACGCCGACCAGATGGCGCATTTCGCTGCGGCGGACGCCAAACGCAGGGCGGATTAGCGCAAGCGTAATCCGCCAGCGCATGTTTCAACAAGGATGGTGGGTTACGCCGCGCGAACTGCGCTTCGCGCAGTCGCGGGGCTAGCCCACCCTACGAATTTCGCCTCACACCAACTTCAGCGGCGTGTCCTCAACCACGCGAAGATCGATCCTGCCGATCAGTTGCGCGCGAAGCGCCTCGGCAGCACCGATGGCGCTCTCGGTTTGCTGCAACGTGCTGATGTTCGAACCGAGCGACACGATCCCGCCTAGCACCAAGGCGATCGATCCGAGCGCCGCGGTCAGACCTGTCCCGAACAACCCAAGGATCGTGATCAACAACAGCGCGCCGCCGCCGCCAATCGCGATTTTGGATGCCAGAATGTACTTCCGGCATCGCTCGGCGATCTCGGCCAGCCGCTCGATCCGCGCCTCAATGTCTGAAATCTCGTCGGTCGGATCGTCTTCGGTCATCAGCGACATGCGGCACTTGGGTTAAAAACCCGGATTTCGCTACGCTCCATCCGGGCTACTTGTCGTCACAACGGCAAATTGTCGTGCTTCTTCGCCGGCGTTTCCACCTTCTTGTCCTTCAGCATTGCCAGCGCACGCGCGATCCGCTTGCGGGTCGAGTGCGGCATGATGACGTCATCGATGTAGCCGCGCTCGGCTGCGATGAACGGCGACAGGAAGCGATCTTCGTATTCCTTGGTGCGCGCGGCGATCTTGTCGGGGTCGCCGATGTCACTGCGGAAGATGATCTCGACCGCGCCCTTGGCGCCCATCACCGCGATCTGGGCGGTCGGCCAGGCGTAGTTCATGTCGGCGCCGATCTCCTTGGAGGCCATGACGTCGAAGGCGCCGCCATAGGCCTTGCGGGTGATGATCGTCACCAGCGGCACGGTGCACTGCGAATACGCGAACAGCAGTTTTGCGCCGTGCTTGATCAGGCCGCCATATTCCTGCGCGGTGCCCGGCAGGAAGCCCGGCACGTCGACGAAGGTGACGATCGGGATGTTGAAGGCATCGCAAAAACGGACGAAGCGCGCCGCCTTCCGTGACGCGTCGCTGTCGAGCACGCCGGCCAGCACCATCGGCTGGTTGGCGACGAAGCCGACGGTGCGGCCCGCAATGCGGCCAAAGCCCGTGACGATGTTCTTGGCGAAGGCATCCGCGATCTCGAAGAAATCGCCCTCGTCCACGACCTTCAGGATCAGCTCCTTCACGTCGTAGGGCTTGTTCGGATTGTCGGGGATCAGCGTGTCCAAGGACATGTCGACCCGGCCGATGTCGTCAAAGCTCGGCCATTCCGGCACGCCGTCGGTGTTGTTGGACGGCAGGAAGTCGATCAGGCGACGCATCTGCAAGAGCGTCTCGACGTCGTTCTCGAAGGCCCCGTCCGCGATCGAGGAGCGCGTGGCGTGCACCGAGGCGCCGCCGAGCTCTTCCGCCGTGACGACCTCGTTGGTGACGGTCTTCACCACGTCGGGGCCGGTGACGAACATGTAGCTGGTGTTCTTCACCATGAAGATGAAGTCGGTCATCGCCGGCGAATAGACGTCGCCGCCGGCGCAGGGGCCCATGATGACGGAGATCTGCGGGATCACGCCCGAGGCGAGCACGTTGCGGCGGAACACATAGGAATAGCCGGCGAGCGCCGCGACGCCCTCCTGGATGCGGGCGCCGCCCGCGTCATAGAGGCCGATGATGGGCGCCCGCGCCTTCATCGCCATGTCCTGAAGTTTCGTGATCTTCAGCGCATGGGTCTCCGACAGCGAGCCGCCGAACACCGTGAAGTCTTTCGCGAAGACAAACGTCTTGCGGCCGTTGACGGTGCCCCAACCGGTGACGACGCCGTCGCCGGGGATCTTGTTCTTCTCCATACCGAACTCGGTGGAGCGGTGCTCGACGAACATGTCGAACTCCTCGAACGATCCCTTGTCGAGCAGGAGCTCGATGCGCTCGCGCGCGGTCAGCTTGCCGCGGGCGTGCTGCGCCTCGATGCGCTTCTCCCCGCCACCGAGCTTTGCGCCGGCGCGACGATCTTCAAGGGCGTCCAGGATATTCTTCATTTGCTCCCGCCAGTTCTTAGCCTAAATGCGATTGCCGGGGGTTCTAACACGGCATTTTGCGGGCCGGGAAGCCGCTTTCGGCGCCGCAGGGCTGCCTTGCCGCAGCGGGAAAGCGCAAGGAATTACAGAGTTTTGCCTGGGAGACGACGATGAATGAAGCAACGGCCGAGACCGGCGCGGCGACCGGCGGCGTCAAGATCCTGCTGCGGCTGGAAGGCCTGACCCTGTTTACGGGGATGGTGATGCTGTACGCCTCCTGGGACGGCTCCTGGCTGGTGTTCGCCCTGCTCTTCTTCGTCCCCGATCTGAGCTTCCTGGCGTACCTGGCCGACGCCAGATTCGGGGCGCTGGTCTACAATGCCGCCCACAGCTACATGGCGCCGGTGACGCTGCTGACGCTGGGCTTCGGCTTCGCCTCGCCCCTCACGCTGTCCATCGCCTTGATCTGGCTCGCCCATATCGGCATCGACCGGGCGCTCGGCTATGGCCTGAAATATTCGGCCGGGTTCGGCTTCACCCATCTCGGGCGGATCGGCCGCCAGAAAGACGCCTGAGGGGAGTGCCGTCGTTTTGTCGGCCCCCACCGGTTGACCGGGCCGGCCGATTCAGGCTTGCTCCCTTCACGATCAGGCGCCGAATGTTGCGTGAGCCCAGTCGGTACGGCGGCGGTCACCACGTCTGGCTGCAAGCATTGCCCATGTCCGTCACGGTCGTCCCCCTGCCGCCGAACTCATCGTCCGAAACCACCGACTTCCTGCGGCGGATGGCCAGCATGGTGTCGGGGCGCAACGGCGAGATGCTGCTGCGCGCGGCCGCGCTGATCGAATCGCTCAAGCAACGGGCGATGTCGGCCGAACGGCTGTTTCACGAGCAACAGGAAGAGAACAAGCGCCTTGTAGAGCTGCGCGAGGCGACTGATCTCACCTCCCGCGCCATGGTCAGCCAGATCGCGGCGCTGGGGACCCACCTCGCCGAAGTGACCGCGGCCGCGGCGGCCGAGCGCACCGCGTTCGACGCCGAGCGCGGCAAGCTGCTCGGCCTGATGCAGGATGCGGAAAGCCATATCGGCAAGCTCACCACCGAGCTCGACGGCTTGCGCGCCTCCGTCGACAGCTTCAACGAGACCGTGGTCTCGGTGCCGCTCGAGGTGCTGCGCCTGGCACGGACGCAGTTCGATGTCCTCTCCGCCGGTTTTGCCCGCAAGGGCGACGTGATCTCGGAAGCGATGAGCGAGATCGGCGGCTTTGCGATCGACCAGGCGCTGATGGCGAAGAAGGCGGATAAGGCCTGAGGTCGTCGCGCATCAAATTGACAGTGCGCAGGTCCGTTGTTCTACTCCATGAAAATCATAGGGGGAGGATCACGATGCCGACCGCATTCCGCGTCGCTATGGCGCTCTGCATTTCAACACTGCTCGCCGGCATTGGCGCCAACGCGCAATCCCTGCCGAAGGAAGTCGCCACCCGCGCCGAGATCTATCCGATCCCCTCGCTCACCCTCTCCGACCAGCAATTCCTCAGCGGCGATGCGGCGGCCGGCAAGCCGGTGACGGTCGCTGGCGAATTCCGCGTCGCCCAGGGCACCGGCAAGCTTCCCGTCGTGGTGCTGATGCACGGCTCGAGCGGCGTCGGCGCCACCACCGAGGCCTGGGTGCACGCTTTCAACGCCATGGGCATCTCGACCTTCGTGATCGACGGTTTTACGGGCCGCGGGCTGACGGTGGTGGGGCCGAACCAGGCCCTGCTCGGCCGCCTCAACCTGATCGTCGACATCTACCGCTCACTGGAGATTCTTGCGAAGCATCCCCGCGTCGATCCTGACCGCATCGTGCTGATGGGCTTCTCGCGCGGCGGACAGGCGACGCTCTATGCGAGCCTCGATCGCTTCAACAAGCTCTGGAACAAGTCCGGCGTGCAGTTCGCGGCTTACATCCCGTTCTATCCGGATTGCTCGACGAGCTACGTTGGCGATGCCGAGGTCGCCGCGCGCCCGATCCGGATCTTCCACGGCACGCCCGACGACTATAATCCCGTGACGAGCTGCAAGGCGTTCGTCGGACGGCTCAATACGGCCGGGCGCGATGTGATGCTGACCGAATACCCCGACAGCGCGCACGGCTTCGACAGCGGCCTGCTCGGCGTCAACACCGTTGCGGTGTCGGCCAACGCGCAGACCGTGCGCAACTGCCATATCAAGGAGGGCGACGGCGGCGTGCTGATGAACGGCGACACCAACGCGCCCTTCACCTATAGGGATGCCTGCGTCGAGCTGAACCCGCATGTCGGCGGCAACCCCACGACCGCCGCGGAGTCGCGCAAGGCGGTGGAGGAATTTTTGCAAGCGCTGTTCAAGCTGGGATAGAAAAACCAGCTTGGCCTGCATGGTTCGCCCGGCGATGCAGAGCATCGTCCGAAGACGCCCGCTTTGCGGGCTCCTCACCATGAGGTGCATGTAAGAGCTGACGTCGCCACCACATACTCCGTCATTGCGAGCGCAGCGAAGCAATCCAGAGTCTTTCCGCGGCGGCAGTCTGGATTGCTTCGTCGCAAGCGCTCCTCGCAATGACGAGTCCTCTACGGCTCTCCCGGCTTGAACGGTTCCTGCTTGTCCGGCGGCACCGTCTCTTCGGCCATCGCCAGCAGCATCGCGACCATCACGTAATTGCCGGCAACCGCGGTGAGATCGACGATCTGCTGATCGTTGAACACCTTCTTCGCCCGCGTGTAGGTCTCGTCGGAAACTTTCTTGGTCGTGGTGATCTCGGTGACGAAGTCGTAGGCCACGGCCTCGTCCTCGGCCATTTTCGACGGCCGCTTGTTGGCCTTCAGCTCCGCGATGATATCAGGCGACAGGCCCGCCTTGGCTGCCAGCGGCGCGTGCGCGAACCATTCCACCTGCGAGCGCCACTGCCGCCCGATGATCAGGATCGCGAACTCATTCAGCTTGGTCGGGACCGAGGTCTCCCAGCGCAGATAGTAGAACAGGTCGAACAGTCGCTGGCCGAGCACCGGGCTGCGGATCATCGGATTGTAGGGCCCGCCGATGCCGACGCTCGACACCTTCATGATCTGCTCGCCGAGCGGCTTCTGCTTGGCGTCGAGCTGGTCCATGGTGAGCTGCGGAAAGCGCGGCTCCTTGCTGGTGGCGGGTACGGCAAACATCGTGGCTGCGAGCCAGCCGCCGGCGGCGGCCAACGTGAGCGACGACAGCCAGAGTGGCGTTGAATTCATTTTATCCTCCCGACCTTTTCTTTTGTTTGGTCGGAAGGATGCTAGCAGGTTCGTACGCGCCAGCTAGGGTCTGTACCTAAATAGCGCCACGTGATTCTCTTGCCTACGTGTTGATTCGGGGGCGAGAGAATGCGCGCTGGTTTGTTTTGGCTGAACGACAGGCAATGGGCGCGTATCGAACCGCATCTGCCGAGGGGACTGACGGGGCCGGATCGGGACGACGACCGACGCATCGTCAGCGGCATCATTCACATGCTGCAATCGGGTGCACGATGGCGTGATTGTCCACGTGAATACGGCCCTTACACGACGATCTACAATCGCTTCAATCGCTGGGCCAAGCGAGGACGATGGTGCGCAATCTTCGAAGCGCTGGCCAAGCCTGGCGAAGACGGCGTCGTACTGTCGCTCGACTCGACCTCGATTAAAGCTCACCGGTGTGCCTCCGGCGGAAAAGGGGGGAGCACAATCAAGCAATCGGCCGCTCGCGCGGAGGCCGCACGACAAAAATCCATGCGCTGAGCGATCCGCTCTGCCGGCCGGTCGTCCTGCATCTGACTCCAGGCCAGGATGCCGATATCGCTGCGGCTCCCGATGTCCTGGCGCTCGCGCCACCCATGAGCGTGCTCCTCGCCGACAAAGGGTATGATGGCGACAAGCTTCGCGGCGCAATCATTCGTCGTGGCGCCAAGCCCGTAATCCCCAATAAATCTAACCGTGTCGTCATCCATCGCTTCAACAAACGCGCCTACAAAGGACGAAATGTCATCGAACGCTGCTTTTGCAGGCTCAAGGACTTCCGGCGCATCGCCACGCGATATGACAAGCTCGCCCGTAATTTTTTGGCCGCTGTTCATCTCGCCGCTCTCGTCGCATATTGGCTCAATTGAGTCTGGACCCTAGATCGCGCCGATCTCGGCAAGGCAGGCTTGCGTCAACGGCATGCGCTCGCCGACGAGACGCGGCTCCTTGCAGTCCATGTTGAGCGCGAACACGGTGTGCGCCTCGCCCTTCTCGGCCCAGCCGACCATCCAGCCGAGCGACGGCTCGCCGCGCTCGGCGCCGAGCAAGCCGGATTTGGCGCGGATGACGCTGTCGCCGACCTTGGTCACCGGCAGGATGTCGGCGACGAGATCCTGGCTGCGCTTGCTGATCGGCAGCGTGCGGCGGCGCAGCCGGTCAACGAAATCGATCTGCTCGACCGGGTCGATGCGCAAATTGCCGGTGAGCCAGAACTGGTCGATGCCGCCGCCGATATCGCGATTGCCGTAGTCGAACATGTCGACATACTTTTGCATCCGCTCTTGCCCGATCCGGCGCGCGATCTCCTGATAGACCGGCACCGCGCTGACCGCGATAGCGCTGCGCATCGTGTGGTCCTTGTTCCAGGCCTCGATCGGCCGCTTCACGCCGTCCCAGGGGAACACGTCCTTGTCGGGATCTGTGACCACGCCGGTCTCCAGCGCAATCAGCGAGTTCGGAATCTTGAAGGTTGAGGCCGGCAGCTTCGCTTCGCCGGAACGTTCCCTGTCGCTGGCGACGATCAGATATTCCTCGACCTTGTAGCCGACGAAGGTGCCTGCCGTGCCGAGATCGGTGAAGCGCTTTGCGAGGCTGTCGCGAATCTCGTTGCGCGGCGGCGCGACGTGGCCGAACGCGCGCTGCGGCATGGTGGCGGCTGCGGCGAGAAGGCCGAGGGTGGAACGGCGGGTCAGCACGAGCAGTATCCGTTGAGCAATGAAGATGGCCGCGACCATGCAGCCGCTATCGTGGTGAAACGATGACAGGTTATTTCTTGAGCATGATCTTGTCGGAAAACCGCTGCACACTTTTCCGGATCATGCTCTATCGCCCCCGGCCCGACAGCCGCAGCACGAATACCAGCACTTCGGCGACGGCCTTGTAGAGGTCGGGCGGGATCTCCTCGCCGAGTTCGACCTTGGACAGCGCGCCAGCCAAGATCTCGTTCTCTTCGATCGGGATGTCGTTGGCCTTGGCGATCTCGACGATCTTTTCGCCGATCGTGCCCTTGCCCTTGGCGACGACGACGGGCGCGTTGCTGCCCTTCTCGTAGTGCAGCGCAATGGCGAGCTTGGATGGATCGCTCATGTGGCGCGATCCAGGAAGTGGCCGGCGCGGGCCGGCGCCGGCTGCGGCGGCGTGCCGTCGCGCACCAGGATGTCGCCGGGCTTGAGCTCGGCGCGCGTCAGGGCCTGGTTGAGCTCGCCGCTGCCGGCGCGAAGTTGCTGCGCGGTCGCGGGCCGCTCCGCCCACATCCGCACAAAAGTCTTGTCGCCGTTGAGCGTGATCAGGGCATGCACGGGGCCGGCCGGCTCGACATTGAGCGTGAAGCGCGCGCGCCAGGCGCGCTTGGCGGGATCAGAGGACTCATTGCCGCCATCGCGCGAGATCTCGAATTGCGCCATCGCGGTGCCCTGCGGGGTCGCAAAGGGAATCTCGAAATTCCATTGCGGCACGGCCGGGTCGATGCGATGGCCGGAGGCATCGGTGCGATCGGGCAGCGAAGCGACCTGCAACAAGGTCTGCCGCGCGATCGCGGCATCGGTGTCGTCGAGCAGGCGGTGCACCGTTGTGGAGAGCGGCGTATCCGGCGCGAGCGATGGCGAGGCGATCGCCTGCGGCGCCGGCAGCGCGCCGCGGAACGGCGGCGGTGTCGCGCGTGCGGCGGCCTCGAAGAGATGGCCGTCGGGCACGGCCTTGTTGGAGCCGGGCACATTGCCGGTCATGCGCGGCAGGTTTTGCGTGACCTCCTGAAGGAGGGCCGCGGCAAGGCCGGCGGACATGGTTCGCGGCATCGCGGCCTGCGGAGCGCCGCCGGCGATATCGGCGAGCACAGCGGCTGCGAGATTGGCGCTGCGCGGCATCTGCGGCTGTTGGGCCATATCGGGCTCGGTTGACGGCGATGCAGCCTGAGGCGGCACGGCGGCGACCTGCGGTTTCCCCGCCGTAGCGATCGCGGCGCCTTGCGCCTGTGGCGCGGCGGTCTCGAGCGCGGCCAATGTCTGGCGCAGCACCAGCAGCGCGGCCTTCAGGTCCGGCATCGCGCCGGAGGACGGCGTTGTACCTGCGGCGAGCGAGGCCTCGAGAAACAGACCGGACTTCTGGAAGGCGGATTCGATATCGCCGCCATCGAGGGCGGTGTTGAGCGGCGTCTGCTGCGCCAGCACGTCCAGCACCGCCTGCTTCAGTCCCGCCGGCAGATCGCTGCCGGTGACGACGGAGGCGAGATTGGCGAACAACGGCGCCTGGCTGCCCTGTTTTGTCACCGCCTCGGCCGAAGCCACCGTGACGGCGACCTGCTCCAACGGCGTCAGCGTGTTGCGTGCGGTGGTCGCAGAAGGCGCGAGCGACGGGCTGTCCACGAGCGAAGCCGCGCGCGGCGTCAGCGTGATCTGATCCGCCGTCGCCTCGCCTGCCCCGTTCATGATGGCGAGCCTGATGGTGCCGTCGTTCTGCGACACTGCGAGCTGAAGATTTTGCCCCGGTGTCAGCGACACCTCGGACATCACATCCATCGACAGATTGGCGATCGCGATCCGCACCAGATTGTCGGCCATCACGCTCACGACCCTTGCGTCCACGACGCTGCCGGCCTGGAGCACAAGATCGGGCGTCGCCGCGTCAGCCACGGGGCTGGCGGCACTGACGGGAACGATCGAGCTTATCGGCGTTGGCATTTCAGGGGCCCGTGGAACGCTGGCCCCACCCTAAGGCCCCCTCGTAAACCTCTCGTTAAGGACCTTTGTCCGCTTGCGGCTCTACGGCCGCCAGCACTGCCACGGCGGCCTCAAAATCCTTCAGGCGGGCGGCGCGGCGGCTAGCTGCCTCCTCGTCCACGCCCCATTTCTCGGCGTTCCAGTCCTCGTCGACATGGGCGGCGGCCCAGACCTGGCCGGCATCGCGCACGCCATGGGCGAGCGCCAGCGCCAGCAGCGCAGAACCGGTCAGGGTCGTGACCACGTGGAGCGCCGCGATCGACCAGGGATCACCGGGCAGCGCCGTGCGGGCGGCCTGAACGGCCTCGTCCGGCTGCTTCACATGCATGATGCCCTCGGACAGGATGAAATGCGCGCCCAGCGTCTCCGCGGCCCAGAACAGCACGGGGTCCCAATGCGCGGCCTCGCGGGCGACCAGCCCTTCGGGGTGGCCGGCGCGATAGAACAGCAGGTCGGTCTCGAAGTATTTCGCAAGGTCCTCGCTGACGAGCTCGACGCGATCGATGACACCCTCGACGACGCTGTTGGCGATCCGCGTCAGCGGCATGGTCACGGGATTAATCGTCTCGCCCTGGGCCGCCCATTCCGCGGCCACGGCATCGGCCAGCGCGCGCGACGGGATCACCACCTGCCGGGCCGATGGCGTCCGGATCGGCCTGCCGTCAAGCGTGATGGCGAAGCCGCCCTCGGCCTCGGCCACGCCCGCCTCCTTGTAGAAGCGCTTGCGCCGCGGCGTACGCGCGGCCTGGCGCACCGCCTCCTGCGGATCGAGCGGGGACCGCCCCGCAACCTCATCGAACAATTCGCGCATCTCGTTTCGGCCTCGGTCTCTGGATGCTAGGCTTGTAAGCCAAGACCGGCGGCTGATAAAGCGAGCGGCAACGCATGAGGGAACTTGCGGGCATTGCGGCCCTTCTCGCCGGGCTCTGGCCGGCCGCGGCGGACGCCGGTTTCCGCACCCCGGAATCGCTGGTCCGCAATGTCTACGCGCATTACGGCGATGGCGCGCCGGAACTGTCAAAAGGCCTGCCGCGCGATGCCGCCTCCGCCCGGCAATTCTTCGACCCCAGCCTGCGCAAGGCCTGGAGCGCGCCGAAGGTCGAGCCCTACGACTTCCTAATGCAGAGCCCGAACTGGAAGCTCGGCCCGGTCGCGATCACGGTCATTCGCAGGCAATACGACAAGACCTATGTCGCGGCGAATTTCGACAATCGCGGGCGGAAGGTCACGCTGAACTTCGTCTTGGTCAACGGACCCGAGGGATGGCTGATCACGGATGTCGAAAGCCCGCATGACAGTCTGCGGATGTTTCTGGAGCAGTTTCGTAAGTGAGCGGGCTAGTCGCCACTGCGTCAACACCGTCATTGCGAGCGCAGCGAAGCAATCCAGACTGTATCCGCAGAAGCATTCTGGATTGCTTCGTCGCTTCGCTCCTCGCAATGACGGGGCTGGAAGCGAGGCCCCGATCCCTACTCTTCCGGCGCGTTCTCGATCGGATCAAACCGGCTCGCATCGAGCCCGAGCAGATTCCAGGACTGCTGCATGTGCGGCGGCAATGGCGCGGTGGCGTCGATCACGCCGCCGCGCGGATGCGGAATGACGATGCGGCGCGCGAGCAGATGCAGCCGGTTTTGCAGTCCGCCCGGCAGCTGCCAGTTCTCGATGTTGAAATATTTGGGATCGCCGACGATGGGGTGGCCGATATGCTCCATGTGGGCGCGCAGCTGATGGGTGCGGCCGGTCACGGGCTTGAGCGACACCCAGGTCAGCTTGTTGCCGGCAGTCTCGACCACCGCATAGTACGTCACCGCGTGGCTCGCGCCCTCGTCGCCATGCTGGGCGATGCGCATGATGGTGTCGTCCTCGCTCTCTTCCTTCGCGAGGAAGGTCGAGATGCGGCCCTGCTTCGGCTTCGGCAGACCCGGCACCAGCGCCCAATAGGTCTTTCGCGCGGACCGCGAGCGAAAGGCGCCGGTCAGATGCGAGGCGGCAAATCGCGTCTTGGCGATCAGCAGGCAGCCCGAGGTCTCCCGGTCGATGCGGTGCACGAGGCGCGGCTTCTGGCCCTTGGAATCACGCATCACCTCCAGCATCTGGTCGATGTGCCGTGTCATGCCCGAGCCGCCCTGCACGGCGAGGCCCAACGGCTTGTTCAGCACGAGAACGTCGTCGTCCTCGTAGATCGTCATCTCCTTCAGCGCGGCAAGCGTTTTTTGCGCAGCTTCCGACAGTGGGCTGGCCGCCTTCGGCGTGTCGAGCTTCAGCGGCGGAATGCGGACGCTCTGGCCCTCCTCCAGGCGGTCCTTGCTGTCGACGCGCTTGCCGTCGACCCGCAACTCGCCTTTGCGGACGACGCGCTGGATGTGGGAGAACGACAGGCCCGGAAAGCGCGCTTCCAGGAAACGGTCGACGCGCATGTTGTTCTCGTCAGCCGTCACCTTGACGGTCTGCACCTTGGTCGGCAGCAGCGCCTCGACGGGCTTTGCCGGCGCAGCCACTTCGGGCGCAGCCTTGGGCGGCCGCCGCTCAGCACGCTCCGCCGCAAAGCGCGGCGGCTTCGCACCCGGCTTGCCACCCAGCCGTGGTCCCGCCTTCTTCGCAGTGCGCGCCTTGAATGGACGCGAATCGTCGCGCTCGTCACGCGAGCGGGGCTTTGGGTTCATTCTCTTGATGCGGCGGCTCATGGTTGCCTGCGTACCCTAAAAGCCGGCTCCCGTCACGGCGAAATGGCCGCTTCTAGCGCGAGCCACCCCGCTCCTTCCGCAGCTTGGCCCAGTAATCCAGCCGCTTGCGGATCTCGCGCTCAAAACCGCGCTCGGGCGGGTCGTAGAAGGTCGGGCGGCCCAGGGCTTCCGGAAAGTAGTCCTGGCCGGAGAAGGCGTCGGGGGCGTCGTGGTCGTATTCGTAGGCCGCGCCGTAGCCCTCCGACTTCATCAGCTTGGTCGGGGAATTGAGGATGTGCTTTGGCGGCAGCAGCGAGCCAGCCTGTTTTGCGACCTGCATCGCGGCCTTGAAAGCCGTGTAGACGGCGTTCGATTTCGGCGCGGTGGCGAGGTAGACGACGGCCTGTGCGATCGCGAGCTCGCCCTCGGGATGGCCGAGGAAGTCGAAGGCGTCCTTGGCCGCGTTGGCAATGACGAGCGCCTGCGGATCGGCAAGGCCGATGTCCTCGACCGCCATGCGCACGACGCGGCGAGCCAGAAACAGCGGGTCCTCGCCGGCATCGAGCATGCGCGCGAGGTAGTACAGCGCGGCGTCGGGATCGGAGCCCCGCACCGACTTATGCAGCGCCGAGATCAGGTTGTAGTGACCGTCGGCCGACTTGTCGTAGATCGGCGCGCGGCGCTGCAGGATCTCCTGCAACTGCGCCGCGTTGAAAATCTCGTCCGCCCGCGCCGAACGCCAGACCTCCTCGACAAGCGTCAGCGATGCCCGGCCGTCGCCGTCGGCCATGCGCACCAGCACAGCGCGCGCCTCGTCATCGAGCGGCAGCTTGCGGCCCTCGACCTCTTCGGCATGCGCGAACAGTTTTTCGATCGCGGCGGCATCGAGCGAGCGAAACACCAGCACGCGCGCACGAGAGAGCAACGCCGCGTTGAGCTCGAAGGACGGGTTTTCGGTGGTCGCGCCGACCATCACGACGGTGCCGTCCTCCATCACCGGCAGAAACGAATCCTGCTGGGCGCGATTGAAGCGATGCACCTCGTCGACGAACAGCAGCGTGCCCTTGCCCATCTCGCGGCGGGCGCGTGCGGCGTCAAACGCCTTCTTCAGATCGGCGACGCCGGAGAACACCGCGGAGATCTGCTCGAAATGCAGATCGGTCGCATCGGCCAGCAGCCGCGCCACCGTGGTCTTGCCGGTGCCGGGCGGGCCCCAGAACACCAGCGATCCGAGCGTGCGCGTCTCCAGCATGCGCGTCAGCGCACCATCGGGACCGAGGATATGGTCCTGGCCTACGACCTCCGACAGCGCGCGCGGGCGCAGCCGGTCCGGCAGCGGATGCGGAGCCTCGTGGTCGAGCCCCGCCGCGGCAAAGAGAGTTGGCGTCTCCTGTGGTCGCTTCGGGCTCATCCGCCCAGCGTGACGTTGATCTGCTGGCCACCGCGCACCAGCGTGATGCGCCAGATCCGCGGCCGTTCGCCCGCCGCCTTTTCGAGGTCGCCGGTCTTGCTGATCTTCTGGTTGTTGACGGCGAGGATGATGTCGCCCTTCTGGAAGCCGACACTCGCAGCCGCGCTGTCGCCGCCGAGATCGGTGATCACGACGCCTTCGGTGTCGGCGTCCAGATGCAGCTCGTCGGCAACCGCCGGCGTGATGGACGAGACCTTCGCGCCCTGGAACGGCGAGCGCGCGGTGACGACGAGTTCGTTGCGGCCGGAGTCGGGTGCGGTCTCGAGCGAGATCGTGACCTTGAGTGGCTTACCGCCGCGCTGCACGTCGATCTGCGCGGTGCCGCCGAGCGGACGCGTGGCGAAACGGTAGTCGAACGCGTTGGGATCATCCACCGTCTGGCCGTCGATCCCGGTGATGAGATCGGAGGATTTCAGGCCGGCCTTGGCCGCGGGGCCGGTCGAGACCACGCTTGCGACCAGCGCGCCGGTCGGCGAACGCAGGCCGAGGCTCTCGGCGATCTCGGGCGTCACCGCCTGCAATTTTGCCCCTAACCACGGCCGCTTCACCGCCTTGCCGCCGCTCTTGGCGGAGGCGACGACGACGCGCACCATGTTGGCGGGGATCGCAAAGCCGATGCCTTGCGAGCCGCCGGAGCGCGAATAGATCGCGGTATTGATGCCGGCGAGCTTTCCGCTCATGTCGACCAGCGCGCCGCCGGAATTGCCGGGATTGATGGCCGCATCGGTCTGGATGAAGAACTGGTAGTCGGTGATGCCGACCTGGGTGCGCGCGAGCGCCGAGATGATGCCGTGGGTCACGGTCTGGCCGACGCCGAAGGGATTGCCGATCGCGAGCACTACATCGCCAACCAGCAGTTCGTCGGAGTTGGTGAAGTCCAGGGTCGGAAACTTCTCCTTGGTGTCCTTCAGGCGCAGCACGGCGAGATCGGTGCGCGGATCCTTCAGCAGGATTTCGGCCTCGAATTCCCGCTTGTCCGACAGCGATACTTTCACCTGGTCCGCGCCCTCGATGACGTGGACGTTGGTGACGACGAGGCCGGAGGCATCGACGATGACACCGGAGCCGAGCGAGCGCTGCATCTGCTCGGGCTGCTGGCCCGGCACGCCGAAGAAGCGGCGGAAGATCGGGTCGTCCAGCAGCGGATTGCGGTTCTGCACCACCTTGGCGGCGTAGACGTTGACGACGGCCGGCTGCACCCGCTGCACGATCGGCGCATAGGACAGCCGCAGCTCGGCGGGCGAGGACGGGACACGACGGTCCTGCGCGGCGGCCGGATTGAGGTGGGCTGAAAACGCTATGCACAATGCCGTGATGACGGCGGTCCGGGTCGATCGAAACATTCCTACCTCTCGGAAAAGACGCCGGAATATAGGCGCGTTCGCCCGCCAATAGAAGGGCGCCAGGGGGCATCATTCTGCCGCCTTTCCGGTGTGTCCGCCTTGCAAGTCCCGCATGCGAAATGACAATTTACCTGGGCGGTGGATTGGCATGATGCGCGTCATCCAGCATTGTGGTGGCGAGCGGATTCGGTTGCGGCGAATTGGCATCAGTGGGAACCGCGCAACCGGGCGCAGCGTCGCGGGGCAGTCATCGTTCATACCTAGGCTCTCCCGTTACGACTTGGGGAAGTTCGTCAAACGATGGAGTCATGATGTGAGCAGGACAAGACTTGCAGCCACCGCGATTGGTCTCGCCGGTGCGCTGGCGGCCTCGCAGGCCCAGGCCCAAACGGCAAGCAGCAGCGATCAGGAGATCGCACTGCTGAAGCTGCAATTGAAGATGCTGGAGCAGAAGCTCGACAAGCTCCAGAGCCAGACCGCCGCCAACACGGCGGCCACGGCGAAGGCCAAAGTCGAAGCAAAGGCAGAGGCCAAGGCCGAAGCGCGCTCGGAGGCGAAGGCGGTCGTGGCCAATGCTAACGCGGCGATCCCGCTCAAGGGACCGGCGCCCGCGTCCGGCGCCGTCGTGACGATGCCGAACAACCGGCCGACCATCTGCACCGCCGATGGGGCAAACTGCGTCGCGATCACCGGTCGCGTGCACTACGATATGGGCGGCTATGACTATCGTCCCAACACGGCGGCAACTGTGCCGCAAAAACTGGACAGCGGCGAAAACGTGCGTCGCGCGCGCATCGGTGTCGTCGGCAAATTCCTCGAAGACTGGAATTTCGCGCTGATCTACGATTTCGGCGGCTCGTCCGACGGATTTGGCGGCACGGGCGCCGCCGGCGCGACCCCTGTCGGCTTCCTGCCGGGCGGAGGCACCTCCGGCATCGAGAATGCTTGGGTGAGCTACACGGGGCTGAAGCCGTTCGGCGGCAAGATGGCAATCGAAGCCGGCATCATGGACCTTGCCTGGACCCTGGATGAATCCACGAGTTCCAACGACATTGCCTTCATGGAACGCGCCTCGGTCGGCATCATCGCGCAAAATATCGCCGCCGGCGACTTCCGTTCCGCCGCCGGTGCCCGCTGGTACAATGACGTGTTCTGGGCCGGCGCTTACGTGACCGGCCCGACCTCGGGTGCCATTCACTCGGCCTCGAGCGTGTCACCTCCCGGGACCAGCGAGCAATACGGCGCGACCGCCCGCGTTGCGGGCCAGGTCGTGAGCGGCAACGACTACTCGGTGCATCTCGGCGCCGACGCGGAATGGCTGATCCAGCCGCCGCGCAATCTGATCGCGAACACGCAAACGCTCACGCTCAGCGATCGTCCCGAGTTGCGCATCGATCCCACGACGCTGATCTCGACCGGAGCGATTGCAAATGTGTCGGGCGCGCAGGTCTATGGCGTGGAAGCCGCGGCCACCTATGGACCGCTCTGGGTCCAGGGCGAATACTACTGGTTCAACATCGATCGCGGTGCGAACACCGCGGTGGCGCCCATCGGTACGTCGAGCCTGAAATTCCAGGGCGGCTACGCACAGGCGGCCTATGTCCTGACCGGTGAATCGCGCAAGTACAATCCGAGCAACGCGGCCTATGGCGGCGTCAAGCCGAACAATCCGTTCTCGATCAA
Source organism: Bradyrhizobium barranii subsp. barranii (assembly GCF_017565645.3). Lineage (NCBI taxonomy): Bacteria > Pseudomonadati > Pseudomonadota > Alphaproteobacteria > Hyphomicrobiales > Nitrobacteraceae > Bradyrhizobium > Bradyrhizobium barranii. The sequence goes on from NZ_CP086136.1 coordinate 6,594,527, forward strand.
CGGCGGCGGCTGGGGTGCCTGGGAGATCGCCGGTCGCTACTCGACCATAGATCTGAACGATCAGTTGGCGACCGCCGCCGGCATCGCCGGCGGGCGGCAAACCGTCTACACGCTGGCGCTCAACTGGTACGTCAACGGCAATGTGCGCTTCATGCTCGACTATCTGCATGGCACGGTGTCGAAGCAGGCCTCGGCGGTGTCGGCGGCGGACACCGGCTCGAAGTTCGATGCGGTCGCGTTGCGCACGCAGTTTGCGTTCTGATGCAATCTCTTCCGGGAGCGGCACGGTCCGCTCCCGGAGAGTTACGCTGCGCGCTTCGGCTTCTTGACCGGCTCCGCTTCGGGCGGCGGCGCGCAGGACAGCCGTTGCTGATGGCTTTCGCCCCAGGCCTTCAGGATGTCGATCACCGGCCGCAGGCTCTCGCCGAGCTCGGAGAGGCAATACTCCACGCGCGGCGGCACCTCGGCATAGACCTTGCAGATGACGAGCTTGTCCTCCTCCAGCGCGCGAAGCTGCTTTGTCAGCATGCGCTGGGTGATGCCGGGCATCCGGCGGCGCAGTTCGCCGAAGCGCTGGGTGCCGTCCTGGAGGTGGTAGAGGATCACGCCCTTCCACTTGCCGTCGATCAGGTCCAGCGTCGCCTCGACCGAGCAGCCGGGACGCCGGGTAAAATCTCGCCGCTTCATGCGTGTTTTCCCAATAGTATCCAAACAGGGACTATATCCCCGAATTTACAGTACTTGCCAAATCGGGGCTAGCGGGACAGTTAGCGGGCCAGGCGCAGATCACAAGCTACGCGCCATTTGATGGAGACAAGCCATGAAGGCCGTCGGCTACAAAAAATCGCTTCCGATCGAGGATCAGGACGCGCTGATCGATTTCGAGACCGCAAAGCCCGAGCCCAAGGGGCGCGATATCCGCGTCGCCGTGAAGGCCATCTCGGCCAACCCGGTTGATTACAAGGTACGCAAGCGTGCCGCCCCGCCCGCGGGCGAGACGAAGATTCTTGGCTATGACGCGGCCGGCGTCGTCGATGCCGTGGGTCCGGACGTCACACTGTTCAAGCCGGGCGACGAGGTGTTTTACGCCGGCTCGATCCTGCGCCAGGGCACCAATTCCGAATTCCACCTGGTCGACGAGCGCATCGTCGGCGTCAAGCCGAAGTCGCTCTCGTTCGCGCAGGCCGCAGCCCTCCCCCTCACCTCCATCACCGCCTGGGAATTGCTGTTCGACCGGCTCGGCGCGGTGCCCGGCAAGAGCGTCGATCCACGCACGCTGCTGATCACGGGCGGCGCCGGCGGCGTCGGCTCGATCCTGATCCAGCTTGCGCGCCGCCTCACGGGCCTCACGGTGCTCGCGACGGCGACGCGGCCGGAATCGCAAAAATGGTGCCTCGATCTCGGCGCGCATGCGGTGATCGACCACGGCAAGCCGATGAAGGAGCAGATCGAGAGCTTGAGGCTGCCGCCGGTCGCGCTGGTGGCGAGCCTTACCTTCACCGACCAGCACTACAAGGCGATCGCCGAGTTCATGGCGCCGCAGGGCCGGTTCGGCCTGATCGACGATCCCCCGGAGTTCGCCGTGAGCACCTTCAAGGGCAAGGCGATCTCAGTACACTGGGAATCGATGTTCACGCGCTCCTCTTTCCAGACGCCCGACATGATCGCGCAGCATCATCTGCTCAACGACGTCTCCGACCTCATCGACAAGGGCGTGCTGCGCACCACGCTCGACCAGACCTTTGGCACGATCAACGCGGCCAACCTCAAGCGCGCGCATGCGCTGCTCGAAAGCGGCAAGTCGCGCGGGAAGATCGTGCTCGAGGGGTGGTAGGTGCTTACGGCTTCGTAGGGTGGGCAAAGGCGCACTTGCGCCGTGCCCACCATCTCGCAACGGGTGCGACAAAAGTGGTGGGCACGCTTCCGCCTTCGCTCTTCGAGCTACGGCGGACAAGTCGCTTTGCCCACCCTACGGTGCCACGCTTCCGGTGCCACGCCTTCGCGTAGTCTCAGGCGATCGTGTTAACGATGCCGCCTTCCGCGCGCAGCGCCGCACCGTTGGTCGCGGACGCTTCCTTCGACGCGACATAGACCACCATGTTGGCGATTTCGTCGACGCTGGCGAAGCGCTGGATCAGCGAGCTCGGGCGGTGCTGCTTGACGAAATTGGCCGCGGCCTCATCGACCGACTGGCCATTCTGCTTGGCGAGATCCTTCACGAAGGTCTCGACGCCCTCCGACATGGTCGGACCCGGCAGCACGGAATTGACGGTGACGCCGGTGCCGCGGGTGAGCTGCGCGAGGCCGCGGGCGACCGAGAGCTGGGCCGTCTTGCTCATGCCGTAATGGATCATCTCGACGGGAATGTTGAGCCCGGACTCCGATGAGATGAAGACGATGCGGCCCCAGTTGCGCTTGAGCATGCCCTTCATATAGGCGCGCGACAGCCGCACGCCGCTCATCACGTTGACCTCGAAGCCCCGTGGGTCGGTCAAAATCCCCCGGGTATGGTCACTTGAAACTCCCCCACCTGATGATCGCCGTCAGCGCCGCTGAACAGCAGTAGCCGGTCAGGCAGGACGTTTATGTTCGACCCCTTTAGCCAGCAAGGGGCCGGGGAGTTGAACGTCTTGAAGCGACATCTGCAAAGCACCGTACTTACATTACTTGATCGCAACACCAGCCAGCGCGAGATTCACCGGCTGACGGGTGTCGATCGCAAGACGATCCGGCGTTATCAGGCGCTGCGGGCCGGTGCGGAGGCAAATTCCCCCGGGGAAGTGACCACCGGCTCGGTGAGCGCGGACGGCCAAATTCCTCCACCCCGACCACCGGCTTTTGGGACATCGGAAGCGACGGTCACCAGCAGCCTGGCCCGTTCGGCTTGCGAAGCGCATCGGACGTGGATCGAAGAACAGGTCCGGCTGAAGCGGAACGCGCAGGCGATTTACCAGGACCTGGTTGATCAATTTGGCTTTCCGTCCAGCTACCAGAGTGTCAAGCGGTTTGTGCGCCGGTTGCGGCACGCTGATCCTGAGCAGTTTGATCGTCTTGAGTTCCTCCCCGGCGAGGAAGCTCAGGTCGACTATGGCGAGGGCGCGCCGACGGTTGATCCGAAGAGCGGGCGGTACCGTCGTCCCCGCCTGTTCGTGATGACGCTACGCTACTCGCGGCGCAGCTTCCGGCGGGTAGTCTGGAAGTCCAGCCAACAAGTCTGGGCGCAGCTCCACGAAGAGGCGTTCCGGTATTTTGGCGGGGTCCCCAGCTATGTCGTGCTCGACAACCTGAAGGAAGGCGTCCTCAAGCCGGATTTGTACGAGCCCCAGCTCAACCCGATTTACAGCGCGATGCTGGCTCATTACGCCGTGGTCGCCGATCCCGCGCGCGTGGCCGATCCAAATCGGAAAGGATGCGTCGAGAATGCGATTCAACATACCCAGGGCACTGCGCTGGCCGGACGGCGCTTCGAGACGCTGGAGGCGCAAAACGAGTTCTTGAGGCACTGGGAGGAGAACTGGGCTTCCAAACGCATCCACGGCAGCACGCGCCGTCAGGTCGAGGCGATGTTCCAGGAAGAGAAGCCGCACCTGCGGCCGCTGCCTGTCGCTCCCTTCCGCATCTTCACCGAAGTCGTCCGGACTGTCTGCGACGACACCACCGTACGCGTCGACAACAGCTATTACGCCGCGCGGCCCGCGCCGATCGGCAGCCAGGTCGTCGTGCGCATCTACACCACCACGATCGAGATCCGTGATCGCCACACCCGTGCGCTGCTGCGTGTTCATTCCCGGATGGCGCACCCCGGTTCTGTCGTCCTGCCGACCAGCGAACGGCCGTTCAACCCGTCGCGGCAAACCGCCGTGCTGCTGGCGAGCGCCGAGCGCATCGGACCGCAGACCAGGGCCTTGTGCCAGCAGGTGTTCGACACCGAAGGGCGCCCCGGACAGCGCGCGATGTGGGGCATTGTCGGGCTGGGCCGGAAGTATCCGGCGCGGCTGGTCGAGCAGGCCTGCGCGCACGCCATCGACAACCGCATCTACCGCTACAAGCACGTGCGTGCGACCGTCGAGCGGTTGTTCGAACAGGCGATCGAGCAGGTTGGAGTGACGCCACAGCCGGCATCGCCGCTCACCCAGGATCATCCGCTGATCCGTACCCCCGCGGAATACGGCGACCTCTTCAGCCGCGCTGTGCGGCGCGACGCCGACGACAATGGTCGGCAGGCCGAGGCTCACGACGATCACGCCACGGCAATCCGCGCTCGTGTCGCCTGCGCAACCCCGGCCAACTCCGGCGCCACGAGCGCTCCCGCTGCACCTTCTCACCTTAAACTGGAGACCTAGCCACATGATGACCATGCCGGAAATTGAGCGTTGCCTACGACAGCTGCGCCTGTCGGGTGTCCGCGACACGCTGCAGACGCGCGTGCTCCAGGCGCAGGGCGCCAACCAGCCCTTCCTCGAGACCTTCTCCCTTATCCTGCAGGATGAACTGGACCGTCGTCAGTCCCGTCTTATCGAGCGGCGATACCAGCAATCCGGGCTCGACGAAAAGCTGACGCTCGCCGAGTTCGACTGGTCCTTCAATCCCAAACTGCCACGTCAGACCTGCTTCCAGCTCCACACCCTGGCGTTCATTGCCGCTGGCGAGAACGCTCTGCTTGTTGGCAAACCTGGCACCGGGAAGTCGCACATCGCCAAGGCGATTGCCTATCAGGCGATCCTGCAAAGCCACAAGGTCCAGTATCTTGAGACCGACGACTTCTTCCACCGCTACGCCCTGAACTCTCCGGCACAACGCGAGGTCCGGCTGCGAACCATCATCGACTGCGATCTCCTCGTGCTGGACGATCTATTCCTCGCACGCGCCATCCCCGACGACGCCGGCACTTTGCTGCAGACCCTGATCCATCAGCGTTACAAACTGCGCCGCAGCGTCATCGTCACCTCCAATCGCGTCGTGCAGGATTGGGGGGCATACCTTGGGGACAACACTATGAGCACGACGATCCTCGATCGCCTTATGCATCATTGCCATCTGCTTGAGTTCGACGGACGCAGCTATCGGCTCAAAGAAGCCGCTGAAGCTCTTGCCCGGGAAACAAACTCAAACTAACAGTCCCTTGTCCTGCCTCGCGGGTGGAGGAATTTGACTGACCACACCCGGAGGAATTTGAAGTGACCCGCGGGGCTCGAAGAAGCGGCTCCAGTCCTCGTCAGGGATCTCGAAGAAGTCTTTTGGCTCGAAGATGCCGGCGTTGTTGATGAGGATGTCGACCTCCGGCAGCGCCGCCACAAGCGCCTTGCAGCCCGAAGCGGTCGAGACGTCGGCGGCGATGCCGCGGACCTTAAGGCCCGCCCCTTCCAGCTTGCGCACGGCGGCATCGACCTTGTCCTGGCCGCGACCGTTGATGACCACGCTCGCGCCGGACGCGGCGAGACCTTTTGCGATGGCGTGGCCGATGCCGGCGGTGGAGCCGGTCACGAGGGCGGTCTTTCCGGAAAGGTCGATCTTCATGAATCATCTCCATTGTTGCTGAAGCGGATATCGTGTCCAGCGCACGCCGCTTCAATCGCCACAAACGCGAAATCGTAGGGTGGGACAAAGCGATTTGTCCGCCGCAGCTCGAAGAACGAAGGCGGAAGCGTGCCCACCTTTTCGCCACGAGTTGAAAGCGAAATGGTGGGCACGGCGCGCGAAGAGCGCACCCTTGCCCACCCAACGGCACTATTGCCGCGGCGGTAGCGTCCTGAGAAACGCGACGATGGCATCGAGATCCTGGGCCGTCATGCTGGCGTAGGCAGCATAGGCCATCGGCGGCTTGAGCTTGTGGCCGTCGCGCGCGATGCCTTGCGTAATCGCACGTTTGATTTCGTCGTCGCTCCACTGCCCAATACCGACCGCGGGATCCGCGGTGATGTTGGGGGAGACGGATTCGCCCCACGGCCCCTTGAATGTCCGGCCACCCTTGCCGCTCGCACCCGCGAAATCATGCACGGCGGACGGGCCCTCCGGCGTGTGGCATTCCAGGCAATGGGCGATGGTCAGGAGATAGCGGCCGCGCGCGAGCTTGTCGGAGAGCTCGGCCTCGGTCGCCTGCTTGCCAGCATAGGTCGGCGTTTCCGGCTTCAGCGCGATCCTGTATTCTGGCGCCGGCGTTTCGTGGCGCACTGCGGGTACTGAGCGCAGGTAAGCCGCGAGCGCATCGAGATCCCGGGCCGTGAGCACCGTGTAGAACGCGGTCGGCATGATCGGCGCGACCTTGGTCCCGTTCGGCCTGTTGCCGCTGACCAGAAACCGCTTCAGCTCGGCATCGCTCCAGTTGCCGATGCCGGTGTCCTTGTCCGGCGTGATGTTGGAGCCGGTGACCTTGAAGGCAGGCTCATCGAAGACCTGGCTGCCGCCCGCGAGCGCGCGCGACAGATCGAGGCCCTGCGGCCCGCGCGGCGTGTGGCAGTTGTGGCAGACCATCACGCTGTTGACGAGATAGGCACCGCGTTCGACCAGCGTCTCGCTAGAGGCCGGCGACATCAACAGCGCCAGCGCGATCCCAAGCACAATCCTCATCGACAGCCCCCCGGCCGGAATCGCGTTCACCAGACGATGCGCGGCATGAGATATCGCCGCGCCATACAAAAAAGCGGCGCCCCAGAGGGCGCCGCTTTCTGAAAACTGAGGTACCGGCCGGCTTACGCCGCCTCGGCTTCCTTCTCCTGCACCGGACCGGAGTCCTGGCCCTTGGCATCGACGTCGCGATCGACGAACTCGATCACGGCCATCGCGGCGTTGTCGCCGTAGCGGAAGCCGGCCTTGATGATGCGGGTGTATCCGCCCTGACGATCCTTGTAACGGGGCGCGAGGGTGTCGAACAGCTTCTTGACCTGGTCCTTGTCGCGCATCTCGGAGATCGCCTGGCGGCGCATGGCAAGGCCACCCTTCTTGCCGAGGGTGACGAGCTTCTCGACGATCGGACGGAGTTCCTTGGCCTTGGGCAGCGTGGTGACGATCTGCTCGTGCTTGATCAGCGCGGCGCACATATTGGCGAACATCGCGCGGCGATGCTCGGCAGTGCGGTTGAGCTTCCGGTGAACCTTGCCGTGACGCATTGATCTATTCCTTGATTTGTCTTCGTCGCGACGGTTCGTCGGACTTGTTGCTCAGGTGGGCTGCCTGCGTTCGCCCGCGAAAGCGCGATGAAGTCGCGCTTTCGCCTGTTGTGAGTTCAGATCAGTAGTGATCCTCGAAGCGCTTGGCGAGCTCGTCGATGTTCTCCGGCGGCCAGCCCGGCACTTCCATGCCGAGATGCAGCCCCATCTGGGCCAGCACTTCCTTGATCTCGTTCAGCGACTTGCGGCCGAAGTTCGGGGTGCGGAGCATTTCCGCTTCGCTCTTCTGCACGAGGTCGCCGATGTAGACGATGTTGTCGTTCTTCAAGCAGTTGGCCGAACGCACCGACAGCTCGAGCTCGTCCACCTTCTTGAGGAAGGCCGGGTTGAAGGCGAGGTCCGGGATGATCTCCTGGGCGACTTCCTTGCGCGGCTCTTCGAAGTTGACGAACACGTTGAGCTGATCCTGCAGGATGCGGGCGGCATAAGCCACCGAGTCATCCGGCGTCAGCGCGCCGTTGGTCTCGATCGTCATGGTCAGCTTGTCGTAGTCGAGGATCTGGCCCTCACGGGTGTTCTCGACCTTGTAGGAGACCTTGCGGACCGGCGAGTACAGGCTGTCGACCGGGATCAGTCCGATCGGCGCGTCCTCGGGACGGTTGCGCTCGGCGGGCACGTAGCCCTTGCCGGTGGCGACCGTGAACTCCATGCGGATCTCGGCGCCCTCGTCGAGCGTGCAGATCTGGAGGTCCGGGTTGAGCACGACCACATCGCCCACGGTCTGGATGTCGCCGGCGGTGACGACGCCCGGGCCCTGCTTCTTCACGACCATGCGCTTGGGGCCTTCGCCCTGCATCTTGATCGAGATGTCCTTGATGTTGAGCACGATGTCGGTGACGTCTTCACGGACACCCGCGATCGAGGAGAACTCGTGCAGCACGCCGTCGATGTGCACCGACTGCACCGCCGCGCCCTGGAGCGAGGAGAGCAGGATACGGCGCAGCGCGTTGCCGAGTGTCTGGCCGAAGCCGCGCTCGAGCGGCTCGGCGACGATGGTCGCGAAACGGTTCGAATCGCTACCGGGCTGGATCTGGAGCTTGTTCGGCCGAATCAGTTCTTGCCAATTTTTCTGGATCGTCACTGTTTCACCCATACAGGCCAGTCAAACTGCTAGTGCAGACACTGGCGTTGGAGAAAGGCCGCGGATCATTCGCGCGGCTTTGCAAAAAGTCATTGCGGGCGACCAATGCGCCCGCAACTTGGTATCAAACGCGCCGACGCTTGCGGGGACGGCAACCGTTGTGCGGGATCGTGGTCACGTCGCGGATCGAGGTGACGGTGAAGCCCGCGGCCTGAAGCGCACGGAGCGCCGACTCGCGACCCGAACCGGGACCCGCGACTTCGACTTCGAGCGTGCGCATGCCGTGCTCCTGCGCCTTCTTCGACACGTCCTCGGCGGCAACCTGCGCAGCGTACGGGGTCGACTTGCGCGAACCCTTGAAGCCCATCGTGCCGGCGGAGGACCAGGCAATCGTGTTGCCCTGCGCGTCGGTGATGGTGATGGTCGTGTTGTTGAACGACGAGTTCACGTGCGCGACGCCGGAGGCGATGTTCTTGCGCTCACGACGGCGAACGCGGGTGGCTTCCTTGCCCATAGAGTACCTTTCCTGAAGATCTCAAACGCCGCCGTAATGCCAGCGGCTACACCTGTGGAACGAAAGGCGCGTGGCGAACGGGATGTCCCCTGTTCGCCACACGCCGCGATTGGATTCGAAAACTTACTTCTTCTTGCCGGCGATGGCCTTGGCCGGCCCCTTGCGCGTACGCGCATTGGTGTGGGTACGCTGACCGCGCACCGGCAGGCCACGACGATGACGCAGGCCGCGATAGCAGCCGAGGTCCATCAGACGCTTGATGTTGATGCCGACCTCACGACGCAGGTCGCCCTCGACGAGATAGTCGCGGTCGATCACTTCGCGGATCTGGAGCACTTCGGCATCGCTGAGCTGGTTGACGCGACGATCCTCGGGGATCTTCACCTTCTCCAGGATCTCACCAGCGATCTTCTGGCCGATGCCATGGATGTACTGGAGCGCGATCAGCACGCGCTTGTTGGTCGGAATGTTCACGCCGGCAATACGGGCCACGGCCTTCTCTCCTGTTGCCGATCCCTCGTCAGGAATCAGGCTTTAAGTGCTTGGTTTCTCGGGCAGGTGTTCACAAACGCGAACACGACGCCCACCCCTGGTCTTCCTGGGGCCCGGCATCGTTTGAAACTATCCGACTTGGATGCGGGGCTTATTAGGGGATTCAGGGGGCTTTCGTCAACCGCTGCTAGCGCTTAGCTCGCTTTTTCGTGACCTTTTTTGCGGCCTTTTTGGCACCTTTTTTGACAGCCTTCTTGGCGGTCGTTTTGGCTGCCTTTTTGACCGCTTTCTTGGCCGCCTTCTTGGCGCCCTTTACGGCCTTCTTGGCGGCCTTTTTAGCGGATTTGGCAGCCTTTTTGGCGGTTTTCGCCGGTTTTTTGGCTACCTTGGCCTTCTTGGCACCTTTCTTGGCGGGCGTCGACTTGGCCGCGCTGCGCGCTTGGGCCTTGCCGTGCGTCTTGGGTTCGACCGCCCCCAGCGCCAGAAGCTGGCGATGAATCGCGCGGGTGACCTCGTCGATGGCCATCATGCCGTCGATGGTCGAGAGCTTCCGCCGCTCGGAATAGTAGTGAATCAGCGGTTCCGTCTGGCTGCGGTAGCTGGCGAGTCGCTTGGTCAGGACCTCTGGGGTGTCGTCGACCCGGACCTCCTCCCCGCGCTCCCGCATCTGGGCGACGCGGGTCTCGACGCGACTCAGCAGCGCGCTCTCGTTGACGCGGAGCTCGACCACAGCGTCGAGCTTGAGATGCTTTTGCTTGAGCAGCTCATCCAGCGCCTCGGCCTGCGGCACGGTGCGCGGGAAGCCGTCGAGGATGAAACCGTTCTTGGCGTCCGGCTGGTCGATGCGGTCGGAGATGATTCCCACCACGATCTCGTCGGGCACGAGGCCGCCGCTGGCCATGATCTCCTTGGCCTTCAGCCCGACCGGCGTTCCCGCCGCAACGGCCGCGCGCAGCATCTCTCCGGTCGAGAGCTGGACGATGCCATAGCGCTGCACCAGCAGTTGCGCCTGGGTCCCCTTGCCCGACCCCGGCGGTCCCAGAAGTATAATTCTCATCGGCGTACGCCCCCCGGATTGGTGAGCGATACGTCGCGCACCTGTGTTTGAAGTCCAATGACAGTGCAAATCATAATCGGCGTCGCACCGCTACCCATATCATAGGGGAGCAAATGCCAGGACGCCAAGAAGGCCTTTGAAATCAGTGATTGCGTCGCAGGGAGAGCAGCTCTGCCGATGTCTTGGAATGGCTGACTGGTCGCCTCGGCGGGCGCCGCGCGTTGCTCGCGCGGCGAATCGGCGGCGCTGTCGCGCCGCCCTCGGAGAACACCCGCGCTTAGCGGCGGCGGCCGCGCAGCTTCGACTTCCGGATCAGGCCCTCATACTGATGCGCCAGCAGATAGCCCTGCACCTGCGCCACCGTGTCCATGGTGACGCTGACGACGATCAGCAGCGAGGTGCCGCCGAAGTAGAACGGCACCGAGGCATAGGAGATCAGGATTTCCGGGATCAAGCAGACGATCGCCAGATAAATCGCGCCGAGCACGGTGATGCGCGACAGCACGTAGTCGATATATTCCGCGGTGCGCTCGCCCGGACGGATGCCAGGAATGAAGCCGCCATGCTTCTTCAGATTGTCAGCGGTCTCCGTCGGGTTGAACACGATCGCGGTGTAGAAGAACGCGAAGAACACGATCAGCGCGAGATACATGATCAGGAACAGCGGACGGCCGTGGCCGAGCTGGGTCGTGATCCACTGGAACCATTCCGGCCCGCTGCCGGCGTTGAAGTTGGCAACCGTGGTCGGCAGCAGCAGCAGCGAGGACGCGAAGATCGGCGGGATCACGCCCGAGGTGTTGAGCTTGAGCGGCAGATGCGAGGACTGGCCCTCGAACATCTTGTTGCCGACCTGGCGCTTCGGATACTGGATCAGCAGCCGGCGCTGGGCGCGCTCCATGAACACGATGAAGGCGATCACGGCGACCGCCATGATGATGACGACCAGGATCAGGCCGGTCGACATCGCACCCTGACGGCCGAGCTCGAGCATGTTGGCGAGCGCCGCGGGCAGCTCGGCGACGATGCCGGCGAGAATGATCAACGAGATGCCGTTGCCGATGCCGCGCGAGGTGATCTGCTCACCCAGCCACATCAGGAACATGGTGCCACCGGTCAGCGTGATCGCCGTGGACAGGCGGAAGAACATGCCGGGGTCGCTGACGACGTTGCCGGCGCCTTCGAGGCCCACCGCGATGCCATAGGACTGGAACGCGGCCAAGATCACGGTGAGATAGCGGGTGTACTGGTTCAGCAGCTTGCGGCCGGACTCACCTTCCTTCTTCAGCGCCTCGAGCTGCGGCGAGACGGTGGTGAGGAGCTGGATGATGATCGAGGCCGAGATATACGGCATGATGTTCAGCGCGAAGATCGCCATGCGGTGGATACCGCCGCCGGCGAACATGTTGAACATGCCGAGGATGCCGCCCGCCTGGGAGCGGAACACCTGTTCCCAAATGTTGGGATCGATGCCGGGAAGCGGGATGTAGGTCCCGAGCCGATAAACGAGCAGCGCACCCAGGGTAAACCAGATGCGCTTCTTCAGTTCGTCAGCCTTGGCAAACGCACCGAAATTGAGATTGGCTGCCAGTTGTTCCGCTGCAGAGGCCATCTTGGACTTTCTCCCGCCGCCTATTGCGCCGTCATGCCCGCGGCCGGGCTACTCTAGCGGACGCCGGACATTATCTGGGGCTCGGCTTCGATAAGTCCACGTCCCACACGCGTAAAGGCCCGCGAGCCGCGGGCCAATGACGCAGTTGTTACGCCGCCTCGCCTTCTTCCTTGGCAGGGGCGAGGATCTTCACCGAGCCGCCGGCCTTCTCGACCGCGGCGATCGCGGTCTTCGTGGCGCCGTGCACTTCGATGTTGAGCTTCGACTTGAGCTCGCCGCGGCCGAGCAGTCGCACGCCGGCCTTGGCGCGGCGCAGCACGCCGCCCTTCACCAGGGCCTCGACGTTCACGACGCTGCCGGCGTCGATCTTCTTGGCATCGACCGCTTCCTGGAGCCGGTCGAGATTGATCTCGGCGAACTCGACGCGGAAGATGTTGTTGAAGCCGCGCTTGGGCAGACGGCGATGCATCGGCATCTGGCCGCCTTCGAAACCCTTGATGCGCACGCCCGAACGCGCGGTCTGGCCCTTGCCACCGCGGCCGGACTGCTTGCCTTTGCCCGAACCAATGCCACGGCCGACGCGCATACGCTTCTTGCGCGAGCCGGCGTTGTCGGCGATATCGCTGAGCTTCATCGCCCTGCTCCTTGTTTCTTGCGCATGATCTTCACCGAAAACGGGTGCCCGCTTTTCGGGATCCTGCGCCTTTGCTTACTTCTCGTCGACGATGCGAACGAGATGGTGAACCTTCTCGATCATGCCACGAACCGCCGGGGTGTCCGGCAGTTCGCTGGTGCGGCCGATCTTGTTGAGCTTGAGTCCGATCAGCGTCGAACGCTGCGAGTGATGGCGGCGGATCGCGCTGCCGGTCTGCTCGAGCTTGATCGTCTTTGCTGCCTTGGCCATGGGAGTCTACTCCGAAAAGCTTCCGTTAGTCGGCAGCCGCCTCGGCGTCACCGCCGATACGGCGGGACTGGAGGGTGGACACCTTGATATTGCGGCGGGCTGCGACCGAACGCGGCGAATCCTGATGCTTCAGCGCGTCGAAGGTTGCGCGAACCATGTTGTAGGGGTTCGACGAGCCGATCGACTTCGCGACCACGTCCTGGACGCCGAGCGTCTCGAACACGGCGCGCATCGGGCCGCCGGCGATGATGCCGGTACCGGCCGGAGCAGCACGCAGGTAGACACGGCCCGCGCCATGACGGCCGGCGATGTCGTGATGCAGCGTACGGCCCTCGCGCAGCGACACGCGAGTCAGGTTGCGCTTGGCGGATTCAGTCGCCTTGCGGATCGCCTCAGGCACTTCGCGCGCCTTGCCGTGACCGAAGCCGGCGCGGCCCTTCTGGTCGCCAATCACAACCAGCGCTGCGAAACCGAAGCGCTTGCCGCCCTTGACGACCTTTGCCACGCGATTGATGTGGACGAGCTTGTCGACGAACTCGCTGTCGCGCTCCTCCCGGCGTTCACGTCCGCCGCCGCCGCGTTGATCGCGTCCACCACGTTGTTCGCGTTCTGCCATTTTTCCAATCCTTCAGAGGCTTGCGCCTCAATCCTCAAATTCTGTTAGAAGCTCAGCCCGCTCTCACGCGCAGCGTCGGCCAGTGCCTTGACGCGCCCGTGGTAGAGGTAGCTGCCGCGATCGAACACGACTTCCTTGACGCCCTTCTCGGCGGCGCGCTCGGCCAGCAGCTTGCCGACCGCCTTCGCCGCATCGATGTCGGCGCCGGTCTTGCCGCCGTCGCGCATCGACTTCTCGAGCGACGAGGCAGAGGCCAGCGTCTCGCCCTTCAGGTCGTCGATGACCTGGGCGTAGATGTGCTTGGACGAGCGAAACACCGACAGACGCGGACGACCGCCACCGGAGCGGCGCAGCTTCAGCCGCACACTCCGCTTGCGCCGGGCATTGGTAACCTTGGCTTTGGACATGACCGGCTCCGTTACTTCTTCTTGCCTTCCTTGCGGAAGATGAATTCGCCAACATACTTCACGCCCTTGCCCTTGTAGGGCTCCGGCGGACGATAGGAGCGAATCTCGGCGGCGACCTGGCCGACACGCTGGATGTCGCTGCCGGTCACCGTGATCTCAGTCGGCTTCGGCACGGTGATCGTGATCCCTTCCGGGATCGCGTAGACCACGTCGTGGCTGTAACCGAGCGCGAGCTGCAGGTTCTTGCCCTGCATCGCGGCGCGGTAACCGACGCCGGTGATTTCGAGCTTCTTCTCAAAGCCCTTGGTGACGCCTTCGACCAGATTCGCGACCTGGGCGCTAGCGGTACCGTACAGCGCCCGCGCGCGGTTGGTCTCGACCCGCGGGTTCACCTTGACCTGGCCGTTCTCGAGCTTCACCTCGACGTCGTTATGGACGACGAACTGAAGCTGGCCCTTGGGCCCCTTCATCTTGACGGTCTGCCCGTCGACGGTCGCGGTCACACCCGACGGAACCGCCACAGGCCTTTTGCCAACACGTGACATGGATCAACAATCCTTCTCAGAACACCGTGAAGAGAACTTCGCCGCCCACATTCGCTTCGCGCGCGCTGTGGTCGGCCATGATCCCCTTCGGCGTCGACAACACCGAAATGCCGAGCCCGTTGTTGACCCGCGGCAGAGCCTTCACCGAGGCGTAAACACGACGCCCGGGCTTGGAGACTCGTTCGATCTCGCGGATGACGGGCTCGCCGTCGAAATACTTCAGCTCGATCTCGATCTCACTGCGGCCCGAGGAGTGCTCGAGCGTGGCGTAACCGCGGATGTAGCCCTCGGTCTTGAGCACTTCGAGCACATTCTCGCGCATCTTCGAACCAGGCGTCGAGACCTTGCTCTTGGAGCGCATCTGCGCGTTGCGGATACGGGTGATCAGATCGCTGATTGGATCGTGCGTAGACATCTAAACGACCCTCCTTACCAGCTGGACTTCACGAGGCCCGGGACCATGCCCTTGGAGCCAAGGTCGCGCATCGCGATGCGAGACAGTTTGGTCTTGCGGTAGTTCGAGCGCGAACGGCCCGACAGCTCGCAACGCAGACGGATGCGGGTCGCCGACGAGTTGCGCGGCATTTCCGCAAGCTTCAGGGTGGCGGCGAACCGCTCCTCCATCGGCAGCGTCTTGTCGGCGATGATCGCCTTCAACCGCTCGCGCTTCGGGGCGGCGTTCTTCGCCATCCGCTTGCGCCGGTTGTTCTTCTCGACTGAACTCTTCTTTGCCATGCTTGGCTCCTGGGTATCCGCGTTTGAGAGGCTTTAGGTCAGCGTCTCACTGCCGGAACGGGAAATTGAAAGCGGTCAACAAGGCCCTCGCCTCGTCGTCGGTCTTGGCCGTGGTGCAGACGGTGATGTCCATACCGCGGGCTTCCGTGACCTTGTCGAAGTCGATCTCGGGGAAAATGATGTGTTCCTTGAGGCCGAGCGAGTAGTTGCCGCGGCCGTCGAAGCTCTTCGGGTTCAGGCCGCGGAAGTCGCGGACGCGCGGCAGCGCGACCGTCACCAGGCGATCGATGAACTCGTACATGCGGGCCTTGCGCAGCGTGACCTTGCAGCCGATCGGCTGGTTCTCACGCAGCTTGAAGGTCGCGATCGCGATACGCGAATAGGTCACGATCGCCTTCTGGCCGGCGATCAGCGTCAACTCAGCGGCGGCGTTCTCGGCCTTCTTACGGTCGTTGACGGAGTCGCCAACGCCCATGTTCAGCACGACCTTGTCCAGACGCGGAACCTGCATGACGTTCTCATAACCGAACTTCTCGGTCATTTCCGTCCGGATCTTCGCGTCATATTCCGCGCGCAGGCGCGGCGTGTAAGCGACCTCAGCCATCGATCTCAGCTCCCGAGCTCTTGGCGATGCGGACCTTCTTGCCGTCCGCCAGAATCTTGAATCCGACGCGGGTCGGCTTTCCATCCTTGCCGACGAACGCGATGTTGGACAGTTGGATCGGCGACTCCTTCGAGATGATGCCGCCCTCCTGGGCCTGCGTCTGCTTCTGATGACGCTTGACCATGTTGATACCGCGCACCAGCGCCGTGCCGGCGTCCGGGCGAACCTCGAATACTTCGCCGGTGCGACCCTTGTCGCGACCGGTCAGCACGACGACCTTGTCGCCCTTGCGGATCTTCGCAGCCATCACAGCACCTCCGGCGCGAGCGAGATGATCTTCATGTGGTTCTTCGCGCGCAGCTCGCGCGGCACGGGCCCGAAGATACGGGTGCCGACCGGCTCGGACTGGTTGTTGATCAGAACGGCGGCGTTGCGGTCGAAGCGGATGACCGAACCGTCGGCGCGGCGGATGTCCTTGCGGACGCGCACCACGACGGCCTTCATCACGTCGCCCTTCTTCACCTTGCCACGCGGAATCGCTTCCTTGATCGAGACGACGATGATGTCGCCGATCGTGGCGTAGCGGCGCTTGGAGCCTCCGAGCACCTTGATACACATGACACGGCGTGCGCCAGAATTGTCGGCCACGTCGAGGTTGGTCTGCATCTGAATCATTGATGCACCTCGTCCTCTTCTCTCTTGCGCCAGCCCAGCCGGCGCTCAACATTTTCCTGAAGTCAGTCGGCTAAAGCCAACAGATCAGGCGCTTTTCTTGTGTTCGCCCCGGATCACGATCCAGCGCTTCAACTTCGAAATCGGCTTGGTTTCCTCGATCCACACCATGTCGCCCGGCTTGAACTGGTTGTCCTCGTCGTGCGCGTGGTAGTTCTTCGAACGGCGGATCGTCTTCTTGTAGATCGGGTGCGTGAAGCGGCGATCGACGCGCACCACAACGGTCTTGGCAGTCTTGTCGCTGACGACCACGCCTTGCAAAGTACGTTTCGGCATATTCGTAAGCCCCTTACTTCTCTTTCGCGCGCTTCTGCGCGGCGACGGTCTTGATGCGGGCGATGTCACGGCGAGCCTCGCGCAGGCGCGAGGTGTTCTCGAGCTGCCCGGTGGCGCGCTGGAAGCGCAGGTTGAAGCGCTCCTTCTTCAGATTCAGGATGGCGTCATCCTGCTGATCAGGGCTCAATGCACGGATGTCTTCGATCTTCATCTGGGCCATGGCCATTACTCCGCAATGCGCTCGACGAAGCGCGTCTTGATCGGCAGCTTGGCGGCCGCCAGGGTCAGCGCTTCACGCGCCGTCTGGGTGTTGACGCCGTCGATCTCGAACAGCACCCGGCCGGGCTTGACGCGCGCGACCCACAGTTCCGGAGCACCCTTGCCGGAGCCCATGCGGACTTCGGCCGGCTTCTTCGACACCGGAACGTCGGGGAACACGCGGATCCAGACGCGGCCGGCGCGCTTCATGTGGCGGGTCAGCGCGCGGCGAGCGGCTTCGATCTGGCGCGCGGTAACGCGCTCCGGCTCGGTCGCCTTCAGGCCGAACTGGCCGAAGGCCAACGTCGCACCCGAAGACGCAACGCCGTGGATACGGCCCTTATGCGCCTTCCGGAACTTCGTTTTCTTAGGTTGCATCATGGCTTCAAGCCCTCAAATTCTCTGTGCTGGCGTCAGGCCGCAGCGTTGTCACGGCGCCCACGGCCACCGCGATCACCACCGCCGCCGGTCTCGCCTTCGGCCATTCTCTTGTCCTGGGCCATCGGATCGTGCTCGAGGATCTCGCCTTTGAAGATCCAGACCTTGACACCGCAGGTGCCGAAGGTCGTGAACGCGGTCGCAACGCCGTAGTCGATGTCGGCGCGCAGCGTGTGCAGCGGCACGCGACCTTCGCGGTACCACTCCATGCGCGCGATTTCCGCGCCGCCCAGACGACCCGAGCAGTTGATGCGGATGCCTTCCGCGCCGAGACGCATCGCCGACTGCACGGCGCGCTTCATGGCACGGCGGAACGCCACGCGGCGCTCGAGCTGCTGCGCGATCGACTCGGCCACCAGCGTCGCATCGAGCTCCGGCTTGCGGATCTCGACGATGTTGATGACGACGTCGGACGAGGTGATGTCCGCGACCTTCTTGCGCAGCTTATCGATGTCGGCGCCCTTCTTGCCGATCACCACGCCCGGACGAGCCGAGTGGATGGTGACGCGGCACTTCTTGTGCGGACGCTCGATCACGATGCGGGCGACGGCCGCCTGCTTGAGCTCCTTGTGCAGGATCTCGCGGATCTTGACGTCCTCGTGCAGCAGCTTGCCGTATTCCTGCTTGCCGGCGAACCAGCGGGAATCCCAGGTCCGGTTGATGCCGAGACGCAGACCGATTGGATTGATCTTTTGACCCATCGTTTTCTCCTGCGACCCTTAAGCCGCTGCTGCTTCGGCTTCGACCTGACGAACAATGATCGTCAGCTGCGAAAATGGTTTGTAGACACGGCCCGAGCGGCCACGGCCGCGGGCGGCAAAGCGCTTCATCACGAGGCCGTTGCCGACGAACGCCTGCGCCACGACGAGATCGTCGACATCGAGGTCGTGGTTGTTCTCGGCATTGGCGATAGCCGATTCCAGGCACTTCTTCACGTCAACCGCGATCCGCTTGCGCGAAAACTGCAGGTCGGCGAGCGCAGCAGCCGCCTTCCGGCCGCGAATGAGCTGGGCGACCAGGTTGAGCTTCTGCGGGCTCACCCGCAGCATCCGGGCGACCGCCTTGGCCTCGTTCTCGGCGAGGCTCCGTTCGCGCTTAGGTTTGCTCATCGTTTAATCCTCAAGCCTTCTTGGCTTTCTTGTCCCCGGAGTGGCCATGGAAGGTCCGGGTCGGCGAGAACTCGCCGAACTTGTGACCGACCATTTCCTCGTTGACGGCCACCGGGACGTGCTTCTGACCGTTGTAGACACCGAAGGTCAGGCCGACGAACTGCGGCAGGATCGTCGAGCGACGGCTCCAGATCTTGATGACGTCGTGACGGCCGGACGCGCGGGCGGCATCTGCCTTCTTGAGCAGAGAACCCTCGACGAACGGGCCTTTCCAGACTGAACGAACCATGTCCGGCGTTCCTTACTTCTTCCGCTTGTGGCGGCTTAGGAGAATGAATTTGTTGGTCGACTTGTTGCTGCGGGTCTTCTTGCCCTTGGTCGGCTTGCCCCACGGGGTGACCGGGTGGCGACCGCCCGAGGTACGACCTTCACCACCGCCGTGCGGATGGTCGATCGGGTTCATCGAGACACCGCGGTTATGCGGCTTGCGGCCCAGCCAACGGTTGCGGCCGGCCTTGCCGATCGAGGTGTTCATGTGATCCGGGTTCGACACCGCGCCGATCGTGCCGCGGCAACGGCCATGCACCAGGCGCTGCTCGCCCGAGTTCAGGCGGATGATCACGTAGTCGTGGTCGCGGCCGACGAGCTGGGCATAGGTGCCGGCGGAACGAGCGAGCTGGCCGCCCTTCCCGATCTTGACCTCGATGTTGTGGATGATCGTGCCAACCGGCATGTTGCCGAGCGGCATGACGTTGCCCGGCTTCACGTCGACATAGTTGCCGGCAACCACGGAATCACCGACGGCAAGGCGCTGCGGCGCCAGGATATAGGCCTGGGTGCCGTCTTCGTACTTGACCAGCGCGATGAACGCGGTGCGGTTCGGATCGTATTCCAGCCGCTCGACCGTCGCGGGCGCATCGACCTTGTCGCGCTTGAAGTCGACGATGCGCAGCGTCTGCTTGTGACCGCCGCCGCGGAAGCGCACGGTGATGCGACCGGTGTTGTTGCGACCGCCCGAGGAGTGCTTGCCCTCGGTGAGCGCCTTGACCGGCTTGCCCTTGTAGAGGGCCGAACGATCGACCATGACCAGCTGGCGCTGGCCCGGCGTCGTGGGATTGAATTTTTTCAGTGCCATCGTCGTACGACCTTACAGACCGGTGGTCACGTCGATCCGGTGGCCCTCTTCGAGGGTCACGATCGCGCGCTTGCTGTTCGACTGCGAGCCGAGATTGCCGCGGAAGATCTTGGTCTTGCCCTTGCGGACCAGCGTGTTGACGCTCTTGACCTTGACGTCGAACAGCTTCTCGATCGCTTCCTTGATCTGCGGCTTGGTCGCCTTCGCTGCCACCTTGAACAGGACCTTGTTGTGCTCCGAGGCGATCGTCGCCTTTTCGGTCACGACCGGCGACAAGATCACGTCGTAGTGGCGAGGCTCGATGTTCTTCGTCATTTGAAGCGCGCCTCCAGCGCATCGATGGCGGCCTTGGTCAGAACGAGCTTCTGACGGCGCAGGATGTCATAGACGTTGATGCCCTGGATCGGCAGCACGTCCATGTTCGGGATGTTGCGGGCCGCAGCGGCAAAGCCGTTGTTGAGCTCGGCGCCGTCGATGATCAGCGCGTTGGTCAAGCCGAGGCCCGAGAAGTGGCCGAGCAGCGCCTTGGTCTTCGCGGCTTCCAGCGCGGCCTTGTCGATCACCAGCAGATCGCCGTCCTTGGCCTTGGCCGACAGCGCATGCTTGAGGGCAAGCGCGCGGACCTTCTTCGGCAGGTCGGTGGCGTGCGAACGCACCACCGGACCGAAGGCACGGCCACCGCCGCGGAACTGCGGCACGCGGGCCGAGCCGTGACGAGCACCGCCGGTGCCCTTCTGCTTGTACATCTTCTTGCCGGTGCGCCAGATCTCGGCGCGGCCCTTGGCCTTGTGAGTGCCGGCCTGACGCTTGTTGAGCTGCCACTGCACGCAACGCGCAATGATGTCCTGGCGCGGCTCGAGGCCGAAAATGGCGTCGGAAAGCTGGACCGAGCCGGCTTCCTTACCTTCGAGGGTCGTGACCTTCAATTCCATCTCACGCCTCCTGCGCAGCCGGAGCAGCGTCCGCTTCGCCAGCAACCTTGAACTTGCCGGGCTTCGGAGCATCCTTCGGCAGCGGCTTCTTGACAGCGTCGCGCACGCGGATCCAGCCGCCCTTGGAGCCGGGAACGGCGCCTTCGACGAGGATCAGGCCGCGCTCGACATCGAGCTGAACGACTCGAAGGTTGAGCGTGGTGATGCGGTCGACACCCATGTGGCCGGGCATCTTCTTGTTCTTCCAGGTCTTGCCGGGGTCCTGACGGCCACCGGTCGAACCGATCGAGCGGTGCGAGACCGACACACCGTGGGTGGCGCGCAGACCGCCGAAGTTCCAGCGCTTCATACCGCCGGCGAAGCCCTTACCGACCGAGGTGCCGGTGACGTCGACGAACTGGCCGACGACGAAGTGGTCGGCAAGGATCTCGGCGCCAACGGGGATCATGGCATCCGCGGAGACGCGGAATTCCTCAACCTGCCGCTTCGGCTCGACCTTGGCGACCGCGAACTGGCCGCGCTCTGCCTTGGGCATGTACACGGTCTTGCGGCTGCCAGAACCAAGCTGGAGCGCGACGTAACCGTTCTTCTCTTCAGTGCGGTGGCCTACGACCTGGCAATTGCCGAGCTTCAGCACGGTCACGGGGATATGTTCGCCGGCCTCTGTAAAGACCCGCGTCATCCCGACCTTTTGTGCGATCACTCCGGAGCGCATCGGCGTGCTTCCTGTTCTTTCTGTCCGCTAGTCGCGAACGTGATCCAAAAATCTTAGAGCTTGATCTCGACGTCGACACCGGCGGCCAGGTCGAGCTTCATCAAAGCATCGACGGTCTGCGGGGTCGGATCGACGATGTCGAGCAGGCGCTTGTGAGTGCGCATCTCGAACTGCTCGCGGCTCTTCTTGTCGACGTGAGGCGAACGGTTGACGGTGAACTTCTCGATGCGGGTGGGCAGCGGAATGGGTCCGCGGACCTGCGCGCCGGTGCGCTTCGCCGTGTTCACGATCTCGCGGGTCGACGTATCGAGGATACGATGGTCGAACGCCTTGAGACGGATACGAATGTTTTGGCCGTTCATTGCCGTGGTCTCTCTTTAGTGGCGGGTGGCGAATAGCGAATAGCGAATGTCACACTCGCTACGCGCCAATCCCTATTCTCGTAATTACTCGATGATCGAGGCGACGACGCCGGCGCCGACGGTGCGGCCACCTTCGCGGATCGCGAAGCGGAGCTTCTCTTCCATCGCGATCGGCACGATCAGGTGCACTTCCATCGCAATGTTGTCGCCCGGCATCACCATCTCGGTGCCTTCCGGCAGATGCACGACACCGGTCACGTCGGTGGTGCGGAAGTAGAACTGCGGACGGTAGTTGGTGAAGAACGGGGTGTGGCGACCGCCCTCTTCCTTGGTGAGGATGTAGGCCTCAGCCTTGAACTTGGTGTGCGGCTTGACCGAACCCGGCTTGCACAGCACCTGGCCGCGCTCGACGTCCTCGCGCTTGGTGCCGCGGAGCAGCGCACCGATGTTGTCGCCGGCCTGGCCCTGATCGAGCAGCTTGCGGAACATTTCGACGCCCGTGACCGTGGTCTTCTGCGTGGCGCGCAGACCGACGATCTCGATTTCCTCGCCGACCTTGACGATGCCGCGCTCGACACGGCCGGTCACGACGGTGCCGCGGCCCGAGATCGAGAACACGTCTTCAACCGGCATCAGGAAGGGCTGGTCGACCGGACGCTCCGGCTGCGGAATGTACTCGTCGACATTCTTCATCAGCTCGAGGATGGCGTCATGGCCGAGCTTCTTGTCGGAATCTTCGAGAGCGGCGAGCGCCGAACCCTTGATGATCGGGATCTTGTCGCCCGGGAAGTCGTACTTCGAGAGCAGCTCGCGGACTTCGAGCTCGACGAGCTCGAGGAGTTCCGGATCGTCGACCATGTCGCACTTGTTGAGGAACACGACGAGCGCGGGCACGCCGACCTGGCGGGCGAGCAGGATGTGCTCGCGGGTCTGCGGCATCGGGCCGTCAGCGGCCGACACGACCAGGATCGCACCGTCCATCTGGGCGGCGCCGGTGATCATGTTCTTCACGTAGTCGGCGTGGCCGGGGCAGTCGACGTGGGCATAGTGGCGGTTCTTGGTCTCGTACTCGACGTGCGCCGTCGAGATCGTGATGCCGCGCGCCTTCTCTTCCGGCGCCTTGTCGATCTGGTCGTACGCCGTGAACGTCGCACCGCCGGTCTCGGCGAGGATCTTGGTGATCGCAGCCGTCAACGACGTCTTGCCATGGTCGACGTGACCGATGGTGCCGATGTTACAGTGCGGTTTGTTACGTTCAAACTTTGCTTTGGCCATTTGACTCTCCGTTCAATCGTCAGTTCGAGACCGACGACAATCAGGCAAACTTCTTCTGGACTTCTGCCGACACATTGGCCGGCGCTTCTGCGTAGTGGTCGAACTGCATGGTGAAGGTCGCGCGACCCTGGCTCATCGAGCGCAGGTTGTTCACGTACCCGAACATGTTCATGAGCGGCACCATCGCGTTGATGACGTTGGCGTTGCCGCGCATGTCCTGACCCTGGATCTGACCGCGCCGGGAATTCAGGTCGCCGATGACCGAGCCGGTGTAGTCTTCCGGGGTCACCACTTCGACCTTCATGATCGGCTCGAGCAGGACGGACTTGCCCTTCTGCAGCGCTTCGCGGAATGCCGCGCGCGATGCGATTTCGAAGGCGAGCGCCGACGAGTCGACGTCGTGGTACTTGCCGTCGACGAGCTGAACCTTGACGTCAACCACGGGGAAGCCCGCGACGACACCAGAGCCCATCACGCTGTTGAGGCCCTTTTCGACGCCCGGGATGTATTCCTTCGGAACCGCACCGCCGACGATCTTGGACTCGAACTCGTAGCCCTTGCCGGGCTCGTTCGGCTCGACCACGATCGACACTTCCGCGAACTGACCGGTACCGCCGGTCTGCTTCTTGTGGGTGTACTTGACCTCGGCCTTCTTGGTGACGCGCTCACGGAACGCAACCTGCGGCGCGCCGATGTTGGCGTCGACCTTGTAGGTACGCCTGAGGATGTCGACCTTGATGTCGAGATGGAGTTCGCCCATGCCCTTGAGGATGGTCTGGCCGGACTCCTGGTCGGTCGACACGCGGAAGGACGGATCCTCCGCGGCGAGCTTCGCCAGTGCCACGCCCAGCTTTTCCTGGTCGGCCTTGGACTTCGGCTCGATCGCGATCTCGATGACCGGCTCGGGGAATTCCATCTTCTCCAGGATCACCTGCTTGTCGGGATCGCACAGCGTGTCACCGGTGCGCGCTTCCTTCAGGCCGGCCAGCGCGACGATGTCGCCGGCATAGGCTTCCTTGATGTCCTCGCGGTTGTTCGCATGCATCAGCAGCATGCGCCCGATGCGCTCTTTCTTCTCGCGCGTCGAGTTCACGACGCCGGTGCCGCTCTGCAGGATGCCCGAGTAGATGCGGCAGAAGGTGATGGTGCCGACGAACGGGTCGTCCATGATCTTGAACGCGAGCAGCGCGAGCGGCTCCTTGTCGTCGGCCTTGCGCACGACCTCGTTGCCGCGGTCGTCGGTGCCCTTGATCGCGGGCACGTCGACCGGCGACGGCAGATAGTCGACGACGGCGTCGAGCAGCGGCTGCACGCCCTTGTTCTTGAAGGCCGAGCCGCACAGCACGGGATAGAACGCGCCGGTCAGCACCGCCTTGCGGATCAGCCGCTTTAGCGTCGCTTCATCCGGTTCGTTGCCGTCGAGGAAGGCGGCCAATGCGTCATCGTCGAGCTCGACGGCGGCTTCCACCATCTTCTCGCGGTATTCCTTGGCCTGCTCGACCATATCTTCCGGGATGTCGACATAGTCGAACTTCGCGCCGAGCGATTCATCGTTCCAGATGATGCCCTGCATCTTCACGAGGTCGACGAGACCCTTGAAGTTGTTCTCGGCACCGATCGGAAGCTGGATCGCGATCGGCTTGGCGCCGAGGCGGTCAACGATGTCGGCCAGGCACTTGAAGAAGTCGGCACCCGTCTTGTCCATCTTGTTGGCGAAGACGATGCGCGGAACCTTGTACTTGTCACCCTGGCGCCAGACGGTCTCGGTCTGGGGCTCGACGCCCTGGTTCGAGTCGAGCACGCAGACGGCGCCGTCGAGCACGCGCAGCGAACGCTCGACTTCAATGGTGAAGTCGACGTGGCCGGGGGTGTCGATGATGTTCAGGCGCTTGCCGGCCCAGAATGCGGTGGTGGCAGCCGAGGTGATCGTGATGCCACGCTCCTGCTCCTGCTCCATCCAATCCATCGTCGCGGCACCTTCGTGCACTTCGCCGATCTTGTGGCTCTTGCCGGTGTAATAGAGGATGCGCTCGGTGGTCGTGGTCTTGCCGGCATCGATATGCGCCATGATACCGAAATTGCGGTAGTTCTCTATGGCATGAACGCGAGGCATGGGTTGATCCTTAGATTCCGTGTTTCGCCGTTACCAGCGATAGTGCGAGAAGGCGCGGTTGGCTTCCGCCATCCGGTGCACGTCTTCGCGCTTCTTGACGGCGTTGCCGCGGTTGTTCGAGGCGTCGAGCAGCTCAGCCGAGAGCCGCTCGGTCATCGTCTTCTCGTTGCGATCGCGCGCGGCCGAGATCAGCCAGCGAATGCCCAGCGCCTGACGGCGCACCGAACGAACTTCGACCGGCACCTGGTAGGTCGCGCCGCCGACGCGGCGGGAGCGCACTTCGATCGTCGGCATGACGTTCTCGAGTGCCTGCTCGAACACGCCGAGGGGGCTCTGCTTGGTCTTGGCTTCGATGATGCCGAACGCACCGTAGACGATGCCTTCGGCGACCGACTTCTTGCCGGCGTACATCACCGAGTTCATGAACTTCGTGACGATGACGTTCCCGAACTTCGGATCGGGAAGAACTTCGCGCTTTTCCGCTGAGTGGCGACGAGACATTGAGCTGGTTCCCGCTTACTTCGGACGCTTCGCGCCGTACTTCGAACGACGCTGCTTACGGTTCTTGACGCCCTGGGTATCCAGAACGCCGCGGAGGATGTGGTAGCGCACGCCGGGCAAGTCCTTGACGCGGCCGCCGCGGATCATGACCACCGAGTGCTCCTGGAGGTTATGACCTTCGCCGGGGATGTAGCCGATCACCTCGAAGCCGTTCGTCAGGCGCACCTTGGCAACCTTACGAAGCGCCGAGTTCGGCTTCTTCGGGGTCGTGGTGTAGACGCGGGTGCAAACACCACGCTTCTGCGGCGACTGCTGCAGCGCCGGCACCTTCTTGCGCGACTTCTGCACTTCACGCGGTTGAGCGATCAGCTGGTTGATCGTCGGCATCCTGGCCCTACCCTTTGTTCTGCCGCGGTCCCTTCCGGGTCCGCTGTCTTGGCGCGGCCCGTTGCCGGATCCGCAATTCTTTCGGGCCACCCGCCCGACGAGGTCGCCTCGCACGGAACAATCCGCACAAAGCGAAATTGCGCCAACCGCTCCATCACCGAGCGGAAAGCGTTACGACGCCACAGAGGACCGCAGTTTCAGGCCAATCAGCATAAAGCTGCGGCCCGCGCACCGAGGTCATGCACCCGAATTCGATCTCAAGAGAACGAGCTCAAAAGACCTAAAATCGCACTGGCATTGCCTAGCTATGATCGACAGCGTTTGAGCGGCATTCGTCGAGGTTGGTGCCCGTCTTAGCGATCCCTGAGGATCCGATCCTTGGGGATCTAATCCCTGCGGATCAACGGGTGGCCCGTTCCGACGCTGGCGATGCTCACCGCCTGTCGTTAAGTGAGGCGCTTTCTATAAGTGAGAGTCGGCCAAGTCAAGGTGAAACGACAGTCAGAAAACGCTTCTGCCACCTGACGAAATCGCTGTTTGCCCGCACTCACCGCGCCTGCCGGATATGGGGACCGGACGCCTGTTCCGCCAGCCCAAAAACGATTTATACCCGGGCAAAATGTACTTTTATAACTCTTGCTAAGGCTTTTTTTCCTGTTGATGCGTCAATCTGCCGCCTGCGGCAGAGATTTGCACCATGCGCTACACCGACATTGCCATTATCGGCGGGGGATTGTCCGGCTCAACCGCCGCCGCAATGCTCGGCAGCGCCGGCATTTCGACGCTGCTGATCGACCCGCATGAGAGCTATCCGGCGGACTTTTGAGTCGAAAAACTCAGTGGTCCCGTCCAGGTCGAGCGATTCCTGAAGACCGGAATCGGAGAATCGGTGCTGCGCCGAGCGACCTTTGCCGGCGAAAACTGGATCGCTCGATTCGGCCGTTTGCTCGACAAGGCACCGAGTCGGCAGTTCAACATCCTCTACGATTCGCTCGTCAACGCCGTCCGCGACGAGATCCCTGCCGGCGTCGAGCGCATCTGCGCCAAGGCGGTCTCGCTCGAGACGAGCCCGGAGCGGCAAAAGATCACGCTCTCCAATGAGGAGACGATCTCGGCCCGGCTGGTCGTGCTCGCCAACGGCCTGAACGTCGGCCTGCGCCACCAGCTCGGCATCGCGAGAAAAGTCATCAGCGCCTGCCATTCGATCTCGATCGGGTTCGACGTGGTGCCGGCGGGACGGAATTCGTTCGACTTCCCGGCACTGACCTATTTCTCGGAACGGCCGAGCGACCGAATCCCCTACATCACACTGTTTCCGACCGGTCCGCGGATGCGCGCCAATCTGTTCGTCTATCGCGGCGTCGACGACCCATGGCTGCGCGAATTGCGCCGCGCGCCAGCCGAGACGCTGAACGCCGCCCTGCCCCGGCTCAAGCGCATCACCGGCGCCTTCGACATCGCCGGCGAGATCAAGATCCGTCCGGTCGACCTCTATGTGAACGACGCAAGCGGCCAGCCCGGCCTCGTGCTGGTGGGCGATGCGTTCTCGACCTCCTGCCCCGCCGCCGGCACCGGCTGTGACAAGGTCTTCACCGACGTCGAGCGGCTCTGCAACGTCCATATCCCGGAGTGGCTCGCCTCCGACGGGATGGACGGGGCCAAGATCGCCACCTTCTACGCCGATCCGGTCAAGCGGGCCTGCGACGAATGGTCGGCGGCGAAGGCGTTCGAGTTCCGCTCCGTCTCGACCGCGACGAGTCCCTACTGGACCGCGCAGCGCTGGGCGCGCTTCATCGCTTGGTCAGTTCAAGGCTTGCTGCGGCCGCTCGGAGGAGCAATTCATCTGGAGCCGAACTTCCTCGGTCACGCCTCCTCGTCGTCCTCGTCCTCATCATCCTCGTCGTCATCGTCGCTGTCGTCATCGGCCTGAGCCACAGCGCCATGCGGCTGGTGGATCTGGTCGTTCCACAGCTTGCGATAGGTGCCGTTCCTGGCGAGCAGCTCGGCATGCGAGCCGCGCTCGATCGCCCTGCCCCCTGAGATCACGATGATCTCGTCCATCTCGACCACGGAGGTCAGGCGATGGGTCGACCAGATCATGGTGCGCCCCTTCGCGACCTTCAGCAGCGTGCGGTTGATCGCGGCCTCGGTGGTCTGGTCGAGCGCCGAGGTGGCTTCGTCCAGCAGCAGCACGGAAGGGTTACGGATGACCGCGCGCGCAATCGCGATGCGCTGGCGCTGGCCGCCCGACAGCGTATCGCCGCGCTCGCCGACCGGCGTGTCGTAGCGCTGCGGCAGGCTCATGATGTAGCGGTGGATCTCGGCCTTCTTGGCGGCGTCCTCCACCTCCTCGTCGGTCGCGCCTTCCTTGCCGAGCCGGATGTTCTCGCGAATCGACATGTTGAACAGCATGTTCTCCTGGAACACCACCGCCATGCTCCGGCGCAGCGAATCCAGCGTCACCTTGCGCACGTCGACGCCGTCGATGGCGACGCGCCCCTCGTTGGGCACGTACAGCCGCAGGATCAAATTGAGCAGCGTGCTCTTGCCGGAGCCCGAGGGGCCGACGATGGCGATGCGCTTGCCGGCGTTGAGCTTGAGGCTGAGATTGTCCAGCACCGGCGTCTGGCTGCCTTCGTACTGGAACGTCACGTGGTCGAAGGTGATGTCGTTGGTGATGCGCGGCAGATCGGGCGCGCCGGGACGATCGGCGCCGCGCGTCGGCTCATCCAGCAGCTCCTGCATGTGGCGGATCGCGGCCGCCGAGGAGATCGACACCGGGATGAAGTGCATCACGTGGGCGATGTTGTAGGAGACCTCCCAGAACGCGCTCTCGAAGGTGACGAAGGTGCCGATGGTGATCTGGCCCTTGGTCGCCAGATAGGCGCCGATCGCGAGCACGACGAGGTGCAGCAGCAGCACCGAAATGGTGACCGTCCGCTCCACCATGGTCGACAGGAACGCAGCCGAAGCGATCTTGCGGCGGGTCTCGTCGTTGCGGAAGCTGAAGAAGCCGAACATCTTGCGTTGCAGGCTGAACGCCTTGATCACGGCCTGCGCGGCCACGTTCTCCTGCACCATGCCGAGCAGCGCGCTCTCGTTCTGCTTCTGCTCGTAATTGGCCTGCACCGCCTTCGGGGTGAGGATGCGCGGCCCGATCAGCGTGATCGGGAACACCAGCAGCGCGACCGCGGCGAGCTGCCAGTTCAGGAACAACATCAGGATGATGCCGGCGATCAATTCCAGGAACGGCAGCGCCGCACTGTTGGCGAAGGTCTTGACCGAGCCCTCGAAGGCCGAAAGGTCGACGGAAAAGCGCGACAGGATCTCGCCGCGCTTGGTGCGGCCGAAATAGGCCGCCGGCAGGTCCTGGACGTGCTCGAACAGGCGCTTGCGGACATCGGAGATGATGCAGGCAGCCAGCCTGGCGTCCCAGCGCTCGTACCAGACCGCCACGATCGAGGTGAAGATGCCGGCGACCGCGAGCACGCCGAGGATCTTGTAGAGCGCCTGGAAATCCTCCTCGCCGAGCGCGTCGTCGATCAGGTACTTCAGGCTGAGCGGCATGATGACGTTGAACAGCGTCTCGACGCAGACGCCGAACGCCACGAATGACAGCATCCGCTTGTAGTTGGACAGGAACGGCTTGACGAAACCCAGGATGGTCGCGAGCGCGCCTGCGGCCTCGCGCGCGGTAAAGACGACGAGCTCCTCGTCCTCATCGTCGTCGTCGAGCTCCAGCTCGTCATCCTCCTCGTCTTCGTCGTCCTCGTCGTCTTCGAGGTCCGGCTTGACTGGGACAAGCTTGTCGTCGAGCTCGGCCGCCTCTTCCGTGGCGAGTTTCTGTTTGTCGGGCGGGAGGGGCTTGGACGCCATGAAACCAACCGATGCTGACGGCCGGCATGACCGCGGAGAAAGCAGGAAATAGCGGCAACCGCTATCGCACCGATTCTATGCGATCATGACGAATTCGGCAAAGCAATTGGCTACGCCGGTCCGATCCTGTCTCTAGTCGTCGTCCTCACCCTCGACCTTGTCGAAGAAGGAATAACGCAGGCTGTCGGCGTCGGCGTACCACTGGCCCGGGCCCTTGTTGGCGGCAAGCGTCGCCTCCCAGAGCGCATCGGTGCAGTCCTTGCGATGCATCGACAGGTCAAAGCCGTTGCCGAAGAATAGCTCGGACCATTCCCACCAGGTGCCGAGCTTCTTGACGCCGCGCAGCAGGTCGTAGCGGTCGATCACCACCGAAGCCATGTCCGAGGTGATCGAGCCGAACACGAGGCCGGTCTTGACCACGCGGTTCAGTTCGCGGATCGCGCGGACCACCTGCTTCGGGGAAACATGGCAGAGGCTGGTCTCGAACACGAAGTCGAAGGCGCCATCCTTGAACGGCATGTCGGTGATCGAGCCGAGCTTGTTGTACTTCTTCAGCGCCTTCGGCGTCCTGGCGTGGATGGCGCGGTTGTTCTCGATGCCGAAGGCATCGATGCCGCGATCGCGCAGCGCGCCCACCAGTTCGCCGCTGGCCGAGCCCGCGACCAGCAGCTTGGCGCCCCTGGCCTTGCCCCAGACGATGCCGATCAGCTTGGTGAGATAATCGGGATCGGTGAAGTGGCGCCAAGCTTCGCTGTAGGGACCGAGGCCGCGATAGTTCTCGAAATAGTCGCGGTCGATCTTGTCCGAGACCGGCTCGCCCTCCTCCTGTCCGCGCTCGCGGCGCAGGCGCATCATCTCGGTCAGGATGATGTCGGTCGCCGCGTCCGAGGAGTCGAGCAGACCGTTCAGCGTGGAGTCGAACAGATAATCGCCGACCACCACGATGCCGGGATGCTCCTTCGGCTCCGGCCGGTGATTGGTCATGACGTCGCGCACGGGCAGACCGCCGGGGATGGCGTTCACCGACGACAGCCAGCGGTGGATCTTGCCTTCCACGAAATGCGAACGCGCATCGCCGAGCGAGGCGGGCAGCGATTTCAGTGCGGCGTCGATCAGCTCCTGATCCGACAAATTGGCGAAGGCCAGCGCGTCGGAGCCGGGAATCAGCCAGTTCAGCACGCCGTGCTTGCCAACGTCATGGCGCGCGCCCTCGTTGTAGACGCAGCAGCCGCCGAAGGCTTCCGACATGAACCAGGCGCCGGAAATCTTCTCGCCCCAGAACGGCGTGTCGAACAGGATCGAGACGCGCAGATAGTGCGCGGGACGATCGAAATACGAGACGTGCTTGACCATCGACTTACGGAGCTGCTCGCCTTCCCAGCCCATCGTCGCGAGCCACGAATGCGGCAGGCAGACCAGCACGAGGTCGAAGTCGCGCGTCTCCGGCCCCTTGCCGTTCATCATCTTCAGCTGGTAGCGGCCGGTCGGCGCCTTGCCGACGGTGAGCACGCGGTGATTGAGCTGGACGTCGGCGTTGACCTCTGACTGCAGGCACTCGATCAGCTGCTCGTTGCCGTTCTGTATGGAATAGAGGCCGATATAGCCGTCGACATCCATCAGGTAGTTCTTGAGCGCGTTGAGCCCGTTGGTGTTGTGGCTTTCGGTCGCGATGTCGGAGCGCGCCATCACCTTGAAGAAACGCTTCGCGGTTTCGTCCTCGACCTCCTCGTCGAGCACCTGCTCGGCGGTCTTGTAGGCCCAGGGATTCTCGTTGTCGTGCGCGCCGACGCCCTCGTAATATTCGATCGGCGTCATCGCCTCGGCGCAGCGGTTCCGGAACGCCTCGATCGCCGCCGCAGTCTTGGCGCCGTATTTGCGGCGCATGCCCGCGACGTCGTTGAGGAGCTCGCCGCCGAACTGCACCTGCTCGGCGTCCATCGGAATGGTCTGAAGTCCGAAATGCTGGATCAGCTCGCGCAGCGGATCGGGACCGGTCATCGAGTAGTCGTAGATCTCGGCAACGCCGGCCTCGTACATCGCCGGCGCGGAATCGAATTTGCGCGTGACGATCTTGCCGCCGAGCCGGTCGGAGGCCTCGTAGATGGTGATGCGGCAGAGGTCGCCGAGCTTACGCTTCAAGTACCAGGCGCTCATCAGCCCGCCGGGGCCGCCGCCTACGATTGCGAGATCAAGCATATGAGTTCCGTGGTCTCCGGCCCTGCCCCCGTCACGGGACCACCGGTCTAACTTCCCTTAGCAGAAGCGCTTTTGCGCCTGAAGGAAAGATGAACAAAGGTTGATCCTGCACCGCAACAGGCAAACAAAGCAGCAAAAAGGCCGGCTTGCGCCGGCCTTTTCATTGTCCTCGGTATTCCTACGGATGAAGGATTATTCCGCAGGAGGCAGCGCAGGAAGCTCCGCTTCCGGCGCGGGCGACACGACGGCCGCCTGCTTCTCGCGCTCGTCCAGGATCAGCTTGTCGCGCTTCATCGCGACTTCGCGGATCTTGGCCATGGAGGCGCCGGTGCCCGCCGGGATCAGCCGGCCGACGATGACGTTCTCCTTGAGGCCTTCGAGCGGATCGACCTTGCCGTTGACCGCCGCTTCCGTGAGGACGCGGGTGGTCTCCTGGAACGAGGCCGCCGAGAAGAAGGAGCGGGTCTGAAGGCTCGCCTTGGTGATGCCGAGCAGAACCGGCGTTCCCGTAGCGATCTTCTTGCCCTCTTCCTTCGCCTTCTCGTTGAGCGCGTCGAACTCGATCTTGTCGACCTGCTCGCCGGAGATCATGTCCGTGTCGCCCTGGTCGGTGACTTCCACCTTCTGGAGCATCTGACGGACAATCACCTCGATGTGCTTGTCGTTGATGAGCACGCCCTGGAGCCGGTAGACCTCCTGGATCTCGTTGACCAGATAGGCCGCAAGCTCCTCGATGCCCTTGACCGCCAGGATGTCGTGCGGCGCCGGGTTGCCTTCGACGATGAAGTCGCCCTTTTCGACGACGTCGCCGTCCTGAAGGTGGATGTGCTTGCCCTTCGGGATCAGGTACTCGCGTGCCTCGTCGGTCTTGTCCATCGGCTCGATCGAGATGCGACGCTTGTTCTTGTAGTCGCGTCCGAACCGGATGGTGCCCGAGATTTCGGCGATGATCGCCGCATCCTTCGGACGCCGTGCCTCGAACAGTTCCGCCACCCGCGGCAGACCGCCGGTGATGTCACGCGTCTTGGCGCTTTCGGTCGAGACACGGGCGAGGATGTCGCCCGTATTGACCTTGGCTCCGACGTCGACCGAGAGAATGGCATCGACCGACAGCATGTAGCGGGCATCGCCGCCACGGGCGAGCTTGAGCACCTTGCCGTCCTTGCCCTTGACCACGATGGCCGGACGCAGGTCCGCGCCGCCGCGGGTCGAGCGCCAGTCGATGACCACGCGCTTGGCGATACCGGTGGCCTCGTCGAGCGTTTCCGAGATCGACTGCCCCTCGACCAGATCCTCGAAGCCGATGGTACCTTCGACTTCGGTGAGCAGCGGACGGGTGTAGGGATCCCACTCGACGATGCGCTGGCCGCGCTTGACGGTGTCGCCCTCGTCGACGTGCAGGCGCGAACCGTACTGGATACGGTGCGTCGCACGCTCGGTGCCGTCGGCATCGACGATCGCGATCACCATGTTGCGGACCATCGCGACCAGGTGACCTTCGCTGTTGCGGGCGATGGCCTTGTTCCGGATCACGATCTTGCCGTCGAAGTTGGATTCGACGAACGACTGCTCGTTGAGCTGCGCCGCACCACCGATGTGGAAGGTGCGCATGGTCAGCTGGGTGCCGGGCTCGCCGATCGACTGCGCCGCGATGACGCCGACGGCTTCACCGTGGTTGACCGGCGTGCCGCGGGCGAGGTCGCGGCCGTAGCACATGCCGCAGATGCCGTTGACGAGCTCGCAGGTCAGTGCCGAGCGGATCTTCACCTCCTGCACGCCACCCTGGTGGATGGCGTCCAGATGGCTCTCTTCCATCAGCGTACCGCGCTTGATGATCACCTTGCCCGAGCTGTCACGCACGTCTTCGCAGGCCGTACGGCCGAGGATGCGCGAGCCGAGCGAGGCGACCACGGTGCCGGCATCGACGATGGCGCGCATCTTGATGCCGAGCTTGGTGCCGCAGTCGTTCTGCGTGATGATGCAGTCCTGCGCCACGTCGACGAGACGACGGGTCAGGTAGCCCGAGTTCGCGGTCTTCAACGCGGTGTCCGCGAGGCCCTTACGGGCGCCGTGGGTCGAGTTGAAGTACTCGAGCACCGAGAGGCCTTCCTTGAAGTTCGAGATGATCGGCGTCTCGATGATCTCACCCGACGGCTTGGCCATCAGGCCGCGCATGCCGGCGAGCTGGCGCATCTGGGCCGGCGAACCGCGGGCACCGGAGTGAGCCATCATGTAGATCGAGTTGATGTCGGCATCCGCCCCGCTCGCCGTCTTCTTGGTCGAGGAGATCTCCTTCATCATCGCCTTGGCGATTTCTTCCGTGGCCTTCGACCAGGCGTCGACGACCTTGTTGTACTTCTCGCCATGGGTGATCAGACCGTCGTTGTACTGCTGCTCGAAATCCTTCGCCAGCGTACGGGTGGTGTCGACGATCTTCCACTTGGAGTGCGGCACGACCATGTCGTCCTTGCCGAACGAGATGCCGGCCTTGAACGCGTTGTAGAAGCCGAGCGCCATGATGCGGTCGCAGAAGATCACAGTCTCCTTCTGGCCGCAGTGACGGTAGACCTGGTCGATGACGCCCGAGATTTCGCGCTTGGTCATCAGCTTGTTGATGATCTCGTACGAAATCCGCGGGTTCTTCGGCAGCAGATTGCCGAGCATGACGCGACCCGCGGTGGTCTCGATCCAGCGCGTCGAGACCTTGCCGGTCTCGTCCATGCCCTGCCACCGATACTTGATCTTGGTGTGGAGGTGGATGACCTTCGCGTGCAGCGCGTGCTCGAGCTCGGCCATGTCGCCGAAGATCTTGCCCTCGCCGGGCAGGCCTTCGCGCATGATCGAGACGTAGTAGAGACCGAGCACGATGTCCTGCGACGGCACGATGATCGGCTGGCCGTTCGCCGGATGCAGGATGTTGTTGGTCGACATCATCAGGACGCGCGCTTCCAGCTGCGCTTCGAGCGACAGCGGAACGTGCACGGCCATCTGGTCGCCGTCGAAGTCGGCGTTGAACGCGGCGCAGACCAGCGGATGCAGCTGGATCGCCTTGCCCTCGATCAGCACGGGCTCGAACGCCTGGATGCCGAGACGATGCAGCGTCGGTGCGCGGTTGAGCAGCACCGGATGCTCGCGGATGACCTCGTCCAGGATGTCCCAGACCTCGGGCCGCTCCTTCTCGACCAGCTTCTTCGCCTGCTTCACGGTGGTGGACAGGCCCTTGGCGTCAAGCCGCGAGTAGATGAACGGCTTGAACAGCTCGAGCGCCATCTTCTTCGGCAGGCCGCACTGATGCAGGCGCAGCTCGGGACCGACCACGATCACCGAACGGCCCGAATAGTCGACGCGCTTGCCGAGCAGGTTCTGACGGAAGCGACCCTGCTTGCCCTTGAGCATGTCGGCGAGCGACTTCAGCGGACGCTTGTTGGCGCCCGTGATGACGCGGCCGCGGCGGCCGTTGTCGAACAGCGCATCGACCGCTTCCTGAAGCATGCGCTTCTCGTTGCGGATGATGATGTCCGGCGCGCGCAGCTCCATCAGCCGCTTCAAGCGGTTGTTGCGGTTGATGACGCGGCGGTAGAGGTCGTTGAGGTCCGAGGTCGCGAAGCGGCCGCCGTCCAGCGGCACCAGCGGACGCAGGTCCGGCGGAATCACCGGAACCACGGTCATGATCATCCATTCCGGCTTGTTGCCGGAGTGGCGGAACGCTTCCACGATCTTCAGGCGCTTGGCGAGCTTCTTGTGCTTGATGTCGGAGTCGGTCTCCTGCATCTCGAGGCGCAAGGTGGCTTCGAGCTTCTCGAGGTCCATGCCCTTGAGCAGCTCGCGGATCGCTTCCGCGCCGATCATGGCGGTGAAGGAATCCTGACCGTACTCGTCCTGCGCCTTCAGATACTCGTCTTCCGACAAGAGCTGACGGTCCTTGAGCGCGGTGAGGCCCGGCTCGAGCACGACGTAATATTCGAAGTAGAGGATCCGCTCGAGATCCTTCAGCGTCATGTCCAGCAGAAGGCCGATGCGCGAGGGCAGCGACTTCAGGAACCAGATGTGGGCGACGGGGGCTGCGAGCTCGATATGGCCCATGCGCTCGCGCCGGACGCGCGACAGCGTGACCTCGACCGAGCACTTCTCGCAGATGATGCCCTTGTACTTCATGCGCTTGTACTTGCCGCACAAGCACTCGTAGTCCTTGATCGGCCCGAAGATGCGGGCGCAGAACAGGCCGTCGCGCTCGGGCTTGAAGGTACGGTAGTTGATGGTCTCCGGCTTCTTGATCTCGCCGTAGGACCAGGACAGAATCTTCTCAGGAGACGCGATCGAAATCCGGATCTGGTCGAAGACCTGAGCCGGAGTCGTCGGGTTGAAGAGATTCATAATTTCTTGGTTCATCGTCTTCTCCTCGCGTGCCGGTCGCCTACGGCCGCAAATTCGAAAATCACTCAATCGGGGCGCCCTGCCCTCAAGGCCTCGGGAGGGGCGCCGATGCCCGGCCGTGAAGGCCGGGCATGAAAGGTCGTATTACTCGGCTGCTTCCGACGTCGGCGCCGGTCCCACCTTGGAGTTGTGCAGGTCGACGTTGAGGCCGAGCGAGCGCATTTCCTTGACCAGCACGTTGAACGATTCCGGAATACCGGCCTCGAACGTGTCGTCGCCGCGGACGATCGCCTCGTACACCTTGGTACGGCCGGCGACGTCGTCCGACTTCACCGTCAGCATCTCCTGGAGCGTGTACGCCGCGCCGTAAGCCTCGAGCGCCCACACCTCCATTTCGCCGAAGCGCTGGCCACCGAACTGCGCCTTGCCGCCCAGCGGCTGCTGGGTAACGAGCGAGTACGGACCGATCGAACGCGCGTGGATCTTGTCGTCCACGAGATGGTGCAGCTTGAGCATGTAGATGTAGCCCACCGTCACCTTGCGATCGAAGGCATCGCCGGTACGGCCGTCATAGACGGTCGACTGACCCGAAGCGTCGAGACCGGCAAGCTTCAGCATCTCCTCGATGTCGGCTTCCTTGGCGCCATCGAACACCGGCGTCGCGATCGGCACGCCGCGGCTCAGATTGTGGCCAAGCTCGATCAACTCGTTGTCGTTGAGCGACTTGATCGTCTCGTCCTCGCCGTAGACCTTCTTCAAGGTTTCCTTCAGCGGCTTGATGTCCTGCTTCGACAGATAGGCATCGACCGTCTGGCCGATACGCTTGCCGAGGCCGGCGCAAGCCCAGCCGAGATGGGTCTCGAGGATCTGTCCGACGTTCATGCGCGAGGGCACGCCAAGCGGATTGAGCACGATGTCGGCATGCGTACCGTCTTCGAGGAACGGCATGTCCTCGATCGGCACGATCTTCGACACCACGCCCTTGTTGCCGTGGCGGCCGGCCATCTTGTCGCCGGGCTGGATCTTGCGCTTCACCGCGACGAAGACCTTGACCATCTTCATCACGCCGGGCGGCAATTCGTCACCGCGCTGAAGCTTCTCGACCTTGTCGAGGAAGCGCTGTTCCAGCCCCTTCTTCGACTCGTCGTACTGCTTCCGCATGGCCTCGATCTCGGCCATCAGCTTGTCGTTCGGCGAAGCGAACAGCCACCACTGCGACTTCGGGTACTCCTCGAGCACCGCACGGGTGATCTTGGTGTCCTTCTTGAAGCCCTTCGGGCCCGCAATGCCCTGCCGTCCCTCGAGGAGCTCGGCAAGACGGTTGTAGACGTTGCGGTCCAGGATCGCCTGCTCGTCGTCGCGGTCCTTGGCCAGACGCTCGATCTCTTCCCGCTCGATCGCCAGCGCACGCTCGTCCTTGTCGACGCCGTGACGGTTGAACACGCGCACTTCCACGATCGTGCCCTGCACTCCCGGAGGAACGCGCAGCGAGGTGTCACGAACGTCGGAGGCCTTTTCGCCGAAGATGGCGCGCAGAAGCTTTTCTTCCGGCGTCATCGGGCTTTCGCCCTTCGGCGTGATCTTGCCGACCAGGATGTCGCCGGCGCGCACTTCCGCGCCGATGTAGACGATACCGGCTTCGTCGAGGTTCTTCAGCGCTTCTTCCGAGACGTTCGGAATGTCGCGGGTGATTTCCTCAGGCCCGAGCTTGGTGTCGCGGGCCATCACCTCGAACTCCTCGATGTGGATCGAGGTGAAGACGTCTTCCTTCACGATCCGCTCGGAGAGCAGGATCGAATCTTCGAAGTTGTAGCCGTTCCACGGCATGAACGCGACCAGCACGTTCCGCCCCAGCGCGAGCTCACCGAGATCGGTCGACGGACCGTCGGCGATGATGTCGCCCTTCTTGACGATGTCGCCGACCTTCACCAGCGGACGCTGGTTAATGCAGGTCGACTGGTTGGAGCGCTGGTACTTCATCAGACGGTAGATATCGACGCCCGACTTGGTCGGATCGAGATCTTCCGTGGCGCGGATGACGACGCGGGTCGCGTCGATCTGGTCGATCACGCCCGAACGGCGTGCCGCGATCGCGGCGCCCGAGTCACGCGCAACCACGCCTTCCATGCCGGTGCCGACGAACGGCGCCTCGGCGCGAACCAGCGGCACCGCCTGGCGCTGCATGTTCGAGCCCATCAGCGCGCGGTTGGCGTCGTCGTTCTCGAGGAACGGGATCAGCGCCGCGGCAACCGAAACGAGCTGCTTCGGCGACACGTCCATGTAGTCGACCTTGTCCGGCGTCACCGGCAAGACTTCGCCGGCGTGACGGCAGACCACGAGATCTTCGGTGAAGCGGCCCTTCGGGTCGAGCGGCACGTTGGCCTGCGCGACCGTGTAGCGGCCCTCTTCCATCGCCGAGAGGTACACGACCTCGTCGGTGACGCGACCGTCCTTGACCTTGCGGTACGGCGTCTCGACGAAGCCGTATTTGTTCACGCGCGCGAAGGTCGCGAGCGAGTTGATCAGGCCGATGTTCGGACCTTCCGGCGTCTCGATCGGGCAGATGCGGCCGTAATGCGTCGGATGCACGTCGCGCACCTCGAAGCCGGCGCGCTCGCGGGTCAGACCGCCCGGTCCAAGCGCCGACAGGCGGCGCTTGTGGGTGATCTCCGACAGCGGGTTGGTCTGGTCCATGAACTGCGAGAGCTGCGAGGAGCCGAAGAACTCGCGCACGGCGGCAGCCGCCGGCTTCGCGTTGATCAGGTCCTGCGGCATGACCGTGTCGATATCGACCGAGGACATGCGCTCCTTGATCGCACGCTCCATGCGCAGCAGGCCGATGCGGTACTGGTTCTCCATGAGCTCGCCGACCGAGCGCACACGGCGGTTGCCGAGATGGTCGATGTCGTCGATCTCGCCCTTGCCGTCGCGCAAATCCACCAGCGTCTTGATGACGGAGAGGATGTCTTCCTTGCGCAGCGTACGCTGGGTGTCGGGCGCATCGAGGTCGAGGCGCATGTTCATCTTGACGCGGCCGACCGCGGACAGGTCGTAGCGCTCGGCGTCGAAGAACAGCGACTGGAACATCGCCTGCGCCGAATCCAGCGTCGGCGGCTCGCCCGGACGCATCACGCGGTAGATGTCGAACAGCGCGTCCTCACGCGTCATGTTCTTGTCGGCCGAGAGCGTGTTGCGGATGTAGGCGCCGACATTGACGTGGTCGATGTCGAGCAGCGGCAGTTCCTTGTAGCCCTGCTCGTTGAGGGCCTTCATCGACTTGTCGGTGATCTCTTCACCGGCTTCCGCGTGGATCTCGCCGGTCTTCGGGTTGACGAGGTCCTCGGCGAGATAGTTGCCGACGAGCTCTTCATCGGACAGCCGCAGCGCCTTCAGCCCCTTCTCCTGCATCTGACGCGCACCGCGCACGGTGAGCTTCTTGCCGGCCTCGAGCACGACCTTGCCGGTGTCGGCGTCGATCAGGTCGTTGATGGTCGAGTAGCCGCGGAAACGGTTGGCGTCGAACGGAACGCGCCAGCCTTCCTTGGTCCGCTTGTAGAGAATCTTCTTGTAGAACGTGGACAGGATCGCCTCGCCGTCGAGGCCGAGCGCGAACATCAGCGACGTCACCGGAATCTTGCGGCGACGGTCGATACGCGCATAGACGATGTCCTTGGCGTCGAACTCGATGTCGAGCCAGGAGCCGCGATACGGGATGACGCGGGCGGCGAACAGCAGCTTGCCCGAGGAATGGGTCTTGCCCTTGTCGTGGTCGAAGAACACGCCGGGCGAACGGTGCATCTGCGAGACGATAACGCGCTCGGTGCCGTTGACGATGAAGGTGCCGTTCATCGTCATGAGCGGAATGTCGCCCATGTAGACGTCCTGCTCCTTGATGTCCTTCACCGACTTCGCGCCGGTTTCCTCGTCGATATCGAACACGATGAGGCGCAGCGTCACCTTGAGGGGTGCCGCGAAGGTCATGCCGCGCTGGCGGCACTCGTCGACGTCGTATTTCGGCTGCTCGAACTCGTAGCGGACGAATTCCAGCATCGAGGTGCCCGAGAAGTCGGAGATCGGGAACACCGAGCGGAACACAGCCTGCAGGCCCTCGTCGAGACGCCCGCCCGCGGGTTCGTCGACCATCAGGAACTGGTCATAGGACGCCTTCTGAACCTCGATGAGGTTCGGCATCTCGGCGACTTCCTTGATGTGTCCGAAGAACTTGCGAACGCGTTTGCGACCGGTGAATGTCTGCTGCGCCATCGTGGCCTCTCATTTCGTCGCCCGCTCGGGGCGCGCCGTCCAGGACGCGGTTGCCACCGCTCCCCGGGTTGAATTTTTCGAACCCGTTTCGGGGACTAAAAATCCAGTTTCAGGCCATCATGTCCTGAATCTGTTCTTCAGACCTTCAAAACGCAAAACGACGCGCGGGGCGCATAGGCACGCCCGCCCGTCACAACGATTGTCTTCACGGACTGCAAAAGCCCGAAATAGCCTGCTCTCCCAACGGCTTACAGGGAATCCGGCATCCCTGCCCACCGCGCTTCTGTCGAACCGATATGGGGCGACAATAGTCGAGATTCGAGGGGTTAACCTTCAAATCCCAACACTTTTTCGTGTTCGGCCTACGTCGGAGCGTTCCGTCGCACGCCTTTTGCATCTGGCCCGCCCCTTTTGGGGATGGACCAGGATCCCGGGCCTCGCATGATGCGCGCCCCGGGATCCGGCCAGTAAGCGTTGCTTACTTGAGCTCGACCTTTGCGCCAGCCTTCTCGAGCTGGACCTTGATCTTCTCGGCTTCGTCCTTGTTCACGCCTTCCTTGACAGGCTTCGGCGCGCCCTCGACGAGGTCCTTTGCTTCCTTCAGGCCCAGGCCGGTGATGGCGCGGACTTCCTTGATGACCTCGATCTTCTTGTCGCCGGCGGCGGCAAGAACGACCGTGAACTCGGTCTTCTCTTCGGCCGGAGCGGCGGCAGCGCCACCACCAGCCGGGCCGGCCACGGCGACAGCCGCGGCAGCCGAAACGCCCCACTTCTCTTCGAGGAGCTTCGCGAGTTCGGCAGCTTCGAGCACGGTGAGGCTCGAGAGGTCGTCAACGATCTTCTGCAAGTCAGCCATTGTTCAGTTTCCTTGAGTGTAAGTCTGGTTCGGGTTTGAGTTTTGCGAAGGGCGTCAGGCCGCTTCGCCCTTTGAGGCATGAGCCTGGATGACGCGCGCGAGCTTGCCCGCGGGCGCATTGGCGAGCTGAGCGATCTTGGTCGCCGGGGCCACAAGAAGGCCGACGATCTTGGCGCGCAGTTCATCAAGCGACGGCAGCGAGGCAAGTGCCTTCACGCTGTCGACATTCAGGACGGTCTTTCCCATCGAGCCGCCAATGATGACGAACTTTTCGTTCGTCTTGGCGAATTCGACGGCGACCTTCGGCGCCGCTACCGGATCGTTCGAAGTGGCGATCACGGTCGGTCCCTTCAGCATGGGGCCGATGGCAACGACGTCAGTGCCTTCAAGAGCAATTTTGGCGAGACGGTTCTTCGAGACCTTTACCGAGGCGCCAGCCTGCTTCATCTGCATACGCAGCTTCTGCATCTGGGCAACGGTCAGGCCGGAATATTGAGCAACGACCGCGACGCTCGTGGTCTTGAAGACCCCATTGAGCTGTTCGACCGCTTCCTTTTTTGCCGCTCGTTCCACAGCAAGCTCTTTCCGGTTGGCGGTCATCGCGAGAAGCGGGACCGCCGGGTTGCACCCATCGCCCCACCCAAAACCTGAACCTCGGGGCCAAAACCCCTGGGACA
This sequence comes from Bradyrhizobium barranii subsp. barranii, assembly GCF_017565645.3. Lineage (NCBI taxonomy): Bacteria > Pseudomonadati > Pseudomonadota > Alphaproteobacteria > Hyphomicrobiales > Nitrobacteraceae > Bradyrhizobium > Bradyrhizobium barranii. The sequence goes on from NZ_CP086136.1 coordinate 6,636,732, forward strand.
CGCGCCGGGCGAGACGACAATTCAAAGCCTGCCCTCCGGGAGCCCTTAAGGCCCACGGCGTGTCGAGGTCCGAACCAGACCCGTTTCGCAAGCCAGCCGTTAAAGCTGGGCGCGAAGTGAAATCCGGTCTTCACCCGTCTATGCAGGCCATGCGATTAAGCCGTTGAGAAATCGAAATTTCCCGCGGGCGCCTGCAGTCTTGGACAGGACAAGGTCAGCCGGCGAACCGCCCGACCCCTGCCCGCACTCCACCAACCGACGGGTTTTCCTTCCTTTTCGGGCAAATCCTCACGGACGTCCTGAAAAGGAATGATCTCCTGTCTTGTCGGGTTTTCGGAATGCGTGCACGAACGCGCCAGCCGAGGCCGGCACGTCCGGAAGCGGTTCTTTAACCGCTCGGAGCCCGCTTGCCAAGAGCAAAATTCACACCAGTTCCAATCGACTGGCGGCAGGGCTTGAGACGGCCCGACAAGGGCCGATTCAGGCCGATTTGACCCCGTATGGCAGCGGCTTGCCCGCGAAGAATGCCGTCAGGTTCGCCAGCACGCAGTTCTGCATGGCGACGTGTGATTCGAGGGTGTGGCCGCCGATATGCGGGGCGAATACGACATTGGGGAGCGCCGTCAGCGCGTCGGGGGCGTGCGGTTCCTTCTCGAAGACGTCGAGGCCGGCGCCGGCGATGGTCCTGTCGGTCAGGGCCGCGACCAGGGCCTTCTCGTCGATCACTGAGCCGCGAGAGATGTTGACGACATAGCCGTGCTCCCCGAGTCGCCCCAGGATATCGGCGTTGACGACGTGCTGGGTCTCGGCCCCTGCCCGGACCGCGATCATCAGCACGCTGCACCAGTCGGCGAGCGCCTCCAGCGTCGGGAAATATTGATAGGGCAGATCGTATTTGGTGCGGCTGAAATAGCCGACCTCGCTCTCGAAGGCGGCGCAGCGGGCCGCAATCTTGCGGCCGATCTCGCCCATGCCGTAGACGCCGATGCGGCGGCCGGGCATGCCCGCCTGCGGGCGCATCATCGGCGACTGCTTTGAGCCGGCCCAATCGCCGCTGCGGACATATTGGTCGGCGACCAGGATCCGCCGCGTCGTCGCCAGCATCAGGGTCATCGCGATGTCAGCGACGGAAGCCGCATTGGCACCGGGGCTGTGGCCGACCGCAATGTTGCGCGCGGCGGCCGCCTGCAGGTCGACGCCGTCATAGCCGGTGCCGTAGCAGACGATGGCGCCGAGTTTTGGGAACAGGTCCATTGCGTCTGCGCCGAGCGGCGAGCCGCCGGCGGTGAGCATCGCGCGGATGCCGCCGAGCTCATCGGCCGAAAACACCTCGCGCGCCGGCTTGCCGCCGGTGTCGAGCAGTTCGAACCGCTCGGCGAAGCGCGCCATCATCGTCTTCGGGAAGCGCGAGTAGATCAGGACCTTGTCAGCCATTTTTTCTTGTTTCCCGGTTCTTGCTTCCGATGAACGCCGCCACAAACGACGAGGGGCGGAATCGGTTGCCCAATTCCGCCCCTCGCCTCATGCAATTTCCAAACCTCAGCCGAGGCAAGCCTTAACCGAGAATGGTGCCCGGCTCGACCTTCACGCCGGGGCCCATCGTCGAGGACACCGCAACGCGCTGGATGTAGGTGCCCTTGGAGCCAGCCGGCTTCGCCTTCGAGACAGCATCGGCCAGGGCCTTGATGTTCTCGACCAGCTTCTCCTCGGAGAACGAGGCCTTGCCGACGCCGGCCTGCAAAATGCCGGCCTTCTCGACGCGGAACTCGACCGAGCCGCCCTTGGCACCCTTCACCGCACCGGTGACGTCCATGGTCACGGTGCCGATCTTCGGGTTCGGCATCAGGCCGCGCGGGCCGAGCACCTTACCGAGACGGCCGACCAGCGGCATCATGTCGGGGGTGGCGATGCAGCGGTCGAAATCGATCGAGCCGTTCTGCACCTTCTCGACCAGGTCCTCGGCACCGACGACGTCGGCGCCAGCAGCCTTGGCTTCGTCAGCCTTGGCGCCGCGGGCGAACACGCCGACGCGGAGCGTACGGCCGGTGCCGTTCGGCAGGGTCACGACGCCGCGGACCATCTGGTCGGCGTGACGCGGATCGACGCCGAGATTGATCGCGACCTCGATGGTCTCGTCGAACTTCGCCTTGGCGCGTTCCTTGACCATCTTGATGGCGTCCGCGAGCGGGTAAAGCTTTTCGCGGTCAACACCTTCGCGGGCTTTGTTCAAACGCTTTCCGATTGCCATGACCGCTTACCCCGCCACTTCCAGACCCATCGAACGGGCAGAGCCCTCGACCATCTTCATGGCCGACTCGATGGAATCGCAATTGAGATCCTTCATCTTCTTCTCGGCGATCTCGCGCACCTGCGCCTTGGTCACCTTGCCGGCCTTGTCGCGGCCCGGCGCCTTCGAGCCGGACTGGATCTTGGCGGCCTGCTTGAGGAAGAAGGACATCGGGGGCGTCTTCATCTCGAACGTGAACGAACGATCGGCGTAGATCGTGATCACGACGGGAATCGGGGTGTTCTTCTCTTCCTTCTGGGTCTGGGCGTTGAACGCCTTGCAGAACTCCATGATGTTGAGACCGCGCTGACCAAGCGCGGGACCGATCGGGGGCGAAGGATTCGCCGCACCGGCCGGGACCTGAAGCTTCAGGTATCCGGTCACTTTCTTTGCCATGTATCACTCCTGTTGTGCCGGCAGGGCCAGCGGTTTCAGGTTCGTGGTCTGGGTCGGATGCGGCTGGCAACCGCCCTCTCCCTCCCACGGCCTCTTGCTAGCGTGAGGCCGAAGCCTCACGCCTCGTCCGATCAGACCTTCTCGACCTGACCGAATTCCAGTTCGACCGGCGTGGCGCGGCCGAAGATCGACACCGCGACCTTCACGCGCGAGCGCGCCTCGTCGATTTCCTCGACCACCCCCGAGAACGAGGCGAACGGGCCATCGGCCACGCGCACGTTCTCGCCGATCTCGAACGACACCGACGCCTTCGGCCGTTCCACACCCTCCTGCACCTGGTGCAGGATGCGCATGGCCTCGGCTTCCGAGATCGGCATCGGCTTGTTCTCGGCGCCGAGGAAGCCCGTGACCTTCGGGGTGTTCTTGATCAGATGAAACGCCTCGTCGGTCAGCTTCATCTTCACCAGCACGTAGCCCGGGAAGAACTTGCGCTCGGCGTCGATCTTGCGGCCGCGGCGCACTTCCGTGACCTTCTCGGTCGGAACCAGCACCAGCTCGAACAGCTCCTCGAGCCCGCGCTGCTTGGCCTGCTCGCGGATCGATTCGGCGACCTTCTTTTCGAAGTTCGAGTAGGCGTGGACGATGTACCAGCGCTTGTCGGTCGATTGGGTTGCAGCGGCTGTTGCCATCAGTGAATGCCCAAAAGGAAGGTGATGAGGTAACGGATGATCTGGTCGGCGGCGAAGAAGAAGATCGAGGCCACGGCGACCATCACGAACACCATGATGGTGGTGATCGTGGTCTCACGACGGGTCGGCCAGGTGACCTTGGCGGTCTCCGAGCGCACTTCCTGCAAAAACTTGAACGGGCTGACTGCCATCGTTTGATGTCCAACGTCCGTCGACAGACGCGAATGAATTTCAGGGATCCGAACAGCCGCCGTTGGCCCAGCCCTCTGTCTCGAAGGATGAGCCGGGAAACCGGGCTCGATTGTTCGGGGATTTCAAAGCCGCGCCGGAAATCCGCGTTTAACGGGCCGGCTGCGAGTGCGGGGTAGATACTGCGGATGGGGCCAAAGGTCAAGGTGTGGGCTGGCCGGGACACGCGCGGCCGAGGCCAGCGGACCCGATCCGGATCAAGGGCTTACCCGGTCCGCATGATCCACGGTCCGAGCTTGTCGGCCCGCCGCCGTCCTGCCTGTCGATCCTGATTGTCTGGGATTAGCTGGCAGGAGTGGCAGGGCTCGAACCTGCGACCCCCGGTTTTGGAGACCGGTGCTCTACCAATTGAGCTACACTCCTACGGACCCTCGCGTCGCCACGCGGATCAGGGGCGCTTTCAAGCACAGGGGACGGCTGGTTTGCAAGGGTGAAGCGCGCTGGCTTCGCTTGTTTGTGCCGCGCCTTCTGGGCCAGAGTTCATTCCCGATAATAATGTGCCCCCGGGAGTGAACATGACTGCCACAGCCGCCGCCCAAGCTGCCACCGCGCCGAAAACCCCGCCTTTGCCCGAGGCCAGGCCAGAAACGCTGGGCCTGTCGCGCCCTCGCCTGCAGGCGATGTCGGACGCTTTCAAGCGCGAGATCGACAAGGGAACCATTCCCGGGGTGACCGTGCTGGTGGCCCGGCGCGGCCAGGTCGGCTGGTTCGAGGCGCTCGGCAAGCAGAGCCCGGCGGGACCTGCGCCGATGGCGCTTGATTCGATCTTCCGGATCTTCTCGATGACCAAGCCGATCGTGTCGGTCGGCATCATGGCGCTGGTCGAGGATGGACATTTGCTGCTCGCCGATCCCGTCGCCAAGTTCATTCCGGAGTTCGCCAACCAGAAGGTCGGCGTGGTCAGCGGCGGCAAGCTGGAACTGGTTCCGCCCCGGCGGCCGATGACGGTGCAGGACCTGCTCCGCCACACCTCTGGTCTCACTTATGAGCACCAGGGCGACGGCCCCGTGCACAAGCTCTACCAGGAGTCCCGCGTCCGCAGCCGCAAGATCACCAATGCCGAGCATGCCGCGCTGGTGGCAAGCTTCCCGCTGGCCTGCCATCCCGGCGACGAGTTCAACTACAGCCGCTCCACCGACATCCTCGGCCGCATCATCGAGGTCGTCAGCGGCAAGTCGCTCGGCGCGTTCCTCACCGAGCGCATCCTCGCGCCGCTGCAGATGACTGAAACCGCCTTCTCCACCAGCGAAGCCAATGCCGGCCGGCTCGCTCAGCCGTTCGAAGCCGATCCCTGGACCGGCGACAAGGTCGCGCTGTTCAACATGCTCGAGCAGCCGGTGATGGAGTCCGGCGGCGGCGGCCTGGTCTCGACTACGATGGACTATGCCCGCTTCGCGCTGATGCTGCGCAACGGCGGCACGCTCGACGGCAACAGGATCATCGGCCGCAAGACGCTGGAGCTGATGGCATCCGATCACCTCGGACCGCACGTTGTGACCAACGGCACACTGCTGTCACCGGGCCACGGCTTCGGCCTCGGCTTCGCCGTGCGCCGCGAGGCCGGCATCGCGCCGTTCCCCGGCAGCGTCGGCCAGTATTTCTGGAGCGGCATTGCGGGGACGTTCTTCTGGATCGACCCGAAGGAAGATCTGTTCGTCGTGTTTATGTCGCAGGGACCGGGGCAGCGCGACCACACGCGGACGCTGGTGCGGGATCTGGTTTACGCGGCGGTGGATTGAGGAGACGCCAGTTAGACGCGGCGTTGCATCTCCGCACTCACTGTCATGCCCCGCGACCCGGCTACGCCAAGGCTTCGCCGGGGCTCAGGTCCAGGGCCGCCGAAGCTTTAGCGTAGGCGGCAAGCGGGGCATCCAGTACGCCGCGGCGGATGTGGTGAAAGGGCGCTCTCTAGCGCCGGCCTCTGGGATACTGGATCGCCCGCCCCAGTGCGCAATTGCGCACAAGGCGGGCGATGACAGCTGTCTGTGGGCGGGCTGGGTGCCCCTTCCCTCCCACGCAACGCCTCAACTAATCGTCGCGCCGCCGTCGATCACCATGGTCTGGCCGGTCATGAAGTCGCCGGCCTTCGATCCCAGGAACACTGCGGCGCCAGCGATCTCGTCGGGGATGCCGATGCGGAGCAGCGGCGAGCGCGAGGTCGAGGCCTTCAGATTCTCCGGATTGTCCCACAGTGCCTTGGCAAAATCGGTCTTGATCAGGCCGGGCGCGATGCAGTTCACGCGGATGTTGTGCTTGCCGTATTCGCAGGCGAGGTTGCGCGCGAGCTGCATGTCGGCGGCCTTGGAGATCGCGTAGGCGCCGAGGATGGTCGAGCCCTTGAGGCCGCCAATCGAGGACACGATGATGACCGAGCCGTCCTTGCGCTCGATCATCTGCGGCACCACCATCGAGATCAGCCAGTTGTTGGCGACGATGTTGTTGTCGAGAATCTTCCTGAACTGATCGTCGGAGATGCCGGCGAGCGGACCGTAATACGGGTTCGACGCGGCGTTGCAGACCAGCACGTCGATCTTGCCGAAGGCGCGGTTGCTCTCGTCGATGAGGTTTTGCAGATTTTCCTTCGACGAGATGTTGGCGGCGATCGCAACCGCCGTGCCGTTGCCGAACTTGTCGTTGATGCCCTTCGCGACCTGGTCGCAGACATCAGCCTTGCGCGAGGAGATCACGACCTTGGCGCCGTGCTCGGCCATGCGCTCGGCGATCGCAAGCCCGATGCCGCGCGTCGAGCCGGTGATGACGGCAACTTTCCCCTTCATATCGAACAAGGTCATGTTTCTCTCCCAGAGTACGTTTTGATTGGCTTGAAGCCTACGCCGCGTCCGCACGAGCGGACAATGGCGTCAGGCGAGCTTCTTGACTTCCGGCCCCGCCAGCTGATGCATCTCGGCGTGCGCGTCATCAGCGATCCACGGCTGCTGGTTGACCATCGGCAGTCGCCAGACCGAGCGTTCGGGGCTTGAGAAATAATCGAGCCGCGTGATCGAGCAGTTGTCGATGTCGAACGACAGTGCCCGCTCTACCTGGCCGTCGAGTGCGAGGCCGATCGCCGCCTTGATGGTGCCGCCATGCGCAACCGCAATCACATCCTGCCCGGCCGCCTCGTTGTTGATCCGCTCGACGGTGCGGCGCGTGCGGTTGTAGAGATCCATGAAGCTTTCACCGCCGGGCGCCGGCTCGTTGATATCGGCGAACCAGCTCGAGCCGACGGGGCGGCTGGCGATGAACTGGGCGCGGTTCATGCCCTGCCAGCGGCCGAGATTCTGTTCGGCCAGGTCGGCTTCCCATTTCATCGATGCGGGCCTTGGGAAGCCGGCCGCCCAGATCGCTTCCGCGGTCTGGTGGGTGCGCATCAGATTGCTCGAATACCAGACCGCCTTGCGTGGCAGCACCTTGGCAACAGCGTTGAACACGTAGGTGTCGCTGGTGTCGCAGGCGAGATCGCTCTGGCCGTAAATGTTGCCGCCGTCATTGCGCACCGGCGCATGACGGACCCACCACCACCGCGTCGTGACCACTTTGGGCTTGTCTGCGCCTGTCATCGAAACTCTTCCATCCCGTTTGATGTCGCTGTACGTCAGGTGGGAACGTGTCTCAAGACACTTTACCGTTTGAAATCTTGTTTGAAATTCCGTCGCGCGGCAAGCGTCGCGCGGCATACCAAAGGGAGAAACGCATGGGCCGTCTGCAAGGCAAATCCGTCATCATCACCGGCGCCGGCAGCGGCATCGGCCGCGCCGCCGCACTCCTCTTCACCAGGGAAGGCGCCAAGCTGATCGCGGTCGACCGCACCGAGGCGGTGAAGGAGACCGTCGACGAGGTGAAGAAGGCCGGCGGTGTCGCGGAAGCCATGGTGGCCGACGCGGGCTCCGAAAAGGACGTCATGGCCGTCATCGACAAGGCGGTGAAGACGCACGGCCGGCTCGACGTGATCTGGGCCAATGCCGGCGTTTCCGGCGGGCTCGTGCCGCTCGGCGAGCAGACCGTGGAACAGTGGCAGGAGGTGCTGCGCATCAACCTGATCGGCCCGTTCCTCGCAGTGAAACATGCGATGCCGCACATGGTGAAGCAGCAGTCCGGCGCGATCGTGCTCACGGCGTCCGTCGCGGGCCTCAAGGCCGGCGCCAGCGGGCATCCCTATGCGGCGAGCAAGGCCGGCGTGATCAGCCTGGTGCAGACCACGGCGTATTCGCTCACCGGCACCGGCGTGCGCATCAACGCGGTGTGTCCGGGCCTGATCGAGACCGGCATGACCAAACCGATCTTCGACCGCGCCAAGGAGCGCGGCACCCAAGACAAGATCGGCCAGCTCAATCCTTTGAAGCGCCCCGGCCAGCCGCACGAGCTCGCGGCGATGGGGCTGTTCCTGGCCAGCGACGAAGCATCGTATGTCAACGGCCAGGCGTTCCCGGTTGACGGTGGTTTGACGGCGTCGATGCCGTATACGGGCAAGCCGGTTTAGCACGCGCTTTCTCGTGTCCCGGACGCGCTGCGTCCGGGATGCGAGACCGGAGTTTTGGCGCGCAACTGCCTCAACATCGTCATTGCGAGCGCAGCGAAGCAATCCAGAATCCCTCCGCGGAGGCAGTCTGGATTGCTTCGTCGCAAGAGCTCCTCGCAATGACGGAGTGTGGGGTGACACGGCCGCTTCATCATACGCATCTTCATTGCGGACACACCTTCGCATCCTCGCGGCTTGTTTCGCCCGAGCTTTGCCTCGATGCCTCACCCCCAATTGAAAGAGGGCGCAGGGAAGACGGGGAGCCGGTTGGCTCCCGTGGACCGCTATGCCATGAGTAGTTTGCGCTACAATGCACAGCGGGTAACAGGGCAACCGGAGCATCCCGGCCTTCCCTGCGCAGTGGTTGGAACGGCTTATGTCGTGCTCTCCCCGGGGAGCGTTGCACTATTGCCCCCGTCGCCGTTGCGGATGGCTGATGCGCATGCCCGGTCGGGCTGCCACATCACCGCAAGACTTGGCGCACAGACCCCGGGCGCCAGGACGACACGATTTGGCCGTACGCCGATCACATCTGTCGTTGGCGCGAGGTCTTCGCTCACGGTCGCCCGCCCTGCGAAGCTTTCGTGCCGATGTGACCTGCGTCCACCGCCGCCCGGCCCGCGTTCGTGACGATCGCGATACGCCCCTCTTCCTTGGGCCGGGTTGCGGCGACAGATACGCCGTTTCCGAATTTCGGTAAAGTGGAATATTTTCGCGAGTACACATTGACCGAGAGTTTGAGTGTTTTGCCCGACGGGCAACGCAAGGTCTTGTAGACTGGAGATCTTGTAGCCCGGATGGAGCGAAGCGTAATCCGGGGTTTGCGCCCCCGGACATAGTGGCCCCGGATTTCGCTTCGCTGCATCCGGGCTACGATGCCGATTTGGCCTACGAAGCCAGCGCTGCGACAAACAACCCGCTCGCGACCACCGACGCAACCATCCGCACGTGGTTCCAGAACGTCCAGTCCTTGAGATACGCCGCCCACACCGCGCCAGCCTCCGGCGCGGACGGCTGCAACGCGGCGAGCGCGTTGTTGAGCGGGACGTTGAACACCATCGTCACCACGAACATGCCGATGACGTAGAGGCCGCCGCCGGCGATCATGCTCACTGCCCCCGGCCCGCTGACGCGCAACGTCCCCATCACCACCAGCGCCGCACCCACCACCGTCGTGCCGAGAAACAGCGGCATGAACAGCGAGCGCACGATGTCGACATTGATCGCGTTCATCACGGCGATGCCGGCCGCCTGGTCGAGCCGGCCGAGCGCGGCCGTGATGAAGGTCGAGAAGGCGAAATAGATTCCGGCCATGAGGCCGCAGCCGATCGCCGAAAACCAGAGCAGTCCGGTCGTGAAACCCTGCCACATGCCGCAGCTCCCTATAATACGATAAACTCTCGCATTTGATAAATGCGATAAACTCTCTTATTTCTGACGTCAAGCGCGGATGGCGGGAATCGGGATGCCGGAACGGAAAAGCAGGACGGACAAGACGACGCACGCGGCCGCGCGACGCACGCCGCTGGTGCCCACGCAGGAGCGAAGCCGGGAACGCTTCGACCGCATCCTGACCGCTGCGGCGGAGATCCTTACCGAGAAAGGCAGCGACACCTTCCGGATGAGCGACATTGTCGAACGCACCGGCATCGCATTCGGCTCGCTCTATCAATATTTTCCGGACAAGAGCACGGTGATCGGGACGCTCGCCGAGCGGTGCAATGTCATCGGCCGCGAATGCGTCCAGCGCGACCTCGCCGAGATGAAGAAGCTGTCCGACCTGCACGCTGCGCTATGCCGCATCACCGATGGCTATGACCGGATGTTCCGCGAGCATCCCGTGATGCATCACATCTGGATGGCGACGCAGGCCGACCGAAGCTTGCAGAAGATCGACGAGGAGGATGTGGCCTTTCTCGCCGGCCTCTTGCGCGAGGCGCTCAAGCGCGTCGCGCCGAAACAGCCCGCCGCCGCCCTCACCTCGTTTTCGCAACTGGCGATGATCCAGATCGCCGCCGCGGTTCGTCACGCCATCGCCTTGCCGCCGGCGGAGGCGCGGCGTAAGCTCGAGCTGTTCAAGCGAATGCTGCCGAAAGATCTCTCCGCGCTCGGCTGAGGTTCAGCGAAAGCACCCTTCGCGATCCGATTTGCCCGAACCGCCACTCCGTTGGTATGTTTCGTGCAGGCGGCGAAGCCATCCTCCATCTCATGAACGAGACAATGCCCAACCCGATTTTCCCGAGTTCACGACCCGATCGCATTCGCAACCTCCTCGCCGACCTCGTCGGCTTCGACACCGTCAGCGACCGCACCAATCTGCCCTTGATTGCCCATATCGAGAGCTATCTCGCTTTCCTCGGTGTCAAGGGCGAGCGCATCGTCGACGACACCGGCCAGAAGGCCTCGCTCTGGGTCACCATCGGACCGGAGGACCGTCCAGGCCTCGTGCTGTCGGGACACACAGACGTCGTGCCGGTCGTGGGCCAGGACTGGAGCCACGATCCGTTCAAGCTGGTCGAGCGCGACGGCAAGCTCTACGGCCGCGGCACCACCGACATGAAGGGTTTTGTCGCGGTGTGCCTCGCCATGGTGCCGGAGATGCTGGAAGCGAAGCTGACGACGCCGATCCATCTCGCCATCTCCTATGACGAGGAGATCGGCTGCGTCGGCGTGCGGCCGATGCTGCGCGAGGTCGCGAAGAAGAAGATCAAGCCGCTCGGCGCCTTCATCGGCGAGCCGACCGAGATGAAGGTCATCACCGGCCACAAGGGCAAGCACGGCGTGCGCGCGACATTCCGTGGTCTCGCCCGCCACTCCTCGATCGCGCCCGACGGCGTCAACGCGATCGAATACGCGGCCGAGCTGATCACCGAAATCCGTCGCCGTGCCGTGAAGCTTGCGGCCGCGCGATCGAATGACAGCCTCTACGACGTTCCGCATTCGACGCTGCTCACCAGCATCGTGCATGGCGGCGCCGCGCTGAACATCGTGCCCGATACCTGCACGGTGGATTTCGAATGCCGCGGCATCGGCATCACCGAGTCGCGCGAGGTGACGGATGCGATCGTCGCCTGGGCCAAGGCCGAGCTCGAGCCGGAGATGAAGGCGAGACATCCGGAGTGCGGCATCGATTTCGAGGAGATCCTTGATTATCCCGCGCTCGACACGGCGGCCGACGCCGCCATCGTCACACTGGCAAAAAGCCTCGCCGGCCGCAACGACCACGCCAAGGTCGCCTTCGGCACCGAGGCGAGCCTGTTCGCCAGCATGGCGGATATCCCGTCGGTGGTGATCGGCCCCGGCGCGATCGCGCAAGCGCATACGCCCGACGAGTTCGTGGCGATGGCGGAGCTGGAGAAATGCGCAGGCTTCGTGGAAAGGCTGATCGCGCATTGTGTGAAGGGCTGACCCGTAGGGTGGGTTAGCTTAGCGCAGCGTAACCCGCCACTTCTGTTGCGCCGTGCGAATGGCGGACAATGATGCGCCTTTGCCCACCCTGCGGGAGCTGATTTACCCGACAGGCAAGGCTCCCTTCTGCTAGGCTCCAGACTCTCGCCTAACCGAAGGGAGAACTCCATGAAGGCCATCGCACTGGGCGCACTCGGGGCCACGCTGGTTGCGGCCGCCGCTCCCGCCGCGCCGCTCAACGCAACGACGATCGGCTCTGCCGAAATCTCCGACGTCGACCAAGTCGGTCTGATCTGCAACGAGTATTATGGACGCTGCTGGCGGACCCGGGGACGCTATGTCCTGCGCTACTTTGACGACCCCAGCTACTTCCCCGGCAGGGGCTACAACTACTACGCCGGTCCCGGCTATTACGATCGCGGATACGGCGGCTACTACGTCGGACCGAGGTTCACCATTCGCGCCTGGTAGCAGGCCAATCACCATCAGAGCGGCACTCGACGCCGTCGTGTCGAAGAAGAAGGGCATGAACAGCGAGCGCAGGATGTCGACATTGATGGCGTTCATCGCCGCAACCGTTCAGAGCGTAGCCCGCATGAGCGTTAGCAACATGCGGGACCGCCGTCCCGGGTGTCGCTGCGCTCACCCGGGCTACGGGAGCACGCGTTCCTCATCGCTCCTGCAACGCCAGCCGCACGCCGACAGCGCAGTAGATGGTCCCGACCACCTTGCCCTGCCATTTCACCACGGCCGGATGGCGGCGCAGGAGATTGCCCAGACGACCGGCGCCGACGGCGAACACCACGGTGCTGACGAGACCCAGCAGCACGAAGACGGTGCCGAGGATCGCAAGCTGAAGTGCGATCGAACCGTGCTCCGGCCTCACGAATTGCGGCAGGAACGCAAGGAAGAACAGCGCGGTCTTGGGATTGAGCACTTCGGTCAGCACGGCCTGCCGGAAGGCCCGGCCCGCGCCGATCGCGGGCGCGCCGCCGTTCAGCTCGACCGGCGCCTTGTCGAGCATCGCGCGAATGCCGAGATAGATCAGGAACGCAGCGCCCGCATATTTAACGATGCTGAACAGCAGCGCAGAGGTCGCGATGATCGCCGAAAGACCGACGATCGCCATCGAAGTGTGGATCAAGTCACCGGCCGCAATCCCCGCGCCGGTCGCGATGCCGACCTTCGTTCCCGAGCTAACCGCGCGCGCCATGGTGAGCAGCGTCGCAGGCCCGGGAATGAAGACAAAACCGAGTACGATGAGGATGTAGGTGATGAGGGTGGCGTGATCGATCATGTGGCTGGCCGTTCTTTCACTGATGTCGCTACGACAGCGGTGTCATGCCCCGGCTTGATGTTTAGCCCGGACAGATCACTGACGGGTGTTCGGAGACATAGCTGACACATCAACATTGGCTGGATTGGTCCGATTCGGGAGGCCGTCCATGCCTTGGAGCGAGGTGTCAGTGATGGATCAGCGTCACGAGTTTGTGCGGCTGGCTTTGCAGGAGGGCGCCAACCGGCGCGAACTGTGCCGTCGGTTCAACATCAGTCCTGACGTCGGCTACAAGTGGCTGGCGCGCTGGCAGGCCGGCGATCGGGAGCTGGCCGACCGCTCCCGGCGCCCGCATGCGATGCCCAAGCGGAGTGAGGCTGCGGTCGAAGTAGAAGTCCTGGCTGTACGCGACAAGCATCCGGCTTGGGGAGCACGGAAGATTGCCCATTGCCTGAAGCGGGGCGGGCAGACGGTGCCTGTGCCATCAACGGTGCACCAGATCCTGTGTCGGAACGGCCGGGTCAAACCGAGTGAGAATGCGCCGCCCAATCCGGGCCACCGGTTCGAGAAGGAAGCTCCCAATCTGCTGTGGCAGATGGACTTCAAGGGCCACCTGCCGCTGGCCGACGGGACACGATGCCATCCGCTGACCATCGTCGACGATCACTCGCGCTACGTGCTGTGCCTGAAGGCATGTGCCGACGAGCAGCGTCTCACCGTGCAGAATCACCTGTCGACGACGTTCCGCTGCTATGGCCTGCCAGAGGCCTTCTACACCGACAATGGCTCACCCTGGGGCGATACGTCCGGCATTCGTTGGACCGGACTGAAGGTGTGGCTGCTCAAGCTTGGCGTCAGGGTGGTGCACGCCAGGCCATGCCACCCACAGGCCCGCGGCAAGAACGAGCGCTTCCATCGCACCCTGAAGGCCGAGGTGTTTGCAATGCGCCGCTTCCGAACTCTCCCGGAAGTCCAGCGCGCCTTCGACGCCTGGCGGCCGGTCTACAATCTGGAGCGGCCTCACCAAGGCCTCGATATGCAGGTCCCTGCCGATCGCTTCCGGCCAAGTGCTCGCCCCATGCCGGCCCGCGTTCCGAACGTCGAATACGACAGCGGCGAGATCGTGCGCAGGGTCTCATCGACAAGACCCTACATCTCCTTCAAGGGACGCTTCTGGAAAGTTCCCCAGGCCTTCGCCCGCGAACGCCTTGCCATCCGGCCACTGGTTCGTGACGGCCACTACGGAATCTTCTTCGCCAGCTGGCAGGTCGCATCGATCGACTTGACCAATGGCCAACCTGTCAGTGATGTGTCCGAACAGGTGTCAGCCATGTCTCCGGACTAAACACTTGACCGGGGCATCCAGTACGCCGCGGCTCCTCTGCGTCCACGCGCTGTCTCTGGGATACTGGATTGCCCGCTTTCGCGGGCAATGACACCGAAAGTGTGGAGACGGCGAACCACAAAGCGAAAAGGCGCGGCCATCAGCCGCGCCTTTGTGGGTCTACACGGCGCCGGCCTTCTGTGCGTATTCCCATGACGCCTTCGACAGCGGCACGGTGCGCTTGGCTGACTCCAGCGCCTTGGCATTGGCCGCGGTGCCATCGCGAACGCGGCCGGCGATGCCTTGGGTGATGCCGGCGAGGCGGAACAGGTTGTAAGCAAAATACCAGTTGAGATCAGGCACCGTCATCTTGGTGACGTTGCAATAGATCTGCGCGGCCTCTTCCACGCTCGGGATGTTGAGCGCCTTGAGGTCGGCGCCCTCCAGGCCCGGCATGATCCACTGCATCAGGAGATAGGTGAAGTCGGCCATGGGATCGCCAAGCGTCGACAGCTCCCAGTCGAGCACGGCCTGCACGCGCGGTTCCGTCGCGTGGAAAATCATGTTGTCGAGGCGATAGTCGCCGTGGACGATCGAGACGCGCGCCTGCTCCGGCACGGTTTTGGGCAGCCATTCGGCGACCTTCTCGAACTCCGGAATGTGCTGGGTCTCGGACGCCCGATACTGCTTGGTCCAGCGGTCGATCTGGCGCGCGAAATAATTGCCGGGCTTGCCGAATTCACCGAGGCCGATCGCGACGGGATCGTACATGTGGAGTTTTGCCAGCGTCTCGATCTTGCTGGTGAAGATTTTTCGACGATCTTCCGGCGTCTGGCTCGGCAGCGTCGGATCCCAGAACACCCGGCCGTCCTCCATCGACATGATGTAGAAGGCGGCGCCGATGACGCTGTCGTCCTGGCACAGCGCATAGGCGCGCGCGACCGGAAAGCCCTGTTTTCCAAGGGCTGCGATGACGCGGTATTCGCGGTCGACCGCATGCGCCGACGGCAGTAGCTTGCCGAACGGCTTGCGACGCATCACGTAGGAGCGGTTCGGCGTGTTCAGCCGGTAGGTCGGATTGGATTGGCCGCCCTTGAACTGGAGCACGACCAGCGGGCCTTCATAGCCTTCGACGTTGTCGCGCATCCAGGCCTCGAGCCGCATCTCGTCGAAGCGATGACGCTCCTCGACCGGCTTGGTGCCCGAGAACTCTTCGTCTTTCCTGACGCCGTCAGCCACGGTGACGCTCCCTCTTCAGTCCTGACCATTCAGGTCGAGCATGATCCTAATCGGTAACCGCTGACGCACTTGCGTCAAGCGGTCATTCCGAATGCGGATCATGCCCTGTCGTTTCTTCAGATAGGGAGCGCCGCGCGGCCCTCCCTCTTAATGACTGGGAGAGTTGGCATACTTCCGAACTTCGAGCCTGGCAATGGCGCGATTGTGCACCTCGTCCGGACCGTCGGCGAGCCGCAGCGTGCGGATACCGGCGTAGTCCTTGGCAAGACCCGCTTCGTCCGAAACGCCCGCGCCACCAAAGGCCTGGATCGCCTCGTCGATGATCTTCAGCGCCATGTTGGGTGCTGCGACCTTGATCATGGCGATCTCGGCCTGCGCGGTCTTGTTGCCGACCTTGTCCATCATGTCGGCGGCCTTGAGGCAGAGAAGACGCGTCATCTCGATGTTGGTGCGGGCCTCGCCGATGCGCTGCTCCCACACGCTGTGCTCGACGATCTTCTTGCCGAAGGCGGTGCGCGACATCAGACGCTTCACCATCTTCTCCAGCGCTTCCTCGGCCTTGCCGATGGTGCGCATGCAGTGATGAATACGGCCGGGACCGAGGCGGCCCTGCGCGATCTCGAAGCCGCGGCCCTCGCCGAGCAGGATGTTCTCCTTCGGCACGCGCACATTCTCGAGCAGCACCTGGGCGTGGCCGTGCGGCGCATCGTCGAAGCCGAACACCGGCAGCATTTTCTCGACTTTGATGCCGGGGGTGTCGAGCGGAACCAGGATCTGCGACTGCTGCTGATGCTTGGCCGCCTTGAAATCGGTCTTGCCCATCAGGATCGCGATCTTGCAGCGGGGATCTCCGACACCGGACGACCACCATTTGCGACCGTTGATGACGTAGTGATCGCCATCCTTCTCGATGCTGGTCTCGATGTTGGTGGCGTCGGACGAGGCGACCGCCGGTTCCGTCATCAGGAACGCCGAGCGGATCTCGCCGTCCATCAGCGGACGCAGCCATTTGCGCTTCTGCTCCTTGGAGCCGTAGCGCATGAACACTTCCATGTTGCCGGTGTCGGGCGCCGAACAATTGAACACTTCCGAAGCCCAGGAGATGTGGCCCATCTGCTCCGACAGCAGCGCGTATTCGAGATTGGTCAATCCCGCGCCGCGGAATTCATCGTCCTCATGCTCGTTCGGCGGCATGAACATGTTCCAGAGGCCTTCGGCCTTCGCCTTCTTCTTGAGGTCCTCCAGCACCGGAATGACCTTCCAGCGCTCGCCGCTGTGATCCTGCTCGTTATAGATCGGCACCGCCGGACGCACGTGCTTGGTCATGAACGACTGCACGCGGTCGAGCCATTCCTTCTGCTTGGGGGACAGATCGAAATCCATGGGACGCTCCTCGGTCTCTCTTTGCAAAGCTGTTTTGCGCCGGACTGTCCTCCCGCCGCACGCGGTCCGCAAGCACGAATGCCTGCGGACGCTTCGGAACCCGTCCGCGCGCTGCGAACGAGTCTCGATTGCGGATTGACTTTCTCCGGCCTTCAAACGATAGTTTCATACAAGTGTTTGAATTGCAACTCCCTCCCCGAGGGGCATCCATGGCCAGCGATCATACGAGGTCTGCCATTCTCGCCGCCGCCGAACGGCTTTATGCCGATCGCGGCTTTGGCGACGTGACGCTGCGCGACATCGTCGCGGAGGCCAACGTCAACCTCGCGGCGGTGAATTATCATTTCGGCTCGAAGGACGAATTGATCGCAGAGCTGTTCGTCTCACGCTCGATCGCCACCAACCGCGAACGCCTGCGCGAATTGAAGGCCGCGGAAGAGCAAGGCGGCGGTCGCGCGCCGATCGAGGTGATCTTGCGCGCGCTGGTCGGCCCGACCTTGCGCGGCTGCCTGGGTCCGGAAAACCAGCGCTCCACCGCGGCGCGCTTCATGATCCGCGCCTCGATCGAATCCGTGCCGCCGATCCGCCGCATCAAGAACCGCGAGATCGACCATCTGCGGAAATTCGCAGGCGCCATGCGGCGCTCCCTGCCCGACCGCAGCGACATCGATATCTATTGGGGCCTGAACTTCGCGCTCGCCATGGCGCACCACACCATCCGCGAGAGCGAGCGGCTGACGAAGCTGTCGGAAGGCAAATGCGATCTCGACGACGTCGAGGACGTCGTCGCGCGCGTCGTCAGCGTCGCGACGATGGCGCTGACGGCGGGGCGGACCGAGACGAAGGCGCCGTCACGGGTTGTCGCACGTTAGTCAAATAACCGTAGCCACGCCGGCGCTGCGCTCCCTCGCCCCGTTCTTACGGGGAGAGGTAAAGTAACCGCCAGTCCCTCACATCATCGCGATGCAGTCGATCTCGACGTCGAAGGGGCCGAACCATTCCGGGGTGCAGACGAAGATGCGCGCCGGCGGATGGATCGGGAAATAGCGCGCATAGATCGCGTTGAAGACGGCGAAGTGTTTGGTCGAGGTGCAGTAGACGTTGCACTTCATGACATTGTCGAGCGAGGCGCCTGCCGTCTCGAGGCAGAGCTTCATCTGCTCCATGATGATCTCGCTCTGCCGCGCGATTGGCATCTCCCCGATCTCGCCCGTCTCGGGGTCGAACGGCGGCAGGCCGGCGACGAAGATCATGTTGCCGGCGCGCGTGACCGGCGAGGTCGGCGCCTTGACGCGGTCGAGAAAGGACGAGATCGGTTCGACGCGGAGCGCTTCGCGTTTCATCGGCGGCCACCTTCGGTTCGAGCGAGACTGGCGCCTTGCTACATTATTCTGCAGCCGGCATGCTTCGCTAAAGCTCGAAGTGTGGTTGCAGGCCTAAAGCGCGATGAGATCGCGCTCTAGTTTTTGCTTGAGCATGATCTCCGCGCAAACGCGTTCCGCGTTTGTCGCGAGGGAAAACCGCTACGCACTTTTCCGGATCATGCTTTAGACCCGCTGCGGCATCTCCTCTGCCTCTTCCTTGGCGAGCAGCAGCAGCATCTCGATGCCCATCTCGCCTTCCTGCGGCGAGCGGATGAACTTTATCTCGTCGGCGCTTTGCCGCAGCGCTGCAATGATGGCGACGGCCTGATTGGCCGTTGCTGCCTCGGTTGCCAGAACTGCCTTCTGGTTCTTGGCCTGAAACCCGATCGTGTAGGACATTCGTTCCCTCCCGGACTTACGTGGGGAGGATGGCATCAGAGTCGCGCGCAAAGCGGAAGCCTGTGCGAGTACGGACCGGGTTTATCTGGGGATTGCGCGCAAGCCTCAGGCAAGGCCGAACATGGCGCGCGCGTCGTCCGCGGTCGCAACCGTCGCTCCCAGGCTGGTCAGGATCGCTTTCGCATGCGCGCCAGCATTGGTCTTCGCCGGCACGCCCCTGGGAGGATCAGGAAGCGAAGCTAGATAATCCCCTGCTGCTTCAGCTGCTCGATCTTGCCGGCATCATAGCCGAGCTTGCCGCCGAGCACCTCTTGGGTGTGCTCGCCCAGCAGCGGCGGGGCGCGGTAGTTCTTGATCGGGGTCTCCGAGAGGGTCAGCGCGTTGCGGATCAGCGAGAGATCGGGCTCGAACGGATGGTCGACCTTCACCCGCATGCCGCGCGACTGGACGTGCGGATCGGAAAACACCTGCTCGAAATTGTTGATCGGGCCCGACGGCACGCCGGCCTCCTCCAGCTTGTCCAACCAGTAGGCCACCGGCTGCTTCAGGAACAGGCCGGCAAAGATCGCCATGATTTCCTTGCCGTGCACGACGCGGTCGTTGTTCTTGACGAAGCGCTTGTCGTTGGCGAGCTCGGGCTCGCCGAGCACGGCGCAGGTGCGCTGGAACTGGCCGTCATTGCCGACCACCAGCATCAGCTCGCCGTCGGTGCAGCGGAATACGCCGGCCGGCATGCCGCCATTGCCCCAGGTGCCGCGGCGCGGCGGCATCTTGCCGTTGACGAGGTAGATCTGCAGCCAGTGCGACAGCGATGCGATGACGGTATCGAACAGGCAGACGTCGATGTGCTGTCCCTGCCCGTCATTGGCGTCGCGATGGTACAGCGCCGAGAGAATCCCGATCGAGGTGTTCATGCCGGTCATGTAATCGACGATAGACGGGCCGACCTTCATCGGACCCTCGCCGGGCTCGCCGTCGATATGGCCGGTGACGCTCATCAGGCCGCCCATCGCCTGCAGGATCGCGTCATAGCCGGCACGCGGCGCGTAGGGGCCGGTCTGGCCGAAGCCGGTCACCGAGCAATAGATGATGCCGGGGTTGATCGCCTTGATCGTCTCGTAGTCGAGGCCATAGCGCTTGAGATCGCCGACCTTGTAGTTCTCCATAAAGACGTCGACGTCCTTGGCGAGCGCGCGGATGATCGCCTGCCCCTCGGGCTTGGCGATGTTGACGGTGACCGACTTCTTGTTGCGGTTGGCGCAAAGGTAGAACGAGTTGTTGTTGTTGGCCTTGCCCTCGGGGTCGGTCAGATAAGGCGGGCCGAAGGCGCGCGCGTCGTCGCCGGTGCCCGGCCGCTCGATCTTGATCACCTCCGCGCCGAGATCGCCCAGCATCTGGGCCGACAGGGGCCCGGCAAGCACGCGGGTGAGATCAAGGATCTTGATGCCTGAGAGCGGCAAGGCCGACATGTCGATTTCCTCCGGGAACTGATATTGGCGCGGCGGCCTTAAGCCCTGGCCGCGCTCCCTGCGGATACACCATTTTGGAGTTCTGAGCACTGCGTTCGGGGCATACGGCTATCCATCGCCCGGCAGCAGGAGCGGCCCTGCGGCGGGCGAATTTCCGCGCCACGGCTATCGCGCCTGCGCCGGCGCTCCGCCACGGCGATCCGCGCCGCTGATGACGGCTAGAACCTGACGCTGATTCCACCGCGCACGGACTGGAAGCGAGGATGCTGCTCGTAGCTCGCGCCGACGTCGGGCCAGTCGAAGCGGGACGTGCCGAAATCGCTACAGCGATATTCCAGGCGCGCCGTAACCCGATTGGTCAGCGCCGCTTCTCCGCCGACGCCTGCGGTCCATCCGGTCTTCGAAATGTCGGCATCCACCGTGGGAACTGCCAATGTCGACGTCCACC
Organism: Bradyrhizobium barranii subsp. barranii; assembly: GCF_017565645.3. NCBI lineage: Bacteria > Pseudomonadati > Pseudomonadota > Alphaproteobacteria > Hyphomicrobiales > Nitrobacteraceae > Bradyrhizobium > Bradyrhizobium barranii. Next base: position 6,657,182 of record NZ_CP086136.1, read on the forward strand.
GGTACTTCAGCTCGGTGAACGCCAAGCCACCCGTCACATAGAGCAGCAGGCGCTCAGTCGGTGTAAAGCCGAGCCGTCCGCGAACGGAGGCCTCCCACTCCTTGCGCGCGTCGTATCGGAAAAACGGGATGTTAAATCCGCCGTTCACCGGGCCCACGTCTACATCGGCCTCAAGGCCAACAACGAGTCTGTCCAATTGATGGTTGTAGCCCACATGGACACCGCCGAAGCCGCCGTCCGCGCGGAACCCATGCGTGAAGCCGGTCGGAGGCCCGCCCAAGAAGAATTCGACAGTGCGATCCGGGCTCCACGCGTAACCACCTTGGACACCTGCATAGAAGCCAGTCCATGCGAAGGGTGACACGGCGACAGAGCGCACTGCCTTAACGGGCAAGTCGGCAGCATCCGCAGCGACGGCGGAGCAGGCCAGCGCGGCGAGGCAGATCAGCGTGCGTTTCATTGCAAATTCCAGCCCATCGGATTGACGATTCCAACTCTAGCGGGTTCCCCCCGCTTTTGCTGTGGCGGCCGGGCGACACTCGGTGAAAACGAATAGGAAGCGACCGGCAACTCGCGGCAACCGACGTGCCGCCGACCTCACACCACACCGGCTGCGGCCACCTGCGGTCGGCGGCGGCCGAGCAGAACCAGGATCAGCACCGCTGCGCAGGAACAGACGAAGGTGAGACCGAGCGCGCCGCGGCTGCCGAACTGGGTGAGCAGGCCGGCAAGAACGGGCGGCGAGATCGCGGAGGCCAGATTGAGCGGCAGCGCGATCATCGACGACGCCTTGGCGAACTCGGCCTGATCGTAGAACACCAGCGGTATCGTCGCCCGCGCCACCGCCATGGCACCGCTGCCGGCGCCATAGAGCAGGATGAAGACCGCGACCGCCCAGGTCGCCCCCTCGCTCAGCATCAAGAGCAGCATGGCAACGGGCAGCGCCGTGCCGGCGACAAGCCCCGTCGTGATGCCGTCCCAGCGCCCGCCGCCGAGGAAATCGAGCCCGCGGGCGCTGACCTGGATCACGCCGAGCATCGAGCCGAAGGCGATCGCCTGCGCCGGCGCTAGCCCCTCGGCCCGCAGCAATTCGATGAAAACGGCACTCAGGCCGAAAGTGACGAAGGCATTGACGGTGATCGCGGCGACGACGAGGCCGAACGTGCTCCGCGGAATCGACAGCGCATTGGCCTGTGTTGCGGGAGCGGTGCCCCCCTCCTTCGCGACGGCCCGGCGCGGAGTTGCGAAAGCATAAAGCGGAAGCGAAACGAGAAACAGCATGGCGGCGTAGACGAGGCAGGTGCCGCGCCAACCGAAATGGCCGCTCAGGAACGAGGTGGTCGGCCAGAAGATGCTGCCGGACAGTCCCGTCACCAGCATGAGCGCGCCAATCGCGCTCTTGGCCTGTCGCCCGGCGACCTCGTTGAGCATGATATAGGCGCCGGTCGACAGCGTGGCGCTGCTGCCCATGCCGAGGATGACCCAGGCCACGAAATAGAGCATCGGCTCGTGCGCAAAATACAGAAGGACATAGCCCGGCACGGCCACGACGGTGCCCACCATCATCACCTTGCGTGCGCCGTGCCGCGCAAAAGCCTTCGCTAGCCAAGGCGCGCAAAGGCCCATGGTGACATAGAGCGTCGAGGTGCCCGCAAACACCATCGGGAGGCTCATGCCCAGATCGGCCGCGAGGTCGCGGCCCACGATCGGCGGAAGGCCGATCGTGCCCCATCCAATGAGCTGGGTGATTGCAAGCACCAGCAGGACCCCGATGAGCCTGCCGTCAGATTTCAAGAACCGCATTCCGATCGTCGCCTGCCCCAGCTGCATGCGTGCGCACAGACACGTCATAGCGGGAACCTTGATAACGGAAGTCTTGGCGCAGCGGAACGCCGGCCGCCGAATGGCAGAAGACGGCCGGGAGCATGTCAGCAGGAGGCAGTAGCCCCTACCCCGCGAGCCCGAGCAAGGATCGCGCCTCGGCCGCGGTCGCGACGCGCCGGCCGTGGCGCGCGACAGCCTCGCCGGCGATGGTCACGAGCTCAGCATTGCTGGCGGCCAGGCGGGTCTTGTCGATCCTGATATTGTCCTCGAGCCCGGTGCGCACCGCGTCGGCGCCGCGCGCAAGCGCCCAGCCCATGACCTCGGCCTGATGGCGTCCGATCCCGGCCGCCGTCCACGTCGCTTTCGGGATCAGCCGCTTCAGCTCTCCCAGGAGGATGTCGAGGACATGCTCGTCGGCGGGCATCGCGTTCTTGACGCCCATGACGAATTGCACGTGCGGACGCGAGTCCATCAGCCCTGCCTCGATCAGACGCCGCGCACCGTGTAGATGCGACAGATCGAAGATCTCGATTTCCGGGCGGATGCCATTTGTCTTCATGCCGGTCGCGAGAGTCTCGACCAGGGCGGCGCCGTTCTCATAGACGATCGTCGGAAAGTTCACCGATCCTGTCGACAGCGAGGCCATGTCCGGCTTCAGATAAAGCGATGATCCCCGCGCCGAGGGATCGCGGCCCCGCCCGCCGGTCGAGAACTGAACGATCATCCCCGGACAATGCTTTTTGATCCCCTCCTGCACCTGCGCGAAGCGCGCGGGGTCGGAGGACGGCGTCTCGTCATCGTTGCGAACATGGATATGGGCAAGCGCGGCGCCGGCCTCGAAGGCCTCCTGCGTCGACTCGATCTGCTCGGACGGCAAGATCGGCACCGCGGGATTGTCCTTCTTGCGCGGAACGGAGCCGGTGATGGCGACAGCAACAACAACGGGGTTCATCCCTTGACCTCATGATGATCGCGCTTGCGCGCACAAAGATTCAAATTGGCAATCTCGTAACGCATCGAGCCCTGCCGCTGCAAACATCATCGATCGCAGCGGCAGGCTCCTTGCGTGCCCTTCAGGTCGGAATTGCGGCCGCACCGCTCGCCGCCTCCGCACGCTGCCGCTCATAGTCGGCCCGCGGCATCGGAACGGCCTTGGGATTGCCGAGATCGTCGATACTGACCCGAAAGGTCTCCCGGGCCGTGACGGCCGCCAGCGCCGCGATGACAGTGATACCGAAGGCGATCGCTCCCACCGTCAAGGGGATATTGTCCGAGCCGGGAGGCGCCACGGTCGCAAACAGGGCCGGAAGCAACGCGGTGATGGTCGTTCCGATGTTCTGCGAGATCGCCATCGCCGACACCCGCGTGCGGGTCGGAAACAGCTCCGGGTAGAAGCTCGGGAAGATCGCGTTGTAGCCCTGATAGACGACGCCCCACATCAGCAGCGACACCAGGATCGCCAGCGGCACATTCCTGATGCTGATGGCATAGAGATAGACGAAGGCAAGCAAGCCTGAGAGCAGCGCGCCCACGATGATCGGAGGCTTGCGACCGACCTTGTCGGAGAGATTGCCGACGAAGGGAATGACGAATATGGCCAGCATATTTCCGAGGACCGGGATCCACAGATAGACGTCCTTGGCAAAACCGATGCCATAGGCCGGCTGCACCGCGTAGGCCGCTGTCGCAACGACCGGGATGACGTTCATCAGAGCCATGCAGATGACCCTGAGCATGTCGCGCCAGCTCAGCTTAATGGCCTGAACAATGGGCGACCGCGGCGTTTCTCCCCGTGCGCCCTCTTGCGCAAAGGCAGGGGTTTCGTCGACTTCGCGACGAATGATGTAGCCTGCGACAATGACGAAGAAGCTGAGCAGGAACGGAATCCGCCATCCCCAGCTATTGAATGCGTCGGTCGGCATGTAGGCCGCCAGCGGCAGGAACACGGCTGCCGCGAGGATTTGTCCGGCCTGCACGCCCTGAAGGGCGAAACTGGCATAGAAGCCGCGCCGGCCGAACGGCGCATGCTCCAGGATCATCGAGCTCGCGCCGGAGATTTCACCGGCCACCGCAAATCCCTGCACAAGGCGCAGGATGACGAGCAGGATCGGCGCCAGGATGCCGACCTGCTGATAGGTCGGTAGAAAACCCACCGCCATCGTCGAGATGCCCATCAGGAACATGCAGACGATGAGAACGGTCTTGCGGCCATGGGTGTCGCCCCAATGTCCGAGAACGAAAGCCCCGATCGGCCGGGCCACATATCCCACACCATAGGTCGCCAGCGATGCGACGATGGCGACGGTGGGATTTTCCGACGGGAAGAAGATTTGCGGGAAGATCAGCGACGCGGCGGTCGCGTAGATGAAGAAGTCATAATATTCGAGAGCCGAACCGATCCAGCCGCTGGCAGCGGCCTTCCTGGACTGACTCATGTGACGGATCGTGCGAGTCGTGGTCATCGCAGAAAATTCCTCCACTGGGTTTGCTGACGTCCCGTTGTCGGGCTTCGCTAGAAATTGGGCAGCATTCTCCGGGCGCTCTGCCGACTTCCGCGAGCGCTTGTCACTGCCGATGGGTATCCGATTGGTCGCGACAATAGGCTTTCGCCGGGCTAACACAATTACCCAGTTATGCGATAAACCTAACATGATGTTATTTTCGCCGGACTTGAACAGAGTTGGCGATTGTGCGCCGATCAGCAGCGCTCCGGCGGAGACGCGTCGTCGACATCCGACGCAGAGACGACCAGATATTTTCAGACCGTCCGTTCAAAACACGCTTTTCGCCACAAGCGCACGCTGGGCTCGCTTCTCCCATGCCAGCAAGATTGCCCGCATCAGACAGCGCGACTGTGTGTGGGAGACCGGCCGCCGCCGTCTGCCACGAGAAGAGCTCCCGTGACGACTACACCTTGTTTGGCGTGGGCATCAAAAATCAGGCGGCCCTCTTCAAGCGCTTGAAGCGCTCCATCCGGAAGGGTGCGGGATCTACGCAAGGCGTCGAACCGGTCACGAGATCGGCCATCAGGGCGCCGGCGCCAGGACCGATACCGAAGCCGTGGCCCGAGAAGCCGGTCGCGAGATAGAAGCCTGGAACGGAGCCGACCGGAGCGATAACTGGAACGGCATCCGGCGTGACATCCATCAGGCCAGCCCACATTTGCGTGATCTTGGCGTCGCGGAACGCCGGGAAGGCTTCGCACAGATGGGTGACGCCGCCATGGACGAACCGCAGCGACGGATCGGGATCAAGAATGCGGACATGCTCGAAAGGACTAACCTCATCACTCTTCCAGCTGCGGGCCATTTTCACCTCGCGAACGAACTGACCGCCGATGCGAAGCGTCAGTTCGTTCCAGCTCTTGATGAGCGTCGGCGTATAGTCGCAGAACAATCGGAAACTGTCCGGCGTAATCGGGGCGACGTTCGCGTTGCGCTGGGCGACGGTGAACCCGCCATCCAGACGGCGGCGGAAAGCGAAGTTGCCCGCACCAACGGCAAAATCCGGAACGCCCTCGATCGAAGAAACGCGGGCGACGCTGCCGAGGATCTTCAGGACCGGAAGATCGATGTCCATGTTGCCGGCGAAGAGGCGCGACCAAGCCCCTCCCGCCAGCACGACGGACGAACAGCGGATCTCGCCGCGCTCGGTGACACAGCCGCTCACCCTGCCCGCCGATCGCTCGATGGAACGGACCGCGCAGTTGGTGAGGATATGCACCCCTTTCGCGGCCGCGCCGCGCGCGATTGCAGGGACGGCGATAAACGGCTCCGCCTTGCCGTCGCTCGGCGTATGCAGCGCGGCACGGAACGGTTTCGCCATACCCGGCATGAGCGTCTTCAGCGCCTCGCCCCTTACGAAGCGAGAGTCGAGATCGAAAGACTTGGCGTGTTTCAACCACTCGTCATACATCGCAACGTCGGCATCCGTGTCGCAGAGATAGGCGATGCCGGCCTGCCGAAAGCCGGTTTCGCCGCCGATACGCTCGTTCATGCCGCGCCAGAGCCGAACACTCTCGATCGCGAGCGGCAACTCGGCCGGATCGCGCCCCATTTGGCGTACCCAGCCCCAGTTTCGCGACGACTGCTCTGCTCCGATCAATCCCTTTTCGCACAGGGCAACGGAGACGCCACGCTCAACCAGCGAAAGCGCGGTCGACACGCCGATGATGCCGCCGCCGATCACGACGACGTCCACATACGCAGGCAGCTCCTGCGGCGCGACGACAAGATCGGGAATAATCCTGGACACGTGGTCCTCCTTGAAACGGGTACGCGGAAGGCGAGCCGGGCCGGATGTGCCGCCCGGGCTCAGTGTCCCGGACGGTCGAGGAAATCGCGCAGGCGATACCAGCCGGCAAAGAGCGGCACGAACCAGGGCTTGCCAGAATAGAAGGGCACGGCCGTGAATGTCTCGCGATCGAAGGCCGATGGCATGTTCTGCTCGCCGAGAATTTTGCGTGCTGTCTGGTAGCCGAGAAAGGTCATCAGCGCGACGCCGTTGCCATTGCAACCAGCCGCGAAATCCGCGCCGTCGCGAGCCCCGAGATGGGCTATCTTGTCGACGGTCATGGCCACGCGCCCGCTCCAGGCATGAGTGATCTTCACGCCCGCAAGCTGCGGCCAGATGGCCAGCATGCGCGCATAAAGCCGCTTCGCGGCCAGCTTGTCGGGCATGTCGAAGACGCCCGGGCGTGAACCGAACAGAAGCCGTGTCCCGTCAGGCGACGGCCTGGCGTAGATCAAATCACGGCGTGTGTCGGACACCATGCGGGCCTGCGGAACGAGCTCGGCCAGGAGATCGGCCGGCAGCGGCGCGGTGGCAATCTGATAGCTCTTGACCGGCACGATACGGCTGGCGAGGCCAGGCGTCGCATCGGCGGCGGTGTAACCGTTCGTGGTTGCGACCACGTGGGCAGCCCGGATGGCACCTCGAGCGGTCGGCACGATCTTCTCTCCTTTCGCACCATCCTGCACCATACCCGCGCGCGCATGCGAGCGCAGCATGACGCCGGCGGCGCGCGCCCGGTCGCGCAGCGCCTTGTGATACTTGCCCGGATGCAGACCGCCATATTCGTCGATCACCATGCCGCCGTGATAATAGTCCGAACCGATCGCCGATCGCTGATGCGCGCGATCGAGGAAATGTACGGTCACGCCGGTCTGTTCCGCCAGAAGCATGCCATGCCGCTTCAGGGTTTCGTAATCGCCCGCGGCGTGGGCGCCGAAAAAGCGGCCGCTGAGCGCAAGCCCCGCATCCAGCTTCTCCGTCTCGACCAGCATCTTCAGATACTCGAAGCTCTCGTTGCTCTCGCCGATCAGGCGCGAGAAGAGCACGGGATCGATTCCCTTGATCGCACCACTAACCACCAGCTTCTGGCCACTCGACACCATCCCGCCCGAACGCGTCGAGGCTCCCTCCCCGATCCGGTCACCGTCGATGACGACGACAGAGCGCCCGGCGCGCGCCAGACGAGTCGCTGCATTCAACCCGGCATAGCCCGAGCCGATGACCACGACGTCGGCTCGCTCCGGCAGCGGATCGAGATCGGTCTCCGGTTCCGCGGCCTCCCACCAGTAAGGCGTCTCCTTGAAGTCCTTGGCGTAGATGTCGTCAAAACGAGGCATGATGTATTGGGCCTTCCGGCTCACCTTTCATTTTCATTGCACGTGGGATGGCCGCACCACGCAGCGCGTCCGCCCCGGTGGTGCGATCAGAGAACCTGACCGAGGAATTCGCGCGTGCGCGGGTCTCGCGGATTGTCGAAGAGTTCCGCAGGAGGCGCACTTTCCACGATCAGACCACGATCGGTGAAACAAACGCGTTGCGAGACTTCCCGGGCGAACTTCATCTCGTGCGTCACGAGAATGCAGGTGAGGCCCTCCTCCACCAGTTCGCGGATCGCGAACAGCACGTCCTTTACCGTTTCGGGATCGAACTGCGCCTTGTACATGCGCTGCGACCAGAGCTCCGCGCGCGAGCCTTTGCGACTTGGGGGGCAATGGCAAGCTGGCTATCTACGCGCGCAGCAGCGTAATGACGTTCTTGTTCGGGCGAAACTGACGCGAGCGATTAGCAAGGGGGCGCGCGCGTGTGGAGATGATGTGGAAGTCGTGTTCGGATATCTGGATGACGCCGCCTGTTATCCGAACGAAGCGCTCGCTCCCATTTGATTGACTGGTTTCGCTTCGGCTTTCGCTCTGCGATCCTTGGCTTGTCAGAGAGCCGCATGTTTTCCAGTTGCACGAGGTCAGCAAAGAGACTGGCGAAATCACTAACGTCCAACTCAAGCGCATTCCCGCTTCGTCGTCTCCGCCGCTGATATGAACGTATTGCCAGTTGTGCTCAAAAATCGTTTTCCAACGCCGCAGCCGTCACCTCGTCGAACAGGATCGCTTCCGGCTGCATCGCGAGTGCGCGGGCGATTGCCACGCGCTGCTGCTGGCCGCCGGACAGCTGCCCCGGGTAGCTGTCCGCCTTCTCCGAGAGCCGCACCTTCTTCAGGAGCTTGCGGGCCCGCTCCTCGACTTCGGCGCGATCGTGTCCGAGAACCTGGATCGGCGCCATCATGATGTTTTCCAGTGCCGTACGATGCGGGAAAAGATTGTACTGCTGGAACACCATCGCGACCTGATGGCGCAGCACCCGCATCTGCTTTTCCGACCTCATTTCATGCACACGGTGTGCGCCGACGCGGACAAAGCCTTCGTCCACGGGAATCAGGCCGTTGATGCAGCGCAGAATGGTGGACTTTCCCGACCCGGAAGGACCGATAATGCAGACTGCCTCGCCCTTCTGCACGAACATCGAAATGCCCTTGAGAACAGGGACGTCACCGAAGGACTTGCGGACGTTGTCGAGCTCGATCAGCGCGTCGATGCGGTTCACAGGCTTTCTCCCTTCACGGCGCGTTCCAACCGGCGCGCGACGACCGCGATCGGATAGCAATAGGCGATGAACAGGAAGAGGATGGTCAAATAGAAGTAGACGATCACGCGCTCGTTCTCCATGGCGAGCAAAGTATTCAGAATTGTCAGCACGTCCTGGATACCGGTCACCGTGGCGAGCGCTGTCGCGATCATCAGCAACGCGTAGGAATTCATCCAGCCCGTGATCATGCGCCGCAGCGCCTGTGGCATGATCACGTGGCGATAGATCTGGCCGGTGCCATAGCCGAGCGAACGTGCCGCTTCCCACTGACCGCTGTGAATGGACTGAACGGCGCCCCGGATCACCTCGGAGAAATTCGCCGCCGTCGGCAGCGCAAGGCCAATCACGGCCTTCACGAATGGCGGGAACGCAATGGTCGTGCCGAAGACATGCATCTCAAACGGCAGGAAATAGAGCGTTGCAAAAAGCAGAACGAGCCAGGGTGAATTGCGCAGGAAATTCATCAGCAGAAGAGACGGGACCCGGATCGGTCCGAACCTGGCGAGCGTCGCAAGACCCATGATCGTACCGAGCACCGTCGCCAGTGCCATGGAGGCGATCGAGAGAATGATATTGAGGGCAAAGCCGCCCGTGATCGGCCAGCCGGATGCCGAGCCGGTGAGAAGCAGAGGAAGCCGCGCCAGCACGCGGCTCCAGTGCGCCGAGCCGCCCGCCGCCGCATCGACCCCGATCCAGACGGCCACGCCAAAGGCGATCAGCAGCAGAACGGCGCGCTTCTTTCCGTCATAGGAGAGCATGGAGCCCGCGATCAATGCCCCCTCCCGTAACCTGGGAAGGCCATGAAGGCTTCGAGCCTCGCCATTGCAAATGTGAGGATCGACACCAGCACCACATATATGAGGAGGACCAGAATCATGACCTCCAGCGTGCGGAACGTGTCATTGTAGATCTGCCCGGCGTAGTACATCAGTTCCGGCACGGTGATGACGGATGCCTGCGACGTCGTCTTGAAGAGGTTGGTCAGGATGTTCGTCAGTCCCGGCAGGCAGATGCGGGTGGCGATCGGCGCCTCGATGCGCCAGAAGCGGGCCCATCGGCCGTACCCCAGCGACCGCGCCGCATCGATGATCGACCGCGGCATGGTTTCGATGCCGGAGCGGAAGGCTTCGGTCGCCAGCGCCCCGCCGAAGAGGCTGAGCGAAATCGCAGCACAGGCGAAGGCACTGAGAAGCGGAACCGATAATCCCGTCGACGGATCGGTCACCCTGAGGCCGAGGTTCGAGAAGGTGAAATAGGCAAACAACATCTGCAACAGCGGCGGCGTGTTGCGGAACACCTCGACGAACAGCTCGATCAGGGCATCGAGCCAGAAAATCCGCAGCGTGAGCCCGAGGGCCCCGAGCATCCCGATGAGGATGGCGGCCGCCGATGAGAGCGCCGCCAGATTCAGCGTGTTGACAACACCGGTCAGCAGCCATTGCTGGTACGCAGGATCCGCGAGCCAGGAATAGTCGAGTCCGAACAAAGGCCGCTCCGTGTGCGTCAGTTCTTCTTCGCGACCGCAGCCTTCGCCCGCGCGGCGATGTAGTCGGAGTGCGGCATGCCGAACTCGGTCTCCCACGCAATCAGCTTGCCTTCGGCCTCGGCCTTCGCGATGGCCTTGTCGACGGCTTCGTGGAATTCCGTGTCTCCCTTGCGGAGGCCGCCGGCCATCGGCTGGAATTCATACGGCGCCACCGCGATCTTGTAGCTCGCCCAATCGGGCTCCTTGAGCTTCTGCTGAAGCGTCATGTCGTCAAAGACGAAGCCGATGCAACGATTGTCCTTCAACGCGCGATAGGCTTCCGGCTGGGTCTTGAAGGCCACGAGATTGATGCCGAATTCCTCGGTCATCTTCTTGTTGTAGTAGGAGCCCTGGATACCGCAGACCGACTTGCCCTTCAGCTCTTCCCACTTGGAGACCGTCGCTTCCTTGGCCGCCAGCACGGACGGGCCGGCAGCGGAAACGTATTCCGTCGTGAAGTCGATGACCTTGGCGCGCTCGGCCGTGACGCCGAGCGTGGCGAAGATCGCATCGATGCGGCCGGCGGTCAGGAATTCGATGCGATTGGACGCGACGACAGGCACGAGCTCGATCTTGTCCTCGGAGCCAAGGAGCTCCTTGGCAACGTACTTCGCAAGCGAGACCTCGAAGCCGACGATGTCGCCCTTGTCGTTCAGAAAACCATAGGGCACGTAATCATTCTTCACGCCGACGACGAGCTTGCCGCGCGCCTTGACGTTCTCAAGCGTGCCCGCCACGGCGGCGCTACCAGCGAAAATGGCAGCGAGCGCAACAGCGGAAACGCCCATCATCGTTTTGAAGCCTGTCATCCTGTTCCTCTGGATAAATCACGGCCTTCCAGCGCTGTTGCCACAGCGCCGCGTCAGCCATCAGCTTTGCGAATGCAGAAATCAGGTCGCTCAAAAAATATGCATCAATCTCAAGCGACCTAATTTTCATCATTGGAGACGCATCCTTCTCAATGTACAAGTTATTGAGACCGCTTTTTTCATGATGTGAGATTATATGCCGGTGATCGCCCAACCGCCCTCCGGTGGAGCCCAGTTGCTCGACCGGACCGTCATCCTGCTGGATCTCGTCGCCGATGGCGGCGTCGAGGGCCTATCGCTCAAGGACCTGGCGGCCCGCTCCGGGCTAAACACCGCCACCTGTCACCGCATCCTCAACACGCTGGTCGGTCACAAGCTGCTTGCCCGCGACGACAAAAAACGGCGCTACAGGTTGGGTGCACGCATGGCGATCTACGGCGTCCGCGCGGCTCGCGGCCCCGGCATCATCAGCCGCTGCGAGATCGCGCTGTCCCGGCTCAGGCGCCGCACCGGCGACACGACCCATCTGATGGCCCGCTTCAACCACGATTCCGTTTGTCTCGACCGGCGCGACGGCGAATGCATCGTGCCGACGCTGACGGGATCGATCGGCGGCTTCGTCCCCCTCGGCGTGGGCCCGGGCTCGATCGCAATGCTCGCATTCCTGGACGAGGACGAGCAGGACTACATCATCCGCGCCAACCTCGGGCGCTACGCGTCCTATCGCAACCTCACCGAGAACAAGGTTCGACAGCTGATCGCCGACACCCGTCGCCGCGGTTACGCGGTGGATGTGGGCGAGCTCATTCCCGGCATTGCCGGAGTTGGATTGCCGATCATGACGCCGGGCGAAAAGCCGGGCGCGGCGCTCAGTTTCACGCTGCTCTGCGCCAAGCTGACGCCGGGCGTCCTCGAACATTACGGCGCCCTCCTGAAAGAGGAAATCGACGCCATCGTCGGTCAGTAGGAAGGATCAGGGTGGCGTGGCGACGGCCGGAAACAGGTTAGCGGATCTTGTTCACGTAGGGATGATGCGCAGTCGTGGCGCGGTACTCGCTCAGGATCACAAGCGCACGGGCTTGATCGTATCCCTAGCTTCCCAGCGCATTCTCGCCGGCTTCGCGACCGGGCACGCTGACATGCACCTCATGCCCCTGACGGATCGCCAGGGAGGCGGCAGCGACCGCGGACTCGAACGCGGCTTCCTTGGTCGCGTATTTGCTTTTGACGTCGCCGTCATGCAGCACGCCCCATTCGTCCTCGACCGGCACGATCGCGTATTGAGCAAGGCCCATGGTGCAACTCCTCGATATCCAGCGCTGCGTGACCTGCGGATGGGCCGCCGTCACCCGCCACACGGTGTTGCCGCTGTCGTCGGCGAAGAGCAGTGCGCCAGTCTTGTCGATGGCGACAGCATCGGATGACCCGCGATTTGCGCGGTGGAGCGCACGCGCACGGCTTGTTGCACGGTCGGCCTCGTGTGGCTTTTCGCCCTACCCGACCGGCCAACTCTTGCTTGCGGTGAAGGTTCCTACTCTCGCGCCGCCACCGGCGCGCCGGCCTGATACGCCGCATAGGCGCACTTCAAGCCATCGTGAAGCGAGGTCGTGGCACGCCAGCCGAGCTTGGCGAGACGGCTGACGTCGAGCAGTTTGCGCGGCGTTCGATCGGGACGCGAGCTATCGACTCTGATATCGCCGCACGCATTTGTCGCGGTATCGAGTTCGACGTCGGTATTGACGCAACACCTCACCACCGCAGTAGCCGCGGCCCGAGCGCGGCCCCCGCCAGAGTGCACACCACGATCGTTCCACCATACCAGAGCGCGACAAAGGGCAGCGAATCGTCGGTGCAGTGAAGCGCGTAGCCCACTGCGCTGATGCTGCCAGCGACAAGACCGGCGAACGCCCCTGCGCGGCGCAGGTCGGTCGGTGCCGCCTGACGCACCGCCCACATCGTTAGCGCAAATGGCACAATGGCGATGATCGGGATCGACACCAGACATTCCAACCACGCGTCACCCGCAACCATTCGGTCCCAGTGCGACACCGGCGCCGAACCGATGCTGATGAGCGCCAGCGCCGCGATCAGCAGAAACGGCAGGACGACGACCGCCATGCTGTGCTTCAGGACATGACAGCTCGAAATTTCATGGCCGCAAAATTCCACGGGCGGGACGGATTGAGAAGCCCCCTGGTTCTGAATTCGGCGACGGTCGGCGATCAGTTACATCACGCCCTCGTGAGGATCGACGCGTGTGAGCCGAGAGCGCGAGTCTCTTGGTGACAATTCACGCGTCCGCTTTCTGGTTTGGATGTGGCACACGGCGTTGACACCGCCTAAGCGCTACCATCCAGCGAGCTGTGGCGGCACGAAATTTTCCGCCTTGATGGCTTCGCATCGCGTTGGGAGGCCCGGAAGCGGAGGCAACTTTGCTCCGCTTCCTATCGATGCCGGAATGGGCGCGCTGGCCTAAATCGAAGAGTGATCACGGTCGCAGCGGCTGCATCGCGCTCGCAGTTTTGGCCGCGCGCACCAACTGAAGGAACTCGGAGCGATAGCCGTAAGGATCGTCGCCGCGCGCGGCCGAGGCGATACGGAGCACGTCGTCATAGCCGAACCGGCCGGTGTGCTTTCCGCCACGTAGAATCTCGCCGAACGCGGCAACACTGGTTGCAAAGCGGGCATCGAGTGGCGCGTCCTCGAAGCGGCCATGTTCCGATGCGCGATCGACGGGGGTGCTGACCAGCACGCTTTGATCGGATCGCGGCAGCTTGTAGCGGATCTTGACGAAGGCATATTCGGCCGGCGACGGTGAGTCGCTCGCCGGGGCTTGCGCACCGTATCTGAGATCGTCGACCACGCGAGGCCCGCCGACAGGCACGATGTCGTAGAGCGCCGTCACGGTTTGCCCCGAGCCGACGTCGCCGGCATCGACTTTGTCATTTGAGAAATCGTCGCGATTGAGAAGTCGCGTCTCGTAGCCGATGAGGCGATATTCGGCGACGGTTGCCGGATTGAACTCGACCTGGATCTTCACATCCTTGCCGATCGGAAACAGCGTCGAACTTGCCTCTTCGACTAGCACCTTGCGTGCCTCGTTGATCGTATCAATGTAGGCAGCGACGCCGTTGCCGTTCTGCGCCAGCGTCTGCGCCAGCGCGTCGTTGTAATTGCCGGCACCAACGCCGAGCACGGACAGGAAAATGCCCTTTTCACGTTGACGCTCGACGAAACCTTTCAATTCATCCTTGTTCGTAATTCCGACATTGAAGTCGCCGTCGGTGGCGAGGATGACACGATTGACGCCGCTGGCGTCAAAATTCTGCTCTGCAAGCGCATAGGCTTGCCTGATGCCTTCGGCACCCGCCGTGCTGCCACCCGCCTCGAGCCGATCGATCGTCGCCAGGATTTTCGCTTTCTCGGACACGGAAGTGGGCTCGAGCGCCGTGCCGGCATTTCCGGCATAGGTCACGATCGCGATGCAGTCCTCGGGTTTCAGCTGGGTAACGAGCATGGCGAGCGACTGCTTCACGAGCGGCAACCGGTTCTGCGGCCCCATCGAGCCCGATGTATCGATCAGGAAGACGAGATTCGCGCGCGGTCGGCTCGTCTGTTGCAGCGCATAACCTTTGACGCCAATGCGAATGAGCTTGCGGCCTTCCGCCCAGGGGTTCGGAAACACGGCAACGTTGGCCCGGAACGGTTCGCTCGCCGATGCGGGGGCTTCATAGGCATAGGGAAAGTAATTGATCAGCTCCTCGGTGCGAACGGACGCGGCCGGCGGCAGGACATTGCGGTTGAGCTGTGCGCGGACGAACGCGTACGACGCCGTATCGACATCAATGGAGAATGTCGAGACGGGTGCATCGCGCGCGAGCTTGAAGGCGTTTTCCGGCGCATTCGCAAACTTGTCGCGGCCGACAGGCTCGGACGCAGCAGGAGCGTGCTCGCGCTGGTCCCGAAGGACTTCGACCTGCGACAGCAGCTGCGCAGACGGCGCGCGCGCGTGCATTTGATCGTTCCGGCTTCTAAGAGCGTACATTTCTGACGGTGCCCCCGGCATGAGACCCTGCACCCGGCCGGGCGCCGCCGTGGAAGATGCCTGAGGAGCGAACCGGCCGGCGATCTGATTTTCCACGCGCGGCTTGGCGGGAGGCGGCGCCGCGGCAGCCGAAGGCGCGGCGGCTTCCTGGCTGGGCTTTCCGGCCTGAGTGGCGGTTTGGGTTTGCGTTTGCGGCTGGGCCTGGCTTTCGCTTTCCTGCTTTGCTTGCACTGTCGAAGGAGCTTGAGCGACGTCGTTGCTCGCCACCTTCTGTTCGACGGGTGCAGCGACGTCCTGCGACTGCGGCGACCGCATGAGATGGAGATAGGCGCCCGATCCGGCAACAATGGAGGCCAGGCTGGCGGCCAGGAGATATCGCGTACGCTTCATGACAGTCCTCTCGCGTAACGGCCGCAAGGACGCGGCGGTTCGCTCGATGAGACGGATGTCGGTCGGCATTCCTTGGCTGTCGTCGGCATTTTTTTCCTCGGCGCTTTTTTGATCGAAGCGCAGCAGCGCCTGTTGCACAGCCGAGGCACGCGCGTCCGGCGCAGGCGGCGGAGGCTCGGGCAAACGCATGATGTCGTGATCAGTACTCATCGCCAATGTCCTTCGCGAGACCCGCCTGTCGCCTCACCTCGTGCATGCGGCCGGAGATGGTCGACTCGGAGACGCCCAGGGCTGTCGCCGCCTCCGCGTGCGTCATGCCTTCGCCGACCACAAGCACGACCGTTTCCCGCAGCAGCGGCGAAAGCCGCGCCAGCTCGCTCGCGAGCCAGCTGCGACGAAAGAGATCCCGGCCATCCGGCGGCGCCGCCATTTCGGCAAGAACGGCGAGATGGCCCTTCAGGCGCGTCAACGTCGAATGACGCCGATGGTGGTCATGGCAGGCGTTGCGCACGATACCGACCAGCCAGGTTGTGAACTTCGCCTCCCCCCTGAAAGAAGCGATCCGTTCCACCAGCGCGCAGCAGACATCCTGACAAATGTCCTGCGCGTCAGTCCGGGAGCCGGTCATACGCCACGCAACGCGGTGCATCAGGTCGTAGTGACGCCGCAACAAGGCTTCGAATGCAGCACGGTTGCCCTGCGTGGCCAGACTGACGAGGTCGTCATCCGTGGCGCCGCCATCCGGCGGCTCAGTCACCTCTGCGGTCATAAGCTGAATGGCGCCCCCCATGCCCTTTCCTCAAAGCCGACAGGATTGAGCAAAACAATTGGGACCGTTACCCGGTCCCCCGGGCAGTCCCGTCCTGGACCGCGACCGCATGCGCTTTATCATAGTAGTTCCACCCATAAGCCGGGGCGCCGGGAGGAGATTTTCCGGGCATTCACGAATTGAGACGAACGAGACGCCGGAATCCTTGGCCAGGTTTGAAAAAATTTCCGGACCGCGCAACACCAGGGCCTTACAGCGCTCTGTGGCGGCAGCAACGCAAGCATCGTGGCGGCGAACACGATCCGGGCGACCATGCCCAGGATTTTCAGGCGGGTCGGCGTGGCCCGGTCCAATTAGCCTCGCTTCAGCCGGTCGCACACCGGCGAAGGCCAGGAGGGGGGTCGCCAACCGGGATTCTGACTGGTTGCCTTTCGCGGTTCTTATCCAGTGCGGGGAATACGAAAGCTATCAAGAGAGACGCGAAACAGCCGATCGGGAAGCGAGCATCAGAACGTGTAAAGCAGCCGATTTGTCAGACTGAAATCTGACCCCTCTCGCAAAATCTTCGAAAAATTTGGAGCGGGTGAAGGGAATCGAACCCTCGTATTCAGCTTGGAAGGCTGCTGCTCTACCATTGAGCTACACCCGCATCACTGGCTCCCTAACACGACCGGGCGGCAGTCTCAACTGCTCCGGACCGGACTTTCCCGCCTTGCGGACAGGCTAGAGAGCTGGCCCCGCAAATTCGGACAGTAGCTTGAGTGGATTTTCTGCCTGACAGCGGCGAGGATTCTTGCTGCGAATCAGGAGCGAAGATGACGAAGAAGAGCCGCCGGACGCATTCTCCGGCATTCAAGGCGAAGGTTGCTTTGGCTGCGGTCAAAGGCGACAAGACACTGGCGGAGCTGGCGCAACTGTTTGATGTTCATCCGAACCAGATCACGATCTGGAAAAACCAGCTCCTGGAAGGCGCCGCCGGCGTGTTTGGGCATGACAAGACATCGGCCGAGACGCCGGTCGATTTGAAGGCGTTACATGCCAAGATCGGCGAGCTGGCGTTGGAAAACGATTTTTTGTCCGGCGCGCTCACCAAGGCGGGCCTGCTGAGCGCAAAGCGATGATCGACCGCGATCATGATCTTTCTATCGTGCGCCAGGCGAAGGTCCTGAAGCTGGCTCGCAGCACGGTCTACTATGAACCTCGGCCAGTTTCGGCCGAGGACCTTGCCTTGATGCGTCGGCTCGATGAGCTGCATCTCGATTATCCCTTCGCGGGAGCGCGTATGCTGCGATCGTTGCTGCGGCGGGAGGGCGTATACGCCGGTCGCCGCCACATCGCGACGCTGATGAAGCGCATGGGGATCGAGGCGGTCTATCGTCGCCCGAACACGAGCAAGCCGGCTCCGGGTCACAAGATCTACCCGTACCTGTTGCGCGGATTGAAGATCGAGCGGCCCGACCATGCGTGGGCAATGGACATCACCTACATTCCGATGCGGCGTGGCTTCGTCTATCTCGCGGCGGTCGTCGATGTGTTCAGCCGACGGGTCCTGGCCCATCGCGTCTCGATCACAATGGAGGCGGCCTTCTGCGTCGAAGCGGTCCAGGAGGCGTTGGCGAAGCACGGCAGGCCCGAGATTTTCAACACGGATCAGGGCAGCCAGTTCACCAGCCTCGAGTTCACCGATGTGCTGCTGGACGCGAAGATCGCCATCAGCATGGACGGCAAGGGCGCCTGGCGCGACAACGTGTTTGTCGAGCGGCTCTGGCGCACGGTCAAATACGAAGAAGTATATCTCCGCGCCTACGACAGCGTGTCCGAGGCGCGAGCGTCAATTGCCAAGTATCTGGCCTTCTACAATCAGGGACGCCCTCACTCGAGCCTTGACGGGCGCACGCCCGACGAGGCTTACTTCGGCACGCAAGCTATGGTGATGGCCGCATGACCGTCGCCGACGGTTTTGTCGTCGCTCTGGTCGGGCTACGCCCTCCCGACGCAACGACAAAACCGTAAAGCCCCGCGTTCAGCATAACCCGGCAGGAATCCACTTAAATCCAGCGGGGCGCTGTCCAAACAACCGGGGCCAGCTCTCTAGTTCCCACCCCGGGGCGCCCCTTAACGGCGGCGGGATTTCGTCCTATATTCAGAGTCCCGAAACCAACGAAAGGAGGTGATCCAGTGTCTTATCTCAAGCGCTGTCACCTCGCTGGGATCGCCCGCTAGGCTTTGACGAAAGGCTTGGCATCGGGGCGCTCTCAGCCCTGGACCAGCGAGCAAGAAATCGGGCGCGACGGGGCCTCCCCGCCGCGCCTTTTTCGTGGGTGGCGCCTGCATGGATGAGCTCCGCTCAGGCCGGCGGCTTGCCTGCAAGCACCTCGCGGATCTTCTGCGACAGCTCCGATTTCCGGTACCGCTTCCTGAGCAGTGCCAGGCCGGGATCGAGATGTCCTTCGTGGACGATGGTGTCGTCGGTATAGCCGGAGGTGTAGAGCACGCTCGCCCCCGGCCGGCGGAGCCGGACGGCTTCGGCCAATTCCCGTCCGTTCATGCCGCCGGGCATGATGATGTCCGTGAACAGGAGATCGAATTTGACGCCCTGGTCGACCAGCGCAAGCGCGGCTGCGCCGTCGCTGGCGGCGAGCGTGCGATAGCCGAGGGTGCCGAGCTGGGCGATGACATAGCCCTGCACCAGCGGATCGTCCTCGACCACGAGGATCGTCTCGTGCCCGCGTGCCGCCGCGGGCGGCTGAACCGGCGCCGTCCTGGCCGGCGCCTCGCCCTTCGACCGCGGCAGGAACAGCCGCATCACCGTGCCGCGCCCCTCCTCGCTCTCGATGACGACGGTCCCGCCGGTCTGGCGGGCAAAGCCGTAGACCATGCTCAGCCCAAGTCCGGTGCCGCGGCCGACGCCCTTGGTGGTGAAGAACGGCTCGAACACGCGCTCGCGGATATCTGCCGGGATGCCATGACCGGTGTCGGCCACCGCGATCATCACGAAGGCGCCGCGCATGACATCGCCGTCGCCGGCACCGCTGGTGCCGTCGAGCTCGCGGTTTGCGGTCTCCAGCGTGAGCCGGCCGCCGCCCGGCATCGCGTCACGCGCATTGACGGCGAGATTGACGATCGCCGACGAGAGCTGCGACGGATCTGCCATCGCGGACCAGGCGTCGTCCGCGAGCCGGGTCACGATCTCGATATGCTCGCCGAGGATCGGCTTGAGCAGCTTCGCGGTTTCGACCACGAGTGCGTTGACGTCGATGTCGCGGGGCTCCAGCGGCTGGCGGCGCGCGAAGGTCAGGAGCTGCGAGGTGATCTCGGCGCCGCGCGCCGCCGCATCGTCGATCAGTTGTGCGATCGCGGCGAACTCGGGCTTGTCCGCAAGCCCCTCCTGGATGATCTCGATGGTGCCGGTGATGACCGTGAGCACGTTGTTGAAGTCGTGAGCGACGCCGCCGGTGAGCTGACCGATCGCGTCCATCTTTTGGGATTGGCGCAGCCGCTCCTCGGCCTCGTGCTGCACCGTGAGGTCGGTGGCCGACCCGCGATAGCCCATGAAGCGTCCGTCCGCCGCGAAGATCGGCTGGCCGTTGACGTTGAAATGATGCATGCGGCCGGCCACGTCGCGCCCGCGATACTCGAACTTCCGGAACGGCTCGTGGCGGTCCAAGGTCGCCACGTGCGCGCGCCATTTCTCAGGCTCGGCGTCGCGGTCGGAGGCGGCATCTGTGCGGTGCTTGCCGACCAGCGCCTTGTTGTCCATGCCGAAGGCGCCGGCCCGGTCGGATACGTAGGTGAAGCGATGATCCGGTCCGGTCTCCCAGAACCAGTCGGACGCGGTCTCGGCATAGTCGCGGAAACGCTCTTCACTGGCACGCGCGTCCTCTTCGGCGCGCCGGCGGATATTCAGGTCGCGCTCGAGATTTGCGTTGGCCTCGCGCAGCTCGCCATAGGCGCGCTCGAGGTTCGCGCACATCGCGTTGAAGGCGTCGATCACCTTGTCCAGCTCGTCGGGATCGCGGGGCGGCCGGCGCTCGAGGTGCAAAGGCGGCGGCGGCCGCGACAGGCTGTATTGGCCG
The DNA here is from genome assembly GCF_017565645.3 of Bradyrhizobium barranii subsp. barranii. NCBI lineage: Bacteria > Pseudomonadati > Pseudomonadota > Alphaproteobacteria > Hyphomicrobiales > Nitrobacteraceae > Bradyrhizobium > Bradyrhizobium barranii. Next base: position 6,677,553 of record NZ_CP086136.1, read on the forward strand.
ACGAACTCGGCGATGGCGGCCAGATGCCGCGTCACCAGCAGATGGAACATGTAGATGATGAACAGCGAGACGACAAAGGTCTTCGCGGCCTGGCTTGCCAGGATGACCAGGGCCCGGTTCAGCAATTGCTGATAGACCTCGGCCAGCGTCGCCTCGACATGGAGCACGCCGATCGGGCGTGACGTCCCCTGGACGCTGTAGTACAGCGGATAGTCGCGTGTCACGGCTGAGCGGGTGCTCGGCTCACCGACCGCGACACGGATCGGATTGGGACGATCGGCGATCTCGCGCACCTCGGCGGCGCGGATGTCGGGCAGCCGCAGGATGCCGTCGAGCTGGAGCTTGAGCTGGTTCTGGTCGAGATTCCACAGGCTCTCGCCGAGGCTGCCGGTCGTGCTGCGGCCGATCTCGTCGAGCCGCGTCTCGATGACACCGACCTCGCGGTCGTAGTCGAGATAGAGCTGAAGGGCGGTCAGCATCAGCGTGACGATCGAGGAGAACAGCAGCACGGCGGCCAGCAGGCGCGGCCCGACGCCGCTGCGCGACCAGTTGAAGATCCGCGACAGCAGCGCTCCGATCATCCCTGGCGCAAATGCAGCGCCGATCCCGTTCAAATCCTGCTTCGCGGCCGCCGGGGGACCGGCGCGACTGCTGCGCTTGGAGTCCTCGTCGCCTGCGTTGCCCATGCACCACGTCCCCGGAATGGCGGCACCCTGCTCCGGACGGCGGATCGCAGCCGCGAGCAATTCGACAGTTGAAATTCTCTCATCACGCGACCTGCGTGGCGATCCTGCCGGCCCATGGGCGGCTTGGCGGGGTCTTGTCTTGCGCCCAGCAGCAGGATTCTCGCGCAAACTATCACTTCGCGTACTGGAATGACATTGGTTAAATTCCGCAGTCGTCTGCAAGACAAGCGAGCGGTGCGGCCGCCACACGGGTGCCACCCCAGGTGGATCGCGGCCATCCGAATCCAATGGGAGCAATGCGAGGTAAAGGAGGCGCGTCATGTGGCGGATCATCGTCGCCTGCCTGTCATTGCTCGCCGCCGGTCCGTCGCACGCGCAGGAGCTCATCCGGCTGGCGCGGATCGCCGACATCCCGGATCAATATGTCGGCGGCGAGATGCTGCGGGCCGTCTACGCCAAGCTGAATATCAAGCTGGCGTTCGAGGACGTCCCCGGCAAGCGCGCGCTGGCGCTGTCGAGCGCCGGCGAGGTCGATGGCGAGATCCAGCGGATCGGAACACTCTCCAGCGACTACCCGACGCTGATTCAGGTGACGCCGGCGATCAACTACATCGAGCCGACGGTCTTCGCGACGAAACTCCGTTTCGACGTCGCCGGCTGGAATTCGATCAGGGAGTACAGCATCGGCATCGTCCGCGGCGTCGGCTCCTCAGAGGCCAGGACGCGCGGCATGGCCCGCGTCACCGCGACCACCAGCCTCGAGAACATGATCAGGATGCTCGACGCCGACCGTTTCGAGGTGATGGTCACCGACCTCTTCAGCGGGCTCGTCGCGGTGAGGAAACTCAATCTGCAGACCAGGATTGTCCCGCTCTCACCACCGCTGGAGCGCATCCACATCTACCATTATTTGCACGAACGCCATCGCGATCTGGTGCCGAAGGTCGGCAAGGTGATCGCGCAGATGGAAGCGAGCGGCGAGCTGGCAACGCTGCGCGAGGCGCTGGTCAAACAGGTCCTGAGCACGCCGTGACGGCGCCGGGTCAGCTCGCGCGAAGCCGCTCACGCAGGGCAACGGCGGCAATCAGCATGCCGACGCACCAGGCCATGACCGCCCGATGAGGCTCGTCTCCGAGCAGCACGGTGATGATGCTCGTCAGCAGGCACGGCGCGATTGCCTTCCCCGTCCGGCTCATCAGCGCAAGCAGGAACGGCATCGCCGCGATCGATATTTGCAGGACGTCCATGTCGAAAGACGGTGGCGCCGAAGACTTCAGAAGCCACATACATTGAGCGCGCGCGGGCGTTTTCCGCGGCGGCTTTCGACGATCCGCTCGCCGCCGTTCTCGGCCGAGCTGCCGTAATAGCGGTGGTGGCCGGACTGGTCGTGCAAATCCGCGGCTTCCGACTTTCCCGCCCGACGCGCGTCGCAGATGATCTTGATGGTCGACATGGCCGCCTCCGAAGTGTTCTTGGTGGCCATCAGTCGCCTCGGCTTTGGGCAGCGTTCACCTCCGAGGGCGGCAATCGGGTTTCAGGACGGTTTCGTCGCAACTTACGCGACGCAATATGTTAGTCTCCGGGATTGTCGGTATCGACCGCGCTCATACATACTTCGGACTACGAGCTCAAAAACAAACGAGGTGATGATGCTTTACGCCATCCTGGCCTATCATGTGGAAGACGAGATTTTGTCCTGGACGCCGGAGCAGGACGCCGCGGTCGTGGCCAAAGTGATCGAGGTTCAGGCACCCTTGAGGGCAAGCGGCCACCTTGGGCCGGCCGCTCGTCTGGATGAGACCCGAAAGGCGCACACCTTGCGCGGCCCCGGCGCGGGCATGGTGCTGGACGGCCCGTTTGCCGAGACCAAGGAGCAGCTTCTCGGCTTCCACCTCGTCGACTACGATACCGATGAGGAAGCGATCGCGGCGGCGCGGAAGCTGCGCGAGATCAACCCGTCGGCGGTCTACGAAATCCGTCCGGTCAAGCTTTACGTGCCGGCCGACGGGTTCGGCGCGACAAAGGGATGAGCCGCCGCCTCACGCATCTGGTTCGGCCCGCCTGACGTAGAAGCGCTGGATCAGCAGCCCGCCAAAGGCGATGAACCACACGTAGGGCGCGACGTGCGGCGCGAAGGCCGCAACGATCGTGCCCGGAATGAACACCAGCAGCGGAAACATCGAGGCCATGATCTCGTGGCGCCAGCCGCCCAAAATCGTCCACCACAGCCAGGCATTGAGGCCGGCGATCGCGGTCAGATGCAGGCCGTAGAGCACGGCCACCGCGCTGCTCATGCTGTAATTGGTGTAGAGGCCGTTGGTCACCGGCAGCAACACAATCGACAGCAGGAAGAACAGGTTGAGGATCACCATGCCGCGGCTGCCCACGGGCTGGCGTGCGAGCCGGCGGTGGTGGCTGATCCAGAACACGCCGGCGATGATAAAGCTGAGCGCGAGACCGGCGAGCTTGCCGGAATAGACATGGGCGAGATCGCTCCAGCTCGGGGCACTGGTGAACACCGCGGCCTTGGGCAGGTCGTAGGCGAGCAGCGTCATGGCGACGCCAAAGATGGTGTTGCTGAGCGACTCCAGCCGCCGCATCTCGAACTGGTCGGGCTTGAGCTCGGTCATGCCGGTTGCGTGGTTCTCGGGCTGGAACTTCGGGCCGTGTTGTCCCTAGGTCTTAACATTGGTTCCGTCCAGCCGCATTGCGATTCGCGCCGGGATCGCCGACTCTCACCCTTTCACCGGGGCGATTCGTGGCGACATATCTGGACACGCTCAATGCGGAGCAGCGCCGCGCCGTGGAGCATGGCGTCGCCGACGGCGCGACCGTGGGCGCCCCCCTGCTCGTCATCGCCGGCGCGGGCTCCGGCAAGACCAGTACGCTCGCCCATCGCGTCGCGCACCTGATCGTCGCAGGCGCCGATCCACGACGCATCCTCCTGATGACGTTCTCCCGCCGCGCCGCGGCCGAGATGGCCGGCCGGGTTGAGCGCATCGCCCGAAAGGTGCTGGGCGAGAACAATGCCGCGATCATGCGCGACGCCCTCACCTGGGCCGGCACGTTCCACGGCATCGGCGCGCGCCTCCTGCGCGAATATGCCGAGCGGATCGGCGTCGATCCAGCCTTCACCATCCACGACCGCGAGGATTCCGCCGACCTGATGAATCTGGTCCGGCACGAGCGCGGCCTGTCGAAGACCGAGAGCCGCTTTCCCGCCAAGGGCACGTGCCTGTCGATCTACTCGCGCTGCGTCAATGCCGAGATGGAGATCGAAAAAGTGCTTGGCCAGCATTATCCTTGGTGCGCCGGCTGGGCCGCCGAACTGAAGGGCCTGTTCGCGGCCTATGTCGAGTCCAAGCAGGCCCAGCACGTGCTGGATTACGACGACCTGCTGCTCTACTGGTCGCAGATGATGAGCGATGCGCTGATCGCCGAAGAGATCGGCGGCCGCTTCGATCACGTGCTGGTCGACGAATATCAGGACACCAACCGCCTGCAATCCTCGATCCTGCTGGCGCTGAAGCCGGATGGACGCGGGCTAACCGTGGTCGGCGACGACGCTCAGTCGATCTATTCGTTCCGCGCCGCCAGTGTTCGCAACATCCTTGATTTTCCGCAAAGCTTCTCCCCCCACGCCGAGATGATCACGCTCGACCGCAACTATCGCTCGACGCAACCCGTGCTGGCGGCGGCCAACGGCGTCATCGGGCTTGCGCGCGAACGCTTCACCAAGAACCTGTGGACCGACCGCAGCTCGTCGCAGAAGCCGCAGCTCGTCACCGTCCACGACGAGGCCGACCAGGCCCGCTACATCGTCGAAGAGGTGCTGGCCAACCGCGAGCAAGGCGCGCTGCTCAAGCACCAGGCGGTGCTGTTCCGCACGTCCTCGCATTCCGGTCCGCTGGAGATCGAGCTGACCCGCCGCAACATCCCCTTCGTCAAGTTCGGCGGACTGAAATTTCTCGATGCCGCGCATGTCAAGGACGTGCTGGCGCTGCTGCGCTTTGCCGAGAATCCGCGCGACCGCGTCGCCGGTTTCCGCATCCTGCACCTGTTGCCTGGCGTCGGTCCTGCCACCGCGCAGCGCGTGCTCGACCAGATGGCGGAGAGCACCGATCCGCTTGCCGCACTCGGCCAGCTTGCGGTGCCGCCACGCACCGGTGCCGAGTGGACCGACTTCGTCCGCACGGTCGGAAATCTGCGTTACTCGGAATGGCCCGCCGATCTCGAGCGCGTGCGGCTCTGGTATGAGCCGCATCTCGATCGCATCCACGAGGATTCCGAGACGCGCCGCGCCGATCTCATGCAGCTCGAGCAGATCGCGAGCGGCTACGCTTCGCGCGAAAAATTCCTGACCGAGCTCACGCTCGACCCGCCGGATGCGACCAGCGACAAATCAGGTCCTCCGCTGCGCGACGAGGACTATCTGATCCTCTCCACCATCCATTCGGCCAAGGGCCAGGAATGGAAGTCGGTGTTCGTGCTCAACGTCGTCGACGGCTGCATGCCGTCGGATCTCGGCGCCGGTACCTCGGCCGAGCTCGAGGAGGAGCGCCGCCTGCTCTATGTCGCGATGACGCGCGCCAAGGACGATCTGCATCTCGTCGTGCCGCAGCGCTTCTTCACCCACGGCCAGCAAGCCAAGGGCGACCGCCACGTCTACGCCTCGCGCACCCGCTTCATCCCGGAATCCCTCGTCTATCTGTTCGAGCGCACCGCCTGGCCGAAAGCGGCTTCGGCTGCGGCCCGCACGGCAGCGCAGGGCCCGAAGATCGATATCGGGGCGCGGATGCGGGGGATGTGGCGGTAGGTGGATCCGAATCCCAGTACATCGATCCCTCGGATTGGCGCGGATCCTGCTTTCGCTGGTTGGTTTGGTGAGCTAGATCATCTGGAAAGAGGTGGCTTTTGCCAGAGGATCGCTTGTCACTGCGGCTTCCGTCGCTCAATGCCCTGAGAGCCTTCGAGGCTGTCGGCCGCACCGGCAGCATCAAGGCGGCAAGCGATGAATTGTCGGTGAGTCCGACCGTCGTCTCCCGACACATCCGCAAGCTCCAGCTCGATCTCAATGTCGCGCTGGTTGCGGCGCACGGACGCGGCCTGCTGCTGACGGCCGCCGGCGAAGCATTCCACGCCCGGGTCACCCGCGCCTTCGACATCCTGCGCCAGGCCAACGAAGATGTTCGTCCGGCCAGCCGCCGAACCCTAACGATCTGGTGCATTCCCGGCATAATCAATCAGCGCCTGCTCGCCTGTTTGCCCGCGCTCATGGCCAGTCTGCCGAACTACGACATCGCCCTGTATCCAACGCTGTCGCGTGCGGACTTCACGCGCGGCGAGGCTGATGCCGAGATCGTTCACATGAACATGATGATCAGCCGCCCGAAGGTCAGGACCGAGCTGATCGCGGCGCCGAAGATTCATGCCGTCGCAAGCCCCGCGTTCAGGGCGCGCCATCCCGTCGTCACTCAGGCTTCCGATTTCCTGAACCTGCCGCTGATCCACGAAGCCTCAACGCTCTATTGGGAGCAATGGTTCGAAAATGCGGGGGTCACCGACCTGCCGATGTTGCGAGGACCGCACCTCTGGCATGCCCATCTGACGATCGAGGCCGCAAGACAGGGACAAGGCGTCGCACTCGCGAACACGCTGCTCGTCGAGGAGGACCTCGCCGCAGGCAGACTGGTCGATCTTAGCCCTCACCCCGTCAGTCTCGGCGGTTACTACTTCGTCGCTGTTGCCAGACGTTGGGGCGACCCCGAACTGGTGGTGCTGCGCCGCTGGTTGAAGGAAGCATTCCAGGGGGGCATCGCCAGGACAATCGATGCGGCGGCTCGTTCTGAATAGGCCGCCTGTCCAGCGACAACGCCGACGCTCATCGTCGGCACACCGAACGCACTGATTGCAACCGTCGGCCACCGGCGGGTCAATCGTTCAAAAAACACACCATACAGATGCAAATTAGATGATTGTTGCGATTTTGGCTCTCGGCCAATCTGCAGGGATACACGGATCTCCGCACGTTCTGCCGCCGTAGCCAGAAGACGAGAATGACCAGCAACAATTTCATAAGTGTGTCAGCTTCCGCAGGAGTTGATCACGATTTGAAGATCGAGAGGCTCGTCAAGTTCTACGGAGACTTCGCGGCGCTGAACGATGTGTCCCTCACCGTCAAGCGCGGAGAATTTCTGACGCTGCTGGGGCCCTCGGGCTCAGGCAAGACCACGCTGCTGATGTCCATCGCCGGCTTCGTCCAGCCCGATCGCGGCGACATCCTGCTGGGCGGACAGAGCATCCTGCGACTCCCTCCCGAGCAGCGGAATTTCGGTATGGTGTTCCAGGGCTACGCCCTGTTTCCGCACATGACCGTGTACGACAACGTCGCGTTCCCGCTGAAGGTGCGCAAACGGCCTGCCGCCGAGATCAAGAGCAAGGTCGATGCCGCCATCGATCTGGTGCAGCTGAGCTCGCAAGCCGGCCGCTATCCGCGCCAGCTCTCCGGCGGCCAGCAGCAACGCGTCGCGCTTGCCCGCGCGATGGTCTTCACGCCTCACCTGCTTCTGCTGGACGAGCCGCTGAGCGCGCTCGACAAGAAGCTGCGCGCAGAGCTGCAAGACGAGCTGAAGCGATTGCACAAGCGGATCGGCCTGACCTTCATCTACGTCACCCATGACCAGGACGAAGCCCTGTCGATGTCAGACCGGATCGTGGTGATGCGAGACGGCAAGATGGTCCAGCAGGGATCGCCGACCGAGCTGTACGAGCGGCCCGCGACAAGCTTCGTCGCCAACTTTCTCGGCAAGAGCAATTTCCTCAAGGGCAGCGTGGACAATCACGTGGCCGGCGGCTTCGTGCTGACCCATCAGGGCGTGCGGATCATCCAGGCGAGCGACGACTGCAATCGCCCGGCGATCGGCCAGCCCGTCGTGATCGCCCTGAGGCCGGAGAAGATCACGCTCGCCGGCAAAACCGGTCAACCCGACAATACGCTCAAAGGCGTCGTCTCCGAGTGGAGCTATCTGGGCTCACAATTCCGGCTCGTGGTCGCCACGCCGGAATTCGGCGACGTCGTCGTGATGATGCCGACCTGGCGACATGGCGAGCCGCCCGTCGCCGGCGACGCCGTAACGATCGGTTGGGACCACAGCGCCGGGACGCTGGTCACCGATGCCTGAACTGCAGTGCCGCAACAGTCGAAACAAACGAATGGGGCTTCCGTCATGAACGAACGCAATTCAATTTTCACCCCGACCCGGCGCGCCCTCCTGAAGGGAGGCGCCAGCCTTCTCGCCGCTCCCGCAGTGCTCGCCGCCGGCGCTGCCCGCGCAGAGGCGCGCAAGGAGGTCGTCGTGGTCAATTACGGCGGCGCCGCCATGAAGGCTTTCGACGAAGCCTATGTGCAGCCGTTCGCCGCGCAGGGCGGCCGCATGGTGCTGGACGGCAGCGGCCCCCTCAACGGCAAGATCCTGACAATGGTCCAGTCGCGCAACGTCACCTGGGACATCTGCGATTGCGGCGTCACGACGCTGGCCGAGCTCGGGCCGCGCAACGCCCTGGAGAAGATCGACTACAGCATCGTCGACAAGAGCAAGGTCGCCACGGAATTCGCCTACGAGAATGGCGTCGTGAACTACATGTTCTCCTCCGTGCTCGCCTGGGACACGGCCAAGGTCAAGGAGACGCCGACCCTCGCAGACTTCTTCGACCTGAAGAAATATCCCGGCCGCCGCATGGTCCGCAAGGATTCCCAGGCCATGCTCGAGCTGTGCCTGATCGCCGACGGTGTCCCGCTCGACCAGCTCTATCCGCTCGACGTCAAGCGCGCCTTCGCCAAGCTCGGCACCATCAAGAAGGATGTGCTCTACTGGAACAGCGGCGCCGAAAGCCAGAGCCTGATGCGGGACGGCGAATGCGTCATGGGCCTGTTGTGGCACACCCGCGCCAACGTCCTCAAAGCCGAGACCAATAACCGCATCGCCTACACCTTCAAGGACGGTCTTCTGCAGCCCGGCTTGTGGGTCGTGCCGAAGAACAATCCGGCCGGCCCCGAGGCCTTCCGCGCCATCGCCTCCATGCAGCAGCCGGAGGGGCAGGTGAAACTTCTGACTGCGATGGGCAACGGTCCCTCCAACCCGGCGGCCCAGTCCATGGTGCCGGAAGCGCTGCGCGCGACCAATCCGGCCGATCCCGCAAACGCAGCGGTTCAGGCCAGGATCAACGCGGCCTGGTACATCGAAAACCATTCCAAGACCTTCCAGGCCTATCTGGATTTCATCTCCTCCTGACGTCCGTTACCGGCGGCGTGGCGCTCCTCGGCGCCGCGCTGCCAAAACCTCGCCAAAACCGCGCAAAGCCCCGAGCGCCCGGGTCCGATATCGATGAGCTCTCCTGCAGATCAGCTGACGCCCTCGCCGTCCCGTCCGGGCTTCGGCGTAACCGCGCGCTACTGGCTGCTGATCCTGCCGGCCCTGGCGCTGATGATCGTTTGTTATATCTACCCGATCTCGAAGGTGCTCTGGTTGAGCGTCACCGAGCCGCGGCCGGGCCTCGACAACTACGCCATGCTTGCGACCAGCGCGTCGATCCAGCGCATGCTGGCGACGACGGCGCGCATCAGCGTCATCAGCACGCTGATCACGCTCGTGCTCGCCTACATCGTATCCTACGCGCTGGTCCATACGAGCGAGCGGGTCCGCCGCTGGATGTTCCTCGGCGTTCTCGTGCCGCTGTGGATCTCTGTCCTGGTGCGCGCCTTCGCCTGGTTTGTGCTGCTGCGGCGCGAGGGTCTCATCAACAACATCCTGATCTCAAGCGGACTGGTTGACGCTCCGCTCAGCCTGATCTGGAACGAGACCGGTGTGCTGATCGGCATGGTCCACTACATGCTGCCCTTCGGCATCCTCCCCATCTACGCCAACATGCGCGACATCGATCAACGATGCGTTGCCGCAGCCCGGGGCCTCGGTGCCAGCCGCGCCGTCGCGTTCCGCCAGGTGTTCCTGCCGTTGTCGATGCCCGGAGTCGTCGGCGCCAGTATCCTCGTGTTCATCTTCTCCCTTGGCTTCTTCGTGACCCCGGCCATTCTCGGCGGCGGCAAGACTCTGATGATCGCCGAATATATCAAGGTCCAGATTCTCGAGATCGTCCGCTGGGGCGTTGGCAGCATGCTGGCCGGCACCCTGCTCATCATCATCGGCGGGCTGCTTGTCGCGCTCGCCCGCGTCGTCGATCTGCGCAAGCTGTTCGGGTCCATATGAGCACCAGCAGCACCGCATTCGAAGGCTCCTCGCCCATGACGCGCTCGATCGCATGGGCGATTATCTGCTTTCTCGTCCTGCCCATCACCATCGTCTTCGCGGTGTCGCTGACCGATCGTCCCTATCTGTCGCTGCCTCGCGACGGCGTCTCGCTGCAATATTATCGCAACCTGCTGACCAGCCAGGCCTGGCTGACGAGCATCCTGCACAGCCTCGTCATCGCGATCTGCTCGACGGTCATCGCGACGGTCGCCGGAACGCTCTGCGCTATCGGATGCTGGCGTCTCGGCAACCGTGCCAGCAATATCGTCCGCCTCGTCATGCTGATGCCGATCATGGTGCCGACCATCGTCTACGCGCTCGGCATCTATCAGGTCTGGGTGGACCTCAGGCTGATCGATACCTACACCGGCGTGATCATCGCCCATGCGGTGACCGGCATGCCCTATGTGATCATCACCGTCTCGACGGCACTCGCCGGCTTCGACCCCAGGCTCGAACAGGCGGCCCTCAACCTCGGCGCCAGCATTGGCCAGACGCTGCGCATGGTCATCATTCCGAACATTCTGCCGGGCATCATCTCCGGTGTGATCTTCGCCTTCATCCACAGTTGGGATGAGCTGGTGATCGTGCTGTTCATTGCCGGCCGCGGGGTTTTCACGCTTCCGCGGCGGATGTGGGACGGCATCAACGAACAACTCGATCCCACCATGGCCGCAGTCGCCGCCGTGCTCATCCTGATCACGGTCAGTCTTCTCTTCATCGATATCGCAGTCCGGGCGTACCGCTCGCGTTGAGCCCGCATGCGCCACACCAACCACTTCCCGCAGGAGACCCTCATGTCGATCATTTCCGAGCCAGAATTTCGCTACAACATGCTGATCAAAGCGTTTCCGTCGCGCGCCGAACCGGCCTTCGAGACGGAATCGGAGCAGGTCGGCGTTTGGGGGCGCCGCTGGGGCTGCAACAACGACGTCGGCCAGATCCGGATGGTGCTCATGCATCGCCCCGGCGCCGAGTTGAATATCGTTGACGCGAACAAGCGCCTGCCCGAGATCGGCGCCTTCGGCGACCCCGAGCAAGGCTGGTACTGGCGCGGCGACGTGATCCCGGATCTGGCCGCACAGCAGAGCCAGCATGACGCGCTCGCTCAGGCGTTACGCGAGGAAGGTGCGGAGGTCGTCTATGTCGATCAATGCGCGCCGGGCAAGATGAAGACCGTCTACACGCGCGACAGCGTGATTGCCGTCGACGGCGGCGCCATCGTCACCCGCCTCGGCCCCCCCATCAGGCGCGGGGAAGAGCTGCCGGTCAGCCGTACCCTGGCCAAGCTCGGGATGCCGATCCTCAGGACGATCTCCGGCACGGGACTCATGGAAGGTGGCAGCTTCGCCTTCATCACGCCCAAGGTCGCGGTCGTGGGGCTGTCGAGCCGCGTCGACGAGGAAGGCGCACGCCAGCTCGAGGAAGTGTTGCGCACGCAGGGCGTGGAGCTGCTGCGCGTCCAGCTGACCGGCTATCGGCTGCACATCGACGGCATGTTCGTGATGATCGACCGCGATACCGCCTTCGTGAACCCGACGTTGCTGCCGTTCTGGTTCCTTGAAAAATTGAAGGAACTCGGGATTCGTCAGATCGAGGTCTGTCCCGATGACCAGAACTGGGTGATCAATTGTCTCGCCGTACGCCCGGGCCATGTCATCGTGCCCGAAGGCATTTCGCCGCGGACCATGGAGAAATTCGCCAAGGCCGGCATCACCACGCGCGTTGTGGCTTACGACAAGGTCGCGCTCGGCGGCGGCGGCATCCACTGCTCGACCTCGCCGCTGATCCGCGATCCGCTCTGACTGTCATGAGCACGAGGCGGCAACGACATCTGCCGCCTCGTGACCGCGCTGAGAGCAAGGGTCTACCAAACGGAAACCAAGCATTTCCGAAACCCGCCTTGTGACCCGGCGGCCATCCACTAGATGTCGTCGATCCTCCCCACAGAGACCTGATCGATGACCGCACCGCTCGAATTCGGACTGGATACCTTTGGCGACGTCACCAGGGACGCGAGCGACGCCATGCTTCCCCATGCGCAGGTGATCCGCAACGTCGTCGACGAAGCCGTGCTGGCCGACGAGCTCGGCATCGACTTCATCGGCCTCGGCGAGCACCACCGATCTGATTTTGCGATCTCCTCGCCCGAGACCGTGCTCGCCGCGATCGCGTCGCGCACCAGGCGCATCCATCTCGGCTCGGCCGTGACGGTGCTGAGCTCGGACGACCCCATTCGCGTGTTCCAGCGCTTTGCGACTCTGGATGCGCTCTCCAACGGACGTGCCGAGGTGATCCTCGGCCGCGGCTCCTTCACCGAGTCCTTTCCGCTGTTCGGCTTCGACCTGCGCGCTTACGAGGCGCTGTTCGAGGAGAAGCTCGACCTGTTCACGGCACTCTTGTCGCAGCAGCCGGTGACCTGGGAGGGCAAGCTGCGTCCGCCGCTGAAAGATCAACTGGTCTATCCGCCGGTCGAGAATGGCCGGCTTAAGACCTGGATCGGCGTCGGCGGCAGCCCGCAATCGGTGGTGCGCGCCGCGCATTACGACCTGCCCCTGATGCTCGCGATCATCGGCGGCGATCCCGCGCGCTTTGCGCCTTACGTCGATCTCTATCATCGCGCCTTCAAGGAGTTCGGCCGCCCGGCGCAGCCGATCGGCGTGCACTCGCCCGGTTACGTCGCCGAGACGGACGAACAGGCGCGCGAAGAGCTGTGGCCCGACTACAAGGCGATGCGCGACCGGATCGGCAAGGAGCGCGGCTGGCCGCCGATGGGCCGCGACGAGTTCGTCAATGAGGCCGAGCACGGCTCGCTCTATGTCGGCTCGCCGGAGACCGTCGCGCGCAAGATCGCCAAGACCGCAAAGGCGCTTGGCATTTCGCGCTTCCAGCTGAAGTATTCGGCGGGGCCTTTGCCGCACGAGAAGCTGATGCGGAGCATCGAGCTTTACGGGGGGAAAGTGGTGCCGCTGGTCAGGGAGATGATGGGGTGACTTACGCTCTGAGCCAGTCCGCCTACGCCCTCCGGGCTACGGCGCGACAGCCTTCGCTAGCTTCGCGTGACGGTGACTTGGTCTGGCTTGCCCAGCCGTAGCTCGCGAAGCGAGCGAAGGCTGGTGGGGGAGGCAGGACTCGAACCTGCGAAGCCATGAGGCGGCTGATTTACAGTCAGCTCCCTTTGCCACTCGGGACACTCCCCCGCTCGACGGCAGCACAATCGGGCCGGACCTTGCCGGCGACCGAAGACGGCCATGGAACGTGAAGGCCGCGACAGCCCGGATGGGGGCGCGACCGGGCGCGTTTATGGGCGATGCGGTGGGGCAAAGTCAACCGAGGCGAACAGCTAAAATCGCCCCCGAAGCCACCCAAATTGCCATATTCCGGGACCCGTGACACAAGCGAGCCCATGAAGGATCGAAAATTTACCCCAAGGGGCCCCCGCGGCGGGGCTAAGCCCTTCAACAGGCCCGGAAAATCAGCCGGCCGGCCGGCCTGGCGCGACCGCGATTCGCAGTCCGACGGACCGGTCATCCTCTATGGCTGGCACACCGTGACCATGGCGCTGGCCAACCCTCAGCGGCAGATCCGCAAGCTGACGCTGACCGAGAACGCCGCAAAGCGGCTTGCGGACGAGAACATCGCGACCCGCGTCGCGCCCGAGATCGTCCGGCCCCAGGAGATCGACCGCCTGCTGTCGCCCGACGCCGTGCACCAGGGCCTGCTGGCCGAGGCCGACGCCCTGCCCTCGCCCGACATCGAGACCCTGGACCAGGAAGGCATGGTGCTGGTGCTCGACCAGATCACCGATCCGCACAATGTCGGCGCCATCCTGCGCTCCGCAGCGGCGTTCGCGGTGAAGGCGATCGTCACCACGGCACGGCACAGCCCCGAGGCAACCGGCGTGCTGGCCAAGGCCGCTTCCGGCGCTCTCGAGCTGGTGCCAATGGTGACCGTGCAGAACCTCGCCCGCGCACTCACTGCGCTGAACGAGCGCGGCTTCCAGACCGTTGGGCTGGACAGTGAAGGCAGCGAGGACCTCTCGAACGTCACGCTGCGCGAGCCGCTCGCGCTGGTGCTTGGTGCCGAAGGCAAGGGCCTGCGGCAACTGACCCGCGAAACATGCAGCGTCGTGGCGCGGCTCGACATGCCCGGCGAGATCAAGAGCCTCAACGTCTCCAACGCCGCTGTGCTCTCGCTCTATGTCGGCGCGAGCCGGCTCGGGCTGATGAAGCGGTAGAGCGTTTTCGAGCGACGTGGATACCGGTTCGCGTAAAGAAAACGCGTCAAACTAAGAATCCAAGCAACAAAACGCCCATCCGCATCGCGCGGACGGGCGCTTCGTCAACTCAACCAATCAAACGATCAGTAATAGCGGCGCAGCACGCGGTGGCCGCCGTAATACGGCGCGCGGTGGGCGTAGCCGTAGCGCGGACCGTAGCCGTAGTGCGTGCGCGGCAGATAGCCGTAGCGCGGGCCATAGCCGTAGCGATACGGACGGTAGTACGGGCGCTGATAGGGATAGGCGGCGGGGGCACGATAGCCATAGCCGTTGCCGTAGCCATAACCACGGCCGTAGCCGTAGTTAGCGGGCGCGACGACCGCGTCCTCACGATAGGTCGGGTACGGCGCGAATGCGCCCGGTCCGGTGTAGGTCGGCCCCTGGTTGACGTAGTAATACTGCGTGGCCGGCTCGGCGAGGTGCTCAAAGCCCCATCCGCCATAACCCGGGCCATAGCCCCAGCTACCGCAACCCGTGTTGCAGCCGCTATAGACCGGCGCAACCGGTGCGCACGTGCTGAAGCCGCAAGCCGCGGCGGGCGCGGTGGCGACGAACATCACGGCAGCCGCCGCAACCAGTCCCGAAATCATCTGACGCATTACTCTCTCCTGTTGATTTTCGTATCTTGGATTTTTTCTTGAATTTTTGACGTTTCTTAAGTTGGCGGCCTTCCGGGCGCCTGTGCATGCGGCCGCGGCCGAGGACGCCGCGGACGGTCGTTGATCTCAGGCGCAAAGATCACCGGCGGCGGATTGACGGGCACGTCCATCTGCGGCGGCAGCGGCGCCGATTGCACACCCCAGCTCTGGTGATAGCTCTCGGCGGGCCTGGGCAATTTGCGGTTGGCGGGCGGCTCGACCTCGAGTCGGCCGTAGCCGGGCCGCAAGCCCATGGTCGGATAATAATGGCCGACGTCCTCGGGCTGCCGCTCGGCGATGTAGCGCCCGCCATAGATGGTCGGCTGCACCTGGACGTTCTTGCCGAGACCCCAGACACCCTCGACCACGCTGTAGGACGCGTCGATGTTGTCGATGATGATGGGCACGCCCGGGCGGCCGGGAACGACGATATCGAAGCCGCCGCCGGCAAACGCCGTCGCGGGCAATCCGATCAGAAAGGCGGCGAGCGCGAGAGCGCGCATGGAAGGATCCCGGTTTATCCGACGCTCAACCTATCCGATCGCCACGCGGAGAGGGTTAAGGCCCGCTCACCAATTTCCGGTAAGCCTAACGTGCAAGGGGCGATAGCGGCTCAAATGCCGCAAGCTGCGCTAGCGAAGCGTTAACGGGACACAAACCCGCCGCACATGCTGGATCGCACGAGGTTGCGTGACACAAACCGCACATCCTCCGCGGGCTCACGTCGATGTGACCCCACATGCGAGAATCCGCGGAACGACTGCCGGATGGCGCGCTTAGCACAGGTCTCAACAACATGGAGCAAATGCCATGACGAGCCTGAAGCTTCTTGGCTTGGCCGCGATCGTCGCGTCCACGCTGGCAACACCGGCCTTCGCGCAAACCACAGTCGACAATTCGGGCCGCTGTACGGGGCTCTTCCAGGATCCCAATTGCCAGAATCTCACCCCCGGCAATCCCACCACCGATCGCGCCTATCGGCGCCGGCACATGGCCCGCGGCCAAGTGAATCCGAATGACGAAACTCGATCGGGCTTCTGGCCGGTCGACACCGCAGGCGCCGTTGCTGGCGCCGCCGTCGGTACCGCGGCAGCCGTTGCATCCGCGCCGTTCCGCGGCTGGGACAACTCCTACGCCTATGACACCTCCGGTGGATATGTCGGCGGCCGCAGCGAAATGGGCTGGTACGGCAATTGGGATACCTATGCGGCCCGCAACGGCATCGTTTGCCGGCCCGGGACCTGGTACAAGGGAGCGGACGGCCTCCAGCACATCTGCCAGTAACACGGCACAAGTCGGGTGAAGAGGATCAGGCGGCCCTACGGGCCGCCTGTTTCATGGCGGCGAAACGCACCTCTGGAAGCATGGAATGCCGAAAAGTTCACTTCGCGGATATGAGGTGACACATGAAACGACTACCCGGCACCGCCGCCATCGTCCTAGCCTCCGCAACACTGCTCGCCCTGACCGGCGCCGCGCACGCGGTCGATCACGGCAAGGCCGCCAGTGACTACGGTTTTGCGAACGCCTCCCTCGAACTCTATTGCAAGGGTATCCTGACCGTGGCCGATGCGAAGGAGAAAGCCAAGCTCGACCGGATGTACCGAAACAATTCACGCTGGAAAAAGGACTACGCCGAGGGTTACGACCACATCGCGGTCGCTAATGCTTTAGCGCGGCGCGTTCGCTAACTTCTTAGCGACCCTTTCTCTTCATGATCTCGTCTATCATCATGAGCGTATCTTGATACGCTTGATCCATCACCGGGCGGCAAGTGCCCTCGAATTGATCACGCAACACTTTGATGTTGTCGCACTTGCGCGACATCTCGTTTGTCATCTTGTCGTTGGCGATAGTAGCCAAGGCTCCAACCGCTTCTTTGGAAACGCCAGCCTGCGCACCTATGCGAATGCTGCGACCGTGCAACACGCCTGCTGCAGTCTTGAGTTTGCCGAGCAAAGGGTCGCTTGGGTCTTTTTGCTCACGACAGACGGCATCAATAGTCGCGTAATTCGCGCAGTTGATTGCATCGTCTAGAGGCGCCGCCTGAGCGTCGGCGGCTGCGAGTGCAGCGGCGATGGCGAGAAAGCGTTTCATGTCTCGTCCTCACTCCAAAGGGACGTATTTGGTTCCGAGACCGCGCAAGGCTTTGACAGCTTTGGAGCACCATCGTTTTGTCAGCCTTAGTCTTCCAAGAATTGATTGACGGTTGCGTCGACGATCATCCGCTCTTTTGGTCTGACATCCTTCGCCCGTACCTCCAACGGGGGCAGTCTGGTTTCACAAAGCGTTCTCCGGCTCTACACATTTTCTGCCAGGCGGCGGTGCGGACAAGAGCGCAAGCCAGTCAGACTAGACCTACACCCCGACTGCGGCTATATCGACGCAAACGCTGCCCGACCGTGCACCCCAACGTGCCGACCGGACAAGTTTCTTCTCGTTAACTGCTTATAATTGTTTGGTTTTGCCGGCTTAGCTCAGCGGTAGAGCAGCGGTTTTGTAAACCGAAGGTCGGGGGTTCAATCCCCTCAGCCGGCACCAAATAATTCATATGGTTCAATATGATATAGCAGTCACCAGTTTGACACGTCGGAAGTTTTGCCCGAAAAAGCCACCGGGAAGCCACGGAAAAAGTTAAACGCCTGCACCCTTCGGAGCGGGCTTCGGCAGCGGATTGCAGTCTCGGCCTGCGCATCATTGGCCGCCTGCTGAGTCACACTCAGGCTGCCACCACCGCGCGCTATTCGCATGTCGCGACCGATCCCGCGAAGCGCGCTGCAGACTTCATCGCTGGACAGATCCCCGACGGATGATTGGCAGAAGGTAAACAGCCTGCCACGTTTGGAGCGAGTTCTACACGCTCGTTCTGGTGGGGCACGGCGGCATTCCGAGTGGCCCTTCCTATAAGATCATCGAAAGCCCGATTAGTTCAACGGGACTACTCTCACTCAACAGGCCAATCGGCCGTGCTGCGGTTTCACATCTGCGAAAGTAGAAACCAGTCGCGAGCTGTGGAATTGGGGGCGGATGGCTGAGTCGTTCGGCAACAGTTTTACTGTCGTTGAGGTAGCCTCGGACGATACGAAAACTGAGATCTGGATTGCGCTGGCTAAGCCGAGCTAGGCGCTGACCTTGGTACTCGCGGCCGTGCCTGAAGGCTGGACGGCGGAAGCGTTGACGGCTGAGCAACAGCGGATGTTCCAAGAAATCGAACTTGATCCTGGTGATGTGTAAAGGTTGACCAAGCCTAAGTAGGCTTGCGCCGTTCGCCTTCGGCTTTATTCACCCCCCTCAGAAGCTCTTCGATATAGGGGGCGATGTCGCCAATTGCCGCCTAAAACTCGGCTTCGGAAATGCCCTGCCCCTTGGCAGCCTCGATGAGACGCCGCGTGAGTTCTGCTACATCCTGCGACGCGCCCGCAGTCTGGTGCTGCCCCACAGCGTGCTGTTCTCCACCCAGAAATCGATTAACTCGCGGGCCTTGTCTGACATGTGACGTTCCCTGCCGATATAGGGTTAGCGCCGTGGGGCAAATAGAGCAAGTAGAACGCCCACTCTACTGCAGCGGCGCGGGCTTGTTACTGACGGGCGCCAAGTAGCACGACCTCGTCATCCGAGGCCCGCTCTGCCCAAACGGTGGGCGCGCGGTCTATGCGCAGCGTACCCCGAGCGCCTGACGCGCTACCGATCAAGAATGGAAGACAGGGCCACCAAGGCATTCGAGCGAAAGCACGGGATCAAGCGGCCGCGCAAAAGCAGAAAGATTTCCATCGGGCGTCGCCATCTGCGGAGAGAAACGACACGCGCCGAGATCCGAGATCTAGTACCCGGAATCAGAGCTGAGTGATACGGCGGCCTTTGAAACGGCGTTGACGGACCTTTTTCTTGGTCCAGACGAAGGGCTCGGCTCTGTCGTTGTATGCGTTGACGTAGGCATCGATGTGTTCCTGAAGCTGCTTGAGGCTCGTGAAGGAGGTGCCGCTGAGCGACTGCCCCTGCAAGATGGAAAACCATACTTCGACCTGATTGAGCCATGACGCACTTGTCGGCGTGAAATGAAATTGCACGTTGGGGTGGGCCTTGAGCCAGTCCTCGTTCTTTTTATGGGTGTTGAGGTTGTCGAGGATGACGTGAAGCTTGCGGTTCGGAAAAGCCGCGGTGACGCTGTTCATGAAATCGAGAAACTCGACGCGGCGCCGGCGTTTTGAATGGGTCGCGATGATCTTTCCGGTGGCGACTTCGAGCGCCGCAAACAATGTTGTGGTGCCATGCCGCTTGTAATCGTGGCTTTGGCCGGTCAAGGCGCGGCCATTGGGCAACTTCAGATAACCCTGCGCTCGCTCCAAAGCCTGGATCGAGGGCTTCTCGTCCACGCACAGCACAATGGCCTTCGCCGGCGGCGCGACATAGAGGCCGACAACATCGGCGGCTTTGGCCGTAAAGTTCGGGTCGTTGCTCTCGCAC
This sequence comes from Bradyrhizobium barranii subsp. barranii, assembly GCF_017565645.3. Classification (NCBI taxonomy): domain Bacteria; kingdom Pseudomonadati; phylum Pseudomonadota; class Alphaproteobacteria; order Hyphomicrobiales; family Nitrobacteraceae; genus Bradyrhizobium; species Bradyrhizobium barranii. The sequence continues at coordinate 6,696,925 of NZ_CP086136.1, forward strand.
CAGGACTTGCGAGCCACCAGGTCAATCTTGTGGCTGCGCAGGAACCGCCAGACATATTGGACATCGACATCGCCCAGCGCCTCGGCCAGCAGGGGGCCGGTCCAGCGCGCAAACCCTTGCGGTGGCGGCTTATCCAGCAGCTTCAGAATCCGCTTGTCGGTCGTCTTCGTATAGATCGGCTGCTTGCCAGGCCGCGGCTTGTCTTGCAGCCCTTCAAGGCCATGGTCGGCATAGCGATGCCGCCAAAGGCTGACAATCCGCGGCTGGACCCCAACTTCCTTGGCGATCGACCGGGTGCTGCGCCCATCCGCCGCCAACAGAACTATCCGCGCCCGCTTCAAATCGCGCTGCAACGTCACCGGTGAGCGACAGCACGCCTCAAGCACCTTGCGATCTTTCCTCGAAAGGTGGACTTCTCTTGCTTCGGGTATCATCCCGACCTTGAATCACGACTCACGTTCCAAGAAAAGTGGGTACTAGTTTGGAGTAAGACAATGATCCGTGCGGCCGGCGATCTTGGCATTTCCGAGTTTACCCTGCGAAAGATATGTAAGCGCTGGCTGGTCCTGGTCCCGCCCGCGGGCACTTCAACCACAAAGATCTCAAGAAGCGGCCGCGCAAGCCGGCGCTGCCGCCGATCAGCGCGAGCGAGCCAGCAGACGTTGCCACCTGATTTTGGAAGCTACTTGCAGCCGCCGTAGTACTGCGAGGGGACAAATGTGCCGTTCATGATCGAGTGGCGGCTATGTACCGATCGACCGTCTGTATGACTGATCGTCGTGGTCTGAATTGCGCCTGTGGCCAGTTTTTCTTGAAATGTGATGGCCTGGTTACCGTTGAAAACGTCTAGGTCAGAAACGCCGGCGTTGCCGATCAGCACAGCTTTCTTGGTTAGTGTGTCCAAGACAAACTCGAGCCTAAAGCTCTCTTGCTTTATTCCAGATGGCGATGCCATCGCCTCGTATCTACATACCCAGCGCAGGCTATCAGCACGCGCATTCAGGAGCCCGGCGCCGAAGGTGATCGCAATCGTCAGCGCAGCCAGCATACAATTGAGAGTCTTCATTCCCCTGCCCCAGTTTTGCAGCGCTAGTAGACAGTGGCGCAATTCATACACGGCTATCCCTGCGCGACCTCCCTCAGACATTTGCCTGCATAAGCTCGCAAGCACCATCTGCTGTGGCTCATCCAATAGTCGAACTCGACTGTCGAATGACTTCGTGGTTGCATCCCCAAACTAATAACACTATTTGGGGGACCAGGGATGAAACAGCTTATTTTGACGGCGGCGTTCTTGCTGACCGCTACCGCGGCCGACGCGCAATATTTAACTGGTACCGGCTCTAACCCGAGCACGCACACATCGTCTGGCTACACCCGCAGCAACGGAACTTACGTGGCGCCTTACGTCGCTACAAATCCCAACGGCACGCAGCGTGATAACTTCGGGACCAGCGGCAACTACAATCCGTCCACGGGTCAGAGCGGTCATCGGACGCCTCGATATTGAGTGCGACCGGCGGGCGGATCGCTCGATAAATGTTGCTTCGTCGCGAACCAACTAAGCGGGGCACGCGCCCTCCGCAATGAGCCGACAAGCCTTGTTGGGCTTCGTGGCAGCCAATCCCCTTCGGCCTTGCGTACGCGTCGAGGTTGCGAGACAATGCTCGTCGATTGGGGGGAGTGATGGGCAAATCGCGCTCAAGTGTCTTAATTTCGCTTGTACTTCTTACGTTATCTACTCACGGCCACTCTGCCGAAGTCAAAGTCGGCGTGGGTAAATCTGGGCAAGCGACGATCTGGATCACTGGAGAAATTGTTCCAGGCGACGCCGACAAGTTTTTGCAGTCAGTTCGCCAAGCCAACGATTCCGGGAAGTTTGTCGCGAACGTGAGGCTGGATTCTCCAGGCGGCAACTTGCTCGAAGGTGTAAAGATCGCCGACGCTATCAGGTTTGGCAAAACGTCTACCAACGTTGGCAAAACAGCGGTTTGCGCCTCTGCGTGTTTTCTGATGTTCGCTGCCGGTTCGACCAAGAACGCCGGCTACGGCGCACAAGTCGGCGTCCACGGAGCTTCAGGAGAAAATGGCGAAGAAACTGCCGCGTCAGGTGCTGCAACAGTATCCATGGCGAAAATCGGAAAGGAGCTCGGCGTCCCAGCCGCCATCATTGGTCGGATGGTCGTTACGTCTTCGCAGGATATGGTCTGGCTGAGCCCTCAGGAGCTTCAATCAATGGGCGTCACCATGATGGGCCGTCCATCTCAGGTCACTCCGCCCGTCGCCAATCTGCAGCAAACTCCGCCAAATGCACCTTTGTCGTTGTCCCCATCAGGCAGTGGCGTCACCGCTTCGCGGACCTCCAAGCCTGATACTGCCCCTACTTGGGCGGAAATGGTAAACAAGGCGATGGACCGATCGGCGAGTCAGAATAACGGAAAGCCGCTCCTTCATCGCTCCTGCCAGCCTGAACTAAAGGTGTGCAACATCGGTTTGAGCTACGTCGATAATCAAGGCAAAGTCGCCTTCTTGAAAACGGTCGAGGACATGAACGGCAAGGTCATCGTGCGTGAAGCATGCACCTTGAATGAGTTCAAGGATGTCCGAATCTGCGTCGACTGGGACACCGGTATCTCTCATCGTGACATGAAAGACAGCAGCGGGACTTGGTCCAAGGTCGCGGATCAATAAGTCTTCGTGCCTGTCGGGTCACGGCTAAAGCTAAGCTTGAAGAGACATTCCTGCAAAGCATACCCCTAGGAAAATCCCAGGTCATTCGTTACCGCGGAGCTTCCGAAACTGGATGACCCGACGCCAGCCTGCCGGGCGCGGCTCCGTCCGGGACGGCCGGGGGGATCGTCGTCAAAAGGCGTCCACTCGACGTCTTCCATCCCGTAGGCGATGTACCACCAGCGCTCGGTGAGCGAGGCGCCAGCCCATGGGAATTCCTCTGGCTCGGATTCCTCGTCCTGCGGATCGCCAGCGTCGAGGGGTACCGACTTGGCAGGGCTGTCCCATACCACCCCGCCGTTGGGGAGCTCAACGTATTCGCACTCAGGCGCATTCGTGCATTCGTCATCACGAACGCTAGGTCGTCTTCGTCATCGGCGACGAATAACCCGACCAGGTCGCGGGTCTCGATTATGCGAACGAGGTAAGCCGGCACGCGCTGGGGTATTCCATGAGGGAGCTACCATGCCCGCTAACTCCCAATGTGCCAATGCCCTGTGACCGCTTGCGTTCGCGCTAAAGTTGCGTCAAGCTCATTGTAGGACTGGGAGGACGAGCGTGGCACCGGACTGGCACGAATACGCAAGGGGCATCGAGAAGCAGCTTGAGCAACTGAGGAAAGATCTCGAGCCCCTTGAGTCGGGAAGGATGACGCTAGGTGAGCGCGAGGGAAGCGGCGCCTGGGTAGACGTCACCCAGGAGGCAATTGATCGCAATAAGCAGGTGATTGCGACGTACGAAGCAATTCTGAAAGACGTCCGAGAGAATCGGATCAAAGGCTAACCTCCGGACGGTCCACCTCTCTGCCCATGCTGATTTGCTGAGAGCCATCCCCTTCCGGGGGCCCCTTAGCCCGTCTTATTCGCGAGAGGGCGCCTGAGAGGCTGGCGAGCGTGGTGTAAAGCGCTGATGCGGCGTAGGATTCGGTTGCGAAGCCACCCCATCACCTTCAACCGCGAACGCCACGCCCGCCATGACCGATGATACGATTTCAGACCACTATCGAGAAGCAAGAATTCAACACAAATAAAACCTCTGCCTCGCGCTCGATCTCTTCATGCTTGATAGTCTCGTTTCGGAGGCTGATCACCTACCGCGTCTAATAGGCCGCTCGCGCCGGTTTCTTTGGACGCGGCACGACCGCGACTCCACGTTTCGGCACAGAAATGATCGGGAGTCACTCAATCTTTCTTCAACTTAACCCGTCTTATTCGTAAGAGTGCGCCTGAGGGGTAAAGCGCTGATGCGGCGTAGGATTCGGTTGCGAAGCCAACCCCATCACCTCCAACCGCGAACGCCACGCCCGCCATGACCGACGATACGATTCCGCCCTTCTCGTTTCCAGCCATTCACGCCAAGAAAGTCACAGCTGCCTTCGATGGTGGACGCCTAACCTCGAATGGGGGCGTGATGCTTCTGGCGATGGCCGAGCGGCGTCTCGGTTTGGCCAACAATCTGGCCCGGGTGTTCCCGGATCGGCGCGATCCGACGCGGGTCGTGCACAGCCTGGTCGATATGCTCCGCGCTCGCATGTTCGCGATCTGCTGCGGCTACGAGGACGCCGACGACCTCGATCATCTGAGGTCCGATCCGGCATTCAAACTGGCCTGCGGACGGCTGCCGGACACGGGCCGGGATTTGTGTTCCCAGCCGACGCTGTCGCGGCTGGAGAATGCGCCGCGCCTGCGCGACGTGATCCGGCTGACCTACATTTTGGTCGACGCATGGATGGATAGCTACCCGCGCGAGCCGGCATCCGTCACGCTCGACATCGATGATACCTGCGACGTCGTCCACGGCCATCAGCAGCTCTCGCTGTTCAACGCTCATTATGACGAACGCTGCTTCCTGCCGATCCACGTCTACGACACGGAGAAGAGCCGGCCCGTGGCCGTCGTGCTGCGGCCCGGCAAGACGCCGGGCGGCGTCGAGGTGCGTGCCCATCTGCGCCGCCTGGTACGGCATATCCGGACGCGATGGCACAACACGCAAATTACGTTCCGTGGCGACGGGCACTATGCCCGGCCGGAGGCCATGGCGTGGTGCGAGACCAACGGCATCGACTACATCTTCGGTCTGTCCGGCACCAAGCCTCTCGCCAGAAAAGTCGACGAGGTCGCCGACGACATCCGCACGCGACGCGCCATCGAGAACCTGCCGGTTCTGCGTGGCTATACCGAGACGCGCCACAAGGCAAAGTCCTGGGATCGCGAACGGCGCACTGTCGCCCGTATTGAGGCGACGATGCTCGGCCTCGACATCCGCTTCGTCGTCACCAGCCTCGATGTCGGCTCGGCCGAGTGGATCTACGACAGCCTGTATTGCGCGCGCGGCCAAGCCGAGAATCTGATCAAGCTGCATAAGACGCAGCTCGCCTCCGATCGCACCAGCTGCCGTTCGGCGCTCGCCAACCAGGTCCGTCTCGTGCTCCATACGGCCGCTTATTGGCTGATGCTGACCGTGCGCGACGCCATTCCCAAAGCCCGGGAATTGGCCGCTGCCGAGTTCGCGACGCTGCGTCTTCGTCTCTTGAAAATCGCTGCCCGTGTGGTCGAGACCACGAGCCGCATTCGCCTTGCGTTTGCCGCGGCATGTCCCGAAGCCGACCTGATCCGCGGCTTGCCAGGCGCGTTGCTGCCGCTCGGTCCTTGACCGGCGGGGCGTCCGCCCCCCGTTCGCCCAACCTATACCTCAAGCGCGTTGCAAAGTACGGGTCGTCAGGCGGTGAAAAGCCGAAGGCAATCCTGTGCGCCTCGTCAGACAAGATGTGCGGCCGCATCAATCGGGCCAAAAAGCCGCACTCTCACGAATAGGACGGGTTAGGGCGCCGAGCAAATCTCGCCGGGCCGGACCAGCCTACTGCGTCGTTGACTCAGCCACAGAGGTGCCCCCACCATCCGGGTAGGCCCCATGACCCACTCGCAGCCCATGTCCATTCGATTCGGCGTTCTACTTCTCGGCGCTGTGCCCAGAGCTGGCCCCGGTTGTTTGGACAGCGCCCCGCTGGATTTAAGTGGATTCCTGCCGGGTTATGCTGAACGCGGGGCTTTACGGTTTTGTCGTTGCGTCGGGAGGGCGTAGCCCGACCAGAGCGACGACAAAACCGTCGGCGACGGTCATGCGGCCATCACCATAGCTTGCGTGCCGAAGTAAGCCTCGTCGGGCGTGCGCCCGTCAAGGCTCGAGTGAGGGCGTCCCTGATTGTAGAAGGCCAGATACTTGGCAATTGACGCTCGCGCCTCGGACACGCTGTCGTAGGCGCGGAGATATACTTCTTCGTATTTGACCGTGCGCCAGAGCCGCTCGACAAACACGTTGTCGCGCCAGGCGCCCTTGCCGTCCATGCTGATGGCGATCTTCGCGTCCAGCAGCACATCGGTGAACTCGAGGCTGGTGAACTGGCTGCCCTGATCCGTGTTGAAAATCTCGGGCCTGCCGTGCTTCGCCAACGCCTCCTGGACCGCTTCGACGCAGAAGGCCGCCTCCATTGTGATCGAGACGCGATGGGCCAGGACCCGTCGGCTGAACACATCGACGACCGCCGCGAGATAGACGAAGCCACGCCGCATCGGAATGTAGGTGATGTCCATTGCCCACGCATGGTCGGGCCGCTCGATCTTCAATCCGCGCAACAGGTACGGGTAGATCTTGTGACCCGGAGCCGGCTTGCTCGTGTTCGGGCGACGATAGACCGCCTCGATCCCCATGCGCTTCATCAGCGTCGCGATGTGGCGGCGACCGGCGTATACGCCCTCCCGCCGCAGCAACGATCGCAGCATACGCGCTCCCGCGAAGGGATAATCGAGATGCAGCTCATCGAGCCGACGCATCAAGGCAAGGTCCTCGGCCGAAACTGGCCGAGGTTCATAGTAGACCGTGCTGCGAGCCAGCTTCAGGACCTTCGCCTGGCGCACGATAGAAAGATCATGATCGCGGTCGATCATCGCTTTGCGCTCAGCAGGCCCGCCTTGGTGAGCGCGCCGGACAAAAAATCGTTTTCCAACGCCAGCTCGCCGATCTTGGCATGTAACGCCTTCAAATCGACCGGCGTCTCGGCCGATGTCTTGTCATGCCCAAACACGCCGGCGGCGCCTTCCAGGAGCTGGTTTTTCCAGATCGTGATCTGGTTCGGATGAACATCAAACGCGCCAGCTCCGCCAGTGTCTTGTCGCCTTTGACCGCAGCCAAAGCAACCTTCGCCTTGAATGCCGGAGAATGCGTCCGGCGGCTCTTCTTCGTCATCTTCGCTCCTGATTCGCAGCAAGAATCCTCGCCGCTGTCAGGCAGAAAATCCACTCAAGCTACTGTCCGAATTTGCGGGGCCAGCTCTGAAGGCCGATTGCACAGGAAGCGCGACCGGCAGCGGCTCACGACCTCGATTTGGACTTAGGAAGTTGGGGGTCTAGGGCGTTTGGGATGATGGGTCATTTGGTTCTCTGCCAGGTCCGATTATCAGGCGGTAGCTGGGACCCGAGCAGAATGCCATTTTTCAATTGTCTCGCCGCAGACGGCGCACTCGAAACTACTGAACTCTCGCTCGCAGGCCATGCGTTCGGTACGGCGATAAACCGCACTTGCACGCGTGTGTCCCCACGGCCCCGTCCCGAAACCGAAGAATGCTCGTGCTTATTTAACGAGCCGCTATGACGGCTCAGGAACCTTCTCAGGTACGGAGCATTTTCAAGTCGCTTCTGGCCTATGCCCCGTGGGTCGGAAGCTAAGTGAAAGCACGGCCCCAGCTTGCCAATGGTTGGGGTCGTAGCTTTTTGGCGCCAAGGATCACTCAGAGAGCGCGAGCAGTGTGGCGCTGCCTATGTCGGAAGGCATACAGACCCGATTGCCGAATCTTCCTAGACCTCAGTAAACCTCGGCGACCCCATTACCGCCAAGGCTTCCAACGGCTCTGGCATCTAGTTGTGCTGGGGCCGTTTTCGCGACCTGTAACAACGCGCGCGAGCTACTTCGGTCGTGGTGGGGACAACGCCCGCCGTTTCACACTGGCGGGCCACCTGCACCAATGAATCGACCCCAGGCCGGGGACAGCATCTAACGGCCAAAGGTCCGGATGGTTTTGGCGGATACGGTGTTATCTAGATTGATGCTTGAGATGATCCTGATCACGCTGAGTACAGGCCTCGTCTTGATCGCGGCTATCGTCGCAATCTTCGAGGGCGTGGCTGAGGTGGAGCTTCGGCGGCGATTGAGCGAGTACCTCGGTTGACGACCTCTTCGCCCCGCCCGTCCAAGCTGGCGGCCTGTTCTCGGTTGCCCGGAACGTTCTCACAGCGCTTTTGGTACTGGCCTGTTTCCGACCTCAGTGGCCTCGTTTGAAAACCGCAGTGGCCTAGTTTGCCTTAAACCTCGGCTTTCTGCGGCTCGGTAGATTGGTCTAATATGGGGTATGCCGATCGATCTTAACGACTATTACATCGCCACTTCTCGCACGAGTAGCAGTCCCGAACGGTGGGGTTGGGAGATATGCCGGAAGAGCCAACCGTTGGGCATTAAAATGACCGCAGACGGTTTCCAGTCCGACACTGCCGCTCAATTTGCAGGAAAGAAGGCGCTGGCCGAGTTTCTTTCTGAACTCGAAAAGGAAGACAGGCGTCTGCGGAGAAAGTAGGGCCGCCTCACCTGGCGGCCTTAACCGAACACCGAGCCGCGCGGTAACGCCGATCGCCAACCCTAGCGGGCTCGCTTGGTGGTTTTCTTAGCTTTCTTTTCGACCCGCACGCCTTTGAATTTTGTCGCGGCTTTCTTCGCTGTTTTCGGCTTCTTCACAGCCATGAACTCGCCGGACGTCCTGTCGCGTTTGGTATAGCCGGTAGCGCCCCCGATCGTCGTTTTGGTCTGCGAGCGTTTCTTCACCGCGCCCTTGCGGGCGTTGTCGCCAGTCGGTTTATTGACTGCCATGTTACCTCCGCTGACTGCCCTCACTATAAGGCGCAGCTGTGACAAGCAGTTCCAAGAGCTGGAACGAATTGGCCCAGTTCAAATTGAATCCCGGTTAGTTGCGTGAGTTGCTTATGCGTCAATTCCGATGGCTTTTGTCGATCGCTCCGAACAGCGACGAGACTATCTACCTGGTCGCAGACAACTCCGGCCGCAATGGCAGCGCATGGTGCAAAGCAGACTTGGAGGGGGCGGTGGAAATCGTCATCCAGGATCTGCTTACCGGAAAATATCGCCAGCCGATCCGGGTAGTCGCCTTCAACACGGCCGAACGCTGGTCGGAAGATGTTTCCGAGGACATTGCCCGCGAGATCCAGCGTCGTTGCAATCTTCAACTGACCGATGTGCCGTCGAATCTGCGCGAGTTTGTGGATCGCTACTCACCACAAGACCTGCAGCAATTCAGTCTTCGCCTGGTGTAACCGTGGCGTTTCAACGAAAAAAGCCGGAAGCGCTGGGCGTCAAGGCGCCCTTCCCCGGCTTCATCGAGCCGGCCCTGGCAGCCTCGATCGACCGCGTGCCATCCGGCGAACGTTGGATTCACGAGATCAAGTTCGACGGGTATCGCGTCCAGGTGCATCTCGCCAACGAAGCAGTGAAGATTTTCACCCGCCGCGGTCACGATTGGACCCGCCGCTTCAAGAAGGTCGCCGACGACGCCTGGCACATCAAGGCGAGCTCGGCCATCATCGACGGCGAGGTCGTGGTGCCGGCCGCCGATGGCAGCACCGATTTCTCCGTCTTGCAGAACGAGCTAAAGGGCAACTCGAACAAGATCGTGCTCGTCGCATTCGACCTGCTCTACCTCAACGGCCGCGATCTACGGAAAGTCCCCCTGCTCCAGCGCAAGGCCGCGCTGAAGAAGATCATCGCCGGCAGCGACGTCCAATTTAGCGAAAGCTTCGAGATCGACGGCCGCGAGATGTTCACGCACGCCTGCAAGGTGGGGCTCGAAGGCGTGGTCTCGAAGGTGCGTGACAGCATCTACGCGAGCGGCCGGGGCAACAATTGGGTCAAGAAGACCTGCGCCCAACGCGAGACGCTGACGATTGCCGGCTTCGCGCTCGATGATGGCAAATGGGACGGCATTTATCTCGCACGGCGCAAGGGCGACGACCTGATCTATGCCGGCAAGGTCGACCACGGCTTCGATAAGACATCGGCGGCCGAGTTGCATAAGAAGCTTCAACCGCTCGTCCGCAAGACTCAGCCATATGCCAAGCGGATCGCGCACAGGGGGATCTGGGTCGAGCCGAAGCTGCTTGCCGAGATCGAATACCGCGCCAAGTCCGCCGAAGGGAAGGTGCGGCACCCGTTCTTCAAGGGGTTGCGCGAGGACCTATAACGGCGGCGATCGGTGGCCAATTTTTTTTCCACGCCCTCTTGAAACCAAAACCGGCTTTGCTAATTTTTTTGTCGCCATCTGACGATGGCGTCCGGGCGCCTGACGGGCCCGGGCCAAGAGACGGGCACCGGTTGTGTCCGGTGCCGCTCGTAGACATCTTGCTCTTAGGAGGATTTGGCTATGCGCACCTACGATTTTGCCCCGCTCTGGCGCTCGACCATTGGTTTCGACCGCCTTTTCGACCTCGCAGAAACCGCTCAGCGGGCCAGCGAGGACAACTATCCACCCTATAACATCGAACGTCTGGGCGACGACCGCTATCAAATCTCTTTGGCGGTTGCGGGTTTTGCGCCCGAGGATATCGTCATCACCGCCGAGCAGAACGTGGTGACGGTCGAAGGCAGCAAATCCGACAAGACCGAGCGTGATTTCCTCTATCGCGGTATCTCGCACCGCGGTTTCAAGCGGCAGTTCAACCTCGCAGAATATGTTCAGGTGAAAAGCGCCGCGTTCGACAACGGCTTGCTGACCATCGAACTCGTTCGCGAGGTCCCGGAAGCCATGAAGGCCCGCCGGATTGCGATCGGCGATGTCTCGGCCGGCAACATGCGTAAGCTGGAAGCCAAGGCTGCCGCATAGTGCTGCTGCCCTTGGAGCCGTGCGGCGCATCGTGCGGCTCCATCCATTCGTCAATGAAAAGGAGAGGACCATGCGGCCGACGACCGCCGATGACAACGTTTTCGACTTCAACGCCCTGCTTCATCCCGGCACTGTGTTTGAAACACCCCGAGACGTCGTGAAGCATCCTTGCCTGACAAAAGCGGAGAAACGCGCCATTCTGGCCTCATGGGCGTCAGATGCATCCGCCATCGCCTCGTGCCCCTCTTTGCGCGCGCCGATCGCGCACATCGCAACAACATCAGCCGCTATCGCCGGCTGCTGCGCACTAAGCTCTCCACTCTGGAGCGACAGTATATTGAACGGCGACTTTCCGAGGAGGAGGCTGCTCTGCAAAGCCTTTCCGCTTCGACCTTCCCGATCGTCCTCAAGGAGCCACGGCCTGGTCGACCACTGCCAACGAGAGGTTTGCTGCTCGTGCCGCAGGATGACTTCACGCTCTAACTGAAAGAGGCCGCCAACCGAGGGGTCTTACTTCACGTCCATCGGGTGTGCGGGCGCTTCTTGACGCGCCAGTACCCGACCAACGCGCGCCACTCGAAGGCGATGACTATGATGCCCATCAGAGCTGTACCGAGCCCTGCCATTATCAAAATCATTTGGAGCATCGAACCACCCGCGTGACATGTCGATGTTCCTAAGTATCAAAGTGAACAAATGTTCCGAACTCTCATCTGGGCGGCTGCAGCCGGGGCCGTCTCTCCGCCCTTGTCGATCGGAATAGCGTATGCGTTCGTCGCCCTCGATCGTGCCGGCCGACCGCCTCGATCGCGACATCTATCTGGTGCTTGAAGACTTCGGCGCGCGTGCCGGTTGCGCCTGGCGCGAGACGGATGAGGCGGACACCGGCCTCGAGACCGTCCTGCAAAATCTCCTATCGCTAGAGCCATCCCGGTCCCGATGGAACGAGAACCGGCATGCTCTCAGTCTTTCGTGAAGGCGCGTGAGCCTCAGGCTTCCTTGAAGCGGTAGCCGACGCCGTAAAGTGTCTCGATCATCTCGAACTCGTTGTCGACCACCTTGAACTTCTTGCGCAGCCGCTTGATGTGGCTGTCGATGGTGCGGTCGTCGACATAGACCTGGTCGTCATAGGCGGCGTCCATCAGCGCGTTGCGACTCTTCACCACGCCGGGCCGGGTCGCCAGCGCCTGGAGGATCAGGAATTCGGTGACGGTCAGCGCCACCGGCTCGTTCTTCCAGGTGCAGGTGTGCCGTTCGGGGTCCATGCGCAGCAGGCCGCGGTCGAGCGCCTTGGCATTGTTCTCCTTCGGCGCGACGGTCGGGTCCTTCGGCGCCGAGCGGCGCAGCACGGCCTTGACGCGCTCGACCAGCAGGCGCTGCGAGAACGGTTTGCGGATGAAGTCGTCGGCGCCCATCTTGAGGCCGAACAGCTCGTCGATCTCTTCGTCCTTGGAGGTCAGGAAGATCACCGGCAGGTCGGATTTCTGCCTGAGACGGCGCAGCGTTTCCAAGCCGTCCATGCGCGGCATCTTGATGTCGAGAATGGCAAGATCGGGCTGGGTGGTGCGGAAGCCGTCGAGCGCGGAGGCGCCGTCGGTGTAAGTCATGATGCGGTAGCCTTCCGTCTCCAGCGCGATCGAGACGGATGTGAGAATGTTGCTGTCATCGTCGACCAAAGCGATTGTGGGCATGAGCCTCTGCTTTCTGCTTTCCGTTTGGGTCGTGGCTTTAAACGGCGAGCAATCCACTGATGTGCCGCACACATGGGTGCCGAAGTCGGCGGTCGAACCTTGTCGCCGAGCAATGCAAGCTGGGCTGAGGTGTGACCAAGTTCTACAAAGCGCGGCAGATTCGCCCCGTTTCGCCCCTTAACCTGACCCCCATTTACACGAAAAAAGACCTCCCTTGCAACCACCTGACCCTAGAAAGCTGATGCAACCGACCTCCGATTTCGACGCTCGGGCCAGTACGCCTATCCGGTCCGGATTGTATCCTTCAACCCCGTCGAGGGGCGCTCGCGGGATGCGACTTCCGAAGTCGCCGACGCGCTGGCCCAGCGCGCAGCCGACACCACGCCGAGGTCCCGTCTGCATTGCAAGACTTCATCGCCACTAACACCACAAGGCGCTTCGACATGCAGTTAGCGCTGCCTTTGCGCGGGCTCGCCTGATGTCCAGCGACGAAAAGCCGCTGGCCCGTGGCAGCGCTACAACGTGCGTCAACTGTGACGATCACGGCCGGGTTTGCGAGAACCACCCGGACCGCCCTTGGGACGGCCCACGCCACGAAATCAAATATGACGGCTATCGTCTGCACGTCGAGCGCCAGGGCAAGACCGTGCGTCTCTTCACCCGCAACGGGCACGACTGGACCAAGCGATACCCCTGGATCGTCGAGGCCGCGCCGAAGAACCGCGAGCAGCAATTCGCCATCGACGGCGAGGCTGTGGTGCTCGGCGTCGATGGCGCCTCGGACTTCAATGCCCTGCACTTGCGCAAGCATGATCACGAGGTTCAGCTCTATGCGTTCGACATCCTCGCGCTTGGCGGCGAGGACCTGCGCCAGCTGCCATTGAGACCGATCTGGCGCGGCTGCTCCGCGGCCGGCCTGATGGCATATTCGTCGCGCCGTTCGAGGCTGCCGAAATCGGCCCGGATCTATTCGCCGCCGCCTGCCGCATGGGCCTCGAGGGCTTGGTCTCGAAACGCCGCGACCGGCGTTATGGCGCCGGCCGCTCGAAAGACTGGATCAAGGTGAAGAACCGGACCCATCCGGCAATGACGCGAGAATTCTGAGCGTTCGGTCGCGCGCCTCCTGCCCAATCGGGGCCCAGCGGTTCAATTGCCCCTTTCCGTCCATCCCCTTTCTGGGCCCTTCGGTCGGCTGCGGGCAGCGTTCAGTCTCTCGGCCTCTGCTTCAGCGGTGGAGTGCGACAAGCCAGACAGAGGCTTCCCGCCTTTTCCGATCGCAGGCACATCCAGTGAAAGATCCAGTACGGTGAACCGGCCGGTTACCGGTCGCTCATACCAAACAACGTACCGCGCCTTCATTTCGATCATTCTAGACCCCCTCGGCAGCGGATCGATCCTCGAATAGATCAACGTATCGCGCATGGAGAATCACGTAGCCCTTGACACCGTCTAAAAGCACCTTGACCTGAGTGGCCGTCGCTCCCTGACCAACAACGATGCCTTTCTTACCGCTAAGACGCGGTCCAGCCGAAGCAGCAATGACGATCCGTCGACCAGCAAGAAGCTCGTCCTTGGCGGTCAATAGGTCCGCAGATCGCGGCAGGTTACGGTTTGTGCTCCGAGGCATGGTTCTAAATTAACGCAGCACCGTTGGGTTAGAAAGCCCGTGTGGCGCTAGCCTCAGGCCATCCATCCGCGGCAGCCCCTGTCGTAAACCGGCAGGGGTTGCTTATTGGTGGTAGGCCCGCCAGTGAACCAGCGGGCCTTTGAGTTGGCATCCCAAAGAGGAAAGGGTGACATCCGTTCTTCAAAGGGTTGCGCGAGGACCTGTAATGGCGGCGATCGGAGGCAAAATTTTTTCAGCCCCCTCTTGAAACCAAAACCGGCTTTGCTAATTTTTTTGTCGCCATCGGACGATGGCGTCCGGGCGCCTCATGGGCCCGGGCCAAGAGACGGGCACCGGTTGTGTCCGGTGCCGCTCGTGGACATCTTGCTCTTAGGAGGATTTGGCTATGCGCACCTACGATTTTGCCCCCCTCTGGCGCTCGACCATTGGTTTCGACCGCCTTTTCGACCTCGCAGAAACTGCTCAGCGGGCCAGCGAGGACAACTATCCACCCTACAACATCGAACGGCTGGCGGAGGATCGCTATCAGATCTCGCTGGCGGTGGCGGGTTTCTCGCCCGAGGATATCGCCATCACCGCCGAGCAGAACGTGGTGACGGTCGAAGGCAGCAAATCCGACAAGACCGAGCGTGATTTCCTCTATCGCGGTATCTCGCACCGCAACATCAAGCGCCAATTCAGCCTCGCCGAATATGTCCAGGTGAAAAGCGCCGCGTTCGACAACGGCTTGCTGACCATCGAACTCGTCCGCGAGATTCCGGAAGCCATGAAGCCTCGCCGGATTTCGATCGGCGATGCCTCGGCCGGCAACGTGCCGAAGCTGGAAGCTAAGGCCGCCGCCTAGCGCAGACGCCATTGGAGCCGCGCGACGAATCGTGCGGCTCCCATCCATTCGTCAATGAATAGGAGAGGACCATGCGGCCGACGACCGCTGACGACAACGTTTTCGATTTCGACGCTCTTCTTCATCCCGGCACGGTGTTTGAAGCACCGAGAGACGTGCTGGATCATCCGGCGCTGACGTTGAGCGAGAAACGCGCAATCCTGGCATCATGGGCGTCCGACGCGTCCGCGATCGCCTCTTGCCCGTCGATGCGCGCACCTGCCGGCCTCAAGAAACCGGTATCGATCGACGAGATCTTGGACGCGTTGCGCGCCCTGGACGGTGGCCCCCGGACGCCACCCGGCGGAAAGCCTTACCGTCTCCGTTCGACCGAACGTACGGCCGCCGCTGCGTAGGTTCGGAGGCCCCGATGATGATGATGATGGACGAGAACCTGGCACGCCTTCGTGCCCATCGCAACAACATCAGCCGCTACCGCCGGCTCCTGCGTACCAAGCTTTTGCCTTTGGAACGGCAATTTATCAAAAGGCGGCTTTCCGAGGAGGCCGCCGCTCTGCAAAGCCTTTCCGCTTCGACCTTCCCGATCGCCTTCAATGAGCCAAGGCCTAGTCGACCGCTGCCGATTGCAGAGGTGATGCCATGAGCACGAGCGTCGATCTGCTCGTTCGCGGCAGCGCGAAAATAATCGCTCACTACCGTTGGCTGCTGCAACGGGCAAGGGACAACGGCGAGCGGGCCGCGTATGAACGACGCATAGCCGAGGAGGAACGCCTGGTCCAACAGCTCTTGCAATCGATGCCCGGCACAATACAGAACTAACAGCTCCACCCGCTTGGCGCCCCCAGCGCCAGGCGGGAACGATCCTTAAGAGGATGATGGATCGTGTCGCCCCGTCGCGCGCGGCCATTGGAGGCCGGATAGGTCCCCTGCGGCCGGGCTCGGACTCCCGCGTGGCCAGAGATCCCCGCCGCCGCAAGCGTTGCACCCGACTTCGATCCGCCCTTGGTCACGCCTCGCCTGCCCCTCGAGCACTTCAGGCAGGATGGGCAAGGGGACGCGGCCCTATCCTGGATCAATGAGGGGCCGAACCGGGAAGTCACCCCGCCCGAACTCCGGCAGGCTATCGGTCCCGACGTCCTTCAAAAACTGGAGCACAGACAGGCCTGTCGCATCAGGAGATACTCGACCGCTTATTCGCGAGCTTCCGACAGCCGTGGAGCAATAACGCCCGACAGACATCTTCCGACTCCATCGGCGTGATAACATAGTAAGGCTCGAAGAAAAGGCGGCCCGCCTCGGCGGACCGCCCAAGAACTCACCGCAGTCCGGCTCCGTAGAGTAGGCGCTCTCGCCGGACCTCTTCGGCGTTATACGGTTGGGCTGAAGGATCGTAGCTCTTCCATCCAGCTTTCTGCCAAGCCACGCTCCGGTCGCGCAGATTGACCGCGGATTGGTTCAGGAGCGCTTCGTATCGCGCGCGATCGGCATCGGGGACGCGTGCCGAAACAAGTGTGCCGCCCCTTCGCACGCCTTCGGCGTAGAGCGGAGCTTCCTCATCGGATACACCAGCCTGCGTCAAAGCCCCAACCACGCCACCCGTGGCACCGCCGGCAGCGGCACCCAGCGCGGTCGACGCGAGCCAACCGGCCGCGACGACCGGACCCAAGCCCGGGATCGCCAACAGCCCGAGGCCTGCGAGCAGACCGGCAGCACCGCCGAGACCCGCCCCGACGCCCGCTCCCGTTGCAGCACCTTCGGCACGATCGTCGACCCCGTCGCGGTCACGATCGACCTTCTTGTCCTTGCTGTACCAGTTGTCGGAGTTGTTAGCGACGATGCTCAAATCCGAGTGCGGCACGCCCGCCGCTTCCAGGCTTGTCACGGCGCGTTGCGCGTCAGAATAGTTGTCGTAGAGACGTGAAATTGTAACGGTCATATGGAATCCTTGTCGTTTATCGCTCCTGAGCGATCGGTCACTTGGCTGCGTTCACGTTGCCTTGGAAGTCCAAACTGACATCGGTCGAGGCGCCGCCCTTGCTCGCCTTTCCGCGCCACACGCCATTGTCGTCCTTTTTCAACGAAGTGACGTTTGCGTAGCCTGCTTCCTCAATCTTTGATTTGGCCTGCCCTTCGGTAAAACTGTTGGCGCCCGACACCGGCTTGGCGGAATTGTTCTGGCCCGAGCTATTGACCGCGCTATTGTTCGGCCGATCCGTGGCCGGCGGATTCTGGGCAAACGACGGACCTGCCAGAAGCGAGGCCGCGGTCAGCAGCAGAAGAACTTTCTTGTTCATATCATCCTCCATTGTGGCCGGTCACAACACGCCTGCCGCGACGATGTTCCTATTTTTCCCGTTTCGGGTCGAACGAAACACGCCAGCGCCGGTCTCTCGATCCCGGCGGCCGCAATGGACAGCGCTAAGGCTCTACTCGTCGGCGGCAGAAAGGAGGTTTATGTTTGTGATGCCTCTTGCGCAATCGACGGTCTGATGCACCGTCCAGTCCTGGCAAGACTGTCGCAAGGTCTTGCGCCGAGCCGTTTGGACAAAGGCACAAAGCCCTTGGCAATATCTCAGCCGGGTTCAAGCACCAGCATTTGAGCCTGACTAAGCAAACGGCGAACGTCAAGACTGCACAGGGGGTGGCTCGATAAACGGTTTGCGGGGTCCGACGACGTTATCGCGAAGCAGACCGATCTCGATTACCGCTTCGGCGAACGCGCGATTCTTAAGGTATAACGCGTCCGCACCTTGGACTGCGTCGTTGGAGGTTTCCGCTATGCACAGGACAGTGAGCGCGTCGGCTCGTTTCTTCTCGGCCTGTATAATGACAAGGGGCTACTCGACCATGTCGGCTTCACGTCAGCGTTTGAGAAGGAAGACAGAGAAGCGCTGAGGCCAAGGCGACAGTCCAAGGCGCAAGACAAACGAGCGGTATCGAGCTGACATCACGTAAGGCGGTTT
This sequence comes from Bradyrhizobium barranii subsp. barranii, assembly GCF_017565645.3. NCBI lineage: Bacteria > Pseudomonadati > Pseudomonadota > Alphaproteobacteria > Hyphomicrobiales > Nitrobacteraceae > Bradyrhizobium > Bradyrhizobium barranii. The sequence goes on from NZ_CP086136.1 coordinate 6,714,716, forward strand.
AGACCTGGTCCAGAACCGAGAAGGGCGCATCGATACGCGATCGAAGGGTGGGAGTCGAAAGCGTGGCCTCCGACAGAGCTTCGTAACCGTCTACTGCTTCGCGTCTTCGTCCTGGCGGTCTTTCAAGTCTTGCGCTATCTGATCAACCGACGTCTCGCTTGCAAGCTCATCCGGCCCACCATCCTCGATGTCCTCGACATCCAATTTCTTCGCGATGCGCTGCAATATGCGCAACGACTGGGTCGCCTCCCTCTCTGCAAGGAGATTGATCTGCAGCTCCAGGTGATCGCGCCGTTCCAGAGTTCGGTCGATCAGGCTTTGGCGGATCAGCACGCAGGAGGTGAGGAGAACGGCTTCGAGCGCGAGGATCGTCGCGAGCAGCGGGAACGGATATTCGTCGAAAGCGTGATGCGGAAAAAAGTGGCTGAGGATGATCCAGCCGATCACGAACGCGCATTGAAGAACGATAAACTGAATGGTGCCGACGAACCAGCCGATCCAGTGAAACAGACGGTGATGAACCGCCAGAGTTTCTTCATCCTGCTTTTCAAGGCGAAGGATTGCGTCGATGCTTTGGGCGGCGGGCCTCGCTGACTGAGTGCCCGCCCGCATCAGTCTGCGACCTCTTCTGCGGCCCGTCGCGCCGACTTCCGCGTTTTGTCGACGCTCTTGTCGGCCGATCTTTCAGCGCGCGCCCTCGCCTCGCACTTGCCGCGCAGATCCTCGATCTCGTCGTCCGTCAGGTGTTCGATACCAACCAGTGAATTCCGAGCCGCGCCGACCCGGATCAATTCGTCGAGCTTGACCTGGATCGCGGCGCTATCGCGGTTTTGAGAATTCTGGATGAGAAACACCATCAGGAACGTGACGATGGTCGTTCCTGTGTTGATCACCAGCTGCCACGTATCGGAGAAACCGAACAGCGGTCCGGTTACCGCCCATACGATGACGATGCCGGCCGCGAGAATGAACGTTGAAGCCCGGCCTGCCGCCAGCGAGGTCTTGTTGGCAAGGTCGCCGAAAAACTTCGAAACCGCGGACGGCTCTTTAGCTTTTTCCTTGGCCTTCATGAATGGCGCCCCATGTCAGCGTGTCAGCCGGCGGGACAAATCGGTAGTGCGCCCGAAAGTTCCATCGCCAGGGAACCAACCCCTTACATGCTCATTATTGCGGCAGACGGCGCGCGGCGCGGTCATTTGCGGAGCGAATTGATGATCGATACTGTCGTGGTTGCACCGAGGGGGCCCGCGGGCTCGCCGGGAACGGGCGTGTCCTGGCCTTCCATCATCGCGGGGGCGATCGCCGCATGCGCGATGACCCTCGTGCTTCTCGCCTTCGGCACCGGACTTGGCCTTAGCGCAATCTCGCCGTGGGCAGGCTCAGGCGTTTCGGCCACCACTTTCAAAATTACGACCGGGCTTTATCTGATCGTCATCGCCATGATCTCGTCGTCGATCGGCGGGTATCTCGCCGGGCGTCTGCGGACGGCATGGGAGGGCGTGCACGCGGATGAAGTGTACTTCCGAGATACGGCGCACGGGTTTATCGCGTGGGCTTTAGCTTCGGTACTCGGCGCCGCCGTGCTCGCCAGCCCGGCGACCAGCCTTATCGGCGGCACCGCAGCCGGAGCAAGCCAGGGAGCCGTTACGAGCGCCGCTCAATCAAGCGGTCCGATGGACGGTTATGTCGATACTATCCTGCGAGGCGATCCCGCTGCACAAAACGCTAACCCCGCCGAAGCCCGCGGCGAGGTAGTCCGCCTTTTCACGCGAAGTTTTCGCAACGGCGGCGAACTCAAAGGCCCGGACCGCGATTACACCGTCAAGGTCGTGGCCGCGCGGACGGGCCTGAGCCAGCAGGACGCGGAAAAGCGGGTCAATGAGGTCGTCACGCAGATCAAGGCCGACATCGATGCCGCACGCAAAGCAACCGCTTCGCTCGCATTCTGGATCACGGCTTCGCTTCTTCTTGGCGCCTTTTGCGCCAGCCTTGCAGCCACCGAAGGCGGCGGCCTTCGCGACGGCACCTGGAAACGCCGTCGATAAGCGAAAGGAAACATCATGCCCATTTTACTCTGGCTCCTTGGAATTCCGATCCCGCTGATCATCTTGATTCTTCTATTGCGGTAATGGGCCATTGCGTCAGTGGCGCGCGACCGAGGCGCCGCTGACGCTCGCGTCAGAACTTAAGCACGGTTCGAAGACCGAAGACTTCCGCGTTTTTAAGAGCCTTGCCGGGAAAAGCGGAGAGCGGGCCCGTCGCGCCGCCGCCCGGTCGCACGATGAACTGAAAGTTCGGCTGCAGCGTCCATCCGGCACGCAGCTCGTACTGGTACACGGCGGTGACAAGGCCTTCGAAACTGCGCGGGGGCCAATCAGGCGTCAGTAATCTTCGGAAGTCGAAATCGAGGGCGCGGGCGCGGGGCGAGACGTGAGCGTACGCCATTGCTAAACCGAACTTGTCCTTCGGCCGCCCGTCCGATAGGCCGACGAATTCTAGGCCCGTGTCCGCGTAATAATCGATGACGTTCCGGTCAGGCGGCCTGTATGAAGCGCGCGCGAAAACGCCGATGGCGCGATCGTCGTCCGCACCGACACGATATAGTTTCTGCTCAAACACCGAATATACCCCGAAGTCTCCGCGCATGAGTCCCGGCATTCCGCTCGACGCGGGGTCCGCAAGCGAGACCCCCATCCAGTCGAAGCGCTGATCGCTAAACATCCTGAAATGGCGCCATGCGCCTAGCTTCAACTTTCCGTCCAGTCCCGGGTCGCCTTTTTTCCGTTCCAAAGAAATTGCATTTCGCCGAGCGCGAGCGGCGGGTCGTTGATGCGAAAGTTGACACCATAGCGGTTGCGGAGCTGCGGGTCGTCCGCGCCCGGCCCTGCCGAGTCGCCGTTGAAGATCGCGCCCAGCACCGTCAGATTATCTGTGATGTCGGCGCGCAGCCGGGCACCGAGAGCAGCCAGCGGCGGCGAAGGACCGCCGCTCGGAAGGTAGCGAAAGTCCTGCCGGCCAGCCGAGCGACGCATTCGTGAACACTTCCGTGTATTGCGCGGTCATGAATTCTGTATCGGCCGCGAGCTGCCCCGCACGAAGGGCAAGCATGGTCCCCCATTTGCGTTCGAACCAGGCTTCGTAAAGGCGGGTCGACGGCAACGCCTCGATGCCGCTGACATCCATGAAGTTTAGCAGCGCGCCACGCGATAAGCCGCCGCCGTGGATCTGGAACATGTTGGCATGGAAGGTCAGATCGCGCACGCCCGCGAGCTTTCCAAACTCGACGTCGACAGCGAGATTCAACCGGCCTTCATAGACGGAGCCTCGTTTCAGACCGCCCGACGGATTGCCCAGCGTTTCACCTATGTAGGTCGCCGCAAACTTGATTCCCCGCCCTTCGAGCGGCTGCCCTTGATAATATAGCGCTGACGTAGATCTCAGAGTGAATGGCGGGTCACGGCAGCCTCGATGCGGGGACTGTCGGAGGTGTCGCCAAGCTTTGTGGCGAATGTCTGAAATTCACTGTCAAGGGAATGGAACCAGGCGCCCGCGGCCTGGAGGGGACGGAATAAAAAAACGCCCCGTATTGCGGGGCAGTTTCTAGTTCATCGTAAGTGTTAGGCTGCTTCAGCCTCCTGATTGATCGCTGTCTTTGCGATTTCAGTCAGAGCCTCGTCGGTCGCCTCTTCCTCTTCGAGGGTTTCCTCAAGGAGTGAGACGGCATCGTCGAGGCCAAGCTCTTCGGCCCAAGCAATCATCGTGCCGTAGCGAGAAATCTCATAGTGCTCGACGGCCTGAGCGGCGGCAAGGAGGCCGGCGTCGAGAGCGGGCGAGCCCTTATATTCTTCCATGATCTCGGCGCCCTCTTCTGTGATACCGACGATCGCGGCACAGGTTTTACCCTGCGGTTTCTTCTCGATCACCGCGAACACCTTCTCCAGTCGCTCGATCTGGCCCTCCGTCTCGGTGCGGTGTTTTTCGAATGCTGCTTTCAGTTCTTCGTTCTGAGCTGCCTTTGCCATCTTCGGCAGGGTGGCCAGGATTTTCTTCTCAGCGAAGTAGATATCCTTGAGAGTATCGTGGAACAGGTCGTCGAGAGTCTTCGGCTCTTTCGCCATTTGCGCTTCTCCATTGTTTTGAGTTAATCGCATCACCGCTGTGAAGCTCGGCGGCTAACGGGGCTGCCTTTGAGTCGTTCCAATTCCGGTCGCCCGGCTTCCGCCATTTGCCTCAACCGCTTCTCTACATCTTCGGTCTAGGGTCGCGCCAAAAGCCGCCGCATAGTCAGACCTCCTGCCACATAAACCATTTTTCATTCATCGTCCCCCACCTCGGGGCGAGGCGACCGCGATAAACGCAATCTCCTTCGCACTTTAACGTTGGCTTTCCAACATATTGAAGTTCGCTTGCAACTGGCCTTGAGACCAAGCGTTCCACGTCTGCAGGTGCCAGCCGCATGAGGGTGACATGAGCAAAGAACCCGCATTAACTCCCGATGATTTTCCGATCGAAGCAGACAAGCAAAAGCTACGCAAAAGGCGAGCCCATAGCGACCGCCGACACGGACGAACTTGCGGATCAGCTCGCTGAGAGATTGAACGAGCAGGCTCACCGGGAAGAGCAGGATCGCTGGTCGGCGTGACAGGCACTGGTAGCGCGCATGCGCGCGGACGCTTCGCATGGCAGCCGGGCGGTGCTCGGAAGTGTTCGGGCCCCATGATGATCGCCCGCACGTCTCGGTCCAAAAGTGCACACAGCGCATACCCCTGTTTGAACGTTGGGCCGAACCACGTTTAGGAACGGCAGAGCTTGCCTTGGCATTGCCAGTGTATGCCGGAACGTCCGGCATGCTCATTGCCCGGGCAAGCGGCCCCGGTCTCCCTCCTCTCGGGCCGGCGTCGTGCTCGTCCCTTTGTACCCAGGAACTTTGATCCTGAACGAAGGTTGATCGCGCGATTATCCTCCAGAGGACGACTTTCATGAAAAAAGCAGCCCTTGCATTTGCCGTGCTCGCAGTCTTTGCCTCACCCTCCTTTGCGCAGTCGGTCGGCGAGAAGACCGGCGTGAATTCCACGCTTGGAATTGCGCCGAAGACCGAAGACTTCATCAAGGAAGCCGCCATGAGCGACATGACGGAGATCGAAGCGGCCAAGATCGCGCAGCAGAAGGGCAATGCGGACGAGAAACAGTTTGCGGAAATGATGGTGAAAGACCACACCAAGACGAGCAGCGAACTCAAATCGATGGTCCCCGACACCCTGAAAGCCGCGATCCCGGCTTCGCTCAATGACGCGTCGCAGAAGAAGATCACAAAGCTGCGCGAGGCCAAACCCGAGGATTTTGCGTCGGAATACGACGCCATGCAGGTGAGCGCTCATAAGGATGCGGTCTCGCTGTTCGAGCGTTACTCGAATGGCGGCGACGATGCCAAGCTGAAGGACTGGGCTGGTAAAACCCTGGCGGCACTGAAGCACCATCTCGAAATGGCGCAGACGCTCGACAAGAACCGTAAATAGGTCAGGCAATCACGACACAAACGGAAAGCCCGGCCGAAGCCGGGCTTTTGTTACTTTACGGCTTCTGGCCGCCCTGCTGGCCGCCCTTTTCGCCGCCTTGCTTGTTTTGGCCCGGGTCCTGGTTTTGCTGGCCCGGCTTCTGATTCGGGTTCTGACCTTGCTGGCCGCCCTGATTGCCCTGCTGGTTCTGCTGTCCAGGGGTCTGCTGCTTGTTGGGATTCTGCTCGTCTGCCATGTGAACGTCCTTTCACTTCGTGGATGATGACAATCATGCGCGAAGGTGCTCGTTCCTATTCATGGGATTAACGAGACAAGGATGCTCACCGCTCAGCCGGGCTGACATGCCGCGTCATCCTCGCGGCTTCTCGCGCTCCATGACGACGTCTTTTGCCTGCTTGTCTTTTCTCAGGCCGAGATAAACGGGGGTGCCGCATCTCGCCGGAGCTCGTCCACTCGGTAAATTTTACCTCGGCAACGAGTTGCGGCTTCACCCAGGTGGTGACCGCTTCGTCCTTCACCTTTTTGCCGAAAGGAGATTTGGCGGCTTTGAGCTTGATGAGCCTTTTGTGCAGCTCTCCGAGTGTTTCGTGGCTGAAGCCGGTCCCGACATGGCCGATATAACGCCAGCCATCTCCTTCCCGCAGCGCAAGTGTAAGTGCGCCGAAAAACGGTCTCGTCCTCCGCGGCGCCGTAAATCCCGCGATCACCACTTCCTGGCGTTTCGAGGTTTTGATCTTCAGCCAGTCGTCGGTTCGCGCGCCTGATAGGTACTTGCTGTCGGCGCGTTTTGCCATGATGCCTTCAAGACCCTTGCGCTCGGCCTCCCCGAAAACTTTCACGCCCGAAGTCTTTCGGTCGCGACTGAACCCGATGAGCCTGTGCTTCGGCAGGATACCCTTAAGGCGCTTCTTCCGCTCCGTGAGCGGCAGGCCACGAAGGTCTTCGCCATCCTGAAACATCAGGTCGAAGGCAAAGTACTGCAGCTTTGCTTCATGGCGCAGCGCATTCTGCAGGAGCTGAAAATGCGATACGCCGTCTTTGCCGATCGCTACGAGTTCTCCGTCGATGACGGCATCGCCTTTGACACCTTCGAGGGCCTGGGCGACTTCGATATAGCTATGGCTGATGATCTTGCCGTTGCGGCTGTAGAGAGTAACCTTGCCGCTGTCGATGTTTGCGACCATCCGGAAGCCGTCATACTTGTCCTCGAATATCCAGCCCTTATCGTCGAACGGCGCGTCGGTCAGTGTCGCGAGCATGGGCTGGAGCCGCTTCGGCAATGTGGATACGCGCGCCACTAGGATTCACCTTCTTCGAGCACGTTACGAAACGTGACCGAGTAGCGCAGGCTTTCGACGCCGGGACTGCTGTGCTGCCATTCGGTGCGCGATGGACCGCCGAGAAGGTATATGGAGCGCGGCTCGGCAACGAGAGTGTTCCTCTCGAAGCCCTTTTCAGTTCGTCTGCGCAGCCTGAGGGTGCAGGAAGAGAGCACTGAAATGCCTGCAACATCGCCAAAGACGGGGCGATCCTTGTGCCAGCCGATGCCGGCGCCGGGCGAGTACGCCGATGGAATAATTGAGCCAAAGAGCTCGCTCATCATCCAGAACGCCGTCCTTCTTCTGATCAACGTGCTGGGCGTATGGCGCTGGCTACCGCGCGCCGGTAAGGAAGCAGCCGCGTCCCAGACCGAGGAAGCGATCCGCTTTTGGCTCAGGCCTGTTTCCTATCCGAGATTGCCCAGCGTGCCAGCGCGGCTTCTCCTGCTTCGGTCAAGGCGCCGAGCGTTGTCTGCCCCTTCCTTGCACACTGGACAAGGCTGTCCGCGATGAAAGATCTTAGTTCATGATTGACGCCGTCCGGCCTGCCTTGACAGAGCCGTTCGAGAACGGCTTCCATGCTTGCCAGTGTGCGGCGATCGAAGCTTTCGAGGATCATGGCGCTTCTCCTATTCCGGCTAAACGAACTCCAGAGCCGGACGTTCCAATTTCGGAACTGACCTTCCAAGATCGGGAACCAAGCTGCATCGCGGATTATTGGACCTGAATGCCTCGCAAACTTAAGGTTTTTCAGACGTCACAGGGCTTTTCGACCTCGCGATTGCGGCGTCGTCGATGAAAGCTGCAGCGAGCGGCACAACGTTCGATCGGGATTCGCTAACTGCAGCTCATCGCAATCTGCCGCTCGGCACGCATGTTCGCGTTACTGACCCTAAGAGCAGCAAATCGGTGGTCGTTCGTATCACTGATCGCGGACCATGGATTCGCAGTCGCGTCATCGACCTCTCGCTCGCCGCCGCGCGTAGCTTGGGGTTTACCAACCGTGGCGTCGCCCAGGTTCGTGCTGAGGTGTTGTCACAGACGTCCATTGCCCAGCGAAAACACGCAGGCACGGGGCCTGTGATTTCAGGCCGGGCCTTGCTTTTACCGCTTCACCCGCGTCGGCACTGTGGTCCGCTTCGGTTCAAGATGCGAAGAACTCAACCTGAGCAAATCTAGTCCGCCGTGCCTCACTGAGCGGACCTCAACGAGGTGCGACGCTACTTCGCTGACGGGTCACAACCCGACTACCCCACCTCAGCGACGATGTGGGCTTGTGGTCCGCAGGTGTACCCTCGGCCGACTAGCCGAGGCGCCGCCTATCCCGTGCCTGCCTCAGCAGGTCCCACTTTACGATATCAAAGGGAATGTAAGCGTTGTTGTTGTACCCGCGTCGCTGCTGGTCTGGTCGACGGTACCGCCAATTTGTCTCGCCAGAGAGGTAATCAGCTTAAGGCCCGACCCGTTTTCGTTAGGATGTTGAATGCCGCGACCGTTGTCTGTCACTGTCAATCGGGCCTCGCCGTAGCCGACGCCTCCCACTAAACTTACGCTGATCCTGCCTCCCTCTGCACCGAACGCATGTTTGATGCTGTTCATCGCAGTCTCATTTAAAATGAGGCCAACCGGGAGGGCGCGGTCGATCGCCAACTCGAGTTCGTCACACTCGACGTCTACTTCAACCTCATCCACCTGATTCCGGATCGCGCTGCAAAGAGCCCGGATGTAATGGGAAAGTCTGACGATCTGCCCTTCTTGGCGAGGGGCAAGCTGATCATGTGCGAGCGAGATGGCGTTGATGCGGCTGGCCACGTGGTCCAGAGCGCGGTGTGATTCTGGATCAAGATAGCGGCGCTTCTGGATGGAAATCGAGGACAGGACGAGCTGAAAATTGTTCTTGACCCGATGTTGCATCTCTCGAAGCAAGATCTGCCCCTTTTTAGCTTCCGCGACCGCAGCCATAAGGCTTGCATGTTCGTCCGGATGCGCACCGCGACGGAGCACAGCACCTATCAGCGCGGCGGCGGCGGTCAGAAACTCGGTCGTATCCTGCGAGAAGTCTCTCGGCTTTGTACTGTCCACCTCCAGCACGCCCCATGCGGCGCCGCCGATGAGGATCGGGACGTTGCTGACAGCCACAATGCCATGCTCCGCCAAGAACTCGGAACGAACAAATTCGTTCTGATCGGCGAAATCTCTGATGCTGACAGGCTCGGCCGTTTGGAAGGCGCGGCCAGGCGGCGAGCGGAGGTCGGCCGACAGCGTGGCGGTGCGGACGGCACCATCCTTCCAGCCGACTCCCACAATCAACAGAAGATCGGACGTGTCTGGACGATATTGAAGCACCTTAACATGGTGGATTTCCACGGCGCGGGCAATTTGCAGCACGGCTTGGTCCAAGAAGCGTTCTGCTCCGGGGTCTTCAACCGAAAGACGACCGATATCGACCAAAATGCGGATGTGGCGCCGGAGTTTGTCCAGCACATCGCCCTCAGTGTGTTCGGTCGGGTGGTCCTCCATTCGTTTCTAACGTCGGGCCTCATGAATTGTGCCTAAGCGCCGAGACCATACAAGCTGGCTTGGTCGCTAAAGGAGCCGCGATCCGCAATTTAGCCCTCAACTGGTCGACCGAAAACGGCTTGCCGATCGCCAACGTACCTTTGGGGGCTGCAAAAAGAGATGGGATTTCGAGTCGGAAGGCTTGCTGCGAGCTTCACAGGAACCTCCGCTCCGATGCGGGTTTGGTTCTTGAGACAAACAGCGAGAGCGAAAATGGGAAACAGTGGCGTCGGAATGCTACTCGGCGATACCTCAGTGACGGCGCTCTGGATGATGTTTATTGGCGCCTTCATCTTGGGTGGCACAATTCTGTATGGCGTTATGAAGACGGGAAGGTTGCGCCGCAGCGAGCGTGCGCAGCTCGACCGAAACACAGAGATGGCGCAGCGCCGGGATGACCCGGAGAAAAGAGCCGCTCGTTAGCAATCGGCGTGTCGACCAGTCAAACGTAAGATTTAGGAACTTGGGCCGGAGTGGCGCTAGGGCGTATAATCATAGCCCGCGATGTCCGTAATTCGCTAACGGCCGCGGGGAAGCCAATGCGCGAGGTAGGCTTTAGGCACAGCTGGACCAAAGACCGCAATGATATCGACGGTCGCTGGGGATTCCAACGCTCATATGTAAGCCGTATTGATAAAGCAACAGGTAGATGCCCGTCAGATCCAGTTCATGGCCCTCACGTCAGCGAACATGAGTTGCGCAGTGTCGACCTCGGCAAACTCGCCGGGCACCTGGCGGCACGGAATACTTCCAGTCTGTCAAGTCGGTCGAAACGACGCGTTCATCAGAATGTGGACGGAGTTCAACGAACAACGGGACACGACCACCAACGATCAAAAGGAGGCGACTTACATCGGCTTCAGGATGCGGGCTCAGGCGGTCAGCCAAGCCGGCACGGTCGATGTCGAGGCGGTCCGGCAAGCCATGTACGGACAACGCGTAAGGGGCGCCAAGTGGTTTTGAGCTGGTGATGAATACCAATCATCATCTCTCGAAGCCGGCGGCGACGGGTACCTTCGAGGTCGTTTGGCAGTCCGCCAGCCCGATCAAGGCATCCGTGCGGAGCCGATATCTTCCGGAGAGCGCGAGACGCACCGCCGATTGGACATTTCTCTGGGTTTGCGGTGGATGTGCTGAGCCTTCATTCAAGGACTGGTGATTCTTACATCGCTAGTTGCGTCAAAATCTCACGCCACAGTTAGTGCGCTGACCAGTGCCACGTTCTTGGTCTTCAGATGAGATGTAGTCCGCCTGGGGTCAAAACTAATCGTCGCGGGCTTTCCCAAAAAGGTCGGCTGTGTGCCAAATCGGACGTTGCGCCGGCCTTTCTGTAATTCGGCGCAGCGTTAACCTCACATTCGGCGTTACCCAGCCAGCATCAGCGTGGACTTTGAATATCGTATAGCGTCAATGTTGAAAGCGCATGGGGTTAAGTTGCTTCACCCAGTGAGACCTATCTATTCAGCGACGCTTGTTCATCGCCTGTTCCAAACCCTGACGAAGAGACTTCGGAGTGTAAGGCTTCACGACGAGTATTGCGCCCAATCGCGCGGCTTCAGATTTCAATCCGCTGCCACCTGTCGCGAGAACTAGGCAAAGATCGGGCCGGCGCGCATAGACATTCCTTGCGAGCTCTAGACCGGAAACTCCTGGGAGTCCGACATCGGTAAGTAAGATGTCCACGGGGTGCTCATCCAGGATCTTCAAGGCCTCTTGAGCCGTGCTGGCCTCTTTTACGTTGCATCCAAGATCGTTTAGCATCTCTGTTGTCGTCAGGCGGATGAGGTCGTCGTCTTCGACGAGCAACACGGTCGCGTCCTTGAAAGACTTTTCGTTGGCCGAGTGTTGCGATCCCTGAGCGACGCGCCTTTGAGCTTGATTAGCCAGCAAGTGTCTGATTTTCCGCGCGAGCGCCTCGCGCGTGTAAGGTTTGGCCAGGAGTTCCACCCCGGGATCGAGCCGCCCGCCGTGCACGATGGCGTTCTGAGTATAGCCGGATGTGAAAAGTACGGCGACGTTTGGCAAACGCTCCTTGGCTTTTCTTGCGAAGTCCGGGCTACGCAGGCTGCCAGGCATCATGACGTCGGTGAAGATAAGGTCTATTGGAATGCCGCTGTCGACAACGACGAGTGCGCTCGCTGCATCTCGCGCCTTGACCACGCGGTAGCCGAGCTCGGTAAGCATCGAGACCGCGACCTCGCGAACCTCATCGTCATCCTCAACCACGAGGACAGTTTCCTCTCCGCCTTGAACCTCTCCGGTCGGAGCCCCCACCAGAGTATCTTCGGATGCCATCTCTCGCGGGAAGTACAGCTTCACCGTGGTCCCGGCCCCTACCTCGCTGTAGATTTTCACGTGTCCGCCGGACTGCTTGAGAAAGCCGTAAACCATGGCGAGGCCCAAGCCCGTACCCTTGTCCTCCGCCTTGGTTGTGAAGAATGGCTCATAGACCCGTTCCAGGATATCCGGCGGAATTCCGGTGCCTGTATCGGTCACCGCGATCATCACGTATTGTCCCGCAGACAACTCGTCATGCTGGCGGACATATTCGTCGTCGAGGAAGGCATTACTTGCTTCAATCGTCAGCCGGCCTTCGCCGTTCATCGCGTCGCGGGCGTTGATCGCAAGATTCAGGACCGCATTTTCCAGTTGATCCGGGTCGATGAGGCTATTCCACAGCCCACCTGCGACGACCGTCTCGACTTCGATCTCCCCACCGAGGGCGCGACGAAGCATCTCATCCATGTTCTTGATGAGACGGCCCGCGTTCACTACCCTTGGCTCCAGCGGCTGTCGCCTTGCAAAGGCAAGCAGTTGAGAGGCAAGTTTAGAACCTCGGGCCACACCTCCGAGGGCGTTTTGGACAGAGCTGGCCCCGCAAATTCGGACAGTAGCTTGAGTGGATTTTCTGCCTGACAGCGGCGAGGATTCTTGCTGCGAATCAGGAGCGAAGATGACGAAGAAGAGCCGCCGGACGCATTCTCCGGCATTCAAGGCGAAGGTTGCTTTGGCTGCGGTCAAAGGCGACAAGACACTGGCGGAGCTGGCGCAGCTGTTTGATGTTCATCCGAACCAGATCACGATCTGGAAAAACCAGCTCCTGGAAGGCGCCGCCGGCGTGTTTGGGCATGACAAGACATCGGCCGAGACGCCGGTCGATTTGAAGGCGTTACATGCCAAGATCGGCGAGCTGGCGTTGGAAAACGATTTTTTGTCCGGCGCGCTCACCAAGGCGGGCCTGCTGAGCGCAAAGCGATGATCGACCGCGATCATGATCTTTCTATCGTGCGCCAGGCGAAGGTCCTGAAGCTGGCTCGCAGCACGGTCTACTATGAACCTCGGCCAGTTTCGGCCGAGGACCTTGCCTTGATGCGTCGGCTCGATGAGCTGCATCTCGATTATCCCTTCGCGGGAGCGCGTATGCTGCGATCGTTGCTGCGGCGGGAGGGCGTATACGCCGGTCGCCGCCACATCGCGACGCTGATGAAGCGCATGCGGATCGAGGCGGTCTATCGTCGCCCGAACACGAGCAAGCCGGCTCCGGGTCACAAGATCTACCCGTACCTGTTGCGCGGATTGAAGATCGAGCGGCCCGACCATGCGTGGGCAATGGACATCACCTACATTCCGATGCGGCGTGGCTTCGTCTATCTCGCGGCGGTCGTCGATGTGTTCAGCCGACGGGTCCTGGCCCATCGCGTCTCGATCACAATGGAGGCGGCCTTCTGCGTCGAAGCGGTCCAGGAGGCGTTGGCGAAGCACGGCAGGCCCGAGATTTTCAACACGGATCAGGGCAGCCAGTTCACCAGCCTCGAGTTCACCGATGTGCTGCTGGACGCGAAGATCGCCATCAGCATGGACGGCAAGGGCGCCTGGCGCGACAACGTGTTTGTCGAGCGGCTCTGGCGCACGGTCAAATACGAAGAAGTTTATCTCCGCGCCTACGACAGCGTGTCCGAGGCGCGAGCGTCAATTGCCAAGTATCTGGCCTTCTACAATCAGGGACGCCCTCACTCGAGCCTTGACGGGCGCACGCCCGACGAGGCTTACTTCGGCACGCAAGCTATGGTGATGGCCGCATGACCGTCGCCGACGGTTTTGTCGTCGCTCTGGTCGGGCTACGCCCTCCCGACGCAACGACAAAACCGTAAAGCCCCGCGTTCAGCATAACCCGGCAGGAATCCACTTAAATCCAGCGGGGCGCTGTCCAAACAACCGGGGCCAGCTCTGACCCGCATCTCGGCCCGGGCATTACCAGCGATATCTTTCCTAAGCAGTTGCAGATTTCCGCTGATGACCTGCAGCAAGTTGTTGAAGTCGTGGGCAACGCCGCCAGTAAGTTGGCCGATCGCTTCCAGCTTCTGGGATCGGATCATCGTTGCTTGCGCCGCCTGGAGCGCGGCTTCCGCCTCACGCCGTTCTGTAATGTCCCGGGTCACTTTGGCGAATCCTACGAGCTTCCCGTCGTCGTCTCGAATCGCGTCGATCACGACATGCGCCCAAAAGCGAGTGCCGTCCTTTCGTACCCTTTGACCTTCATGCTCCCACCGTCCGTCACGGGATGCGGTCTGCAGGCCTGTTCGCGGGAGGCCCGCGGCGCGATCCTCTTCCGTATAGAAATTGGAGAAGTGGCGACCGATGATCTCTTCGGGAGCGTACCCCTTGATGCGCTGGGCTCCAGCGTTCCAACTCGCCACGTTGCCTTCCACGTCCAGCATGTAGATGGCGTAGTCCGTCACACTTTGGACCATTAGCCGGAACTGCTGCTCGCTTTCGCGTAATTTGGCCTCGGCAGCCCTTCGCTCGGTCAGATCCCGAGTGATCTTGGCGAAACCTACAAGCTCGCCCTTAGGCGAGCGGATCGCGTCAATGATGACATGGGCCCAGAACTGCGTGCCGTCCTTGCGCACCCGCCAACCCTCTCGCTCGAAGCGTCCGGTTCGCTCCGCCTCCTCCAGCGCCAACGCAGGCACTTTCTGCTCCCGCTCGGTCTCCGTATAGAATGTCGAGAAGTGGTGCCCTATGATCTCCTCGGCCTCATAGCCCTTAAAGCGCTTCGCCCCCGGGTTCCAGCTGGTGACATGCCCGTCGCGATCCAGCATATAGATCGCGTAGTCGGTGATCGCCTCAACAAGTAGCCGATAACGCCCCTCGCTGGATTGTGCAGCATCGAAGCGGTCTGATTTTTCCATTCGGGTCCTATCCAGCCCGCCGACTGCTGGAGGGTTGAGGTAAAACAATACTAAGACGGTTGAGTTCCATCTGGCCTTCGGTCATGCAGCTGACTTCTGGCCTTTGTCCACGGTCACACGGCGTGTAAGGCGTGGCTCATTAGCTCGCAACCAAAGGCGGATTGGTGCGAGTTTGACGAACGCCGGATAGCTGGCTGCGAATTTGAGCATATTGGTGCGCGACATTGGCGGGGCTCAGGCATCACCTTCTCGACCAGCGACAACAGCGACGCAAACACACCGAGCAAACCTATTCACTGACGTGGTGGCAATGATGATAGAGGTCGCCAACTGAGGCGGCCTTACGCCTTGTCCCTCGGGGAATTTGCGGATCTGCGTCGCTGTCGCCAGCAGTCTCGTCCGCGGCCACGTGTCTCATGCAGCCAGCCCCCGAGTCCGCTCGATACCCGCAACCCGACGTTCTGGTCCGAGGACGAACGTTGGCGCGATCCGCAGCGGCCCATTCCCCTCGGCCCTGATGGGCGACGAGAGCGTCCTCCGTCTCTACGAAAATAAGCGGATTCAGGCGGCTGCGGATCGGGCCGCCAGCGGCCGCTATCGTCTCCTCGCGACACCGCCAAGCAACGCGCCGATGTCCTCCGCGGAGATCGATCGGAGACCGCTCCGAGCCGATCGGATCGATTGCTAGCGGCCTCATGAAGGAACTATTATTCGAATACGGAGCGCTGATCTCGGCACACTTACGCGCAGCTCCGATTCTTCTCGTCGGCGCGACTTAGTATACAATGCAACCTAAGATACCCCATATTCTGAAATGCAGATGCGCGAATTTTCGGGGGCCGCCGGTAGCTATGGACGAAGGTCGGAAGGATCTGACCCACCCCCGTCCACGCGTCTACCCCGCGCTCACCCTCAAAACGTTGCTATGGGCTCATAACTGGCCTGCAAAATGCCGGGTCGGCAGTTGCCGGCGTCGTGCAATCGGCGTGCGACGCCCACGCTTCTTGAGCGTGGAAATTCAACGTGCCGGTCGATTGCAGGAAGTGCGTCATTCAAGCTGGCCATGGTGGCCGCCATCCTACGTTCCGGGATTGAGCTGAGGGATGCCGTTTACGAGAAACAGTGGCTGCTAGTTCAGAAACTTCACAGCGAGACGGCGCTTATCGCGCCACACAACCGAACAACTCAAGTCGAGTCCAACGCTTGGAATACGCAAACCGAAGGTCGCTGGCATTAAAGGCGCGTCAAGCGTCTGAACGATTGCGGACGAAGCTGTGAGATGGCGTACCTTGCAGCGCAAAGGAGAGCCATCAATCACGATCTGGCCTATACAGGCACTGATTTTTCGCCCGTCCGCCACGTCTCGCCGCCTCCCCGCTCTAGCGCGCGGGAGATATTGGTTGGCGATTCCAGTCTCAAATGAGGCTAGACCATGGTTTCATTGCTAGGCCGCGAGCTTTTTCTCCATTGCGGCCAACGCCGCTAGCGCGTTGTCCTGTGCCGTGACCGCCCGTCGCTCGCCCGCCTTGCCATTGCCCCAACCATTCGCCACGGCGATCTCACGTGCGGTGTCGCCGTCCAGCGAGCGCTCCAACACATCGCAGTGATCGCCAAGCGCAGCAGCAACACGGGGCATCGAGGCCGGCGAGAATGGCGTATTCAGGGCCGGCGAAGCTGCTCTCCGAAGCGCAGGCATTCCGTAAGCGACGTTCGCGTCCCACTCGCAAAGGTTTGGCGTGGGGATTGCAGTCTGTTGATCAACGTGTTTGCAAATCGTTGGCGGGGGGTATGGAGGCGGCAACGACGGAGAATTACGAGGTGCGGCCGAACGACCAGGGCAGGAGCTCGTCGATCCGGGACTGCGGGTGACCGGTTGCGATCGCTTTGAGCGTCGCTTTCATCCAGACGTAGGGCTCCACGCTGTTGATTTTGCAGGTGGCGATGAGCGAAGCTATGCGCGCCCATGAACGACCACCTTCGTCGTGACCAGCAAATAAACTATTTTTACGCGTCAGAGTCAGCGGCCTGATTTGATTTTCGACGGGATTGGTGTCCATCTCAACGCAACCATCGTCGAGAAACAAGGTGAGGCCATCCCAATGGTTCAGGAGATAGGCGATCGCCTTGCCCATCTCGCTGCCCGGCGACAGGCGAGCGGCTTGCTCGCGCAGAAACCTCTCGAGTTCAGCGACGAGCGGCCGTGATCGCTCGTTACGGGTCGTTTGCCGAGCCGGGGCGTCGGCGCCACGGATCTCCTTCTCGATCGCATAGAGTGCGGCGATGCGCGCGAGAACGGCTTCGGCGATGGGTGAGCCGGCTTTCGGAGTCGCTGCGATGATCTTGCGCCTTGAGTGGGACCAACATGCGGCCAGCCGCAGCGGCACGCCGCCTTTGCGCTTGGGCCGTGCGAGCCGATGATAGCCCTGGTATCCGTCGACCTGAAGGATGCCGTCGAAGCCCTCGAGGATGCGCTCAGCATGGTCACCACCGCGTCCTGGCGCGTAGTGGTAGACCACGATTGGTGGATCAGCGCCGCCGTGGCCGCGATCGTCGCGCAGGACAGCCCACAGATAGCCGGTCTTCGTTCGGCCCCGGCCCGGATCGAGCACAGGCGCCCTGGTCTCGTCTATGAACAAGCGGCCCGATTGCTTCATCACGACGCTCATGCGCTCGACCAGCGGCGCGAGGTGGAAGGCGACCGTTCCCATCCAGTCTGCCAGAACGGCGCGATCGATGAAGATGCCATGCCGAGCCAGAACCTGCGACTGACGATAGAGTGGCATGTGCTCGCTGAACTTGGCGACCGCCACCTGCGCCAGCAGCGCCTCGGTGGGGATGCCACCCTCCACGAGATGGGCGGGCGCCGGCGCCTGAGCAACACCGGTGCAGCCCTTTGCGCAGGCGTAGCGCGGTCGCACCGTCTCGATCACACGATACTGGGCGGCCATGACATCGAGACGGCGGGAGCGATCCTCGCCGATCTGGACCATCCGGCCGCAGCCGCAGGGACACTCGAGGTTCTCGGGTTCGATCACCTGCTCGATGCGCGGCAGGTGCGCGGGAAAGGCACGGGCAGCGCGCCTGGTCCGGCGGCTGGACGGCGCCGTGCCGGCGCGGCGCGCACGATCGTCCTGGCGTTCCTGGACTTCGGCGATGGCAATCTCGATGTCCTCGAGAACCAGTTGCATCTGATCGGGATTGAACTTCTCCGAGCGTTTACCGAAACGTGCGCGCTCGTACTCCTTCACGAGCAGTTCGAGGCGTTCGACGCTCTCTTTGGACGCAGCCAGTTCACTCTCGACATGAAGGCGCGCCGAGCATTCATCGTCTGCGCGACGACGCTCGGCTTCAATCATCGCTTCCTGCGCGCGGAAGAGCGCGCGCACATCGGCGGGCAGCGCTGCAAGACGGGCGGGATCAATGGGGGACGGCGGCACATCCGCAAGCTATCATCCCAAAGCCCCGCGCGAAACAGGTTGTCGGGTCTGAGTCAGTTCGCCGCAGCTGGCGTCGCGACAATCCGTTCGCCCACTCGCTTCCAGTTCAGCCCTTCAAACGAGGGGATTGAGGAATGTCCCTGATAGTGAGTCTGACGAATCATTTCCGGAGGTGGTCGAGGTTGGGGACCCCCACCATCCTTTGTGGGGGCGCTCATATCGAGTGATTAGGAAGATCGGTCAGCGAGGCCGAGGCATTCCCGCTTCGTATGAAGTTGAGTATCGCGCAGGAAGCAGTCTTCTGATTCAAGCAACCGCAATCGAATATTATGAGCAAGAGGCAAATCAGATTAAGCTGAGTATGGAGGCTCTACTCGAGCTTTTATCGACAGCGGATTGTCCCGACGCACATGAGCATGGATCCAGCCGATCTTTGGTCGACGCTGACGCCCGCGCTCCGACGCCAGATCGTCGAAGACGTCGCCGCAATTTTGGCGGAGATCCCTCATGAAGTCCGAGCTGGTCACACCAAGCCACTTGGCGCGCAAAGCCGTAGTCTACATCCGGCAGTCGACGCCCCATCAGGTCGTAAGCAATCAGGAGAGCCTGCGCCTTCAATACGCGCTTCGCCAGCGCGCCCGCGAACTCGGATGGCGTGAGGCGGCCATCGACGTGATTGATGCCGATCTCGGGTTGAGCGGCGCGTCTATAGCACAGCGTAACGGCTTCAAGGAACTCGTTGGCCGTGTTGGCCTGAGTGAAGTGGGACTCATCCTGTCGATCGACGTGACCCGCTTGGCGCGTAATTGTACCGACTGGTATCCGCTCCTGGATATCTGTGGTCTACGTGGCTGCCTGATCGCCGACCGCGATGGTGTCTATGATCCGGGCACTCCCAACGGACGGTTGCTTCTCGGGCTGAAGGGTTCGATCTCCGAGCTTGAGCTACATACGATCCGCAGCCGGCTGACCGCCGGCCTGCTGGCCAAAGCCGAACGCGGCGAACTTGCGGTTATGCTGCCAATCGGGCTGATGCGGGACCCGAGCGGTGTGGTCGTTAAGGATCCCGACATGGCCGTGCAAGGGCGGCTCGGTCTCGTCTTCCAGTTATTCCTGCAGCTGCGCAGCGTTGCCAAGGTCATGCGAGCGTTGAACGAGCGTGACCTGGAACTGCCGCGTCGTGATCGATATGGCGATTTGTGCTGGACGCGCGCGACGCTGGCTGCCGTCGCGGCGATCTTGAAGAACCCCGCATACGCGGGCGCCTTTGTCTATGGACGAACCCGCTTCCGGCCGCCGAAGCGGGAGGGGGCCCTGCCACAAAAGGCTCCGCGGCCGATGGAGGAGTGGCGGATCGTCGTTAAAGATCGATATCCAGCCTATATCGACTGGCCAATTTATGAAAAAATCCGATCCGTCATCAGAGATAACCGAGCCGAATACATGCGCATCAAAACCCGCGGCGCGCCTCGCAATGGCGAGCTCCTGCTCCACGGCATTGCCTGGTGCGCACGATGTGGCCATAAGATGTACGTCCGCTACAAGGGCGGCGGCGAATATGTATGCAATCACCTGCGTACCCAGGAAGGTCAGCCAACCTGCCAACACATCCGCGCCGCCCATATCGATGCAGCCGTTGGCGACGCATTCCTAACCGCACTAGCGCCGGCCGAACTCGATGCCTTGTCGCGCTCCCGCCGGGTGCAGCAGCAGACGAACAATGCGCTACGCTCCAGTGCAGAACGAGAGCTCGAGCGCAAGCGATACACGGCGGCGCTCGCCGAACGGCAGTTCAACCGAGCTGATCCAGATAATCGGTTGGTCGCCTCGGAACTCGAGCGTCGATGGGAAGCGGCGCTAAACGACGTGCGCGCCGCCGAAGAGGCGCTTGCCCGACAGACGCCGCCCAAAGCCATCACACAAGTGGCCATAAGCAAGGAGCTCAACGACAAGGTCATCAGCCTCACCGGCCGCCTCCCGCAGATATGGGGTGACGAGACTATCTCGGATGCGCATCGCAAGGCGTTGTTGCGATGTCTCATCGAAAAGGTCGTTCTCGACCGCGGTGAGCGCGACTTGGCCCTGGCTAGGATCGTCTGGCGGGGAGGCGCCGTGACGGAGCTCGAAGTGAAGATGAGCGTCAACTCCGTCACCAGATTGACGCGAGGCACAGAGATGCGGGAACGCCTTCTGACGCTCGCTCGCGACGGCGTCCCAGACGACAAGATCGCCACAATCCTTACTCGGGAAGGTCACCGCTCTCCCCGTTGCGCCGATAAGGTGCTGCCTATCACCGTTGGGCGGCTCCGTCGTGCCGCCGCCATCAAGGTAACTGCCCAGCGCAGCCGATGGGAGCATGACGACTCATACCTCAGCCCGCCCGAACTGGCCCGAAGGCTCGAGATTCCAGTAAACTGGCTCTATGTTCAGATCCGAACCAAGCGTTTGCTAATTGATCGCCAGCCCAGCGGCGCCTATCTCTTCCCGAATACACCATCCGTTCTTCACGCCATCGGAGACCTTCGAAACCACGTCATCGCGCAACTTGATCTAAGAATCTGTCAGCCTAACAAGGAGGGGCATCAACATGGGTGATCGAACAGCGCTTCGAACTGCACGCGCGTCAGATGCATGACGCCGTCGCTGATCTGCGGCCACTCGAAACGACCATCGCGGCCAAGGCGCTTGTAGACCAAAACGAGGCCCGTGCCGTCCCATAGCAAAATCTTCAGCCGGTCGGCGCGCTTCGAACGAAAAACCACGATCAGGCCCGAATGCGGATCGAGCCCAAGCGTGTTTTGCACAAGACCGGCCAGCGCGTCGTGCCCGCACCGGAAGTCAACAGGACGCACAGCAAGCACAATCCGCAGTCCCTGCGCCGGAATGATCATGCGCCGCGCTCGATCGCAGTCACGATCTCCGCGATCCGCACCGCCGACACGTCCGCATCCAGGCGGACCGAAACCTTGCCAATCGTAATCTCGACGGGCCCCTCGCTCTTGCCTGACGCCACTGGATCGCTCAGCTCGATCGACACGAAATCCGCCGCGTCGTCCGTGACCAATGCGAGCCGGCCAGCACGCGCCAATCTGCGCCACGTCGTCAACTGCTGGGCCTTCACACCATAACGCCGTGCGACATCACATACCCGGGCGTCGGGCTTCATGCTCTCGAAAACAGCGCGCCCCTTGATCTCCGCAGACCATAACCGGCCTCCAGAACGCGTCCGGCGCGTAAGCTTCCCCACAAAGCCATCAGCTTCGGCTTCCTCCCCCGATTGTTCCATCGCCTTCAGTCTCCTCTCGGCTCTCTGACAAGCCAAGGATCGCAGAGCGAAAGCCGAAGCGAAACCAGTCAATCAAATGGGAGAAAAGCTCCGCTTACGGCATTCCGACGAGTCCTACCGGCCATAAACGGCGCGCCACGCGCAATGCCAACCATGTAGCGCGGCACCCGACACGCCGGGTATAGGCCGGCGTTAACCCAGGACTCGTCGAAGCTGTAGACCCCGCTAACGCCAAGCCGGTGCAAGAGCGCAAAGCATGGCCTTCCAGTAGCTTTGTAGATGGTACTCGGAAGTTGGCCTGTGGCGGGCAGCGCCAGATGGCGGGCCGCGTCCTCCTGCTGTTCGGCTTCCGAATGGCGACGTTTGCCACGCTCGTGCCGCTAGTGCGCTCCGCAGAATGCCAACGCCCGTCGCCGCCGAGCCATTGATCAATACGGCCATCCTTGAAACGGATACGTTGCCGGGTTGCCCGGTCAATATCAGTCGGGCTAACGGGACCGTATGGGCCCGCGGCGATTGCGTCCTAAGCTAGCCCTAGCAGTTCAGCAGGCGATGGGCGCACCTCCAGAAGCAGTCCGCGCCAAAGCCGCAAGGCGGGTTGTCGTTGTGATATTCCGGTGTTGGAGGCGCGGCGTAGTCTTGCAGCAGGCGCAAATCTGAGCTCCTGCCTGCGCGGGCAAGACGGGTTGGATTGGAGTATGTTTCATAAAAACCTCAACGTAACGTGACTTGCTGATCTGGCCGTTTGTGCGGCTCTTCGTTTCGTCGACGTCTGCGCGCCGATCGAGTGTTGGGTGGGGTGGCTTCAAACCCTCGGGCGGTTCGTCACCATACCGGTATGGGCACTTGGGGACGCGACGCCGCAGGTTTTCTATTTGTGTCACCGGCCAAAAAATTATCTCGAAATCTGCGGGATAACGCGTCTAATTGTGCGGCCGGAAGTTGAGGCCCACGGTGGGAGAGATCGAGATGGCCCCTACCCCCGCCTTGTCATGCCCTCCGCTTCCGCAGCAACTTGCTCACATCTACTATCGGCGTGTTGTCCCGCTCCGGCAGTGCGCGCGGCTGTCTGGTGCCTGCATCCAGACCACGCCGGATGGTTGCCCGCACCGCACGCTCGCCGTCCAGCGCAATCAACCCGCAGCCGTGCGCGGCATCAAATAGTCCATGTTCAGCCTCGCCACGGTCTAGAGCACCGGCGCCGACGAATGTGCCTAGCGTGAAGGCTGTGCGATTCAGCAGCGTGCCGCGCGTACCGGGTGCGGCGCCGGCTAGCGCGGCAAGCTCTGCGCGCACAGCGGCGTCAACGTAGCGGTCATGGCTTTGCGGCTGATAAGGCTGGCTCGGGCGCGGCACATATGGGCGGGGTCGGATAAGCGTCACCAGCCATTCAGGCGCGTCGGCAGGCGGCATGTCGACATCCAGCGTATAGCCCGGATTGCCAGCAACCAAACAATAGCCACCAGTTCCACGTACATCCCAGCCGTGCGGCAACCTGCCCGGTGAATTACCCAGCCCGACATGACGGAAATAGAAGTGCCTGCCGCCGGAGCGCGTGCGCACGGTCGTGGTCGGCGGCACGTCGTGCGGCAGGTCGGATTCGGTGGCGCCCTTGTGCGCGTCCATGTCCAGCACCCACAAACCCGTGCGCTCGCCGGTTGGCATGCCGACAAGGGCATCGGGCCAATCGGTAAACCAGCGATTGATGATGTATGGGAAGACGGTCGCGGACTTAAAGCCGTTCGACGTATAGGGCCGCTTGTTCTCAGGCCGACAGGGGAATACCGGGAGGCGTGCCGCGGCTAGGGATAGGGCTAGATTGAGCATAGTTGTCCAATCGAAAAAAACGTGGTGATGAGGTGACGACTGGTGACGACTTTTACCATTTTACTTTGCTACGCGCTCGCGTAGGGCCGATTATGGAAAAAGTGATCACTTTTCATCACTCATTACCCTGGCTGTCGTGGTGATTTTCGCGCTCGGCTTTCGTAAGCTGAACGCCGAAATGCATTACTCCACGCTTCGTTGATTTTTTAGCGAAGCCACGATTTTCCAGCGCCTTTCCCAGGGCAATGCGGCTGCCGGGCTTCTCGCCTGCTGCCTCGGCGTATTTCGTCCACGACTCGAACAAATCTGCCTGAAACTCCGACAGACTCCGACTGCCATCGTCGACGCGACACATATCGCGCAGCCACTGCCCAAAGACATCTTGCTCTGCGAAATACGCTTCGGTCGCTTCCACGATTGACGTCGGCCGCACCAGTCCGTTTTGCTGCCAATCAAGACAACCATCAATCATCCATCGCAAAATTCCGGACGCCTCATCGCGAAGCTTGGACTCGAGCTGGCGATCAGGTTTTTCGGGCTTCTGAATGAACGGAATGATGTTGAACCGTCGACGGGCTGCGTCGTCGACATTCTGGAGCCGCGGCTGGTGATTGCCGACGATACACAGCTTGAACAGTGGCATGAAGGTGAAAAAGTTTTGGCGCATGAACCGCGCCGTGATCGGATCGCCGCCGGTCAACGACTTGATGCGGCTTTCCGCCCAGTTCTTACCAGCCTCAGTTTCGCTGGCGGTCACCAGGCGCGCGCCGCGAAGCATGGCAAGATCGGTCGGATGACGATCGCCGCGGGACTCAACGAACGTATCCATTGATGACGTAGTCGCGTAATCCAGCATGATGTGCGACACGGTGTTGAGGAAAACCGACTTGCCGTTTCCGCCGGGACCGTAAGCAAAAACAAGCGCGTGCTCGCGCGTGTCGCCGGTCAGCGAATAGCCGCACCATTGTTGCAGAAAGCGGATCATCTCCCGGTCGCCGCCCGTCGCCTGGTCAAGGAACGCGAGCCACCGCGGACAGTCGGCCCTATCGGACGGAGCAATGGAAGTCACCTTGGTGATGCAGTCGGCAGGATCCGCTGCGCGCAGCTTGCCAGTGCGCAGGTCAACTGTACCGTCCGGCGTTCCCAGAAGGAACGGGTCGATGTCCCAAGCACGGTAGGATCTGGCTAGCATAGGTTCGTTCTTCGCAAAGTTCTCTACGCCACTTGCGAACGACCTCTTCCTGATACTTGCAAGCACCTTCGCACTCGTGCAGGTCTTAGACATCTCGCGCGCCATCACCCGCGCGTAATGGGAGGCGATCCCCGTTTCGTCCTTGCACCAATGCGATCCGGTCCATTCAAACCATGCGCCAGCCGTGTGGCAATAGCGTAGTTGGTTCCGGTAACTGTTGGCGAACACCTTAGCGACCGCGTCCTCGGTCGGCTGTACACCTGCATCTGGCTCACGCCGATTGTCGTTTGCACCGAACCCGGCGTTAATAACATTGTCGTTAGATATGGCAGTGCTGTGCATCGTGCAGTCGCCCCTATAGACTGAGTTAGCTTGTGTTGACACGTTGGCATTCGCCCATGATCAGAGTTGCAATTGACTTCACCATGTCGCGGTTGAACGATGCACCCTGGGCGAAGGCCCGATAGTCGCCATCGTTTGCGCGAAGGATGCGAACACCGAAGAGTGCGAGGCCGGGCAGAACCTCAACGTCGGCTCGGGCAAGATCAGCGCCTAGTCGCGCGTGTGTAGCGACTATCCTCATCAAAATAGTCATCTCCCATCTGAAACATTTTCGTCAGTTCGCGGTCGGTCTGGACGGGGTCGTAGTAAAGGTTGTAAGAACCAGGGATCTTGATCGGCTTGGTGTCGCGGTGGAAGTTTAGTTGCGGCGTCATCCTCACCTCCATGTCTGTGAGTACTAGTGCGAGTTTTGGGACGGGACACTAAAAGCGCGACGAACAAAATATGTGTGGGATTGCTCCTTCGGAACGATGCTCTCGGCTAGAGGCCGATCGAGCTAAGCGGCGCCCCTCAGGCGACGCTTATTCTCAAACAGGTTTGAAAAAGCCAGCCGCCCTCAGTTCGGACTCTTCCACATGACGAGGATAGAGCTGGCCCCGCAAATTCGGACAGTAGCTTGAGTGGATTTTCTGCCTGACAGCGGCGAGGATTCTTGCTGCGAATCAGGAGCGAAGATGACGAAGAAGAGCCGCCGGACGCATTCTCCGGCATTCAAGGCGAAGGTTGCTTTGGCTGCGGTCAAAGGCGACAAGACACTGGCGGAGCTGGCGCAACTGTTTGATGTTCATCCGAACCAGATCACGATCTGGAAAAACCAGCTCCTGGAAGGCGCCGCCGGCGTGTTTGGGCATGACAAGACATCGGCCGAGACGCCGGTCGATTTGAAGGCGTTACATGCCAAGATCGGCGAGCTGGCGTTGGAAAACGATTTTTTGTCCGGCGCGCTCACCAAGGCGGGCCTGCTGAGCGCAAAGCGATGATCGACCGCGATCATGATCTTTCTATCGTGCGCCAGGCGAAGGTCCTGAAGCTGGCTCGCAGCACGGTCTACTATGAACCTCGGCCAGTTTCGGCCGAGGACCTTGCCTTGATGCGTCGGCTCGATGAGCTGCATCTCGATTATCCCTTCGCGGGAGCGCGTATGCTGCGATCGTTGCTGCGGCGGGAGGGCGTATACGCCGGTCGCCGCCACATCGCGACGCTGATGAAGCGCATGCGGATCGAGGCGGTCTATCGTCGCCCGAACACGAGCAAGCCGGCTCCGGGTCACAAGATCTACCCGTACCTGTTGCGCGGATTGAAGATCGAGCGGCCCGACCATGCGTGGGCAATGGACATCACCTACATTCCGATGCGGCGTGGCTTCGTCTATCTCGCGGCGGTCGTCGATGTGTTCAGCCGACGGGTCCTGGCCCATCGCGTCTCGATCACAATGGAGGCGGCCTTCTGCGTCGAAGCGGTCCAGGAGGCGTTGGCGAAGCACGGCAGGCCCGAGATTTTCAACACGGATCAGGGCAGCCAGTTCACCAGCCTCGAGTTCACCGATGTGCTGCTGGACGCGAAGATCGCCATCAGCATGGACGGCAAGGGCGCCTGGCGCGACAACGTGTTTGTCGAGCGGCTCTGGCGCACGGTCAAATACGAAGAAGTATATCTCCGCGCCTACGACAGCGTGTCCGAGGCGCGAGCGTCAATTGCCAAGTATCTGGCCTTCTACAATCAGGGACGCCCTCACTCGAGCCTTGACGGGCGCACGCCCGACGAGGCTTACTTCGGCACGCAAGCTATGGTGATGGCCGCATGACCGTCGCCGACGGTTTTGTCGTCGCTCTGGTCGGGCTACGCCCTCCCGACGCAACGACAAAACCGTAAAGCCCCGCGTTCAGCATAACCCGGCAGGAATCCACTTAAATCCAGCGGGGCGCTGTCCAAACAACCGGGGCCAGCTCTCTGTATCGTAATAATCAGGCACGGGTCATGTCCCCGCCGCAGGGGAATGGGCAGCTGCAAGCGAGATCGCATACGTCTATCGGATCGGTTGACCGATACCTGCCCCCAAGAAACGGGGGTCCTAACGCCGCCGGTTATCAGGGGCTAGCGCTATCGCCTAGAGCCGCGTCCGAATGTAGTCTGACCGGTTGCTCGAAAAGAAGTGCCACTTGATCTGGTTCGCCAAGAATCGCTGCGGCACAACCCAACATGGTCAATGCCCCGGCAACATCCCATAGCGTTACATTTTCTAATGTCGCATTTCCCGACTTTGCCCAAGCCAAGACCGCAGTGATCATCGCGTCTGAGAAAAATAGAATACTGAGCGCTGGTAAGACGAGCTGGGAATCCAGCAGGAGTATCATCAAGAATGCAGGAGCTGCGACCAGTATGCTGAACACCGCGCATGTGCAAAATGCTTGCCGCCAAGAAGCATTCCTGTTTGTCCAACTTGCACGAGAAAGGATCATTTGATCCTCCTGCATAGGAGCATTTTTTAGCGCCACTCACCTGCTGAACTACTCTGGTCTAGCTGATCGTTTTCCGACGTCTCCCCATCAATGTTTTGTCCTATGCCGCTGACTCTCAATTAACGTAAGAATGCCAGCGGTCACCACGGCAATAACGACGACGGCTGCCAGCGCCTCGACAGAGGCCAAGGTCCCGTACCACTTGTTCCAAAGCTCAATCACGTGCTGGCTTCTCGCGAGAGTGCACCCACGATCGACAAGATCTGCTCTCCAAGAAGAACGAACTGGGCGATCAAAAAAGCAATGCTACTCATCGTCGCGCGGTTTTTCACCGCGCGGCAAGGTGACTTATGTGGCAATCTAAGCTGAGCTTCATTGCGGAACCGGAACTAAGAACCTAGCGTTCCCACAGCTCAACATCAGCGCGCGGATAGCCACGAACCACAGCCCCACGAGCGCGAGCACGGCGCCGATGACATAGCTCCGCATGCGTCCCTCCCTATTTGCAGAAACGGTGCGCGAGCGCGATCGACAGCCGGCCATGGCCGCGGCTTCGCGCAAGCTTCTCGGCTGCGGCCTCATTGCCGCCAGCCTCGGCCAGCAGGACCCGCGCGCCGGCACAGAACGCCGGCAGATCCGCGCACTGGAAGCCGGTGCCCATGGCGACGTAACGCGCGCCGCCGAAACAGGCGTATGGATCGAGATCGGCGGCAGGCGCCGGCGCGGCCGACAATGCGCCCCCCGAAGGCGGCCGCGAGCGTGAGCCGCTTCAACCGAGCACCACAAACAGCAGTGCCGCAGTGAACGGGAACGCGCACCACATGCCCAGCGCTGTGGTCAAGCTTCGTAGATCGCCTCGAAGGTCGGGGGTCCAATCCCCTCAGCCGGCACCAGCGCTTGAGGTGGAAACCTCAGCTTGCATTCTTTGGCGCACCGCTTTGCTGAAAGTGCTCCGCACCACTGATTTCGACCCAGCCATGTTTCGACTGCTCGAAAACCGATCTTAGCGGAGCCGGGAAATTCGGATCCGCCATCGCGCCGACGGCGACGCCGATCATCCCTGGCAGATTGTCCGCCTTCCAGTAGACCGTCGAACCGCAATGGGTGCAAAAATAGCTGCGGACGTTGCCGCCGCTCGCGGCCTTGCGAACGTATTCGCTTGGGGTCCCCGAGATCGTGACGGCCTCAGCCGCGTAGAAGGCGCCGACGCCGAAGGGCGCACCGGTTCGGCGCTGGCAGTCCATGCAGTGACAAGCAACGACCGCGCGGGATGGCCCCGCGAGCGACAATGCAACGGCGCCACAACTGCATCGGGCATCGATCATCGCGCCTCCGAACGTCGCGCTCACTCCGTCCCCACCTCGAACGCCAGCAGCACGTTGCCGGCGACGCCGCTCCATTGGCCGTAGCCGGAATTGGTGTAGAGCATGCCGCCGGCGATGACCGGTCCGGGACCGTCGATCGCGCCGCCATGGGCGGGGACGCCGTTGACGGCCTTGTAATCCTGCGCGGTGTCGAACTCCCAGAGCAGCTTGCCGTCGCTGGCATAGGCCCGCAGGAAGCCGCTGACGCCGCCGGAGAACACGACGCCGGGGATCAGGCTCACCGCCGCCGAAAGCGCGGGGCTGCATTGGAGTCGATCGCCACAGGCGACCGGAGGCACCTCCATCACGACTGTCCCGCTGGCGAGGTCGAGCCCGAACAGGCCGCCGCCTTGCGTGGAGTCGAGACGCCTGGTGCCGTCACGCAGGAAACGCACGTCGGAGTTCGCCACATAGATGCGATCCTGATCGGCGGCCGAGCCCCATTCGCTGCCGCCGAGCGCACCGCCCTTCCCGATCCGCGTCTGCCACAGGATCTTGCCGCCGTCGTCGGGATCGAGCGCGTGCACGACGCCGGATTTCTGTGCGATGGCAAGAACGCGCCTGCCGTCGCGCAGAGTTACCAGGATCGGCGACTGGCCGAAATCGTGGTCGGGTCCGTGATCCTCGGGACAATTGGTCTTGTCCACGCCGTAGCATGCCACGACATAAGCGTCCTTCGGCGTGGCCTGCTGGCTCCAGAGCAGCTTTCCGGTCGCAAGGTCGAAGGCGAGAATCGCGTCACTCGTCGCGGATGGCGGATTCGAATAGGAATTGCTGGTCGCGACATAGATCGCGCCGCGCCTCACATCGATCGTCGGCGCCGACCAGATCGCGGCACCGGACGGGCCGAACAGCTGCACGCCCTTCGCGTTCTTGTCGGTCGGATGCGGCACTTCTGGGATCGTATAGGCTTGCCAGACCGGCTTGCCGGTCGCGGCCTCCAGCGCCACCACGCTGCCGCGGAAGGTGCAGCATTCGTAAGAGGCTTGCGAGCCGGCGGCTTCCTCGAGCGAGGACACCGGCACGTAGAGCATGCCGGAATGCAGCACCGGCGCGCCGGTGATGCGCGCGGCCGGATGCTCGTCGACCTTCGTCTTCCAGATCAACGCCCCCGTCAGCGCGTTCACGGCATAGGCGTTGGCACGCAAATCACCGAAGAAGATCGCGAACTGATCGGAGCCGGGAAGCGGTGCGACCGTGATCGCGGCGCGCACCGCCGCATCGATCGCGAACGTCCACAGCGTGCAGCCGGTTCCCGCGTCGAGCGCATGTACCTTGCGGTCGGTGCCGCCGATGAACAGCAGGCCGCCCATGATCGTCGGCGGCGCAAAGGACACCGAGGCGCCGGGAAACGCGTAGGCCCATTTCAGCCGCAGGCGCGGCACCTGCGCCGCGGTCAGCCCCGCCATGTCGGCCGGCTGGAAGCGGCTGTTGTTGAGATCGACGCCCCACCCGTTCCAGCGTGGACCGTCGAGCGGTTGCGGAAAGCCGCTGATCTGCTGCGTGCAGCGGCCCTGCCCGTCAGACGCACTGTTGATTGCGGCCTTGCCTGTGACGAAAGCAGCAATCGCGCGACGCTCGTCGTCGCTGCGCTCCTTCGCCATCGCGGCCATGCTGCCGGAGGTCAGCGTCCCCAGCACGTGATCGAACGACATCGCCTGCATGGCGCCGCGCGCGGGCGCGCGGCTCTGGGCATCGCCGGCATCGTGACATTGCGCGCAATGCGCTGTGTAGAGCGCGGCGCCGTCCTGCTGCGCCAGTGCCGGCGTGGAGCACCAGATCAACAGAGCCGCTACGGCAAAACTCGGCCTCATGGCGTTCTCCGGCATCGTCGACACGCGACCCAAAGATCGCGTCACACAACCTGAAGTGTATCGCCATTGCGATCGCGGACGCAATGGAGTTCCGCCTGCGTCCGTCACGTCGCCGTGGCCATGCGGATACGATCGGGCAGTTCATCCAGACGCCATAGGGCAAGGCTCTTGTCGCGCCAGCCGCCGCTGCCCTCCTCGCAACGCTCGTTGATCAGCGCACGCGGCGACGGCCAGTTGAATGGTGCCTTCTCCATGTTCAGCGCGCGCCAATCGCCATCCGCGCAATCGCGATTTGCATCCCATTCTGGAAATGTCGTGACCAGCAGGAAGCCCGCGCCGCTTTCGGCAAAGCGGGCCACGGCGCGGGCGATGTTGTCGAAGCTCAAATGAACCAGGCAGTCCCGGCACAGAATGACATCCGCGCGCGGCAGCGCATCGCGCGTGATGTCGGCAACGAGAAACCGGCCGGACAATTCGCCGCCGGCCACACGCCGCCGATTGGTCTCGATCAGCGACGGGACGATGTCGATGCCGGTGTAGTCGAGGTCGAGCTTGATGCGGCCGATCCAGCCGGCATCGCCGCAGGGCGCATCGAGCAGCGAGCGCGCGTCGAGCCGTTGCAGCAGAGGAGGAAGCTCCTCCCGGATCGCGGCGGTCGCCGGGTCCTCCGAGCCGAGGCCCGAGACTGATGTGGCCGCGCCCCACAGGTTGGTCCGCTCGATCCGCTCGAACCGCGCGGCGAGATCGAGGCCGTCAAAGCTCTCGCGGTCCGCAACGAAGCGCTCATGGGCGAGCACGGGTGGACGATTGGGGATCATCGGGCGGGACTCGTGTCAAGATTCCGTCGCAAGCACACTATACAGCCGACGCGTCGCCTCCGAAATCTCCCTGGCGCGAGTTCGCTGATGATTACCCGACGAACGGCCATGACCGGCATCGCCGCGCTGCTGACGTCTATCCCTGCACACGGTGCACCAGGCGAACAGTTCAGCGTCACCTCCGGCAATGACAGCCTGCCCGTATCACGTTACGCGGCGACGGTGGCCGGGAAGCGCCCTGCCGTGATCGTGCTGCACGGGTCCCGCGGCATCGAGCTTAGGCTCCGCGCCTACGAGCGATATGCCGATGCGCTGTCCGCCAAGGGCATCGACGTCTATTTTCTCCGCTATATGACACCGGCCGATAAGGCCGCGCTGACGCCGAAGTCCAGCACGCATGAGAGCCGCGATGCCTATGACACGACGCGGTTCGACGATTGGGCCAACACGGTCTCCGCCACCGTGACGGCCATCCTGGGCCGGTCCGACAGTTCCGGGCGCATCGGCCTGCTCGGCTTCTCGCTGGGCGGCTACGTCGCCGCCGACACCGCCGCGCGGGACACGCGTATCACCGCGCTCGCGGTGCTCTATGGCGGCATGCCCGACGCTATGGCCGCCAAGGTCAAGCACCTGCCGCCCCTGATCGCATTGCATGGCGAGGCGGACAGGAACGTGCCGGTCGCGAAGGGACGGCAACTGGTCGAGCTCGGCAAGTCGGTCGGCGCCGAGGCCGAATTCGTGCCCTATCCAGGCAAAGCCCACGGCTTTGATTTCTCCGGCACCGACCCGATGACATCCGATGCGATCGATCGCGTCACACGGTTCTTCCAGCCAAGGCTCGCCGCCTGATCGAGGCGGGTCACGAAGATGGCTCCTGACCGCAGATTGGATCAGAGTTCAACATCAGGTAGCCTGCGCATCCGATGCGCTCGACTACCAGCAAAGAGAAGGCCAAAATCGTTGCCGGCGCCGTGACGGCCGTCGTCATGACGGCCATGCTGTTGGTGTTCGCGCTCGGCCTCTTGCTTCCGCATTAGGCGCGGCGAGCGCGGCGGACGAGTGCCGCCGCACACACTTACGCCGCGCGCACGGTCCGCAAGAATTTTCCGACTTCGTCCTTCAGCCGGTTGCTGTCGGTCGCCAGCATCTTGGCGGTCGAAAGCACCTGCGAGGACGCCGAACCGGTCTCGGCCGCGCCGCGCTGCACGTCGGTGATGTTGGTGGAGACCTGCTGGGTGCCGTGAGCGGCCTGCTGCACGTTGCGTGAGATCTCCTGGGTCGCGGCGCCCTGCTCCTCGACGGCCGCGGCAATGGTGGACGACACCTCCGATAGCCGCTCGATCGTCGCGGAGATGTCGCGGATCGCGTTGACGGATTCCTGGGTCGCGGTCTGGATTCCGGAAATCTGCTGGCTGATCTCGCCGGTCGCCTTCGCGGTCTGCTCGGCCAGCGTCTTCACCTCGGAGGCGACGACCGCGAAGCCGCGGCCGGCCTCGCCGGCGCGTGCCGCCTCGATCGTGGCGTTCAGCGCCAGCAGGTTGGTCTGGCCGGCAATGGTGTTGATCAGCTCGACGACATCGCCGATCCGCGTCGCCGCGATCGAGAGCTCGCTGACCCGCTCGGTCGTGGTGCGCGCCTGGGTGACGGCTTCGCCCGCCATCCGCGCGGATTCCTGCACCTGCCGGCTGATCTCGTTGACCGAGGACGACAGCTCCTCTGTGGCGGTCGCCACCGACTGCACGTTGCCGGTGGCTTCACCCGAAGCGACCGCGACCACCGAGGTCAGCTCCTGCGCGCGGTGCGCGGTGGTGGCCAGCGTCGAGGACGACGCTTCGAGCTCGGTGGACGCCGAGCCCACCGTCTCGATGATCTCGCCGACCGCGCGTTCGAAGCCGTCGGCCAGGTTGACCATGTCACGGCGGCGCTGCTCGGCAGCCTGCTTCTCGATCTCGAGCTGCGCAGCCTTGAGGCGTTCGACCTCGAGCGCGTTGGTCTTGAAGACTTCGACGGTCCTGGCCATGTCGCCGATCTCGTCGCTCCGCTCCTTCTCGGGCACCTCGGTCTTGAGATCGTTGCGGGCGAGACCCTCCATGGCGAGCTTGAGCCGGGCGATCGGCCGGGACATCGCATTGAGGCCGATGAACAGCGCGATTGCGATGCCGACGATCAGGCCGCCGGCGCTGACGCCGATCACGGTCCAGGTCGCGGATCTGGCGTCGCGGTTGATGGCTTCCTTGCGGTTGCTGACCGCCTGTGCGGACTCGGTCACGAACTGGACGATGCGTGCGAGGGCCGCGTCCAGCACCGGATCGCACTCCTTGTGCGCACGTTCGGCGGCCTTGGCATTCTCCTCCACGCTGCTTGCCTGCGCGCCGGCCTGGAGTACCGGATCGCAGCTGGCGAACGCGGCCTTCAGCTGGTCCCCGATGCTCTTGACCTGGCTGGCGCGCGACGGGTCGTCCTGCACGGCCGCATCGAGGTACTGACTGATTTCGGTGCGGTTCTGGTTCGCGATCTTGAGACGGCCAGCGTTGCCCGCCTCCGTCGCTTCGGTGAAGACCGCATAGAGCGCGGCATGATAGGTCTCCGCGCGGCGCTGGGCCCGCGTCAGGTTGAGCGCCGAGGATTGCGCGGCGGAGAGTTCGGTAAATCCGTCGACAGTCGCCGAAAGTTCACGCGCGGCGAAGCCGGCGACGGCGAGCACGCGCATCCCATCACCGCCACGATTAGTGCGACCTTCCACCACGATTTTCAGATTGTTCAAAAAGCTCATAACAGCCGCCCCAATGCTTCTGCCGACGCATAATCCCAGCAACGGGCATTGGAACCGGCGGACGTTAAGATTTGATGCCAAATCCCCCGAGTAGTCTTACGGAAAAATAACTATTCGGGGGGTCGGCGTACGCCTCGTGTAAGCTTCTGCCTGTTTTGGGGGCGTGATCCGGACATGACCGGCCGGAACCGGTCGCCGGCGTCAGTCGTTGTCGGCCCATGCGGATCAAGGAAGAAAACCGAAACATGTTTCTGCTGGCGACGGTGACGCTGTGCTGTGTCGCCGTGGCCGGCACCGTTGCGCTGTTCAAGCTGGCACCAGGGCCGGCTCCGGCAACGCAGGTCGCCGAACGCGCGGCGATCGACGTTACGGCTCCGACACCAGTCCGGGTGGTGGGGGCGCCGTTCGAGCCCAACATTAACCCGCGCGAGCGATAGCGCTCACGTCGGCGATGCCTCTGCGCCTGCCTCGGGCCGGCCTTGGGCCCGCGCCAATTCCTCCACGAACGCGATCACCTCCGCCCGCCTGTCGGGCGGCAGCGACAAGAACGCACGGACGAGCCTCAGGCCCTGCGCTTCGTCCGACTGGTCTGGTTTGACGTCCATTCCTCACTGTCGGGCGGGCGGGAAAAATATGCAATCCCCCGCCGGACACCTCCTTGATTCGGCCGGCCAGCTTTGCTGGAATAGCTCCAACAGAGGTGGACCATGAAGTGGATCAGCGAGCGCGACGCACTGATCGCGCAGACAATGGCCTTCGTCCAATCGGTAACCGGCAAGAAGGGTGACTTCCATCCGCCGGAGAGACCGACGGCTGCACCGGACGTGCCGGTGGGGAGCGTCACCGTCGAGACCGTGGCGGTCGAGACATTGGCGGTCGAGATCAATCCGCCGCCAGTCCCGCTCGCCCCAGCCGTCATGATCCCGCCAGCACGGACAGGCGGCGATTTCCGCTCCGAGATGCAGGCCCGCATCGCCAATTTCCGCAAGCATCAGGAGCGATTCGAGCGTGAACGGGAGGAGTATTGCGCGGCGACCCTGACCAGGCTCCGCGCGGCCATTCGCGACCCCTCCCTCCGTCCGCCAGCCGAAAACTAGGGCCGACGGTCGATCGGACACCTACAGCCAGGACCAGACCAACCAGAGATTGGCCGCACAGGCGCTGAGCAATCCCAGCGTCAGTGGCAACAGCATGTGCCCGCAGCAGGTCTTGAGGTCGGTCGTCATGGCCGAAAACATCCGCTGATTCCGGCAAATGAGTCCCAGGGATTCTTTTTTTGGGGATTCAGGACTCGTTAAAGACTCAGGGCCCGCGGCCCCGATCACGCCCCCGTGATCGCCCCGGAACCCCTTGCCCCATGAAGCCGTTAACGCGCTTTCCGGGAGCGGGAAGAATGCCCTACGCCCTGTTCTGCAACGACGCCCAAATCAGCAAGGCCTATCCCAGCGAGGCCGACGTCTGGCAGCTCGCGCAGCAAAGCGGCCTCGTCGTGGATGTCAGCACCGACGACCAGCGCCACGGGCCGCGCCGGGTCCTGGACAATGATTACGAGATCAAGCCCTGCCGGGCCGCCCAGGGCGAGGACCCCGCCAGGAACAAGGCCGAGGCCGAGCAGCAGTCGAGGATGGAGCTTGAGCTGAATTCCTGAGGTTCGGCCGCAAGCCCAGGGTATCTCAGCAAGGGATCTCTCAGGGGGTCGCGGTCGCCAGCGAGGCCTGCTCGCCCGCCAGCACCACGCACGCCTTGCGACGGTGCAGCCCGCGGATCGCGCCCGTTACCTTCAGCACCTTGCCGGATGGGCAGGAAGCGTCCTTGACGAAGGCCACCTCATAGGGTGCCAGCATCAGAGGCTCGGATTTGAGGATTGTCTGTGCAGCGCACGGCAGGGAGATGAAGCACGAGAGCACTACTGCCGACACAAAGATACGCATGTCCGTCGTCCCACCAGCCCGGTAATTCTCATACAACGCCTTCCGGAGCGCGAGTTCCGTAGGCGGCAAAAATTATTTTTGCTTTACGCCAGTCCCATGACGCGCGTGAGAACGCGCGCGCCAGACCGTTTGCTTGCAAATGACGCGCCAGATGGTTCACGCAAAGCAAACAACAGGCAGGCAAACAAGGGCCTGGCAAACGAAAGGCCGGCGTGAGCCGGCCCTTGTCAGGTCGTGGTCGCTGTTGAGCGTCAGTAGCGCGAGGCCGCCGGTCCACCCCAGCCGAAGCGGTAGTTCACACCGACCTTGACGGTATGCTCGTCCTCCCGGCCCCGGACGCCGACGACGTCGGCCGGACCGGAGGTGAACGTCGTGCTGCCAAAGTTGTAGTACTGGTACTCGGCCTTGGCCGACCAGCTCGGTGCGAACATGTATTCGAGGCCGGCACCGACAGTATAGCCGTCCTTGTTGTTGCCAGTGGCGGTGAAGGGCTGCGCCACGCCGGCGACGTTGACGCCGAGGCCGCCATTACGCCAGGCGTAACCGCCCTTGGCATAGACCAGCGCCGGTCCCCAGGTGTAGCCGATGCGGCCGGTCACCGACCCGAGCTGGTCGGTGTTGGACGTCACCTGCGTCCCCAGCGGGAACGTGACACCGTTGTTGTTGGTCGGCAGCCAGGAGTACTGGGCCTCGATGCCCACCACCCAATTGGGCGCGAACTGGTAGTCGAAGCCGCCCTGCACGCCGCCCAGGAAGCGGGCGTCGCTCGACTGGAAGCTGCTGTCACCGGCGAACGCGCCGCCGACATGGCCGCCGATGTAGAAACCGGTCCAGTTGTAGATCACCTGCGGCGGCGTATAGGCGGGCGCCTTGGTATAGGTGCGCGGCTGCATGTCGGCCGCGGCGGCCGGTGCAGCCAGCGCCAGCAGAGCGACGGCGCCCAGCAAAATCGTCTTCATGATCATCCCCGTTCTTTCAAATTCGACACTCAGGAAACAACGTGGCGTGAATTAGGTTGCTTCGCGGCGATGCCGGAACGTTGATCGTCTGTAACTGTGACGGGTTGGCAACAACGCGATTTTGTTCCGTCACACCTGCTTGCACCGACTGTTTTCGTCGTCTGCGCAAGGCGGGCTGTAACGATCTGTCGCAAGGCAAACCAGCCCCGTTCAAAGCTCGCCAAATTGTGATCCAGCGGCTCCGGCGGCCCCTGTCCTAGCACCTGCCGATGAAGGCCGGCTTTGCGCTACCGCGCCATCTTTTCCAGTTCCGGAAAGGGTGCGTAAACCGCACCGGCGCAGAGCTCGCCGGCGCGATCGACGATGCGGTCGCCCCGCCCGTTGACGAACACGGCGGCCCGTTCGCGCATGCCCTTGTAGCTGCCGTCGGTCTCGCGTGGCGTGAAGTGCAGGCAGGCGACGTAGAACTGCCGTCCGCCGATCTCGCGGAGCACCGGATCGGCCATGGTGGCCTCGCGCACGCCGACGGGATTGTTGAGGTAGGCGCGCACCAAGGCCAGCGTGTCACTGCGAAAATTGTCGGGAAACGGCTGCGGCCCTCCCGCCTGGGTCCCCTCCATCAGGGATGGACGATCACCGTCGCTGCCGAAACATGCCGCGAGCGCCAGCGGCAAGACCAGAACCAACGCCAAGATCACCGCACGCTTCGCCAATCGCCCCACAGGCCACGCTCTCCGCTCGATCAGACTCGGAGGATGTTCTAGCTCCAAGGTTGCACGAAGGGAATTCGCTCCTGCTCGTAGGCTGCGCAAATAACGCACCGCCCCGCCGCCGGCGCCTGCGCTTTCGCGCTGACGCCGAGACGACGGGCCGGGCCTGAATTCCGCACGCGGCAGCGGGCAATGCCAGGGATGCCGCCGCGCCGGATCAGTCGTTAGCTGCGCTTGTCGATGGCCGCCGGCTTGGTCACGTCAGGCTGCGCCTTCAGCGACTTCTTGGCCGACAGATGCTTGTGGTGGTGACGATGCGTGCGCACGGCCTTGTGCTCATCGGGCGTGACCGCGGCATTGGCGTTCATCGCCTTCGACTTGGTATCCACCTTGGCGTCCGCCTTGACGTCGGCGGCCTTCGTGTCGGCCTTGACGCCGGCCTCGGGTTTCACGGTGGTGGTCGACACCTTGGTCTGGCTCTGGTCCGCCTTGATCACCGGCGTGGTCGTGGTGGTCTTGCCGGCTTCAGCGGCGAAGGCCGGGGCTGCGATTACGGAAGCGGCGAGCAAGGCTGCGGAAATGGTCTTCAACATGGTTGGTCTCCTCTTGGAAGGATCTTGAGGCGGCGCCCTCTCGCCTACTCTTCGATCGTGGGTGGGAGCCTAGGCGGCGCGCGCTGAACCCAGTCTGAAGTCCCTTGCAGGCTTCTGTTCATCTCGATGACAAGTTTGTCATCTGCGGAGGGGCGAATAGATCGCGCGAAGCGGGAATGTTTTTGCCCTCTGGGTGTTCCGGTCTTTGGGCAATCGTGTAGGATCGCCACGTTCCATACGGGAGAAGATAGATGCGCAAACTTTCCATGCTTCTGGTACCGGGGCTTGTCTCGATGGCGTTGGCCGCCGGACCGATGCTGACCAGCGCCTACGCCGCGGGCAGCGACGAGCCCTCGCCGCCGCCGAAGTCGGACAGCTCGGCCAAGAAGGGGAAGAAGAAGAGCTCCTCCATCAGCGATCCCAAATTCCTCGCGGCCTATCGCACCGCCTACACCACGATCTACGACGGTCACGACTACACGAGCGCGATCGGCCAGCTGAAGTCGCTCGAGCGCGACGACGTCGCCGACGTCGCCAATTTGATCGGCTACTCCTATCGCAAGCTCGGCGACTACCAGTCATCCAAGGTCTATTACGAGATCGCGCTGAAGGACGATCCGAACCACGTCCGCACCTGGCAGTATTACGGCCTCTGGCAGCTCGAGCAGGGCAACCGCGAACAGGCGCAGTACCACCTGAACAAGATCGCCTCGCTCGCCGGCACTGACAGCTCCGAGTATCGCTCGCTCGCCGCGGCGCTCGACAAGCCGACCGGCGCGACGCTCGTCTACTGAGACATCGCATCCTCGAACGAAACGAACGGGCACAACCTCGGGGTTGTGCCCGTTCCGCTTTCTCGGTTAGCCTCTCGCATCAAGTGCTCCCCTCGCAAATTGGTGCGCAATGGATACGTGGCTGCGATCCGCGATCGACTACATCGGCTCCTGGATCGAATTCCAACAGACGACATTCCAGCAGCCCGGCGTCATCGTCGCATTTGCCCATCGCGGCGAAATCGTCGCCGAGCACGCCTTTGGTCTTGCCAATCTCGACACCGGCGAAAAACTCACCCCGCGCCACCGCTGCCGTATCGCCTCGCATTCGAAGAGCTTCACTTCCGCCGGCATCATGAAGCTGCGCGACCAGCGCAAGCTGCGGCTCGACGACACGGTCGGCCAACATGTCGGCGGCCTGCATCCGCGCGTCGCCGAGACGACGATTGCGCAGGTGCTCTCGCACAGCGCGGGGCTGACGCGCGATGGCGCCGATTCCGGGCAGTTCATCGACAACCGTCCCTATCTCAACGCCAGGGAGTTGCTCGCGGAATTGAAGCTGCCGACCGCGATCGAGCCGGGGACGCGCTTCAAATACTCCAACCACGGCTTTGGCCTGCTCGGCCTCGTCATCGAAGCCGTGTCGAAGGAGCCCTACGCCGCCTGGATCAAGCGCGAGATCATCGAGCCCGCAGGCCTGCGCGAGACTGAGCCGGATGCGCCGCTTCCCAAGGGCGCATCGTTCGCGCGCGGCCACACGCGAAAGGTGCCCTTGGGCGAGCGTTGCGTGATCCCCGGCGACAATCCGACGCACGCGATGGCGTCCGCTACGGGCTTCGCCGCCACCGCCGGCGATACGGCCCGCTTCTTCGCGCAGCTTGCGCCCAACGCCAGGAAGAGCGTGCTCTCAGTCGCAAGCCGCCGCGAAATGACCCGGCATCACTGGCGCATCCCGCAGAGTTTCGAGGCCTATTACGGCCTTGGCATCAACGCCGGCAAAACCGACGGCTGGGACTGGTTCGGCCATGGCGGCCATTTTCAGGGTTACATCTCCCGGACCTGCTCCATCCCCGCTTGCGAGCTCGCGATCAGTATCCTCAGCAACTCCATCGACGGCGCGGCGCCGTTCTGGATGGACGGCGCGATGCAGATCCTGCGCGTGTTCAGGACTCGCGGCGCCCCCGACCGCCGCGTGCGCGACTGGAACGGCCGCTGGTGGACGATCTGGGGCGCAACCGATCTCGTCCCCGCGGGCAACCGCGTGCTGGTCGCCAATCCGCAGTTCATCAATCCGTTCATGGATGCCGCCGAGATCGAGGTCACCGGCCGCGACACCGGCAAGCTCGCCTGGGCTGCCGGCTATTCCAGCCACGGCGAGCCGGTGCGCCGCGTCCGTGACGCGCGCGGCAAGGTCAGCGACATCTGGATCGCCGGCGCCAATATCAAGCCGGAGCGTGTCGTGGCGCGCGAGATCGCGCGGAGATATCCGCCGCGCAAGCGGCGGCCTACTCTCGGATGAGAGCCTCGACCTCGCTCCGAAACGCCTGCCGCGAGCCGTCGCGCGAATAGAACATGTGGCCGCCGGGATAGACGACGAACTTGACCCGCTGCGTGGCGAACGCCGGAAGCTGGTCGAGCACCCGCTTCGATCCGAAATAGGGCGTGGCGAGATCGAATAGGCCGTGCGCGACCAGCACGTTCAGCTTTCCGTCGGTG
Organism: Bradyrhizobium barranii subsp. barranii; assembly: GCF_017565645.3. Classification (NCBI taxonomy): domain Bacteria; kingdom Pseudomonadati; phylum Pseudomonadota; class Alphaproteobacteria; order Hyphomicrobiales; family Nitrobacteraceae; genus Bradyrhizobium; species Bradyrhizobium barranii. The sequence continues at coordinate 6,755,296 of NZ_CP086136.1, forward strand.
GCAAGGATCTGGCGCAGCTCCGACACCGACTGGGGCGGGTTGATGCCGCGGCCGAAATCCCAATTGCCCTCGACGGCGCCGTTGAGGACTTCATAGGAGCCATCCGGCCGCCAGTTGAGCTTGCGCGTGAGAACATCGACCGCCGCACTCGTCAGCGGCGCCTGGAGCGCATCGCCCGAGGGATCGCCGAACCGGGAGCTGCTCGAATCCGGATAGGGATCGAAGCCTCGCACCGAGGCGTCGTAGCGCCCTGTCACCTTGCCGTTCTTGCGGTCGAACTCGCGGCGGAATTCACCGACGTCGAAACGGCCGGCGAGCCGGCGGCTCACGGCCTGGTCGATCCCGGTGAGCTCGGCAACCTTGTCGGCAAGGCGATTGGTGGCCTCCTTGTCCGCCTCGCCCTTGACGAGGTCGGCCAGGAACTCGCCCCGCGCGTAAGCCTCGACGTCGGCGAGATCGGCGCGCTTGACCGGCCCCTTGGCTTCGCGCGCCACCGCGACATAGCTCGGCAGCGTCGCGACATATTGCAGGAGGCTGGTGCCGGTGAACTCGCGGAAGTCCAGGAGCGGCGACACCAGGATCAATCCCCTGACGCCGACGCCATGCTGGAGCTGCAACTGGCGCACGACCTTCGGCCCGCGAATGCCGCCATAGCTTTCGCCGCCGACATATTTCGGCGAGGTCAGCCGGTCGTGCTTCTCCAGCCAGCGGCGGATCACGAGCGCGATCGAATTGACGTCGCCGTCGACTGAGTAGAAGGACTTGCGCGCGTCCTCGCCGCTGGCAACGAAACGGCTGTAGCCAGTGCCGACGGGATCGATGAAGACGAGATCGGTGAAGTCGAGCCACGTCTCCGCGTTCGGCTTCACATCGGGTGAGGCGGACGGCGACAGGGCTTCGCCATCGAGCGGCAGCCGCCACGGACCCGCAGCGCCGAACTGGAGCCATGCCGAGGACGCACCGGGACCGCCGTTGAACAGGAACGTCACGGGGCGCGTCGCGCGGTCGGCACCATCGAGCTCATAGGACGTATAGGCGATGTCGGCGAGCGGCTCACCCTTGCCGTCGAACACGCGGATCGAGCCGGCAGTCGCGGTAAAGTCGAGTGCACGGCCCGGCAGATCGAGCGTCTGCTTGGTGGTCGAATCCGACGGAAGGCGATGCGGCTCGGCGGCGGACGATGAACCCTGTGACGCGCCTGGCGTGTTGCCGCCGCGCCCACCACCCTTCTGTCCCGCTGGGGCCGCCGTCTCGGCGCGCGGCTGCGGCGGATCGTCCGCGCGGGCAAATCCCGCGAGCGCGAAAGTCGACACCGCCAGTACCAGGGTCGCGCGGCGGAGCGCCGGCAAACGCATGACCATGATCGTTCTCCTTGTCCGGCTGCGAGAGCCGGCGAGCATCGCAAGGCTAGCGAGAAATTGCGACAGTTTGGGGGATAGCTGGCCCGGCGGCGCCTGAAGAAGCCGGGCGAGCACAAATCGACCCGGATTTGCCCTGAATCGGGATGGACGCTGTTTGCCTTGAACAGCGGTCCTTCTCGACAATGGAGGCCCAGGTCGTATAGACGAGCCCGGCGGAACTTTCTCCAGCCAGCGGCCCTGCCCGGAAGCCATGACCAAGCCAGCGCGATACAACCGGATCGCCTTTGTCGCGAGCCCAAGCAGCGAGGCGCAAACCGCCTTCGGCCAGCTCACTCGGGACTATGGCAATTGCGACCCGAACGACGCCGATGTCGTGGTCGCGCTCGGCGGCGACGGACTGATGCTCCAGACGCTGCACCAGAACATGCACTCGGGCAAACCGATCTATGGCATGCACCGCGGCACCGTCGGCTTCCTGATGAACGAGTACTCGACGGTCGACCTTCGCGACCGTCTCGAGGCGGCGCAGGAATCCGAGATCAACCCGCTCCTGATGCGCGCGACCGACGTGAACGACCGCGTCCACCTGCATCACGCCATCAACGAGGTCGCCCTGTTCCGGCAGACCTACCAGGCCGCGCGCCTGCGTATCCTGATCGACGAGCGCGAGCGCATGGCTGAGCTGATCGCCGACGGCATCATGGTGGCGACGCCCGCCGGCTCCACCGCCTACAATCTGTCCGCGCAGGGACCGATCCTGCCGATCAACGCCGCGCTGCTGGCGCTGACGCCGATCAGCGCCTTCCGCCCGCGCCGCTGGCGCGGCGCGCTCCTGCCCAATACGGCTTACGTCGTGATCGAGGTGCTGGAGGGCGACAAGCGGCCGGTGGCGGCGGTGGCCGACCATGACGAGGTGCGCGACGTCCGCCGCGTCGAGGTGCTGTCCGACAAGACCATCTCGATGCGCATGCTGTTCGATCCCGGCCACAGCCTGGAAGAGCGCATCCTGCGCGAGCAGTTCGGCTATTGAGCGCCGGCGCGGATCACTGGCCGCAAGGCTGAATCGATTCCAGGCCGCCCGCCATGGCGGGATCACCGAGCAGATCGAAATCCCTGACGACGGGAACGAAGCTCTTCGTCTCCGACGTCATCAGATAGATCGTGACAAGCAGCGATCCCTGCGGCGCCGCGTTCGCACGACAGAATTCCTTGGCTGCCACGCCGAGCCCCATCGACCCGCGTTTGCCTTGCTTCCCCTGCTCGACCATCGACGCACGCAGCGCTTCGAAGCGTGCAGCATCGCCCGGCGACAAGCGATAGGCGTAGGTCGAGGAGCCCAGCGGCGGCGCAGGCAGGCCGGCGCGATCTCGCGCGTCGCTCATCTCCATCATGGCGAAGCTCGTCTTGGTCTCGGCCTCGCCGGCCACTTTGGTGACGACGTCGAGCTTGACGCCGCCCGAACGTGGCCGCAGCGCGTCAGGCAACTGCACGGCGACGCGCAGCATCGACAGATCCGTCGTCCTGGCATCGATGCGGGCAAGCGGCGGGATCGATGTCAGCGGCACCGAGCTGCAACCGGCAGGCATGAGCGCAGCCGCGCTCGCAAGAACACGCGCCAGGCGGTTCATCGCAGGCATCTCCAATCTGGACTTGAAGGATTGGCTAGGCCGATTTCCGGCCGGCCCCGCGCGGCTCCAGCGCGTCGTCCGCGCTGTCAGGGACATATTCCAGGATATCACCGGGCTGGCAGTCGAGCACGGCGCAGATCCGCTCGAGCGTGTCGAAGCGGATGCCGCGCACCTTGCCCGACTTCAGCAGGGAGACGTTCGCCTCCGTGAGCTCGATGCGCGCGGCAAGCTCGCGCGACCTGATCTTGCGCCTGGCGAGCATGACGTCGAGGTTGACGATGATCGGCATGGTCAGATGATCTCACTGTTCTCGTGCCACATGCGAACGGCATCGGCCATCACGGTCGCGAAGGCGACGAGCGCGAGGCCACTCAGCACCGACAGCACATGCGACTGCTCGATGCCGAACATGACCACGAGCTGGCCCGGCTGGTTGGCCCGCGTCAGGTTGATCGTGGTGAGCATCTGCACCAGCGGCGACATCAGCGCGTTGGCGATCAGCGCGAGGCCCATCCGGCGGATGCGCCAGGCGTTGTCGGTCACGAAGACCTCGCCGCGCGCGAAGCGGGAGAACAACATCGAGAGCTGCAACAAGGCGTAGAGAACAGGCGCAAGTCCGATCAGGCTGATCAGGGCGCCGGCGAGGCGCGTACTGAAATTGAGCGTGAAGGGCCGCGCCCCCAGCGGGGACTGGGTCGCGATCCAGTGCCGGAGCATCTCGTCGCTCGACCAGAGCAGCGGCACCGCAAGCACAGCGCCGGCGACGCACAGGAGCGCGCCGACGGCCACGATCCGTCCGATGCGCCGCAACCGCGGCTCGACCGGCGCAGGAAAAGGAAACGCGACGACGCTCATCGGACTAGTACCCACTTTTCTTGGAACGTGAGTCGTGATTCAAGGTCGGGATGATACCCGAAGCAAGAGAAGTCCACCTTTCGAGGAAAGATCGCAAGGTGCTTGAGGCGTGCTGTCGCTCACCGGTGACGTTGCAGCGCGATTTGAAGCGGGCGCGGATAGTTCTGTTGGCGGCGGATGGGCGCAGCACCCGGTCGATCGCCAAGGAAGTTGGGGTCCAGCCGCGGATTGTCAGCCTTTGGCGGCATCGCTATGCCGACCATGGCCTTGAAGGGCTGCAAGACAAGCCGCGGCCTGGCAAGCAGCCGATCTATACGAAGACGACCGACAAGCGGATTCTGAAGCTGCTGGATAAGCCGCCACCGCAAGGGTTTGCGCGCTGGACCGGCCCCCTGCTGGCCGAGGCGCTGGGCGATGTCGATGTCCAATATGTCTGGCGGTTCCTGCGCAGCCACAAGATTGACCTGGTGGCTCGCAAGTCCTGGTGCGAGAGCAACGACCCGAACTTTACGGCCAAAGCCGCCGATGTTGTCGGCCTCTATGTCGCGCCGCCGGCGAAGGCCATTGTGCTGTGCGTGGACGAGAAGCCCTCGATCCAGGCTTTGGAGCGAGCGCAGGGTTATCTGAAGTTGCCCAATGGCCGCGCCTTAACCGGCCAAAGCCACGATTACAAGCGGCATGGCACCACAACATTGTTTGCGGCGCTCGAAGTCGCCACCGGAAAGATCATCGCGACCCATTCAAAACGCCGGCGCCGCGTCGAGTTTCTCGATTTCATGAACAGCGTCACCGCGACTTTTCCGAACCGCAAGCTTCACGTCATCCTCGACAACCTCAACACCCATAAAAAGAACGAGGACTGGCTCAAGGCCCACCCCAACGTGCAATTTCATTTCACGCCGACAAGTGCGTCATGGCTCAATCAGGTCGAAGTATGGTTTTCCATCTTGCAGGGGCAGTCGCTCAGCGGCACCTCCTTCACGAGCCTCAAGCAGCTTCAGGAACACATCGATGCCTACGTCAACGCATACAACGACAGAGCCGAGCCCTTCGTCTGGACCAAGAAAAAGGTCCGTCAACGCCGTTTCAAAGGCCGCCGTATCACTCAGCTCTGATTCCGGGTACTAGCTCCCATTTAATTGTATATTTTTATCGTCTTACAATAAAAAATGGCAGAATTACGATATTAACCCCTTCCCTCGTCACTTACTCCGCGAAATGCCGGCAGCAACCCTTCCTTAACCCCCGCCGCGATATGGTTAACGAAAGTTGACCGCTCCGGCCCAGGCGTCATGTTCCGCATCGATTTCAACAAGCTGCGCTTCCTCGTCTGCGACGACAATCCGCACATGCGCCGCATCCTGCGGACGCTGCTGCACTCCTTCGGCGCGCGCGAGGTTTACGAGGCCGAGGACGGCGCCACCGCGCTGGAAATGTACAGCCATTACGTGCCCGACATCGTCATCACCGACTGGGCGATGCCGATCTTCGACGGGCTCGAGCTCGCGCAGATGATCCGGCAGCCGGAATCCAAGGGCAATCCCTACGCGCCGATCATCATGCTGACCGGTCATTCCGAGAAACGCCGCGTCACGGTCGCGCGCGATGCCGGCGTCACCGAATTCCTGGCCAAGCCGATCTCCGCCAAGGGCCTCTACCAGCGCATCCTCAACGTCGTCGCCAATCCCCGGCCCTTCATCAAGACCAAGACCTATTTCGGTCCGGACCGACGCCGCAACACCAACTCCGCCTATATGGGCCCCGAGCGCCGCGTCGGCGAAAAGCACGAGGTGCTCCAGCAACCCTCGCTGCTCGACAAGGCTCGTTCCTCCATCTAGCGCAACGTTTCGATCGGGGCAGACATCATGGCGAAGAACGGCGCAAAGGACATCGAGGTCACGGCCTTCGCCACGCACCAAGTGATCACGCAGCCCAATCCGCTGCGCAAGGTTCTGCGCCGTGTCGAAGAAAAGGACCTGGACGATCCGGTCGCCCGCGCCGAGCAGGCGCTCGCGGGCCTCTCCAGTGAGTTCAAGGACTGGATGACGACCGAGGTCAATCGTCTGTCGGCCGCTTACGTCGCTGTTCGCCATGAGGGCTTCACCAAGGAGCGGCGCGACGAGCTGTTCCGCGCCGCGCATGACATCAAGGGCGACGCTGCGACGTTCGGCTATCCGGCGGCGGCGGGAGTTGCGGAGAGCCTGTGCCGCGTCATCGAGCACGCGCCCGATCTCGACAAGGTGCCGGCCGAGCTGTTCACGCACCACATCAACGCCATCCTCGCCATCGTGCATGAAAACACCAAGCTCGACAGCATCAGCGTCTCGGCCGAGCTCAGCCGCCGCCTGCGCAAGGTCGCCGACGACTACCTCGCCCACGCCAACCGCGACCGCCCCGAGCATCTCGAGGTGATTTTGGCACCGAGCATCGTGCCGGCGGAGTAGCGGCTCCCGCTCTCTCCTCTCGTTATTGCGAGCGCAAGTGTCGTAGGGTGGGCAAAGTGACTCGTCCGCCGTAGCTCGAAGAGCGAAGGCGGAAGCGTGCCCACCTACTAATATAAGCCGTGCGGATCAATGGTGGGCACGGCGCTACGCGCCTTTGCCCACCCTACGGCGTCTCGCTACGCCGCGATCAGGTCGTCATAGATCGGATCGAGCGCGTCATCCGCGACGAGCTCGTCGCAGAACAACCTTGCCTCTTCGCGCGCGGATTCCGTGGCGAAGCGGCGGAGCAGGACCATCAGCGGTTCGGTCGCGCCGCGGTCGGTCTCGCAATGGGTGAGCACGCGCTCGACCATGCGCCGGCGCAGCCGCGCCGCGCCATCATCGGTATCGACAAAACCTTGCTCGTGGCAGGCATCGAGTGCGACCTGGAACGCCGCGAAGGTCGCCTCGGGAAGTCCGGCGCGGCGGAGCAGCGCGTGCAGGCTGTTGCCGCCACGGTCGTGCAGCAGCGCACAGACGCGTGCCAGCGGCAGGTCGGCGAGTTCGGCGAGTGCCGCGTCGAACAGATCGAGATTGCTCGACAGCAGCGCGCGCAGGATGAGGCCGGCGGTGAGCTGGCCCGTGATGCGCAGGTGGCGCACGAGGCCCTGCATGTCCTCGCCGCGCGAGCGCGCTGCGATGTTCATGGTCGAGCGGTCGCGCGCCTCGACCGTGATGCGCTCGGCACGATCGGCGCTCAGCCAGTTCCGCGCCACCACGAATTGTGCAAGGGTCTCGGAGAGCTTGGCCACCAGAGCGGCGCGCGTCGCGGCCGGCAGATCCTCAAGCACCAGCATCGCCTCGCGGATCGCGGCGAGATGGCCGTGGCGCTCGACGATGCGATTCCAGGAGAACGGCGCGAGCTCGGCGTGGGGATTTTCGATCAGCTCGAGGGCTGCCGCCGCGCAGCCGACTTCGGCGATGGCGGCGCAGACCGACACCGGCAACGCGATGCGGCGGGCGACCGCGCATTGCACCTCGTCATTGCCGGTTGCGACGATGTCGACGAGATCGGCGTCGATCAGCAGCGGCGAATGTTCGAGCACGGGCAGCGCGACGGTCGGCTGGTCCGCCGACAGCGCCCGCACGATCGACGCCGGCGCATCCGTGCTGCGCGCAAAGGCCTCGGCCATCGCCTGCCGCACCAGCGGCGAGGGATCGTCGAGCAGCATCAGGAGCGCGCCTTCGGCCGCGATACGGTCGTCATGGGAAAGGTCTGAGATCAGCCAGGCCCGGGCCAATGCCCGCGTCGCCTCGGCCCGCTCGCCGGCGGGCGCCGTCCTGATCCAATTGATGAACTGCCGAACAATCATGCTGCTTCCGGCTTACACAACAAACGAAAACGGTGACGGCTTGTCACCTGCAACACAAAATAAACCACGACGCTTAACAAAGCGTTCACCATAACTGGCTGGTTTTATTGACGTTTTGTTAAGGGAACAAAGGCGCCTGCCACGCGTCCGGGACACGAGAGCGGGTTATTCGCGCGACGATCAGCTCGAGAACGTACCGCTGCGATCGCTGAAGAGATCGAGCGGTTGCGGCGGGCGCACGTCAGGCGTCGCCGATGCGATCGAAGCAAGCGAGGCGTTGTTGCCCCACAATTTCTGCACCGTGGTCGAAACCGGCTGCGTGGTATCGCCGGGCTGATAGATCGAGCGGAATGCGGGCGTGATCGGCGTGTTGTCCGCAGCCGTTGACGACGACGTCGCACTCACCGGCGTCACGCCGCGCGCCTCCGGAAAGGTCTGCAGATAAGCGGCGTTGTCGATGACAGGCGCGGTGGGCTGCACGCCGTTGGCACTTGCGACCTGCGTCGTGGATGGCGAGTCGCCATACATCGCCATTGCGCTGCGGGTCGTTTTCGAATTCGCCGCGCTGGCGTAGCGCGCGTCGAGCACCGAATAGACCTCGGAGACGCTGCGTGCGCGGCCGTCCCTGGCGTAGAAGATCGAGCGGTTGGCGGAGGCCGCATTAGGAAACAGCCGCGCGCCGACCGCTTGCGGATTGTCCTCGGCATTGGCGATCAGCTTTGCGGCGCCGCCGAGACCCATGAAATGCGCCATGTAGAGTTCGCTGTCAGACGGCCTGCGGCCGAGCAGTCCGGTGAGCTTGAAACTGTTCGACTGCGTCAGCGCTGCGGCCATGGTGGAGGCGGCTTCCGGATCGTCGCGCAGCTTCATGATCGACCGCTTCATGGCGGGATCATCGACCGCGTAGCCGCCCGACGACGTCCTGGTGATGGCGTCGGAATAATTGCCATAGCCGAGCTGGGTGCCCGCCTCCTTCACCGTACCCAGCCAGGTCTGGTCGATGAACTGGTAGAGCCCGTGGGCGGACGACGTGGTGGCTCCCGCCGTCGGATCGAAATCCGATTCCATCTTGGCGGTCGTCAGCATGTACTGGAAGCTGACGCCCGTCCGGTTGGAGACCTGCTTGATCGCGCCGGCGACGCGTGCCCGCGACGGATCGAGACCCGTCGTCTGAGAGGCGCTGGAATTGTCGACCGACATGATGGAGTGCCCGCCCCGTGCGGCGTTGAGCGACGCCGGCAATTCGGCGCCTGTCGTCTCACCGTGGGACACGTATGGTTAATGCGGGGTTAATCTGGCCGTTCGCCGTCATTCCGGCCCGAACCCGGCGTGACGACGGGCTATTTCTTGTAGACGGCGTCCGGATCGAACAACCTGTCCGCATCGACAAAGACCAGCTTGGCGCCGCCGCCCTCGGCCTCGACCTTGCGGTAGAAGCAGGACCGGCGGCCGGTGTGGCAGGCCGCGCCGATCTGCTCGACACGGATCCAGACCGCGTCCTGGTCGCAATCGGTGCGGATCTCGACCACGCGCTGGGTCTGACCCGACGTCTCACCTTTTCGCCACAAGGCATTGCGCGATCGGCTGAAGTACCAGGCCTCGCCGGTCGCAATCGTCTTGCGCAGCGCCTCGTCGTTCATGTGCGCGACCATGAGCACATCACCGGTGGCAACGTCGGTCGCCACGCAGGTCACGAGGCCGGCAGCGTCGAACCTGGGCAGGAAGGCGAGGCCTTCCTCGATCTCATGGGAGTGAGCGGACACGGGCGTCCTCGCTTGGAGCATGACGCGGACATAGACCTTCGCGAGGTCAGCGCGTCGTGCCTCGCACCAGGGACAGGAAACGTGCTTGCTCCGCCGGATTGTCGCGGAACATGCCAGTGAAGCGGCTGGTGAAGGTCGAGGCACCATGCTTGGCAACGCCTCGCACCGACATGCAGGTATGCTCGGCCTCGATCAGCACGGCAACGCCGCGGGGCTTGAGGATCTCGTCGATGGCCGCCGCGATCTGCGCCGTCATGTGCTCCTGGGTCTGGAGCCTGCGGGCGAAGATGTCGGTCAGGCGCGCAAGCTTCGACAGGCCGACGACGCGTTCCACCGGCGTATAGGCGATGTGCGCCTTGCCGTAGAACGGCATCATGTGATGCTCGCACTGCGAGGTGAACTCGATGTCGCGCACCAGCACGAAGTCGTCATAGCCGGCCGTCTCGCCGAAGGTGCGGTCGAGCACCTCGGCCGGGCACTGGTGGTAGCCCTGATAGAGCTCGTCGAAGGCCTCGACCACACGGCGCGGCGTGTCGAGCAAGCCTTCGCGCGCGGTGTTCTCGCCGATATAGGCGAGCAGCGTCTTCACCGCCGCTTCCGCCTCTGCGCGCGCGGGGCGCGGCTGGTCGGCGCGGACGGCGGCCGCGAGGAATTCGGCAGGGTCAAGCTCAGCCGGGCGGCTCTCGGGTTGGCGGTCGGAGGGCTTGCCCGGGCGGATGGATTTGATCGTAGCGTCCATGTCTACTCCGTTCGACGGCCTCGCGGCCGGAGTGTCACCGGCAGACGGGGCGGCAAGCCGCCGGACGCCTGAAGAGAACAGTTTTGACGAAAAAGGCCCTTTGGGTCATCACGCTGGCAGCGCAGATCTGGACCGCTGCTGCCGCACCGCTGGACTGTTTTTCCGCCAGTTCCGTCCCTATATAGGACCGTGGGCGGCGCCCGCCAAGGCCGATCCGGTGCGGAAGTGTTGGACTCCATCACATGCTGAACGACATCTATAACAAGCGGATCATCGAACTGGCCGGGAATATTCCACGCCTCGGACGGCTGCCGGACCCCGACGCCACTGCCACCGCCCACTCCAAATTGTGCGGCTCGACCGTGAAGATCGACCTCAAGATGGAGGGCGACAAGGTCACCGACTTCGCCCATGACGTGAAGGCCTGTGCCCTCGGACAAGCCTCTTCATCCATCATGGCAAGTCGCGTCGTCGGCTCGACCGCGAGCGAACTCCGCGAGTTACGCGAAACCGTTCGCAAGATGCTCAAGGAGAACGGCGCGCCTCCTGAAGGCAAATGGGAAGAGATCAAGTTCCTCGAGCCGGTCCGCGACTACAAGGCGCGACACGCCTCGACCCTCCTGACCTTCGATGCCGTGGTCGATGCCATCGGCCAGATCGAGGCGAAAGCCAAGCAGCCGGCCGCGGCGCAGGGCTGATTTGGTCGAGGTCATTCCGACGCCTGCGCCGGCGCGAACCCGGTCGCGCTACGATATCTGAATTCCGGCTTCGTCGCTTTGCGAACGCCCCGGAATGACGATCAGGGAAATCCTACTTTTGCGAGCCTGCGCTTTGCGCCGCACCGGTCGGCACCAAGGCTTCCGCCGTCTTGGTCGATTTGACGGGCTGCGGTTCCGCTTCCGCACCGAACCTCGCCTGCGTCTTCGGTGCAAGTTCCGCCACCGCGGGCGCCGCGACGTCCACATGCGGCAGCACGTCGGCCACCAGATTGGTGGTCACGAGATTGGTGAGCTTCAGCTCGCCAGCATCCAGCTCGTGCAGATCTTCCCACGGCGGCACGCTGAGCGCGAGCGAGAGCAGGTCGCCGGCGCCGCCCATATCGAACGTGTATTTGGCGAGCCGGCCGATGTCGCGCTCCACGATCATCAGGTCCTGCGCGCTGTAGCTCGCCGCCTTGGCATCGTCGGCACGATCGCCCATCCAGATCTGGTGGACCCGGACGTGAGCTGCTTCCGGCACGTAGCGCTTCTTGCCGGCCAGCAGCAGGAACACGCACATGGATTCGCAATAGGCTTCGGGCGCAACCGCCGGACGGGCCGACTGCCCGCTGCGGTTCTGAACGCTGATGCCGACGGTGGTCGAAAGTCCAAGATTGCGGAAGCGCCGGCCGAGCGTGATCGCGTCGTTGACGGAACCGCCGCTGGAGTCGAGCACCACGGTCGCGCCGCCAAGCTGGCGTCCGCGCGAAAACTCCTCGAAATCCCTCGGCGTATCTGCGGTGATGATGCCGACCGCGCTGACCCAGCCGCGGCAGTTCGGGTCGCAGGCGACCCAGTTGAACTTCATCGGCAGCTTGCGCTCTTCGAGGGCGGCACCAGCATGAGCCGTTGTGCCGGTCGTGGCGACAGCTCCGAAGAGCGCGGCGCCAAGCGCGGCTGCCCCAAGCAACAACCAGCCGCGACGGTCGAGGGAGTTCAGAAGTCTCAATCTGGTTCCTTCCCCAAGCCCCAAAGGTTCCCCAACAGTCCTCGGTAGCGCCCTCTGAGTCCATCATACGGGCGTATGTTTCTACACACGGTCGTCATAAAAATGGTATCCGGGGGAATACAGATCGTCCACAGGTACTTGCTGCACTGCTCCCAAAAAGCACGGGAAATATGGCGCAGAAACAACAACTTGCGGTTCCCTGCGCCGGAACCGCGCAATACCTCGCTCACGATCGCAGCACAGCGCCCATGAAGCATTCAACCTGCGAGCACTGTTCCACTCCCATCGAGGGCGCGCTCCGGCTCCCGCGCCGATTCGGCCGCGCACTGATCTGGCTCTACCGCCACACGCTCTCGCCGCTGGTCGGCTACAATTGCCGGCACCTGCCGACGTGCTCGGTCTATGGCGACGAGGCGATCGAACGGTTCGGGCTGTGGGCCGGCGGCTGGATGACGCTCGCGCGATTGCTTCGCTGCAATCCTTTCGGCACATCGGGAATCGACAACGTGCCCCTCAGCGCACCGCAAGGCGCGCGCTGGTATCTGCCTTGGCGCTATGGCAGGTGGCGCGGCGTCAACGCATCCTGAATATCACCAGGAAACGCCGCGGCGCTTCGCGCATCGCTGCCTTGAATGGAACCGGAACTTCCCCCTCGCGTTGTTGTGATGCTCCCACGGGAGGAAACAAGAATGCGCTGGAAAATCAGCCCACATTTTCACTTCAGGCTTGGTCCACATCCTGGTTCCAGAGGGCATCACGACCCAAGAACCCTCGACATGATTGCCATCATTGCGCTGCTGACGCTCGTGGTCGGCTCCGGCTGGTATCTGGCGACGAGCCTTGCCACGGCGCCGAGCACCACGGCCTTCATCGTGCCGAGCCAGAGCGTGCACTGGTAGGCTGGACGTTAGAGACCGAGCACCAGCCGATCTGCACCGGGTTTGGCGACATATTATCAGATGGCGTTCGCGTTCGTACGGCTGGTTGTCATCGCCCGGAGCGCGTGACACCCGCCTCAACAGGCAACCTAACGAAACCAGAAAAAGCGCCCGGGCGGTGGCGGGATCGACTCGGGCGGACGCAGCCGCTTCGGACGTGGCGGCTTTGGCGACGGCTCGGCGGACGAGGTGGTCTCCGCAGCCGGCGCCGTCTCGCTTCCCGGCACCCTCACCGACAGCAGCAAGTTCGATTCATGCGTCCGCCAGCGATAGCCGACGCCGAAATCGATCGGCTGGGCGCGCGTGAACAGTTCGGCGTAGCGCTCCTGGTAGCGGCCGGGGAATTCGTCGATTGGTCCGAGATAGCGGCCGAACGGGAAGAACCGCCACTGTTGCGCATTGTAGTTCGCAAGCGGAATGCCGGAATCGTCCTGGATGATGGTCGCGCTGTTGGCCAGCAGCCAGTTGCGAGCGACGGAGAAGTCGCCCTTGTGCAGGAGATAGGACGCGCTCTTGAGCAGGCTGTTGCCGGGCCCGAGCGTCTCGCAGAATTTCAGAAATCCCGTGTTGCGCGCGCTGGCATTGGAGAGATCGGTCGAGAAATAGTACAGCGTTCGCGCCTCGCCTTCGCTTCCGGCAAAGGTGATGCGGACACCGCGCGTCGCGTTCCGTCCCGGATTGTCGCCTCCCGTATGCACCCCGCCCTTGTCGTCGAGCGCGATCATCTCGACATTGCGGATGGTCTTGCCGGAGCGCGCGAGGAAGACATAGAGGATCGGCAACGTGCCGTTGACCTGGTTGGCGTGCAGGTCGACCTTCATGTGCTTGGTGATGAAGAAGGAGAAGCTCAGGATCGAGCCGAGCGAACGCTCGACATTGTAGAGCGCGGCACCGACCGAGCCGCGCGGCAGCCGCGTCAGGTCAGGCACCGCGCCGACCGGCTCCAGCGCGCCGAGCACGTAGGTGCTGGCCTTGGAGTAGAACGCATCGGCGTAGAGGAAGTCGGGGCCGCTGAACAAGTAGAACATGGTCGGCCGGGGCGCGGCCAGATTGACGTCGGCCCAACTGCGGATCTTCGAGAGCTGCCGCTGCTCGAGCTGGGCGAAGGCGCCGTCGAAGAATTTTGCGTGGCGCTGCCAGCCCGGGTCTTTGGTGAGCGGCACCAGCGGCGAGTCCGGCGAAGGCTGCATGCCCGCGAGAAAGCGCGCGGTATCATCGAAGGTGACGTCGGCGGCACGTGCAGACGAGACGGCCGCGGCCAGCAGGGCAAGAGCGACGGCCGCAATTCTCATGGGTCGAAACATGTCTATTCGCGGTGTGATGACGTACCAGCGGCGACCGGCCGCCTGCGGAAAACAGCATAGATCAACAGGCCCGAGAGCATGAGCAGCATCCCCGCCAGCGACTGCACCGGCCGCTCGGTCAACAGGTAGTACATCATGAACGCGGTCACGAGCAGGAAAACGAGCGGCGTGAACGGGTATCCCCAGGCGCGATAGGGCCGCGGCAGGTCGGGATCGGTGATGCGCAGCTTGACGACGCCGGCGACCGTGAAGAACGAGCAGAACAGCAGCGCGAACTGGATGAAGTCGAGCACCGCCTCGAAGCTGCGCGTGAACAGCAGCAGATTGGCGACGGCAAGCTGAAACAGGATGGCATAGGCCGGCGCGCCGCTCACCGATCGCTTCGAGAACACGCGCAGGGCCGGAATGTCCTCGCCCATCGTCATCATCACGCGCGGGCCGATCCACATCATCGCGCTGATCGAGGAGATCAGGCCGACGCAGATCATCGCACCGACGATCCGGCCGCCGAGGCTGCCGAAGATCGCGCTACCGGCGACGCTGGCAACGTCGAGCTGGCCGGCCAGCGCACTGACCGGCGTGGAATAGAGAAACACCGCGTTCAGCGCGACGTACAGAACCAGCACGATCAGCGTGCCCGCGAGCAGCGCGCGCGGCAGATCGCGCTGCGGCATGTTCATCTCGCCGATGATGTAGGTCGCGGCATTCCAGCCCGAGAACGAGTACATCACGAAGACGAGGCCAATCGCGAAGGGTGCGCTGACGATATGCGCGAGATCACCCGGCTGTGGCGTGAAGACAATCGGCTGCGGCGTGCCGATGACGAAGCCGGCGAGCAGGAAGGCGACGATCAGCACGACCTTGAGGATGGTCGAGATCAGCTGGAAGGTCGATGAGTGCCTGACGCCGGTCAATTGCACGATCGAGACCAGCCACACCACGCCGATGGCAAGCGGGATCGGCGGCAGATCGGGGACGACCGATTTCGCGTATTCGCCGAACGCCATCGCCGCGAGCGCGACGGGCGCTGCGAAGCCAACCGTCGCCGAGACCCAGCCGGCGAGAAAGCCGAAGGCGGGATGATAGGCGCGGCCGAGGAAATTGTACTCGCCGCTCGAGCGCGGAAACATGGCGCCGAGCTCGCTGTAGGAGAACACCCCGCACAGCGCGACGATGCCGCCGATGGTCCAGAGCAACAGGATCGAGAAGCCGGACGGGATGTCCTTGACCTGGAAGCCGAGGCTGGTGAAGACGCCGACCCCGATCATGTCGGCAACGACGATGGCGGTTGCGACCAGAACGGAGACCCCCGGCCCGCCCGTCAGCCGGCCGGTCCAAGGTGCGGGTCCCGCATCTGATGCCGTCATCGGGGTCCTCAACCTCAGGCGTCACGTGTCGTTGGGAGCATCGTGCAGTCTGGTCCAGTCAATTCAAGCAGGGTTAACAAGGGTTAAATGAGGCACACGAAATCGGTATTGCGGCACCTTTGTGCACGATCCTGGGCAATAAAGCCCCGGAAACACCGGAGAATCCCGTTTCGCCCCCCACAATCAGGACACGATTGCATGGTCCTTTTGAGCATTCCGGATTTGGGGAAGTTTCTCCGGACACTTAACGTCGCCTAAACGCCAGTCGGCTCAATTAGCTTCAATATCGCCGCTGGGCTTGTGGACATGACTTGGGGTCATGGGTGGATGGTCGGGGCCGCTCCGAAATTGAGAGCTGACATTCGTGCTGATCGGACGCTGTCCGGCGCGCGCAGTGCTGCGCTCCGGATCGCGCTGGTCTCAGCCTTGGTGCCGCTGTCGCTCACGCTGGTTCAATGCGGCAGGGCCCCCAACCCGGCGGCGCTCGCGGCGAACTCGCAGGCCAACGTCCAAATCGTCGCGAAGACCAATCCTCAGGTCGCAAGCAGCGACACGTTCGAGGATCGCTTCCCCGCCCCGCAATTCAAGGAGCGCTTCCCGTCGGCGAGCGAGAGTCTTCTGCAACGGCAGATGTCGGACTTCTCGCCCAAACGCGCCGTCCAGCAGCAGCCTCAGCCGGAGCAGGCGCCGTACAAGGTCGCCTCACTCGCACCGCAAATCCCCTACCAGCGTCCGGCACGTGAAGACCTGACGACACTCGTCAGCATGAAATCGTCGGCCTTCCCCTATTTTGGCAACAACCCCGCCTCCGACGCGCCATTCCTCAACATCTCCAAGGGCGATCGCCGCGGCCACCGCAGCTATTCCGGGCGCGTCTACTGGCAGGACGAGACTTACAGCGACAGCCGCGTGCTGATGCACGTGCCCGAGCATTTCGACGTGCGCAAGCCGGGCGTGATCGTGGTGTTCTTCCACGGCAACGGCGCAACGCTGGAGCGCGACGTGCGCGACCGCCAACTGGTACCGCAGCAGGTCACCGATTCCGGCGCCAACGCCATCCTGCTGGCGCCGCAGATGGCGGTCGATGCCGCCGATTCCAGCGCCGGCAAGTTCTGGCAGGCGGGCGGCCTCAAGCGCTTCATGGAAGAGTCGGCGGCCCATCTAGCCCGGCTCACCGGCGATCCCAACAACGCCCGCGCCTTCGCCAACATGCCGATCGTGATCGTCGGCTATAGCGGCGGCTTCCTGCCGACGGCCTGGAGCCTCGAGGTCGGCGGCATCAGCGACCGCGTCCGCGGCGTCGTCCTGCTCGATGCCGTCTACGGCGAAATGGACAAGTTCGCCTCCTGGATCGAGAGCCACCGCTCCGGCTTCTTCGTCAGCTCCTACACCCGCTACACCGCGCGGCGCGACCGCGAGCTGATGAGCATGTTGCGGCAAAAGGGCATCAGCGTCTCCGAGGACATGGACGGGCCACTCCGTCCCGGCAGCGTGGTGTTCGTCGAAACCGGCGACGGCATCACGCATCGTGATTATGTGACGCGCGCCTGGACCCGGGACCCGCTCAAGGACGTGCTGGTGAAGATGTCGGCGACGCCGTCGTTGGCGCTGACGCGCGTTGCGTCCACCAATCCAGCCGCATCGAGCCGCTAGCCGATATTGCGCGCGCCGGCATTTGGCCACGCTGCCCGCAATTGCCGCAGGCTTTGATCAAAATGTGATGTTGATGGCCGACATCCCCGGGAGCCACCGGATTGCTTCCGCTGGCAACGATCATAATTTGCCGGCCAAGTTTTAGCTTGAATTCTGCGGGGACAGACGGTGCGTCAGGGACTCTACAAGGTCGACTTCCACACGGTTCATGGAACCGGCTGCGGCGTCGTCTATGTGACGGATGGCAAGATGCGCGGCGGCAATTCCGCCTTCGCTTTCATCGGGACCTACATCGGCGAAGGCGACAGCATCAAGGTCAAGATTTCGACCCAGCGCTACAACGACGATCCGTCCTTCAAGCCGCTGTTCGGGCACGACAGGATCACGCTGACGCTGGCCGGCCGGACGGCGACACGGCGGAATTCGAAGGCACCGCGCTGCAGGTGCCGGGCGTTGCCTTCAGGGCCGTGCTCAGCCGGATCAGCGACTAGCCGTCCGGCTTCCAGACCTCGGCTCTTGATCTTCAGGTATTGATGGTCAGGTCTTGATGTTCAGGTCTTGGGCAGCTTCGGAATGCTCTCGGCGAAGCCGTTGAAGCAGGCCAGCCGCTCGTCCTCTTCCTTGAAGAAGCGGCAATCGGCGTAACCCTTGGCCTTCGCCGGTTTCGGCTTCGGCTGCGGCGCGATCACGGCGTCGTAGCAGTTGAGGCGGTCCTTGGTGCCGTCATCGAGGTCGAGGCAGGCCTGGAGCCGTGCCGCGATCGACTGCGGTTTGCCCTTCGGCGCCGCGGCCGGCTTGGCCGCGGCCTCTTTGGTCCCCTTGGGCGTGACCTGCACCAGCGGCTTGTCCCCCACCATGGGTGGCTTGTCGGTTTGTGCAAACGCGGAGGCTGAATAGAGCACCGCGGCAACCGCCAGAATCATCCTCATGTCAGTCAACTCTCTTTGGTCCCCATGCCTCGCCTTCTAGCGCTCCCGCGCGTGGTTTGCCAAGCACCTTGCGCATAGGAAAACGCACCCTTCAGGCCGTGGTGGCAGCAGCCGGCCGGGGTCGGGTCAGAACCACGAGGATCAGCGCCAGGACGACGAAGCCGACCGCGACGAAACCAAGCGGATGCAGCAGTTCGCGGGCGAACAGCAGCCCGCCGATGGCGGAGCCGACAGCCTGGCCGACATAGAGGACGGAGGTGTTGAGCGCGACGGTCGCCGATGCGAGCGGCGGCGCAGCCGCGACCAGCCGCACTTGCTGCATCGAATTGGTCGAGGCAAAGCCGAGGCCCCAGATCGCGACCGCGAGCGCCATCAACACCAGGCTCCCCGCGCCGAGCGCCCAGCCGGTGATGCCTGCAAGCAGCAGGCAGGTGAACAGCAACGACGTCCGATAGGGCCCCCAGGTGTCGACGATGCGGGTCGCGATGACGACGCCGAGGAAACCGCAAACGCCGTAGATGCCGAACACCATGCCGATTGCATCCGGGCTCGCCTCGGTCAGCTTCTTGAGCAGCGGACCCATGAAGGTGAACACCACAAACTGACCGGACATTTGCAGCATCGTGATCGCAAGCAGCAGCAGGATCGTCCTGCTGCGGCCGACCGCGCTCCAGGTCTTCAGGTCAACAGGCGTGCCCTTCAGGCCCGCCGGCAGGCGCAGCAACAACAACAGGAAGCTGATGCAACCGAGCGCGCCGATCCCGCCATAGGCCGCGCGCCAGCCATAGCGGCTGGCGATGAAAGTGATCAGCGGAAGACCGACGGCCGCAGCTAACGACCAGCCGAGAAAGATGTAGGCGATGGTGCTGCCGCGCCGCTTCACCGGCACGATCAGCGCCGCCGTGCCCGCAGCCTGCGGCGTGTAGAGCGCGCCGACCGCCAGCATCAGCAGGCGAATGATGAGCAGGCTCGTGTAGTCAGGGGCAAATGCCGAGGCGAGATTGCCAAGGGCGAGCACCGCAAGCGTGGTCGCAAGCAGCGTCCGCCGCTCGATGCGGCTGGTCAGCCACGCCGTCAGCGGCGAGCCGATGCACAGCGTAATCGCGCCGAAGGTGATCAGGAGCCCCGCAGCATGGATGGTGATGCCGAGCCCGGTTGACAATTCCGGCAGCATGCCCGCCGGCGCCAGCACCGAGCAGCCGGTGACGAGATTGCCGAGCATCAGGGCGGTTGGCGTGAAACGGCCGGCCACGGGCGGATTTTCCATGCAAGTGCATGTAGAGCAGGCCTGCGACCAGTTAAAGGGCGCGGTGCGAAATAGTTGGAGCATCGCCCAAGCTTTTGCGCGCCACTTTCTTGGAAATGCCGGATTGCACAGGCCGAATCGCCTGATATATCGCTCGTTCCCGCTTACCTGCGCTCGTTCGCAGGAGTGAGCCTCAGGAGAAAAGCATGACCGACCAGCCCAAATCCGAATCCGGCTTTCAATACAGCCTCAGCAATCTGAGACCCGTGACCCCGCCCGAAAAGATCACCCTCACCTTCCCCGACGGCGCCCGGCGCGAATACGCCAAGAGCATCACCGGCCTCGAGATCGCCAAGGGCATTTCGCCGTCGCTGGCCAAGCGCACGGTCGCGATGGCGCTCGACGGCGTGGTCGCCGATCTCGACGATCCCATCGAAGCCGATGCCAAGATCGAGCTGATCAACCGCGACGATCCGCGCGCGCTCGAGCTGATCCGCCACGACTGCGCCCACGTGCTCGCCGAAGCCGTGCAGACGCTGTGGCCCGGCACGCAAGTCACCATCGGTCCCGTGATCGAAAACGGCTTCTACTACGACTTCTTCCGCAACGAGCCGTTCACGCCGGAAGACTTTGCCGCGATCGAGAAGAAGATGCGCGAGATCATCGCGCGCGACAAACCCTTCACCAAGGAAGTCTGGGACCGCGAGAAGACCAAGCAGGTGTTCCGCGACAAGGGCGAGGCGTTCAAGGTCGAGCTGGTCGACGCCATTCCCGGCAACGAACCGATCAAGATCTACTACCAGGGCGACTGGTTCGATCTCTGCCGCGGCCCGCACATGACCTCGACCGGCAAGGTCGGCAACGCCTTCAAGCTGATGAAGGTGGCCGGCGCCTATTGGCGCGGCGACAGCAACAACCCGATGCTGACGCGCATCTACGGCACGGCGTTCGCGAAGCAGGAGGACCTCGACGCTTATCTGAAGCAGATCGAGGAAGCCGAAAAGCGCGACCATCGCAAGCTCGGGCGCGAGCTCGACCTCTTCCACTTCCAGGAAGAAGGTCCGGGCGTCGTGTTCTGGCACGCCAAGGGCTGGACCATCTTCCAGCAGCTGATCGCCTATATGCGCCGGCGCCTCGCCGGCGACTACAGCGAGGTCAATGCGCCGCAGATCCTCGACAAGTCCTTGTGGGAGACCTCGGGCCATTGGGGCTGGTATCGCGAGAACATGTTCGCGGCGCAGTCCGCCGGCGACGAGGCCGAGGACAAGCGCTGGTTCGCGCTGAAGCCGATGAACTGCCCCGGCCACGTGCAGATCTTCAAGCACGGCCTGAAGAGCTACCGCGACCTGCCGCTGCGCCTCGCCGAGTTCGGCGTGGTGCATCGCTATGAGCCCTCCGGCGCCATGCATGGCCTGATGCGCGTGCGCGGCTTCACCCAGGACGACGCGCACGTCTTCTGCATGGAAGACCAGCTCGCTGACGAGTGCCTGAAGATCAACGATCTCATCCTGTCGACCTACGCCGACTTCGGCTTCACCGGCGATCTCACGGTGAAGCTCTCGACCCGGCCCGAGAAGCGCGTCGGCACCGATGCGATGTGGGATCACGCGGAGCGTGTGATGGCGACGGTGCTGCGCGAGATCCAGTCGCAGAACAATCACATCAAGACCGAGATCAATCCGGGCGAAGGCGCCTTCTACGGGCCGAAGTTCGAATATGTGCTGCGCGACGCCATCGGCCGCGACTGGCAGTGCGGCACCACGCAGGTCGACTTCAACCTGCCGGAGCGGTTCGGTGCGTTCTACATCGACCATGACAGCGGCAAGAAGGCGCCGGTGATGGTGCATCGCGCGATCTGCGGCTCGATGGAGCGCTTCATCGGCATCCTGATCGAGCACTATGCCGGCAATTTCCCGCTCTGGCTGTCCCCGGTGCAGGTGGTGGTCACCACCATCACCTCGGAGGCCGACGAGTATGCCAAGCAGGTGCTGGAACAGGTCCGGCGCGCGGGGCTTCGGGCCGAGATCGACCTGCGCAACGAAAAGATCAACTACAAGGTCCGCGAGCACTCGCTGGCCAAGATTCCGGCACTGCTCGTGTGCGGCAAGAAGGAGGCCGAGACGCAGTCGGTCTCGGTCCGCCGGCTCGGCAGCGACGGCCAGAAGGTGATGACAACGGTGGAGGCGCTCGCCGCCCTCGTCGACGAGGCCACCCCACCGGACGTCCGGCGGGCGCGCGACGCGGCCTGATCCCTGAAATCGATCTAAACTCGCTTTCGGTTGCGGGCGTGCATGCTTATCTCGGCATGGCACGCCGGACGACCAGCCGAAGAGGACATCGTAGTGCCCGACGCCATCGAACTCCTGAAGACCCGTCGCTCGGTCAAGCCGCGCGAGATGACCGGGCCCGGCCCCTCCCCCGCCGAGCTCGAAACCATCCTCACCATCGGCGCGCGCGTGCCCGACCACGGCAAGCTCGCGCCCTGGCGCTTCATCATTTTCGAGGGTGACGCCCGCGAGCGGGCCGGCGAGGTCATCGCGACGGTCTTTGCCCGCAAGAATCCGGACGCACCGGCGGCGAACATCGAGACCGAGCGCAAACGCCTCACCGACGCGCCGCTGGTGATCGGTATCGTCAGCTTCACCAAGCCGCATCCGAAGGTGCCGGCGTTCGAGCAGGAATTGTCGGCCGGCGCCAGCGTCATGAACATTGTCACGGCCGCGACCGCGCTCGGCTACGGCGCGTGCTGGCTGACCGGCTGGTTCGCCTTCGACCGCGACGTGCTGGACGGCCTCGGCCTCAAGCCGGACGAAAAGCTCGCCGGCCTCGTCCATATCGGCACGCCGACCAAGCCAAGCGAAGACCGTCCGCGACCGTTCCTTTCGGAAATCGTGACGCGTTTTTAATCGATGTATTGTTGACGCCTCCAGCGTCTTGCGGCTTTGATCCCGGCGAGGGAGGAAGCCCGGATGAAGCGTCGTGAATTTCTGGTCGGGGCCGCGCTGCTGGCCGGCACGATGGGGCGCAGCCGCTCCGCCGACATCCCTGCCCCGTCGGCCGACGGACTTGAGCGCATCACCGCGTATTTTGACAACGAGGTGACGCTTGGCCGCCTGCCGGGCGCGGTGGTCCTGGTCCAGCAGCACGGCAAGCCGGCGTATCTGAAGAACTTCGGCGTGCGCGACACCAGGACCGGCCTTGCGATGACGCCGGACACGATCTTCGCCATCCACTCCATGACCAAGCCGATCACGTGCCTGGGCGCGATGATGCTGATCGACGAGGGCAGGCTCGCGCTCACCGACCCCGTGTCGAAATACGTCCCGCTCTTCGCCGACACCAAGGTGGGCCTGGAGCCGGAGGGCACCTCGAAGGTCGAACTCGAGCCTCCGATCCGCCCTGTCAACATCGAGGATCTGCTGCGGCAAACCTCGGGCATCAGCTACGACTATATCGGCGCCCCATGGGTGATGCAGGTTTACCAGGCCGCCAATATTTTCGAGGGGCCCTTCAACAACAGGCAATTCGCCGACCGCATCGCCAAGCTGCCGCTCACGCGCCAGCCCGGAACGCTGTGGCGCTACGGCCATTCCACCGACGTGCTCGGCGCCGTCATCGAGATCATCTCGGGCCAGACGCTGTATGAATTCCTCAAGCAGCGCATTCTCGATCCGCTCGGAATGAACAGCACCAAATTCGTGCTGAAAACGCCGGAGGAGCGCGCCCGGATGGCGCGGCCGCTGCCGAGCGACCCGGTCCTGCTCGCCGGCGAGCGCGACCGCCTTGACCATCCCGAATGGGAATCCGGCGGCGGCGGGCTGCTCTCGACCATCACCGACTATCAGCGCTTCTCGCAGATGCTGCTCAATGGCGGCGAGTTCGAGGGCAAGCGTTACCTCAGCCCCGCCGTGTTCAAGGCCATGACGACCGATCACGTCGGGCCCGGCTCCGGCGTGGGACGCGACTATTTCTATTTCCCGGGCGACGGCTATGGCTACGGCATCGGTGTGCGCACCGATCCCGGTAACGCGAAGCCGCCGCCGGCCGGATCGATCGGCGAATTGAAATGGGACTCAGGCAGCGGCACCTATTTCGGCGTCGATCCCAAGCTCGACATGGTCTACCTCCTGATGCAGCAGACCCAGAACGAGCGCAGCCGCATCACGCCCGCCTTCAAGGAACTGGTCTACGGCTGCTATCCCGAAGGGCTACGCCGCCCGTGAGGCGCGCTGGCCGAAATCGGCCAGCAGCTTTGCGATCTCGGCGGCGGGCCGCGCCGCGCTGAACAGAAACCCCTGCACCTCGTTGCAGCCTTCGGCGCGCAGCCAGTCGAGCTGATCCTCGGTCTCGACGCCTTCAGCCGTTGTGGTGATGTTGAGGCTGCGGCCGAGGCCGGAGATCGCGCGCACGATCGCGACGCAATCGGGCCGCTGCGCCAGATCCTTCACAAACGAACGGTCGATCTTGATCTTGTCGAACGGGAAGCTACGGAGATAGCTGAGGCTCGAATAGCCGGTGCCGAAATCATCCATGGAGATGCTGACGCCTAGCTCGCGCAATTGATGCAGGATGGCGAGATTGGCATCGGTCTCCGCCAGGAAGATCGACTCGGTGATCTCGAGCTCGAGCCGCTTCGGCGACAGGCCGGACTGCGCAAGCGCGGAAATCACGACCTGGACCAGGTTGCGGCTGCGGAATTGCGCCGGCGACAGATTGACCGCGACCTTGACGTCGACAGGCCATTTCACCGCCTCCGCGCAGGCCTCACGCAGCACCCACTCGCCGAGCTGGGTGATGAGGCCGATGTCTTCGGCGACCGGAATGAATTCCGCCGGCGAAATCATGCCCTTGTCGGGATGACGCCAGCGCAACAGCGATTCGAAGCCGGAGATGCGGTCGGACGCGATCGACACCAGCGGCTGGTAGTGCAGCTCGAATTCGCCATTGGCGAAGGCGCGGCGCAGATCGAGCTCCATGTCTCGGCGCTTCTGCGCCTGGAGGTCCATCTCGCGCTCGAAGAAATGGTGCACGCCGCCGCCATCGGACTTCGCCCGGTACAGCGCCATGTCGGCGTTGCGCATCAGCTCCTCCGACGTCGTGCCGTCGCCGGGCGACAGCGCGATGCCGATGCTGGCGCCGATCACCATCTCCTGGCCGTCGAGGTCGTAGGGCGCCTTCAGCATGTCGATCAGCAAGGTCGCGCAGGCGCTGGCTTCGTTCGGCGAGACGTCGGCTGCCAGGATCACGGCGAACTCGTCGCCGCCAAGCCGGGCCGCGAGATTGCCGCCGCGGACCGCGGTGGTGAGGCGTTCGGCAACTTGCTTCAGCAGGCGATCCCCCACCGGATGCCCGAAGGAATCATTGATGTTCTTGAACAGGTCGAGATCGATATAGAGCACGCCGACCCGTTTTCCGCCGGCCTGATCGAGCGCCTGCTTCAAGCACTGCTGGAAATGTTCGCGGTTCGGCAGATCGGTGAGCCCGTCATGGTGCGCCATGTGGGCGATCCGCGCCTCGGCCTTGCGCCGCTCCGTGATGTCGACCACCGCGACCAGATAGCCGTCGCGATCGTCGAAGGCGACGCGGCGGCCGAAAGTGAGCACCTCGATCTCGCTGCCGTCGGCACACAAATGGCGCCAGTTGCGCGAGGAATGATAGGTGTCGCCGATGCGTTCGAGCGCCTCGGCGTGGCTGTCCCACTCGTCCTCGGGCCAGATCTCGTGCAACTTCATCCGCAGGAAGGTGGCGCGGCTGTAGCCGTAATGCTGGACCGCGGCATCGTTGACGCTGAGGAATTCCTTGGTCTGTGCCTCGAACACCCACATCGGCATCGGGTTGTTGTCGAACAGAAGGCGAAACGAGGCGTCGCGCCGCTTCAACGCGGTGACGTCGGAGATCGTCAACGAGACCAGATCGGCGAAGGCGGTGGCACTGAGCCGAAGGTAACGTCCGTCGTCTTCGATCTCGAGCTGCTCGCCGCGGCCGCCGGAGACGACCTTGAGCAGGAAGTCCATGATTTCGGGCGCGGCCAATAGCGTGTGCCCCTCGCCGATCCGCCGCCACAACAGGCCCGCGCTCGCGACCTTCAACAGCGCACCGGCGCTCTTGTTGTGATGCACGATCTGGAGATCGAACGGCTTGCCTGCGGCATCGCGCAGCGTCGCCAGCGAAACCACCGCGTCATCGGTCGACGAGAAGATCGCGTCCAAGAGATTGTACTGCGCGCCGCGCTCGTTGATGTAGGCGCCAACCAGCGTGGCGCCCCAGCGCGAGGCGGTCGGCAACGCCAGCACATCGTAGATCCGGACCATGCCGTCGCGCACGCAATGCGCGCTGGCCTGGTGCGGACGTCCGTTCTCGAGCGCGCTCGCCACAGCCTCCGACAGCGCCGTGGCGCAATCGGGCGAGAGCTCGGCGACCGGGATATCCCAGCGCTCCTCGCCGAGCCATTTCTGCACGTAACGCCCGCTGCGCGACAATTCGAGCGCGCCATCGTTCTTCAGCAGCGCGATGTGGTCGGCGAGCCGTCCGAGGCTCCCAAGCATCACGTCCTCATAGCGCGGCAGCCGTTCGCCCGGCTTCAACGCGGCACGCCATTTGCGTTGAAGCACCGGGATGTCGTCAAACATTTCGGCGGCCGGTTTTCCCGGCATCTTCTTCGCGGCAGTCATTGCAGTCCCCAACGCACTTTCCCTGGGGCATCCAATGCAGTCGCGCTTAATGCCGTGTAAAAAGGACGCAGCCGCGGGTTCCATTCGGCGATTATGACAGTTTTAAGTCAGGTGTTGGTTAGTGCGCGTTAGAGACTATGACGGTTGCCTAAAATGCGATGCGTGCGCGTGAGAGTGAAGTTATGGCGCACAGCTGCTTCATCCTCGTCATTGCGAGCGCAGCGAAGCAATCCAGACTGCCGCCGCGGAAAGATTCTGGATTGCTTCGCTGCGCTCGCAATGACGGAGTGCATGGATGGCAGCGTTGCTCCTCTCATGTCCCTGACGCGGTGCGGCACGCAGTGACGCTCCGCAGAGCCGGGGCACGAGAGCGTCGTTGAGTGACTGACATGGGCTCGCATCCTCGCGGCGCATTTCGCCCGAGCTTTGCCTGATCGCCTCACCCTCAAATGAAAGAGGGCGCAGGGAAGACCGGGAGCCCGCTGGCACCCGAGGTCCACTGTGCGAAATTGTGGTGAGAAATCTGCACAGCGGCATACAGGTGTAGCCAGGACATCCCGGCCTTCCCTGCGCAGTGGTTGGAACGGCTTATGTCGTGCTCTCCCCGGGGAGCGATGCACTATTGCCCCCGTCGCCTTGCAGATGGCTGATGCGCGCGCCCGGCTGGGCAACACGCACCACCACAAGACTTGGCGCACAGACCCCGGGCGCCAGGACGACACGATTTGGCCGTACGTGGATCACATCGGTCGTGCGTGCGATGTGCTTCGCTCACGGCTGCCCGCCCTGCGATCACCTTCGCACCAGTGTGGCCCACGTCCACCGCCGCCCGGCCCGCGTTCGTGACGATCGCGATACGCCCCTCTTCCTTGGGCCGAAGTGAGGCAACACATACGCCGTTTCCGAATTCTTATAAAGCGAATTATTTTCGTTGAAGGCGATTGACAGCGTTCTGCCCTGAGTTCGGTGTTTTGCCCGTCGGGCAAAACTCGGCAAGCACGATCACCGACAGCGATCGGGCGCGAGAAACCTTCTTACACTGTCCAGAAATACCGACCAGGCCGGCTCGGTCCCCAGCAAGATATGATTGGGACTCTCGAGCGGAACGAATGTTGCGCCTTTAATCCGAGCAGCGAGTTCCTGCCCCTCCGTGAACTTTACGCTCGCGTCGGCACGAGCGTGCAACACCAGGGTCGGCGTTCGTACATCCTGCAGCAGATGCCGCACATCGATTTCGCCGAAGATATTCGTAAGCCTGAAGGCGTTCTGCGGCGACGTCGTAATCCGCTGCAGATCGTTGAACCACTGCGCCTGCTCGGCATTTGCTTCAGGAATGAAGAGGGACGTGAATATCTGGCGAAACACCGGACTTTCTTGCCCCCACCCCTCGAGGACCAGAGTTGTCAATGCCTCCCGGCGGGCCACGTTTGACGGGTCCTGATGGCGCCAACCCTTTGCGTATCCGCCATAAAGAACGAGATGACTGACACGCTCCGGGTGCTTCACGGCGTAGGCTATCGAGATCGCGCAGCCCTGAGAAATGCCAAGCAGGGGAAAACGTTCGAGCCCCGCCGCATCGACGACCGTCTCGAGATCACGCACGAAAGCGTCGAAGGAGATGTCGAAGACATCCCAGTCCGACAAGCCCGTACCGCGTTCGTCGTAGCGCAGGAACGTGTTGTCGCGGCTCAACGCCTCGATCCAGTGCTGCCAGACCGGGCTCGCAAAGTCGAATTCCAGATGATTGAGCCAATTGGCGGCTTTCACCAGCGGCGGCCCGGCGCCGACCGACGCATAGGCGATGCGCACCCCGTCGCGCGCGGTGCAGGTTCGAACGTTCTGCTTGAGCTGCCTCGGCGAAGCCGCCGGCTCAGCGGCGGCCACATCCTCGGGTGGCACCCGATGCTGCGACCGATGTCGCAGGAGTTGCTGGTAGAGCGCCCTCGTCTCCTGATCCGGCTCGACGTTGAGCTCTTTGCGCAGGATCGCCTCGCAGCGCTTGTATTGCCGCAACGCCAACGCGGTCTGCCCCTGCTCGGAGTAGAGCCGCATCAAGGCGCAATCCACCTCTTCCTGCAACGGATCGATCGCCAACAAACGGAGCGCCAACGCGATCGCCTCCTCCCGTGCGCCGATAAGCTGTAATTCCTGCAGCAGCGTATGGAAGGCAGAGGTGGCGACGGCGCGCAACCGGGTCCGCTCGCCCAATAACCACTCGTCGAAAAGATCGGACCGCGCGTTCAGTCCCTCGAGAAAGGGGCCGCGATACAACTCCGCTGCACGTTTCAAATTGGCGATGGACGGATCGGATACCGCATCCTTGAATTCGACGACGTCGGTCGTGACGGCGCCGATATCGAAGCCAAGCAGGTCGTGATCGGCGGACAGCGGCAGCTCGGCGCAATCATGTCGCAGCATGCTGATGCATTGGCGCAAGCTTTGTCGCGCCGCGTCCTCGTGACTGTCGGGCCAGAGCAACGCCGCAAGCCGCTCACGAACATGGACGACCCCAGGGTTCATGGCCAGAAATGCCACGAGGGCCTGCGCCTTCTTGTTGCGCAAGGTGACCGGCCCGCCCCGGTCCATGGAAAACGAACCCAGCAAGGTCAACCGCAGCATTCCCACCCTCTCGGCATCAAATGGCGCAATTCTAGCAGCCTCGACCGCGTTTTTGACGGTTTTTTCACGCCTGCCCTGACGAGCCGCTCACCGCCGTCCTCTAGAAAGGAGACAACGCGCTACCCGGCGCACATTTAAAAGGCACAAACACGTGACCCTGATTTCCCTATCCACATCAAGCCTCGCGGCGCCCTTCGGGCGCCGAGGCATTCCGCTGCTTCTCGCGAGGTTCCGGCGCCTGCTGAACGGTTGGATCGCCGCCGCCATTGCCCATCACGAGCGCCGGGCGGCGCTCGTCGCCCTGCGCCCGCTGGACGACCGGGCGTTGAAGGATGTGGGTCTCTATCGCGGCCCGTTCGATGACCGCATCGAACGCGCTGCACGGTCTCGATGGAGCCGCTTCCGGCAGGCGTGAGACGACCACATCAGTTCAATTCGATCCTCGCCAAAGACCAGGAGAAGATGATGTCTATCACGATTCAAAACGGGCCAGGTACAGCACCCACTCGCCCCTTCGCGCTGGCGATGAAGTCCGCGGCCCTCGTCTACGGGACCAGTGCCTATTTGATCTTTCTGGGCACGTTCCTCTATGCCATCGGCTTCGTCACGCAATATATCGTGCCCAAGACCATCGACACCGGCGCGCCGACCTCGCTAACCAACGCGCTCGCCATCAATCTGCTGCTGCTATCGACCTTCGCGGTTCAGCATAGCGGCATGGCGCGGCAGGGGTTCAAGCGGCTGTTCGCGCGCTTCGCTTCGCCGGTCATCGAGCGCTCCAGCTACGTGCTGCTGGCAAGCCTGACGCTCTTGCTGCTGTTCTGGCAATGGCAACCGATTCCGACGGTCATCTGGAACATCGAGTCTCCCGCCTTGGCCGGGCCCGTGATTGCGGGCGAGTTCCTGGGCTGGCTGATTGTGCTCTACAGCACATTCCTCATCAGCCATTTCGAACTGTTCGGCTTGACACAGGTTATCAGCCATTTCGCCGGCCGGCTCACCGCGCCCGTCAAGTTCAAGACGCCGGGCCTGTATCGCCTCATCCGCCACCCGATCTATCTGGGGTTCATCATCGCCTTCTGGTCAACACCGGTGATGACGCTCGGACACCTGATGTTCGCATCAGTGACAACGGCCTATATCTTCGTCGGCATCTGGCTCGAGGAGCGCGATCTGGTGGCGCTCTTCGGCGACGAGTACCGAAAGTATCGGGAACGCGTCGCGATGCTGTTGCCGGGCCTTTTCTGAACAGATTGGAAAGGCACCATCGTGACCGGACAGGATTTGATCGATCGTGCAAAAGCCTTCGTCGCGGCAGTCGCCGCGGCGAAGCCCCGCCAGACCGTCGAGGCCTTTTATGCCGATGATATCGTGCAGGAGGAATTTCCAAACCTTCTCCTGCCGCAGGGCGCAGTGCGCGATTTCATCAACTTGCGAGCGTCTTACGACAGATCCCGTTACATCCTTGCCTCGCAATCGTTCGAAATCGTCAACGCCCTTGCGTCAGGCAATTGCGTGGTGATGGAGACGATCTGGACTGCAACACTGGCGGTCGGCGTCGGCAAGCTTGCTCCCGGCGACACTATGCGCGCCCGTTTTGCGCAGTTCTTCGAATTCCGTGACGGGCTGATCTTCAGGATTCGCAACTACGATTGTTTCGAGCGAATCTAGTCCGTAGGGTGAGTTACGCCTGTCGACTGAGCTTCGCACGGCCGAAAGGCTAATCCACCCTGCAGGCCGTCATGCCAACCGTTCGATCACGAGATCGAGCAGCGCGCGCAGGCGCGCCAGACGCCTGAGATCGCGGTGATAGCCGACAAACGTGTCGCGGCCGGGCGGCGTTGCGCCGATGTCGAGCGCGACGAGACGGCGATCGCGGTCGCCGAGGGGGCGTGGCAGCACGGCGAACCCGCCGCCGCCGGCACACAGCTCCGCCTGCGCCTGGCGGTTGTTGCTGCGCGAGGCGATCTCCGCATTCGGCAGCGTGCGCTTCAACCAGATCGCATCCGGCATGTCGGCGAATTCGGCATTCATGGTGACGACGCGCGCGCCGCTGCCGTCGCCGGCGCGCGGCGGCTTGCTGCCCTTCCTGCCATACAGCGCGTAGGGAATGTGGAGCAGTTTTCTCGAGATCACCTCGGGCTCGCTGAACGGCATGATGCGGAAGACGAGATCGGCCTCGCGCCGCGGCAGGCTATAGAGGCGCGCATCGGTCAGGAGCTCGACGGTCACCTTGGGATGGCGCTTGCCGAAGGCGGCGATCACCGGCGACAGCATCACCGTACCGAACCAGTCCGACGACGACAGCCGCAGCATGCCGTCGAGCTGCGTCTCCACACCCGAGGCGTGGCGCTGAAGCGCGAGCGCCTCCTCCTCGATCCGCTCGGCGTGGCGCAGCACGGCGGCGCCCTCGTCGGTCAGCACAAAACCATCGGCGGTGCGCTGGAACAGCGTTTGTCCCAGCGCGGTTTCGAGCGCGCGAAGCCGCCGCCCCATCGTCGGCTGGGTCTGGCCGATCTTGCGCGCGGCAGCCCCGAGCGTGCCTTCGCGCGCAATCGCCAGGAAGATGCGCAGATCGCTCCAGTCCATCGAAATGACCTCATACAGAAATGCACGATCATCGTACATTCTTGTTCCTTCTCATGCAAAATTTCATGAGCATATTGGAAGCCGACAACGGAGCAAGACGATCATGACGAGACAATCGACGATGCGGGCTGCGATCCTGGAGACCCACAACGCGCCACTGCGCGTCTCAACCGTCTCCACGCCCGAGGTCGGCCCGCGCGAGGTGCTGGTGCGGGTGCATGCGAGCGGGGTCAATCCGCTCGACACAAAGATCCATGCCGGTGCGGCGGAGCATGCGCGTCATCCGCTGCCCGCCATTCTCGGAATCGATCTCGCCGGCGTGGTCGAGCAGACCGGGCGCGACGTGACGCGGTTCAAGCCGGGCGACGAGGTCTATGGCATGACTGGCGGCGTCGGCGGCGTGCCGGGATCGCTCGCCGAGTTCGCCGCGGTCGATGCCGACCTGCTGGCGCCCAAGCCCGCCAATCTCAGCATGCGCGAAGCGGCCGCCCTGCCGCTGATCTTCATCACGGCCTGGGAAGGCCTGATCGATCGCGCGGCGCTGAACGCCGGCCAGAAGGTATTGATTCATGGCGGTGCCGGCGGCGTCGGCCATGTCGCGATCCAGATCGCGCGCGCCATCGGAGCAGACGTGTTCGCGACCGGCTCGGCAGCGCAGCGCGCCACCATCGAAGGCTTTGGCGCTGTGTTCATCGAACGCGACACTGCGATCGAAGCTTACGTTGCAGAGCATACCGGCGGCCGCGGCTTCGACATCGTCTACGACACCGTCGGCGGCAAGGTGCTCGATGCCTCCTTCGAAGCCGTGCGCCGTTTTGGCCATGTGGTGAGCGCGCTGGGCTGGGGCACGCACGCGCTTGCGCCGCTGTCGTTCCGCGCCGCCAGCTATTCCGGTGTGTTCACGCTGCTGCCGCTGCTATCAGGCGAAGGCCGCGCGCATCACGGTGAGATCATGGCGGAGGCGACGCGCCTGGTTGAAGCCGGCAAGCTCGCGCCGCTGGTCGATGCAAGGCGCTTCACGCTGGAGAGTGTTGGCGATGCCTACGCTCTGATCCGGGATCACGCCGCCAAGGGCAAGCTGGTCGTCGACATCTGAGGTGGGGCTCGTAGCCCGGATGGAGCTGTCTGCTGCACCCGCTGCTAGTCCTCGCTGGCCGCCGCGGAGCGGTTGCGCAGGTAAGCCTGCGACAACAGGAAGAACAGTGCGCGCTCGCCATGATACTTGGCGGACGGCCGGGTGCGCTCGAAGCCATCGGCAAATATCTTGCCGGACTGGCACACCTGCCATCGCCAGCCAAACCGCTTACGCCTGGTGATGATCACTTCAAACATGCCGACGGGCTTGGTCCCCTGCTTCTGCCGGTCTCGCAAGTCATGCGCCTGCTCCGGCCTCCCCCGTTAGACGGATGCCCGACATATAGCGCAGCAGGACGGAAAGAGAATAAAATTGATTATCGGAAATCCGTATCTTCCACCGGCTATGACGAAGTCGCGACGCTTGCGGAATAAGCCTGTGCTGGCGGTGTTAATCGCTTCCTTCAACGCTGCTTGCAACGCTGCTTGCAACGCTGCTTGGTAGCGCTGGCAAAGGTATTCAAGTCGGAACACAAGACGCGTATGCCCGGTAAGCGAACGCTCACCGGGCATTCACGCCGCAGCTCAGCGGCCGACTCGCGCCTGGAGATGCGCAGGATAGCGGTCGCCCTGCACGGCGACCTTGGACAGCGCCCCTGCAATTGCAGTGAGATCCGCGTCCGACAGCGTCACCGCAGCCGCGCCGAGATTTTCCTCGAGCCGGTGCAGCTTGGTGGTGCCCGGGATCGGCACGATCCACGGCTTCTGCGCGAGCAGCCAGGCCAACGCGATCTGCGCCGGCGTCGCTTTCTTCATTGCGGCGATCTCGCCAAGCAGATCGACGAGGGTCTGATTGGATTTGCGTGCGCTGGATGAGAAGCGCGGCACGATGTTGCGGAAGTCGCTCGCATCGAACGTCGTGCTCTCGGTGATCGCGCCGGTGAGAAAACCCTTGCCGAGCGGGCTGAACGGAACGAAGCCGATGCCGAGCTCTTCCAGCTTCGGCAGGATCTCCTGCTCCGGCTCGCGCCACCACAGCGAATACTCGCTTTGCAACGCGGTCACGGGCTGCACCGCATGGGCGCGGCGAATGGTCTGCGCACCCGCCTCCGACAGGCCAAAATGCAGCACCTTGCCGGCCTGGATCAGATCCTTGACCGCGCCCGCGGTCTCCTCGACCGGCACGTCGGGATCGACGCGGTGCTGGTAGAACAGATCGATGCGATCGGTCTTGAGCCGCTTCAGGGCAGCCTCCGCCACCGCCTTGACGTTGGCCGGCCGGCTGTCGAGCCCGGCCTCGACCTTGCCGCCCTTGAAGCCGAACTTGGTGGCGATCACGACCTTGTCGCGGAATGGCTGAAGCGCCTCGCCGAGCAGCTCCTCGTTGGCAAAGGGCCCATAGGCCTCGGCGGTGTCGAAGAAGGTCACACCGCGCGCGACGGCGGTCCTGATCAGCGCGATCGCCTGCGACGTCTCGGTCGCCGGGCCATAGCCGTAGCTCAGGCCCATGCAGCCGAGGCCGAGGGCCGAGACCTCGAGGCCGCTCTTGCCCAGTTTTCGCATCTGCATCGTCAGCTCTCCGTGAAGTTCATGTTCGGCGGCGAATTTAGGCCACGCGCCGGCCCGCGATTAGATGATAAAAGCGGTATGTACTGATGAGATGGATTCATGAATGATCCGCACCAACGTCAATGACCTCCTGGCCTTCCTTGCGGTCGCGCGCGAGCGCAGCTTTACCCGCGCGGCAGCCCAGCTCGGTGTGTCGCAGTCGGCGCTCAGCCACACTGTGCGCGGCCTGGAGGAACGGCTCGGCCTGCGGCTGCTCACCCGCACCACCCGCAGCGTCGCGCCAACGGAAGCCGGCGAACGTCTGCTCCGCAATGTCGGGCCGCGCTTTGTGGAGATCGACGCAGAGCTGTCGGCGTTGACCGCGCTCCGCGAGACGCCGGCGGGCACCGTCCGCATCACCACCGGCGAGCACGCCGCACAGACGGTGCTGTGGCCGGCGCTCGCAAAGCTGCTGCCGCGCCACCCCGATATCAAGGTCGAGCTCGTCATCGACTATGGCCTGACCGATATCGTCGCCGAGCGCTACGACGCCGGCGTGCGCCTCGGCGAGCAGGTCGCCAAGGACATGATCGCGGTGCGGATCGGACCGGAGATGCGCATGGCCGTGGTCGGCGCGCCCGCCTATTTCGCCGCGCGGGGCAAGCCGAAGCTGCCGCAGGATCTCACCGAGCACAATTGCATCAACCTCCGCCTGCCGACCTATGGCGGGATCTATGCCTGGGAGTTCGAGAAGCGCGGACGCGCGATGAAGGTGCGGGTCGACGGCCAGCTCGTGTTCAACACCGGCCTGCTCAGGATGAATGCCGTGCTGGCGGGACTTGGCCTTGCCTATATCCCCGACGATCTCGTGAAGCGCGAGATCGCCGACGGCCGGCTGATCCGCGTGCTCGCCGACTGGTGCGCACCGTTTGCGGGCTATCACCTCTATTATCCGAGCCGTCGGCAGCCGACGCCGGCGTTCGCCGTGCTGGTGGAGGCGCTGCACTATCGGAAGTGAGGGGGCGCGGCCCTCCTCCTCGTCATTGCGAGCGCAGCGAAGCAATCCAGAATCTTTCCGCGGAGGTACTCTGGATTGCTTCGCTGCGCTCGCAATGACGATGTGGAAACAGCTGCGCGTCGAAACTGCGCTCTCGTGCCCCGGACGCAGCGCAGCGCTTCTTCAGCGGTGCGCTGCTGAGCCGGGCCCATCTATCGAGATATGTGCTTGTGGCTTCCTGGGTCCCGGCTCTGCGGAGCGGCATTGCATGCCGCACCGCGCCCGGGACACGAGACTAGCGCGCGACGACTTCCACTTCGCCGTCGACGCCGTTGACGACGTTGAAGCCGCGCTCGTAGACCTTGCCCTCGTTCTTGGCGATGGCGCGGTATTCGCCTTCGGAGAGCACGACGCGCGGGAAGGCGCCGATCGATTCCTTGATTACGTCGCCGCCGGGGGTCAGCACCGACCAGGCGGTGTTGGCGAGCGCCTCGCCGCCCCTGTCGCTGACGAGCTTCAGCGTGATCACGGCGGCGCGGTGGGTGATCGTGACGTCGGTGAGCTTGCCGGCCTGGACGCGGATATCCGAGCGCACCACCGAATTGGCGTCGCCATAATTGGAGACGATGTAGTAGGTGCCCTCCGGGATCAGCACGACGTCGCCGGCGGCGACGTTCGGCACGAGCGAGGCGCGCTCGCCGGACTCGAACTGGCTGCCCTTGTAGATCGCGAACGAAATCTGGTTCTGCGGAATGCGGCTGGTGCCGACGCGCCCCTCGATGCGCAGGCCGCCGGCCGGCAGCACGAAGGATTCGCGGTCGGTCTCGGCCTTCAGGCTGACGGTGCGCACCGCACTGACGAGGCCGAAGGCGACGTGCACGACGTAATTGCCCGGCGGCAGCACGATGTTCGGCGTGGCGTTCCGATCCTCGCGGATCAGCTTGAAGGTGCCGTTCTCGTCAGGACGGTCGGCAAACACGCGCCAGACCAGGCCGCTGGTGATCGCGGGTGTGTCCTTGCCGTATTTCGCGGTCAGCGACAGAACGCCCTGGCCGGGCACGGCCGCGTTGAGCGGCGGGGCCGCCGGCACGGTGCTGACCGCAGGCGGCGGCATGCTGGGCGTATTCGGCTGAAGCAGGGTCGGCGGCAGGCTCGGCGGCGCAGCGCCCGGGCCTGAGGGGGGCGCAAGGCTGACGGCGCCGCCGGGGTCGGGCACCGAGGCGGGCGGCACCGGGGGCGGACGATCGGAGAAAAGCTGCGCCTGGGCAGCATTTTGGCCAAGGATATAGAGGCAGGCAGCAACGATCAGCGCCGGCAGCAGCGATGTGCTGCGCCGCCATCCGATGATGCCGTCACCCCCGAGAGTCATGCCACCTGCTTTTCACCGAAAACGCGGCAAATTCAAGCCTCCGAATCCCCGGGGAATACGGCCGGATACAATTCTTTGGAACCCGGTTGACGCCTGCGTGATTAAACGGGAGGCAGCCGGTCCTCGCCACACTCCTGCCCCCTGCTTCCCGAACGGTATAAACCATGCTTTGCCCTCGTTCTGGCGGAGCGGAAGTACGGCGCCTACTCTGCTGTGAGGGCTGGCCCGGGGTAGGAGGGTTTCGGTGCTTGATATCTTGAAGGGTCGGGGCGCGAACGGCTCCAATGGAGAGAAGGTCGGTCTTGGCAGCGTGCGACGGCCGGTCATCGGCCTGGCGCTCGGCGGTGGCGCGGCGCGCGGCTTTGCCCATATCGGCATCCTGAGAACCCTGGCCGCCAATGGCATTGTGCCTGACGTTGTGGTCGGCACCTCGATCGGCGCCGTGGTCGGCGGCCTCTATGCGGCCGGCCGGCTGGATACGCTGCAGGAGTGGGGACGCAGCCTGCAGGGGATGCGCAACATCCTCGGCTATCTCGACATCCGACTGAGCGGCTCCGGCCTGATCGGCGGTGAGAAGCTGGCAACCCGGCTCGAGGACGCGGTCGGCCAGACCCTGATCGAGGATCTTCCGATCAAGTTCGCCGCCGTCGCAACCGAGGTCCGTACCGGCCACGAGATCTGGCTGACGCGCGGCCGCGTGGTCGACGCCATGCGCGCCTCCTACGCCCTGCCCGGCATCTTCTCGCCCGTCCTGATCGGTGACCGCTGGCTGGTCGACGGTGCGCTGGTGAATCCGGTGCCGGTCTCGGCCGCCCGCGCGCTCGGCGCCGAAATCGTCATCGCCGCAAATCTTTCCAGCGACATCTTCACCCATTCCACGACGATCTATTCGCACGGCGCGGTGCCCGAGACGGTCCCGCCCGCGGCCGAGGCGACCACGGCGAAGCGGCGCTTTCCGCGATTGTTCTCGCCCGAGAAAACCATGAAGCGCGAGTTCTTCGGCGGCGCCGGACGGCCGGGCATCTCCTCGGTGATGGTCGACGCCTTCAACATCATGCAGGACCGCATTACCCGCGCGCGCCTCGCCGGCGATCCGCCCGATCTCCTGATCACGCCGCGGGTCGGTCATTTCGGCTGGTTCGACTTCCACCGCGGCGAGGATCTGATCGCGCACGGCACCCGCGCCGCCGAGCGCGCACTGGAGTCGATCCAGGAGGCGATCGAGGTGCTCGCGCCGGCGCCCGCGGGCAACGCGCCCAAGACCGCCGAGCCCAAGGCAGACGAGTAAGGCCGCTCAGGCCGTCTTGATGTAGTCGCGCAGGGCTTCCTGCTCGGTCTCGTATTCCTGGACGCGGCGCTTGACGATGTCGCCGATCGAGATCAGGCCCACCACCTTGCCACCGTCGACGACCGGCAGATGGCGGAACTTGCCGGTGGTCATCGTCTCCATGAGTTCGGCGACCGTGTCGGTCTCCTTGCAGGTCACCACCTTGCGGGTCATGACCTGAGAGACCGGCTCCTCCAGCGCGACGGCGCCGCGCTCGCCGATCACGCGCACGATGTCGCGCTCGGACAGGATGCCTTCGAGCCGGCTCTGGTTCATCACCAGCACCGCGCCGATCTTCTTCTCGCCGAGCAATTTGACCGCGGCAGCCAGCTTGGCGTCGGGCTCGACGCTCATGATCTGGTCGCCCTTGGTGTTGAGAATGGAACGTACCGTCATTGTCGGCCTCCCTGAATCGGATCCGTCCGCATTTCGCGGACCGGACTTGTTCGTCGAGTCTTCAACTAACAGTTTAGGCGCCGGTTGCACGCTGAGGCGCTTTGCGAAGCATCGCCGCTAGCGGCTTGTCGCTTCGGAACATTCTTCTCGGGAATGATGGATGAATTCGGGCGGCGCCGCAAGCGCCGCTTCAAATGCGGTTCGAAATGTCCTGTGATGACGCATCCGCAGCATCGTTTCGCACGCGCGGCACGGGATCGAACAGCGCGAACAGCAGAAGGCCCGCGAAGAAGCCGCCGATATGCGCCTGCCAGGCGACGCTCGTGGTTTCGGAATCGACGCCGATCGCGCCGACGCCGAAGATGATGTTGACGCCGAACCAAACGGCGAGGAAGCCGACCACCCGCCCGTCACGCAGCGCGCGCGACAGCGGCAGTGCCGGAACCCTTGCGGCGGTATCGGCGTCTGATCGGTTGAACGACAGGAAGCTGCCGCGGACAAAGGCAAAGCGGATCGCCGCCGCCATCGCGCCGGACACCGAGGCCGAGGCGCCGATCATCGGCGCCACCGCGTGCTCATGGGTGACGAGATGGGCGAGCGCGCCGGCCGCTGCCGTCACCGCGAGAAACAGGAAGAACCTGATCGCGCCGAAGCGCCGCGCCAGCGCGCTGCCAAACGGCAGCAGCCACAGCACATTGAAGCCGAGATGGGTCAGATTGGCGTGCAGCAGCGAATAGGTGACGAAAGTCCAGACCTTGGCGCCGGCCCCACCGGGGATTTGCAGATTGAGCAGCGAGGAATCGTAACGCTTCGGGATGAAGCCGAAGACGTCGATGGTCCAGTTCTCGAGTTCCGGCGGCAGCAGCACCCGCAGATGGATCACCGCCAAAAGGAGGATATAGGCGGTCAGCGCGACCGGCAGCGTCAGGATCGGCTCGCGCGGAGCTTCCTCGACAACGGCCGGTATCTCCGGCGGAGAATCTTGCGGGGAATCCAAGGCAGCTTCGCTTTCAGGCGCGATCGGAGCGACAGGCTTAACGACAGCCTTGGAGATAGTCGCCTTTGCCGGCCTTGCGCAAGTGCACAAAAGGAAAAGGCAGGGCCCTGGGAAAGCCCTGCCTGTCCGTGTCGGTCTTCCGGTACCCAGAGGAATAAGGTGTATCCCCACCCCTCCCCGCGGCCCGCGACCAAACTGTTTGACGCCCGTGTACAGGCCCCGCCGAGAACCTGGATGAAAGCGGCGAGGCTTGCGACCGCGATCACCATAGCAGCCGGGCGCCGGACGGAAAGCGCATAGTTAATTTAACGTTAACGAAGCAAAGACAGCCTCCGGGGCCCGAAAACGCCTCCACGGCATGGACGCTGCAAATCCCCTCCTGCACAACAACGAAAGGGATCGCGGGTGCACTGAAGCGGGACAGGTTTGTCCCGCGAGCTAGCGCCCCGGGGTAAGCGTTCAGTCATGAAACATCCGTCGAGCCGCGCGTTCTTCGCGTATTGGGACAAGAAGCGCGGCACTGCGCGGGCCCCTGATCGGGCCGATATCGATCCGGCCGCGGTCCGCGGCCTGCTCGGCGATATCTTCGTGCTGTCCTGCGAGCAAAACCTCGGCTTCCCGTTCCGCGTCGCCGGCACGCGCGTCTGCGCGCTCGCGGGGCTCGACCTCAAGGACCAGAGCTTTGCTGCGCTGTTCACCGAGGCCAGCCGCAGCGAGATCGAGGAGATCACCACCATCGTCGCCGACGAGACGTTAGGTGCGATCGCCGGAATCACCGCCGCGCGCGAGGATGGCAGCAAGGCGCATCTCGAGCTGCTGCTGCTGCCCTTCAACGCCCGCCCGCATACGCCGGTGAGTGTCACCGGCGTGCTCGCACCATTCAACGACGAATGCGGCGCGTTGTCCGCATTCACCCTCACCTCCTGGCGCTATCTGCATCAGCCGGAGAAGCTGCTGCCGCGCGCAATCCGCAAATTGCAGATCGCACGCGGGCTGATGGTGTATGAGGGGCTGAGGTAGTTTTCGTTTCGACGAGGGCGAACGCCGCGACCTCGATACAGTCTCTCACCGGGATGACACAGCCATGTCCGACATCATCAGTTTCGGTACGCTTCAGCTCCGCTTCCTGCACAGCAAGGACGACACCGGCGGCAGCGTCGACATCTTCGAAATGACGCTCCAGCCGAATGCGCGAATGCCGATCCCGCACTATCACGACCGCTGGGACGAAGCCATCTACGGGCTGTCCGGCGTATCGACCTGGACGATCGACGGCAAGCAGAACGATCTCGGCCCCGGAGAATCGGTCTTCATCAAGCGCGGCATCGTGCACGGTTTCACCAACCGTTCGACGGGACCGGCAACATGCCTGTGCATCCTGAGCCCCGGGGTGCTGGGCCCGCAATATTTCACGGAGATGGCCGCACTCCTGTCGGCCGGCGCACCACCCGATCCCGCGAAGATGAAAGAGACGATGCTGCGCTACGGACTGGTGCCCGCGCCGGCAGCGTGAGCCAGGCTCGCGATCCATCATTGGAACCTTACCTGCTGCAGGACGTTTAGCTGTTTGCCGG
The DNA here is from genome assembly GCF_017565645.3 of Bradyrhizobium barranii subsp. barranii. Classification (NCBI taxonomy): domain Bacteria; kingdom Pseudomonadati; phylum Pseudomonadota; class Alphaproteobacteria; order Hyphomicrobiales; family Nitrobacteraceae; genus Bradyrhizobium; species Bradyrhizobium barranii. The sequence continues at coordinate 6,795,743 of NZ_CP086136.1, forward strand.
GCATATGCCTGCACGGCAACGCGGCTCGGCCGGAGACGGTGCGTTTGCTCGCCGCCGGGCCTCCGTCGAGGGACGATTCCCCGTGATGGAGCACGCGACCAGAGTTGGTAATCGCCTGTTAGCTGCATTACCGCCGGCCGACTTCGCTTTGCTTGCACCGTATCTCCGGAAAGTACCGCTCCAGCACGATGCAGTCCTGGTTCGATCGGGCGACCGGGTCGAGCACCTTTGCTTCCCGTGCAGCGGCGCGATCGCTCTCATCATGGAGTTGCCGAACGGACAGGCAGCCGCAACCGCCGTGATCGGCAACGACGGCGTCGTCGGCCTCATGACGGCGCTCGGCCCCGTCCGCTCCCCCCTGACGGCGGTTGTCCGCGTGGCCGGGACCGCACTGCAGATCTCGCCCGCGCGATTTCAAGCGACGCTCGAACGCAGTCCCGCCCTCGCAAGCGCGGTTCAGATCGTCACCAGGGCGATGATGACGCAATTCCTGCACGTCGCGGCCTGCAATGCACTGCACTCCGTCGAGGCCCGCCTCGCCCGCTGGCTGCTTCACATTCACGATCGGACGGAGGGCGGTGGTGACGTCCTGCACCTGACGCAAGAGACGTTGTCGGAATTGCTCGGCGTCCGGCGGACCACCGTCACGCACGTCGTGAGCGCACTTCGAACCTCAAGAGCCCTGAAATCCAGTCGGCGCGGCCAACTCGAGATCGACAGGCCGCGGCTCGAGGTCGTCGCCTGCGAGTGCTACAAGGTGATGAGCCGCAGGATCGATCGGATCGTTTCGCAGGATGCCGTCAGGCGGCTTCACACCGCGCCCGCGCGGAACGGCTGCCCGCCCCCGGACTTCCCGTTCGCCAAGACCGATTCATAGACCCAGGCCTCTCTGGCGAACCACTCGTGCGTCGCCGCGCACATCCCGCAATATGTGCGCGAAAAGAACACCGTACTGCACCGAAATCTTTCGCGATCTATCTCGATGCCCGTCGGAATGGCGTGGCCCGTTTCCGGGCACTTGATCATCACCATACCCATCCTGACTTCCTCCAGCTTGGCATCACCTCACGGCAAGGCTTCTCACGGCAAGGCTTCGCCGCCTCGGCCGGACTGCGTCCCTTCTGGCGAAGACGCTCGTCCAGCCGATCCACGCGGCCAGTAGCCTCGATTCAAGCAGCCCTATGCAGAACCAGGTTGAAACTCTTCTTGATCGGCTCGGCCGTCTCGGTTGCGACCTTCTGGGCGAGGTCCCAAAGCTCCCGGTTTTGGCGAGAAGCCGCTTCAAAGGTCTTGCGGCTGTGGGTGGTGGAGAGGTTCACGACATCCGCAAACGACCTCGCATCCGCAAGCTGGGACAGGAACTCCAGCGCGGAGCTGGTATTGATGTTTGATATTTCGATGACCCTGGTGCCGTAATCGGCGGCACGCGTGGCATTGGTCGAACAGGCTTCGCGGAGCGCTTCGGTGACCTCCTCGGAAGCCGCCCTCATCCGCTCTAAATTTGCCTTGGCCCGGGCGGCGCCCTGCTCGGCGAGATCGCCGAAGATCGCCTGGAAGTTGAAAAATGGCAGGTCGAACCTGGGCATTGCACCGCCATTCGCCGTCCCGTTCAGCGCAGTGGCGTTCGTCTCGGCTTTCAGATTGGCATCATTCATGGTCATTCATCCCCTCACGCGAAACCAGATAATGGATTGAAGACTCCCAGAAGCTCCCAGGTGCGGACCGCACCGGGAAACCAGTGCCCCTACTCTCAAATGGAGGGATGCTGCTGCCGATATGCCGCTTTCACCCCCTGCCGGAACCAACTATGACCAACCAAAATCGGGCCTTCGGTTCGCTTTCGGACTCTCGACTTGAATAAATTCGATTCAAGCGACGGCGCGCCACGGGCGGCGTTTTTACTTCTTCGAAGTTGTCGCGATTACTCCCGCCAACTTGAGATCAGTCCGGCAAGCGGTTCGGAGACGCCGCCGCCGGTAGCCTTCCGCTGGGGGCGCGGCGAGGATTCGGCCGTTTCCAGATGGCGCCCTGTCATTGATTGATTGCGAGTTGATGGAGCCGCTCCGCAGCGCACCGCATTGAACGATACGTCGCATCGCCAATGCGGCGTTGCGCTGCGTCCGAGGCACGAGACCGGTGGCATCTCGTCAATGTCAGACACCACCTCGCATTCCCGCGGCGGATTGTCCGCTCACGGCATCGCCAGATGCCAGGCGCCGTTCAGAAAGCCGTCGCCGGTGATGTCGCCGGGCTTCTGGTCCTTGGCGAAGGTGTAGAGCGGCTTGCCCTTGTAAGCCCACTGCCTGGATCCGTCGTCGCGCGTGATGACGGTGTAGCCGTCGGCCGCGGCATCGCTCGCCTCGGCCTTCAGCACCGGCCAGTTTGTCGCACACGGTCCGTTGCAGGCCGACTTGCCGTCCGCATCCTTGTCGAAGGTGTAGAGCGTCATGCCCTTGGCGTCGGTGAGCACGTTGCCCTTGTCGGACTTGCCGGTCTTGGTCGGCGGCGCGGCGAAGGCAGCGGGGATGATGGCGAGCGATACGGCGAGCGTGAGCGCGAGGCGGATCGAGGACGTCATGGGTTCTCCTGTCATGCAATTGGCTTGCATGGGGTAGGACGCCGCGCAACGCTTCGTATTCCTGAGACGGCGGCAAAGATATTTTTCGCTGCGCGCATCGTCGCGACGGAATAAACTGGAATGGGTGAGACCGACCAACGGACCGACATGAGCAAGCCGTATTGGCGTCCCGCGCGCGCCACCGACCTGGTCGCGATCAGCGCGATCGCAGCGCGGATCCATCCCGATCTCCCTGAGAGTCCCGACGTGTTCGCGGAGAAGATGCGGCTCTGTCCCGATGGCTGCCGTCTGCTCATCGCCGACGAAGAGATCGCCGGCTACGGGCTCGCGCATCCGTGGAAGCAGCACCGCATTCCGCCGCTCAACGGCTTCCTGCAACAACTGCCCGATGATGCGGATTGTCTCTACGTGCACGACGTCGCCGTGCTGCCCGATTTCCGCGGTGGCGTCGCGCGCGATTATATTGCCGATATCGAGAAGCTGGCGCGCGCATCACACATCACAACGCTCGCGCTGGTCTCGGTCTACGCCACGCGGCCGTTATGGGAGCGTCTCGGCTTCCGGCCCGTCGCGGCGGATGCGGAGGCGCGCGCAAAGCTCGCCTCCTATGGCGAAGGCGCGACCTACATGCTTCGCGACCTCGCTGCGACATAACGTCCCCGCCCGGCTCACGCGGGCGTGAAGCCGTCGCTCGAACCGCCTTCGATAACCCCCCGTCGAAGGTGTGCGCGGGCCGTTCCGGTCTCGCCGATCCGAGACTGGAGAATTTCCATGAAACTCACATTGTCGAAAGTTGCTTTGATTGCACTCGCTGCGGCGGCCGCGTTCACGCGACCAGTGCCAACGCGGCGCAGGTCCGGACCTATGGCTGCGATTCCGCCTTCTTCGAGGGCTGCGGTATCCTGGTCGAGACGTCGACCCCGGGTGGCAGAAGCCGCGTCAACCTCACTCACGACACCTCGCCCATCTACATGAAGCAGACCGACCCCCGCTACAGCTCGTCGATGCGTGATGCCGGTGGTGGCGGCGGAGGTGGTGGTGGTGGTGGTGTCGGCGGTGGCGGTGGCCGCTGAGTTCGCAGCTGACTTCTCAGATGATGTCGCCGGCGCAATCCGGCGGCATCATTGCAGTCTGCACGGTCAGGCGCAGTTCAGCCCCGATGCTTTTTCTTCGCCTTCTTTTTTCCAGGCGCGCCCTTCAACGTCCACGGCGTGACCGCCGGCTCGGCATGGCCAGGCTTGTTCTTGTGCTTCTTTTTCTTTCCGAACGAAGGAGCATCGTCGAATTTCGGCCTGCGCTCGCCGTGAGCCTTGTCGCGTGGCTTGAATCCAGCTGCATCGCGCGGGCGATCGTCGCGACGTTCGCGATGATCGCTGTCGCCGCTCTCGCGCCGGGGCGGCTTTGACCGCTCCTCCGAAGGCGCCTGCCGCTGCGGCGCATCGGTCATCGGCTCGAGGCGGATATTGTCTTCCTTGTCCGGACGCTTGATCTTGGCAGCGAAGGATTCCGCGACCCGCTCGGAAATTTCGAACTCGGTCGTCGTGTCCATGATCTTGATGGCGCCGATGTCGCCCTTGTCGATGCCGCCGCGGCGGCAGATCATCGGCAAGAGCCAGCGTGCTTCCGCATTCTTTCTTCGTCCGATGTTGGCCCGGAACCAGACGCTGCCGTCCGCCATGCCGTGTTTCGCCGACGATTTTCCTGATTTGGGTCGGGCTCTTTCGGGGCGATCATCGCCGCGCGAAGTGCGGGCATCGTCGCGCGGTGCGCGGACATTGTCGCGCCCGCGATCGTCGCGCGGCCGGCCGGCTCGCTCGCCGGGATCGATGATGTCTTCGGGAGACGGCAGCCGCGCGCGATAGAGCCGCGCGAGTGCGGCTGCGATATCCTCGGCCGACCGCTCGGCCAGCAGCGCCTGCGCCAGCACCAGATCGTCGGTGGTCGTCTCCTCGGTGAACAACACGTCCTTCATGCGGTCGTGATCGAGCTTGCGGATTTCCTCAGCTTGCGGCGCCGTTCCCCAGACCGCGTCGATCCCCGAGACATTCAGCAGCATTTCCGCACGTCGCCGCCGTACAGGCGGCACCAGCAGGACGCTCGTCCCCTTGCGGCCCGCCCGCCCGGTGCGGCCGGAGCGATGCTGCATCACCTCGGCGTCGTTGGGCAGATCGGCATGGATGACGAGATCGAGGCTCGGCAGGTCGATGCCGCGGGCGGCGACGTCGGTCGCCACACAGACGCGGGCGCGTCCGTCCCGGAGCGACTGCAGCGCCGTGGTCCGCTCGTTCTGCGTCAATTCGCCTGACAGCGCGACCACGGAGAAGCCGCGCTCCAGCAGCGCTGCCTGCAAATGCCTGACGTGATCGCGCGTGCTGCAGAACACCAGCGCGCTCGGCGCCTCGTAGAAGCGCAGCACGTTGACGACGGCATGTTCGACATCACCGGGGGCGACCCTGATGGCACGGTACTCGATGTCGGCGTGACCGCCTTCATCGCCGGCGACCTCGATTCGAAATGCCTGCTGCTGATATTGCTTGGCCAGCGCCACGATGCCGCGCGGGAACGTCGCCGAGAACAGCAACGTGCGGCGTGTCTCCGGCGTGGTCTTGAGGATGAATTCCATGTCCTCGCGAAAGCCGAGATTGAGCATCTCGTCGGCCTCATCGAGGACGACCACTTTCAATTCCGTGATGTCGAGACGGCCGCGACGCAAATGGTCGCACAACCGGCCGGGCGTGCCGACGACGATGTGAGCGCCCGCCGCAAGCTCGCGCTGCTCGCGCCGCGGATCCATGCCGCCGACGCAGGAGACGACCCGCCCGCCGGCATGCCCATACAGCCATGCCAGTTCGCGCTGAACCTGCAAGGCGAGCTCGCGGGTCGGCGCCACGATCAGGGCGAGCGGCGCCCCCGCCTGCTCGAACCGCTCGGCATCGCCAAACAGATCCTTGGCCATGGCGAGGCCATACGCGAGGGTCTTGCCGGAGCCGGTCTGGGCCGAAACCAGGAGGTCGCGGTCGGCGGCTTCATCCGCGAGCACGGCGAGCTGGACGGGGGTGGGTGAATCATAGTTCCGCTCGGCCAAAGCGTGGGCGAGCGGCGGGGTCAGGGCCGGAAAGGACACGGGATGGAGAACCTTGGTTAATGTCAGGCGCGGAACGGTGAACCGGCGGACCTGAGTTGCGTGCGCGGCAAACGGCCCGGCCGCACGCTGGATGTGATCAGGGCGCTCTTTACGCCAAGTGCTCTGGAATCACCATGCCTATGATGCATGGCTTGACGGAAAGAACCGCGCCTGAAGGTTGCAGCGGACGTTCGCGGCCACCTCCGTTAACCTGAAGCCAACCGGCTTAGAGGGAACGACTGCGTGACGCCTTCCGCCAAACGCGCCTGCGGCGATTGCACGCTTTGCTGCAAGGTCATGGCCATCCAGGCGCTGGCCAAACCGGCTGGAAGCTGGTGCCGGCACTGCAAACCCGGCCAGGGCTGCGCGATCTATGCCGAACGCCCGGCCATCATGGGCCAGCGCATGATCCTCGTCACGCCGGACCGCGAGTTCGATCGCGGCATCGTCGGGCCGGACGAGCGGATCGTGCGGGAGCTGGAGGGGACCAAGGTCGTGGGCGCGACGGTGGTGAAGGAACATCAGATCAGCCATGGCTGGTTGGTGAACGTCCCATCAGCCGATGCTAGATTGGTCCGGTAACCTGGCAGAGTTAAGTTCAGGCAAAGCAGCACGGGGAGCACGACGATGCGATTGGCAGTCATTTCCGATATCCACGGCAATCTCGCTGCGTTGGAAGCGGTGCTGGCCGACATCAAGGCGCGCGGCGTCGATCGTACGGTCAACCTCGGCGATTGCGTCACCAGCCCGCTGTGGCCAAAGGAAACTTTCGAGGCTCTCCAGTCGCTGTCGTTGCCGACGGTGCGCGGAAATCATGATCGCTGGATTGAGGAGTTTCCAGACGACAAGCTCTCGCCGGCAGGTCTGTTTGCGCGTAGCGCATTGACCGCGGAGCAGCGCCGCGCACTTCACAGCCTGCCCTCCCAAATACGGCTGGACGACGGGATCCTGGCCTGCCACGGCACACCCGACGACGATACGACGTGCCTGCTCGAAGAAGCGCTCGAGGACGGCCGCTTCGTGCCGGCGCGTCGCGACGTGCTGACCGCGCGCCTTTCGAGCGCGCCAACGGCGCGTGTCGTGCTTTGTGGTCACAGCCACCGCCAGGCGGCTCTTCAGGGCCCGGGCGACCGCCTGGTCCTCAATCCCGGCAGCGTTGGTTGCCCGGTGTTCGCGGACATTCCTTTTGCCGCAAACCTGGAGCATCGCTCGCCTCACGCCCGCTACGCGATCCTCACGAAACGAACAAGAGGCTGGCAAGTCGAACTGCTGGCCCTGGAATACGACTGGGAAGCCGCGTCCGCGCAGGCGCTCGCCAACGGCCGCCCGGAATGGGCGGAGGCCATGTTATCAGGACATGTCAAATAGCTGGCCTTGCCACGTCGGTCATTTGATCCCAAATCGTGCCTCACAAGAGCGCAAAGGGGGAAACATGGCCGACAGCATATCGCTTGCCGACAAGCTCGCGACCTTTGGGGATTATTGGTCGCCGCGCACGGTCACGACCTTCAACGATTGCGACGTGATGGTGGTGAAGGTGAAGGGCGAGTTCACCTGGCACAAGCACGATGACACCGACGATTTCTTTCTCGTCCTGAAAGGCAGTCTGGACATTGAATTGCGGGATCGCACAGTGACGCTCGGTCCGGGCGAACTCTATGTCGTGCCCAAAGGTGTGGAGCATCGCCCGGTGGCACGCGAGGAGGTTCACCTCCTGCTCATCGAGCCCACCGGCACCCCGAACACGGGCGACAAGGCCACAGCCGCAGCACGCAAGCTCGCATAGAGGACAACGCGCTTGGCGCGCGTCTAATCTCTGGAGGTCGCCAGCTTGCTGAAGCGGCCGACCAGCCTCGCCCTTACCCGTGCAACTGTGTCCCTCGCCGCGCGGCTCAGGGCGCGGATGGCGCGCCAGGCGTCAGTCGCCTGCAGCCACGCCTTCACCTCGGAGAACTTGCCGTACGCCCAGGCGAACGCCGGAATCCGCATCAGCTTGTCGCGCGTAAGATGGAACAGGCGCTCGACCAGCACGAGCTTGAGCAATTCGCCGACGATGAAAGTCACGGCGGCGCTCACGATCTGACCTGTTGCAGCGAGGTAGGCCGCCACCGGCTTGATCGGCTCCAGAATGATCACGGGCACGGAAAACAGGGCGAGCGAGGGATAAGGGGACAGCGACCTGATCCAGGTGCGCAACCACTTGAATTCGAAATGCCGCCCAATCCAGCGCGCCATTGGCCGCGCGACGGCCATGAAGACGGCATCCACCAGGAAGTAGATGGCCGCCAGGATGTAAGTAACGGGTTTCAGGATTCGCTTCACGATACCTCTCCCGTGAAGTGAAAGTCGGAACCTGGGCCTAAGTTTCACCTTAACATGGATAGATCGGGGATTCCCGATGGAACTTTTTGGGCGCCTCAGATCTCGGCATAGATTTCCAGCAAATTGCCGTCGGGATCGCGAAAGAACAGCGTCCCGTGTCCGAACGACTGGTTCGTCGGCGGTGACAGCAGCGCCACGCCCTGCCGCACCAGTTCATCGGCACACTGATCGACCTCGGTCGCGGACACCTTGAAGGCCAGTTGCAGCGAAGCGCTGCCCGCCGGCGTCGGCGCGTCGGCCGCGGTCCGGCTCGGTCTCGCCAGCGCCAGCGTGTTGCCGCCCAGGCCGTACTCGATCCAGTTCGGCGAGAGCTCGCGCAGCAGCGGAAAGGCGAGGACGTCCTCGTAGAACCGGCGCATCGCCGCCATGTCGCGCACGAAGATGACGGTGTAGTCGATCGCGCGAATGGCGTTGAAGGGGGAGCGCCGGTTTGGTTCAGGTGTCTGTTTGTCTGTCATATCGTCGTTCATTCCAAACTCTGACTTGTAGCCCGTATGAAGCGCAGCGGAATACGGGGAGCCACGGGCTCGAACCCGGATTGCGCTTCGCTCCATCCGGGCTACGGATCATCTATCGCAGCAGGCCACCGCTATAGTGCAGCTCATGAAGCGGCGCGCCATCATGCCGCGCGATCGTCTCGACGCCATGGAAACGATCGAGCGAACCCTCGACCTCGTTGCGGTAGACCATGCCCGCCTGCTCGAACAGGCGCGGTCCCCGATAAGGCTCCTCGACGCTTACGCCCAACAGCGCCTGGCGCAGGAATTTGTAGATCTCGAGCAGCGTGGACCGATCCGTGATGTCCGCGCGGGCGCCGCCGCTGTAGCTCATCGACCAGATGACACGGTCATCCCGTGACACGGTCTCTTGGCCAACGAAAAACCCCATCCCGAAATAGATATCGCGATAGGCATAAGGTGGCGCGCGATGCTCGAGCTGCTTGGAGCCGGCGAGCAGCGGCGCGGCCACGGTCGCGTCGTCGTCCAGCCCCGCATAGGTGCGCCGCTTGGCTTCGACCAGGAACGCAGCGAGATCGGGTGGAATGGACGGCATTGTCTAGTCCACCAATTCCGGCCACGGCACGATGGTCGATTTCACCGTCTTCATCGCCATCGCATCCCTCACTGCCTGCGCGACGCCCGCTTCCGTGAACGGATAGATCGTCTGCATCTTCAGCCAGGGATATTTGTCACGCGTGCGGTAGAGCATGTCGACGCCGAGCGGCAGATCGTTGCCGGTAAAGCCCCAGGATCCCAGCACGTTGAGGTCCTTGGTGCAGATGCGGTGCCAGGAGGTCTCGATCGAGCCGGCATCGGTGAACTGACCCATCTCGACATAGGTGCCGCCGTCGCGCAGCATCTCGATGCCTTCGGGGCCGGCTGTCGGATGTCCCGAGCAATCCATCACGAGATCGGCGCCGAAGTGACCTACGATCTCGCGGACGCGCGCGATGCGCTCCTGCGGCGATTTGATCTCCTCGATGTTGACCGTCGCCTCCGCGCCGAACTCGCGCGCGAGCTTGAGCCGCGGCTCCTCCGGCGCGCCGACGCAGATCACGCGCCCCGCTCCCATCTCCTTGGCGGCCGCGACCGCGAGAATGCCGATCGGACCCGAGCCCTGGATCACCACCGTGTCGCCCCAGGAAAAACCACCGGCGCGACTGGCGCGGTTGAAGGCGCGGATGCAGGAGGTCAGCGGCTCCGAGAGCGCGCCCAGCCGCAACGACATGTCGTCGGGCAGCTTGTAGATCTTGGTGCCCGGCAGCATCTCGAGATCGACATAGACATATTCGGCCCAGCCGCCCCACATGTGCGGCGCCTTGTCGAAGCCGAGATAGCGGCCGTAATAGACCGGCGTCAGGCACTTGTTGGCGGTCTGCGGATAGTGGATGCAGTAATAGCAATGGCCGCAGGGCATCAGCGGCGGGATCATCACTTTTGATCCGACCTTCAACGGCTTGCTCATGAAGTCCTCGGTGAATTCGTCGCCGCATTCGACGATGATTCCGCCGAGCTCGTGGCCGAGCGTGAACGGCCAGGGTAACGGCTTCGGCCAATGCCCTTTGAGAATGTGCAGATCGGTGCCGCAGACGCCGCAGGCGCCGACCTTGATCAGCGCAGCCTTTTTGCCGACCTTCGGCCATGGCACGGTCTTGATGACGGGCTCCGAGCCCGGTCCTGCGTGAGTGCAGACGCGGATCTGGTCCATGGGTGTGTCCTCGCGGCCTGCTTGTTATGATTGATTGGTGCGGCCGACGATCAGCCTATGACAGCCGTGGGGCGTTGCAAATACCGAGGTGCATACCTCAAATGCACCGGGGCAGAAGGTTCACTGTTCTCTCAACTTGCGCGAGGAGGGGCTCTCTCAAGACCTTCGCTGGTCATGCCCTGCTCGCTCAGGAGCCAAACCGCAGGACTTGCAGTTTCGCTGAACATGGTCGCCAACACGTCCAGACCGCTCGTTTCACGTTTCAGGCTGCGCACGGTCGCACGATGCACCACACGTCGAAATGCAACCGTCGGCGTCGTGTCGCGCTCGTCGCGGATCATCACCCAAGTGCTCAGCTTATCGTCGATATAGGAGACTGTGGTTCGCCTCAGGGCTTCGAGGTCAACCTCGCTGGCCTTCATCACTTCCGAGGCATCCGGATCGTCCAGCAGCGCAAGCAAGAGATGCTCCAGCGTCGCAAACTCGTGCTTTCGCGCTTTGGCGTAAGTGAGAGCCCTGTTCAGAGTCAGATCGAGCTCGCGGGTAAATCCCGAAGGCCATTTGATGCTCGCACGCGGTGGCTGAGCCGAGGCCGTGTCAGACGCCGTCGGTCCGCGTCGGATCGCGGCAGCAAGCGTATTCCAGTCAGCCAAGCCAAACAGCTCGGCGGTCAGCTCAAGGCTTTCGGCGACCGAAATCTTGAGACCTTTGGAGGCGAGAGAGGCGCGCAGCGTGCGCGCCATAGCTTTAGCATCGCGAAAGTCGCGCATGGCTTACTCCTTTGCTTGAACACTTCGGGAAGCCAGTGCTTGCGTTGCTGACCCGTTGTTCGGCAAAGGGGCCAAGACGATGCATGCGATACGTTCACCATCCCGTAAAGGGTGCAAGCGGCAGGTCGTATCCACCTGAAAGAAAGGTGGCTCGACGGCCGCCAAGTGTCAATACTGACGACTCGCGCAAACCCGTAAATGCCTACACCCGGACGCTGGGTTAGGATGAGACGGCTCCTAGCCCGTATGGCGCAGCGTGGAATGCGGGACAGGCGGTCCCGGATTACGCTTACGCTCCATCCGGGCTACGATCGAGGATGATGCCGATGCTACGTGACTATCAGCCGACTGATGCGGAAGCGATCGTGCGCGTCGCTCTCGCGGCTTTCGCGCAATTCGAGCAGGATTATTCCGACTGGCCGTTGTTTACGACCCATGTCGCGAAAATGCCGGAGCTTGCCAAAACCGGCGAGATCATCGTCGCCGAGGATGGCGGCCAGATCGTCGGCGCCGTCGCCTATGTCGGTCCGCAAGCCCCGAAGCCGGCCTTCTTCGATCCGGCCTGGCCGATCATCCGCATGCTGGTGGTTGATCCGGCCGCGCGCAGCAAGGGCATCGGCCGACAATTGACCGAAGAATGCCTGCGCCGCGCCGAGCGCGACCGGTCGCCGGTCATCGCCCTGCACACAACGCCGATCATGACGGTCGCATTGCCGATGTATCAGCGGATGGGATTTACCAGGGTTCGCGAGGCGCCGGATATTCTGGGCGTGCCCTATGCGGTTTACGTCAAGGCGCTGGGGTAGGATGGCGTCGGCGTTGATTCTTTGACAGTCGTTGCGAATGACAAACTGGACGAGCCGAACCTGCGCGGCAAATGGCATCGACATCCATTATTTACGGACCGGGGACGACAAGCCTGCGCTGATTGCGCTGCATGGTCTGACCGGAAGCGGCGCCTGCTGGACACCGCTGGCGCGCGCTCTCGAGGACGGCTACGACGTCATCATGCCCTCTGCGAGAGGACATGGCGCGTCGAGCGCACCGTCCGGCGGGTATCGGTACTGCGATCTCGCAGACGACGTCATCGGCCTCATTGACGCGCTCGGGCTGACTGCCCCGATCCTGCTCGGCCATTCCATGGGCGGCATGACCGCTGCCGTGGTTGCGAGCGAGATGGGTACGGCCATTCGCAGCGTTATCCTCGCCGATCCGACCTTCCTGCCACCGGAGCGCCAGCGCGAGGTTTACGAGAGTGATGTCGCCGAGCAGCATCGCCGGCTTCTGGGGCAGGACAAGGATGAGGTACTGGCCGAGGCCCGGCGGCGGCATCCGCACCGCTCATCCGAGCTGCTTGACCTGATCGTTGATGCGCGGCTGCGGACCGAGATCAGCGCCTTCGAGGTTCTCACGCCGCCGAACCCGGATTATCGCGAGCTTGTCAAAGCCATTGCCGTGCCGAGCCTGCTTGTCATCGGAGACAATGGCGTTGTCTCCGTCGAGACGGCGCGGGAGCTGCAGGGGCTCAATCAACACCTCCGCCATGAGGTGATCGCGAATGCGGGCCATGGGTTGCCATATGACAAGCCGGATGAGTTTGCTGCGGTGGTCAGGTCGTTTCTGGCGACGGAGATCGCGTGACGCGCTGCTTCGTAGCCCGCATGGAGCTCTGCGGAATGCGGGGTCGGCGGTCCCGGGTTGCGGGCTACGGACATACACCCAAGTGTCTTGAGCGGCCGGCGGCGAACGTGTAAGGCCCGAACAGTCCCACCCAGGTGATCGCTTGAACCCCCTTCCCCAAAATCCTGTTGTCGCGTCCGGATCGTTCGCGGCGATGAAGTCGGTGCCGTACCGGCTCCAGTTCATCGCCTACGTGCTGGCGATGATGGCGGACAACATCGAGCATGTGATCAGCTATTGGGTGGTGTTCCAAAAATTCCATTCGCCGACGCTGGGGGGCTTTGCCGTGCTGTCGCACTGGCTGCCGTTCCTGCTGTTCTCGGTCGCGGTCGGCGGGCTCGCCGACCGGTTCGATCCGCGGCGCATCATCCAATGCGGCATGCTGCTGTTCATCGTGGCCTCGGCCGGATGGGGCTTCTTCTTCATCACCGACACCATCCAGATGTGGCACGCGATGTTGCTGCTGGTGATCCACGGCTGCGCCGGCGTGCTGTGGCAGACGCCGAACCAGCTTCTGCTCTACGACCTCGTCGGTCCCGCGGATCTTCCGAGCGCGGTGCGCCTGAATGCGATGGCGCGCTATCTCGGCATCCTGGTCGGACCTGCCGTCGGCGGCGTCATCATGCTCACGCTGGGCACCTCGCACGGCATCATCTTCAACACGCTGTTCTACCTGCCGATGCTGCTGTGGCTGTTCTGGGCGCCGGTGCGCGACAAGAGCGTCGCGGTGCGGCGCTTCGCCATGCGCGGCCTTGCCGACATCGTGCTGACGATGCGTGCCATCGGCACGCAACCGGTGCTGACCGCAATGACGTGGCTCGCCGGCCTCACCTCCTTCATGATCGGCAACGCCTATCACGCCCAGATGCCGGGCTTTGCCGGCGATCTCGGCCACGGCGATCCCGGCGTCTCCTACAGCGTTCTGCTCGCGGCCGACGCCGCAGGTGCACTGCTCGCCGGCATCGCGCTGGAATCATGGGGACGGTTGAAGGGCACGCCGCGCACCGCGATCATGCTCGCCATGCTGTGGAGCGTGGCGCTGCTCGGCTTCGCCGCGGTGCGGATCTATCCGGTCGCGATCGTGCTGCTGTTCTTTGCCGGCTTCTTCGAGCTGTCCTTCAACACCATGGCGCAGGCGCTGGTGCAGTTGAACGCACCGCACGACATCCGCGGCCGCGTCGTGGGTCTTTACAACATGGCCGGCCTCGGCATGCGGGCCTTCAGTGGCATCACCGTCGGCCTGTTCGGCGCGGCGATCGGCATTCACTGGTCGCTCGGGCTCTCGGCCGCGGTGCTGCTGGCGCTGCTGTGCCTTCTCTACGGACGCGCGACGAGGAAGACAGCCGGTTGACTCTCGTCCCTCTCCACCGCACCTTCGAGAGAGGGCTTGGGGAGATGAGACGTTGCGCAATCGCTGGGGCATTCTTGCGATCCTGTTCGTCGTGCGCCTCACCATCGCGTTCCAGTTCCAGAGCGTGGCCGCTGTCGCGCCGTTGCTGCAACAGACTTTTGGCGTCGGGCTCGCCGATATCGGCATCCTGATCGGACTCTATTTCACCCCCGGCATCGTGCTGGCGCTGCCGGGCGGCGCGATCGGCCGGACTCTTGGCGACAAGCCGACGACGATCGCAGCGCTGCTGCTGATGACCGCGGGCAGCCTCGTCATGGCCACCACCGACATCTGGGGCTGGCAGATGGCGGGGCGGCTCGTCTCCGGCGCCGGCGGCGTGCTGCTGACGGTGCAGCTCACCAAGATGGGCACCGACTGGTTCGCCGGGAAGGAGATCGCGACCGCGATGGCGATCTTCGTCAACTCCTGGCCGGCCGGCGTCGCGATCTCGCTGCTGGTGCTGCCGGCGATCGGCACGGCCTATGGCGCGAGCGCGGTGTTCCTGGCGGCGGGCGCACTCACGGCCATCGGTATTGTGCTGGTCACGCTCTATCAGTCGCCGCCGGGTGCCACAGTCAGCGCGGCCGGCCCAGGCCGGCTCGATCCCCTCGCGCTGCTGGCGGTGATCGTCGCGGGCCTGATCTGGGGACTCTTTAATGTCGGCTTCGCCATGATCTTCTCGTTCGGCCCCTCCCTGCTCGCCGAGCGCGGCTGGAGCATTGCGGCGGCAGGCTCCGCGATCAGCCTCGTGATGTGGCTGTCGGTGATCTCGGTGCCGGCAGGCGGCTATCTCGCCGACCGCTTCAAGCGTCCGCTCACGCTCGCGACCGCAGCCAGCCTCATCGTGGCCGGGCTGCTGGCCTGGTTGCCGCGATCGGATGCGGTGATCACGGTCCTCGTCCTGATCGGCCTGATCGGCGGCCATCCGGCCGGCCCGATCATGAGCCTGGCCGCCCGCGTGCTCGCGCCGGAAACAAGGGCGATCGGCATGGGCGTGTTCTACACTCTCTTCTATGCCGCGATGATGCTGGGACCGGCGGTCGCCGGCCGGCTGGCCAAATGGGCCGGGACGGCCGCGGTGGCACTCGACCTCGGCGCGCTGACGGTGCTGGCCTGCCCGCCGCTGATGTGGCTTTTCGAGCGCATTGTGTCTGTCCGTAATCGACGCGCCCAATCCTAACGCGGCGTTAACCCTGTGCACCTTAGGGTCGTCCCGGACTCCGCCAGGCGGGGGGTCGGGTTGTGAAAATGGCGTTGGCGAACAAAAAATTTCTTCCGGCCGCCGAGGAACGACGGCGTTTCCAGCGGGTGAAGGTTCACCTGCTCGGCCGCTACATGCTGCCGGACCGCCGGGAATTCCCCTGCCAGGTGATCAACATGTCGCCGGGCGGACTGGCGCTTCTGGCCCCCGGCATCGGCAATGTCGGCGACCGCGTGGTCGCCTATCTCGACCATATTGGGCGGGTCGAGGGCAAGATCACCCGCATCATCGACAACGGTTTCGCCATGACGGTCGGGGCGACGCCCCGCAAGCGCGACAAGCTGGCGGCCCAGCTCACCTGGCTTGCCAACCGCGACATCCTCAATCTGCCGGAGGATCGCCGCCACGACCGTATCGTGCCGCGCAACCCGATCGCGGTGCTGACGCTCGAGGACGGCACCAAGATGACCTGCCGCATCATCGACCTCTCGCTGTCCGGTGCCGCCATTGCCGCGGAGAACCGCCCGCCGGTGAAATCGATCGTGCTGCTCGGCCGGGTCCAGGGCCGCGTGGTCCGAAACCTCGAGGACGGCTTCGCGCTGGAGTTCATGCACGAGCAGCCGATAGAGACTCTCGAAGAGAGCGTTACCGCGCGGTAAAGCGCAAGGACGCTAAAACGCCTGTATTTCCAGCCCTGAAGGCGGCCTCCGCGATGCGGACGCCGCCTTTTTCGTGTCCGGCGACCGCCTCGCGCGGGTTAACGCGAGGGCTGCGAGCGCGTGCAAACAACAGTTCCGCCAGCGTTTCCGCGTTAATAGATAAAATTTGAATCAATTGAAGTCATTTCAAATCTTAGTCGAATTCGATTCAAGTATAGATCGAATTAATCGCGCCTTTTACTTGTATTCGTCTCGACTTGACTTGGCCGACTTAGCGGCAACTCAAAAGCTCCATGCGAAATGTGGTCCCAACAAGAAACGGGGGCCGCAATGTTGGACTTCAGGGGACAGGGGAAAGGGCTGGCACTGGCTGCCATGCTCTTCGGGATCAGCGCGGCAGCGCAGGCCGGCGAAGGCCGTCTGCTCTACGCGAGCCTCGGCGACACCACGCGTGCGCCGATCGGCTGGGTCGAGTTCTGTGCGGATAATGCCGCTCAGTGCCAGGGCGCGCCGACGCAACCGCGCGACATCGTGATGTCGCAGGCCGCATGGCGCGACCTCGTCAAGGTCAATCGCTGGGTCAACGAGACCGTCAAGCCTTTGACCGACCAGGAGCACTGGGGCGTGATCGAGAAGTGGTCGCTGCCGACCGACGGTTACGGCGATTGTGAAGACTACGTGCTGCTGAAGCGCAAGATGCTGATCGATGCCGGATGGCCGCGCGAGGCCCTGCTCATCACCGTCGTGCGGGACAAGAAGGGCGAAGGACACGCGGTGCTGACGGTGAAGACCGACAAGGGCGAGTTCGTTCTCGACAATCAGAATGAGAACGTCGTTGCCTGGACGGAGACCGGCTACCGCTTCGTCAAGCGCCAGTCACAGAGCGACCCCAATGTCTGGGTCTCACTCGGCGACACCAAGCCGGCGGTCTCCACCGCCAGCGCCAAGAACTAGCAGTCAGGAAAACGAGTTACGCGGCCCGGTCACATCCCCACCCCTCCCCGTCCCAGACCGGTTCGCGCGCGGCCAGCCATCCCCCAATGGCTGGCCGCAACTTTTTTGGGGAGAGCAATCAGCCCTGCGACGACCAGGGCACACGCGCGGCGGTGAAATCGCGCCACGTGCGTTGCAAAGCGGGCTGCACGCCGATCGACGCACGTGCCTGCCAGCCGGCGATCGCCGCGGCCGCGACGGCGCTGTCGGGTTCAGTACCGAGCCCATCGAGCAGCGATGCCGTGACCGCCATGTCGTTGAATGCGCCAAGCTCCTCCTGCAAGGCTGCGAGCCTACGCGAGAAACGTCGCGCCGACTTGCGATCCTCGTACAGCGGCAGCAGGAACTCGCTGAGATAGCGCAGCCGCTTGGTCGCGAGCCGCACCCGGTGCAGCTCCTCGGCGGGAAGCGACTTGAAGCGGCGGCCGCGCTTGAGCACCTTGGCGTATTGCTCCGACAAGATGCGTCGCGCGAAGTCGACGACAGGTTCGGCGAGCTGGCCGAGATCTTCGGCGGCAACGTCGTTGCGCCAGCCTCGCGTCTCGATCCAGTTTCCGAGGCCGATCAGGAACACGGCGCAGCGGCGATCGTCGAGCGCATCATGCGCCTTGCGATAGGCGTCCGACTGGCGCTCGGCCGCAGCCCGGCCCAGCGCATCGAAGCCGGCGACCAACGGACAGGCCTGTGCGATCGTCGGCAAGGTATCGAGCTGGAACACGTCCCAATCACGGGCGGCGGAGAGGTCTTGCGCCAGCCATTTGACCTCCGACCGCAGCGCGTCGAGATTGCTGAGCGCGCCGACCGATCGCATCAGGTCGAGCGCCGATCGCAGCCGGCGCAGCGAGACGCGGAGTTGATGCACGCCTTCCGGGTTGCGCCCGTCCTCGGCCGCCGGCAGCGACTGGAGCAGATGGAGGAAGCAGGAGCGCAGGATCGTCGCGAAGGCCTCGTCGAGCGTGACCGACGCATCGAGGCGAAGTTTTCGCGGGCGACGTGCCGGAGGCGGCTCATCGGCGGCAAGATCAAAGCCGCGCGCCGACTTGGTACGGATGGACGGCTTGACCGCGCCCTGCTCCGCGAGCCGCAGCGCGACCTCGTAGATCGTGCTGGCGCTGCCGCTCTTCAGCTCAAGCTCGATCTCGCTCACCGGTAGCGTGCGATCGCCAGCCGTCAGCTCGCCTTGATCGAAGGCGATTTCGACCGTGCCGGACGGCAAGTCGATCATCCTCGCATGACGACGGATGTTAGCTGTGAAGACGGCTTCGAGCGGCTGCGCCAAGAGGTGGCTACGAAGCTCCTCCGGAATGAAGGGCATCGCCAGAGCGAGATCGGGCGCAAGCGACGACACGCTCGCCTCCCACTCGCCACGGCGCAACGGATCGTCCTCGGCGTCCGTCTTCACGGTCTGCACGAAGCGCGCGCCGCTCTGGCGGACACGCAGGCTCAGGCCATTGCGCCGAAGCAGGCGCTCGGCCGTGTCGTAATAGACCGACTTGAGATGCTTGCGCGTGCCCTTGTTGCGCGCGTTGGCCGTGATGACCGGCGCGGCGTTGAAATGCGCCATGCGATCGGCATCGACGAGCAGCTTGAGCTCGATCTCACCGGCAGGACGCGCAGCAGTGCCGGACTGGGCTGGCTCCGGTGCAGGCGTCGTGTCTTGCGATGGCGTCTGATCAATCACAGCGCCCTCGACGATCGCATGTTCCGGGTCGGGCTCGGCTGCGTCACGTTGCCTGAGGAAGCCGGCGACGACTTGCGTTCTCTTGTTCCTGTCCTTGAGGACAGGATTCCCCTCCGGCGCGCTCATGGTTTTGCGAGCCGGGGTAGCGTCTGATTTCAACATTTCCGGTGACATGACGGTTTGATGACAGAGCGCAGCATATAGCTCGTCAGGCCCGCAAGGAATAGCAACGTTACGTCGCAACGCATCATCGTCCACATGCGCCATGCGCGACGCTAAAGATCGGGCAGGACTGTCATAATTCGTCCGGCGTGACGAATTAAATTGCCGCCGCGTACAGTAAGTGATCGAATTGATAGCGAATCTCGTCGTTCTCGAAACCGAGATGAACGCGTCAGCGAGCTTGACTCATGCTAGCAGAAAAATTCTTTCTGGTTTTGGAGACGCTCAGAAGTCACGCCTCCGATGGTGACAGGCCCGAGATTGTGACAAGCCCCGCGCGGCCTCCTGCGCTCCCGGAGATCGCAAAAGGCTCTCGACCAGGAAAGCCGGTTCCTGACGAGCGCGGCTAGAAGCGATTGAATTTCGCGGGCTCACACCTGCCCAGCGCGCATCAATGCGCGAGCCTGTTCTTGTAGATCCTTCCGTCCTTCATGATCACCACAAAATTCTTCGCGGGATCTTCGACCAGCTTGATGTCGTCGAGCGGATTGCCGTCGACCAGCAGGAGATCGGCGAGCGCGCCCTCCTCGACCACGCCGAGCTTGCCGGGATAGGGATTGCGCAGGCCCGACAGATTCAACAGTTCGGCATTGGTCGACGTCGCCATCGCCAGCGCTTCGGCCGGCGTGTACCAGCGCGTCAGCGCGGCCAGCATCGAGCCCTGCTTGTCCGCCAATGCCTTCGAGAACAGGACGTCAGTGCCGAACGCGGTCTTGATCTTGTACTTCTTCGCCAGCGCATAGACGCGGTCAGTGCCGGCAACGACCTGCCGCATCTTGTCCTGCTCCGACGGTCCCAGCGCCGCGGCGCCGGAGATATCAAGGAATGGTTGCGTGCTCAGCCAGACGCCCTTCTCCGCGATCAGCTTCGCGCTCGCCTCATCCATGAGATGTCCGTGCTCGATGCATCTCACGCCGGCCGCGATCGAGCGCTGGATCGCGACCGGCGTATAGGCGTGCGTGGCGACGTAGGTGCCCCAGTTGTCAGCGGCTTCGACGGCCGCGCGCAATTCGGGCTCGGTGAAGGTGGAGACGTCGAGCGGGCTGAAGGGCGACGCGACGCCGCCACCCGCCGTGAGCTTAACCTGCGAGGCGCCCTGCATGAGCTGCTCGCGCGCGCGCACGCGAACCTCGTCCGGGCTGTCGGCGACCAGGCTGCCGCCGATCAGCTCCATGCGGCTGAGCATGCCGCCGATGGTTCGCGGCAGATCGGTGAGCTGGCGGAAATCGCCATGACCGCCGGTGATGGTGATGATGGCGCCGGACGGATAGATGCGCGGACCGGCGACGAGACCCTCGTCGATGGCCCGCTTGAGGCCGAAACTCGGCCCGCCCATGTCGCGTATGGTGGTGAAGCCGCGCATCAGCGTCGCTGTCGCCTCGCTGGCGGCGAGCAGATTGTTGTAGCCGACATCGCCGAGGGCCGCGGCCGGCGTCGGACGCACCAGCATTGCGTGCCAATGCGCGTCGATCAGTCCCGGCATCAACACCCGGCCGCCGCCGTCGATCACTTGGCCGGTGGCCGCGATGTCGGTGGTGGAAATCTTCTCGATCGTCCGGTTCCTGATCAGGACGTTGGACGCGGCCGAGAGCGCGGCGTTCTTTCCGTCGAATATCCGGACGTTGCGGAACAGGACGCCGGAGTCTTGCTGGGCTTCTAAGGGCAACGGGCTGCCGAGGCTTCCAATCGACACAAGCAATGCGGCGGCTCTGAAGAGTCCGGCCGGCGTGGTCCAACCCCACATGTCCAATCTCCACGCAGATCCGGGCGAACGCCAGCCAGCTGACGCCGCGCGATGCAGCTATGGATTGATGCCTGCAAACCGCATCGAGTCAATTTGCAACCACAGGGAGGTTTTGCAAATCAGCCATACGGACGCGAAGAGAAGCGTCCCCATCAAGTTGGATAGGCGAATGGGTAAGTGCACCTGTCGCACTCGCGTCGAACTCAAATTAAAACGCACTATCGATTTCGACCCGCCAGCAACGGTAGATTGCAACTTTCTCGCTCGGGAGTACGATCCTGCTCGGTCTACGCGATTTGAGCCACTGGGCAGGAGGGGCTTGCGGTCGTCTGTAGAATTCAAATGACGAGGCGTAACATGGTGGCGCAAACGAGTGACGGACGCATCCTGCTGGCCAAGAAGCTCGGCGGGCTCATCGCAATCATCTTGGGATGCCTGCTGACGGCCGTAGGAGTGACGTTCGAATACAGCGGCATGACTTTCGTCGGCGTGTTGTTGCTCGTCCTCGGAGCCGTCCTGCTGGTGCTCAAGATCATGAGGCGAAATCAGGAACGTCCGTTCTGACAGACGGCAGGCGGTCACACGCCCAGCACGTCGGCGAGCCGCAGCTCGTCGGCGGCGGGATCCTTCAAGAACAGCTCGGCCTCGATCTCGTCCAGATGCGACAGCATCTGCACGCGCGCAGCCTGCTTGTCGCGCTTGCGGATCGCGGCGACGATGCCGGCGTGATGATCGGTGCCGCAGGCCGGCGTGTCGTGGCGGCGGTAGAGCAGGATGATGAGCGAGGAGCGCGCGATCAGCTCTTTCAGGAAGCCAAGATAGATGCTGTGGCCGCTCATCTCGGCGACGAGACGATGAAACTCGCCGGAGAGCCGAACCGAGGCGCGCGCGTCACCGCGCAGCTCCGCCTCGCGCTCCTCGACGAGATGCTGATGGAGGCGATCGATCCAGGCCGGTGACACCGCATCGATCGCGTGATCGACGATGGTCGGCTCGATCAGGCGGCGCGCCTCGAACACTTCACGGGCATCGCCGGGCGTCGGCCGCGCGACGAAGGCGCCGCGGTTCTTCTCGATGTTGACGATGCCTTCATGTGCAAGCTGCTGGAGCGCCGTGCGGACCAGCGTACGGCTCGCGCCGTAGATCTCGCCGATCTCGTCCTCGCCGAGCTTCGTACCGGGCAGCAGGCGATGCTCGAGGATCGCGGCGGTCACCCCCTCCCTGATACGGCTGACGCGATCGCTCGCATCTGGCGCGTCGGATTTCGTGCGAGTCTTGGCGGCCATCAGTTCGAAGGGTTGGGTGTGAGGGCTCGATCGGCGACGTTCGGCCTTGAATGTTAGTCGACGACCTGTATCCAATCACAGGCGAAAGTTTATACAATCCGCGCCCGTTTTGTGTGCAGCGAGGCAGACGGGCGCTGGGACGGCCGAAGGCGGCGGATTTGATCTAACGACCTGACTCTGCTGCACAGTTCTGGAATTCAGCCGGCCAAGGGCGGTTGGCACGGACCTTGCGGAGAGACGGGAGCATCGCCCCTCCCTTGGACACGCCATGGCCACTCCCGCCGCTCTCGAACTGGTCGCCGTCACCAAGCGCTACGACACGACGCTGGCGGTCGACACCGTCAATTTGAAGATCCCGGCCGGGACCTATTGCTGCCTGCTCGGCCCCTCCGGCTGCGGCAAGACCTCGACCTTGCGGATGATCGCGGGCCATGAGGCGGTCAGCAAAGGCGACATCATCCTCGGTGCGCAGAACGTGACCGACCTCGAGCCCGCCAAGCGCGGCACGGCGATGATGTTCCAGTCCTACGCGCTGTTTCCGCATCTGACCGTGCTCGACAATGTGGCGTTTGCGCTCAAAATGCGAGGCGTCGACCGCGCGACCAGGCACAGGCGCGCCGGCGAATTGCTCGAGCTGGTGGCGATGACACCCTATGCGGGCCGGCTCCCGGCCCAACTCTCCGGCGGCCAGCAGCAGCGCGTGGCGCTGGCTCGCGCACTGATCACCGAGCCGCAGATCCTGCTGCTCGACGAGCCGCTCTCCGCGCTCGATCCGTTCCTGCGGGTGAGGATGCGCGGCGAGTTGAAGCGCCTTCAGCGCGAGCTCGGCATCAGCTTCATCCAGGTCACCCACGGCCAGGAAGAAGCGATGGCGCTCGCCGACCACATCGTGGTGATGAACCAGGGTAGGATCGAACAGCAAGGCACCGCGCGCGAGATCTTCCACCGCCCCCGCACCGAATTCGTGGCGCGCTTCATCGGCGGCCACAACGTCCTCAGCGATGCCGGAAACCTCATCGCCGTGCGCGCCGATCAGCTCGGCATCGCGCCGTTCGCCGAGGGCGCGTTCGGCGCGCCGGCGCTGCTGACCCAGACCGAGTACCAGGGCTCCTACATCGCCGTCTCGCTCACGCTCGACGACGGCACCGCCCTGTTCTCCCACCTCCCCGAGGCCGCCTTCGACGTCCACCCCTTCCGTCCGGGCGATCGCGTGCTGGCCACCTGGGATCCCGCCAAGGCGCAACGCCTGCAATAGCGCCGATCGATCACTGGAATGCGCAACAGAGGAGTGACTGATATGACCGAGACCATCAGGACGAAAGGCGTCAGCCGCCGCACGCTGCTCAAGGGCACCGCAGGTCTCGCGGGCCTCGCCGCCGGCTCCGGCGCCATCACCGGCTTCCCCTACGTGAAATCGGCCGATGCGAAGGTGCTGCGCTATCTCGGCACCGCCGTGAACGAGGGCGACGACATCTCCAAGCAGTGCCTCAAGGACACCGGCATCAAGATCGAATACATCACCGCGACCACCGACGACGTCACCAAGCGCGTGATGACCCAGCCCAACTCCTTCGACGTGCTGGACACCGAATATTTCTCGCTGAAGAAGATCGTGCCGTCGGGCAACATCCTTGCCCTCGACGCCAGGAAGATCAAGGAATTCGACAACATCACGCCGGTCTTCACCAAGGGCGAGACGCCCGGCGGCAAGAAGATCGGCGGCCAGGGTACGGCGCCCTGGAAGGTGCTCTATCTCGAAGGCAAGGACTCCAAGAAGTTCGCGACGTCGGCGACCGAGTTCGTCACGCTGATCCCGACCGTCTACAACGCCGACACGCTCGGCATTCGTCCCGACCTGATCAAGCGGCCGATCAGCTCGTGGTCGGAGCTGCTCAATCCCGAATTCAAGGGCAAGGCCTCGATCCTCAACATCCCCTCGATCGGCATCATGGATGCCGCGATGGTCGTGGAAGCCACCGGCAAGTACAAATATGCCGACAAGGGCAACATGACCAAGGAAGAGATCGATCTCACCATGAAGGTGATGACCGAAGCCAAGAAGGCGGGGCAATTCCGCGCCTTCTGGAAAGACTTCAACGAGAGCGTCAACCTGATGGCCTCGGGCGAGACGGTGATCCAGTCGATGTGGTCGCCGGCGGTGACCAAGGTGCGCTCGATGGGCATCCCCTGCACCTTCCAGCCGCTCAAGGAAGGCTACCGCTCCTGGGCTTCGGGCTTCTGCGTCTCCAAGGGCGTGTCCGGTCCGAAGCTCGAATGGGCCTATGAGTTCGTCAACTGGTTCCTGTCCGGTTATGCCGGCGCCTATCTCAACCGCCAGGGCTACTACTCCGCCGTGCTCTCCACCGCGAAGGCGCATATGGAGCCGTACGAGTGGGCGTACTGGATGGAAGGCAAGCCGGCCGAGAAGGACATCAAGGCGCCCGACGGCTCGCTGCTCGAGAAGGCCGGCGCGGTACGCGACGGCGGCTCCTACGAGGACCGCATGGGCGGCGTCGCCTGTTGGAACGCGGTGATGGACGAGAACGACTACATGGTCCGCAAGTGGAACGAGTTCATCGCGGCCTAACGTGATGGACACGTCAGAGGACATCCTGCAACAGGCGTCCCCGGGATTGATCCCGGGGTCGGGCACGGCGCGCGCCGCGAAAGCGACGCGCCTGTCGCCGTCCTTCATCTCCTGGCTCCAGGCCGGGCCGATGATGCTGGTGTTTCTCGCCTTCTTCCTGATCCCGCTGGTCTTCGTCGTCATCGTCTCGTTCTGGGACTACAACGAATACCAGCTGCTGCCGGCCTTCTCCGGCCGCGGCTACACCGACACGTTCGAGGGCTGCATCGCGCAGCTCCCCGATCTCTGCACCATCGCCAAGACCTATCTGAAGACGCTGAAGCTGTGCTTCCTGGTCTGGGTCATCACGCTCTTCATCGGCTTCTGGGTCGCCTACTTCCTCGCCTTCCACGTCAAGTCCAAGACCTGGCAGATGGGACTGTCGCTGCTCTGCACGATCCCGTTCTGGACCTCCAACGTCATCCGCATGATCGCCTGGATCCCGCTGCTCGGGCGCAATGGCCTCGTGAACTCCGGACTGGTCAAGAGCGGATTGATCAACCATCCGCTGGAATGGCTGCTGTTCTCCGAATTCTCCGTGGTGCTGGCGCTGGTTCACCTCTTCACCTTCTTCATGGTGGTGCCGATCTTCAATTCGATGGTGCGCATCGACAAGTCGCTGATCGAGGCGGCCTATGATGCCGGCGCCACCGGCTTCCAGACCCTGGTCAACGTCATCATCCCGCTCTCCAAGCCCGGCATCGTGATCGGCTCGATCTTCGTCATCACCATCGTGATGGGCGACTTCATCACCATCGGCGTGATGGGCGGCCAGCAGATCGCCGCCGCCGGCAAGATCATCGAGACGCGGGTGAACGCGTTGCAATTCCCGGCTGCCGCCGCGAACGCCGTGATCCTGCTCATCATCACCTTCCTGATCATCACCATGATGTCGCGCATCGTCGACATCAAGAAGGAGCTCTAGAGCATGAAGGAGGGACGCCTGCGCTCGTTCTACGTGCTCGCGATCTTCTTCGCGGCCTATGTGCTGTTTCTCTACGGCCCGATGATCGCGATCTACGTCCTCTCGTTTCAGGGGCCGCAGGGCGGCCTCACCTTCCCGATGAACGGCGTGTCGACCTTCTGGATCGCAAAACTGTTCCAGGGCACCGGCATCGTCGATCTCGGCGCGGCCTTCCGCCGCTCGCTGCTGCTTGGCCTGATCGTGATGGTTGTGACCGTCGTGCTGTCGGTCGCCGCCGGCATGGCCTTCCGCCGCAAGTTCAAAGCACAGGGCATTCTATTTTACTCGGCGATCGCGAGCCTGATCGTGCCCTCGATCATCACCTCGCTCGGCATCTCGCTTGAATTCCGCATCATCGACGACCTGATCAAAGCGCACTGGAACGAGAATTTCGAGACCTCGATGGGCCTGCTGACCTCGGGCTTAGGTGCGCACCTGACCTGGACGCTGCCGTTCGGCCTGCTCATCATGTTCGCGATCTTCAACCGCTTCGATCCCAGGCTCGAGGAAGCCGCGCGCGATCTCGGCGCGACGCCTTGGCAGGCCTTCCGTCATGTCGTGCTGCCGATCATTCTGCCCTCCGTCATCGGCATTGGCCTGTTCGGCTTCACGCTGTCCTGGGACGAGCTTGCCCGCTCCAGCCAGGCGATCGGGGCGGTGAACACGCTGCCGCTCGATCTCCAGGGCCTCACCACCACCGTGACGAATCCCGACATCTACGCGCTCGGCACCGTGATCTCGGCGGTGTCGTTCACCGTGATCGCCCTTGCACTCGGCACCATCCACATGCTCAACAAGCGGCAGGCGGCCAAGGGCTCGGATGCCGGCCAAGGGCTTGTCTGACAAGGGGCTTGTCTGAACTGATGCGGCTGCACGTCGTCAATCCCAACACCACCGCGTCGATGACGGCGAAGATCGCCGCAGCGGCACGCAGCGTCGCCCTGCCCGACACATTGATCGACGCGCGCCAGCCCGCGATGGGCCCGGTCTCGATCGAGGGCTTTTACGACGAAGCCTTCGCCGTGCCCGGCATGCTCGGCTGCATCCGCGACGCCGACCGCGACGGCACCGACGCCCACATCATCGCCTGCTTCGACGACACCGGCCTCGACGCCGCGCGTGCCGCCGCGAAAGCGCCGGTGATCGGCATCGGGGAAGCCGGCTTCCATATGGCGAGCCTGATCGCGGCGCGCTTTGCCGTGGTGACGACGCTCGGTGTCTCGATCGTGCCGATCGAGCATAATTTGCGGAAATACGGCCTCGCCGAGCGCTGCGCGCGTGTCCGCGCCGCCGAGGTCCCGGTGCTCGCGCTCGAGGAGCGCAATACTGATGCCCTCGGCAAGATCTCCGCGGAGATCACCGCCGCGGTCCGCGACGATCGGGCGGAAGCCGTCGTGCTCGGCTGCGCCGGCATGGCTGATCTCGCCGCCGAGCTAGCCGCCACACATGGCCTGCCCGTGGTCGACGGCGTCGCCGCGGCGGTCGCGCTGGCAGAATCACTGGTGCGGCTGGGACTGAAGACCTCCCGACTCGGGCCCTATGCGGCGCCGCGCTCGAAGACCTATTTGGGGCCGTTTTCGTCGTTCCAGCCTTGATCCCGGCTCTTTTCGGGGACCTTCAGGGGCCTCAAGACCAGCTAATTGCTGGTTTTTTGCCGTTAGCCTCTTTTTGGTCCCATTTGTTGCCGAATGGTAACACTTTCGGGATGTCCCGGCGACCTCTGGTTGCCGCACTTCGCCACTCACCAAGTTTCAATTTGGGTTTTGTCAGCGATGATCGATCTCGCCCAGGACAGGCCGTCCAACCCCCTCTTTCGCCTTGGCGCCCAGCCGATTGCGCTGACCGCCGCAGCCCTCCTGCTCCTCATCGCCGGCGTGACCTCGATCGCGATCTGGCGCGCCTCTACCGGCGCAACTCCTGAAACCGACCGGGTGGTGGCGTCGCGGCAGCTCCAGGCCCGCACGGCCCAGGCATCCGAGCAACTCGTCGAGAAGACCAAGGGTCTGGAGGCGACCCAGCAGGAATCGATCGACCAGCTCCAGGTCGTGCAGGACCAACTCCAGACCATGAAGCGCCTGATGGCGGCGCAGCAGGCCGACACCAAGCGCCTGTCCGAACAGGTCACGACGCTGAACGAGTCCATCGACGGCCTTCGGCAGTCCTTTGCCAGCGTCCGGGCCACGGAAGCGGAGACACCCTCGGTTACCCGCAGGAAACTGTCGCGCCGTGTCCACGCCAGCGCCCGCAAGCGTTCGCGCGGCTAGCCGGGTCAGGGTCCGCGACTTAAATTTTTCCACATGTGAACTGGATCACATTCCCCCGTATGATTCCGCGCCATGCTCCCGGTTACCGGATGGCGTGAGCCGATTTCAATGTCCGGGGCTGGCAAGGTCGTTGACGGTATACTGCGTCAACGGCCTTGTTCTTTAGTGGGTCCAGTCTTTTGGCAGATCTGGCTTCCTAGTCTGGCTGAGCCTCGCGGCCGCTATTCGCAGACATCCACGCGGCGGACACGCCAGCCTGCCGGCGTCATGACCCGCTTCCGCACCACGTAACAGCCGCCGTAACCGCCGTCGTCATAGCCGGTACCATAGTAATAGGGATCGCCGTAGCCGTAGCCGTAATAGCCGCCGTAGTAGCCGGCGCCGGCGATACCTGCCCCGATCGCCACTCCGGGCCAGAAGCCGCCGCCACGCCAGTGGCCGCCATGGCCCCAGCCGCCACCATGGCCCCAGCCGCCGCCGCCGTGGCCCCAGCCACCGCCACCATGACCGAAACCGCCCCGCGCCTCAGCCGCCTGCGGCGCCGACAAGCCGACTGCCGCGACGGCCAGCGCCGCCATCATCATCTTCCGCAACATCACTCGATCCTCCGCGTGGAGACGTTCCACGCTCAAAGCGGGACCAAGCTAACGTCACCCGCGCCTTCCTGACAGCCTCACTGTCTCACTTCCGCGCGAGCATCAGCAGCCGCGATCGAAGCACGTGAATCCGAGGGAAGCTGACGCCGCGGCGCGAGCGGACCGCTATGCGGCGGCCGCCATCTTCTCGGCGGCCCACATCTATTCTCAGCCGATCCGCTTCAGGCCTTTCTTGAAGCGCGGGCCGTTGGCCACGTAGAACCTCGCCGCACTCCCCATCTTCTGCACCTGGGCGTCGTCGAGCGTGCGGATCACGCGCGCGGGCGAGCCGATGATCAGGGAACGTTCGGGAAATTCCTTGCCCTCGGTGATGACCGAGCCCGCGCCGACGATGCTGTTGCGGCCGATCTTCGCGCCGTTCATCACGATCGAGCCCATCCCGACGAGCGCGCCCTCCTCGATCGTGCAGCCGTGCAGGATGACGTTGTGGCCGACGGTGCAGTTCTTGCCGATGACCAAGGGAAAGCCGAGGTCGGTGTGGCAGGTCGAGCCATCCTGCACATTGGCGCCCTCGCCGATCTCGATCCATTCATTGTCGCCGCGCAGCACGGCGCCGAACCAGACGCTCGCACCCGGCTTCAGGCGCACGCGGCCGATCACGGTCGCGGTCTCGGCGATGAAGTAATTCCCGTCGGCGGGAAGATCGGGTGCCTGTCCGTCGAGCTCGTAGATCGCCATGGGATTCTCCTGTCGCGTCAACCCCAGCCATAGCGAAACGGCGACGCTGAGGCAAAGGGCCGCCGCGCCACGCAGGGGACGCAGAGTATCCCGTGCAACGGAAGCGTCAGACCAGAACGCCGGCGGCGCGTAGCGTCATCAGGAAGAAGGTGCCGCTCATCATGCTCCAGAAGCCGGCGATGACGGTCGCCATCATCACGAATTCGACGCGGCGGCTTTCCACCCGCATGCCACGCAACGTGTTGCGCATGATGATGAAGGGCGCCGCGAAGACCAGGAACGGAACCGCGGCAAACGTCTTCGGCGCCACGCCGTCCTGCAACAGGCCAAAACCGGCGGGCCGCTGGGCAAACGCCTGGTATCCGTTCACGAGCGCTCCCGCGAGCGCGAAACCGATGCAGATCGAGAACAGAGAATTGAAGGCTTCAGGTGTCATCGGAACGGTCCGCCCTTACGCAACGCCGGAGCCTTCCTGTGACAAAGAGTGCCGGTTAACGCTACATTATCCTTAAGGGAAGGTTAACGTCGGTGGCCCATCCACGCAGGGCCCTCCCCCGTCCCGGCGGCCGGGAACGCTCCGCGAATTCGCCGCCGCATGGCATATTCGCCGCTGATTCGTCGGCCACCGGCCGACTTCCCGGTTCGACTTGCGCAAGCTCATGACGATGTTTTCGGCAGCTCCCCTTAGGTCCTCCAGGACGCACCCTCGGGCGCATGTCGTCCCGATCGTGCTCGGCGGCACTGCGGCGCTGGGCGCGGTGGCGCTCGTCGCCTACTTGCTATGGCCGACCTGGGGCTCGGGCGGCGCGAATGCTCCGGACCGGCTGCCGGTGAGTGTCGGCGGCACGCTGTTCAACGTTCCCACGACCGCGATCAGGATGAAGATTCAGCGGCACTCCGGGCCGCAGGAGCGCATCGATCTCGACTTCCTCTACCCTTCGCTTGAGCCGCCGGGCGCGCCGAAACATGTCACGGCCGACACCGTGGAAGAGGCGATGCAACCGATCGACCGTGTCTTCCTGTCGATATCGGCGCATCACGATGCGCTGGCGCCGGAGCAGCGAACAGCCACGATCTATCCGCGCTATCTCGACCAGGCCGCGACCAGTGCGGCGGACGGCCTGACGATGCGGATGTTCCGCGCCGACACGCCCTATGGCAGCGAGGACTTCTATTCCGCCGCAAGCCCCGCGCTGACCGCACGCTGCACGCGCGATGCCGCCACGCCCGGCATGTGCCTTTCCGAACGCCGTGTCGGCGGCGCCGATCTCACCTTCCGTTTTCCGCGGAGCTGGCTGTCGCAATGGCGCGATGTCGCGGAAGCGCTGGACCGGCTGTCAGCGCAATTGCGCGGACCGAAGGGCTGACCCCCGATCGCTTTGCGCCGCATTGACCGGCTGATAGGCTCGTCGCCAACAACATCAAGCGCGGTGATCGACGTGACCGATGCAGCAGCAAACCTGCCTCCGGGCGCCCAATTGTTGGGGCGCGAATGGCTCGGCTTTGACGAGGGCGGGCGGGCCTTGATCCGCTTCCAGGCTCAGCCCGCGTTCACCAACAGGCATGGCACGATCCAGGGCGGCTTCCTCGCGGCGATGCTGGACTCCGCCACAGGAATTTGCGCGCTGGCCGCGCTTTCTCCTGACCTGACCGTGGTCACAAGAAGTCTGGATACGCGCTTCCTGAAGCCTGCAGCGGTCGGAGCCATCACGGCACGCGCGCGCGTTGTCGAACGGACGGATCGCGATATGGTCGTGCAGGCCGATCTCGTCGATGCGAACGGCATCACTGTCGCTGATGCCACGGCGCGGCTGCGCATTCTCGCGAAGAAATAGAACTACGGAACCGCGGAGCTAACGTTCGTCATTGCGAGCAGAGCGAAGCAATCCAGAATCCCTCCGCGGAAAGATCCTGGATTGCTTCGCTTCGCTCGCAATGACGGAGAGAGAAACTATTCCTGATCGACGAGATCGTCCTCGAGGATCGCCATCTGGAATTGGAACGAGCGATCATCATCCTCGTCATCGACGAAGAGCACGCCGATGAACTCCTCGCCGATATAAACCTCGGCGGAATCATCCTTCTTCGGCCGCGGCACGACGCGGATCTTGGGATTGCCGAATACGCGCTTCAGATACGCGTCGAGCTTCCTTACTTCCTTGACGTCCACGGCAAGTCTCCAATCGAAATCTGGGTTGGCGGGGTTTTAGGACGAGACGCGACGAACCGCCAGCATGAATTGCCAAAGAATTTGGGGACGAGCAGGGCCGGAGAATCCGGCCCTTTTCTCTCGCTCAAAGTCCCATCGCGTTGATCATCTGATCCATGGTGCGCGACGGCTCGGCGCAGCCGGCCTCACCAACGATCTTGGCGGGCACACCGGCAACCGTGACGTTGTGCGGCACCGGCTTGACCACGACCGAGCCGGCGGCAATGCGCGCGCAATGACCGATCTCGATGTTGCCGAGGATCTTTGCGCCGGCGCCGATCAGGACGCCGTGACGGATCTTCGGATGGCGGTCCTCGTTCTCCTTGCCGGTGCCGCCGAGCGTGACGCCGTGCAGGATCGAGACGTCATCCTCGATCACCGCGGTCTCACCGCAGACGAAGCCGGTGGCGTGGTCGAGGAAGATGCCGCGGCCGATGCGCGCGGCGGGATTGATGTCGGTCTGGAACACCGCAGACGCGCGGCTCTGGAGATAATACGCAAAGTCCTTGCGGCCCTTCAGATAGAGCCAGTGCGCGAGGCGATGGGTCTGAATGGCGTGAAAGCCCTTGAAGTAGAGCAAGGGGTCGATGAAGCGCGACGTCGCGGGATCGCGGTCGTAGACGGCGACGAGATCGGCGCGGAAGGCGTTGCCGAGATCGGGAGCCTCGCGCAGAGCCTCGTCATAGGTCTGGCGAACGAGATCACCCGACAGCGCGGAATGATCGAGCCGGTCGGCGAGACGATGGATCACCGAATCTTCCAGGCGACTGTGATGCAGCACCGTCGAGTAGATGAAGGTCGCAAGCTCCGGCTCGCGATGGACGATGTCCTCCGCCTCGCCGCGGATCCGATCCCAGATCGGATCGAGCGTTGCGAGCTTTCCTCCCGGACTGACCTGATGCACTGCCATAGGATCTGCTCTTTCGAATTGGCTCATTTTGCTGGCTCTATACCACAGTCTAGCCGACGAAGTCCCGACGGGCTTGCCTGAGAGTGAACAGTGAGTTGCTCCGCGAAAGCACGCCAACGCCTTGAAACACAACAGTTTCTTCTGACGCCCCCAGGCGGCGAGGTCGGCTGAAAATGGTCAGGATTTTGCCAAATTCAAGCCGGGCAGCGTCAAACTATTGGTGAATTCCGCCTCGACGGCTATCGCGGGCATGGTCGGGAACACGACGGAGCGGATTTGAGCATCACCACCGATCAATTGCGCGCGGGCGCCGCGGGCTCGCTTTGGCTGCGGCTGGCGGCGGTGGGACTGCCCCTCCTCTTGATCGCGCCGGCGTTCTGGAACGGCTATCCGCTGTTGCAATGGGATACCGGCGGCTATCTGGCGCGCTGGTACGAAGGCTATCTGGTCCCGAGCCGCTCCACCGTGTTCGGCCTCTATCTGCACTACGGCGAGAATTTCGGCTTCTGGATCAATCTCGCGATCCAGTCGCTGGCGACGCTGTGGCTGTTGCAACTGACGCTGCGCGTACTCGGGTTGATGCAGACGTCTCGCTTCGTCGCGATCAGCCTCTGCCTGATCCTGTCGACCGCGCGGCCCTGGCTCGCGAGCATGCTGCTCACGGACATCTTTGCAGGGCTGTCGATCCTGTCCCTGTTCTTGCTGGTCGTCGGCGCGAGCCGGACGTCGGGCCTCGAAAAGATCTCGCTGTTCGTCTTCACCGCCTTTGCCGCCGCAACCCACAGCGCCACACTCGGCGTGCTGCTCGGGCTCTGCGCCGCCGGCTGGATGGTGCGGCCGTTCCTCGGCGCGCGCCTGCCGCTCGCCGGATTGGCGCAGGCGAGCCTCACCATCGTCGCGGGCGGCCTGATGCTGGTCTCGGCAAACCACGCGCTGTCGGGCAAATGGGCCTGGACGCCCGGCGGCTATGGCGTCGCTTTCGGACGCATGATGCAGGACGGTATCGTCGCGCGCTTCCTGAGCGATCATTGCCCGCGCGAGCGCTACAAGCTCTGTCCCTATCGCGACCAATTGCCAGCGACCGCCGACGAGTTCCTGTGGGGCAAGAGCATGTTCAACACGCTCGGCCGCTTCGAAGGCATGAACGACGAGATGGGCTATATCGTCGTGCATTCGCTCGCCGACTATCCGGCGTGGCAGGCCGGCGCGGCGTTGCGGGCGATGGGCCAGCAATTGCTGCATGTGGCCACCGGCGAAGGCACCAGTGTCTGGATCGGGCACACCTACGGCATCATCGAGCGCTACATCCCGGCGCAAGTCGCGCCGATGCGCGCGGCGCGGCAGCAGAATCACGGCCTCGATTTCGATCACATCAACTGGCTGCACGTTCCCGTCGCATTAGCCTCGATGCTGGCGCTGGTCGGGTTGCTCGCGCATGCGCTCGCAAGCCGCAGGCCGACGATCTGACGCTGCTGGCGGCAACCGTCACGCTGGCGCTGCTCGGCAACGCCTTCATCTGCGGCGTGATCTCGGGCCCCCACGACCGCTACGGCGCGCGGATGGTGTGGGTCGCGACCTTCGTGGTGCTGATGGCGCTGGCACGTCGTTTCGGTGACGACTTGCCTGACGACGAGACCTCAGCCGCGGCGTGACAGGAAGTCGAGCACGCCGGTCTTGTAGACCTTGTCGCCGACCGCACGCATGTGGTCGCGGTTGGGGATGTCGAGCACTTCCGATCCCGGGATGATGGCGCCGAGCGCGCTGGCGGATCCTGCGACGTCGTCGGCGCTGCCGACCGCGATCAGCACGGGCACGTCGATGCGCGCGGCCTCTTCCTTCGTCATGAGGTCGCGGGTGCCGCGCAGGCAGGCGGCGAGCGCACGACGGTCGGAACGGGTCTGATCGGCGAAGGCGCGAAACGTGCGGCCGACCGGATCGGTGACGTCGTCGAGCGTGGGCGCCTCCAGCGCCTTCGCGACGTTCTCGCCGGGCCCGGTGCCCTCGATCAGGCCGCCGATGCCGATGCCGCCGAGGATCGCCGAGCGCAGGCGCTGCGACTCGTTGAGGGAGAGCCAGGCCGTCATCCGCCCGCCCATCGAATAGCCCATCATGTCCGCCTGCGGAATCGCGAGATGATCCATCAGCGCGAGCACGTCGCCGGCCATGGTCGGGATCGAGTACTGCGTGGGATCGTAGAGCTTTGCGCTTTCGCCATGGCCGCGATTGTCCAGCGCGATGACACGGCGGCCGTTCTTGCGCAGTTCCGAGACCCAGGTCGGATAGACCCAGTTCACGTTCTTGCTCGAGGCAAAGCCGTGCACCAGGATGATCGGATCGCCCTCGCCTTCGTCGAGATAGGCAATTTCAACGGCGCCGTTGTGAAAGCTCGGCATCAGCAGTTCCGGAAGTCGTTGTGGGGGAGAGATTGATCTTAGGCGGTAAGCGCCGCGTCCGCCAGAGCGGATTGGGCTGCCGCCCGGCGGAGCCGCCGCGCCCGCCTGCGATCGCACCAGGCCTGGGTCAGGCGCTCCGTCGCCGCCTTGATCGAGGACAGCAGGCCGAACAGCGTCAGTGCCGCGCCGAACAGCCAGAGCGCCAGATCGAACATGCCGCCGACGAGCAGCAGCGCGCCGCGGCCGAGCAGCTTCATGATCGCGCGGGTCTTGCCGCCCTCCGCTTCCGCAAGCCGGGCCGCGCGCGCGACGTCCTTCGGGCCTTCGGCGATGCGCAGCGTATCCATGGCGCCGCGCGTGCCGGTCTTTTCGGCAACGCGGGTGACGTCCTTGCCGAGCCGGACCAGGGCACCGACCTTCTCGGCGCGGAACGCGGCCTTGATCGCGCTCGCGGTCTCGCCGGGGCGGAACACCGAACCCTTGACGACGGCGTTCTGGAGCATTGTCGTATCGACCACCTCACGCGCCGACCGGCCGGCCCATGCGGCAAGTCCCTCGCCGAGACGTCCGACCTTGCGGGCATCCTTCACCAGCGTCAGTCCAGCGCGCACGGGCGCGGCGCCGCCGACCGACACGTAGGTCACCGCCGTCACCGCAAGGCCGGCGGTCGCAAGGCCGAGCACCAGATGGTCGGTGTCCTCGCCCATGGCGAGACGCTTGCCCTCGCGCACGACGTCCCTGATGTCGCCGATCACGAAGAGATCGCCGGCGACGGTTCCGGACAGGCTCGCGACATCGTCGGCGTTGCCGGTGACGAGGCCGGTGGCGAACCGTTTGGCGAAATGCTGCGTGGAATTTTCTTCCTTGACCGCATCGCTGACGCGGTTGAGGAGGTCGTCGGGCAGCGCGATGTTACGTTCACGCACCAGCGCGACAAAACTGTCGGCGAGATCAGCGTCGCCGGCGGCGAGCGCGGCCTCGATATTGTCCTGAACCAGGCGGTCGTTCTGCCGCAGCAGCGCATCGAGCTTGAGCTCGGAGAGCGCCGCCGGATCGTCCTGGGCGGAGAGGAGCGCGCCGGCCTCGCGGGCATGCGGCGCTACCTGCGCGAGCATGAAGCTGCATGCTGCAATACCGGTCAACGCCGTGCTGATTCGCAGCCACTTCATGCCAAGAGTCATACCAAGAGTTGTGCCAAGAGCCTGGACGATCCCGAGATCATTGCGCCTGTTGGTTCGTCTTTCGTCGCAATTCCGCGCGTCCAAAGACATAGTATGCCAAAATTGCGACACAACGTCCCCGACGAAAGAAGGGCTTCTCTCAGGCCGCAAGATTGTGTCGAATTTGCATGAGCAAATGAGCATGGGGCAATTGCGAACCTTTCGGTTCCGCTGGACTAGCAATCATCTGCACCCAACAGTATGGTCCGCGGCGCCTCAAAGATGCCGCGTCAGTGTTTGATTGTGTCTGCCGCCATTGCCACTCCAGGATGAACTACGATGTCCGACCATGTCGTCCCGCACTTCCATAACGATGCCGGTGTCCCCGTCATCGAGATCGGCTCGCAAGAGTTCATGTGCGTCGGCGCCAATCCTCCGTTCGATCATCCGCACGTCTTCCTGGACCTCGGCAACGACAACGAGATCATCTGCCCCTATTGCTCGACGCTGTACCGTTTCGCCGCCGACCTGAAGCCGGGCGAAGCCCGTCCGCCGGAATGCGTGCTGAAGGACAAGGTGGCCTGACCGCCTCTCACGGTCAGGGGTGGCGCTCTCCCGAACGATTGTCATCGCCGGTGCCGGCATAGGTGGACTGACGGCCGCGCTTGCGCTCGCAGCCCGTGGCTTCCGCATCGTCGTGCTGGAAAAGGCCGAGCGGCTCGAGGAAGTCGGCGCCGGCCTGCAACTCTCCCCCAACGCCAGCCGCGTGCTGGTCGAGCTCGGCCTCACCGAGGGGCTCAAGCGAAGCGCCGTCACGCCTGAGGCGCTCTGCGTCATGAGCGCGCGGGCCGGCGGCGAACTGCTGCGCATGCCGCTCGGCGAAGCCGCTTCCGCGCGGGCCGGCGCACCCTATTGGGTGGTGCATCGCGCCGACCTGCAATCCGCGCTGGCCGGTGCGGTCTCCGACCATCCCGATATCGATCTGAAGTTAGGTGCGACCTTCGAGGATGTGGCGCCCCACGCCAAGGGGCTGACGGTCGTCCATCGCAGCGGCACGATACGCCGCAGCGATCTGGCCAGCGCACTGATCGGCGCCGACGGTATCTGGTCGACGGTACGCCAGCATCTGTTTCCCGAGGTGCAGCCGCGCTTCTCCGGCCTGATCGCCTGGCGCGGCACGCTCGATGCCACGCAACTGCCGAAGGATTTTACCGCGCGGCGGGTCCAGCTCTGGATGGGTCCGAACGCCCATCTCGTGGCTTATCCGATCGCCGGCGGGCGCCAGATCAACGTGGTCGCGGTGCTGCCGGGGACCTGGAACAGGCCCGGCTGGAGCACGCCGGGCGACCCCTTCGAGGTGATGGACGCCTTCGCGGCACCGCGCTGGCCATCGCAGGCCAGGATGATGCTCACGGCCGTCGACAATTGGCGCAAATGGGCGCTGTTCGGCGTGCCCGACGGCTGCCCCTGGAGCCAAGGACCGGTCGGCCTGCTCGGTGACGCCGTGCATGCGATGCTGCCATTCGCGGCCCAGGGCGCCGGCATGGCGATCGAGGACGCCGCCGTGCTCGCCCGGCATCTGAGCCTCGAGGCTGCCGAGAGCGCGGCCGGTATCGCGGCGGCGCTGAAGCAATATGGCCGCGCGCGGCAGGCGCGGGTGCGGCGGGTGCAGCGGACGGCGCGGCAGCAGGGCCGCATCTATCATCTCGGTGGGCCGCTCGCGATCGCGCGCGATGTTGCGATCCGCGCGCTCGGCCCGGAGCGCATGCTGGCGCGACAGGACTGGATCTACGGCTGGCGGCCCTGAGGCGGGCGCAATCGTGTCAACTCAGCGAACGGCGCTACCGGATTTCGGGGCGGGCTTGATGTCCGGCCGCTGTGGAGCAGAGGCCGCCGGCGTCGCACCGGGCGGCGTTTCCCGGCACTTGTTGCGGCGCCATGCGTCCTCGGCAAGTTGCGACTGCCCGCGCACCGCGATGTAGTCGTTGCGATAGGCGAGCTCGGATACGACAGCGCCGCCGGTCCCGGTCTCCGCCTTGTCCATCAGCTTCTGCAAATCCGCGGTGCGGGTAGCGAGCGCCTTGCGCTCGCCCTCGAGCTGCTTGCAGTCGTACAATTCGTATTTGCCGGGGTCGGCAAAGGCCGGAGCGACCGTCTCGCTCATGCTGGCGCAGCCGGACAGTGCGCCGCCCGCAAGCAGCACAACGAGCGCGCCGCAGAAGCGCAGCGGAGAGGGAAGCGAAGCAGCCATGCCGGATAAATAGTCCCCGTGGATTGAGAATGCCTAAAGCAACAACAGATGTCCGGATTGAGGCTTTGCCTTGCGCAGCCGGCTCGCTTAAGGAAGAACCGCCCATCCGGCCCGCGAAACGCGCCAATTCCAGACGGCCGGAGGTGGACTTAACTAGTTGATCTCGTTGGATCAAGCGGGCATGGCGGAATTGGTAGACGCAAGGGACTTAAAATCCCTCGGCGCGCAAGCGCTGTGCCGGTTCGACCCCGGCTGCCCGCACCATCGGAGCTGACGGGGCGAGCCTCCGCCCAAAGGCGGACGGCAGACCGATGCAGTCACGAACCGGCTGGAGCCCCCGCGGGGGCAAGGCGCGGTCCTTTTCCGGCGGACACGGCGGCATGCGTTATGACTGCACACCGTCCGTCTGCAGCCGCCTCGGTCCGGCGCGAAAGTCGAGCAGCAGGATCCAGAAACTTGTCAGCGCAATGATGAGGAGGATGAAGCTGCCCTCGAATGCCGTCCCAAGAATCGAGATCAGTGCCGGAAAGGCGAGACCGACGGCGAGGAACGCGGCAAGTGACAGGGCCGGAAGATCGACGACGAGGATCGCGGCATAAAGCGCGAGCTCGAAGAAGGCATATTCCTTGAGGCGCGGCGAGCTGAGATAGAGCGCAAACATCGCGAACACCGTGATGCGCATGGCGACGCGGGGATGATCGATCAGCCAGCGATCCAGTCGCGCAAGAAGTGATCCGCCGTCCTGCGCCGGCTGGCTCGCGACCACGCGCAGGATGGACAAGGCGAACGGCACCAGCACGAGCGCGAGTGCTGCGAATGCATAGGTCGCGAACGTCGCCGCCTTGCTGTCACCGAGGCCGGCATGATCCATGAGGTCGCGCGCCGCCAGCAGCAGCGACGGATTGATCTCGAAGAGATCGACGAGATGCTGGTCGGGGATCTTTCCGCCCATCGCCAGTTGCCAGCTCGCGAACAGCTCGGGGTACATCAGCCGCGATATCAGGATCGGCAAGGCGAAGCTGAACGCCGCAACCGCGATCAGCGCGAGCTTGCGACCGCGTGGCAGCGGCAGGAAATAGAGCGCGGCCAGCACGGGAAAGAACACCAGCTTGAACGACGTTACGAGGCCGAGCAGCGCGGCGCCGGCGAGCCGCGGCGGAAAACTGCGATCCTCGGGCGCGCCGGACGCAGCCGGAGAAAGCAGGAGTCTCAGCGCAATCGCGGTCAGCACGCCGCTCAGGATCGCGAAGTTGCCGGACGCCTGCACCCATTCGAAACCGACGAACGCGCCGAGCGTGCAGAGCACCCTCAGCGCAACATCGCGCGCGCCCGCGCGCGTTCGGCCAAGACCGGGCAAGAGGAGCCCGCAAAGCACGGCGAGGACAGGAAAGATGCCCTTGTAGTGATCGACCAGAAGTCCACCCGCGCACAACGGGCGGAAGACATCCAGCGTCACCGGCAGATAGGGATAAGAGAGCTTGGTGCCCTTCAGGTTCTTGACGAAATAGGGATCGAGCCCGCTGGCATAGGCATCGACCGCCGCGCAATTGACGCGAGTGTCCCAGCCATATTTCATATCGAGCACGGCGTCGTTGGCGAGATTGCCGAGCACCAGCAGTGCGGTCAGTGCGATCAGGCAGGCGAGCCAAAAGTTCCGCCGCGAAGCCATGTCGGCCGAGGGGTCCAACCATCGTGCTGCACCGGTGACATCGGACACAATCGGATACCTTGTTGGGCCGGGTTTCTCCGCCAACGCGGCGCCAGGCCGTGCCACCATGGACAGGATGGGTTGCGGATTCATCTCCCCTGTGCGTTGCGCTCGCGCTTATGGTGAATCCCTGGTTGCCAGCCGTCCGTCTGGACGGCGGGAACCGGTTCCCTGTCGCCGCGACCGGCAGATCCGCCGCCCCCTACCGCGACGAGCGGGCGGCAAGCCAGGCATCGAGTGCTTCGCGCGTGTCCCGGGTCGCCGCCATGCGTGCGAACTGCTCGCTCTCGATGGCGAGGCCTTCCGAGATCGAGACGTTGAGGCCCCGCGTGGCGGCGGTGATGACGCGGGCGACCGCCAGGTGCGAATGCCGCGTGATGCGGTCTGCCAGTGCGAAGGCTGCGTCCAGCAGCTGCCCGTGCGGCACGACGTGGTTGACCAAACCGATCTCATGAGCCCGCTGTGGTGAAAAGGAATCTCCTGTCAGGAGATATTCGAGCGCCCGCTTCCGGCCTGCGAGCCGTGGCAGGCGCTGCGTGCCGCCGAAGGTCGGCGTGATTCCGATCGCGATCTCGGGCTTGGCGAAGCTCGCCCGCTCGCTCGCGACGGCGAGGTGCACGGCTTCCGTGATCTCGCAGCCGCCGCCGAAGGCGATGCCGTTCACGGCGGCGATGATCGGCTTCGAAAACGCCTCCATGCGCGCCGTCATCGCCTGCCCGCGCCGCACGAAGGCCTTTACCGCCGCGTCCGGCCCGCATTTCACGCTCTCCGAGAACTCGGCGATGTCGGCGCCGGCCGAGAAGGCGCGGTCGCCCGCCCCGGTCAGGATCACGGCGCGGATATCGGCATCGTCCTCGATACGATCGAGGATCGCCATCAGGCGGTCGACGAGGCCGTAGCTCAGCGCATTGAGCTTGTTCGGGCGATTGAACGTCAGCAGCGCGACAGCGCCTCGCGTTTCGGAGAGTACGAGATCGGACAAGTGCAGGCTCCTTCCAGGTCGAATTCCAGGTCGAACAGGCGCGGAAGTCAGCCACAGCGATCTTGTCGTGTATACTCACTAGGCAGTATACATTGGCGATGTCAGGCAAAGGCGACACCACGCGCGAGCAGATCGTCATCGCGGCGACGCGCCTGTTCTATCAGGGCGGTGAGCATGGACGCGGTCGCCGAGAAGGCCGGCGTCACCAAGAAGACGCTCTATTATCACTTCACCAGCAAGGACGAGCTCGTCGCCGAGACCATCGCGGCCAGGGACCAG
Source organism: Bradyrhizobium barranii subsp. barranii (assembly GCF_017565645.3). Classification (NCBI taxonomy): domain Bacteria; kingdom Pseudomonadati; phylum Pseudomonadota; class Alphaproteobacteria; order Hyphomicrobiales; family Nitrobacteraceae; genus Bradyrhizobium; species Bradyrhizobium barranii. The sequence continues at coordinate 6,836,741 of NZ_CP086136.1, forward strand.
CCGACGCTGGAGCTCTATATGCGCTGGTTCGCCGAGACCGAGGGCACGGTGGCCGACAAGGTCCGCGGTCTCTTCACAAGGCTCGGACGCTCCGTGGATACGCCCCGATGGCGCGGCTGCGGATTCCTGCGCACCATCGCCGAGCTCGCAAACACGCCGGCACATCCCGCGGTCAAGGCCGGCGCGGCGCACAAGAAGCGTTTTGAAGCGTGGCTCGAAACCGAATTGCGCGAGCATGGCGTTGCCGGTGCACCGGCGCTCGCGCGCCAGCTTGTGATCCTGCTCGACGGCGCCACGACCGTGATGCTGATCCATCGCGATCTCGACTATGTCGACACCGCGGGACGCTTGGCGCTCGGCCTGGTCGAGCAGGCCCGTAGCGCACGATGATGGACGAGGCGGCCCTTCCCGAGCCGGCGACATCACCAATTCTTGTGCACCCGCCTGTCAGCCATCCCGAAACATGGGTTGTGCGACGCAGCATAACCGATAGAAAAGCCTCTGATTTTCAGAGGTGAGCTTTGTCCGACGTCAATGCCGACGATTGGGTGTCCTCGGGACACCGGCCTATGGGTTTTCCAGAATTCGTCATCGTGATCGCGTCCATCATGGCGCTGAATCCGCTTGCGATGGACATGATGCTGCCGGCGCTGCCCAACATCGGGGCAGCCTTCGCCATTCCCAACGCCAACCATCTTCAGCTGGTGCTCTCGACCTTCCTGATCGGCTTCGGTGCCGGGCAGTTCGTCATGGGCCCGTTGTCGGACCGCTTCGGCCGCCGCCCGGTGCTGCTCGGCGGCATGGCGGTCTATGCGGTGGCAAGCGTGCTGGCGGTCGCCGCGCCCTCGTTCGAGACGCTGCTGCTGGCGCGCGCGCTGCAAGGGCTCGGCACGTCGGCGACGCGCGTGATCGCGACCTCGATCGTGCGCGACTGCTATGTCGGCCGCCGGATGGCGAGCGTGATGTCGCTCGCCATGATGGTGTTCATCGCGGTGCCGGTGATTGCGCCCTCGTTCGGGCAGGCGGTGCTGCTGGTCACGCAATGGCGCGGCATCTTCGTCGTACTGATGCTCTACGGACTGCTCGCGCTCGCATGGAGCGTGCTGCGGCTGCCTGAAACCCCTCCGGAGTCCGAGCGCAGGTCGCTGGCGCCCGCAGACGTGCTCTCGGCGTTCCGGCAGACCGTGACCAACCGCCAGACCATCGGCTATGCAACGGCCGCCGGCAGCGTGATAGGCGCGCTCTTTGCCTATGTCTTCTCGGCGCAGCAGGTCTTCACCGGCGTCTATCATCTCGGCCATTATTTCCCGATTGCCTTCGCCGCGATCGCGGCCGGCACCGCGATCGCCGGCTTCCTCAATGCGAAGCTGGTCGGACGGCTCGGCATGCGCGTGATCTCGCACAGCGCGCTGACGCTCTACACCGCGGTTGCGGGCGTGATGCTGCTGACGGAAACTCTCGGCATGCTGCCGCTCTCCTTGTTCATGGTGCTGTCCGCCCTGATGATGTTCTCGTTCGGCATGATGGTCGCGAACTTCACCGCGCTGGCCATGGAGCCGCAGGGCCACATCGCCGGCACCGCCTCCTCGCTCTACGGCTCGATCACGACGCTGATCGGCATCGTCGTCGGAATGGCGATCGGGCAGAGTTTCGACGGCACGCTGCTGCCGTTCTCGGTCGGCTTCTTCCTGTCGACGCTGGCGGCGCTTGCGATCGTGCTGGTGGTGGAAAAGGGACGGCTGTTCAAGCCGCATCATCGTCCCATCGCATGAGGAACTTCCCGGCCGCATCGATGTTGTACTGCAGCAATTCGAAAGGCCGCCTCATGGAACCGGAACATCGCGAAGACAGCACCACCCCGGATCGGGCGGAAACGGAACGCTCGACGCCGGGCGCCGACCGAACTGCGTTCACTCCCCCCTTCGCGAGCGAAGGCCTTGAAGGAATCCGCGACAGCCACTGCTGAGCGCAAAGCCTAGTCCGTCGGGCGCTTGCTGGCGCTGAAGTCCTGCGCGGCGCTCTCGGGCGTCGCGCTGCTCGTTCGCGGTGGCACGATCAGCACGACCACGTCCCGCGTCAGGCCGGGCTTGCCCCATAGCGTCACCTGCACGGTGAACTGGCGCCTGACGAAATGCTCGGCGCGCGCGGACACGGACTCCATCCACCTGCCGCAATAGTCCTGGCCGCTGAAACAGAGCGCGGCCCAACCGCGATCCAATGTCGTCTTTCGCGGCATGCCCCATGTGTACTGAAATTCGAACGGCCGCGCGTAGTACGGATGGTCCGGACTGTAGAACGCGGTCGCAAAGGCCAGCGAATCGTCGCCACTGACGGCGCTGAGCGGCTCCCCGGTCAGCTCGTGCCATTCGCGAGTAATCTCGTTGGCTACCTGCGCGTAGAAATTCCGGCCCTCTTCGTAGCCGTGATTGTTGCGATAGACGGCGTGAATCGGAGCGGCGACGAAGACAGCGGCGAGCCCAACGATTGCGGTGATGACCGTGACATTGACGGTGTAGAATCTTTCGATCGGGTAGCGCGTGCCGCAGACGATCAGCACGACGAACAGGAACAGCCCTTGCAACGCCCATAGCGACGGCAGATCGGTGCCCATCGCCAGCGACGTCAGGACCGGCAGTACGATCGTGCCGATCGCAACGTAAAGAAGAAGCCGCAGGCCGGAACTCATCGCGGCGAAGTCGGCAGCAAATTGTTTCAGCCGTGTGCCGGCGATGATCACCCAGAAGACGGCCGCTACGCTGATGGCCGCCACGAGTCCGAGCAGGAAGTTCTGCACCTCGCCGAGTGAGCTCACGAAGTTGCCGTTGGCGTGCGCCATCGCGTAGGTGAAGGCCGACGCCCCCGTCGTCGCGAGCCAGTAGATGTGCGGCGACAACACCGCGAGCCCGACCACGACCGATATCCACGGCGAAGCGGACGTGAAATAGGCGCGGCGCGCGGGATGAGCCAGCGCGGCAAATGCAAAGCTCGCCACGAGGAAGACCGAATAATATTTGCCGACCATCGCCAGCGCCGTGGTGCATCCTACCGCGACCGCCCAGGCCGCGCTGCGGGTCTCGAACGCGCGCAGAAAACACCAGGTCGCGAGCGGCCAGAGCGCAAGCAGCACCGCGTTGGCGTTGAAGCGCTGAGCGTGGAATTGATAGGCCGGCGTCAGCATCAGGAGCAGCAGCACCAGGATGCGCTTGTGCCCGGTCACGAACTGCCGTGCGATCCGGTCGACGAAAAACAGGGCGAGCCCGGCATTGGCCATCGCCATCAATTGCAGCGACCAGTCGCTGAGCGGGAAGACGGCGGTCCACACCGCCGTAACCCAGCCCATCAGCGGCGGATGCTTATGGTAGCCCCACGCGAAACGGCGCCCGAGCGTCCAGGCCTCGAGGGTATCAGGGTGCAGGCCGCTGCCGGCATAGGCGACGGCCAGATAGATCGTCCAGAGCGCGACGAAGCACACAATGAGAAGCGGCACGGCCCAGCCCGTCTCGACGCCGTCGAGCCAGCGCAGGAAAGGCCGCCGCCATCGCGCCGGCGCGCGATCGGACCGCTCGGCCATCGCCCGAAATGTAAAATCAATCGACACGGGACTCAAATGCAGGAAGGAAGTGATGTGCGAACTGCGCACATCTATTTCAAGTCAGAAACAAATAGCAATAAATGGACACTGGAAGAGTTAAAAGCTGACGCGAGGCTGACAAACGAAAACGGCGCCGCTGATGACAGCGACGCCGCGCAACAATCGGGGAAGGCGCGCTGGCGCGCCCTCGCTTTACTCGGTCTTGTCGATGTTCCAGAACACCGGCGTCGCGGGGCCGTCGAGCACGCCGGTGAGCGACTTCCGCCACGCGCTCGGCGCCAGATACTGGCCGAGCGGCACGTAGATCACCTGGTCATAGGCTTCCTTCTGGATCTCGGTCGCGATCTTCTTCTGATCGTCGAGCGAGGCGGCGCGGACGAAGTCGTCCTTGAGCTTCTCGATCTTGGCGTTTTCCGCCCAGCCGAACCAGCCCTTCTTGCCCTGCCCGCCGATCGACAGATTGGCGATCGGGTTGGACACGTCGGCGCTGACCCAGTTGGTGAAGAACATGTTCCAGCCGCCCTCCTTCGGAGGCTTCTGGCTGGCGCGCCGGCTGACCACCGTCTGCCAGTCGGTCGCCTGCGCGTCGACCTTGAAGCCGGCCTCGCGGAGCAACTGCACCGCGACCGTCGGCTGCGCCTTCAGCGTCACGACGTCGCCGGGCACCATGACCACGACGGGCGTGCCGTCATAGCCCGACTCGGCGAGCGCCTTCTTGGCTTCGGCCATGCCGTTGCCCTTGACCAGCGATTCCGAGCCGACGTCGGTCGCGAACGGCGTATCGCAGATGAAGAACGCACCGCAGATCTTGTAGTATTTGGGATTGCCGACGAGCGCGTCGAGCACGTCCTTCTGGTTCATAGCCAGAAGTGCGGCACGGCGGATCTTCGGATTGTCGAAGGGCGGATAGAGGAAGTTCATGCGCCCAAGGGTCTGGTAGCCGAACTTGTTCAGCGTCTCGGTCTTGAGGTCGGCATTGCCTTCAAGGACGGGCAGCAGATCCCACGGCGGCACTTCCATGAAGTCGATGTCGCCCGATTGCAGCGCGTTCACTGCGGTCTGCGCATCCGGCATGGTGATCCATTCGACGCGATCAACCTTGACCACCTTGCCTCCGGCAGTCCAGCTCGACGCCTCCTTGCGCGGCACGTAGTCGGTGTTCTTGACGTACACCGCCTTCACGCCGGGCTGGAATTCGCCCTGCACGAACTTGAACGGGCCGGAGCCGATCTGCTCGGGGATCTGCTTGTCCGGCGGCGTTTCGGCGAGACGCTTCGGCATCATGAAGGCGACGCGCGAGGACGGCTTGCCGATGGATTCGAGCACGAGGCCGTAGGGCTCCTTCAGCTTCAGCGTGATCGTCTTGGGGTCGGTCGCCTCGATGCTCGCAGTAAACTGCATCATCTGCTGGCCCATGCCGTCGACCGCGGCCCAGCGCTTCAGCGAAGCGGCGCAGTCTTCCGCCGTCACCGGCGTACCGTCGTGCCACTTCAGGCCGTCGCGCAGCGTGAAGGTGTAGGTGAGCTTGTCGTCGGAGATCTTCCAGTCCGCCATCTGCGGCTGGATCTTGAAGTTCGAGTCCGTCGCGATCAGCGTGTCGTAGACCATGTAGCCATGGTCACGCGTGATGTAGGCGGTGGTGAAAATCGGATCGATGATGCGCAGATCCGAATGCATCACCGCGGTGATGGTCTTGCTGGCGGCGGCAAGTACAGGCGAGGCCATCGCCGTCGAAAGCGCAACGACCGATAGCGCAAGTGTGGAGGCGAACGCGCGACGCCCCCGGCGCATCAAGCTCAACATAAAAGTTTCTCCTGACGTGAAACTGTTCAAAGGCAGGTTATTGGTTGAGCATTCGGTTCGTTCTTTAGGCGAACTAACCTCATGCGATGCCTTTGTCTTTCGAGACTTGCAGACAGTGCTGAGCGCGTCAATCCGGTTTCGCTGCAGCCCCAAGCGGCGCGCTCACGGGCTCCACAAAGATCGGTTTGGCTCTACAACGCTTTCCGCCAGTCCCGTCCGCGCCAATGCAATGCGCGTTCCATCTTTCGAAGCTTGAGAGACATTAAGATGAATCCAGCCAATCTTCCCTTCGATTCCGAGGCGATGCTTGAGGGCCTGCGCACCTGGGTGGAATGCGAGAGCCCGACCTGGGACGCGGGTGCCGTCAACCGCATGCTCGATATCGCAGCGCGGGATATGGCGATCATGGGTGCGACGATCGAACGCATCGGCGGCCGACAGGGCTTCGGCGGCGTGATCCGCGCGCGCTTTCCGCATCCGAAACAGGGCGAGCCGGGCATCCTGATCGCCGGCCACATGGATACCGTCCACCCGGTCGGCACCATCGAGAAGCTGAAATGGCGGCGCGAGGGCAACAAGTGCTACGGCCCCGGCATCTACGACATGAAGGGCGGCAACTATCTCTCGCTGGAAGCGATCCGGCAGCTGGCACGCGCTTCCTTCACCACGCCGCTGCCGATCACCGTGCTGTTTACGCCCGACGAGGAAGTCGGCACGCCCTCGACGCGAGACCTCATCGAGGCGGAAGCCGCGCGCAACAAATATGTGCTGGTGCCCGAACCGGGCCGCGCCGACAACGGTGTCACCACCGGACGTTACGCCATCGCGCGTTTCAATCTGGAAGCGACGGGCCGGCCGAGCCATGCCGGCGCGACATTGTCGGCCGGACGCTCGGCGATCCGCGAGATGGCGCGGCAGATCCTCGCCATCGACGCGATGACGACGGAGGACTGCACCTTCTCTGTCGGCGTCGTGCACGGCGGACAATGGGTCAATTGCGTTGCCACGACCGCCACCGGCGAGGCGCTGTCCATGGCCAAGCGCCAGGCCGATCTCGACCGCGGCGTCGAGCGAATGCTGGCGCTGTCGGGCACGTCCAATGATGTCACGTTCAAGGTGACGCGCGGCGTCACGCGCCCCGTATGGGAGCCCGATGCCGGCACCATGGCGCTGTATGAAAAGGCGCGCGGCATCGCCAAATCGCTCGGCACTGAGCTACCGCATGCGAGCTCCGGCGGCGGCTCCGACGGCAACTTTACCGGCGCGATGGGCATCCTGACGCTCGACGGCCTCGGCGTGCGCGGCGGCAACGGCCACACGCTGGAAGAATTCATCGAGGTCGAGAGCCTGGTCGAGCGCGGGCGCCTGATGGCGGGCTTGCTGGCGACGCTGGAGTAAATTGAATCAACTTTGCACTGCACAATGCGTTGGCAGTCGCGGTTTAAATTTAGCCTTGTCTAAAAATGAGGCGCATCGTACTGCTCGATTGTCCACGCGACGATGCGGGAGAGATCGCAACGAGAGTTCAGGCTTTCGTTGCGGCGCCGACGGAGCAACCGCCCCGGAAACTCTCAGGCAAAAGGACCGTATCGTCAGGACGATCTGGAGAGAGGCGGCACGATCTTGGGATCGTGACGTCCACCGAAGGGGATAGTCCGGAGCTGACCTCGCCGAGGTCCGCGCCGGATCAAGCTCTCAGGTAACCGTGACAGATGGGGCGCCGCCAACGGCCTTTGGCCGGCGGTTAGCCGACTCTAACTCACGGGAGCCCCGAACCTGCCATGACCCATATCGCCATCATCGGCGCCGGCATCACCGGCGTAACGACCGCCTATGCCCTGCTCGAACGCGGATACAAGGTGACGGTGGTCGACAAGCACCGCTACGCCGCGATGGAGACGTCCTTCGCCAATGGCGGACAGCTCTCCGCCAGCAATGCCGAGGTGTGGAACAGCATCGCCACGATCCTGAAGGGCCTGCGCTGGATGTTCCGGCGCGATGCGCCGCTGCTAATGAACCCGCGGCCGAACTGGCACAAATATTCGTGGATGAGCGAGTTCGTCGCCAATATCGGCAACTACCGCGCCAACACGGTTCAGACCACGCGGCTCGCGATCGAAGCCCGCAAGCATCTGTTCGAGATCGCGGAGCGCGAAGGCATCGACTTCGATCTCGAACGCCGCGGCATTCTGCACATCTATCACGACAAGAAGGGTTTTGAATCCGGACTGCAGGTCAATGCGCTATTGAAGGAAGGCGGGCTCGATCGCCGCCCGGTGACGCCGGAGGAGATCCGCGCCATCGAGCCGACGCTGCGCAAGGACTATTTTGGCGGCTTCTACACGCCGTCGGATGCGACGGGCGATATCCACAAGTTCACGCGTGGACTTGCGGAAGCCTGCAAGCGGCGCGGCGCGACCTTTATCCACGAAGTCAACATCGATTCCATTGCCCAGGCAGGTGGCGGCTTCGTCATCGGCTGGGCTGATCTTTCGGCCAGCGACACTGTCGCATCCGCGCGCGGCATGCTGAAGGCGGATGGCGTCGTGATCTGCGCCGGCGTGGCCAGCCGTCACTTCGCCGCCCTGCTCGACGAGCGCGTCAACGTCTATCCGGTGAAGGGCTATTCGATCACCGTGCAGCTCGACACTGCCGCAAGCCGCAATGCGACGCCGACCGTGAGCCTGCTCGACGAAGCCGCAAAAATCGTCACCAGCCGGCTCGGCGCGGATCGTTTCCGCGTCGCAGGCACCGCCGAGTTCAACGACTTCAACCGCGACATCCGCGCTGACCGCGTGCAGCCGCTGGTCGACTGGGTGCGCAGCAACTTCCCCGGCGTCGAAACGTCCAAGGTCGTGCCCTGGGCCGGGCTGCGGCCGATGATGCCGAACATGATGCCGGTGGTGCGCGCAGGACGGATGCCGGGCGTGTTCTTCAACACCGGCCACGGCCATCTCGGCTGGACCTTGTCGGCCGCGACCGCGCAGATGATTGCCGGGACCATCGACGGCTGGCGCGGGCTCAACGCACCGCCGACCGCCCCCTCACTCTGCGAGTTCCGTCATGCATCCTGAGTGGTCGATATCGGAGGCTCGGCGGCCCCTTGCGACCGCCCTGCCCTTGGCACACAATTTGCCCCGAAACGTCGGCTTCCACGGCCGGCTTTCCAGCCCGAGTGACAGGCGTGCATGATAGACAGAACCGATTCCACGGGGGCCTCCCGGCCCCACAAGTTCCGCAGCCGGAGATAGGTGCATGCTAGGTTATCTCATTCGCCGCGTTCTGGCCGCGGTGCCCGTGATGGGCGTCGTCGCACTGTTCGTCTTCCTGCTGCTGCGGCTGACGCCGGGCGATCCCGCCGCCATTCTCGCCGGCGATAACGCGACGCCGGAACGGCTGGAACGCATCCGCGACTCGCTCGGCCTCAACGAGCCGCTGATCGTGCAATTCATCACCTGGGTGAACAAGCTGCTGCACGGCGATCTCGGGACGTCGCTGATCTCCAACCTGCCAGTCATGAAGATGATCAGCCAGCGCGTCGAGCCGTCGATCTCGATCGCGCTCTCGACAATCATTCTGGCCGTCATCGTCGCCGTGCCCCTGGGCGTCATCGCGGCGTGGAAGCACGGCACCTGGATCGATCGTTTCGTGATGGGCCTCTCCGTGCTCGGCTTCTCCGTGCCGGTGTTCGTGGTCGGCTATCTCCTTATCGAGGTCTTCGCGATCGACCTTCGCTGGGGGCCGGTGCAGGGCTTCCGCAGCATCTTCAACGGCTTTGGACCGTTCTTCGAACGCATCATCCTGCCGACCTGCGCGCTCTCCTTCATCTACATCGCGCTGATCGCGCGCATGACGCGTGCGGCGATGCTCGACGTGCTTGGTGAGGACTACGTCCGCACCGCCCGCGCCAAGGGCATCAACGAGGTCGCCGTGATGATGCGCCATGCGCTGCGCAATGCCGCGGTGCCCGTTATCACCGTGATCGGCACCGGCTTTGCGCTGCTGATCTCCGGCGTCGTCGTCACCGAGAGCGTGTTCAACATCCCCGGCATCGGCCGCCTCACGGTGGACGCGGTGTTGGCGCGCGACTACCCAGTCATCCAGGCGATGATCCTGCTGACGTCGCTGATCTATGTCGTCGTCAATCTCCTGATCGACGTCGCCTACACGCTGCTCGATCCCCGGATCCGGTACTAGGGCTAAGGATAACAACAAAAATGTCCGTCGATAGCCTTCCCCAGTCGTCCATTCCGATCACGTCGCCGCTGCGGCCGCGTTTCGGATTCCTCACCTCGACGCCGATCATCGCGGCGGCCACGATCCTGCTCGCGTTGATCGTGCTGGTCTCGATCCTGGCGCCGCTGATCGCGCCGCACGATCCGGTCCAGCTTGCGCCCTCGCAGCGGCTGAAGCCGGCCTCGGCGCAGTTCCTGCTCGGCACCGACGCCTATGGCCGTGACCTCTTGTCGCGCGTCATCTATGGCGGCCGCATCTCGCTCCTGATCGGCATCGGCTCGGCGATCCTGTCGATCGTCATCGGTCTTGCGATCGGCCTCGTCTCCGGCTTCTTCAAGCTGGTCGATGCCGTCCTGATGCGCGTCATGGACGGCCTCATGGCGATGCCGAGCATCCTGCTCGCGATCGCCGTGGTGTCGCTGTCCGGCGCCAGCATCTGGACCGTGCTGGTCGCGATCACCATCCCCGAAATACCGCGCGTGGCACGCCTGGTGCGCTCGGTCGTGCTGTCCGCGCGTGAGGAACCTTACGTCGAGGCCGCGATCTCGGTCGGCTCCAGCCTGCCGAAGATCATGTGGCGACATCTGATGCCGAACACGATCGCGCCGCTGATCGTCCAGGGCACCTATGTCTGTGCCTCCGCGATCCTGACCGAGGCCATTCTCTCCTTCCTCGGCGCCGGTATCTCGCCGGAGACGCCGACCTGGGGCAACATCATGGCCGAGGGCCGTCAGTATTTTCAGCTCAAGCCGACGCTGATCTTCTGGCCGGGCCTGCTGCTTTCGATCGCCATCCTCAGCATCAATCTGATCGGCGACGCCGCCCGCGACGCCCTCGATCCCCGCATGAAGCAGCGGGAGGGCAAGTGATGACGGATCAAGTGATGACCAACCCAGTTCTCGACATCAACAACCTCGTCGTCTCCATCGGCAAGAAGCCGAAGGGCGCAAACATCATCGACGGGATCTCGATCCAGGTGCATAAGGGCGAGACACTGTGTCTCGTCGGCGAAAGCGGCTCGGGCAAGTCGGTGACCTCGCTCACCACGATGGGCCTGCTGCCGAAGGGCACGCTGGTTCCGACCGGCGGCAGCGTCAAGCTGGTCGGCGAAGAGATTCTCACCGCGACCGATCGCCGCCTGCGCCAGCTCCGCGCGACGCAGATGGCGACGATCTTCCAGGAGCCGATGACCGCGCTCAATCCGGTGGTGCCGGTCGGCCGTCAGATCGACGAGGTCCTGCGCGCCCACACCGATCTCGACGCCAAGGCGCGGAAGAAGCGCATTCTCGACATGATGGAGCAGGTCCGCCTGCCCCAGGTCGAGCGCATCTTCGCCTCCTATCCGCATCGCCTGTCCGGCGGCCAGCGCCAGCGCATCATGATCGCGATGGCGCTGGTGCTGGAGCCGAAGCTGCTGATCGCCGACGAGCCGACCACCGCGCTCGACGTCACCACGCAGAAGCAGATCCTGACGCTGATCCGCGACCTCCAGCGCGATCACGGCACCGCCGTCCTGTTCATCACCCACGACATGGGCGTGGTTGCCGAGATCGCCGACCGCGTCGCTGTGATGCGACAGGGCCGGCTGGTCGAGACCGGTCCGCTCGAGACCGTGCTGCGCAACCCGACCATGGAGTACACCCGCAATTTGCTTTCTGCGGTGCCGAGCCTGGTGCCGCGCGCGGCACGGCCCGAGACCAAGGAGCCGGTGGTGCTGGAGGCCAACGAGCTCGGCAAGGTCTATAAGGAGCGCGCCTTCTTCGGCAAAGGCCGCGAGGTCGTCGCCGCCGACAAGGTCACGCTGACGCTGCGCAAGGGCCGCACGCTCGGCATCGTCGGCGAGAGCGGCTCGGGCAAGTCGACGGTGGCGCGGTGCATCGTGCGCCTGATCGATCCGACCTCCGGCGGCGTGCGCCTTGCCGGCCGCGAGATCGCCGACATCTCGCGCCGCCTGCTCCAGCCGCACCGGCAGAAGATCCAGATCGTGTTCCAGGATCCCTACCGCTCGCTCAACCCGCGCATTACCGTCGGCGAGAGCATCGCGGAAGGCCCGATCAATTACGGCACCTCGCATGCCGATGCGATGAAGCGGGCGCGCGAATTGCTCGAGCTCGTCGGCCTGCCCGCGGACGCAGTGACGCGCTATCCGCACCAGTTCTCCGGCGGCCAGCGCCAGCGCATCGCCATTGCGCGTGCGCTCGCGCTCGACCCCGACGTGCTGGTCGCGGACGAAGCGGTCTCGGCACTCGACGTCTCGGTTCAGGCGCAGGTGCTGGAACTGCTCGACGAGATCCAGAACCGGCTCGGCATCGCCATCCTGTTCATTACCCACGATCTCCGCGTCGCAGCCCAGATCTGCGACGAGGTCGTGGTGATGCAGCACGGCCGTGTCGTCGAACAGGGCCTGGCCGCCGAGGTGCTGACGCATCCGAAGGAAGCCTACACCAAGGCGCTGCTGGAGGCCGCACCGGGCCGCGGCTGGGATTTTGCGAACTTCAGGCCGGTGTCGGAAGGCGTCGCGGCGACGGCTTGATCCGCATACTCCGTCATTGCGAGCGAAGCGAAGCAATCCAGACTGCCGCCGCGGAAAGATTCTGGATTGCTTCGCTTCGCTCGCAGTGACGGGTAGCGACCATCATCATTCGAAAATGACTTAAAGCCATGCGCGGCGGCATGGGCTCCTCGCTTGCCCCCGCCTCGAAGCCAAGGCTAACGTCGCGCACTTTCAAACGCTGGACCAGAATTAATGACACGTATCGCCGTCGGCGGCTTCCTGCACGAGACCAACACGTTCGCCCCGACGAAGGCGACTTTCGCGGACTTCCAGCATGGCGGCGGCTGGCCGGCCATGACGGAAGGCGCCGACGTATTGAAGGTGATGCGCCGCATCAATGTCGGCCTCGCCGGCTTCGTCGACAGCGCCGAAGCCAATGACTGGAACCTCATTCCGACGATCGCCTGCGGCGCAAGTCCGTCGGCGCATGTCACCAGGGACGCCTTCGAGCGTATCGTGAAGGTGATGGTCGACGGTATCGCCGCCGCCGGCCCGCTCGATGCGGTCTATCTCGATCTGCATGGCGCGATGGTGACCGAGCATCTCGACGACGGCGAAGGCGAGATTTTGGCGCGCGTGCGCCGCGTCATAGGCAAGGACGTTCCGCTCGTTGCCAGCCTCGACCTGCACGCCAACGTCACGCCCGAGATGATGGAACACGCGGATGCGCTGATCGCCTACCGCACCTATCCGCATGTCGACATGGCCGAGACCGGCCGCGCCTCCGCAAGGCACCTCGCCCTGCTGCTGCAGACCAGGCAGCGCTTTGCAAAGTCGTTTCGCCAATTGCCGTTCTTGATCGCGATCAGCTGGCAATGCACCAATGACTTTCCCACCAAGGGCATCTACGAAAAACTGGCCGCGCTGGAGAGCGACGCCGTTCCGACGCTGTCCTTCGCACCCGGCTTCCCCGCTGCAGACTTCCGCGACTGCGGCCCGAGCGTGTTCGCCTATGGCAAGACGCAGGCCGATGCCGACCGCGCGGCCGATGCGATCGTCAAACTGATCGAAAGCCACGAGGACGATTTCGACGGCAAGATTTGGTCGCCCGACGACGGCGTGCGCCATGCGATGGAACTCGCCAAGGGCGCCAGCAAGCCGATCATCATCGCCGACACTCAAGACAATCCGGGCGCCGGCGGCGATTCCGACACCACCGGCATGCTGCGCGCGCTGGTGCGCAACAAGGCGAGCGCCGCGACCGGCGCGATCTACGATCCGGCCTCGGCCAAGGCCGCGCATGCGGCCGGCGTCGGCGCCACCGTGACGCTGTCGCTCGGCGGCAAGTCCGGCATTCCCGGCGACGAGCCCTATCGCGAGACCTTCATCGTCGAGAAGCTCTCCGACGGACGCTTCATCGCGCCCGGCCCCTACTACGGTGGCCGCGAGATGGAGATGGGTCCCTCCGCGTGCCTGCGCATCGGCGACGTCCGCGTCGTCGTCTCCTCGCACAAGGCGCAGCTCGCCGATCAGGCGATGTACCGCTATGTCGGCATCGAGCCGACCGCGCAGAAGATTCTGGTCAACAAGAGCTCGGTGCACTTCCGCGCCGATTTCGAGCCGATCGCGGAAAAGCTGATGATCTGCGCCGCGCCCGGCGCGATGCCGGGCGACACTGCCACCCTGCCCTGGACGCGCCTGCGGCCGGGCATCCGCATCAAGCCGAACGGCCCCGTTTTCACGCCCCCATCACGCTAACCGGACAGGACACATGCCCACGATCGACCGCATCGACGGCTTTGCCGACGAACTCACTGCTATCAGGCGCGACCTCCACGCCCATCCCGAGATCGGCTTCGAGGAAGTGCGCACCTCCGGCATCGTCGCCGACAAGCTGAAGAGCTGGGGCATCGAGGTGCACCGCGGTCTCGGCGGCACCGGCGTGATCGGCGTCATCAAGGGCAAAGGTTCGGGCAGCAAGCGCATCGGCCTGCGCGCCGACATGGACGCACTGCCGATGGAAGAGAACACCAATCTGAAATGGAGTTCGAAAATCCCCGGCCGCTTCCACGGCTGCGGCCATGACGGCCACACCACCATGCTGCTCGGCACCGCGCGCTACCTTGCCGAGACCCGGAATTTCGACGGCACCGTGCATTTGATCTTCCAGCCGGCCGAGGAAGGCCTCGGTGGCGCCCGCGCGATGATCAAGGACGGGCTGTTCGAGAAGTTCCCCTGCGACGAGCTCTACGGCCTGCACAACGCGCCCGACCTCAACCACGGCGAGATCGCGATCCTGCCCGGCCCCGCAATGGCGAGCGCCGACTTCTTCGACCTGCGCATCACCGGCTACGGCGCGCATGGCGCGATGCCCGAACGCTCCAAGGACGCGGTGATCATCGCGACCACGCTGGCGCAGGCGATCCAGACCATCGTCAGCCGCAACGTCGAGCCGCTGCAGGCCGCCGTCATCTCGATCACGCAGATTCACGCCGGTTCCGCCTACAACGTCATCCCTGGCGAGGCCCATCTCTGCGGCACCATCCGCACCTTCTCGGATGAAGTCCGCGCCCTGATCGCCGAACGCATCCGCACGATCTGCGCCGGCATCGCGAGCGCCTATCAGTGCGTGATCGAAGCCGACATCCGCGACACCTTCGGCGTGCTGGTCAACCAGGTCGAGCAGTCCAAGGTGGTCGAGGAGGTCGCGCGCACCGTCGTCAACCCCGCCAACGTGATCACCCGCGCCCAGCCGAAGATGGGCAGCGAGGATTTCGCCGACATGCTGCAAACCATCCCCGGCGCCTATTTCTGGATCGGCCATGACGGCTCGGTGCCCGTGCACAATCCCGGCTTCGTGCTCGACGACAAGATCCTGCCGATCGGCGCCAGCATGTTCGCCCGGATCATCGAAACGCGCATGCCGGTAGGTTAGCAATGCACAAAAAGAGCGTCGAAGAGGCCGTCACCTCGCTGCACGATCTCTCCGCGGTCGATCTGATCGCGGGCTATCGCGCCAAGCAGTTCTCGCCGAGCGAGGTGCTGGAGGACGTGCTTGCGCACGTCGCTGCGTGGGAACCGCATCTCAAGGCGCTCTACGCGTTCGATCCCGACAGCGCGCGCGAGGCCGCGAAGGCCTCGACCGCGCGCTGGAGTGGGGGCGAGCCATCAGGCGCGCTCGACGGCGTGCCTGTGACGGTAAAGGACAACATCGCGACCAAGGGCGTGCCGGTGCCGCTCGGCGCTGCGAGCGTGAAGCTCGTGCCGGCCGAGAAGGACGCCCCGCCCGCTGCGCGACTGCGCGAGGCCGGTGCGATCATCTTCGCGAAGACCACCATGCCCGATTACGGCATGCTGTCCTCGGGACTCTCCAGCTTCCATGCGCTGGCGCGCAATCCCTGGGATCTCTCCAAGAATCCCGGCGGCTCCAGCGCGGGCGCCGGTGCGGCGGCCGCGGCCGGCTATGGCCCCTTGCATCTCGGCACCGATATCGGCGGCTCGGTCCGCCTGCCTGCGGGCTGGTGCGGCCTCGTCGGCCTGAAACCTAGCTTCGGCCGCGTGCCGATCGACCCTACCTATGTCGGCCGTGTCGCCGGTCCCATGACCCGCACGGTCGACGATTGCGCGCTGATGATGAGCGTGATTGCAAAGCCCGACCGGCGCGACGGCATGAGCCTCCCCGCCGAGCCTCTCAACTGGAAGGGACTGGAGAAATCCCCGCGCAAACTGCGCATCGGCCTGATGCTCGATGCCGGCGTCGGCCTGCCGGCAGAAAGGCCGGTCCGCGATGTTGCGGTCAAAGCCGCAAAGGCGTTCGAATCCGCAGGGAGCGTCGTCACCGAGGTCGACGGCATTTTGACCCGCGAGATGCTCGACGGCCTCGACAATTTCTGGCGCGCGCGGATGTGGGACGATCTGGCCAAGCTGACGCCGCCCGAACAGGCAAAGGTGCTGCCCTACATCTTCAAATGGGGCGCATCCGGCGCAAAGCTCTCGGGTGTGGATGTCATCCGCGGATTCAACCAGACCATGGCGATCCGGGCGGCCGCTTCAAAACTATTCTGCGAGCTCGACTACGTGATCTCGCCGACCGCGCCGAACGTGAACTATGCGGCGGACTGGGCTTCACCCACCAACGATCCCATGCGGCCGTTCGAGCACATCTGCTATACCGTGCCGTGGAATATGTCGGAGAACCCTGCCGTCTCCATCAATGGCGGCTTCGACGCCAACGGCTTTCCTATCGGCGTGCAAATCGTCGGCCGCCGCTTCGATGATATCGGCGTGCTCGGCATAGCCAAGGCTTTCGAGGGCTTGCGCGGTGCACAGAAGCCCTGGCCGAGCCCGCCGGCAAAGTAGGCATTCTGTCATGGCCGGGCTTGTCCCGGCCATCCACGTTCTCGTACCGGCCGCCACATGCCCAGTCCGCGCAAGACGGATGGTGGCGACCATGCATGACGTCTCTTCGAGACAGAATTCACGGCAAGGAAGGAAACCACCATGGCGTATGAGACCATCAAATACGAGGTCGCCGAGCAGATCCTCACCATCACGCTGAACCGGCCCGACAAGCTCAACGCCTTCAACGCGCAGATGCAGGCCGAGCTGATCGACGCGTTCGACGCCGCAGACAAGGACGACGACGTCCGCGCCATCATCGTCACCGGCGCGGGCCGCGGCTTTTGCGCGGGCGCCGATCTTTCCTCGGGCGCGGATACCTTCGATCGCGATGCGCGGCGCGGGCCGGTCAAGCGCTTCGCGGACGGCAAGGTCGATTACAGCGATCCGCAGGTGCGCGACGGCGGCGGTCAGGTGACGCTGCGCATCTTCAAGTGTCTGAAGCCCGTCATCGCCGCCGTGAACGGCCCTGCCGTCGGCATCGGCGTCACCATGCAACTCGCGATGGACATCCGCATCGCCTCGGATGCCGCGCGCTTCGGTTTCGTGTTCTCCCAGCGTGGCATCGTGCCGGAGGCCGCCTCGAGCTGGTTCCTGCCGCGCATCGTCGGCATCTCGCAGGCGCTGGAATGGTGCTATTCCGGCCGCGTCTTCTCGGCCCAGGAAGCGCTCGCCGGCCGCCTCGTCAGCAAGGTCGTAGCTCCCGATGATCTCTTGCCGACCGCCCGCGCGCTGGCCAAGGAATTCGCCGCCAAGACCGCGCCGGTGTCGGTCGCGCTGATCCGCCAGATGATGTGGCGCATGATGGGCGCCGACGATCCCATGGAAGCCCACAAGGTCGACAGCCGCGGCATCTACGCACGCGGCCGCTCGGACGACGTCAAGGAAGGCGTGGTGTCATTCCTGGAGAAGCGCCCGGCGCAGTTCAAGAACAAGGTGTCGAGCGATATGCCGGATTATTTTCCGTGGTGGAGCGAGCGGGAGTACAAGTAGAGGGATCGTAGGGTGGGCAAAGGCGCTCTTGCGCCGTGCCCACCATCTATCAGCAATCGAAACCAGAATGGTGGGCACGCTTCGCTTTGCCCACCCTACGGCACCGTCAATCCATCACGAGCGCCACACGCCCGATCGCCTTGCGGTCGATCAACAGCCGCATCGCCTTCGCGTAGTCGTTCAGCGGCAAACGGTGCGAGACGTTGGGGCGCAGCTTCCCCTCTTCCGCCCATTGCAGCAGCGCCTTCAGGCGCACCTCGCCCAGCGCGGGGTTCTTCCGCACCGCCTCACCCGCACGCACGCCGAGCACGCTGGCGCCCTTGATCAGCAGCAGGTTGGTCTTCGCCGAGCCGATACCACCGGTAAAGCCGATCACCAGCAGCCGCGCGCCCCAGGCGATGCAGCGCATCGAGTTCTCGAACACCTCGCCGCCGACGGGATCGAACACGACGTCGGCGCCACGGCCGTCGGTGATGCGCTTGACGGCATCACGAAACAGCTCGCGATCGTAGCGCACGAGATGATCGGCGCCGCGCGATTTCGCAATGGCGAGCTTCTCGTCGCTGGAGGCGGTCGCGATCACGGTCGCGCCCAGCATCTTCCCGATCTCGACTGCGGCAAGCCCCACGCCGCCGCCGGCACCATGCACCAGCAACACCTCGCCCGGCATGACCCGGCCGCGATCGATCAGCGCGTGATAGGCGGTGCCGTGGCCGGCGAGATAGGTCGCACCTTCCGCATAGTCGAACGTCGACGGCATGGGCGTTAGCTGCGTCGGCGTCACCACCGCTTCGTCGGTGAAAGCGCCATGGCGCATCTTGACGATGACCTTGTCGCCGACGGACACGCCGCTTGCCTCTGCGCCCACCTCGGTGACGTCGCCGGCGGCCTCCATGCCGGGCGTGAACGGCAGCTCCGGCTTGAGCTGATATTCGCCGGCCGCCATCAGCACGTCCGGAAAGTTCAATCCGGCGGCGCGGATCGCAACGCGCACCTCACCCGGTTTGACGGCGCGCGACGGAAATTCCTCGAGCCGCAACGTCTCGGGCGCGCCGAGCGCGCGGCAGACGACAGCCCGCACCATCAGGCCGCACTCGCCTTGCTGCGTTCGAGCGCCTCGCGGATCAGCGGCAGGCGGTCGTTGCCGAAGTACATGTCGGTCTTGCCCACGAAGATCGTCGGTGAGCCGAAGCCGCCGCGTGCCACGACCTCTTCCGTGTTGGCCTTGAGCTGGTCCTTGATTGCCTGCTCGGAGATGCCGGCAAAGAACTTCTGCTCGTCGACACCGACCTTCCTGCAGATCTCGGCGAGCACGGCGTCCTGCGAGATGTCCTTGTCGCCGCCCCAATAGGTCTCGAACACGGCAGTGGCGAACGGCACCATGTCTTTCCCCAGCCAGATGCAGCCGCGCATGACCTTCACGCTGTTCACCGGAAACACCGTCGGCGGCATCTTGATCGCGAGGCCGGCCGAGCGCGACCAGTCGGCGAGGTCCTTCTTCATGTAGCGCGCCTTCAGCGGCACCGGCGTCTCGCGCTGCGCGTAGACGCTCGGATTGACCGTGTTGAAGATGCCGCCGACCAGGATCGGCCGCCAGATGATCTCGGCCCCCAGCTCCTTTGCCAACGGCTGGATGTTGTGGAAGGCGAGGTAGGTCCAGGGGCTGGAACAGTCGAAGAAGAATTCGATCATGGCGTTTCCTTTGCGTCTTGTTTGTCGTGCTCTATCCCCGTCATTGCGAGCGACTTGTCCGCCATAGCTCGAAGAGCGACGGCGGAAGCGAAGCAATCCAGAATCTTTCCGCGGAACCAGTCTGGATTGCTTCGTCGCTTCGCTCCTCGCAATGACGATGGGGCGAGCAGCCTACTTCTTTCCCAGCACTTCCTTGGCACGCTGGCCGAACATGATCTTGCGTGATTCCTCGTCGAACGGCTCTTTCACGAACTTGCCGATCGCAAGCCCCGCCTGCACGGGCGGCCTTGCGCGCACCTCGGCGTACCAGCGTTTCACGTTCGGATAGTCGTCGAGCGTAAAGCCCTGCGCCTTGTGGGTCATGGTCCAGGGGAAGCAGGCGATGTCCGCGATGGAATAGTCGCCGACAACATAGGCGCCGGTCTTGGCCAACTGCCGGTCGAGCACGCCATAGAGCCGCGCGGCCTCGTCGCGGTAACGCTCAATCGCATAAGGGATCTTTTCAGCAGCATAGAGCGCGAAATGGCCGTGCTGGCCGAGCATCGGCCCGAGGCCCGCCATCTGCCACATCACCCACTGGATGGTCGTCGAGCGGCCGCGCAGATCGCTGGCCAGGAAGCGGCCGGTCTTTTCCGCGAGGTAAATCAGGATCGCGCCGGTCTCGAACGCCGAGAACGGCGCACCACCGTCGGCGGGTGCGTGGTCGACGATCGCGGGAATGCGATTGTTCGGGGAGACCGCCAGAAATTCGGGGCCGAACTGCTCCCCGGCGCGGATATTGACCGGCTTCACGTCATAGGGGAGCCCGAGTTCCTCCAGCATGATCGAGATTTTCCAGCCGTTCGGCGTCGGCGCATAAAAGAGGTCGATCATCGCCCTTCCCTGTCGTCGCCAATGGAATAGAGAGCGACTTTTGTTGTTCTGTACCTTGACGTTAAGACATGGCAGGAAGGGGCGCAACACAACCTGCCGGGAGAGCCGCCATGCTGTTTCCAACCACGATCGCCGGCTCCTTGCCGAAGCCGGAATGGCTCGCCGAGCCGAACATGCTCTGGGCACCCTGGAAGTCGCAAGGCGACGAGCTTCTCCGCGCCAAGCGTGATGCGACCATGCTCGCCGTCAAGGTCCAGGAGGATGCGGGCATCGACATCGTCACCGAGGGCGAGCAGGCCCGCCAGCATTTCGTGCACGGCTTCCTCGAGAAGATCGACGGCATCGATTTCGCCCACAAGGTCGAGATGGGCATTCGCAAGGACCGCTACAAGGCGATGGTGCCGCAGGTGGTCGCGCCGCTTCAGCTCAAGGGTCGTGTCCATGCCGACGAGGCGCGCGTGGCGCGCACGCACACGAAGAAGAAGCTGAAGTTCACCCTGCCCGGCCCGATGACCATCATCGACACGATTGCGGACCGTTACTACGGTGATCGCGTCAAGATGGCCTTTGCCTTCGCCGATCTCCTCAACGAGGAAGCCAAGGCATTGCAGGCCGACGGCGTCGATCTCGTGCAGTTCGACGAGCCCGCCTTCAACGTCTACATGGACGAGGTCAACGACTGGGGCATCAAGGCGCTGGAGCGTGCCGCGCAGGGGCTGACCTGCGCCACCGCCGTGCACATCTGCTACGGCTACGGCATCAAGGCCAACACCGACTGGAAGGAGACGCTCGGCGCACAGTGGCGGCAGTACGAGCAGATCTTTCCGGCGATCGACGCGAGCCCGATCCAGCAGGTCGCGATCGAGTGCCGTAATTCCAAGGTGCCGCTCGATTTGCTGGCGCTGCTGAAAAACAAGATCGTGCAGGCCGGCGTGATCGACGTCGCCAGCGACACGGTGGAGACGGCCGAGGACGTCGTGCAGGTGATCGACGCGGTGTCGAAGTTCGTGCCCAAGAGCAACATCATCGCCACCACCAATTGCGGCATGGCCCCGATGCGGCGGGAGATCGCCGAGGCCAAGCTGATGGCGCTCGGCGCCGGTGCCGCGCTGGCGCGCGAGAAGCTGGGGTGATGGTGCTCCGAACGGCACTCGTCGTCACGGCTCTTGCGGGGATCACATTCGCTGCGCGCGCGGAGGATCGCTCCGTGCTGCTGAATTGCAAGGCCATGGTCGAGCGTGCGTCAAAGGATACGGGTACGGCAACCGAGGCCGAGCTCACCCGCTGCCGCCAGATCATGCGCGAATGGGCGCTGCGCGATGCGCGGACGACAGTGGATGAGCAGGGGCGGCCGCTGAAATAGCCACACGCTCGCTGCTTTCCCCCCTTGCGGGGACGGTCAGGCGCGGTGCGCGCTGGGGTGCAATGTGACCTCATAGCCGGCGCTCATCGCGCGCAGCGTCGATGGCGGGGTCAGCAACCGCGCATCGTCAAGCTCTCGCGCGCCTTCAACATAACCCGCCGTCGACCACAGCAGCGCCCCGCCCTGCATCAGCAGAAAGCTTTCCTCGCCCTGCTGCAGCATCGCGCCGTCTGGAAGCTGGTCGAGCGGCACCAGCAGCGCATGAAGCCGCTTCTTGCCGTGATCGAGCCGCTCGTGGTGCAGCACCGTGTCGATATCGTGCATGCGGACATCACGGACGCGGTTGCCCTTCTCCCACGCAGCCCGGAAGCGATTGGCATCGTCACGGCGGCAGTAGAAGCAGGGGCGATGGCCGGCGGCGAGCGCGGTGGCCTCGTCGAGGAAGAACAGCTCGGTCCAGCTGTGCGTCGTCATCACCTCGCGACGGCGGCCGCGGAATTCGCAAACACAGGTGAGCCAGGCCGGCGACGACCACCGCTTCTTGAGCAGCGTCCTGGTCGCGGGATCATGGATGATGCCGCGATTGCCGGTGAACAGGCCCCGGTGCGGCGTGGCGATGATGTCGCCGGTCGGCGTGACACGGTTTTGCAGGGGCATGGCCACCTCCACCTGTCATTGCGAGCGAAGCGAGGCAATCCAGAAATGCGTCTGCGGAAATAGTCTGGCTTGCTTCGTCGCTTCCCTCACGCCGCGCCGTCGCGCAGCGGCGGGTGGTAGGACAGCGCGGTGTCCCAGGGGAAGAAGATCCAGGTGTCCTGCGAGACCTCCGTAATGAAGGTGTCGACCAGCGGGCGTCCCTTCGGCTTGGCGTAGACGGTGGCGAAATGCGCATCGGGCAGCATGTCGCGCACCAGCCTGCCGGTCTTGCCGGTGTCGACGAGGTCGTCGACGATCAGAAGCCCCTTGCCGGTGCCGCCGCCGAGCTTCATCGCCGCCTCGGACATGCCCTTGAGGACCTGGAGCTCGCCCTGCTTGTCGTGGTCGTAGCTGGCGATGCAGACCGTATCGATGATGCGGACACCGAGCTCGCGCGCCACGATCGCGGCCGGCACCAGCCCGCCGCGGGTGATCGCGATGACGGCGTGGAACGGGCCGACCTCGTTGAGCCGCCAGGTCAGCGCCCGGCAGTCGCGGTGGAACTGGTCCCACGAAACAGGAAAGGCCTTGCCGGCCCGCTCCTGCGCGCTCAGTTCCGGTGCTTCGCCAGCCATTGTTGTCTCCTGCCAATCTTCATCCGGCAGCCATTCTGCTACCGGGTGATGTTCAATCCCGCCAGCATTTCCTTCACCGCCGCCATCGCCGCTGCCAGCTTGTCCGCGTCGCGCGAGCGCACCACCAGATTGGTGTTCGGCTTCTGATCTTCGTCCATGAACGGATAGCTGCCGATGATGGTGTCGGGATGGGCGGCGGCGATCGCGCGCAACGGGCTGCCGATGTCGCCCTCCCGCGCATTGGCGCGGACCGATTCGGACAGCATGCGCACGCCCGACTTCAGCTTGGGCGAGACGATGTCCATCATGGCCTGCATGATCGAGGGCACGCCGGCCATCACGATGACGTTGCCGATCTTGAAGCCGGGGGCGAGGATGGTCGCGCTCTGGATCAGCTCGGCGCCGTCGGGGATGCGGGCCATGCGCAGGCGGGCCTCGTTGAGGTCCTGCTCGCTCCAGCGCTCGCGGAAGCGGGCGACGACCTCGGGATGGTGGTCGATGCCGACGCCGAACGCCTTGGCGACGCTGTCGGCGGTGATGTCGTCATGGGTTGGCCCGATGCCGCCGGTGGTGAAGACATAGGCGTAGCGATGCCGCAGTGCATCCAACGCCGCGATGATGTCGTCCTCGTCGTCGGAGACGACCCGGACTTCCTTCAGGTCGATGCCGATATTGGTCAGGTATTCGGCGATGAAGCCGATATTCTTGTCCTTGGTGCGGCCGGACAGGATTTCATTCCCGATGACCAGAATGCCCGCCGTGACGATGTCGCTCATACCTTAAGTCCCTCACCTGTCGGCCCGACTTTGCCGAGGTAACGCGTTGAAGTCACGCGGTTTTGCTGCCGAAATAAGCAGTCCTCAGCCATTTTTTGAGGCACCCTCCCGGCTGTCCCCGGCAAATGCCACAACTCCATGCTTATCGCGCTGGCCCAGCCCTTGCTACCTCCTCAGAGTCATGCACTCTTGCCGCATGGCCAGGACGTTGCGGTCTTCACCAAGGCCTGACGACCTGTCGAATGGCGCAACGCCTTGCGGAGACAAGTCGGGATCTATGGCAGTCGCGTTTGATGAAATGAACATTCCCGGCGGGGACCTTCGCCCCGCCTATCAGGAGCTGGCGCGCTGGCTCAAGGAGACGCCTCCCGAGGCGCTCGAATATCGCCGCCAGGAGGCCGAGCTCCTGTTCCGCCGCATCGGCATCACCTTTGCCGTCTATGGCGATTCCGAATCCACCGAGCGCCTGATCCCCTTCGACGTGATCCCGCGAATCATGTCCGGCAAGGAATGGGCGCTGCTGGAGAAGGGCCTGAAGCAGCGCGTGCGCGCGCTCAACATGTTCCTGCGCGACATCTATCATGGCCGCGACATCCTGCGCGCCGAGGTCGTGCCCGACGACCTGATCTTCCAGAACCCGGTGTTCCGCCCCGAGATGAACGGCCAGCAGGTGCCGCACGACGTCTATGTGCACATCGCCGGCATCGACATCGTCCGGGTCGATGCCGAGGACTTCATCGTGCTGGAGGACAATGCCCGTACCCCGTCGGGTGTGTCCTACATGCTGGAAAACCGCGAGATCATGATGCGGTTGTTTCCGGACTTGTTCGCCCGCCACAGGGTGGCGCCGGTCGAACGCTACCCGGACGAGCTGCTCTCCGCGCTGCGATCGGTGGCGCCGCAAGGCGCCTCCGGTGAGCCGACCGTCGCCCTGCTCACGCCCGGCGTCTACAACTCGGCCTACTACGAGCACTCCTTCCTTGCCGACAAGCTCGGCATCGAACTGGTCGAAGGCCGCGACCTCATCGTCAAGAACAACGAAGTGTTCATGCGAACGACTGAGGGGGTGAAGCGGATCGACGTGATCTATCGCCGCGTCGACGACGATTTCATCGATCCCCTCACCTTCCGCCCCGACTCCGTGCTCGGCGTGCCCGGGCTGATGTCGGCCTATGCGGCCGGCAACATCACGCTCGCCAACGCGGTCGGCACCGGCATCGCCGACGACAAGGCGATCTACTCCTACATGCCGGACATCGTGAAATTCTATCTCGGCGAGGAGCCGATCCTGAAGAACGTGCCGACGTGGCGCTGCCGCGAGCCGAAGGACCTTGCCTATGTGCTCGACAATCTCAGCGAGCTCGTCGTCAAGGAAGTCCACGGCTCCGGCGGCTACGGCATGCTGATCGGCCCCGCCGCGACGAAAGCGACAATCGAGGCCTTCCGCGAAAAGCTCAAGCGCGAGCCGGAAGGTTTTATCGCGCAGCCGACGCTGGCGCTCTCGACCTGCCCGACCTGTACGGCAAGCGGCCTCGCGCCACGCCACGTCGACCTGCGGCCCTTCGTGCTCACCGGCAGCAAGAGCACCACGATCGTGCCCGGCGGGCTGACACGGGTCGCGCTCAAGGAAGGCTCCCTGGTGGTGAATTCGAGCCAGGGCGGCGGCACCAAAGACACCTGGATCCTGGACGAGTAGTCAGATGCTGTCGCGTACCGCCGAAAACCTCTACTGGCTCGCCCGCTATGTCGAACGGGCCGAATATCTCGCGCGCACCATCGATGCGACGCTGCGCGTCACTGCGCTTCCCGCCGCCTATATCGGCAAGACCAATGAATGGGACTCGGCGCTTCTCACCGCCGGCGTCGCCGCGAGCTTCTATCAGCAATACGAAGTCGCCAACGAGCACAACGTCGTCGACTACCTCTCGTTCTCGGCAAGCAATCCATCATCGATCAGGAACTGCATCGAGGCGGCGCGGCTGAACTCGCGCTCGGTGCGCACCGCGCTCACCAGCGAGATGTGGGACACCATCAACTCGGCCTGGATCGAACTCCAGGAGGTCTGGAGCAAGGGCACCTCCACGCGCGAGGATCTCGCAAAATTCCTGCGCTTCGTGCAGGAGACTTCGCTGCGCTTCGACGGCTCGGCCTACCGGACCATGCTGCGCAACGACGCCTACTGGTTCTCGCGGATGGGCGTGCATCTGGAGCGCGCCGACAACACCGCGCGCATCCTCGACGTGAAGTACCACGTGCTGCTGCCCGAGGAGGAGCATGTCGGCGGCCCGCTCGACTTCTATCAGTGGAGTTCGATCCTGCGCTCGGTCTCGGCGCTGACGGCCTATCACTGGGTCTATCGCGAGACGCTGAAGCCGTGGCTGATTGCGGACCTGCTCATCCTCAACGACACGCTGCCGCGCTCACTGGCAAGCTGCTACGGCAATCTCGTGCGCAACCTCGACCAGATCGGCGTCGCCTATGGCCGCCAGGGCCCCGCCCAGCGCCATGCCCGCGGCATCCGCAACCGGCTAGAACACAGCAATATGAACGACATTTTCCAGCACGGCGTGCATGAATTCATTCAGGAATTCATCACGGACAATTCCAGGCTGGGCGAAATCATCACAAAGCAGTATTTGATCTAATGTCCCCCGGCTGACGAAAACGGGATATCGTCATGGCCGGGCTTGTCCCGGCCATCCACGTTCTTGCTTTTGCGCGGCGAGGAAGATCGTGGATGCCCGGGACAAGCCCGGGCATGACGAGCTTCTTCGCAATAGGCAGCGGGTCCAACCACTAACTTCACGGTCCACCATGCGCCTGCGAATCCTGCACACCACGACCTATCGCTACGAGCCGCCGGCCACCAGCGTGATCCAGATCCTGCGCATGACGCCCGGCAGCCATGACGGGCAATATGTGGCGGAGTGGCAGATCGACGTCTCGACCGACACCAAGCTCGACACCCATGAGGACGCCTTCGGCAACGTCACCCATGTGCTGTCCTGCGGACCCGTCGGCGACATCAAGATCACCGCCGAGGGCCTGATCGAAACCCACGACACCGGCGGCGTGCTGCGCGGCGCCGACGAGCGTTTTCCGGCCGGCATGTTTTTGCGCGCCACTGACCTCACCACCGTCAATCCGGCGATGACGACGGTCGCGCGGCAGTTGCGCAGCGAGGCCGAGAGCGACACGCTCGGCTTCCTGCACACGCTGATGACGCAAATCAGCGATCACATGACCTTCGACGAGGATCCGACCAACAGCGGCACCTCGGCGGCCGAAGCGTTCACGCTCAAGCGCGGCGTCTGCCAGGACTACGCGCATATCTTCATCGCCTGCGCCCGCAGCGGTGGCGTGCCGGCGCGCTTCGTCTCCGGCCATTTCCTGCGCTCGGACGGCACGGTGCACCAGGATGCCGGCCATGCCTGGGCGGAAGCTTACGTCGACGGTCTCGGCTGGGTCGGCTTCGATCCCGCCAACTGCATCTGCACCACCGACGCCCATGTCCGCGTTGCGATCGGGCTCGACTATCTCGGCGCAGCCCCCGTGCGCGGCACCCGCTATGGCGGCGGTGCGGAGACGCTGACGGTCGCGGTCAAGGTCGAGCAGGCCGGCCGCGGCGGGCAATCGCAGTCGCAGTCACAGCGGCAGAGCTAGGCGCGGCGGTATCTCGTCACGAGGCATCCGCGGCGCAATCACGTCGCAGCGTTACAGGTGTAATCGACGACGGCCCGCGCTGAAACCGTCCCGTAGCGCCATCTCTTCAACCTCCGTTGTGATCCGTTTCCGCAACAGAGGTTGAGACAGATGCGGCTTCACGAAAAGAACAAGAAGCATTCCGTGCCCCTGCGCGATCCCCACCAGGACATGCTTGCGGGGATCCGGGAGTTGGCTCCCGAGATCAAGGCCCGCGCCGCGGAGATCGAAGCCGCACGCCGCGTCCCGCCCGACCTCGTGGAACGGCTGCGGTCGATCGGACTCTTCCGGATGTTCGTTGCGCGGAGCCATGGCGGGCTGGAGCTGGATTTTCCGGCCGGACTGGAGGTCATCAAGGCACTGGCCCGTCTCGACGGCTCGATCGGCTGGATCGCGACTGTCGCCGGAGCCAGCAGCCTCTTCGTCGCAGCGTCACCCCCGGAATTGTACCAGCGCATCTATCAGGACGGACCCGATACGGCGATCTGCGGCTCATCCCAACCGGGTGGAACGGCAGAGCGCGTGGCCGACGGTTATCGCGTCAAAGGTCGTTGGCCGTTCGCCAGCGGTTGCACGCACGCCGACTGGATCGGCGGGTTCTGCATTGTCACCGAAAACGGCAAGCCGGTCCCCGGCCCGCAGGGCAAGCCGCTGCTTCGCGTCGTTGTGTTGCCGGCGCGCGACTGGGAGATCGAGGACACCTGGCACGCGGCGGGGCTCAAGGGCACCGGCAGCCATCACGTCACGCTGCGGGAGACGCTGGTTCCCGAGGCCAATTTCTTCGATCTCGATGCCGCCCCGCGCCAGTCGGGTCCGCTCTATCGGGCGCTGCGCCAATGGCTGCCATTGGTGCACGGCGCATTCACGGTAGGCATGGCCGAGGGCACCGTCGATGACCTGCTCGCGCTGGCGGGCACCGGAAGGCAGCAATTGTACGCGGCCGTGCCGATGCGGGAGTCCGAGATCTTCCAGTACGATCTCGGCCGGATCTCCGCCGACCTCGGGGCCGCGCAAGCGTTTCATGAGGTCCAGGCCGCCAGCCACTGGCGTCACGCGCTGGCGGGAACGCTGAACGACGAAGACCTCATGATCGAGGGGGCCCGGTCCGCGACCTGGCTCGCCACGACCTGCGTCGGCATCGCGGATGCCTGCTTTGCGCTGGCCGGCGCCAGCGTGGTCTATGACCGCTCGCCGCTGCAGCGGCGCCTGCGCGACCTTCACGTCGCAGCTCAGCACGCTCACGCGCAGCAGCGGCAATATGTCGATGTCGGCAAGCTGGCCTTGCGCCGCTCGGCCGGGCATGCCGGCTGAGCGCTCGAGCCGTGCTACACTCGCGGGATCAGACCTGCCCCCGCGAGGTATCCCATGGCGACCGTAAAGCTGCTTTCGGACGATGAACTCTCCGCCGAGGCGCGCGCCGTTTTCGACGATATCCGCAAGGTGCGGAAGTCGGACTTCGTCAACAATTTCTGGCGCGCGCTGGCGCATGATCCGAAGACGCTGCGGCGGACCTGGGAGAGCATCAAGGAGGTGATGGCACCCGGCGCGCTCGATCCCAAGATCAAGGAAATGCTCTATGTCGCAGTCTCGATCGCGCATGGCTGCAGCTATTGCATCCATTCGCACACCGCGGGCGCACGGGCCAAGGGCATGACCGAGGCCGAATATGGCGAGATGCTCGCCATCGTCGGCATGGCCGCGGAGACCAACCGGCTGGTCACGGCGCTCGGCGTCCCCGTCGACGAGGCGTTTCTCGTCGATGCCGCTGACTGAGCGGCAGAGATAGCTGTTTCGTCGGAGAATGACGACCTCCCCCGGGGAATCGGGGGTTTCATGCCTCCCCGAAATTGGCTAGTAATTCCGCGCAAACGCGTTCGGGGACGGGAAATGACCTATTGTTGCGGAATCCTGGTTCGGGACGGTCTGGTGATGATCGCCGACACCCGAACCAATGCCGGGCTCGACAATGTCTCGACCTTCCGCAAGCTCCACATCTTCTCCAAACCCGGCGACCGCATCATGGCGATCGCCAGCGCCGGTAACCTCGCCATCAGCCAGTCGGTGCTGTCGACACTGACCGAAGGCCTGGAGGACCCCACCACGGGCGAGGTCGAGACGCTGATGAACGCACCGACCATGTTCCAGGCCGCCCAGCGCATCGGCCGGGCGATCCGGGCGGTGCACGCGACCGAAGGACCGGCGCTGCGATCCGAAGACGTCTCCTTCGACGTCTCCTTCCTGTTCGGCGGCCAGATCAAGGGCGCGCGCATGCGCCTGTTCATGGTCTACACCGCCGGCAATTTCATCGAGTGCACCACGGACACGCCCTACCTGCAGATCGGCGAGCACAAATACGGCAAGCCGGTGCTCGACCGCGCCATGCATTACGACGTCGAGCTGTACGAGGCGCTGAAGACCGGCCTGATCTCGATGGACTCGACCATGCGCTCCAATCTCGGCGTCGGCCTGCCGATCGACGTGCTGGTGGTGCGCAGCGATGCCTGCGATGCCGATCTCAACCACCGCATCGAGGCGGGCGAGCCCTATTTCCACGACCTCCGATCGCGCTGGTCGGCGGCCTTGCGCGCGGCGCATCAGAACATTCCGCGGCCGCCCTACAAGAACGAAAAAGAACCAAAAACCTGACAGCCAACTTGAAGAGAGAAAAGGCAGGAAACGATGAGTGAAGCAAACAAGATCGCAGTGGTGACGGGCGCGGGCACCGGTGTCGGGCGCGCGGCGTCGCTGGCGTTGATGAACATCGGCTTCACCGTGGTGCTGGTCGGGCGCCGGCTCGACATGCTCGAGGAGACCGCAAAGCTCGGCCCCGCAGGCAAGAGCCTGTGCGTCACCGCCGACATGACCAAGCCGGACTCCATTGCCGCGCTGTTCGACAAGGTGAAGGCGACCTACGGCCGGCTCGACGTGCTGTTCAACAATGCTGGCATGGGCGCGCCGGCGGTGAACTTCGAGGATCTCAGCCTCGAGCAGTGGCAGGCGGTGGTGAACACCAACCTCACCGGCCCGTTCCTGTGCACCCAGCACGCCTTCCGCATCATGAAGGACCAGAGCCCGCGCGGCGGCCGCATCATCAACAACGGCTCGATCTCGGCGCACGCGCCGCGGCCGTTCTCGGCGGCCTACACCTCGACCAAGCACGCCATCACGGGCCTCACCAAGGCCTCCAACCTCGACGGCCGCATGTACGACATCGCGGTCGGCCAGGTCGACATCGGCAATGCCGCCACGCCCATGACCGATCGCATGGTCAACGGCCCCGGCGTGCTGCAGCCCGACGGCACGACCAAGCACGAGCCGCGCATGGACGCCAAGGCGGTCGGCGACGCCGTCGCCTACATGGCCGGCCTGCCGCTCGATGCCAACGTGCTGACCATGACCGTCATGGCGACCAAGATGCCGTTCGTCGGACGGGGCTGAAGACCTCTCTTCCCTCTCCTCGCTTGCGGGGAGAGGGCCTGACTCAAAAAACTGAAAAACAACCCCATGCACAGTAGGCGTCAAGGCGCCGCGAAGTCTCCCCGCAAGCGGGGTGAGACGGAATAAGTCCTGGCCCCGCCTCGACAATCGTCCTTACACGCGCGCAGAGGCGGGAAACAGCGAGAAAGCATGTCACAATCCCGAACTAAGGTATGATCCACCTAGGGTAGAGCCATAATCCCGGCCATTGCCCGGCGGCTCCGCAAATCGTTCGGAACGGTACAAATGGGTTTGGACATATATCATCTTCACATCGACGATGACGTCACTGATTTTCCTGTCATCATCGACGTCGAGCAGGCTCAATTTCAAAAGATCGTTCAATTCAGCCGCAAGAAAACAAATCAGTACATCGACTTTGAGCGGCTTCTTTCCGATCACGGATTCTCCGCGCAAGACTACTACCAAGCGCTTCATCAACGGGAGATGTCGGGAATCGGAAAATTCTCCGACAGCTTTTATTTCTGCCCCACAGGCGAATTGGATCCGATGAACCCGACCCAGACGGGTCTATACTTTACCGACAAGAGAAGCTTTTTCGCGCCGAGGCCGCAACTGCCGCCAAATGTCTTGAAGAGATTGAAGACCTTCAAGATCAAGCAGTATCCGATGGTCGATCGATTGGAGGATGTCGTCTACACTAAGCAGATCGGGTATCAAAGAAACGCTGTCGCCGACGCCTTTTTCAATGGATTCCTCCCGGACGGGATGTTCGTTGAAAAGTCGTACGCGCAGAGAATATTCGAACTAACGATCGCTGAGGCACAGCAGAATTTCCGAACCAGCTTTCTCGACAACTGGGACGACCAACGCAGTCTCGTCGTGGTCTCCTGGTGAGAGATCACGCCTCCACGGCAAGATTCTGGATTGCTTCGCTGCGCTCGCAATGACGAGAGGGAGAGAGCGGAGCCCCTACTCCAAGCTCTCCACCTGCCGCAGGCTCGGAAACAGCTTCATCCACAGCAGCGCGACCGCGACGGTGCAGACGCCGCCGAGCACGGCCGCAGGCATCGCGCCGAGCAGCGCGGCTGCGACGCCGCTCTCGAACTGGCCGAGCTGGTTGGAGGCGTTGATGAAGAGGAAGTTCACCGCGCCGACCCGGCCGCGCATCTCGTCGGGGGTTGAGAGCTGCACCAGCGAGAAGCGGATCACGACGCTGATCGTGTCGGCGGCGCCCAGAATGGCGAGCGACAACACCGACAGCCACATCCACGACGACAGCGCGAACACGACCGTGGCGACGCCGAACACGATCACAGCCTGGAACATGCGCAGGCCCACATGCCGCGAGATGGCGTGACGCGCGAGCACCATGGTCATCAGCAGCGCACCGACCGCGGGCGCGGCGCGCAAGATCCCGAGCCCCATCGGGCCGGTCTGGAGGATGTCGCGGGCATAGATCGGCAACAGCGCGGTGACGCCGCCGAACAGCACGGCAAACAGATCGAGCGAGATGGTGCCGAGGATCGCCGGATTGCTGCGGATGAAGCGGACGCCGGCGAAGATGTTGTCGGCGTCCGTCCCCTCCTTGGAGACCGCCTGCGGACGCGGCCGGATGAAGCCGGTCAAAATCATCCCGAGAATCCAGAACAGCAGCATCACGGCATAGGCAAGATGCGGCGCGACCGCGTAGGCAAAGCCGCCGAGCGCCGGCCCGGTGATGGTTGCGACCTGCCCTGCGCCGCTCGCGACTGCGGTTGCGCGCTGGAGCGATCCCTGCGGCGCGATCAGCGGCAGCAGCGCAGCGGTGGTCGGGCTCTCGAAGGCGCCGGCAATGCCGAGCACGAAGGTCGCGATGAAGATCTGCACCTCGCTGACCAGGCCGAGATAGGTGATGATCACGAGATAGAGCGCGGTCGCGGCTTCCACGAGCTGGCAGAGCTGGACCACGCGCTTGCGCTCAAAACGGTCGGCGGCGTGGCCGGCGACGAACACCAGAAGCGCGGTGGGCAGGAACTGCACGAGGCCGACCATGCCGAGGTCGAAGGCCGAGCCGGTGAGATCGTAGATCTGCCAGCCGATCGCGACCGCCGCGATCTGGCTGGAGAAGCGCGACAGGCTGCGCGAGAGCAAGAAGAACAGGAAGGCGCGGTGGGAGAGAAGTGCGCGGGCGGTGACCGGCGGATTCGAGGATATCGGCTGCTCTGTCATCGCCTCTTGGGTCACGCTTGGACCGTCCGCCCCCTGATTTCGACCTGCCCCGCGTGGCTGACGCAGGCCTGCTTGTCAACAGCGGGCGGCTTCCGCGGCCTTCCGGCATTGCGTTTGCAACGCACGCGCGGCCATAATCATTGAGGGTTTGGGGACATCATGCTTCGGCTGCAATCGGCACTCGGCGTTTTCGCATTGCTATTGATCGCTTGGGTGCTGAGCGAGAATCGCCGCGCGGCCTCGGCTCGCCAAGCAGCGATCGGGCTTGTCGTAACCTTTGTCACCGCGGTCGTGCTCCTAAAGGTGCCCGTCGTCGCGCGCGCCTTCGGCGCCATCAACGACGCGGTCGGCGCGATCTCCGCGGCCTCGCGCGCCGGCTCCTCCTTCGTGTTCGGCTATGTCGGGGGCGGTCCCCTGCCCTTCGATCTGAAGGTGCCGGGCGCCGATTTCATCCTGGCGTTCCAGGCGCTGCCGATCGTGCTGGTTATGAGCGTGCTGACGACGCTCTTGTTCTATTGGCGCGTGCTGCCGCCGGTCGTGCGCGGCATGGCCTGGCTGCTGGAGCGGACGCTGGGCGTCGGCGGCGCAGTCGGGCTCTCGACCGCGGCCAACATCTTCCTCGGCATGGTCGAGGCGCCGCTGTTCGTGCGGCCCTATCTGGCGCAGATGACCCGCAGCGAATTGTTCCTGGTGATGACCGGCGGCATGGCCGGCATCGCCGGCACGGTGCTGGTGCTCTATGCGACGCTGCTGGCGCCGCTCATTCCCGATGCCGCCGCGCATTTCGTCATCGCCTCCGTGCTGGGCGCGCCGGCCGCGATCCTCGTCAGCCTGATCATGGTGCCGGAGACTTCCGACAAGCGCACCGGCGGCGCGCTGGAGGATCCTGAGATGGACGTCTCCGGCCCGATGGATGCGATCGTGAAGGGGACGAGCGCGGGGATCGAACTGCTGATCAACATCGTCGCCATGCTGCTGGTGCTGGTGGCGCTGGTCTATCTCGTCAACGCCATCCTCGGCCTGCTGCCCAATATCGGCGGCGCCGCGATCTCGCTGCAACGCCTGCTCGGCCTCGTGATGGCGCCGGTGTGCTGGCTGATGGGATTGCCCTGGGACCAGGCGGTGACCGCCGGCAGCCTGATGGGCACCAAGACCGTGCTCAACGAGCTGATCGCCTATGTCGACTTCTCAAAACTGCCGCCCGATACGCTCGATCCGCGCTCGCGCCTGATCATGCTCTACGCAATGTGCGGCTTCGCCAATTTCGCCAGCCTCGGCATCATGATCGGCGGCTTAGGCGTGATGGCGCCGGAGCGGCGCGAGGAGATCAACGCGCTTGGGCTGAAATCGATCGTGTCGGGGACACTGACGACGTGCCTGATGGGGGCGGTCGTGGGGGTGTTGAGTTAGGCTCTCTCCACCCGTCATTGCGAGCGAAGCGAAGCAATCCAGACCGTCTCCGCGGAAAGATTTCTGGATTGCTTCGTCGCCAGCGCAAAATTGCTTCGCAATTTTGTCGCGGGCTCCTCGCAATGACTGCGGAGAAAGCGCGTCTACGCCTTCAACTCCACCGTCCTGAACTCCGCCGGCAGGATCACCTCCAGCAGCTCCACGTCATCCGAATAGTCCAGGATCATGTGCTTGATCTTCGGCGGCTGGGTCCAGGCGCTGCCTTCCTTCATCAAGGTCTCGCCCTGGCCGTCCATGTAGGTCTTCACCCAGCCCTTGAGCACGTAGACCATCTGGAATTCGACGTCGTGGAAGTGCAGCTTCGACACCTCGTTCGGATCGCAGGGGCCTTGCAGGCGGATCACGTGGGCTTGCGCGAGGCCGTGGCTTGCTTCGGCGATGCCGAGGTCGCGGTACTTGGCGTAGGCGCGCAGGCCGTCGGCCTTGAAGTCTTCCTCGCGGTGATGGCTGATGGCGATGCGCTGCTTGGGACGGGCGGCCTTTTTCGGAGCGGCCTTCGCCGGTGTCGTGCGCGCCTTTGCCTTCACCGCCTTGCGCGCCGAGGATCGTGCCACGGCCTTGGCTCCGCTCCGCTTCTTCACCGCGGCCTGGGCTGCACTGCGCGATTTTGTTTTCTTGGCCATGGGCCGCCTCCCTGTTGTTATAGGCGGAGGCTAGCACAGAACGAGATATCGTAGGGTGGGCAAAGCGAAAGCGTGCCCACCATTGCCAGATGCAATCGTGGAGAGATGGTAGGCACGGCGCGAGCGCGCCTTTGCCCACTCTACGATGCCGGCGCGCTGTTCAATGCAGCCGGAACACGCCATCCACGGCGCGCAGCTCGGCCGGCTTGATCAGCTTGGAATGCGCGACGGTCACCGAATGGAGCGGACCGTCGAGCTTCTCCTGCCAGAACGCCAGGAAATCCTTCAGCGCCGGAAATTTCGGAAACATGTCGTAGTTCTGCCAGACGTAGGTCTGGAGAAGCGAGGGATGATCGGGCATCCGATAGAGAATTTGCGCCGTCGTCAGCCCGTAACCCAAAAGCTGTTTCCGGAAATCTTCGGAAACGCCCCCACTCCGCAAGCCCATGCCAACCTCCTTTGCAGGAGCGCATTCAAGGGGCGGCTTGGTCGGTGTGCGCCTTACGAGCCACCCGGTACTGATGCGCTCACATGAGAGAAATGTGACGCAAACTGACAATCCATCTCAAGCCTAAAAGTTTAACAAGCTGTTGAAATTCAATGCTTTAGCAGCAGAGGCGGCTCCGTGCTAATACGGTCACCGGGCGGGTTAACGATGGTAAAGAGATTCTGGCACCCGGGCCTTCAGAGTGCCGATTTTTCTGCTAGAAGCCCTTGCCCCCGCAAAATTCCTGTCCTATTTCAGCGTCGCCTGTGCTAGCACTCGCTGGCACAGACTGCTAACGCCAAAAAATTCCCATACCGTGCAACTACTTAGGAGGACTGCATGAAATTCCGTCCGCTTCACGACCGCGTCGTGGTCAAGCGTATCGACGCAGAAGAGAAGACCGCCGGCGGCATCATCATCCCCGACACTGCCAAGGAAAAGCCCTCGCAGGGCGAAGTCGTCGCCGTCGGCCCCGGTGGCCGCGACGAAGCTGGCAAGCTGATCCCGATCGACCTGAAGGTCGGCGACCGCGTGCTGTTCGGCAAGTGGTCCGGCACTGAAGTCAAGATCGACAACGTCGACCTGCTGATCATGAAGGAAAGCGACATCATGGGCGTCCTCGACGTCCCCGCTTCCAAGAAGAAGGCGGCCTAAGAGCCCCCTCTCCCCACCAGCTAAACACCTAAGGAAAAATCCAGATGTCAGCTAAAGAAGTCAAATTCGGCGTCGATGCACGCGACAAGATGCTGCGTGGCGTCGACATCCTCGCCAACGCCGTCAAGGTGACGCTCGGCCCCAAGGGCCGCAACGTCGTCCTCGACAAGTCGTTCGGCGCTCCCCGCATCACCAAGGACGGCGTCACCGTCGCCAAGGAGATCGAGCTCGACGACAAGTTCGAGAACATGGGCGCGCAGATGGTGCGCGAAGTCGCCTCCAAGTCGGCTGACGCGGCCGGCGACGGCACCACCACCGCAACCGTGCTCGCGGCTGCGATCGTTCGTGAAGGCGCAAAGTCGGTTGCCGCCGGCATGAACCCGATGGACCTGAAGCGTGGTATCGACCTGGCCGTGGAAGCCGTGGTCGCCGACCTCGTCAAGAACTCCAAGAAGGTCACCTCGAACGACGAGATCGCCCAGGTCGGCACCATCTCCGCCAACGGCGATGCCGAAATCGGCAAGTTCCTCTCCGACGCCATGAAGAAGGTCGGCAACGAGGGTGTCATCACCGTCGAGGAAGCCAAGTCGCTCGAGACCGAGCTCGACGTCGTCGAGGGCATGCAGTTCGACCGCGGCTACATCTCGCCCTACTTCGTCACCAACGCCGACAAGATGCGCGTTGAGATGGACGACGCCTACATCCTGATCAACGAGAAGAAGCTCTCCTCGCTGAACGAGCTGCTGCCGCTGCTCGAGGCCGTGGTGCAGACCGGCAAGCCGCTGGTCATCGTCGCCGAGGACGTCGAAGGCGAAGCGCTTGCGACCCTCGTCGTGAACCGTCTGCGCGGTGGTCTGAAGGTCGCGGCCGTCAAGGCTCCGGGCTTCGGCGATCGCCGCAAGGCCATGCTGCAGGACATCGCGATCCTGACCGGCGGCCAGGCGATCTCGGAAGATCTCGGCATCAAGCTCGAGAACGTCACGCTCAACATGCTCGGTCGCGCCAAGAAGGTGATGATCGACAAGGAGAACACCACGATCGTCAACGGCGCCGGCAAGAAGGCCGACATCGAGGCGCGCGTGGCCCAGATCAAGGCGCAGATCGAGGAGACCACCTCGGACTACGACCGTGAGAAGCTCCAGGAGCGTCTCGCCAAGCTCGCAGGCGGCGTCGCGGTGATCCGCGTCGGCGGCGCGACCGAGGTCGAGGTGAAGGAGCGCAAGGATCGCGTTGATGACGCGATGCATGCGACCCGCGCGGCTGTCGAGGAAGGCATCGTCCCGGGCGGCGGCGTCGCCCTGCTCCGTGCTTCCGAGCAGCTCAAGGGCCTGCGCACCAAGAACGACGACCAGAAGACCGGCGTCGAGATCGTGCGCAAGGCGCTCTCCGCGCCGGCCCGCCAGATCGCGATCAACGCCGGTGAAGACGGTTCGGTGATCGTCGGCAAGATCCTGGAGAACAAGACCTACGCTTACGGCTTCGACTCCCAGACCGGCGAGTACGTCAACCTCGTCACCAAGGGCATCATCGACCCGACCAAGGTCGTCCGTACCGCGATCCAGAACGCAGCCTCGGTTGCCGCGCTCCTGATCACCACGGAAGCCATGGTCGCCGAGCTGCCCAAGAAGGGCGGCGCCGGTCCGGCGATGCCCCCGGGCGGCGGCATGGGCGGCATGGACTTCTGATCCAGCCGTTCAGATACGATACGGAATGCGAAACCCCGGCAGCGATGCCGGGGTTTTTGTTTTGGGGCGGCGCCCCGATGCAACGCCTTGTGGCGATCTGCGAGCGCACCTACAATTCAAAGGTGTATCCTTCGGATCACTAATGCTGCAGGATCCCGTGGAGCCCTGACGAGAATTGCAATGCCGCACCGCAAGATACGTCCGCTGCTGGCAGCCCTTGTCATCATCTCCGCTGCGGGCCTTTCCGCGCCGACGCCCGTAGACGCGGCGGACAACAATGACGCGATTGGGAAGATGGAAGGGACGTGGCCGGATTGGCTTCCGCGAGCCGAGCAATGCCCCGCTGACTCCATGCCGGCGAACGCGGGCGCACCTGCTTTTTCGATCGAAGGATGCTCGGCTGCGGCGGAGCAGTGCCTTGATCGCTGTCGGGCGGGCAACGCGAGCGACTGCTACGCAGCCGCACTCGTCGTCCAGCGGATGATCAAGACCGGGCCGCTCTCCGATGCGCTGTTTCTGAGGGCCTGCAAGCTCGGCGTTGCTTCAGGCTGTACGAACGTTGCCGCCAGCATGGAAGACAGCGGCGACTATGCCTGTCCCAATCGGACCTATGAACTGGCATGCGGCCGAGACGATCCCTGGGCATGCACGATGATGGGATTTCACTTGATCAAAGGTATCGGCGTCGAAAAGAACAACGACCGGGCGCGGCGTTTCTTGGCGAAATCCTGCCGCTTTGGCGACACGGACGAAGCCTGCGCAAACGCGAAGGCCTTTCTGAAAGAGATTGGCGACTGAAGGGCTCGGCCCGACGACCTTCGGGAAACGAACCTTGCGGACGAATGAATTCCGGGCTCGGCGCTACGCGCCGCCCCGGAATGACGGCGGCGCCCCTCACCACACCTTCCCCAGCCGCTCCATGTGCGGCTCGCCGTCTTCGTCGAGCGACCAGATGATCCGCGTCACCTTGCCGATGAGATTGTCCATCGGGATGAAACCCATCACTGACATCAGCCGGCTGTCGGACGAGTTGTCGCGGTTGTCGCCGAGCGCGAAGAAATGGCCGGGGGGCACCGTGAAGACGTCCGTGTTGTCGAGATAACCGTTGTCGACGCAGTCGTAGGTTATGTAGGACGCGCCGCTCGGCAGCGTCTCGCGCCAGCGCTTGACCTTCGCGCCATCATCGGTGCCGCAGGCAGAGCCCGCGGGCACCTCCTTCAGAGGGACGCGCGTCACGGGGCGATCGTTCAGGATGAGTTGCCCCTTCCGCATCTGGATGCGGTCGCCTGGCAACCCGACCACGCGCTTGACATAGTCGGCCGAAGTCCCCTTCGACGAGCGGAATACGACGACGTCGCCGTGTTCCGGATCGGCGGCCCGGAAGCGGCCCGAGATCCATGACGGCGCGAACGGAAAGGAATAGCGGCCGTAGCCATAGGCATATTTTGCGGCGAAGACGTAGTCGCCGACGACCAGCGTCGGGGTCATCGAGCCGGAAGGAATGTTGAACGGCTGATACAGGAAGAAGCGAAACAGGAACGTCGGCGACCACAGCACCGGGATCAACAGGATCAGGACGACGATCGCTTTCCATTCCCGCGGCCGGGCCGTAGGGCGGATCGTTTGCTGAAGAGTGGTCATTCGCTTGCCATGATCGAGATTGTGGTCGTCACCGTGAGATTACGCAACCTTTGCGCGCGTGCAATACCCACTCATGGTTTGGTCGCACAGGCGCGCGCACGCGTTCATCGCAAGCGTCGACAATGGAGATGTGAAGGGCCGCCCGTGGGCGGCCCTTCTGCTTCATGCGCTCTCGGGCGCCTTCAGGCGCACGAGCCGGGTCAGGAGGGCATCGAGGCCCTCGCCGTTGCCGGCATGGAGGTCGATGCGGCCGACCTTCTCGACCAGCCGCTCCAGCGACTCCAGCTCCTTGAGCCGCAGCAGCAGGGGGTTCTCCTCCATCAGGCGGGCGGTGTTCAGGAGCGAACGCGTCGCCGCGGTCTCCTCCTGCCGGCGGATCAGGTTCGCCTTCGCGACCCGCTCCGCCTCCACCACCTTGTTCACCAGCTCCCGGATCTCGCCGGGCAGGATCACGTCCTTGACGCCGAGCTCGGTTACCTCCACGCCGGACTCTGCGACGCGTGCCCGCACATAGTCGCGCAGCTCCGCGTCCAGCGCCGCCTTCGCAGACAGCACCTCGTCCAGCGTCCGGCCCGCCACCGCCTCGCGGATCGCGAACTGCACCAGCCGGTACAGCCACGCATCCACGTCGGGCACGGTCGCAACCGTGCGCTCGGGATCGACGATCCTGCGGAACGCCGTCAGCGTCACCCGCAGCGCGATGCGATCCCTGGTCAGCATCTCCTGCGCGGTGATCTCGACCGCCTGGGGCCGCAGGTCGAGGCGCTTCACCTCGATCTTGCGGCCGACGGTCCAGAAGGCGTGCCGGCCGGCCGCAAGCCGCTCCACGAGCCGGCCCTCGACATAGAGCAGGCCCGCCTCGTGGTTCTCGACCACCGCTTCCATCACGACAGCCGAGCGGTTGCGCTCGATCATGGTCAGGCGCCGCGCGCCAACCCGGGGATCGGCGGACACATCGATGCGCTCGACATCGATGCGGGTCGCGACCTTCCAGTAGACGCGCGCCTGCCAGGGCGTCATCAGATGCACGGGCCGGCCGTCGAGGCTGACGATGGCGATCTCGTCCGCCTTGGTCTCGATCGCCTCGAACAGCTCCGCGGCCAGATCAGGCCGCGCAGCCTTCAGCACCGCGTAGCGATCCGCAGAGAATTCGCTGCGGACCACGTCGAGCACCTCGGCCTTCAGCTCGTGCAGGGGATCGAACAGCCGGTGCTTGCCGGGCGCGAGCACGCGCACGAGCTGTCCGTTGCGCGTGAGCAACGCACGCTCGCCATCCTTCACCGTCACGTTCAGCATCAGCAAATGCCAGGTCATGGCACGCCTCCATCATATTGCCTCCGGCTGAACGCGGCCGGATAGCGGGTTTCGATTGCAAAGGACGTGAGGACGCGAACGACGCTTCCCGGGAAAGCGGCGGGCCGGGGCTTGAGCTTGCGCGATGACGGGCGCACGCGCGCGATCGCTCGACGCGTGTCGAGCGGTCATGCGGAGCCACCCGGCATCAGCGCAAGCGGTATCGACCCGCGGCGCAAAGCCGGTCTCACAGTGTCTAGGTTCGGACGGAATGCCTTTCGGCAAAACGGCCGGACTGCGACTGAAGCGCGCGTCCGGTCCTCGTCAGAGGTATCAGCTTTTCAGGCTGAAACGGAGCGCTGGAGCGGGATTCGAACCCGCGACAGGATGAGTAACAGTCATCTGCTCTACCAAACTCCTTTGTGCAAGAGACCGGAATCGAACCGATGCCTTCGGGTGTTCAGCCCGACGCTCTCCATGAGCTACGTCCTGCGTTTGCCCTTCATTCGGCGGAACACGAAACCGCAGAGCGGCTCGCGCCAGTCGGGATCTCAGAGAGCCCGAACCCATGGCCTAGCGAAGGAGGGCGCTAATAGACGAAGCACGTTCGGGTTGCAAGGGGGAAAGCCAAGATTTTTCGTCACGCACTCCGCACTGTGACGCGATGATCACAATGCGATGTGACGTCAACCGTGCGACGTTTCCTGAAAACACGCCCTCACCCAGTCGATCGTGACACGCGTCGCGGGATCGCGCTTGAGGTGGTTTTGCACCAGCAGCCAGGCGTCGCGCCGCTTCGGCAGCAGCGTGGCGCGCAGGCGGCGATCGCCGAGCAAGTCCGCGCAAACATACTCCGGCAACACGCCGGCGGCCCGATGCGCGCGGATCAGGTTACGGATGACGCGAACGTTGTCGGTGACGCAGCGCGCGCGGGCTTGCTTCATGCGCAGGAATTGCATCTCGGGAATGGCACCGAGTTCGTC
Organism: Bradyrhizobium barranii subsp. barranii; assembly: GCF_017565645.3. Lineage (NCBI taxonomy): Bacteria > Pseudomonadati > Pseudomonadota > Alphaproteobacteria > Hyphomicrobiales > Nitrobacteraceae > Bradyrhizobium > Bradyrhizobium barranii. The sequence goes on from NZ_CP086136.1 coordinate 6,878,419, forward strand.
CGGATAGGCGCACAGCACCGGCTCGCCCTCGGTCGCAACAGGCTCGAAATAATAAAGCTTGACGTCGCCGAGCCTGGAGATCGCGAAGTCACCCTTGTCGGGTTTGCGCAGCCGGATGGCGAGATCGGCCTCCCAGCGCGAGAACTTGACGTTCTCGCTCGAGGTGAGGAATTGCAGCGTCAGGCCGGGATTGGCGCGCAGGAAGTCGCTCGCGCGCGGCGACAGCACCTCCTCGGCGAACGTGTTGGTGGAGGCGATGCGCAGGCGGCCCACCGGACCTGCCAGGCTCGCGCCAACGCGACCGATCTCGGCGGCATGTGCGGCCATCGCCTCGACATGCGCCAGCACCGCCTCGCAACTCCGCGTCGGCCGGCGGACGCCGTCCGCGGCCTCGAACAGACGCAAACCGAGCGCACGCTCGATGCGCGAGAGCCTGCGCCCGACCGTGGTTTCGTCGATGCGCAGCCGCGCGCTGGCGCCCGCGTAGGTGCCCTCGTCCCTGACGGCAGCGATGATGCGCAGATCGTCCCAGTTCATTGCGTCAGGTTATACCGGCCGGCAGCAGCCTGCAATATCGCAGCCACCCGCTGCAATATCCCTGCATATCGGCAGGCCTTCCCGGGGCTATGTTCGTTGCGCCTTTTGCCCCGGAGATTTCCAGACCATGACGACCGCAAAGACCCTGCTGCAGCTCGCCGGTGCCGATCTCAACCCGCCGCGTCTTGGCGACGCCGCGCTGGTGCTGATCGATATCCAGAACGAATATCTCGCGGGTCCCCTCGCTTTGCCCGACGCCCGGCTCGCGATCGCGCGGGCGGCTGCGCTCCTGGCACGGGCACGCGAGAGCGGAGCCGCGATCATCCATATCGCCCATCGCGGCAAGGCCGGCAGCCTGTTCGATCGCGCCGCCGACCGCGGTGCCATCGTCGCCGAGCTGAGCCCCCGTGCCGGCGAGCTGGTGATCGAGAAGGAGTTGCCGAATGCGTTTGCCGGCACTGATTTGCAGGCGCGCCTTGCCGCAACCGACAGGAAGAACATCGTACTGGCCGGCTTCATGACGCATATGTGCGTCAGCTCCACCGCCCGTGCCGCGCTCGACCTCGGTTTTCGCACGACCATCGACGCCGATGCCTGCGCCACGCGCGACCTGCCCGACGGCCGCGGCGGCACGCTGGACGCCCGGGCCATCCACGAGGTTGCACTCGCCGAGCTGTCCGACCGCTTCGCGATCATCGCGCGCGGCGATGCGCTGAAATAACGGAGCAACGCGATGCTGCAGCTCTATTTCTCGCCGATGGCCTGCTCGCTTGCGAGCCGCATCGCGCTGATGGAGGCCGGCCTCGATGCGCGTTATCATCTGGTGCATCTCCGGACCAAGGCGGTCGCCGACGACGACGGCGATTTCCGCGGCGTGTCGCCGAAGGCCGCGGTGCCGGTCCTGGTGCTGGAGAACGGCGAACGGCTGACCGAAAGCGCGGCTGTGCTGCAATACATCGCCGATGTGAAGCCGGAGACGGGTCTCGCGCCCCGGTTCGGCGATCCCGACCGCTACCGCCTGCAGGAATGGCTGAGCTTCATCGGCGCCGAGATCCACAAGGCATTCCTGTTTCCGACCTTCTGGTACGAGTCCCATGATTGACGTCGGCGCCGGCCGGCGAAAGGCTGGGCAAGTCGTAATCATGGGGAGCGAGTACAGATGAAAGTGATGTCTCAGCAAGCAGCGGAAACCCGGATGGATGTAGCCAAGGCAATTTACGTCTCGGTGGAGTTGAGCCAGTCAACTTGGCTGGTGACTTCATTCGTGCCGGCCATCGATACCAAGATGGCGCGGAAGGGTCTCCCAGCCGGCCAGATCGGACGGCTGCTCAGCTTGCTCAACGAGCTCCGCGCCAGGGCGCACCGTAAGACCGATTCTTGGCTCCCCGTGATCGTTATCCAGGAGGCAGGCCTTGATGGGTTCTGGGTCCATCGCGTCTTGGCCGACGAAGGTGTTGAGAGCCATGTGGTGGATGCGACATCGATAGCGGTGCCCAGAAAAGCACGCCGAGCTAAAACCGATCGTATCGACGGAGAAACACTCGTCCGCGCACTTATGTCGTTCAAACGGGGTGAGCCACGAACATGTGCGATGGTTCGGATTCCATCCCATGACGAGGAAGACCGGCGTCGGCTCGTCCGGGAAAGGAAAGCCCTGGTTGTCGAGCGACTGACGCACGTCAACCGGATTGAGGGACTTCTGTTCGCACAAGGTATTTCGGGCTACCGACCACTGAATCGCGATCGACGATCTCGCCTCGAAGAGCTTCGCACTGGCGATGGTCGGCCGCTCGCACCTTTCTTGAAAGCCCAGATATCGCGAGAACTTGACCGTCTTGAATTGGTGATCGAGCAGATCAAAGTGATCGAGGCGGAGCGCGATAAGCTTCTGGCGTCCGAACGGAAAGAGGCAAATAGCGCCATTTCCATGCTCGAGAACGTGCGTTGTATCGGACCTGAGTTCGCATCTCTGCTCTGGACGGAAGGCTTTTACAGGCACTTTGACAATCGCCGACAAATCGCGGCTTACGCGGGATTAGCACCAACACCGTGGCAGAGCGGATCCGTTGATCGTGATCAAGGAGTGTCGAAAGCTGGCAACCCGCGATTACGCACCACGATGATACAGCTGGCCTGGCTCTGGCTGCGCCATCAGCCTGATTCTGCGCTAACCCGCTGGTTCCGGCAGCGAGCAGCATCGAGTGGTTCTGCCCAGCGCAAGAAAATCGTTGTCGCACTCGCCCGCAAACTACTCGTTGCTTTGTGGAAATATGTGACGGTTGGCGTCGTGATTGACGGGGCGAAGCTGAAGAATGCGTAGAAACTGCTCCACATCGTCATCTACTGAAGCCTGATCAGCTTCAGCAGATCCAGGCGGGCGAACCGGAAGTCTTCTTTGGCTTAAACAGCCGAGTATGAGGATGGTAGCGCCTTCCTGAGCCCAGCCCATCGAATGCGGGAATGTGGTGCCGCTGCTTGGCGCAGCGACCGGATATAAGGTTGTCCCGGCTGTTTACCGGTCGAGGAAAGACCTGGGTTCACCTGGATACTGGAGGCCAAACTAATGGAGCAAAACAATGGAGAGCCGATGGCTTGACCAATCATCATATAAGGACGACGGCTCGCTCGCCAAGCCGCGTGCACGGATCGCACAGACATTGGCGGTGCCATCAGAACATCTCGCGGACCGCGAATTCCTCGTCGGTGACAGCTTCACCGTCGCGGATGCCCATCTCGCCTGGGCCCTGCTGCTGCTCCGTCCCGCGGGCGTCGACATCGCGCAATGGCCAAGCCTGTCGGCCTATCTCGCGCGCATGCAGGCGCGGCCCGCCGTGCGGGATGCGATTGCGACCGAGATGGAGCTGCGCAAGACGGTGGCGGCAAACCCGGCGTGACAGGATGTCACGGTCGCCAAATCTGACGGGTCCACAGCGAGGGCATTGATACCGACGCGGCATGCGCTAATCTGGGGGATATTTTTCGAAATTTCCCCTGGAAGGCATTCATGCGTGCTCTTTCTGGAATTTTGCGTCAGTTTTTCCTGACCCTCCTCGTTCTCTGGCTGAGCTTTGGGCTGAGCCTTGCCCCCGCATCGGCGGACACGCGGGTCGCGCTGGTGATCGGCAACGGCGCTTATGTCTCTACGGCGCAGCTACCCAACCCGTCGCACGATGCCGAAGACGTCGCAGCCTCGCTCAAGCGCAGCGGTTTCGAGGTGTTCCAGGGTATCGACCTGCGCCAGGCCGACATGCAGGACCTGACCATCCGCTTCGCGCGCGCCGCCAGCCGCGCCGATGTCGCGATGTTCTATTACAGCGGCCATGCGATGCAGTACAACGGCGTGAACTATCTAATGCCTGTCGACGCCGTGCTGACGGATGAAGCAGACCTCAAGCGCTTCGTGCGGGTCGACGACATCGTGAACGATTTGCAGCAGGCCAAGAATTTGCGCATCCTCGTGCTCGATTCCTGCCGCGACAATCCGCTGGCCGAAACCTTGAAGCGCTCTGCCGGCTCGACGCGCGCCGCCTCGATGGGACGAGGCCTGTCGAAAGTCGAGGCGCCGCGCGGCACGATCGTGTCGTTCTCGACGCAATCAGGGCAGGTCGCGGCCGACGGCACCGGCCGCAACAGCCCCTACACGACCGCGTTCCTCAAGCACATCGAGGAGCCGCAGGAAATCGGCGACGTCTTTCGCGACATCAGCAGCGACGTCTATGACTCCAGCGGCAAGACCCAGCTACCAGAGCTGTCGCTGTCGATCATCGGCAAGTTTTACCTGAACGGACCTGTAACGGTCACGGTCGCGCCGACGGCACCCCAAGCTGCACCGAAGGCCGATCCCTGCGCGGCCGCCGAGGCGCACTGGAAGGCTGCTGAGGGCATCGACACGCTGGGTGCCTTTGAGGATCATCTCGCGAGATTCCCGAACTGCATCTTCGCCACCCTCGCCAAGGCACGCATTGAAGGCCTGAAGCAGAAAGTGGCGGTCGCGCCTTCCGGTAACGCCAGAACCACCGGCAGCAAGGATTTTGACGGCAGCTGGGACGTGACGTTGAACTGCCCGGCTTCCGGCAAGGCGCAGGGCTTCACCAGGCCCCTGGTCGCCACCGTGACCAATGGCGTGTTTCACGCCGAGGTGCAGGGTCCGGGCGGTGTCAATCGGCTGGAGATCGACGGCCAGATCCCCGCGGACGGCAAGACGACCTTGAGCGCGCGCGGCACGACGGGGGCGAGCACCTACACACTCAACAACCTCGCGCCCGGCTCTCCTTACGCCTTCACGGTCGATGCGCAGTTCGATCGCACCCGAGGCAGCGGCAAGCGCAACGAGGCGCGGGCCTGCAACCTGGTTTTCGTCAAGCGCTAAGCCGCGCGATGATCGCGCGGCCTCGCGCGCACGCCCGCTCACACGCCCGTCTGGCTGATGAACTTGGTGTTGAAGTAGCCTTCCATCGCCTCGGTGCCACCTTCCGAGCCATAGCCGGAATCCTTGATGCCGCCGAACGGCACTTCGGGCAGTGCCAGACCAAAGCTGTTGATCGACATCATGCCGGCCTCAACCGCCGAGCCGATGGCAGCCGCCGTCTTGGCCGAACTGGTGAAGGCGTAGGAGGCAAGACCAAAGGGCAGCCGGTTCGCCTCCTCGACCACGTCGTCGAATGTCGAGAAGCGGGAGATCAGGGCGAGCGGGCCGAACGGCTCCTCGTTCATCGCGCGCGCATCCTTCGGCACATCGCTCACCACGGTCGGCTCGAAGAAATGGCCCTTGTTGCCGACACGCTTGCCGCCGGTCTCGAGCCTGGCGCCCTTGCCGACGGCATCCTGCACCATGCCTTCGATGGCGGTGACGCGGCGCGGATTGGCGAGCGAGCCCATTTTGGACTCGGGATCGAGGCCGTTGCCGACCTTGAACGCCTTGGCGCTGTCGACGAATTTGTCGACGAATTCGCGGAACACGTCGTCCTGCACCAGCATCCGCGTCGGCGAGATGCAGACCTGGCCGGCGTTGCGATATTTCGCCGCCGCCAGGATCTTCGCGGCCGACGCGACGTCGGCATCCCCAAACACGATCGCCGGCGCATGGCCGCCGAGCTCCATGGTGGCGCGCTTCATGTGCAGGCCGCAAGCGCATTGAGCTGCTTGCCGACATGGGTCGAGCCAGTGAAGGAGATTTTTCGGATCACCGGATGCGGGATCAGATATTCGGAGATCTCCGACGGCACGCCGTAGACGAGGTTGATGACGCCATCGGGCACGCCCGCATCCGCAAACGCGCGGATCAACTGCGCAGGCGAAGCTGGTGTCTCCTCCGGCGCCTTGACGATGATCGAGCAACCGGCAGCGAGCGCTGCGGAAAGCTTGCGCACGACTTGGTTGATCGGGAAATTCCAGGGCGTGAACGCGGCGACCGGGCCGACCGGCTCCTTCATCGCGATCTGGTAGATGCCGGGGCCGCGCGCGGGGATCAGACGGCCAATAGGCGCGCTTGGCCTCTTCCGCGAACCACTCGATCACGTCAGCGGCGGCCATTGCCTCCATCCTGGCCTCGCCCAGCGTCTTGCCCTGCTCCATCGTTAGCAGCGGCGCGATCTCGTCATTGCGCTCGCGCATGATCGCGGCGGCCTTGCGCATGATCCGGCAGCGCTCGAAGGGGGCAACGTTACGCCAGACCTTGAAGCCGGCGGAAGCGGCGGCGAGCGCCTCGTCGAGATCGGACTGGCCAGCACGCGCGACGGCGCCGATCACCTCCTCGGTCGCGGGATTGCGCACCTCGATCGCTTTGCCCGAATGGGCCGGGCGCCATTTGCCGGCAATGAAAAGCTGCGTATTCGAATAGGCCAACGGAGTCTCCTTTTAGGTCGAGCTGTGACAGATGGCGTCCGCGGCGCGCGTCATCTCCGGTCCGAGATAGAGCCGGAAGCGCGGTTCGGCGGCGAGCGTGCGGAAGTCCGCCATCCGCGTCACCCCGCCGCCGGCGACGAACAGGAATTGCCCGGCGATCTCGGCGAGGATGTCGAGGTGCCAGCCAGCTGTCGGATGCATGCAGAGGATGACCAGCCTGCCCTCGTCGCGCAGCTTGCGGAAGAAATCGAGCATGAAGCCGATATAGCCGTCCTGCAGGTTGAACTGCGGTTCGTCGAACAAGTGAACCAGCGGCGTTTTTGTCGGCGACGGCGCCAGCAAGGCGGACGGAATGCGCTTGCGAAACCGCCTGACCTGATAGGACTGGTGATAGTGGATCGCGAGCCGGTCGCGCTCGCGGTATTTGACACCGTGGATATCGGTGCCCGCGACCAGCACGCGGCCCGAAGTCGGCGCGTTGGAACCGGTCATCATCTCGAACAAGGTCGTCTTGCCGGCGCCGTTCGGCCCGACCACGCCGACGATACCCGGCTCCTCCAGCGACAGGTTCGCCTGAAGCGTGAACGTCGGACGGCGGATGACGCGGCCCCTGGTGTAGACCTTGCGAACGTCATCGAGGACGAGCAGCGGTGCGGCCACTTATTGTACTCCCAACAAGCGCTGACGAAGGGCGCGGTCATCGCGCAAGGTCGCGGCCTCGCCGGACCAGACGATCCGGCCGCGATCGATCACCGCGGCATGGTCGGCCACCGACAGCGCGATCTCCGCATTCTGTTCGACAACCAGCGAGGCGATCCCCTCCTCTTTCATGCGCAAAATGGTGGCGAGCACGTCGCCGACGATCTTTGGCGCAAGACCCTGGCTCGGCTCGTCGAACAGGACCAGTCCCGGCGAGCCGACCAGCGCGCGCGCAATCGCGACCATCTGCATCTCGCCGCCCGACAGGTTCTCGCAGTCACGCTCCATGAGATATTCGAGCGGCGAGAAGATCGCGGCCGCCTCCTTGACGCTCCAATTGTGAAAGCGCGTGCGCTTCTGCGCGATCGTGAGGTTGCGCGCCACCGACAAGGTCGGGCACAGCCGCCGGTCGTCGGGCACCCAGCCGATGCCGGCGCGCGCGATCTCGTGGGTCGGATCGCGCGTCACGTCATGCCCGTCGAAGCGAACCGCGCCGCGGCGCGGGCGGGTCAGACCGAGAATCGAACGGAGCATGGTGGTCTTGCCGGCGCCGTTGGGCCCGAGCAGTGCAAAGACCTTGGCGTGCTCGATGGCGAGGGAGGCGCCGAACAGCGCCTGGGTCTCGCCGTAGAAGGTATCGACGCCGTCCACTTCGAGGATCATGCGAACTTCCCGAGATTGGAGCGACGTACCCATTCGTTCTGCTGCAGCTCGTGCGGCGTGCCGCGCGCCACCACCTGGCCCCAATGGATGACCGAGATGCGATCGGCGAGCGAGAACAGGAACTCCATGTCGTGCTCGATGGCGACGATGGTCAGCCGGCCCTTCAGGCGCGCCACCAGAGCGGCCAGCCGCTGCACGCCGTCGGAGCCGAGGCCGGAGGTCGGCTCGTCCAGGCACAGCACGCGCGGGGCCTGCGCCAGCGCGACCGCGATCTCGAGTGCGCGGCGGTCGCCATAGGACAGGTCCTTGGCGCGGACATCGCCCTTGTCGGCAAGCCCGACCGCGGCGAGCGCTTCGGATGCCTGCTCGGCAAACCTGCGGTCACCGGCTGCGGCACGGGCGATATCGAGGCCGCGGGCGCGAAACGCGGGCAGGCCCATCATGACGTTGTCGCGGGCGGAGAACTCGTCGAACAGGGTCATGATCTGGAACGACCGGGCGATACCCTTGGCGGCGATGCGGTGCGGGCTCAATCCCGTGACGTCCTCGCCGCCGAGCAGGACTCGGCCGCGGCTCGGCTTCACCCGGCCGGTGAGGACGTTGAAGAAGGTGGTCTTGCCCGCGCCGTTCGGGCCCATCACGCCGTGAAACTCGCCCTCGGCAACCGCGAGATCGACGCTTTCCAGCACGACGCGATCGCCGAAGCGGACGTGCACACCCGCGGCCTCTAACATGCTCATCGCCCGCCCCCGACCAGCAGTCGCATCGCGGACGAGCCGCGCCGCCGCAGCGCGTTGAGTGAATGCTGCTGCACGGCGGCCGAGAGCGCGCCGGCGATGCCTTCCGGGCGGAACAGCACGATCGCAATGAACAGCAGACCGAAATAGAGCATCCAGGCATTGGTCAGCGCGCCGATCACGTCGCGCGCGGTGAGGAAGAGAAACACGCCGATCACCGGCCCCCAGAAGCTGACGAGCCCGCCACCGACCAGCGTCATCATCACGACGTAGCCGGATTGATGCAGGCTCATGACATCGGGGAATGCGGCGAGTTGCGCCATCGCGAACAGTCCGCCGGCAAAACCGGACACGGCCGCCGACAGCGCGAACACCGATGCCTTGTAGAGCCACACGTTGTAGCCGAGATGGGCGGCGCGAACCTCGCTCTGCCTGATCGCAGCGACCACGCGGCCATAAGGCGAGTGCACCAGCCGCCACAATACGGCGGTACCGACCGCGAAGACCGCGAGCACGAAATAGTAGAACGCGACATTGTCGGTGAGATCGAACGACACCAGCCCGAAATCGGCCGGCAAACGCTTGATCTTGAGAAGCCCATCCTCACCGCCGGTGATCCGGTGCGACTTAATCGCCAGCGTCCAGAAGATCTGGCCGAATGCGATCGTCATGAAGGCATAGTAGATGCCGCGCCGGTGCGAGATGAACAGCGCCACCAGCACGCCGGCAAGCCCCGCGACCACGGCAGCAGCAGCGAGGCAGATCCAGAGATTGGCGACGATGTCGAGCTGGCACAGCCCGAACGCATAGGCGCCGATGCCGAAATAGGCGCCATGTCCGAACGAGGGAAGTCCGGCCGTGCCCAGCACCAGGTTGAACGCAAGCGCGTAGAGCGACCAGATCAGGATCTCGATCCCGAGATAAGGATAGAGCCCGACCCGCGTGATCCAGAGCGGCACCGTTGCAAGCACCAGCCAGAGCACCAGCATCGTCGGCGTGACGAGGCGCGCGGCGTCGGATGAAGAATTTGCTCCCACAATCATTCCCTAGGCCTCGAGCACGCTTTTCTTGCCCCACAAACCGCGCGCACGGAACGTCACGACGGCAACGAGCAGGATGTACATCGACAACAGCGACCATTCGGACGCGTAAGCGCCGGCAAGGCCGACACAGAGCCCGACCAGCAACCCCGCCACGACCGCGCCCCAAAAGCTGCCGACGCCGCCGAGCACGATCACCAGGAACGCGGGGATGACGGCATCGACGCCCATATGCGGACGAATGCCCCAGATCGGCGCAACGATAATGCCCGCGATCGCGGCCAGCATCGTGCCGAACACGAAGACCAGCAGCCGCAATCGCGACAGGTTGATGCCGAGCGCGCGGACGATCTCGCTGTCATGCGCACCGGCCTTGACCGTCGCCCCGAACGACGTCTTTTCGATCAACAGCCAGACCAGGCCGATGATCCCGGCCGCGATGCCCGCCGCGTAGAAACGATAGGTCGACCAGATCAGATCGCCGAACAGGAAGCCGCCATTGATGGCGGACGGCACCTGCAGCACATAGTCGCGCGTCCCCCAGACCAGGCGGATCAGCTCCTCGATCACCATCGCCGCACCGAAGGTCAGGAGCAGTCCGTACAGCGGATCCTTGCCGTAGGTCCGCCGCATGCAGAGCTCGATCAGCATGCCGACGAGACTCACGATCACGGGCGCGATCACGAGCGTCGCGGCATAGCGCCAGCCCAGCGGCAGCGTGAGCCACGCTTTCGCAAGATCGGCCGGCAATGGCGGGCGCGGTCCGGTGAGCTGCATGGCGACATAGGCCCCGAGTGCGAACAGGGACCCATGCGCGAGGTTGATCTGCTCCATCAGCCCGACAATGAGCATGAAGCCGAGCGCGATCAGCGCGAACAAAAGGCCAAGCGTCAGGCCATTCAGGAGATGCGGAAGAAGGTCGAACAAGGTTTTGACTCTCGCAACTGGCATTGCTCCCCCAAGCCCTCGAAGGCCCGGGCTGCGGCGCGCGACATACGCGCCGCTCGTTCCACGACGCGAAGCACCGTCTCTAGGAATCGACGGTCGGCACCTGCTCGTAGGGCGTGAGCTTGCACTTGCCGGGTGCTGCGTCATCGGCGGCCGATTTGGGCTCCGTCCAACTGATGATCTCGAACAGATCGGTGTTGTCGGCCGGCTTGGCATTGCGCCGCGCCAGATAGATCGTCTGCTGCATCTGATGCGTCACGGGATCCATGTAAGCGTCGAAGTGCTGCATGCGATCGGTTGCCGAGACCTTGAGGTTCTCGATCTCCTTGATGATCTTGACGTTGTTGGTCGACCCTGCTTGCTCGATCGCGCGCAGCAATTCGCGCGTCGACATGTAGCCGTTGTAGGAGACGTTGCCTGGCACCGGGATCGGGCCGTTCTTGTTGGCGGCCTGCCATTTCTTGACGAACTCAGCGACGCCGGGCAGTTGCAGCTTGTGATACCAGGTGGTGCCGAACACGCCGAACAGGCTGTCGGGCGCGCCCCAGACATCGGGCCAGTCCTGCTGGTTGTTGATCCAGGCCGGCTTGCCGTCGAGCTTGAGCTGCGCCACCTGCTCGCGCAGCGCCTTGATGTCGTCGCCGCCGATCGCAGTCGCGACCACGTCGGGTTTTGCCTGCTGGATCTTCAGGAGGTAGGCGGTGAAGTCGCGCGTGTTCTGAGGCACAAACAGATTGTCGATGATCTTGCCGCCGGCAGCCTCGACCTGCGCCTTGGTCGCGGCAGACGTGGTGTGACCCCAGACGTAGTCATTGGTCAGCAGCATCCAGTTCTTGCCGACGGAATCGACCGCGTTCTTGACCGACGCCTTGGAAAAATGGGTGCCGTTGCCGTCCCAAACGAATTTCACGCGCGAGCAGTTCTCCCCGGCCTCGCTCGGCGCGGAGGAATTGGTGTTCATGTAGATCACGCCGTATTTGCTGGCGACCTGGGTGATGGCGTTGGCGACGCCGGAATGCAGCGCGCCGATCAGGATGGTGCAGTCCTCGCGGGTGATGAAGCGTTCGGCGACGCGGCTGCCGGTGGCCGGGGTCGTCTCGGTATCCGCAGTGATGAACGAGACCTGGCGGCCGAGCACGCCGCCTTTGGCGTTGACCTCGTCGATCGCCATCTTGATGCCGCGGAAATCGTCCTGGCCGCTGTTGCCGTATTGGCCGCTGGCGTCGCAGGTCAGGCCGAGCTTGATCGGCTTCGCGCCTTGCGCCCACGCATGATTCTCTTTCCACGGCCCAAAGAAGCTGCCGGTGCCGCCGATGACGCTGGCCATCAAACTGCCCTTCAGAACGCTTCGCCGTGAGATCTGACGCCCTCTCATCGTTTCCTCCCGTTTTCGAAGTCTTTTGCTTTTTTCTGCGATTAGAATATTCATTCCAATTCTTATGTAAAGTGGAATATTTGATCCAAACGGTGAAATGCCGTTAAACAGGCGACCGATCCGGAGACCCGAGACGATGAACAAGGCACAAGGCGCGATGAGCTACGACGAGCTGCGCGGCGCCATTGCGCAGCGGCACCGGGCGCTATCCGGCCGGCTGCAGCAGATCGCGGAGTTCGTGCTCGATCACCCGACCGATGTCGCGCTCGGCACCGTGGCCGAGGTGGCGCAGCGCTCGGGCGTGCCGCCCTCGGCGATCGTTCGCTTCGCCCATGCGCTCGGCTTTGGCGGCTTCACCGAGATGCAGCAGGTATTCCGCTCACGCCTCGTTGCCGGCGTCGCGCCGAGCTACAAGGCGCGGCTCGCCCGCATGAAGAGCGAGGAGAAATCGGTACTCGGCCGCCAGCCGGCCGCGGTGCTGTCCCGCTTCGTCTCGGAGGCGCAATCGTCGCTGGTGACGCTGAGCCAGTCGGTGCATGCGCGCGAGCTCGACGCGGCAACTGCGATCCTTGCGAAAGCGCGCGACATCTATCTGCTCGGCCTCGGCGGCTCGTTTCCGGTTGCGACCCACCTCGCCTACGTGCTGCGCAAGCTCGGACGCCGCGTCGTCCTGCTCGACGGCACGGGCGGCAGCATCCACGAGCAGTCGCATGCCGCAACCACGGAGGACGCGCTGGTCGCGATCAGCTTCCGGAACTACTATCCGGATACGGCGCGGCTGTTTCCCGAACTCGTTGCGCGAGGCGTGCCCACGATTTCCATCACCGACAGCCTCTTGAGCCCGATCGTCGAAGGCGCGAGCGTCGTGTTCGAGATCCAGGACATGCCCGAGCCGGCGCTGCGCACGCTGGTCGCACCGATGTGCCTCGTGCAGGCCATGGCGATCGGGCTCGATCTCGCGGCGGACTGACGTTTCATAACAGGAGAAGATCATGGCTGCACATGACGGGAAAGTATTGTCAGGACAGGTGGCGTTGGTGACCGGCGCGGGACGCGGGCTCGGACGCGCCTTTGCAGAGAAGCTCGCCGCGCTCGGCGCCGATGTCGCCATCCACGGCATGCGCGAGAACGGGCCGGCGGAGTATGGCGAGGGCACCACCCTCACCGCGGTCGCCGCAGAGATCGGCCAGCAATTCGGCGTCCGCAGCCAGCGCGTGCTCGGCGATCTCACCAAAGGCGATGACATCGCGCGCGTGATTGCCGAGACGGAAGCAGTCCTCGGCCCGATCGATATTCTCGTGCACAATGCCGGCGGCGACATCGCAGCCGTCGGCGGCAAGCCCGACCCGAACGACGCGGTGAACATCAAGGAGGCCGATGTGCGCGCGGTGCTGGAGCGCAACCTGCTCTCGACCATCCTGACCTGCCAGGCGGTCGCAAAGGGCATGATGGATCGGCGCCGCGGCCGCATCGTCACGCTCGGTTCGGTCGCCGCCTTCAAGGGCCGCACCCAGGGCTCGATCTACGCGGTGTCGAAGGCCGGCGTGACCCACTACACGCGATGCCTGGCCGACCAGCTCCGCGCCTACGACATCGCCGTCAACTGCATCGCGCCCGGCGATACCCGCACCGGCCGTTTCCTCGGCACGCGCGCGGTGGACCCTGACAGGATGGTCGAGACCGGCACGCTCGACCGCATCGCGACCGTCGACGAGGTCGCGCGCGTCGTCGAATTCTTTGCAGGTCCCATGGGCGCCTTCGTCTCGGGCCAGGTGCTCAGGATCGACGGCGGCGGACAATGCTGGCCGGGCTAAATCAGAAAAGAAAAGGGCCGCTGCAAGCGGCCCTTTGAGATCATCGCGAATTGACTGAGATCACTCGACCCGCGCCAGCACCGCGAGCTTGCGGATGCCCTTGTTACGGTAGGCGTCGAGGAACGCGTAATAGTCCTTGAACGACACGCAGCCGTTGGAGTCACCGTTCGGCCCGAGCATAAAGGTGTGGGCGAGCAGGCCGTCGCGGCCGTAGATCGCGCTCTCGCCGCCGATCGGGGTCAGGCGCAGCGCCGGCACACCATGGAACAGCGCTTCGCGCGGCTTCAGCATGTAGATGTGCGGCGGCGTCACGCCGCGCATGCGGACACGCGAGGAGCGCGGATCGTCGAGATTGGAGCCAAGGCCGGAATGCGCCTCGAGCTTGGTACCGTCGGGCAGGTAAACCATCTTGGCGGTGATGTCGTAGACCGCCGTGTCGCGCTCATAGGGCGCCGAACCGCCGAGCATGGGGTTCTGCTCCCGCGGCGCGATGGACGCGGTCACGCTGGCATCAGCCGAGGCATAGGCCAGCAGCCCGCCGGACGGCTCGCGCTTGCCCCAGAGCTTCTCGACCATCGACTGGCGCGGACCGGTGATCGACATCACCGCGGCCTTGGCGCGATCGGCAAACGATTTCGGCTTCGCCTCGGGTGCCGGCACGATCTCGGCCGGATCGGCCGAAGCCAGTTGCATCTGCGCATCCGGTGCGCGCTTGGCCTTCTCCGCGGACTTGTCAGCAATCTTGGCCGGCACCGCCGGCTTCAGCGCGTCCGCGACCTTCGCGATCACGCTCTGCTTGGGGGCGTCCTTCGACGCTTCCTTGGCGACGGCGACCTGGGTTGCGGGCGCGGCGCTCGCGTTCGACGCAACGCCCTGGGTCGCGGCCGCGGCAAAGCGCTCGTTGAACATCTCGCGCGAGATCGGGGCTGCGACCTGAAGCCGGTCGGGCAGCAGCGCAAAGGTGTCCCTGATGGCCTCGCCAGCCTCACGCAGCGCCACCCTGGGCGCGCGCTTGATCACGGGCTCGTCGTAGCCAATGCTGCCGACGGTCGGATAGACGCTGGCGCCGAGGACGTTGCTGTAGATGGTCCAGCCGGCGCCCATCACGACGCAGCCGATCGCCGCGGCGCCCAGCCAATTGGTGGTGGTCATTTTCCGGGAAGGCTTCCGAAGAGAATTCTTGGACTTCCGTGCCGCGTTACTCTGCGCAGCGATACTCGTACTCATTCGCCTTGCGTCCAGGACGGTGTCACTCAGTCCCCCTTCGAAGTGCCGCTGGTCACGATCCGGGAACAGCATCTCGCAGGAGGTCGGAGCGTCATTAAGGCGACTTTTAGTTAAATGCAGATTAAGTTCGGGCAGATGTGAGGCACCGCGTTAACGCTGTCCCATTTCGAGAAAAAAGTCCGCAGAACTACGGACTTAGCAGCATCTGTTAACTATAATTCTCGGCCGGTTCGGCGCGTTCGACGGACGTCACAGGCCGCCCCTCTAAGGCCATCCAACCAAGTCGTTTTCGTGGTCTTCAATACCCGGACAATAGCGGGGAAGCGTTGCGCGAGGCTGGTGCGCGCTGCCCTCTCCAGCGGGTGTCAGCAGGGTGGCGGCAGAGCCTGTCCCACATCACACATCGCGCACAGAGTGCTCACGCGGCACGGCGCCCTGACTGAAAGTTGATCGCGTCGGACTGGAAAAGACCGCACCGAGGAAATAGCTGCGAGAGCGGCACTTTTCAGCAGCCTCTGCGTGTGATACGGTACCGTATCAACATCGCTTTGAACTGTGCCAAGCACGCAAACGGAGGCTGGCATGAGAGGGATCGCGGGCGCCGGTATTTTCGCTCTGGCGTGGTTGTTTCAGCTGACCGGGTCTGCGAATGCACAGCCGGCTGTCAACGTCGGCTGCACGGCATCGCCATCGGCTGCGGGCACGCAAGTGTGGCGCTGCGACAACGGCATCACCATCGTTGCGGAAAACGGCGCCAGATTTGAACTTAAGGACGCCAACCGCGACGGACATATTGACTCCGTGGAGTTGAGCAGCAAGGCGCTGCTGATCGAGGTGCCCAAGAAGCCCGGCGGCAATCCCTTCAAGGTGCTGACGCCGCAGGCGATCGCCGCAGTGCGCGGGACCAAATGGGCCGTCGATGTCGCTGAGGCCAAGACCGCGGTCTTCGTTGCTGACGGCCGTGTCGGTGTGAGCCGCAGGGCTCGTGGACGCGGCGTCGTGCTCGGACCGGGCCAAGGCGTCGATGTCGAGGCAACCGGCCCGTTGACCGTCAAGACCTGGGGCCAGCCGCGCGTCGACGCGCTGATGGCAAGACTGGGTCAATAAGGCCTGGACAATTAAGGCCCGCGCAGCAACGCCCGGGCGACAAAGAAGATTGCAGTACGTAATGACTAGACGCGTTCAGATCCTGGTGGCACTCGTCCTCACCGCGCTGTGGGGTGCCGGCATCTATGCCGGCCACGCCAACGGTCATCTGCGCTTTCTTGATCGGCTCGAGGCGACGCTGACGGATTGGCGGACCCAGGTCCGCGGCGTGCAGGCTCCGCCCGATCTCGTCACCATCGTTGCGATCGACGACACCGTCGTGAAACGCGGCGGCAGCTATCCGCTGCCGCGCGCCGATCTCGCGCGCGTCGTCGACACCATCGTGCAGTTCAAGCCGAAGGTCGTCGCGATCGACCTGCTGCTGGTCGACCGCAGCGCTGCGATCGGCGACGCGACGCTGGCCAACACGCTCGCCACCGGTCCCATGGTGCTCGCCGCTGCGGCGATCTTCCCGACCGCCAGCGAGACCGTAGAGCCGGGCACCCAAGGTCCCCTCGCCGCGCTGCCACAGGCCGAGCGCTTCCTGCTGCCGCTGCCCGCCTTCGCCGATCACGCCGAGGTCGGAGTCGTCAACGTCGCGACGGGGCAGTCGGGCTCGCCGCTTTCGGTGCCGATGCTGTTCCGGACCCGCGACAAGGTCGAGCTGTCGTTTCCCTTGCGCGTCGCGACGCGCGCGCTCGACAAGCCGCTGACGATCGCGCCGGATCATCTCATGCTCGGCGATCGCGTGGTGTCGACTGACAGCGATTTCGCGCTGCCGATCACCTATTACGGCCCGCGCCGCACCATCCGCACCGTCAGCGCCCAGAGCATTTTCGACGGTACGCTCAATCGCGCGGCGATCGAGAACCGCATCGTCGTGATCGGCGCCGCGGTCGCCGGCGGCGGCGACTTCTATCCAACACCGTTCGATTCCCTGATGCCCGGCGTCGAGGTGATCTCGACCGCGATCACCCATCTCGTCGCCGGTGACGGCATCGTGCGCGACCGCAAGGTCCACATCGCCGACGCGCTTTTCGCGATCCTTTTGCCGATGCTGCTGGTCGGCCTGCTCGCCTGGCGGCGCAGCGCGCCCGGCATCGTCGCGGCCGCCGCGGTGATGATCGCCTGGGCCGGGCTCAATCTGTTCGCCTTCACGCACGGCGTTTGGCTGAACGCCGCGACGACACTTGCCGCCGCGGTGCCGCCGGTCGCGGTCTTTGCCGGCGTGCAGCTGTGGGCCGGCGGCCGCCGCACGCAATATTTTGCCGCCAAGAGCAGGTCGCTGGCGCAATTCCAGGCGCCCGCCGTGCAGGAATGGCTGACGCGCGATCCGAATTTCCTGTCCAGGCCGGTCCGGCAGGATGCGGCCGTCGTCTTCATCGATCTCTCCGGTTTCACGACGCTCAGCGAACGGATCGATCCGGACGAGCTGCAGCATCTGCTGAGGGCATTTCACGCGCTGATCGACAAGGCCGCGGTCGATTGCGGCGGCCTGATCACCGGCTTTCTCGGCGACGGCGCCATGATCCTGTTCGGACTGCCACACGCGATGCCCGACGACGCGGCGCGCGCGCTGCAATGCTCGATCGACCTGTATCGCAGCGTCGATCGCTGGATCGCTTCGCTGCCGCCTGCCCTTCGCGGCCAGCTCGGTTTCAAGATCGGCGCGCATTTCGGCCCGATCGTCGCCTCCCGCCTCGGTGAAAGCCACCAGCACATCACGGCGACGGGCGACACGGTCAACGTCGCGAACCGCTTGATGGAGGTTGCCGCCCAGAACTGTTCGCGGCTCGCGCTGACCGATACGCTGCTTGATGCGGCCGACTTCCACGGCGCTCCCAACGGCATTCTGTCAGGTCCCCTGCTCACCCAGGTCCGCGGCCGCTCCGGCGTCGTGACCGTCTGGTTCTGGCGCGACCAGAATGGGCCGGGTCAGGCCGCCACCAGGGCCGAGATGATCGACTGATTTTTGGGGCCGCTTACCGCGCCTCGGGCGGCGGCGAGCGGTCGAGCACGTCGCCCTTGGCGCCTTCGAGCAGATCAATGCCGTAGGTCTCGACCACGAGCGGCCCGCGCTTGCGCTGCAATTGCGCAATTTGCGTCACCTTCGCGAAGAGCTCGTCGAGGGCGGTATGGCCGTCCGGGCGCAGCTCGTCGACAGAGATCAGCTTGCCGGCAAGCAGCTTTGGATCGGGCTCGGGCATGTTGACCCAGCGGATGCGCTGGTTCTGCTGCAGCACGCAGGTGCCGCGCGGCAGATAGAAGGCGAGCCAGCCCGTGGTGCCGTAGTCCTGCGCGAGCACGCAGGTCGCGCCACTGCGCGCGCGCACCGCTTCGATCTCGGCGGCGAGCTCGCGCCAGCCGACGCCGACGCTGCGCACCGTCGCGTCGCGGCGATAGCCCGACAGCCAGCCGGTGTTGGCCTGCACGATCAGCGCCGCAAACATCACGATGCCCACGGGCGCGGCCCAGCGCAGGCAGAAATCCGCGAGGCGCCGCGCGCGTGGTTGCCACGGCACGAGATTGGCGGCGGCGGCCGCGGCAACGATGAAGGGCGGATAGACCGGCGCGAACCAGTTGGCCTCGACGCGGGCATGCAGCGAATGCCAGACGAAATAGACGACGATGGTCCAGAACAGCGTCTCGATCAGCACACGCGAGGCCAGCGCGCCGGCCCGGCGCCAGGTCAGCGCGTGCAGGCCCATCGCGCCGAGGATGAAGACGAGCGGCGTTGCGAAGGCGACCTGGGTCGGGATCAGCTCGGCGATGAAGACGGGACGGAAGTCCTCGATCTTCGCGCGGCCGAGCTGCTTTACGAACGAGACCCATTGATGATCCGCATTCCACAGGATCACCGGTGAGAACAGCGCGAACGCAACGAGACCGCCGAGATAGGGCCAGGGCGAGAGGAACCAGCGCCGCAGTTTCGGCACGGCCGCAAGCCAGATCAGGATCGCGGCGCCAAAGAACATCGCGGTGTATTTCGACAGCAGCGCCGCGCCGACCGCCGCGCCGACAGCGAGCCACCAGACGCCGCGGCCGGTCTCCAGCACCTTGGCGAGGAAGAACAGCACGAAGCTGGAGGCAACCAGCAGCGGCGCATCCGGCGTGACGATCAGCGTGCCGACCGAGGCCATCATCGTCACGTTGAGCAGGATGGCGCTGGTCGCCGCCACCCGCACGCCGCCGAACAGGATGGCGGCGGAGCGGTAGATCGCATAGCTCATCGGCAGTGCGAGCAGGATCGAGAACACGCGGACGCCGAGCTCGGTGTCGCCGGCGATCATGGTGCCGGCGCGGATCACATAGGCGACCATCGGCGGGTGGTCGTA
The DNA here is from genome assembly GCF_017565645.3 of Bradyrhizobium barranii subsp. barranii. NCBI lineage: Bacteria > Pseudomonadati > Pseudomonadota > Alphaproteobacteria > Hyphomicrobiales > Nitrobacteraceae > Bradyrhizobium > Bradyrhizobium barranii. The sequence continues at coordinate 6,897,724 of NZ_CP086136.1, forward strand.
ATATCCCCCGGCGAGGTTCTTCGACCACATCCAGTAATAGGCTTCGTCGAAAGAGATCGGCGTGAACGCGGCCGCAACCAGCCGCAAGCCGACCAGCGCAACGATCACCAGCGCGGTATTGCGGACAATCCGCGCGTCAGCCCCGCCCATGTCGAGCTATTTCTTGCGCCAGACGAACAGTCCGGACATCGCGTAGTTCCACACCACGCCCATCAGCGCGCCGGCCATGCCGGCCAGCCACCAGATCGGCTCCTGGTCGTAGACCGAGAAGGCGACGCCGACATTGGCGAGCAGGCCGACGCTGCACACGATGTAGAAGGCGATCAGGCCGCGCAGCAGCGCAAAGCCCTTCAGCCGCTGGTCGCGATAGGTGAGGAAGTTGTTGAGGGCGAAGTTGCTGGTCATGGCGACGATGGCGCCTGCGGCCTGCGCCTCCGCGAACGGCGCCTTGAACAGCTGAAGGGCGATGAACAGCGTCGTCAGATGCACCACGAGGCCGATGCCGCCGACCATCGCGAACAGGATGAAGCGCAGCGAGACAGCATCGTTGGTGAACTTGGCCAGCACCAGGCCGAGAAAATCCAGCGCGACCATGGAATCGAGCTTGCTCTCGCCGTGCTGGCGCTCGCCGAACGTGTAGGGAATTTCAACGGCTCGCAAGCTACCGTTCGCGCTCGCGACGAGGTCGAGCAGGATCTTGAAGCCGTGCACCGACAGTTTCGGAGCCAAGTCCTCGAAACGGTCGCGGCGAACCATGAAGAAGCCGCTCATGGGATCGGCGATCTCGACCCGCAGCGCCTTCCTGGCGAGTTCGGTCGCAAGCGCGCTGGCGCCGGCGCGCTGCTTGTTGAAGCCTTCGCTCTTGTAGCCCTCGATGTAGCGGCTGCCGACGACGAGATCGGCCTGGTCGCTTGCGAGCAGCAACAGCATCTTCGGCAGTTGCGTCTCGTCGTGCTGGAGGTCGGCATCGATCACGGCCACATAGGGCGCGCTGGAGGCCAGGATACCCTCGATGCAGGCGCCCGACAGGCCGCGGCGGCCGATGCGGCGGACACAGCGCACGCGGTTGTCGCGCTGCGCCAGCGCGCGCACGACGTCCCAAGTGCCGTCGGGCGAATTATCGTCGACGAACACGACTTCCCAGGCGACGTTGGCGAGCGTCGCCTCCAGCCGCCGGTACAGCACCGTGACGTTGTCGCGCTCGTTGAACGTCGGGACGATGACCGACAGTTCCGGCGCCTCTTGAGCCTGCGGGGGAGTGCCGGAGCCCGGTCTGATCGCTTCATTCATGACGGCAGCGTATATCCGCCGCGTCCTGCGCTGCCAAGACGTTGCGCTGCCAAGATCTACCGAGCCGGGGGTCTGTGGGGAAAGGCCCAAAAAGGGCCCAAAAATGCCAACGACCCCGGAACGGCGGACCGCGCGTACATCCGGCGCAAGCCCAAGCTATTCCAAGGTCGTTCCAGCGCCGGAGGTTTCGCTCAACGTCGCCGTTACAAGCTAGATAGGTACGGCAAAACCGCTTCGCAAGGGGGCATAGCGGCCCTTTTTCAGATCCTTGCTAGTTCGGGACTTCCTTGATCACCGGCCCACGCGGCACGGGGGCGGCCGGGACAGCGGGCGCCGTCGCCGGAGCCGGCTCGGCCTTTGCCGGCCTGGGCGGCTTGCCGTACTGGCCGATCGGCCCCAATACGACGGCGACCGCGAGCACGACCGCCGCGACGATCGCGCCTAGAATGCCACCCACCGACTCAGACGACATGGAAGCGCCCATCCCTGTTCCAGATGCGTCCAGCAATACCATGGATGCGCGCGGAGCTGGAAGAGCCCCCGCGGAGGGGCGAGTAGCGAATGGCTCGTCGCGAATGAGGAGCGCCGGCTTACGTGCCCTCTTCGCGATGGGCCATTCGCGACGGCCCTACTTTGCGGGCGGCCTGTGCTTGACGAAGGCCGTCACGATGTCCTTCTGCGCCGACTCGACCGCCCTGTTCGCGGTGGCGAGATGGGCGCCGGCATCGATGTTCGGATACTGCGTGGTGAGATAGTCGAGCAACGCCACCCGGTAATATTGCCGCTCCGACGGACAGGCGCCCGCGACCGAGCGGCCGAAATCCTGTTCCGACATTCCCTGATTGGAGTCGCGCGAATATTCCCGCGCCAGGCAATGCCAGTAATCGTCGCGGCCCTGCATGGCGAGCTTCTGCGCGCCCTTGGCATCGTCGTCATCGTCGGCCATGGCACCAAACGTCATGGCAGCAGATGTCATCATGACGATCGCCGCTCCCACCATCAGCATCCGCATTCTTGTTCTCCTTTTGCGCGGGTCCCGTTGCGACCTTAGACGGGACGGCGCAACTGGCCAATCACATCTGGTTTGATTAGGATGAGGTCCCTCCCTGTCGATGCGAGACCCTCCCGTGGCCAAAGCAAAAACCGCGTCCAAAAAATCCGGCAACATCTTCATCGGCGTCGGCGGCTGGACCTTCGAGCCCTGGCGCGGCGTGTTCTACCCGGAGAAGCTTACGCAGGCCAAGGAGCTGTCCTATGCCGCCTCGAAGCTGACCTCGATCGAGATCAACGGCACCTATTACGGCTCGCAGAAGCCGGAGAGCTTTCGCAAATGGGCCGGCGAAGTGCCCGATGGTTTCGTGTTCTCGGTGAAGGGACCGCGCTTCGCCACCAACCGCCGCGTGCTCGCCGAGGCCGGCGATTCCATCAAGCGGTTCTATGATTCCGGCGTGCTGGAACTCGGCGACCATCTCGGACCGGTGCTGTGGCAGTTCGCGCCGACGAAAAAGTTCGACGGCGCCGATTTCGGCAAATTCCTCGAGCTGTTGCCGCGCAAGCTCGAGGGGCGCGCGCTGCGCCATGTCGTCGAGGTCCGCCACGACAGTTTTTGCGCGCCGGACTTCGTCGCGTTGATCCGCGAGTTCGAGACGCCTGTCGTGTTCGCCGAGCACGGCAAATATCCGGCGATCGCCGACGTCGCCGGCGATTTCGTCTATGCACGGCTCCAGAAGGGCAATGACGAGATCAAGACCTGCTATCCGCCGAAGCAGCTCGATGCCTGGGCCAAGCGCTTTCAGGACTGGGCCGAGGGGAGCGAACCCGACGATCTGCCGAAGGTCGACAAGGCCAAGCCGAAGAAAGAGCCGCGCGACGTGTTCGCCTATGTCATCCACGAGGGCAAGGTGCGCGCACCGGCCGGCGCCATGGAACTGATCGCACGGGTGAGCTGAGGATGGTTCATGGCAAAGGCGAAAAAGCTCTTCACCATCGGTTATGAACAGACGCCGCCCAAGGCGGTGCTCGACGAGCTGGTAGAGGCCGGCGTCAAGCTCGTGGTCGACGTGCGCGCGGTGACCTCTTCGCGCCGGCCCGGCTTTTCGAAGAAGCAGCTGTCCGCGGGCCTCGATGAGCGCGGGATCGCCTATGTCCATCTCGCCGCGCTCGGCACGCCGAAGGAAGGCCGCCTCGCCGCGCGCAGCGGCCAATACGAAGTGCTGGAGAAGATCTATTCAAAGCACCTGAAGACGCCGCAGGCCAGGGAAGAGATGGACGAGCTCTCGGCGCTGGTGATGAAGGCCGGTCCGGTCTGCCTGCTCTGCTACGAACGCGATCACACCCACTGCCACCGCCAGATGATCGCGGAGATCATCGAGGAGCGCGATGGCGTGGCGGTGAGGAATTTGGCGGGGCGGCAGGTGTAGCGGCCTTCGGGCGGGAGGACGACTTTAACCGTAGCCGTCATCCTGAGGTGGCCGCTTCTTTAGCGGCCCTCGAAGGACGACGGGCGTGCCCAGATGTAGCATCTCCGCCGTGCATCCTTCGAGGCTCGCAAGGGCTCGCACCTCAGGATGACGGATCTGGCGCGAGCTTCGTCTTGGCGCGTGGAGAGAGTTCACCCCTCGCCCGCCAGCCGAAACGTCCCTTCCATCATCTGCACGCAGCTGCCGCCGACATGAGCGGACGTGATCTTGCCATCCTGCTTGCGCACGCGCGTCCGGAGGATGCTTGGCCGTCCCATGTCAAAGCCCTGGCCGACGGTGAGCTTCAACTCGCCATCGCGCGTGGGATCGAGATCGGCAAACAGCGCGGCCGCGGCGACCGTCGCGCTGCCGGTGGCGGGATCCTCGACGAGGCCGCTGGCGCCGCGCATGAACATCCGCGCCTGCCGATCGCAAGGCGCCTCCGCTGGCGGCACATCGCGCGTGTAGAACCATACCGAGCGGGCGCCGTCCCGCGGCAAGACCTTGCCGTAGGCCGCCGCATCGGGCCGGGCGCGCTTGAGCGCCTCGCGCGAATGCAGCTCCATCACCAGAAACGCATTTCCGACGCTGACGATCTGCGGCGCGTGGCTGTCGACCTTGATGTCATCCGCACCGAGCGAGACGCAGCTTGCAGCTTCAGCGGCAGACAATTGCGACAGCCGCGCCAAAGGCTGGGGCGCGGTGAGCTCGGTTCTGACCACCCGGCCCTGCTCTCTCACGATCTCGACCGGCACGAGCCCGGCCTTCTCCTCAAACAGCAGGCGCGGCTTCAGCTCTTTTGCCATCGAGGCCAGCACGAAGGCGGTGCCGACATTGGGATGGCCGGCAAAGGCAATCTCCAGCACCGGCGTGAAGATGCGCACCTCGGCGTCATTGGCCTTGTCGCGCGGCGGCAGCACGAAGGTCGTCTCGGAATAGTTGAACTCGGTCGCGATCGCCTGCATCTGCTGCGTCGTGAGCCCGCCGGCATCGAGCACCACGGCGAGCTGGTTGCCGCCGAAGGCGCGGTCGGTGAACACGTCGACGGTGATGTAGCGGTGCTGCATCTTCACTTCCTCATGAAAGTCGCGGCCTCAACCGGCCGCATCGCCGGCAGTCTACAGGCCGGCGATATCGCTCGTCATGCCCCAAAATTCGGAGCATTCGGAGCAATCGCGCGAGGAGATCAGAAGGGAAACTCAGAAGCGAAACGGCTGATGCGGCGATGCGAGCACCTGCGCGCGCTCGCTGTTATCGACGATCAGCGCATCGAGAAACTGCCGGTTTTTCATGTAAGTCTGCGACGCCTCGAACTGCGTGTGCGGCCAGTCGCTGCCCCACAGCAGGCGGTCGAGGCCGTAAGCCTTGCGCAGCAGCGGATAGGCCTCCTTCGCAAAACTCTCGCCGCTCGCGCCGTTGCGATACGGCGCCGAGATCTTGACCCAGACATTTCGCGTCGCGCCGAGCTTCAGCACCGACTGGAAGCCGGGATCGGCGACGCCGAGTTTCGGATCCGGCAACGCATAGTGATCGAGCACGACGGTGACACCATGGTCGAGCAGCTGCGGCGCCAGCAGTGCGAGGTCGGACGCGTTGCGCTGGAGCTCGACTTGCCAGCCCATCGATTTCACGTTTCCGAGCAGCGCCTTCCATTCGCCGGCAGCGAGATCGGGTAAGGACTGGCCGACGAGATTGAGGCGGATACCGACGACGCCGGCGCGATCAAGCGCGCGCAGTTCGTCCGCGGTCACGGAAGGATCGACCACCGCGATACCACGCAGGCGTCCGCCGGAAGTCTTCAGGCTCTCGACCAGATAGGAATTGTCGGTGCCGAGAAAGCTCGGCTGCACCAGCACGCCATTGCTCATGCCATTGCGGTCGAGCTGCTCCAGATAGAGCGCCAGCGGCGCATCGTAATCGGGGGCATAGCGCCGGCCGGGCGCGAGCTTGAGGCCGCGGTGGAAGACATGGGCATGGGTATCGATTGTCGGCAAGCTCGTCTCACTCTTCGCTCGGCTCGCGACGGCCGTGGCCGACACGAGGGATACAAGGCCTGTGCCGAATTGGCGGCGCGTCAGGCCACGCTCGCGGGATATCATGGTGACTGCTCCCCATCCGGCGTCAGGCGCGCGTCGCCGCGGCTTGTTCGAAAACCTTGCCGCGGGTTTCGGGCAGCAGCACCACCGCGATCAGCACCAGCGAATAGGCGAAGGCCGCATCGATGCCGATCGCCGGTCCGAGCCCGATATGGTCGCTGAGATAGCCCACGAGGAAGGGGAACGCGGCGGAGACGATGCGGCCGAAATTGTAGCAGAAGCCGACACCGGTGCCGCGCACGCCGGCCGGATAGAGCTCGCTGAACAGCGCCGCCATGCTGGCGGGAATGCCGGCCGAGAAGAAGCCGAGCGGAAAGCCGAGCACCAGCATCTCGCCGTTGGTCAGCGGCGCGAAGATGTAGATCAGCACGGTGACGATGCAGGCGCTGGCGAAGAAGGTGACATTGGCCCTCCGGCCGATGCGGTCGCTGATGATGCCGCTCGCGATGCAGCCGCAGAAGAAGGCAACGATGATGACTGCGAGATAGCCGCTGGAGCCCAGCACCGACAGATGCCGCACTTCGCGCAAGTATGTCGGCAGGAACGTGGTCAGGGCCGCGTAACCGCCGTGGGCGCCGATGCCAAACAGGCCTCCGATCAGCGTCGAGCGCAGCACGTCACGATGGAAGATGCCCGAGAGCGTGGCGAAGAATGGCGTCTTGTCGGCTGCGACCGCGCGCGGCGGCTCCTTCAAGCCGCGGCGGATGAAAATGATGAGGAGCGCGGGCAACAGCCCCAGCGCAAACAGCAGCCGCCAGGCGATGTCGGCGGGTGCATAAGTGAACACGAGGGCCGAGAGCAGCACGGCTGCGCCCCACCCCACGGCCCAGGCGCTCTGCACCGAGCCCAGCGCCTTGCCGCGATGCTCGGGGCGGATGATCTCGGCCATCAGCACCGCGCCGCAAGCCCATTCGGCGCCGAAACCGAGGCCCTGGATCGCCTTCAGGATCAGGAGCTGGGTGAAGGTCATCGCGAACGCGCAGGCGAAGGTCGCGAGCGCAAAGGTCGCAACGGTAATCTGAAGTGCCTTGACGCGACCAAAACGGTCGCCGAGTGCGCCGCCGAGCCAGCCGCCGAACGCGCCGAAGAACAGCGTGACCGAGCCAAGCAGGCCAGCGTCCGCCTTGCTGATGCCGAACGCCGCGATCAGCGCGGGGATGGCGAGGCCGAACATCTGCACGTCGAGCGCATCCAGCGCCCAGCCGCCAAAGCTTGCCCAAAACGTCCGCTTCTCAAGCGGCGAGCATTCGCTGTACCAGTTCGACATTGTTTCCCCCTGAATTCTTTGTTGTTTGATGTTTGGTGCTGGAAGCCGCCGCTCTCAGCGGATCTCGGCGTGGTAGCGGAACCGGTCGGCCGGCCCCCGCGACCTGCGCCATTCGATCGGCCGCCGCTCCAGATCGAGCGCGAGGCGCTCGATCACGATCAATGGTGCGTGCGCTTCGAGGCGCAGCAGGCGCGCCTGCATGTCGTTGGCGGTTTCGACCGTCAGAATTTCCTCGGCCGACACCACCACCTCCCCGCAGCGCTCCTCGTAGAGCGGATAAAGCAGGTCGCCGAATTCGGCGGTGTCGATCTCCAGGATCGGCGCGAAGCGCGATTGCTGGAGCCAGATTTCTTCGGCGAGCAGCGGCACATCATCGATCAGGCGCAGACGCGACAGGCTGATCACGGGCTCGCCGACAGGGATGCGCAGCGCCGACGCAACCGCCGAATTCGCCAAAACGCTCTTGCGCCGGATGATGCGGCTCTTCGGCACGCGCCGCTCGCCGCTCTCGGACTGGAATCGGAAGAAGCGGAATAGCGAGGAGTTGAAGCGCGCCCGGCGCACGAAGGTGCCGCGGCCCTGCTGGCGCTCCAGCACGGTATCGGCAACGAGCTGATCGATCGCTTTGCGCACGGTGCCGATGGCGACGCCGTAATGCGCCGCGAGCTCGGCCTCCGACGGGATCGGCTCGCCCGGCCGCCATTCATTGCGGTTGATCCGCGCGGCGAGGTCGTCGCGCAGGCGCTGGTAGCGTGGCAGGCGGTCGTCGTGCGGAGCTGCATTCATATAATCATGTAGATGACTAGATGAGATAGGAGTCAAGAACTACCAAGGTACCGCAATCGAGAACCGCCCCCCGGGGGGACGCGAGGTCGGGCCGGCGGACGTTGCCAACCCGACCTCGCCTTGCGCGTTAGTTCGCTCACTTCGGCGTGCAGGGCGGCTGCTTGTAGGGCGCTGAGGCAAACGCGCCCTGTGCTGGAGCCCTCACGCAATCCGCAGCCGCCTGAGGCGGGGCACGCCGCGGGGCGACGTCGCGAGCGGCTGCGGCCTGGGTTTGATAGACGGCGGCGGCGATCAGGGCGGCCGAGACAAGGGTCAATCGGGTCATGGGTTCTCTCCGCGTGGCAAACGGAAGCCGAGAGGTTTCGGCGTCCTGACAATATGAGCGGAAATCGCCGTGAGATATTTCATCACGCGCCTTCAACGAAACGCGAGCCCCTCACCCCAGTTGAAACACCGCCACCTTGTGCTCGTAGCCGCGAACCGCGACCTCGCCGAGCGCGACGGCGTCCTCACCGTCGTCGCCGAGCGCCTCGCGGACGGACGCGGAGATCAGCAGGTGCGAGCCGAACTCCTTGTTGAGTGCCTCCAGCCGCGAGGCGAAGTTCACGGTGTCGCCGATCACCGTGTACTCCTTGCGCCGGGGCGAGCCGATATTGCCGGCAACGACCTCGCCAAAATGGATGCCGATGCCGATCCGCAGCGGCCAGCTCGTTTGCGCGTTGATGCGGTCCATCGCGGCCAGCATCTCGCGGCCCGCGGCAACCGCGCGGTGCGCGGCGTCGGAAGCCTCCAGCGGCGCGCCGAACAGGGCGAGGAAGCCATCGCCCAAAAACTTGTTCACGATGCCGCCCTGACGATCGAGGATGTCGACCAGCACGGCGAACGCACCGTCGAGCCGGTCAACCACCTCCTGCGGGGTGCGCAACCGCGCGCTGGCGGTGAAGCCGCGGAAATCGACGAACATCACCGCGACGCGGCGAAGGTCGCCGCCCGCGCTGGGCCCCGCCGCCATCAGCCGTTCCACCACCTGCGGCGAGACATGCTGGCCGAACAGGTTGGTGACGCGATCACGCGCGGTGGCGGCCGCGATGCTCGCGGCAAATTGCCGCCGCAGCCGCGCGCCGACGGAGCCGGCGAGCACGCCGCAGATCAGGATGATGGTGCTGCGCACAGCGTGAAAGTAGATCAGCGGTTCGCCAGCCTCGCTGGCCGAATTGTAGTACAGCGCGACGGCCAGGAGTTCGGCTGCGGCCACAAATCCCGTGAAGGTGGACAGCCAGAAATCGAGCCGCAGCGTCGAAAGAATGATGAAGATGAAATAGGCCAGTGGCAGCACGAAACCGAGCGCGGGCCCAGCGCCCATGCTGCGAATCTGCAGAATCAGGATGATCGTCGGCAGCGACGTTTCGATGAGAGCGCCGATATAGCGCCTGATCACCGGCAGGTCGCGATCGAGCTTGAGGTTTCGCCTGATCTGGCTGTGGACCCAGACCTCGAAGAGGATGAAGCCCCCCAAGAGCATGTATTCGCGGACCAAGCCCTCCGTCCCGCGCCAGACCCGGTTCACGATGGCAGGGTCGATCAGGTAGGTTGCGGTGAGGAACAGGATCATGACGCAGCCCGTCGTGATCAGCGCCCTCACCCGCAACAGCTCGGTCCGCAGCACCTCCCGCGTCAGCTCGCGCTCGAACTCGTCCGACATCACGGCATGCTGCCGGGTCTTCCTGCTGGCAAACCTGACCATTTCTCCCCTCGATTCAGGGGCATTGTGCCTCAATCCAGCGTGCGGCGGAAGCGCGTCACCGCGATGGTCATGGCGACCAGCATCAGGATCGCCAGCGCCAGCGCATCGAAGCGCAAATTCTGCATGGTCGCGCCCTTCAGCATGATGGCGCGGACGATCCGCAAGTAGTGGGTCAGCGGCAGGCATTCACCGAGATATTGCGCCCAGACCGGCATGCCGGCGAATGGGAACATGAATCCGGAGAGCAGAATGCTCGGCAGGAAGAACATCATGGCCATCTGCATGGCCTGGAGCTGGTTCTGCACCACCGTCGAGATGGTGTAGCCAATCGACAGATTTGTCGCGATGAACAAGGTCGACAGCAGCGCGAGCAGGAACAGATTGCCGAGCAAGGGCACGCCGAACAAGCCGACACCGATGCCGATGATGAGGAAGGCCTGAAGGAAGCCAACCAGCACATAAGGAACGATCTTGCCGAACATCACCTCGACCGGCTTGATCGGCATCGACAGCAGGCTCTCCATGGTGCCCCGCTCGACCTCGCGGGTGACCGAGAGCGCGGTGAAGATCAGCATGGTCATGGTGAGAATGGTGCCGACGAGGCCCGGCACGATATTGAGGCTGGACGACGCGGCCGGATTGTAGCGCGCATGCGCGCGGATCTCGAACGGCATCTCGGGCGGATTGCCGATATAGAGATCGTGCGCAAGCGCGGTCTGCACGACCATGCCGAGCGAGCCGAGCGCGGCGCTGGCCGCAACGGGATCGGTGGCGTCGGCCGCAACCAGCAGCGCCGGCCGGTCGCCGCGCCGGACCGCCCGCTCGAAGCCGCGCGGAATCTCGACGCCGAACAGCACCTTGCCCGATTTCAGCAGGTTGTCGAAATCGTCGACATCGTGCACCTCGTAGATGAAGCGGAAATAGGCGGTGTTCTCCAGCGCCTTCAACACCGAGCGGGCAAGATCCGAATCCTCCTGGAGCAGCACCGCGCTCGGCAGATTGTGCGGCGTGGTGTTGATGGCATAGCCGAACAGCAGAAGCTGCATCACCGGCAGCATCACGATCATCGCGAACGAGACGCGGTCGCGCTTGAGCTGGATGAACTCCTTGACCAGCATCGCATAGGAGCGCTTCCAGAAGCCGAAGCGCTCGCGGATCTCGTGCGCGGGTGCGGGATGATCGGCGGCGCTCATTGGAAATTGTCCTTGGAACGGCTCATCAATTCGATGAACACGTCTTCGAGCGAGGGCGATGATTTGTGCCAGTGCAGGCCGCCCTTCTCGCGCCATGGCGCGATGCTGGCCTCGAGTGCGGCGACGTCGCGCCCGGAAACGTGCAGCGAAGTGCCGAACGGCGCCACCATATCTACACCGGGCTTGCCGGTGAGCGCGGCCGTCAGCCCGTTGAGCTCCTCGCCCGTCACGGTGTAGGTCGTCAGGGCGGACTTCGCGATCACCTCCTCGACCGTGCCGTGCGCCAGGAGATGGCCGTAGGCGATGTAGGCGATCTCGTGGCAGCGCTCGGCCTCGTCCATGTAGTGGGTCGAGACCAGGACGGTGAGGCCGTCGGCCGCGAGCGCATGGATCTCGTTCCAGAAGTCGCGACGCGCCTTGGGATCGACGCCGGCGGTCGGCTCGTCCAGCAGCAGCAGTTTCGGACTGGGCAGCGTGCAGGCCCCGAGCGCGAGCCGCTGCTTCCAGCCGCCGGAGAGCTCGCCCGCGAGCTGCTCCTCGCGCCCCGACAGCCCGAGCCGCTTGATCATGTCGCGCGCGGCGCCGCGTGCATCGGCGAGGCCATAGAGCCGCGCGACGAATTCGAGGTTCTCGCGCACCGAGAGGTCCTGGTACAGGCTGAAGCGCTGGGTCATGTAGCCCACCTGGCGCTTGATCTTTTCGGCATCGCGCCGGATGTCGTAGCCGAGGCAGGTACCCTCGCCGCTGTCGGGCGTGAGCAGGCCGCAGAGGATGCGGATGGTGGTGGTCTTGCCCGAGCCGTTCGGCCCGAGGAAGCCGTAGATCGAGCCGCGCTTCACCTGCATCGACAGATCGTGCACGACCTCGCGGCCGCCAAACGACTTGGTCAGGCCCTTGACGTCGATCGCGATGCCGTTGCCGCCGCTCATCGCTTGTCCGCCACCGGCGTTTTTGGATGGAGATAGACGTCGATAGGCTGTCCGACCCGCAGGGCATCGGGCCGCGAGGGGCGCGCCTGGATCAAATAGACCAGCTTGTTGCGCTCATCGAGGCTGTAGATGACAGGCGGAGTGTATTCGGCCGAGGTCGCGATGAAATAGATCTTTGCGATGAGATCCGCCGCGCAATTGTCGCAAGAGATGCGCACCGTGTCGCCGATCGCAAGCTTCGGCAACTCGGTCTCCGGAACGAAGAAGCGCAGCTTCATGTTGCCGGGCGGCATGATCGAGAGCACCGGCCGCTGCGCCGCCACCATCTCGCCCTCGCGGAAATAGATCTGCTGGATGGTGCCAGCAACGGGCGCAAAGCCCCTGCGCCGCGCCATTCGCGTCTCCGACGTCGCGACCCGCGCTTCGGCGACACGCAAGGACGACACGGCGGAATCGAGATTGGCCTGCGTACCGGAGCCAGTCTTGTTCAGCGAGGCCGCGCGATCATAGGTCTGCTGCGCATTGGCCAGTGTCGCCTTGTTCTGGTTGAGGTCGGCAAGCTGGAGATCGTCGTCGACGGAATAGAGGGCATCGCCGACCTTCACCTCATCGCCCTCGCGGACATTGAGCTTCGTCACGCGGCCCGCTTCGTCCGGGCTGACGAAGATCATGTCGGCCTCGACCCAACCCTGAAATCCGGGGTCGCGCTTGTCCTTGCAACCGGCAAGGCCGGTTGCAAGCACCAGAACCGCGATCGAACAAAGCCGCGACAGACGCACCGAAAACAGGGTCGTTTGCCGCGGCAGATGCTGCTGTCGACCCCTCACCCTGAGGAGCCGCGAAGCGGCGTCTCGAAGGGCGAGGAGCCACAGCGGAGCCTGCATCCTTCGAGACGCGCGTTCCGCGCTCCTCAGGATGAGGTGAGAGATGCTTCATGACGACCTCATGTCGTCCTCCGTTCGCCAAAAATCAGATCGAGATGGACGCGCAGCATGTCCTGGGCGTCGAGCGGCGCGTGCCGCGCAAACAGGCTCTGCCAGATCACCGCGATCATCGCGGGTGCGACCAGGATCTGCGGATAGCGCGCGAGGTTCTTCTCGCGGATCTCGCCGCGGGCAATGCCGAGCTCGATCAGCGCGCGCATGCCGGCGATCCCGCGCGAGACGACCTCGCGATAGTAGAAATCGGCGACGGACGGAAAGCGCGGCCCTTCCGCCACGATCAATCGCACGAGATCGCCGCGCCTCGTGCCGATGACCTCCTTGAGGAAGTTACCGGCAAAGGCCTCGACGAGATCGCGCACGGAGCCCGTCGGCGGCGGCAGAGCATTCAGCTTCGCCACCACCGGCACGATCACAGTGCGCACCAGCTCCTCGAACATCGATTCCTTGTCCTTGAAGTGCAGGTAGATCGTGCCCTTGGCCACGCCCGCCCGCTTGGCGATGTCGTCGAGCCGCGTCGCGGCAAAGCCGCGCGCGATGAACTCCTCCATCGCCGCTTCCACGATCGCCGACCGACGCTCGGCCGCACGCGTGGCACGGTTCGAAGCGGGCGCAGCGTCGGCGGGCGCACGGCCCTTCGCATCGGCGCGAGCTGCGGTTGGCGTGGCTGCTTTGGTGGGCTTCTTTGTCACCCCCTATTTATGACTGACCGGTCAGTCATAGTCAAGGCAGCGATCCAACCCTATGCAGCCAACAAATTAGTATTGACTAATGCATTAGCGTTTGCTAATCGAATATCCATGATCGAAGCCGCCCCAAATCCCGTCACCACCGTGATGCGTGCCCTCGCCGATCCGACGCGCCGTGCCGTGTTCGAGCGCGTGTTCGAGAGCAAGGAGATCAGCGTGGCCGAGCTCACCCGCGGCAGCGGCGTGACGCAGGGCGCGATCTCGCAGCATTTGAAGTCGCTGAAGCAGGCCGGCCTCGTCGCCGAGCGCGCCGAGGGCCGCAACGTCTATTACCGCGCCGCGCCGCAAGGACTCGAGCCGCTGGTCACCTGGATGGACCATTACGGCGTGTTCTGGCGCGAGCGCTTCCAGAATCTGCGTGACCTCTTGAAGGAGATCGATCCGTGAGTGCAGCCGAGTTCAGAGCCGGGACAAAAGACAGCGTCCAAGACATTGTTTTGGAGGAGGTCTTCCCTCACGCGCCCGAGACGATCTGGAAGACGTTGACCAGCGCCCAGTTGATCGCGCGCTGGCTGATGCAGCCGACCGGCTTCGAAGCCGCCGAAGGCAAGGCCTTCACCTTCCAGACAACGCCGGGCGGCAACTGGGACGGCGTCATCCATTGCCGCGTTCTCGAAGTGATACCGAACCGGCGCCTCGTCTACGCCTGGAAGGGCGGTGACGAACGCAACACCGGCTACGGCGCGCCGCTCGATACCGTCGTGACGTGGTCCCTCACCCCGGTCGAAGCCGGCACGCGGATCCGCCTAGTGCATGCGGGCTTCGTCATGCCCAGGAACGAGTCGGCCTACACGGTCATGAGCGGCGGCTGGAAGAAGGTTGTCCGCCAGCTCGACGAGATCAGTGGCGAGAAGTGAGTGGGAGATATTTCGATGACCAGGCCTTTTACCGGCGGCTGCGCCTGCGGCGCGATCCGCTATTCGATTCTCGGTGAGCCGCTGTTCAGCAATCACTGCCAGTGCCGGGACTGCCAGCGCGAAAGCGGTAGCGGTCACGGCTCGTACATGACCTTCGCGCGCGAAGGTGTCACGCTGACGGGCGAGGCGAAGCATTGGGACATGATCGGCGACAGCGGCAACGTGAAGACGCGCGGTTTCTGCACGCAGTGCGGCTTGCCGGTCTACATGACCTTTGCGGCGATGCCCGACATCTTCACCATCCGCGCCGCAAGCCTCGACGAGCCCGCCCGCTACAAGCCGCAGGTGGTGACCTACGCAGCGCGTGGGTACGATTGGGATCGTCTCGATCCCGACCTGCCGAAATTCGCAGGCATGCCGCCGGGGTGAGGCGGCTGTATTTGGAGTGTCGAAGTCTCGGCATCGTCAAGGCCGGACTGTCCCGAATGTCATTCCTGACGCAATGCTCCGGTCCGCGCATCGCGCGGTACCCGTTGCATCGCCAATGACAGCAAAAGGATTATCCCTTGGCATCGCAGGCCCAGGCGCGGATCACGCATTCCTTGCCGCCGTATTTGTAGCACTCGCGCGTGGCGGCATTGAGCGAGGCCGAGATCTTCGGCTTCACGGCATAGCCATAGGCGCCGCACGGGTTGGCCATATCGACCGACATCGCGGCGCAGGCGCGCTTCATGGTCACGGTCGTGCAGTCGCCCTTGCACTGCTTCTGCGCCGCGGCACGGGCCTCGCGCTCGGCGCCGTAATCAAAAGCCTGGCCATAGGCCCCGCACTTGCCGACCGCAAACGCACCGGCAGCATGCGCATCCGTGATGTAGCGAGCGCCGGCGACACAAACCGACAGCGCAAAGAAAAACATCGCGCAACGGCGCGCGACGACATTCGAAGCCATGGAAAAACCCCTCCCCCCAAGGCAGGTGGAAGGGACTCTAAGCGGTGGTCGTTTCCAGATGGTGAACGAGGGGTTGAAAACGGACGAATGAGGCACGGCCGCAGGCTCAGACCTCATCCTGAGGAGACCGCGTAGCGCGTCGTCTCGAAGGATGGCCGCGAGCGCGATCCGAGCCCTCACGGTTCAAGACCGCGCCTTTTCAATTGCAGCTACGTTTTCTCGGCCTGCCCAGCCACGTACAGGAAGAGAACAACTCCGCTTGGCGCTCTTGCCGAAGGATCAGAACTTGTGCCAGAATTCAACCATAGGATGTTGCGGGAGGCAGATATGCTTTCTACCAACGATCGAATTGTATTGGGCACCTTAATTGTTCTCATTCTTTGGCTCTTTCTTTTCCTCCCGGTCTATCACGAGTCCTTCGAAGGCATAGTTGTCGTCTGGGATTTCGTCAGCGCCGTAATTTGTGCTGGGATCGTGCTGTTGCTGCTGCCGAGTTTGTGGGCCCGCATCCATGGGTTATTCGAGGTCTTTTCCGACCTCGCCGCTCCGATCTTCGTGCTGATTCTGGCAAGCGTTATCTATTCGACGGCGCAAATGCGCGAGGTTCTGTGGATCAAGTTTGCACCGGGCATCGATCCGAACGACCCGCTCGCGCCCTTCAGTCTCATGGCTGGCGTCTTCGGAACTGATCTGTGGGCAACGAGTTCGATGCTGCTGTTAGTCATCGCCCTCGGCGTATGGGGACCAGCCCACTTCTACCCGTATTCCGACGTTGTCTCAGCATTTCGGCTGTATCCCCACGCGCACCGAATAGCGGATCGCCTGCTCGAAGTCATGTCGCAAGCAAACCGTTTCGGCTTTGCTTGGCTGCTGGCGCCACTGCTTCCGGTTGTTATTTTCTACAACGCACTTGTGCCAACCTTTCCGCTGAAGGGTGAGCTGTTTTACGTGGGGTGGGAAATACTCTTCTATGGGCTGTTGCTGGCCTCTATATTTGGCCTCGTCTTCCTCTACACTCTGCTGGTGTACCTTACATCGCGAGACCGATGGCGTATCGATTTCGTCGTCAGAGCTTTTCCCTACTTGCCTTTGATCCCGTTCGTTACGCTATTCAAGAATTTCCCTCGGCTATCGGAAAGCTTTCTCAGTATCAAACTGAACCGCCAACTGTTCGAAGCGGCTCTTTTCTCGCTGTTTGTCCTGGCTATCTTTGCGTTTGTTCTGTTCTGCATCGTACCGATCGTCTACTTGGCCTCCGGGCTCAACATTATGAGCGTGGTGCAAAATGAGATTTTCACGGTAAATGTATTCTTGGCCGCCAGCTTGTCGTTTTCGGCGACGCTGTTCGGTCTGGCCCGTGAAAAGAAGCGATGGCACGGACTTCACGTCATCATCGGCGCGATGCTCGCGTTCGCGTATTTCGACCTTGACGACAACCACGCTATTCGCAGGCTTGCCGGCCAATCGACAGCTGGAACCTACGTGAAGCCATTAACTCTCGAGGACGGGTTTCAAACCTGGATAGCATCGCGCTCTGATCTCGACCGTTTCGAGGACGGCACCTACCCCGTCTACGTGGTGGCAGCTGAAGGAGGTGGCATCTACGCCGCATACCATGCCGGCATGTTCCTCGCCGCAATACAGGATCAGTATCCAGAATTCGCGCAGCACACATTTGCGATCAGTGCAGTCTCCGGAGGCGCTTTGGGCGCCTCGATATTTTCATCCCTCGTCAAGGCAAGAACACGAGTCGATGCGGCCAGAGCGCCTCAGAATTGGTATTGGGACAATGCACAGAGCTTTCTCCAGAAAGACTTCCTCTCCGATCTTATAAGCGCAACTCTCTTCTTGGACGCGCCTGCGCGGATTCTGCCTTGCTGGAATCTCTTATGCCCCGGAGCAAGTTTGAATCGAGCGCGCGCGCTCGAGCGCTCCATCGAAAATGCTTGGCCGGCAGCGGCACAGGATCGGAAGTATCCAAATCCGTTCAAGTCCGGCATTCTCGGCTCTTGGGATCCCAAAAGTGTGGCTCCGGCCCTGCTCTTAAATTCGACCGAAGTCGAGACTGGCGAACGGGTGGTCGTTGCGCCGATGAGCTTGCAGAGCAGTCAAACGCCGGGTCTCTATAGCCTATCTGACAGGAATCCGACGCTCGATATCCCGCTCAGTACCGGTGTTGGATTGAGCGCGAGTTTTCCATTCGTAAGCCCAGCTGGTTGGTATGCAGCGACAGCTCCAACGGGAGAGAGAATACGTACTGAGAAGCGTCGGCTTGTTGATGGTGGTTATTCCGACAATTCGGGAATTGCTACGGCGCTCGATATCATCGCGCGACTTCAAGCATGCCCTGCCACTCGTCCGGTCGACTGCAAGCCTAAAGCGCGATTCATTCTTCTAGCCCTGGTTAGCCCTCCCGCCGACGACGGATTTGACAACTCTACCTACTCCTTTGGTGAATTGGCGACCCCACTGCGAGCCCTGGATAGCATTCGCTCCGAACGCGGCCGGCGCGCCGTTGCGCAGGCTCAACTATTTATGGACCAAAAGACTTGCGCCGACGCCGATCAAGAAAACCATAGTGCATCGTGCACCGAGGGGAGAGTGCGCAAGGTGATCCTCGCGACGGACGATGTGCGCGTCCCGCTCGGATGGGTGCTGTCGGATCGATCCGGTAGAGCGATCGAATGCAGTTTCGGCTTGGAAGCTCATTGTCCTGCAGCACCAATTGGCAAGAACACGGCTAGCATGCGCGAGAACAACAAGAGGATCGCGCTCCAGACGGAAAGGAATTGAAAACCGATCGAATGTCCGAATCTTCTCCGCCCACCAACGATGCTGCGCATCTTGGAACGGGAGCCATTTCTCCGCCGCGGTGAAGAGAATAGCAGCGACCTCCTACGGGCACCACTACCCGCGTCGTGCCGCTTCCAGCGCCTGCGGCGTGTCGATGTCGAGGAAGGCGCTCTCGCCATCCACGGGGACTTCGGCCAGCGCCTCGGTGTGCTTGGCGATCAGATGGCGCGCGCCGACGTCGCCGTCGAGCGTCATCAATTCCCTGAAGAAGCGGCGCGACCACAGCACGGGATTGCCGCGGCGCCCGTCACTGACGGGCACGACGATGAGGTTGCCGCGGTCCGGCGCAAAGCCGTCGATGAGACGGTCGATCAGGCCAGCATCGATCAGCGGCATGTCGCCCAAACAGACCACGGCGCCGTCGCAAGCCTCGGGTACGGCCGCGATGCCGGCCTTGACCGAGCTCGCGATGCCGCCGGCGAAATCCGGGTTGCGGACGAACTTCACCTTCAAGCCTTGCAGCGCCTGCTCGACCAACTCGGTCTGGTGCCCGGTGACGACGATCACCTCGGAGGCCTTGGAGGCCAGCGCCTGCTCGGTCGCGATCCGCACCAGCTTCTTGCCGTCGAGCTCGGCGAGCAGCTTGTTCGGTCCGCCCATCCGGGTCGAGCGGCCCGCCGCGAGCACGATGGCCGCGACCTGGCTGTTGCCCTCGATCGCGGGTTCTGCGCGCGGCTGCGGCCGCGTGACGATCTCCATCAGGAGGCCGCCGACGCCCATGCCCATCAACTCGGAACGCGTCACCTTGATGCCGGCGAGCAGCCGCATCAGCACCCAGTCAAAACCGTTCTCGACCGGCGAGCGCGCGCAGCCCGGCGCGCCCAGCACCGGCACCCCGCCGGCACGCGCGATCAGCAGCAAATTGCCGGGGTCGACCGGCATGCCGAAATGCTCGATCTCGCCGCCGATCCCAGTGACGGCCGCCGGAATCACGTCACGGCGGTCGGCGATCGCGGACGCCCCGAACACGATGACGAGCTCCGCACCAAGCCCGAGCAATTCCTTGATCGCGGCCGACAGCGCCAGCTCCTCATGCTGCACGCGCCGCTCGGCAATGATGCTGGCGCCAGCCGGCGCGAGCCGCTCGGCGGTGACGCGCAGCGTCTTGTCGATCACCTTCGACGAGAGGCCCGGCAGCAGCGTCGAGACCACGCCGACGCGCTTGATGACGTAGGGCGCGATCTTCAGTACGTCCCCGCCCGCCGCCTTCACCGCGGCATCGCGCAAATTGCCTTCGACGCCGAACGGGATGATCTTGACAGTGCCGACCATCTCGCCCTCGACCACCGGCTTGTAGGCGGAGAGCGTCGCAAAGGTGATGGCCTCGTCGACATTGTTGATGCGGTCGACCGCGGCGCGGTCGATCACCAGCACGCCCGGACGCGCGGCGAACAGATTGGCGCGGCCGGTGAAGGCGCGCTCGACATGAATGCCCTCGCCGCCGACGGCCAGCGCGATGCTGGCGGCGGCGACATCCTCGGAGACGTCACCCTCCTCCATGCGCACCACCACGACGTCCTTGATGCCGGCGCGCGTCAGCGCCTCGACCTCGGCCGGGCCGATCGTCGTGCCTTTCTTCAGCACCAGCGGACCCTGGCGCAGGGTGTGGACGGTCACCCCGCCGATCGCATCCTTGGGGCTCGCCGGTCCGAATTTCATGCCGCTTCTTCTTTTTCTTTTGGAGGCAGGCGCAGCACCGCCGTGATCTCGGCCATGATCGACACCGCGATCTCGGACGGCGAGACCGCGCCGATCGCAAGCCCAATCGGCGCGTGGATGCGCGCGATATCGCTGTCCTTGGCGCCCTGCGCGCGCAGCCGGTCGCCGCGCTTGGCATGCGTCTTCCGTGAGCCGAGCGCGCCGATATAGAAGCAGTTGCGCTCAAAGGCGTGCAGCAGCGCGGGATCGTCGATCTTCGGATCGTGCGTCACTGCGACGAAAGCCGTGTAGGCATCGACATTGAGCGGCGGCAGCGCGGTGTCGGGCCATTCGGCGACCAAGGGAACGTCAGGGAAGCGCTCGGGGCTCGCAAACGCCGTGCGGGGATCGACCACGGTGACGTCATAGCCCAGCGAGCGCGCCAGCGGCGCAAGCGCCTGGCTGATATGGACCGCGCCGACGATGACGAGCTTTGCGGTCGGCGCGTAGACGTTGAGGAACAGCTTTTTGCCGCCGGCTTCGACACTGGCGCTCTTGCCCATGCGAAGCTGCTTGTCCAGTTCGGCACGCAACGGGTCCTTGGCGAAATCCGCGGATTTCACCAGACGCTGCTCGCCGCTCTCGGTGTCGGTCACCAAAATCGCCGGCCGGCGCGCGGCGCGCTCGGCATTGAGTTCGTGCAGGATTGCGAGCTTCACGGCTAACCGACCTTCTCGACGAAGACGCGAATGGTGCCGCCGCAGGACAGCCCGACATTCCAGGCCGTCTCATCGGCAACGCCGAACTCCAGCATCCTGGGCTTGCCGCTCTGGATCACGTCCATGGCCTCGGTGACCACGGCGCCTTCGACGCAGCCGCCGGAGACCGACCCCAGAAACGTGCCCTCATCGTTGATTACGAGGCTCGAGCCCGCCGGGCGCGGCGCCGAGCCCCAGGTCTCCACAACGGTGGCCAGCGCGACGCCCCGGCCGGCCTTCTGCCAATTCTCCGCCGCTTTCAGAATATCCTCGTCGCGATCGAGCATGGCTTAACCTCTCAAGCTGCGGAACGGATCAGGCTGCGGTGATGCGGCGGCAGCGGCCGGGAGAGCGTCGTGATCAGCTCCTGGATCGAACTCAAATTATGTACCGGGCGGAATTCGTCAACGTGCGGGAGCATCATTTTGATGCCCTGCGCCTTGGCCTCGAAGCCGCCGAACCGCAATAGCGGGTTGAGCCAGATCAGCCGGCGGCAGGACCGGTGCAGCCGGTCCATCTCGAAGGCGAGCCTGGAATCGGCCTCCCGCTCCAGCCCGTCGGAGATCAGCAGCACGATGGCGCCCTGGCTCAGCACGCGCCGCGCCCACAATTTGTTGAAGTTGTGCAGCGAGGCCGAAATCCGGGTGCCGCCGGCCCAGTCCTCGACCGAGGCCGAGCAGCTCGCCAGCGCCTCATCGGGGTCGCGCTGGCGCAGCGCCCGGGTGACGTTGGTCAGCCGCGTGCCGAACAGGAACACCGAGACGCGCTTTCGCGCATCCCCGATGGCGTGCAGGAAATGCAGGAACAGGCGGGTGTACTCGCTCATCGAGCCCGAGATATCGAGCAGCGCGACGATCGGCGCCGGCTTTTCGATGCGCCCGAGGCGATGGATGTCGATGATGTCGCCGCCGGTGCGCAAGGACGCGCGCAGCGTGCGGCGCAAATCAAGACGAAGCCCGCGGGGATCGGGCCGCTGCCGGCGCGTCAGAAGCTCGGCCTGCGGCAGCCGCATCCGCTCGACGGCGCCGAGCGCTTCGGTGATCTCAGCCGCGCTCATCTGCGCAAAATCCTTCTTCTGAAGGATCTCCTTGTCGGAGACCGACAGGCGCAAATCCTGCTCCTGGTGCTGCGGCGTCTCCGTCATCCGCGGCTGCGACATCGCCTCCTGCACGCGGCGGGAGCCGGCCTGCGGCTTCTTCTTGGCCTGCTCCGGCAACGGCACCGAATCCAGCATGTGCTTCCACTCTTCCGAGGCGCGGAAGAACAGGTTGAAGGCCTGCCTGAAGATCAGCGCATGCTCGTGGCGCTTGACGAAGATCGCCTCCAGCGTGGTGAAGACGTCGGCGCGGTTGCCGATGTCGATCACCTGCAGCGCGCTCATGGCATCGATGACGGCGCCTGGTCCCACCGGCATGCCGGCAGAGCGCAACGCGCGGGCGAAGCCGACGATGTTGTCGGCGAATTGCTCGGTCTGGTCGGGCGCAAGGTGGTTGATGGCCATGGTCTCGTATCCATCCCCTCGTCATTCCGGGGCGCGCCACTTGGCGCGAGCCCGGAATCCATACTCCCGATCGTGGTTATGGATTCCGGGCTCGACGCTGCGCGTCGCCCCGGAATGACGGGAGTACTAGTGACGCAAGATCAATTCTCGCTCGTCGCTTCCTTCAGCACCTTTTGCAGGGTGTCGCCCTGCATGCGGGTGATGTCGTCCTGGTACTTGAGCAGCGCGCCCAGCGTGTCGCCGACCACTTGCGGGGTCAGCGAGCGGGCGTCGAGCTCCGACAGCGCGGTGGCCCAGTCGATGGTCTCGGCGACCCCCGGTGACTTGTAGAAATCCTGATTGCGCAACGCCTGGACGAAACGCACGACCTGCTGCGACAGCTTGGCCGAGATGCCGGGCACGCGCGTCTTGACGATCGCGAGCTCGCGCTCGGCTTCGGGATAGTCGACCCAGTGATAGAGACAGCGCCGCTTCAGCGCGTCATGGATCTCGCGGGTGCGGTTGGAGGTGATGATGACGATCGGCGGATGCGGCGCCTTCACGGTGCCGAATTCGGGGATGGTCACCTGGAAGTCGCTGAGGATTTCGAGCAGATATGCCTCGAACGCCTCGTCGGCGCGGTCGAGCTCGTCGATCAGGAGCACCGGCGGCCCGGCGACGTCAGGCTCCAGCGCCTGGAGCAACGGCCGCTTGATCATGTAGCGGTCGGCGAAGATATCGGACGAGAGCTGATCGCGGTCGGTGTCGCCGGCGGCTTCCGCCATCCGGATCGCGATCATCTGCGCGGCGCTGTTCCACTCGTAGACGGCGGAGGAGACGTCGAGGCCCTCGTAGCACTGCAGGCGGATCAGCTTCCGCCCCAGCGCCGCCGACAGCACCTTGGCGATCTCGGTCTTGCCGACGCCGGCTTCGCCCTCCAGGAACAGCGGCCGGCCCATGCGCAGCGACAGATAGGTCACCGTCGCCAGCGACCGCTCCGCGAGATAACCGCGCGAAGTCAAGAGTTCGAGCATCGCATCGACCGATGCCGGCAGGGCCGTGAGAGTCATGAAAAAGCCAGTCTCGCTACGCCCTCACCGGGGACAAGTTTGGGCCGAGGCGTGAGGTTCACTCACTCCTTGGCGTTGGCGGCATCGAGGGCACGCCGCGTCAGCACCCCGATGAGATGCGCACGGTATTCGGCGCTGCCGTGGATGTCGCTGTTAAGGCCTTCCGCCGGCACCTCGATGCCATCGAGCGCCTTCGCGGCGAAGCGCTTCTTCAGGGCTTCCTCGAACGCGGTGACGCGGAACACGCCTTCGGAGCCGGCACCGGTGACGGCAACGCGCACGTCCGAAGGACGCCGCGCCACGAACACGCCGACCAGCGCATAACGCGAAGCCTGATTGCGGAACTTGATGTAGGCCGCCTTCTTCGGCAGCGGGAACATCACCTTGGTGATGATCTCGTCGGCTTCGAGCGCCGTCGTGAACAGCCCCTGGAAATACTCTTCCGCCTTGAGGCGGCGCTTGTTGGTGACGATGGTGGCGCCGAGCGCGAGCACCGCGGCCGGATAGTCCGCGGTCGGATCGTTGTTGGCGAGCGAGCCGCCGATCGTGCCCTTGTGGCGCACGGCGGGGTCGCCGATCTGGCTGGCAAGATTGGCCAGCGCCGGGATCGCCTCACCGACGATCGCGGAGCTTGCGACCTCGGCATGCCTGGCGGTGGCGCCGATCACGAGCGCGCGGCCCTTCATCTCGATCGTGTTGAGCCCCTCGATGTGGGAGAGGTCGACCAGATGGGGCGGGCTCGCGAGACGCTGCTTCATGACGGGAATCAGCGTGTGGCCGCCGGCGATCACCTTGGCGTCTTCGTTCTTCACCAGGAGGTTGGCGGCCTGCCGCACGGTCCCGGGGCGATGATATTTGAATTCGTACATCTGAATGTCCTGATCGCAGAATGCGCGCGCGGTTAGGCGAGATCGGATTTCGCCATCGCCTTGGCGCCGGCGGAGATCGAAGCGACGATGTTCTGGTAGCCGGTGCAACGGCAGAGATTGCCATCCAGCTCCTCGCGGATGGTGTGGTCGTCGAGCTCGTGGCCCTTGCGATGGACGATGTCGATCGCCGTCATGATCATGCCCGGCGTGCAGAAGCCGCACTGCAGGCCATGGTGCTCGCGGAAGGCCTCCTGCATCGGATGCAGCGGAGCGCCGTCGGCGGCCAGTCCCTCGATCGTCTTGACCTCGTGGCCGTCGGCCATCACGGCCAGCGTGGTGCAGGACTTCACGGCCTTGCCGTCGAGATGCACGACACAGGCGCCGCACTGCGAGGTGTCGCAGCCGACATGCGTGCCGGTCAGGCGCAGATTCTCGCGCAGGAACTGCACCAGAAGGGTGCGGGGATCGACGTTGGCCGTGACAGGATTGCCGTTCACGATGAGGGAGATTTTTGCCATAAGCACTCTCTATCAGCGCCCCGACGGGTCCCGTCGAAGCGGTTCTTATAATTATTCCAACCCATCATATGGGCCATTATGCCCGGGGGCAACATCGCCCCGGACGCAAGGCGCCATGCCGAAAGGCGATAGCCTTCAGCCCTGTACCGCCTTGGCGAAGTTCGCGAAAAATTCGTCGGCCAGTTTCTTGGCGGCGCCGTTGATGAGGCGCTGGCCGAGCTGCGCCAACTTGCCGCCGATCTGCGCCTCGACCTCGTAGGAGAGCAGCGTACCGCCGTCCTTCTCCGCGAGCTTGACCACGGCGCCGCCCTTGGCGAAGCCGGCGACCCCGCCCTCGCCTTCGCCGGAGATTTTGTAGCCGTTCGGCGGGTCGAGGTCACTCAGCGTCACCTTGCCCTTGAAGCGCGCCGACACCGGCCCGACCTTCATTTTCGCCGTCGCGCGAAAGCCGCCGTCGTCGGTCTTTTCCAGCTCCTCGCAGCCGGGGATGCAGGCCTTCAGCACCTCGGGATTGTTGAGCTTCTCCCACACGGCCTCGCGCGGCGCCGCAAGCTGGACTTCGCCGTTCATCGTCATGGCCATGGGGTACCTCCCGGATGCTTCACTATATGCTGCTCAAGTAACGCACGGAGGCCGCAAAGGAAAGGGCACCCCCCGGCCACGTGCAATGCATATTCGCAACTGCAAAAAGCTTTGCGCCGATGGTTTGGGATTGGCAGAGCCGGGGCATGGTGATTAGGTCCCGCGCAACATGAGCACAGCCCTCTCCCCCCTGCTCGCGCCGATGCTGTCGAGCGCAGCCATGCGCGCGGTCTGCGACGACCGGTCAACCCTCCAGAACATGCTCGATTTCGAGGCAGCCCTGGCACGCGCCGAGGCCGCCACGGATGTGATTCCCGCATCCGCGGTGGGCCCGATCGAAGCCGCGTGCAAGGCCGATAGCTTTGACATGGCCGCTCTGGGCGAGGCCGCGACGCGATCCGGCAATCTCGCGATTCCCCTGGTCAAGGCGCTCACGGCCAATGTCGGCAAGGCCGATGCGGAGGCCGCGCGCTACATCCATTGGGGCGCGACGAGCCAGGATGTCATCGACACCGCGACCATGCTCACGCTTCGCGCCGGCATCGATGCACTCGATGCCGATCTCAGCCGCGCCATCAAGGGCTTTGCCGCCCTGGCGCGGAGCCATCGCAACACCGCCATGGTGGCACGGACCTGGCTCCAGCACGCGCTGCCGATGCCGTTCGGCCTGAAGGCTGCGGAATACGCATCGAGCCTCGCCCGCGCCCGCTGCCGCCTGCGGCGGCTCTCCCGCGAGGGCCTTGCGCTGCAATTCGGCGGCGCGGCCGGCACGCTCGCGGCCCTCGGCGACAAGGGGCTCGTCGTTGCAGAGCGATTGGCGCAGGAGCTCAACCTGCCGCTGCCGGAAGCGCCCTGGCACACCCATCGCGACCGGATCGCGGAAGCCGCATCATGCTTTGCGATTCTCGCCGGAAGCTGCGGCAAGATCGCGCGCGACGTCTCGCTGATGATGCAGACCGATGTTGGCGAAGCGTTCGAGCCTGCCGGCGAAGGCCGCGGCGGCTCCTCGACCATGCCGCACAAGCGCAATCCGGTCGCGGCCGCCAGCGCGCTGGGCTGCGCAACCATGGCCCCGCAGCTCGCCGCGACGATCTTTGCAGCCCAGGTGCAGGACCACGAACGCAGCGCCGGCCCTTGGCACGCGGAATGGCCGACGCTGCCGCAATTGATGCTGGTCGCCTCGGGCGCGCTCGCCGCCATCGTCGACATCGCGGAGGGCCTCGACGTCGATGCCGCGCGCATGCGCAGCAACCTCGATGCGACGCATGGGCTCATCATGGCGGAGGCGGTCACCTTTGCGCTGGCCGACAAGATCGGCAAGAGCGATGCGCATCATCTGATCGAGGCCGCCAGCAAGCGCGCGGTCGCCGAGAAGAAGCATCTGCGCGATGTGCTGTCGGCCGATTCGCAGGTCACGGCGCATCTTTCGCCGGAAAAAATTGCGGCATTGTTCGAGCCGATGGCCTATCAAGGGGCTTCCCAAGCCCTGATCGACCGGCTGCTCGACAGCCTCGAGCGCGACTGAAACGGAGACGCCCAGCATGCCCATGATCGATGCCGACGGTTGCCTGATCAACGTCTCCGTCGAGGGCCGCGACGGCGGGCCGACGCTGATGCTGTCTAATTCGCTCGGCTGCACGCTGCAGATGTGGGAGCCGCAGATGAAGGCGCTGACGCAGGTGTTCCGCGTCATCCGCTATGACCGCCGCGGCCACGGCAAGTCCAACGTTCCGCCTGCCCCCTATACGATGGAGCGCTTCGGCCGCGACGTGCTGGCAATCCTCGACGACCTCAACATCGAGAAGGTGCATTGGTGCGGCCTGTCGATGGGCGGCATGGTCGGGCAATGGTTAGGGGCCAATGCGCCGGAGCGCTTCGGCAAGCTCATCCTCGCCAACACCTCCTGCTACTACGCCGAGCCGACCAAATGGCTGGAGCGCATCGACGCCGTGAAGAAGGGCGGCATCGCGGCGGTGGCCGATGCCGTGATCGCGGGCTGGCTGACCCAGGATTTCCGCGAGCGTGAGCCGCAGATCACGGCGAAGATGAAGTCGATGCTGCTCGCCTCCCCCGTCGAGGGCTATCTCGCCTGCTGCGAGGCGCTGTCGACGCTCGATCAGCGCGAGATGCTCGCCAAGATCAAGAGCCCGACGCTGGTGATCGCCGGCCGCCACGACATGGCGACGCCGATCTCGGCGGGTGAATTGATCCGCTCCAACATTCCCGGCGCCAGCATGACCATCATCGACGCCGCTCACATTTCCAATGTCGAGCAGCCGCACGCCTTCACCGACGCGGTGGTGGGTTTCCTGACGCAACGCTAACCACGGCCGTCATTGCGAGGAGCGTAGCGACGAAGCAATCCAGACTGCCTCCGCGGAAAGATTCTGGATTGCTTCGCTTCCGCCTTCGCTCTTCGAGCTTCGGCGGACAAGCCGCTCGCAATGACGAAGGAGGAAATACAAATGGACGACCAGAAACGCCGCGATGCCGGCATGAATGTGCGCCGGAAGGTTTTGGGCAATGCCTGGGTCGACAAGTCGATCGCGGGCCGCAACGCCTTCAACACCGACTTCCAGGACATGATCACGCGCTACGCCTGGGGCGAGATCTGGACGCGGCCGCATTTCGACGAGCGTACGCGGCGCGTGCTCGTGATCGGCACCATGGTCGCGCTGGGGCAATGGGACGAATTCCGCCTGCATGTGCGCGCGGCGCTCGCCGAGGGCGGCTTCACCCCCGACGACATCAAGGAAATCCTGCTTCAGCAGGCAATCTATTGTGGCGTGCCGGCGGCGAACCACGCCGTCAAGGAAGCCTCAGCCATTGTGCAGGAGCTCGGCCTGCTCAAGAGCTAGCGGCGCGGCGGTCTCGACGGTCTCCCGAACGTCCTTGGGCGCCGGCGCGGGCCGTTCGATCACCACCACGATGGCAGCGCCGAGCAGCAGCAGGAGCTCGGTGGCATGCAGCCGGAGCGCGGCCATCTCGCCGACCTTCGAGGCCATCAACATGCTCGTAAACGAGATGAGGCTGCCGATCGCAAGCGCAATGCCGAGCGCCTCGTCGCTGCCGCCATTCTTGCGGACGCGGGGAATGCAAAGAAGCGCGAGATAGATGGCAAAGAACGCCACCACCGTCAGCCGGCCCAGCGCCAGTAGCCAGGCGGCACGCACTGTGCTCATCCCCGCCATCTGAAGATGGTCGCTGAGGAACAGCGCCACCGCGACACTCGGCCGCTCGTAGAGGCCGTGCACCGGTGCCACCATGATGTTGAAGGCCACGAGCGTCCAGGCCGGGATGAAATAGGCCGCCAGCAGGGCGCCGTTGACCGAACCGATCCGCCAATTCCTGAACATGCCGCTTCCCGCTTCGCTCGCTGCGCGCCTTCCATGGAAAGGCTTTGCCGAGGAGCTAACTCGCATCAGACCATGGCGGCAATTTAAACCCTTTGTTTACCTTAACTGGCCCGCCGGTCGTCGCGCCCACGGAAAAAGGCCCCGCCTCCCGGCGGGGCCCTCTTCGCGTCTAGGCTCCGAAACTACTTGTCCTGACCGTGCTGGCCGCCCTGTTGCTGGCCGGGCTTCTCGCCCTGGCGCTGCGGATCCTGCTGCTGCTGTCCGGGTTTCTGCCCGCCACCCTGCTGCTGCCCGGGTTTCTGGCCGGGGTTCTGAGTCTGCTGGCCCGGATTCTGATCTTGCTGCTTCGACATTTGGGGGAACTCCCTTGTTGGACCTCAGAGAAGAGACAACGGCCGGGATTTAGTTTGGTTGCTTTGCGGAACCCGGTTCCTCGCACCTGCGGAACCGAAATGACGTCCGTAACGAAATGACCACTGTACAAGCCTTTGTGCCGAGGCATGGCCAGTTGCAGCCGCCAGTTCCCTCCTGTTACAAAACGGGAAGAATGCTTAGGGGCTGCCGGGGCCCGAGAAGAAACTCGCAGAAACTCTCTCTCGAAGAGCTCCCTTTGAGCCGCGTCAGGTGGTAACGGCAGCCCATGGATTATTTCGCCCAGCAGCTCATCAACGGTCTCGTTCTGGGCTCGATCTACGGCCTGATTGCCATCGGCTATACGATGGTCTACGGCATCGTCGGCATGATCAATTTCGCCCATGGCGATGTCTTCATGATCGGCGGCTTCATCGCCCTGATCACCTTCCTGATCCTGATCTCGCTCGGCCTGACCGCGATCCCGGTGATCCTGCTGGTGGTGCTGCTGGTGTCGATGGCGATCACCGCGCTCTATGGCTGGACCATCGAGCGCATCGCCTACCGGCCCCTGCGTCATTCCTTCCGCCTCGCCCCGATGCTGTCGGCGATCGGCATGTCCTTCGTCCTGACGAATTACTCGCAGGTGGCGCAGGGCGCCCGCGTCAAGCCGATCCCGCCGTTCATCACCGGCGGCTATACGCTGCACGAAAGCGCGGACGGTTTTGTGATCCAGCTCTCCAACATCCAGATCATGGTGGTTCTCACCACCATCGTGCTGCTTGGGATCTTCACCTGGCTGGTGTCGCGCACCCGGCTCGGCCGCGACATGCGGGCCTGCGAGCAGGACCAGACCATGGCGGCGCTGCTCGGCGTCAACGTCGACCGCACCATCTCCATGACCTTCGTGATCGGCGCCGCACTCGCCGCGGTCGCGGGCCTGATGTACCTGCTCTATTACGGCCTGGTGGATTTCTTCATGGGCTTCGTCGCCGGCATCAAGGCGTTCACCGCGGCGGTGCTCGGCGGCATCGGCTCGCTGCCTGGCGCCATGCTGGGCGGTCTCGCGATCGGCCTGATCGAGACGTTCTGGTCGGCCTATTTCTCGGTCGAGTACAAGGACGTCGCGGCGTTCTCGATCCTGATCGTCGTGCTGATCTTCATGCCGACCGGCCTGCTTGGCCGTCCCGAAGTCGAAAAAGTCTGACGGTCGCCGCGTGACAATTCTCTCGAGCAATACGACCAAACCTGCAACGGACATCCCCGCTCTGCTGAAGACGGCCTTCGTCAACGCCCTGATCGCGCTGGTGCTGTTCTCGCTGATGGTCGGCGTCCGCACCGAAGCGGGTTCCGACGGCCAGCTCACCTATTGGACCCGCTTCGGCGAGGTCGCCTCGCTCGTTGCCGCCGTGTTCGGCGGCTCGATCGTGCTCGGGCTGTTGCGACAGTGGATCGGTTCCAGCGGCACCGACAAGCTGGTGCCGCCGGCTATGCGCAGCGGCATGTCGTTGCTGGGCCGTTACTTGGCGCCCGCACTTCTGATCTTCACGGTGCTTGTGCCGGTGATCTTCTATGATCAGCGCTATATCCTCGACCTCGCGATCCTCGTGCTCACCTATGTCATGCTCGGCTGGGGGCTGAACGTCGTGGTCGGGCTCGCCGGCCTGCTCGATCTCGGCTACGTCGCCTTCTATGCGGTGGGCGCCTATTCCTACGCGCTGCTGGCGACCAATTTCGGCTGGTCGTTCTGGGTCTGCCTGCCGCTCGCCGGCATCCTCGCCGCGTTCTGGGGCGTGCTGCTCGGCTTCCCCGTGCTGCGCCTGCGCGGCGACTATCTCGCCATTGTGACGCTCGCCTTCGGCGAGATCATCCGCCTCGTCATCATCAACTGGCAGAGCCTCACCGGCGGCCCCAACGGCGTCTCCAGCATTCCCCGCCCCTCGTTCTTCGGCATCCCGCTGGACAACAGCGACAACGGGCTCGCCGCCAGGCTCGGCATCGAATATTCGCCGACCCAGCGCATCGTCTTCCTGTTCTACCTGATCCTGGCGCTCGCGCTGCTCACCAACTGGGTGACGATCCGGCTGCGCCGCCTGCCGATCGGCCGCGCCTGGGAGGCCTTGCGCGAGGACGAGGTCGCCTGCCGCGCGCTCGGCATCAACACCACGACCACCAAGCTCACGGCGTTCGCGACCGGCGCCATGTTCGGCGGCTTTGCCGGTGCGTTCTTCGCGACGCGCCAGGGCTTCATCAGTCCGGAATCCTTCACCTTCCAGGAATCGGCGCTGGTGCTCGCCATCGTCGTGCTCGGCGGCATGGGCTCGCAGCTCGGCGTCGCGCTCGCTGCGCTCGCCATGATCGGCGGCTTCGAGCTGTTCCGCAGCCTCGAGACCTACCGCATGCTGGTGTTCGGCATGGCCATGGTGCTGATCATGATCTGGCGGCCGCGCGGCCTGATCGGCCATCGCGCGCCGACCGTGTATCTGACCAAGGCGCAGGCGATCTCCTCCGACCTCGTCAAGGAAGGGCACGGATGAGCGGCGACAAGATTAGCGACAAGATTCTTGGCGTCGATCGGCTGACCATGCGCTTCGGCGGCATCGTCGCCGTGCAGGATCTTTCATTCGCTGCCGAGCGGAAGAAGATCACCGCGCTGATCGGGCCGAACGGCGCCGGCAAGACCACCGTGTTCAACTGCATCACCGGCTTCTACAAGCCGAGCGGCGGCGCCATTCGCCTCACCCATGACGACGGCAAGGTGATTGCGCTGGAGCGGCTGAACGATTTCCGCATCGCCAAGCAGGCCAAGGTGGCGCGCACCTTCCAGAACATCCGCCTGTTTCCCGGCATGACAGCGCTGGAAAACCTGATGGTGGCGCAGCACAACGCGTTGATGCGCGCCTCCGGCTTCACCTTTCTCGGCCTCATCGGTGCGCCCGGCTACCGCGACGCCGAAAAGCGCGCGATCGACCTCGCCACCGACTGGCTGAAGCGGGTCAATTTGCTCGACCGCGCCGACGATGCCGCCGGCAATTTCGCCTATGGCGACCAGCGCCGGCTCGAGATTGCGCGCGCGATGTGCACCGAGCCCGCCCTGCTGTGCCTGGACGAGCCCGCCGCGGGTCTCAACGCACGCGAGAGCGCAGCCCTGAGCGAGCTCCTGCTCTCGATCCGCAACGAGCTCGGCACCTCGATCCTGCTGATCGAGCACGACATGTCGGTCGTGATGGAGATCTCCGACCACATCGTGGTGATGGACCATGGCGTCAAGATCGCGGAAGGCTCTCCGCGCGAGATCCGCGACGATCCCAAGGTGATCGCGGCCTATCTCGGCACCGACGAGGAAGAGGCCGTGGCCGTGATGGAGAGCGGGTCGTGACGTCGGCGTCCGCTCCCCTACTCTCGATCCGGGGCCTGCGCGCCGCCTACGGCAAGATCGAGGCGCTAAAGGGCGTCGATGTCGAGATCAGCGCCGGCGAGATCGTCGCGCTGATCGGCGCCAACGGCGCCGGCAAGTCGACGCTGATGATGACGATCTTCGGCAAGCCGCGCGCCCGCGCCGGCCAGATCCTGTACGAAGGCCGTGACATCACCGAGGTTCCCACCCACGAGATCGCCCATTTGCGCATCGCGCAATCGCCGGAAGGCCGCCGCATCTTCCCGCGCATGAGCGTGGCGGAAAACCTCCAGATGGGGGCGGATGCCACCGGATGCACCGACGCCGAACGCGAGGCCACGCTGCAACGCGTGTTCACGCTGTTCCCGCGCCTGAAGGAGCGCTACGCCCAGCGCGGCGGAACGCTGTCCGGCGGCGAGCAGCAGATGCTGGCAATCGGCCGCGCTCTGATGAGCCGCCCCCGCCTGCTGCTGCTCGACGAGCCCTCGCTCGGACTGGCGCCGCTGATCGCGCGCCAGATTTTCGATGCGATCCGCACCCTGAACCGCCAGGACGGCCTGACGGTCCTGATCGTCGAGCAGAACGCCAACCATGCGCTGAAGCTCGCCCATCGCGGTTACGTCATGGTCAACGGCCTGATCACGCTGGCCGGCACCGGCGCCGAGTTGTTGCAGCGCCCCGAGATTCGCGCCGCCTACCTGGAAGGCGGCCGGCACGGCTGAGGTTGCCCGACGGCGGAGCCCGTGCGGCCGAATGTGGCGAGATATCTCCGCCAATGCCCGTATTTTGCCGGTGACTTCTCCCGAGATTCATTCAAGAATGGCGCCGGTTTAGACCGGGCGTACCCGGCAACTTCCACAGTCGACCACCCGCGAGGTATCTCATGAAATCACTGAAGCTCATCGGTCTGGCATTCGGCGCGTCGATCGCGCTATCGAGCGCGGCTTTCGCGCAGGATGTCACCGTCGCAGTCGCAGGCCCGATGACCGGCGGAGAGTCCGCCTTCGGCCGCCAGATGAAGAACGGCGCCGAGATGGCCGTGGCTGACATCAACGCCGCCGGCGGCGTCAACGGCAAGAAGCTCGCGCTCAACGTCGAGGACGACGCCTGCGACCCGAAGCAGGCGCGCTCGATCGCCGAAAAGATCGCCGGCGCGAAAATTCCGTTCGTGGCCGGGCACTATTGCTCGTCGTCGTCGATCCCCGCCTCCGAAGCCTATGCCGACGGCAACGTGCTCCAGATTACCCCCGCCTCGACCAATCCGAAGTTCACCGATAGCGGACTCTGGAACGTGGCGCGCGTCTGCGGCCGTGACGACCAGCAGGGCCTGGTCGCGGCGCAGTACATCGCCAAGAACTACAAGGGCAAGAACATCGCGATCCTCAACGACAAGACCACCTACGGCAAGGGTCTCGCCGACGAGACAAAGAAGGCGCTCAACAAGGCCGGCATCACCGAGAAGATGTACGAGTCCTACAACAAGGGCGACAAGGACTTCAACGCGATCGTCTCGCGCCTGAAGCGCGACAACATCGACCTCGTCTATGTCGGCGGCTATCATCAGGAGAGCGGCCTGATCCTGCGCCAGATGCGTGACCAGGGCCTCAAGACGATCCTGATGGCCGGCGACGCGCTCGCCGACAAGGAGTACGCCTCCATCACCGGTCCGGCCGGCGAAGGCACGCTGTTCACCTTCGGCCCGGATCCGCGCAACAAGCCGACCGCGAAGAAGATCGTCGACGCCTTCAAGGCCAAGAACATCGACCCCGAGGGCTATACGCTCTACACCTATGCGGCGATGCAGGTCTGGTCGCAGGCGGCAAAGAAGGCCGGCACCACGGACGCCAAGAAGGTCATGGCGGCGATCAAGGCCGGCAAGTGGGACACCGTGATCGGCCCGATCGAGTATGACGCCAAGGGCGACATCAAGCAGCTCGACTATGTCGTCTACAAATGGGACGCCAAGGGCGGCTACGCCGAGATCAAGGGCAACGGCACCTAAGACAGGATGCCTGACCTTTTAACCGGATCAATCCAACGCCCCGGTTCGCCGGGGCGTTTTCTTTCGCCGTGCGGTCACACGGCTGCGGAGAGCTCGCCGCCCGCCGCGGCCTGGGCCTTGTGGAGCGCTTGCAGGAGATCGTTCGGCCGAAATGGCTTTTGCAGACATACCACGTCGGCCAGACCAGGCGCCTCGCCCATGAAATCCAGCGCGGTCATGCCGGAGACCGCGACAATCGGGAACCCGGGAACTCGCTCGCGAATGGCCGCCATGACGTCGACGCCGCTGGTGTCGGCCAGGAAAATATCGACGATCGCGGCATCGAAAGCGCCCTCGCTGAAGGCTTTCAGGCCCGCTGCGCCGCTCTCGGCTTCGACGACGTCAAAGCGGTTGACCCGAAGCACGATCGCGACCATCGCGCGGACCTCCTTCTGGTCGTCGACAACGAGAACACGGCGCATGGGAACAACTCCCGGATACGTATCATTATTTGGTTCAATTCACCGCAAGTGCCCGGCAAGGCAGTATGGGTCTGTCCCGGTAAATCACCTCTTACCAGCTACCTGTTCCAAGTCCCACCCCAAGTTAAATAAGCTGTAACCTTCGGTTGAGTCGCATGCGCTTTCTGTCAGGATGCGCGCCCGGAGCGGGCTACCATGCGGGTAGCGGCTTCCCGGCCGGAAGAGATTGACGTAGGAGGTCATCATGCCGGCTTACGAGAGATCGACGTGCTAG
Source organism: Bradyrhizobium barranii subsp. barranii (assembly GCF_017565645.3). Lineage (NCBI taxonomy): Bacteria > Pseudomonadati > Pseudomonadota > Alphaproteobacteria > Hyphomicrobiales > Nitrobacteraceae > Bradyrhizobium > Bradyrhizobium barranii. The sequence goes on from NZ_CP086136.1 coordinate 6,932,593, forward strand.
CGCCTAACGACCGAAGCACATTCCTGTCGACCTTGCCGGCTACGCGAAGCGATCGCAGGGCTGCGTTGGCGATCGTCGGCATCTCCGCGATCCTGTTCGCACTGGCGGTACCGTTTGCGGGCTTGCCGCTCGCGCAGGTGCCGGCCTTCGTGGCGAGCTACCAGTCGGCGCTCGCGGTCAGCGACATCATCACCGCCGTTTTGCTGCTGTCGCAGTTCGCCGTGCTGCGCAGCCGCGCGCTGCTGCTGCTGTCGATCGGCTATATGTTCACGGCGGGCGCCGCGGTGACCCACGCCCTCACCTTCCCCGGGCTGTTCGCCCCGGCCGGATTGTTCGGTGCAGGCCCGCAGACCACCGTCTGGCTCTACATGATCTGGCACGCCGGTTTCCCGCTGTTCGTGCTGGCCTATGCCTGGCTCAAGGACGGCAACGGCGGCAACAGGGTTGCGGGCGCGACGGCTCCCGCGATCGCACTTTCCGTCGCCGGCGTGTTCGTCGCGTTGACCGTCTTCGCCTGGCTGGTGACTGCGCAGCACGGCCTGCTACCGGTCCTGCTCAAGGACGGCCACTACACCCCCACCATGATCGGCGTGGTGTCGTTCCTGTGGTCCCTGAGCTTCGCGGCGCTGGTCACGCTGTGGTTTCGCAAGCCGCACACGGTGATCGACGTCTGGCTCATGGTCACGATGTGCGCCTGGCTGTTCGACATCGCGCTGTCGGCGATCGTCAACGTCGCGCGTTTCGACCTCGGTTTCTATGCCGGCCGTCTCTACGGCCTCTTTGCGTCGAGTTTCGTGCTCGCGGTGCTGCTCATCGAGAACGTGCGGCTCCAGGCCAACACGGCAGGCATGGTCGGCGCGCTGCAGCGGCAGTCGAGCTCGGAGCGGAACTATTATGCCGAGCGCGAGCGGCTGTTCAGCGCCGTCGTCGAGTCCTCCAACGACGCCATCATCACGAAGTCGCTCGACGGCACCATCACGTCCTGGAACAAGGCGGCAGAGCACGTCTTCGGCTACTCCGCCAGCGAGGCGATCGGCCGCCAGGTCGATATCATCATGCCCGAGGGGCAGCGCGAGGAAGTCGCCGAAATGCTGGCCCGCACCCGCAACGGCGAGGTCATCGACCAGCACGAGACCGTGCGGCTGCACAAGAGTGGCCAGCCGATCGACGTCCTGCTGAGCCAGGTCCCGCTGCGATCGACCGACGGCAAGATCATCGGCGCCTCCAAGGTCGCTCGCGACATCACCGAGCGGAAGCGGGCGGAATCCGCCCTCAACCGCGAGATCGAGGAGCGCCAGCGCATCTTCGAGACCTCGCAGGACCTGATCCTCGTGACGGACGGTTACGGCAATTTCATCCAGATCAGCCCGAGCGTGAAGGACATCCTCGGGTACAAGCCGGAGGACATGATCGGGCACAGCGCCATCGAGTTCATTCACCCCGATGACCTCGACAACACCCGCAACGAGATGCGCGCGGCGCGGCGTGGCGCGGTCAAGCGCAGCTTCGAGGCGCGCTACTACCACTACGATGGTCACGAGGTGACGCTGAACTGGATGGGCACCTGGTCGGAACCGGTGAAGCGCCATTTCTTCATCGGCCGCGACCTCACCGAGAAGCAGGCCGCAGAGGCCCAGCTCAGGCAGGTCCAGAAAATGGACTCCATCGGCCAGCTGACCGGCGGCGTCGCCCACGATTTCAACAACGTGCTGACTGTCATCACCGGCACGATCGGCATCCTCGCGGATGCGGTGGCCGACCGTCCCGAGCTCGCCGCCATCACCAAGCTGATCGACGACGCCGCCGAACGCGGCGCGCAACTGACCAAGCACCTGCTCGCCTTTGCCCGCAAGCAGCCGCTCCAGCCGCGCGAGATCGACGTCAATGCGCTGGCGCTCGAGGCCGCCAAGCTGCTGCACCCGACCCTCGGCGAGCAGATCACCATCATGCCGCAGCTCACCGGGGATGCCTGGCCGGCGCTGGTCGACCCGGGCCAGCTTTCCACCGCGATCCTCAACCTCGCGCTGAACGCGCGCGACGCCATGCCGGACGGCGGCACATTGGTGCTGGAGACCCGCAACATCTTCCTCGACGACGGCTATGCCAGCATGAATCCCGACGTCGTCGCCGGCAGCTACGTGATGATCGCGGTCAGCGACACCGGCACCGGCATTCCACCGGACCTGATGGAGCGGGTGTTCGACCCGTTCTTCACCACCAAGGAGGTCGGCAAGGGCACCGGGCTCGGGCTCAGCATGGTGTTCGGCTTCGTCAAGCAGTCCGGCGGCCACATCAAGATCTACAGCGAGGAAGGCCACGGCACGAGCGTGAAGATCTACCTGCCGCGCTCGAGCGGCGTGCAGGAGAGCGAGTACGAGTCGCTCCAGAACGTGCCCATCGCCGGCGGCGACGAGAAGATCCTGATCGTCGAGGACGACGCGCTGGTGCGCCAATATGTCGTGACCCAGATCAAGAGCCTCGGCTATGCCGCGCTCGAAGCCGCCAACGCGGCCGAAGCCCTCACCATCATCGATGCCGACAAGGGCATCGACCTGCTCTTCACCGACATCATCATGCCGGGCCACATGAACGGCCGCCAGCTCGCGGACGAGGCGGTGCGGCGGCGTCCCGACCTGAAGACGCTGTTCACCTCGGGCTACACCGAGAACGCCATCGTCCATCACGGCCGGCTCGATTCCGGCGTGCTGCTGCTGGCCAAGCCCTACCGCAAATCCGAGCTTGCCAAGATGCTCAGGACCGCGCTGGCGAGTTGAGCGCGCGGCATCGGTGCGCTATCGCTGATGCCTGAAGCGCATGGAGTGCCGGCCTTGAAAAACCTGCTTACCGATATCGCCGGCGTCCGCGTCGGCCATGCCGAGGATGCGAAAGTCGCCTCCGGCACGACAGCGATCATCTTCGATGCCCCGGCGGTCGCGGCGATCGACGTGCGCGGCGGCGGGCCCGGCACGCGCGAGGATGCGCTGCTCGATCTTGCCAGCACGGTCGAGCGCGTCGATGCGATTGCGCTGTCCGGCGGCTCCGCCTTTGGCATCGAGACCGGCGGCGGCGTCCAGGCCTGGCTTGCCGAACAGGGCCGCGGCTTCCGGATTCGCGAGGCGGTGATCCCGATCGTGCCGGGCGCCATCGTGTTCGACCTGCTCAACGGCGGCGACAAGGCCTGGGGCCGCTTCGCGCCCTATCGCGATCTCGGTTACGCGGCAGCTGTGGCCGCGGGCCACGACTTCGCGCTGGGCAGCGTCGGCGCAGGCCTCGGCTGTACCACCGCGACCTTCAAGGGCGGGCTCGGCTCGGCTTCAGCGGTCCTGCCCAACGGCATCAAGGTGGCCGCCATCATGGTCGTCAACGCGGTCGGCAGCGCAACCGTCGGCGAGGGACCGTGGTTCTGGGCGGCGCCGTTCGAGGAGAACGGCGAGTTCGGCGGGCGCGGCCTGCCATCCAAATTCACGCCTGACATGCTGGCGATGCGCATCAAGGGCGGCCCGGCCGCGAGCGCGCGCGAGAACACCACGATCGGCCTCGTCGTCACCGATGCGACGCTGACCAAGGCCCAGGCCAAGCGGCTTGCGATGATCGCGCACACCGGATTTGCCCGCGCCATCTATCCCGTGCATGCCCCGACCGACGGCGACGTGCTGTTTGCGGCTGCGACCTGTGAGAAGCCGATCGAGCCGCTGGTCGGCCTCACCGAGCTCGGCACGGTCGCCGCCAACGTGGTCGCGCGCGCGATCGCGCGCGGCGTGTACAGCGCGACGGCGCTGCCGTTTGCGGGAGCATTACCGGCGTGGAAGGACCGCTTCGGCGCGTAAGCGGCACGCGCCTCTCACCGTATATCGCGCGTCATCGGCCGGCGAAGACCGGGCGATCCAGTATCCCAGAGACAGTTGTGATTGAACCGAGAAGCCGCGGCGTACTGGATGCCCCGGTCCCGGCTCCGCCAAGGCTACGCCGGGGCCACAAGGGTGCTCGGCCGCCGAAGCTTTAGCGAAGGCGGCAAGCCGGGGCATGACAGCGAGTGGGCGTCAGACGCTCATCGACATCGACGAGCCGGCGGTCGCTGAGGCGCCTTGGCCCTGCCCGCCTTGCCGCTGCATCAACTGCGCGAACAGATCGTAGGCCGAATTGCGAGAGGAGCTGGAGGCGCCCGGGACGGTCGTCGACATCTTGAAGCCGTCGGCATAGGTGACGGTGGTGGTGGTCGAGCCGTCCGCAGCGGTCGTCGTGGTCGAGGTCGACCCGCCGCTCGACTTCGAGGCGGAATCCGATCCATCGCCGGAGCCGCTGGCACCGTGGGCATGGCCGTGATGGCCGCTCTTCAGCGCCTTCGACATCTCATCCAGGCTGACGCTGCCGTCGGAATTCGTATCCATCTTCGAGAACACGTCGTCGGCCTGCGCGAGGTTGGTGCCGCCGGCCCCGAGCGCGTTCTCGAATTCGGACTTGGTGATCTTGCCGTCGCCGTCCCCGTCGATCTGCGAGAACAGGTCCTTCAGCGCGGCGTCGCGGCTCGTCGAGGTCGAAGACGTCGAGCTCGAGCTGGCCGTGCTGCCGGTGCCGCTGGACGACTGGTTCTGCGCGGCGAACAGCGCGTTCATCGTCTCCGGCGAGATTTGCGGCGTTTTGCCCGCGTTGACCGACGAGGTCGCGCCGCTGGTCGTGCTGCTGCCGCTGTCGATCGCGAACGGATTGATCGGCGCGTTCTGCGAAGACCCCGTCTTCTGGGTCGAGGAGGACGATTTCGAGTTCGTCAGCGACTGGATCGCGTCGAGCGCGCTCGATACGGCACCAAGGGCAAACAACATTGCACAACTCCAACCGATGCGGCACGCCGCAGCCAATGTTCTGGCGGTGATGTCAGCAAGCGTCGTGCCAGCGCAAAAAGCTCAATGAAATCCGCCTTCGCGACGCCTGGCGCGGCTCCGGAACACCGGCAATTCATGCCGGTCGCGGCAGAAATTTCCGCCCACAGGAAGCACGCCACCCCTGCATTGCCCGGCTGAGAGGCCCATGTTAGGCGAGCATCATCTTTCACGGCCGCCACGGGACACCGCGCCATGACCCAAGCCTTCACTCCCCGCCCCCTGGCCATCGCGCCCTCGATCCTGGCCTCGGACTTCTCCAAGCTCGGCGAAGAGGTGCGCGCGGTGGACGCGGCCGGCGCCGACTGGATCCATCTCGACGTGATGGACGGACATTTCGTGCCCAACATCTCCTACGGCCCCGACGTCATCAAGGCGATGCGCCCGCACACCAAGAAGATCTTCGACGCGCATCTGATGATTTCGCCCTGCGACCCCTATCTCGAGGCCTTCGCCAAAGCCGGCTGTGACCACATCACCGTGCATGCGGAAGCAGGTCCCCATCTGCACCGCTCGCTCCAGGCGATCCGCGCGCTCGGCAAGAAGGCCGGCGTCTCGCTCAACCCGGGCACGCCGATCAGCGTGCTCGAATACGTCATCGACCTCGTCGACCTCGTGCTGGTGATGTCGGTCAATCCCGGCTTCGGCGGCCAGGCCTTCATCCCGTCTGCGATCGGCAAGATCCGCGACATCCGCGCGATGACGGCGGGACGTCCGATCGACATCGAGGTCGATGGCGGCGTCGGTCCCGATGTCGCGGGTCCCCTGGCCGCGGCGGGCGCCAACGCCTTCGTCGCCGGCACCTCCGTGTTCAAGGGCGGCACGCAGGAAGCGTACAAGACCAACATCGCCGCGATCCGCAACGCCGCCGCAGGCGCACGCGGCGAAGCGATCTGAAGCACAAGCAACATATTTGCTGAAAAGCTGCGGGTCTTACGGGCGTTGCGACGCGCAATGCCTAAATTGCACCTTGATCCGTACTCCTCCGGGCTTCCCTGATTCGTGCAAATCACCGCTAGTGATTCTTGCCTGTTTTCGCGGGAGCACATCATGACGACGACCCTGGTTTGGACTGGCGTGGCGTTGTGGCTTGGTTTCAGTGCGTTTGTTGTGTTTGGCCCATCGGCCGGACCGGCGAGGGTGCCGGCACGTTCGGCCCGCATCGTCCGTCGCGACTGGTATCGGGCCTGAGCCCATGCAGATCGCGCTCGTGAAGCGTCAAGCGAAGCGCAGGTGCCGCATCCCGCGGCGCCCGCATCCTGACCTCGACTATTTCTTCGGTCGGCTCGAACGCACCGAAGGCGAGAGGCGCGACGACACCGGGCCCGAGATGGCGGACCCGGATCACCCGCTCCGGTCACCGCGCCGGCATTGAATTCTGTTCTGGACCACGCCCGATGAAACCGCACTGCCCGAACTGCCTGAAGGAAATGACCAAGGCATCCGCGTCGCGTAACCTCTTCAATTGCGAGCCCTGCCGCGAGATCATCCAGTATTTCGGCGGCGGCGCGGATCACGGCGAGCCCGGCCCGCAATTCTGCTGGCCGATCCGCCGCAAGCGCTCCGTCCACGCCGCCCACGCGGCGTGATCTTTCCTAGCCCCACACGACGCCGGCGTCCGGTTTCGCCGCAGCCATCCGCGGCGGCCGCACCACGGTGACGGTGCAGGCCGCCTCCGAGGCCACCTTGGCCGAGACGCTGCCGAGCAGCGTGCGGCGGAACGAGCTCTGCCGTGCGCCGATGATGACGTGGTCGACCTGATTGATCTCGGCGAATTCCAACAGCGCCGCGGCGGGGTCGACGGCCTCCAGCACGTGAACCGACAGCCGGCTCTCGTCCAGCTTGAGCGGCGTCGCCCAATGCCGGAGCGCGACCAGGCGGTCGATATGCTTGTTGGAGCCCTGCTCGTCGAGCGTCCGGTCGATCGCGATGCGGTTGAGCTTGAGCACGTTGACGCAGGCAAGCCGCGCCGACGGCAGCGTCGCGAGAATGCGCTCGGTCGTCACGCGCAGCGCCTCGTTCAGCTCGCCCGCGCCTTCCACCGTGTCGAGCGCGACCGCGAGGATCGGGCTGGAGGCGATTTGCGCGGCCACGTCCGATTTCGCGCGCGGCGCCATGACACCCAGGTTGAAGCGCCGCCGCCAGGCGACGCTCAAGGGGTCGCGCTTCAGCCGTTCCGAACGCGCGGTGAGCTTGACCTGCTCCGGATGAGCGAGATCGAAGGCGAGCTGGGACGCGGTCGGATAGCGCCGCACCGGCTCGATCTCGAGACAGCGCAGCACCACCTCCTGAAGCCAGGGTGGATAGTCCGCGCGCAATTCGCGCGGCGGGTGCGGATCGCGCCACAGCCGGCGACGCATCGCGCGCAGCGTCTCGCCCTCGCCGAAGGGACGCTCGCCGGTGGTGAAGAAATAGAGCAGCACGCCAAGCGAAAACAGATCGCTGCGCGGATCGTCCCGTACCCCCAACAGCCGCTCGGGCGCCATGTAGGGCGCGGTGCCGTAAGGCAGGCGGAATTCCTCCTGCAACAGGTCCGGCAGATGGTTGTGGTGCGACAGGCCGTAATCGATCAGGACCGCCTCGCCGCTATCGCGGAACATGATGCTGCTCGGCTTGACGTCGTGATGAATCACGTTCTGCCGGTGCAGATCGGCCAGCGCGGCGGCGATCTTCGCGACGAGCTGCCGCGCCTCCTCATATGGGAGCGGCAGGTCGGGCAGCCGCTTGTAGAGCGTGGTCCCGGGAATGCGCTCGATCACGGCGTAGGCCTGGTGCGCGAAGTCACCGGTGCCGAAACACGAGGGCACGTGCGGGCCGGCGAGCCGCGGCAAGATCATCATCTCCATCTCGAACGAGACGATCGCGGCGGGGTCCTCGCCCTCCGACACCCGCGGAATCTTCATCAGCAGCGGCACGTCGATGCCGGGATGGGTGACGGTCCACAGCGTCGCCATGCCGCCGGCATGGACGCATTCACCGATGGTGTAGCCGTCGATCTCGGCGCCTGATTTGACCAGGGGTTGCGGCATCGCCGTCAGCGTCCCTGCGACAGCCGGTCGGCGAGCCAGGGCGGCAGGCCGTTTTCGCGAATCTTGTCCGCCGCGCTCGCAATGTCATAGGGCGCGCGGCAATAGGTGATCTGGCACGACACGGTGTCGAACAGCACGAAGGCTGCGGATGGATCGCCATCGCGAGGCTGGCCCACCGAGCCGAGCACGGCCAGCCATTGCCGCCCGCGCAGCAGCGGCACGGAAACGTCGGTCTTGGGCACGAGGCCCGTCATCTTCGCCGTCACCGACATCGAATAGAGCGCCGGGCGATGGATGTGGCCGCAGAAGGTGACATGGGCGGGCGTCGATATCAGGCTCTTGGCGGCATCCGCCGTCGAACGGACATAGTGCCAGCGCTGCGGGCTCGAGGCCTCCGAGTGGACGTAAAGGCGCTCCTTCTCATCCACCAGCATCGGCAGCTCGGCGAGGAACCGCCGCTGCGCGACGTCGAGACGCCCGCGCGTCCATTCGATCGCGATCTGCGCCTCCGCATTCATGGCTTCGGTCGTGGTGTTGACCGCCTCGTCATGATTGCCGCGGACGGCGATGGCGCCCTCCCGGACCAGACCCATCACGGTATCCACGACCCATTCCGGATCGGCGCCATAGCCGACGAAGTCGCCGAGCAGGACGAACCGCTCCGCGCCCTTCGCGCGGGCAACCTTCAGGCAGGCCTCGAACGCCTGCCGGTTGCCGTGGATATCCGAGAAGACAGCGAGAAGCACGCACCCTCCACCCCAAAGGCCTTATCGGAAGCCGATAAGGCCAAATTGAGGGACGTCAAGAAGATGCGCCAGTGCGGGTGCGTTTTCCAGCGTGCCCCTGTGGCGATGGTGAAGAGCCTATTGCTCGTCCTTCGGCGGCATCCGGCGCGGCGGAATCGGGGTGAACACCGCGCCTTGCGCGCCGGCGGGTGGTGCCAGGAATTCGCCGGTCGAGGAATCGCCGCCGCTGGTCTCCAGAATGGTCTTGGGCGTCACATATTCCCGGACCATGTCAATGAGACTGCCATCGCCGCCGCCGAAATCGGCGGCACGGCCGCCTTGCGGATGTCCCAGCGCGATCTCGTTCTCCGCCGCATGGGTCTTGTCGGCCAGCCTGTCATTGTAGGGCACACGAAAGGCGCGCGGGATGCCGCTCGGGCGATTGTCGTCATCCAGCTGCTCGACCCAGAGATAGATCGAGCCGGGATCGCCTTCCAGCGAATGCGGCTCGACGATGCGGGCCTTCAGCAGCTTGAAGGAGGTTGGCAGCCGGTCGGCGCTGGCCCAGCCGAGCAGTCCGCGCATCTCGGTGAAGCTGACGACATAGAAGGCGCTGGTCACGACCACTGCGACCGCCTTGAACGACCAGTGTAGCCGCGCATAGACCAGCACGACCAGCAGCAGCGCGCCGATGACGGCGTAGGCAACCGACAGCGTGAGGATGACCGTCTGCAGGCTAGTCACGGCGCACCCTCACAGCGTTCTTGCTCACCCCCGTCCGCGGGTCGAGATCGGCGCCGTTGCGCCAACTGCTGCGGAACGTCTCCAGCAGCGATTTCGGCCGCTGATCCACATTGACGACCTTTCCTTCCGCATCGAGCCGGAACCGCACCGCGGTCTTCTCGTCGCCGGTGTGATCGAGCGTGAATTTGTTGTCGAAGACCACCTGCGCGGTCGGATTGAGCTTCTGCACCTTCACATTGGCCTGGACCGGTTCGCCGGTCGTCGCCACGAAATGTGAGACGTTGACGGTGTATTCGCCGGCGAGGATGCCGCGCACCGTGACGATCTCCTCGCGGATCGGCGAGGCGATCTTCTTACCGTTGACCATGATGAAGTCGTTGGCCCCGCCCCGGTCGTCGCGATCGAGCGTGAGGAAGCCGGCTTCGCGGTGGCGGTACCAGGCGATGTTGCCGGCGGGATCCTGCACGAACAGGTCGAGATCGTCTGGATGGCTGTCCGGCCAGTCCAGCGTGATCATGAACTCGGCCTTGGAATCGATCTTGCCGTCCTTGGCATCGGGCGACACCGCGAGGAGCGCGAGGAAGAACAGGAAGGCGATCACCTGGAGCGCCTTGAACAGCATCACGCCCAGCGGATCGAACGGCTCCTCGCGCGGATAGAGACCAAAGTCATCCATCATGACGCGGTTCCAGTGCCTTTGCGCTCCAGCACCGGCGTCACATAGGTCTCGGTCAGCACCACAGCATCCGAGAACACCCGCTGGGTCGCGGCATCCAGCATGTAATACTGGATGCGGACCAGGATCGAGCCGACGAGGCCTGCGAGCGTGGTGTACATCGCGACCGCCATGCCGTCGCTCATCAGCCCCATCGAGGAACGCATCGCGACCTTGTCGGCGGCATCCAGCCCCGCGATCGGCGCCAGCATGATGATGAACCCGATGATGGTGCCGAGCAGGCCGAGCTTCATCAGCGTGTCCGAGACGAAGGCACCGAAGCCGTTGGAGCCGCGCAGCCGGTCGGCCAGCGTCCGCAGCAGCAGCGTCTGGTCGACCGCCCGGTAGTCCTGCGCGGACGCTTTCGTCACGAGGCTCTCGATGTGGTCCCGCACCAGCCCGCGTGGCAGCGCGGCCGCGCTGCCGTCGAGCACCTTGCTGCCCCCGGGCGCCGCGAGCACCGCCCGGCACCGCCGCGCCTTCACGGGCGATCGCCCGTGTCCGCAGGAAGCAGTGGCCGCAGGTAAGGACATAGAGCAGCGCGATCACGCTGGAAATGTAGGTGCGGTCCGAGGTCAGCATCAGGCGGATCAGGCCGAAGCGCCACAGCAGCACGACGGCGAAGATCGACAGTCCGGTGAAGATCATCCAGAACAGCAGCGCGCTGCGCTCGGATGGGTCGGCAGCAGACCCCGCGATCGGTCCAATCGTCATCGAACTCATGCTGCACTGCTCCTGGCTTGCAGGGATTGGCCTGCAACGATTCCACCCCGATTAGATCAAAGCCGCCGCGTCCAAAGAGCCATGCCCAATCCGGCTTGGGAAATTTGCCCGAGCTGCAATCCGGCCCCAACCCCGCAATTGGCAAGGCGCGGCGGCGTTGTTAGGCTGACCTTACCAAACGTTGAGGGTGATCGCATGCGCCTCGTGCTTCAGCTTGTCGCCCGTCTGCTTCTCATCGTCGCGCTCTGCCTTGGCGCTGCGACCGTCTGGGCCACGTTCGACGCCTATCGCAACGTCGAACGGGCGACCGCGGCCTCGGCGCAGCGGGTCGCGCAGGCGCTTCAGGCGCTGTACTGGCACGAGTTCTTGTTGCGCAGCAGCAGAACGCGCGAGCAGCTCTTGCCGGTTCCGGAGTGGCGCACCCTGGAGACGATGAAGCTGATCTCGCCCGGCGTCTGCGTCGAGTTCCAGCCGGCCATCGCATTCGAAAGGCCGCTGTGCGGCCAGAGCGTGGGGCTAGGCAAGACGCCGCCGCACTGGTTCACCGCGATCGTACCCATCTTCCTCGGCAGCCACGCCGAAGTGATAAGGCCCGTCAGTCCCCGCGCGGCAGCCGCCGGAACGGTCGTCGCGACGCCGGATGCCGCAGCGGCCATCTCGCTTGCCTGGGAGTATCTCCTCAACGTGGTTGATGTCGCGCTTCTGATGGCGGCGGCGATCGCGCTCTTGGCGTCGCTTGCCATCGCGCACGCGCTGGCGCCGGCGCGCACCATCGTCGCCGCGCTCCAGCGCATGGCGCGGGGCCAGTATCGCACGAAACTGCCGCGCTTCCGCTCCATGGAGCTGGCGATGATCGGCAGCGCCGTCGGCGAGCTCGGCGGCCGGCTGGAGGAAGCCACCGAACAGCGCGCGGCGCTGACAAGGCGGCTGATCGAGATCCGTGACGACGAACGCCGCGCGCTCGCCCGCGAGCTGCACGACGAGTTCGGCCAAAATCTCTCCGCCATCCTCGCCTTCGCCAACACGATCGAGACAGCAAGCGCGAAGGAGAGCAAGGATAACGGAATCGCGCAGGACGCACGCATGATCTCGCAGGCCACCCATCATCTGATGGCCTCGCTGCGCGATGCGCTCAAACGCCTGCGCAATCCCCTCCCCGAGGAGCTTGGGCTCGAGGCCAGCCTGGTCAATTTGGTGGATAGCTGGCGCTCGCAAAGCGCAGCGCAGCCGACCATCCGGCTCGATCTCAGGGGCGACCTCACCGACATCAGCGGCCCGGCCGCCACCACCGCCTATCGCGTGGCGCAGGAATGCCTGACCAACGCACTGCGCCACAGCTCGGCGCGCGAAATCTCCTTGCGCATCGAGCGGCGCGCCGGTGACGACGACGCGTTACTGATCCGTGTCGAGGACGACGGCGGCGGCGACGCGGCACGCGTGGCGCAGTCGACCGGCTTCGGTCTCACCGGCATCCGCGAGCGGGTCGCGGCGGCCGGCGGATCGCTGTCGATCCTGCCTGCGCGAGGAGGCCTCAGCGTCGCCGCCACCATCCCGCTCGCAGCGTGAGGCCGACATGAGCGAGGTCGCGGCAACAGGCATCTCCGTGCTGCTGGTCGACGACCATCCGATCGTCCGGCAAGGCTACCGGCGCGTGCTGGAGAGCCAGGGCGATCTCCATGTCGTGGCGGAGGCCGACAACGCGGCCGACGCCTACGGCGCCTTCAAGGCGCACGACCCTGATGTCGTCCTGCTGGATATCTCGATGCCCGGCGCGAGCGGGCTGGAGGCGATCCGCAACATCCGCGCGCGCAGCCCGCGGGCGCGCATCCTCGTCTTCACGATGCACAACGAGGCCGTGCTGGTGAAAGCCGCCTTCAGCGCCGGAGCCAGCGGCTTCGTCACCAAGAGCAGCGAACCCTCCGTGGTCGTCACCGCGATCCGCAGCGTTGCGCGCGGCGAGCGCGCCATGAGCGACGACATCGCGCACATTTTGGCCGAGGACAGCCTGTCGGCGGGCTCGGCGCTGGACCAACTGGGTGAGCGCGAGATCGAGATCCTGCGCCAATTCGCCGGCGGCGCGACGACTGAGCAGATTGCTGCTCATCTCAATCTCAGCGTCAAGACGGTGCAGAACTATCACTATTTGATCAAGACCAAGACCGGCGCGCGCACCGACGCGCAACTCGTGCGGCTGGCAGCGAGCTGCGGGCTGACGAGGATCTAGAGCTTGGCGGCTGGACGCCTATCTGGTTCCGGCCGGCCGCCCCAACGAAGGTCTCCAGTCGCTCTCGGATTGTGCTAGGCTCGATCGCAGCCACGGCATCCGGCACGAGACCGCCGGTGGATGTCTGTTGGGCTCCGATCTTGACGCGAGCCTCCCGGCTCTTTCGAAGCCGCCCTCGTTCCCGTTGTATGTTTTGCATGACAACAGGAGACGCTTCCATGAACATCAGGGACAGTCTTCTTGCCGCACTGATCGCCTTCAACGTTTTCGCGACCGGAACCACCGAGAGCGCAGCAGCCGACGCGAAAGACCAGATCACCATTCTTTATGACGCCTTCGGCACAAATGACGCGATGACAAAGGACTGGGGTTTTTCCGCCCTTGTCGAAGTCGCGGGAAAACGCATCCTGTTCGACACGGGTAACGACCCCGAGATCTTCGCGGCAAACGTGAAGGCCAGGGGCGTCAACCTCTCGGACCTCGACTTTGTCGTTCTTTCGCACCGCCACTCCGATCATATGGCGGGCTTGTCCTACGTCCTGAGCGTCAATCCGACCGTCAAGATCTACGCGCCGAAGGAAGGATTTGGCATCTACGGCTCTTCGCTGCCTTCCACCTTCTTCCGGAAAGACGAGGCCCTGCCACCGGAGATGCGGTACTACGGAGGCAAGCCCCCAGCGGTGATGAAGTTCGGCTCGGCATGGGCCACCGCAAACTTCGAACTGATCGATCAGACGACCGAGATTGCTCCTGGGATTACGCTGATTTCGCTGATCTCCGACGCGCCCGGGACAAGAGAGCTCAAGGAGCTGTCTCTGGCCGTCAACACCGCAGAAGGCGTAGTCCTTCTGGTCGGTTGTTCGCACCCCGGGATCGAGCGCATTGTCGAAGCGGCGACCGGGATCAATCCCAAGATTCATCTCATCGTGGGCGGATTTCATCTGGTCGTGGCGCCTGACGAGGCAATCGCGAAAGTCGTTACCGCTCTGAAGGACAGGTTCAAGGTCGACACCGTAGCACCGGGACATTGCACCGGTGAACCGACTTTTGCCGCGCTCAAGAAGGCGTTCGGCGACAGCTATCTTTATGCCGGCCTCGGCACGTCGATTCCGGTTGGAACGAGTGGGAATGTCCGACGCGGGGAAGGTCCAACGCTTGACGACCTTGCGACATATCGGAAACTGGCCGGGCGCGAAGACCCGTTCGGCATCTTGCGGTCTCGCGGCCAGCGGTCGGGATCCGCGCTCTAGCGCGGCGGCGCGCAGTTCGCGCCTTTATCCAGCGCGTGAGGCGAGCGGAATGGAACCGACACCGTCGCGCTTTGGTTAGCAGCAGAGTGAAGGAGTTGCGCCATGAGTAAGGCCATGCACCGAACGGTCGTCGATCCTCCGCTCCTCACCGTGGGCGAGCTCATCGACGAACTCTGCCGCTTGCCGGATACGGCCGTCGTCCACTTCCGCTGCCCCGCACTCGACCAGGAGCTTACATTCTACCGCATTCGGAAGCGGTCGAAGGACGCTGTCGAAATCGCGGTGAACACATATCCGGAGAGCCCGCCGGTAGTCCCATCCGCCAACGGAAGGCAATCGACCCACTCGCCTGCCCTTCGCGAGGAGGCCCTTTTGCACAAGGCGAAAGGCTGAATCGACGGTTACACGCTTTGGCGGGACCGTGTCGGTCTAGGCCGCCTTCAACCCGCGCAGCACCAGCGCCAGGGTCGCATCGACACGGGCGGGCAGGTCGGCATCCTTCCACTCGTCGGCGTGGGCCGGGTGGTGAAAGCGGACGGTGGCATCGAAGATGGCGCGGGCGGTGGCCTTGACGTCGCCCACCTCGAACACGCCCTGCTTCACGCCGTCGGTCAGGATCGACGCGATCTGGTCGATCATGGTGTCCTTGTGGCACTTGACGGCGGCGCAAGCCTCGCGCGCCAGCGTCAGATAGGTGTCGAACATCTCGGGATCGTCGAGCACACGCGAGCGCTTGGCGGCGAACAGCGTGCGCAGCCAGCGGTCGAGTCGCGCCGGCGCCGGCCCCTGCTCCTCGGCGATCGCCAGCAACGGCGCGTCGATGCGATCCAGCCAGCGTTTGGCGACGGCCTCGCGCAGCGAGGCCTTGCTCGGGAAATGGCGATAGACGCTGCCGTGGCTCACATCGAGCGCACGGGCAACGTCAACCACGGTGGCCTTGGCAAGTCCGTAACGTCGCAGAACGTCCTCGGTGACTTCGAGGATCCGCTCCGGCGTCAAGATCACGGCTTCATTCATGCCAGCACCATGTTCCCGTTGAGGGCTCAGTTACCCGGCGATGGAGCTGCTTCCGAAGCGCCCGTGCCGGTCGTTTCGGAAAGCTCTCGCCTTAATGAGGCAGTTTTGCAGCCTGCGCCGCGATCTGGCGCGCAACCAGTAAATTGAGCCAATGCCCAATCGTTCCGGTGAAGTTGATGATTTCGGTCGTCATTGTCTTAAGTCTCCATTCGTCCGCGGTCCCCACCTCCTTATGTCCCGCGATCCGCAAGTGTTTCGGACCTCGGGCTCCCCGGGCGGGTCGCCGCGGGACGCCCAATCGGAGCGTCCGAGAACGGATATACACGTCCCGCTGACAGATTTCAATATCTGTCAGTCAATGATCCGTGATTGACAGTTAATTTTTGCGGGCGGCGTCTCCTCGACCTGGGCTAGTTCCTGGGGCGGTGGATAGCTCGCCGATCCCCCTCGCCTGGGGTGTCCAGATCGTTTGTTTCGCCCTGCCCGCTCTGCTAAATCACGGCGTAAAAAGCATTTTGGCCGGTCGCCGCCCCCTTGGGCCGCCCGCCCACCTTCCTGGAGCAGTCTGATGATCCCCCGCTATACCCGCCCGGAAATGGCCTCGATCTGGGAGCCGCAGACCCGGTTCAAGATCTGGTTCGAGATCGAGGCGCACGCGGCGGACGCCCTCGCCGAACTCGGGACCATCCCCAAAGAGGCCGCCAAGACGGTATGGGCCAAGGCCAAGGACGCCACTTTCGACGTCGCCCGCATCGATGAGATCGAGCGCGAGACCAAGCACGACGTCATCGCCTTCCTGACCCACCTTGCCGAAATCGTCGGCCCCGAGGCGCGCTTCGTACACCAGGGCATGACGTCCTCGGACGTGCTCGACACCTGCCTCAACGTCCAGCTCGCCCGCGCCGCCGACCTCCTGCTTGCCGATCTCGACAAGGTGCTGGCCGCACTCAAGAAGCGCGCCTTCGAGCACAAGATGACGCCGACCATCGGCCGCAGCCACGGCATCCACGCCGAGCCTGTGACCTTCGGCCTCAAGCTCGCTTATGCCTATGCCGAATTCACCCGCGCCAAGGAGCGCCTGATCGCGGCGCGCAAGGAAGTCGCGACCTGCGCCATCTCCGGCGCCGTCGGCACCTTCGCCCAGATCGACCCGCGCGTCGAAGAGCACGTCGCCAAGGCGATGGGCCTCGTCCCCGAGCCGATCTCCACTCAGGTCATCCCGCGCGACCACCATGCGATGTATTTCTCGACGCTTGGCGTGATCGCCTCCTCGGTCGAGCGCATTGCCGTGGAGATCCGCCACATGCAGCGCACCGAGGTGCTGGAGGCCGAAGAGTTCTTCTCCGAAGGGCAGAAAGGCTCGTCCGCGATGCCGCACAAGCGCAACCCGGTGCTGTCGGAAAACCTCACCGGCCTCTCCCGCATGGTGCGCGCCTATGTGACGCCGGCGCTGGAAAACGTCGTGCTCTGGCACGAGCGCGACATCTCGCACTCCTCCGCAGAGCGCATGATGGGCCCGGATGCCACCGTGACGCTCGACTTCGCGCTGGTGCGCCTCGCCGGCCTGATCGACAAGCTGCTGGTGTACCCCGCCAACATGCAGAAGAACCTCGACCGCCTCGGCGGCCTCGTGCATTCGCAGCGCGTGCTACTGGCGCTGACCCAGAAGGGCGCAAGCCGCGAGGACGCCTACAAGCTGGTGCAGCGCAACGCCATGCCGGTCTGGCGCGGCGAAGGCGACTTCCTCCAGCTCCTGAAGAAGGACGCTGAAGTGAAGAAGTATCTCACCGACGCCGAGATCGAGGAGCAGTTCGACCTCGGCTATCACCTCAAGCATGTCGACACGATCTTCAAGCGCGTGTTCGGCGAGAGCTGAGCGCGCGTCCGCAGAAGCTGCCGGGTGGTTAGCCGCAGGCATCACCCACCATTCCTCGTGACACGGCGGTGAGTTACGCTACGCTAACCCACCCCACGAACAAGAAACGGATCCCCTCATGCCCATCGTCAACCGCGTTGCCGCCCTCTCCGACGAAATGGCCGCCTGGCGCCATGACTTCCATGAGAACCCGGAGCTGCTCTACGAGGTCCATCGCACCGCCGGCATCGTCGCCGATCGCTTGCGCGAATTCGGCTGCGACGAGGTGGTGACGGGCATCGGCCGCACGGGCGTCGTCGGCGTGATCCGCGGCCGCAAGTCGGCCTCCGGCAAGACCATCGGGCTGCGTGCCGACATGGACGCGCTGCCGATCATGGAGACGTCGGGCGTCGCCTACGCCTCCAAGGTTCCCGGCAAGATGCACGCCTGCGGCCATGACGGCCACACCGCCATGCTGCTCGGTGCCGCCAAATATCTCGCCGAGACGCGCAATTTCGACGGCACCGCGATCATGATCTTCCAGCCTGCGGAAGAAGGCGGCGGCGGCGGCAAGGCCATGGTCGAGGACGGCTTGATGACGCGCTGGAACATCCAGGAGGTCTACGGCATGCACAACATGCCGGGCCTGCCCGAGGGCCATTTCGCGACCACGCCCGGCGCGATGCTGGCCTCGTCCGACAACATCCAGATCACCGTCCACGGCAAGGGCGGCCACGCCGGCGCCGGTCCGCACAAATCCGTCGACAGCGTGCTGATCGGCTCGCAGATCGTCAACGCGCTGCAGTCAATCGTCGCGCGCAACGTCGATCCGCTGAAGTCCGCCGTCATCTCGATCACGCAATTCCACTCCGGCACGGCCTTCAACATTATCCCTGAAGTCGCCGAGCTCGGCGGCACCGTCCGCACGCTCGATCCTGAAGTGCGCGATCTCGTCGAGCGCCGCATCGGCGAGGTCGCCGAGAGCGTCGCCCGTGCCTATGGCGGCTCGGCCGAGACCAAGTATACGCGGATGTATCCGGTGACGATGAACCATGCGCGCGAGGCCGGCCTTGCCGCCGACGTCGCCCGCGACATCGTCGGTGCCGAGCGTGTCAACGACAAGTTCATCCCGATGATGGGCGCCGAGGACTTCTCGTTCATGCTGGAAGCACGTCCCGGCGCGATGATCCTGGTCGGCATGGGCGACGGCAACGAGTGCCATCACCCGGCCTATGTCTTCAACGACAACATCCTCGGCCACGGCGCCTCCTACTGGGCTCGCCTGGTAGAGACGCGGATGCCGGCGGGCTAGCGCCGCTTCGCGGGAGCCGTGGCCCCGGCGCCATTCGCGCCAAAGGGCCACGCCACGCGGAGCCCGTCATCGAGCCGCAGAGCGTTGGCCCGTTGGCTCATCCGCCTCCAGCGGACGAGATGCGGTCTCGTCTGAGGCGAGAGGCAGGGTGAACTGGAAGAAGGCGCCCCGCGGCTCGTTTGCGCCGGCCCACATCCGCCCGCCGTGCGCCTCGATGATCGAGCGGCAGATGGCGAGACCCATCCCCATGCCTGTGGGCTTGGTGGTGTAGAAGGCTTCGAACAGGCGATCCACGTTCTTCGGATCCAGCCCCGGACCGGAATCCCGCAAGGTGACGTGGACGCCGTCGGATGCATCCCGACCGGTGCTGATCAGCAACTCCCGTCCCCCCTCGCCGACCGCGGCCATCGCCTCGATCGCGTTGACGATCAGGTTGAGCACCACTTGCTGAACTTGAACCCGGTCGGCCTGAATCGGCGGCAAGCCCTCGGCAAATTGCATTCGCACCGAGACGCCGTTCTTGAACGCTTCGCTGCGTGTCAGCGCGATGACCTCAAGCACCGCCGGGTTGATCTCCAGAGTCTCCTTTTGCGGGGGCGCGTTCCTGATGAGCGCCCGGATCCGGCCGATGATGTCGCCGGCTCGCATACCGTCACCGGTGATCCAGTCGAGGGTCTGTCGAACCCGCTCCAGGTTTGGCGGTCGCGCCTCCAGCCAATTCAGCCCGGCCTCGGCGTTCGCCACGATCGCGGCGATCGGCTGGTTGACTTCATGGGCGATCGAAGCGGTTAGCTGTCCCATCGTGGTGACGCGATTGGCGTGCGCGAGCTCCATCAGCGCTTCACGGTAGCGCCGCTCGTGTTCGCGGCCTTCGGCTTCCGCCCGCTTGAGAGCCGTCAGATCAAGGACAAAGCCGACGCCATGATCCGTACCTTCTCCGAACATGGTCCCGCCGATCAGCACCGGAACACGGCTTCCGTCCTTCCGCACATACTCCTTCTCGAATGGCTGGGCCGTCCCGATCCGCTTCAGTTCCGCCACGGTATGCAAGTCGCGGTCGCGCCATTCCGGCGGCGTGAGGTCGGTCCGATGCAGGCGCCCTGCGGCGAGATCTTCCCGGTCGTATCCCACGATGCGCAGGAAGGCATCGTTGGCCTCGAGAATGCGCCCCTCGACTTCCCAGATGATGATGCCGATGATGTTGGCATCGAACAGGCGCCTGATCTTGATATCCCGTGCTGCAAGATCACTCTGGAGCTGGATGTTCTCCTCGGTCGCCTCCCGCCGCCGTTTCGCTTCGAGCCGCGCGAGCGCCAGCGCCGCTGCGGCCAGCGCGACGACGAGCACAACGGCGCCGGCGATCAGCCAGGTCCAGCGTTGCTCGAATGCTTCTGCGCGCGCCTCCCGGCCGGCGAGCCGAAAGCGCTCGTGATCCACCATCTGGTCGATTTGCGAGCGGATCTCGTCCATGCTGCGGATCATTGCCAGCGCGGCCAGCCCGGACGTGCCGGCCGTCTTCAGCAGCTCGTCGATCTCGCGCAGCGTGGCTGTAACGGTCAGCGCCAGATGTCCGGCCCGAAGGCCCTGCAACGGATCATCCGCCACCAACATCTGCAGCGCCTGAGCCTCGCGCCGTACGCTTTCGTCAGAGACGCCGTAGGCCTTGAGATAGGCGGGGTCGAGGGTCATGAGATACCCGCGCCTTTCAGTCTCCAGTTCCGCGACGATCGCCCGCAGCCGATCAAGCGTTTCGAGGACCTGGCGGCTATGCTCGATGAAGTGATGAGCTGCTTGCCGCTCCTGCCTCGTGTGACCGCGCGTGTTCTGGTGCCGACGCCAGAGCATGATGGGACAATAGCACGGATAAGGAGGTCGGGAACCCGACATTCATCGGATACGCCAGAGGTCGGGCCGTGATGTCGCAGGACTGCGGCACCGTGCGTGTGCTATGGATGAATGCCCTTGGTTGATTCAAGGAGCATCATCATGGCACAGGGTGAAAACTCATTGAGCCATCCGGCGAGCCGCCGCAGTTTCATCAAGGGACTGGGGGCGGCTGGCGCGGGCCTGACCGCGCTGCCGCGATGGGGCTTTGCCGAGGATTCCGCTGCGGCTAACGCCAACGCCGCGATCGACTGGAAGCAATTTGCGGGACAGACGATCGCACTTTCGGGTGCGATCCATCCGTGGTCGAACGCGATCGCGCCGCTGTTGCCGGAGTTCACCATCCTCACCGGCATCAACGTCACCATCGATTTCCAGCTGGAAACCACCTACCTCGGCGCGCTGCCGATCAGGCTCGCTCGCGGCAGTAGCACGCCCGACGTCTTCATGTTCACGACCTATGGCCAGGGCATCACGAACGGATGGGTGGAGCCACTGAACGGCTATTATTCCATGAAGTCGCTGACCGACCCCGCCTGGTATGACGAGAGCGACCTGCTCAAGACGGCCCGCGCCTTCCCGCTGTGGTCGGACGGCGAACGGTACGCGGTCCCGATTACCTCAGAGGCGACGACCCTGTTCATCAACAGCGATGCGCTGGCAGCCAAGGACCAGCCGGTACCCCGGACTTTCGACGAGCTGCTTGTCACCGCCAAGGCGGTCAAGGGCAACGGGATGTCGGGGATCGCGATGCGGGCCCAGGCGAGCGGCAATTCCTCCCCGCCAGCCATGGGCTTCCTGTTCTCCTACGGCGGGGCCATGGTCGAGCACAACAGGGTCGTTTTCGCGAGCCCGGAGGGGATCGCGGCCGTCGAGATGTACGGACAGTTGCTCGGCCAGGCCGGGCCTGCCGGCGTCGGCAGCTACGAATGGTACCACGTGCTGGACGACTTCCTGCAGGGGCGGACGGCCATGGCGATCGACAGCAGCAACTTCGCGACCGACATTTCCAATCCAGCGAAAAGCCGTGTCGCCAAGCAGGCCGGGTTTGCAACCTTTCCGCATCTCGCTGGTCGCGGCCCCGTCCCCTTCATGTCGCACTGGCAGGCGTGCATCAATTCCAAATCGCGAAACAAGCGCGCGGCTTTCCTGTTCCTGCTCTGGGCGACGAGCAAGGCGACCTCGCTGCAGACTGCTGCAGCAGGGCTGGCGACGACACGCGTGTCGGCCTGGTCGAGCGAGGGCTTCAGGAAGGCGTTCGGTTCGCAGGCCGCCGAGGCGGCGCTGATCAATTTGCAGAATGCCGATGTCGACCGCGCCAAGGCGATTCTTTTCCATCCGCAATCGAGACTGATCCTGGACGCCTTCATGATCGGCGTGAATGAAGTGGTCAACGGGGCGAAATCGGCCAAGGATGCGATGACGGGCGCGGCCGAAAGGGCCAATGCGGCGATCCGCGGGTAGCGGCGAGGCGTCGCCCGATCGGAACAGGTGGCCACGCGGACAAGTCGCCGACTCCCGCTGCGCGGCGATTACCCCTGATATTGCAGCACGTGCATTCCGGCATTCCAGTCCGACACGAACATCAGCCCGTCGGGCCGCACATAGGAATCGCAGGTCTTGGCTGCGAGCGCGACGTTCGGGCGGGGGTCGACGAGTTTTTTCGGTGTCGGCGGCACCCAATACGCGATCTCCTTCGGCGCAAACTGATCCCTGACGTCAAACACCCTGACGCCGGCATTGTTGTAGGTCGCGAAAATCGTCTCCTCGCTCTGGAAGGAGCCGGGGCGGTTCTCGTGCAGATTATGCGGACCGAAGGTGCCCTTCGCACAGAAGTCGCGATCGCGTGGCGTCGGCAGCGTCGCGATCGGCACCGGATTTTGCGGCGCGCGCACGTCAAGCACGAATGTGTGAAACAGGCCCTTGGCGCATTGATCCGCATTGGCTTCATCCGCGACGATGGCGAGCTGGCGCTTGGGCAGCGGCAGCGGCGTATGCGTGCCGCCAGCGAAGGGCGGCGACCAGTTGATGTGCGAGAGCAGCTTCGGATTGGCGGGATCGCCGATGTCGTGGATGGTGAAGCCGCCGTCGCGCCAGGCGGCATAGCCGCGATCGCCCGCCGTGATCATGTGATGCAGCGCAAAGCGCTTGCCCTTGGGCGTCGCCGGCTCGCCGGCCGCGCGGTTCATGCCCGGCAGCCACCATTTCGCGACGATCTCCGGCTTGGTGATGGTCTTGAGATCGACCACGCAAAGGATGTGGTCGGTGAAGCCGTCGAAATGCGCCGACACATAGGCGTAGCGGCCGCCGGGCCACCACAGCCGGTTGATGCCGAAGCCCGGCATTTCGAGGAACGCGACCTCGCGCATCTCGCCCGGTTTCGAGATGTCGTGGATCGACAGGCCGGAGCGGAATTTCTTGGCCTTGGTGATGCTGTCGGCGAGCGAATTCTCGAAATAGCCGCGCATGCTGTCGTAGGACTGCATCGCGACGATGTTGGCGCCGTTCGCAAGCAGCAGCAGGTCTTCCGCCACCTGCAGATGGTGGGTGCGGGTGTATTGCCCGGCAGTGAAGAAATTGACCGGTTTCAGTGCGCGCGGATCGGATGCGTCCAGGATCGTCACGCCGTCGCTGAACATGTGTCCGACATAGACGTGCTGCCGGTTGAACATCACCTGCACGGTGTCGGGCCGGCCGCCGACATCGCTGTACGAGATATGCTTGATGCCCTTGCCGATGCCCTCCGGCGGAATGTCCGGCTCTGACGCCCATACCGGCCGTGGCAATCCGGACAGCGCAGCGGATCCGAACACGGCCGACAATTGTTGAAGGTGACGGCGGCGAGAGAGTTCAGGCATCGGCTTCCCCCCATTTTTTGAGAGGATGATGCGCGCTCGCGGCGAGGCGCGCAAGCCTCGCGTGCCCTTACCTACGCCTGCACCACCTCGTGCCGCATCACGAATGGATCGAGCAGCGTGTGCACCTCGCCAGCGACGAGTTCGTGCTGGTCTGCCGGCAGGCCCGCGAGCGTCACAGTGGCGATCGAGCCGTGGCTGCCATGCGCGCCGACCTTCACCTTGCAGTCGATGCCGCGCGCGATGATCGGCGACAGCACCTTGGTGAACACGCGCTGCGCGGCATCCCAGCGCAGCTGTGGCTTGAACACCTTGCCGACGCCGGTCACCGGCATCGGATCGATCGGAATGACCTGCACCGGAACGGCCGCGCGCTCCGGCGTTCGCGCACCCAGGACTCGAGCTCGCCCGGCTGAATGGTCGCGCCCGGCTTCAGCTGCACATAAGCGACCGGCAATTCACCGGCATAGGCGTCGGGCTGGCCAACCACGGCGGCGAAGCCGACGGCGGGATGGCGAAACATGATCTCTTCGATCGGCGCCGGATCGATATTGTGGCCACCGCGGATCACGAGATCCTTGGCGCGGCCGGTGATCCAGAGGTAGCCGTCGGCATCGAGACGTCCGAGGTCGCCGGAGTTGACCCAGACCTCGTCGACGAACGCGCCCTTGTTGTGCTCGTCGTTGAGATAGCCGCCGAACACGCCGGGCCCGGCCATGATGACGACGCCGATCTCGTCGGCTGCGCAGTCGCGGATCAGGCGGCCGTCAGCATCGAGCTGCACAATGCGCACGCGCGCGTAAGGCATGGGAAGGCCGACCGAGCCGAGCCGGATCGGCCGGCTGGGATAAGCGAGCGTGTGCACGCTCGAGGTCTCGGTCATGCCGTAGACCTCGACCACCGGCAGCTTCAGCTTCTCCTGGATCGCCGAGCCGACGGCGACGGGAATCGCCGAGCCGCCGCCGGCGGCATATTTCAGGCTGGAGATGTCCGCATTGCCTTGCGGCACCGCAAGCGTCGCCGCCAGCACCGTCGGCACGCTCGACAGCGCCTCGGGCTTGAAGCGCTCCACCAGCCCCCAGATGTTCTTCACCGAATTCGGGTTGCGCCAGCCGCTCGGCGACAGCACGACCAATGAGCCGCCGGCGGACAGCGTCAGCAACACCTGCGTCAGCGATCCCCCGACGTGGAATAGCGGCATGCCGAACAGCATGTTGGCGCCGGGCTTCGACTTCAGCAGCAGATTGAGCGCCCAGGCCTGATAGACCTGATTGGCGTGGGTGTGCCGCACGAGCTTCGGCGTGCCGGTGGTGCCGCCGGTGTGGAAATAGGCCGCGATGTCGCCACCCGGAATCTTGCGCCCGCTGATAAGCCGGTCGGACGGCTGCTGCTTGATCAGATCGTTGAAGGCGAAGATGCCCTTGTCCGGATCGCCTCCGCCGAACACCTGCACGATCGCCTTGAGATGTTTCAGCTGCGGGCGGATCTGCTCGACCTTCTGCCAGATGTCGGTGCCCGGCATCGGTCCGAGCGCAACCAGAACCTTGGTGTTCGCGGCCTCAAGGATCTCCGCGATCTGGTGCGGCTCAAGCAGCGGATTGACGGGATTGGCGATGCCCGCGGCCTCGGCGCCGAACAGCGTCACGAAGGCGTCGGGCACCAGCGGCAGCATGAAGCTGACGACGTCGCCCTTCTCGACGCCGAGCGCGTGAAACATGTTGGCGGCCTGCGTGACGCGCGCGACGAAATCGCGATAGGTGACCACGAGCGGCGTATCGGCCGGATCGGCGTTTTGCAGGAACTGGATCGCGGCCCCGTCGGGGTTGCGCGCCGCACCGAGCCTGATGGCGTCATAGGTGCTCTCGGCCGCGACGCGATCGGCGTAAGGGACCTGCTCGAAGGCCCGGACCTCTGCGTCCGTCGCGAAGTCCGGATAGTCGTTGCCGATGAACCGATCGAGCGCGTGGATGCCCGCCATGGAATTCCGTCCTCCCTCAGATGCATTTCCCCGCCCCCTGTCTTTTGACATTTTGGTCGGCGAGGCGTCGACCGATAGCCGATCGAGCGCGGACAGAATGATGGATGATTGAGCGTTCGTCCATGGCCGAACGGCTACGGCCGTAGCACGCGTCTTCGAGGCCATTGAACCTCCCCGCCCGATCCGGGGACCAAGAACATGCATCGGACTCCCCTGCCAGCGTCCTGCCGCAAGACTTGAGGAAATCATGACCACGCCCCCGCGGGATCGCGTCACACGGCTGATTGTCGCGCTCGCCGTGACCTCGGCGATCATGACTTCAGCGGTCATGATTTCGGCGATCATCCTGCCTCGCGCGGCACTCGCCGAGGACGGCCAGTTCGACAAGATGCGTGCCAGGATCGCCGCCTTCGTCGCCGACAAGATGGAGAAGCTGGGCGGCTCGCGCATTATCTACAAGGTCGATACCGACGGTTTGCGCGAAAGCGTCGTCACGGATTTGCGCGACGATGTCTACAAGACCCTGCGCGAGGGCAAGATCGCCTTCTCCGGTCTTGCGATCCGCGACGCCGGCGTGGAGGTGAAGATCGCGGATGCCAAGGGCCGCGAACAGCTCGCACGCAAGCTCGCGTCGGCCGCGGAGGGATTGCCGTCGCATGCGCTCACGGTGACCGATGGCGGCGACGGACTGGTCAGGCTCGCGCCGACCGATGCCGCATCCGCGGCCCGGCTGCGCGATCTCGTCGAAGATTCCATCGCCATGATCGAGCAGCGCCTCAAGGATGCCGGCATCAACCTCGCCGGCGTCCTGCCGGATGGCACGGATCGCATCCGCATTTTCATCCCGGGTATGATGGAGCCCGCCCGCGTGACCGCGGTCTTCGCCGGGAAGGTCAAGGTCAGCTTCCGCCTGATCGACGTCTCGATGCCGGCGGAGCAGGCGCAATCCGGCACGCCGCCCACGGGCACCGAGGTCCTGCCCGGCTTCAAGGACGAGCGCCATTACCTAGTCGCCAAGGACAGCGCGCTCGACGGCGACGACATCAGCTATGCCGGCCCGGGATTTGCCAGCGGCACGAAAGACCCGATCGCCTCGTTCCGCTTCAACGGCCGCGGCACGCGGCGCTTTGCCCACGTCACCGAGGAGAACATCGGAAGGCCCTTCGCCATCGTGCTCGACGGCAAGGTGATCTCCGCCCCCGTGATCCGCGAGCCCATCACCGGCGGTTCGGGCCAGATCTCCGGCAATTTCACCCTGGAGGAAGCCAATAGCGTCGCGATGCTGCTGCGCGCCGGTTCGCTGCCGGGGCACCTCGACCTCGTCGAGCAGCAGGTCGTGCAGCCCGCCGCCAAGCCGTAAGGCTGGTCGCCCTGCGCCCCGCCCCGTCGGGGCGCCACGGTCCACGACGCCGAAGCCCGCGCCCCGGGGGGCCCGAATCACGGGCGCGCGACGGCCATGCGCACAACCAACGGGCAATTGCCGAAACGCCCGATCAGGCTAAAATTTGCCTCTTGCGGCATGGCGGCCGAAGGCTTCATTTCAAGCGGTCGTCATTCGATTTCGGCTATACGTGTCGAGCATACCGACCAGGACTGAAGGCCTTACGCGGGGTTAGTACATGCCGTCCGGCAGCGCAGACATTTCCTCGATCCTCGACCGCATTCTGGATGCGGCGACGGACAACCTCAGGATCGCAAAGATCCTGGTCCAGATGGGCCTCGATCCCAACAACGTCACCTACGACGCGATCTTCAACCGGTTGCTGGAGATCTTTGTCCAAAACATTACGCTGGCCAATCTGTTCGCCGCGGTCGGCGCCGGCTTCTTCGTCGCCACCCTCCTGATGCGGACGATGGTGCCGCTGCGCGTCGCCAACATGGTCGGCTGTGCATTCTTCGCCGTTTTCGGCGCGCTCTCGGCCAACGTCTCGACCTTCCTCCTCTATCTGTTGCTGCTTCCGATCAACGCCCTGCGCCTGCGGCAGATGCTCAAGCTGGTCAAGAAGGCGCGCCATGCGGCCGAAGGCGACATGTCGATCGAGTGGCTCAAGCCGTTCATGACCGAGCGCAGATATCGCAGTGGCGATACGCTCTTCAAACTGGGCGATCCCGCCAAGGAGATGCTCCTCACGGTCACCGGCAAGTTCCTGGTCAAGGAGATCAATGTGGAGATCGGGCCCGGAGCTCTCATGGGAGAGCTCGGCTTCCTCACGCCGGACAACCGGCGCACCGGAACGATCGAATGCGTCGAGGACGGACAGGTGCTGACGATCACCTATGACCGCTTGCTCGAGATTTATTTTCAGGACCCGCAGTTCGGCTATTACTTCCTGGTGCTGACCAGCCAGCGCCTGCTGCAAAACATCGACCGCTTGCAGAAGCAGCTGGCGAGCGAGCGGTCAACGACCACGAACCGGATCGCGTGACCGGCGCCGCGGCTCAGCTCAGCAGCAGCGCCATTCCCGGATCGCCCTTCTCCATCGCGCGCCGGTAGGCCGGGCGGGCACCGACGCGGCCGAGATATTTGATCACATTCGGGCAGCGCGACAGGTCATAGGGCTGGAAGTAGCGCATCGTGGTGAGCGAGAAGCCCATCATGATGTCGGCGGTGGTGAAGGTCTCGCCCGCCAGATATTCGGCGTCGCGAGCACGTGCATCGACCAGGTCGAAGGCGCGGTCGGTACGCCCTCTGCTCGCGACCAGCATCGGATTGTCCTCGGCGAGCTTGAGCCGGTTCAGGATCATCAGCCGGCCCATGCCGGCCTGCAGCGTGCCGTTGGCGAAGTGAAACCAATACAGGAACTGCGCGAAATCAGGATGATCAGGACGGAGCGCAAGGCGCCCGTCGCCGTATTTGGCCATGATGTAATCGACGATGGCGCCGGACTCGGCGAGCACGAGGTCGCCGTCGGTGATGACGGGCGCGCTCCCGATCGGGTGCAGCGCCTTGTAGTCGGGCGGCGCCAGCATGGTGACGGAATCGCGCGCGTAGCGCTTCAGTTCGTAGGGAATTCCCAGTTCCTCGCAGAGCCAGACGATGCGCTCGGATTGCGACTTGCCGAGATGGTGGACGGTGAGCATGGCGTCTCCTGCGACCGTGAGTTGGACCTGCCGCGACGCCGCATCTTAACCCGTCATTGCGAGCGCAGCGAAGCAATCCAGACTGCGACCGCGGAAAGACTCTGGATTGCTTCGCTGCGCTCGCAATGACAATGGGGAGAGAGCATGCCCTGACACTTTGCTCGCGTGCCCCGGACGCAGCGCAGCACGAAGTGATGCGCTGCAGAGCCGGGGCCCATGTTGCGGTCGGTACCGTGGCCTCCTGGGTCCCGGCTCTGCGCAGCAGCGTTGCACGCTGCAGCGCGTCCGGGACACGAGACCTACCCCGCCTCGTCCGCCACCATCCGCGCCACGACGCGGTCGCGGCGGATGAAGTGGTGCCAGAGGGCAGCGACCACGTGAATCGCGATCAGCGCCAGCAGCACATAGGCAAAAAGGATGTGGCGGTCCTCATAGGCGCCCGCCGCCGCACGGTCGGGAGAGGTGAATTGCGGCACGTGAAACAGGCCGAAGAAGTCGGAATAATCCGGCGTACGCGCGCCGGAATGCGCCCAGCCCAGCATCGCGACCAGGATGACCACGAGATAGAGCGCGCCGTGGCTGATATGGGCCGCGATCTTCTGCCAGCGCGAGGTTTCGGGCGGCATCGCGGGCGTCGGGTTGACGGCGCGCCAAGCCAGGCGCAGCACGGTCAGCAGCAGGATCACATAGCCGATATCGGCGTGGATCGAGCGGTAAAAGAAGCGGTCGGGACGCGCCGGGATGTGGTTCATCCACCAGCCGAAGCCGATCATGGCGAGGATGGCCAGCGCCAAAATCCAGTGCAGCCACCGGGAAACGCTGCCCCAGCCGTTACTGGTATTTCTGATCATGTCGGCTCTCCGGAGTTTTGCGGATATGTCCCCGTCCGCAGCGCAGCTGCTGATAGCGGGAACTTGCGGCAACCGTGAAATTGAATCGTTCCAAATTGGTCCCAAACGGCCCCGCCGCAAAACCGCCCCAAAAACCGAATGGTAACCATGGTGCCCTTAAGGTAGCGACGTGACCTATTCTCCGACGATCCTGGTGTTCGATTCCGGCCTTGGCGGACTCACGGTGCTCCGCGAGGTCGTGGCCGCGCGCCCGGACGCGCATTTTGTCTATGTCGCCGACGATGCCTTCTTCCCCTATGGCCACCACAGCGAGGACGAGATCATCGCCCGTGTCGTGCCGCTGATGGGCGAACTGATTGGCACGCACGATCCTGACCTCGTCGTCATCGCCTGCAACACGGCGTCCACCCTGGTCCTATCTCACTTGCGCGCCGCTTATTCCCTGCCCTTCGTCGGCACCGTGCCGGCGATCAAGCCCGCCTGCGCGCAGTCGAAGAGCCGCCGCGTCTCGGTGCTCGGCACCAAGGGCACGGTGAAGCGCGAATACACCAAGGCGCTGATCCGCGATTTCGCGCTGGGTTGCGAGGTGACATTGGTCGGCTCGCCCGAGCTCGCCTCGCTGGCAGAAGCCGCGCTCAGCGGCCATCCGATCAGCGACGGCGACATCCTCGCCGAACTCGCCCCCTGCTTCGTCGGTGATCCCGCGGACGCGACATCGCGCACCGACACCGTGGTGCTCGCCTGCACGCACTATCCGCTGCTGCTCGACCGGATGAAGACGCTCGCGCCCTGGCCGGTCGAATGGATTGACCCCGCGCCCGCCATCGCCCGCCGCGTCTCCGACCTGCTCGGCGCGCAAATCGGCGGCATCGCGCAGTCCGGCGCCGAGATGATCTTCACCTCGAACCGCGTGCATGGGCTTTCGGCCACGCTGACGCCGTTCTTCGGCGGACGCGCACTGGTCTGACCTTGCGCCTCGACGGCGCGCTGCTAGGTTTCGCCGTCGCCATCTTCGCAGGTTCATCCCCATGCCGGTCCCCGCAACGCCGCTCAATCGCCTCCGCCAATTGTGGAGCGAAGGGCGCCCCGCCTTCGGCGCAATCGCGACAATCCCGAGCGTGCAGACCGTACAGATCATGGCGCGCTCGCTCGACTGGATCATCGTCGATCTCGAGCATGGCCCGATTGGCTTGACCGAAGCGCATGCGATGATTGCGGCCACGACAGGCACGCCATGCACGCCCCTGGTGCGGATCGCGGCTAACGAGCCGTGGCTTGCGAAAGCGCCGATGGACATCGGCGCCTTCGGCATCAATTTCCCGATGATCACCAATCGCGCCGAAGCCGAGAAGGCGGTGCGCAGCGTGCGCTATCCGCCGCGCGGCGATCGTCTCTGGGGTCCGTTCCACGCGCCGTTCCGCTGGGGCCAGTCGATGCCGGACTACATGGCCGGTGCCGACGACGAGATGATCTGCATGATCACCATCGAGCATGTCGAGGCCGTCAATCGCATCGACGAGATCATGGCGACGCCGGGCATCGACGTCGCGGTGATCGGCCCCGGCGATCTCGCGACGTCCATCAACAAGCGCGGGCAGATGGACGATCCGGAATTGCTGGAGCTGGTCGCCCGCGCCGAGGCCGGCATCCTCAAAAGCGGCGTGCCGATCGGCGGCGTCGCCCGCACCGCAGACCAGGCCAACGCCCTGGTCGACCGCGGTTATCGCGCGATCGCGCTGGGTTTCGACTGGTCGCTGTTCCAGCGCGGCATCATGGCGGCGTTCGAGGGAATCAAGCGCTGAACGAGCCGATCGCGGCCTTGCCGGGAACTGCGACGCTGCTAGGGTCGGCGGTTCCAGGGAGGAAGAACCATGCTCAAAAAGACTTTGCTCGCTCTCGCCTTCACCAGCCTCGCCGTTGCGGCCTTCGCCCAGCAGACCGGCATCAAGCGGACCCCACTGCAGAAGGTCGAATTTCCCGACGGCTACAACACCGTCACCGCCATCGCAGAGGTCCCGGCGGGCGGCGCGGCCGGACGCCATACCCATCCTGGGGTCGAAACCGGCTACGTGCTCGAAGGCGAGCTGAATCTCCTCATCGACGGCCAGCCGGAGAAAACCCTGAAAGCCGGGGATTCCTACCAGATCCCGGCAGGCGTCGTGCACGACGCCAAGGCTCATGGCGACAAGGCCATGAAAGTGCTTGGAGTTTATATCGTCGACAAGACCAAGCCGCTGGCCTCGCCGGCGCCCTGATGCGGCAAACCGACCGGCCCCAGGCGGGTTGGTTCGTGCTAGAGCACGCGGCGAGCGGGCCACCCGCTCACTGCACATATTTTAGTCCGCAGGAACCGAAAGACCCATGCGCGGGACGCCCAAGACCATTTCGCTGCCGCGCCGCCTGATTTGCGACCTCATGCGGGCGTCGATGGACGTGCCATTCGTCTCGCTCTCCCGCCCCCTCAATATCCGCCCCCTGCTGGAGGCGCGTGCCGGAGCGATGGCGCCCTCCGGCTGGGCCGCAATGTTCGTCAAGGCCTTTGCCCTGGTCGCCAGGGACGAGCCGGTCCTGCGCACCGTCTACGCCAAATGGCCCTGGCCGATGCTCTACGAGCTGCCCAATAGCGTGGCGTCGGTGGCGATCGCCCGGGTCCAAGACGGCGAGGAATGCGTGATGCCGCAGCGAATCGCGGCTCCCGAAGCCATGGCGCTGGCCGCGGTGGACGCCGAAATCCGGCGTGCCAAGACGGCCCCGGTCGAAGAGGTTCCCATGTTCCGCAAGGTCATGCGGGCCACCCGCCTGCCGCTGCCGCTGCGGCGGCTGTGCTGGGCGGTCGGGCTGAATTTCGGCCGGCAGCGCGGCAACTGGTTCGGCAGTTTTGCCGTGAGCTCGGTGGCTGCCTATGGCGGCGGCGAGCTCCATCCCATCACGCCGGGCCCGTTCATCGTCAGCTATGGGGTGGTCGAGGGCGACCAGACCATCCATGTCGTGATCCGCTGGGACCACCGGGTCACCGACGCCGCCCCCATTGCCCGGGTCCTGACCCGGCTGGAACAGGTCCTTAACACTGAAATCGCTGCCGAATTGCGCGCGGCCGGGCCGAAGCCGATCCGGGCGGTCCGGACATGATTTCGGGGCTATTCGCATTGACAGAACGGCCCAAACTCACCTAAAAGCCGCCTGCTCGCGGGCCGATTTTGGCCCGCGAAGCGTTTCGCGACCCGTGGTCCTCTCCCTTAAAGCTTTGGGGATCGGACCTGTCAGTGCCGGGCCCAGCCCGTCACACAGGAGGGCGCGTTTCCTCAAACCATGTACCTGAAGAGGACGCGATGACTAAGCGCAGTGAGGCGAAGTACAAACTCGATCGCCGTATGGGCCAGAACATCTGGGGCCGCCCGAAGAGCCCCGTCAACCGCCGCGAGTACGGCCCCGGCCAGCACGGCCAGCGCCGCAAGGGCAAGCTCTCCGACTTCGGCGTGCAGCTGCGCGCCAAGCAGAAGCTGAAGGGCTACTACGCCAACATTTCCGAGCGCCAGTTCCACGGCATCTATGTCGAGGCGAGCCGCCTCAAGGGTGACACCGGCGAGAACCTGATCGGTCTCCTGGAGCGTCGTCTCGACGCGGTCGTGTACCGCGCCAAGTTCGTCTCCACGATCTTCGCCGCGCGCCAGTTCATCAACCACGGCCACGTCAAGGTGAACGGCCGCAAGGTCAACATCTCGAGCTACCAGCTCAAGATCGGCGACGTGATCGAGGTCAAGGAAGCCTCCAAGCAGCTCGCCCACGTGCTCGAAGCCAGCCAGCTCCCCGAGCGCGACACCCCCGACTATCTCGAAGTCGACCACGGCAAGATGACCGCCAAGTACGTGCGCATCCCGGGCCTCTCCGACGTGCCGTTCCCGGTGCAGATGGAGCCGCATCTGGTCGTCGAATTCTATTCGCGCTAATAGTTCGGCAGAACGACATTCAAAGGCCCCGGTTCACCGGGGCCTTTTTGTTTGAGCCGGCGATTCCCATGTCTCAGGCCATCTGTGCTATGATTGCACATCGCGGAGTTGAGCATGACGCGTCTTCTGGAAGAGGCCTTCAGCAAAGTTTCCGGCCTGCCCGATTCAGAGCAGGACGAACTGGCGCGGACCCTGCTTGAGCTTGCCGGGGTCGATCAGCCACCAATCCAGCTGACGGCGGCGGAAGAGGCAGATCTCGCCGAGGCCGAAGCCGAAATCGCCCGCGGCGAGCTGGCCAGCGCCGACGAAGTCCGCGCGATGTGGGCTAAGCACGGCCTGTGAAGGTCCGCTATACGAAGCGGGCGCTCGCCCAAATCGACCAAATTCTGACCTACATCGAGGCGCACTCGCCCCAAGGCGCAGGCCACGTGCGCGGCCGCATTGTCGCTCTCATAGCATTGCTAGAGACCTACCCCCACGCAGGGCGAACGACTACGCGTGCATACGTCCGTCGCTTGCCGGTCAACCCTTATCCCTATCTGATCGATTATCGTGTGACCTAGACAGAAATCGTTATTATGCGGTTTCGTCACGCCGCCCGGCGTCCACCCAGAGCTCGCTGACCGCGAGCGAGTGCCATTCCCCTCAGGGAGCAAGTTGATGCTCTATACCCCTCCCCCGATCGATCCCAAGGCGCCGCCGGTGCGCATCAATCTGCTTTCGGACACGCAGACCAAGCCGACGGCTGCGATGCGCGAGGCGATGGCGCGGGCGGAGGTCGGCGACGAGCAGGTCGGCGACGATCCGACCGTGAACGCACTGTGCGAGCGCGTCGCCGCGCTGCTCGGCAAGGAAGCCGCGGTCTACATGCCCTCAGGCACGATGTGCAACGTCACCGCGACGCTGGTGCATTGCCGTCCCGGCGACGAGATCCTCGCCCACGAGAGCGCGCACATCATCGCCCGCGAGGGCGGCGCGCATGCCGCGATCGGCGGCTTCCAGGTGACCCAGCTCAAGGGACCCGACGGCCAGTTCACGCCGGAGACCTTTCGCAAGGCACTGCATCCGCGGACGCGCTACCAGCCGCCGCAGACCGTCGTCAGCGTCGAGCAGACCGCCAATATCGGCGGCGGCACGATCTGGAAGAAGGCAGCGCTCGACGAGATCGTCGCGATCGCCAAGCAGCACGGCCTCGTCACCCACATGGACGGTGCGCGCCTGCTCAACGCCACCGTCGCAAGCGGCATCTCCCCGCGCGACATGACGGCGGGGTGGGATTCGGCGTGGATCGATTTCTCCAAAGGCCTGGGCGCGCCGATCGGCGGCGTGCTGGCGGGCTCGCGCGCCTTCATCGACGCGGTCTGGCAGTGGAAACAGCGCCTCGGCGGCTCAATGCGGCAAGCCGGCGTCTGCGCGGCCGCCTGCATCTACGCGCTCGACCATCACGTCGACCGTCTCGCCGACGACCACGCCAATGCGCGCGCGCTCGCCCGCGGGCTGTCGCAGATCGCAGGCGTCGAGGTGCAGGAGCCCGAGACCAATCTCGTGTTCTTCAAGCCTGATGGCGCCGGAATTGCCGGCGACAAGATGGTCGCCGCACTGCGCCAGCGCGGCGTGACGCTCGCGATGATGGACGGCCGCATCCGCGCCTGCACCCATCTCGACGTCAATGCGGCCCAGGTCGAAGAAACGATCGGGTATGTCAGAGAGATCGTGCGCGGGGCGTAAGTCCGTAGCCCGGATGGAGCGCAGCGAAATCCGGGGTCCTCGCCTCGCGGAAAGATGTTGCCGGATTGCGCTTCGCTCCATCCAGGCTACGAAGGCGGCCAGCTACCGCCCCATCGCCTGATAGATCAGCGTCTTCAACGCGAGCTGAATCCGGCCGCGCTGCGACGGGGTCTGCACCATGAAGATCCCGAACAGATCGTCTTCGGGATCGATGAAGAAGAAGGTGCCGCCGACGCCGTCCCAGCGATATTCGCCAAGCGGCCACGATGTCCCTGATGGCACCGAGGTGCGCACCGCGAAACCGAGGCCGAAGCCGGAGCTTCCGCCCGGATAGTAATTCTGATCGCGCGCGATCTTCGTCCCGGGGCCGATATGATCCGACGCCATCAGCGCGATGGTCTCCGGCTTGAGATAGCGCCGGCCTTCATAGCTGCCGCCGTTGAGCAGCATCTGCGAGAAGCGCGCGTAGTCACCGACCGTACCAACAAGGCCGCCGCCGCCCGACTCCCACCTCAGCGGTTTCCGGGGATCGCGGACCTGCGTCATCGGACTGATCGCGCGATCCTGCGGCATCGGCTCGGCGATGCGCGGCCACTTGGCAGGATCGGCGACATAGTATGCGGTGTCCGTCATCCCGAGCGGATCGAGCAGCCGCTCCTTCTCGAACGCGAACAGCGATTTCCCCGATATGACCTCGACGATGCGGCCGAGCACGTCCGTGGAGTGGCCATAGTCCCAGTTCGTGCCGGGCTGTTCGGCGAGCGGAAGCGTGGTGATCTTCGCGACGAGTTCGGCGTTGGTCAAAGCTTTGTTGTCGAAGAGACCGGCGTCGGCATAGAGCTTGTTCACCAAGCCCCCGCCATAATAGCCGTAGGGCAGCCCGGCAGTGTGGCGCATCAAATCCTTGATCGTCACGGGGCGACTGAGCGGCTCCAGCGCCAGCGCAGCCTTGCCGTCCTCGGCCTTCGTCTCGACGCCGACCTTCATCGCGCCAAAGGCCGGAATGTACTTTGCGACGGGATCATCGAGCGAGAGCTTGCCCTGCTCGACCAGCATCATCGCCATGACTGTCGTGACCGGCTTCGACATCGAATAGAGCCGGAAGATCGTGTCCGCGCTCATCGAGATCTCGGTGGCGACATCGCGGACGCCGAAATTCTCGTAATAGACCGGCTTGCCGTGCTGCTGGAGCAGCAGGATCGCGCCCGGAAAGGTGCCGGCTGCGACCTCGCTCCTGATGTAGTCGGAAACCTTTGCCAGACCTTCTGGCGAGAAAGTGTGGGCGCGCCCCTCGGAGCCCGCCTGCGCACCACCTGCACCGAACAAAAGAACGAGCGCCGCGATCAGCGCGCGGCGCCCGAACATGTCACTACTCCATTGCTTCATAAACCAACTGCTTCAATGTCCGCTGCACGCGCTGGCGCTCGGTCGGGGTCTGCTCCAGCAGCACGAAGAACATGTCCTGCTTGGGGTCGATGACGAAATAGCAACCGGAGGCGCCGTCCCACTTCAATTCCCCGAGATCGCCGGGCGGCGGCGGCTTGGCGTTGCCGGGATCGGTGCGGACCGCAAGGCCGAGGCCGAAGCCGAACCCGTCGCCGGGGAAATAGAAATAGTCGCGACTGACCCCCGAGGTCGGGCCGACCTGGTCGGTCACCATCAGCTTGAACGTCTCGGGCTTGAGGATGGTCTTGCCGTCGAGGCTGCCGCCATTGAGCAGCATCTGCGCAAAGCGCTCATAGTCCGCCATGGTCGTAACCATGCCGCCGCTGGCGAATTGAATCTTTTTGACAACCGTCGGATCATTGATCCGGCCGACACGAAAATCGGCGTCATTCGGCACCGGCTGCGCCAGAAGCTTCTGCTTCTCGGGCGCGGTGACGAAGAAGCCGGTGTCGACCATGCCGAGCGGATCGAGCAGCTTCTCCCGCTCGATCTCGAGCAGAGGCTTGCCGGTTGCGACCTCCATGACTCGCGCCAGAATGTCGGTGGAGTGGCCGTATTGCCACAGCGCACCCGGCTGGTTGTGCAGCGGCAATTTTGCGATGCGCTCGGCGAACTCGGCGAGATCGAAATCGCCGTCGTAGATCTTGGCGTCGCGATAGGCCTTGCGGACCAGGCTGTCGCCGTAGAAGCCATAGGTGACGCCAGACGTGTGCGTCATCAGATCCTTCACCGTCATCGACCGGCTCAGCGGCACGAGTTCGAGCGACTTGGTGCCGTCGTCGGCCTTCTTCTCGACGCCGACCTTCACATTGGCGAAGGACGGAATGTATTTCGAGACGGGATCGTCGAGCTTGATCTTGCCGTCCTCGATCAACTGCACCGCAACGACGGAGGTGATCGCCTTGCTCATCGAGAACAGGCGGAAGATGGTCTGGTCCGTGATCGGCGCCTTGCTCACCACGTCCTGCACGCCGAAGGCTTCGCGGAAGACGGGCTTGCCGTGCTGCTTGATCAGCACTGTCGCGCCGGCGATCTTGCCGGTCGCGACCTCGTTCTTGAAGAACTCGCTGACCTTGGCGAGCTTGTCCTGATTGAAATGCGCGCCGGCCGGAATCTCGTAGGTGCCTTCGGCGCGCGCGAGCGACATCGCACCCAGCGACACCAGTGCGCCGCAAATCAACGCACGCAGTCCGAAATGTGAATTCATATCCCCTCCCCGGAAGGTGGCCGAGCGGAGTGTACTGACCACGTCATCAGGCACAAGGGCTGCTGTACCGCGCCAGAACGTCCGTGTGGAGCGCGGCGCTTGTCTCCGAGAAACAACAGAATATGACGTGGGCGACCAGCGGCGCAGCCGGCAGGGCTTCGATGGTCGCATGGACCGCAATCTTCGCGGCCTGGTCGGCCGGAAAGCGATATACCCCGGTCGAGATCGCGGAGAAGGCTAGAGAGTTCAGTCTATTGGCCTGGGAGAGCTCAAGCGCACGGCGATAACAGGAACGCGGCGAATCCGCCTCGCCGCGGCTGCCGCCCTGCCAGACGGGGCCGACTGCGTGGATCACATGTCCAGCGGGCAGACGGTAGCCCTTCGTGATCTTGGCATCGCCGGTCGGACATCCCCCGAGCGTCCGGCACTCGGCCAGAAGCTCGGGACCGGCAGCGTCGTGGATTGCGCCATCAACGCCGCCTCCGCCAAGGAGAGACGAATTTGCGGCGTTGACGATGGCGTCAACGCCGAGTGTCGTGATGTCAGCGACGATAACCTCAAGCTCGGCGCCGCCGATGCGGCGCGTCAGCTGGGTCACGTGTCAGGCCGCGACGGCGACGCCCTTCTCGGAGAGCAGCTGCTGCAGTTCGCCGGCCTGGAACATCTCGCGGACGATGTCGCATCCGCCGACGAACTCGCCCTTCACATAGAGCTGCGGAATGGTCGGCCAGTTCGAGTAGTCCTTGATGCCGTTGCGCAGTTCGGCGGATTCGAGGACGTTGAGGCCCTTATAGCCAACGCCGATATGGTCGAGGATCTGGACGACCTGGCCGGAGAAACCGCACTGCGGAAACTGCGGCGTTCCCTTCATGAACAGAACCACGTCGTTCGACTTGACTTCATTGGCGATGAATTCCGCGATGCTCATATCCGTGTCCTTCTGGGGCGGAGCCCTCAACAATCACTCCGGGCCGGCTCAGCCGATTTAACCCGATACCTGCCTATATATGTAGCCCAAACCGTTGTGCATCCAAAGTAAAATGGCGGCCACAGCGCTTGAACACCCCCTGGGCGGCCGGTCCAGGCCACGCCGGCCCCATTACATGATGCCACGAATATCATCGCCGGGGAGGACTTTCATACCGTAACGGAGCCCCTATCTAGGACGAACCCAGGTTTTGGAACCGGGCAACGCCAACAACGTTCTCTTGTCCTGTCTGGAGAAAAACGTGACGAAATCAGCCTCCGCTACGGCCACCCCGCCGCTTTCGTCACCGTCGGCCGACCCGCGCGGCCTCGCCCAGGGGCTGGAAGAGGCATTTCTCGCCGTCCGCAACGAGACCGAGCGCCGGGCCGAGCCGCTGTCGCCCGAAGACCAGCAGATTCAATCCATGCCGGATGCGAGCCCCACGAAATGGCATCGGGCCCATACCACCTGGTTCTGGGAGCAATTCCTGCTCGGCGAGCACTGTCCCGGCTACCGGCCCTTCCACCCTGATTTCGCTTTCCTGTTCAATTCCTATTACGTCAGCGCCGGCCCGCGCCATTCCCGCAATCACCGCGGCGACATCACCCGCCCCAGCGCCGATCAGGTCGGCGCTTATCGAACATATGTCGATGCGGCCGTCGTCAAATTCTTCCGCGAGGTCGGCCCGGACAAGCTTCGCGAGATCGCGCCGCTCGTCGAGGTCGGGCTCAATCACGAGCAGCAGCATCAGGAATTGATGTTCACCGACATCCTGCATGCTTTCGCGCAGAACCCGATCCCGCCGGCCTATGATCCGGACTGGCGCTTCCCGGCTTCGACACGCGCGGGGGAGGATTGGCTGACGCTGAACGAAGGTATCCACAGCGTCGGTCACGTCGACGACAGTTTTCATTTCGACAATGAGAAGCCGGCGCATCGCGCCCTCGTCGGTCCGGTCAGGGTCGCACGCAATCTCGTCACCAACGCAGAGTGGCTCGCCTTCATGCGCGACGGCGGCTACCGGACCGCAACGCTGTGGCTGATGGACGGCTTTGCCACCGTCAACAACGAAGGCTGGGACGCCCCCGGCCATTGGCGCGAGATCGACGGCCAGTGGCACACGATGACGCTCGCCGGCCTCAAGCCGGTCGATCTGGACGCGCCGGTCTGCCACGTCAGCTATTACGAGGCCGATGCGTTTGCGCGCTGGGCTGGGAAGCATCTGCCGACCGAGATGGAATGGGAGGTTGCTGCGCGTGCCGGCCAGCTCAACGACGCCTTCGGCATCGTCTGGCAGTGGACGCGTTCTTCATATTCGCCCTACCCCGGCTACCGCGCCATCGAAGGCGCGCTCGGGGAGTACAACGGCAAGTTCATGATCAACCAACTGGTGCTGCGCGGCTCCTCGCTTGCAACTCCCGAGGGCCACAGCCGTATTACCTATCGCAATTTCTTCTATCCGCACCATCGCTGGCAGTTCACCGGACTGCGGCTCGCCGATTACGTCTAGTTTTCATCCGACGATAAATGCGCGCCGGACAGCGCGTTCAGGAGAGTATCATGAATGTGCACGCCAGCGCTTTGGCCGAAGCCCATCTCCCCGACGAGCAGACCACCGCCTTCGCCCGCGAGGCCATCGAGGACCTCTCGCAGCAGCCGAAAAAGCTGTCGCCGAAATATTTCTACGACGCGACCGGCTCGGAGCTGTTCGAGGCAATCACGCGCCTGCCGGAATATTACCCGACGCGCACCGAGCTTGCGATCCTGAAGGAGCGCAGCAGCGAGATCGCGAAGATCATTCCGCAGCATGCGGCGCTGGTCGAGTTCGGCGCTGGAGCAACCACGAAAGTCCGCCTGCTGCTCGATCACTGCAGGTTCGCGGCCTATGTGCCCGTCGACATCTCCGGCGACTTCCTGAAGGCACAGGCCAACGGCCTGAAGCGAGACTTCCCGACGCTCGGCATCTATCCGGTGGCGGCCGACTTCACCACGCCGTTCGAGTTGCCCAAGGCAGTCGCATCGATGCCCAAGGTCGGCTTCTTCCCCGGCTCGACCATCGGAAATTTCGAGCCGCATGAGGCGCAGGCCTTCCTGAAGAGCGCCCGCAAGATCCTGGGCAAGGGCGCGCAGATGATCATCGGCGCCGATCTCGAGAAAGAAGAGCGCGTCCTCCACGACGCCTACAACGATGCCGCCGGCGTCACCGCCCGCTTCAACCTCAATGTGCTCGTGCGCATCAACCGCGAGCTCGGCGGCAATTTCGACCTGTCCGCCTTCACCCATCGCGCGATCTACAACCGCGAGCGGCACCGGATCGAGATGCATCTGATCAGCAAGAAGAGCCAGACCGTGCGCCTGCTCGGCACCAGCTTCTCGTTCCGCCCCGGCGAGAGCATCCACACCGAGAACAGCTACAAATACAGCCTCGAGCGTTTTGCTGCGCTGGCGCAGGGCGCGGGCTGGCAGGTTCGCGAAAGCTGGACGGACGCGGCGAAGATGTTTTCGGTGCACGCGCTGGAGGCGGCGGAGTAAACGCTCCGGCACTTCCCGCTCGACTGGCCGTCCAGAGAGCTATGTATTTCAGAGCGTTTTCCTGCGGCGCATCCTTCGAGACGCCCGCCTTCGGCGGGCTCCAGCGCGCGGCAGCAGTTTCAGCGGGCGCCTATGCCGATTAGCCTCATCCTGAGGAGACCGCGCAGCGGTCGTCTCGAAGGACGAGGCGCTCGCTCAGACCGCTCCAAATTCAATGCTGCTCTGCCTCCTCCGGCTTCGACCCCAGCGACACCGACTCCCATACCGCGACCACGATCATGATCACGGTCGACGCGACCGACAGCCAGAGCGGCGAGAGATCGGCGGCGAACCACCACAGCACCAGTAGCAGGATGATGCCGATGCCGTGGGAGAGCTGGAGGAAGCCGCGGATCGCGTGCTTGAACAGGACGGTGCCGACCAGGAACACCAAGGGACCACCGACCGTGCTCACGATGGTCCTGATATCGGAATGGCCGGTCGGATGCTTCAACACCAGCTCGTCCGACACCGCGGTCAGGATGATGCCGGCGACGATCGGCATGTGCAGATAGGTGTAGGCGAGCCGCGCCAGCCGGCCGGATTCCGCGGACTTCGAGATGCGCTCGGAGCCGGCCTCCGCGCCCTTGTGGAAATAGACCCACCACATCGCGATGGCCCCGGCCAGCGCCGAGACGAAGGCCAGGATGTTGTCCGCGGTCCACTCCAGTTCGGCAAAGGTGGCGCCGTTGACGACGACGGCTTCACCGAGTGCGATGATGATGAAGCCGGCGCAGCGCTCGGCCATA
The DNA here is from genome assembly GCF_017565645.3 of Bradyrhizobium barranii subsp. barranii. NCBI lineage: Bacteria > Pseudomonadati > Pseudomonadota > Alphaproteobacteria > Hyphomicrobiales > Nitrobacteraceae > Bradyrhizobium > Bradyrhizobium barranii. The sequence goes on from NZ_CP086136.1 coordinate 6,974,328, forward strand.
TGGCCGCCCTCGACGGCCCAGGCTTCGACCGACGAGAAGCCGAGCTTCGGGACCCAGAAGCGCACCGCGGGCGAGACGTATTCGATCGCGAGCGCCGCGATCCAGAACCACAGCCGCGCCTCGTCATGGGCGAGACCGCCGAGGATCCAGAAGATCGCGGAGCCACAGAGCCAGACCAGAATGCGGATCGCGTTGTGCCGGACGGCCGTTCGATGGCGCGGGGTCGCGAGCAGCCAGAAGGCGGTGCGTCCGACCTGCATGGTCGCGTAGGCGATCGCAAACCACAGGCCCCGCCCCTCGAACGCGGTCGGGATCGTGGTCGACAGCACGAGGCCGCCCAGCATCATCAGGAAGATCAGGATGCGGACCGGCGTCAGGTCGGGGTTGAGCCAGTTGGTGACCCAGGCTGTGTAGACCCACACCCACCACACCGCGAGGAACAGCACCGTGACGTGCACCGCGCCGAGCGGGGTGAAATGGTGCAGCAGCGTGTGCGAGACCTGCGTGACGGCGAAGACGAAGACGAGGTCGAAGAACAGCTCGGCATTGGTGACGCGGCTGTGCTGGTTCGGCGCGATGACGCGAAACATCGCGCCGCGAGGATTGTCCGCAGCCATCGTCATCCCCCCGTCACGCGATCAGATCAGGCCCCCGGTACCCCGGTTTGCAGCGCCAGCGCATGCAGCACGCCGCCCATCTGGCCTTGCAGGGACTGATAGACGATCTGGTGCTGCTGGACGCGGGACTTGCCGCGGAAGGATTCCGAAATCACGGTCGCGGCATAGTGGTCGCCATCGCCGGCGAGGTCACGGATCGTCACCTCGGCATCGGGGATCGCTGCCTTGATCATCGCCTCGATATCGTGGGCGTCCATGGGCATTCGGGTCTTGCTCCTGTCTCGGCTTCGAATCGCTTGCCGGGGTCCCCGGACCGGCAGGGCCAAACTTAGCGTGAACGGCCTTCTACGTCACGCATTCCGGCACTATATCCCTGATCCCATCCGGATAAAGGCACGACAAAGTGCCGCGCGCGCAAGATTGATCGAAAAGGCGTGAAATCATGAAGCTTCCAGGGCCCGACCACCCCATCACCATTACCCAAAATCCCCGGCGCGTCCGCGTCACGGCCGGCGACATCGTGATCGCCGAGACCAGCAAGGCGCTGATCTTGAAAGAGGCGAAATATCCGGCGGTGCAATATGTGCCGCGGGAGGACGCCAACATGGCGCTGCTGGAGCGCACCGACCGCGTCACCCATTGCCCCTACAAAGGGGACGCGAGCTATTACAGCGTCAAGGCCGACGGCAAGACGCTCGACAACGCGATCTGGACCTACGAGACGCCCTTCCCCGCGATGACGGAGATTTCCGGCCATCTAGCCTTCTATCCGGACAAGGTGAAGATCGAGGAAGTGGGGTAGGCTCATCGCGCCGGAGGCGATCGCAGGTCGCTTCCTCTCAGTCGACACAAGGCTCAGGATGCCGCGCAAAGCCGCAAGACTGATTGGGGTCTCGTTGCTGGGCGTGGCCGGTATCCTCATTGTGGTGGCCGCCGCCGGATTGGGTTTTCGCGCCTATCGCCAGCATCTTGCTGCCGAAACCCTCGCGATCCGCTCACCGAAGGGCGTGCAGGAAGGAGGGTTCGTCGACATCGGCGGAATCAAGCAATGGATTCAAATCCGCGGCGAGGATCGGGATAACCCGGTCCTCCTGTTCGTCCACGGCGGGCCCGGAGGCTCCAGCTGGCCAATGTCGTCGGGTTGGCGCCCCTGGGAAAAGCACTTCACCATCGTGCAATGGGACCAGCGAGGCACCGGCCGCACGTATGGCGCCACCGGAGACACGCTGGCGCCAACCATGACACTGGAGCGCATGACGCAGGACGGCGTCGAGCTGGCCGAGCATCTGCGCACGCATCTGCACAAGGACAGGATCGTCCTGGTCGGGCATTCGTGGGGTTCGTTCCTGGGAATTCACATGGTGAAGCAACGCCCGGATCTGTTCTCGGCCTATGTCGGCACGGGCCAGGTGGTTGGCAGGACGACCTTCGAGAAGGCATTCGAGCTCACGATCGCGCGCCTGCAACGGCTTGCGGCATCCGCCAACAATCGTGAAGCCCTGGCGGAATTGGCGCCGGTCGCTTCACAGCCGACCCTCACCCCGGAAAATCGCCTGATTGCGGACAGATGGAGCAACGCGCTGGGTCTGCCGCCCGCCGGCGGCTTCCAGCTCGCCGGCCCCATCCCGCCGCTCTTCATGCCGGATGTCTCGCTGCTCGACTTGTACAACTGGCGCAAGGGCGTCGCCTTCTCAGCCAAGTATCTGACCGGACGGAACGGGCCGATGTTTCAGAGCGACATGGCCTCGATGGGCTTCAGATCTTCGATCCCCATGTTCTTCATAGAGGGCGACGCGGACGGCGTGACGCCGGGCGAACCCGCCGAGCAATATTTCAAGGAGATCACGGCCCCGCATAAGGAGTTTGTGTGGGTTCGCGGCGGCGATCATTTCATTCCGTTCGATCGTCCTGATGAGTTCCTGGCCGAGCTGATGGCCCGCGTCATGCCATTCGCAGGCAATTGAGGGCCGGCGCCTCAGCCCCGCGATTCGAGCGGCAGCCCGGCTACGCCCTGAAGATCGTGAGCCCCAGTATCAGCAGCACCAGGAAGATCACGACGAAGATATAGAACAGGAAGCGGGCGACATCGGCCGAGGCGGCCGAGAGGCCGGTGAAGCCGAGCACGCCGGCCACGATCGAGATCAAGAGAAAGATCAGCGCCCATTCAGGATCGTCATAACCAACTCCGACTAAAATGCCGCATGTTTTGCGGCCCTCAACCCATTCGCGAACGCTAACTTCGCTGCGCGGAACTGGTTCCTGAGGGCGCTCCGCGGGCAAGGCGCGGCACAAACGGCGCTTGCTGAATCCGGTTCCCGGCGGCACAGTCCGGCCAGGGCAGGAGCGCAATCGGGGCGACCATGATGACGATGTCACATTCCGCGACGATCGGCGCGGAGGCGCACGCCGCGCCGAAAGCCAAGACGCGCAATCTGTCGCTCGATCGGACCCGCACCTTTCTCACGCTGGTGGTGCTGCTGCACCACGCGGTCATTCCCTACACCTATTTCGGTCACACCGACCCGGCGTCCTGGATCGGCTTCGACGTCGTCGTGCTCTGCACCGACAGCTTCTTCATGGCGATGTTCTTCTTCCTGTCGGGACTGTTCACGTGGTCCGGCATCGCGCGCAAGGCGCCACAGGTTTTCCTGCGCGACCGCCTGTTGCGGCTCGGGCTGCCGTTCGTGATCGCGGCCTTCACGGTCATCCCGATCGCCTATTACGCGATCGCGCTGCGGCACGATCCCGAGCTGACCTTCGCTTCGTTCTGGTGGAAGACGATCACCGTCGGGCCGTGGCCGAGCGGGCCGATCTGGTTCGTGTGGGTGCTGCTGGCGTTCGACCTGACCGCGAGCCTGCTCTACCGGGTCTCAGCCCACCTGGTCGATCCGGTCAACCGCGTTTCGGTGCGCGGATTTGAGCAGCCGGCCGTGTTCTGGCTGCTGCTCGCCGTCGTCACTGCCGTCGTCTACGTGCCCGCGCTGGTCCATTTCGGGGCCAACAAATGGTTCGAGTTCGGACCGTTTTCGGTGCAGGCGAGCCGCGTCCTGCTCTACTTCGCCTATTTCTTCATTGGCGTCAGCGTCGGTGCCGCCAACTTCGATCGCGGCATCCTCAGCGCAGAGGGCCAGTTGCCGAAGAACCGATGGATGTGGGTGATCGCCACGCTGGTCCCCTACTGCCTGATGTGGTGCATGATCTACATCAAGCGCGCAATCCTCGGGAATCCCAACGTGCTGCCGGACTGGTATCAGGCGATCTACGGCACGTTCGTCGTGCTGTTCTCGGCCGCGATCCTGCTCGCGATCCTCGCCTTCTTCCTGCACCAGAAGTCGCCGGGGCCGAACCTGCTCGACCGCATGCAGGCGGACGCCTACGGCATGTTCCTGGTGCACTACCCGATCGCGCTGTGGATCCAGTATGTGCTGTTCGACTATTCGTGGCCTGCGATCTTCAAGGCCGGGATCGGCTTCGTGCTCACGGTGATGCTGAGCTGGGGACTGACGGCAATGTTGCGGAAGATTCCGGGCGCGTCGCACGTGTTGTGAGGCCGAGGCCTCTCCGTCCGTCATTGCGAGCGTAGCGAAGCAATCCAGAGTCTCTCCGCGGAGACAGTCTGGATTGCTTCGTCGCTTTGCTCCTCGCAATGACGGAGTGTGTGGCGGCGCCTTACGCCGCCTTCCCGCTCATATATTCCGGCAGCCAGCGCTCGAACGATTTCCGCAGGCTATCGATCGTGACCGGCGCCTCGCCCGCGATCGCGATCGCATCGCCGCCGGTGGTGCCGATGCGCACGCAGGGCACCTCGCAGCCGCGCATCTTGGCCAGCACGCGGCCGGCTTCAGTTTCCGGCACGGTGACGAGATAGCGCGCCTGGTCCTCGCCGAACCAATAGGCCTGCGGCACGAGCGCCGCCGGCGCCGCCAGCAGTTTTGCGCCGATGCCGCTCGCCATTGCCATCTCGGCGAGCGCGATCAGGAGGCCACCGTCGGAGAGATCGTGCACCGCGGTCGCGGTGCCCGCATGGATCATGCCGCGCACGCAGTCGCCGTTGCGCTTCTCGGCCGCGAGGTCGACCGGCGGCGGCGCGCCCTCCTCGCGACCACAGATGTCGCGCAGGTAGACCGACTGGCCGAGCCAGCCGTGGGTTTCGCCGACCAGGAGGATCGCCTCGCCCTCGGCCTTGAAGGCCAGTGAAGCGGACTTGGTGAAATCGTCGAGCAGGCCGACGCCGCCGATCGAAGGTGTCGGCAGGATCGCGCGGCCGTTGGTCTCGTTGTAGAGCGAGACGTTGCCGGACACGACCGGGAAGTCCAGCGTGCGGCAGGCCTCCGAGATGCCCTTCAGGCAGCCGACGAACTGGCCCATGATCTCGGGCCGTTCAGGATTGCCGAAATTGAGATTGTCGGTGATCGCGAGCGGCTTGCCGCCGACCGCGGTGATGTTGCGCCAGGCTTCCGCCACCGCCTGCTTGCCGCCCTCGAACGGGTCAGCTTCGCAATAGCGCGGCGTGACGTCGACGGTCAGCGCCAGACCCTTCGGCCCGTCCTGCACGCGCACCACGGCGGCATCGCCGCCGGGACGCTGCAAGGTGTTGCCGAGGATGACATGGTCGTATTGCTCCCAGACCCAGCGCTTGCTGCACATGTCGGGCGTGCCGATCAGCTTCTCCAGCGCGGCACCGACGCCCATCGGCGCCGGCACCTCGCGCGCGTGCACGACCGGCAGCGCGGCAGAGGGACTATGCGGGCGGTCATAGAGCGGCGCCTCGTCGCCGAGCTCCTTGATCGGCAGATCGGCCATCACGTCGCCGCCATGCTTGACGACGAAGCGCTTGCTCGGCGTCGTGTAGCCGACCACGGCGAAGTCGAGGCCCCACTTCTTGAAGATCGCCTCGGCTTCCTTTTCCTTCTCGGGCTTGAGCACCATGAGCATGCGCTCCTGGCTTTCCGAGAGCATCATCTCGTAGGCGCTCATGCCGGTCTCGCGCGTCGGCACCGCGTCGAGATCGAGGTCGACGCCGAGGTCGCCCTTGGCGCCCATCTCGACCGCCGAGCAGGTCAGGCCCGCCGCGCCCATGTCCTGGATCGCGATGACGCAGCCCTTCTCCATGATCTCGAGGCAGGCCTCGAGCAGCAGTTTTTCGGCGAAGGGATCGCCGACCTGCACGGTCGGTCGCTTCTCCTCGGACTTGTCGTCGAACTCGGCCGAGGCCATTGAGGCGCCGTGGATGCCATCGCGCCCCGTCTTGGAGCCGAGATAGACGATCGGCATGTTCACGCCGGAGGCGGCAGCATAGAAGATCTTGTCGGCGTCGGCGAGGCCCACGGCCATCGCGTTGACGAGGATGTTGCCGTCATAGCGGGTGTGGAAGCGCACCTGGCCGCCGACCGTCGGCACGCCGAAGGAATTGCCGTAGCCGCCGACGCCGGCGACGACGCCGGAGACGAGATGCCGCGTCCTGGCATGCTCGGGCGCGCCGAAGCTCAGCGCATTGAGGCAGGCGATCGGACGCGCGCCCATGGTGAAGACGTCGCGCAGAATGCCACCGACGCCGGTGGTCGCACCCTGGTAGGGCTCGATGTAGCTCGGGTGGTTGTGGCTCTCCATCTTGAAGACCACGGCCTGGCCGTCGCCGATGTCGATCACCCCGGCATTCTCGCCGGGGCCCTGGATCACCCAGGGCGCCTTGGTCGGCAGGCCGCGCAGATGGATGCGCGAGGATTTGTACGAGCAGTGCTCGTTCCACATCGCCGAGAAGATGCCGAGCTCGGTGAAGGTCGGCTCCCGCCCGATCAGCTTCAGGATGCGCTCATACTCGTCGGGCTTGAGCCCGTGGGCGGCAACCAGTTCGGGGGTGATCTTGGGTTCGTTCTTCATGGATTCGGGGCTTTCGGCGGCGTTTTGCCGTTCTTAGGAAGATCGGGGGCCTACGAAAAGCCCTTTATGGCCCATTTTCCCGCTGTCCCACGTTTTGCGGGCAGGCGGTCGGCGGGAACGGGAATTGCAAGGCGCTGACGGATCGGATTTAAGGACTAAAGACCCGTAATTGAAGGCCCATTTCCTTGCACGAATTGACCAAAGTCCCGTCCACCCGCCGCCCAGACCTGCACGTCGCCACCGATGGCGAGTTCACGGGCTGGCGGACCTGGATTCGCGACAGTTTTGAGAGCCATATCGGCCCGTTCTGGCACAAGATCGAGGACGACGGCAGCGTCCGCTCGGCGTTCCGGGTCGAGAAAAAGCACCTCAACGGCTCCGGAAACGTCCATGGCGGCTGCTTCATGGCCTTCGCCGACTATTGCCTGTTCGCGATCGCCACCCACGAGCTGGATGGCCCGGCCGTGACGACGAATTTCGCCTGTGATTTCCTCGACGCGGCCCGCGAGGGCGAGCTGGTCGAATGCGTCGGCGAAGTGTCCCGCGCCGGCGGCTCGCTGATCTTCCTGCGGGGCAAGCTGACCTCGGCCGGGCGGCCGCTGTTTACCTTCTCCGGCACGATCAAGCGGGTGAAGCGGAAGCCTGCACTCCAGGCAAACGCATAGCTCGACGCCTTCCCTTTTCGCGCCCCCTCGCCCAGACTTGCGACAAGCGCGTTGGCGCGGGGGAGCAGGAACAAGGTGCCGAAGAGCACATCGTCGGGCCGCACGGCGGCCGCCGCATCATCGTCGCCATCCATCATCGCCACCGGCGCGCGCAACTGGCGCGACTATGCGCTGCTGTTCGCGCTCGCCTGCTGCTGGAGCTCGACCTATCCGCTGGCGAAGCTCGCGCTTCCCACGATCCCGCCCATCACCTTCATCTCGGCGCGCTCGCTGATCGCGTTCGCCTTCCTGTTCGCGATGCTGTGGATGCGCGGCCTCAAGCTCCCGACGGATGCGAAGGCCTGGAAGCTGTTCGCAGTCCAGCAGCTGATCAACTCGACCTTTCCGTTCCTGGTCATCACCTGGTCGCAGCAATATGTCCCGGCGTCGAACACGGTGGTGCTGGCCTCGACGACGCCGATCTTCGCCTTCCTGATCACGTCGCTGATCACGCGGCACGAGCCGGCCACGCTGCTGAAGCTCGCGGGCGCAATTCTCGGCCTCGCCGGCACGATCGCCATCGTCGGGCTGGACGCGCTACGCGGCTTCGGCAGCGAGATCGTGGCGGAGATCGCGATCCTGCTCGCCACCATCTCCTTTGCCTGCGCGACCATCTTTGGCTTGCGGCTCTCCGAATACGATCCGATGGTGGTCGCAACCGGCTCGCTGCTGTTCGGTGGCCTCGTGCTGCTGCCGCCCTCGCTGATCATCGACCAGCCCTGGACGCTGCACCCGACGCCGACGGCGATCGTCGCCACCATCGTCATGGGCATCGTCTCCAGCGCGCTAGGGCTGATGCTGTTCTACGTCTGCCTCGGCCGGCTCGGCACGCTGACCACGAACGCACAAGGCTATCTGCGCATTCCGATCGGCGTCGGATTGTCCGTGCTGCTGCTCGGCGAGAGCGTGCCGTCGAACCTCGCGCTGGGACTTCTGCTGGTCATGGCCGGCGTCGCCGCGATGACGTTGCCGGCGGAACGGCTGAAGCTGCGCAAGGCATGATCCGGAAAAGCGCGCAGCAGTTTTCCGATAAGATCATGCTCAAACAATAAGACCGCTCAGGTCGAAATCTGCTTCTCGGCGATCGAGAGCCAATCGGCCTGGGCGTCGCGCAGATATTTGGGCGCGCGCCGCATCTGGATCAGGAGCTCGTTGAAGACCACGCGCGCCTCGGCGCTGCGGCCGAGCATCTGGAGCAGCATGCCGTAGCGCACCCGGGCCTCGGCGCCGGGGAAATAGCCGGCGACGGCGTGATATTCCTCCAGCGCCTCGTCGAGCCGGCCGACCTCGGCGAGCGCGCGGGCGTAGAGCAGATGCGCATCGGCGGAATCGAAGTCCGGCCATTGCTTCTGAAGATCGTCCAGCGTCGCCAGCGCATCGGCCGGACGCTTGGCGGCAAACTCGGCTTGCGCCTTGCCGAAGGCATAAGCGGGGTCGTGGCCCATCGGCAGGCTCAGGATGTGACCGTAATGCTGCTCGGCCTCGCTGAAGCGGCCAACCTTTGCGCATTCCTCGGCCAGCGCCGCACGGTTGGCGATGGTGTCGGTGGCCGCCAGCCGGTCGCACAGCTCGCGATAACGCTTCTCCGGATCGAGCCGATTGGCAACGCGCTGACGCGCCTGTCGCGCACCGGGACTGGAAAACCATTCAGGGACGAGTTCGACCGCGATGTAGGCGAGCGCGCCGATCAGCGGCACCATCAGGATGATGAAGGCCCAGGGCTGCAACCGCCCGGTTCGCGACGCGTGATAAATCAGCGTGATATCGAGCAGCAGAACGACCAAAGTGACGGGCATGTGACATCCGGAGCACAACGACAGCGCACGCCTCCTGATATCGCAACCCGTGCGGCGAAACAACTTTGAGTTGTTTCCATCCGCGCGGAAATCAGCGACCCCGGACGCGCACGCCTTGATGGCGACGAGGAGTCAGTCGTCTCAAACACGATTGAGGTTCATGAGACAGCAAGCCCAAAACCGCTATGACTTGCTATGACTTGGGCGGCTGCTACTTGGCGTCGTCCGCGAGCATCTTCCGGTACTTCTCGACGTCGCGCGTCACGAGCTTCTGGAGCACTTCGGGCGTATGCTCGTCGGGATCGGGCGCAACGGTCGACAGATCCGCAAAACGCTTCTTCACCGCGTCGGTTTCCACCGCGGTGCGCGCGGCTGCATTCAGCTTGGCGATGACGGCCTGCGGCGTGCCCTTGGGTGCGAACAGGCCATTCCAGCCCTGCGCCTCGAAGTCCGGCAGGCCTGCCTCGGCAGACGTCGGCAGATCGGGCAGCGTGGCCAGCCGCACGGTCGAGCCGACCACGAGCCCCCGCACCAGCTTCTCGTTGATCGACTGTGAGACGGAGGCTGCGGCGTCGCAGACGCCGTCGATCTGGCTGCCGACCGCGTCGGTGAGCGCAGGCGCCGCGCCGCGATAGCCGACCAGCGTCGCATCGATCCCGGCGGCCGTCACGAAGCTCTTGCAAATGAGGTAATTCGACGAGCCGACACCGGCGTGGCCGAGATTGATCTTGCCGGGGTTCGCCTTGGCGTAGGCGACGAACTCTTTCAGGTCCTTCGCCGGGAAATCCTTGCGCAGCGCGATGATGCCGAACGTCTTCGCGACCATGGCGATCGGCACGAAGGATTCAGGCGTGAACGGCAGTTTTGGATAGATCGTGTAGGTCGCGGCATTGGTGCCGGCGTTGCCGATCGCGATGGTGTAGCCGTCAGGCTCGGCGCGGGAGGCGCGCGCCAGCGCGGTCGAGCCGCCGGCGCCGGCGACGTTCTCGATCACGATGGTCTGGCCGAGTGCGATGCCCATCTGCTCGGCGACCGTGCGCGCGATCACGTCCGACGTGCCGCCGGCCGCGAACGGCACGATCATCGTGAGCGGGCGCTTGGGGAAATCCTGCGCGAAGGCGGCGGTCGCGAGCGAAAACGTCGCGAGCGACAGCGCCGCGATCGCGGCGAGAGCCCGCTTCGCCACGAACGAGATCACGCGGCCTTTTCCAGATGGGCAGTGAGACCGGCGAACAGGCCGCGGCCGTCGGTGCAGCCCATGATGTCTTCGACGTGGTTCTCCGGGTGCGGCATCATGCCGAGCACGTTGCCCCTGTCATTGACGATTCCGGCGATGGATTCCGCCGCGCCGTTGATGTTGCTGATATCATCGACCACACCCTCGGCCGAGCAGTAGCGATAGAGCACCCGCCCGTCGCCTTCGAGCCGCTTGATGGTCTCTTCGTCCGCCTCGTAATTGCCCTCGCCATGCGCCACCGGCACGCGGATCACCTGGCCCGCATTGTAGCCGCGGGTGAACGGCGTGTCGGAACGCTCGACGCGCAGATGCACGTCGTGACAGATGAATTTCAGCCGTGCGTTGCGCATCAGGACGCCGGGCAGCAGGCCGGACTCGCAGAGGATCTGAAAACCATTGCAGACGCCGAGCACGAGACCGCCCTTGGCCGCATAGTCGCGCACCGCGTCCATCACCGGCGACCGCGCCGCAATCGCGCCGCAGCGCAGATAGTCGCCGTAGGAGAAGCCGCCGGGCACCACGACGAGGTCGGTGCCCGCGGGCAGCGACGTCTCGGCGTGCCAGACCATCGCGGGCTCGCTGCCGGAGATCAGCCTCAATGCGCGCGCCATGTCGCGCTCGCGGTTGATTCCGGGAAAGACGAGGATGGCGGCTTTCATGGTTCGGGTTCCGACGGTGATGGGAATCGGGCTGGCCAAAGGGCCAATTCGTCAGGAGACATAGCCATTTGACGGGGATTTTACCAGTGCTAGCCTCGCCGGGCGGCCTTGTACACAGGCCATAGCCACGGCAATTTTGCCTGACGATTTTGCCCGGGATTGAAGCCATGAACGTCCCGTCGCTGCCCGCCTCCCTCTCCGAACCGGTGTCTACTCAGGGCGTCATCGCTGCCGGCGCCTATGTCGACGGCCGGCGTGTCGCCAATATCGCCATCAGCGAGGCTTCGAGCTGGCGGGCCAAGCCCGGCCACGTGGTGTGGATCGGGCTGCACGAGCCTGACATGGCGTTGCTCGGCGCCGTGCAGAAGCAGTTCGACCTGCACGACCTTGCCATCGAGGACGCCAACAACGCCCATCAGCGGCCGAAGATCGAGCAATATGGCGAGGCCCTGTTCATCGTGGCGCGGACGGCGCAACTGCTCGAGGGCCGGATCGCCTTCGGCGAGACGCACATCTTCGTCGGCGAAGGCTATCTGGTCTCGGTGCGCCATGGCGCCTCGACATCCTACACGCCCGTGCGCGAACGCTGCGAAAGCTGCCCACGGGCGCTGGCGCGCGGCGAGGACTACATCCTCTACGCCATCCTCGATTTCATCGTCGACAACTACTCGCCCGTGCTGGAGAGCATCCACGAGGAGGTCGAGGGCATCGAGGACGACGTGCTCTCCAAGCCGATCAGCAAGGCGCAGATCGAGCGGCTCTACATGCTGCGCCGCGACCTATTGCGGCTCAGAACCGCGATCGGCCCGCTGGTGGAAGTCTGCCGCCGCCTCGAGCATGACGAGCTTGCGATGGTGCGCGCGACGATGCAGCCGCTGTTCCGCGACGTCACCGACCACGTCAGGAACATCCAGGAGCGCATCGATTCCATGCGCGAGGTGCTGGCCTTCGCCTTCGAGGCGAGCCTGCTGGTCGGACAGGCGCAGGAGACCGCGGTCTCCAAGAAGCTCGCCTCGTGGCTGGCGATCCTCGCCGTGCCCACCGCAGTCGCCGGCATCTACGGGATGAACTTCAAATACATCCCCGAGCTGCAATGGGAGTACAGCTATTTCGTCGTCATGGGGATGATGGCGCTCGCCTGCCTCGCATTGTACTGGCGCTTCCACCGCGTCGGATGGCTGTGAAGCGCCGCGCGGGTTAGACGATCTCGACGCGATAGTTCTCGATCACGGTGTTCGCCAAGAGCTTGTCGGCCGCCTCCTTCAGCGCCGCTTCGGCCTTGGCCTTGTCGGCGCCGGCGAGCTCGATGTCGAACACCTTGCCCTGGCGGACGCTGGCGACGCCGTCGACGCCGAGCGACTTCAGCGCGCCTTCGATGGCCTTGCCCTGCGGATCGAGGATGCCCGTCTTCAGGGTAACGGTAACACGTGCCTTCACGTCAAATCCCTCTTAGCTCTTCACCAGCACCGGGCCAGTGCCCTGCGGACGCTCGTTCTCCATGAGGATGCCGAGGCGTTTTGCGACTTCGGTGTAGGCCTCGAGCAGGCCACCGAGATCCCTGCGGAAACGGTCCTTGTCGAGCTTCTCGTTCGACTTGATGTCCCACAGACGGCAGCTATCCGGCGAGATCTCGTCGGCGACGATGATCCGCATCATCTCGTTCTCGAACAGCCGGCCGCACTCCATCTTGAAGTCGACGAGGCGGATGCCGATGCCGAGGAAGAGGCCGGTAAGGAAGTCGTTGACACGGATGGCGAGCGCCATGATGTCGTCGATCTCCTGCGGCGTGGCCCAGCCGAACGCGGTGATGTGCTCTTCCGACACCATGGGGTCGTTGAGCTGGTCGTTCTTGTAGTAGAATTCGATGATCGAACGGGGCAGCTGCGTGCCCTCCTCGATGCCGAGGCGCTGCGACAGCGAGCCGGCGGCAACGTTCCGCACCACCACTTCCAGCGGCACGATCTCGACCTCGCGAATCAACTGCTCGCGCATGTTGAGGCGGCGGATGAAATGGGTCGGCACCCCGATGTCGTTGAGGTGCTGAAACAGGTACTCCGAGATCCGGTTGTTGAGGACACCCTTGCCCTCGATCACCTGATGCTTTTTCGCATTGAACGCGGTGGCGTCATCCTTGAAGTGCTGGATCAGGGTACCGGGCTCCGGGCCTTCGTAAAGAACCTTTGCCTTGCCTTCATAAATACGACGCCGACGGCTCATGGGGATGTACCGTGTTTTGTTGAAATCCATGTATTTGGTGTGCTCCGGTTACCAGGTTACGACCCACAGCGGAGCTGCCGTGAACGGCTGGGAACCCGTCTATAACCCCTTGGAAACAGAACGGGAACCAAGCCTTCAGGCAACCTATCCGATTGGCTGTCCCAGCACAATCGATCCGGCCGCCCGGCATCAACTTATACCGTCTTGCCTGCGGCTTAACGGCTCGTTGTTTTGCCGATTCGTGCCCCCTATCTAGGCATGCGCCGGGGCCGTCGCAACGATGGCCACCGGATCCAGTCAGCAGGGAATTGGAAAAAGGCATGAGCAGTTTGGACAAGCGCGAGGAAGGCTTCGAGAAGAAGTTCGCCCTCGACGAGGAGCAGAAATTCAAGGCGGAAGCCCGCCGCAACCGGCTGCTCGGCCTTTGGGCCGCCGAGAAGCTCGGCATCACCGGCGAGGCCGCCACCGCCTACGCCAAGGAAGTGGTCGCGGCCGATTTCGAGGAGGCCGGCGATGCCGACGTCCTGCGCAAGGTCATGGCCGATTTCGCCGCCAAGAATGTCGCCATCACCGAACAGGCGATTCGCGCCAAGATGAGCGAATTGATCGCCGTGGCCGCGGCCGAGGTGAAGGCGGGCAAATAGGCGAATAGGGAGCGGCGAGTAGCGAATGAACCCCATTCGCTACTCGCGATTCGCCATTCGCGTCCCTCACCCCTCCTTGAAGCCGTATTCCGGCACATTGCCGCTGGCGCCGTAATATTTGTACGGCAGAAACTTGCCGCTCATGGTGATCTTGACGCGGTCGCCCTTCGGGTTGGCAACGCGCTCCATTGCCATGTCGAAGTCGATCGCCGACATGATGCCGTCGCCGAACTCCTCCTCGATCAGCGCCTTCCACGCCGGACCGTTGACCATCACCATCTCGTAGAAGCGATAGATCAGCGGATCGGTCGGCGGCATCGGCGTGCCGGTGCCGCGCATCGGCACCTCGTTGAGCATCGCGGTCTCGGCCTTCGACAGGCCGAACAGCTCGCCGGCATTGGCGGCCTGCGGTTTCGTCAGCTTCATCTGGCCGAGAATCGCACCGACGATCAGCACCTCGGAATAGCCGCCGACCTTGTCGCAGATGTGTTTCCAGCTCCAGCCGTTCTCGCGCTTGATGTCGAGCAGCTTTTCGGTGAGGTCTTCGCGTTTCATGTCAGGGTCTCCCTTGGCCAGGCATCGTGTCACGTCGTTTGTGCCGCTTTGGGAGGCACGAAACGTGCCAATAAATGAGGCTTGAGGCGTCACCGCCTCGACCTCCCCTCACGCGGTAAAGCCTCCGTGAACCGCTTGATCGCCTCCAGCACCGGCTCCTGGTCGCCGGCAAAGAACCAATGGTCATTGCCGTCGAGCTCGACGAATTCCGCACCGGTGATCCGGCTCGCGATGTCGCGCCCGGCTGCGATCCGCACGGCCTTGTCATCCCGCCGATGCAGCACCAGCGTCGGCACCGCAATTTGCGCCAGAAGGTGCCGCACGTCGGCGTCGCGAAAGGCCTCGAGCACGGCGGAGATGCCGCCGGGACTGGACGCCGCGCGCAACAACCCCGCCCACCAGGCGCGCGCCTGCGGATCATTGGCCAGGCTCGGCGCAAAGGCTTCGATCCCGACCGGGCCGCCCCATTGCGCAATCAGGTGCTTGCTCCAGGCGTCATACTGGCTGGCGCGCAGCGCGTGCGGATAGTCCTCCGACCAGCAGCCCTTGGCCAGCGCGCCGAACAGAATGAGCCCGGCCACACGGCGGGATTCCTCGACCGCAAATTTGATGCAGGCCGGCCCGCATTCGGATGCGCCAAACAGCACGACGCGGCGCGAGTCCGCCGCCCGCAGCACCGTGCCGATATCTTCCGCGGTGACGTCGATGCCAGGAGCCGATCCCACCCGGTCGGACAGCCCGATGCCACGGCGATCGAAAACGATCAGCCGCCCAAGCCTCATCAATGAGGCCAGGAACGTCCGGCTCGCAGGGTTCTCCCAGGCGCGCTCCACATGCGACACGAAGCCGGGCATGACCAGGATGTCGAGCGGACCGCTGCCATAGGTCTGATACGCCAGATGCACGCCGGCGCCCTTCACGTAGCGTGTCGCTGGAAGAGCATCACGCAGCGGCGCGGCCGCGCGGCTCATGAGCGCCTCGGTCTCGGCTTCCGGCGCGACCCCAAGCTCGTCCCGAAGCCGCTGCGCTAGTGCGGCGTGGTGCCGTTCCGCCGCGCTTCGGTCGCCCGCCAGCAGCAGGCTGCGGATCAGGTGCCGGCCATACACCTCGCTGAGCGGATCGAGCTCGACCAGACGGCCCGCATGCAGTGTCGCGGCGAGATGATCGCCCGCGGCATTCCTGTCCTGCACCAGACGCTCGAGCGCCTGCACGAGCCGCCCCCGCAGCGCCTCGCGGCGAAAGAACACCCAATCGTCGAACTCAGGACAGTCGTCCGGAGAAAAGCCCGCCAGGAAGTCGCCGCGATAGATCCGGCAGGCCTCTTCAAACGCACCGCGATCGCAGGCGCGCTCGAACAGATGCGAGTCGATCTTCAGCTCGACCTCCGGAGACCAACGCAAGCTTGTGCGGTCGGTCTCGAAAACCGCCTGGCCGAGCGTGAGCTCGACGCGGTGAAGCAGACGCCGCAATCGCGCAAGGCCGGTCTCGCGGGACGTCTCGGGCCATAGCAGCGTGGCAATGACGTCGCGCGCGACGGGGCCTTTGGCTTCCGCGAGATAGACCAGCAGCGCTAGCCCCTTGCGTAAGGCCAGCTTGATCGGGCGGTCGTCGGCATGGACCTCGGGGAACCCGAACGTGACAAGCGAAAAGGCCGTCATGGAGATCCTCCCTCCCCGGTCGGCGCCCCCGGGGGACGCGCAGGGGACGGTCCAGCGATAGCAGTCAGGCCAGATCGAGCCCGCTCGCCAGCGAGCGGTTCAGGCTCCTGAATGCGGCACCGCCGCCATCGGCACAATAGGAAAAACCATGTTCGCGCGCCTCGCAATCCTGCTCTACGCCATCGTGAGCTACGCCGTCTTCACGGCTTCATTCCTCTACGCGCTCGGTTTCGTCGGCAATTATGTCGTGCCCAAGTCAATCGACAAGTCGATCGACGTCGGCGCGCCTGCGAATTTGGGTGAGGCCATCGTCGTCAACATGCTGCTGATGAGCCTGTTTGCCATCCAGCACAGCGTCATGGCACGCCCGGCCTTCAAACGCTGGTGGGCGGGAAGCCTTCCCATCGCCTGCCAGCGCAGCACCTATGTGCTGCTCTCCAGCCTGATCCTCCTGCTGCTGTTCTGGCAGTGGCGTCCGATCCCGGCGCCGATCTGGCAGGCCAGCGGAATGATAGCGTGGCTCCTGACCGGCGTACATTGGCTCGGCTGGCTGATTGCGTTCGCCTCGACCTACATGATCGATCATTTCGATCTGTTCGGCCTGCGCCAGGCTCTCGTCGCGTTGCGCGGAGCCGAGATATCAGGTCAATCCTTCCGGACGCCGCTGCTCTACAAGATCGTGCGGCATCCGCTCATGCTGGGCTTTCTGCTCGCGTTCTGGGCGACGCCCGAGATGACCGCCGGCCATCTGCTGTTCGCGATCGCGAACACGGCCTACATCCTGGTCGCCCTGCAGTTCGAGGAGCGGGACCTGATCGCCGAGTTCGGCGCGACCTACCAGGACTATCGCCGGCGCGTTCCGATGCTGTTGCCGCGCATTTTCGGAGCGCCCCGATGAAAGCGGTTCTGTGCAATTCGTTCACTGGCCCTGCGGATCTGCGCCTCGGTGAGATCGCTACGCCGCGGCCTGCCAGCGACGAGATTCTCATCGACGTCCATGCGGCGTCCGTGAGCTTCATGGACCAGTTGCTGGTCTCGGGCCTCTACCAGATGCGGCCGGCGACGCCCTTCGTGCCCGGCACGGAAGCTTCCGGCGTCGTCGTCGCGGTCGGCGACAAGGTCACGATGTTCGCACCCGGCGATCGCGTGGCCTGCAGTGAATGGACCGGCGGCTACGCCGAACGGATGATTGCGAAGGAATCGAAGAGCGTGCGGCTGCCTGATGGCGTCGCGTTCGAAGCCGGGGCGACGGTGCTGCATAATTACGGCACGGCCTATTACGCGCTGGCCGAGCGGGCACGGGCTCAGCGCGGCGAAACACTGTTGGTCACGGGCGCGGCCGGCGGGGTTGGACTCGCCGCCGTCGACCTCGGGCGTCATCTCGGCCTGCGCGTCATCGCCGGTGTCGGCTCCGACGACAAGGCCGACCTGGTGCGCGGTTACGGCGCCAGCGAGGTCATCAACTATCGCAGCGAGGACCTGCGCAGCCGGATCAAGTCGATCACATCGGGAGACGGCATCGATATCGGCTTCGACAATGTCGGCGGCGCGATTTTCGAGCAGATGGCCCGATCGATGAAGTGGGGCGGACGGCTGATGCCGATCGGCTTCACCAGCGGCGAGATTCCACAGATCCCGATGAACCTGCCTCTCCTGAAAAATTACGCCATCATCGGCGTCTTTGTCGGCGCCTGGGCGGAGAAATTCTCCGCGGAGGCCGCGCGCATGAATGACACGCTGATGCAATTGCTGGCCGACGGAAAGATCCGCCCGCACATCGACCGCGTCCTCCCTTTGGAGGAGGCCGGCGACGCCATGCGCGCCGTCGCCAATCGCACGGTTCACGGACGAATTGTCCTCAAGATCAGGTAGACTGCGCCCGACGAGGAAGAGAGGATAAAACCGATGACCGAGATCATCATCGACAAGCGCTTTTGCGGTCCTCCGAACTCCGGGAACGGCGGCTATGTCTGCGGCCGGCTGGCCCGCCACATTCCCGGCGGCGCCGAGGTGACGCTGCGCGCACCGCCTCCCCTGGACAAGCCGCTCGATGCTGTCGCTACGGACGACGGCACATGGGAGCTTCGCGACGGCGCCAAGGTCGTCGCGACCGGGCGCGCGACGAGCGTCGAGCTTGCGCGCGTGGAGACAGCCAGCTTGCAGGAAGCACGCGCGGCCGAATTGCTGGCGCTGTTCAAGCCGCACGAGCATCCGCTGCCGAACTGTTTCGTCTGCGGTCCCGCAAGAGCGAAAGGCGACGGCCTGCGCATTTTCGCCGGATCGCTCGGACGTCGGGCGCAAAGCCCCGTTCTCGCGGCGAGCTGGACGCCAGATCCAAATCTGGCCGCCGAGGATGGCCTGATCGCGCCAGAATTTCTCTGGTCGGCGCTCGATTGTCCCACCGGCTTTGCCTGCAATTGCGATCAGCAGAGCAGCGCATTCGACAAGACGCCGCTGCTACTGGGGCGGATGTCGGCGCGGATTGAAGCCCGGCCGCGCCCCGGCGACCACTGCATCATCACAGCCTGGCCAACCGGCCGCGACGGCCGCAAGCGTACGGCCGAGGCCGCGCTCCACGATGAAACCGGGAAGTTGCTGGCCGTGGCCCGTATGACATGGATTGCGGTGGAACGCGAGGTGCAGCTCGGGCGTACTTCGTAGGGTGGGCAAAGGCGCGAAGCGCCGTGCCCATCACTCTCAGCTCCGTTGAGCGACATGGTGGGCACGCTTCCGCCTCCGCTCTTCGAGCTACGGCGGACAAGTCGCTTTGCCCTACCTACTTCTAATCACGCAACACATCCGTCGCCGCACCTTCGGCCTGCACCAATCCGCATTCTCCTGCACGCCCGCGGCCGCGCTTGCGACGGTTTACCTTGCGTCAAGCACGCCCGGCAATCGATGGCTGTCTTAAAAGGCTTGTTAGGAGCGGTCATCGTTGTTGGCGCCCGGAATACGGGGACGCTTTGCAATGCAATCGGACGAGGGACTCTACAGTGCGCCACGCTGGCGCCTGACACGCTGGCTCGCCGAGCCGGGGCTAGGTGTTCCCGACGACATCCGCGCCGCGCTCATTGTCCAGCTCTATGGATCGCTGCCGGTTTTTGCTGCCGGCGCCGTCAACACCATTGCCGTCGCCGCCGTGATCGCTGGCCGCAAGCAGACTGCACCATTCATTGTCTGGCTGGTCATGGAGATCGCGATCTGCCTGGCCCGCCTCGCCGTGCTCGTCAGCGCGCATCGCAGGGCGCGTGCCCACCGCCCGACGCCGACCGACCTTCATCTCCTGCTCGCGGTCGCCTGGAGCGCCAGCGTTGGATTTGGCGTCGTTGCCAGCCTGGCCAGCGGGGACTGGGTCGTCGCCATGCTGGCCTCGCTCTCGGCGGCGGCGATGGTCGGCGGCATCTGCTTCCGCAATTTCGGCGCGCCGCGGCTGGCCGGGACCATGATCCTGCTGAGCCTCGGTCCCATCATCCCTGGCGCTGCGTTCGCCGGCGAGCCGCTGTTCTACATCGTCTACCTCCAGGTGCCGATGTATCTGGCCGCGATGACGGCCGCCGCCTTCCGCCTCAATCGGATGCTGATCACCACCATGCGCGCCGAACGCGAGAACAGCCATCGCGCGCATCATGATGCACTCACGGGGCTGCTCAATCGCGCGGGCTTCGTCGAGGCACTCAGCGCCAGACTTGGAGCCCACGCCGAACGACGGTTCGCTGTGATGTTCTTCGATCTCGACGACTTCAAACCGGTCAACGACACGTTCGGACATGCGGCGGGCGACGAGGTGCTGAAAGCGGTGGCCGGGCGCGTGCGCCGGGCGCTGCCGGACGGCGCGGTGGTCGCCCGGATGGGCGGTGACGAGTTCGTCGTGCTCGTCGACGGCGTCACGGCCGAAATGGCCCAAGAGGCGGGATACCGCCTCATCAGCGAGGTTGCCGTCTCCTATGAGCTCGGCGGCGAGGTGCGCGCCGGTGTCGGCGCCAGCGTCGGCATTGCGATGTCGCCGGATCATGGCGCCGAAGTCGAGGAATTGCTCGCGGTCGCCGATGCAGCACTTTACGAGGCGAAGTCAGGCGGCAAATCGCGTTGCTGCCTGGCCTCGGTCGAGACCAACCTCGCCGCGTTACGTCGCCTCCAGCAGAGCGGCCCGAAAACCCCGGTCGCAAGCGCCGCCTGACGCAGTACGACTAACCCACCCCACAAACGCGATCTCGTAGGGTGGACAAAGGCGCGTAGCGCCGTGCCCACGACTTCTGTCTTGGCTTTGTCGAGCGACATGTTGAGCACGCTTCCGCCTCCGCTCTTCGAGCTACGGCGGACAAGTCGCTTTGCCTACCCTACGAGACCTACGCGCTTGGCTCGATCATCCCCTGCAGCCGCACCAGCTCCGCCTCGAGATCGCGCTCCACGTCCGCTGCCCGGATCTCCAGCACGCGATAGTCGCGCGCCTCCAGCCACGTCCGCCGGCCCGCACGATCAGCCGCGATGGTCTCGCCCTCGCCCGGGTTGACCAGCTCGATCGCGACCCGGTGTGGGAACGAGACGAAATCGGGAATGTGCCGGCCGACCGGGGTCTGGCGCTTGAACCCTCCTGCGAAGCGGCGGTCGCGGGTCAGGGCCTGCCAGAGCAGGCGCTCGGCATCGGTCGGGTTGCGGCGGAGCAGGCGGGCGAGGCCGCGCACGGTCGATCCGCTGTCGGGCACGCCGCCGCCCTGGCCGTGCTCGGCCAGCAGCGCGCGCAGACGCGTGGCCTGCTCGCCGTCGAGCACGCCGCCCTTGGCCGGGCCCTTGCGCCCTTCCGCGATCGCCATCACCACACCATGCAGGGTGTGCATGTCCTGCTTGGTCGGCTCCATCCGGCTGAAGATGTTGCGCAGGTTGACCAGCATGGTGTCGCGCTTCTCGGCCGGGCGCAGGAATTCGACCCGGTCGAGCTCGCGGATGAGGTTGTCGAAGAAGGCCTGCATCTGGTGCTGCGAGGCGCGCTCGGAGCGCTCGGGCATGCTGTGCGGCAGTTCGCCTGACGTTGCCCGCTTGAACCATTCATAGCCGACCAGCAGCACGGCCTGGGCGAGGTTGAGCGAGGCAAAGCCCGGATTGACCGGGAAGGTGATGATGCGATTCGAGAGCCCGACCTCCTCGTTGGTCAGCCCCCAGCGCTCGCGGCCGAACAGGATGCCGGCCTTGCCCCCGGTCGCGACGTGACCCGAGATCTCGGCCGCAGCTGCCTCCGGCCCGACCACCGGCTTGGCCTGGTCATGGGGACGCGCGGTGGTGGCGAACAGCAGGTCGAGATCTGCGACCGCCTCGCCGACCGTGTCGAACAATTCGACCTTTTCCAGAATATAGTCGGCGCCGGCCGCGGCGCGCTGGGCGGCGATGTTGGGCCAGCCGTCGCGGGGATTGACGATGCGCAATCGGCTGAGCGCAAAATTGCCCATGGCGCGCGCGGCCATGCCGATGTTTTCGCCAAGCTGCGGCTCGACCAGGATCACGATGGGACCGTCGAGGGAAAGGCCCGCCTTGGTCTTGTCAGTCCCCGACATCTCGCTTCGCTTTCACACTGGTTCTCAAGGCCTTGGCAAGGCGCTCTTCAGGAGTTGATTCAAAGCCGGCCCAAGGGGGCGGCTGCCCGTTCGCTTGTCGTTTGCCTGTCCTGACGAAATTCTCAAGGGAAATAACGGGTTGGATTCGACTTTTGAATCTCTTCTGAAGCCTGAGGCCCGCCCCCTGCGGCAGGGCCCGCCCGCCCCGCATCTGGGCAAGCTGGATGAGCTAAAAGTGCATAATCCCTTGGCTTTCGCCCGCTGCAGTCAGGTGCTATGAGGCGGCGGATATTCCCGTTCGCGCCCCCGGGCGCCCGTTCCCAAGAGGCTTCTCCGATCATGGCAAAAATCAAGGTGTCCAACCCCGTCGTCGAACTCGATGGCGACGAGATGACCCGGATCATCTGGCAGTACATCAAGGACAAGCTGATCAACCCGTACCTCGATGTCGAGCTGCTGTATTTCGACCTGGGCATGGAGTACCGCGACGAGACCAACGATCAGGTCACCATCGACGCCGCCGAGGCGATCAAGAAGGTCGGCGTCGGCGTCAAGTGCGCCACCATCACCCCGGACGAGGCCCGGGTGAAGGAGTTCAACCTCAAGCAGATGTGGAAGTCGCCG
Organism: Bradyrhizobium barranii subsp. barranii; assembly: GCF_017565645.3. Classification (NCBI taxonomy): domain Bacteria; kingdom Pseudomonadati; phylum Pseudomonadota; class Alphaproteobacteria; order Hyphomicrobiales; family Nitrobacteraceae; genus Bradyrhizobium; species Bradyrhizobium barranii. Next base: position 6,996,465 of record NZ_CP086136.1, read on the forward strand.
AACGGCACCATCCGCAACATCCTCGGCGGGGTGATCTTCCGCGAGCCGATCATCTGCAAGAACGTGCCGCGCCTGGTTCCCGGCTGGACCAAGCCGATCATCATCGGCCGCCACGCCTATGGCGACCAGTACCGCGCCACCGACATCAAGTTCCCGGGCAAGGGCACGCTGTCGATGAAGTTCGTCGGCGAGGACGGCACCGTCATCGAGAAGGAAGTGTTCAAGGCGCCCGGCGCCGGTGTCGCCATGGAGATGTACAATCTCGACGACTCCATCATCGACTTCGCCCGCGCCTCGCTGAACTACGGCCTGCTGCGCAACTACCCGGTCTACCTCTCGACCAAGAACACCATCCTCAAGGTCTATGACGGCCGCTTCAAGGACATCTTCCAGGACATCTACGACCGCGAATTCAAGAAGGAATTCGAGGCCAGGGGCCTGACCTACGAGCACCGCCTGATCGACGACATGGTGGCCTCGGCGCTGAAATGGTCCGGCGGCTATGTCTGGGCCTGTAAGAACTACGACGGCGACGTGCAGTCCGACACGGTCGCGCAGGGCTACGGCTCGCTCGGCCTGATGACCTCGGTGCTGCTCACCCCCGACGGCAAGACCGTGGAAGCCGAAGCCGCCCACGGCACGGTGACCCGCCACTACCGCGAGCACCAGAAGGGCAAGGAGACCTCGACCAACTCGATCGCGTCGATCTTCGCCTGGACCCGTGGCCTCGCCCACCGCGCCAAGCTCGACAACAATGCCGAGCTCGCCAAGTTCGCGAGCACGCTGGAGAAGGTCTGCGTCGACACCGTCGAGGAAGGCTACATGACCAAGGACCTCGCGCTCCTGGTCGGCGCCGACCAGCGCTGGCTCTCGACCACCGGCTTCCTCGACAAGGTTGCCGAGAATCTCACGAAAGCGTTGGCGTAAGCCCGCGCATTATTTTCGTCTGATCGGGGTTAGACATCATTATGGGCCGCGCCGAGGCGCGGCCCATTTTTTGAGCCCCCTCGCGCGGAGATGCGACCATGTCGATCAAGCTTGCCGTCCCCTGCCTGATGCTGCTGGCCGCCATGGCCGGACCCGCCGCAGCCGCGGAGCCGCTCCCCGACGCCATCGCCGCCCCCGGCGAGACCGTCGTGCTCAGCGTCCATGCCGAAGGCGCGCAGGTCTATGACTGCAAGGCAGCCGCCGACGGCAAGCTTGCCTGGGCCTTCCGCGAGCCGGTGGCGACGCTGCTCGCCGAGGGCAAGACCGTCGGCCGCCACTATGCCGGCCCGAACTGGGAACTCGCCGACGGCAGCGCCGTGGCCGGCAAGGCCATCGGCAACGCGCCGGGCGCAACCGCCGCCGATATCCCCTGGCTCAAGCTGGAGGTCGCCTCCCGCCGCGGCAGCGGCATCCTGACGCCGGTCACCACCGTCCAGCGCATCAACACCCACGGCGGCAAGCTCGACGGCGCATGCGACACGGCCGGCGAATTCAAAAGCGCGCCCTACTCGGCCGACTACATTTTCCTGAAGAAGGGATGACCGCCTAGCGGTCGGTGTCGTCGCGCTCCGCCCGCGCCAATTCTGCCGCCGCAAGATCGCCGGTCTCCTCGAGCCGTGCCTTCGCGGTCTGATGGACGTGGGCGCCGAGCGTCGGCATGCGCTCGATCAGCGCGTGAAAATCCTGGGCGTCGAGCACGAGCAGCCGCGTCTTGCGCGTCGCCGTCACCGTGCCGCTGCGCTTGGTCTTATGTAGCAGCGCGATCTCGCCGAAGAAGGTGCCGTCGGTGAGGCGCACCTGCTGGCTCGGCAGCGCGATCTCGACCTCGCCGGCAGTGATGAAATACATCGACGAGGCGGTATCGCCACGGCGCACCAATATTTCGCCCTGCTCGATGGTGCGGGCCCGGAGCAACCGCATGATGTCGGCGATCTCCGCGGCCGAAAGATGCGAGAACAGCGGCACCCGCGCCAGCATGCCCCAGGTCACCACGAAATCGCGCCGCCTCACCTCCTCGGCGAAGGCGGTCGAGATGATCGCGACCGGCAGCGCGATCATGGCAAAGCCTGAGATGATCGCGAACACCGAGATGAATTTACCGAGCGGCGTCACCGGCACGACGTCGCCATAGCCGACGGTGCCGAGCGTCACGATTGCCCACCACATCGCGTCCGGAATGGTGCCGAGCTTGCTGGGCTGCACATCACGCTCGATGGCGTAGAGCAGCGAGGCGAAGGTCAGTACCACACCGATCAGGATGACGATGCAGCCAATCAGCGCACGCCGCTCGGCATGGATGGCCGCGAGCAGCGAGCGCATCGCCGGCGAATAACGGATCAGCTTGAAGAACGGCAGCACGCCGAGCCCAGCCAGCGTCGCGTGCCGGCCGGTGGCCAGCACGATCGCGGCCGGCAGGAACGCCATGAGGTCGATGATGCCGAGCGCGGAGAAGGCATAAGAGAGCCGGTCGGACAGCGCGGAGCCGTTGCGCTGGGTGTGCCCCGCAACGGTCCACAGCCGCGCCAGATATTCGAGCGCGAACACGATGACGGCGAGGACGGCGACCGCGCTGAACAGCGTGTCGAACCGCGCGTCGAGCTCCGGCACCGAGGCGAGGATCATCGCGACCACGTCGAGCACGATGACGCTGATGATCACCTGGATGAAGCGCGACCCGATCGAGTAGGCGAGCGGATCGTGCTCCAGCAATTCGTACAGGCGATCCCTTAGGTTGGGATCGGCCGAGCCACGTCCTCGCGGAACGAGGCGCATGGCCGTTTATGCGCCTGCCATCGCTTTTTCGATCGCCGCGAGCGCCTCGGGCGCTTTGGCGCCATCGGGACCGCCAGCCTGCGCCATGTCGGGCCGGCCGCCGCCGCCCTTGCCGCCGAGCGCCTCGGAGGCGACGCGCACCAGGTTCACGGCATTGAAGCGCGCGGTGAGATCGGCGGTGACGCCGACCACGATCCCGGCCTTGCCGTCTTCGGTGACGCCGACGATGGCGACCACGCCGGAGCCGATCTGCTTCTTGCCGTCGTCCGCAAGGCTCTTGAGATCCTTCATCTCGATGCCCTCGACCGCGCGCGCCATCAGCTTGACGTCGCCGATTTCGCGCACGCCTGCGGCTGCGCCGTTCCCGACGGATGTACCACCGCCCATCGCGAGCTTCTTGCGGGCGTCGGAGACCTCGCGCTCGAGCTTCTTGCGCTCCTCCATCAGCGCTGCGATGCGCGCCGGGACGTCGTCGATCGAGGTGCGCAGCTCGTTGGCCGCGGTCTTCGCCAGCGCCATGGTCTCGTTGGCGTGCCTGCGCGCATAATTGCCGGTCAGCGCCTCGATGCGGCGCACGCCGGAGGCCACCGCGCTCTCGCCGGTCAGCGTGATCAGGCCGATGTCGCCGGTGCGCTTGACGTGCGTGCCGCCGCAGAGCTCGACCGACCAGCCGAGCGCGTTGGCGCCGCGCTCCCGCGCGGTCCTGCCCATCGAGACGACGCGGACCTCGTCGCCGTATTTCTCGCCGAACAGGGCGCGCGCCCCGGCCTCGCGGGCCTCGTCCACGCCCATGACGCGGGTGGTGACCTCGTCGTTCTCCAGCACCACGTCGTTGGCGATGTCCTCGACGCGGGCGAGTTCTTCCGCCGTGATCGGCTTCGGATGCACGAAGTCGAAGCGCAGGCGATCCGGCGCGACCATCGAGCCGCGCTGGGCGATGTGATCGCCGAGCACCTGGCGCAGCGCCTCGTGGATGAGATGCGTCGCCGAATGGTGCGCGCGGATCGAGGAACGCCTGCCGTGATCGACCTCGAGCTGCAGCGCAGTGCCGAGCTTCAGCTCGCCGCTCTCCACGGTGCCGACGTGAACGAAGAAATCGCCGAGCTTCTTCTGCGTGTCGGTGACGCGGAACTTGATGCCGCCCTCGCCGGTCAGCACGCCGGTGTCGCCGACCTGACCGCCGGACTCCGCATAGAACGGCGTCTGGTTCAGCACGATCGCACCAGTGTCTCCGGCCTTGAGGCTTGTGGCTTCCTTGCCGTCCTTGACCAGCGCGGTCACCACGCCCTCGGCGGTCTCGGTCTCGTAGCCCAGGAATTCGGTGGCCCCGAGCTTCTCGCGCAGCGGGAACCAGATCGCTTCGGACGCCGCCTCGCCCGAACCCTTCCAGGACTCGCGCGCCTTGGCCTTCTGGCGCTCCATCGCGTCGGTGAAGGAGGCCTGGTCGACGCCGATGCCGCGCGACTTCAGCGCGTCCTGCGTCAGATCCAGCGGGAAGCCGTAGGTGTCGTACAGCGTGAAGGCGACGTCGCCGTCGAACATGTCGCCCTTTTTCAGCGACGCGCTCTTCTCGTCGAGGATGGCAAGGCCGCGCACCAGCGTCTTGCGGAAGCGGGTCTCTTCCAGCCGCAGCGTTTCCTCGATCAGGTTTTCAGCGCGCATCAGGTCGGGATAGGCTTGGCCCATCTCGCGCACCAGCGCCCAGACCAGGCGATGCATCAACGGCTCCTTGGCGCCGAGCAACTGCGCATGGCGCATCGCGCGGCGCATGATCCGGCGCAGCACATAGCCGCGGCCCTCGTTCGAGGGCAGCACGCCATCCGCGACCAGGAAGGCGGAGGAGCGCAGATGGTCGGCGATGACGCGGAACGAGGCGACGGTCTGCTCGTTCGGCCCGCTGCCGAGCGCGGACGCGGTCGCATCGATCAGATGGCGGAACAGGTCGGTCTCGAACACGCTGTCGACGCCCTGCATGATGCAGGCCATGCGCTCCAGCCCCATGCCGGTGTCGATCGAGGGACGCGGCAGATCCACGCGCTCCTCCTTCGTCACCTGCTCGTACTGCATGAACACGAGATTCCAGAATTCGAGGAAGCGGTCGCCGTCCTCTTCCGGCGAGCCCGGAGGTCCGCCCCAGATGTGCTCGCCGCGGTCGATGAAGATCTCCGAGCACGGGCCGCACGGCCCGGTGTCGCCCATCGCCCAGAAATTGTCCGAGGTCGGGATACGGATGATGCGGTCGTCGGAGAAGCCGGCGATCTTCTTCCACAGGCCGGCCGCCTCGTCGTCGGTGTGGTAGACGGTGACGAGCAGCTTGTCCTTTTTCAGCCCGAACTCCCGGGTGATCAGGGTCCAGGCCAGCTCGATCGCGCGCTCCTTGAAATAGTCGCCGAACGAGAAGTTGCCGAGCATCTCGAAGAAGGTGAGATGGCGCGCGGTGTAGCCGACATTGTCGAGGTCGTTGTGCTTGCCGCCGGCGCGCACGCATTTCTGCGACGTGGTGGCGCGCTGATAGGGCCGCTTCTCGACGCCGGTGAAGACGTTCTTGAACTGCACCATGCCGGCATTGGTGAACATCAACGTCGGATCGTTGCGCGGCACCAATGGCGAGGACGACACGATCTCGTGGCCGTTCTCGGCAAAGAAGTTCAGAAAGGTCGACCTGATCTCGTTGACGCCGCTCATGTTCATCCAATCGGGTGTGCTTGGACCCGCGATACGCCATCCAAACCGGGCATTTGGGCTGATATCTGCGGGTCAAAGCGCTTTTAGACAAGGCCAGCTGCGCTGTCCAGAAACTGTGCAAGGAGATCAGTGAGTTGCCGCAGGCGCGCAATCCCGTTTGCAATCCCGTTGAAAGCCGCCAGGTGCGCGTTGACAGGCTTGGCCGGGCTGTGGTCTGTACCCATCTGTATCGTACGGCCACGTCGGGAGAGACCGGCTTTGGTGCCGGCGCCGAAGGAGCAACCGCCCCGGAAACTCTCAGGCAAAAGGACCGCGTGGCTTTGACGACATCTGGAAAGAGGCGCCGACGGGCATAGCCCGGACGACGTCCGCCGACGGGATAATACTCTCAGGCACAGCGACAGATGGGGCTTCGACTGGTTGCTACCGGGGAATCGTCCCCGGGGAACCGCCGAGGGCCCCGTGATGCTTGCGCGCGACGACCAAGATTCCCTCAAACGTACGCCCCTTCATGGGCTTCATGTCTCCCTCGGCGGCAAGATGGTGCCGTTCGCGGGCTATGACATGCCCGTTCAGTACCCCGCGGGCGTCCTGAAAGAGCACCTCCATACCCGTTCCTCCGCCGGCCTGTTCGACGTCTCCCATATGGGCCAGCTCGCGCTTCGGCCGAAGTCGGGCAAGGTCGAGGACGCTGCCCGCGCGCTGGAACGGCTGGTGCCGCAGGATATCGTGGCGATTGCCCCGGGACGGCAGCGCTATGCCCAGTTCACCAATCCGGACGGCGGGATTCTCGACGATCTGATGGTCGCCAATTTCGGCGACCACCTGTTCCTGGTCGTCAACGCCGCCTGCAAGGAAGCGGACGAAGCGCATCTGCGCGCGCATCTCTCGGACGACTGCATCATCGATTCGCTTCAAGACCGCGCCCTGATCGCGCTGCAGGGCCCGAAGGCAGAAGCCGCGCTGGCGAAATTGTGTGCAGAGGCCCCCTCCATGAAGTTCATGGATGCCGGCCCGCACAAGGTCGCCGGTCTCGACTGCTTCGTCTCGCGCTCCGGCTACACCGGCGAGGACGGGTTCGAGATTTCGGTCCCCGCGGCCGATGCCGAGCGCCTCGCCAAAACGCTGCTGGACAATCCCGATGTGATGCCGATCGGCTTAGGGGCCCGCGACAGCCTGCGGCTGGAAGCCGGGCTCTGCCTCTACGGCCACGACATCGACACCGCCACCACGCCGGTCGAGGCCGCGCTGGAATGGTCGGTGCAGAAGAGCCGCCGCAGCGGCGGCGCGCGCACCGGCGGCTTTCCCGGCACTGATGCGATCCTCGCTCATTTCGATCACGGCGCAAGCCGCCGCCGCGTCGGCCTGCGCACGGAAGGCCGCGCGCCGGTGCGCGAGGGCGCGCTGCTGTTTGCGGATGACGCCGGCGGCGAGCCGATCGGAAAGGTCACCTCGGGCGGCTTCGGCCCGAGCCTGAATGCGCCGGTCGCGATGGGCTATGTGCCCACGGCATCGAGCGCGCTCGATACAAAACTCTTCGCCGAAGTGCGCGGCCAGCGGCTGCCGCTCACGGTCGCCGCCATGCCTTTCGTGAAAAACACCTACAAACGCTGAGGACTGAGAAAATGACCACGACGCTGTACACCTCCGACCACGAATGGCTGGCCATCGACGGCGATGTCGCCACCGTCGGCATCACCGACTACGCGCAGTCGCAGCTCGGCGACGTCGTATTCGTCGAGTTGCCGAAGGTCGGCCGCAGCCTGAAGAAGGCGGAAGCCGCCGCCGTCGTGGAATCGGTGAAGGCCGCCTCCGACGTCTACGCGCCTGTCACCGGCGAAGTGCTCGAGACCAACGACGCGCTCGCCGCCGAGCCGGCGCTGGTCAACTCGGACGCGCAAGGCAAGGCGTGGTTCTTCAAGATCAGAATGGCCGACAAGAGCGAGCTCGGCGGCCTCATGGATGAGGCCGCCTACAAGGCACATACGGCGTGAGATGAAGCGAACTCTGACCTCATATTCGGTGTCATCACCCGCCTTGTGCGCACTGCGCACTGGGGCGGGTGATCCAGTACGCCGCGGCTTCTCGGCTCAAGCCGTGACGCCTGCGTTTACTGGATGCCCCGCCTTCGCGGGGCATGACGGCGACAGCGAAATCTAAAGCGAGGACCCATGATGACCGCGCACCGCAAATCCAATGGCGACGCCGCCGCCACCTTCGTTCGCCGCCACATCGGCCCGTCGGCGCGCGACGTCACCGCCATGCTGGAGGCCGTCGGCGCCAAGAGCGTCGACGCCCTGATGGCGGAGACGCTGCCGGCCTCGATCCGGCAGACCGCTCCGCTCGATCTCGGCAAGCCCTTGAGCGAGACCGAGGCGATCGCGCACATGGCCGAGCTCGCGCGAGAGAACCAGGTCTTCACCTCGCTGATCGGCCAGGGCTATTCCGGCACGGTTTTGCCCGCGGTGATCCAGCGCAACATTTTGGAGAACCCGGCCTGGTACACGGCCTACACGCCCTATCAGCCCGAGATCAGCCAGGGCCGGCTGGAGGCGCTGCTCAACTTCCAGACCATGATCTGCGACCTCACCGGGCTCGACGTCGCCAACGCCTCGCTGCTCGACGAGGCGACCGCCGCGGCCGAAGCCATGGCGCTCGCGGAGCGCCACTCGCGGGTCGAAGCAAAAGCCTTCTTCGTCGACAAGGACGTGCATCCGCAGACGCTGGCGGTGATGCGCACCCGCGCCGAGCCGCTGGGCTGGCCCCTGATCGTCGGCGATCCCCTCGCCGATCTCGACAAATCAGACGTGCTCGGTGCGCTGCTGCAATATCCGGGCTCCTCGGGCGCCGTGCATGACCTCAGGCCCGCGATCGCGACGTTGAAGGCCAAGGGCGCGCTCGCGATCGTTGCCGCCGATCTCCTGGCTCTGACGCTGCTCGCCTCGCCCGGCGAGCTTGGCGCCGACATCGCGATCGGCTCGGCGCAACGTTTTGGCGTGCCGATGGGTTATGGCGGCCCGCACGCGGCCTATATGGCGGTGCGCGATGCGCTGAAGCGCTCGCTGCCCGGCCGCATCGTCGGCCTCTCCGTGGACTCGCGCGGGATGCCGGCCTATCGCCTCGCGCTGCAGACCCGCGAGCAGCACATCCGCCGCGAGAAGGCGACCTCCAACATCTGCACCGCGCAGGTGCTGCTCGCCGTGATCGCCTCGATGTACGCGGTCTATCACGGCCCCGAGGGGCTTGCGCAGATCGCGCGCAACGTGCATCGCCGCGCCGCCGTGCTCGCAGCGGGCCTACGCAAGCTCGGCTTTGCGCCGCAGTCGGATAGCTTCTTCGACACGCTCAGCGTGGACGCCGGTGCCAAGCGCGCCGAGATCGTCGCGCGCGCTACCGCCGAGAAGATCAACCTCGGTGTTGGCGAAACCGCGCTCCGCGTCGCGCTCGATGAGACCACGACGCCGGCGACCGTCGAGGCGGTCTGGCGCGCGTTCGGCGGCACGCTTGTTTACGCCGAGATCGACGCCACCACGCGCGAGGCGCTGCCGGAGGCGCTGAAGCGCACCACCGCCTTCCTCACCCATCCCGTGTTCCACGCGCATCGCTCGGAAACCGAGATGCTGCGCTACATGCGCAAGCTCAGCGATCGCGACCTCGCGCTCGACCGCGCCATGATCCCGCTCGGCTCCTGCACCATGAAGCTGAACGCGACCACCGAGATGATGCCGCTGACCTGGCCGGAGTTCGGGTCCTTGCACCCGTTCGCGCCGCGCGAGCAGGCAAAGGGCTATCACGCGCTGTTCGCGCGGCTGGAAAAATGGCTGTGCGACATCACCGGCTATGACGCGATCTCGCTGCAGCCGAATTCGGGCGCGCAAGGAGAGTATGCCGGGCTGCTCGCGATCCGCGGCTATCATGCCGCGCGCGGCGAGACGCACCGAAAAATCTGCCTGATCCCCTCCTCCGCCCACGGCACCAACCCGGCTTCGGCCGCGATGGTCGGCATGGACGTGGTGGTGGTCGCCTGCGAGAAGAACGGCGACGTCGACGTCAATGATCTCCGCGCCAAGGCCGAGAAGCACTCGAAAGATCTCGCCGCGGTCATGATCACCTATCCCTCGACGCATGGCGTGTTCGAGGAGCACATCCGCGAGATCTGCGACATCGTGCACGGCCATGGCGGCCAGGTCTATCTGGACGGCGCCAACCTCAACGCGCAGGTCGGCCTATCCCGACCCGGCGATTACGGCGCCGACGTCAGCCATCTCAACCTGCACAAGACCTTCTGCATCCCGCACGGTGGCGGCGGCCCCGGCATGGGCCCGATCGGCGTGAAGGCGCATCTCGCGCCGTTCCTGCCCGGTCACCCGGCGACGCAAGCCGAAGCTCCGGTCGGCCCGGTCTCGGCCGCGCCGTTCGGCTCGGCGTCGATCCTCACCATCTCCTACATCTACATTCTGATGATGGGCGGCGACGGCTTGAAGCGCGCAACCGAAATCGCGATCCTCAACGCCAACTACATTGCCGCGCGCCTCGATGCGCACTTCCCGGTGCTTTACAAGAACGCGAAGGGCCGCGTCGCACATGAGTGCATCGTCGATCCCCGCCCGCTGAAGACGACCTCGGGCGTCACCGTGGACGACATCGCAAAACGCCTGATCGATTACGGCTTCCATGCCCCGACCATGAGTTTTCCGGTGCCGGGCACGCTGATGATCGAGCCGACCGAGTCGGAATCGAAGGCGGAGCTGGACCGGTTCTGCGACGCCATGATCGCGATCCGGAAAGAAATCGCCGAGGTCGAGGCCGGCCGCTTCACGATCGAGGCCTCGCCTTTGCGTCACGCCCCGCACACCGTGCACGACATCGCGGACGACGATTGGAAGCGCGCCTACACCCGCGCCGAGGGCTGCTTCCCCGCAGGCACCTCGCGCACCGACAAATATTGGTGCCCGGTCGGGCGCGTCGACAACGTCTATGGCGACCGCAACCTGGTGTGCTCGTGCCCGCCGGTGAGCGACTACGCGGAAGCGGCGGAGTAAGGGATCGTAGCTTCGTAGGGTGGGCAAAGCGACTTGTCCGCCGTAGCTCGAAGAGCGAAGGCGGAAGCGTGGCCACCACCTTTGTGCGCGTTGGAATATGGTGGGCACGGCGCTTGCGCGCCTTTGCCCACCCTACGGCCCCGAACGCATATCTAGGGTGCAACCAGCGAATGGTTCTGTCGGTCCCAACGCCACAGCCGTTCGTTGGTCAGAAGCGTTCCGCCCCACCAGCGTCTGATCGGGTTTTGGCGGCAGAAATCCTCCCGGCCTTCAAGGACCGCTTCCCCAAATTCGGTGAGCGATAGCCGGCTTCGGCGAAAGGCGGCGTTGCGGCCTCGCGCATCGTGCGGGGCCAGCGTCGCGAGTTTCGGATCGAGACCCGTGATCACCGGCATTGGGCCGGACCCAAGCCCTTCGAGCAGCGGGCCCAATTCCCATTGATCGAACACGCGCGTTTGCAGCGGACCGTCCGGTTGAAACAGCTCCTTGGTACGGTTGTGCCCCCGCGCAATCAGGTCGAGAAGCCGTGCTTCCGTCGTACCTAGTCCGGTGATTGGTGATGGCAGTTCTGCCAGCAATTGTTCCATCGCAGGCTTCAGGAAGGGCAGCCTGGGGAAATCCCTGCCGAGCAATCCGAAACAGAGCTCCGGCGTTGGCGCCCGGTAGGCTTCCCAGGCCATGTTAGCGATCTCGAAGTCGCAGTCCGCGACCTCCAACTCCCGCACCATACGATCGCGAAGCGCCGTGCCGTCCGCTCCGCGCAGGTCGAAATTGACACGTCGCAATCTCAGACGATCGGTGATCGATGGATGGGACCGCAAATAATCGAGGATCCAGATCAGTTGCAACTGACTATTGGGCTCAGGGTCGAACCACAGCTCGATGAGATCGACGCCATAGGTCTCGCAAAACCAAATCAGGCCTGTCTCCTTGTGGGCGAGACCGGTCTGAGGCAACCGGCCAACAAGATCGGACCAACGCACCTCCGGATCGCCTCTGACATAGCCTCCCGTCAGGTATTGCTCGAGGTGATGCGAGGTAGGCAGTGGCCCCGAAACGAAGCGAAAGATGAACGGCACGACCATGTCGGCGCGATCCGCATGGGCAAGACCGACGCCGGACGAACTGGTCAGGATCACGCGTTTCATCGCGAACGCCCCCAAAACGAAACGGACACTGACGACGTCGGCAACTCAACGTCCTCAGCGCCCGCTCCTCGCGAAAATTTTTCGCGTTAGGTCTTACTCGTCCGCCGGCTCCTCGCCGTCGGCGTCGCGCTCGGGGATGCCGGCGAGAATCTGCTCGGCAATCAGGCCGGAGTTCTGGCGGATCGAGGTCTCGATCTTGGCGGTGATGTCAGGGTTGGCCTTCAAAAACGCTTTCGAGTTCTCGCGGCCCTGGCCGAGGCGCTGGCTGTCGTAGGAGAACCAGGCGCCGGACTTTTCGACGATGCCGGCCTTGACGCCGAGATCGAGGATCTCGCCCATCTTGGAGACGCCCTCGCCGTACATGATGTCGAATTCGACCTGCTTGAAGGGCGGCGCCAGCTTGTTCTTCACCACCTTGACGCGCGTGGTGTTGCCGACCACTTCGTCGCGCTCCTTGATCGCGCCGATGCGGCGGATGTCGAGACGGACGGAGGCATAGAATTTCAGCGCGTTGCCGCCGGTCGTGGTTTCCGGCGAGCCGTACATCACACCGATCTTCATGCGGATCTGGTTGATGAAGATCACCATGGTGTTGGATTTGTTGATGGAGGCCGTCAGCTTGCGCAGCGCCTGGCTCATCAGACGGGCCTGGAGACCCGGCAGCGCGTCGCCCATCTCGCCCTCGAGCTCGGCCTTCGGCACCAGAGCCGCGACCGAATCGACCACCAGCACGTCCACCGCACCCGAGCGCACCAGTGTGTCGCAGATCTCCAGCGCCTGCTCGCCCGTGTCCGGCTGCGAAATCAGGAGCTCGTCGATGTTGACGCCCAGCTTGCGCGCATAGACCGGGTCGAGCGCGTGCTCGGCGTCGATGAAGGCGCAGATTCCGCCCTTCTTCTGCGCTTCCGCCACCGTGTGCAGCGCCAGCGTGGTCTTGCCCGAGGATTCCGGCCCGTAGATTTCCACGACGCGCCCCTTCGGCAGACCACCGATCCCGAGCGCAATGTCGAGCCCGAGGGAACCCGAGGACACCGCCTCGACATCCATCGACCGGTCGTTCTTGCCGAGCTTCATCACCGAGCCCTTGCCGAACTGGCGCTCGATCTGGGAGAGCGCGGCGGCCAGAGCTTTACTCTTGTCCATGGAAGATCCTTCGACGATACGCAGGGCAGTGTTGGACATTGGGTCGTGCTCCTTATGGCGAGGATTCGCTAGAGGGACAAACGATTGGCGGGGCGGGCCGGCGATAAAAGTAATGCACCCTATTTGTTCCAAGTTCGCAATATGTTCTTTCGCGGATTTTGGCGCTGGCCTGTTTCCGGCGACATTGCCCTGGTTTGAAATGACACGTGGCCTGTTTTGTTCTGGGCAACCATACGGTGTATTCACGGGCGGAACACGCCGTCATATATTACCGAAGTTTCCCGGTTTTGGCACGATCTGCATAGACGCCAATTCTAACCGGACGCATGCTCACCCCTCTAGATTGTGGAGGGTGAACCATGATCGAGCGGCTCATCCAGGCGGGCATTGTCGCGGTAGGCGCCATCAACACCGGCCTAATCGTCTGGCTGATCCTGATGATTTGAGGCCGCCTCAGTTGGCGGCCTCTTTTCCATCCAGCTTCTCATCGATGTAGGCCCGCGCTCCCTTTGAGGCCGCTCTAGTGGGAGCCATTCCTGCGAAGCGATCTCCTTGCCCGATCCTGGGATAAACAATCCATTCCCATTTTTCTTCGGTGAGTGGCCGGCCATAAAGCCGCCGTCCGGTGCGGTCCTATAGTGGCCCTACTTCGCATCTGCGAGTGGCCGGCATCTAACCGGCGGGTTTTTCTTTGTCCTCGTGCGGCTGCTCGCCACGGTTTTCGGCAGTCTGCTCCGGATCCCCGGGCTTCTTCCCGGCCATGTTCCCAGGATTGAAATGGTACTTGCCGTCCGGATTCTCGCCGGGCTGCTTCTCATTTGGATTTTTATTGTTGTCGTCGGCCATAAGGCTGTTCCTTTAGAGGGAGGAACAACATGCAACAGGGCGGGCAATCCCTTAGTTCCTACCAGTGGCCTACTTTGCAATCCCGAGTGGCCTATTTCGGCAGTACCCGGATGCTGGCCTGGTTTCCGAGCGCGGTGGCCTAGTTTGATTTTCGCGGTGGCCCGATTTGGATTTGAAGAACGGACCGCAAACGAATGTGTTCCGCTAAGCGAACATGAGGTGTAGAGTTCCGTAGAACTTCTGTGCCCCTTGAAAGTTTTAAGCAGAGCGAACTTTGTGACAGGAGGAAGTCATGAAGCGCTTCCGATTCAAACCGGATAGAGTGCTTGGAGAGCGGCTCATCAAGGAAGCCAGACTAGCGCGAGAAAAGGCAGAACAATTGCAGGCGGCCCCAGAGCAAGAGGCTCTTTTGAAGAAGGCCCACGAATCCGATGTCGCCGCCCGCATTGAGGAATGGTTGAAATCATCCGGCTTGCAGCCGCCGAAGTAAGCCCGTCGCGTTGACTCCGCTGGTTCTCGAAACAGCGGGCCAGCGGGCCATGCAAGATCATCTGGTTCAACTTGAGAAGCTGCGGAAGGACGCGGCGGAGTGCGCTCTCATCCGCGACCGACGCCGCTAAGCGCGAACTATTCGACCGCCTCGCAAGTCATCTTACAGTCCTGGCCGACCAAGTTAAATGGCGATGCTCGAACGGAAGACCGGTTAAGGCCGCCTCAGTTGGCGGCTTCTTTGCCAGCTTCCCGGCGAAGCTTTCGCAAAAGGATTTCGATGTAGCCTTCCAAGTCAGCCACGCTGTCAGCCGACAATCCCTCCGGGAAAAACGCGCAAGCTCGCCATTCATAGAACCACGGAAAAGAAGTGCCCTAATCCGCCTCTGCGCGTGTGAAACGATCTCGTCTCCTGCCCGTATCTATTGGGCTGGGGGATTTCAATGCCCAGTTCGACGCAGCGCCGCCACGCATCCATTTGAGCTTGGTCGCGTTGTGCCGTTGAACCTTCTCGTCATCCATTCGGACTGATCAATATCCGGGATTTTGCTAATCCCTCTCGGGGCTGGAACGCCGCCGCCTGCGCTTCATTTCAAGCGGGCGGCGTTTTCATTTCATTTGTGGCCTGATCTCCACTGAGCGGCGCCGATAGTTTCACACGACTGTCATGGCACGTTCCTAGCATTGTCATGCGACGGGGGTCCGGCGCGCGGCTCTCCGTCCAACCTCGGCCTAGACCACCAGATGGGCGGAGAGCTCGCCGACCTCCTGAACCATGGCGGCACGCCCGGGTTAGCTCGGCATGTGTCGCATCTGGTATTTTTCGCCTTCCTCGCCGTGACCGGGATCGGCTTCGTATTTCTGGTCACGATAACCCGCTTTGTGGGCGGATGAAGCAAGGCCGCCTCAGTAGGCGGCCTGACGGGAACGGCTCTCGACCAAGGGATTGAGATTCCGGTCTGTGGCGCGACACTCTCGCGCCATCCACCCGGAACGGTCCATCGTACAATGCGCGCGTTGGCGATGGGCCGGGTCTCGTGAGGCCGCCTCGGTTGGCGGCCTCTTTCGTTTCGTGAAGTCTTCCTTCCGCCAAGGAAGCCCCTCCGTACCGACTGGTTGATCCCGATAGATCATCTTGAAGATGCTCGCCGGATCCATGCCGCGCCCGTTCTTTCTGCTTTGGCGACACGCCCAGCTCAATAACATGGCGCTTAGTTGCGGCGGAGCGTGCTGTCCGCATTTGAGCCGTTGTGTCCCAAGTTGAATTCGTCAGTGTCCTAATTCGTAAAAGTTCCGAATGGCGGGACAAATTGAGGACTCGCTAATCCCCTGATCCGAGCGCACACCATCACCGCCCGGATCGTGGCTACCATCGGTGACGAGAACGCTCCATCACAGCGCTCCCGCCCCCTCGAACAGGGAGCAGCGCCTTGCAAAGACGGCAACGCATCAGACAATCCGTATCTCTTCAGGACAGGCTGCGGGTCTTCGCTGACGATATCCGCACCCGGGCGGCAGAGCTTTCGCCAGGCGTTCTGAAGGATGATATGCTGAGGAAAGCCCGTCAGGCTGACACTGCATGTCACCTCGAAGAGTGGGTCAATTCCTCGGGTTTGCAGGCACCGAAGTAAGCTGAGCATCAATGGCTCAGTATTTTTTCGACCTCAGGTCGGATGGCATCTTCTCGCAGGACAAAGATGGCGTCGAACTGCTGGACGCCGAGGCGGCACACGATATGGCGCTCGGCGCACTTGTCGATGCCGCCCGCGATGCGATCATGGAAGGTTCGACGGGCCAGCATTTCGCGGTGGAAGTTCGTAACGGAACTGGCCGTGTTCTCGAAGTCACCGCCATTTTCAATTCCAGGATTTTCAGCAAGCAATGATAACGCCGCCTCAGTGGCGGCCTCTTTCACTTGAAGACGTCGTCTTCGCAATCAGCCGAAAGCTCGCGTCAAAGGCCGATAATCTGGCTAGACAGGCGAATAGTCCTTCGGCAATCCCGTAACAAGTACTGCCCCCACGACGTTCTTTCTTCGAGACAATACTGATTCTCAGAAATTCGCGGTACGTGGTGGCCCGATCCCCGCTGCGGCGTCCCGCAACGTGACATAAAACCTTGGCACAGGTTGTGCACACTCATCGTCACCGGGGTTTTGCATCCACCTCTCCGGGGCTGGAAAGCCGCCGCCCGCGCGATATTTAAGCGGGCGGCGTTTTTATTGATGTCCTAATCCGACAGTCCCGTTGTCCTAATTAGGACAGCGCTGGGATTTTGGTGCTGGGCCAACCTCCTGGTCCAAAGCGAATTTCGAAGCGGCTTGATTTTGAAAAGTTCACTTTGGAACTGAAGGTGGCTCGTCTGCATATTAAGTTCACTTGAACTCAAACCCTGCGGTTAGGACCCGTAAAGACGAGGTTGTGTCATGAAGCAGCGCCGTCGTTTCACGCAGACCGTGTCACTGGAAGAACGACTTGCCGGAGAAGCGAAACGCCTCCGCGAACAAGCTAAAGCCCTCCCTCACGGTCCTCAACGAGAGGACCTCCTCCGCAAAGCCAGACAGGCTGAGACCGGCTCGCACATGAGCGAGTGGCTGAGATCGCCGGGGCTTCAACCGCCCAAGCCAGCCTAGAAGCAGACGCGCCTGAGGTATCGCGTTGCCGGCACAGATCCGGATTCTGTCCCGGCGTGGTCATTCGCGTTGGCGGCATCAACGCTTGAGGATGAAGGTTTTCCCAATTTCTGCGGCTGGCCCGATGAACCTTGGCACGGGACGTGCAGACAAAACGATGTCGGGATTTTACAATTTCCCTCCCGGGGCTGGAAAGCCGCCGTCCGCGCTTCATTTAAGCGGACGGCGTTCTTGCTTCTGAAGCCCAACAAGCAACCTGTCCCGACTTGATGTTCCGAGTGTCCCAATTGGGACAGCACCCGGGTTTGGGCGTGGTCTGTTTCCGACCTCACTGTCCGATTTTGAAACGAGCCGTGGCCGGATTTGAAGTCGTTCAATTGTCGTGAGGTGAGACAGCACGTCGCGGCAGGACGCAGTCACCCTCCACCTGTCACCGAGCGGCCCTTGGCAATCTACCGGTGATTGAAAACGCCATCACGCTCGCGCCTCGCTTCCCTCTTGGAAAGAAGCAACGCGGCAGAGCTTCGCGAAATCCTTCAGGCGCTCCGCAAGAAACTGAACCAACGCCGCCTCGATTGGCCGCCCCCGTCTTGATCCGTCACCGCGTTGGCGCGGCTGCTGCGGCGACAGAAACCGAGGGGAACCAGAACACTCTTTCACCAAGGCGGACAAGCGGCCGCTTCGAAACGTCGCGGCCTGCGGGAACAAAGTTCATGCGAATGGACGATGACCGCATCGAGATCGTCTCCCTAGCATTCACGCGCCTCGTTCGCTCGGTTCGATTCAAGATGCTCTGCGAACAGGCTCAAACCGAAGAAGGGTCTGCCACTTCCAGCCACGACCGCTTCGATCAACGAGGTACGATGAATGGATCAATTGTACGCCGAGCGGTTCGATAGCTCCCAGAGTTCGGAACACCGCCCATTCATTTCGGTGGCAATACCCACCTTCCGCCGACCGGAGATGGTGCGCCGCGCGATTGAAAGCGTGCTGCAGCAGGAGCACGCCGACTGGGAAATGGTGATCAGCGACGACGAAGGTCCGGAAGGCGCGACTTGGAGCATCCTGTCCGAGCACGCGCGGAGCGACCCGCGCATTCGCGTTATCGAGAACCACCGCGGCCGCGGCCAGGTTGAGAATACCAACAACGCGATGCTCGCATGTCGCGGCGACTGGATCAAAGTGCTGCACGACGACGACTGGCTCACGCCAGGATCGCTTGCGACTTTTGCGGAATTGGCGAGGACGTACCCCGCCGCTGCGTTCATGACCTCCACATCTCATCTCGTTCAGGACAGCGGCATAAGGTACCGGCGAGGACGCCAGGTTTATCTGTATTCGGGCCAGCAGTGCCTGGCGGATCTCTATCTGGCGGGCAAGACCCGATTGCTTGGGATTGTCCCGTCGACCCTGCTGATCAACGGCAAGGTCATCCGGGCCGGTTGCCTGATGCGAAACTACAAGTCGATCAGTTGGGGCGTGGACCAACTGTTCTTTCTCGATCTCGCCTGCCAGGGCGACATGGTGGCGATCGACGACGGTCTTGTGTTCTACGACACGACCAACCACGCGAGCATCACGGCATTGGGATCGTTCCCTCAGATCGACCAGGAGACCATCGAACTCAAGCACCTCGCCTGGAGCCTTCTGGAGGATAAGCGCGGACTTCCCGATCCTGAAACGATGGTGCGTGCATTGCGGGTTGCCCGGCTGCGCACACGGATCCGTCAGCAGCCCCTGAGCGCAACGATCCGCGATGCGCTTCAAATCTTGCGCCCCTCGGTTTTGAAGGCGGCCAACCTGGCGATCCGAGCCTGGGCGCGCGCACCGGGTGCGATTGCAACCTTACCGGGGATCGCTCATTGCACGGATTTCCTGTGAGCTCATTCGGCGGTCCCGGTGTCAGAGTTGCCACAGGTGCGTTTGAGACACCGAGATAGGTGACCGAAAATCAGTCCCTCCCAAAGCCGCTCCCGTCTCCCGATCCGGAGCGCACCGAGGAAGCCGGACGGGAGTATGCCGCGGCCCATCGGTCGCGGGAATTTTTGGCAATGCGGCGGACTTGACTGCCGCGCGCCCGCATAGACATCGGGCGCAGCTGTTTCGATGATCGCCAGGCCCTTGCGCTCTCGGTCGACATCATCCAACCGATGCCACCCATCCGAATGAAAAAATCTGCCCTGCGAGGGTGCCGGTCAGGCAATACGCACGTCTCCGTGGTCTGCCAATCCAAGACGATAAGGAAACCGTACCGGCCCTCGATATGCATTTGCGCATGCGAATGCGGGGTAGGAAAATTTGGCAATTATGTGCTGAAACGAACAGAGGCGCGGTGAGGGTCGACTAAACTCGGATTCGCTTGGTCTTTGCCAAGGGCCAAGCATCCCCAAGCGGCCCCGGCCTTCACCCCTATCAAGCCCCACCGGCCGGGGCCGTCTTCAGGGACGAGCCTGTTTCCTGGCGTGGTGGCCTTTGATTTCGGGAGTGACGCGATTTGTGGCGCAGAACACAACCTGACGACGAATAGCTGTGGTAGGATGCGAGGCATTGCAACGCCAAGGGTCGTCAGCGCCCCGCGTGGGAACCGTATTAGGGTTGAGCTGTTGACCTGTTTCATAGATGGGCTCAATTATGATCGACGCTGCTAAATGCGAGGAACTCGCAAATCATTACAAGGTCCTCTCTCAATCGTCCGGGGTTTCGGCGGACAGGGCCTTCCTGTTAAAGAACATCGCCCGGAGCCTCACTGGCGTGGCGAGCCAATTGGACAGGCTTGCCGCCCTGACGAGAGACGAAGCAAGGGTCACGCCGCCACAGATGTAGGCGGACGCAAGGCGGATCGAGACCGTCCGTAAAGACAGCTATGATTGACCTGGTTCAACGGCGCTCGGCGTCCAGGTCTACGATTGCCCAACCTGCAAGCGGCGGTCCTGGCATTCTCGCCGGCCAACGGGACGCCAACCACGCCCGGGGATTGGGACAGTACCCGGATTCCAGCCGCCGAAATAATTAGGAACGGTCCTCCCAAGGCGGGGTTGGCGGCGATACTCTCTCTGAGAGGCGGCGCCATGGTCCGGTACTTTTTCGATATCCGAGACGACACCGGCCTCTATGCCGACGATGAGGGACTGGAGTTTCGAACCCAGCGCGAAGCAGAGATCGAGGCGACGCAGACATTGAGCGGCCTTGCGCGCGACCTGGCGGGACACGAGGATCGAACAGACGTTGCGATCGAAGTCCGCACCGACGCCGGGCGGGTGTTCCAAGCCGCCCTCATCTTCGAGCCGCCGACAACGAAGCAATAGGCCACCACGGCTCGCCACATTGGGCGTGCACGTCGCGACGGACCGAGGCCGCCTAATCGGTCCATTCCGCGGAGCGCTCGCCCCGCCTCATCTGCGATCTACCTCACTTTGCCCCATCTCGGTCCGCCGCGAGGACGGCGGTTCGTCGTCATGCCTCCGATCGAACTTGAATTGAACGCTACGGTGTGTAACGCTAATATAAGTAGCGTTACTCTGCGTACCGTTCGAACAACCTCAGGAGGCACGATGAAGGCAATCCTCAAGATCGCTCTGGCGCTGTCTGTCCTCGCCGGCTCGGTGCCGGCGCAAGCCCAGATATCGAATGCCGCGACGGCATCGGGCGCCCCGAAGGTCGGCGCAAAGGTGACGAGGAAGTCTCAGTTGCACGACGGCTGCCACAGCCGGCACGCCCAGATGATTGGCAAGCCCTGTCGTTAGAAGCCCTGCCGCTCGGCAGAGCCAGGGTGCGCCCCGGAGCCGTTGCGCAGCATTTAAGGTATCCAGATACCACAGCTAAGCCATTGATCGCACAACGAAATCGCCCGACCCCCTACTGTGCATGGGGTTGTTTTCCATGTTTTGAAAGGGCGCGGCGGCGTCCTGGGTGCCCACCCAGGATCGAAGCGCCTGCTTTAGCCCGGTCCGGCCTTGGCTGCCGTCCGCCGGTACGCCTTACAGCAGCGCCAGCAGCACGAGGCCGATCACCAGCACGACGAAGCCAGCCGCCGTCGCGGCGGCGAATGACCGCTCTACGTTATCCATGATGCCACCCCGCTGCCGGCGCACCACGTTTCCCCCATGGCGTCGCCGACGATGCGAAATCTCGCCGAGGGGTGTGGCTCCAGTGGTGCGATCGGGTGGCCAAATTGGGACGCGTGCGGGGCCAGTCTGCGGCCTCCCGACGCGGATTTCGGTGCCGGCCGTCAGGCACCCGTAAGCCTGGTCTCCTAGTCTGGCTGTGCCCGGTGGACCAACACCGGGCCTCCATACACAGTCGAGGACCCCGCTCTGCCCCGAGCGGGGTTTTCTGTTTGCGGGCGCGGACGCGCGGCAGGTTGAAAGCCGATCTGCCGGCCCTGTCAGGCTGTCGTAAGCTCAACCGGCTAGGGTCGTGGGGCTACGGTGTTGCAGCCCAGCACCTCAGCCTCCAATAACCTTTCACCCGCTTGGCTCTCCCCAAGCGGGTTTTTTTATGCCTGCCGGCCGCCTCACCGAGCCCTCTCCTCTCGCGTCAGCCGCAGCGAGAAGGCGCGGATCGCAGGCGCCGCGAGCAGCACGATCGGCAGCATCGCGGCCCACGCGACGAGCCACGACACCATCCAGTGCGCGAGGAAGACCTTCGCGCCAGGAGCCGGAAAGCTGGCGATGCCCGCCGCGATCAGCGAGGTCAGGCCGGACTGGATGACACCGAAGACGAAATGAGAGTAGCGGCGGGGAATGCCGAGCATGACGCGCCCATGTTGTTTGCCGTCATGAGGCCAAGCAAGGCATATGCCGCAGCGCGCATGGAGTGGACTTCGACGCACACCGCCGGCGCTGGATCAGTGCCGCGAATCGGACAGCGGCGCGCGCCGCCTCGCTTCAGTGCAATCGGGCCGGCTCGATAGTCCTTCGAAACGCCAGAACGTGACGACGCTGGTCTCGCCGCACTCTTCGCAGACGAGCTTCTCGTCACCGAGCATGAAACGCGCGCGCTTGAAGCTCGATGAGGACGCGGGATGCCGGCAATGGGGACAGGTCAGCGAGAAATTCCGTGCACCCCAGCGCAGCACAAGATGTCTCAGCCAGCTCACACCTTCCCCTTCGTGACATCGCGTTCGAACCGTCGTCCACAAGCAGAGCATAGATACATGACACGCAAAAGTGGAAAAGTATCGACCACACCTGTTCGCTTCGAATGGCGGCAGCAACGCGCGCCGCTTTGGGTTCCACAAGATACGGGATGGGATCCGGACCGCGCTTCGCAGCGATGTGTCAAATGCGCGGATCTCGCGTTCCGGGGTTCTCCGACCATGAACAGAGTTCCTCGGCGCGGATGGTTGCACGGCAAGACCGTATGAATTTGCCATGCCTTGCCCGGATTCCGTGCACGGTTTTCGGAACCTAATTTCGTTTGTTTCGAACCGCGCGCGGTTCCAAAGATTACCGTGAACTATCCAAGGCTTACCGCCAAATTTCGCTTGTCGCAGGATAGAGTGACGCCCAACATGTTCACGGTGAATGGAGGGTGAATCGTGGAGATGACCATGAATCACAGGGGCGTTGAGTTCACCGTCGCCAAGACGGCGCTTCCCGGAGTCTGGCAGTGGCAGTTCCGCATCGGTGACGAGATCAGGACGGGCAAGACCGAGACGAAGATCGAACTGTTGGCGATCCGGCGCGTCCAGCTGCGCATCGATCGGGAGCTGAAGGCGATCGGGCGCAAGACCGCATGAATAGACCACCCGAGCCGGATGCCGGAGCCACGCGCGCCCGCGAGGTGACGTCCGTAGCGGCCCGGAATTGATCTGTCCCTGGTTTGGGACTGCACTGCGCGCGCCCATGGCCCGGGAGGCGGGACCATCATGTGACCGGTGCCAGCCATGCCGCTCTACTTCTTTCGAATTCGGAACGGCCGCTATTCCGGCTGCGCGGACCAGGCGACGGAATTTGCTGATCGCGATGCGGCCTGGAAGATGATGACCAGCATCTGCGCCGACATGGCCGCCGGCCTCGCGCGCAAACTCAACGAAAATTCCGAATGGCACATGGAGCTGCTGGACGAGACCAAGGAGCCCGTGTTCCGGATCCGCATCGTCGCGGAATCGTTCGAGGAGACTTGAGGCCTAGTCGGCGCTGGGCAGCCGCCGCATGGTGAATTCGATGTCGCCGCCCGGCAGTTCGCGCCAAGTCTCGACCGCGCTCATATAGCCGGCCTTGGGGTAGCGGGCGAAGAATGCCTCCGCCCTCGCCCGCGCCGCCGGGCGCGGCAGAGTGAAAGTCTCACGCAAGAAGCCGTCGCCGCCGCGCTCGCCCGGCTTGCCGCCCATCTTGCGCCGGCGCGCCATCCGCTCGGCGAGGCCCCGCGGACGATCGGCCATGCCGTTCCTCCTCAACGCAATACGCTCTCGGAGATGTAGGAAGCAGGCCGGCCGAAGAGGAGTCCCGGCCGGAGGCATCAGCCGCCTCCGATCGGGGACAAGGTCAATTGGCGGTCGTGCCGGACTTCTTCTTAGGCGCGCTGGTTGCGGCCGATGCCTTCGGCGCAGCCGCCTGCTTCGGCGGGTCGGAACGCATGTTGCCCCAGGGATCGTTGGACGCCTTGGAGTCCGGAATCTTCTTCAGCGTTTCCTTGTAGGCCTTGTCACGCTCGGCTTCCGCGGCCTTTTCCTCGGGGGTCTTGCCCGGACCTTCCTGCAGCAAATTGAGATTGGGCATTTGCGCGTAGGCCGGTCCCGCCAGCACGGCCAGCAGCACCGCCGCCATACGGAAAAGCTTCATCATTGACTCCTTGATCATCCATGAAGGGCGGGTCAACCGCGCCTTGTCGTTCTTGTCAACGGCCCGCTAGGCCGAATGGCGCGCTAGAGCCGGTCCGATCTGCACGATTTCGGCGCCTGCAGCCAGTCGTCCCAAATCGGGCCGCATCTGGTGCACCCGTCCAGCGCGAGACCCAGCGCTATCAACCCAAACACAAGGACACACCGACGCAACATCGCCAACCGTTCCCAAGCCCGGTATCATATCGGCCCAAGTCAGGCATTTTCAAGCCGACAGAGCCGACCGAAGACCGGGTGGCTTTGCCGCGCCGATGCGCGCAGAATGGCCGAAACATCCAGCAACACGGGGGGACCGACAGCAATGCCATCGCAGCCAGAAGCCGGGTTCGGCATCGCTGAGGCCAGACGCATACTCGGCGAGGTCTTTGCGCCCTGGGTCCAGGATCTCAACCTCGCCGTCGAGCGCCTCGAGCACCTGCCGCCGTCGGACGTGGCGGACTGGCAGCCGGGCGCGCTCCTGCGCATGCCATTCTCGGAGCGGCTCTGCCGCAACGGCGGCGTGGTGTGCGGCCAGGCGCTGATGGCGCTTGCCGATACCGCGATGGTGATCGCGAACCTCGCCGCCAATCGCGGCTATCGTCCGATGACGACGGTCGACCAGACCACGCATTTCATGCGCGCGGTCTCCTCCTCGGATGTGCTCGCCGACGCGCGTGTGGTGCGGCTCGGACGCACCATGAGTTTTGGCCGTGTCACGCTGCTTTCGGCCTCCGACAACAAGCAGGTGGCGATGGTGTCGAGCGCGTTCGCGATGCTGCCGGGCTGAGCATCATCCAAAAAGAAGAGAGCCGCGTGAGCGCGCAAGGCGCTCCGCGGCTCTCCAATCAATTTCGCATCGAAGCGAGGGACTGAAGCGCGATTGCGTCCGCGCTTCGGTCAGCTTCAGGAATTACTAGCCGAGAATTTCGTCAGCCGCGGTGACGACGCTGACGGTCGGATTCTTTCCGCAATAGGCACCGAACTTCTTGGCGTTCTCGATGAACACCTCGGTGTCGATGATCGCGTTGTCCTCGTCGCCCTTGTACCAGCCGTCCATCCAGGTCAGCACGACCGCGATGTTGTCTTCGCCGCTCTCGAGGAACTGCTTGCAGGTCATGGTCGAGAGGTCCCACTTGACGGCGTGGGCGGGCATCGATGACAGCGAGAGCGCTGCAGCGAACAGAAGCGAAAGCGTGGTCTTCATCAATATCTCCATCGGCGCGTAACGCCATAAAGGAAGGGCTTGTGAGGGAAGTCGGCGGGAAGTGACTCACCGCTCCAACGTCGTAAACGAAGTCTGAAGCGCTGTGCAAGTAGCGCCAGTATTGAGTTTATTTCAACGTAATTTCTATGCACTACTTCACAATCATCGTTATGGATTAATGCCGATGATCGAGAAACGTGCAGCGCAGCGTTACCGTGTTTTCAAGGGTGGAACGATCACCTTTGAAAGCAGCGGCATCGCGTGCACGGTGCGAAACATGTCGGAAGGCGGCGCGGCGATCGAGCTCGATTCCCCCGTCATATTGCCGAAATCATTCACGCTCTCGATCGCGCGCGACAATTTCGTACGGAATTGCCACACCGTATGGCGCAATGACAGGCGCATCGGCCTCGCTTTCGTACGATAGCACGCACGATGTGAACAACCGTTCGCATCGCATACACAACGCAGCATCATGCTTGCTTTATACGACGTCGACGACGCCAGCGCAGGCTCGCGATGGTCAGCACGATGATCGCGAGCGCAATTGCTGACGACGACACCCAGAATCGTCCGCCCGGACGATCGATGGTGCGCGACCACAGCGACGGCCCTTCACCCGGCCGCGCCAGGCGAAATGCAACGACGCTGTCGCCGATCGAGGTGCCGACCTCGGAGTGGCCGCCCGCGCCGATCGCGACATATTGCTCGCCCTTCCAGAGATAGGTCATGGGTTTGGCGACGCCGGGCACCGGCAGCCGGCCTTGCCACAACTCTCGGCCGCTTCGCGCATCGAAGGCGCGCAGATAGGCATCCATCGCGCCGGTGAAGACGAGACCGCCTGCGGTGACCGCGAGCCCGTTGACGAGCGGCGCGCCCCACGGCAGCGGCACGCCGAGCGGCGCAAGGTCTTCCGTGGTGCCGACCGTCGAACGCCAAAGGATCTTGCCGGCCTTCAGATCGACTGCGACCATCTCGCCCCAAGGCGGCTTGTTGCAAAGAAGCCCGAGCGGCGACATCACCACCGCGCGCGACATCGCGAACGGCGCGCCCTTCTGCTGGCCGAAATCATGACCGGGAGGCGGATCGAATCCAGCCGCCTCCGCACGCGGGATCAACTTGATGAGATGAACGGCGCGGGCGGTGTTGGCGTAGAGGATCTGGTTGACCGGGTCGAAGGCTGCGCTACCCCAGTTGACGCCGCCGCCGGTGAAGGGAAACTCCGCCGTGCCTTGCGTCGAGGGCGGGGTGAACAACCCCTCGTTACGTGCCTCCGCGAACTGCCTTTCGCAAGCGGAGCGACCCAGGCCAGGGAGGAGCGAGAGCGCATCCTCAGTCGAGATTCTTTGCGATGTCAGCGGCGGCACATGCGTCGGGAATGGCTGCGTCGGCGATAGTCGTTCACCTTCCGCGCCGCCTTGCGGCACCACGCGCTCTTCCACCGGCCACACCGGCTTGCCGGTATCGCGGTCGAGCACGAAGACAAATCCCTGCTTGGTCGGCTGAATCACGACATCGCGCTGGCCGTCTCCGGTGTCGATACGCGTCAGCGTCGGCTGCGACGCCAGGTCGTAATCCCAGACGTCGTGATGCACGGTCTGGAATGCCCACGCGAGCTCGCCGGTCTCGATGCGCAGCGCGACCACCGAATTGGCGTGCTCGTTGTTGCCCGGCCGCTTGCCGCCCCAAAAGTCCGGCGACGGCGAGGATGTCGGCAGGAAAACCAGCCCGCGCGCCGCGTCGACCGACATCGGCGCCCAGACATTGGCATGACCGGCTTCGACACCGTCGCGCTTGAGCGGCTCGAAGGTCCAGCGCGGCTGGCCGCTGCGCGCATCGAACGCGCGCACCACGCCGCTCGGCGCGTCGACGCGGCGGTTGTCGCCGATCGCGGAGCCAATCACGACGACACCGCGGCCGACCGCCGGCGGCGAGGTGATCTGGAATTCGCCGGGCCAGTCCAGCTTCATGCCGATATCGGGCCTGACCTCACCGCCAGTGCCGAAACCGGCGCAGGGAATGCCTGTCTTTGCATCGAGCGCGATCAGGCGGACATCGTTCGTGCCCATGAAGATGCGCGATCGGCAGGCGGCATTCGCGGGCGCCTCATCGTCGATCCAATGGGTCACGCCGCGGCAGACATAGCGGTTGGCGGGCCGCTGATTGGTCGCGATCTTTGGATCGAAGCGCCATTTCTGCGCGCCCGTGCCGGGATCGAGCGCGATCACCTCATTGAAGGGCGAGCAGAAGATCAGGCTGTCCTCGACGAACAACGGTGTCGCCTGGAATTTGGTTCGCCGCATCACCTCGGGCGGCCGCGCCGCGAGATCGCCGGTATGGAATTCGAAGGCCCGAACCAGATTGCCGACATTGTCGGGCGTGACCTCCCGCAAAGGCGAGAAGCGTGAGCCGCCGGGATCGCCACCCCAGCTCTCCCAGGCGATGCCTGGCCACGAGGAAAACAAGAGGAGCACGATGGCGGCGGCCGACTGACACAGACGGCTCGCCAACGCCCCCCTCATTTATTTGGGCTTCTTGGCAGGTTCAGCCGGACGGGCTCCGCCCCACGGGTCGTACTTCTCCTTGGGCTCCGGAATGCGCTCGAGCGCGGCCTTGTAGGCCTTTTCGTCGACCTTGGGCTTATTGTCCGACTTCGCTTCGTTCGGCTGGCCTCTGCTGCGGCCCTGCGCCTGCGCCGACGCAACCGTTAGTGCGAGCACGGCGGCCGCGATGACCAAAATCCGCATTGATGCAATCCCCCTCGTCTGGGGCACAAATTAGCCTGCAATCCCGTAATAGCAAATGCCGGGGGGCCGGGATTTCGGCAAATCTTGATCGGCCGGGACTTTGCCAGATCGCATTCCTGCCTATCTGTTGGCCCGCAGGGGACCTTCACGGATGTTGCGGATTGTTGCTCATGCGGCGCTGCTGGCCAGCGCGCTCGCACTCGGTTCTTGCGGCTTCGCCGACAGCCGCGCGCCGGTGCCCGAGTTCATGCGCCTGAAGGAAGCCGAGCAGCCGCCCCCCGAAGCGCCCCCTGACGTCAAACGCGTGGTCCGCGAGCAGATCAACGTGGTCTTCCTCAACACGTCCTATCCGCGCGAGGTGCACGTCGCCCCGCCCCATCGGGAGGTGCGGGGACAGGGCTGGACCGCCTGCGTCCGCGCGCAGCTCACCTCCGCCACCGGCTCCACGCTCGGCACCCAGATTTACATCGTGACGATCTCAGGGGGAAACGTGGTCGATCGCCGCCGCGCGGAAGCGGACGACATCTGCGGGACGGAAACCTACGAGCCGATCTAGGAACAAATCACGCCGACACGCGCTCCGGTTCCGGGAAAAACCTGTAGTTCGACCCGGAACGATCACCGCCTCCCCTTCTTGTTACCCCCAAGGGCAGTTTCGGAGGAGGACACGATGAGGACATTCACGATCGCACTACTGGCTGGCGTCGGCGCCCTCGCTGCGGCGAGCGGCGCGAAGGCCGCCGACATCTACACGACCAGCGAATACGCCAACGCTGAGCTCGTTCAGGAAGTCCGGCTTGTCTGCGATGACGCTGGCAATTGCTATCGCACCCGTGGCGGCTCGCGCGTGATCGTGCGCGACTCCTACAACGCCATGCCGCGCGATCGCTATTACGAGCGCCGCACCTATCGCGACTGGGACGATGGTCCGCGCGGTGGCGTCGGCATTCGAGCGCCCGGCGTCAGCGTGGGCGTCGGTGTCGGCGGGGACCGCTGGTAGTCACTGAAGCTGTCACAGGGCAGGACCGGACGAGATCCACTCGCCCGGTCCTGTCCATGTCAGGTTTCGAGCGGATCGGCCGGCGCGACGAAGCGCGTTGACGACGGGAGCTGCGCGATGAAGCGGGCGAGCACCATGCCGGCAAACATCGCGGCGACGAAGATGAAAGCGGACGCCGAGCCGAATCCGAGCGCGGTGAGCGCAGGGCCCGGACAAAAGCCGGCGAGCCCCCATCCGATTCCGAAGATGGCAGGACCGGCGACAATTCTCGGATCGATGTCCTTTCGCGTCGGAAGGTAAAAGCGGTCCGCGAACAACGGTCGCGCGAGTTTCAAGACACGGCTGAATCCGATGAAGGTTACCGCGACCGCACCTGCCATCACGAAAGCGAGGCTCGCATCCCACGTTCCGGCGGGAATGCCGGCGACGTCCAAAAAGTTCAGCACCTTGGCCGGATTCGACATGCCGGAGACGATGAGCCCGATACCGAAGACGAGGCCGATCGCGAATTGGATGAGGATTGCCATCGTCGTCAGCCCCAGTGCCGCATCACGAAGACAGTGGCGATGCCCGCCGACATGAAGGTGATGGTCGCGACCAGCGACCGCAGCGACAGCCGCGACAGGCCGCAGACGCCATGGCCGGACGTGCAGCCGCTGCCCCAGACCGCACCGAAGCCCGTGAGCAATCCGGCGACGATCAGCACCGGCGTTCCCGCCGCGATCGTTTGCACCGGCAGGCTTCCGCTGACAATGCGCACCAGGATGGGCGCGGCGACGAGGCCGGCGACGAAAGCGAGCCGGCCGGCGAACTCGCGGTCCTCGTAAGGCGGAAACAGCCGCGCCGCGATGCCGCTGACACCGGCGATCCGTCCCGTCGCCCACATCAGGAGCACGGCGGACAGGCCGATCAACGCGCCACCGAGGAGCGACGCCATCGGCGTGAAAGGTGTGGCGATCATTGTGATCCTCCAAGTCGAGAGCTTCCATCATGGCACGCCGCGGCGGCCCGAATGCTCAATGAGACGTTAATATTACCATTCGAATTGAAGCGGCGTCCCAACGGAATTTTCCAATCTTTGCGCTAAGCATGACCGTTCTGAACGGGGAACGACGGGACGTGGTCGATATCGCGCATCAGGCAGCGATCAATCCGGCATCGGCAAGGGCTGCCGCGGCAACGCGCGCGCTCGTCCCCCTCACGTCCATCGATCCCGGCCAATGGCGCGCGCTCGCCCAGCGCGTGATCGAGCCGAACGGCTATTACCTGCCGGACTGGGAGCTCGCCGTGAGCGAGGCCGCACGCGGCCGCACCGACGCCTCGGCGCTACCCGCATTCGACGGCTCGTCGGTGCGGCTGATCGGGCTGATGCCGGTGGTCTCGCTCTGGCGCGCCTGGAAGATCCCCCTGCCCGCGCTGGTGAGCGCGCATCCCTATGGCACCCTGTGCAGCCCCCAGATCGACCGCGACGCGCCGATCGAAGCGGCCACGCGCCTGTTGCAGCAGGCGCGCGAGGCCGGCGCGCATGCGCTCGTGCTCAACGACGTTGCGCTCGACGGCGCGGCGATGAGTTCGCTCAATGAGGTTCTCAATCGCGACGGACTGAGGCCGCGTACCCTCTCCTCCTACATCCGCGCCAGCCTCGACGCGACGCAGGACGGTGAAACGCTGTTGCATGGCGCGCTCGGCGCCAAAAAGCTCAAGGAGCTGCGTCGCCAGCGCCATCGCCTCGAAGAGCACGGGCCCGTCGCCTTCGAGGTCGCGCGCAAGCCCGACGAGATCGGGCCGGCACTCGAAACATTCCTGCAACTCGAAGCCAGTGGCTGGAAAGGCAAGCGCGGCACTGCGCTGATCCAGCATGCGGGCGATGCGACTTTCATTCGCCGCGCCGTTCCCGCGCTGGCAGAGACCGCGCAGTGCGAGGTCATCACGCTGCGCGCCGGCACGTCGCCGGTGGCAGCCGGCATCGTGCTACGTCACCAGGACCGCGCCTTCTTCTTCAAGCTCGGTATCGACGAACGCTTTGCAAGATATTCGCCGGGCGTGCAGCTCACGCTCGACCTCACGCGGCATCTCTGCGCCGATCCGGCCATCGCCAGCGCGGACTCCACGGCGAGCGCCGACCACCCCATGATCAACCCGATCTGGCGCGGGCGCTTTGCCATCGGCGACGTGCTGATTCCGCTGCGGCGTCACGATCCTGTCGTCGCGCTCATTCACGCGGCGCTGGTTGGCCTCAACGTCGCGCACGACGGCGCGCGACGCGTGGTGCGTCTGCTCCGCAAATAAGCGAAATCTACTCTGCCGCCTGCGCGTTGATCTCCGCCGAGACCTCGCGAATGGCGCGGGCGAGCAGGTTCGGATCCTGCGCGCCGGAGACGGCGTATTTCTGCGCGAACACGTAGGTCGGCACGCCGGAAATGCCCTTCTCGGCGGCCTCCTGCGCATCGGCCGACACGCGCGCGACGTCCTCGTCGGTGGCGAGGCGCTTGCGCACGTCGTCGGCATCGAGGCCGACATCGGCGGCCGCCTGCACCAGCACGTTCACGTCAGTGAGGTCGCCGCCGTCGCGGAAATACAGCTCCATCAGCCGCTGCTTCATCTCAGGCGCCTTGCCGATCGCCTCGGCCCAGAGGATCAGGCGGTGACAGTCGGTCGTGTTGGGCTGGCGCGCGACCAGCTCGGGCTTGTAGACAAGGCCCTCCTCGCTTGCAGCCGCGACGACGCGGCCGGCAATGCCCTTATAGGCTTCGACCGAGCCGAACTTCGTGGTGAGATAGTTCTCGCGGCTGATGCCCTCGCGCGGCACCCACGGATTGAGGAAAAAGGGACGGAAATTGAGTTTGACGGGAACGTCGGGAACGAGCGCGAGCGCGCTCTCGATCCGGTGCTTGCCGATATAGCACCAGGGGCACACCACGTCGGAGACGACATCGATCTGGAGCGGTTTCAACGTGCTCATAGCGCCTCCTTCGGGCGATGCGGGTTTGACCCAAGATAAGCCGAAGATAAGCCGAACCCGCCCCGAGGCAAGGGCGCTAGGTCATAGCTGCTGCCATCTGCTTGAGCCGCTCGGCGGTGCGCTCGTCCGCCGGGAAGAACGTCTCCAGCGCCAGCTCCGACAGCGTGATGTCGACAGGTGTGCCGAACACCATGGTGGTGGAGAAGAAACTTAGTATCTCTCCGCCATGGCGCAGCTTGAAGGGAATCGCGACATTATCGCTCGACAGCGGCCCCGAGCGCGCCGGGATGGGATAGCTCTTGAGGTCGTTATAGAGCTTGATCAGCTCGGGATCGGCCGTTGCCTCGCATTGCCGGTGCAGCCGCTCCAGCAGGTGCCCGCACCATTCCGCGAGATTGACCGTGCGCGGCGCCAGCGCTTCAGGGTGAAACGCGAGCCGCAGCACGTTGAAGGGCTGGCCGAGCAGCCGCTGCGGGATGCCTTCGAGCAGCGGCGCCACCATGCGGTTGGCGGACACCAGATTCCAGTGCCGGTCATAGGCCAGCGCCGGATTGGGCTCATGCGCCCTGAGAACGAGGTCGATCGCCTGGCGAGCTGATTTCAAGGCGGGATCCTCTAGCGGGCGCTGCGGAAACGCCGGCGCATAGCCGGCCGCGACCAGCAGCACGTTGCGTTCGCGCAAGGGTACCTCGAGACGTTCGGCGAGCCTGAGCACCATGTCGCGCGAGGGCGCAGCGCGGCCGGTCTCGACGAAGCTCAAATGCCGCGCGGAAATCTCGGCCTCGCCCGCCAGATCGAGCTGGCTCATGCGGCGGCGTTGCCGCCATTCGCGCAAATGGTCGCCGATATGGACGGGCTGGCTGCGTTCGGCCTGTGCCGTGGATGCATGTGCGTTCATGCTCGAAAACCTAGCATGCGGATTTCAGCCCTTCCATTACCCGCGAGGTAATGAATATTGGCATGTAACCATCTGAAATCGCTTAATCTCTTTTCGCAGACTCTGCTCGACACCAATACCGGACCAGCAAAGTTTGCGAAGAAGGGGGCAACGTCGCCCGCATCACGTGCGAGCTCGCCGCAGCGCAAGTGACCGCGATGAGGCATGCGCACGCTGGAAGTAAAGATTTGGAATTACCTGCACCGCCAGAGGACCGCCGACTATGAAACGGCCGCCCCGGAAACCTTGTCGAAAAGGTGCGTTCGCTCCAGATCGATGGCGACATCTATTGGGCAATCGGGCGCCGCAGAAACACCGACTTGCATCTGCGCCGTGAATGGAAATGCGCCCACGGTTCCAATCACGAGAGTATGCGGCCCGAGCGGCTCCACGTCTTTTACCATCATGCGGACGGAGGAGCCCGATGGCGCATCTTGCCGCAGCACGTGGTCGGGCCGCACGCCGAGCACAACCGGCTTGCCGATGCTCCCTGCATAGGCCGCCTCTCGGGATTTCGGCAATCTCAACGCCGTACCCGAGGGTTCGGTGAAGATCAGTGCACCGTCGCGAGCGGCAATCTCCCCGTGGATAAAATTCATGCTGGGCGCGCCCATGAAGCCCGCGACGAAGAGATTGCTTGGTTTCTCATAGATCGTGATCGGATCAGCCGCCTGCTCGATGCGGCCGCGATTCATCACCACGACCCGATCGGCCATGGTCATAGCTTCGACCTGATCGTGTGTGACATAAACGATCGTCTTGGCGAGACGGCGATGCAATGCCTTGATCTCGGTCCGCATCTCGATGCGGAGTTTGGCGTCGAGGTTTGACAATGGCTCGTCGAACAGAAACACGTCCGGGCTGCGCACGATGGCACGGCCGATCGCCACGCGCTGACGCTGCCCACCGGAGAGCTGCTTGGGCCGACGGTCCACGTATTGCTCGAGGTCGAGAACCCGCGCGACGTCCTCGACGGCTTTCGCGATCTTGGCGCGCGACTCGCCCCGCGCCTTCATGCCGTAGCCGATATTCTCACCAACAGTCATATGCGGATAGAGCGCATAGTTCTGGAACACCATCGCGCAATTACGCAAGCCTGGGCGCACCTGCGTCACATCGCGATTACCGATACGAATGGTTCCGCTGGTGACCGTCTCCAGTCCCGCTATCATGCGCAACGTCGTGGTCTTGCCGCAGCCGGACGGTCCGACAAGCACGACAAACTCCTCGTCGGCCACACTCAGATTGAGCCCCTCGATGATCTTGTAGGGCCCATATGCCTTGCTGACGTTCTCGATCTCGACGTGCGCCATGGATTCCTTTTTCCGTCCCCTATATCGACGGCCAACAAAACCCGGATGATGCTCACGCATCATCCGGGGCAGTCTCCGCGGGAAGCTAGTTCTTCGGTGAGAGGCCCATCGCCGCGCGATAGGCGGCGAGCTGCTTCGCGCGGCCGAACTCATCGGTCAGGCGATTCCATTCCTTCGCGACCGCGTCCAGCGCGGCCTGCGGCGTGGTCTGGCCGGCCAGCGCCTTGCCAAGCTCAATCTCCACAACCTCGGTGTAGGAGAAATAGCCGGGCAAACGCATGTCGAGCGCAACGTTCTTGCCGTTAATGGAGTCGGCCTGGGCGCCGAGATATTCCTTGGCTTCCGTCGGCGAGAAGATCTTGCTCCACAACTCCAGATTCGTGGTGTGCGACTTGCGGTATGGGTTGACACCCGTGCCACCGGTAATCGCGGCCTTGCCGGAGACTTCAGGGCTTGTCAGCGTCTTGACGAAATCCCATGCCGCCTGCTGGTTCTTGCCCACCTTTGGCACGGCAATCTGCCAGCCTCCGAACGCCATGAAGGGTGCCGGCAGCACTGCCGGAAACTTGTCCCACTTCTTGGTTTTGGCGTTCCATATCTCGTCAGAGCCGGGCAGCACTGCAGAGCCCACCTTGCCGGAAATCTTCGATTGCTTGGGGTCGGCGGCGATCACGCCGGTGTCGCCCCAACCGATCGACTCGGCCACCTGGCCGCCGGCCACGGCGGCATTGACTTCGCCGAACGAAAAGTTCAGCGCATTGGGCGGGCCAAGCTTGGAAGCGCGAATATATTCCTCCAATCCCTTCACCCAGCCCGGATTGTTGATCTGGGCATCCATCGTTTCGGGGTCGAAGAACATCGCGCCCGGATAGTTCGGATTGTTGGTATAGGCCGCCGCGTGGCTGAAGAAGAACCAGAACTGCTGGCCACCGCGACGGAAGGCCTCCGCCGTGCCCCAGAGTCCCTTGTCGGGGCGCTGAAAGAACTCCGCGATGTCGAGATATTGCTTCCAGGTCTTTGGCGGCGCCAGGTCGTAGCCGTACTTGGCCTTGAAGGCGTCCTTCTCCTTGGGGTCGCTGAACAGGTCGGTGCGATAGGTGTAGGTGTGAACGTCGCCGTCCATCGATTGCGAATAGATCTTGCCTTCCCACACCATCAGGCGCTCACGGTAGGCCGGCTCGACATCGTCCCAATCCTTGCCGGACTGCATCTCTTTCGGCATCTCGCTGAGATAGGTGACGAAGTCGGGCAGCCAGGCCGGCGCAAAGCTGACCAGATCGAACGCCGCGTCCGATCCGGTAAGCGACGTAACGATCTTCGGGTAGAGCTCCGACCAGGGGAACTCGACCACATTGACCTTGCCGCAGGTCTTCTTGGTCCATTCGTCCGCGCCGAGCTTGAGCGCGGAGGCGATATACGGTCCGGTCTGCGACGCCACAGTCAGGGTGACGCCGGAGTAATCCGGGCTACAAGCAGCGTTCGCCTGGCTCGCGGTGCAAGCCATCGCGAGCGAGGTGGTCAGCATCAGAAACGCCCGTCGCAACATCGTCCAGTCCTCCCTACATAGGTTTTTGCTATTTGATCGCTCCGAGCAGCAGGCCCGACCGCATCATGCGGCTGAGCAGACCTGCCATGATCATCATCGGAATGATGGCGACGAGCGCCGCGGCCGAGATCGCCCACCATTCGTCGCCGCGCTGGCTGTTCTGTCCCGCCACCAGGATCGGCAGCGTCTGCCATCTGGAATTGGTCAGGAACAGCGCGAACAGGAACTCGTTCCAGACGAAGGCGAGCGTGATCATGAAAGTCGCCAGCAGTCCGTTCATCGACATTGGCACCACGATGCCGAGGAAGATGCGCCAACTTGGCACGTTGTCGACCATCGCGGCTTCTTCGACCTCGATCGGAATGGCCTCGAAGAAGTCGCGCATCAGCCAGACCACGATCGGCAGCGAGAACGCGACGTAGCACAGCGTCAGGCCGACATAGCT
Organism: Bradyrhizobium barranii subsp. barranii; assembly: GCF_017565645.3. Lineage (NCBI taxonomy): Bacteria > Pseudomonadati > Pseudomonadota > Alphaproteobacteria > Hyphomicrobiales > Nitrobacteraceae > Bradyrhizobium > Bradyrhizobium barranii. The sequence goes on from NZ_CP086136.1 coordinate 7,032,187, forward strand.
GTCGATGAGCTGGAAGCCGAGCCGGCCGATTTCGCTGTAGAGGAGATACAGCGCGAAAGCCGTGACGATCGGCGGAAACATGCGCTGGCTGACGAACCAGAACAGGATGTCTTCATTGCCGAGGATCGGCCCCGGCAGCGGCAGGCGGTTGGCCAGGATTGCAGCGACAAGCGCGATCGGGAACGCCAGCAGCAGCGCCTGCGCGCGGGTGAAGCCGAGCGAATGTTGAACAGCAGATAGCCGCCGAGCGCGAGCAGGAAGAAGATCAGGCCGGCGCCGAAGCCGTACCCTGAACTCGAACCGCACCAGCGCATAGGCCGCCATTGCGCCGACGGCAGTCGCGATCGCCGCCGCCGACAAGCCAACGATTGTCGAGTTCAAAAAGGTCCGGAAGAACTCGCCACGGATACCCTGATAGAGATCAATGAAGGGCTGCAGGGTCGGCGTGAAATCGACGAACGGAATATAGGTCGGGCCGCCGACCACGCCCGGCGGGGTCTTGAACGCCGTCACGACCACCCAATAGAGCGGAAACGCCGTGATCAGGCACCATGCGAAGACACCGGCCGCGACCAGGCGGCGGCTCCAGCGCGACAGTCCGGTAAGGCCCTGCCCGCTCATCGGCGCTTCTCCAGATGCGGCCACAGCAGCGCCAGATAAGTGACGCCAATGATCGTGATGGCGATCAGGAACAGGAAGCTGAGCGCCGACGTGTAGCCGAGATTGAACTTCTTGAAACCCTCCTGATAGGCGAACAAGGTCAGGGTCTCGGTGTCCACACCCGGTCCGCCGCCCGTCATCACGAATACGGTGTCCATGATCTTGTAGCTCTCGATCAGGCGGATGAAGACGACCGCGGCGGAGATCGGCAGCATCATCGGAAAGGTGATGCCCCAGAACTGTTGCCAGGCGCTGGCGTTCTCGAGCTCGGCCGCCTCGTAGACATCTTCGGGGAGCGTTTGCAGGCCAGCCAGCATCATCAGGATGACGAACGGGGTCCACTGCCAGATCTCAACAGCGATGATGCAGGCGAGCGCCCAATGACCGTTGGTGAGGAACGGCAGGTTCGCCATGCCGAACATGGACAGGAACTGGTTGAGCGGCCCCATGGTCGGATTGAAGATCATGCGAGCAACAAGCGCGACGGCAACCGGGGCCAGAAGCATGGGCAGCAGCAAGGCCACGCGAAATAGCCGTTCGCCCGGAACGCGCGCGTTCAGCGCGAGCGCAACGCCAAACCCGATCACGTATTGCAACCCGACGGCAATGAACGCGATCAGCGTCGTCGTGAAGATCGCATTCCAGAAGCGCGGCTCTTGCAGGAGCGTAGCATAATTGCCGAACCACACGACCCGCGGCGGGATCGGCGGAATCAGGCGATAGCTGAGGAAGCTCGTGGTCAACGAATAGATCAGCGGAAAGATCGAGATCGCCAGTACGACGAGCACCGCCGGCCAGATGAAGACATGCTTGATCGGATCGTTCCGCATCATGAGCAGATCATCCCTTCAACAGGGCTTCAATCTCGGCGCGCCGCGGCATGGCAGGCGCAGTCCCCGCGCGCGTCACGGAAATCCCCGCCGTGGCGGAACCGAGGCGCGCCGCTTCCAGGGGATCGGCGCCGCCCGCAAGCGCTGCAGCGAAGCCGCCGACGAATGCGTCGCCCGCGCCCGCGGTTTCGACCACCTTGCCGGCGGCGAACGGGGGCACGTGTAGCGAGCGGTCTCGCCCGTGAAACAGCGCCCCGCGTTCGCCGAGCGTGATCAGCGCGGTGCCCGCTCCCTTGGCCACCAACGCTTCGCCGGCGCGGCGGGCGCCGGCAAGATCGCTCACCGCGATCCCCGTCAGCGCTTCCGCCTCGGTCTCATTGGGAACGACGTAGTCGCACAAGGCAAACAGGCCATCGTCGAATTTGACCGCAGGTGCCGGGTTGAACACGGTGATGCTGCCCGCAGCGCGCGCGATCTCGAGCCCGCGCTGCGCGGCCGCGACCGGTTGCTCGAGCTGGGTCACGAAGACGCGGCTGGTGCGGATCGCATCCGCCGCCGCATCGACGTCGGTGGGGCTGAGACCGTCGGCCGCTCCGCTCACCACGATGATGGCGTTGTCACCGCGTGTCTCGTGGACATAGATGAAGGCCGCGCCGGTCGGCGCCTCCGAAGTCCTGGCGACGCGCGGTCGAATGCCCTCGGTTTCCCACGTCTTGATGGCAAGATCACCAAACGCGTCGCGGCCGATCCGGGAGATGAAGGTCACCTCTGCGCCTGCGCGCGCAGCGGCCACGGCCTGGTTCGACCCCTTGCCGCCTGGTCCCATGGCAAATCCCGAACCGGCGATCGTTTCACCGATCGCGGGCATGTTGCCGGCCCGGAAGGCCAGATCGACGACGAAGATGCCGAGCACTGCGACGCCAGTCTTGCTCATGGTCGTCACTCTCCGTCCGGCGCGATGACGCCCTTGGAAAACAGGAAGCAGCCGTAGAAGCGCCGCTCTCCCGTGGCGATCACGCAGTAGGCCGTCTTGGCCTTTTCATAGAAGGCATGGCGCTCGACCCCGACCAGCGGCCAGGAGCGTCCCTCGGCGCGGTCGATCGCGGCCTGCACCTCGCGCTGCACCGGCGGCACCTCCTGGGGCTGGCCAACAATCTCCATGCGGATTGCGGCATCGTCGACGAACGTATCGAGCGGCAGCACCGAGAGGATGGCTTCGATCGCCTTTGCCGTACTGACGTTGTCGATGCGAAGCAGCTCGCCGAACACGGTCTGGCGCGCGATGGAGTCGGCAGGAAAATTGGTGTCGCACACCACGAGGCGGTCCCCGTGCCCCATTGCGCGCAAGGCATAAAGTACGTCGGCATTGAGCAGTGGATTGATGCCCTTGAGCATGTTGCGTCCCTCCCTTGTCTTCAAAAAATCGCCCGAACTCTGATGGTCCGGATGCCAACCCGTATCACCGCAAGGTGACGTCTTTAGTCCCCATAGGGAATCCAGATGTTCTTCACCTGCACCGCGTGGCGGAGCAGGATCGGACCTTCGCTCGCCACCCGGTCGTACCAATCGAGCGCCAGCCCGTGGTCGACCAGCGTGCGCTTGAGGTTGCCGATCGACAGCCGCTCCGCGGCAGTCGAGGCCTCCTGCGAGCCGAACACCCAGAGCGCATCGACATCGTCATGCTCGGCAAGGACCTTTGCGAGCGCATCGCGCTCGCCGGTGACGATATTGACGACGCCTGCCGGCACATCCGACGTCTCCAGCACCTGATAAAAATCGGTCGCTGCAAGCGGATGCCGCTCGCTTGGGACGGCGACGACGCGGTTGCCCATCGCAATCAACGGTGCCACCAGGCTGATGAAGCCCAGCAACGGGGCCTCGTCCGGACAGGCCACCCCGACCACGCCGATCGGCTCGTGCATGGCAAGCGCCACGCCGCGCAACGGCGGTGCATGGATCGTCCCCTCGTATTTGTCGGCCCAGGCCCCATAGCTGAACAGCCGTTCGATACTCGCCTCGACCTCCGCGCGCGCCTTGGCGGGCGAAACGCCGGTCATATCACCGATGCGCCGGGCGAACTCGTCGCCACGCGCGGACAGATTCTCGGCAAGGTAGTAGAGGATTTGGGCGCGATTATGCGTCGTCGCCCGCGCCCACCCCTCGGCCGAGCGCGCAGCGGCCACCGCGTTACGGATATCCTTGCGATTGCCCTCGCCGGCTTCGCCGAGGTGCTTCCCCTTCGGCGACAGCACCGCGCGCGAATAATTTCCGTCGGGACGAACCTGCTTGCCGCCGACGAACAGCTTGGCGGTCCGGTCGATCGACGGCGTGCCAAATCCGGCGCCGTCGTTAGAAGCCGCCGGGGATGGCGGCGGCACCTTCGCCCGCGCCTTCCGCCCGCTCCAGGCTTTCGGCTTGAGATATTCGTAGAGACCTTCCCGGCCGCCCTCGCGACCGAAGCCGGACTCGCGATAGCCGCCGAAGCCGACGCTGGCATCGAACAAATTGGTCGCATTGACCCAGACCACGCCGGCCTGAAGCTTCGGCGCGATATCGAGCGCCAGCCCGATGGTCTCGCTCCACACGCTGGCGGCAAGGCCATAGCGCGTGTTGTTGGCGAGCATCACCGCCTCGTCCGGCGTGCGGAACGTCATGGCGACCAGCACCGGGCCAAAGATCTCCTCGATCGCCACGGTCGATGACGGATGCACGTTCCAAAGCAAGGTCGGGGGATAGAAGCATCCCTCAGCGGGGATCGGCCCCGGCGCCTGATACTTCTCAGCGCCCTCCTTGACGCCGGTTTCGACCAGCGCCTTGATCCGCTCGAGCTGCACCGGTGCGACCACCGCGCCCATGTCGATCGCCTTGTCGAGCGGCGGACCCACGCGCAGCGTCTCCATGCGGCGGATGAGGCGCTTGCGGAATGTCTCTGCGATCCCTTCCTGCAGCAGAAGCCGCGATCCGGCGCAACAGACCTGGCCCTGGTTGAACCAGATCGCATCGACCACGCCTTCCACGGCGCCATCGATGTCGGCGTCGTCGAACACGATGAACGGTGACTTGCCGCCGAGCTCGAGCGTCAGCGACTTCCCGCTGCCTGCGGTCGACTGACGGATCAACCGCCCGACCTCGGTCGACCCCGTGAAGGCGATCTTGTCGACACCGGGATTTTCGACCAGCAACGCGCCGGTGGCGCCATCACCCGTCACCACATTCAACACGCCGGGCGGCAGGCCGGCTTCCGCCGCGAGCTCGGCGAACAGCAGCGCGGTGAGTGACGTGAACTCTGCCGGTTTCAGCACCACGGTGTTGCCGGTCGCCAGCGCGGGCGCGATCTTCCAGGCCAGCATCAGCAGCGGAAAGTTCCAGGGGATGATCTGGCCGATCACACCGACCGGGACATGGTCGGCGAATTCGCGGTCCTGCAATTGCGCCCAGCCGGCGTGATACAGGAAGTGGCGCGCGGCGAGCGGCACGTCGAGATCGCGGGTTTCCCTGATCGGTTTGCCATTGTCGATCGCTTCCAATACAAACAGACGAGCATGACGTTGCAGCATGCGCGCCAGCGCATAGAGATGACGGGCACGACCGTGACCACCGAGCTTTGCCCATGACGACTGCGCCGATCGCGCGGCGCCGACGGCAGCCTCGACATCCGCTGCGATGCCTTGCGCGATCCTGGCCAGCGTCTTTCCGGTGGCCGGCTCGATCGTCGCCAGATGCTTGCCCGAAGCCGGCGCGACGAATTTACCGGCAATGAAATGCCCAAACGTCGCGTCGTGCCGCTTCAGCCAGGCGCGCGCCTCGCCGTCCGCCTCGGGAGCGGGACCATAATCCATGGTCTCAAAGTAATGTGCGATACTCATGCTCAGCCCACGGGATGACGGTTGAAGGCCGAGTAGCGGCCGGTGACGTGATGCTCGAGCTGGCGCTCGATGTCGGCGAGCAGGCTCGAGGCGCCGACGCGGAACAGATCCGGCTCGAGCCAATCGCGTCCCAACTCCTCCTTCATCAGGAACTGGTAGTTGAGCACATCCTTCGCCGTCGAGATTCCGCCGGCCGGCTTGAAGCCGATCTTGAAGCCCGTGCGCTCCTCATAGACCCTGATCATGCGCAGCATCGCGAGCGTCACCGGCAGCGTGGCATTGACGCCTTCCTTGCCGGTGGAGGTCTTGATGAAGTCCGCGCCGGCCATCATGCAGACCATCGACGCCTTGGCGACGTTGCGCAGCGTTTTGAGGTCACCAGTTGCCAGGATCGTCTTCAGATGCGCATCGCCGCAGGCTGCGCGGAAATCCCGGACCTCGGCGTAGAGAGCGCGCCAATCTCCGGTCAGCACATGCTCACGCGTGATGACGATGTCGATCTCCTGCGCACCGTCCCTGACGGACGCCTCGATCTCCTTGAGTTTCAGATCGTGCGGCACGAGGCCTGCCGGAAATCCGGTCGAAACCGCAGCGACCGGAATGTCATACCCATCGAGCGCTTCGACCGCGGTTGCGACGAAGCGGTGATAGACGCAGATCGCGCCCGTGTGCAGCCGGCGCCCGCCAAAACCGAGTGCCTCGAGGAGGTCACTTCGTATCGGGGCCCTCGCCTTGGCGCAGAGGCGTTTCACCCGCTCCGCCGTATCGTCGCCGTTGAGTGTCGTCAGGTCGATGCAGGTGATCGCCTTGAGCAACCACGCCGCCTGCGCGTCCTTCTTGACGGTGCGCCGGCCCGGCAGGCTCGCAACGCGGCGCTCGGCGGCGGACAGATTGATCCGGATATCATCGACCCAGTCCATCTCGAGCGCGCGGCCGCTGTTGCGCGCGATCGGATGCGGATGGTACGCCGCGCAATGCTAGCGAATCGGCTGAAACGGCAGATAGACTGAATGTGCCGATTGCAACATGCGATCCTCCCATCCCTTGGCCGCCGGCGCTTCTGCTGCTCCCGTCGCCGACAGCGAAACGCCTTTCGGGCCAAATGTTATTATTGTAACAAATTGACGTTGCCAAACTCACATCATTGTAAGATCATTGTCAACCGGATAAGCAAGCTCGGTGACGAAAATGACTGAAACACCGACCGCACGCCCCAGCGAGACCCGCGTCCAACGACTGCAACGGCTGCGACGCGCCGTCGAGACGAGCGGCGCACTGCATCTGAAGGACGCCGCAGAGCTGCTGAAGGTGTCGGAGATGACGGTCAGGCGCGACCTTGCCGGGCCCGAGGTGGCGCTCGCCCTGCTCGGCGGCTACGTCGTCAACGCGGCGTCGCCGACCGGGATCAAGTACACATTCGAACAGGAAATCGACCAGCACACACAGGACAAGCGCCTCGCCTGCCGATCCGCAGCCGCCTCGATCAAGGAAGGTGACACCATCTTTATCGATTGCGGCACCACGATGCAGTCGCTGGCGGATTGCCTGCCTGAGGACATGCCTCTTTCGGTGATCTGCTATTCGCTGAACGTCGCCTCGATTGTCACCCACCGGCCAGCGACGCAGGTGATGTTGATGGGCGGGCTCTACCATCCGTCGTCGCAGTCGTTCTCGTCGGATGACGGCCTGTCCTACCTGCGGCGGCTCGGGGTCAACAAGGCTTTCATCTCGGCCGGCGGCCTGCACTGGACCCGCGGCGCCAGCTGCTCGAATTTTCACGAAGTCGCCATCAAGCAGGCCGTCATCGCTACCGCGATGGAGAGCATCCTCGTGGTCGACGCCAGCAAGCTCGGCAGCCTCAAGCCGGCGTTCTTCTCCGACGTCAGCTCATTCTCGCGGATCATCGTCGGCGGCTCCGTGTCGGCAGACACGCGCAAGCACTTCCGCAGCCTTCCCGTCGAATACGTCACCAGCACGGCCTGATCCGGACGGGGGCTGGTTCGCCCGGATCAGGCTTGCTGAGCGATGCGCGGTCTCGGTGGATCGCGCATCGCTGTTTCGGGCTAGTTGCAGGCGGGCTTCGCCTTTTTGCAGGCATCCGTCAGCTCGGCCGGCGGGTCCTTCTTGAATACGGTCTTGTAGGACTCCAGCACGTTCGACTGCGTCACCGGCAGCGACTGCACACCGATCCAGCCAGGCGTTTCCTTACCCAGCAGCGCGTTCATCATCGCCATCGCCTCGGCGACGCCCTGGTCGTAGGGACGCTGCGAGCCGGTCGCCTTCAGCGGCCCGCCCTTGGCAATCTCGATCGCCGATTGCAGACCGAGGTCGACCGTCGTCATGGGAATATCGATGCCCTGAGCCCGCATCGAGCTCAGCGTGTCGAGCGCCGGTTGATCCCACACCGCGTACAGTCCCTTGACGTCGGGATTGCCGGTCAGGAAGTCGCCCGCGATCTGCGAGACCTTCGGCGGATCGGTGAAGTCGACCTGCTTCATCTTGATGTCAGGGCGGTTTGCTTTCATCCACTCCCGCACGCCCTTGGTGCGCTCGTTGGTGCTGAAATAGTCGACGCCGAAATTGACGAGACCGATGGTGCCGCCCTGCGCCACGCAGGATGCCAGGATCTGTGCCGCGATCTGGCCATTGCCCTGGCTATCGGCCGAGACCATCGTCGCATATTCCTCGGGATGCTTCAGACCAGTCGGGATGCTGTCCATCAGCACGAGCTTGATGCCGGCTTTGGCGATCTTCTTGTAGGTCGGCGCGGTCGCGGTGAAATCGACCGGAATCGAAATGATGCCGTCCGGATGCTGCTGGATCGTGTTCTCGATATCGGCGATCTGCTTGTCCACCTGATATTCGGCGGACGCGACGCCCGTCACCGTCACGCCGTACTTCTTCAGCGTATCGGTGATGCCCTGGATCTGGAGCTGCGACCAGTCGAGGTTGACCGTCTGCATGGAGATGCCGACCTTGAAGTTCTTCTCCTTGATCTTGGCGGCGTCGGCTTCCGACAGCGCGAGCACCTCGGGGGAAGCCGCCTTTTCGCCGTGGGGTCCCTGGCCGACGATCGACTTCGGCCCGAGCTTCGCGAGATCGACACCCTTGACGCAGGTCGCGGGCACTTCGGCGCGAGCCGACGGGATCATCGAGAGGGCGGCAGCGGCCACCAACGCAGTCAAAGGCAAGGTTTGTCGCAAGATTGGCTTCATTGTTTCCTCCATTTTTTGGTCGCCGATTCACCGGAGGGCCAGCGACCTTGCCCCTACCCGCGCAGCGCAATGAACTTGTTGTTCATGCGCCGCGCCTGACGTCGACTAGCGTTTCGTGAAAGCAACCGCGGCAACGATGATCGCCCCCTTGATCACGAGCTGCATCGGCGAGCTCACGCCGAGCAGAACAAGGCCGTTGTTGAGCGTGCCGATGATCAAGCTGCCGAACAGTGTTCCAAGGATGTAGCCGCGCCCGCCGAACAGGCTGCAGCCGCCGAGGATCACCGCGGCGATGACGTCGAGCTCCATGCCCTGCACGACATCTGGCCGCGCGGCATGTGAACGCGCCGACAGCACCAGCGCCGCTAATCCGGCCAGCGTGCCGGTCAGGACAAAGGCCGCAGTCGTGATCCGTTTGGTGTTGATGCCGGAATAGAGCGCCGCGGTCGGGTTGCCGCCGACCGCCATAGATGCGCCGGCCGAACACATTATAGTGCAGCAGCAGGATGCCGATAATCATCGCCGCCATAGTCCAGGCGATCGGAACCGGTATGCCGAGGAACGTGCCTTCTCCAAAGATCGCGAAATAGGTCTCGTTGGTGATGATCACCGGCTTGGTGTTGGTCACCATCATCGCCAGTCCCCGCGCCATGCTCAGCGAGCCCAGCGTCACCAGGAACGACGGGATCGATAGCTGCGTGGTCAGGATGCCATTGAGCAGCCCGACCAGCGCGCCGGTACCGAGCCCGGCCACGGCACCCACGATCCAGCTGTTGTTGATCTGGCTCATCGCGAGAGCGGCCGCCATGCCCGACAGCGCCAGCGTCGAGGCACCGACAGATCGATCTGACGCGCGATGATAATAAAGGTCATGCCGACTGCGATGATCGACACCAGCGTGGTCTGGCGCCCGATGTTCAGGAAATTGTCGACCGAGAGAAACCAGGGCGAAGACAGGCTGAACACGACCAGCAGGATCACGAAGGCGATGTACAGCATGTACGGCCGCTCGCCCCGCAGCAAATTCTGGAGAATCTTGCGGCGGCGATCAGATCGGGTCGACGAAGCGACCACGTTGGGAGCAGTCAGTTCGGTCATGCGGGAAGCTCTTGCAAGTGGCCCGGCCCGGAGGCCTGGTACATCTGGAGGAGATGATGCAGCTCTTCGGCATCATCGATCTCGCCGCGCGACAGCGTACGAGCCACACGCCCGTTGACGATCACGGAGATGCGGTCGCAGAGCTCGATCAATTCGACGAGATCGGACGAGACGACCAGGACCCCGCTGCCGTCGCGGACGGCATTCCGGATCACGGCATAGATTTCCTCGCGTGCGCCCACGTCGACGCCGACCGTCGGTTCATCCAGGAGCAGCACGCGCGGCCGCGGATCATTCCATTTTCCGAACACGACCTTTTGCTGGTTGCCGCCGGAGAGCGTCCTGACCAGGCTGAACGCGCCCGGCGCTTTCACCGAAAGCCTGGCGACCGCGGTTTCCGCACGCCTGGCGGCGGCGCGTTGCTGCATCCAGCCCCAGCGCGAGAAGTGGGGAATTCGCGGCAAGGTGACGTTTCGCTCGATCGAATGGTCCAGGACCAGACCCTGCACATGCCGGTCTTCCGGCACCAGCGCGATGCCCTGCTCGATCGCATCGGCAGGCCCTCTCGGCAACCATCGCCGGCCCTCGATCTCGATTGCGCCGCTCTCGAGCGGCCGGAGGCCAAACACTGTCTCCAAAATCTCCGTGCGGCCGCTGCCGATCAATCCGGCGAGGCCGTGGATCTCGCCCTTCAGCACGGACAGATCGACGGCGCGAAGCAGGTCGTTGGACACGTCGGACAGCGACAGAACCGGCGACGGATCCAATTCACGCTTCGCGACAGGTTCGGTGCGCGGGCCCGTGGGTGCCGATCGATCGGTTCCGACGATCGCGTTCACCAGCCGCTTCATGTCGGTCTCGGCGGTGACAAACGTGCCTGCGTTAGCGCCATCGCGCAGCACCGTGACGCGCTGCGAGATCTCGAACACCTCATTGAGCCGATGGGTCACATAGATCACGCCGACTCCGCGGCGCGTCGCCTTCCCGATCGCATCGAACAGAATCTGGACCTCATCCGATGTCAGCGAGGAGGTCGGCTCGTCGAGGATCAGAAGCCGGACCTCGCCCATCAGCGCCTTGGCGATCTCCGTCATCTGGCGATAGGCGAAAGGCAGCGAGCCGACAGCCGCACTCGCATCCAGGGGAATGCCGAGCGCGTTCAGGAACGCCACGGCCCTGGCCATCAGCGCGCGCTGCCGGACGAAGCCGAAACGCGCACGCGGCTCACGGCCGAGCAACAGATTGTCCGCAACGCTCAAGGATTCGACGAGGCTGAGATCCTGATAAACGACAGCGATCCCCGCCTCGCGCGACTTCGCCGGGCTGTCGAATTCCACCGGCCTGCCGGCGATCTCGATCGTGCCGCTGTCGAGGGCATGAACACCACTGAGAATCTTGATCAGGGTAGATTTTCCCGCGCCGTTCTCGCCCAGTAGCGCATGGACCTCGCCGGCGCGAACCTCGAGGTTGACGTCACGCAGCGCTCGCACGCCGCCGAAGCGCTTGTTGATGCCACTGACCATCACAAGCGAGGCCGACGACCGAGGTTCTGCTGCAACCGAACCGGACAGTTCCAAACTTTCCTCCCGTCGCCCCGCAAGACGCTGGTACGATGGTGACATATTGTTATTTTTGCAACTTATCCTGTTATAATTCTATCATCTCCGCCGACCTGTCAATGGCGGATCACGTCGCGGGGCCGGATCTAGCCCTGCCCTATCTCGATTTGTGCGGTTGCGAACGTCAGTACAGACAGCCGGCCTTCCCAGCGCGGATCTGTTCAACATCAGGAACGGACCAAAGCTTCACGACGCGCTCCATTCGGTCCTGGCGGCAAGCACCCGATCATCCAAGCGAGAGGAGGCAGGTCCCGCGATCGATCAGCGCAAGCGTGTGCCGACAGAAAGGTAGACGCATAGGCGACGCGTGACAGCCATGGCGATGAGGCGGCCTTAGCCAAGCACACTAGACCGCGCGCGACACTTCGCTCCAATTCTGTGGATGACAATCCCTGCGATACGTCGTGCTCGTCGCGTCATTCCCGCCGCGCGGGATTACGTTCCTCGCCCTCGATCGTGCCGGCCGACCGCATCGACCGCGACATCTATCTGGTGCTTGAAGACATCGGCGCGCGCTGGTTGCGCCCGGCGCGAGACCGACGAGGCTGACACCAACCTCGAGATCATCCTGCAAAATCTGCGGTCCGGCCAGTACGCCTATCCGGTCCGAATTGTATCCTTCAATCCCGTCCAGGGGTAATCGCGGGATGCGACTTCCGAGGTCGCCGACGCGCTGGCTCGGCGTGCAGCCGACACCGACGCTGAGATCTCGTCGGCACTGCAGGACTTCATCGCCGCTAACGCCACAAAGCGCTTCGGCATGCAGCCAGCGCTGCGCCTTCGACTTCGGACAGGTTATAATGCCTTTTGCTGCCTTTCATTCGATGGAAGCACGCTGCGTGTGCCAATCCGTCACTGACTGGAAGGAATACGCGGCGCGAGCAAGCGTATCTTCGGACAGATGCGGGCCGACGAGCTGCATGCTGAGAGGCAACCCGTCCGCCGCCATGCCGTTCGGTAGCGTGATGGTCGGGCTGCCCGAGAAGTCGAATACCGCCGTGAAGCGCAGGATGCTGAGCAGCACGTTCGGATCGGCGCCGTATTCGCCCATCTTGGTCAGCGTTGGGATCGGCACGGGCATGGTGGGAATCAGGAGCAGGTCAATGTCGCCGAACAGCGCCGCGAGGCTGCCGCAGAACTTCAACCGCTCATGATGGATCTGAGCGATCTCGACGCCGCTGATCGATCTGCCCTGCTCGATCAGCTGCGCCAGATCGGGACCGTATTCCGACTTCCGCGACGGATAGGTCTCGAGATGCGCCTCCGCGGTCTCGATGGAGCACATCGGAATCCACATGCTCACGAGCTTCTCGTAAGCTGGGAACTTGACCTCACGAATATCGGCGCCGAGGTCCGCAAGCGTACGCTCCGCTTCCAGCAAGGCGGCGACCACCTGCGGATCGATCCCGTCCTGCGTGTAGCTGCGGTCCACGCCAATCCGTAAGCCCCGCACGCCCTCACCGATCCCCGCCAGATAGTTCGGCACCGGCGCCTGAAGGGCGGTCGGATCATTGACGTCTGCGCCCGCGATGACGCCGAGCATGGCCGCGGCATCGGCTGCGCTCCGGCACATCGGCCCGACATGGTCGAGAGAGTCAGCCAGCGGGAAGACGCCATGGCGGCTCACACGTCCCCAGGTGGGCTTGATCCCAGTCAGCCCGCACGTAGCCGACGGAAACCGGATCGAGCCGCCGGTGTCGCTGCCGATCGAGCCAAAGCAAAGTCCCGCCGAAGTGGCCACGCCCGATCCGCTTGAGGAGGAACCGACCCAGTAGTCGGTCCCCCAGGGATTGAGCGGCGCCTGGTCGTCGGGATGATGGCTCGTATAGGCGCCCTCGGTCATTTTTAGCTTGCCGAGCGTGACGGCGCCGGCGTGTTCGAGCCGGTCCACGATCGTCGCGTTGAAGGAGGGGACGAACCTAGCGTGGATCGCGGTACCTCCAGCGGTCGGCGCGAAAGTGGTGTAGCAGAGATCCTTCAATCCGATCGGCACGCCGTGCAGCGGCCCGCGCCAGATGCCCTTGGCAAGCTCGGTGTCACAGCGCTTCGCCTGCACCATGGCTCGCTCGGCGAGGACGAGCGCGTAGCCGTGAAACTTCTGATCGAGCTTCGCGATCCGGCCCAGCATCACCTCGGTCACTTTCGAAGGTAGAAGTTCGCCGCGGCGGAACAGCTCGGAGATTTCGATGATCGACTTGTAGTGAATTGGATCTGCTGACATCTGACAGTCCTGCTGTTGTCGGAAACGGCTTCGCCCACCCGGCGCCGCAGACGGCCCGGTTTCGTGACTGCGCTACTCAGGGAGCGCCTAGAACTGCACGCCGCGCGTGAGGGCACCGTCGACCACGAGGTTGGTCCCCGTGATGAAACTCGCTGCCTTGCTGGCGAGGAACACCGCACCATTCGCCATTTCCTGCGGCGTGCCCATGCGGCCGGTCGGATTCAGCGCCAGCGCGGTCTTGTACAGCTCGGGATTGCCGTCCTTGATCTGACTCCAGACACCGCCCTCGAAATAGGTGTTGCCCGGCGACACCGAATTGGCGCGGATGCCTTTGCTGGCAAGCTGGAAGGCGAGACCTTGCGTATAGTGGATGATCGCGGCCTTGAACGTGCCGTAGGGGCCGCTCGCGAAGTCAACCTCCCGCCCTGAAACGCTGGAGATGGTCACGATCGCCGCGGCCTTGCTCTTCTCGAGATACGGCATCGCCGCATTGACCAGCCGCACGGTGCCCATCATGTCGGTGGAGAATTCCTTCTCCCAGCTCTCCTCGTCCTGTCCGATCGACAGCGCACTGACATTGGCGACCACGACGTCGATGCCGCCAAGCTTCGAGGCCATGTCCTCGACCCAGGCCTTGAGCGCCGGGCCGTTGGAGACATCGACCGAACTACCGAAGGCAGCGACGCCCTTCGCCTTGATCGCGGCGACTGCGCTATCGACGTCGGCCTGGTTGCGCGCGCAGATGCCGACATCCGCGCCCTCCGCCGCGAATGTATCGGCGATCGCCCTGCCGATGCCCTTGGTGCTGCCGGTGACGAGAACCTTCGCTCCCTTGAGTCCCAGATCCATGTCCATTCCCTCCCTATTGACGACTTGAAAACATGCCATGCGGCCGTTCAGAGCAGGAGCTGCTCGCGGACATTGTCCTCGTTAACCTCGCCACCCGCCAGCGACTGCGCGATCTTGCCCTTCTCCATGATGTAACAGCGCTCGGCGATTGCCAGGATCGTGTCGAGGTTCTGCTCGACGAAGATGATGGTGGTCCCGAGCTCGTTCCGGAACGATCTCAGTGCCTCGCAGATGTGCTGGACGATCGAGGGCTGGATACCCTCGGACGGCTCGTCCAGGATCATCAAGGACGGATTGCCGATCAGCGCGCGGCCTATGGCGAGCTGTTGCTGCTCGCCGCCCGACATCGTGCCTGCGGCCTGCCGCCGGCGTTCCTTCAGTCGCGGAAAATACTCATAGACGAGTTCAGGCAGTTTCTTGCCGCCGGGACCGCCGATCAACTCGCCGACCTGCAGGTTTTCCTCGACGGTCATCTGCGGAAAGACATCGCGTCCCTGCGGGATGTAGCCGAAGCCCGCCCTCGCCCGCGCGTCGGCTTCGAGCTTTGTGACGTCCTGCTCCATGAAGCTGATCGTGCCACGCCAGGTTTGCAGCAAACCGATCAGGCACCGCATCAGAGTCGACTTGCCGACACCGTTACGGCCGATCACGCCGACAATCTCGCCGCGGGAGACCGACATGGTGACGCCCTGCAGAATCGGCGTCGCACCGTATCCCGCCCATAATTCCGATACGTCCAGAATCCGGTCAGTGGGCTTGGGTTCAGTGAGCATGGGTCTTACCGAGATAAATTTCCGCGACTTTCGCGTCCTGCAAAATGCTTTCGAGATCGCCGCGTGCGAAAATCTTGCCGAGATGCAGCACCGTGACGCGCTGGGCGACCTGGCGCACGAAGGCCATGTCATGCTCGACGACAAGAACCGTCATGCCCTCTGCATTGAACGACTTGATCAGCTCGCCGGTCTTGAAGGTTTCCTCCGGCGACATGCCGGCAGTCGGCTCGTCCAGCAGCAGGAGCTGCGGCTTCAGCGCCAGCGCCATCCCGATCTCGAGCCATTGCTGCTGGCCATGCGACAGCGCACCCGCGAGCTTATCGCTGTCCGGCCCCAGGTTGAGCAGGGTCAGCAGGCGATCCTCCTCGGCGATGCGTTCCGCGCCGGACAGTCGTGCCTGGAGCGCAGTCTGGATGTTTTGCCGAACCGGCAGCTCCTTGAACACGCTCGGAGCCTGCATCTTGATGCTCATGCCTCGCTGTACGCGTGCGTAGGGACGCTCCTTGGTGATGTCGACGGTATCGAACACGATGCTGCCCTGGCTCGGCGGGTAGAGACCCACGATCAGCTTGAACAATGTGCTCTTGCCGGCGCCATTGGGTCCGATCAGGCAGTGGACCTCGCCGGCGTTGACCGTGAGGTCGACGTCGGCGACTGCGGTCAATCCGCCAAAACGCTTGGATACGCCTTTGACTTCGACCAGCGCCATGATCAGGTCTCTTCCGACTGCAAGCGACCAGCCTCCGCCATGACGCGGCTATCATCGCGCCGCCGACGCCCGCTCCACCAGTCGCCAGCAAGCTTGCCGATGCCGAGCACAAAACCCTGCGGCGCCAGCATCACCGTGGCGAGCAGCAGCGCCCCCATCAGCACGAGTGCTGCCTGCTGGCTGTAGACCGTGATGGTCTGAAAGCCGAACAGCAGCAGGAACGATCCGACCAGAGTTGCGGTCAGATCGCTCCGTCCGGAGAAAGCCACCCATACGATGGGCATCGCCGCCGCAGGCAGGCCGATGCTGGACGGCGTGATGAATTGGCCCCAGGACGTATACAGCGCACCACTCAGCCCTGCGAGGCCGCTGCCGATCACGAAGGTCAGGAGCTGGTATTTCCGGACGTCATAACCCAGCATCTCGGCGCGCTGCGGGTTCTCGCGCGTCGCCACGATGACGTTGCCGATGCCCGAATTCACGAGCATGCGCAGCGCGAGATAGACGATCACGATCAGCGCGATCATGACGTAGTAGAGCGCCGATCCCTCGATATAGAAGTCGCCGACGGCGAGCGGGTCCATGCCCTTCATGCCGTTGAAGCCATTCAGCCGCGCCGGGCCGATGTGCCATTCCGGCCCCGCCGTCTGGCCGAGGAAGAAGGCAAGCACCAGCGTCGCAGACAGCGTCACGATCCCGAAGAAGATGCCGTTGATGCCACCCCAGATCATGAAATAGCCGAGGATGCCGGCCGCCACCATCGCAAGGACAACGGACAGCGCAAGCGCGGCGATCGTTGCGGTGCCGCCGCCCATGTTAATCGCGAGCACGCCATAACCGTAACCGGCGATGCCGAAGAACAAGGTCTGGCCGAACGACAGCATCCCGCCATAGCCCCACATCAGGCAGAGGCCGAGCGCCATGAATATCCAAATCAGGAAATAGGCGAAATTCCCCACATCATAGGAGTCGGCGAACAGCGGATATGTCAGTGCGCCCGCGAGCACTGCAAGGAAGCAGGACCAGAAGATCTTGCCACGTCCGAGCGTCTGCGGACCTTCCAGCAGCTTGAACATCACAAATTCCCTTTAGCGCCCACGACGAACCAGAACGCTGGAGAGCCCCTCGGGCAACACCCGAATGATCAAAATAACGGCGACCAGCATGCCAATCTGTCCGATGATCTGGCCGTAGCTCGCGTTCAGCGCCATCCGGATCATCGCCAGGAACACAGCGGCCGGCGCTGTTCCGAGCAGCACGTTTGCCCCTCCAATGACGACCGTAACGAAGCTTTCGACCACGAAGGTCGCCCCCATGGTCGGGATCAGCGTCATCGTTGGCGCGTAGAGCGCCCCGCAAAGTCCGGCAAGGCCGGTGCCGATCCCGAAGCTGATCGAATAGATTCGGCCCGTTCGCGCGCCCAGCGCCTTCGCCATCGCCGCATTCTGCATCGTCGCCCGGGCGATCACACCAAAGCGCGTCTTCATGAAAACGATGTAGAGACCGCCCAGCACGGCCACCGCGCAACCGAACAGAACCAGACGATAGGTCGAAAACGTATAGCCGCCGATTGCGAAGCTTCCCTCGGGCGTTCCGATGCCCCGCACGGCTGAACCGACAATCAGGAGCATCGATTGCGTCACGATGAGGCTGAGCCCCCAAGTGGCGAGCAGAGAATCCAGCGGCCGCTTGTAGAAGCGCCGCACGATCAGGAACTCGACGGCGACACCGATGAGCCCCGCCGTCAGCGCGGCCAGGATCTGGGCAATCGCGAGCGGAACGCCCAGATTCACCAGGCCGACGGTGACATAGGCGCCGCACATGATGAACTCGCCATGCGCCATGTTGATGACGCCCATCATGCCGAACACGATGGCGAGACCTGCGGCCGAGAGAATGAGGAACGCGAACACGTCGGCGAACTGATAGAATACCGAGAATACTTCAGCCGACATCTTGGTCCCTTTGTCGATCCCGGCGCCGCATCGTTGCGGCGCCGGCCTTTTCCAAGAACGCAACTCTCAATACGAGCAAAATCCGTGCCCGTCGGGCGTCACGATTTCTTCGGGAGATGGCTCGGCGTGTATTGGTCCTTGTCGTTCTTCTTGGTGAGATCGCAACCGATTTCGCCAAGCCAGTACGGCTGGATCGTCCCATAGTCCTTCTCGACCTTCACCTCATGCTTCGGCCCGACCGAGATCAGGCGCATGCGGTGCGAGGTGTGCTGGCTCTTCGGATCGATGCACACCTTGCCTTCGGGAGCGTCGATGCATGCATCGCCGGTCGCGATGACCTTGCGCATGTCGTCGAGCTTGATCGACTTCGCCTTCTCGACCAGCGCCTTGTACATGTAGAGCGCATTATAGGCATTGTAGCCCATGTCGTTGATGTAGAGCTCGTCAGGGAATTTCGCGTGCCAGCGCTTCTTGAACTCGGTAGCCTCCGGCGTGTCGATCTCCTCGAACCAATTCGCAGTCGCATGCATGTTGTTAAGCGCCGGCGGCTTGAACCGCTTGTGCTCGAAGCCGAGCATGACCTTGATCGACGATCCCATCGGCAGATTGAGGTTGGCCGCAGCCGCCTGCTCGAAGAACGAATCCTGGGCAGCGCCGACATTGATCGTAAGCAGCCAATCCGGCTTCGCTTTCTGAATGTTCTGGATCGTCTGCGCGAACTGCGACACGCCGAGGGGAATGAACTCCTCACCGACGACCTCGCCGCCGAGATCCTTCATGATCTTGCGGTTCCACTCCGCCGAAATCTGACCGAAATTGTAATCGGCTGCGATGACATAGACCTTCTTGCCGAACTTCTCGACCATCCACGGGATCAGCGTCGAGAATTGCTGCTCGGGCACCGCGCCCATGCTGATCATGCTGGCGTCGCAGACGCCGCCTTCATACTGATTGGTGTAGAAGTACGGTGTCGAGGTGCGATCGACGATGGGACGCAGCGCCTCGCGCGAAGCCGAGGTGATGCCGCCGATCAGCACGTCGACCTTGTCGCGGTTGAGCAGTCGACGGCCGAACTCCTGATAGCGCGCGTTGTCGCCCTGCGGATCGAGGTGAATCAACTCGATCTGCCGACCAAGGATACCGCCGCTCTTGTTGATCTCCTCGACGGCCAGCTGAGAGCCGTGCAGCTTCGGCATGCCCATGAAGGCGAGATCGCCCGACACGTCCTCGAGCAGACCCACCTTCAACGGTGGTTCCGCGGCCCGAGCAACGGTCATTGCCGCTGCGGTACCGAGCATGGCGCCGAGCAAAACCATCCCTAACTTGCGTCCCGAACTCATCGTGATATCCCCTGTTTCTGAAAGCGACTGGATGTCATGGCTTGAGGTAATTCTTCAGGATCGATGCTCCCATCGTGTATTTAGGGTCGACCATGTTGCCGAGGCGCATCCGCCCGGCTTGGCTGAGCAGCATGTAGGCGTCGATCTCGTCGAAGCCGTAGTCGGCCGCCATCCAGCGCACGAGCTCGCGATAGGCGATACGCGCCGCGTCCTCGAGCGGACGCGCGCTGCCGATCGTCATGATGAAGTCCTTGGTCTCGAGCCGCGGCCAGGCAAAGCTCCAGTTCTTGATCAGGTCGACCTGCAGCGTGACGGTCGCGCGCTGCTCGAGCGCTACGCCGGAGAGCTCACCGTCGCCTTGCGTCGCATGGCAGTCGCCGACGTAGAGCATCCCGCCGTCGGTATGCACCGGGAAGTAGATGATCGCGCCGGGGGCGACGTCGGGCAGATCCATGTTGCCGCCGTGGTAATCCGGCTGCAGCGAGGAGATCGCCTCGATCTCCGGCGAGACGCCGATGGTACCGATGAACGGCTCGTAGGGCAGCGTAATCTTGTCGTTCCAGCGCACGCCGTTCCTGTCGACATGCAGCTTCTTCACGCGCTCCGGCAATGGCGGATTGAGCAGTGCCGTCGAGCTTGTCCCGACGAGTCCGCCGAACTCAGGAATAATGCAGGTCGTGCCGGCCGGCTGCTCGCCGCGGGTCTCGACGTCGCGGATGTAGATCGCGAGGCAATCGCCCTTCTTGGCGCCCTTAACCGCGATCGGCCCGCATTGCGGGTTCAGATAGGGAAAGTTCAGTTTGGCGGTGGGGCTGTCGCTCTCGCTGGTGAGCACACCGCCGAACGCATCCTCCGTCTCGACAACCACCACTCCGCCGGGGTCGATCGACAGGGTCGGCTTTGCATAGGGACCGTAGACGTAGTGGAAGCCGCCCTGCTCTTCGATCGTCAGGCTATGCGTCGCCCCGGTCGCGCCTTTGGCGACCGCACGCTTCGCCATGATGGAATTCTTCAACCAGTCTTCTGCGGGCATATGATTGGCTCCTCAACTCAGATCCCGGGATGACGCTTGTGCCAGTCGGTAACTCGCTGGAACGCATCGCCCGCGCGAACGAGGCCGGCCTCATCGAAATGACGACCGACGAACTGGAAGCCAACCGGACCGCCATTCGCGGCGAAGCCGCCGGGTAGCGTCACGGTCGGGCTTCCCGTCATGTCGAACGGGCATGTGAAGCGAAGCAAGCCTGCGATCAGCGAGGCGTCCTCGCCGAGCGACGCCATCTTGCTGAGCGTGGGCGCGGCGAATGCCTGGGCCGGCACTGCGAGGAAATCGACCGATTCGAACAGAAGGCGGACGGCGCCACGAAACGCTTCGCGCCGGAGCACGATCTTCTGATAGTCCATGCCGGACTGCTGCCGACCGAGATCGAGCAGGCCAGCGAGTGCCGGGCCGTACTCGTCCTTGCGCGCGGGATACGTGTCCTCGTGCGCGACGGCGACCTCGATGCCGCAGAGCGGGAACCAGTCGTCGATGACCGCCTTGGGATCGGGGAACGTGATCTCCTTGATCTTCGCGCCGAGATCGGCCGCTACACGCAGACCCTCGGTCAACACCTTGGCCGCATCGCCATCGGTGCCTTCGCTGGTCCAGCGCCGGTCGACACCGATCGTCACCCCGCGAAGGTCGCCGGACAAACCGGCGAGATAGTCAGGCACGGGCAGCGGAACCGACGTCGTGTCCTTGGGGTCCTGACCCGCGATCACGCCGAGGATGGCGCCGCAATCGACCGCGCTCCTTGCCATCGGGCCGATATGATCCAGCGTCGCCGCAAGCTCGAATGCGCCGTAGCGGCTGACGCGTCCCCAGGTCGGCTTGAGCCCGGTGACGCCGTTAGCCGCGGACGGAAAGCGGATTGATCCGCCCGTATCGGTGCCGAGCGAGCCGAAGCAGAGGCCCGCCGCAGTGGCGACGCCGGAGCCGCTCGAGGATGCGCCGGGCCAGAGATCCGCGTTCCACGGGTTCTTCGGCGGATCGATCTTCGGGTGATGATCGGCGTAGGCGCCTTCGGTTTGCTGCAGCTTGCCGAGGATGATGGCGCCGGCATCCTTCAACCGCGCAACTACCGTTGCATCCTCGGAGGGACGGAAATCTCGATGAATGGTCATGCCATGGGCCGCCGGCGCGCCCTTGGCCCAGCAGAGATCCTTGACCGCCACTGGCACACCATGCAGCGGCCCCTTGATCTTGCCGGAAGCGATCTCCTTCTCGGCCGTGGCAGCGTCCGCGAGCGCCGAGTCAGCTATCACATAAGCGAAACTCTTGAGCTTGCCGTCGAGCTTCTCGATCCGCCAGAGCATCGCTTTGGTCGCTTCGACCGGCGACAGCTCCTTCGCCTGGATCTTCCGCCCGACGTCGACGAGTCCGAGATAGTGGAGATCTGTTGCCGCCATCGTTCTTCATCCTCACGCTCGATGTGACGCGCGGTCGTCCCCGCGCATGCGTCACCCTTCTGGCGACGCGGACGCATCGCCAGCTTCCTTGGCGGCAAACGAAAAAAGCCACCCGTCCCTCCCGAATGAGGCGACGAATGGCTCAAATGCCGCGGCTATGATCTATCGCTTAGGGGCCGCAATCGAACGAAGCACTTAGTGCAAGGAGCTGGACGTCATCGGCCAGATCGGCGCACGCGAGGTTCGACAGGTAGCCCTGTAGGAGAAAAGTCTAAGTAACTGCCCATCGCATTGTCAACGATGCTCTCTGCCTAAATTTCGATAGTGCTGCGCAGCAAAACGGCAAGCCACTTGCACTGTCATCGCCGATGATGATTTCATCTTCGCGTTGCACTACCGAAAGTCGTCAATGACAAAACCGTCTGTTCCCGTTGGCATCATCTGCTCGCAGTCCGGGCCATATCAGGCTATGGGCCGCGAGATCCTCAAGAGCGCGATGATGGCGGTCGACGAGATCAACAACCAGACGGAGTTCGGCTTCTCGATTGCCGCTCATATCCGCGATCCTCGCGGCATCATCTCCGAATACCATACGGTCTGCGACGATCTCATCCGCAATGTCGGCGTCGAGCACATCATCGGCTGCTACACGTCGGCGTCGCGCAAACAAGTTCTGCCGATCGTGGAGCGCACCGATCGCCTGCTCTGGTATCCTGCGCGCTACGAGGGCTTCGAGTGCTCCGACAACGTCATTTATGTCGGCGCCTCGCCCAATCACAACGTCCTGCCGCTCGTCCGGTACGTGCTCGACAATCTGTCACGGGAGATCTTCTGCGTCGGCTCCAATTACGTTTGGACATGGGAGACCAATCGCGTCACCCGGGAGTTGGTCAGCGCGGCAGACGGCCACATCCTGGCCGAACGGCTGCTCGAACTCGGCGAAAGCGCCGTTGGGCACATCGTCGACGAGATCGTCCGCCGCAAGCCGCCGATCGTCTTCAACACGTTGGTCGGAAGCTCGAGCTACGACTTCATTCGCGCCTTCCACGCCGGCACCAAGGCCGCCGGGCTCGAGATTCCGATGCTGAGCTGCAGCCTGTGCGAACCGGAACTGTCGATCGTCGGACCGGCGTCGGCCGGCTGCATCACGTCATCGGCCTATTTCGAGAGCATTCGCCTGCCGGAGAACCGCGCATTCGTTGCACGCTGGAAGGCGCGCTATGGCGACGACAGCAGCCCCTCGGTCGACGGGCAGTCCGCCTATGTCGCCGTCTATCTGCTGGCGCGCGCGTTGCAGCGCGCTGGCACATCGAACATCGCCGAGGTGCGGCGCGCCGCGGCCGGCCATCGCTACAATTCGCCGCAAGGACCGGTCTGGATCGACGGCGGCAACAATCATTGCGTCCTTACACCGCGGCTTGCCGTTTCCAATCCGCGAGGACAGTTTGATATCTTCTGGGAAGCCGACGCGCCTGTTAAGCCTGATCCTTACCTGACGCAGCTCGACGTTGCCGTCAGCCCTTCGAGGGAGACCTCGGCGGGCGACGCATTGCCGAATGCGCCGCATTTGCGGGTTGTAAAATGAGCAGACCGTCTTCATTTTCGCTGCGCGGGCGTAGGGCAATCGTCGCCATCAAGGACGAACGCGACGCAACCATCGTGCGACGCCAGTTCGAGCGTCTTGGGGTCGACAGCATCGCGTGGGAGCCGACAGAGGCGATCGACTTCGCGCCGGATCTGGCGTTGATCGATGACGAGTTCCTGCCTTTGACGCAACCGGCACGACGCGCGTTCCTGGGACGCTGCCCGGTCATCGCCCTGCTCGGCACCGAAACGCCAAGCCGGCTGAAGCTAGTGTTCGAGCTCGATCCGGCCTCGTTCCTGGTCAAGCCGTTGCGCTCGGCCGGCATCTACGCGGCGCTCGTCATGGCAATCGAGCGAAGCGAACGCACCAGCGAATTGAAGCAGCAGGTGCTCAAGCTCGAGCAGCGTCTTCGGTCGCGTCGCGTCGTGCTCGCCGCCGTTCTCCAGGTGATGCACTCGCACGCGCTCGCAGAACCAGCCGCCTTTGCGCTGATCCGCAAAGCCGCCATGGAACAACGCAAGACGATCGAAGAGCTTTCGGCGGAGATTACCGCCAAGGGCATGCTCCCGCGCGCAACCGGCTAGCTCACTTCCATACGTGTGTATTCCTCACCGCACTTCGCCTGACCTACCGGCAATGGTGGGGCGTAGGCTGATCTACGCCGAATGGCTCAAGTTTCGCGAGGACATCGTGACCGGGTTCAGAGTTGCGGAGGCGAGCTTTGAGTCCAGTCTCTACAGTCTGTACAAGACCTGAGCGGAGTCTATTCACGAGCTTGCCGGTCGAAATAGTGCCCTGCCCCGAACGGGGCGGCGTCAGGGAGAGCCTGTTTCGGCCAATGGCAGACCGATGATCCGCGGCGCGCCGACCTCGCGGGGCAATGGCGCGCCGAGCACAAGTGAGAGCCGATACGAGGCGTCGGTGAGCCGGGACGCCAGCGCCTGGAGGTCGGCCTGACGGATGCGTTCGATTGGGCCGCTCACGGTCATGGCGCCCACCAGCGCTCCGTCGTGGCCAAAAACGGCGGTGGAGAGGGAGGCCGTCACAGCGTCGTAGATTCCGGAACTGACGAAGACCTGCACGCCGCCATCCGTGCGGTCTGCCCAGCGCGCCGTCCGCAGCACTTGTCCCGTCGAGGTCAAATCGAGTGGCGCGAGATTTGCGGGCCGCGCGACGTCGCGCACGAGCTGCGGCGAATCCACCCGAAACAGACAAAGCCGGCTATCGCGTTCACGCACGTGGAACGCACTGCTCTCCAACGTCTCCTGGCTTAGCCGCTGAAGGACCGGCAGCACATGCTGTTCGAGATTGAAATTGGCCCGATAGGTGGTGCCGAGCTGGAATGTCTTCGCGCCGAGTGCGTAGCGGCCGTCGCTGAGGCGGACGACGTAGCCGGCTTCATCCAGCGACACCAGCGAGCGCATCACGGTCGGTTTCGCCAAGCCCGTGATCTTGGCGATGTCGGCCAGGCTGCGCGACCCGGCTCCAGCGAAGGTATCCAGGATCGCCAACGCCCGTTGCACGGCGGCGACCCCTTGCGTCTTGGGCATCGAAAATCCCTGTCCTGCCGATTTTCGGTCTGACCTCGGCTAGTCACCGTTACACTATGCGTAACGTCGTTCCATTTTCAATGGGGTTGATATGGCCGTAGGGTTCAGGATCCTTTCCCGCAAGCGCGTTGTCGCAGGCGAATGGGTCGAACGGGCTCGCGCCCTTCCGGTCGCCAACATCAGCGATGTGATGTCGCGCATGGCCGCGGGCGGCGCCACGCTCCGGCCGATGCATGCGGCTGGCGGCATGGCCGGTCCCGCTTTGACCGTGAAGACGCGCCCCGGCGACAATCTGATGGTCCACAAAGCGCTCGACATCGCGGTTGCCGGCGACGTCATAGTGGTCGATGCGGGCGGCGACCTCAGCAACGCAATCTTCGGCGAGATGATGCTCGCGCAGGCCGCCCGGCGCGGCGTCGCCGGCATCGTTATCCATGGCGCGATCCGCGATGCCGCTGCGATCCGGGCAAACCCCCTTCCCGTTTTCGCGGCGGGTGTCACCCATCGCGGTCCGTACAAGGACGGTCCGGGCGAGATCAACGGACCGATCGCGATCGGCGGCATGGTCATCCAGTCCGGCGATTTGGTGCTGGGCGACGACGACGGCGTGCTAGCCGTCGCCATCGACGATTGCCGAGCGGTGATCGAGGCAGCCGAAGCCAAGCAGTCTGCCGAGACCAAGCAAATGGCGGCGATCGAAGCCGGTACGCTCGATCGTAGCTGGGTCGACGCCTCGCTCCGACGTCTCGGCTGCGAGATGCCAGAGGTCTAGCGATGGCCGGGCGTACGATCTCCGAGAAGATCCTCGCTCGCAAATCCGGGCACGATGCGCACGCCGGGGACCTCGTGGTCTGCGAGGTCGATTGCGCGCTCGGCACCGACGGTTCGGTCCCGATGGCGCTCGACTATTTCAAGGCGATGGGCGGAGAGAACGTGCGCGATGCCGCCCGATTGGTCTTTGCGCTCGACCATTACGTGCCGCCGACAAGCCCGCAGACGATCGAGCTGCACCGCGTGATGCGGGACTTCGCCAGGCGGTTCAGCGTCACGCTGCATGAAGCTGGCGAAGGAATCGGTCACCAGCTCATCGTGGAGACGGG
This sequence comes from Bradyrhizobium barranii subsp. barranii, assembly GCF_017565645.3. Lineage (NCBI taxonomy): Bacteria > Pseudomonadati > Pseudomonadota > Alphaproteobacteria > Hyphomicrobiales > Nitrobacteraceae > Bradyrhizobium > Bradyrhizobium barranii. The sequence continues at coordinate 7,058,008 of NZ_CP086136.1, forward strand.
CCGCGCTCTGCCGGGTGGTCTGGTCGTCGGAGCCGACAGCCATGCCGTGACATACGGGGCACTGAATTGCTTTGCGACCGGGATAGGCTCGTCCGATCTCGCCGCGGTCATGCTGTGTGGCCGGATCTGGCTGCGCGTGCCGGATTCGATCCGCGTCGTCCTGACCGGACAACTGCCGAGCGGCGTCTATGCGAAGGATATCGCACTGGCCCTCGCGGGCATGCTCGGCGCTGACGGTGCCGCCTATCAGGCACTCGAATTCGCAGGACCGGGTGTCGCCACCCTCGCGCTGGAGGACCGCCTCGTCCTGAGCAATCTTGCGGTCGAGATGGGCGCGAAGACCGGCATCTTCCCGGCCGATGCTGAAACCGTCGCCTATCTGCAGGGCCGCACCGGCCAGGCTTTCGAACCGGTCGCAGCGGATCCGGATGCGCACTACAGCCGGACCGTGGAGATCGCGCTCGACGCCCTCACGCCGCGGATCGCGTTGCCGCATCTGGTGGATCAGGTCGTGGCGCTCGAGGATGCGGCCGGCACGCCGGTACAGATGGTCTATCTCGGCACCTGCACCGGCGGCAGGTTACGCGACTTCCATCAAGCCCTCGCGGTGCTCGAGGCGGGTGGAGGCGTCGCGCCCGGCGTGCAGCTCGTGGTCACGCCGGCATCGCGCGAGGTCCGCGACGCCATGGCGGCCGATGGCACGCTCGACGCCCTGGTCGGCTTCGGCGCCACCGTGGTCGAGCCGGCCTGCGGCTCCTGCTGCGGGACCTGTGGGGTGATCCCCGGCGACGGGGTTTCGGTGATCTCGACCGCCAACCGGAACTTCAAGGGCCGCATGGGCAACGCCAAGGCATCGATCTACCTCGCCTCCCCGGCAGCTTGCGCAGCCGCCGCGACCCGCGGTGTCGTGACCGATCCTCGCGAGGTGTCACGATGACAGCCCTGCGAGGACGCGCGCGACTTGTCGGCGACGACGTCAACACCGACTCGATCATCAGCTCGACCCGCAAGCGGGAGAGCCTCGACCCCGCCGTTCTCAGGCAATTCCTGTTCGAGCATGTCGATCCGACCTTTGCAGCTTCTGTGCAAACCGGAGACATCCTGGTGGCGGGCAAGAATTTCGGTTGCGGCTCGGCCATGGAAGTCGCTGTCACGACCGTGCTCGGCGCCGGCATTCCGGCGGTGCTGGCCCGAAGCTTCTCGCGCACCTACTACCGCAACGCGATCAACAACGGCCTGCTGCCGCTCGTCTGCGATACCGGCGGGATTCGCGAGGGCGACATCCTGATCTCCGACGGCACCGGCGCGATCCGCAACGAACGCAGCGGCGAGACGCTCAGCCCGGAGCCGCTGCCGCCGATCATGCTGGCGATCCTGCGCGCGGGCGGCCTCGTTCCCTACATGCGTCAGAACGGTGACTTCAAGCTATGACGATCACAGAGACTCCGAGCGCCATTGCCTCGACGGGATACCGTCTTCGGCTTCCCGGTCCAACCGAAGTGCCCGAGCGGGTGCGGCAGGCGATGGCTCGGGTGATGGTCAACCATCGCGGACCCGAATGCCGGACTGCAATCGGCGAGGCGGAGGAGATGATCCGCCCGATTCTGGGCACGACGAACCGCATCCTGTTCTTTGCGAGCTCCGGAACCGGCGTTATGGAGGCTGCGCTCGTCAACGTGGCCGGACCGGGCCATCGGATCCTCGTAGTCGAGCATGGTCAGTTCGGTGAGCGTTTCACCACGATCGCCAAGGCCATGAACATCACCGTCGACACGGTCGCGATCGAATGGGGCCAGGCGATCGATGTCGCCGCGGTGGAAGCCCGATTGCGCGAGCACGCCTATCGCGCCGTCGTCGTCGTGCACAATGAGAGCTCGACCGGGATCGTGGCCGATCTCGCGGCGCTCGGCGCACTGGTGCGCGACCGGCCAACACTGCTCATCGCAGACTCCGTCAGCGGCCTCGGCGGCATCGCGATGCGGCAGGACGAATGGGGCGTCGACATCGTCGTCTCGGCCTCGCAAAAGGCCTTGATGTGCCCGCCCGGCCTCGCACTTGCCAGCGTCAGCGCCAAGGCGTGGCGCGTGATCGGGCAGGACGAGCAGCGATCGGCCTTCTATTGGGATTTCCGTCGCGCGCTGAAATCTGCGGAGCAGAACGAGACCGCGTTCACGGCACCGGTGAGCCTCATCTATGGCCTGCGTGAGGCCTTGACGATGATGCACGAGGAAGGCTTCGCCAATGTGCTCGCGCGCCACAAGAAGCTCTCCGCCGCGCTGCGCGCCGGCGGCGCGGCGATCGGACTCGCAGATTTTTGCCGCGATGAGCCACGCTCGAACACGGTCGTGGTTTTCAAGGTCCCCGACGGGCTCGAAGGCGGAGCCATCGTGCGGCAGCTCTACCAGGATCACCGCACGGTGATCGCAGGCGCCCGCAACCGTCTCTCCGGCCGTGTCATCCGGTTTGGCACGATGGGTGCTTTGAGCGCGGGGACCATTCTGACCGACCTTCTGCATCTCGAGGACGCACTCACGAAGTTCGGCCTGCCGATCGAACCCGGCGCCGGGCTCAAGGCGGCCACCGAGTACCTCGCCGCAACCGCATGAGCAATCGCTGAAACCACGAGGGCGAACCACGATGAGACCTCCTGCCTCCATCCTCGCCCGAGTCGTGACGCTCGCGGCATCGCTGTTCGCGGCCGGGCTGGCCTCGGCCCAGCAGAGCGTCGTGCTCTATTCGGCCAACGACGACACCGTGAACAAGCTTGTAGCCGAAGGCTTCGCCAAGGCGACCGGAATCAAGGTCGACGTGGTCTCGACCGGATCAGGTGTGCTGGTGCGCCGCGTCGCGTCCGAGGCCGCCAATCCGCAGGGCGACGTGATCTGGGGCGTCAGTGCGACGCTGCTGCGGCTGGCGAGCCCGCACCTTCAGGCTTACGCGGCGAAGGGCCGCGAAGCCGTGCCGGCGCAATTTCGCGATCCAAACGACCTTTGGCTTGGCACCAACATCCAGGTCGTCGTGATCGGCCAGAACACCAAGGCGATCGACAAGGCCAGCGGGCCCAAAGCCTGGGCAGACCTCCTCGATCCGAAATGGAAAGGCAAGCTCGCCTTTACCGACCCTGCCAATTCCGGATTCTCATATGCGGCCGCGACCACGCTTCTCTCGCTGTGGGGCGCGGACGACGCAGCCTGGACCAAGATGGACGGGCTGCTTGCGAATGCGAAGGTACTCAACCGCTCGACCCAGGTCTTCGACGGGATCGGCAGCGGCGAATATCCGCTTGGCATCACGCTCGAATATGCCGGCTTCCTGTGGGCCCATAACGGTGCGCCGGTGAGCGTCGCCTATCCGGCCGAGGGCACCTATGCGGGCGTCGAGGGCGCGGCCATCCTGAAAGGCGGACCGAACCCCGAGCCTGCCAAACGGCTGGTCGACTATCTGGCCAGCAAGGAAGTCCAAGAGATGTTGCTGAAGGCGACGTTCCGGCGCCCTGCCCGTCAGGATATCGAGCTCGAGGCAGTCGCACCGGGGATGCTGCCGTTCTCGGCGGTCAAGGTGCTGCCCTATGACGACACCAAATGGGAAGCGGCCCGTCGCGACACCCTCGCGCGGCTGAAGACCACGATCCAGAACACGCGCTGATCCGATGACCGCGATCCGGATTGAAAACCTGACCCGCACCTTCGGCGCGGTGCGGGCCGTGGACGACATCTCGCTCGACATCAAGCATGGCGAGCTGTTCACGCTGCTTGGGCCGTCAGGCTGCGGGAAGACGACGTTGCTGCGCATGATCGCAGGCTTCATCGACGTCGAATCCGGCTCCATTTGCTTCGACGGCCGGCGCATCGATGCTCTGCCCGCGCATCGCCGCGACACCGGCATGGTGTTTCAGAACTACGCGATCTTCCCGAACCACACCGTCGCCGAAAACGTGGCCTATGGGCTGAAGGCCAGGAAGGTTCCGGCTGCCGAGATCGCATCGCGCGTCGACAAGGCGCTCGAGCGGGTGCGCCTTGCAGGTTACGGTCCGCGGTCACCACACCAGCTCTCCGGCGGTCAGCTGCAACGCGTGGCAATCGCCCGCGCGCTCGTGATCGAGCCCGCCGTGCTCCTGTTCGACGAGCCGCTGTCCAACCTCGACGCGCAGTTGCGCACCGAAATGCGGATCGAGGTCCGGCAGCTGCAGCAGGCGCTCGGCCTGACTGCGATCTACGTGACGCATGATCAGGAGGAGGCACTCGCCATCTCCGACCGTATCGCCGTCTTGCGTCACGGCAAGATCGAGCAAGTGGACACGCCGGAGCGCATCTATCGGATGCCGCAGACTGCCTTCGTCGCCGAATTCCTCGGCTCGACCAATTTGGTGCCGGGCGTCGCGGGAGCTTTCGACGGCCGTAACACTCCTGTCGCAGCAGCCGGAACGGAATTCACGGTCAAAGGCGAGGTCGCAGCGCCGGGCGCGCCGGTGTTGCTGTCGGTCAGGCCGGAGGCCCTGCAGCTGCGAGACGGTTCCGGTGGCTCGCTTGTGCATGCGCGTCTGGCGCTGCGTGAATTTCTCGGCCCGGTACAACGCCTCCACGCAACCCTGCCGGACGGCACCCAGATTCGGATTGCGGCGCTCGGCGGCCAGGCGCTCGATCTCTTGCCCGGCGCGCCGCTCACCCTTGCCTACGACCCTGCCCAGATCACGGCGTATCCAGCGCCATGAAACGCTTCGCCACGATCGTGACGCTGGCGGCGTTGGTGCTGCTCGCGGTGTTTCTGCTCTACCCGCTGGCGCTCGTCCTGGATGCAAGCTTTCGGATCGACGGCACGGGCGGCCTGACGCTTGGGAACTATGCGGCGATTGTGAAGAGCCGCTACTATCTCGGCAGCATCGGCAACAGTCTGCTTTGCGCCGCGCTCGCGACGGCCTTCGCATGCGCGATCGGCATCCCGCTCGCCTTCTGTCTTGCCCGGATCGACATACCGGGCCGCGCGCTGCTGCTGACGCTTGCGTCCTTGCCGCTGGTCCTGCCCTCGTTCGTCAGCGCCTACGCCCTCGTGCTGCTGTTCGGCCATGCTGGCGTCGTCACCACCGCTCTGCGCGGGATCGGCATCCCGATCGGATCGATCTACGGCGTGCCCGGCATCGTCATCGTGTTCACGTTGACGCTCTATCCATACGTCGTCATGCCCGTGCTGGCCGGATTCCAGGCAGTCGACGCCTCGATGGAGGAGGCAGCCCGCAATCTCGGCGGCTCACGGCCCTATGTGATCCGCACCGTGCTGCTGCCCATTGTGATGCCGGCGATCCTTGCCGGCGGACTATTGGTGTTCATTGAGGCACTGGAGAATTTCGGCGTGCCAGCGGTGCTGGCTGAGGACCGGCCGTTCCTGGCCGTCGACATCTTCAAGCTGTTCGCCGGCGAATCTGATGCCAACCCGGCCGCGGCGGGCGCACTCAGCGTGCTCCTGATCGCCTGCACGGCGATCGCGCTGCTCGTTCAGCGGCACTACCTCGGCAAGCGCCGGTTTTCGACCAATGCCCGCAGCGCGCCCGCGAAGCTGCCTCTGACGCCGGGACTGCGGCTCACGGCCACGATCGTGAGTTGGGGCATTGTGATTGCCTCGCTGCTGCCGTTCGCGGCCGTGTTGATGATCTCCCTCCTGCGCTTTCGCGGCCCTGTCCTGACCTGGGAGTTCGGATTGGGCAATTACGCCACCCTATTGTCGGGCTCCTATCGGCCGCTGCTCAACACGCTGACGCTCGCCAGCATCGCGGCCGTCGTCACCATGCTGATCGGCGCCCCGATCGGCTATGTCGTGGCCCGGCACCGCTCGCGCCTGTCGGGATTGCTCGATTTCGTCGGCATGGTGCCGTTTGCAGTCTCGGGCACGATCCTGGCGATCGGGCTCATCATCGCGTTCAACAGCGGTCCCTTGATTCTGACCGGCGGCTGGCTGATCCTGGTCATCGCCTATGTCGTCCGCAAGCTCCCCTTCGCGATCCGGTCGTCCTCGGCAATCGTGCACCAGCTCGATCCCTCGCTCGAGGAAGCCTCGATCAATCTCGGGGTCTCGCCAAGCAAAACCTTCGCGACCCTGACCGTGCCGTTGATGGCCAGCGGCCTTGTCGGCGGGCTGGTGCTGGTCTGGATCACCGCGGCATCCGAGTTGAGCGCGACCATTGTGCTCTATGCGAGCGGCTGGGTCACCACGACCGTCGTGATGTACCATGCCATCGAGGGCACCGGCGCGAGTCTGGCGGCCGCCGCGGCCGCGGTGCTTATCCTCGTCACCGCAATCCCGTTGCTCCTGATCAATCGGCGCATCAACAAGCAGGAATCAACCGTGATATGACGGCAGGACAGGACGGTATGAACGAAGCAGCCCCGACGCTCCCGAATTTCCGCAGCGACAATGTCGCGCCGGTCTGCCCCGAGATTCTGCGAGCGATCGCCGAGGCCAATCGCGGCCCGGCCGCCGCCTATGGGGACGACGATTATTCGAGATTGTTGAATGCGCGCTTCTCGGAGCTGTTCGAGACCGCGGTCACCGTGTTCCCGGTCTCGACCGGTACGGCGGCCAACGCCTTGTCACTCGCGAGCTGCGCGCGGCCCTATGGCGCCATCTATTGTCACGAAGAGGCGCATATCCACACCGCGGAAGGCGGCGCGACCGAAGCCTTCACAGGCGGCGCGAAGCTCGTCGCCATGTCCGGCCGAAACTTTCGGATCGAGCCGTCGAGCCTGCGCCAGGCGCTGGGCCAGGCGGCCTGGGGAGTCCGCAATCGCTCCCAGCCCGATGCGGTGTCGATCACTCAGGCCAGCGAATATGGAACAATCTATCCCCTCGCCGAGATCGCCGAAATCGGAGCAATCGCCCACGACAGGAATCTGTCGCTGCACATGGATGGCGCCCGGTTCGCCAACGCGCTGGCGCGGCTCGATTGCAGCCCGGCCGACATGACATGGCGCGCCGGCGTCGACATCCTGTCCTTCGGGGCGACCAAAAACGGGGCGATGTCGGCGGATGCGATCGTGGTGTTCGACCAGGATCTCGTCGAATCCCTGTCCTATCGGCTTCGCCGCGCCGGCCAGACCTCGTCGAAGATGCGCTTTGCGTCTGCACAGCTGCTCGCCTACGTCGAGGATCGCCTTTATCTGCGGCTCGCGGCGAAGGCCAATGCCGTGGCCGCGCGTCTTGGAGCGGGTCTCGCTGCGCTGCCTGACGTTCAGCTCATTGCGCCGGTGGAAGCCAATCTGGTTTTCATCAACCTGCCCGCTTTGGCCATCAACCGTCTTGCAGCGAGCGGGCTGCAATTCGCGCGACGGGGCCAGGACGTAATCCGGTTTGTGGCTCGCTTTGACAGCACCGAACAGGATGCTGACGAGGTCATCGCGCTCGTCCATCGAGCGATCGCAGGAGGCTGAGAGCGATCATTCCTTAACCGATCATTCTGCAGATAGTTGCCCCGCCCACCGTCACCCACGCGTCTACAGCCTTCCAATTTTCGATTGCAGCTCCTGCGCAACAAGAGCATCGCTTGGCAAGCGACACACGCTCAACCAACTGCCACGCCCGTTAGGGCGCGTGATGTCTTGCCGGTAGAGCCTGCCGGAACGCTTCTTCAAATAACCGGCCCATCTTTCTAGTAGAGCGATGGTCTCGGGACTGCGCACGGTGACCAGCCTGCGCGCGCCTCGCGAACAGCATCGAACACCTTAGGACTGTCGCGAACGGGCGTATTTTTTACCCGCGAGGTAATCGAATTGGTCCCCGCCACGGCGCATCTTCGGTCGCAACAGGAGATGACCATGATCGCGCTGCTGCTCTACCGGACCATCGCAGACCACCTTGTTCCCTGGGCCGTGACGCTCGCGACCCGCATGCTGGCACGCAGCCTCAACATGCCCGAGCCGCTGGTGCATTCGACCGGCGACTATGTCGTCGCGCAGGTCACAGCCTTCGAGCACGGCGTCGGCAAGAGCCTCTGCCCGTTCCTGCTCCGCGCCTGGTGGCGCGGACGGCACTGAATTCACCCCCCAAGCCCAACCCAAACATGGAGACCACGATGATCGACACATCCACCTTCCTGCGCCGCGCGCTTCTCGCCGACGCCATCTTCAGCGGCGTCGCCGCCCTCGGCTTCACCTTCGGCGCCGGCGCGTTCGCATCGCTGTTCAACCTGCCTGAAGCGCTGCTGCGCGAAACCGGCCTGTTCCTGATCGCCTACACCGCGCTGGTCGGCTGGCTTGCCTCGCGTGGCTCCGTGGCGAGGCCGCTCGTGCTGCTGGTCGTGGTCGGCAACGCGGCCTGGACGGTCGGCAGCATCGCGCTGCTGTTCTCGGGCGCGGTGTCGCCGAACATCAGCGGCGAGCTCATGGTCGTCGCGCAGGCGGTTGCGACCGGCGTGTTTGCCGAGCTGCAATATGTGGGATTGCGGAAGAGCGGGAGTGTGGTGGCGGCGTGAGACCACGTCACTCGCTGTCGTCGCCCGGTTCGACCGGGCGACCCAGTATTCCGAGACAGTAGACGGATGCGGATGGGCTGCGGCGTACTGGATGCCCCGCTTTCGCGGGGCATGACACCGCGGCTAATGGCTATGCCCCCGCGCGACCGTTCTTCTTGCCAACGGCATGGCCGTTGAGCTTCTTCTTGCCGGCCTTCGCGCCCGCCTTCTTGGCCTTGGCTTCCGTGCGCGCCTTCACCTTGGTGCGTTCGGCGCGGGCCTCGGCGCGCAGCTTCTTGCGCTTGGCCTCGCAGGAAGGGCATTTGCAGCCGATCGGCTTGAGATAGGCTTTGAAGTAGTCGGTGCCGTAATCGTAGTTGATCTCGTCGCCCGGCTCGATGTTCCTGATGGCGCGGATGAAGACCTTGCGCTCGCGCGGCCGGACGTCGGACTCGGCGTTGGGGCGGCAGGAATGGTTGATGTAGCGGGCGAGGTTCTTGCGCACCGACCCGTCGATGGTCCAGCGGTTGTTGAGCTCGAACAGATATTTGTTCTCGATCTCGTCATGCGCGGGAATTCTGGAGTCCAGGATCGGTCCGAAATAACGGATGATCCGGGTCCCCTTCTTGATCGGCATGGTGGCGAAGAGGCCAAGTCCGGTCTTGGAACGGCCGACGCGATAGGATTTGCTGGAAGCGATGGCTGGCATGATCGAATGAGATATGTCGCGGACGAAGCGCGGTAGGCGCAGCGGAAGGCGCCCTTCTAGAACGATTCCGCGCCGCTGTCAGGTACATCCCGCCTCTGTTTGAACCTTGCCCACAATGAAGACGTCTGATGGAGGGAGTTCCCTCTGTATAAGGCGTCGTCATGAGGCGTATCGCGTTCCTTTGTCTGACCGTGCTGCCGACTTGCCTGAGCGCGGGTCACGTCGCCGCCCAATCCATGGGCAGCACCTATTCCTCCACGGCGCCAAAAGACTGCCGCCAGATCGGCAAGCCCAGCGAGCTCGACGGCAGCACCACACGGGTCTGCCCGGGAAAAAACGGCCTGATCGTGCTGATCGCCGAGGATGATCTGCGCGAAATCGTCTCGGTCGGCCGCAACCGCAAGGCCGCAGCGGAGGAACCGGCGGCAAAGGTCTGGTTCGCGCCATTCAATTCGTCGGAGGCCACCGTCGAATGGCGTAGCGCGGGCACCAAGCCGATTGCCATGATCCAGCGCTGGCACATCGCCGATGGCACCGATCCCGACAAGCAGGGACGGCCGAACACCAAGGCCATGCTCGTCGTGACGCGGCTGCCGCCGGGGCCGGTCTGCCACGTCGCCTATGTCGATGCCATCGCCAACCCCACCGCCAATGAGCTTGCGCGCAAGGCGGCCGACGATTTCGCCCGCAGCTTCACCTGCGGCAAGGACGAGGTGAAGATTGTCGGCACGCGTGGACGCGCGGTCGAACTCGCGACGATGCGCTAGGGCAGCGCCCGCCCGAAGGCGCTATGCCGGCAGCTTCGCCGTGATGGGCGCCGTCAGCATCGCCTCGAGCAACTGTTCGGTCGTCGTCCCCTCGGGCAGCCGCCCCAAAATGTCCTCGAGACGGCCGTCGAGCAGCAGCATGGTGAAGCCGTGCACCATCGACCAGGCGCGCGCGATCGCGGCGCCCTGGTTCAGCGTCAGTGCGTCGCCGCTGATCTGCTCCTGCCGCATCATGCCGATGGCATTGGCAAGGCCGGCGAAGGAGGCCTCGGCCGCCTCGTGCAGCGAGGGCCTGGAATAGTCCAGCCGTTCGGTGCGGAACATGATGCCGTACATGCCCGGATGGGCCTGCGCATATGCGACATAGGCCTTCGGCCGCGCCAGCGCGCGCTCCAGCGGCGTGGTGGCGGCGTCGCAGGACGAGGCCATCGCCGCGTTGAACTGGCGGAAGCCGACGGCCGCGAGCTCGCTGAGCAGGCCGGTGAGATCGCCGAAATGATGGGTCGGCGCGGCATGCGAGACGCCCGCCTCCCGCGCCACCGCCCGCAAGGTCAGGCCGGAGAGCCCGTCGCGCTCCAGCACCCGTTCGGCGGCCTGGAGCAGCGCCTCGCGCAGGGCGCCGTGATGATACGGCGTCTCCGTCTTCGCTACTGCCGGACGGCGTGCGGAACGCGCCTGCGCGCTCGCGGCCGACGATGTCTTGCGCGGGGTACGCGGCTTGCGCGCTGTTTCGCTCGTGGTGTCGCTTTTGGCCATTTGCAAGCTATATGACGCAATATTGACAGTGTAAAGATTTCACTTGACGAATGCGGCGATCGGCATTATTCGATCTTTACGATGTAAAGATAGGGAGGGATACGCCGTGCAGCACGACGCCGTCACCGAGCGCCGCCATAACCTCGGTCCAATTCCATTCGAAGCCGATGCGCCATTCCTCAAAATCGTCGGGGAATTGCCGCGCGATCTGAATGGCGTGCTCTATCGCAACGGTCCCAATCCGCAGTTCGATGCGCCCGGTGCGCACTGGTTCGTCGGCGACGGCATGCTGCACGCCTTCCACCTCGAGAACGGCCGTGCCAGCTATCGCAACCGCTGGGTCCGCACGCCGAAATGGCTGGCCGAGCACGATGCAGGCCGCGCGCTGTTCGGCGGCTTCGGCCGCAAGCTGCCGGATGCGCCGCCAAACCTCACCGACGGCGGCGTCGCCAACACCAACATCATCTTTCATGCCGGCAAGCTCTTGGCGCTGGAAGAAGCGCATCTGCCGACCGAGATCGAGCCGGGCACGCTGGCAACGCGCGGCTATCACAATTATCAGGGTCGCGTCGCCGGCAGCTTCACGGCGCATCCGAAGGTCGACCCGGTCACCGGCGAACTCGTGTTCTTCGGCTACAACGCCGCGGGTCCGCTGACCCCTGCCCTCTCCTACGGATCGATCGACGTAACAGGCAAGGCGACGCGCTTCGAACGTTTCGAGGCGCCCTATGCCAGCATGGTGCACGACTTCATCGTCACCGAGAACCACGCGCTGTTTCCGATCCTCCCGATCACCGGCAGCATGGAGCGCGCGATGAGCGGACGGCCGCCTTATGCCTGGGAGCCGGACAAGGGCGCCTATGTCGGCGTGATGAAGCGCAACGGCACGGCCAAGGACATCGTCTGGTTTCGCGGTGAAGCCTGCTACGTCTTCCACATCATGAATGCGTGGGAGGACGGCAACCACATCATCGCCGACGTCATGCAGTTCGAGGAAGCGCCACTGTTTCCGCATCCCGATGGCCGACCGACGGATCCGGAGAAATCACGCGCCCGCCATTGCCGCTGGACGTTCGATCTCTCAGGGAAGACCGACCGCTTCCAGCAGACCTACCTCGACGATCTCACGGGCGAATTCCCCCGCATCGACGACCGCCGCGCGGGATTGAAAAGCCATCACGGCTGGTACGCCTGCGCCAATCCGCGGCTGCCGATGTTCGGCGCGCTGTCGGGCATCGTCCATGTCGACGGCAACGGCAGACGGCTCGGTCATTATCTGCTGCCGGCCGGCGATACCATCTCCGAGCCGGTGTTCGTCGAGCGCGCGACGGATGCAGCGGAAGGCGACGGCTGGCTGTTGGCGGTGGTCTGGCGCGCGCGGGAGAACCGCAGCGACCTCGCCGTGTTCAACGCCACCGATGTCGAAGCCGGTCCCGTTGCGCTGGTGCAGCTCGGCCACCGCGTGCCCGACGGCTTTCACGGCAATTGGGTGGGTGCGCAGTAACTCTCGCCTCGTCATTCCGGGGCGCGACGACGTCGCGAGCCCGGAATGACATCGCGGATGTCACCAAAGAGGCCTGCACATGCCCTCGATCACCACAGATTGCCTTGCCGTCCTCGCCTTGGCCTGCGCCGCGCTCGCACTCCGGATGATCCGGCTGCGACGGAGCGGCCATGTCATCTTCAACGGCGGCATCTTGCTCTCGGTCGGCCTCCTGCTCGCCGCCGCGCTGCCGATCCTGTCACGCCTGCCCTGGGCGGAATTCGCCGACGAGGCGTCCGACCAAGCCATTGCAGCACTTCATTTTTTGGAAGTCACCTACGTTATTTTGACACTGTAAAGATTTCGCTTGACCCGGTATCGCTCCTGATTTACTTATCTTTACAACGTAAAGATTGGCCAGACCGAGGCGGCTCATGGCGATTTTCCTGATCCTCGCGCCCTACGGCGCCTACACTTTCCTGATGCTGGTGACGTCGGCCACGATCAGCGTGTTCGCCGCGTCTGCGATCTGCCTCGCCACCATCACGGTCGATGTCGCGCGCGGCCGCTCCGTGAAGATCCTGGCGATGGGCTCGGCGATCGTATTCGCCGCAATCGGCCTCTACCTCGCGCTGATCGACCCGAAGCTCGGCACGCTGGGCGTCAAGCTGTCGGTCGATATCGGCATCCTCGTCATCTCGCTCGGCTCGATGCTGGTCCGCCACCCGTTCACGCTGCAATATGCGGTTGAAACGGTCCCGGCCGAGACGGCGGCGATGCCCGGCTTCCTCACCGCCAACTACGTCATCACCGGCGCCTGGACCGCCGCCGCGCTGTTGATGATGGCCGCCAACATCGCGCTGCTCTACGTCCCCGGCCTGCCGCTCTGGTCGGGCCTTGCGGTCGCCTTCGCCGCCCGCAATAGCGCGATCTACTTCACAAAATGGTATCCCGAGTATCGCCAGATCAAATATGCTGCGCCCGCCGCCGCGCTGCCCCACCCCCATTGAAGACAGGACAGACGATGAAAGACGTATTCCGCCGGCTCGTCTCTGATTTCCTCTCCACCATCGTCTTCCTGGTAATCTATCTCGTGACCGACAACGTCATCCTCGCGACCGCAGTCGCGATCCTTGGCGCCATCGGCCAGGTGGTCTGGTCGCGGGTCAAGGGCCAGACGCTGGGCTACATGACCTGGGCGAGCCTCGGCCTCGTCATCGTGCTCGGTGGCGCAACGCTGCTCACCCACGATCCGCGCTTCGTGCTGGCGAAGCCCGCGATCGGGCATGTCGCGATCGGCATCATCATGCTCAAGCGCGGCTGGATGCTGCGCTATCTGCCGGCGATCGTGACCGAGACCATTCCGGAATACGTTACCGTCGCGGGCTACGCCTGGGCCGCGCTGATGTTTGCGCTCGCCGCGGGGACCGTTGCGGTTGCCATGACCGGCGACATGAAGTTGTGGGCCTTCTATATTTCGGTGGTCCTGATCGGCGCGAAGATCGTTGCGTTCGCGATCCAGTACGTGGCCTTCCGCCTGCTCATCGGCAGCCGTATTCGCGCAGCCCGCGCTTAAGGGCGCGTCAAAGAGAGCGTTAGGCACGTCCCCCGAGTTAGGCTATAGGCGTCCCTGGCTCACCTTGCGGATTGTCGCGAGGTGCCGGGAAAAAGTTGGGAGACACGAATGGCCGTGGACGGCAACTGGACTCTGACCATGACGACGCCCATGGGCGAGCGCAAGGCCACGCTGACCTTGCTGAACTCCGGCGGCACACTGACCGGAACGCAGGGCGCCGACGGCAATTCGGCCGAGATCTTCGACGGCACCATCAGCGGCGACGCCGTCAACTGGAAAGTCTCGATCACCAATCCGATGCCGTTGACGCTCGAGTTCATCGGAACGGTCTCTGGCGACAGCATGAGCGGCGAGATGGGCATCGGCCCGATGGGCAGCTTTCCGTTCACGGGCGCGCGCGCGTAGGCACGTTGCGAACCGTGCGCGTGCTCCGTCTCATCGCGGCAACGATCCTGTGTGTCGCGACGCAAGCGGCGCGCGCGGATGACACCGAACCGGCGTGGCGCGCAAGCGCGCTCGCCATGGTGCCGGCGGGCTATGTCACCGGCACGGCCTACCGGACCGAAGGATCGACCGGCACCCTCGCCGTCTATCCGGCCTCGTCGAACGATCCGAAGACACCGGCAAGCGTGTTCGCTGCGCGCCAGGCCCTCGTCGTCACGCTGACGCCGGATGCGACGCGCGCGGTCTCGGCCGAGCTGAAGCCGCGCAGCGCGCCGGATCCTGATAACGACGATACCGATTTCGCAAAGCTCCACGCCGATCTCGCCGCCAGGCGCGCAACGCTGCCCGATGGGACCGAGCCGTGTGATCTCGGCGCCTGGTCCATCGACAAGGATCCTGATGGCCTCAACGTGCGCGCCGAGCCCTCGGCGAAAGCGCGCGTGCTCGGCACGCTGCCGCCGCCCTATCGTCTGAAGCTTGGCGGTGCCGAGAACACGCCCGACGGCGGCTGGCTCACCGAATTCCGCATCATCGGCTTCAAGGATGGCTGGTTTCTGATCGAAGGCGCAAAACCGCCGGGCAAGGACTACGAGGACGACAAGAGATATCCGCGCAGCGCGCCAAAACCCTATGCGGGGCGCGGCTGGGTCGCGTCCAACAAGGTCGGCGCGTCCTACGCCAATGGCGCGACGCGCATGGGCGGACTTTTCCAGGCGCCGTTCGTCGATGCGAAATGGATGCCGGCCCAGCGCGAGCTCGGAGGCCCAATCGACACCGACGGCGGCCCGAAGCGCATCTTTGCCTGCAGCGGACTTTGGGGCCTCGTCGAGAGCCAGGACGGCGTCCGCGGCTGGTGGCGCTCGCTGTGCTCGAACCAGGTTACGAATTGCAGCTAACGGGCTGCGGTCATTGGCCACGGGGCCAAGGCGCTCAGGTCGTTGACCACAGCCGGCTTCACGAGCAGGATACAGCATACAACTAAAGATTTTTATTGATCTCAACACACTTGCAGCAGAAGGGGAATTTGCATGGTCTCCCTCCCCGCTCGCAATCGCATCCACCTGTTCCTGACCTCCGCCGTGGCCGCGCTTGCTGGAGCAGCGCCGGCGAGTGCCGATATGCTCGAGCCGCAGTCACCGGCGTGGCAACTGAGCGAGCCGTTCAAGAAGAGCGCGGATGCCCGCACCAACATCAGCGGAGCGGCGTGCGCGACCACATCCCCGCCCCTCAAATCCTGCCTCGTCGTCAACGACGAAAAGAAATACGCGCAGTTCTTTGCGATCGAAGGCACGACGATCAATCCCGGCAAGGTAATCCGCCTGCTGAGCGATCAGGCCAGCGGCGATCCGGATGCCGAGGGCACCGCTTACGATGACGGTTATTTCTACGTGGTCGGATCGCACGGCCGCAAACGTCATCATCCCGACGACAGCAATCCGACGAGCTATCACCTCTTTCGCTTTCCCGTCGACAAGCTCACTGGAGAGCCACCCTTCCCGATCTCCGCGGACGAGGTGATCGGCGTCGAAGCATCCGTGACGCGCCTGCGCGGTGCAATCAAGGACGCACTGCCCGCGGATTACGACAAGCCTCTCGGAGACAACGGCGCCAACATCGAGGGCATCGCGGTCAAAGGGGACCTAATGTATCTTGGTTTCCGTGGTCCGTCCAAAGGCGGCAATGCGTATGTTCTCACGGTCGACGCAAAGGCCGTCTTCACCGAGAACATGCCGCTCAAGGCCAAGCTCATCGACCCTCCGCTGCCGCTTGGCACAACGACCGGTATCAGGGACATCGCCGCCGTGTCAGGCGGCTTGCTTCTCCTGACTGGGCCGGTCAACGAACAGCAGATCGCGCCCGCCGTCGTCTTCT
Source organism: Bradyrhizobium barranii subsp. barranii (assembly GCF_017565645.3). NCBI lineage: Bacteria > Pseudomonadati > Pseudomonadota > Alphaproteobacteria > Hyphomicrobiales > Nitrobacteraceae > Bradyrhizobium > Bradyrhizobium barranii. Next base: position 7,074,052 of record NZ_CP086136.1, read on the forward strand.
ACGATACCAGCAGCGGCAAGCTTGGACCGACCCACACGCTCAGCGTCGCCGACAGCACCGCCAAGGCAGAGACCCTGCTGGTGCTCAGCGACATCAGCGGCGAGCCATGGCGCGTGCTCGTAATGTTCGATGGGCCCGAAAATGGCGCGCCGACGCAGTATCTGGTGCCGCGCTAAAGCGCACCATCAGCGGCGGACCGCCGTTCAACTGCGCGGAGCGCTAGCCCAGATTCAATTCCTTGAAGAAGTCGTTCCCCTTGTCGTCGATGATGATGAACGCCGGGAAGTCGACGACTTCGATGCGCCAGATCGCTTCCATGCCGAGCTCGGGATATTCGAGCACCTCGACCTTCTTGATGCAGTGCTCGGCGAGGTTCGCAGCCGCACCGCCGATCGAGCCGAGATAGAAGCCGCCATACTTCTTGCAGGCCTCGCGCACGGCAGGCGCCCGGTTGCCCTTCGCCACCATCACCATCGAACCGCCGGCGGCCTGGAACTGGTCGACGAAGGAATCCATGCGGCCCGCGGTGGTCGGGCCGAACGCGCCGGAGGCGTAGCCCTCGGGCGTCTTGGCAGGACCGGCGTAGTAGACCGGATGGTTCTTGAAATAGTCCGGCAGCGGCTCGCCCCTCTCGAGGCGCTCGCGCAGTTTGGCATGCGCGGAGTCACGCGCGACGATCATGGTGCCGGTCATCGAGACCCGCGTCTTGGTCGGGTACTTCGAGAACGTCGCCAGGATATCCTTCATCGGCTGGTTGAGGTCGATCTTGACGACCTCGCCGCCGAGCGACTGCTCGACCTGCGGCAGATATTGCGCGGGGTTGTGCTCAAGCTCTTCGAGATAGACGCCATCCCTGGTGATCTTGCCGAGCACCTGCCGGTCGGCCGAGCAGGACACGCCGAGCCCGATCGGCAGCGAGGCGCCGTGGCGCGGCATGCGGATCACGCGCACGTCGTGGCAGAAATACTTTCCACCGAACTGCGCGCCGACGCCGAGCGACTGCGTCATCTTGTGGATTTCCTGCTCCATCTCGACGTCGCGGAAGGCGTTGCCGTCGGGCGAGCCGTGGGTCGGCAGCGCGTCGAGATAGCGGACGGAGGCGAGCTTCACCGTCTTCATGCACAGCTCGGCCGAGGTGCCGCCGATCACGATGGCGAGGTGATAGGGCGGGCACGCCGCGGTGCCCAGCGTCAGGATCTTCTCCTTCAGGAAGGCGAGCAGCCGGTCCTTGGTCAGCACCGAGGGCGTGGCCTGGAACAGAAAGCTCTTGTTGGCAGAGCCGCCGCCCTTCGCCATGAACATGAACTTGTAGGCGTCGTCGCCCTCAGCGTAGATCTCGCACTGTGCCGGCATGTTGTTGGCGGTGTTCTTCTCCTCGTACATCGACAAGGGCGCGACCTGCGAGTAGCGCAGATTGCGGCGCAGGTAAGCGTCGCGCGCGCCTTCCGACAGCGCCGCCTCGTCGTCACCGTCGGTGATGACGTTGCAGCCCTTCTTGCCCATGATGATCGCAGTGCCGGTGTCCTGGCACATCGGCAGCACGCCGCCGGCCGCGATGTTGGCATTCTTCAGGAAGTCGAGCGCGACGAACTTGTCGTTGGGGCTCGCCTCGCCGTCCTCCAGGATCGCGCGGAGCTGCTTCAGATGGCCGGGGCGCAGATAGTGGTTGATGTCGCCGAAGGCCGCCTCCGACAGCGCCCGCAGCGCCTCGCGCGACACCACCAGCATGTCCTTCCCCAGGACCTTCTCGACCCTGATACCCTCGGCCGTGATCTTCTTGTAGGGCGTCTCGTCCTTGCCAAGCGGGAACAGCGGGGTGTGCTTGTAGGGCGGAACGGGTTTTGCGGGATCGGGGAAGGCGGTGGGAGCGTTCATGGGCAAATCTCGGGGTTTTGGAGCCCTCGCGGGCCTCTAAGCGTAGAAGCGTTCTAAGCTTTTTTGCCGCGAATGGAAGGCGTTCTGGCGCGGCCGAGGCATCCCGATTCGGCGTCACGACGGCCCTTTTTGGTTGCCGTCGGCCGGACGCAAGGTGGCGACGACCGTTCCCGGCAGGCTCTGGGTGCACCCCTTGCGCTCGGCGCGCGACGAAGGTTGAATGCGCGGCCTAAGGGGCTTTTCATCATGATTTTCAAACTGAACGTCCGCGGCGCGATCCTGGTCGCCGCCGCCATCACCGGCCTTGTGACCCTCGCCTCCCCTGCCCGCGCGGATCGCTGCGATGACAGCGCCAAGGAGCTGACGAACCAGGTCGAGCGCCTCAAGGTGAATTTCCGGGCCGCCAACATCGTCTACCTCTCGCACCCCGCGGCCAAGGAGCTGTCCGTGGGTTGCCGCGGCGACAAATATTCCATCGAGCTCTATGCCAAGGGCGATCGCAAGCCGACACCGGAGTTCTTTTCACTGGTGGGGTCGATGGCGGCGATCGTCTTCACCGTCACGAAGGACGACACCACGACGGGCGCGACACGCTGCCTGAAGCGGATGGGACTGTTGCGCGGCGACAAGGTCGTCATGCGCTACCGCCGGCTCAACATGGAATGCACCCGTACCAAGACGGATGCGTCCATCGCGATCACGCGCGGCAAGGACGAGTAGACGGCACTCGCTCTTTCCACACGCTCCGTCATTGCGAGCTCCGCGAAGCAATCCAGAATCCCTCCGCGGTGACAGTCCTGGATTGCTTCGCTGAGCTCGCGATGACGAGGAGCGGTTCGTCCGCTCCCTCGTACAGCGCAAGGAGGCACAAAAAAGGCACATCCCACCGCACCAACTCCCTCGCATTTTAACGATTGGCTTGACGGAAGCTTCGCTCCTCGCAGCGCAAGGTCGATTGTTTCCATGTGTGAGGATTTGTGGATGAGCGTCTCTACCGTTGCGCCGCCGCCGATCGCGATCGTGGTGCCGAGCTACGACGCGACCAAGCAGCAGGACGACCAGAAGACCAAGGACAACGACCCGACCTACAAGCCGCCGCCGCCCGCGCCGCTGCCGCCGGGTCAGGGCACGCGGATCGATCAGCTCCCCTGATCAGGCCGGTCAAAGATGAAACGCCCGATCCGGTCGATCGGGCTTTTCGCGTGTCCAGCCGCATCTTCGCCGGATAGCGGGACCAACATCGTGCGCGGCTGACCTGCGCATGATCGCAAAATTGCTGTTGCAGAACACGATCACCGCCGCGGCCATGGGCGCGCTGCTGTTCGCTTGCGCCGGAACGATGCACTGGCCTTCGGCCTAACTGTTCCCGCGCCACTTCCGTCCGGCCCGTTCCTCCCGGCATCTCGCTCAGCGCCCGCCAGGGCTGCGAGAGCGTCTTCAAGTGTGATCCGGCTCATCAAATTTCCACATCCGGCGTGCTCATCTGTGAGGCTGAACGAGCCCATCCATCCGTTCATGGACACGCCTATGGAACTGAATGAAAAGCTGCTCTCGCTGGTGACGGACATCTACGATGCAGCGCTCGACGATTCCCGATGGGCGGCGACACTTGGCAGCATCGTCGACATGGCGGGCGGCCAGAGCGGTGGTCTGGTCTGGATCGGGGCAGCCGGCGAGGCCGTGATCTCGCATGCCGTCGGTGTCGAACCCGCCTATGTTCAGTCCTACATTGAAACCTACGAGCCATTCGATCCGTCGCGCAGCGTGCTCCACGCCGCGGTCGGCCAAATCCAGACGATCAGGGACTGGATCGACGTCGACGAATTCCGGACGACCACATTCTACAACGAATGGGCGCAGCCGCAGGGTCTCGAGGACGCCGCCAACATCCTGCTCGGCAAGTCTGCCGAGGGAATATCCCGCCTCTCGATCATGAAGGGCGGCGAGCCTGTCGATCGCAGGATGTATCAGACGATCTCTCACCTGACGCCGCACATGCAAAGGGCCATGCTCGTCAGACAGAAGTTGCAGCAGCAGAATGCATTGGAGACGACGTCGGTCCGCACGCTCGACTCTCTGCGCACCGCCGTTCTGCTGCTCGATGCCGACGGTCATATCACGCACGCCAATGCGAGCGCGCGAGAGATTTTGGACGAGGCCGACGTCCTTCGTTCGGTCCATGGCCGGCTCGTGACGTCGGACCTGAATGCCGATCGGATGCTGCGGCAGGCACTGGCGGGCACGGCACTCGGCGACCGGTCGATGACGGGCGCGAGCATCTCGCTGCATCTGACGGCCCGCAACGGTTCGCATTATGTCGGGAATCTCCTGCCGCTCACCGCTGGACGCCGGCAAATGTTCGGGGCCAGCTATGAGGCCTGCGCCGTCCCGTTCGTCAGCAAGGCAGCGCTCGAGACGATCGTCGCGCCCGACATCATCCGGAAGCTCTTCAAGCTGACACCAGCCGAGCTGCGCGTCTTCCTGGCCATCGTCGAAATCGGCGGGGTTCCTGACGTGGCCAGAAGCATGGGCATCGCCGAAACGACGATCAAGACCCATCTCACCAGGATCTTCACGAAGACCGGAACCAAACGACAGGCGGATCTGGTTCGGCTCCTGGCGGCCTTTACATCGCCCATCAAGATCTGAAGCCAACCCTGTCGCACCGGACGCATGTTTACCCGAAGAATGCTATCAATGCGCCGGCGTGTGACGGAATCAGATCGAACATGATCGCAAAACTGCTGTTGCAGAACACGATCACCACCGCCGGCATGGGCGCGCTGCTGTTCGCTTGCGCCGGGACGATGCATTGGCCTTCGGCCTGGGTGTTCCTCGCCACCTGCGCCCTGCTCGGCCCGCTCTGCGGCTGGTGGCTTTATCGGGTCGATCCGGCGCTGCTCGCCGAACGTCTGCGGCCGGTCCTGCAAAGGGACCAGCCTGCCGCCGACAAGGCCTTCATGATCGTCTTCGTCATTGCGATGCTGGCCTGGCTGGCCGCGATGGGGCTCGACCGGCGCACGCAATCCTCCGACATGCCGGTTGCGTTGCAGGCGCTCGGTCTGGTGCTGTTCGTCCTCTCGACGCTGTTCATCCTGTGGGTGTTCCGCGAAAACTCGTTCGCCGCGCCCGTGGTGAAGCTCCAGGCCGAACGCGCACAGCGCGTGGTCTCGACGGGGCCTTACGCGCATGTGCGCCATCCCATGTACAGCGGCATGATCCTGTTCTTCGCCGGCGTGCCGCTGCTGCTGGGCTCGTGGTGGGGCCTCGCGATGGCGCCGGTCATCGTCGTTTTGTTTGCTGTCCGCATCGGCATCGAGGAGCGCACGCTGCGCGAGGGCCTGCCGGGCTATTCCAACTATATGACGCGCGTGCGCTATCGCCTGCTACCCGGCGTGTGGTGAGCCGCTATCCGGACCAGCTAATTGTCCAATTCCTTGTAGCGCCGGAAAATGCCTTGCTCGTTGAAGGGAATGCGGCGCTCACTTTCGAGATAGGCCTTGATGTTCGGCCGCGCGGCGATGCGGTCGTGCAGGCTGACGAGGCCCGGGATATTTCCCTCAAACGCCTTCATGCGCTTGGGAAAGGCGTAGCGCAGCCCATCGACGATCTGGAACAGGGAGAGATCGACGTAAGTCAGCCTGCGACCGGTGACATAGGCACCGCCATTACACGCGATGAGCTCCTCGAAATAGCCGAGATATTTCGGCACGCGCTCGTCCCAAAACTCGGCCGTGCGCTTCTTCGCCGGCGCCTTCTGATCTTCATAGTACATCGAAGGCCCGACCGGGTGATGGGTGTCGTGGATCTCGGTCACGAGGTCGGTGATGGTGAGCTGAAGCTGGTGCACCCAAAGCTTGCCCGCTTCCGCCTTCGGCGCGAGCCCATGACGGGCGCCGAGATAGAGCAGGATGTTGGCGGTCTGGCCGATGACGAGCTTGCCCGCTTTCAGGAACGGCGGCGCAAAGGGCGGCGTGCCGCCATGCGCGTCCATCATCTTCATCATGGCGCTGGTGCCGCGCGCCCCCCGCGCGACGTCGATATAAGCCGCCCCCGCCTCCTCCAGCGCCAGCCGCACATATTCGCCGCGGCCCTGGATCTCGGGCCAGTAGTAGAGCTCGTATTTCATGGGAAGGGTCCGTGAGCGTGGAAGCGGTCGGACCAATGTAACATGCGGCCGAAGGTTCCGTGAGAGCGAGACGGAACGGCGGCACCACATACCCCGTCGTTGCGAGCGCAAGCGAAGCAATCCAGAATCTTTCCGCGGAGACAGTCTGGATTGCTTCGCTACGCTCGCAATGTCGCGGGGAGAGAGCTGCGCGCCCTAAGTCAATTCGCCGCGAAACAAAAACAGCAGGCCGTCGCCGCCGGTGCTCTTCAGATCGGCCTGCGAGCAGCCGCCGTCAGGACCGCGCGAGGGGTGAGAGCTGTTCCAGGACTTTGACGGCTCGTCGTCGCGCAGGCCTTTACGATCGGCATGGCCGACGACCGCCGCGCCCTGCGTGCTCGACGTCCAGTTCCTGCAGGTCTTGTCGTCGCCCGCGGCAAAAGCGGTGCCGTCCGGTTGCGATCCCGTGAGGATATCGTGCCGGTTCGGCGTGTCGCCGGCGCCGTTGATGACCTCGCCCTTCTCGCTGAGCGCTGTCTGCTTGGTGAGGTTATTGGCCGCGCCGTGCAGGTCGGCAACGTCCTTGGCAATCACCGCACCCTTGGCATTCTGCCACGGTCCCTTGCCAATGCGGTCCTTGGCATTGACGGCGGGCTTGCCGTCAGCAGCCTGCGTCGGGAGATAGGCGCGCCAGGTCTTGGCACCGGCACCGCCGGCCTGCGCCAGCTTCTGGCACTGCGCATCGGCTCCCTCCAGGCCGCCGAGATCGGCTCCCTTACCCGGCCCGCTCGAAGTCACAAAGAAGGTCATGTCGGCTGACTGCGCCTGCACCGATGGACTCGCGAAGAGCGCGAGCGCAGCGCCTGCTGGCACGATGACCCTGGCAAGAATGCTCATCCTATCCTCCCGATTTTTCCGGCGATTGCGCCTGGCTGGACGGTCTTTGATCCGCTGACATGAACCCGTCACGACAGACATTATTCCAGCGGCCATCCGCCGCACGCGCATCACCTCGAGCGGCGGCGCACGACCGGTCGCCCCGAGGACCATGTCGATTAATTGCTTCCCGAGACCGTAGTGCCGGGCGAGCATACCAACGTGGGGCCGATCCTCAAGAGATCGCCCAGGAGAGGACGCGGGAGTCTGCTGTGGGGCCGTTCAGGGCGGCATCCGCGATCACATCGGGGCTGCCGCCGGGCGCGGCGCGAGGGGAGATCGTCATGCACTGGAACACCGTCCGCCCAATCGCGGCAATTGCCGGCTATGCCGCGCTTTGCTGCCTTGCCATCAGTCCGGGCCGCGCCTCGGCCGCGGAATTGCTCAAAGCCCGGCTTGCGCAAAACCTCGGACCGATCTCCGGCCTTGCGATCGTCGCCAAATCGAAGGGGATTTTCGAAAAGAACGGACTGGACATCACCGTCTCGAACTTCACGTCCGGCAAGCAGTGCCTGGACACCGTGATCGGGGGCGGCGCCGACATCGCGACGACGGCGGAGGCGCCGGTCACCGCTTCGGCGATGGCAAACCAGCCCATCGCCTTCGTCGCCGGCATGGAATATTCCGACCTCAAGACGGTCGTCGCGGCCAAGGGGGAAGGCAGATCTTCGCGGCAAGCGAATCGGATTCACTGCCGGCACCGGCAGCGAGGTCTACCCCCGTGGGTCGGTCAAAATCCCCCGGGTATGGTCACTTGAAACTCCCCCACCTGATGATCGCCGTCAGCGCCGCTGAACAGCAGTAGCCGGTCAGGCAGGACGTTTATGTTCGACCCCTTTAGCCAGCAAGGGGCCGGGGAGTTGAACGTCTTGAAGCGACATCTGCAAAGCACCGTACTTACATTACTTGATCGCAACACCAGCCAGCGCGAGATTCACCGGCTGACGGGTGTCGATCGCAAGACGATCCGGCGTTATCAGGCGCTGCGGGCCGGTGCGGAGGCAAATTCCCCCGGGGAAGTGACCACCGGCTCGGTGAGCGCGGACGGCCAAATTCCTCCACCCCGACCACCGGCTTTTGGGACATCGGAAGCGACGGTCACCAGCAGCCTGGCCCGTTCGGCTTGCGAAGCGCATCGGACGTGGATCGAAGAACAGGTCCGGCTGAAGCGGAACGCGCAGGCGATTTACCAGGACCTGGTTGATCAATTTGGCTTTCCGTCCAGCTACCAGAGTGTCAAGCGGTTTGTGCGCCGGTTGCGGCACGCTGATCCTGAGCAGTTTGATCGTCTTGAGTTCCTCCCCGGCGAGGAAGCTCAGGTCGACTATGGCGAGGGCGCGCCGACGGTTGATCCGAAGAGCGGGCGGTACCGTCGTCCCCGCCTGTTCGTGATGACGCTACGCTACTCGCGGCGCAGCTTCCGGCGGGTAGTCTGGAAGTCCAGCCAACAAGTCTGGGCGCAGCTCCACGAAGAGGCGTTCCGGTATTTTGGCGGGGTCCCCAGCTATGTCGTGCTCGACAACCTGAAGGAAGGCGTCCTCAAGCCGGATTTGTACGAGCCCCAGCTCAACCCGATTTACAGCGCGATGCTGGCTCATTACGCCGTGGTCGCCGATCCCGCGCGCGTGGCCGATCCAAATCGGAAAGGATGCGTCGAGAATGCGATTCAACATACCCAGGGCACTGCGCTGGCCGGACGGCGCTTCGAGACGCTGGAGGCGCAAAACGAGTTCTTGAGGCACTGGGAGGAGAACTGGGCTTCCAAACGCATCCACGGCAGCACGCGCCGTCAGGTCGAGGCGATGTTCCAGGAAGAGAAGCCGCACCTGCGGCCGCTGCCTGTCGCTCCCTTCCGCATCTTCACCGAAGTCGTCCGGACTGTCTGCGACGACACCACCGTACGCGTCGACAACAGCTATTACGCCGCGCGGCCCGCGCCGATCGGCAGCCAGGTCGTCGTGCGCATCTACACCACCACGATCGAGATCCGTGATCGCCACACCCGTGCGCTGCTGCGTGTTCATTCCCGGATGGCGCACCCCGGTTCTGTCGTCCTGCCGACCAGCGAACGGCCGTTCAACCCGTCGCGGCAAACCGCCGTGCTGCTGGCGAGCGCCGAGCGCATCGGACCGCAGACCAGGGCCTTGTGCCAGCAGGTGTTCGACACCGAAGGGCGCCCCGGACAGCGCGCGATGTGGGGCATTGTCGGGCTGGGCCGGAAGTATCCGGCGCGGCTGGTCGAGCAGGCCTGCGCGCACGCCATCGACAACCGCATCTACCGCTACAAGCACGTGCGTGCGACCGTCGAGCGGTTGTTCGAACAGGCGATCGAGCAGGTTGGAGTGACGCCACAGCCGGCATCGCCGCTCACCCAGGATCATCCGCTGATCCGTACCCCCGCGGAATACGGCGACCTCTTCAGCCGCGCTGTGCGGCGCGACGCCGACGACAATGGTCGGCAGGCCGAGGCTCACGACGATCACGCCACGGCAATCCGCGCTCGTGTCGCCTGCGCAACCCCGGCCAACTCCGGCGCCACGAGCGCTCCCGCTGCACCTTCTCACCTTAAACTGGAGACCTAGCCACATGATGACCATGCCGGAAATTGAGCGTTGCCTACGACAGCTGCGCCTGTCGGGTGTCCGCGACACGCTGCAGACGCGCGTGCTCCAGGCGCAGGGCGCCAACCAGCCCTTCCTCGAGACCTTCTCCCTTATCCTGCAGGATGAACTGGACCGTCGTCAGTCCCGTCTTATCGAGCGGCGATACCAGCAATCCGGGCTCGACGAAAAGCTGACGCTCGCCGAGTTCGACTGGTCCTTCAATCCCAAACTGCCACGTCAGACCTGCTTCCAGCTCCACACCCTGGCGTTCATTGCCGCTGGCGAGAACGCTCTGCTTGTTGGCAAACCTGGCACCGGGAAGTCGCACATCGCCAAGGCGATTGCCTATCAGGCGATCCTGCAAAGCCACAAGGTCCAGTATCTTGAGACCGACGACTTCTTCCACCGCTACGCCCTGAACTCTCCGGCACAACGCGAGGTCCGGCTGCGAACCATCATCGACTGCGATCTCCTCGTGCTGGACGATCTATTCCTCGCACGCGCCATCCCCGACGACGCCGGCACTTTGCTGCAGACCCTGATCCATCAGCGTTACAAACTGCGCCGCAGCGTCATCGTCACCTCCAATCGCGTCGTGCAGGATTGGGGGGCATACCTTGGGGACAACACTATGAGCACGACGATCCTCGATCGCCTTATGCATCATTGCCATCTGCTTGAGTTCGACGGACGCAGCTATCGGCTCAAAGAAGCCGCTGAAGCTCTTGCCCGGGAAACAAACTCAAACTAACAGTCCCTTGTCCTGCCTCGCGGGTGGAGGAATTTGACTGACCACACCCGGAGGAATTTGAAGTGACCCGCGGGGCTACACGGCGACTTTGCTGAAGTCGGCGGGATTGACTCCCAAGGATGTCACCCTCGTCAACCTGCGGCCGCAGGAGATGCTGCCGGCACTTGCAGCAGGAAGTATCGACGCGATCGACACTTGGGAACCCCACATCGCCAACGCCAAGAAGGCCCTTGGCGAAGCCGTCGCTGAGCTCGATACAACGGGCACTTACTCCGAGACGTTCAACATCGTCGTCACGAGACCCTATCTGGATGCCAACCCTGCGCTGGTTGAGAAGTTCATCGCCTCACTGATCGACGCCGAGGTCTGGATGAAAGCACACCCGGATGAAGCGATCACGGTCGTGGCGGACGCGGTCGGCATGAAGCGGGACGACCTCGCTCCGATCTGGGCCGACTATGTTTACCGGGTCCGTCTCGACGACCGGCTGATCGAGATTCTCAAGACCCACTCCGCATGGCGCCTCGAGAGCGGCAACCATCCTCCGGGAGCGGTGATGCCCGACTTCAGCAAGGTCGTCGTCGCCGAGCCGCTGAAGAAGGTCGACCCCGCACGCGTCACGCTCTCGTGGAAATAGGCACCCGCACAGCCATGCAGGACCGCACTTCAGCAGGACAAGAAATTGCTCTCCGCACCGACGGTCGCGGTCGGCGGCCGGATTCAGCTCGTCTTCGCCGCCTCAATATTCTGATCGGGGCGCTTTCGCTTCCCCTGTTCGTCGGCCTCTGGGAACTGGTCTCTCGTTCCGGGGCCGTCAACATGGTGCTGTTTCCGCCGCCGACAGTGGTAGCTGCGGCGGTCCTTGAGTGGATACGAAGCGGGCAGTTCCTTGGCGATCTGCTGGCCAGCCTCTTTCGCGTCACCACGGGGTTCATCTTAGGCGGCGCGCTCGGCATCCTGCTCGGTATCCTCACCGGCCAATTCCCTGTTGTTTCGAGCTTACTGTCCCCGCTATTCCATATCCTGCGGCCAATTCCGCCGATTGCTTTCGTGCCGATTGTCATCCTCTGGTTCGGCCTGTCGGAGGCGGGAAAACTGTTCCTCGTCGTATGGGGCGTGTTCTTCACGGTTTGGCTTTCGACCCACATCGGCGTGCAGAAGGTCGACCGCGGCCTGATTCGGGCGGCGTTGATGCTCGGCACGCCCCGGCGGCAGATGCTCCAGGAGATCGTGCTGCTGGGCGCGCTTCCCTACATCGTGGTCGGGTTGCGCACCGCCGTCAGCATCTCGTTTTACACGCTTGTCGCGGCCGAACTCGCAGGCGCTTTCGCCGGCATCGTCTACAGGATCGAGATTGCGCAGCAGAATTTGCAAACGGGCCAGGTCATGGGCGGGCTCGCAGCGCTCGGGTTGATTTCGTTCACTGCCGACCGGCTGTTTTCGGCTCTTGCGGAATGTACTGTCTGGTGGCGTTGATGTCTGGAGCTCGATCGACCATGAAACTGGCTCTGGCAAGTTCGCCAGCCTCCGTCGAATCGGCGCGGAAACAACCGGCCATTCAAGTCTCAGACCTGAGCATCGTTTTTGACACCCGCCGCGGGCAGACCATCGCGGTGGATCGCGTGTCCTTCGACGTGGCGCCTGGCGAGTTCGTTTGCATCGTCGGGCCCTCCGGTTGTGGCAAGTCGACGGTGCTCAATACGATCGCCGGACTGGAAGTGCCGTTTGAGGGCGACATCCTGGTAGAGGGCTCGCGTGTCTATAGCCCGCGACCCGATGTCGGCATGGTGTTCCAGCAGCCGCATCTTTTCCCCTGGAAGTCTGTCCGCAGGAACATCGCCCACGGCCCCAGGATGCTTGGGAAGTCCAGGATGGAAGCGAATGCCATCGCCGACGATCTGATCGCGATGGTCGGTCTCAAGCGTTTCGCCGACGCCTATCCGAACACGCTGTCCGGGGGCATGCAACAGCGCGTGGCGATCGCGCGAGCGTTGGCCAATCAGCCCCGCGTGCTGCTGATGGACGAGCCCTTCGGGGCCCTCGATGCGCAGACCCGGGCGGTGATGCAAGACAATCTGCTGGAGCTGCGCGACCGGATCAAGGCGACGATCGTGTTCGTCACGCATGACATAGATGAGGCCATCGTGCTGGCCGACCGTGTTCTCATCATGAGCGCGGGACCCGGCCGCATCCTGCGCGAAGTCGCGGTCAAGCTGCCGCGCCCGCGGTCGAGCTCTGTCATGGTCGAGCCAACCTATCTTTCCCTCAAGAAGGATTGTCTCGACGTCATCCGCGCAGAAGGGTTGCGGGCGTTCAATCAGTCGGACGCGAGCTGATCCCCCGGAACTTGGAAATCGCGAAGCAGCCCGCAGCGCGCTGGCATGGTTCTTGAATAATCGATGCCGGGTCTCACCGTGGAGCCGGCGATGCCCAGGGCGAATAGCGCGATAGCGGCAGGCGTGATGCTGGCCGAGTCGGACAATCTCGTCAGGCCGCTGCCCGGCTTGCTGGATGGTCTCAACCGGGCTGATTGCAATCGGCTGCGCGCGATCGGACGCGAGAAGGCCCTGGAAGCCGGCCAACTGGTTTGGTCTCAGGGCGACACACAGGCTGGGATCTACCTGATCAGCGAGGGACGCATACGCAGCTACTATGCGGCGCCGTCGGGGCGCGAGGTCACGCTCGCCTACTGGTTTCCCGGCAACTTCGTCGGCGGCCCCGATATATTCGGAACGGGCCCGCACATGTGGTCATCGGTTGCGGCCGAACCCAGCCTGTTGACGTTCATGCCGGGACTGGCGCTGCGGCGGCTTGCGCTGGAATCGCCGGCGATCGCCGTCGCCTTGCTCGATGCCCTGGCATTCAAGGCGCGATGCTATTCGGCGATGGCCCAGATGCTCGGGACGCGCTCGGTGACCGAGCGGCTGCATAGCCTGTTGATCTTCCTGTCGCACGTCTACGGCGTGAAGCGCGACGGCGAGGTCGTCATCGGGATGCCGTTTACCCACGGCGATCTCGCCAATCTCATCGGATCCACCCGCCAATGGGTGACAGTACAGCTCGCGCGGCTCCAGGAGGAAGGCGTGATCAGGTACGACAGATCCGTTATTTCGATCCTGGATCTTTCGACGCTCGAGCAAGAGATGGAATAAATTCCGTCCGTCAGCCACCAGACTTCAATTCGAACGCCGCTCGGCCTGCACTGGCCTCGAACCGCCGCGCCAGTCCGATCAACGCGCGATCATGCCAGCCCGGCGCCAGAAGGGTCACGCCCATGGGCATGCCGTTCGGCAATGTCGCGTTCGGAACCGCCACGCCGCAGAGATCGAGCAGATTGGCAAAGTACGAGTAGTAGCCGAGGCGATTGTTGAGGGTGATCGGATCGCGATCCATCTCCTCCAGCGTGAACGGCCGCGGTGCGGTCGGGACCACCAGCGCATCGATACCCGCAAAGATCGCCTCGGCGTCGCGGCGAAGCCGGTGCAGCCGGTGAATGGCACCAAATGTATCGATCGCTGAATAGCCGGCGGCCGAGCCCAGCACGGTCCTCGTGACATCAAGCAGGGAGCCGGAATCGATGTCCATCAGCGAAGCGCTGGCCGAGTGCCGCTCCGCGACCCAGGGCCCGCTGAACATCAACTCGCCGGCCTGGCGGAACGGCGCGAAGTCCACCTCGATCGCCGTTCCTCCGATCTGCGTGAAACGCTCGCAGGCGCGCTCATAGAGCTCGCCGCATTCCGGCATGCCGAAGCATTCGAGATCGGCGGACGCGATGCGGCCGAAGCGGAAGGATGGCACCGTCCCGCTGGCGAAAGAAAAGGCCCTGGGCAGGCGGCTGTAGGGATCTTCGAAATCGAACCCTTCGATAATTTCGAGGATTGCCTCGCCATCGCTGACGGTATTGCAGAACACCGAAACGCAATCGATCGTCGGGCAATTCGGCACCAGCCCGCGCGATGACACCAGCCCAACGGTCGGCTTGATTCCGACGATGTTGTTGAAGCCGGCAGGTATGCGGCCGGACCCGCCGGTATCGGTGCCGAGCGCGAACGCGACGTGCCCGGCCGCGACGGCGACCGCGGACCCGGAACTGGAGCCGCCCGCAATATAGCGCGCATCGGCAACCGACGCGCAGGGGCCATAGGGCGAACGCGCGCCGGACAGGCCTGTGGCGAACTGATCGAGATTGGTCTTTCCGAGGCAAATTGCGCCGGCCGCGGTGAGGCGTTCGACGCTGTGCGCGGAATGCCAGGGCGTGTAGCTGAACGCCGGGCATGCGGCAGTGGTCGGCATTCCCTCGACATCGATATTGTCCTTCACACCAAAGGGAATGCCGAGCAGCGGAAGATTTTCGCCTGTCCGCGCGCGCGCCACGAGCTTCCGGCATGCTTCAAGCGCCTCCTCCCGCGGGCGGAGATAGATCCAGCAATTGCGGTCGCGCTCGGCCTCGATCCGGTCATACGCCGTTTCGATCGCCTCCAGCGGCAGGGACGAATTCCTGGCAATGGTTTCGTGATTTGTCCTGGAGCGCGCGACAGACTGGCTCACCGAATATCTCCCTCTCTAACCGGCGGGCGCGAAATTGCGGGAGCTCTGCGCGGGCAACAAGCAATTAAGTGCTTCGCGCAAAATGGTCGGCCGTATCAGGATATAAGCGGCTCAAAGAAAAAGGGCGCCGTGCCGAAGCACGACGCCCTTGTCTTTAATCTGCGTACGATCAGTTGGTCTGCTGGATCGCCGACAATTCCCAGCCGCTGCCCGGACGCCGGGCAAAGGTCCAGATCTCGGTCGCCTCGCCCGGCTGCTCGCTGCCGGCGACAACCGTACCGCTGTTGCGGTCCAGCGTCTTGTCGGTGAGGGCGAAGCGCAGCGCCACCGTGGCGTATTCGGTCTCGCCTTCGCGCCAGGCCTCCGCGAGGTCGCCCTGCAACAGCTTGACGTTGGTCACCTTGTTGACGACGTTGCGCGCGCGGTTCTGGCCAAGGTCCTGCTCGAAATAGGAGACCATTTCCGGCGTCGCGAGCGTGTGCAGCTTGGCCACGTCCTCGTTCGACCAGGCGGCCTGGACATCGCCGAGCAGGCGCTCGAACGCCTCATAGTCATCCGGCTTGATCTCGAGCGGCGCGTTGTTGGCGCCGCCGAAGCCGAAGCCGCCGAGACCACCGCCAAGTCCACCACCGCCGCTACCGCCACCGAGGCCGCTGCGATAGTTCGGCTGGGGTCCCTGACCGCTGCCTGCATCAGCATTGGCATAGGCCGCCTGCTGCGAGTGGCGGCGCTGCCACCAGGACATCGCCAGCCGCACCACCAACACCACGAGCGCGATCTGGATGATCAGGCCAATGATTGACGACAGGCCGCCGAGGCCACCGAACAGGCCGCCGCCGAACAGCATGCCGAGCAGGCCTGCGCCGAGGAAGCCGGCCGCAAGGCCGCCCATGAAGCCGCCGGCGCGGCCGAACAGGCCGCCACGCGCGGGTGCGGCGGCAGCCGAATTCATGCCGGCACCCGGCTGGGTATAGGTGCGGTTGAACTGCGAGGTCGAGCCCGGCGCGGTCGTGGTCGACGGCGGCGCCGAATAGGTGCGCGAACCGCGCGAACCCGACGACATGCCACCACCGACGCGGGCGTCGGCGGACGAAATCACCAGCGCAGTCGGCAGCGCAAGCGCCAGCATGACGGCGAGGGTCTTGAAGAGAGTGCGGGAGCGTTGCGAGAAAGTCATGTGCGTTTCCCAAATCCCCGGCATGGGGACGTGCTCCTAAGATGGGCAGACTTCCCGAAAAGTGAAGCCGGTTTCGGAACTTATGGCTGCGGCCCTCAGTCGCGGGGATGTGGCAAAAGCCCATATTTGGCGGGGGTTTGGCCGGGGAGCCGGAGGAACTGCGGTCGCGGGTTACCGGCGGATTTACGACAGGAATGCCGCTTTTTCCTCGTCATTACGAGGAACTCTCGCAAATCGACAGTGGTAGTCGCCGTCATCCCGCCTTTGCCATCGTCTCCTTTACGGCCGCCACGAGCTGGCTGAGCGTGAACGGCTTTGGCAGGAAGTCGAATTGCTGGCCTTCCGGCAGGCTCTTCTCGAAGGCGTCCTCGGCGTAGCCGGAGACGAAGATGAACTTGATGTCGGGATTCTTCTCGCGCATCGCCTTCAGCAGCGTCGGGCCGTCCATCTCAGGCATCACGACGTCGGAGACGACGAGATCGATCGCACCGCTCTGCTCCTCCAGGGCCTCCATGGCCTCGACGCCGTTCTCGGCCTCGACCACGGTGTAGCCGCGCGAGCGCAGGCCGCGTGCGTTCAGCGCGCGCAGGCCCTCTTCGTCCTCGACGAGAAGGATGGTGCCCTGTCCGGTGAGATCGGTCCGCGGCTTGGCCTCCGCCGCCGCAGGTGCGGTCTCCTTCGCGGCGCCATTGGCCGCGCCGACCACTGCTGCGGGCTGCTCCTGCACCTCCGGCTCGGCGTGATGGCGCGGCAGGAAGATATGGAACGAAGTCCCCTGCCCCGGTTCCGAGTCGACGTAAATGAAGCCGCCAGTCTGCTTGACGATGCCGTAGACGGTGGAGAGCCCGAGGCCGGTGCCCTTGCCGACTTCCTTGGTCGAGAAGAACGGCTCGAAAATCTTGTCGCGGATATCGGCGGGGATGCCGGTGCCGGTGTCGGCGACCTCGATCCGCACATAGTCCGCGGCCGGCATGCCCTTGTAGGCGAGCTTGGCCGCTTCTTCCGCGGTGACGTTGGCGGTGCGGATGATCAGCTTACCGCCGTCGGGCATGGCGTCGCGTGCGTTCACCGCGAGGTTGACGATCACCTGCTCGAACTGGGAGACGTCGACCTTCACCGGCCAGAGATCGCGGCCGTGGATGGTCTCGTGCTTGACCTTCTCGCCGATCAGCCGGCGCAGCAGCATGGCGAGATCGGACAGCGCATCGCCGAGGTCGAGCACCTGCGGCCGCAACGTCTGCCGCCGCGAGAACGCCAGCAACTGCCGCACCAGCGTCGCCGCGCGCGTCGCGTTCTGCTTGATCTGCATGATGTCCTGGAACGACGGATCGGTCGGCTTGTGCGCGTTCAGCAGGAAGTCGTTCGCCATCATGATGGCGGAGAGCACGTTGTTGAAGTCGTGGGCGATGCCGCCGGCGAGCTGGCCGACCGTCTCCATCTTCTGCGACTGGTTGATCTGGTTCTCCAGCGCGCGCCGCTCGGTGGTCTCGAGCATGTGCACGATGGCGGCTTCGGCCTCGTTCTCGGCCGCATCCACCGGCGTGACGAAGAACTGGCCCCAGCGCTCCTTGGTTCCCTCGAGCGCCACCTCGACCGGCGCGACGTCGGCCTGGCCCTCCGCGGCCTGGTTGATGGCCGTGATCAAAAGTTGCCGGTCGCGCGAATTGACCGCGCGGAAGATCGACTTGCTGGCGCTGTCGAGCCCGAGGGCCTGCCCGAGCTTGGCATAGCGCGCGTTGGCGCGCACAACGTTGCCGCCGCGGTCGACGGTCGCGATCGCCATCGGCGTGTGGTCGAAGAAGCGCATGAAGCGCACTTCGGCGGCGCGGTCGGGATCGCTGCGCTCGTCGCGGGCGCGGCTGATGACGAGCGTGCGCGACGGCCCCGGCGCGCCGTCGGCGCCGAAGGCGAGCTTGTGATAGAGCCGCACCGGCATGGTCTTGCCGGTGCGCATGCGCAAGTCGATGTCGAAGACTTCCGTCTTCACCTCGCCCGGCACCGCCACGATCGCGGTGAGCAGCGAGGCGCCGTCGCCGGAGACGATGTCGGTGAGCTTCAGCCCGCCCGAGCCGATCTCGGCGAGATCGTAGTCGAGCCAGTTAGCCAGTGTCGCGTTGACATAGGCGAGCTCGCCTGCCGGATTGACCGAGAAGAAGCCGCAGGGCGCGTGATCGAGATATTCGATCGCGTGCTGGAGTTCCTGGAACACGTCCTCCTGGCGCTCGCGGTCGCGGGTGATGTCGGAGATCGACCACACCGCGTATTTCGCCTCGCGCTTCCCGGTGCCGAGCGGCCGTACCCGCATGCGCAGCCAGCGGCCCTGGCTGCCATCATGGCCGGAGATGCGCACCTCTTCCTGCTGCCGTTTTCCTTCGCGCGCGGCCTTGAGCAGGCGGAACACGGCTTCGGAGACGTCGGGGTTGCCGATGAAGACGCGCTCGACGGGCCGCACCTCCTGCGGTCCGCTTGCGCCGGTGAGCGTCAGATAGGCGGCATTGGAATAGACCACGTGGCCGCGGGGATCGGTCACGGCCAGGCCGTCGAAGGCGTGGTCGGCAATGCGCCCCATCACGGGATCGTCGAGACTGCGGTCGACGAAGCGGATGATGCCGGCGGCGAAGGCGAACAGGTTGAACAGGCCAACCATCGCCAGCACGGCGAGGATGCCGAGGATATAGGGCTGCGCCTGCGCGCGCCCGAGCGTCATCAGCCCGACGGCGACGGCGACGAGGCCGGCAGCCACCAGCAGCACCAGCGCAATGCTGCCCGAGCGCGGCGACGGCTCGTGCGCCGCAACGGGCTCGCGTGTGAGGTCGTGGTCGGTCTCGGCGGTCATTTCAAGCTGGCACAGCCTGTCGGCAGAGAATCAACGCGCTACGGGGCGCGTGGGGTCCTCCCTGCCTGAATCGGACCCGCAGGCGCAAGGGCAGCAAGGGCGAAAGGTACGCT
Organism: Bradyrhizobium barranii subsp. barranii; assembly: GCF_017565645.3. Lineage (NCBI taxonomy): Bacteria > Pseudomonadati > Pseudomonadota > Alphaproteobacteria > Hyphomicrobiales > Nitrobacteraceae > Bradyrhizobium > Bradyrhizobium barranii. The sequence goes on from NZ_CP086136.1 coordinate 7,092,999, forward strand.
GATTCCCAGATTACGGCCATTTCCGGTACTTTTCGGGCATTTTATCCGCGTCCGGCGCCGAATCCCTGCTTCAGCCGCATGACGTAACCGATGACCTCGGCGACCGCATGGTAGTGCTCGGTCGGGATTTCCTGGTCGATTTCGACGGTGGCGTAGAGCGCGCGGGCGAGCGGAACGTTCTCGACGATCGGGATGTCGTGCTCGCGCGCGATCTCCCGGATCTTGAAGGCGAGATTGTCGACGCCCTTGGCGACGCAGATCGGCGCGGACATGCCGCGCTCGTAGGACAGCGCGATCGAATAGTGGGTCGGGTTGGTGATGATCACGGAGGCCTTGGGAACCGCCGCCATCATGCGCTTCTTGGAGCGATGCTGGCGCAATTGCCGGAGCTTGCCCTTGATGTGCGGGTCGCCTTCGGACTGCTTGAACTCTTCCTTGATCTCCTGGAGCGACATCTTCTGCCGCTGGAACCAGCTGCGATACTGGAAGAAATAGTCGCCAATGGCGATGATCGCGAGCGCCGCGACCACTGCGCCGAGCAGATGAATGGTCAGGCTGGTGCTGGCGCCCAGCATGGCTGCAGGATCGAGCCTGACCATCGCCTCCATGCGATGACGCTCCGGCCAGAGGACCACGGTCATGACCGCCCCGAGCACGATCAGCTTGCCGAGCCCCTTGAGGAAGTTCGCGGCCGCCTGCTTGCCGAAGATGCGCTTGAGGCCCTCGGCCGGCGACAGCTTGCTGAATTTGGGTTTGAGGGATTCGGCCGACCAGACCAGGCGATGCTGGAGCACGTTGCCGGCAATCGCCGCCAGCACCAGCATCAGCAGGGGCACGCCGATCGCCGCGAGCACGGCGACCTCGATCTGCTGCATCAGCGCGAGCAGAGCCCTGCCGTCGGTCTTGATCATCCAGGAATTGGCAAGCAGGTTGCGCATCGGCGTCACCAGCCCGCTGCCCACCGAGCCCGAGAAGGTGGAGACCACAAGCGTGCCGCCCGCGATCATGAACCAGGTGTTGATCTCCTGGCTCTTGGCGACGTCGCCGCGTTCGAGCGCCTCTTCGAGACGCTTTTGTGTCGGGTCTTCTGTTTGACTGTCGGGATCGTTGTCGTCTGCCATCGATCACCTATTTGAGCGGCATCATCTGGTGCATCACACCGATGAAATAGTCGAGATACGTGCCCATCATCGCGGTGAGCACCACGGCGAGCACCAGGAAGCCCACGAAGATCGACAGCGGCACGCCGACGAAATAGACCTGCATCTGCGGCATCAGCCGCGCCAGCACGCCGAGCCCGATGTTGAAAACGAGGCCGAACACCAGAAACGGCCCGGAAAGCTGCAAGCCCAGGCTGAACGCTGCGGCAAAGGCGCGCGTCGCCAGTGAAGCGACGTCGCCGCTCGATACGGTCTCGCCGGGCGCGAAGATCGTGTAGCTGTCGTTCAGAGCGGCGATCACCAGATGATGGCTGTCGGTGGCAAACAGCAGCGTCACCCCGAGCATGGTCAGGAAATTGCCGACCAGCACGCCCTGCTGTCCCTGTGTCGGATCGACCGAAGTGACGAAGCCGAGCCCCATCTGCTGCGCAATCACGGCGCCCGCGACCTGAAGAGCCGACAACGTCACGCGCGCGGTCGCCCCCAGCACGATGCCGATCACGATCTCGTGCAGCATCATGACCAGCAGCGGCGCGATCGAGCCCATGTCGACGTGGTAGGCGTTGCGATGCAGCGGCAGGATGATCAGCGTGAGCAGCAGCGCGATCGCCAGCTTGATCCGCGTCGGAATGTTGGTCTCGCCCAGCCCCGGCAACAGCATCACCATCGCACCGACCCGGGCGAAGGCGAGCATGAAGGAAGCGGCGAGCGCCGGCAGCAGCGAGACGTCGATGCGCATGACGGGCGCATTGTGCCTCAGCCGCCGATGATTCGCGACGAGATCCGCATCATGTGGGAATGGAGTGCGTCGGCCATGAACGGCAGCGCCAGCAGCATCGTGGCGAAGATGGCCAGGATCTTCGGCACGTAGATCAGCGTCTGCTCCTGGATCTGCGTCAGCGCCTGGAACAGCGACACGACGACGCCGACCACGAGGCCGACCACCATCAGCGGCGACGACACGATCACGATGGTCCAGATCGCATCACGCGCGACGTCGAGGGTTTCAGGTCCGGTCATTGCATAATTCCTTGTTCATTTCTCGCCTCCTCACCGCTGTTCCGAGCGGTGCAAAGGTCTATCCCCGTCATTGCGAGCGCAGCGAAGCAATCCAGACTGCCGCCAGCGGAAAGATTCTGGATTGCTTCGCTTCGCTCGCAATGACAATTGGGGCGAGCGCGAGCGCCAAAAATCAGATCGGCATCTTCATGATGTCTTCATATGCCGCGATCACGCGGTCGCGGACCGAGACCAGCGTGGACACCGCGACGTCGGTGTCGGCGACCGCCGTCACCACGTCCATCACGTTGGCCTTGCCGGCGGCCATCGCCACCGTCTGCGCGTCGGACTTGCGGCCGGACTCCATGACGCTGCCGACAGCGTCTTTCAGGAGCGACGCGAAGGACTGCCCGCTCGCTTCGCTGCCCTTGCCGGCGCCGCTGTTCTCCAGCACGCGGGCGAGGTTGGCATAAGCATTGGCTGCGATTGTCGGTGATGCCATGGCTTAATTGTCCTGTTCAGCTCTTGAGGATGTCGAGCGTGCGCTGGATCATCCGGCGCGTCGCACTGATGATGTTGAGATTGGCCTCGTAGGACCGCTGCGCGTCGCGCATGTCGGTCATCTCGACCACCGAGTTCACGTTGGGATATTTGACGTTGCCGGTCGCATCGGCGGCCGGATTGCTCGGTTCGTATTTGGTGCGGAAATTCGACTGGTCCGGCTTGATCCTGCCGAGAGTGACGACCTGCGCGTCGAGCGTGCGGTCCAGCGCGGAGGAGAAGGTCGGCACCTTGCGCCGGTAGGGATCGCCACCTGATGTCTGCGAGGTCGAATCCGCGTTCGCGATGTTCTCCGAGATCACCCGCATGCGCCCGGCCTGCGCGCGCAGGCCGGAGGTCGCGATCGCCATCGAGCGGGCAAAGTCGCTGCTGTCATTCGCCATGATGCGCTTCCCTCAGCTCTTGAGCATGATCTCCGCGCAAACGCGTTCCGCGTTTGTCGCGAGGGAAAACCGCCCGCACACTTTTCCGGATCATGCTCTAGCCTTTGCCGATCGCGGTCTTGAGCAGATGCAGGCTCTTGGAATAGAGCGAGGTCGCCGCCGCGTAGTCCATCTGGTTGCTGGCGGCCTTCATCATCTCCTCCTCGAGATTGACGGCGTTGCCCGCGGGACGGGTCTCGAAACCCGCATTCCTGTTCTGGTCGAAGCCCGAGGCCGCGCCGGATGGCGTCATGTGGGAGCCGCTGGTGCGGGTGAGCGCCAGGGGGCCCATCGAGCCGGTGACGGCGCCTGATTTGTCGAGCTTCGGCTCGACCAGGTCGCGCGGCCGGAATTTGGGCGTGTCGGAATTGGAGACGTTCTCGGACAGGACGCGCTGGCGTTCCTGGTGCCACTGCATCTTGGTGCGAAGCGCCGACAGCACCGGGAGGTCGTTGATGGACATCGTTGCGGCTCCTTCCGCCTCTCGGACCAAAGGCCCGAAGCTAGGCAGAATTTGCCGCGTGTATGGTTAACAGGTGGTTAAAGATGGCGTCGATGCATGTCCCTTGACGGAACACCATTTTGCGCCCCCCGTGATTCTACGCATCCAAAAGCGGCATTAACCCAACCGTTTGGCGGGCCATGCACAGGCCAAGAAGTCGTTTTGGATCGAGCGATTCATAGGTTATTAAGAGCTGGGGACGGCAAAACTTGCCGTGGGACGTTAAGAAATCGCAGTTTGGGGCATCCCACGCCGATGGTCGGCGCGTCTGACCATGGGCACGAGAAAAGCGCCATTTGTCGGGGACAAGTATGCAAGGCAGCCCAATCACCTTCATCGTGGCGTTCATCGTCGTTCTGGCGTTGATCGGCGTCGCCGCATGGTTGGTTCGCCGATTCGCCAGCAGCCGGCTCGGTGCCAACACCCAGCGCGGCCGGATGCCCCGGCTTGCCGTGATCGATGCCGCCGCGGTCGATGGCCGGCGCCGCCTGGTGCTGGTCCGGCGCGACAATGTCGAGCATCTCCTGATGATTGGCGGTCCCACCGACATCGTCGTCGAGCCCAATATCGTGCGCGCCGCGCCCGGCCGCGACCAGCTTCCGCAGCGTTCCAATGCCGCCGAGCCGCCGCGCCTTGCCCCGATGCCCGATACCAGCAGCTGGACCGACGAAGCTCCGCGGCCCGAACTGCTCGATCATCCCGAACCGCAAATGCCCGAGCCGCCGCCGCGGCCGCGCCCGTCCTTCGCCGACGAGGTACGCCGGCCCGCTCCCGCGCTGGCCGAGCGCCGCAACGAACCGCCACTGGCCGGCTTTCCGCCTGAGCCGATCCTGCCGCCGCGCCCCGAGCGCGAGGCACGCCCCGAGCCGGTTCCGCCGCGCATCGCCCGCAGCGAGCCTCCGCTGATGCCACGTCCCCCGCGGCAGAGCGAGCCGGTGAAAGTGCCCCCGGTGCGCGCCGAGCGCGCGGCCGCGCCACCGCCTCCTCCGCCCGTGCCGCAGGCTCCGCCCGTTCCGCCGCCGGCCCCCGCTCCTGCCGCGCCCTCGAACGCCGAGCAGAATCTCGCCGAGATGGCGCAGCGGCTCGAAGCCGCGCTGCGCCGCCCCGCCGGCGAGACGGTCGCGCCTCCGGTTGCGCCGGAGCCGCCCGCGCCGCCGCCGCCCCCCCGGGCCGCACGCAGCGAGCCGCCGGCCCCCCCGGCTCCGCCCGCAAAGCCGGCCGCGGAGAAGACCAGCTTTGAAAATCTCGAAGACGAGATGGCCTCGCTACTCGGCCGTCCGAAGCCGTCTTCGTGAGGCTGCCGGCCCTCCCGCGTAGAGTTGTTTTTCTTTCTGTCCTGATCGCCGCGGCTTCGCTCGCGATGCCTGCGCATGCGCAGGACATCAGCATCAATCTCGGCGGTCAGGGGGGCGGCGTCACCGAGCGCGCGATCCAGCTCATCGCGCTGCTCACGGTGCTGTCGATCGCGCCGTCGATCCTGATCATGATGACGTCATTCACGCGCATCGTGGTCGTCTTGTCGCTGCTGCGCACAGCGATGGGCACGGCGACCGCGCCGCCGAACTCGGTGATCATCGCGCTCGCGATGTTCCTCACCTTCTTCGTGATGGGACCTGTCCTGCAGAAGTCCTACGACGAGGGCATCCGCCCGCTCGTCGCCAACCAGCTTGGCGTCGAGGACGCACTCCAGCGCGCTTCCGTCCCCTTGCGCGGCTTCATGCAGAAGAACGTGCGCGAGAAGGACCTCAAGCTGTTCCTGGATCTCTCCGGGGAGCCGCCGCCGGCCACGCCGGATGACCTCGCGCTCCGCATCCTCGTCCCCGCCTTCATGATCTCCGAGTTGAAGCGCGCCTTCGAGATCGGCTTCCTGCTGTTTCTTCCCTTCCTGATCATCGACCTCGTCGTCGCCTCCGTGCTGATGTCGATGGGCATGATGATGCTGCCGCCCGCAACGATCTCGCTGCCGTTCAAGCTGATCTTCTTCGTGCTGGTCGATGGCTGGTCGCTGGTGGCGGGAAGCCTGGTGCAGAGTTACGGGGGCGGATAACTGCCGCTCCATCCGCCGTCATGCCCCGGCTTGACCGGGGCATCCAGTACGCCGCGGCCTTTCGATTTCATCACTGCGGTCTCTGGAATACTGGATCGCCCGATCAAGTCGGGCGATGACACCGAGAACGTGGCGTACAGTGAGACGGCGTCGACAGCGCCCCTACCCCTTCACGTCATACTGCTTGCTGAGGTGATCGCCGATCTGCACCAGCATGGCGACGCTTTCGGGGAAGCCCGGCTTATCCGTCGCGGCCTGGTCGGCATCGGCACGGAATTCCCAGCTGTCGCCGTCGCGGACGATCGAGATGACGAGGTCATCCGGACCATCGGCATGGACCTTCAATTCGGCCCGCGCCATGGCGATGAGTTCGGCTTCGGTCTTGGCAGGCTTGCTCATATCGACGCTCTCCCGGCATGAAGACGCGCAGGTTGCCGCTTCAACGGGCACCTGTCGAGAGGCCTCGTGGTAGCAGGGTTCCTACCGCGTCATCTTGATCTGGCGCACGACGGGGATCGTGGGCAGCGAGCCGGTGTGGTCGGCCTCGTCCTTGGCTTGCGGCGCGGCCGGCGCGCGGGCGGTGGCGTCGGGGAAGCGCTGCTTCATCTCGCGCAGGAAACCATCGAGCGTGTCGGCGCTGGCAGCGAGCTTGGCGATCTCGGCGAATTCGGCGCTGGAGGACGCTGCCGGCTTGCTCGCGATGTCGAACGCGACCCGGTCCGCACTCTCGCTCATCAGCGGCGCATATTTCTCGCGGAAGCGCGACAGGCCGATCGAATCGTCGGCGAGCGCATAGCCGACGGCGGCACGGATGATGTCGCTCTTCTCCACCGCGTTGAGTGGCTTGAAGTCGCGAAAGCGGTCGCCGTAATAGAGCTCGATCTGCTCGGCGGATTCGCGCCAGCGCCGCGCCGCCCAGAAGATGTCGGAGCGCAGGCGGAGCACCTCGCGTCCGGAGACGTTGGAGACGATGTCGAGCGCGAGATCGTGGCGGCCGACGTCGCTCTGCGCGCGCGCCTCCAGCAGCAGCCGCTGCTGCCGCAGCTCGCCGGAGAGATCGCTGATGCGGCTCGCGCGCAGCGCCGAGATCGCCATGTCGGGCTTGCGGTTGGCGAGGTAGATCATGGACAGGCGCGCGGCGACCTGGGCGCGGGCTGCGCCTTCGAGGCGATGGTCGACCTGGTACTGCAACAGCTCGGCGGCCTGGTCGAGCAGGTCGATCGAGGCGAGACGGTCGGCGAGTCGGCGGATCAGCTCGTCGCCGCGGCGGCCGATCGGCGTCAGCTCGCGGAACTCGTAGAACATCCCGAGCGCCTCGACCGGCGGCAGCTCGTCGCCCTTGGGCCCCAGGAATATCTGCGTGAACAGGTCGGAGGCGAGGTCCTGCGCCTGACGCGAGGCCTCGGCGTTCGGCTGGAGCCTTGTCGCCGTGCGCGCCGCTCTGAGCGCGTCCCGGTAGGGCCCGTTCTCGGCATATATCTGCGACAGCATCTGGAGCGTCTTGACCTCGATCGAGTCGCCCCGCCAGGTCATCGACAGCGTCTCGAGCTCACGCAGCGCGTCTTCCTTGCTGATCTCGTCGCGCTTCTGCCGCAGCGCCACTTCGAGCTGCTTGGCCTCGGCCGCCGCCTGACGATCGTTCGAGGCGACCGCGAATTTGTAGTCGTCGAGCGCGTCCTTGTCGTGGCCGAGCGCCTCGGCGAGCCGGCCGCGCAGCACGGCGAAGCCGGGCGCCGCCTCTGGCGATATGCCGACCACCTCGATCTCGCTGCGGCGCTTGGAGGCGCCGGCATAATCCTTCACCTCGAGCGAGGCGCGCATCGCCTCCATCGTCACGATGCGCTGGATGTCGATCGGTAGCGAGGCGATGGCGAATTCGACGTTCTTGAACTTCTCGCGCGCATCCGCCCACTTGCCCTGGCGCGCATAGGCGAGCGCCTTCCAGAGCTGGGAATCGTGGCTGTTGCCGATCACGGGATTGGCGAGGTCCTTCAAGCCCTGCGCTGGCCGGCCGATCAAGATGTTCGCGATCGCATGCATGATCAGCGCGCCGCTCTCCTCCTTGTTGAGGGGATCGGCCAGCATCAGGTCGGTCACCGACTTGGCTTCGTGGTACATGGCGCGGGACATGTAGAACTGCGCGAGATCGAGCCGCGGCAGCGAGCGCTGTGCCGGCTCGACGGCCGCGATCGCCGTGATCAGGCTGCCCTGGCGCGTCCAGAAATCCTCCGACTGGCCCTTGCGCCAGCCTTCCGGACTGAAGACCGGCCGCACCGCGGTCGGTGCCCGCTCGGCGGAGATATCAACCGGCGACAGCGTCAGTCCACCCTTCTTGCCGAGAATGACCTTGTCGGATCCGACCTCGACGCCGACCTCGTCGGAGTTCGGCCGGATCGCGATGCCGTGCGCGGATTCCAGCAGCGAAAGATCGACGAGATCCTGCCGCTTGATGAAGCCGCGCACCGGCCGTTGCCCGGTGACGACATAGAGCGTGTCACCGGCGTCGGGATCGGTCAGCTTGTGCAACAGGCCCGGATTGGCGAAGGGGATCGCGATATTGGCGAGCGCGGGGTCGGTGATGTTGCGCGACATCATCAGCGGCAGCGGCGTCGCCTGGATCTTGTCGGCGAGCGTCAGGAGCCAATTGGTCTCCTTGCCGACCTCCTCACTCGTCAGCGAGTAGACCAGCGGCCGGGTGAGACGGATGCGGACCGCCTGCCCCTTGTCGAGCGGCATGCGGCTGACCTCGCCGATCATCGCACCGCCCCGGCTGCGGATCGCCTCGACGTCGATCGGCTTCGGCGTATCGAACACTAGCCACACGGTATCGCCGCGGCGGAACGCCGCCGCAGGCGTTGCCACCTGAAGCGGGAAGATCACGCGCAAGCCATCGCTGTCGCGGCGGACATCGACGCTGGCCACGGTGGGCTGCGGCGCGGCCGGCGCCTCGGCGGGTGCGGCCTTGATGCTTTCCTTGACCGGCTCTTTCGCAGCCTCCTTCACGACCTCCTTGGGCGCTTCGGACACTGCGGGCTTGGCGGGCGCGACCACAGCTTCCGTTGCCGGCGCCGCAGGCTTCGACACGTCCTTGGGCGGTTCCGCAGCATGCGGTGCTTCCGCCGCGGGAGCCGGCGCGGGCTTCGGTGCCTCGACCGGCGGCATCGCCGCCTGAGCTTCCGGCTTCACCTCGGACTTGGCTTCGGGCTTGGCTTCGATCTTGGCTTCGCGCGCGATCGTCTCGGACGTCGGCGGCGCGATCTCGCGATGGACCTCCTTCGGCTTCTCGGCCGCCGGCTTTTCCGGAGCCGGTCCATGGCCTTGGGCCGCAGGCTTCGCCTGCGCGATCACCGCCTCAGCCGTCGCGGCGGTCTTGCCCTTGTCGGGTTGGAAGGAGATGTCGACGACGTAATTCTTCTCGTCGCGGAAGGAGTGCACGTCCGAATCGCCGATCAGCGCGATCTCGACACTGGTCTGGTCGATGTCGGACTTCTGCTTGATCGAGGCGACATTCGGGGGCGCGGCTACGACGGCGTCCGCCAGATCGAAATTGAGGCCGGCATTGAACGCGAGCGTGAGCTTCTGCTCGTTGAGCACGGAGGACACGCCGACGCCGTCGGGCATCTCGAACACGAAGCGCACGAAAGTCGGCTGCACCGAGGCGCGCACGCGGATCTGCGGACGCTTTTTGGTCTCTGCCGCGGCGCGCTGGGCGCGCAAGGCACGTTCGGCGACACGCGCACGCTCGGCCAGTTCCTTGACCACGTCCATGGGCAGGCTTGGCGGCGGCCCCTTCCAGCCCTCCGGCAAGAGGTCGATGAAGGTGCGCTCGCCGGCGTTCATGGTGTTGACGGTGACGCGCCGCGCCAGCGACAGGCGGATGGCGCTGCCGTCGGGATCGCGGCGGGCAGAATTGACGTAGTCGGGCGCACCTTCCGGAACGCGATCGACGGGAACGTCGACCGCCCGGTCGAAGCGAATGATGAGAATGGAGCCGGCCGTCGTCACCTCGGAGGGAACGTCCTCGCCGAGCTTGATCACCAAACGGGCAAAGCCGCCACTGGCCGAGAAAGTCGCCTCGCCCCGGACCACATCGGCGGCGCGGGCGGGCGCACCGAGGCCGATGAGCAGGCAGGCCGCCAGCACGGGCGCCTTGCGGACATGATGCGACAGCCCCCGCGCCAAAGCGCGGGGTCGCAACATAAATCCAGCGGCAGCCTTCTGCGCCATTGGCGGCGTTTCTTCCAATTCGGCGGTCCATGCCGGCACTGGCGCCGGCCCGTGCCGTCGACTGTAGGTTTTGCCAATTAAGGACTTGTTAATGCTGTAATGACGAATTCACCCGGCACAGTGCGTCGCGACGCCTGCTTGCGGGCTCGGGCGTTCGTGCTTCGAATCTGGAGAGCAAGTGGTTAAGGAGGTGTTAACACCCCGTCGTCCGCACCCGTCAGGAATGCTAATCAAACCCCGCGATTGGCCGGCAAGGCATTCAACTTGCCTCGCGCTTCGCGAATTGACTGCAAGGTCAATCGCTTTTCCGAGATTCGGCTCTCGATGTACTCACGCTCGAGATCGGTCAGCTGTGTGTTCAACAACCGCTGATAGCGGCGAATGCTATCGTCGTGAGCTTGAATGAGCGCGAACCTTGCATCCATATTCACCTCCGATTCGTTCCGCCTCACCGAGCCAACTCAGTCGTAATCGACGCCATAACGCGCGAACTCGTCGCCGATGTTCTTCTGAATTGTCCTTGCAGTCGAAATGTCAGATTTTCCGCCGATCGCATCGCCTTGCTTCAGCTTGGCAAGCCCGCGACCAAAAAGCGCGCTCGCCAGTTCGGGGGCGACTCGCAAGGCAGCATTGTAGTCATCGATCGCCGCACCGAACTCACCCATCTTCAGGTGGATCAGCCCACGCGAGTCGTACACGGCAGCGCTGGTCGATCCCGATTGAAGCGCTCTGTCGCAATCCTCCAGCGCTTCTCGCGAGGCGCTGAGAACCGCGCGGGTCCAACATCGTCCGCTCCATGCCGCCCGCGAGGCGGGCTGGAGACGGATTGCCTCGTCGTAATCATGCGCCGCGCGCTGGTGGTCGTTTTTCTTCAGATAGGCTCCGGCGCGGTTGACGAAGGCAGCGCCATAGCCGGGATCGAGCTTGATCGCATCATCAAAGGCTTCGATCGCGAGCTCATATTCACGTCTCCTCAAGTGAGCCACGCCGCGGTTGTTGAAGGCCTTTGCGTATGTCGGATTGAGTGCGATCGACTGATCGAAGTCGCTGATGGCGCTGTCGTAGTCGCCCTTTGCCGTGTAGGCGTTGCCGCGATTGTTATACGCGATTGCCAGAGCTGCCGACGAATCTGGACGCGCCTGTATGAAAGTCGTGCAGGCGCCGATCCGGGCATCGAGCGAGGTGGTACCCGTCCCGTTGCACAGTTCGATATTGCTGAGATAGCTGTCCTTCACCCCGGAGTTCTGGGCCGCGACCGGCAAGCCGACCCACATCAGGACGACAAGCGCCAGTCCGCCTTCGGCAACGGAGGATCCTGGTTTCATGTCAGGCTCCCGATCTTCTGAGATCTGGCGATTGCACCGGCTCGGACCAATTCTCTAGCAGCCGCGACAGATGTTCAGATTGAGCCTTTGCTCGGCCCTTTGCTCGGGTTGGCGTGGCCCCGCTGCGCCGGGCTTCTTCGTATATTTGGTCTTGCCCTCTTCGATCAGAGTGGAAAACCTGGTGGTTCCGTCGTCCGAGATTTCGACGTGAGGTGTAGTGCCTCGAATGCCCATCGTCGCGACCGGCGTTTCGATCTTCATGTCACCGGTCTTCGCAACCTGGCCGGCAACAAAAACGAACGTACCCTTGGTCAGGTTGAAGGCTGTCGAATTGGACTTTCCACCCGGCTCGTAGACGTATTCGTCCAATGTCATGCGGGCGTTGCTCGACAAGTTGAACGAAGTTCCATCGACGAAATTGATGCCGACCCGACTGTCGGCACCGGTTCGAACCACATCGCCCAAATAGACGGGATCACCGACTTTCGTCTGGATGGATTCGGCCCCGACGTTTGCCTGGACAATGGCGGCGCCCGCATGCTCGATGATGACCGAGCCATCGGCTGTCACAACTTTCCCGATTGGCTTTGACGACGAGTCCAGCACGGCACGCCGCGGAGAATCGTCCTGCGCCTGAACCGGGCGGGGTGACGAAGCGGCCAGCGCAAGGACGAGACCTGCCACGAGAACAATCGCTGCACGAGTGCCCATGGCTTCCTCCTTTTCGAAGATATGATCCTCGAGCATCCGAACGGCTCCGACAGCGCCGACGAAAGCCATCGGGGATAATGGCAGACCAGCAACAGCAAACCACGACAGCCAAAATGGTTATTCCGGGGTAATCCGAATGGCTGATCGCCGTGTCCAAAAGAGTCACTATCCGCGCCAGGCAATTTCAAACAGCTTTTAGCGCTGAAAGCGGTACCGTCGGGCGAAACGTCAGCAATTCTGCCGTGATCAGCCTGGGCGGAATTCTCAGAAACGACAACTTTTTAGCGGGCATAGCTGAGGTTGCCGGCACAAAATTGTTCCCGATCGCGTGACGCGGCAAGCCGGCCAAGACGCGGCGGCATAGGGCGACGCCTGAGGCCGACCGCTAGGGCAATCGAGGTTGAAAAATGGCCGTCACGTCCACTGCAGAGCACGGGGGCGAGCGCGAAGCCGCTGCGGGCCTGCATCGCCGCGTGAAGACGGCGAAGAGCAATCCTCCTGATGTACCCGCTATTCAATCTCATGAGCGAGCCTCTGCCGGCCGTTTCGGGATGCTGTCGCTCACGGCATTGCTCTTCTCGATGATCAAAGAGGTCAGGGCCGCAGACCCGAACGCAACGTTCCTGGACGACGATACGATTACATACAAGGACTTTGCACACGGCACGTTCGAGCTCACGACCAAGGAATCAATCCCGCGGCACATCATCGTCGAGGACCCCGGACAAACGGTCGTGCTGAGCAAGGTCGGCTCCGGGCTTACCGTGAATCAGCTCGACAACAGCGCGACCCGCATGGAGGAGCTGCGGGTGGCCCAGCAGGAGGCGCTCGAAAATTTCTCGAAGGGATTTGGCAAGAACGGGTCCGGCACGCCTCTGTTCGTCGAATCTCTGCCGCTGGAGCCGATCAATTTCATAGCGCCCGCGGCGCCAAGCGCACTGCTGCCGTTGCAGCCGATCATCGTCACGGTGCCCGACATCATCACGCCCGTGCGGACGCCGCCGATCTTGAATGTGCAGGCGGGCCCGCTTGAACTCGACACGGTCGCGTTCGACGTCTTCGCCGCAACGAGGGGAACCTTCAGCGCCAGCAGCTCCAGCGCCGCGCTGACTTTCGGCATCAGCGGAGGCGCTACGGGCGCTACCGCGCTGGAGGGAGCGATCTACGACGTATCGAAGACCAGCTCTTATGGCACGCTTTATCTGAACAGCTCGACTGGCGCCTATGCCTTCGTTCCCAACAGTGGCGCGATCAACGCGCTGAAGACGCCGACCACCGATAGCTTTGTGATCACCGTGTCCGACGGGTCGCTTTCGGCTCAACAGGCCTTCACGATCAACATCAACGGAGCCGACGACGCGGCGATCATCTCCGGCACGACGACCGGCTTGTCAATCGAATCCGGCGGCGTCGCCAATGCCCCATCCGGCCCACCTGTCACAACCGGCCCACCCGTCACAACCGGCAAGCTTTCGGATATCGACGTCGACGACCCCGCCAACACTTTCGCGGCTGTCAATTCCCCGACGAAGAGTGCGCACGGCTACGGCACTTTTACGATGACCGCCGACGGCGTCTGGAGCTACACGCTCGATCAATCCAACAGCGCAGTGCAGGCTCTGAACGTCGGCAAGACGCTGACAGACACCTTCACGGTGACCAGCATCGGCGGCACCCCGCAGTTGATTACCATCACGATCAACGGCTCCAACGACGCTGCCATCATTTCCGGGACGACGACCGGCACCGTGACGGAAGCCGCGTGTTGGAGGCCCGGGACTCCGATCGCGACCGGCAAGCTTGCAGATACGGATGTCGACAATACTCCCGACAGCTTCACGCCGGTGACCTCGCCCAGGGCGAGCGACCACGGTTACGGCTGCTTCCGGATGACGGCTGACGGCGTCTGGACCTACACGCTCGATGACACCAATTGCGCCGTCCAGGCGCTGAACGCCCACGACACCCTGACCGACACCTTCACCGTGACCACCGTCGACGGCACCGCGCAGGTGGTGACGATCACCATCCACGGCACGAACGATCCGGCCATTATCCACGGCTGCATCACTGGCTCGGTGACCGAGCCCGATTGCAGGGAACACGGCAAGCCGACGGCGAGCGGCAGACTGACTGACACCGACGTCGACAACGCGCCGAATACATTCACGCCGGTCACTTGTGCGACACGGAGCGCGGGCGGCTACGGCACTTTCACAATGACCGCCGCCGGTGTGTGGACCTACACGCTCGACACCGCCAACTGTGCCGTGCAGGCGCTTCCTTCCTGCGAGACTTTGACCGACACCTTCACGGTCACGACCATCGATGGGACGGAACAGACCATAGCCATCACAATCCACGGCGCCGACGATCGCGACCATTTCGGCCACGCGGCAGCTCTCAATGCCGCCGATCCGCCCCACGCCACCGCGCCGCCCGAAGACAATGCGGCTGCGAGAGCCTTTGCCGCCGGTCCGACGATGGCTGCGGGCACCCATGACGCGAACACGGATGGCATCGGCGCCTCCGGCGAAAGTCCGGATCATGGCAAGATCGGCACAAACGGCGGTCGCGACACCTCTCATGACGGGCACGAACAGACCCTTCTTGCCGGCGGCTCCAGAGACGATCATTTCGTCTTTGCCTCGACGTCGAATTCCAGTGCAGCGCGCCCTGATATCATCTCTGGTTTCAAGGCAGACTCTGAGCGGGGCGACCTGATAGCGCTCGGCGCGCTCACTCTCTCCGTTCTGGCACTCGACCCCTCCAGCACGACGGTGCCCGCACATACGATCGCCTGGCTCTACGACAGCTCGGCGAACCAGACCATCGTTTACGTCAATCCGACGGATCAAAGCCTGAGCATCGGCGATTCCAGCCTGGTGGAAGTCCATCTCGATGGCTTCTCCACCGTCCAGACGTCGGATTTCATGCTCGCGCTGGAAACGTCGGGTCATGCGATGGCAGCCGAGCCGGCCAATCTCGAAACGGGCGCGGACAACGACGCGACCGTTAGCCCGACGACGGTGACCAGCCTCTCATCAGGCGAAACCGTCCATGAGCGAGCCGCCCTGATCGACGGAGACGGGCCCGGGCAAGCTGCGAAGGCGAGCGGGTGCAGGTTAGATGTCGATTGCGAACGGGTTGTCCGGGTCGGGCACACCCAGTTCGTTCAGCCCGACGATGCGAACACGCGATCGGACGCGCCAACCGGCGAGAACGTGGCCTCCGCGGTGAGCCACGTGCAGCCCGTCAACCAGCTTCATCCCACGGCAGTCGCGGAGAATAGGTTCGTATTCGACAAGTTGACACCGTTCGACAACGGCAAGGGGATCGCGCCCGCTCCAGAGAGCGTGGCCGCCAAGGACAGCGGCCCGGTCACGCCGTCCACGGTCGACCCAAGCATGGAGTCCGGCCCAGACTCCATCGAGACGTCACACCACGAAAATCACTTGCGCGAGCATCATCATGGGGACCCGATAGCCGAGAACGGCCTTCCTCGAGTTGCTTCGGTTCACCTCGGGGACTCATTTCATTTCAAGCAGCACGGCTCTGACGGTTCGGGTGACATTGCGCCCGCGCCCTGGCACGCGGCGGTCGAACCCTACGCCATCAAGGATGGCGCTTTGCATGGCCACCATTCAGAGCTCAGCGCAGGATGGGACGATCCTTCGGACCCGTCCGATCATCACGAACATGCTGGCGTCGTCCACGGATTCAGGGCGGCGTCGATGCCTGATCCATCCCCGCCGCATATTGATCCGGCTCACGGCGCAGGCTCAGCTCACGCCCACGTGCCGCACGATCTGATCGTGTGATGTCCGCAGGGCAACTGGATCTTCAGTGTTGTTTTCCGGTGCCATCCGATGCGGCGGAGCTGTCCCGCTCGGGACAAGCATCGTCAATGTCGCCATCCTCTTCTTGCGGCGGCAATGCATGCTGATGGTCAAGCGCGGATGTCCAGGCCAACGTCATCGCCGCGATGAGCAGCCGATTGACGGCTTCGATTGCGCGTTCTGCTACGGACGAGTAATTCATGGCTTCCGCCCGCGCGGCTGATTGCCGATGGCGGGAGCCTAGGACGAACTCTCCAGCACCACTGTACTCCAGTTCACAGTTGCACGCGTCAACTCATCGCAGCCTCAGAAGATGCCGCTTGCTTCAGCTGCATCTGCAACGCGAGCCGACGAGCTTCGTGCGGCAAGGACGTCAAGCTCGCGGCGATCACCCCACTCCCCGGCGCGTTTGACCTGCGTACTTGGTTGCCGAGTAGGCTCGCACAACCTCAGAGGTGTTGCGGTCCATCAACGACTCTGAATCAAATGTGATCATTGCGATGCGAATGCGATTGGTCAACTTTTTTGGGGGAGCAATCAATGAGCGGAGAAGCCAACTGCATTGTATGTAGCCAGGCAAGAGCGGTCGTAGCCGTCTTTCCAATCGCGCGGGGCTATGCACTAAAGGTATACGAGTGTTCCTGCTGCCACAGCACCCTTCATCTCGTGACTCGCACGACGAAGGCTGCGCTGATCAGGCAGCACTGCGAGACCCTCCTTCCCGTCGAGAAGCCGCTGAGCGCGACGGGTCCCAGGGTTCAACAGCGGTTCGCGAACTAGACACGCAAGGCGTCTAGCCGCGTACAGGCCGAACGACCGCGCGATTGCGCGCAGGCTGCCGCAGCGCGCCGCGCCTCCGGAGCCTTCAATTCGGCTTTTGCGTCGGCTTGCCGTCGATCTTGGGGAGATCGCCGGCCGCGGCCGATTGATCGCCGCCGCCATTGGCCCGGCGGGCCATCTCGACCGTCAGCCGCTCGGCGGCCTCCGGCGACATCACGCCCATGATGTCCGACATCTTTCGCGGCGCGATCTGCGAGGCGATCTCGATCAGCACGCCCATCTCGAGCCGGTCGAACACCCGTGCGGCGTCCTTGGGCTTCATGCCCTCATACATGGTCACGAGGCCCTTCATGCGCTGGGCTTCGGCGGCCTTCTGCTCGGCCTGGGTCGCGGAGATGCGGGATTCCACCGCCTTCATCTCCTCGACCTTGTTTTCGATGCGCTTCTCGGCCGACTTCAGCAGGTTCTCGCGGATGTCGATCTCGCGCTGGCGGGACTCGATCTCCTGGCGGCGTGCCTGCAAGCGCTCCAGGATCGCGCGCTCGGAGGCCGAGACCTGCGGCTGGGCCTCGTCCATCTTGACCACGGTGCCCTCGGGTTTGGTCTCGGGCGCGGCGGGCTTCGGCGCCTCCTTCGGCGCGCCGTGGGTAGATCCCGTGATATCGGGGTCTTCCCGCCCCGTCGGAAAGTTCAGATTCTCCTGCGCCCAGGATTTTTTGATCTGGCTCGGCTGGTAGTCGAAGACATAGCCGCCATTGATCACGAGGCCCACGACCTTGAGCGTGGCGAGCCCTGCGACGGCGACCAGGACGACTGGAATGACGCGGATGTTACGAAAGGATTTCATACCCTGACTTTATGCCGCAAGGCCGTTGGATCGTCGTCGCTCGGAGAAGGCTTCGGCCGCAGCCGCCACCGCCTTCGCCGATGAGGGCTTGGCCGCGGGCACCGCGGCCGCTTCCGGGCTCGCCGCAGGGCGCGCGGCGATCGCGATCTTGGACAGGCGCCGCACGACGTTGTCGGCTTCGCCGAGCTGCTTGTAGAGCTGGTCCGACATCTGCGTCGCCGCCGCAAGCTGGCTGCCGAGGTTCTCGTTGACGTCGCGCACCGCGAGCTTCAGCCCGCCGATCGCGCGCTCGGCGATCTCGGTGGCGGTGATCAGCTCGCCGATGACCGCCTTCAGCGAATGCTCGTCCGCCTTCAGCCGCGTCAGCCGCTTGTTGAGCATGACACAGTAAACGATGGTCAGCATCAGCAGGATAGCCACCAGCGTCTCGATCGCCATTCCCAGGGAGTGGTTCATGGGGCCTCCATCATCTTGTTCTGCTCGTCCACCTTCTCGAACATCGCAAGTGTCGTACTTGGCTTGCGCAGGGGTTTCGTCACCCGTATCGCGACGCGGTCGCCGACCCGGCCCATCCGCCCCTCGGTCAGGGTGACGTCGCCGCAACGCACGGTCACGTTGGCATCCGCGCGCATGTCGAGCGGCAGGGTGTCGCCGACCTTGAGCCGCATCAGCTGCTTGAGCGGGATTTCGGCCTCGTAGAGTACGGCATCGACCGCGATCTCGGCCTGGTTGATCTCGGTGGCGAAATGGCCCTCCCAGATCGTGTCGCGGCCGAATTTTTCGCCCATGAACATCTGGAGCAGGACGCCCCGGATCGGCTCGATGGTCGCGTAGGGCAGCAGCAGCTCGATATTGCCGCCGCGATCTTCCATGTCGATGCGCAGGCGCACCAGGATCGCGGCGTTGGCAGGACGGCTGATCGCGGCGAAACGCGGATTGGTCTCGAGCCGGTCGATCGTGAAGGTCACCGGCGACAGCGGCCGGAACGCCTGTTCGGCATCGACCAGCACCACCTCGACCAGCCGCTTGACCAGCTCGGTCTCGATCGTGGTGTAGGGCCGGCCCTCGATGCGGAGCTGGCTGGCGCCGCGGCGGCCGCCGAGCAGCACGTCGATCATCGAATAGATCAGGCTCGAATCGACCACCGCCATGCCGAAGTTTTCCCACTCCTCGGCCTTGAACACCGAGAGAACGGCCGGCAGCGGGATCGAGTTCATGTAGTCGCCGAAGCGCACCGAGGTGATGCGGTCGAGCGAGACTTCGACGTTGTCGGAGGTGAAATTGCGCAAGGAGGTCGTCAGCAACCGCACCAGGCGGTCGAAGACGATTTCGAGCATCGGCAGACGCTCGTAGGAGACCATCGCTGAATCGATGATCGCGCGAATGCCGGAATGGTCGTCGAGCGTGACGTCACCGACCGCGAAGCCGAGAAGATTGTCGATCTCCTCCTGCGACAGCACCCGCTCGCCGGAATTCTTGCCGGCGCCGAGATCGCGGCTGCCGTCCTCGACCATGGCCGCCCATTGCAGGGCCATGGTCTCGGATAGTTCGTTTTCGGCAGCAGCCTTCGCGGCCTCGGCGGGATCCTCGGAATCAAGCGAGGCCTCCCATTGGGCGGCAATTGCATCCTGGTCTGGTTGGTCGGTGCCTGCCATGATCCCTAGCCCGTCATGCTCACTGGATCACGACTTCCTTGAACAGCACTGCGCTGACCTGGACCGGGGCGACCGCCGCGTTGACGCGCTTGGTCAGCTCTTCCTTGAGGCGGAAGACGCCGGCGGACCCGTTGAGGTCGGAGGAACGCAGCTCGCGCACATAGGTCTGGAAGATGTCGGTGATGCGCGGCATCGTCGGCTTGATCGCCTCGATCTGCTTCTCTTCCTTGAGCTCCAGCACGATCTTGAGCTTGAGATATTGCACGCGCTCACCGGGCGCGCCGGCGAGGTTGACCATGATGTCGGGCACGTCGACGAAGGCCGGCGGCTTCGGCGGCGGCGCCGCCTCGGCGTGATGCTCGTCGTCGCCATGACGGAAGAAGAAGAACCAGGTCGCGGCACCGCCGCCGAGGACGGCGAGCAGGCCGACGGCCATGATGATGAGCTTGAGCTTGTTCTTCGGCGGGGCGGCTTCCGCGCCTTCGGCGGCTCCGCCGCCTTCCGCTTCATTGTCTGCCATGGTCGATAGGCTCGCTCATCTCATAAGGGGTCGAAAGAGCGAAGCCTCCTGGCAGACAGTGACGCGATACAAATGCCCCAGCGCAGTGCGCTCCTCTTACACGCAAACGCTACGGTAATAATGGTTAACGGAATCTTTCGATTGGGCCTCCACTAGGAAAAATCTGCCGGGCAAACATGGCTAACAGAACCTTTCTGCCGCCTCCCCGCACCCCTCAAGAATATACCAAGACACTAAAATTACACAGTTTTTGGAGTTGGCACGGCTTTCGCTGAGAGAGGACCGAGGCCGGAGGGTTTGGGAGAACCTGGCGGTCTCGTTCACGGGTCGGCCAAGGCGCTTGGGAGAGCGAGGTGGCAGGCTCACTCAGGGGAGATTTCCGATGCAGAACGCGCTTCTGATCGGCTTGTCACGGCAGATGACGTTGGAACGGCAGATGGATGTCATCGCCAACAACGTCGCCAATGCCAACACCAACGGCTTCAAGGCCGACCATTCGCTGTTCGAGGAGTTTCTCAACTCGAACGCGCGTGAGGACAATTTCATCGCGTCCGACCGCCGGGTCTCCTATGTGCAGGACCGCGGCACCTTCCGCGACGTCGGCCAGGGGCCGATGGAGCCGACCAACAACCCGCTCGACATGGCGATCGACGGCAACGCGTTCTTCGCGGTGCAGGCCAATGGCGGCGAACGCTACACCCGCGACGGCAAATTCTCGCTCAATAGCACCGGCCAGCTCGTCACCTCCGACGGCAACCTCGTGCTCGGCACCGGCGGCCCGATCACCTTCCAGCCCACCGACCACGACATCAATGTCGCGCCCGACGGCACCGTCACGGTGCTCGAGGGCACCGCCAAGACCGACTCGATCCGCGGCAAGATCCGCATGGCTGCGTTCGACGATGCGGCGAAGCTGACCAAGCTCGGCGCGAACCTCTATGACGTCGGCTCCGCGACCCCGCAGGCCATCACCAGGTCGACCGTGCGCCAGGGCTACATCGAGAAGTCCAATGTGAACTCGGTCGGCGAGATGAGCCGCATGGTCGAAGTCATGCGCAGCTACACCGCCATCGCCAACCTGCTCCAGCAGCAGAGCGACCTCCACAAATCGGCGATCGAGAAGCTCGCCGACGTTCCGGCCTGATTAGGGGATCACTGACATGCAAGCGCTCCACACCGCTGCGACCGGAATGGCGGCCCAGGAACTCAACGTCCAGGTCATCTCCAACAACATCGCCAACCTGCGCACCACCGGTTTCAAGAAGCAGACGGCGGCGTTCCAGGACCTGATCTACGAGCACGTCCGCCGCGTCGGCGCGCAGGCCTCGGACCAGGGCACCATCGTGCCCGTCGGCGTCGACATCGGCGGCGGCGTCAAGACCGTCGGCACGCCGCGCAGCATGACGCAGGGCACGCTGTCGCAGACCGGCAACGACCTCGACCTCGCGATCTCGGGCGAAGGCTTCTTCAAGATCCTGATGCCCGACGGCACCTTCCAGTACACCCGCGACGGCACCTTCCAGATGGACAACCAGGGCCGCGTCGTCACCGCGCAGGGCAACCCGGTGCAGCCGACCATCAGCATCCCGAACAACGCCTCCGGCCTCGCCGTCAACGAGCAGGGCCAGGTCTCGGTGACGCTGCCGGGTTCGTCGACGTCGGCCGTTCAGGGCCAGATTGGCGTGACCCGCTTCATCAACAAGGCGGGCCTCCAGCCCGTCGGCAACAATCAGTTCGTCGAGACGCCCTCTTCCGGCCCGCCGCAGGACGGCACCGCGAACTCCGAAGGCTACGGCAAGGTCACGCAGGGCAGCCTGGAGCAGGCCAATGTCGACGTCGTCTCGGAGATGAGCGACCTGATCGCCGCGCAGCGCGCCTACGAGATGAACGCCAAGGTCATCAGCGCCGCCGACCAGATGATGCAATCGACCACGGCGCTGTTCCGCTGAGGTGATGACGATGATCCGCACCACCCTCGCCACGATCTCCGCTCTCCTGCTGCTGGCGCCGCCGGCGCAGGCCGCCGACGATTTCATCGCAGCGCCGACGCTGCGCGCGAGCGTCACCGTGACCTCGGACGTGGTGCGGGTCGGCGATCTCATCGACAATGCCGGCTCAACCGCGCTGATCCCGGTCTACCGCTCGCCCGATCTCGGCACCACCGGCGCGCTGCCGGTCGCGCATGTGCTGTCGGTGCTGCGCGCAAAGCAGGTGATCGGCGTAATGACCGGCGACATCAAGGAAGTCCAGGTCACCCGCCTCGCCCGCACGCTCGCCAACAAGGACCTCGAAACCGCGGTGGCCTCGGCGCTCGAGCGCCGCTTCGGCCTTGGGGAAGCCGCCAACATCGCCGTCACGTTCGACCGCGGCGTCGCCGACATGCGGCTCGACGCCTCCAACACCGGTGCGCTCCAGCCAGTCGCAACCCGCTATGACGCCCGCAACGGCCGTTTCGACATCGCCTTCGAGATCAACAACGACAACAATGCGGCGCCGACCAAGCTGCGCTTCACCGGCACCGCGATCGAGACGGTGGAAGTGGCCGTGCTGACGCGCGACATCGACCGCGCCGATCTCCTGAAGTCCTCCGACATCGCGCTCGAGCGCCGGCCGAAGGCAGAGGTCACCGGTGAGGCCGCCTCGCGCGAGCGCACGCTCGGCATGCAGCTCCGCCGGCCGATGCGGGCGGGTACGCCGATCCGCGTCGCCGACATCGTCAAGCCGGACTTCGTGTCGCGCGACCAGAGCGTCACCGTCATCTACCAGGTCCCCGGGATCTACCTCACCACGCGCGGCAAGGCGCTCGAAAGCGGCGCCGAGGGCGACACCGTGAGCGTGCTCAATCTCCAGACCAAGCGCACGCTGGCAGGCATTGTCACCGGTCGCGGCCAGGTGACGATCCAGGGCGCGAGCCAGTCCGCGCCGATGGCGCCCGCGGTCGAGCAGACCTCCTCGCTCAAGCGCGACGAAACGCCCACCCCCGCGGCCGCTGCTGCAGCGCTCGCCCAGAGCCTGGTCCAGGCCCCCGCGTCTCCAGCCCAAGCCGCTCAAGCTCAGATCGCCCAAGCCCATATTCCGCAAGTTCGCGTCCCGCAAGCTCCAGCCAAGTCAGAGTAAGTCATGTCCAGGTTGAGTTCGGCTTCCCGTCTTCGTCGCGTCGCGATCTCTGGTCTGCTGCTGGCAGTTTGCGCGCTGGCGAGCGGCTGCTCCTCGATCGACCGCCTGTCGCAGATCGGCGAGCAACCGAAATTGTCGGCGATCGACAATCCGACGACGCAGCCCGGCTACAAGCCGGTGCAGATGCCGATGCCGAAGCCGGAAGTCGCCTCCTACAATCCGAACTCATTGTGGCGCAACGGCAGCCGCGCCTTCTTCAAGGACCAGCGCGCGACCCATGTCGGCGACCTCCTGACTGTGACCGTGAACATCACCGACAAGGCCAACATCGCCAACGAGACCCAGCGCAGCCGAACCGCCAAGGAGGATTCGGGGATTACCGATTTCATCGGCAGCAAGACGGTCACGCAGCCGCTCAAGATCCTGCCCGGCCGCCTTCTCACCACCGACTCGACATCCTCCGCCGACGGCAAGGGCTCGGTCAATCGCACGGAGGCCTTGCAGACCAACGTCGCCGCGGTCGTGACCCAGGTGCTGCCGAACGGCAACCTCGTCGTCGAAGGCAAGCAGGAGATCCGCGTCAACTACGAGATCCGCGAACTCATCGTCGCCGGCATCGTCCGCCCCGAAGACATCCAGAGCGACAACACCATCGATTCCAGCAAGATCGCACAGGCCCGCATCGCCTATGGCGGCCGCGGCCAGATCACGGACGTGCAGCAGCCGCGCTACGGTCAGCAGGTCATGGACGTGCTGTTGCCCTTCTAAGCCTCTCCCGAGCTCCCACATCGTGTTCGCGAACCTAGGCGCGAACGACGATGTACTACGCGGCCCTCGCTAGCTCCCCTGGCGAGGGCCGCATGTATTTTGTAAAGCCGATTGGGACGACTGACGGCGGGGATTGCCGTAGGAGCCCTCACGTAAACTCCGCCTCCACCACGCCCAGCCCGTCCAGCTCCATCCGCACCTTGTCGCCGGCCTTCAGCCACAGCGTCTTCACCAGGCTCCCCGTCAGCACGAGTTGCCCCGCGTGCAGACCCTTGCTTTCGGCGGCGAGGTGGTTGGCGAGCCAGGCGAGTGCGTTGTGGGGATGGCCGAGCACGTCGGCGCCGGTGCCGTGGCTGACCTCTTCGCCATTGACGATGGCGCGGCCCTTGACCGCCTTCAGATCCGGCACCGACGAGCGCGGCACCGCCTCACCCAGCACGCAGCCAGCGGCGAAGAAATCGTCGGCGATCAACGTCGGCGCACCCATCGATTCCCACTTCACATAGCGGTCGTCGACGATCTCGATCGCGGGATGATAGAACTCAACGGCCTCGCCGACCCATTCGGCCGTGAACGGCGCCTCGCCGGCGGCGAGGTCGCGCTTCAATCGCACCGCGATCTCGCACTCGACGCCGACACGGACATAGTTGGCAGCCGCGAGCTTGGCCCCGCTCTCATGCACGCCCTTCTGGAACACGCTGCCGCCGCAGGGATGCGGGATGCCGATATAGTCCTGCATCACCTGACTGGTGCAGCCGATCTTGTAGCCGACCAGCGGCCCGACATGCGGCAACAGGAGATCGTGCAGCGCGCGCTGGACCTGATAACCCTCGGCTTCGTCGGCCGGCGGATGGTCCAGGGCCGCGAGCGGCGCGCGGTTACGGCGCGCGAGTGCAATCGCCTTTGCGGCTTTGAGAATCTTGTCCATCGGCGCCGGCTCCCACGCTACGCAATTGAGGTCGGCACTTCAGCATCCCCGCCGCGGCGTGACAAGCGCGGGCCAAGGGACGGGCCAAGGGCGGCCTCAGCCCTTGACGAGACCGAGCCGGATCAGGCTCTCGGCCGTCGCGAGGATCGCCTCGTCGTTGGAACGGGCCTGCCAGCCGAGCAGCGACCTCGCCTTGGCGCTGGTGGAATGCCGAACCCTTCCAAGCATCGGCACGACCGCGCGCAGCAGCGGAATCCGGTTCGCGGCCAGCCGCACCAGCCAGTCCGGGGCGTGGCGCCGCGGAACCCGGCGCGCCCTGGGTCCGAGTTCCCGCCGCAGCACCCTGGCGATATCGAGGATCGACATCGTCTCGCCGGAGACCGCGATGAAGCGCTCGCCTTTCGCTTCGGGCGCCGTCATCGCGCGCAGGTGCAAATCGGCCACGTCGCGCACGTCGACCACACCGAAATAGACCCGCGGCACCGCCGGCATGGCGCCGTCGAGCAGCGATTTGACGATCTCGATCGAGCCGGAGAAGTCCGGCCCGAGCACGGGGCCAAAAATGCCGGCGGGATTGACGACGGACAATTCGAGCCCACCGCCCTCGCGCGCGACGAAATCCCAGGCCGCCCGCTCGGCCAGCGTCTTGGATTTGATGTAGGGCTGCACGTCGGCGCCGTCGAGATTGGTCCAGTCGGTCTCGTCGAACGGCCTGTCGCGCGCCGGATGGCCATAGCCGATCGCGCCCAGCGACGAGGTGACGACGACCCGCCTGACGCCGGCCTCGCGTGCGGCATGCAGCACCCGCAGCGTGCCGTCGCGGGCCGGGATGATCATCTCGTTCTCGTCCTTGGGAACACTGGTCGACAATGGCGAAGCGACATGGAGCACGTAATCGCAGCCGGCGACGGCCTCGCGCCAGCCGTCGTCCGCGGTGAGATCGGCGGTGAAAAAGGACAGGCTTTCCGGCGACGCAGCTCCGCCCTCGCGCAACATGGCGAGCACGTCGGCCTGCCGGTCCGGGCGACGCACCGTGGTCCGCACCTGATGGCCGGCGGCCAGAAGCTGCAGGACGACATGGATGCCGACGAAGCCGGACCCGCCGGTGACCAGAACAATGCTCATTGCCGAATTCCCCTCATTGCGCAGGCTGGGCGAATTGGTTCCGCCACCCTGCTCAAGGCCGCATCTGGTCACTATCTCCCGGGGAACAAGTAGAATGGATTTCGAGACCGGTATGGAAAACCTGACCAGCGTTTGCGACGGCGACTGCGATTGCAGCCCCGACGCTGCCCTGCTCGCCGACTTCAAGCGCGCCATCCATGCACTCGGCGGCAAGTGGAAGCTGGAGATCCTGTTTGCACTGATGAACGGCGCCGTTCGTTTCGGCGCGTTGCGGCGATCGATCGGCGGCATCACCCAGCACATGCTGACCACGCAGCTGCGCGAGCTCGAGCAGGACGGATTGGTGTCGCGAACCGTCTTCGCGGAGAAACCCTTGAGGGTCGAGTACGAGTTGACGGATGCGGCCTACGGCCTGTTGCCGGCATTTAAGGAAATATTGAGCTGGTCCAGGCTTTATGGCGATGCGCGCCTTGCGGCGTCGCAGCAAGCCTGATTGCAGCCAAGCCTGATTGCAGCGATGTGTGAAGCTGCCGGATCGTTGCCTCAGCCTTCGAGTCGATCTCGTTGATGCGACTCGCAAAAGCTCCCTCACCTGAAGTGAAGGCTGTTTCTCATCCGAACTTACGTGAGCTCGGAGGAAGTGACTCTAGCCCATTGATCGTGATTCACTTTTCGCGATCGCTGATGCGCGTCGCGGCAAGCGGCAGACAAAATGCTGATCACGGCGCTCAAGCTGCACCGTGAGCCCAAAAACAAAGAGCCGCATCGCTGCGGCTCGGACTCTATTCGTCGCGGTAGGCCTTCTCGCGTTTCTCGTGGCGCTCCTGCGCTTCCACCGAGAGCGTCGCGATGGGCCGGGCTTCGAGCCGCTTCAAAGAGATCGGCTCGCCGGTGTCCTCGCAATAGCCGTAGGTGTTGTCCTCGATACGCTGGAGCGCGGCGTCGATCTTGGCGATCAACTTGCGCTGGCGGTCGCGGGCGCGGAGTTCGATGGCGCGGTCAGTTTCGGACGATGCCCGATCGGCGAGATCGGGGTGGTTCACGTTCTCCTCCTGCAGAGCCTGCAGGGTGAGCTTGGACTCTTTGAGGATCTCATCCTTCCAGGCGAGGAGCTTCAAACGGAAGTACTCCTTCTGCCGGTCGTTCATGAAAGGCTCTTTTTCGGTCGGTCGGTAGTTTTTCAACTTTTCCAAGGGCGGCCTATCTGTCTAAGCAACGACTCGCAACGGAACGGGGTCCGTTAAGCCGGGCTTATATAGCGGCCTCCTGTGACAGACAATATTTCCCTGATCGTTCGGTTAGCGCCCCCAAGCCCTTGCACAGGAAGGTTTATCCTGGAGAACCCGGGGGCGGCCGAAGGCCTAGTAACCGACCGTGAAACGCTGCCTCGGATGGGCCGGCCGCTCGATCTCGTCGGCGAGCGCAATGGCGTAGTCGGCGAAGCTGATCCAGCTTTTTCCGTTCGCATCTGCGAGAAGCTGATCGGTCCCGAGCCGGAACTTGCCGGTTCGCTCGCCCTCGATGAAGAGGGCCGACGGCGAGATGAAGGTCCAGTTCAGGTCCTTTTCCTGTCGCAGCAGCTCAAGGAAAGCCCCGCCCGCCTCCGCTTCGGCCTTGTATTGGGCGGGAAAACCGGGGGTTGTAACCAGTTTGACGCCGGGAGCGACTTCCAGGCTGCCGGCACCGCCGATAACGAGGTAGCGACCAACGCCGGACGCCTTCGCCGCGCCGATCAGCTTGAGCGGATCGCTGGCCAGGAAGTGCACGGAACTCACGGCGACGTCATGCCCCGCCCACAGCCTGGCAAGGCCAGCCTGGTCGAGCACGTCGCCCTTGGTGGGCGTGACGTTCGGCAGGGTCGCGATCTTCTCGGGGTTCCGGGCGATCGCCGTGACCGCATGGCCGCGGCGCGACAGTTCCTCGGTGATCTCCGACCCGGCCCGGCCCGAGGCGCCGGCGACTGCGATTTTCATGGAAGGCTCCTTTGCTTCTTTTGGTAACTAACGGTTACTAGATATCGCAAAGGATGCTGGTGTTAAGAGAGCACTTTGTGCTTACCTGATTACGCAAGAGTAACCGGGACCCGTCACCGGCGCGCGAGCCGGCAAGGGGCCAAACGGATCGTGAGGAGTTGACGATGAAGCCAGACGTCTATGCAGCGAACTGCCCCACGCGCCAGATCCTCGACCGCGTCGGCGACAAATGGGCGGTGCTGATCCTGCTGCTGCTGCGCGAGGAGCCGATGCGCTTCAATCAGTTGCGCCGAACGATTGAAGGCATTTCGCAGAAGATGTTGAGCCAGGTTCTCAAGTCGCTCGAGCGCGACGGCCTGATCAAGCGTCACGCCATCGCAACCGTACCGGTGACGGTGGAGTATTCGATCACGCAGCTCGGGGTGACGCTCGCGGCCGCCGTCGATCCCCTGCGCGATTGGGCCGAGCAGAATCTGAAGGACGTGCTCGCCGCCCAGCGCCGCTACGACACGCAGCAGAAGGACGAAGCGGCCTAAGCCTGCCCGGCCTTGGCCAGCTCGACCTCGACGCGCAGCTCGATCTCGGACAGCAGGGAATCCAAACCAGGATCGCCCGAGGATGATTTCAGGTTCGCCGCGGCATCGCGCAGCCGCATCACGGTCGAGGCGTCGAGATTGCCGGACAGTAATCCCATCTTGAGATCGTCGAGCACGTCGAGCGCGGTCCTGCCACGGGCGACCGAGCGCTTGCGGCGCTCGACCGGATCTTCCTCGATGCCTTGCAGTGCGAGCAGCCCATCGATGTTCGCGGCCGCCTTCGGTGCGGCAGCGCCCCGCGTCTCCTGCGCCGACGAGGTGTCGGGCAGCACGAAGGTGCCGGAGCTCGTCCGCCTGGCCTGGCTGGCCGGCGTACCAAGCGTGGTGCCGTTCGGTCCGTAGATGCGCATCGCAGGAATCCGGGTGATCGATGCCGTCACCTTCGCCGTCTTATGGTTAACGGCGCGTAAACGGCCCGGCAAAATCTGCCGAGAGGCGGCAGTTTCGCTCCTCAGGGAGAACGCTCCCTGACATCGGTGGAAACAGGTTTATTCAACCTATTCAATCGCGTAACCCCGCTGCCCCGCGTTGGCACAGCACTCGCAAGGAAAGCGTCGGACCAGCTCGTCATGGGAGTGTCGAGGATGGTCCGAGATGTGAGGAGCCTCGGGGAGCAGAGGATGCCAGGCGTTCGTTGGGTGAGGATTGTTGGGGTGGCCTGCGCCGCGCTGTCAGCGCTGGCGCTCTCGGTCACGTCCGCAAGCGCGACGTCGCGCATCAAGGACCTCGCCAATATCGAGGGCGTGCGGCAGAACCAGCTCATCGGCTACGGCCTCGTCGTCGGCCTCAACGGCACCGGCGATACGCTCAACAACATCCCTTTCACCAAGCAGTCGCTGCAAGCGATGCTCGAGCGCATGGGCGTCAACATCCGCGGCGCCACCATCCGCACCGGCAACGTCGCCGCCGTGATGGTCACGGGCAATCTGCCGGCCTTCGCCACCCAGGGCACGCGCATGGACGTCACAGTCTCCGCGCTGGGCGACGCCAAGGATCTGCGCGGCGGCACCCTGCTGGTCACGCCCCTGCTCGGCGCCGACGGCAATGTCTACGCGGTCGGACAGGGCTCGCTCGCGATCTCCGGTTTCCAGGCCGAAGGCGAAGCGGCGAAAATCGTGCGCGGCGTTCCGACCGTCGGCCGCATCGCCAACGGCGCCATCATCGAGCGCGAGATCGAATTCGCGCTCAATCGGCTGCCGAACGTGCGACTCGCGCTGCGCAACGCCGACTTCACCACGGCCAAGCGGATCGCGGCCGCGATCAACGACTATCTCGGCGTCAAGACCGCCGAGCCGATCGATCCCTCGACGGTGCAGCTTTCGATCCCGCCGGAGTTCAAGGGCAACGTCGTCGCCTTCCTCACCGAGATCGAGCAGCTCCAGGTCGATCCTGATCTCGCCGCCAAGATCGTCATCGACGAACGCAGCGGCATCATCGTGATGGGCCGCGACGTTCGCGTCGCCACCGTCGCGGTGGCGCAAGGCAACCTCACCGTCACCATCTCCGAGAGCCCGCAGGTCAGCCAGCCCAACCCGCTGTCACGCGGGCGCACGGTGGTCACGCCGCGCACCGGCGTTAGCGTCGTCGAGGACGGCAAGAAGTTCGCCGTCGTCAAGGACGGCGTCTCGCTTCAGCAGCTCGTCGACGGCCTCAACGGCCTCGGCATCGGCCCGCGCGACCTCATCAGCATCCTCCAGGCGATCAAGGCCGCCGGCGCGATCGAAGCCGACATCGAGGTGATGTGATGCAGACCAGCATGATCAATACCCCGCACGTCGTCACCTCCTCGGCCTTCTCGGTGGAGAGCCGCAACGGCCGGCCCGACTTCGAGCTCGCCGCCGCGTTGCAGAAGGTCTCGCCGCAGCAGCAGTCGAAGGCGCAGAAGACCGCCACCGATTTCGAGGCGATGTTCCTCAACAGCATGTTCTCGCAGATGACCTCGGGCCTGAAGGGCGAAGGTCCGTTCGGCGACACCCCGGGCACCGGCGTGTGGCGTTCGATGCTGACCGAGCAATATTCCAAGAACTTCGCCAAGGCCGGCGGCGTCGGTGTCGCCACCGAAGTCTACCGCACCCTCATCATGCAGCAGGCGAAAACAATCCGCACGGCATAAGGTCAACCGAGATGAACCACTTCAACGCCTCACGTCAGCCGGTGCAAGCGCAGCGCCCCAACACCGCACCCGGCAACGCCGAGGCGCGCAAGGTCGCCGAGCAGCTGATGGATGCGATGAACGCCCTGCTCGGACTGGTCGAGCGCGAGACCGAGCTCGTCCGCGCTGGCCAGGTCCGCGAAGCGATGACGCTCGAGAGCAAGAAGCAGGAGCTGTCGCGCAACTATGTCAGCGCCGTCAGCGAATTGAAGACGAACCAGGCCCAGCTCGCGAAATCCGCGCCCGAGCTGCTCTCGACGCTGCATCGGCACCACGATGCGTTCCGCGCGATGCTCCAGGTCAATCTCACCGTGCTCGCGACCGCACACGCGGTCTCGGAAAGCGTGGTGCGCGGCGTCAACGCCGAGATCCAGAAGCGCAACGTGCCCAACACCTACACGGCGGCGGGACGCCGCGCGGCTCCAGGCCCACGCCACATCACCCCGCTCGCGGTCAGCCGCTCGCTCTGAGCGCGCGCGAAAACTCCCCGCAATTTTACGAAAAACCGCGCGGCGATATCGTCGCGCGGTTAGGCACGTTTGCTTACCCGGTCTTCAATCCTGGTGTTCCATGGTTGCGTATTGAGAGGGGTTGGGATTTGACTCAGACGAGGCAACCAGGAGGCTGCCATGAGTACAGATTTCAGCATCAGGCCGGTGGGGATACCGGCCCCCGTGCAGATCATAACGACGTCCAATGCGGCGGCGAACGAGGCCGTGCAAACCGATTTGCCGGTGAGCCAGACGGTCGCCGCGAGCGATACGAGCGCGGCTGCGCGCAATGATTTGCAGAGCACCAACGACAGCGTTTCACGCCAGGTGGTTTTCAACCAGCCCGCCGCGTCCTTCGTGTTCCAGGTTGTGAACGAAAGGACCGATGCGGTTGTCGATCAGTTTCCGGACGAAGCGATGCTGCGGCGGCGGGCCTATTTCCACGCACTGGATATGAAGTCCGAGCCCCCGCGTCCACTCAGCACCGATCGCAGCGCCTGACGTTCACGCCGCGGGTCGCGACGGCCGTATCGAGGTCGTTCGAACCGGTCGCGTTACGACCGTCCCGAAAGACCGGCGGCGATATTGCGATTGATCTCGATCAGCGGGCGGAAGTGATCGAGCTGCGGGCTCATCAGCAGCGCAGCAGTCTGGCTCAGCACGAACACGCTGATATTGGCGATCCTCTGCCGAACGTCGAGCGGCTGCGGATTGGTGTCGCGCATCGCCTCGCTCAGGAAGATGGTCCAGAGCTTGCGGTTGAACATCAACGCCTGCGTCGTCTGCTCGTTGAAGGGATCGGCACTGTTGATGGCGTCCTGCAGCTTGTTGGCGGCCTTCAGGAGCGTCTGCGCCTCGATATCGCGAGGAGACGCAGTGGTCGTGGCTACACGCGCGTAGGCCGAAGCAGCAGAACTCGACATCGATCACCCTGGAGGTTTCCTCGCCCGTTGTACAGGCTTAAGGATCTCTTTCCCAACCCTAGGCAGCACCGCTTAAGATTTGCTTACGTGAGAGTGCGGACGAGCTCCGGACAATTACGGGTCGCGGCATCCACCTTCACCTCAAGGCTAAATCCGAGTGCGCGCACTGTAAACGATTGCATCCATCATGCGCTGATCTGAGCTAATCGACAGTTAGCGATCTCGCTCAAAACAACGGCGAAGCCTAGGCTTCGCCGTTGAATGATTCATCGTGTACGTCAGCGTCGCGGTTAGCGGAGGAGCTGAAGCACGCTCTGCTGCGACTGGTTGGCGAGCGACAGCGCGGAGACTGCGATCGACTGACGCGTCGAGAGCGCCTGGCTGTTGGCCGCTTCCTCGTTGGTGTCCGCAAGCGTCAGGCTCGACGAGCCGGTCTGCAGCACGTTGATCAGGTTCTTGCTGAAGTCCTGACGGATCTGCACGATCGACAGGTTCGAACCGAGCGTCGACGCCTCGGCACGCAGCGTGGTGCTGGCCGAGTTGAGCGAAGTCAGGATGGCGTTCGCCGATTTCGAGTCCAGGAAATCAACGCCCGAGGTCAAGGGAGCAAGGTTGAGGCCGGCGTCGTTGAAGGTGACGCCCTGAATGTTCAGCGTCGAACGCCCGGTTTCGTTGAACACGAGCTTGAGCGTATCGCCGTTCAGCAGATTCACGCCGTTGTAGGAAGAGTCCTGCGCCGTGGTGTTGATTTGCGCGAGCACGTTGTTGTACTGCCCGACCAGATTGGCGCGCGTGGCTTGCGAATCCGGGTCGACGGTGGGCGCCTGCGCGATCAGGCCATAGAAGGGCTGGCCGCTCGCCGCGGCCGTGCCGCCGATTGCGCCGATCGTCGAGGACGCCGAGTCGTTGGAGGTCACGATGTTGAGATGACCGGTCGTGTCGATCGTTGCCTGCAGGTTGTTCGCCGCCAGCGCCGCGTTGAGTTGATTGAGCGTGGAAACCTGCCCGACGCCGGCACCGAAGGTGATGCTGGTGGCGGTGCCGCCGCCGGTCGGACCGATCGTCAACGTCTTGCCGCTGAGCGGGGGCGGAACGCGGGCGGTGGTGCCGGCAGTGAGGCCGAGCGCCGTGAGCACGTTGCCCGAGCCGGAGATCGCCAGATCCTGGCTCGTGCCGGTGCTGAGCACGAGCTTGCCGCCGAAAACTGTCGAGGCCGTGCCCGTACCCGTGATGCCGTCGATCGCGCTCAGTACCGACTGCACCGTGAGTGTGCTGCCCGCACCGATGCCGATCGTGACGTTGCCGAACGAGTCGGTGGTCGAGGTGGTTTGCGCGGTCGAGAAGGTGATCGTCTTGCCGTCGACAGTCAGGACCGAACCGTTGGTGATGGTCGTACCGAGATCGTCCGAACCTGCACCGGCGGTACCGACCAGCTTGGTCGCGCCCGTGATCGGCGCCGCGCCGCTCGTATCGTCATTGTTGACGACGGTGCCGGTGACCGTGTTGTTGGTGTATGCCGTGCCCAGCAGGTTGTTGGCGGTCGCACCGGGGACCGCGGCCGACGTCACGTTGGATTTGGGCGAGTACCCCGTCGGGCTCTGCAGTACCTGGCTGGCGATCGATTTGGCGCTGTCGACCAGCTTTTGCAGCGAGGTGATGCCGGTGTTGGCGGCCTGCAGCACCTGCACGCCGTTGCTGATGCCATCCAGGAGATTGCTGATGTCGCTGGCGCGATTGTCGAGCCCCTGTGCGGTGAAGAAGTTGGTGGGGTTATCAAGCGCCGTGTTCACCTTCTTGCCGGTCGAAAGGCGTCCTTGCGTGGTAGCGAGCAGGTCGGCTGTCGACTGCAGCGACAACAGGTTCTGGCGGACTGATGCCGAGAGAACGATGTTGGACATTGGCAGATCTTCCTCTTGGAGCGCGACGCGTACGGATCGGAGCCCGCCGGTCTGGCAAATGGGCTTTTGTCTAGTTCTAGACGCACTCCTTTAAATTAAGGTTAATGGCGGCTTAAGCCACAGGGTTAACAAGGTATTAACCGGCCAGGGTTCCCTGAAACCCGGCTCACGCCGCGTCACGCGCAAAAAAACGGCGGGGCAAAAGCCCCGCCGTAATGCCTTGTTTGACGATTTTCGTCGCGTATCAGCGCAGGAGCTGCAACACGCTCTGCTGCGACTGGTTGGCCAGCGACAGCGCCGAGACCGCGATCGACTGGCGGGTCGACAGCGCCTGGCTGTTGGCCGCTTCCTCGTTGGTGTCGGCCAGCGTCAGGTTTGACGAACCGGTCTGCAGGACGTTGATCAGGTTCTTGTTGAAGTCCTGACGGATCTGCACGACCGACAGGTTCGAACCCAGCGTCGATGCTTCCGAACGCAGCGTGCTGCTGGCGGCATTGAGCGAGGTCAGGACCTTGTTGGCCGAAGCGTTGTCCAGGAAGTCGGTGCCCGAGGCGAGGGTCGAGATGTTGAGACCCGCGGTGTTGAAGGTCACACCGGTGATGCTCAGCGTCGACTTGCCGGTTTCGTTGAACGTCAGCTTCAGCGTGTCGCCGTTGAGCAGGTTGACGCCGTTGAAGGAGGCATCCTGCGCGGTCGTGTTGATCTGCGCGAGCACGTTGTTGTACTGCGCAACCAAGCCTGCACGCTGCGTCTGCGAGGTCGGATCGGCAACCGGAGCCGCGATGGCAGCGCTGTGGAACGGACCGGTGGCGGTAAAGGCCGAGCCGCCGAGCGTGCCGATCGTCGAGGAGGCCGCGTCGTTCGTGGTCGTGATGGAGATCACGCCGGTCGAGTCGATCGAGGCCTGCAGGTTGTTGGCCGCCAGCGCCGAATTGAGCCCGTTCAGCGTCGAGACCTGGCCGGTGCCGGTGCCGAAGGTGATGCTGGTGGGCGTGCCGCCGCCGGTGGCTGCGATCGTCAGCGTCTGGCCCGAGATGGCGGGCGGGACGCGGGCGGTGGTGCCGGCCGTGAGACCGAGCGCGGCGAGCACGTTGCCCGAACCCGCGATCGTGAGATCCGAGGTCGTGCCGGTGCTCAGCGTGAGCTTACCAGCCGCGACGGTCGAGGCGGTGCCGGTGCCGGTGATGCCGTCGATCGCGCTCAGCACGCTCTGCACCGTCAAGGTGCTGCCCGTGCCGATGCCGATGGTGACGTTGCCGGCGGTGTCGGTGGTCGAAGTGGTCTGCGCGGTCGAGAACGTGATGTTCTTGCCGTTGACCGTCAGGACCGAGCCGTTGGTGATGGCCGTAGCAAGGTCGTCGGACGTCGCGCCCGCGGTGCCAACCAGCTGGGTGGAAGCGGTGATGTTGACCGCAGTGCCGGTGTTGTCGTTCAGCACGGCGGTGCCGGCGACGGTGCTGTTGGTATAAGCGGTACCCAGCAGGTTGCTGGCGGTCGCGCCGGTGATGGCGGTCGAGGTCACGGTCGACTTGGTGGAGTAGCCCGTCGGGCTCTGCAGCACCTGGTTGGCGATCGACTTGGCGCTGTCCACCAGCTTCTGCAGCGAGGTGATGCCGGTGTTGGCTGCCTGGAGAACCTGAACGCCGTTGCCGATGCCATCGAGCAGATTGCCGATGTCGCTGGCGCGGTTATCAAGGCCCTGGGCGGTGAAGAAGTTGGTGGGATTATCCAGAGCCGAGTTCACCTTGCGGCCAGTCGACAGACGGGACTGGGTGGTGGCGAGGAGGTCGGCGGTGGACTGGAGGGAGAGCAGGTTCTGGCGAACCGATGCGGAGAGAACGACGGACATACTGTTACCTTTCTGGTAGCTACGCGTCCTATCTGACCAATTGATCAGACGACCGCCGGACCGTGCGTCCAAGCCTCTAACAATCCGTGAAATGAAACCCGCAGTTTTTCCCGCCGCGACGCCGGAAGCCCCCTTCGAGGCCGCGGCAGACGGCTGGACATGCCGCTATCGGCCTTGAAATTGTTGCATTTTCCGTCCCCGGCGCCGTCGTTTACGACCTGTTAACCATGTTGCGCAAGGATCGGCTCCAAATCACGAACGATCGCCCTCATCGCACGAACGCCGCGACGGATCGTTGTAAAAGGGTTGATGGAGAACAGGCATGGCTCTCAAGGTTGAGCTCAAACCGCACGAACGCATCATCGTCGGCAATTCGGTGATCACCAACACCGACCAGCGCGCCCGCCTCCTGATCGACGGCGACAACGTGCCGATCCTGCGCGAGCGCGACATCCTCACGCCGGAGACCGCCGACACGCCGGCCAAGCTCGTCTATCTCGCGGTCCAGCTCATGTACATCTCGCCGGATCCGCAGAGCCAGCACGGCACCTACTTCAACCTGGTGCGCGACATCGTCACCGCGGTGCCGAGCGCCTGGCCGATCATCGAAAGCATCAACAACAACATCATGAGCGGCGATCTCTACCGGGCGCTGAAGGATGCCCGCAAGCTGATCGCCTATGAAGAGAAGCTGCGGGACCAGTACCAAGCGACGCATCCCAAGGGTGACGTCAGCTCGGCCGCCTGATCGGCACGCATCAGCCTGCCCAAATGACAACGGCCCCGGATCATGTCCGGGGCCGTTGTCGTTTCACCTGCGTTCCTGGTCACTGCGCCGCCAGCGGCGGCGCCTCGACCTCGATCAGACCACCGCCGATCCGCCGCGCGCCGAACTCCAGCACCGCAGCCACAAGCGCGTCGATGTCCGTCTCGTCGGTACGGTGATTGACGATGGCAGCGCGGATCGCGAACCTGCCGTCCAGCGTCGTGCTCGAGGGCGCCGCAACGCCGGACTCCTGGACATCGGCGACGATCTCGCGATTGACCGCATCGTCGGCGCGGTAGCGGAAGCAGACGATGTTGAGGTTCACCGGCGCCAGCAATTCCAGCCGCGGCTCGGCCAGCACGCGCGTCTCCCGATACTTCGCCAGCGCGCAGCTTCGCGCGATCACCGCGCCCAGCCGGTCGGTGCCGAACGTCTTCAGCGTGAACCAGGTCTTCAGCGCGCGGAAGCCGCGCGACAGGTCGGGGCCGAGATCGCAGGGCCAGACCGCGCCCGCCGCAAGCCCCCTCGCCTCGCGGCGCAGATAGGCCGCCGGCTGCGCAAAGGCCTGCCGGTGCTGCTCGCCGTCGCGCACCAGCAGGAAGCCGGCGTCGTAGGGCACCTGCCCCCATTTATGGAAGTCGAGCGCAATGGAATCGGCGAGCTCGATGCCGCCGAGCATGGGCGCGAGCTCGGGCGAGAAGATCGCGAGCGCCCCGAAGGCGCCATCGACGTGAAACCAGATTCCCTCCTCGCGGCACAGCGCAGCGATGGCCTTGAGGTCGTCGATCGCGCCGATATCGACCGTGCCGGCAGATGCGACCACCAGGAACGGCTTGAAGCCGACCTCGCGGTCGATCGCGATCTGCGCGCGCAGCGCGGCGACGTCGATGCGATGATCGGCATCGACGCCGATCTTGCGCAGCGCATCGGTGCCGAGCCCGGCAATGTCCATCGCCCTGGAGACACAGCCATGCGCAGCCTGCGACGTGTAGGCCGTGAGCAGCGCGCCGTCATTGCCGATGCCGTGCTGCCGCGCCAGCGTCCCGAGCGCAGCGGTGCGCGCCACCAGCACCGCCATCAAATTGGCCATCGACGTGCCCGTGACGAAGATGCCGCTCGCAATCCCCGGGAAATCAAACAGGCGCCGCATCCACGCGACGATCTGGCGCTCGACTTCGATCGGCATGTGATCGCGTCCGCCGAGATTGGCATTGAGGCCAGCTGCGAGCATCTCCGCGAGCATGCCGACCGCGGTGCCGCCGCCATGCACCCAGCCCATGAACCCGGGATGGACATTGCCGGTCGCATAGGGCGCGACATGCTCGGCGAATTCGCGATAAACATCGGCAAGGTCGCTCGCCTCGCGCGGCACGTCGGCCTTCAATGCCGCGCGGATGCCGTCGGGAATCGGCTGCCACACCGGCCGCGCGCGGACATTGGCGATGCCGTCGATCGCCTCGTCCAGCATGCGATGGGCGAGCGTGCGAAATTCGCTCCAGTCCTGCGGATCGAGCGAAGCCTGCACGACGGAGCTTTGCGCGTTGCGGATGATCTCGTTCATGCTGCGCTCGCCTTGCCCTCTCCTGCGTGCCGCGACAGCATCGCCGTGAACGCGGCAAAGATCTTGCGCATCTGCGGCGGCTTGTACGGAAACACGACCGGCGGATCCATGTTGTGCACGACGGCGGTGTTGTCGGCTTCGAAGACCAGCAGCTCGCGGTTCTGGTTCTCGGCGCAATCGAAGATGAAATAATCGAGGCCGACGCGCCGGCTCATCTCGTCGAGCGCGGCCTTGTGGCGCGCGGCGAAGGCGTGGTCGAAGTCCAGCATGAAGACGGCCTCTTCAGCCCGCTTCTCCTCGCTGAACGCCATGTAGGCGTTGAGATACCAGATGTCCCAGCGATCGGCGATCGCCATGTGGCAGGCGTAGGGCTTGCCGTCGACCATGGCGAGACGATATTTGCGATAGAGCCCGTCGGGGCTCGCATAATCGACGAAGCGCGCGACGAAGAAATCCTGCTCCTCGCGCTCGGCGAGATAGGCCGCGAGTGCCGGCGCATCGTCGAGCTTCGCGAGCCCGACACCGGCATGCGTGCCGCGCGGCCGCGCGATCATCGGAAAGCGTAATTCGCCGGCGATGTCCTCGCAAGCGATCCGGCCCTGCGCGAGATCCGTCAATTGCGCGCGCGTCGCGTGGATGGTCGATGGAATCTCGAGACCAGGGATGCCGGCCAGCAGCCGATACAGCTTGTCGCGATCGAGGTTGCCGATGAGATCGGGGCGATTGAGCAGCGGCCGCGGCCAGCGCGGCGCAGCCTTTTCGATCAGGGCCAGTGTTTCCCGGCATTCCTCGGAATCGGATGCAACCACGATGGCAACGTCGTGATCGGGCAACGTTTCAGGCAAGCCGACATCCTTGGTCACATAGAGCGTCAGCAGCTCGAAATCGGAGCCTTCGAGCAGGAATTCGATCGGCGTGTTGCCACCCATGTCGATGTCGGCCGCAAGGGCGAGCACGCGCAAGCCGGGCTTCGGAGCCGCAGCGGGCGTGCGAAACAATTGATGGAAGGTCAGCACCTCCGACTGGATCGCCAGCCCCGCCGCCTTGTCGCCGAGTAGCTGGACGATCAGCGATAGGTCAAGGCCTTCGCCCGCGTGCGCTGCTCCTTCCGTGATCCGCGTGACGAGCTGATCGCGCAGTGGCTGCAGATCGACACCTTCGAACGCCTGGCGCGTCAGCTGCGCAAAGCCGATGCGGTCGGCATAGTTCGGCACGGTCACGCCGATCGGCGCGGAAACTGGATGCTGCATCTCATACCTCGAACGCGGACTTTTCCGGTGCGGTTGCGGCTGCGCCGCGGTCAAGCAGCAGCTCGATCTTCACCAGGACATGGGCGATGCGATCGAGCAGGTGCTGCACATTGCGTCGTGCCTGCGCCATATCCGGCGACCAGGCCTCGGTCACGAGCCGGGCGCCGACGCAGAGGCGCAGCACGGCTTGCGGCGCATCGTCCTGCCGCTCCAGCCGGACCGGCTGGCCGATCAGGCTGCGCTGGACGGCGATCTGCCGGTCCGCCGCGCTGCCGCTGATTTCGTCGTTCATGTCACGCCGCAGCGCCCGATGGACGGCGCCGGTCTCGGCCATCGAGACCGGCTTGCCGTCGCGCAGCAGCATGAACGGAAAGATCGTGGCCTGCGCGAACTCCTCGTCGTCCCCGGCAGTCTTCTCGGTCGCCGTTGGAACGGGTTGAAGCGACGGCGACAGCGCGATCATGCTGTCGATGCCGGCGGCAAGCTCGGCCAGCGCCCTGACGCGGAAAGCTCCGGGCACGGCGTAGTAGCTGCCGATCTCCGCGAGCGCCGCCTCCCAGCGCAGCCATTGTCCGAAATTCGGCCGGCGCTCGAAGCGTGAGCGCAGCGCCGTCCAGGCCGTCGGCCAATCGCAGCGGCCGGCATAGTCGAAGAAGCCCGGCGCAATCCCTTCAATCCGGTCGAGCGACCGCGAAAACCCTTTCGGCACCAGCAGCGCGCCGCTGAAGGCAGGGCCGCCGAAGAATTTCGAGCCGGTGATCAGCACCATGTAGCCGCGATCGAGATAGGAGCGCAGCCGGCGGCGGCCGAGCCGCGCCTGACAGGCGTCGACGACGACCTGAACCTTGCGCGGCCAGCGCCGCGCGATCTCATCGAGACAGGCCACGCCCGGCGCGCGCCAGCCGAGCTTCGAGGAATCCATGATCTGAAGCAGCACGGGCGCACCTTGCGCGATCGTCGCTTCGATCGCCTCCAGCACCGCGGCATCGGTGTCGGCGCGCATCGCGATCCCGGGCCCGGCCCGAAGCAGCGGCAACGTCACGCTGGCGCCGGCGAGTCCGGCAACCGCGCCATCCTTGCGCACGGCAAGGCCGCTCGCGGTCATGGAGCTGAAATGGTGACCGCGCGCGGTATGGGCCGTGCCGCTACCGGTCTGGTCGGCGCCGACCACGATAGTCACTGGCGGGGCGCCGAGCACCGCACGGGCCAGGAACAGGGCGTGAAGCTGGGAATCGGTGCCAGACGGCGAGAACACGACGTCGACGCGCGGCGAGAGCTGGAGATGGCCGCGCAACTCCTCGCGCATGGCCTCGCCGCGCGCATCGAAGGCGATCTCGACCTCGTCGAACAGGCACCTGTGCATCAGCTCTTCGCGCGCCAGCGCGGCGCGGTCATAGGCGGATTGCGAGATCGTCGATGCCGTCGAGGAGGCGAAATTCCAGATCTCCGGTTCCGGCGAGGCTGCACAGCCATAGGCGTTGACGCGATCCCCTGCGTCGAGCGCCAGCCGCGGATCTCCGCCGGAGACGAGAAGCGTGTCCAATGGTGTGAAGAGATCGCGCAGGCGGTAGCGCGAGCCGCCGTCGAATGTGCGCTCGGGGACAGACAGACCGGATGCGCCGGCGCTCATCCCGGAAGGCTCACGCCGCATCGGCAGCTGCCGCGGGCGCGGCTGCGAATTGCGAGGCGATGTCGCCGTGGAACACCGACGGCCCGACGTGATCCAGCGAGCTCTCGATGTCGGCCCAGATCTCGCCGTCGATGTCGGTCCAGCGCTTGCAGAAGGCGAAGTCCTCGGAAAGATAAGTCCCCGTCGCCGGATCGATCATGCATTCGAACAGCGCGAAGCGGTTCTGGCTCGCCGCCAGCGTGTCGTGCGAGTGCTCGCGGAAGAATTGCAGGCCGGCATAGTTGGGGTGGCGGCACATCGCCTCCAGCACGTGGCGGCGGATCATCAGGAAGCCGGTGCCGGCGTAGCGCACGCGGGTAAAACCGTTGACCACCACGATGCGGTCGGGATCCTCGATCTCGAGCACATAATCGAGCGCGGCCGCCGGCACATCCGTGCGGCCGGACTCGATCGCCCGCCTCGCCTTGTCCCAGTTGACCCGCTTGATCGGATAGCAGCCGGCGACGACATCCGCGCCGCATTCGATCAGCCGGAACACCTGCTCGGGCTTGAAGCCGATGTCGGCGTCGATGAACAGGAAATGGGTCGCCTTTGGATCGTCGAGGAACATCGCGGCCAGATTGGCCCGCGCGCGCGTGATCAGCGCATCGCCGTCGCGCATGAGCACCTTGAGCTCAAGATTGGACATGCCGTGCACGGCGCGCTGGAGCGCGAAGATCGAGCTCGCATAAATGCTCGAGACCTGCCCGCCGAAGCACGGCGTGGCCACCACCAGCTGCATCTTGTCCGACATCGACGGCCCCCGCCCCGCTCAACTCCTCTCCAAAAGGTAAAGAGGCATGGTTAACGGCGTCTTAATGCGCCGTTACAGGAACTTGACGAGCGACAGCTGCGCGAGTTTCGAGGTAACCTGGTAGGACGCTTGAAGCGCATTCTGGAGCGACAGGAGCTCGCTCGCCACCTGATCCGGCGAGGCCGATTCCGCCTGGTCGATGATGGACTGGAGCTGCGCCTTGGCCTGGGTCTGGCGCGTGCCTGCGTCCTTCATCGTGTTCTGGGCCATCGCGAGGTCCGTCTGGATGTCCTCGATGTGCTGCTGGCCGGGCTGCTTCGTCAGGGACTGCGTCACCCGCAGGCTCAGCGCGGAGACCTGACCGCCCGCATACTGGCTGGTCGGCGAGGTCGAGAACGTCCCGAACACGGCGATCGCCTGCAATTGCTGGCGGATCGCGTCCTCGTTGGCTTGCGCGCCATATTGCACCGTGACTGAATCATCCACCCGCGCCATCGCCGTGGAGCGCGGCGAGCCGGGCCCGTCATTGCCGGTGTACCATTTCACGGTATTGGCCGAGCCGTTGACCAGCGTCGTCGCCGAACTTGCCGGTGAAGAACCGACGCGCAATGGCGGCTGCGTCGCGGTGACCGGCGTCGAGCCGAAACCGAGCGCGTTGAGTGCGCCCGTGTTCGAGGTCGTGATGTTGAGGCTCGCCGCGTCGTCCGTGTTGATCGTGATCGAGCCGCCATGCACGGTCGAAGGCTTCGACGTGCCCGTGATCTGGTCGATCTTGCTCATCAGCGTCTGGATGCTGTCGCCGACATTGAGCTGGTTGCCGGTCGCGCCCGAATTGACGAAGGTCAGCGTGGTGCCGTTCACGGTGATGGTGTCGCCGGCGGCGAAGCCCGGCGAGATCGAATTCGAGGGGCTGGCGCCGGACAGCGCCGTTGCTCCGCTGATCGGAGCCGGCGGCGCCGCCTGGTTGTTGACGGGCGCACCGATCGCGGAGCTTGCGGTGTTGAAGAAATTGTCGCCGGCCGTGATCGCGGATGCCGCGACGAGCGACGTGTTCGCGAGCTTCGTGATCGCGGTGTTCAATGCCGTGTTAAGATTCGTGGCGGTGTTGCCGGGAGTCGTCGCGTCGATCGCGAAGCTGCCGATCGGCGTCGGCGTGGCCGAGGACGCGGTCAGGTCGACCTGCCCGGTGGTGCCGTCCGGCAGCGTGAACTGGACGCTCAGCTTGTCGCCGTCGTTCGGGTTGAGGCCGTTGAGATCGACCGAGAACGACACCGGCGAGCCGCTCGGGCCGGTAACCGTCGCACCCGTCAGCGTCGAGGACACCGCCGCGATCTTCATTCCGAACGGCGATCCGGCGACGTCCTCGGATACCCGCGCCGAGCTCGGCGTCGGCTGCGTCTGCACCAGCCGCCCCATGCCGTTGGCGCCGAGGTCGGCGGCCTGGCGTTCCGCCATGACGGTCTTGAAGCCCGCCTGCGTGGTCGTGCCGTTGATGATGTCGCCGGCATTGGCAACCGACTGCGTGTTGAACGCCGTCCCGGAGAACAGATAGCGGTTGCCCGACTGCGTGTTGAGAACACCGACCATCGAGCCGAACTGCGAAGCGGCCGTGTTCTGCGCGACGGTCTGTCCGTTGACGTTGAGATCCTGCGCGGTGCTCGCGGAGCCGGTCTGCACCGTGTTGCGGATCGTCGTGAGCGACTGGAGCGCGGTATTGGCGAGGTTGATGTTCACGTTCACATTCGTGATCGTGTCGGTATAGGCGGCGATGTTGGAGAGCTGCGAACGCCCGGCGATCGCAAAGCCCTCGTTGGCGCCCATCCCGGAATAGTTCTGCGACAGCTTGCCGGTCGCGAGCTGCGTCGACAGGTCGGTAAGCTGCTGATTGATGTTGCGGATCTGCGCGCCGAGGACCGACGAAGAGTAGTTGATGCTGCTGATCGACATCTTTCAGAACCCTGTACTGGTTACACTTGAGCCTGGATCAACGTGTTCATCATGCTCTGCACCACCGACATGACGTGGGCGTTGGCGGCATAGGCATTCTGAAGCTGGATCAGGTTCGACATCTCCGAGTCCAGGTTGACGCTGGAGGTCGAGTCGAACTTGGCCTGGAGC
Source organism: Bradyrhizobium barranii subsp. barranii (assembly GCF_017565645.3). Lineage (NCBI taxonomy): Bacteria > Pseudomonadati > Pseudomonadota > Alphaproteobacteria > Hyphomicrobiales > Nitrobacteraceae > Bradyrhizobium > Bradyrhizobium barranii. The sequence goes on from NZ_CP086136.1 coordinate 7,136,532, forward strand.
GTCGAGACCACGACGCTCTGGCCCTGCTGGAGCTGGGTGGCCTGGGTCGAGGCGTTGGCCTGGACGCTCAGGAACTGCTGGAGGTAGTTCGAGACGCTGCCGGTGAAGGGCTGGTTCGCCGAGCCGAGGCCGGTCGTCGGCGAATAGGAAAACACCGCATTGGTGAGCTGCGAATAGAGATAGTCCGAGCGCGTGGTATCGCCGGCGGGCGTCACCGGCGAGGTGTTGTAGACGGACAGCCGCGTGGGATCGCTGACCAGCTGCGTGTTCACGGCGATGCGCCCGGCAAGGCCGGTCATCTGCGAGCCCGAGGCGGTGATCGCACCGGTGTAGAGCGCCTGCCCGCCGTCGGTGAACACCGCCAGCTGCGGGCTGCCCGAGGTCAGCGACGAGATCGTCTTGGTGGTCGAGGCCGAATTGACCTGGGCAAGGCCGGTATTGTCATCGGTCACCCGCAGCGTCGTGGCCGTCGCCGGCGACGGAGCGGCGGAGAACGTCAGGTGCGAGCCTGAGAGCGCGGTGTTGAGCGCAGCGGCGATCGCATTCATGCCGCCGGAGAAATTGACGCCCACCCGCATCGGGTTGGCATTGGTGGCGTTCTGGAGCGGCAGCGCCGCCGGGTCGGTCACGTTGACGAGCGTGATCTGGCGCTGGGTGTTGGTCGCCGTGTCTTTGTAGGTGATGTTGACCGTATTGCCCGGCTGCGCACCGGCAAGGTCGAGATCGAATCCGGCCTGCGGGCCCGAGACCGCGCTGCCGGCCGTGGTCTTGTCCGACAGCGCGCTCGACATCGTCGCGGCGAGCTGGTCGATCTGGTTCTGCGCCTGCACCAGCGTCTGGTCGCGCAGCTTCAGGTCGGCCGCGATCTGGCCGGAGGAGACCACGTTGTTGGCGACGACGTCGAGCTGCGAGCCGTTCGGCAGCTTGATGTTGAGCGCACCGACGCCGGACTTGGCCGGATCGATGTTGTAGAGCGAGGTCGCCGAAAGGGCGCCGGCGGAGGCAAAGGTGAATTGCGAGGCGAGCCCGGCGCCGACGAGCTGGATGCCTGTCGTGGTGTAGATATTGGCCTGGTTCGAACCGTCGGTGGTGACGCGAACGTCGACATATTTCGACAGCGTGTTGATGGCCTGGTCGCGCTGGTCCATCAGCGTCGCGGCGGACGGGTCGTTTGCCGACAAGCCCTGAAGCTTGGTGTTGATGTCGGCGACCTGCTGCATCGCCGCGTTGGCCTGCTGTGACGAGGTGCCGAGATCCTGCTCGACGTTGGAGCGCAGCGACTGGATGCCGTTGGTGGTGACGTTGAGCTGCTTCGCCAACGCCTGCGCCGCGCCGAGGGCAACCGTCTGCGCCGACGACGAGCCGGCGCTGGTCGACAGCGCCTGCAACGCCGTGGTGAATTTGTTCAGCGCGGTTTCGAGCGTGCCGCTGTTGCCGGGCGTGCCGTAGACACTCTGAAGCTGCTTCAGGATGTTGGCCATCTGGTCGGCGTAACCGCTGCCGCCGGTCTCGGTGCGCAGCTGGTTCTGCACAAAGGTGTCGAGCTCCCGGCTGACGCCGGTCGTCATCGCCGTCGAGCCGAAATCGCCGGTGGTGACCTCGATCTGGTTCGGCCTCTGGACGACGTAACCCGGCGTCTGCGAGTTGGCGACGTTCGAGGAGACGATCGAGAGCGCGGCCTGGTTGGCACGCAGACCGCTCATCGCACTGGCGAGGGCTGAACTCAAACCCATATCACTAGCCGCCTTTGGTTACGTCACGCGCCGATCAGCGCAACACGTTCAAGAGATCCTGCACCATCGAATTCGCCGTCGTGATCACCTTGGTGTTGGCCGAATAGGCCTGCTGGGTCACGATCAGCTTGGTGAATTCGTCGGCGATGTCGGTGTTCGAGCCTTCCAGCGATGAGCCGCTGATGCTGCCCGACGCGCCGTCGATCGCTGTGCCCGACTGTTCGGTCGCGGCGTAGGCGCCGCCGTCGAGGGCCTTGAGGTAATTGGTGCCGTTGAAGTGCGACAGCGTCACCTGGGCGAGGTTGAGGTTCTGGCCGTTGGAGAAGGTGCCGACCACGAGGCCGCTGTTGTTGACGGCAACCGAGCGGAGCTGACCGGCGGCGTAGCCGTTCTGCGTGATGGTGTTGATCGTCACCGCGCCGCTGGTGCTGGCATATTGCGTCAGCCCGCCCGAGGACATGTTGAAGGCGACCGAGCCGAGCGACTGGCCGCCGACGCTGACGTTGTTGATGGTGATGCCCGATCCGCTCGGCGAGGTCAGCGAGCCGTCGCTGGCAAAGGTGAAGGCCTGCCCGGTGTTGACCCAGCCGACCGTCGTGCCGGTCGCATTCGGATCGGTCTGGTAGAACAGGTTCCAGGTGTCGGAATGGCCGGTGCCCAGCGAGACGCTGTCGGTCTTGGCCCAACGCAGCTGCAGGTTCACCGGCGTGCCCGCGGCGTTGTAGGCGGTGACCGCACCGCCGCTGATCGATTCCTTGGTGAACGTGGCGATGTCGTTGCCGATCACGCCGCCGGTGCCGGCAGTGCCGCCACCGCCGCGGTTCTTGGAGATGGACGACGTGAAGCCGAGCGCGGCGAAGGCGCTGCTGTTGTTGGGGCTCGTCACCGTCAAGGTGGGATTGGCGATACCGGTATTCAGGGTGATCACGCCGTTGCTGATCGAAGAACCGCTCGCACCGCTGAGCGTGTCGATCTGGCTGAGCAGAGTCGCTATGGAGTCGGTGATGTTGATCTGGTTCGGAGGGGTAGCGTTGGAGGCCACGAAGGTGATCGTATTGGCAGCTCCCGTGCCGTTGACCTGGATCGTGTTGCCGACCACGAAGGGCGTCGAGAGGACTTCCGCCCCGCCGGGCGTCGCGGTGCCGCCGAGCTGTGTACCACTCGTAATCGCGGGAGTGGACAGCACGTTACCGCCGCGCGTCACGCTGCTGACGCCGAGCAATCCTGCCGCAGTGCCGCCGATCGTCACGTCGGCCGTGGTGCTGGTCGTGATCTGGATGTTGCCGCTGGCATTCATAGTCACGCTGGAGGCGGGAACGCCGGCTCCAGACGCGATCGCGCTGAGGACATCCGACATCAGTGCGCTGGTGGGCGACTTCAGACCAATCGTAGTGACCGCCGGGGGGCCCGCAACCGTCGAAACGCCCGAGACGGTGTTGTCGAAGTTGATTGTTTGGCCGTTGACCGTCAACGACTTGCCGGCCAGGTTGGTGAGAAGGCTGGTGTTGAGATGCGTGGCCAAGCCCGCATCGAGAGACGTGCTGCCAGTTGCCACCGCCGAAGCGTTGTCCTGCAGCGCCACCGTGCCGGTCGCAGTCGTCGCCGTATAGGCCGAGCGCAGATTGCCGGTGGCCGCCGCGCCGGAGACCGTCGCATTCGAATAAGGCGGCGGCGGCGTGCCGACGATCAGCGGGTTGGCGGCGAAATCGGACGGGTTCAGGCCGCCGGCCGCCAGCAGCGTGCCGCTCGCCGCGGTCGAGCTCGCCCCCGTGTTCGGCACGCTCGGCAGGTTCGCGGCGTACTGGATCGAGGTTGTCGCCTGTGCCGGGATGAAGTTGTTCTGGAATTTCAGGACGGACGCCACATTGCCGGTCGGGTTGCCGGTCTTGGGGTCGACCGTGACGCCCATCAGGTAGTAGCCGGCACCGTTGACCAGGTTGCCGTTGGAATTGAGCTGGAAGTCGCCGCGGCGGGTGTAATAGGTGACGCCGCTGAACTGCGGCAAGTTGTCGACGACGTTAGTCGCCTTCTGGATCGAGAAGAAGCCGTCGCCGGTGATCGCCATGTTGGTCGCGACGGAGGAGGACGAGATCGTACCCTGGGTGGTGATGGTCGCCTTGGCGTTGGCCGTCACACCGCCCGCGACCTGCTTGCTCGGGACCGAGGCGTCGGGGATGAGATCGACGAAGCTGGTGCCGATGCCCTTGTAACCGGTGGTGGATGAGTTCGCGATGTTGCCTGAAATGTTCTGCAGCGCGTAGGACTGCGCCTGCAGGCCACCCACCGAGGTGTTCATTGCATCGAAGATACCCATAACTTTGTCTCCAGATCCGATCTCGGCGGCCGGTCGACCATGGCCGCAGTCGGAAGAGACAGTCGCAAGGGCTATGCCAATGCGGGTATTCTCAGGAAATCAATGACTTGAATGGGAAGGCCCCGGTCGGATGACCGGGGCACAATTGCCGGGCCGGCAACAATTGCCGGGGCATCGGGTCATTCCGGGGCGGCCCGCAGCACCGAACTCAGGTTCGCAATTGCGCACCTGAGAAGCTCGAGATTCCGGATTCGATGCTCACGCATCGCTCCGGAATGACTTCAGCGAGACCTACGTTGCCGACGCGGCGGCCGGGTGGAAGACCAGCCCGAAACCGTCGATGCAATAGCGCAATCCGGTCGGCTTCGGACCGTCGTCGAAGACGTGGCCGAGATGGCCGCCGCAGCGCCGGCAATGCACTTCGGTGCGCACCATGCCGAAGGTACGGTCCTCCGTCTTGCCGACATTGCCTTCGATCGGCTGGTAGAAGCTCGGCCAACCCGTGCCGCTCTCGAACTTGGTGTCGGATGCGAACAGCGGCAGGTCGCAGCCGGCGCAGGCGAAGATGCCCTTGCGGTGTTCCTTGAGCAGCGGGCTGGAGCCCGGCCTCTCGGTGCCCTCCTTGCGGAGGATTTCATATTGCTGCGGCGTGAGCTGGGCGCGCCACTCGGCGTCCGTCTTCTCGATCTCGAATTTTTGCGCGGCCTTCTCTCCAGCCTCGGCGGGCGTTCCTCTCAACCAGCGGAAGGCCGAAAGGCCGAACAGGCCGGCAACAGTTGTCAGCAGGATGCGGCGGTCAAACATCTGATTCTCCGTGCGCGGGGGAGTCCACGCTCTGAGATACGGGCTCTAACGGCCGACGTTACACGTCCGGGCGGGGTTTTTCTCAACTTATCGCGAGACACCCTGTTCCTACGAGGCCGGTTCCACATCCTCGGCCACAGGTTTCGGCGGAGGGGCCGGCTGCGGCCGGACGCTGGGCGGCGGACGGCGAGGACCAGTGCCGGCGGCCCGGTTGGCTTCAGCGAGGCGCGCCTCGCGTTCCCGGTCCTTGACCCGCGCACGCTCGCGGTAGCGGGCGAGCGAGCCTGCGGCGGCGGAACTCGCCCTGCCCCAAACTCCCACCAATTGGCCCGCGACCCGCCCGGTCGTGCCGCCCGCCCAGACCAGTTCGAACGGCGAGAACAGCCGCCAGCGCTCGTCGCCCCACAAAATGCTGCGCGCGATCAGCTGCCCGGCCATGGCCGAGGTGTTCATGCCCTGGCGGCCGAACCCGCTCGCCACCCACAGGCCTTTGCGCAACTGGCCGATCTGCGGCATGCCGTGCACGGTCTGGCCGGTGACACCGCCGAACATGTCGGTAATCTCGACATCGCCGAACTGGGGGAAAATCGATCTGATCCGCCGCCTGACCGCGCCCGCAAAGCGCTGCGGACGCGCGGCCCAGGTGGTCTCGGGGCTTTCCCACATCAGCCGGTCGCCGTCGACGACACGGAAATGGTCGATCCCGTCGGAATCCATCACCGATCCCTTGAACGCCACGATCTCGTGCACGCGCTCGCCGAGCGGCGCGGTAATCCCGGCATAGCGCCAGACCGGCAGCAGCGTCTCCGACAGGCGCCTCAAGGGCGCGCCGAGGTGGATGTTGCCGGCGAGCACGATGTGGGTGGCGCGCAGCCGCGCCGAGGGCGTGACGATGCGCTTGCGGATGCCGGAATGATCGATGCTGACGACCGGCGTATCCTCGAAGATGCGCGCTCCCGCTCGCCGCGCCAGCGCCGCGAGGCCGTGCACATATTTGCGGCCGTCGAGCTGGAACGCCCGGGGATAATAGACGCCGTGGAAGTAACGGTCGGTCTTGAGCGCCTCGCGGACGCGATCCACCTGCCAGCCCTCGACCTCCGTGTCGAAATCCTCGTGGAGCATCTGCAACCGGCTGATCAGCCGGTCGCCGGCATCGACGTTGGAGACCTCCAGCACGCCATCGCTCGGGCCAATGCCGGGCATGTTCTCTTCGGTGGCGTTGGCCCGGACGAACTCGGCGCCCTCCTTCGCCAGCGTCCACAATTCGCGCGCGTCCTCGAAGCCGATGCGCTCGATCAGATCGGCGAGCGGCAGCGCAAAGCCCGGCATCACGGTGCCGAGCTGGTTTCCGGAGGCGCTCCAGCCGACATGGCGGCCCTCGAGCACCGCGACGCTGGCTCCGAGCCGGGCTGCCTCCAGCGCGATGGAGAGCCCGGCAAGCCCGGCCCCGATCACGCAGATGTCGGCATCGAGATCAAACGACAGTCGCGTGCGTTCACGAAAGCCGGCTTCTTCCTGGGACACGCTTGTGAAAGTCTCGCTCATGTCGTTTCCTTAAAGGACCGATCGGGCCCTTGTCACCTTGTCCTCAACCGGCGCCTGTAGATTATTCTGGACGCGTAACGATTCGAGAATGCCATGCGCCGTTTGATGCTGCTGCGTCACGCCAAGACCGAGACTGACGCGCCGAGCGGCCGTGACCAGGATCGTCGCCTCGACGACCGCGGCCACAAGGACGCCGCGCAGATCGGGGATTGGCTCGCCACCCATCCCCCCTTCCCCAAGGCCGTGCTGGTGTCGCATGCCGTCCGGGCCCGGCAGACCTGGGACATTGCCTGGGAGACGATGAAGGACCGCGTCGCAGCGCCGCAGGTGGAGGTCCTGCCCGAACTCTACGGCGCCGATCCCGCCCAGATCCTGGAATCCATTCGCACTGCAACCGTTCCGGCCAACCCGAAGCAGTTGCTGCTGGTGGGCCACAATCCCGGCATGCACGAGGCCGCGCTAATGCTGATGGGCGGCGGCGATCCGGCCGGCGCCAAGGCGCTCGCTCACAATCTGCCCACGTCGGGGCTTGCGATCTTCGACTTTGACGTCAAGGATTGGGGTGACGTGGCCTACCGCCGCGGCAAACTGGTGCTGTTCGTCAGCCCCAAGCTGCTTCGATCGGGTTGAGACGCGCGGGGCGCGCCGTCTCGACCGGTTGATCCCAGCTTGGTCAATTGGGAGGCGCAGATGTTCAAGTCCATCCTCGTGCCCATCGACCTCGCCGACACCGATCTGGCCAAGCCGGCGCTCGCGACCGCGATAACGCTGTCGCAGACCTGGAGCGGATCGATACGACTGCTCAACGTGCTGCCGATGACGCCGGTGATGCTCGCCGAATACGTCCCGGCCGATTTCGACGAGCAGCAGCGCCAGACCTCAGAGGAAGCGCTCGCCATCGTCGCGCGGGAGTCAGGCATCGAGACGGGGCGCATTTCCAGCGTGGTGCGACAGGGCGGTATCTATCATGAGATCCTGGAGGAGGCCATGCACATGAAGGCCGACCTGATCGTGATGACCTCGCACCGGCCGGCGATGCGCACCTATTTCCTCGGCTCCAACGCCGGGCACGTCGTGCGCTACGCCAAGTGCTCAGTGCTGGTGGTCAGGCACTGAGCGCCACAACAAACGCTGTCATTGCGAGCGCAGCGAAGCAATCCAGAGTCTTTCCGCGGTGGCAGTCTGGATTGCTTCGCTCCGCTCGCAATGACGACGCGGAGGCATTGTCACCACGCCCGGACTTGCGGGCGTGGCGGCCGAACAAAGATACCGCGTCAGCTCTGCCTTGAACTGCCCATAGACGGCGTCCTCGATCTGGCTGCGCGTGATCCCGATGTCGCGCAAGGCGTGGTCGTCGAGCTCGTTCAGCGTCTTGACGGCAGAGCGACGCTCCAGGCGATCGAACAGCGCATGGGCGGCGTTGGCGAGCGTGCTGAAAAATCCGCCCGACGAGGATGGGCGTAAACTCCGCCCGGCAGTTTGCGAGATCGTGGTCATCTTTCTTCTCCGGCCTACAGTCCGCGCGGCGAAGCAGGTGCCGTTGGCGCGGACGCTGTGAGCGCCTGCACCTCATTTGCCATCGGATTGCTCTCGCTCTCCTCGGCTCAATCGCGGAACTTGATGGAACTTAAATGCTCCAGTACGCTACTCGGAGCAAGTAAAACATTGCTCTCGGTGCAATAATGTCCAAGTTCGAATACGTGAAGCTTGCCGATGCCATTGCGGCCGATATCACTAAAGGCACGTTAAGGCCCGGCGACCGGCTGCCGCCACAGCGCAACTTTGCCTATGACCGCGGCATCGCGGTCTCGACCGCGAGCCGGGTTTATACGGAGTTGCTTCGCCGCGGGCTCGTCGTCGGCGAGGTCGGCCGCGGCACCTTCATCTCCGGCGACATCAAGCGCGAGGTCGAGGCGTTGAGCGAGCCGCGCGACGCGCGGATCGATTTCGAGGTCAATTATCCGTTATTGCCGCAGCAATGGGCGATGATCGCCAAGAGCCTTGCCGGGCTCGAGCGCGTCGATGCGCTCGAATCCGCCCTGCGCGTCTCGACCAGCACCGGCACCAAGAGCGCGCGCAATGCGGCCGTCGCCTATCTCGCGCGCAAGGATTTCACGCCGCAGGCCGAGCAGATCGTCTTCACCGCCAACGGCAAGCAGTCGCTCGCCGCCGCGCTCGCCGCCCTCGTTCCCACCGGCGGCCGCTGCGGCGTCGAGGCGCTGACCTACCCTTACGTCAAGAGCATCGCCGCGCGGCTCGGCGTGACGCTGGTCCCGATTCCGATGGACGAATACGGCGCGCGTCCCGATGCGATCCAGAAGGCGCATCGCGAAGCGCATCTGTCGGCGCTGTATCTCCAGCCCATCATTCAGAACCCGCTCGGCGTCACCATGAACGCGACGCGGCGCGCCGACATCATGCGCGTCGCCGAGAAGCTCGATCTCACCATCATCGAGGACGCCGTCTACGGCTTCCTCGCCGACGACACGCCGCTGGCAGCGCTCGGGCCGGACCGTTGCATCGTGATCGACAGCCTGTCCAAGAAGGTCGCACCGGGCCTCGCGCTCGGCATCCTCGTCACCCCGCCGCATCTGCGCGAGAGCGTGATGAGCGCAGTCCGGACCGGCGGCTGGATCGCCTCGGGCCACGCGCTGGCGTCCGGGCAGCGGCTGATGGCCGACGGCACCGTCGCCGAGCTGACGCGGCTGAAACGGATCGACGCTGCGCGCCGGCAGCAGACCGCGGCAAGGCTGCTTGCCGGCTACCAGATCGCGGCCGACGCCCGCTCCTATCATTTGTGGCTGACGCTGCCACCACACTGGCGCTCGCAGACCTTCGTCGCCGCAGCAGCCCGGCGCGGCATCGCACTGACGCCATCCTCGACGTTTGCAATTGCCCACGGACATGCACCGAACGCGGTGCGGCTCGCGCTCGCCCCGCCCTCGCTCGAGCAGCTCGATTCCGGCCTGCGCACGCTCGTGTCGCTGCTCGGCACCAAGGAAGAGGATTTCGACTCGACGGAGTAAGCCAGAGCGTTGCGAGCGAAGTGATACCGGTTCGAAAACGCGTCACGACAAAGATCCGGCCCTTCGCCGCTCAGGCCGTCGCCCATTCCGCGATAAAGCCCCTCGCCTTGTACGGCTCGATCTTGTCCCATTCGTGCAGGACACGCCGGCGAAACTCGACATCGGTGTGCCAGAGCGCGCGCGGCGTCGCAAAGCTGTCGACGGTGAGCAGCATCTTCTCGGCTTCAGGCCAGTGCCGGTGCAGCGTCATCGGGTAGCGGCGCGCCGTCCAGGTGTTGCCGAGGCAGATCACGCTCCGGATGTTTCGCAGTCCAAGCGCTGCATCAATGATCGGCAGCGAGAAGATCACGTTCTCGCCGGTGTTCATTGCGCGATGTTCCTCGAGGATGAGGTCCGCCGGAATGCCGGCCGCGACCATCGCTGCCTTGATGATGGTGCACTCAGATTGCTCCGAGCCCGGCGTCACACCACCGCTGACAATCGACCTGCGGAAAAGGCCCTCGCGCCACAGCCTCGCGGCGGTGTCGGCGCGCAAGCCAACGTCCTCGCGGGTGCCGAACATGAACAACAGATCGGCCGGCCGCAGCGGCGTATCGATCAGATGCGTACGGTTGATTTCGACGATCTCATCCGCTGTAGGCTGGCGCCTGTTGCGATCCATGGTTGGCATGACAGCACGATGCGACACCGGCGCAGGAGCACGAAGTCACGTTTGATTGCGGCCGATTGCACCTAAGGCAGCAACGCCTTCGGCACACGATCAAAACTGTAGCTATGCGGCTGGTTGCGCCGCACGAAGCCGCCGACCTGCCAGGCGAACAGTGCGGCAAAGCCGATGATGAACAGGGCGCCGGCGAACTCCCCGATCATGAGCGCGCGGATCAGAAGCCCCGTCATCGCCACCGTCAGCACCGCCAGGAAGGCCAGCACCGCCGCATAGGTCTTGCGGCCGAGGCCTGCGGTCAATTCGGCGCGGCTGCCGGCTTGCGCCATACGTGCGTGCAGTTCGATGATGAAATCGCGAAAACCGTTGTCCTGCGGCGCCATCAGCGCCGCGGTCTGCCAGCTCGTCGACAGGATCCTGACGCGGCCGCCGCCGGTGTGGCTGACATCGGCGCGAAAGCGGTGCTGCTGCATCGACACCGGGCGAAACGACAGCCGGATCGCCGAGATCTCGTCATAGCGCCACAGGCCGGAGCGGCCGGCGATGTGCCAGGACAGGCCCTCGTCCGTCAGCTCGAAACGATGCGCCGAGCCGATCAGCGACGCCTTGTAGGCGTAGCTCGTGACCGACGGGCCTTGCGCTCCCGAAACCTGCATCCCCACAATCAATCCCGTCCGCGCAATCCTGCCTGCGATCGGCTTGCGCGATCGCCCTCGCCCATCCTACAAGCGGGGCATGGCTGAGACGACCTTTTTTCCGCGCCGCCTGATTCTCGGTGCCGCCGTGATCTCCGGCGTGCTGCTCGCGCTCGCGGTGCACATGCTGGGCGCGCGCTACGGGCTCGACCTCGGCGGGCTCTGGCATTCCGACACGCACGAATTCATACCCGCGGGCGCAGCGATCGCCTGGTGGCTGATTGCCACGGTCGGTTTCTCCGGCGGCTATTTCACGGCGACATTGATGCAAAGCGCCGTCTCCGGGCAGATCCCGCAGCGGATGCGGCAATTCCTGATCGCGGTCGGCGTGCTGCTGCTTGCCGGTGCGGGCCAGGTGGCCGCGGCGCCGAGCCCGATCCCGTCCGTCTCGGGCGTGCTCGCCGGGCTGGCCGCGCTATGTCTTGGCGCCGTGATGGCGTTTTGCGGCGCGCATTTCGCGCTGCGCCGCGGCTAGACATCAGGCCGAGGCGAGCAGCCGCGGCCGGTTCAGCATCAACGCGACATCGGATGCGGGCCGCGGCTTGCTGAAAAGATAGCCCTGCGCCTGGGTGCAGCCCTCGCGCCGCAGCAGCTCGAGTTGCGCGTCGTTCTCGACGCCTTCCGCCGTGGTGACGATGCCGAGGCTGCGCCCGAGGCCGGTCACGGCGCGGATGATCGCCATGGAATCCTCGCGCGTCGCAAGCTCCGACACGAAGGAGCGGTCGATCTTGATCTTGTCGAACGGGAAGCTGCGCAGGTAGCTCAGCGACGAATAGCCGGTGCCGAAATCGTCGAGCGAGATCCGTACGCCCATGGCCCGCAGCTCGTGCAGGGTGGTCAGCGTCGCTTCGCTGTTCTGGAGCAGCACCGATTCGGTGATCTCGAGCTCGAGCCGCCGCGCCGCGAGCCCCGAGGCTGCCAGCGCATCGGTCACGGATGCGATCAGGTTCGGGCTCTTGAACTGCACCGGCGACAGGTTGACGGCGACATCGACGTCGTCCGGCCAGGTGGCGGCGTCACTGCAGGCGCTGCGCAGCACGAACTCGCCGAGCTGGACGATGAGGCCGGTCTCCTCGGCCACCGGAATGAAGTTGATGGGGGCGATCAGGCCGCGCTGCGGATGGTTCCAGCGCAACAGCGCCTCGAAGGCGACGACGCGGCCGCTGGCGACGTCACGGATCGGCTGGTAGTACGCCTCGAACTCGTCGCGCAGCAACGCCGCGCGCAAGTCCATCTCCAGCAGCCGCCGCGCCTGCGCGCGCGCATCCATGCCGGTCTCGAAGAAGCGATAGGTACCGCGGCCGTCCGCCTTGGCGCGGTACAGCGCGAGGTCGGCGTTCTTCAACAGCTCGTCCGGATTATCGCTGTCCTGCGGCGACAGCGAGATGCCGATCGAGACGCCGATCACGAACTGATGGTCGTCGATCTCGTAAGGCGCAGAGATCACCTCGACGAGGCGGCCGGCAAGGGCTCGCGCCGCGGCTTCCTCGGAGCGCCCGATCTGGACCACGGCAAACTCGTCGCCACCGAGGCGCGCCACGGTGTCGCTCGCGCCGACAGTGGCCTTCAGCCTGCGACCGACTTCCTTGAGCAGCGCATCGCCGATGGGATGGCCGAGCGAGTCGTTGATGTCCTTGAAGTGATCGAGATCGAGGCACAGCACCGCGAGCTGGTCGCCCGACTTCGCCCGGCCCAGTCCCTGCTCGAGCTGCTCGTGGAACAGCACGCGGTTCGGCAGATTGGTCAGCGCGTCATGGCGCGCCATGTGCGAGATCTTGGCCTGCGCCTCCAGCCATTCGGTAATGTCCTCGAAGGTCGCAACCCAGCCGCCGCCCTGCATCGGCTGGTTGACGACGCGGATGGAACGACCGAACCGGGTGACGACCTGGCTGGTCGTGCGGCCCTCGCGCGCGTCGGCCACGAGGCGCGCGAAGAATTCGCCCGCATCGCCCTGCCACTGGCCCTTGGCCTGCTCTTCCCGCAGCACGTCGACGAGCAGGCGGCCGGCGAGCGGAATGTCGGTGCGGCCGAGCAACGCTGCGTAGCGCTCGTTGAAGAGCTGGATCTTGCCATCCGCATCGAACATGCACAGTCCCTGCGACATATTCTCGAGCGCGGTATCCAGCACGACCTGCTGGCGTCCCAGTTCGCCCTTGGCGCGGCGGTCGAGCAGAGCCGCCGCGAGCGCGATCGCGATGATCGCAGCGGCGGCGCTGGCGGTCAGGATCGACAATGAGGCCGGCGGGATCGACAGGCCGCTGATCACGACCGCAGGATCCGGCGTCAGCTCCACGGCGCCCATGGCGGTGAAATGATGCGAGACGATGGCAAGCGTCAGCAGCACCGTCGCGCCGAGCGCGCCCGCAAGGCTGTCGCGCCGGCCCGCAACCACCAGGGCAAGCGACCCAAGGACGATGCCGAGGATGATCGAGACCGTCACCGTGCCGGTCGTCCAGCCGATGTGCGCGGGAATCTCGAGCGCCATCATGCCGGTGTAATGCATGGCGGCAACGCCGCCACCAACGACGGCGCCGCCGAGCGCAACCAGGCCCGCCCGCGTCACCGACACCGAGATGCTCAGCCCGATGAAGGTGACCGCGATCGCGAAGATCAGCGACAGGACCGTCAGCGGAATGTTGTAAGCGCCGCCCGCACCAGGACCGTAAGCCTGCATCGCGATGAAATGGGTTGCCCAGATGCCGCCGCCGGCGACGACGGCATCAAGCGCGACCCACGATACGCGAGCTCCCCCGCGCGCCGCACGCGCGCGGTGGAACAGGCTGATCGCCGCCGCGCTGGCGAGCAGACACACCGCTCCGCCGAGTGCGACCAGACGCCAATCATGCTGATCCGTCAGGCAGTAAAGAACTTGATACATTGCCGGCCCCTATTCCAGCCGCACTAGAGCCGGCAGAGATGGACAGTCGGTAACCGGCTATGTGCCGGTTTCGGGAATGGTGAACAGAGAATGTGTGGGATCGCTCACATTGAGTGCCCTTACGTCCTTGCGTCAGGTGCATTTGCGCCGAGGCCGATCACGGCGGCGGCGAGCAGCAGGACGGCCGCCGATATGATTAGCGACTGGTGAAGGCCCATCATGAATGCACTATCCGAGGCCACCAGCGAGCCGAACAGCGCAACGCCGAGCACGCTGCCGGTCTGCCGCGTCGCGTTCAGGACGCCGGCGGCGATGCCGGAGCGGGCCTTGTCGACGCTGCCGAGCAAGGTGGAGGTCAGCGGCGGCACCAGCAGGCCAAGTCCGCCGCTGATCGCGATCATCTGCGCAAAGATCGCCCAGTAGCTGGTCCCGGCTTCGGTCCAGAGCAGTCCGAGACAGCCGAGCGCCGAGATACAGGCGCCGGCCACGATGGTCGGGCACGAGCCGATGCGCTCGGCCAGACGCGGCGCCAGCAGGTTGACGGGCAGCACCGCCCCCATCATCGGCACGAAGGCGAGCCCGGTCCACCAGGCCGACAGCCCGTTGATCCTCTGGAAATACAGGCTCAGCACGAAGATCAGGCCGTAGATCGCGATGTTGACGAGGAGGCCGACGATCGTGGTCAGGGTAAACAGCTGGTGACGGAACAGCGACAGCGGCAGCATCGGCTGCACGGTGCGGCTCTCGCGCCAGACGAAGAGCACCGCGAATGCGGCTGAGGCGACGAATGCTGCGATCACGGCTGGATGGCTCCAGCCGAGCGCGCCAGCTTCGATGATCGCGCCGGCAAGCGTGCCCAACGCAGCGATCGCGGCGAGCTGGCCGGGCAGATCGATCTCTCGCGCGCGCGACCGCGTGGTCTCGCTGGCGTAGCGCCAGCTCAGCCACAAGCCGGCAAGACCGATCGGCAGGTTGACCAGGAAGATCGCGCGCCAGCCGACCAGCGTGATCAGTGCGCCGCCGACGAAGGGACCGGCAGTGAGCGCCAGGCTGGCGCCGGCGGCCCAGACCGCCACGGCGCGGCCACGCGCGCGGTCGTCCGCATAGGCATGATTGAGCAGCGCCAGGGAATTCGGCACCAGGATCGCCGCCGCCAGCCCCTGGACCAGCCGCGCTGCAATCAGCACGGCCGCATTGGGCGACACTGCGCAGGCGAGCGAGGCCGCGGTGAAGATGGCGAACCCCGCCATGAAGATGCGCTTGGCGCCGATGCGGTCGCCGAGCGCACCGGCGGTCAGAATGAAGGCGGCAAAGGCGATGGTGTAGGCGCTGACCACCCATTGCAGCTCGGCGACGCCGCCGCCGAGCGATTTGCCCATCGCATCCAGCGCGGTGTTGACGATGGTGACGTCGAGCTGGACCACGCCATAGCCGAGGCTCATCGCGGCAAGCGTGAGGGAGGTCGCAAGGCGCGAGCCGGCACGCTGCGCGCCGGCTCCGTCGTCGAGGGGTTCATATTTGATGGTGCTGGCTCGCATGCTGCCGCCTCGGTTGCAGCCCCATGCGAAACATACGCTACCAGCCCGCCGTCATGTTTCGACAATGACCGAATGATAGATGCGTCATACGCGAACGCCGCGCGGGATGACCGCGCGACGCCGGCAACGCCCGGCCCTAGCTCGCCGCGCGCAGGTTGACCTTGCTCTCAGCGAGCGTGGTCAGCTTCCTGTCGATCGCCTTCTCTTCTTCCAGCGTCTTGGCGAGCACGGTGGCGCAGTCGTTGCGGCCGAGCTGCTTGGCCCAGGCGATCAGGCTGCCGTAGCGGACGATCTCGTAATGCTCCGCGGCCTGGGCCGCATTGATCAGGGCGGCGTCCAGCACCGCCTTGTCGGCGACTTCACCGGCGGTCTCGTCGGCTTCCTCGATGATGCCGTCGATCGCCGGGCAGTCGACCGCCTTTACCTGCGCGCCGTGCATCTTGAAAACTTCCTCGAGCCGCTTGACGTGCTGCCTGGTTTCTTCGAGGTGCGTCAAAAAGCCCTGCTTCAGCTGCGGATCGGTAGCCTTATCTGCCATTTTCGGCAGCGCCTTGGTGAGCTGCTGCTCGGCATAATAGATGTCCTGAAGCTGGTGCACGAACAGGTCGTTCATGGTCTTGATGTCTTTTGTGAACACTCCCATCGTTCCGATCCTCTCGGTTTCGGGAACACGGAGGCGTCGGCTCGCACGAAAAGCCGATGATTCCGCCATGTTCGATTGCTGATGGAGCGCTAACCGGCGCACGGTACCGACGGTCCAAAAAAGCTCGCATCGCTTGCGTTGGAACAATGCCGACTGCGGGCGGACACGAAATCATGTCAAGATGCGGACGCGCGTTCCAGGCAGGTGCCCCGACTCATATGCTTAACGCGCGCCCGATATGAACCACATATGACAAAAGCGGCGGTCCACGCAGAACCTATCGGTCGAACGCAGAACCTATCGTTGTCAAGGGCTGCACAAGTCGCTGTTTTTGCCTTAAATGAGCTACATCATGCCTAGCGGTCGAAGCCCATTTCGGGCAGTGATCGCACCCGACCGGCCAATGTCTGGCCGATCGGTCTTGCCCCCCGCCGGGAGGATGAATGCACGGACTGCTGCCCGCGCTGAAGCGCGGCTTCAAGAGATGGATCGGCTGGCGACGGCTCGGTGTTGCTGCGAGCGTCTTCATCATCGCCTTCGCGATCACCACGCTTGCGCGCACTCTCAAGGACATCGATACCGGCGTCATCCTGACCGCGTTGACCGAGATTCCCCGCGGGAATATCGGGCTGGCGGCGATCTGCGTCGTCTTCGCGTTCTGTACACTGACCTTCTACGACTATTTTGCACTGCGAACGATCGGCAAGAAGCATGTGCCCTATCGCATCGCAGCACTCTCCAGCTTCACGTCCTATTCGATCGGCCACAACATCGGCGCCACCGTTTTTACCGGCGGCGCGATCCGCTTCCGGATCTATTCGGACTACGGGCTGAACGCGATCGACGTCGCGAAGATCTGCTTTCTGTCAGGCCTGACCTTCTGGCTCGGTAACATCTTCGTGCTCTCGATCGGCATGGTCATCCATCCGGATGCCGCCTCTTCGATGGATCAACTGCCGTCGTCGATCAACCGGCTGATCGGGCTCGGCGGCCTCGCCTCGATCGGCGCCTATCTGGTCTGGCTCTGCATGGGCGAGAAGCGCCGCGAGCTCGGCCAGAAGGGCTGGAAGGTGGTGCTGCCCTCGGCGCCGCTGACGCTGGTCCAGATCCTGATCGGCGTGGTCGATCTCGGCTTCTGCGCGACGGCGATGTACCTGCTGATGCCGGCCAATCCGTCGATCGACTTCATGTCGCTGGCGGTGGTGTTCATCCTGGCGACGCTGATCGGCTTTGCTAGCCACGCGCCCGGCTCGATCGGCGTGTTCGATGTCGCCATGCTGGTCGCGCTGCCCGAATTCGGCCGCGAGCAGCTTCTGGCGACCCTGCTGGTCTTCCGCATCCTCTATTTCGTGATCCCGTTCGGCCTCGCCATCTCCATCATGGGCGCGCGCGAGCTCTGGATGAACGTGGTCGAGCCCTGGCAGGAGCGGCGGCGGCTGGCCGAGGCCTGCGCGCAAGGCAACCTGCCCAAGCAGGTAGCAGCGATGGAACGCGAGCGGTCGTTGCGACAGGCCAGCAAGCGGTAAGGCGGGCGGGCGACCGTCAGACAGAGGTTGCGGGCGGCGCAGCAATGCTCTCTTATTTCCGCCTCAACTTTGCCGTTGAACACGCGGGCCATGATCCCTTTTTCCTTTCGTACCCTTCCCGCAGGCCTCCTGCTGCTTGCCGGGATTCTGACGTCTTTGCCGCTCGAGCGCGCCGCCGCGCAGGACGCCGGTGCGATGCAAATATCCTGGGAGGTGCGCAACCGCTTCCGCCTGTTCCGCGAGGAGCGCGACTTCCAGCTCCATGTCGAGAACGCGCGTAACCGCACCATCCTCGCCGCCGAGCAGTCGCTGGAGCTCCAGAGCGAGGGCCGCGGCTGGGCCCGCAACATGGTCAACCGGCTTTGCATCGACCTCCAGGGCCGGGTCAACCAGCCCTGCACCCGCGACAACGTCAAAGAGAATTACCTCACCCCGACCGATCATCCGGTGACCGTGCGCCTGACCGGCGCAGTGCCGGTTGGCGCCACCTGCGCCTGGTCGTTCGACGACGGCGACGGGCCGCAGACCTCGACTTTCGATTGCGCCGAGCCGATCAACCTGCGCGTCCGCTACGGCAAGCAGACGGTCGCGAGCGTCGACGTCTCCTCCGGCTCCGATCCGACCCAGCGCGTCCAGGCCGAGATCCAGGTCCGCGACATCTTCGTCGCCGGGCTCGGCGACAGCATCGCCTCCGGCGAAGGCAACCCGGACCGGCCGCTGGCGCTGTCGGACGAGGGCTTCTGCTTCCGCTCCTATCTCGGTACCGCCGGTGCGCAATACTACCGGCCGAGCCGTGCCGGCTATAAAGGTGGCCGCGCCTGCGAAGCACCCGACACGCTCGCCAACTGGCAGCATTACAGCGCGCTCTGGTTCAACTCGCCCTGCCACCGCTCGCTCTACAGCTACCAGGTCCGCACGGCTCTCGCGCTCGCGGTGCGCTACACCCACATCGCGGTGACCTTTCTGCCACTCGCCTGCACCGGCGCCAGCATCGGCGACGGTCTGCTGGGCTCGCAGCGCGCCCGCGAATGCCCGCCCGGCAAGACGGGCGTCTGCAACACCAGCGTGAACGCCCAGGTCGCCGAGCTGCGTGAGGCGCTCACCGCGGCGAAAAAGCGCCAGCCGGACCGCACGCTCGATCTCGTGCTGCTCTCGGTCGGCGCCAACGACGTCTATTTCTCCGGCCTCGTCGCCGACGTCATCGTCGACACCGCGACCGAGCGCGCGCTGTTCCGCCGCTCCGGCGTAATGGCGAGCATCGACGATTCCCGCGATGCACTGGCGCGCGAGCTGCCGCAGAATTTCGCCAAGCTGCGCGAGGCGCTGAAGCCGCTCGTCGGCGGCGACCTCTCGCACGTGGTCTATGTCTCCTACGCCAATCCTGCACTCGCCGACGGCGGCGTGCCCTGCCGGGGCGGCCGCGCCGGCTTCGACATCCATCCGTCCTTCAACGCGGATCCGCAGCGCCTCGCCCGCGTCTCGACCTTCGTCGACACCGAATTCCTGCCGCAACTAAAGGGGCTCGCCACCTGCACGCGCGGAGCGCTATGCCGCGATCCCGAAGCCGACCGCATGACCTTCGTGGATTCGCACCAGGCGGCATTCGGCGATCACGGCTTCTGCGCCCATTCCGGCAACGATCCCGAATTCGACCGCACGTGTTTTGCCGAGAACGGCCAGAGCTTCAATCCCGATATCGTGAGCGCGGCGAGCCAGCCGATGCTGTGCGGCCGCGGCGCCTCGGAGTATCGCGCCTACCTGCCGCGCGCGCGCTGGATCCGCGATGCCAATGACAGCTATTTTGCCGCGATGACCTATCCGCAAGGTCTGCCGGCGGCGAGCCAGCCGACCGACATCCACGACGCCACCTGGGGCGTGCTCTCCGCCGTCTACGGCGGCGCCGTGCATCCAAGCGCGGAAGGCCACGCCGCGATGGCGGACGCCGCACTGCCGGCCGCGAGCAGCGTGCTCAGCCTCGATGCCGTGCCGCCCGGCGTGACGCGCGGACTGTTGGCGCCGCTGCTGGGCACGCAGCAGTAGCCAACGCGAAGACATCGTGGCCCGGACAGAGCGCAGCGAAATCCGGGAGCGTGCCGGGCAATGATCACTTCCGCTTCGATTTGCCGAAGTCGAACCTGAACGGATTTCCTTTCGCGATATAGGCATGTGATCCGATCCCGCTGTTGCCCGCGCAATAGCGTGGAGCCGCGTGATCGCCCGGCGGCTCAGGTACTTCCACACACGCGGAGACGGCACAGATGAACTTTGTCGGCTCATCGTTCTCGGTGCGGCAGAGCCCGCCGTTCTCCACCTTCCAGCGATTGATAAAGATGCTTCCGGCACCCTCTGCCGACGGATGCGCGAGGTCTGCGCCTTCAGTCGGCGCGGGAATGGAGATCACGACGATGCGCCCGTCCGGGCTATAATATTCGCCTGCACGACCGTCTGGTTTGCCGTCCCGGCCAAGCAGCACCATCGTGTTTCCGACGATTCTTGAGGTTGCTTCGGCATCGCTCAACCCGGCCGACCGCGGTGTCCTGGCGGAGTCCTGCGTAAGCAGCGACGATGGGAGAGTGTCCGGCTGAAGAAGCTCAGGTTTTGGAACGGGATCGAAACTCGGAAAGATCGTTCCGTTACCTTTGATAAGTTCGTACTTTCCTTTGATCAGATCATGATCAATGAGAGCGGTCACCGTCCCGTCTGTTCCCGGCAAAGTCACAAGACCAACCGCCTCGCCGTCCGCGGCCTTCGTCGGATCGGACCGCCGGGCAAAGGTAAGCTTGAGCTCGTGATCTTGACACTGCTCGTATTGATGGCTCTCACAGAGCCGACCTTCCTTGAGCGACACAACGACGAGTTCGCATCCGCCAGCTTCGCCGTACAGCTTGATATCCTTCCGGGTTACTGCGGACGGATCCCACCCGCGGCAGCGATATTCGAGCCGTTCCGTCATGAAGTAGCGGAAGGTCGGGATTAGCTTGCTATCGCCAACCGATCGCAACGTATTACCGACGAGAACCTTGAACGCGTCTGCGCCGCGAAGGGTTACTGCGTTGTTCGCATCCAATGCGGCCGCACCGAAACCGTCCGTCGCGAACACCATTGCACCCAACAGCAGGGCGATGAGGGCCCGCTGCCACGATTGCGCCGCTGCGCGACGCTTCAAGAGAAACACGACGTGCGTCAGCAATCTTTCCTCCCGTGCCAATACTGGATGCTAAACGCGACTGATCCACAAGTACAGATTGCAGATGTGGACGGCCCCCCGCTTGTCAGGATTATAGCAGACTTCTGGCCAGATCGCTTGCTATCAGATGTCCGGCCTGTTTGCGCGGACAAAGCCCGCTGGCCAAGATGGTGTTCGCTACGCACGCTCCAAGCACATAGGCGACATTCGTGATGCCAGTGTAATCTACGGAAGCTCGCGCGTATCGACCGATCGGTCCACCTTCCATCTACTGCGTCCTGCAAGTTCGTGGGTTATCCGGCGAGCAATCTCGACCGGTACACCGAGTTCAGATCAGATGGGCATGGCGGCTACCGGCCGGTTGTACACGCCACCCGATATCATCAAGCGCCAGGCGATACGGGCGAACTTGTTGGCTAAGGCCACCGCGACCAACTTCGGCGGCTTTCGCTCCAGCAGCGAAGTGAGCCAGGGTGTCGGCTTATGACGGCCCTTTCGAATGTGCCTCAGCAGCGCAGTCGCGCCGACAATCAACGTCGATCGGAGCATTGAATCTCCGGCCTTTGTGATACCGCCATATCGTTGCCGGCCGCCAGTTGAGTGATCCTTGGGTGTCAGTCCGAGCCAAGCCGCGAAGTCGCGGCCTGATCTGAACGTCTCCGGCGGGGGCGTCTTCATGCTTAGCATGGACGACCCAATCGGACCGACGCCGGGAATCGTCGCGATCCGCCTGCTGACATCATCCTCACGATGCCACTTCATCAGCTTGGCTTCGATCTTTGCCAGGCGGGCTTCGACCGCGGCATACTCCTCCGCTTGAAGGCGGAAGAGATCCCGCGCCATTTCCGGTAAGTTGTCATCCTCGAGCACCCGCTTGATAAGAGCCGTGACGTTCTGCCGACCGGCGGGGCCAACGATGCCAAACTCAGCCGCATAACTCCTGAAGGCATTAGAAAGCTGGGACTTCACGCTGACCAGGCGTTCCCGCACGGTCATCAACATGCAGGCCGCTTGCCGTTCTTTTGACTTCACCGGTACAAACCGCATACTCGGCCGGGTGACCGCCTCGCACAGCGCCTCGGCATCGGCCGCGTCGTTCTTGCCGCGCTTTACGAAAGCCTTCACATATTGGGGCGGGATCAGCTTCACTTCATGACCAAACGACTGCAGCAGGCGCGCCCAGTGATGCGAACTGCCGCAGGACTCGATGGCGACGAGGACCGGCGGAAGGCGCTCGAAGTAGCGGATCATCTCGGCTCGCCGAAACTGCCGCCGGACAACTACCGCCTCGTTCTCGTCAACACCGTGAAGCTGGAAGACCGACTTGGAAGTATCCATACCGATACGAATGGGAAGATTCATCAGACTTTCCTCTCATCTAGCTATGACGCCGGAGCGCCATAGAACCGTGGGGATGAGAGGCCGTCCACACCAGCACCTTATTGTCTTGCTTCCTGGGAGACTTGCCCGCCTTGGCGAGATTGGAGTTCGCCCTCTCCGCGTTCGCTGCCGTCGCCCGCAAAGGCGGGCGATCCAGTACTCCGTGACAGCGGTGATTGAATCGAGAGGCTGCGGCGTACTGGTTTCCCCGCTTTCGCAGGGAATGAGAGTGGTGTGCGGAGCACGACCTCGCACATCACCATCGCACATTCTCGTCACCTCACGATCGTTCCCCGCACCTGCCGTTCCATCGATCCAAAAACGGCATCGATCGATACTCCCTTGAACTTGGACACTTTGCCGCGCGCGCCTCTAGGAGTCGCAGTGAGGAAACATTTCGAGTTCTAAGGAGGCGCGTGATGAGCGCAGTGGTGTCGTCCGCAGCGGACGTGAGGAGGTCTCGCGTCAGGCTGTTCATCGTGACCATGTTGTTCCTGGTCACGACCGTGAACTATGCCGACCGCGCCACGCTGTCGATCGCGGGCCCCGCGCTCTCGAAGGAGCTTCATCTCGATCCCGTCGCCATGGGCTGGATCTTCTCGGCCTTCGGCTGGTCCTATGTCGCGGCGCAGGTGCCGGGCGGCTGGCTGCTCGACCGCTACGGCTCGCGCCTCGTCTATGCCTTCAGCATCATCGTCTGGTCGCTGTTCACGATGATGCAGGGCTGGGTCGGCTTCCTCAGCGCCGGCGCTGCCATCACCGTGTTGTTCGCGCTTCGCCTGCTTGTCGGCGTCGCGGAAGCGCCCTCGTTCCCCGCCAACGCCCGCATCGTCGCCGCCTGGTTTCCCGGCAATGAGCGCGGCACCGCATCGGCCTTCTTCAATTCGGGACAGTATTTCGCCACCGTGATCTTCGCGCCGCTGATGGGCTGGATCGCGCATGATTACGGCTGGCGCTTCGTGTTCTTCGTGATGGGTGGGCTCGGCGTCATCATGGGCCTGGTCTGGATCAAGACCGTCTACGGCCCGAAGGAGCATCCCGGCATCAACGAGGCCGAGTTCGATTACATCAAGGAAGGCGGCGCGCTGGTCGATCTCGATGCGCCCAAAAACGATCTGGTGCAGGAGCGTGCGCCCGAGTCCGGCTCCGGCTGGGATCACATCCGCCAGTTGCTCTCCAACCGCATGATGCTCGGCGTCTATCTCGGCCAGTATTGCATCAATACGTTGACCTATTTCTTCCTGACCTGGTTCCCGGTCTACCTCGTCAAGGAGCGCGGCCTGTCGATCCTGCAAGCTGGCTTCGTCGCGACGCTGCCCGCGCTGTGCGGCTTCATCGGCGGCGTGCTCGGCGGCGTCATCTCCGACGCCATTCTGCGCAAGACCGGCTCACTCACGATGGCGCGCAAGATCCCGATCGTCGGCGGCATGCTGCTGTCGATGTCGATCATCGCCTGCAACTATGTCGACGGACAGGCGCTTGTGGTCGGCTTCATGGCGCTCGCCTTCTTCGGCAAGGGCATCGGTGCGCTCGGCTGGGCGGTCGTCTCCGACACCTCGCCCAAGGAAGCCGGCGGCGTCTCCGGCGGCCTGTTCAACACCTTCGGCAACCTCTCCTCGATCAGCCCCCCGATCGTTATCGGCTACATCCTGGCCGCGACCGGCTCATTCAACGGCGCACTGCTGTTCGTCGGCGCCAATGCGCTGGTGGCCGCGTTCGCCTATCTCGTGGTGGTCGGCAAGATCGAGCGGGTGGTGCTCAAACGTTCCTCCTGAGGGCTCCCACGGGAGCTTGACCAGGCAACTCAACGGCGGCTCCTCAGCCGCCGTCTTTGTTTTGGGGATGATCGATGCTAGAAGTGCCGGGGAAACGCCTTATCCATCTAAGGCATGTATCGATGTTCGACCTCAACCAGCTCCGCTGTTTCGTCACGGTGGCCGAAGAACTGCATTTCGGCCGCGCCGCCGCGCGGCTGAACATGACCCAGCCGCCGCTGTCACGGCAGATCCAGGTGCTCGAGCACATCATCGACGCGCCCTTGCTCGAACGCACCAGCCGCTCGGTGCGCCTGACCCCGGCTGGGCGCAGCTTCCTGCCGGAGGCGCGGCGCATCCTGAAGCTCGCCGAAAGCGCCTCGCAGGTCGCCCGCCGCATTGCGCTCGGCAAAACCGGCTCGCTGAAAATCGGCTTCACGGCGGCTGCCGCCTACGGCTTCCTCCCGGAGCTCGTCGCCGCCTGCCGCGCCAAGCTGCCCGAGGTCGATTTCTCGCTGAAGGAGATGGTGTCCGGTGATCAGTTCGAGGCGCTCAGCTCCGGCCAGATCGACGCCGGGCTGTTGCGGCCGCCGATAGCGCGCCCCGAAGTGGCCAGCCGCCGCGTCGTCGCCGAGCCCCTGCTCGCCGCGATCCCGAAGAAGCATCCGCTGGCGAGCGCCGAGACCATCACCATCAAGGACTTCGACAACCAGCCCTTCGTGATGTACTCGCCCTATGAGAGCCGATATTTCCACGATCTGCTGGTGGCGCTGTTCACCCGCGCCGACGTGCTGCCGCGCTATGTGCAGCATCTGAGCCAGATCCATTCGATCCTCGCCATGGTCCGCGCCGGCCTCGGCCTTGCCATCGTGCCGGCCGCGGCTGCGAGCCTGAAGATCTCCGACGTGCGGCTGCGGCCGCTGAAGCTGCGCACCCGCGTCCCCGTCGAGCTGTTCATGGTCTGGCGCCGCGACGACGAGAATCCGCTGCTCTCCGCGCTGGTCAAAATCGCCGGCGAATTGTCCTCCGCGGAGGTGGCGGACGATTGATGCTCAATCCGCATCGGTCGATATAGGCTTTGGCTTGGACGCGCATCGAACGGTCTCCTAAACAACGGCGCATGGACGCGCAGGCTTCGGCCCGCGTCCTCCACAACACGCAAATGCAAATTAAGGGAGCAGCGCCCATGAGCAAGATGACCCCGCAGGAAATGGCCCAGAAGATCGGATCGGGCCTCCTGTCCTTCCCCGTCACGCCCTTCAAGGCGGACTATTCGTTCGATGAGGCGACCTACCGCGCCAACATGGACTGGCTGTGCGGCTATGACGTCGCCGGCCTGTTCGCCGCCGGCGGCACCGGCGAGTTCTTCTCGCTGACGCCGACCGAGGTTCCGCAGGTGGTCAAGATCGCCGTCGACGAGACCAAGGGCCGCGTGCCCGTGCTCGCCGGCACCGGCTACGGCACCGCCACCGCGCGCGAGATCGCGATCGGAGCGGAAAAGGCCGGCGCCGACGGCCTGTTGCTGCTGCCGCCCTATCTGACCCATTCCGAGCAGGACGGCCTTGCCGCCCACGTGGAAGCGGTGTGCGCCGCCGTGAAGATCGGCGTCATCGTCTACAACCGCGACAACGCCATCCTGCAGCCCGATACGCTGGCGCGCCTCGCCGAGCGGTGCCCGAACCTCGTCGGCTACAAGGACGGCATCGGCGACATCGAGCTGATGACCCGCGTCTACACCAAGCTCGGCGACCGCCTCACCTATATCGGCGGCCTGCCGACCGCGGAAACCTTCGCACTGCCCTATCTCGACATGGGCGTGACGACCTATTCCTCGGCCGTGTTCAACTTCGTTCCGGAATTCGCCACCAACTTCTACGCCGCGGTGCGCAAGCGCGACCATGAGACGATCCATGCCGGCCTGAAGAACTTCATCCTGCCGCTGATCGCGATCCGCAACCGCAAGAAGGGCTATGCGGTCTCGATCATCAAGGCCGGCATGAAGGTGATCGGCCGCGATTCCGGCCCGGTCCGCCCGCCGCTGACCGATCTCACCGAGCAGGAGGTTGCGGAGCTGACCGCGCTGGTGAAGAATCTCCCCGCCATCCGATCGTCACAACAAGCTGCAGAATAACAGACAACAACAGGGAGGAGCGTGCGATGGCCCAGACTGAGGTCTCCGGCGCACCGGTCGTCACATCGATGCAGGTGATCCCGGTCGCGGGCCGCGACAGCATGCTCCTCAACCTGAGCGGCGCACACGCGCCGTTCTTCACCCGCAACATCGTCATCCTCACTGACAATTCCGGACACACCGGCGTCGGCGAGGTGCCGGGCGGGCAAAAGATCTGGCAGACGCTCCAGGATGCCCGCGATCTCGTGATCGGCAAGACCGTCGGCGCGATGAACAACATTCTCGCCGATGTCCGCACGGCCTTTGCAGACCGCGACGCGGGCGGCCGCGGCAAGCAGACGTTCGACCTGCGCGTGATGATCCATGCGGTGACGGCGATCGAGTCCGCGCTGCTCGACCTGCTCGGCCAGCACCTCAACCTGCCCGTCGCGGCGCTGCTCGGCGAAGGTCAGCAGCGCAAGAGCGTCGAGACGCTCGGCTATCTCTTCTTCGTCGGCGAGCGGCGCAAGAGCAAGCTTGACTACGTCAGCGGCGAGACCGGCAAGCCCGAATGGTTCAACCTGCGCCACCACGAGGCGATGACGCCGGAGACCGTGGTGCGGCTCGCGGAAGCCACCCACGACCATTATGGCTTCGCCGACTTCAAGCTCAAGGGCGGCGTGCTCCGCGGCGAGCAGGAGATCGAGGCCGTCACCGCCATCGCAAAACGCTTCCCCGACGCACGCGTCACGCTCGACCCCAACGGCGCATGGTCGCTCGACGAGGCGATCAGCCTCTGCAAGGACATGCACGGCATTCTTGCCTATGCCGAGGATCCCTGCGGCGCCGAAGCCGGCTTCTCGGGTCGCGAGATCATGGCCGAGTTCCGCCGTGCCACGGGCCTGCCGACCGCGACCAACATGATCGCGACCGACTGGCGCCAGCTCTCGCATGCGCTGCGCCTGGGCGCGGTGGACATTCCGCTGGCCGATCCCCACTTCTGGACCATGCAGGGCTCGGTGCGCGTCGCCCAGACCTGCCGCGACAACGGCCTGACCTGGGGCTCGCACTCCAACAATCACTTTGACATTTCGCTCGCGATGTTCACCCATGTCGGCGCCGCCGCGCCCGGCAAGGTCACCGCGATCGACACCCACTGGATCTGGCAGGACGGCCAGGCGCTGACCAAGGAGCCGCTCCAGATCGAGGGCGGCAAGATCGCCGTGCCCGAGCGGCCGGGCCTCGGCATCGAAATCGACCGCCCGGCCATCGAAACCGCGCATGAGCTTTACAAGAAGCATGGACTCGGCGCCCGCGATGACGCTACTGCCATGCAGGACCTGATCCCCGGCTGGACCTTTGACGACAAGCGTCCCTGCCTCGTGCGTTAAGAAAATCTCGGAGGACTACATGACTGCGATCCTGAAGAACTTCATCGGCGGCGAATGGGTCGACGGCTCCGGCGTCACCAAGAACATCAACCCCTCCAACACCAACGATCTCGTCGGCGAGTACGCCAAGGCCGACAAGGCGCAGACCGAGAAGGCGATCGCGGCAGCCAAGGCCGCCTTCCCCGCCTGGGCGCAGTCGACGCCGCAGGTGCGCTATGACGCGCTGAACAAGATTTCTCTCGAAATCCTCGCCCGCAAGGAAGAGCTCGGCCGCCTGCTCGCCCGCGAGGAAGGCAAGACGCTCCCCGAGGGCATCGGCGAGGTCGCCCGTGCCGGCCAGATCTTTGCATTCTTCGCCGGCGAGGCGCTGCGCCTGATCGGCGAAAAGGGTGCCTCGGTGCGTCCCGGTCTCGACGTCGAGCTCACCCGTGAGCCGGTCGGCGTCATCGGCATGATCACGCCCTGGAATTTCCCGATCGCGATTCCCGCCTGGAAGATCGCGCCCGCGCTCTGCTACGGGAACACCGTGGTGTTCAAGCCGGCTGAGCTGGTGCCGGGCTCGGGACATGCGCTGTCCGAGATCATCACCCGCTCCGGCATTCCGGCCGGCGTGTTCAACCTCGTGGTCGGCTCCGGCTCCGTGGTCGGCCAGACCCTGCTCGACCATCCGGATGTGGCCGCGATCTCCTTCACCGGCTCGGTGCAGACGGGACGCAAGATCGCGCAGGCCTGCGTGCTGTCGAACCCGATGAAGAAGTTCCAGCTCGAGATGGGCGGCAAGAATCCGCTGGTCGTGCTCGACGACGCCGACCTCAAGACCGCCGTCGAGGTCGCCGTCAACGGCGCCTATTTCTCGACCGGCCAGCGCTGCACGGCGTCCTCCCGCCTGATCGTCACCGAAGGCATCCACGATCGTTTCGTTGCGGCGGTGGCCGAGCGCCTGAAGGGCCTGTCGGTGGACGACGCGCTGAAGGCCGGCGTACATATCGGCCCCGTGGTCGACCAGAGCCAGCTCGACCAGGACCTGCGCTACATCAAGATCGGCCAGGACGAAGGCGCAAAGCTTGCCTTCGGCGGCGAGCTGCTCAAGCGCGAGACGCCCGGCCACTACCTGCAGCCGGCGCTGTTCACCGAGGCCAACAACAACATGCGCATCGCGCGTGAGGAAATCTTCGGCCCCGTCGCCGCCGTCATCCGCGCCAAGAACTACGAGGAAGCGCTAGCGATCTCCAACGACACCGAGTTCGGCCTCGCCTCGGGCATCTGCACGAGCAGCCTGAAATACGCCTCGCACTACAAGCGCAACAGCGAGTCCGGCATGGTGATGGTCAATCTGCCGACCGCCGGCGTCGACTATCACGTGCCGTTCGGCGGCCGGAAGGGTTCGAGCTACGGCGCCCGCGAGCAGGGCTCCTATGCGCGCGAGTTCTACACCACGGTGAAGACCGCCTATACCTATCCGGGCTAACCACGGGGAAGATATCGTAGGGTGGGCAAAGCGAAGCGTGCCCACCACTTACCTTCGGTGTGAAGCATGGTGGGCACGGCGCGTTGCGCCTTTGCCCACCCTACGACTTCAGCTTCTGAGGCAAAGCAGATGGACCAGGACGTCGCAGCGAAAGAGCAGCCCCGCTACATCAAGCTCAACGAGCGCGACAATGTCGCGATCGTGGTCAATGATTTCGGGCTTCCCGCCGGCTCCCGCTTCGCCAGCGGGCTGACGCTGCGCGCCTTCGTGCCGCAGGGGCACAAGACGGCACTGGTCGACATCGCGCAAGATCAGCCGATCATCCGCTACGGCGAGGTGATCGGCCACGCGTTGTCGCCGATCCTGGCCGGCGAATGGGTCGATGAAGCGCGCATCCGCATGCCCGAGGCCCCCGCCCTCGACAAGCTGGAAATCTCGACCGCCGTCCCCGCGCCGCTGCCGCCGCTCGAAGGCTTCACCTTCGAAGGCTTTCGCAACACCGACGGCTCGGTCGGCACCAAGAACATCCTCGGCATCTCCTCCTCCGTGCAATGCGTCAAGGGCACGATGGAATACGCCGTGAAGCGCATCCGCGCCGAACTGCTGCCGAAGTACCCGAACGTCGACGACGTCGTGCCGCTGACGCACGCCTATGGCTGCGGCGTCGCCATCAATGCCCCCGATGCGGTCGTTCCGATCCGCACGCTGCAGAACATCGCGCAGAACCCGAATTTCGGCGGCGAGATTTTGGTCATCAGCCTTGGATGCGAAAAGCTCGCGCCCGAGCGGCTGGTGCCGGAAGGCGTCAGCGATGCCATCGTGCGCATGCAGGACGAAGCCTTCGACGGCTTTGGCGCGATCGTCGATGCGATCATGACCCAGGCTGAGGCTCGCCTGAAGATCCTCAACAAGCGCACCCGTGAGACCTGCCCCGCGGCCGATCTCGTCATCGGTCTGCAATGCGGCGGCAGCGACGCGTTTTCCGGTGTCACGGCCAACCCTGCACTCGGCTTCGCCGCCGATCTCCTGGTGCGTGCCGGCGCGACCGTGATGTTCTCGGAAGTGACCGAAGTGCGCGACGCGATCCAGCTCCTCACGCGACGCGCCATCAACGAGGACGTCGGCCGCGCGCTGGTGCGCGAGATGGCCTGGTACGACTCTTATCTCGCCCGCGGCGGCGCCGATCGCAGCGCCAACACCACGCCCGGCAACAAGAAGGGCGGCCTCGCCAACATCGTCGAAAAGTCACTCGGCTCGATCGTCAAGTCCGGCTCGTCTGCCATCACCGGCGTGCTCTCGCCCGGAGAGAAGGCGACGCAGAAGGGCATGTTGTTCGCGGCAACTCCCGCATCCGACTTCATCTGCGGCACGCTCCAGCTCGCCTCCGGCATGACGCTGCAGGTGTTCACCACCGGCCGCGGCACGCCCTATGGCCTGGCGGCTGCGCCCGTCATCAAGGTCGCGACGCGCACCGAGCTCGCGCGCCGCTGGAAGGATTTGATCGACTTCGATGCCGGCGGCATCGCCACCGGCGAGAAGACCATCGAGGAAACCGGCTGGGACCTGTTCCGCCTGATCCTCGACGTCGCCAGTGGCCGCACAAAGCCGTGGTCGGATCGCTGGGGCATCCACAACGACCTCACGCTGTTCAATCCGGCGCCGGTGACCTGAGGCCGGGCCAACCGGCCTCACTGACCGTCGATCAGGTGCATGTCGCCCAGCGTGACGGGCAAGCTGCGCGTGATGAGATCCGTGATCGCCGCGCGTAGCCGTTCGCTCGCAGCCGGCCCCTCGAACGTCGCGTCGATCGGCCCGCTGGGTCCGGCGAGCCGCATGGTTCCGGTGTTATCGAGCGGCGCGGCCGCCCGCTTCTCGATCACGTCGAACGACTTGCCGTCGATCACGCGCACCTCGTAGAGCGCGTGGATCAGGCCGTAGTCCGCAAGCAGCGTCCGATATTGGGCGAGCCCGATGCCCTCGACGTTGCGGCCGTTGCCGAGCTTCGATCTGGCCCGGGTGATGACGATGTACGCATCCAACCCCTGCGGCGCGACATCGCTGCGAACCAGCTCCTTGAACGGATCGCTGCGCAGGAGATTGACGGGCGCAACCGCCGAATCCCTGATCGCGGCAAACGCGGCGCGTCGGTAGCTCACCGCCTGCACGCGAAAGCGTCCGCCGAGCAGCTTCGTCGCCTGCTGGACGATCAGCTCGTCCAGCCCCCAAGCGCTGATCGAGAGGCTTTGCCCGGCGTTGCCGAGCGCGATCAGGCCGGCTTGCGTCAGGCTCATCTCCTCGCCGATGGCCGAGACGATGCCGACGGTCTTGATCGCCTGGAGCCGGGTCGCGCGCGTCTCGAACGCCGCGGCCGCGCCGAGGGCGATGCAAGCGATCGCCAGGCCAACCCATAGAAAAGCAATGCGGCGCATGGTGACCTATCGAATCCTGAAATCGAACGAATAGGACGCACCGAGGCCGATCGTCGTCTGGTTCGACGATCCCCGCAGCTTCACGAGCGGGCTGTCGGCGGCGTCGCCCAGCAGCTTCTCGTACTCGACATAGGCATGGACTTCCCACTGCGGATTGATGCGATAGGAGATCTGGCTGCCGAAGCCGACCGAATGCGCACCGCCCCGAGCGTCGTACATCGGCAGCCCGGACGCCACGGACTGCACGGCGTCGACGCCGAAATAGGGCGCGGTCGCCTTGGTGCTTTTCCAGGTGAAGCGCGGGCCGGCCGAGATCGTGAGCCTTTGGATCAGAGGCACGATGACGTCGGCGGAGACATCGGCGACCGTGCCGGTATGACCGCCCATGCCCTGGCGCAATTCACTGCGCAGGCGCAGCCAGTCGACCGGAAAATATTCGACGAACCCACCGAGCTCGTATGCGGCCTTGACGTCGCCAAGGCCGGTCAGCTCGGCATATTTGTCGCTCTTGCGCGACGCGACGTATTTGAACGCAGCGCCGGCGCGAATATTGCCGACGTCGAGCAGCGCGATGCTGGCGCTGTCGCGGGGCCCGCGAAACTGGTCGACCGATCCGGCACGGCGAATGGAAAAGATCGGGATCGGCATGAGCTTCCCGTTCTTCGATCCGACGAAATCCGGCGTGTACTCTCCGCCGATGCCGACCATGACGGTCCAGTTGCCGGAAGGTGACGGCAGCATCGGCACGTCGAACGGCGGGGCTGGCAGTGTGAACGCCGTCTGCGCCGATGCCGACGGTGGGATTGCCAGGATCGCGCCGAACGCGGCGAGGAAGGCGGTCAGCAAGGTTTGCTGCGCTCTCGCCGCAGGATCGAGAGCGGCTTCGTCAAAATGCTTCATTTACAGGGCCCCGGACCGGCCTTGCTGGCCTGGTCGACTCGTGTGGTTAGGAGCCACAGCATGTGGTCCGGCAAAATTGCCCCAAGATTGCAAGGGGCAAGCAGCGGCCCGATCCATTCGCGGCGCATGCCGGGCGCGCCGCCGGATCAATATTGCCCGAACATTGCCGGGCCGCGCTCACGCTCCCAAACTTTGCGCGCTAGGGCCGGTCGGCGCCCGCGTTCCTGCCTTTTATTCGCCAAGCTCGCTGCCTTAATGGGAACCCTGCGCACGAGCCGGAACGCCAGACTTCGGCCAGGGAGCGTCACGCTCAGGGTCTTGTTGCCCCAGCAGAGTCAAGGACGTCCCGTGCGCTCCCTCGTAATCGAAGACGAACCGCAGATCGGCGCCTATGTCAGCCGCCTGCTCGGACAATTGCACGGCATTGTCGACGTCGTCGGCTCGATTGCCGATGCCCGTCAGGCGCTGGACAATTTCAAATATGATCTCGCTATCATCGACCGGATGCTGCCCGATGGAGATGCGCTCCAGGTGGTGACGGCGCTGAGCCGATCGGCGGACCGTCCCGCGATCATCATGCTGACCTCCAAGGACGCCAAGGAGGATGTCGTCGACGGTCTCAATGGCGGCGCCGACGACTATCTCGGCAAGCCGTTCGAGCCGCAGGAGCTCATTGCGCGGGTGCGCGCTGTGTTGCGGCGGCCCCGGCAGCTCGCGCCCTCGGTGCTGTCGCTCGGCAATGTCGAGCTGCATCTCGGCAGCAACGAGGCGGTGGTCGCCGACACGAAAATCCTGCTGCGCCGGCGCGAGGCGCTGATCCTCGGAGCGCTCCTGATGCGCCGCGACCGCGTCATCACCCGCGCCGCCCTGATCGAGGAGATCTACGGCTTCGACGACGAGATCGAATCCAACACGCTCGAAGCGCAGGTCTCGCGCTTGCGGAAGAAACTGACCGAGCTCGGCGGCGATGTCGAGATCCGCAGCATGCGGGGCATCGGCTACATCCTGCGGCTGGCAACACCGCGATGACGTCGATTGCCCGAACGTTTGCGCTGTCGCTTGGCATCGCCGCGACGACGATCTTCCTGATCATGCTCGGTGTCTTCATCTGGCGTTACCCGATGGAGGAACGCGAGTTCAGGGCTTGCCGCATTGTGGTCGCCGTTCTCGATCGCGCCACGGTGATCGAGGGGCAAAACCTGACGGTACGCCCGACTCCCGCCCTCGAGGAGCTTAAAGCGGACAGCCCGAACCTCTGGTACGTCTTGTCCGCGGGCGATCTGGTCAGCGAATACGGGAGCGAACGCCGGCCCACCCTCCCCTTCGCGTTTCCCTATCACGGGCCGATCGGCTCGTCCGTCTTCAGCACACTCGACCAGAAGAACACCTTTTGTCTCGCCGTCGTGCAACGGGGCCCGTTGCAGCTTACGATGATGGTCGGCGAACCCAAGGTTCGCTTCGGCCGGATTGCAAGGAACTTCCTTGTCCGCAGCATTTTCGCGATCATCACGCTGGCGCTGGCCTTTGCGGCGACGGTCGCCATCGGCTCAATGCTGGCCGCACGTTTCGTCTCGCGCGGCATCGAACGGGTGGCGCGTCGCGCGCTCGCGATCGACCCATCGGCCCCGCAGGGCCTGATATCCCTGTCCGAAGTCCCCACCGAGCTGAAGCCGCTGGTCGCGGCGCTGAACCGCGCCTTCGGCGAGATCGACGCCTACATCAGGATGCAACGCCGCTTTCTCGGCAACGCCGCCCATCAGCTGCGCACGCCGCTCACGCTGCTGCGCGCGAAAATCGAGGACGTGCCCGAGCCGGCGCTGAGGGTGGAATTGGTGCGCGACGTCCGCCGCTTGACGTCGCTGGTCTCCGCCATGCTTGACCTGGCGCGATTGCAAAATCACGCGATCGAGAAGCGACCGATCGATCTTGCCGAGATCACGCTGGACGTGCTGGCCGATTTCAGCCCCTCGGCGCTGGACGCCGACATAGAGCTTGCGCTGGAGCACGCCGAAGAAGGTCCGTTCCTGGTGCAGGGCGTCGACGCCGCGGTACGCAGTGCGCTTGCCAATCTCGTCGGCAACGCGCTCATCCACGCCCATGGTGCGCGGCGCATCGTTGCGACGGTTAGCCGCGGCGACATCTCGATCGACGATGACGGCGCGGGCCTGCCCGACGGCGCGGAGCAGAGGTTGCTCGAGCCATTTCAGACCGGCAACAGCGCGGGCGACGGCGCCGGCCTCGGCCTGTCGATCGTCCGCGAGATCATGGCCGCGCACGACGGCGAGTTGGTCATCTCCTCGGCGCCGGGCCGCGGCACGACGATGAGCTTGCGCTTTCCCGAGGCCACCGCGACGACCAGATCGCCGCACCTCGATCTGCAAACGGGCTGACAAGTCGTTTCGAGCCTTCCGCGAAACCGTCCGGAAACATTGGCGCGGAAAACTTCTTCCGCGTTTCACGCCTGTCGCATCATGCAATCAAATAGATCCGCCGGCGGCGGTCGAATGTTCGCACACAAGCGAACCTGGCGCGGTATCGCCGCGACCAAACCTCCGATTGCCATCTTCCACGGAGATTTTCCAATGCGCGTTCTTTCGATGATTGCCGTTGCCGGCGCCATGATTGTGAGCTCGGCCGGCGCATTTGCCGGCGAGCTTCCCTCTTACGAAGTGAAGTCGTTTCCGATTTCGACGACCCAAGTGCAGGTTCTCGGCGGCGCCGGGGTCGAGGAGCAGTCGGCTGCGCCCGCGATGATCGTCGCCGGCATGCCCGCCTCGCCCGCGCAAATGTCGGTGCTGTCGCCGCGCGTCAAGCGGCTGGCGAGCGCCAACGCCACGAGCGAAGAACGCTGAGACAGTTTCCGACCCCGGCTGCCCTTGCCGGGGTCGTCGCTCTCGCCGTCAGCGTGAGATGTAGCCTGCCGCGATCGGCTTGAACCGATAGATCAGATACGGCGTCTTGTTTTCCGCCTTGCCGCCATGGAACATGGCGGCTGCGGAGACCTGAGACGCGGACACGTACATGTACCCGTCGGGAGAGGCAGTAATTCCGTCCGGCCACACCATGTCCGGATCGCTCAGGTAAGTGCGAAACTTCCGGTCGGCTCCTATGATTCCAATCGATTTGGTCTCGACTGCAGTCAGGTAGATGTTGCCCGCATAGTCGATCGACAGGCCGCCATTGTTCGGCTTGTCCGAGTAGCGTTCCACCCGCGCGCTCAGCTCTTCGGCGGGCAGCTTCTCGTTGCCGAGGTCGGTGGCCTTGATGCGGTACAGCGACCGGCCGCTGAGGGGCGCGAAATAGACCCATTCGGACCTGGCATCCATCGTGATGCCGTCGCAGCCGACCTTGATGAGTGAAGGCTTGCCGTCCTTGCCAGGCACCGTCAGATCATTGCCATCCACGGTGATCGGCACATTTTCCGGGACGGTGGATCGATCGCCATCCAGCACGCGCCGGGCGGCACCCGTATCCATGTCGATGACAATGATCGCAGCGTGAGAGCCATCGCCACCGGGCCCGATGTTTTCGTCGGCGATGTAGAATTTCCGGTTCTTCTGGTCGATCACGATGTCCTGCGGCTGCGAGCCTTTCACGGTCACGGGCTCCGGCATGTAGTAGATGCGCTCCAGCCTGTTCGTGCGCGTGTTCCAGCCGACCAGCTTCGGCGTGATCTGCGTCCGGAATCCCATGTCGATGATCCACACGACACCGCTTTCGTCGGAACGAAGACCCAGG
Organism: Bradyrhizobium barranii subsp. barranii; assembly: GCF_017565645.3. Lineage (NCBI taxonomy): Bacteria > Pseudomonadati > Pseudomonadota > Alphaproteobacteria > Hyphomicrobiales > Nitrobacteraceae > Bradyrhizobium > Bradyrhizobium barranii. The sequence goes on from NZ_CP086136.1 coordinate 7,172,255, forward strand.
ACGTTATCGAGGTACTGATCGGTGCCTTTTCGTGGCGTATTCCATTCCGCATTGGGAAACGGCTCGAACGTCGTCGGCGATGTCAGCCGCGCCACACGAACGTCGGGACTGAAGAATGGATGGTGACTGAAGATCAGCTGATTGTCCGGCGTAAACGCAATGTTGCCGACCGACTGAGGGAGCTTCGCGAAGATTTCCGCGTTGCCGCCTCCGCTCTCCGCACAGGCTGCGCCCGTGACGATTGCCGCCGACAGAAAAATGACAAGTCGAATTCCTCTCCTCACGCTTCGCACCGCTCCCTCCCTTTGTTTTCCACGGTTATTCCGGCGCGCGTGCGCCCGGTCCGCGCCGGCAACCGCCGCAGGATTTGAATGCAGAGACCCAATGCGAGCCGAAGCGGCCTCTCGTTCACCGCCTCGCCGATATCGATCTTTGCGAGAGCCACGATGCGCGCTAATTTGCGGACTGACAATTACGCACAGGCCAGTCCTCTAGTATCACGGAGTGAACCATGCAGAAGCTCGGCAGCAAGACGTATGATTGTGCCGTGGGATGCCCCGTGGAGGCCACCCTCGATCTGATCGACGGCAAGTGGAAGGGCGTGATTCTCTATCACCTGCTCGACGATACGATTCGCTTCAACGAGCTCAAGCGGCGCCTGTCCCGGATCACGCAGCGCATGCTGACGCGCCAGCTCCGCGAGCTCGAGGCGGACGGCCTCATTCATCGCGAGATCTATGCGGAGGTCCCGCCGCGGGTCGAGTATTCGCTGACGGCGCTTGGGCGCTCGCTCGAACCGGTCGTTCGCATGCTCTGGACATGGGGCAATCAGTATCTCGCGACGGAAGCGGCCCGTGCCGGCGCGGTCGACGGCGCCGTTTCGCTCTCGCCGCGGGTCAGACGGAGCCTGCCGGCAGGCCGCGCGTAGGCGGGCTCCTGCGTATCCACGATGCCTTGCGGCGACTGCAAGTAAATCGCACACGTCGATCAAGACGGCGTGGGCCTACGCCGCGACGAGACACGATTCTCCATCCTCACATGAGGCCATCCGCGCACCGCCATCAAGCGGCGCGCGCTCTACTTGTATAAATACTAATTCCAAATCTGATGATTGAGGGACCATTGCGCCCCTCCCGCACTTCAAGCCATCGACTGCGCTTGTTAGTCGTCCGCCCCGCAAATGATGGGGTCGCGAATGACTACATATCTCAGAACGACGGCAGGATTGATCGGCGGCGCGCTGCCGCTGTTGGCAGGCCTGATGGATGCGGCGCCGGCCGAGGCGCAATCATCGACGCAGGAATTGCCCGCCGTCGTGGTCGAGCAATCGTCGCGGCCGGCAGCGCGCACACGTCCGTCTCCCTCCCGTCAGGCCGCACAGGCGGCAAGCCGCCGTCGTCAAGCCGAACGGGCGCCGTCGAGCGTCGATACACAAGCGGCCGGCGCGAGCACGGGCGCGGAGACCGCGACAGGCCCCGTCCGCGGCTACGTTGCGACCCGCAGCGGCACCGGCACGAAGACCGACACCCCGCTGCGCGAGACGCCGCAGTCGATCACCGTGGTCACCGCCGACCGCATCATCGACCAGGGCGCGACCACGGTGCAGGATGCGCTGCGCTACGTGCCGGGCGTGTTCGCGGACGCCTACGGCGCGGACTCGCGCGGCGACTATCCGCGCATCCGCGGCCAGGACCCGAACATCTATCTCGACGGCACCCGTGTGGTGAACACCTGGAACTTCAATGAGTGGCGGCCGGAGCCATATACGCTGGAGCGCATCGAGGTGCTGCGCGGTCCCTCCTCGGTGCTTTACGGCGACACCTCGACCGCAGGCCTGTTGAACCTGGTCTCGAAGCGCCCCCAGGTCGAATCCGCCAATGAGATCGGCGTCCAATACGGTAGCTTCAACCGCAAGCAGGTGCAGCTCGACTCGACGGGCAAGCTGACCAAGGACGGCGAGTGGCTCTATCGCTTCATCGGCGTGTTCCGCGACAGCAACATGCAGACCGACTACGTCAAGGACGACCGCATCGTGCTCGCACCGTCGCTGACCTGGCGGCCGACCAACAACACCAGTTGGACCGTGCTCGGCACCTATCAGAAGGACACCACGGGCTCCTCCACGGCGTTTCTGCCGCATGAGGGCACGCTCTATCCTGGCCCCAACGGCTTCATTCCGGTGCAGCGTTTTGTCAGCGAGCCGGGCTTTGACAAATACCAGACCGAGACCGGCGCGATCAGCAGCCTGTTCGAGCACAGTTTCAGCGATGGCCTGAAGATCCGGCAGAACCTGCGTTACGCCCATGTCGAAGGCATCTATCGGTCGATGTGGCCGGATCTGAATTTTGTCGATCCGAGCGATCCGAACTATCCGTTTCTCGATTCCAGCAGGCGCACCATGGCGCGCAGCGTGTGGAGCCGGGAGACCGTCAAGGATAGCCTGACCTCGGACAGCAATGCCGAGCTGAAATTGCATACTGGGGCGGTCGCCCACAAGCTGTTGTTCGGAGCCGACTACCGCGAGGCCAGGGAGCGCGCGCAATCCGGCTTCGCTACTGACCCGACACCTTTCGATCTCTACACGCCGGTCTACAACGGCGTGACCGCCCCGGCGATGTCACCCGAACCGAACCTCCGCCAGAGCCAGTTCGGCCTCTACGCTCAGGACCAGTTGCGGCGCGGACCATGGCTCGCGGTCCTCGGCCTGCGCCACGACTACGTCACCAGTGACACGCAGGGATTTCCGGTCGAGAACTATCAGGCGACAACCGGCCGTGCCGCGCTGATGTACGAACTGCCGTTCGGCCTCACGCCCTACGTCACCTATGCGCAATCGTTCAACCCGATCTTCGGCGCAGGAATCTGCGCCGCCGTATGCGCGCCTCAGCGTGGCGAAATGGTGGAGCTCGGCTTCAAGTACAATCCGACACCGCGCAATGCGATCAACGGTGCGATCTTCGACATCACCGAGAAGAACCGGCTGGCAAGCGATCCTGACAATCCCCTGCTCTCGATCCAGACCGGCAAGGTCCGTATCCGTGGCGCCGAGCTCGAGGTGCTCACGAGCCTGACTCCGGATCTCGACCTGATCGCCGCCTACACCTATATCGATGCCCGCGTCGAGAGCGGCGACAATGCCGGCAAGCATGTCGAGACCGTACCGGATCACCAGGCCTCGCTATGGGCGAAATACCGCCTCGCCTGGTTTGGCCTGCCGGGCATCACCGTTGGCGGCGGCGTGCGTTACATCGGCCAATCCTGGGACGGCACCGACACCATCCGCACGCCGGACTACACTTTGTTCGACGCCATGGTCCGCTATGACAACGGCCCCTGGCGACTTCAGGTCAATGCCAGCAACCTCTTTGACAAGCGTCACCTCACCACCTGCCGGATCGGCGGCGACTGCTTTCTCGGTATCGGCCGCACGCTGCTCGGCAGCGTGACGTACAAATTCTAGAGCATGATCCGGAAAAGTGTGTAGCGGTTTTCCGCACAGATCATGCTCAAACAATAATCTAAAGCGCGATGACGATTCATCCCAATCTCATCGCGCTTTAGGAACGACCGCTAAGTCATGCTGCCGGGCATGAAGCAGCGCACGCGCGGATGGCCATCGACATAGTGCTTCCACACCATGGTTCGACCGATCTTGTTCGGCTCGGTGATCACCGCGCCGTCGGGCACGACGACCCATTCGTCGTCGATGCGCACGCGATAGTGGCCGCTATCGGATTCCCAGTCGACGTCGGCTATGACGTAGCCGTCGGCATCTGAGCAGCATTGCCCGTATTTGCTGTGCAAGCTCTCGAACCAGGGTTTTAGCGGCGAGTTGGCATAGCGGCCGTCGTCGCGCGCCAGCGCCGAGGTCGCAAGCAGCGCCATCGGCCCCAGCAGCGCCGCCGCGCATAGTCTAGCCCGTCTTATTCGCGAGAGGGCGCCTGAGAGGCTGGCGAGCGTGGTGTAAAGCGCTGATGCGGCGTAGGATTCGGTTGCGAAGCCACCCCATCACCTTCAACCGCGAACGCCACGCCCGCCATGACCGATGATACGATTTCAGACCACTATCGAGATAGCAAGAATTCAACACAAATAAAACCTCTGCCTCGCGCTCGATCTCTTCATGCTTGATAGTCTCGTTTCGGAGGCTGATCACCTACCGCGTCTAATAGGCCGCTCGCGCCGGTTTCTTTGGACGCGGCACGACCGCGACTCCACGTTTCGGCACAGAAATGATCGGGAGTCACTCAATCTTTCTTCAACTTAACCCGTCTTATTCGTAAGAGTGCGCCTGAGGGGTAAAGCGCTGATGCGGCGTAGGATTCGGTTGCGAAGCCAACCCCATCACCTCCAACCGCGAACGCCACGCCCGCCATGACCGACGATACGATTCCGCCCTTCTCGTTTCCAGCCGTTCACGCCAAGAAAGTCACAGCTGCCTTCGATGGTGGGCGCCTAACCTCGAACGGGGGCGTGATGCTTCTGGCGATGGCCGAGCGGCGTCTCGGTTTGGCCAACAATCTGGCCCGGGTGTTCCCGGATCGGCGCGATCCGACGCGGGTCGTGCACAGCCTGGTCGATATGCTCCGCGCTCGCATGTTCGCGATCTGCTGCGGCTACGAGGACGCCGACGACCTCGATCATCTGAGGTCCGATCCGGCATTCAAACTGGCCTGCGGACGGCTGCCGGACACGGGCCGGGATTTGTGTTCCCAGCCGACGCTGTCGCGGCTGGAGAATGCTCCGCGCCTGCGCGACGTGATCCGGCTGACCTACATTTTGGTCGACGCATGGATGGATAGCTACCCCCACGAGCCGGCATCCGTCACGCTCGACATCGATGATACCTGCGACGTCGTCCACGGCCATCAGCAGCTCTCGCTGTTCAACGCTCATTATGACGAACGCTGCTTCCTGCCGATCCACGTCTACGACACGGAGAAGAGCCGGCCCGTGGCCGTCGTGCTGCGGCCCGGCAAGACGCCGGGCGGCGTCGAGGTGCGTGCCCATCTGCGCCGCCTGGTACGGCATATCCGGACGCGATGGCACAACACGCAAATTACGTTCCGTGGCGACGGGCACTATGCCCGGCCGGAGGCCATGGCGTGGTGCGAGACCAACGGCATCGACTACATCTTCGGTCTGTCCGGCACCAAGCCTCTCGCCAGAAAAGTCGACGAGGTCGCCGACGACATCCGCACGCGACGCGCCATCGAGAACCTGCCGGTTCTGCGTGGCTATACCGAGACGCGCCACAAGGCAAAGTCCTGGGATCGCGAACGGCGCACTGTCGCCCGTATTGAGGCGACGATGCTCGGCCTCGACATCCGCTTCGTCGTCACCAGCCTCGATGTCGGCTCGGCCGAGTGGATCTACGACAGCCTGTATTGCGCGCGCGGCCAAGCCGAGAATCTGATCAAGCTGCATAAGACGCAGCTCGCCTCCGATCGCACCAGCTGCCGTTCGGCGCTCGCCAACCAGGTCCGTCTCGTGCTCCATACGGCCGCTTATTGGCTGATGCTGACCGTGCGCGACGCCATTCCCAAAGCCCGGGAATTGGCCGCTGCCGAGTTCGCGACGCTGCGTCTTCGGCTCTTGAAAATCGCCGCCCGTGTCGTCGAGACCACGAGCCGCATTCGCCTTGCGTTTGCCGCGGCATGTCCCGAAGCCGACCTGATCTGCGGCTTGCCCGGCGCGCTGCTGCCGCTCGGTCCTTGACCGGCGGGGCGTCCGCCCCCGTTCGCCCAACCCATCCCTCAAGCGCGTTGCAAAGTACCGGTCGTCAGGCGGCGAAAAGCCGAAGGCAATCCTGTGCGCCTCGTCAGACAAGATGTGCGGCCGCATCAATCGGGCCCAAAAGCCGCACTCTCACGAATAGGACGGGCTAGCAAGTCGCATGTCATCTCCGCGGATCGCAATCAGCGCCGGGAGGGACAGACACCGCCGTCCGCCTTCCGCACGGTGGCGGCGGGCGTGGAGACGGCGACTCGCTCCCCAGCGGCTTTGCGACAGCTATGCAAATCCGGCGCCAGCGTGCATTCCGGAGAACTACGGCCGCACGGTGTTGCCCCGGCCGGCGCGCACGTCCTGCATGTTCAACGCGCCGGCAATTTGCCGCAGCTGTTTTGGAGGCTTTCCTTGTTCCGCGAGGACGTGTACGAAACGGCCGCGGACGCGCGCCGCATCGTTTAATCAACTGTTTCAATTAGAGAAATCAGGTGTTGGCGTGACTGGCATTGGACCGTCAGCGCTATGAGTTCGAGAGAGTTGCTTCCTGGCCAGCAGGATCCGACCGACTTGCCCGCAAGCGAAGTGCAGTTTGCACTCGTGATTTCGCGCATGCTCGAGACGGTGAAGGACGACGCGGATGCCAGGCGGCAGATGGTCTACGACCTCGCCCGCTACAAGCTCCAGGAGCAGTTCACCTACGCCGACGCCCGGAACATCGACCAGATGAAGCGGGCGCTCGAGGTCGCGATCGAGGAGGTCGAAAAATTCTCGCGCGACGAGGCGCCCCTGGAGCGCTTGCCGTCACAACAGCTCACGTCGTCAAAGGCGACTGAGACAGGCGGCCTCCTGGTGTCCGGCGACGCGACCGTCCTGCGATCGAGGATCGAGATATCTCGCAGCAAGCTGCCTGCGATCTCGGGCCCGCTTCTACCGGTGATCAAGCGTACGGCGGCCATCCTGCTTGCCGTTGGCGCCGTCATCCTGATCGTCTCGCAGCGAGACAACATCGCCGCGCTGCGCCGGCAGATTTCGTCCCAGGCCCAGGAGATCGCGCAGGTATCGCCCAAGCCGGAGACGACGATCACGGTCGCCAAACCGGAGATGGTCACCCCTGCCCCGCCTCCCCCGACGCGCGTATTGCCAACCGACTACGGCATCTACGCATTGATCGACGACAAATCGCTGGCGGAGTTGAATGCAACAGGCGTGATGGCGCCGGACATGCGCATCGCGATTTCACCGGAGTTCAAGAAGCCCGATCGCCCGCATCTGCCGAACGGCCGCGTCAAATTCATCGTGTTCCGGCGGGACGCCGCGAACGTGATCCCCGAGCGCGTCGAGGTTCGGGTCGTCGCGAAGATCGCCAGGGAGTTTTCGACCGACGCCGCAGGCAAAAATCTGGGCGGCGGAGAAGATGTCGGGGTGATCCGAAACTTCGCCTATCCGTTCCGGGTGTCGCCGATCCCGGGGAAGCCCGAGATGTACGAGCTTCACACCGGTGATTCAGGGCTCGAGCTTGCGCCGGGACATTACGTCCTGAGCCTGGGATCGCAGGCCTATTATTTCCAGGTCGACGGCGAGATCACCGATCCCCGGCAATGCCTCGAGCGGGTCGTCGCCGGCAACGGCACGTTCTACGCGCCCTGCAAGAAGGCACGAACGTATTGACGGTCGTCGAGACCGTCGTTGCTGAGGCACGCCCGGGCCACGCACTCAACTGTCATCGCCCGACTTGATCGGGCGATCCACTATTCCAGAGACAGCGCGAGGATACGGAGGAGCCCTACTGCTTCGGCGCTGGCGCCATCATCGCGCCGCCCTTCTTCGCCGCAGGCGCGGGCGCAGGCTTCGTCGTCGCGGCGGTCGCCTGTGCCGGAAGATATTTGGCGACGATGGCAGGATCGACCTGGGCGATGTAGGCGTCGGGAAGACGCGTCCAGGTCTCGTCCTTGCCGAACAGGGAAATGCCGAGGAAGCCGCGCATGGTCAGCGTCTGCCCGTCCGCGCTGACCGACATCTTAGCCTTCCAGATGTTGCCGTCGCGCGGATTGACCACGTTGCCGCCGTCATACTTCAAGCCGTCGCGCTTCATGTCGCGGATGAAGGAGAGCCCTAGCACCGGCGCGTTCTTGCGATCGTCGGTGCATTTCGCACAGACCTCATTCGGGTCGTCGCCGGGGCGCGGAAAGGTTTTTGCGATCACGCCTTCGAAGATGCCGTTGTGGTCGACGAAGAGAAACCATCCCACCGTCTTGCCGTCCTCGATCTTCTGCCAAAGACCCGCGGCGGTTGGCTGCTGCGCCTGTGCGGCTACCGGCCCAACCGCGCCAAGCGTCAGCGCAACAGCGAGCGCGAGGAGCGAGAGCAGCCGAAAGCTGGAAAAGAGAGTCCGCATTATGATCACCTTGCTAAGCCGCCACTGCAATGGCCGCAGACTACGGCGATTTCGCGAACGGTTCCAGCACCAGAAACATGGGGCATTGCCTACCGAACCCGGTGCCGTCAGTTGACACCGAGCTTCTTTTGCAGACTGGAGGACGAGGTCGTGTACTGGAACACGAGCCGCTTCTCCGGATAGACGTAGCGATGGGCTTTTTGCGACATCAGCGCGCCCTCGTGGAAGCCGCACAGGATCAGCTTGATCTTGCCAGGATAGGTGTTGATGTCGCCGATGGCGAAGATGCCGGATACGTTGGTCTCGAACGCGGACGTCTCGACCGGCACCAGATTGTTCTCCAGCGCGATGCCCCAGTTCGCGACCGGACCGAGCTTCATGGTCAGCCCGAAGAACGGCAGCATGGTATCGCAGGAAACTTCGCTCACGCTGTTGTCGTTGCCCTTGACGGTGGCGCCGGTCAGCTTGCCTTCGGTACCGGACAGCGCGGTGACCTGTCCGAGCCGCAGATCCATCTTTCCGTCGGCCACCAGCGCGCGCATCTGCTCGACGCTATGGGGCGCGGCGCGAAAATCGTCGCGCCGGTGCAGCAGCGTGATGCGCTTGGCGAGCGGATGCAGATTGAGCGTCCAGTCGAGCGCGGAATCGCCGCCGCCGACGATCAGAACGCTCTTGTCGCGGAACGTCTCCATCTTGCGCACGGCGTAGTGCACCGAGGTGCCTTCATAGGCCTCGATGCCCGGCACCGGCGGACGCTTGGGCTGGAACGAGCCGCCGCCGGCCGCGATCACCACCACCTTGCATTCGAACACCTTGCCCGCGTCGGTGGTGCAGCGAAACAAGGGATCGCCGATCTTCTCCACCGTCTCGACCATCTCGCCGAGATGGAAGGTCGGATGGAACGGCTTGATCTGCTCCATCAGCGCGTCGGTGAGGCCCTGCCCCGAAACGTGCGGAATGCCGGGAATGTCGTAGATCGGCTTTTCCGGATAGAGCTCAGCGCACTGGCCGCCGACCTTGTCGAGGATGTCGATGAAATGCGCCTTCATGTCGAGAAGGCCAAGCTCGAAGGCGGCGAACAGACCACAGGGGCCGGCGCCAATAATCAGCACATCGGTTTTGATCACGTCGCTCATGTCGTCTCTTTATCGATCGTTATCGGTTGGACGCCGCCCGGGGGCAGAAGTGACCCTGCCTGTCTAGCCAACGGGGATGGATCAGGGAAGGCATAAAAGCGGGAGCACCCCGCAGCCGAGCCCACTTGCCGGGTCAGGATAACTGGGCTGTAACGGGATGCGATATGACGGAGATCAATCGGTGAACGCACCAAGCCGCCTCGATACGACGCCGCGCCTGGAGGACTATCCCTATCGCCTCGGCGACAATGTCCGCTTCGGCGATCTCGATCCGAACCATCACGTCAACAACGCGGTCTACGCCACTTATTTCGAGACCGGCCGTGTCACGCTGATGAAGAGCCCGGAATACGGGCTGACGCCGCCGGGCCTCGCCTGGATCATGGTGCGGCTCGACATCCATTTCCGCGCCGAGCTGCACTGGCCGAACACGATCGAGCTCGGCCTCGGCGTGGTCAAGCTGGGACGGACGTCGGTGACCTTCGAACAGGTGGTGTTTTCGGAAGGAAAGTGCATCGCATCGGCGATGTCGGTCGGCGTCATGCTCGACGAGGCGACGCGGCGGCCTGCACCGCTCACCGCTGAGATCATCGAGAAGCTCAGACCCTGGCACAAGCGCGGTATCGAGGTCGCGCCGCCGAGCGCCTAGTATAGTGAGGGACGATCAGGCCTGCCGTTCCGGCGTCGCCACGACGAGCCCGTCGAGTTCGTCGGAGACCTTGATCTGGCAGGACAGCCGCGAGTTCGGGCGCACGTCGAAACCGAAATCGAGCATGTCCTCTTCCATCGGCGTCGGGCTGCCGACCTTCTCGCGCCAGGCTTCGTCGACATAGACATGACAGGTTGCGCAGGCACAGGCGCCGCCGCATTCGGCCTCGATGCCGGGAATGCTGTTGCGGATGGCGGCTTCCATCACGGTCGCGCCGTTCTCGACTTCCACCGTACGGGTTTCGCCCTTGTGGTCGACAAAGTTAATCTTGGCCATGTGTGCTCGTGCTGCCGCGATGTTGCGAATGAAGGAGGGTCCGGGCTGTCCTATAACGGGTCGATCCGCCCGGCGCCATAGGGTTTTGAAGCGACGTGAATCCCGCTTCGCGGGAAGAAAACGCGTCAAAACAAAAGACTAGAGCGCGGTTTCTCGCCCTGTCGCCCTAGGGCTTCAGGATCGCCTCGATGGCGGCGCGAGCCTCGGTCACCGCCTCTTTCAACGCGGCGAAGGCGTGGGGCTGGCCATGGCCGGTCTGGACCGCGGTCTCCAGGCTGGCCGCGGCATCGGCCACCGCAAAGGCGCCGATTCCGCGCGCCGAGCCCTTGAGCTTGTGGGCGAGTGCGCCGGCCTCGGCCGGCAGTGCTGCCATCGCCGCGACCAGGCGGACCGCCTGCTCGGCGAACATCGCGAGCACTTCCTGTTCCAGCTCAGTGTCCCCGAGCGTCATGCGCGAGAGGTGATCGAGGTCGAGCGGGCTGTCGATGGGTGCAAGCGGGGGCGAAGGCATCCAGTCCATCCGTTGCAGTTCAGGCGTCATGGCGCAGGCCCCGGCATCGCGCGATGTCCGCCGATCCGGCGGTCAAGCTCCCCCCACCGAAGCATGGAAATGGTTAACGAAGTGTTTGGGCCGTTTTACGCAAATCCGCCCGTTTATTGACGAAAAGTTGCCGCAATCCGGCGAGTCCGGTGGAGAATTCCATTTATTGCTAAGGCGTTACGGCGCTATCCTGTTAACGATGATTAAGATTGTCTTAATCCCGGGCATTTCATTCGCGACGCTCTGCCAATAGGATGTTGCGGAAATTGGCGGACAAGCCGTCCGGGTGGGGACGGCTGGGAATCCGCGTAAGCGGCATGATCCGGTCTGTGGGCTTGCGTAGCGCGCTGGGCTCGCGGGGGGACGCGTACAAGTAACGAGGGCTCGGACTGAACATGGCGAACACTCCGAAAAAGGTCAAAGACCCGACAGAAGTTGCGCTTTCTGCGATCCAGGAAGCCCTGAACATTAGCGACACGGCCGCGGACACCAGCCGCAACGCCTCGATGCGCAACGAAACGTCGTCTCCGGTGGGGCCGCCGGCTCCCCCGATCTTCGACGAGCCGACCTTCGAGCCGCGTCCTGCCGCCAACGAGCGCGCCACCGTGTTCGATACGATCGAGGAGCCGCGCAGCTCGCGCCGTGCCGCCAACGACGACCGCGAGACCATCGGCCGGTTGCTCCAGGCGCTTCAGAAGGGCCGCCCTGCCCGCAGCGTCTACACCTTCGCCACCATCTTCGCCGGCGTCTGGCTCGCAGCCTGCGCCGCGCTCACCGTCGGCTTCCTGCCCTCGATCCAGGCTGCCATGGGCCAGAGCGGCGGCGTGCTCGTCATCGCCGGCCTGATCGCGATGTTCTTCGCGCCGATCATGCTGTTCTACTTCCTGGCGAGCCTAGTCTGGCGCGGCCAGGAAATGCGCATGATCGCGCAGGCGATGGCGCAGGTCGCGATCCGCTTCTCCGAGCCCGAGGGCTCGGCGTCCGATTCCATGGTCACCGTCGGCCAGGCCATCCGCCGCGAGGTCGCGGCGATGGGCGACGGCATCGAGCGCGCCATCGCGCGCGCCGGCGAGCTCGAGACGCTGGTCGCCAACGAGGTTGCGGCGCTCGAACGCGCCTATTCCGACAACGAAGTGCGCATCCGCTCCCTGCTCCAGGACATCGCGCACCAGCGCGACAATCTGGTCGGCCAGGCCGAGCAGGTCCGCAGCGCCATCTCCGGCGTGCAGATCGATCTGCGCCACGACATCGCGCTGATCTCGGACGCGATCGCCTCGCGCGTCGACGAGGTCGCCAAGAGCATCACCGGCGCGCTGGAAGAGCGCGGTGCCCACATCACGGGCGCACTGAGCAACGCCGGCGACAACATGATCCTCGCGCTCGGCGAGCGCGGCGGCGACCTGCTCGACCGCCTCGAGGAGGCCAGCAACGAGACCACGCGCGCCGTGCTCGACGCCAGCGAGCGGCTGACCACCAGCCTCAACTTCAAGACCGGCCACGTTCACGACGAGTTCGTCGACCTCGCCGACCGCGTCCACGAGATGCTGAACGAGCGTATCGACCGCATCACCGGCGAGTTCGAGCAGCGCTCCGCCGCGATCGTCGACGGCATCTCCGAGCGCACCGAGCAGGTGCACGACAGCCTGAAGAATTCGTCGGACTCGCTGCTGCTCGAGCTCGAGCTGCGCTCCAACGACCTCTCCGCCAAGATCGACGATGCCGGCAACCGGCTCGCCGGCCACATCATGACCTCCGGCGACAAGGCGAGCGAGGCGCTCGACGCCACCGTCAACACGCTGGTCGCCAAGGTGGTCAGCCAGACCGAGACCGCGCACGACTCGCTGTCGCTGCAGATGAGCGCGTTCGACGAGCTGGTGAAGAACCAGGGCACCGAGCTGGTCGAGAGGTTCGCCCGCGACTCCGGCACGCTCGGCGCGCTGATCACCCGCCACATCTCCGAGTTCGACCGCACCGTGAAGACGTTCGGCGGTGAGATCGTCGATCGCATGGGCCAGCGCACCCAGGACATCGCCGAGAGCCTGAAGACCTATGTCGACAATTTCGATACCCGCTTCACCTCGAACGGCGGGGCGATCACGGCCGTGCTCGACCAGCGCCTGGTGCAGTTCGAGACCACGGTCGGCGAACGTGTCACCAACCTCGACGCCTCGCTGAACGACAAGATCGTCAGCCTCGACGGCACGATCGAAGGCCACATCAGGACCTTCGACGACCAGCTCGTCGGCCGCGTCGCCGCGCTCGAGCAGTCGTTCGACACCCGCGCCAAGTCGGTGACCGAAACCATCGACGGACGCCTCAACACCCTCGCCTCGTCGCTGACCGACGGTGCCGCGCAGGCGATCCAGTCGATCGACTCCCGCCTTACCCACCTTACGACGTCGCTCACTGACGGCGCATCGCAGGCCATCGAGACGATCGACACGCGCCTCAACTATCTCGCGACCTCGCTCACCGATGGCGCATCGCAGACCATCCAGTCGATCGATACGCGGCTGACGCACCTCACGACGACGCTCTCGGGCGGCGCCTCGCAGGCGCTCGAATCCATCGACACGCGCCTCACCTACCTGACGACTGCGGTAACGAACGGCGCCTCGCAGGCCGTGCAGTCGATCGACACGCGCCTCACCCTGCTGACGTCGACGCTCACGGACGGCACCGCGCAGGCGATCGAGGCGGTCGACCGCCGCATCACCGGCGTCGCCGAGATGATCGACGGCCGCAGCACGCACCTGACCGACACGGTCACGGCGCGCTTCCAGGACATCCACCAGGCCATCGAGACCAAGGTCGGCTCGGTCGCCAACGACATCGACGTGCGCGTGGCGCAGTTCGAGGACCTGCTCGGCTCGCGCGTCGAAGCCGTCGTCGGCCGCATCGAAAGCAGCGGCCGTCAGGCCAGCGAGGACATGCTGTCCCGCGCCGAGATGATCTCGACCGCGATCCGCTCGCATGTCGAGGACGCCGAACGCTCGCTCACCAACCTCGTCGTCAACACCAGCGAAACGATCCAGACCGGTGCGCGCACCGCCCAGCAGTCGCTGATGACGGTCTCCTCCGACGTCAACGCCCAGCTCAAGATGACCTCCACCGAGGTCGAGCGCGCGCTGACCGCGGTCGGCACCGGTGCTGCGAACTCGATCCTGAGCAGCGCCCGCGAGGCTCAGTCGACCCTGGTCGCGGCCTCGGGCGATGCCTCCAACCAGATCAAGGGGCTCGCGGTCGACGTCGAACGCACGCTGTCGGCGGCCGGTTCTGCCACCGCAGCCTCGATCCTGGCCGGCGCCCGCGAGGTGCAGACCACGCTCGTCACGGCGTCTTCGGACGCGGCCAACCACGTCAAGACGCTCACCGCCGACGTGCAGCGTTCGCTGTCGCTGGCCGGCGCCACCACGGCGGAATCGATCACCGCCGGCGCCCGCGATGCGCAGAGCGCGCTGATCGCGGCCTCGACCGAGACCGCCAACCAGATCAAGGCGCTGTCCTCGGACGTGCAGCGCTCGCTCTCGATGGCCGGCACCTTGACGGCCGAGACCATCATGACCGGCGCCCGCGAAGCCCAGACCACGCTCGTCAACGCGTCCTCGGATGCGGCGACCCAGGTCAAGTCGCTCGCGGTCGAAGTGCATCGGTCGCTCTCGCAGGTCGGCCAGTCGACCGCCGAGACGATCACGACCAGCGCCCGCGACGCCCAGAGCACCCTGCTCTCCGTCTCGGCCGAACAGACCAGCCAGGTCCGCTCGCTGGCGGCCGAGATGCAGCGCGCGCTGGCGACCGCCGGCGGCGCCACCATCGAGGCGCTCACCAGCGGCGTACGCGAGGCCCAGGGCACGCTGATCACCGCCTCGACGGATGCGGCAAGCCAGATCAAGTCGCTGACCACGGACATCGAGCGCACGCTGACCTCGGTCGGCGCCGACACCGCCTCGACCATCCTCAACAGCGCGCGTGAGGCGCAGACCTCGCTGACGTCGACGTCGGCGGATGCCGCAAGCCAGATCCGCACGATCTCGACCGAGATCGAGCGCGTATTGAGCACGGCCACGACCAACGCCACCAACGACATCCAGACCAGCGCGCTCAACGCCCAGAACGCGCTGATCAACGCCTCCAACGAGGCAAGCTCGCGCGTCAAGTCGAGTTCGTCCGACGTCGAGCGTTCGGTGCTCGCCGCCAGCAGCAGCTTCGGCCAGGCCATGACCGGCAAGACCGACGAGATCGTCACCTACGTGCAGCAGCAGGCCGACCGTCTGTCGAACATGATCGACGCCAAGCGCGGCGCGCTGGTCGATGCGATCGGCTCGAAGACCAGCCAGCTCACGCTCGACATCGACCGCGTCACCTCGGATGCGCTGAAGTCGATCGAGACGCGCGGCCATGCGTTCTCGCAGACGATGATGGGCAACGGCTCCGAAGTCGCCCGCACCATCAACGCGGCGAGCGAGATGGCCACCGGCGCGGTCGGCAAGTCGCTCAAGGACCTCGAGCAGGCCTCCCGCTCGGCGATCGACCAGTCGCGCCAGGTCTCGATCGCGGCCGTCACCGAGATGCAGGAGACCAGCAAGATCCTGCGTACCGACACGGTGGCCCTGTTCGAGCGTCTGCGCGAAGGCAATATCCTGCTCCAGGAGGTGCTGACCGGTGCGCACGACAACCTCAACTCGCTCGAGCGGGCGCTGGTGACGCGCGTCGCCGACTTCGTCTCGGCGATGAACGACGTCACCTCGCGCAACGGCGCTGCGACGCAGAACCTGGAAGACCAGCTCAACGTCTTCAACACGAAGACCACGCGGGCGCTGCAGGACCTCGGCGAGCTGTCGACCCAGTTCGACGCGCACGGCAAGGCGCTGGTCGAGGCCGCGCAGGTCGTCGAGGTGAGCAACAAGAACACCACCGCTTCCCTCGCCGAACGCAAGCAGGCGCTGGAATCGCTCGTCACGACCATCGACCTGCGCACGGCCGATCTCGACCAGCGTCTGTCGCGGTTCACCGGCCTGCTCGATGAATCGCTGGCAGCCGCCGAAGAGCGTGCCCGCGACATCGCCCGCGTCGTCGCGGAGACCGCCGGCGCAGGTTCCGCCGCGATCACCCGCCAGTTCGAGGCGGTGCGCGTGGCGTCCGAGGAGGAGCACCGCCAGACCATCGAGGCCATGCACGACATCTACCGCCAGACCACGGACGAGGCGGATACGATGTTCAAGCAGTCGACCGAGAAGTTCACTAACCTCGTCTCCAGCATGAAGCAGATGGCGTTCGAGATGCACAACGAGCTCGAAGCCACCCGCAACGAGCTGCGCCGCGGCGTGCTCGAGATGCCGCAGGAGGCCGCCGAGAGCACTGCGCAGATGCGCAAGGTGATCGTCGACCAGATCGAGGCCCTCGCCGAGCTCAACCGCATCGTGGCCCAGCATGGCCGTGGCCTCGACGTCTCCACGACGGGCCGCGCCAGTGCGCAGCGCCAGGAAGAGCCGTTGCTGGCAGCCGTCGGCACGCGCAACACCGAGACCCGCGGCCGCGACACCGGCAGCGCCTCGACGCTGCCGCCGCCGGACCTCGGCATGCCCGCCCCCTCGCGCCGCACCGAAGCGCCGCCGGTCGCACCCGCGGGCAACGACCAGGGCCGCGACGGCTGGCTGTCGGACCTCCTGAACCGCACGGACGCCAACCAGGGTGCTCCGACCGGACGTGAGGCCCCGCGTGGCCGCGCGGCACCCGCGCCGCAGCCACAGGCTCCGCAGGGTGGCAGCAATCCGCTGGAGTCGCTGTCGCTCGACATCGGCCGCCTGATGGACCGCAACCTCGCCTCCGAGATGTGGGACCGCTACCAGCGCGGCGAGAACAAGGCCTTCACCAAGCGTCTCTACACGCCCGCCGGCCAGAAGGCCTTTGACGAGGTCGCCCGCAAGTACCGCGCCGACCGCAACTTCAAGGGCACGGTCGACCGCTACGTCGCCGAGTTCGAGCGTCTGCTCGACGAAGTCGCCCGCGACGGCCGTGGTCCACAGGAGTTGCGCAGCCACCTGACCTCGGAGACGGGCCTGGTCTACACCCTGCTCGCGCACGCGGCGGGTCGGCTTGGGTGATCAGCCCGTAGCGACAACGAATAGCGAATGAGAACGGAGGCCTCACGGCCTCCGTTTTTATTTGAGCCCGTCATTGCGAGGAGCCCTTGCGACGAAGCAATCCAGACTGCTTCCGCGGAGACGATCTGGATTGCTTCGCTACGCTCGCAATGACGAGGTGAGGTCCGTGTACTAAACGCCTACTGCCGCTTGCGCTCGTTCGACGGCGCCGGCCTTGGCGGCTCGGCCGGCGGCGGAGCGGCCGCCGGGGCGCTGTTGCTGGCGCCGAACAGCACGCGGGTCGGGTTGCGGTCGAAATTGTTCACGGCGCGGCTGATGTCGCCGAGGGTGCGGCGGCCGTCGGTCATCAATGCACCGGAGCGCTTGTCGAAATCCTCGGCCAGCTCGCGGATCGACTTCACCGCCTGGAACAGCTCGCCGCCGTCCTTGCCGCCGGCGAGCGTGTTAAGGCCGAACATGAGGCTGTCGGCCTTGTGCATGACGCCGTCGACCTTGGCCATCACGCCATCGATCTTCTCGGAGTTGCGCGCGAGCGAGTTGGTGAAGGTCTCGAGGTTCTTCAGCGAGTTCTTCACCGACTCCTGATTGTCCGCGACGATCTTGTTGATGTTCTGGAGCGTGCCGCGGATCGCCTCGGTGACGTCCTGGAGCTTGTTGGGATCGGCCGTCAGCGACGGGATGCCGTCCTCATCGAGCGGCGGCGGAGGCGCCGCCTCCTCGCCGCCCTTGAGCGAGATCGCGGCGACGCCGGTCAGGCCCTGGAATTCGAGGCCGACCAGGGTGTCCTTGCGGAGCGGGGTGTTGTTCTCGACCATGGCGAGTGCGACAACCCGCCGCGGGTTGTCGAGCTTCACCGAGACCACCTCACCTACCCGGATACCGTTGAAATTGACGCTACCGCCGTTGCGCAGGCCCGCCGCCGGGCCCTCGAACACGACGCGCAGGGGGCTGCGCTGCTTGGTGGTGTGCAGCGACTGGAACCACAGCACGAAGCCGATCGCCGCGGCGATCACCGCCAGCGTGAACGATCCGATCAGTACGTAATTGGCCCGCGTTTCCATCAGCTACTCCGGCACCTCAGCCCATCACCGCACGGGCGCGCTTGCCGTGGAAATATTGTCTCAGCCAGGGATGCTGCGAGGCCTGCATGTCGGCGATCGACCCTGCCGCAATGATCTTACCGTTCCCTAAAACGGCGATGCGGTCGCAGGCTGTGTAAAGGCTGTCGAGGTCGTGCGTTACCATGAAAACGGTCAGGCCCAAAGTACGCTGGAGCGTCCTGACCAGCTCATCGAAATCGCCGGCGCCGATCGGATCGAGGCCCGAGGTCGGCTCGTCGAGGAACACGAGATCGGGATCGAGCGACAGCGCGCGCGCCAGCGCCACGCGCTTGATCATGCCGCCCGACAGTTCCGAGGGAAAGCGATCCGCGACTTCCGGCTTGAGCCCGACCATGGTGAGCTTGGCCAGGGTGATCTCGTCCATCAACCGCTGCGAGACCCGGAGATATTCGCGCATCGGAAACTGGATATTTTGCCGCACAGTCAACGAGGAGAACAACGCGCCCTGCTGAAACAGCACGCCCCAGCGGCGCTCGACGCTGCGGCGCTGCGCGGTGCTGGAGGAATCGAGGTCGACGCCGAACACCTCGATGGAGCCCGCGACCTTCGGCACGAGGCCGATGATGGTGCGCGTCAGCACCGACTTGCCGGCACCGGATGGGCCGACGAAGCCGAGGATTTCGCCGCGCTTGACATCGAGGTTGAGGCCGTCGAGCACGCGCGTCGCGCCGAACTGCACGGTGATGTCGCGAACGCGGATGATCGGATCTTGAATCGCGTTTTGAGTTT
The DNA here is from genome assembly GCF_017565645.3 of Bradyrhizobium barranii subsp. barranii. Taxonomy (NCBI): domain Bacteria; kingdom Pseudomonadati; phylum Pseudomonadota; class Alphaproteobacteria; order Hyphomicrobiales; family Nitrobacteraceae; genus Bradyrhizobium; species Bradyrhizobium barranii. Next base: position 7,190,996 of record NZ_CP086136.1, read on the forward strand.
CTTGCGCCATCGTCACATCCCGATCGAGGCGAAGAAGATGGCGAACACGCCGTCCATGACGATGACGAAGAAGATGCCCTTCACCACGGAGGCCGTGGTGTGCTGTCCGAGCGATTCCGCGCTGCCCTGCACGGCGAGCCCCTCGACGCAGGCGACGATGCCGATCACGGCCGCCATCACCGGCGCTTTGACGATGCCGACGATGAAATGGTCGATCGAGATGGCGTCGCGCAGGCGCAGCAGGAAGGCTTCGGGATCGACGCCGCCATAGAGCCAGGCGACGAGGCCGCCGCCATAAAGCGCGGCCATGGCGCCGAGGAAGGCGAGGATCGGCAGCGCCAGCACCAGCGCCAGCATGCGCGGCAGCACCAGGACCTCGATCGGGTCGAAACCCATCGTGCGCAGCGCGTCGATCTCCTCGCGCATCTTCATCGAGCCGAGCTCGGCCGTGTAGGCGCTGCCCGAACGCCCCGCGACCATGATCGCGACCAGGAGGACGCCGATCTCGCGCAGCACCAACACGCCGAGCATGTCGACGACGAAGATATCGGCGCCGAACCTGCGGAAATGAAAAATGCCCTGCTGGGCGATAATGCAGCCGATCAGGAACGTGATCAGCACGATGATCGGCACCGCGCGCCAGCAGACCTGCTCCATGTGGTGCACGGTCGAGGTCAGGCGGAACGAGCGCGGGTGGATCAAGACGCGAAACCCCGCCGCGAGCACCGCGCCGAGCATGTCGACGAGGCCCGCAACCGTGCCAGCGACCCCGGCCACGGCCCGGCCGATCTGCTCCAGCATGCCGGTGATGGTGACCGCGCTGCTGTCGACGACCGGCGTCGCCCTGACCCGCCGCACCTCGTCCACGAGGCTCGAATAATTCGCCGAGAGCCCCGCGATCTGCGCCTCGACGGCGCCCTGGGTCAGGCTGCGGCGCAGCCGCTCGATCAGCCAGGCGCCGAAGGTGTCGAGCTTGGCGACCTCGGAGACGTCGATGAAGATGCTTTGCGAACCGCCGGCGAGCTTCTCGGCGTCAGCCACCATCCGCTCCAGGACCGGCGCGAAGCTCGCGGTCCAGGTTCCGGTGGCGCAGAGTGCCAGCGCGTTGCCCTTGGCAATCCGTTCCAGCTTCGGATCGCCGCTCAAGGTGTCCGCTCCCGTGCCGGGGCGCGAGAAACGGGTAGAATCAGATGGTTGCGCACACGCCCTTACCCGGAGAAGGTATCCCCAACTGGTTAATGTTAGTTGCTAGAGGTAACTAGCAGGTTCAGATTTCGCCAGAGTTCAAAATGACTTCCAGCAAAGTTCCGGCCCTGGCCGCGCGAATCGAGCGCTTTCCCATCGCCGGCAGTTTCACCATCAGCCGGGGCGCCAAGACCGAGGCCGTGACCGTCGTGGCCGAAGTGAGCCGGAACGGCCTCACCGGTCGCGGCGAATGCGTGCCCTATCCCCGCTATGGCGAGACGCCCGAGGCAACCCTTGCCGCCATCCAGGCCATGCAGGAGGCCGTCGCGGGCGGCCTCTCGCGAGAGGCCCTGCAAGCCGCCATGCCGCCCGGAGCGGCCCGCAACGCGCTGGATTGCGCCCTGATCGACCTCGAGGCCAAGGCGACCGGCCTGCGGGCCTGGAACCTGCTGGACCGCCCGGTGCCGGGCGAGCGCACCACCGCCTTCACGATTTCGTTGGGCACCCCCGGGGCCATGGCGGTGGCGACCGCCAGGGCCGCGCACCGGCCATTACTCAAGATCAAGCTCGGCGGCGACGGCGATCCGGAGCGGATCGCGGCGGTTCGCAAGGCCGCCCCCGAATCCGAGTTGATCGTGGATGCCAACGAGGCCTGGACCGAGGCCAATCTGGAGCAGAATCTCGCCGCCTGCGACGCCGTCGGCGTCACCTTGGTCGAGCAGCCGCTGCCGGCCGGGAAGGATGACGCGCTGGCGCGGATCAAACGGCCGCTCGCGGTCTGCGCCGACGAGAGCGTGCATGACCGCCCTTCGCTCGCGCCGCTCCGCGAGCGCTACGACGCCGTGAACATCAAGCTCGACAAGACCGGCGGCCTCACCGAGGCGCTGGCGATGGCCGATGCGGCGCAGGCGCTCGGCTTCGAGATCATGATCGGCTGCATGGTCGCGACATCGCTGTCGATGGCCCCCGCAATGCTGGTGACGCCGCAGGCGCGCTTCGTCGATCTCGACGGCCCGCTGCTGCTCGCGCGCGACCGCGATCACGGCCTGCGCTATGACGACAGCCTGGTCTATCCGCCGGAGTCCTCGCTCTGGGGATGAGCCTTGAGTCGATGCCGCGCCGACCAGATCACCAGCGCGCCGGCCGCGGCCATCGCGGCCATGACGTAGTACAAGCTGTCGCCGATGCGGGCGTAGATCGCACCTGACGCGATCGATGTCGCTGCACCCAGCAACCCGTTGCAGGCGGCATAATAGCCCTGCCCCCGCGCGATCTGATGCGATGGCACGCGCTGCACCAGCAGGTTCATGGTGCCGACGATGGTCATGCCGAAGGTGAGGCCGTGGCCCAGCTGCACGATCACGAGCAGCGCGAGCGGCGGCTCCTGCGCGGTGACGATCCAGCGCACCACGGCGCTCGCGCCGCCGATCGCGATCAGCGTGGACGGATGCAGCGAAAACCGCGGCGACAGCGCGAAGACGATGATCTCGGCGATCACGCCCAGCGTCCAGAGGCCTGCGATCGTCAGCCCGCCGAAGCCGTGGAGCTGCCAGTTGATGGCCGAGAACGTGTAATAGGCGACGTGGCTGCCCTGGATCAGCGCGGCCGAGGCGATGACGGCCCAGAAGCCGCCATCGCGCAGCAAGGCCTTGCCGGCATGCGTCTCCGTCGTCCTTCGCCTGACATCGTCGAGCGGCTGCAGCAGCAGGCTGGCGGCGACCGCAACGACGGCCCACGCGACGATGATCCAGATCAGATCGCGCGCCGCGATGTGGTCGACGAGAAAGCCGCAGGCGAGCGAGCCCGCGGCGAAGGCCGCCGAGCCCCACAGCCGCAACGGTCCGTAATCGAGCCCGTAGCGGGCGACGCCGCGCAACGCATAGGCATCGGTCAGCGGGGTCGTCGGCGTCCACATCATGCAGGTCAGCGCATAGATCAGGAACAGCGCCAGCGGCTGCTGCTGCAATCCGACCGCCGTGAACCCGATCGCGGTTGCCAGCACCGACACCATCATGCCGGCGCGAATGGCATGTCGCCTTTCGGCAAGGGCGGTGATCTGCGGCAGCGTGGTGAAGCGCGTGATCGCCGGCAGCGCGTTGATGAGGCCGATCCAGCTTGCGTCGATGCCGATCGCCTTCAGCCAGAGCGGAAAGAACGGCAGATGCGTGCCCGACACCGCGAAGACCGCCGAATAGAACAGCGCCAGACTCACGGCGAATCGCCGCTTCACGGCGGCTTGCGTGGGGATTTGTGATTCGCCTGCCATCAAACCAATTGCGATTCGGTCGATATCGTGGTGATCGTTACAGTAACGCGTAGTGATTTGCGCGACGAGATTGTCATGGCCAACGAAGCATTCGCCCTCTCGCCTATGTCTGCCCGTGCGGCCGAGCCGAACGAGCAGGATTACGACGCGATCCGCGAAGCCTTCATGGAGACCGCGCGCGGCCGCTGGTTCCTCGGCGAATATGCCAAGCGCAACCGCAATGCGGATACCCGCATGGTGCTCGATGCGGTCGCGAAAATCGAAGAAACCCTTGCGGCACAGCGACTACCGGTCGTCGAGGATCGCCTGCCCGAGGCGCTGGTCGAGATCCGCCGCGCCATCCGCGAAGCCGAGACCATCGCGATCGCCGCCTTCGATCCTGCGGCGATCGAGGCCAGCCTCGCGCCGATTCCGCGCGGCGTGCGCATCATCAAGGAGATCTCCTGGCGCTGGCGCGAGATCGGCGCCGACGGGCGAATCTGCGATCTCATTGATTCGCAGCTCGCCTCCATCGAGGCGGCTTGCGGACAGCTATCGACCATCGACCCCCGCGTCGAGCTCAAGGCTGCATTCGATCTGCTCAGGGATCGGGTCGAGCAGCTTGATGGCGACGGCGACACAGCGCCGCAAGCGGCGGTGCATCCCGCCCCTGCGCCGGTGCATGAAGCGCCCGTCGCAGAGGCCGCGATGGCCACCGAAGCACCCGTGGATTTTACGGAGGCGCCGCCGGACATCGCAGCGACTCCCGCGCCTGAAGCAGCGGTCGAGGCCAGCACCGCCGAAGCACGCGCCGTTGGCGAGGAGGCATTGGACGTTGCCACCGAGCCGGAGCTCATCGCCGGCAATCACGTCGGACCCGAAGAGGAGGTCGCAGAGGCCGCCGCCTTCACCGAGGTGACTGACGGGGTCTCGCTCGACGCCGCCGCGGAAGCCGAGGACGAAGCCATACTCGATGCCATCGCGCTGGAAATGGCCGCACCCGATCCGGAGTTCGACGAGATCACCGAACCGATCGAGCTGGAAGCGGCCATTCCGGAGCCGATGGCCGCGGAGGTCGCAGCCACGATTGCCGCAGAGCTTCCGGAGCCGGTCGCAGCCGAGCCGGCCGCCCTCGCAGTCGTGGAGGAGCCCGCCGAAGACGCGCCGATCGCGATGGACTCGCTCGCGCGCCTCACCGACGCCATTGCGGAGGCCGCCGCCGAAGTGATGGAGCAGCCGGCCCCGGCCATGGCGGCCGCCGCGACATTCGGCGCAGCCCCGACCGCGACGCTTCCGATGCCCTCGCCCTTGTCCGCGTCCTTGCCCGAGCCCTCGCTCGGCGTCACCATCCTCGCCAGCGGCATCCTGCAAAAGCCCCGCGCGGCGGCCAACGACCCCATGGCGCCAATCCGCCGCATGACCCAGGCCGAGAAGATCGCGTTCTTCTCGTAAGGGGCGCGCGCTCTCCACATCGTCATTGCGAGCGCAGCGAAGCAATCCAGAGTCTTTCCGCGGAGAGATTCTGGATTGCTTCGCTGCGCTCGCAATGACGGAACAAGGTGAATCACCGCACCCTCTCTCGTGTCCCGGACAAGCTGCAACGCGTAGGCAGTTGCGGCGCAGAGCCGGGACCCAGGCTGTTGCACGGGTGCTCTCGCAAACCTAGCCGCGCTACGCGAAGGGGGCCTGCCCGGTCGATGCGTCGACGCCGCCGTCGACTGGCAGATTCACCCCATTCACGAAGCTGGCGTCGTCGCTTGCGAGAAATGCGATGACGCTCGCGACTTCCTCGGACCGGGCTCCGCGCCCCAGGGGGATACGTTCCACCAGCTTCGCGAACAATTCCGGATATTGCTCCATGATCGGCGTCGTCAGGTCGGTGAGGGTCAATGATGGGCACACCGCATTGATGCGCACGCCTCTCGGGCCAAAGTCGAGCGCCAGGCTGCGTGTGAGATTGCTGACGGCCCCCTTCGTGGCGTTGTAGAAGCTCAAGCCCCGATCGCCGCCGAGCCCGCTGAGAGACGACACGTTGACGATCGAGCCGCCGCTTTCGATCAGGTGCGGAAGCGCGGCGCGCGTCATGTAGAGGACACCGTCGACATTGACCGCGAAGAGATCTCGCCACAGCTGGACCGGCGAGCTCAGGAAATCGATCAGTGCACCCGTCCCGGCATTGTTGACGAGGATGTCGATCCTGCCGAATTGCCGGACCACGTCGGCGACCAGGCGCTCGACGTCTGCGGCGATCGAGACGTCGCCGGGCCAGATCATGCAGTGATCGGTGCCGAGTTCGGCAGCGACTTCAGCCAGCTTGACCTCCCGGCGCCCGTTCAGCACGACAATGGCGCCTTCGCCGTGAAAGCGCCTTGCGGCTGCGGCGCCGATGCCGCTGCCGGCGCCCGTGACGATGACGACTTTATCCTTGAACCGATCATTCATGCCAATAACTCCATCCGAACCCGCAAGGTCCGGACAAGAGCTAGGACTCCGGAAAGACAGCTTGGTTTCAGCCGAACCGGATTCGGTTACGATTGAAATCTGTCGCGCGAAGCGTTCCGCGAGGCGATGCGAGGCCGATCACCCGCAGTTCCAGACCGCGCCGATCGGGGTCCGCGTCCAGCACGGCCCGAAGCTGCCGCCATTGTAGCGGCCGCCGCCGAAGCCGGGCCGGCCGAAATAGCGCCATTCGCCATCCCAGCCGTAATATTGGGGCACCGGGTCGATGTACCAATGGCGGCGGTCGCTGCGCGACATGCGCCGCATCGCCTCCTTCTGCTTGTAGAGCGGAATGCTGTTGCTCAGCGGCTGGCGATAGCCCGGCAGGAAGCCGTAACCATGCCAAGCCTGCTTGGGGCGTTTTTGAGATGACGCAGCAGACGCGATGGCGGGCAACAGCGACAGGACGACAGCAATGGATAGACACATAAGGCGCGACATGGATCGACCATAGACAGTCGCTTGCCCGAAGGCCATTCAAATCCGAGTGCGAGACTTTTCGCCGCTTCGACTCATTGGCTTCTCCCGATAAGCTCGCATAGCGCAGCATGAGGGCTGCGCGTGAAACTTGCATATTCCGGAGTGAGCGGATGTCTGAAACCGCGCGCGTCGGCGCTTTCGCCATCGTTCCGAGCAACGACCTTGCCGCTGCGATTCCGTTCTGGGAACGCCTCGGCTTTGCGCGCGCGGGCGGTGACGCCGACTACGTGATCATGACCGGTTGGGGCTGCGAGGTGCATCTCACACGAGCCGGCAATGGCCCGTGGCGCGTGCCCGAGCACAATCCCTTCGGCGTCTTCATTCGCACGCCCGACGTCGAGGCCATCGCCGCGCGCGTGGACGATCTGGTCATCCGCCCCGGTGGCCTGCTGCGTCACCGCGAATGGGGGATGTATGAGGTGGGCATCAACGGACCTGACGGTCTTCTCGTCAGGATCGGCTGGCCGTCAGAGCTGACGCATCGCCCTAGCTGATCATGCCCTTCCGGATCAGGAAGCATCCATACCCCCTGCTGTCGCCGACCTGCACGACACCAAACCCCGTCGCCGCCGCGCGATAGAATTCCGGACGCGAGAGCTTGCCGGGACTGACGGCGCGGCCAACCGCGCGCCCGATTTCCGCCAGCACCGCGCGCTGCACGTCGGGGACGCGATCGGGATCGTCGACCGGCGCCATCACGCGCACCGGATCGGGATCGGTTCCAAGCGTGATTCAGATCACGCAGCTTACCATGGTGACTGCGATCACGGACCACGGGCTCGAACGCGACCAGGCTTCCTCGCAACCAATCTCGCATCGAGATGAGTGCCAGAGGAGCACGCCATGTTCCGCCTAAAGCCTTTCCTGATGACGGCTAGCCTCGTGGGAAGCCTGTTCGGCTTCGCCAGCGGCCCTGCTTCCGCGCAGGTCGCCCCGGTCCAGCCTGCCCCGATCGCGCTGCAAGGCCCGGAGCAGCGCGTGGCGCTGGTGATCGGCAATTCCAACTACAAGAACGCGCCGCAGCTCCAAAACCCCGACAATGATGAGGAGTCGATGGCGCAGTTTCTGAACTCCGCCGGCTTCGAGGTGGTCGCCGCGACCGACCTGACCCAGAACGACATGCTCCGCGTCGTCCAGGACTTTTCCGCCAAGGTTTCCGCGCGGGGTCCGAACACTGTCGCCATGGTCTACTACGCCGGTCACGGCGTGCAGCTCGCCGGCGAGAACTATCTCGTCCCCGTCGATGCCAAGGTTTCGAACCCCACCGAGCTCGTGAGCAACTCGGTGCGCCTGGTCGACGTGATGTCGACGCTGGAGACGATCCCGAGCCGCATGCGCATCGTCATCCTCGATGCCTGCCGCAACAATCCGTTCCCTGATGTCAACGACGCCGGCCGCGGCTTGGCCATCGTCGATGCGCCGAACGGCTCGATCGTCGGCTACTCGACCGCGCCGGGTGCGGAAGCACAGGACGGCACCAACGGCCACAGCCCCTATACCCAGGCCTTCCTCAACGTCGCGCGCGAACCCAACGTGCCGATCGAGCAGCTGTTCAAGCGCGTGCGCCTCGAAGTGAACCAGACCACCAGCGGCGCGCAGATCCCGTGGGAAAGCTCGTCGCTGACCTCGGACTTCACCTTCTTCGGCGACACCGCTGTCGCCGCCAACCGCGCGCCGGTGAATGCGCCTGTCGTGCAGGTGGCCTCCAACCTGCCGAGCCGCTCGACGCGCCAGGCCTATGACTACGTCGTGTCCGAGGGACGGCAGGAGTACTATCAGGAGTTCATCCAGATGTACCCGCACGACCCGCTGTGCGACCACATCCGCTGGCTGCTCAACAACCTGCTGATCACACAGGCCTGGCACAAGGCGGTGCTCGCGAACTCCCCGCTCGGCTACAAGAGCTTCTATGACAGCTACGGCAACAGCCCCTATGCGCAAGTCGCGCTGAAGCTCCAGGTGCAGCCAAAGCTGATCCCCCTGATGCAGGCGACCAAGTTCCTGGCGCCGCAGAACATTGCTCCGACGTTCAAGGTCAGCAATCTCGGCCAGCCCAAGTACATGCCGCTGATGCAGCAGGGCAATGGCGGTGCGCAAGTGAACGGCAACCTGCCGGTCGTGCAGAAGCCGGTGGACAGTAACGTCATCGGCAAGCTCGGCAGTGGCGGTCAGGGCGTCAACTTGCCCTCGGGCAACAACCAGCCGAACGGCACGCCGTCGCAGACCCCGGGCAAGATCGTCACCCTGCCTGCGCCGACCAACACGACCAACACCAATGGCGGCACCGGCAAGATCGTGACGCTGCCCGCGACCAACAATACGCAGAATGGCGGCAGCAACAATAACGGCACGACCAAAGGCACGCCTGGCAAGATCGTCAGCATGCCGGTGAATGTCGGCAAGGGTGGCACGACCGTCGATACGAAGCCGGTCGTTCAGACGCAGAACAACCCGATCCGCGTCAACACCGGCGTGAAGCTCAACAACAACCCGGTGAACAAGGTGCAGGTCCAGAACAACCAGCAGAACAACCGCCCGCAATTCAATGCGACCAACCGTGTGGTCAACAACGGCGGCAACAACTTCCGGCAGTCGATGAACCAGGCGCCCTCCATGGGCGGCGGCAACAATCACCGCGGCTTCATGCGCTGATCGCCACAAGCGAAACGACAAAGGGGCAGAGCGGCGACGCTCTGCCCCTTCCTCATGTTAGAAGGTCCGAAACCTAAGCAACCAGCTCGGCAAACAGATCCGCATCGACATTGCCGCCGGAGAGGACGATGACGACGTTCTTCCCGGCGACGTCGAGACGTCCTGCCAGCAGTGCGGCAAGACCGACAGCACCGCCCGGCTCGACCACGAGCTTCAGCTCGCGATAGGCAAAGGCCACGGCCGCACCGACTTCCTTGTCGGATGCCGTCACGCCGCGCGCCAAGAGCTTGCTGTTGATCGCAAAGGTCATCTCGCCGGGGATCAGGGCCATCAGCGCATCGCAGATGGTGCGGCCCGCAGGCCCATGCGGCTCGCGGTGGCCGGCGGTCAGCGAAATGCCGTGATCGTCGAACGCCTCGGGCTCGGCCACCACGATCTCGGCGAGCGGATAGCGCGCCTTCACTGCCGTGGCGACACCCGCGATCAGGCCGCCGCCGGAGGCCGGCGCCACCACGATGTCGGGGCTGAGGCCGAGCGCAGCCATGTCCTCCGCGATCTCACGACCTGCGGTGCCCTGCCCCGCGATCACGAACGGATCGTCATAGGGCCTGACCAGCGTCGCGCCGCGCTTCTCGGCGATGCCGCGCGAGATCGCCTCGCGGTCGTCGCGGTCGCGATCGTACAGCACGACCTCGGCGCCGTAGGATTTGGTGCGCTCGCGCTTCGACAGCGGCGCATCCGCGGGCATCACGATGGTCGCGTGCATGTCGAGGATCTTGGCAGCCGCCGCCACGCCCTGGGCGTGGTTGCCGGACGAGAACGCGACGACACCGCCGGCGCGCTTGTCCTGCGGGATCGAGGCGACCTTGTTGAAAGCGCCGCGGAACTTGAAGGAGCCGGTGCGCTGGAGCATCTCCGGCTTCAGGAAGACCTTTGCGCCGACGCGCTCGTTGAGCACGGGAAAGGACAACAGCGGGGTGCGGATGGCGAAGGGCGCGATCACGCGTGCTGCTGCATCGATATCGGCAGGGCCGATCGGGAGGAGCTGTTCGGTCATGCCTAACGTTATCGCGCCGGACGAGGCGCGGGGCAAGACACCTGCGCGCGATGAACCTTGGTTTTCAGGCTACGAAACTAACCTGCTCCGCCCCATTCCTGCCTGGAAGCACCGCGCCAACCGCCTTGATGCTGTCCACAAATGCCCTCGCCGAGGCCTCCCAGGTGTAATTGGCGGCGAATTCGACGCAGTCCTGCCGGGACACGTCGAGCGCCGCGAAGCAGGCGTTGCGCAGATCGTGATCGAGGGCGCCGACCGGTGCATCGCCGATCACGTCGCGGGGGCCCTTCACCGGGAAGGCCGCAACCGGCAGGCCGCTGGCTAGCGCTTCCAGCAGGACCAGGCCGAACGTGTCGGTCTTGCTGGGGAACACGAACACGTCGGCAGCAGCATAGATTGCCGCCAGCGCCTCGCCGTGCTTCTCGCCCAGGAAGATCGCATCCGGATAGGCTTCTTCCAGCGCGACCCGCGCCGGGCCGTCGCCGACGATCACCTTGGTGCCGGGCAGATCGAGATCGAGAAACGCCTCGAGGTTCTTCTCCACCGCGATCCGGCCGACCGAGAGAAACACCGGCGCCGGCAGGCAGAGGTCGATCCCACGGGGGTGGAACAGGCTGGTGTCGACGCCGCGCGGCCACAGCACGACGTTGTCGAAGCCGCGTTCGCCAAGCTCGCGGGCGAGCGCCGGCGTTGCCGCCATCACGGCGCGGCTGGGCGCGTGAAATCGGCGCAGCGCCCGCCAGATCAGGGATTCCGGAACCGGCACGCGGGCGCGGACATATTCGGGAAAGCGGGTGTGGAAGCTGCTCGTGAACGGCAGCTTGCGCTGGCGGCAATAGCGGCGGACCATCAGTCCGATCGGCCCCTCCGTCGCGATGTGGATGCTGTCGGGGCGCGCCTCTTCGATCAGCTTCGCGATCCGCGCCGGGCGCGGCATGGCGAGCCGCACATCGCGGTAGCTCGGCATCGCAAAGGTGCGGAACGATTGCGGCGTCAGGAACGTGAACTCGACGCCGAGCCCCTCGGCGGCGTCTGCGAGCTTGGTCAGCGTCCGAACCACACCATTGACTTGCGGGTGCCAGGCGTCGGTCGCGACCAGGATGCGCATCAAGCGGCCCTTGCTGCGACCTGCGGGACCTGTGCCGGCTTCCGCGCCTGATCCGCCCAGGTGATGATCTCGAAATGACCATCGTCATGCTCGACCAGCGCCGTGCAGCTCTCGACCCAGTCGCCGCAATTCATGTAGCGGATGCCGCCCTCGTCGCGGATCACGGCATAGTGGATGTGGCCGCAGATCACGCCGTCGGCGTCGTGACGCCGCGCCTCGGCGGCGAGCGCCTGCTCGAACGCGCCGATATAGTTGACGGCGTTCTTGACCTTCTGCTTGGCCCATTGCGACAGCGACCAATACGGCACCTTGAACATGCGCCGGAAGAAGTTGACGAAGCGATTCATCTGGATCGCGAAGTCATAGGCCTTGTCGCCGAGATGGGCGAGCCAGCGCGCGTTCTGCACCACGAGGTCGAAGATGTCGCCGTGGATGACGAGATAGCGCTTGCCGTCCACGCCGGTGTGGACGGTGTTCTCGACCACGTCGATGCCGCCGAAATGCGTGCCGTAATAGTTGCGCAGGAACTCGTCGTGATTGCCGGGAATGTAGATGACCTTGGCGCCCTTGCGCGCCTTGCGCAGCAGCTTCTGGACCAGGTCGTTATGCGATTGCGGCCAGTGCCAGCTCGATTTCAGCGCCCAGCCGTCGACGATGTCTCCGACGAGATAGATCGTGTCGGCATCGTGGTATCGCAGGAAGTCGAGCAGCAGGTCGGCTTGAGAACCGCGGGCTCCGAGATGAACGTCGGAGATGAACAACGTGCGAAAGCGCCTTTCAGGGCTCTCGTCACTCACATCGTAACTTCCCATGCGACAGCCTGTAACAATATCCCGTGACAGGGGGATGACCAATGAACCTTTGAGGCACCCTCGGATACGAATCAAACCTCGCCTCGCCCGTCCCGCGAATATCAGTCGCATGCGACAATCAGGCGACATGACGCCGCAACGGCCTCCGCAAGACCCCGGAACCGATGGCTGATCAGGTTAACGGCAGCGGTCCCGCGCGCCGCTGGCGGCCCGGATCAGTAAAATTTGTGGAAATGATGGACCGGCCCGTGGCCGTGACCGACGCTGAAGCGGTCGGCGGCCGCGATCGCTGCGCTGATCCAGGCCTTGGCGTTCCGCACGGCGCGCTCGAGATCCTCGCCCCTGGCAAGCCCCGCCGCGACGGCCGAGGACAGCGAGCACCCCGTGCCGTGGGTGTTGCGGGTGGCGACGCGCGGCGCCGCAAGCGCGATCGTGTTCTCGGCCTCGACGAGATAGTCGATGCTTTCGGCGCCCTCGCCGTGCCCGCCCTTGATCAGGACCGCGCGGCAGCCCAGCGCCAGCAGCCGGCGCCCCTGGCTCTCGATCTCGGCCTCGCGTGTCGCGACGGGCTCGTCGAGCAGAGCCGCGGCCTCGGGCAGATTAGGCGTGATCACCGACGCCAGCGGCATCAGCTTCTTGCGCAGGGCTTCCACCGCCTCCGCGGCGAGCAGGCGATCGCCGGAGGTTGCGACCATCACGGGATCGAGCACGATATGCCCTGGCTTCCAGCGCGACAGCGCGCCCGCGATCGCATCGATGCTGGCGGCCTGCGCCACCATGCCGATCTTCACCGCGCCGACCTCGAGATCGGAAAACACGGCATCGATCTGCGCGGTGACGAATTCGGCGGGCACCGCGTGGATGCCGGTGACGCCTTTTGTGTTCTGCGCCGTCAGCGCCGTGATGGCGGAGGCGCCATAGACGCCGAGCGCGGCAAAGGTCTTCAGGTCAGCCTGGATGCCGGCGCCACCGCTCGAATCGGAGCCGGCGATGGTGAGCGCCACGGGCGTCGTCATGGGGCGATTTTCCGCGTTCTTGAGGCCATCGCCCGTCCTAGCGCGCATGCCCGGTGGCCCGCAAGTTCGCTTGCTAAATCCGGCCGGTTTTGGCCTATTAGCCGCCAGATATGCCTTCGGAGTGACTGCAATGGTTCCTTTTTTCGTCCAGATCAAATGCAAGCTCGGCCAGTCCTACACGGTCGCCAACGCGCTTGCCGAAGCCGAGATCGCCTCCGAGATCTACTCCACGGCCGGCCATTACGATTTGCTGGTGAAGTTCTACGTCGATAAGGACACCGACATCGGCCACTTCATCAACGAGAAGGTGCAGGTGCTGCCGGGCATCCAGGACACCCTGACCATCATCACTTTCAAGGCGTTTGGCGCGAGCTAGGGTGTGCACTCACAGAGGGCCGGATGGGAAGTACGCTTCCGAGACAGCGCAGCGGACCAATTGTGCTCAAAGTGAGTTCTTCGGATTTTAACCATCGCGCACATCATCCAGCGCTCGACACCCTCTTGCGCCGGCAAGGCTCGACGCGCTTCATCGATGACGGCCGCGTCGAACTCCACAACAATACGGTCGAACGACTAATCCGCGGCATCGACCCGCTTGCCTATCTCAACGAAGTCCTGACGAGAATCGTCAACGAACATCCAAGTCGCGGCATCGACCAGCTACTGCCCTGGGCCTATCGCGAGCAATCCCTCAAAGCCGCGGCCTGAGAACGACGCTTCGCGAACAGGCCGTCGCGCCAATGTCCGGTCAAAAAACGGATAGTCTCCAAGCGGTTGGGGCCTTTGCATCGTAGCCCACGCGCTTAGGTCCGCGGAGGAACAATTCGGCGGCCCGATCGCGTGCACCTATGCCGCGCGCAAAGTGTGAAATATTTCATTGAACATACAACCCTGGAATGCTCTTTTCGCACGGATCGTGAGCGCCGGGGGCCGGCAATGCCCAAAGGACCGCTTGTTTCGATAGCAGTTGCTGCCTGGGTGCTTTGCACAGGCGGCTTAGCCTGGGCAGTTCGCCCAGCACCGATAGACCCCGCTGCCATCCTCCGTAACCAAGTCGACAAGATTGGTCCGGGTTCAGTTGTCTTTAATCCTCCGACGGAAATGACGGTCGGCTATCACGAGCCAATAACCGTCCAGCCGCTCCAACGTCATGGCGCGGCTCAAACTGAACAGATCGAGGTTGGCCGCTTCATGCGGGCTCGCCTATTCGGTGAAGGATTCACGGCAACAACGAGTGGCGATGACGCGCAAGCCGAGTGGCTTTATGCTGAGCTTCCAGCGAGGTCGGGCGACCAGACCGGTGCGCCGCGCGACAAAATATATCTCTTCGTTTCGCGAGTTCTGGGCAGCACGGAGGAGGTCTGGCAGGCAATCTTCGCATCCGATCGCCTAACTTATCGGCCACCCCGTCTCGTCCTGTACACAAGCGCCACCTACGCAGCCTGCGGATTAGCCGAGAAAATCATGGGACCATTTTATTGTCCTGATGATCAGAAAGTCTACCTCGACCTTTCGTTCTTCCAAGAGATGCAGACTGAACTTCACGCCTGCGATTCGAGCGGCGCCGACTGTCAACTTCCTCAGGCCTATGTGATAGCCCACGAAATCGGACACCACGTTCAGAACTTGCTGGGAATTATGCCAAAAGTCCGCGAGCTTCAGGAGAGCATGGAAACGGAGGCGGAGAGAAACCAGTTACAAGTTCTTCTCGAGTTGCAGGCCGATTGTCTCGCCGGCATTTGGGCGCGTAAAATTAAAGAGAAAGCGAAGATCAACGCGAGCGACATAGCAGCGGCAATTCGAACGACAGAAGCACTAGGCAATGACACCCTGCAGAAAAGTGCCTTGGGGTACGTAGTGCCTGACTCGTTCACTCATGGCAGCGCTGCGCAGCGCCATCATTGGTTCGATGTCGGTTACGCAACTGGATTGGTGAAGAGCTGCAACACCTTTGCTGGAGCGCGGCAATGAGGCCCGACCTTCCCAACTCTCAACAGCCGAAGTCCGACGACGACTGCATACTACCGAGCGGGGCCGCCGGGGAGCCCCACTGGACGAAGAGAAACTCCGCGACGAACGCCTGCCCGGTCTCTTGCATTTTCATTTTGAGGGGAGTGCCGTGCCCCAGCATTGGTTAAAATACTTGGCTGTTTGGTCAATTGCCTTCGCAACGAGCTTCGGGAGCAGCTACGCGCAACCGATCGTCGCCGAGCGAGACGTCCTTCAGATCTGCGAAGCGTTTTCGCGGAAGGCCCCAGAGCGAATGCCGGCAATTGTTCAGCCGGAAGCTGCCAAAAATTTCGTTGGGAGATACGCTCGCTTTTCGGACCGGCTACGAGGCTGCCTATCGGCATCGGAGCGCGAGCGCGAGCCAAATAGCGTGACTTTTTTGATTCAGAACACACAGTACGAGAGTTACTGGAAGTTCCTCACTGATTCCAACTCAGTTCAATGGATTTCTATCGAGAGGTTTAGGCCCGTCACGCTGGCAGATGATGAGCCATGGCGCGCGCCTTTTGATGTGACAGCAGCCCCGATCAGGCCAACGATTAAACCCGGCGGCACCAAAATAGACCCGGATATCCAAGGCGGCGCGATTCAAGACTCCAGAATCGACACACGTATCGTTGAGTTTTTCTATGCAACGAACCGCAAACAGTCGGACACTCCCCCCGATGTCGAAGGCCATCCCCAGCCCGCACTCACAAGCGATCGACCTCCTGTCTACAGCTTAAACGGCTGGACTGCTGTCAGCGGCTACACAGGCGAGCGCAACCCTGATCTGAGTGTCGGGATCGTTCGCGTCCGGGTGCCTGAAGGACACCACATCGGAAACATAGAATTGCCCTCGAGCCTTAAGCTCTTCGGATTTAGGTTGAGAAGAGACACACTTGACCCGACGAAGCATTTTACTATTCGCAGCATCGAGAAAACAGACGAAGCGAAATGGATAAAAACGCTAGCGTCAACGAAGAAGAAAAAGGCTCTCGTGTTTGTCCATGGTTTCAATACCAAATTCCGCGACGCCGTCTTCCGGGCAGCGCAGATAACTTGGGATCTTCAGTTCAGAGGCACCACAATCTTATTCTCATGGCCGTCTCGCGGGGATATCGCGGACTATCTCTATGACAAAGAAAGCGCGTTGGCTTCGCGCACGGCCTTTCTTCGCGTGATCGACGATCTTTACAAAGCCGGATATGACAACATCGATGTGATAGCTCACAGTATGGGGAACTTGATCGCAGTTGAGGCCCTATCAAATAGCGCCGCGACACGATCACCCACGGCTATCGCGCAGTTGATCATGGTCGCCCCCGATGTCGACCGAGACATGTTTGTTCAAGACATTTCCGGCGTTGCAAAGGTCACTAAGGGGCTTACACTTTACGCATCCAAGAACGACAAGGCCTTGCAGCTATCGAAGCGTATTGCCGGAGGTATCCCGCGCGCAGGAGATGTACCTGATGCCGGGCCAGTTGTTTTGCCTGGACTTTGGACGATTGATGTCAGTCTAATTGGAGATGAACTGTTCGGACTAAATCATAACACGTTCGCCACAACACGAAATGTGCTTAACGATCTTGCGATACTACTTATGGAAGGCAAGCCTCCACCACGGCTAGTTGAAATCCGGGGCTTCCCTGAGCCTCCCCAAAAAGCCGCGTACTTCCGCTACATACCCTAGACTAGGGCGCGTTTTCATAAATCGCGACGCGTAGATCAGTCCCCTTCGATGTCCACTATGGCTCGGCAGCGGCGCAAAGGCGGATTCACTTATGGTCCGAGTTGGGGCCATTTAGCTGACATCGGTCCGAACCGCGGCCGAGCCCGTTAGCGGCCATGAGCACTCGCTTGCTATCGTTGCAGGATGTCTCCCAAAATTCCGACAGCTACTGACGCGCGGCCGACAGCGGTGACGAATGGTGGTGCGCGATCATCCATCGACCGTCGCGCTTCACAAGCACGAAAGTAAAGCGTGATGGCCGGGGTGTATCGTTCTCTGCAGCTCGAGCAAAATTGTAAAATCCGATTCCCAAGACGGATGTCTCGCTGAGGACGAGCGTTCGTATCTCGACAATCGAGTTCTTGCGACCGCTTCCCGGCAATTCCTGAAAATATTTCCGTATTCCCTCTTTCCTTCGGAAATTGCCGGGCTTGTCGTTCCAAGCAAAACCGCGTCGGGGGCGTATAGACCTACGAGCGCGTCGCGGTCGTTTGCACTATACGTCGCTGACCATTGATCGATCACAGCGTTGGCCTCTTCTGCAGGCCCCGCAAACGCAACCGTTCCAGAAGCGCCAAACAAGAAACAAAACGCCAGCGCCAGAAATTTCATCATAGCCTCCAGGTTTCATCGAGTTTTGTAACATACTTGAACAACGTTCGCCTTGCACCACAGGTATGGAAGGTCAGTAGCGGTCGTAAACCGTTGCCCTGTCCGACGACAGCTTTGGGTCGTCAGATTCGGAAGTGCGTTAGCGTTTGAAGCTGGTCAGCCTGTTCTCCAATAGCGGACATGACTACGGCACTCGGCGGTTGCGGCCAAATGGGGCGATATTTATCGCCTTAGGAATACACCCCCTAGCTGGCTTGTTTCGGCCGCGGCGGCCCGTCCACCGGCGGCAGCGATTTGATGTAATCCGCCATCGCCGCGAGATCCTCGTCCGGCAATTGCGAGGTGTTCTTGATCACGCGCGTCATCGCGCCGCCGACGCTGTCGCCATCGGGCAATTCGCCGGTCTTGAGGAAATAGGCAATATCCTTCGCGCTCCACTCGCCGAGACGCTTCTGTGTGATGTTGGGCACCCAGCCCTCGCCCTCCGGATTGGGTCCGCCGGCAAAGCGTTCTCCGGAGATGATGCCGCCAAGCGCGTTGCGCGGGCTGTGGCATTCGGCGCAATGGCCGAAACTGTTGACGAGATAGGCGCCGCGATTCCATTGCGGCGACTTCGTGCCGTCGGCGACGAAAGGTTTTCCGTCCATAAACAGGAATTTCCAGATGCCGATGTTGCGCCGGATGTCGAACGGAAAGCGCACGTCGTGGTCACGCACCTTGCCTGCAACGGGCGGCAGCGTTTTCAGATAGGCGAAGAGGTCGAGCACGTCCTCGCGCCTGGCGTGCTGATAGGACGTGTAGGGAAAGGCCGGGAAATAATGCTGTCCATCCGGCGAGACCCCGTGCATGACCGCGTTGACGAAATCGGCGTCGGTCCATTTGCCGATGCCGTAGGTCGGATCGGAGGAGATGTTCGGCGCGTAGAACGTTCCGAACGGCGACTTGATCGCGACGCCGCCGCCGAGCCTGGTGCGATCGGGCTGGTCGGGGACGGCATGGCAGGACGCGCATCCACCGGCGTTGAACATCACCTCGCCATTGGCGAGATTGGGGACATGGGCAGGCGCGGCGGCACCGGCCGCCACCACCGGCGCGCTGAGCCACCAATAGACGCCCGCAGCAGCGACCGCGGCAAGCAGCGCCACGACAATTGTTCGTTGCAACATGCAGATCCATTCATTGCTTGCCGCGAACTTATGACCGATGTCCACGCGGCTCCAGCCACGAAGAATTTAGCCCGCCCCGGCCGGATTCGGGAATAAACTGAAACGGCCAATGTTGAAAGGTTGGCAGGGCCAACGAGGCCTCAGGGAGAATGTCATGAACAAGACCGTCATCGCCATGGTCGCGCTGGGCGCCGCAGCTTTTGCAGCCCCCGCCGGCGCCGAAAAGCTGAAAGCAACGCTCGACGGCAAATCCGAGGTGCCAGCAACCACCACCAGCGGCGCCGGAACCGCCGATCTGGACTATGATGCCGCCAGCAAGAAGCTGTCCTGGAAGGTCACCTATTCCGGCCTGTCCGGCCCCGCCACCGCCGCCCACTTCCACGGGCCGGCCGAGGCTGGCAAGAACGCCGGCGTCGCGGTCGCGATCCCGAATGCAACCTCCAGCCCGGTCGAGGGCTCGGCGACGCTGACCGATGCGCAGGCCGCTGATCTGCTCGCCGGCAAGCTCTACGTCAACATCCACACCGCGGCCAATCCGGGCGGCGAGATCCGCGGCCAGGTGACGAAGTAACCTCAAGGCTGCTTCGTACGCGAAGGCCGGGCGCCGGAGGGAGCGTCCGGCCTTTTCGATTCCGCACGCCGCGAGGTGGCCGCGCACGCTCATTCCGGCATGCCGGCAACCCGGAGCGCTTGCGTCAGCTTTTCGACATCTTCCCGTCGGCGGTATCGCCGTGTGTACGCATCGATACGCTTATTGGGACATAGTTGCATCGCACGGTCGCAAATCCGCCGGGCTTCCCCAATCCGGTCTGACGCCGCATGGCATGCCGCCAGAATGAATTGCGCAGGCGGAAAGATCGGTATCAGCCTGATGGCGGCTGCCGCGCAAGCCAAGGCGTCATCATGACGGTCTGCAAGAAAATGAGCATAAGCCAAGCCCGTCTGGGCGTTGGCGCCCCCATGCGGATGAAGCGGGTTCAAACGCAATGCGGTGTTGAATTGCTCGATTGCGGCGTCACCACGACCAAGCCAGAGTTCGCTCCAACCGTTCCAATGTCGTGCGATGACGAGGTTTGGGTCCAGCTTTATCGCGCGCACGAGAAGAGCATCGCCTTCCTCGACCTCGCCTGCCACCTGG
The DNA here is from genome assembly GCF_017565645.3 of Bradyrhizobium barranii subsp. barranii. Lineage (NCBI taxonomy): Bacteria > Pseudomonadati > Pseudomonadota > Alphaproteobacteria > Hyphomicrobiales > Nitrobacteraceae > Bradyrhizobium > Bradyrhizobium barranii. The sequence continues at coordinate 7,210,690 of NZ_CP086136.1, forward strand.
GAGAGCGCGTGTCCGGCCATCGCGAGCACCGACGGATCATTCGGGTCAAGCTCGACCGCCCGCCTCGCCAGCCGCGCGGCTTCGCTGTGTTCATGGGCTTCATCAGTGATCCAGTCGAAAACATTCCTCAGGACATAGCAACGGGCGCCGAGCGCGTATGCACGCGCGAATTCGGGATCGATCTCGCGGGCAGTTTTTGCGAGCTCTATAGCCTCGATGCTTGCTTCCTCGGTGAATTTGAAGAAGGAGGCAAATGCCCGAAGATAATAGTCGTAAGCCTGAAGGTTGTCGGTCGGCTGGCGTTGGGCGCGCTCGATTTCGGCGCGCTCCAGTCGCGGGGAGATTGCGCCGATGACGCTGCTCGTCAGCCGATCCTGCAGGTCGAAAAGATCTTCGATCTCACTGTCAAACCGGTCCGTCCAGAGATTCAGGCCGGTCGTCGCGTCGATCAACTGACCGGCGATTCGGACTCGATTGCCGGCCTTGCGCACACTGCCTTCGAGCACGTAGCGAACGCCCAGCTCCTGACCGATCTGTTTGACGTCGATCGCCCTGCCCTTGTAGGCCAGAGTCGAATGTCGCGCGATCACGAAAAGAGACTTCGAACGCGACAGTCCCGAAATGATGTCCTCGACCATACCGTCGGCAAAATAGTCCTGCTCCGGATCCGGGCACAGGTTGGCGAATGGAAGGACCGCGATCGAGGGTTTGTCGGGGAGCGAGAGCGCAGGTTTCGGCGTCTCGGCTCCGCCGTCGGCGGCCGCTGCGCCCTCGGCGGCAAGCGTTTCCCGGACCTGACCCACGAAGCGGAAGCCTCTGCGTGGCAGTGTTCTTATCAGCCGCTGCTCTTCGCCAGAATCCCCGATCGCGCATCGCGCACTGTTGAGGCGGGTCGTCAGCGCAGCATCGGACACGCAGCACCCCTGCCAAATGGCATCGATGAGTTCATCCTTGCCTACGACGCGCTCCCGATTGCGGATCAGGTAATCGAGGAGATCGAACACCAGTGGCGTAACTGAGATCCGATCCGCTCCGCGATGCAGCTCTCGCCGACCGGCGTCGAATGCATACTCCTCAAAGAGATAGCGCACGGTGCGAATCCCTTGGGTGAGCCCTCCGGGGCGACCGGGGTGGGCTTTTGGGCCCGCTGGACGTCGCAAGAATAAGCTGCCGGTAGGAAAAATGTAAGCTGTCGGTCAAGCACGCGCGTCGGTCTTCGGGCACCTTCTCGGGGTGAAAAACACCCTCCGAAGGCACCGCAATGACCCTGATCCAAGGTACAATGTGGCCGGAACGGGCGTCCATATCGTCCCGGCATGTCCGCAGCCTGATCCGGAAGTACTGGGATGTCTTTCAGGCACGTCGCGATCGCCAGAGATTGCGCGGCACGTTGTCCGGCTTGAGTGACCGGGAGTTGATGGACATCGGCACGACGCGCGGCGAGATCGACTACGTTGCCTCCAGCCGCGATATCGACCCGCGAGACATCGTGAGCCATTCGCGCGGAGCGTAAGTCGGGAGCCATGCGACCTGCCAGGAGATACCAGCCTGACCAACGGCTTGGCACCTTGGCTCGCGCGAGCGGCGGCATGGCCGACCTCAATACCTTGCTTGGGTTCGGCAATGTCGGGGCTACGCCTTCAAGCCGCGTTCAGCGCCTGCGCGAGATCGGCGATCAGGTCCGTCGGGTTTTCGATGCCGATCGACAGCCGGATCGTGGAATCGAGCACACCGATTTTCCGGCGGATGTCGGCGGGAACGCCGGAATGAGTCATGGTTGCGGGCAGGCTCGCAAGCGACTCCGTTCCACCGAGACTCACCGCCAGCTTGAGGATTTGCAGCGCGTTGAGGAATTTCACCGCCGCGTCCTTGCCGCCGACGATGTCGAACGAGAAGGTGGAGCCCGCCCCCAGGCATTGCCGCGCGAACACCATTCCGGCCGGCGAAGCCTCTTCGAGATGGCCGAGATAGTGAACCTTGGCCACCTTGGGGTGATCGCGCAAATAATCCGCCACGAGGCGCGCGTTGCTGTCAGCCTTTTCCATGCGCAGGCTCAGCGTCTCGAGCGAGCGGTTGATCATCCAGCAGGAATGCGGATCGAGCTGGGTGCCGATCGCGCCCCGGAGCGCTTTGATGCCCTTCACGATCGCCTTCGCGCCGAGCGCGGCACCCGCGATCAGGTCCGAATGACCGCCGACATATTTCGTGAGCGAGTACAGGGAAATGTCCGCACCATGCTCGATCGGCCGCTGAAACACCGGTCCGAGCAGCGTATTGTCGCAGGCGATGATCGGAATGTGTCCCTGGGTCTTGCCGATGGCGTCGGCGACACGGCGCATCATCGCGACGTCGACCAGCCCGTTGGTCGGGTTGGCCGGAGTTTCGATCAGAATCATCGAGACCCGGCCCTTGCGCATGGCCTCCTCCGAGGCCTGGCTGACCGCCGCTTCATCAACGCCATCGGCGAAGCCGACGGCGCCGATCGACAGGCGCGCAAGCGTGTTCGTCAGCAGGGTTTCCGTCCCGCCATAGAGCGGTTGGGAGTGCAGGATGACATCGCCGGGGCGGACGAACGCCAGGATCGTGGTTGCAATCGCCGCCATGCCGGATGAGAACAGCGCGCAGCTCTCGGTGCGCTCGTAGATCGCGAGCCTGTCCTCGACGATTTCGCTGTTTGGGTGATTGAAGCGCGAATAGACCAGCCCCGCGCCCATCCCTTCCGGCGGCTCGCGCCGGCCGGCGACGAAATCGAAGAAGTCCTGCCCGTCGTCGGCCGTCTTGAACACGAAGGTGGAGGTCAGGAACACCGGCGGCTTGATGGCGCCTTCCGACAATTGCGGATCGTAGCCATAGGTCAGCATCAGCGTTTCAGGATGCAGCATATGGTTGCCGATGTGCGTCTTCGACGGGAACGGTTTGACCATGGCCTGCCTCGCTGTTTTGATTCAGATTCTCGCCGCGAATTGGAACTCTGCGATCGAAGCACACGACTCGGATGCGCCTGCATCCGACAACTCTCGTCAACGTCGCAGCGGCTGCGGTTGAAGATAAGCTCATACGTGGCGCCCCGACAGCGATCAGCCAGGCCTCGCAAACAAATTTTGCCCTTGGTGTGGTTCGACGAATCGATGCCTCGGTAACCGAGGCACCTCAACGCAATGGTCCAAGCCTCCCCCGCTGCTGCCCTACCTTTGACGGGCCGCCCGCAAACATCCCCGATTCCGTCCATCCATTTTCGTGTTACCGCCACAAACAGCACTCACGAAGGCGTGACCGCGTATGGGGAGAAAAAAGTGCGCGCAAGGAGACCATGGAAAGTCGTGGGGGCCAAACATCACCACTCAAGTGTCGAGCAACTTCAGCTCGATCTGGCGGCGATCAACCGGTGCATACACGTGCTGGAAAAGGCGGACGTCGATCCTCAGGACATTGAGGTACTGACCGTTCATGCGCTGACGCTCGCCGAACAGATCGATGAGGTGCGCTGGTTGAACCCAGCGAAGGCTTTGGGGTGGTTACTCGAAAAAGAGACTCGCAAGCCTGCCGCTCGAAAAGCTTCGGGAGCCGGCTGAGCAATTGCGCTCGCCTTCGATCCGCCCAGATGCGCGTCCGACCGAAAACGCGTACGAGTCAACCGAGGCGCCCGCGCACAACGCAAAAAGGGCGGATGCCGTGCGCATCCGCCCTCACTTTTTGCCGGCTCCGCGTCAGCTGTTCTTCACACGAAAGGTCTCGTGACAGCCGCCGCATTCCTTGCCGACCGCGGGAAAAGTCGCCTTGAGCGAATCCAGGTCCTTGATCTTGCCCTTGGCCTCGCCGACGACCTTGGCGAAGCTTGCGATCTTGGCGTCGAAGCCGGCCTTGTCCTCCCAGATCTTCGGCGAGGCGCTGTAGTCGCCCTCGGGCTTCTGGCCCTTTGCGCTCGCCGGGAACAGGTTCGGCAGCTTCTTGGCGGTATCCGCGAACTGCGCCAGCGCGCTATCCACCGTGGCCTGGTCGTAAGGCTTCTCGCCCTTGACGATCGCCGCAACCGCGCCGGCGTTCTTGCCGTTGCCCTTCATGAGGGTCTGGACCTCCTTGACGGAGTCCTGCTGGGCCCAAACCGCGCCCATGCCGAGCAGCAGCGCGCCCCCAACAACCAACACTCGCTTCATTCGCAAAATCCCTTTCCCTGAGACAGGATCGTGCTGACCCCACATTGGGCCAACACCGATTGGCAGAGTTCATTCCATCCAAAGCGCGGCGATAGATCGTCGCACTATGGATTATTTGGTCGAGCTCGAGATTAAAGGCTGTGACGGCGGTGGTGCTCGTTGACCGCGATCCACACCCGCTCCGGGGTGGCCGGCATGTCGATGTGGTCGATCTTGTATTCGCGCCAGAGCCCGTCGACGATGGCGTTGACGACGGCCGGACAGGAGCCGATCGCGCCGGCCTCGCCCGCCCCCTTCACGCCCAGCGGATTGGTCGTGCAGGGAACGTTGCTGGTCTCGAACACGAAGTCCGGACCATCCGCCGCGCGCGGCAGCGCGTAGTCCATGAAGGTCGCGGTGATCAGTTGCCCGTCAGTGGCGCCGTAGACCACCTGCTCCATCAGCGCCTGGCCGATGCCCTGCATGGCGCCGCCATGCACCTGGCCCGCCAAAAGCAGCGGATTGAGCGTCTTGCCGAAATCGTCGACGATCACGTAGTTGACGATCTTGATGATGCCGGTGGCCGGATCGATCTCGACTTCCGCCAGATGCGTGCCGTTCGGATAGGTGCCGTCGGCGCTGGCAAAGGTCGCGCTGCCGTTAAGCTTCGATGGATCGGCGCTCCCGCGCTTGGCGAGATCGGCGAACGACATCGAACGGTCGGTGCCGGCGATCCGCACGACGCCTTCGGAGAGCTCGAGGTCGCCGGCACTGGCTTCCAGCGCCTGCGCCGCGATCTCCTTCAGCTTTTGCCCGAGCTCGCGCGTGGCGCGCTCGACGCTGACGCCGCCTGACGGGATCGAGGCCGAGCCACCGGTGCCGAGCCCCGTGGCGATCTCGTCGGTGTCGCCCTGGCGCACGTGCACGCGCTCCGGCGGCAGGCCGAACTGCTCGGCGACGATCTGCGCATAAGCCGTCTGGTGGCCCTGCCCGCTCGACTGTGTGCCGATCAGGACGGTGACGTCGCCGTTGGGATCGAGCCGCACATTGGCGGTCTCCTCGCCCATCACGCCGCAGATCTCGACATAGCTCGCAAGGCCCATGCCGCGGATCAGGCCATTCTTCTTGGCCGCCTTGGCGCGCTTGGGAAACTCCTTCCACTCGCCGATCTCCATCGCGCGCTTGAGATGCGCGGCGAAGTCGCCGGAATCGTAGACCTTGCCCGTTGCGGTCTTGTACGGCAGCGCCTTCGGCGGAATGAAATTCTTGCGCCGGATGGCGTCCGGCGTCATGTCGAGTTTTCGCGCACAGGCGTCCACGAGGCGTTCGATGACGTAAGCCGCCTCGGGCCGCCCCGCGCCGCGATAGGCATCGACCGGCACGCTGTTGGTAAAGATGGTGCGCACCCGGCAGTGGAAGGCCTGGATGTCGTAGAGGCCCGGCAGCATGCCGGCGCCGCCATGCGGAATGTAGGGGCCGAAGGTCGACAGATACGCGCCCATGTCGCCCATCAGGTCGCAATCCATCGCGAGGAATTTTCCGTCCTCGGCCAGCGCCATCTTGGCGGTGGTGACGTTGTCGCGGCCCTGCGCGTCGCCCATGAAGTGCTCGGTGCGGTCGGCCGCCCATTTCACAGCTTTCTTGAGCTGCCGCGCGGCGACCGCCATCAAGGCGTATTCGCGGTACGGAAACAGCTTGGTGCCGAAACCGCCGCCGACGTCCGGGCAGATCACCCGCATCTTCTCGGTGGGGATGTTGAGCACGTTCTGGCAGAGGATATCGCGCAGGCGATGGCTGCCCTGGCTGCCGACGGTCAGCGTCAGATGATCGCGCTTGGCGTCGTATTCGCAGACGGCCGCGCGCGCCTCCATGAAGCTCGCGACCACGCGCGGATTGACGATGTTGATTTCGGCCACCGCATGCGCCTTCGCAAAGGCAGCCTCGGTCGCCGCCTTGTCGCCGATCGAGACGTCGAACAGCACGTTGCCGGCCTTGTCCGGCCAGACCTGCGGCGCGCCCTTCTTGACCGCGTTGACGACGCCGGTCACCGCCGGCAGCGGGCTCCATTTGACCTCGATCGCCTCGATCGCGTCGCGCGCCTGGTCGATGGTCTCGGCGACCACGAAGGCGATGGAATCGCCGACATGGCGCACCTCGTCCTTGGCGAGGATCGGGTAAGGCGGGCCGGTGAAGGGATCGGTCTCGAGATTGAACAGGCAGGGCAGATTGCCGAGATCCTTCACATCATCGGCGGTCAGGATCAGCGCAACGCCCGGCAGCGTACGGGCCCGGCTCGCATCGATGGTGTACTTGGCATGCGCGTGCGGCGAGCGCAGCATCAGGCAGCGAAGCGCGGCCTGCGGCGCATAATCATCGGTATATTGGCCCTTGCCGCGGATGAGCGCGTCATCCTCCTTGCGCAGCACGCTTTGGCCAACGCCGAACTTGATGGGAGCCGCCATTTTCTTATCCCGTCCTCATGGTTGTTTTGCGGGCATATTGCCGTGGAAAAAGTGGCAAGGCAAACGGCTTTAGGCGTGCACAGGCCGCGAAGACTCGCCCGGCGCCTCGCCTGTCAGAGCGGGATGCGACGAAAACGCCGCAGCCCGGTCATTTCCCTGTGAGGAACGGTCCGGTTGATGGCACGATAGTTGCCGAACTCGTCCCGCGGTGCACTCCTAAGAAGTAGTCGCGCTGACTGCCGCTTGTTCGCAAAGCGTATCTCCGCTTCCGACGGTTGATCACCTATTCACGCCCCGCCTCCAAAGATCCGTGGCGCGATCTCTCAGCGTATCGATAGCGCGTTCAGGCGAGATGTAGTCGATCTCGCTACGCGTCAAGCCGATATCCATCAGCTCCCTGTCACTCAGGTCCTGCAATCCGAGCCCTGGGCGCGGCCGCCGCTCCTGAAACGCAAGCCAGTATCGCTTGATCAGTCTCAAGACGATGGAGAGGTCGAGGCGAAGCCTCGCGGCATCGCGCTCAATCTCGGATGCGCTGTTCGTCTGTTGGGGTGGCATCGGATGCTCCTGCTGTTGTGCCGGCAGGGAGCGTGGCCAAACAAAAGGCCCCGTCCGATGCCGGCGGGGCCTGGTGGAAAAGATGTCGTCGTCGAATTCCTAGCGCGCGACTCCTTCCACGGCCCAGCCGAAGCGGGTCATGTGGTTGCGGTTGAAATGGCGCGACGATTTGATCATGCGGCGCCAATACCACGGCAATCGTGCAAAATCAAGGGATGTGCGGAGGTCGGTTGCACCTTGGAGGCGAGTCCCTCGCTCCGACGAATTCGCTCATTCGACGCGACGGTTCATGTCCCCTACGCGAGGGGCATTCCAAAGCGGACGTTTACGACCGCTCCGAGAGGGCGGCCATTGCCCCCTGGGACATTCTCAACAGCCGGCCGACCTGGACGAGCCGGCCGGCTGCGCGCATCAACGGACGTGCGTCGCTTAGGGACGAACGCGGATAATCGTATTTCCCTTACGTCGCTCGGTCGAATTTAAGGCGGCGACGGCATCGTCGAGGGTCGAGACGTTGCCGATGTTAGTCCGCAGTCGTCCGTCCCGCACCCACTCGACGATCTCACTCAGTTGGGCACGATCAGCCTCGACGACGAAGTCGATCGCCAGCCCGTTGGAAGGCGGCGCCTCCGCCGGACCGACGATGGACACCAGTGTTCCCCCGGCTCGAATGAGTCCTGTGGACCGCTTCTGGATGTCACCACCGATGACATCGAACACCAGATCGACTTCGCCGATGTCCTCCAGTGCGTCGTTGTCGAGGTCGACGAACTCCTTCGCGCCGAGGTCGAGCACTGTCTGACGATCGGCGGCACGTCCGGAGCCGATGACGTAAGCTCCGGCCGCTCGTGCGAGTTGCGTCACCATAGACCCGACTGCGCCTGCCGCCCCGTGTGCCAGCACGCTCTGCCCCGCCTGAAGGCGACCGTGCTGGAACAGCCCTTGCCACGCGGTGAGGCCGGAGATCGGCAGGCTCGCGCCCACGGTAAAGTCGACGTCGCCCGGCAGCGGCGCAAGGTTGCGCGCCTCGATTGCCACGTACTCGGCCAGCGTGCCGTCGCGATACCAGTCCGCGAGGCCGAACACCCGTTGTCCCACCGACAGCCCCGTCGTTCCATATCCAAGGGCAGAGACCACTCCGGCCAGCTCGTGCCCAGGGATCGATGGCGTTCGGTTGCGATCAAGGCGATCGGCCCAGCTCGAGGGCCACGCAAGCTCAGTCGGGATAAATCTCGACGCATGAACCTGGACGACGACATCGTTTATCGCTGCCTGCGGCTCGGGCCGGCGCACCAGCTTCATACCGGCCGTTCCCGCGGCTTGCTCCGTTACAACGATCGCCTTCATGGGATTTTCTCCTTGGTCTCTTCGGTGGAAATGTGAGGGAGCGCGCACGCGCCGGCTTTCCACAAAATGCTAGGCAGTGTGGAACTCCTGTCTCCGTGTCGGCGATTGAGTTGTCTGCACTGATCGGAACTCCCGCTATGCCCGATGGATCGGGCTCGCTCCGATCCATGGTCGTAGCGAGTAGATGCGTTGCGCCTGGCTATAAAAAAGTACCAAGATTGACGATTCTGGCTGTACCAACCGATGCCATGATGTCGGCCTTGAGACTGTGAGCCGACGAGAATCGCAAAACTGGGCTTGGCAAGTCGCTGCCGACACCAACCGACTGGACTTATTCAGTCAGCTCACGGGGCGAACAACCTCAAGGAGCGATCGGTCCAGCGATGATGAACTCACCGACGCCATACACAAAGCTTCACGCAGGTGAGCGATGCGCGGTTCTGAGCTCCGACTGAGACTGCCTCGTGATGCCCCGCTAAGGTCGACTCCAGGCCCTTAGCCGAAGTGCACTGACGTCTACTGCAGGTCCGCCTTTCGTGGGCAGAGCGGACCTGACAAACCTGTTGGCTCACTCCTAGCCACGCACCAGCGAGACCAACCAGCTGCGGCCGAACAGGATGAGGATCGCGAGCGCGTAGACGATGGTGCCTCCGACGGCCAGCAGCACCAGCATCAGCTCATCGCGGAAGTGCATCGAGCCCAGCATAGAACCGCTGAAGCGCGCGATCAGCCAGAACGTGGCGGCGAGGATCAGTCCGGTCAGCAGGAATTTGGCGAGCGACAACAGCCAGGCGCGGTCCAGCACGAGAAAGCCGCGCCGCACGGCGAAGAACAGCACCAGCAGCAGATTGGTCCAGACACCGACGGCGGTTGCGAGCGCCAGGCCGATCTGGGCGAGCGATCCCATCAAGGCCACCTTCAGGGCGACGTTGACCGCGATGCCGGTCAGCGAGGCGCGCACTGGCGTGGCGGTGTCCTTGCGGGCATAGAAGGTCGCGACTGCGCTGCGGATCAGCACGAAGGGGATCAGGCCGATGGCATAGGCCGCGAGCGTGGCGCCGGCGGCGGCGGCATCGGCCTTCGAGAACGCGCCACGGGCGAACAGCGCACGCATGATCGCGTCGGGCACAGTGATGAAGGCCGCCACGAATGGGATCGAGAACAGCAGCGTGAAATCGAAGGCGCGGCGCTGCGCCTTCATCGCACCGTCATGATCGTTGGCGGTGATCCGCCGCGACATCTCCGGCAGCAGAACCGTGCCGATCGCGATGCCGATCACACCGATCGGCAGCTGGTTGAGGCGGTCGGCATAATAGAGCGCGGACAGCGCGCCTGCCGGCAGAAAGGTCGCGATGATGGTGTCGGCGAACAGCGCGACCTGCGTGCCCATCGATCCCAGCGTCGCCGGCCCAAGCGCCTTGAAGAAGCTGCGGACGTCTTCGTCGAGCTTCAGCGGCGCAAAGCGCGGCAGGCCGCCATGGCGCGCGAGATCGCCCGCGAGCAGGAAATATTGCAGGAAACCGGAAATCAGGACGCCCCAGGCGGCGGCGTGGCCCGCGCTGGGAAACCAGGCGGCGAGCGCCAGCGTCATCATCATGGAGATGTTGAGGAAGATCGATGCCGCCGCGGCACTGGCAAAGCGCTGCATCACGTTGAGCATGCCGCCATAGAGCGTCACCAGCGTGATCAGCAGCAGATAGGGAAAGGTGATCCGGGTCAGCTCGATCGCGAGCTTGCGCTGCTCGGCGTCCTCGGAAAAGCCGGGCGCCAGAATGCTCATGGCCTGCGGCATGAACAGCCAGGCGACGATCAGCAGCACCACCTGCGATGCCAGCAGCAGCGTGAAGATGCGGTCGGCGAACAATTTTGCCGCCCCCTCCCCGCGCTCGCCATGGACATGCGCATAGGCGGGCACCCAGGCGGCGTTGAAGGCGCCCTCGGCGAAGATCGCGCGGAAATGATTAGGCAGCCGCAGCGCCACGAAAAAGGCGTCGGCCACGGGGCCGGCGCCCAGGATCGCCGCGAGCATGATGTCGCGGGCAAATCCCGTCAGCCGCGAGAGCAGCGTGTAACCACCAACCGTGAAGATGCGTCCGAGCATGCGTCTGTTTTAGAGACTTATCGAACAGAGGTCGATTGCATCTTGCGATGTGCGTTGCTGTGCCCTCTCCCCTTGCGGGAGAGGGCATCGCCGCGATCAGACACAAGCGCATTGGGGTGAGGGGTATCTCTCCGCTTTTTGCGCGGAGAGATACCCCTCACCCGTCTCGCCGCTAGCGCGGCGAGCCACCCTCTCCCACAGGGGGAGAGGGGAAGAAATCAGCCCGCGATCGCGCCGCGCACTGCGGCGATGATTCGCTCCTGGTCGGCTTCCGTCAGGTAGGCGTGCATCGGCAGGCTGATGACGTCCTGCGACAGGTTCTCGCAGCCCGGCAGGCCGCCGTCGGCGACCGGATACTGCTTGTAGGCGGTCTGCTGGTGCATCGACTTGCCGTAATAGATCGCGGTCGGCACGCCCTGGGCCTTCAGCGCGGCGGCGAAGCCGTCGCGGTCGGTGCCCTCAGGGAGACGGATCGTGTACTGCGCCCAGACCGAGGTATTGCCCGGCGCAAGCCGCGGCACGGTGACGACGTTGGACAGGCCACGCGCGTAACGCTCCGCAACCTTGTTGCGGGCGGCGATCTCGTCGTCAAAAATCTTCAGCTTCTCGATCAGGATCGCGGCCTGCATGGTGTCGAGCCGGCCGGTCAGGCCGAGGCGGACGTTGTCGTATTTGTCCACGCCCTGCCCGTGCACGCGGATGCTGCGCAGCGTCGCGGCGAGCTCGTCGTCATCGGTGAAGATCGCGCCGCCGTCGCCGAAGCAGCCGAGCGGTTTGGCCGGGAAGAAGCTGGTCGCGGTGGCGAGCCCGAAGGTGCCGAGCTTGCGGCCCTTGTAGCTCGCACCAAACCCTTGGGCTGCGTCATCCAGCACGAACAGGTCTTCGGCCCTGGCGATCTCGGCGATGGAATCGTGGTCGGCGGGCTGGCCGAACAAATCGACCGGAATCACCGCGACCGGCTTCAGGCCGGCCTTGCGGGCGGTCGCGATGCCGCGCTTGAGCGACTCCGGGCTCATGTTGAAGGTGGCTTCATCGACATCGACGTAAACAGGCGTCGCGCCGGTGCGCGCCACCGGCGACGCGGTTGCGATGAAGGTGAAGGACGGGCACAGCACGGCATCGCCGGGGCCGACATTCTTCGCCATCATGACCATCAGGATCGCATCGGTGCCGCTGGCGCAGCCGATCACGTGCTTGGCGCCGCTATAGGCCGCAAGCTGCTTCTCGAGCTCGGCGACTTCAGGACCATTGACGAACTGGCAATGGTCGAGGACGCGCTTGACGGCGGCATCGAGCGAGGCGCCGAGCCGGCGGCGCTGCGAGGCGACGTCGACGAAGGGAATGGGTTCGGAACGCAGATGCTGGTTCATGGCGCCTTGCGGGTTTTGAGCGGTCGACATGGAGAAGAGATCAGCCCGCGACGCGGCGCGGGCCCTTGCGGGCAGCCGACGAGGCCGCGGGCCGCGACGGCGTTTCGAGGCACTGCGTGGCGATCTCGAGACTGGCGACGCCCTCGTCGCCGGTAACCGCCGGCGTCTCGCCGTTGCGGACGGCCTTCAGGAACGCGATCAACTCGGCACGGAGCGGCTCGTCGTGGCCGACCGGCAGATGCCGCATCGAATAGCTGCCGTCCTGCTTGAAGCCGAAGCACTCGGTGACCTGGCGCGTCAACAGATCGCCCATCACGTATTTGCCGCGGGTCGCGACCGTGACGCTGCGCGCCTTGAACGGCGTCAGCCAGTTAGTGTTGATGTGCGCGAGCACGCCATTGGCGGTGCGGAACTGCAGGAGCGCGATGTCCTCGCGCTCGGCGACCGCGCTCGACAATTGCGGCTGCACCTCGACGATGTCGGATTCGGTGAACCAGCGGATCAGATCGATGTCGTGCACGGCGAGGTCGATGACGACGCCGACATTGGACATGCGCGGCGGGAACGGGCCGACGCGGGTGATCGCGATGGAGAGAATATCTTCGCCAGCGATCGCCTGCTTGACGGCGGCGACCGCCGGATTGAAGCGCTCGACATGGCCGATCATCAGCGTCACGCCGGCCTTTTGCGCGGCGGCGACGATCTCGCGACCTTCCGCGACCGTGGAGGCGATCGGCTTCTCCACCAGCACATGAACGTTCCTGCCGATGCAGGCGAGCGCGACCTCGTGATGCAGATGGGTCGGCGCGGCGATGGTGACGGCGTCGACACCTTCGGCGAGGAGTTGGTCGAGCGTCTCGAAACCCTGGCAGCTGGCAAGCTCGGTGGTGCGCGTCAGATGCGCCGGCGACGGATCGACCACACCGACGAGGCTGACGCCTGGAAGACCCGCGAGCACGCGCGCATGGTTGCTGCCCATCACGCCCGCGCCAACGACGCCAACGCGCAAGCCGGCCTTTGCCGGTGCAAACCCTTTGGAACTCATCTGAGTAAACCCCGATTCAACGCAAATCCCCGGGCCGCTTCTAGCACGGGCGCCACATTTGTGGCGAATGTCAGCCGAATTGACCGGACACGATTTGATTCAAAAAGTTACACGTTCCCCGGGCCTTAGCGCCAAAAGCTTGCGCCTTCCGGCCCGGGTCGCGTGATTCGGAGCTTGCTGGTTACGACCTTTGATAGTCGTCTTCAATCCGGATGATGTCGTCTTCCCCGAGATAGCTTCCGGTCTGGACCTCGATGAGTTCCAGCATGATCTTGCCGGGGTTCTCCATCCGGTGCACCGCGCCCATCGGGATGTAGATGGACTCGTTCTCGTGCACCGTCTTGACGGTCTCGTTGACGGTCACCCGGGCGGCACCGCGGACGACGATCCAGTGCTCGGCGCGATGATGGTGCTTCTGCAGCGACAGCCGCCCGCCCGGCTTGACGACGATGCGCTTGACCTGGTGGCGCTCGCCGTTGTCGACGGACTGGTAGCTGCCCCAGGGCCGGTGCACCTTGAGATGCTCCTCGGTGACCTTCGGTGCGACCGCCTTCAGCTTCGTCACGAGGCGCTTCAGGCCGTTGGCATCCTTCTGGCGCGAGACCAGCACCGCATCCGCGGTGGCGACCACGACGAGATCGTCGACGCCTTCGAGCGCGACCAGCGCTGCATCTGTGGTGACGTTGCAGTTGCGCGAGTCTTCGAACACCGCACTGCCATGCGAAGCATTGCCTTGCGCGTCCTTCTCCGACAACTCCCACACCGCGTGCCAGGAGCCGACGTCGGACCAGCCGCAGGACACCGGCACAACCGCTGCGCGCGAGGTCTTCTCCATCACCGCGTAGTCGATCGAGATCGCCTTCGCCGCGCCGAACGCCTCGGGCTCCAGCGTCACGAAGCCCAGATCGCGGCCCGCATTGGTCACTGCATTGGACACCGCCTCGATGCTCGCCGCGTCGACCTTGCGGTATTCGTCGAGCAGGACCGTGGCCGGGAACATGAAGTTGCCGCTGTTCCAGAGATAGCCCGAACTGACGTAGTCGGCCGCCTTCACGGCATCAGGCTTTTCGACGAAGCGCGCGACCGCGTGCACCTCGCCGGAGATCACCTCGCCCGGGCTGATATAGCCGTATTCAGTCGCCGGCCGCTCCGGCTTGACGCCGAAGGTGACGATGCGCCCAGCGCTCGCGGCGGTGAGGCCTTCGCGGCACGCCGCGACGAAGGCGGCGTTGTCCTGCACCACGTGGTCGGCGGCGAGCGCGAGCACGATCGCGTCACTGGCGCGGTTCTGTGCGAACACCGCGCCCGCGGCGATCGCGGGGCCGGAATCGCGCCGCATCGGCTCGAGGATCACGTCGGCCTCGATGCCGATCTCGGCGAGCTGCTCCAGCACCATGAAGCGATAGGACGCATTGGTGATGACGATCGGACGATCAAACAGCGAGGCATCCGACACGCGCAGCAGCGTGTCCTGGAAGGTCGAGCGCGTGCCGAACAGCGGCAGGAACTGTTTTGGGCGCACCTCGCGCGAAGCCGGCCACAGCCGCGTGCCGGCACCGCCGCACATGATCAGGGGGATAATGCGTTTGTCCATCGTCATTTCAAACCTTGAAGTAGTCCCGATACCAGGTGACAAAATTGCGGACCCCGAGCGCGATCGGCGTTGACGGTGCAAAGCCGGTGTCGCGCGTCAGATCCTCGACATCCGCGAACGTTTCCAAGACGTCTCCCGGCTGCATCGGCAGCAATTCTTTGATTGCCGTCCGACCCAGCTCCTGCTCCAGAAGTCCGACGACATGCATCAGCTCTTCCGGATGGTGGTTGCCGACATTGTAGACCTTAGACGGCGCATTTGCGGCAGCCGGGTCATCCGCGGGCACCCGATCGATCAGCTTGGATACTACACGGGTGACGTCGTCAATATAGGTGAAGTCGCGACGCATTTTGCCATGGTTAAAGAGCCGGATCGGACGCTCCGCCATGATGGCGTTCACGAACAGAAACAGGGCCATGTCGGGCCGGCCCCACGGGCCGTAGATGGTGAAGAAGCGCAGGCCCGTGACCGGCAGCCGGTAGAGATGGCTGTAGGACTGCGCCATCAATTCGTTCGCCTTCTTGGTCGCGGCATAGAAGCTCACTGGATGGTCGGTCCGGTCCTGCACGGCAAATGGCAGTTTAGTGTTGGCGCCATAAACGGAGGATGACGAGGCGTAGACGAGATGACGACAAGAGTTGTTGCGGCAGCCCTCCAGCACGTTGAGAAAGCCCTGGAGATTGGAATCGGCGTAAGTGTGCGGATGGTCGATCGAGTAGCGCACGCCCGCCTGCGCCGCGAGATGCACGACTTTGTCAAATCGATGTCGCGCAAACAGCGCCGAGATGGTCTCGCGGTCGGCGAGATCGGCCTCGACGAAGGCGAAGCGGGAATCGCTCCGAAGCAGGGCCAGGCGCGCCTGTTTCAGCGCCGGATCGTAATAGCTGTTGAGATTGTCGAGCCCGACCACGGGCCGGCCCTCGGCCAGCAGCTGCCGGGCGACGTGAAAGCCGATGAACCCGGCGGCTCCCGTGACCAAAATCGCCTGATCCGTCATCCTGTTCCCAAGCGATCTGTTGCCACGCGATCCCCAAGCCGGCCCCGCGGCGCCTCTTTAGCCGCGGTATCGAGGCCGTCGCAATAGCCTCGCCGCTATTCGTCACCGCTCCAGATAAGCGCTATTGCAAGATCGGCGCCAAGACCATACCAAAGCGGCCGAATTCGACGCCTCGCGTCGGGTTGCCTCAAATCTTCGCAAACCCTGTTCATGCGGGCGAGATGCGCCGAATCCTGCTGTCGACGGCCAAAATCCTGATTTCCGGAGCGCTGCTCTACCTGGCGCTGCGCAAGGTCGATCTGTCCGAACTGTTTTCACGCCTGACCGCGACCAGCCTGCTCTGGATCGCCATGGCGATCGCGGTCACGTTCCTGCAAATCTTCGTCGGCGTGGTCCGCTGGCGCGAGGTCAGCGCCGAATGCGGCGCGCCGCTCGAGCTCGGCCGCGCGATGCGCTACAACGTGATCGGTGCGTTCTTCAACCAGACGCTGCCCTCCGCGATCGGTGGCGATGCGGTCCGGCTATGGTTGGTTGCGCGCGCCGGCGCCGGATGGCGTGCGGCCACCTACTCGATCTTCGTCGACCGCGCGATCGGCCTTGTCGCGCTGGCGATCGTCGTCGTCGCGAGCCTGCCCTGGAGCTACGAGCTCATCACCGATCCGCACGGACGCTCGGCGCTGCTGCTCGTCGATTTCGCCGCGCTCGCGGGCGGCGTCGGTTTCCTGATCTTCGGCGCGCTGAAATGGTCGTGGCTGAAGACCTGGTGGGCCACCCATCACATCCACGCCTGCGCCGTGATTGCTAACCGCGTGATCTTCAACGCCAAGCGCGGACCGATCGTCGCAATTCTGTCGCTTCTCGTTCACGTGCTCGCCGTCGTCATTGCGTGGTGCGTGGTGAAGTCGATTGCCGCCCCCGTCAGCTTCGGCCAAACATTCCTCCTCATTCCGCCGATCATGCTGATCACCCTGATGCCGATCTCGATCGCCGGCTGGGGCGTGCGCGAGGCGACGATGGGCCTGGCCTTCGGTTTCGCCGGGCTTTCCGCCAATGAAGGCGTTAACGTCTCGCTGCTATTCGGCGCCGTGCTCTTCATCGTCGGCGCGATCGGCGGCCTGGTCTGGATCCTCAGCGCGGAGAAGGCCGCGAAAGGGTCGGCGCCGCTCGGGGTGCCGCAGTGAGCCCAACCGTCGACGCTGTTGCCGTCATGTCGTCGCTGCTTGCCGTCGCGGTCGCCGCGCTGATGTCGGCGATCATCACCTGGACCAGCCGTCCCCTGCTCCAGCGCTATGCCCTGGCGCGACCGAATGCCCGTTCCTCGCATCGCATTCCGACCCCGCAGGGCGCCGGCATCGCGGTGATCACCGCCACGCTGCTGGTCGCATCGGCCTGGGCCGCCTGGGCGAACGTTGCGATCCCGCCGGCGCTAGTCATTGCAACGATCGTGATCGCCCTGGTCGGATTCGCCGACGACATCGTGTCGCTGCCGGTGTTGGCGCGGCTGGCGCTGCAAGCAGCCTGCGTCGGCGCGGTCGTGTTCACCGCGTCCGAGACTGCGCGCATCGTGCCGGCACTGCCCCTTCCGCTCGAGCGTGGCCTCATCCTGCTCGCCGGCGTCTGGTTCGTGAACCTCGTCAACTTCATGGACGGGCTGGACCTGATGACGGTCGCGGAAGTCGTGCCCGTCACCGCGGCGCTGCTGCTGCTGGGACTGCTCGGTGATCTCTCGTGGCCGGCGGCGCTGATCGCCACGGCAATGTGCGGCGCCATGCTCGGCTTTGCGCCGTTCAACCGTCCGGTCGCAAAAGTGTTTTTGGGCGATGTCGGCAGCCTGCCGATCGGCCTTTTGCTCGGCTGGTGCCTGCTGGAGCTCGCCTGGCATGGGCAGCCGGCTGCGGCACTGCTGCTGCCGGCCTATTACCTCGTCGATTCCACCATCACGCTGTTTCGGCGCATCGCGCGCCGCGAACAATTCTGGTCGGCGCACCGCTCGCACTTCTACCAGCGCGCTACCGACAACGGCTTCACGGTCCGCGGCGTGATCGGCGATGTGTTCGCGCTCAATCTATTGCTGGCTGTGCTTGCCATCATCACGGTTCGCGCAAGCTCGACCTCGGTCACATGGCTCGCGCTTGTCGCGGGCGCGATCGCAATCGGATTCGTCCTGCACCGCTTCTCCCGACCTCAGGCGTCCTGAGCCGACAGCGCGAGCCGCAGGCCCTCGTCGAGGGAGACCTGCGGCTGCCAGCCGGTCGCGATCGCCTTGGCGAGGTTGAGCTCGAGCGAGCCGATCAGGCTGTCATGAGTATCTTGCCGGCCCATCACGCTGAGCAGCGTTGAGAGCAGTTCCGGCGGCATGCCGAACAGCCGCGAGGTCTTGCCGGCAGCCTTCGCCAGCCGCTCGATGAATTCGGGCGTCGAGACCTGTTCCGTGTCCGCGACCAGGAAGATCTCGAAATTGCTCGTGGGATCGGGGTGAGCCAGCCGGCGCAGGATGAACGACGACAGATTTTGCACGGCCAGGAACGCACGCTGATTGCGAATTGCGCCAAAGGGCAGCGGCAGTCCCAGATTCACGGCGCGCGTCAGCAGCGCGAAATTGCCCTTAGCGCCAGCGCCATAGACCAGCGGCGGCCTAATCACCGAGATATTCATGTCGCTGTCGCGCGCCAGCGTCCTCAAGCCCGCCTCGGCGGCGGCCTTGGACATGCCGTAGAGGCCGCGCGGCGTGAGGATGTCCTCTTCGCTGAACGGCGCGCGGCCATCATTGCTGCGGCCGTGCACGAGAACGGTGCTGACGAAGATGAACTGGCGAACGCCCGCCGTTGCCGCGGAGCGCGCCAGGTGCAGCGTGCCGGCGATGTTGACGTTGCGGTAGAGCTGGACCGCGTGCTCCTCGTGCTTGTGATGCACGCGCGCGGCGAGATGGACCACGGCGTCGACGCCTTCGAGCGCCGCCTCCCAATCGGTATCGGGCCCGATCGATCCGATCGCGACCTCGTCCTCGATTCCCTCCGGCCTGCGCGCCGCGCGGCGGACCGACCATCCCTCGCGCGCGAGCTCAGGCGCGACGTGGCGGCCGACGAAGCCGCTCGCCCCTGTCACCAGCACGACCGGTTTCCGCTCGCTCATCGTTGCTCCGTCAGATCGGGGTTGCGCAACAATTCGTCGATCAACCCGGCATAGGCGTTCATCGCGGTCGTCTGGTCGAATCTCGCTGCCGCCTTCACCGCGCGTTCGGCCATGGCGGCGGCGTCGCAACGTGATGCCGCGCGGATTGCGTCGGCGAGCTGATCGGCGCGGCCCGGCGTCACGACCCAGCCGAGCCCGTTCTCCGCCACCGTCAACGCGGCCTCGGCCTCCGGCTCGGAGACCAGCGCCACCGGACGGCCGACCGCCAGCAGATTGTAGAACCGGCTCGGCACCGACACCCCCGCCACGTTCTTCCGGTACGGAATGATCCAGAGATTGGCAGCCGCCAGGAACGCCTCGAGCTCGGCATCCGCCACCCGCGCCACGAACGACACATTGGGCAAGTTCGCCTCGGCCTGCAACTGCTTCAGCCGCTTGAAGCCGATGCCCCAGCCGGACAGCAGGAAGTGGATGTCCGGTTCGTCCTTCAAAAGGCGTGCCGCCTCGAACACGATCTCCGGATCATGAGTGAAGCCAAGATTGCCCGACAGGCCGACAATGAATCGCGCGGAAAGCGCCTTGCGGAACGGATTGTCCGGCGCCAGGGGACGTGCCGCCGGTACGAGCGTCGCCCAGTTCGGGATGAAGCGGATCTTGTTCCGCGTCATGCCGGAATAGCTCAAGAGCGGCCGCTCCGCATCGCGGCCGATGGTGATGACGGCATTGAGCGCGCGGAACATCAGGCTGTTGGCCGCGCGCATCGTTCGCGTCACGAACGAGCCGGGCTTCAGGATTTCCGCCATCACGAGAACATCGGGGAAGAGGTCGTGCATGATCAGCGCCGAGCGCGCGCCCTTGCATCTTGCCGCGGCCGCGACCGCGTAAGGCAGCATGAACGGCGCGGTCACGGTGACCACGACGTCACCAGCCCTAAGCTCCCGGATCAACGCGAAGAAGGTGCGCGCCGCGAACAGCAGCTCGGAGGCGCCACGTCGCACCAGCGCGGCCTTTCCCGCCATCCGGTTCTTGATGGCGATCACGCGCGGCTTGCCCGGGCCGGTTTGCGAGGCCGGCAATTCGCCGGGCGAGCCCGACAGCACGATGACCTCGTGGTTGACGGCGACGCGGCATGCGATCTCTGCCATGATCGCGGCGGTCGTGCTCGGATCAGGCGGATAGTGCTGGCTCGCGACGACGATCTTGCCTTGAGACTGCATGGTCAGGCCGCGGTCGACCCGAATTCAGGAACCGCATCCTTCAGGATGGTCTTGATCGTGGCCCGATCGTCCCGCGCGATCGCCTGCTCCAGCGCCGCGATCCATTTGCGCAGCGTCTGCATCGGCGGCTCGTTCGGCTGCGCGGCCATGATGCCGGCGACACCGATCTCACGGGTCGGCTCCTCGGAGGCGAACAGGATTTCGTGCAGGCGCTCGCCCGGCCGCATGCCGGTGAACACGATCTCGATGTCGTAGCCGGGCTGGAGGCCCGAGAGGCGGATCATGCGCTCGGCGAGATCGACGATCTTCACCGGCTGGCCCATGTTGAGCACGTAGACCGAGACGTCGGGACGCTGCGTTCCGAGCGCATGCGTTGCCGCCGTGATGACGAGATCGCAGGCCTCGCGGATGGTCATGAAGTAGCGGACCATGTCGGGATGCGTCACCGTCACGGGGCCGCCGGCCTCGATCTGGGCCTTGAACTTCGGCACCACCGAGCCGTTCGATGCCAGCACGTTGCCGAACCGGACCGAGATCAACCGCATCGGCGGCCTGGCACTGCCGCTAGCTGCGGCAAGATCGTGGTCGAGCGCCTGGCAGTACATCTCGGCGAAGCGCTTGGTGAGGCCGAGCATCGACACCGGCTCGATCGCCTTGTCGGTCGAGATCATCACCATGGCTTCGGCGCCGGCGCCGTGCGCCGCATCGGCAACGTTGATCGAGCCGAAGATATTGGTCTTGACGCCCTCGCTCCAGTCGCGCTCCAGGATCGGCACGTGCTTGAGCGCGGCGGCATGGAACACGATGTCCGGCTTGAACTCCGCCATCAGGCGGATGATGCGCTCCCGGTCGCGGATGTCGGCGATCCGCCCCTCGATCGCGGCCGCAGCGCCCTGCGCAGCCAGCGTCTCCGTGACCGCGTAGAGCGCCGGCTCGGAATTTTCCACGATCAGCAAACGTGCGGCGCCGAAGGCAACGACACGCTCGCAGATCTCGGACCCGATCGATCCGCCGCCGCCGGTGACGATGACAGCCTTGCCCTTGATCAGCGCTTCGAGCCGCGCATAGTCGATCTTTTCGCTCGGCCGCAGCAGGAGATCCTCGACCGCGACGGCCGTGAGGCGCGGCGCGTCGCCGCTCTCCAGCGAGGGCATGCGGTTGACGATCACGCCCAGCTTGCGCGCCCGCATCAGGATCGATTCCGGATGGGCGTCCGGCTCGAACGCGGACGGCGTCATCACCAGGCGTGCGATCGGCTTGTCGCGTTTGGCGAAGTCGCCGATGACGTCCTCGATGTCGTCGATGTCGCCCAGCACCGGCACGTTACGGATGA
The DNA here is from genome assembly GCF_017565645.3 of Bradyrhizobium barranii subsp. barranii. Lineage (NCBI taxonomy): Bacteria > Pseudomonadati > Pseudomonadota > Alphaproteobacteria > Hyphomicrobiales > Nitrobacteraceae > Bradyrhizobium > Bradyrhizobium barranii. The sequence continues at coordinate 7,231,979 of NZ_CP086136.1, forward strand.
ACTGGCCGCGATCGGATCTCGACGGCGACAGCACGCCCACCGGCCAGATGCGCTTGATCGCCCCGCTCTCGATGCCGCGCAGCAGCACCTCGGCATCCGCGGCGCGGCCGATCAGCAGCGTCGGCGCGGCATCCTCGCCCCTCGCATGCCGCCGCACCCGCGTATAGCGGAAATAGCGATAGGCCATGCGCAGCGCGCTGAGGGAGGCGATTTCGAGGAACCAGTAGAGGACGATCGTCACCTTGCCGAGGAAGAAGGCGCCGCGGACGTTGGGGGCGACGAAGATGTAGTCGAGCGCCAGGAGGGCAACCGTCAGCACGGTCGCGACGCGGATGATGTTCAGCGCGTCAGGCAGCGAGATGAAGCGCCATTTCGTCGTGGTCAGATTGAAGAGGAAGAACACGACCACGCTGAAGGCGAGGAAGTAGGGCAGGATCCGGAACAGCAGCGGCAGCCGATCGAAGAAGCCGTCGCCGCCCTCGAAACGCACGTAGAAGGCTGCGAACAGCGCCGCCGTGGTCGCCAGCAGGTCGTGGAGCGCGATCAGGAAATTGCGCAAGGTGAGATGCGAAAGACGCGTCATCCGCCGACCGATGAAATCCCAGTTAGGTGCAACCTGACCGCGCTGATAGCCCATCTCGACAAGACTTGCCAGTACAAGACTTGCCAGCCGCGCGGCCGTTCAGGAACCAGCTTCCCCCACCTTCGCATCGACGCGTCTGGCCCGGATCACCATGCCGCCGGCAACGCCGACGCCGATGACATACATCCAGCCCTCGTGGAAGTCGAACAGATGGGAGTTGAACAGCGAGGTGAAGACGTTCTGCACCACGACCAGTAGGCCAACCCAATAGGCCAGCCCATCGCCGCGGAACAACAGGAGATGCAGGATCCAGGTCGCGTAGAGAACGGCGATGCCGATAACGCCCCATTGCACGGCGACATTGAGCGTCTGGTTATGCGGATTGCCGATCACCTCGGCGGAGGCCTGGTAGCCGCTGCCGGTCTTGACCTGCTCGAACAATCCACGCGTCGAACCGGTGCCGTGCCCCTTGATCGGCGCCTCCGCGAAGAAGCCGAGCGATTTCCGCCAGAATTCGAGCCGCAGGCCCAGCGAGGTCGGCTCGCCCTTTTCGACATAGCGCGTGTAGTCGCTGGCGAAGGTGTCCGCGGTCTTGCGCAATTGCGGCGAGGCCTGCCAGGCGAGAGCGGCGCCGGCGAGCAGAGCGGCCGAGATGATCGCGATGCTGCGCCAGCGCAGGTGCAGCAGTGCGAACACGCCGAACATGATCGGAACGGTGACCAGCGCGGTGCGCGACACCACCACGAAGGCCATGTTGACGAAGAAGCTCAGAGCCAGCGCGATCAATAGCCCCGCGAACCAATAGCGCTTCTCGCGCAGCAGCATCACGATGGGATAGGCGAGCGCGACCGCGCACAGCGCGAATTCCTGGCTCTGGTCGATGTAGTTCTTGACGAAGATGCCGCGCTCAAGCTGATCGGGCTTGAGCGTCAGGTTGGGATAGAAGGCCACCAGCCACGACATCACCGAGAGCAGCGCGCAGGACACCAGGAACGCGATGAACATCCAGTGCCCGCGCGGCGAGCGCTCGAAATGATAGAGGAAGACCGGCAGCACGAGCAGCTTGACGGTCGGATTGACCGCATAGAGACGCGCGCCCCAGGCCGCATCCGACCACAGCGTGCCCACCAGCGCGAGCAGGACGAGCGCGATCGGCGCGGCTGCGATCGGGCGCTTCAGCGATTGCAGGAATGCGCGGACGTCGAGAAACGGCACCATGCAGAGCAGGAACACAGCGTTGAAGATCGCCGTGAGCGAGGTCGACCAGGGCAGCGACGCCACGGTCAGGATTGCGAACAGGTCGGCCGTCTCGTACCACGCCGCCGGGCTGCGAAAGCGCCGCCACAGCGTCTGGCCGGTCGTCTCCCGGGCGAGCGTCGTCGCTTGGTCCGTCACTTGCCCCCTCCCCGCGCGCGATGGACCAGCGCGGTCGTGCTGAAGCCCTGGAGGATGTCGACCAGCACGACGGCCCCGCCGGCGGCTTCGACGACCTCGTGGCCGACCACCTGCTCGCGGGTGTAGTCGCCGCCCTTCACCAGCGCGCTCGGCTTGATCCGGGTGATCAAATCGATCGGCGTATCCTCCTCGAAGATGACGACGAGATCGACGGCTTCGAGCGCCGCGAGCACTTCCGCACGCGCCCGCTCGTCCTGAACCGGGCGATCGGCGCCCTTCAGCCGCCGCACCGAGGCATCGCTGTTGAGGCCGACGATCAGGCGATCGCAGGCTCCGCGCGCCGCGGTCAACACCTTGACGTGGCCGGGATGCAGGATGTCGAAGCAGCCATTGGTGAAGCCGACGCGCAGGTCCTGCCGGCGCCATTCCGCGAGCTGTGCGTCGAGCGCATCAGGCTCGAGCACGATCTTCTCCTCGGCCGCGAGATAGGCATGCGGCAGGATCTTCCGCCGCAGCTCGGCCGCGCTCACGCTGGCCGTGCCTTGCTTGCCGACGGCGACGGCAGCGGCCGCATTGGCCATCCGCAACGCCGTGTCCCAGTCCGCACCCGCCGCGAGCGACACCGCAAGCGCGGCGGCGACGGTGTCACCGGCGCCGGAGACGTCGCGCACCTGCACGGGGACAGCCGGAACATGAACGGCTTCGCCATTGCGCGGCACCAGCGTCATGCCGTGCTCGCCTTGCGTGACCAGGATCGCCTCGCAATCGGCGAGCCGCATCACATCCTCGCTGGCATCGACGATGCTCTGCGGCGTGTCGGCGCGGCTGCGGGTCGCCTCCGAAAATTCCTTGCGATTGGGCGTGAGCAGCGTGGCGCCGCGATAGATCGCCCAGTTCAGGCTCTTGGGATCGACGATCACGGGCTTGCCGAGCGTTCGCGCGGCGTCGATAGTGTGGCGGATCACCCGCGCGGTCAGTACGCCCTTGGCGTAGTCGGAGAGCAGCACGATGTCGGCGCGCGCGATCTGCGGCAGGATTGCGTCGATCAGCCTGGTCTCGATGTCGTCGGAGGCAGGCACCGCCTGCTCCCAATCCGCGCGCAGCATATGCGTGGAAAAATGCTCGGAGACGAAGCGGACTTTTCGCGTGGTCGGCCGCGACGGATCGCACACCAGCGCGCTTTCGATGCTGTCCTGCTCATCGAGCGCGGCCTTGAGCCGTGCACCGGCATCGTCCTCGCCGACGAGGCCGACGAAGATGCAGCGCGCGCCGAGGGACGCGATATTGCGCGCGACGTTTCCGGCGCCGCCGATATGGATCTCGCTGCGCTGGGCGGCGATCACAGGCGCCGGTGCTTCCGGCGAGATCCGCGACACCTCGCCATAGACGAACTCGTCCAGCATGATGTCGCCGATGCACAGCACCGTACGGCCTGAGATGGCTTGCGCGAGGGCGTCGAAATCGAGAATGGGCGTCGGCATGGTCCTTGAAGCCTCAGCGGAAGCGGTCTGGCCGGTCGAGATAATCGCCGACATAGGCTTTCACCGCATCCTCGAGCGTCGTGAAGCCGCCGTTATAGCCGGCGCGGTGCAGGCGATCGACCTCGCTCTGGGTGAAGTATTGATAGCTGCTGCGGATCTGCTCGGGCATGTTGACATATTCGATGTTGGGCCTGGTGCCGAGCGCGGCATAGGCAGCGAGCATCAGATCCCTGAAGCTGCGCGCCTTGCCGGTACCGACGTTGAAGAGACCGGACACCGACGGCGTCGCCAGCAGCCACATGACGACGCGGACGACGTCGTCGACATAGATGAAGTCGCGGCGCTGATCGCCGTCGGCAATGCCCTCGCGGTGCGACTTGAACAATTGCACGACACGGCCGGCCCTCACGTCGTCGAAGCGGCGCGCCAGCACGCTCATCATCGAGCCCTTGTGGTATTCGTTGGGGCCGAACACGTTGAAGAATTTCAGTCCGGCCCATTGCGGCGGCAGCTTGTCGCCGCGCGCGACGCGCTCGGCGACGGCGAGATCGAACAGGTGCTTGCTCCAGCCGTAGAGATTCATCGGCCGCAGTTTCTTCAGCGCGGGCAGCGAGGCGTCGTCGTCAAAGCCTGCATCGCCGTCGCCATAGGTCGCCGCCGAGGACGCGTAGATGAGCGGCACCGCATTCGCCGTGCTCCAGTCGAGCAGGCGCATCGACAGGCGGAAATTGGTCTCGATCACGAGGTCGCCGTCGGTCGCGGTGGTCTCGGAAATCGCCCCGAGATGGATCACGGCATCGAGCTTGCGGCCCTCTAGCCAGTCGAGCAACTCCGCCGGCGGGACGATATCCACAAGCTGGCGCTTGGCGAGGTTCCGCCATTTGCCGTCGCTGCCGAGCAGGTCGCAGACCACGACGTCGCTGCGGCCGGCCTCATTCAGCGCAGCCACGACATTCGATCCGATAAAACCGGCCCCGCCGGTCACCAGCAACATTCAACCTACCCTGCCCAGGTTTTGCCCTGCCCGATTTCACGGCCCAGTCCTGCCCTAGCGCATGATCCACCAAAGTGTAAGCGGTTTTGGATCGGGCGCTGTCCCGGCTTTACCTGCCGCCCCGGAGCGGGTAACCGAACCGCCACATCAGCACGTTCCGGTCCTATTAACGAATGAACCAAGATTCGCAATTTGATCGAGATGCAGATCGGAGCGACACACGCCCGATCCTGATCATCCCCTATATGTGGATCGGCGATTTCGTCCGGAATCACACCGTTGTCCGGGTCCTGAACGAACGCTGGCCCAACCGGCCGGTCGATCTCCTGACCACCTCCCTCTGCGCCCCCCTGGTCGATTACATGCCCGGCGTGCGCGATGGCATCATGTGGGACCTGCCGCGCAGCCAGCTCGCCGTAGGCCGCCAGCTCGGCCTGGCGAAGCTCCTGCGCGAGCGGAATTACGGGACAGCTCTGGTGCTGCCCCGGACCTGGAAGGCGGCCATCGCGCCCGCGCTGGCCGGGATTCCGGAAAGGGTCGGCTTCGTAGGCGAGTTCCGGTTCGGCCTACTCAACCGCTGGCGCTGGGGCGAGAAGAAGCTGCCCCGCTTCATCGACAAGAACGCCGCCCTGGCCCAACCCGATGGCGCCCCCCTGCCCGCGGAATGGCCGGTGCCGCAATTGCGGGTCCCGGCCGAGGACGTCGTCCGCTGGCGGCAGGCAAATGGCCTCAGCGCCGGGGCGGCGGTCGCGCTGGCCCCCGGCTCAGTCGGCGTCTCAAAGCGCTGGACCTATTATCCGGAGGCTGCCCGCTTGCTGGCCGAGCGCGGGCTGGAGGTCTGGGTGGTTGGCGGCCCCGCCGAAAAGGGCCTCGCCCAGGAGATCGTCGCCGCCGGCGGTCCGGGCGTGCGGGACCTCACCGGCACCGATCTGCGCAACGGCGTCCTTGCCATGGCCGCGGCCGGCGTCGCCATCTCCAATGATTCCGGCCTGATGCATATCGCAGCCGCGCTCGGCACACCCACCATGGGCATCTTCGGCCCGACCAGCCCCTATCTCTGGGCCCCCCTCAACGGCCTCGCCGCGACCGTGGTCCAGGACAAGAGCGTGCTCTCATGCCAGCCCTGCCAGAGCACGATCTGCAAGATGAACGACCACCGCTGCATGCGGGATATCGCGGCTTCCGAGGTCGTGGCGATCGCGCAGCGGGTGCTCGGAGTGTGAACTCATTGACGCCATGCGTTGGTCGGGCAACTGGCAGCGAATCCAACAGCAGGTCTTTCCGTCCGCCAGCTTTAGTCAGTGACGTTGTCAGTTCATTCGCGGGATAAGGCTGCGTCGCTGCCGCTTGTGAGGGCTGAACCAAGATCACGTCGACAAAGACGAATCTTCATCGAGATTCGAACAAGAGGTTCGCTCCTCAAACGTCGCTCGATACATGCCTCTTGGACATTTTACACAGTTATGGAGGTAGCCCCATGCCGATCGTTCAATTCACTCGCTTCAAGACCGACAAGCCCGAGGAAATGATCAAGATCGTCAGGCAGGCGAAGAAAATCTTTGAGAAACACGGCGCCGAATTTCTTCGGCTCTCCCGCTTCCACACTGGCCAGTGGGCAGGAGAGTTGCTGGTTGCGACGCGCTATTCCAATTGGGAAGTTTACGGCAAAGTGCAGGAAGCCGTGGCAAACGACCCGGAGTTCGCGCAAGTGCAGGCTGACGGAATGAAGATTTCCCAACTACAGGGCCGCAACATCGCCGTTAGCATCGATCTCTAGCCCGTCTTATTCGTAAGAGGCGCCCGAGAGGCTGGCGAGCGTGGTGTAAAGCGCTGATACGGCGTAGGATTCGGTTGTGAAGCCAACCCCATCACCTCCAACCGCGAACGCCACGCCCGCCATGACCGACGATACGATTCCGCCCTTCTCGTTTCCAGCCATTCACGCCAAGAAAGTCACAGCTGCCTTCGATGGTGGACGCCTAACCTCGAATGGGGGCGTGATGCTTCTGGCGATGGCCGAGCGGCGTCTCGGTTTGGCCGACAATCTGGCCCGGGTGTTCCCGGATCGGCGCGATCCGACGCGGGTCGTGCACAGCCTGGTCGATATGTTCCGCGCGCGCATGTTCGCGATCTGCTGCGGCTACGAGGACGCCGACGACCTCGATCATCTGCGGTCCGATCCCGCATTCAAGCTGGCCTGCGGTCGCCTACCGGACACGGGCCGGGATTTGTGTTCCCAACCGACGCTGTCACGCCTGGAGAATGCGCCGCGCCTGCGCGACGTGATCCGGCTGACCTACATTTTGGTCGACGCATGGATGGATAGCTACCCGCGCGAGCCGGCATCCGTCACGCTCGACATCGATGATACCTGCGACGTCGTCCACGGCCATCAGCAGCTCTCGCTGTTCAACGCTCATTATGATGAACGCTGCTTTCTGCCGATCCACGTCTACGACACGGAGAAGAGCCGGCCCGTGGCGGTCGTGCTGCGGCCCGGCAAGACGCCGGGCGGCGTCGAGGTGCGTGCCCATCTGCGCCGCCTGGTACGGCATATCCGCACGCGATGGCACAACACGCAAATTACGTTCCGTGGCGACGGGCACTATGCCCGGCCGGAGGCCATGGCGTGGTGCGAGACCAACGGCATCGACTACATCTTCGGTCTGTCCGGCACCAAGCCTCTCGCCAGAAAAGTCGACGAGGTCGCCGACGACATCCGCACCCGACGCGCCATCGAGAACCTGCCGGTTCTGCGTGGCTATACCGAGACCCGCCACAAGGCAAAGTCCTGGGATCGCGAACGGCGCACTGTCGCCCGTATTGAGGCGACGATGCTCGGCCTCGACATCCGTTTCGTCGTCACCAGCCTCGATGTCGGCTCGGCCGAGTGGATCTACGACAGCCTGTATTGCGCGCGCGGCCAAGCCGAGAATCTGATCAAGCTGCATAAGACGCAGCTCGCCTCCGATCGCACCAGCTGCCGTTCGGCGCTCGCCAACCAGGTCCGTCTCGTGCTCCATACGGCCGCTTATTGGCTGATGCTGACCGTGCGCGACGCCATTCCCAAAGCCCGGGAATTGGCCGCTGCCGAGTTCGCGACGCTGCGTCTTCGGCTCTTGAAAATCGCCGCCCGTGTCGTCGAGACCACGAGCCGCATTCGCCTTGCGTTTGCCGCGGCATGTCCCGAAGCCGACCTGATCTGCGGCTTGCCCGGCGCGCTGCTGCCGCTCGGTCCTTGACCGGCGGGGCGTCCGCCCCCGTTCGCCCAACCCATCCCTCAAGCGCGTTGCAAAGTACCGGTCGTCAGGCGGCGAAAAGCCGAAGGCAATCCTGTGCGCCTCGTCAGACAAGATGTGCGGCCGCATCAATCGGGCCCAAAAGCCGCACTCTCACGAATAGGACGGGCTAGCTGGGGCGCCGCCCCGCAAGCCACTCAAGCGCGGAGGCCGCCGGACAAATGCGGCGGCCTTTCCAGCTCTGACAGATCGCACTTGTCATCGCGCTACGCTGCGCTTTGCCTCAAGCAGACGAGCGCTCTGCAGAGCCTATTGACTTAGATCAACAACAGCTTCGCCAGTTCGCCGCACCCAAATACTGCTCAAGACCGATACGAAGGGGCGCGTCTTGCTGCGCCCCCATCGGCGTCGAAGAGGCTGATTTGGCAGTATTGACCATTTAGTCGGAGAGTTTCATGAGGACCTTCAATCCTTTGGTGACGTTGGTACTTCTCGTGACGCAATCGGCCTCGATTCAGGCTGCGGATTTGAACGGAGCTTGGACAATCGACGCCTCGGCCTGTGGCCAAATATTTACGAAAGAGAACAACAGGCTTGCCTTCAAGAAAGATGCTGATCTCCACGCGGGCGGTTTAATCGTCCAGGGAAGGCAAGTAACCGGCACATTTGAAAAATGCACGGTCAAATCGTTGCGCGATGACGGGCCGAATATGCGAATAATCGCGTCGTGCTCGGACGGCGTCGCGATTTCAGACGTCGCATTCGACCTGACATTCTCCGGAGAGAATAATATCACACTCAGCTCCAAGGAGCCGGTGCCAGTGCAAATGCCGTATGTGCGCTGCCCAATGTGAAGTCGACCGCGACGGTCTGAAGGAACCTGGATGGATGATCCGGGTATCGCAACTGCGGCCGATGATGACATCGTGCCGCTGTTTTGCCCGACGTGTCAAACGGCCTCGTAAAATCCGCAACGCATTGCACCGGCCGTCAACCCGTTGATTCCGCTGGCACCGGCTACTTTGCATGGGGTTGTTTTCGAGATTTTTGTTTGCTGTCGCGAAAACGGCAGTTCAGAGCAGCGGACGATAAACGTCACCGATCCGCGCCGCTTCGGCATCGAGGCTGAACTTCGCCAGCACCCGTGCCCGCCCCCGCGCGCCCATGGCGAGCGCGGCGTCCGGGTCGCGCATCAGCGGTTCGAGCGCGGCGGCCAACGCATCAGCGTCACCAGTCGGGATCAGCACACCTGTCGAGCCGTCCTCGACCACGAGCGCGGCCGCACCGGCGCGCGCGGCGACGAGCGCGCTGCCGGCCGCCATCGCCTCGATCAGCGTCAAACCAAAACCTTCGTTGCGCGAGGTGAAGGCGTAGATCGTCAGCCGCTGATACCAGCGCTGCACCGCTTCGATCGGCAGTTCACCGGTGATGACGATGCGCGACTGCAGGCCGGCGGCCTCGATCCGCTTCTTCAGATCGTTCGCAAAGGGAGTCTGCTCCGGCTTGACTTGGCCGACGATGATTGCAGTGAAATCCGGATAGCGCGGCAGAAGGCGACACATCGCATCGACGAACACATCGGTGCCCTTCTGCGCGCGCACCCGGCCGAAACAGCCGATCGCGTAGCGGCCCGGCAGCGCGGCTTCCGCAAAGGCCGCGGCGCGATCGTTCGGCGGCGCATAAACGTCGGTGTCGACGCCGTGTGGGATCACCGTCGCCTTCACCTTCAGGAACGAGGCCGAGATGTCTGATGTCGCGATGATCGCGTCCATGCGCCGGATCAGCCAGCGCGTGATCCAGCTGTGATGCCGCTGCGCGGCCGACGTGAACACGAGTTTCAATGGCCAGCCGAGCGCGCGCAGGAGCACGCCCGCGATCATCTCGTTGTTGCGCCGCGCATGCCAGATCAATGGCGTCTTGCGGCCCCATAGTTTGAGGAAATCGGCAGCGCTTAGTCGCGAAATCCCCTCCGGCGCATCCGAGCCGAACCACGCCGCGCGATAGAGCTTTGCCAGCCGTGGCGCCACCATCCGGTTGGTCGCGGTGACCCCGGAATAGCGCCTGTGCAGATTTGGCACGATCACTTCCAGATCGCCGGGGGAATTCGCCACGTCATGCTCCGTTACGGAAGCCCCCTATACGCAACATTAAGCATAGTGACCAGTTCAGGGCTGCCGAAACCCCCTCTTCACCGCGCAAACGTTAACGTGGCACGTTGATCGAAGACGGGTGAGATCATGACTGTGCTAGTCACCGGCGGCGCCGGCTATATCGGAAGTCACACGGTCCTGGCGCTGGCGGAAGCCGGCGAGGACGTCGTCGTGATCGACGATCTCTCCACCGGTTTTTCCGCCTATCTGCCCGAGGGCGTGCCGCTGTTCATTGGCGACGCCGGCGACGAGAACCTGGTCGAAGGCGTGATCGCCCAGCACAACATCGAGAGCATCATCCATTTCGCGGGCTCCGTCGTCGTGCCGGAGTCGATGCGCGATCCGCTCGGCTACTACCGCAACAACTTCATGACCGCGCGCAACCTGCTCAACGTCGCCGTCAAGCGCGGCATCAGCCGTTTCATCTTCTCCTCGACCGCGGCCGTCTACGGCAATCCGGACCTGGTACCGGTGCCCGAGCACGCGCCGACGCGGCCGCTGTCGCCCTACGGCTCGTCGAAGCTGATGACCGAGATCATGCTGCACGACGTCGCCGCCGCCTATGGCATGCAATACGTGACCTTGCGCTATTTCAACGTCGCCGGTGCCGATCCGCAGGCGCGCATCGGGCTGGCCACCGTCGGCGCCACGCATCTGCTCAAGATCGCCGTCGAGGCCGCGACCGGCCAGCGCGCCAAGATCGACGTGTTCGGCACCGACTATCCGACCCAGGACGGCAGCTGCATCCGGGACTTCATCCACGTCTCGGACCTCTCGCAGGCCCATCGCTCGGCACTCGCTTACCTGCGCAATGGCGGCGCCTCGACGACGCTCAATTGCGGCTATGGCCGCGGCTATTCGGTGCTGGAGACCATCGACGCCGTGCGCCGGGTTTCGGGGCGCAGCTTCGCCGTGCAATACGCCCCGCGCCGGCCCGGCGACATCATGACCATGGTCGCCGACACCAGCCGCATCCGCGGCCTGCTCGACTGGAAGCCGCAATACGACGACCTCGAGACCATCGCGGCCCACGCGCTGGCCTGGGAGGACAAGCTGTTCCGCGAGCGCCATGGCGAGCTCCGCCACGCCGTCTCGGCCTAGATTCCATCCCAGCGCAAGCCCTTAATTGGGCTTGAAAAGCGCGGCTTTAGCGGGCACAGAGGCCCTTCGATCCCTGACGCGCGGGCAGGCTTTTCCTTGCCCCGTCAATGGACACCGGATGGCCCAGTTTCCAAAGAAAATCACCGACGATCCCTATACGGCGGCAATCCTGATTCGCCGCCTGGTCACGGAACAGGGGATCATCTACTGGCGGCGTTACCTCGTCGCCTTCGCGCTGATGGCGCTTGCCGCCGGATCGACCGCGGGCGCGACCTACGTGCTCGGCCAGGTCATCAACCAGGCCTATGTCGACAAGAACATCCCGGGCATCGCGATGTTCTCGGGCATCACGGTGATCCTGCTGTTCATCAAGGGTGTAGCGACCTACGGCCACATGGTGATCCTGACCAAGATCTCCAACGCCATCCTCGCCACCAACCAGCGCCAGCTGTTCGCCAAGCTGATGCGCGAGAGCGTCGGCTTCTTCTCCGAACGGCATTCGTCTGAATTCCTGGCGCGGCTGACGGCCGGCGCCAAATCCATCACCGACGTGCTCAACATGCTGGTCAACGCCGTCGGGCGCGACCTCATGATGCTGCTCGCCATGATCGGCGTGATGGTGTGGCAGGACCCGGTGATGTCGTTCATCGGCCTCGTCGTGGTGCCGCCGGCGATGCTGGTGCTGCGCAAGCTGGTCAAGCGCATCAAGGGCCTCGCCTTCAACCAGTTCACCGGCACCGCCGACATCTTGGAGACGATGCAGGAATCGCTCCAGGGCATCCGCACGGTGAAGGCATTCACGCTCGAAGACACCATGCAGAAGCGCATCGACGAGAACATCGCGATCGTCGAGCGCAACGCCAACAAGATGGCCCGCGTCGCCAACCGCTCCAACCCGCTGATGGAGATGCTCGGCGGCTTCGCGGTCGCCGGCTGCCTGCTCTACGGCGGCTACAGCGTGGTTGCGCTCAACGCCACGCCCGGCGCGTTCTTCTCCTTCATGACCGCGTTCCTGATGGCGACCGAGCCGGCCAAGCGGCTGGCGCGGCTCAACATCGATCTGAACAGCCAGCTCGTCGGCGCGCGCATGTTGCTCGAGGTCGTCGACAGCCCGGCGAGCGAACATTCCGACGACGACAAGCCGGCGCTGAAGCTGTCCGAAGCGAAGATCGAGCTGCGCGATGTCAGCTTCTCTTACCGGACCGGCGAGACCGTCCTCAACCGCATGTCCTTCGTTGCCGAGCCCGGAAAAGTCACCGCGCTGGTCGGCCCCTCCGGCGGCGGCAAATCGACCGTGCTGGGGCTGCTGCTGCGCTTCTACGAGGTGACGCAAGGCGACATCGTGATCGACGGTCAGTCGATCGGCGCGATCTCGCGCAAATCGCTGCGCGCGCAGACCGCCTATGTCGGCCAGGACGTCTATCTCTTCCGCGACACCATCCGCAACAACATCGCCTTCGGCAAACCCGGCGCGACCGAAGAGCAAATCATTGATGCCGCGAAAGCCGCCTGCGCGCATGATTTCATCATGAGCTTCCCGCTCGGTTACGACACGCCGGTCGGTGAGCACGGCACGCAGCTCTCCGGCGGCCAGCGCCAGCGCATCGCGGTGGCACGCGCGCTGATCAAGAACGCGCCGATCATCCTGCTCGATGAAGCCACCGCCGCGCTCGATTCCGAGTCCGAGCGGCAGGTGCAGGAGGCGATCGAGCATCTCTGTCAGAACCGCACCACCATCGTGATCGCGCACCGCCTGCACACCATCATGCACGCCGATGCGATCCTGGTGGTCGAGGGCGGCGAGATCGTCGAACAGGGCCGGCACGACGAATTGCTCCGCCGCTCCGGTCGCTACGCCTCGTTCTTCCGCCTGCAACATCACGACGCCGGCGCTCTGGCGCCGATCAGCGCAACCGCATAGAGTTCCTCATCAACCTCAAGAGCAGCGAGATCGCTCCATGAACGCCGCCTCCTACGTCATTCCGCTCCCGCCCCAGGCTTCGCTTCCCGTCGTCGGAGAGAGCGGCCGCTACCCGGTGCGCCGCATCTGGTGCGTCGGCCGCAACTATCTCGAGCACATCCGCGAGATGGGCAACGACGAGCGCGCCCCGCCGTTCTTCTTCGCCAAGCATGCCGACATGCTGGTGCCCGATGGCGCCACCATTCCCTATCCGCCGCTGACCAAGGATCTGCATCACGAGGTCGAGCTGATCGTCGCGATGAAGAGCGGCGGCCTCAACATCCCCGCCGACAAGGCGCTCGACCATGTCTACGGCTATGCCGTCGGCATCGACCTCACCCGCCGCGACCTCCAGATCGCCTCGCGCAAGAAGGAGCGTCCGTGGGAGATCGGCAAGTCGTTCGACGGCTCAGCGCCCTGCTCCGCGGTGCAGCCGGCCTCGAAGATCGGCCATCCCGCCAAAGGCAAGATCTGGCTGACGGTCAACGGCAAGGAAGCCCAGAAGGGCGATCTCACCGAGCTGATCTGGAACGTGCCCGAGATCATCTTGCAGCTCTCGCAGCAGGTGAAGCTCGCCGCCGGCGACATCATCATGACGGGCACGCCGGCCGGCGTGTCGCAGCTCCAGCCCGGCGACAAGCTCGAATGCGGCGTCGACGGCGTCGGCACGCTGAAGGTGAGCATCGGCCAGCCGGAATAGGCTGAATGACATCTGGAAATCGAAAGGCCCCGGACACGTCCGGGGCCTTTTGCATTTCTACCAGGCCTTCACCGGCCGATTGGCGTGGCTTGCCTGCGGCACACCGCGATTGAGCGACATGTGCGAATGCACGCACAGCCAGCTGTCGCCATTTTTTGAAAACACCATCGTCGCGCGGCCGGGGCGCGGAAACGCGCTGCCATCGGGATGGTAGCCCGTGCTCGTCCACGGCACGACCACCGTCGCCATCGTGCCGTCGGGGGATGCCAGGATCGAGACCTGATCAAGGACGAAGCGGAAGTCGGTCGTCCTCGGCCAGACGTTATTCCATTGCGTCGTAACCCACTGGTCGAGCCCCGGGATGACGTCGTTATGCGTACCGAAAGCGAGCACGTCCGGGTGAAACAGCGGCCGCGCCGAGGCGTAGTCGACCTCGCGGACATGGCCTGAGAAGGTATCCAGCCACGCGCGGAAGAATTGCACGATCTCGGTGTTCGCAAGTGGCAACGGGGCCATTGCCTGCTCCATGTTTGGCCGCTAAATCGCGGCGACCTTGTTGCCATGGACTGAAGTGTGCGGCAAGATTCGCGGTCGAGGCTGAAGGGTCCGCCGCAGAGACTGCATCAGAAAACGAGAGGATGTCTCGGATGTCGAACACGATCACGGAGCTCGAGGGGCTGCTGATGCAGCGCTCGCTCACCGACCCACAGCTTGTGGCCGCAGCGGAGAAGGCAGCGGACTTCCGCATCCTCCCCGATGCAACCGTCATCAAGATCGGCGGCCAGAGCATGATCGATCGCGGCCGTGCCGCGGTCTATCCAATCGTCGAGGAGATCGTCGCCGCCCGCAAGGCGCACAAGCTCCTGATCGGAACCGGCGCCGGCACCCGTGCGCGGCATCTGTATTCGATCGCCGCCGGGCTCCGGCTGCCGGCCGGCGTGCTGTCGCAGCTCGGGGCTTCCGTCGCCGATCAGAACGCCGCGATGCTCGGGCAGCTGCTGGCCAAGCACGGTATCTCCGCCGTCTCCAGCGCCGGGCTGTCGTCCGTGCCGCTGTTCCTCGCCGAGGTGAGTGCGGTGATCTTCAGCGGCATGCCGCCCTATAGCCTGTGGATGCGGCCCGCGGCCGAGGGCGTGATCCCGCCCTATCGCACCGACGCCGGATGCTTCCTCGTCGCCGAGCAGTTCGGCTGCAAGGCGATGATCTATGTGAAGGACGAGAACGGCCTCTACACCGCGAACCCGAAGACGTCGAAGAACGCCACCTTCATCCCGAAGATCTCGGTGGCGGAGATGAAGGCCAAGGACCTGCAGGATTCGATCCTCGAATTCCCGGTGCTCGATCTCCTCACCTCGGCGCGCCATGTCCGGCAGGTGCAGATCATCAACGGCCTCGTCCCCGGCAATCTCACCCGCGCGCTTGCGGGCGAGCATGTCGGCACCATCATCACCGCGAGCTGAAGAGAGCACCGTCATGGCTGATACCAACCAGATCAAGCACGTCGCCTCGCCGCTCGCGCGCCAGACTCTGCTCGACAGCGATCTCACCCGCCCCGTTGCCGGCAACCGCCCGATCAAGCTGCTGCCCTGGCTGCAGGTCATCAAGATCGGCGGCCGCATCATGGACCGCGGTCACGAAGCGATCCTCCCGCTCGTCGACGAGCTGCGGTCGCTCTTGCCGGAGCATCGTCTGCTCATCCTGACCGGCGCCGGCATCCGCGCCCGCCATCTCTACAGCGTCGGCCTCGATCTCGGCCTTCCCGTGGGTTCGCTCGCACCGCTCGCCGCCAGCGAGGCCGGTCAGAACGGCCACATCCTGGCAAGCCTGCTCGCACCGGAGGGTGTCTCCTATGTCGAGCACCCGACCATCGCGAGCCAGCTCGCCATTCACCTCCAGGCGGCGCGCGCTGTCGTCGGCAGCGCGTTCCCGCCCTACCACCATCATGAATTCCCGACCGCGCGCATCCCGCTGCATCGGGCCGATACCGGCGCCTTCCTGCTCGCCGACGCGCTTGGCGCTGCCGGGCTCACGATCGTGGAGGACGTTGACGGCGTCTACACGACCGATCCCAATGGCGCGGATGGCAAGAAGGCCGAGCTGCTGAAAGAGACGAGCTTTGCCGATCTTGCGAAGCTGAAGGGCACACTGCCGTTCGATCCCGCGCTGCTCGAGGTGATGGCCAACGCACGACACATCGCGCGCGTGCAGGTGGTCAACGGCCTCGTTCCCGGCCGGATCGCGGCGGCGCTGCGCGGGCAGCATGTGGGGTCGATCATCAACACCGGCGCCAAGCCGGTGTGAGGCAGCGGCAACGTCCGTAAAAACAAAACCCCGGAGCCTGCTCCGGGGTTTTTCGTAGGGCGGATTAGCGCAGCGCCGACATCACGATGAGACCGAGGATCAGCGCCGTCAGCGAATATTTCAGCGTGTAGTAGACGTTGCGGTTCCACTCCTTGACCTTGCGGCTGCCGAGATGGATCTCGTAGAGCTTGCCGAATACCTTGTTGAGCACGCCGACGCTCTCGCCGTCCACGTTCTGGGTCGCGGAGGCCTTGACGATGTGATGGCTGACCCAGCGATTGATCGCGGTCATGAAGCCGTACTTCATCGGGCGCTCGACGTCGCAGAACAGGATGATGCGGTTGACGTCGGTCGCATTCTCCGCGCTGTGGATGAAGGTCTCGTCGAACATGAAGGCCTCGCCGTCGCGCCAGACGCATTCGACGCCGTCGACGAGGATGCGGCACTTGTACGAGTTCGGCGTGACGAGGCCGAGGTGATAACGCAGCGAGCCGGCAAAGGGATCGCGGTGCGCGCCAAGCTTGCCGCCCGGCGGCAGCATCGCGAACATCGCGCCGTGCACGCTCGGGATCGATTTGAGCAGCTCCACCGTCTTCGGGCACAGCGTGTTCGCCGACGGCAGGAAGTCGTCATACCATTTCAGATAAAACCGCTTCCAGCCGCTCTTGAAGAACGAGTAGAAGCCCCAATCGTTGTTCTTCGCGGCCGCGCGAATAAAACCTTCGTCGAACAGGCGCACCGCCTCGTCGCGAATGGTCTCCCAATTCTCGCTGAGTGGCTTCAACTCCGGAAACTGATCGACCGGGATCACCGGCTTATTCGGCACGGCCGAGCCCGCATACATCAGCACGTTGTAGGGCGCGAGATAGGTCGAGTGATCGCCGAGCTGGCGGGCGAAGCGCAGTCGCTGCTTGCCGCGGAAGTGAACGTAAATGGTCGAAGCCGCGAGCACATAGAGAATGACAAGTTGCGGCGCAAAAAGCTGTTTCAGCATTTCCCCAAATCCCGAGTGACCCAGCTGGGGACGTGATCTACTCCGACCCGGCCCGAGCTGCAAGATATTGGCGTGCATCCTGAGGCTGTTCCGCAGGTTGTGATTGGGACGTCCCGAGCGCGCCGCGCACAATTTGAAATCGTAGCTGACCCGCCGCCAATACCCGCGTTGCGGTCGGTTTGCGGCGTGCTATCCTGGTTCCAGGGTTGGAAAATCGGGGTGCGTCTTGGGGATGTGGCGGTCGTTGGCGGGCTCCGCGCTCGCGCTGGTTCTGCTTGGAATATTCGCACCCGTGAACGGCCAAGGCACTTCGCCGTTACCCCAAGGCGGCAAGCCTCCGGATCCGGAGCTGCGCGGCCAGTGGCTACGGGTCGGGCAGACATTCGCCTGCAAGGTCGAAGCCGGTAAGCGCATCACCCCGCCCGATCCCGACGTGCTTAGCTTTGCCTGCCAGCGTATGGGCGCGCTGGGCGTCGGCATCTCGGAGACCTCGCTCAAGGCCGTGCTCGGCGAGCCGCACCGCAGGCTGCCGCAACCGAACAACGCGACGGCCTATGTCTGCTTCCTCGGCAAGACCGGCGAGTTTCCCTATCTTGCCGCCATCGTGAAAGCGAACCGCACTGTCGCACTCCAGATCAGCGGCGAGACACCGGTCGCCGCGTACAGCTTCAACCGGGTCAATCTCGGCGACAGCACCGACAAACTGATGGCGCAGTTCGGCGGCCCATTCCACGTCGGGCCTAGCGGGCTGGAGAAAACGGAGCTCTGGACGTACGAGCCATGGCCCTTCTCATTCGAGGTGCGGCAGGACCGCGTCACCTCGATCCGGATCAGCGATCCGACCATCAAGTAGATTCGATTGTGTTCGATCAAGCCCGCGACAGCGCCTGGAGACCCTTGAAGGTCAGGCGCTTCGGGTCGGTGACGCCGGCGAGATAGAGCCGACGGATGAAGGCGATGACGGCGTCGCGGTCGCAATCGGTCAGCGCGACGACGGCGTCGACCGCAATCTTCTGGGCTTCCATTGGGCTCACCTCGGCCTTGCGAGTAACCCCGGCCGAGACAGGCTAGGACTCATCCGTTAAATCGGCGTTAACCGTTCTGGAACCGTCGCCGATTCAGCCCGGCGGCCGTATACGCAAAACAACGCATTGGCAGTCGCCGCGCGGCCGCAATGTCTAGCGTGCACCGAGGCTCTTCTTGAGCTGCGCAAAGTGCTTCTTCAGCCGGGGCACGGCGAAGTCGGTGAAGGCCCGTACCTTCGGCACCGCGAGCCGGCCCTGCGGGCAGATCAAATGCGCGGGCATCTCCGGATCCTCATCGCCGGCCAGCACGATCTCGAGCTCGCCGCTCGCGACCTGCTCGGCCACCTGGTACGAATACATCCGCGCCACGCCGCGCCCGGCAACCGCGGATGCCACCGCCGCATAGGTGCTGTTGACGACGAGTCGCGGGATGAACTGGACTGTCCTGGCTGCCGATGAGCCGGCCTGTGGCGCAAAGGTCCAGGAATTGGGCAGGTGCGCCATCGCCACGATCTGGTGCTTGGCGAGATCGCCGGGTTCAGCGATGCGCGGGTGCTGCTTCAGGTAGCGCGGCGCAGCCACCACGACGCGGCTGATCTCGCCGACCCGCATCGCCACCATCGCCGAATCCGCGAGAGGCCCGATGCGAAGCGCGATGTCGACGCCCTCCTCGATCAGATTGACCGAACGGTCGAACAGCAGGAGCTTCGCCGACACCGTCGGATAGGCATCGAGAAATGCATCGAGGATCGGCCGCAGCACCATCTCGCCCGAGACCACCGGCGCCGTGATCGCGAGCAGGCCGCGGGGCGCCGTGCGCGGTCCGGCCACGATGTCGTCGGCCTCCTCCAGCTCGGTGAGCACGCGACGGCAGATCGCAACATAGCGCTCGCCCTCCTCGCTCAGCTTGATCGATCGCGTCGTCCGGTGCAGCAGCTCGGCGCCGACCCGCTCCTCGAGGAAAGCGATGGCGCGGCTGACCGCCGCCGGCGAGCGGCCGAGCTTGCGTCCTGCGGCGGCCAAGCTGCCCTCGTCCACCGCAAGGACGAACACCTTCATCGCATCCAGACGATCCATGCCTACCCGTCGCCCCATCAAATTCCAGTGACAAGCTAGGCGCTCGCCCCCGCCGCGACAACCGCCGCCAAAGGCCGGTCCGGCATTCGTTCGCACCACGTAACAGTGTCTGCCGGACAACGTGTATTCGCAGCCGGGCCGCCGCGGCGTACCTCAGTACGCGAGCCAGCCGCTGCTGGCGCAGGTTCTGAAAGCCAACAACAGGAGTCAGCCATGGGTATCGAGCAGAAGGTCGCCATCATCACCGGTGCATCGCAGGGCATCGGCGCCGCCCTGGTCCAGGGTTTTCGCGATCGCAACTATCGCGTCGTCGCAACGGCGCGTTCCGTCAAGCCGTCGGGCGACGATGACATCCTCGCCGTTCCCGGCGACATCGCCGACCGGGCCACCGCGCAACGCGTGGTCTCGCAGGCCGTCGCGCGCTTCGGCCGCGTCGACACGCTGGTCAACAATGCCGGCATCTTCGTCGCAAAGCCGTTCACGCAGTACACGGCCGAGGACTATGCGGCGGTGATGGGCACCAACGTTGCGGGCTTTTTCCACATCACGCAGCTCGCCATTGCGGAGATGGAGAAGCAGGGTTCGGGTCACGTCGTCCAGATCACGACCACCCTGGCCGATCAGGCCAATTCGAACGTGCCGTCGGTGCTGGCCTCGCTGAGCAAGGGCGGGCTGAACGCCGCGACCAAGTCGCTCGCGATCGAATACGCCAGGCGCGGCATCCGCGTGAACGCGGTGGCGCCCGGCATCATCAAGTCGCCGATGCATCCCGTTGCGACGCATGCCCAGCTCGGCGCGCTGCATCCGGTCGGCCACATGGGTGAGATGTCCGACATCGTTGGCGCCGTGCTCTATCTCGAGCAGGCAAGCTTCGTCACCGGCGAGATCCTGCACGTCGACGGCGGCCAGAGCGCCGGCCACTGAGCGCGGAGAAACACCATGCCGATCGTCACCATTCAAGTGACCCGCGAAGGAACGACGCCGGGAGCGGCGTCGCTCACGGCGGAGGAGAAGGCCGCGCTGATCAAGGGATCGAGCCAGTTGCTGCTCGACGTGCTCGGCAAGCCGCTCGAGTCCACCTTCGTCGTGATCGAGAAAGTCGACACCGACAATTGGGGCTGGGGCGGCCTGCCCGTGCGGGACTTCCGGCGCCGCCGCGCCGCAAAGACAGGATGATCCGCGCGCCACTGTGTGCGCAGGAGGATGACATGACCGAACTCAATGTAAACACTGGGCACCACGCCCGGCCGCATCAGCGGCCAGGATCGGAATCGCAATCGAATTCGCGGCAGGCTTGGCGGTACGCCGTGGCGGGATTGTGCGCAGCACTGGTCGGGCTTGGCCTCGCCCGCTTTTCCTACACGCCGCTGATCCCGGCGCTGATCGCCGCGAAGTGGTTCAGCGCATCCGACGTCGTCTATCTCGGCGCAGCCAACCTCGCCGGTTACCTCGCGGGCGCGCTCGCCGCACGCGCACTAGCCACCCGCATCGGCGCAGTCCGCGCACTGCGGGCGATGATGCTGCTTGCCACCCTCTCCTTTTTCGCGAGCTCTACCCCGGTGTCGTTCACCTGGTTTTTCGCCTGGCGCTTTCTGTCGGGCCTGACCGGCGGAATCATCATGGTGCTGGCGGCCTCCGTCATTCTGCCGCACGTATCGGCCGCGAGGCGCGGCATCGTCGGCGGCGTGATCTTTGCCGGCGTCGGCCTTGGCGTCGCGGCATCGGGCACGCTGGTGCCGTTGCTCCTGCAACAGGGCTTGCAGCAGAGCTGGTATGGCCTCGGCATGCTCTCCGCCGTGCTCACACTCGCGAGCTGGTGGAACTGGCCTGCGGAGGCCAAGAGCGATGCCGCGCCTTCGCGTCACGCGAAGTCCCATCAGGCCTCGCCCGCCGTGCGCGCGCTTCTGGTCCAGTATGGCCTCAACGCGGTGGCGCTGGTGCCGCACATGGTCTTCATCGTCGACTTCGTGGCGCGTGGCCTCGGCCAGGGCATTGCCGCGGGCGCGCGCTACTGGGTGCTGTACGGTCTCGGCGCCATCGTCGGCCCGCTCGTCACCGGCCATCTCGGTGACCGCTCGGGATTTGGACCGGCCCTGCGCGCGGCGTTCCTGATTGAAGCGGCCGCCGTGCTGCTGCCCACCGTCAGCACCGCGCCTCTCTCGCTGATCGTGTCGAGCGTCGTGGTCGGCGGCTTCACACCCGGTATCGTACCGCTGGTGCTCGGGCGCATTCATGAGCTCGTGCCGCACTCGACCGAGCAGCAGCGCGCGACATGGAGCCACGCCACCACGAGCTTTGCGCTGTTCCAGGCGGCGGCAGCCTACGGCTTCTCCTGGATCTACGCGCAGACCGGCGGCGACTATCTGGTCCTGTTCGGACTTGGCGGCGCCGCCGTGGTGCTCGCGCTTGCGATCGATCTTGGGCTCGCGCTCACCACGCGCAAGGCATAAAGCGGGCGGCGGCGTGATCAGGAATACTGCATCACGCCGTCGTCGATCTTGCCAAAGCGCAAGGAGACGATGTCGAGCGCGTAGTTCTGGTACAGCCGCCATGGCTGCTTCGAGCCCTGCTTCGGCATCTTCGCGACCGAGCGCTGCACATAGCCCGAGGTGAAATCGAGCGACGGCTGCGCGGTGATTTCAGGGTCGTCATTGTGCGGCATGCACTGACGGAAATTGTGCCGGTCCATGTAGTTGATGAGCCGGCAGACATATTCGCAGGTGAGATCGCATTTCAGCGTCCAGGACGCGTTGGTGTAGCCGAAGGCTGACGCCATGTTCGGCACGTCGGCATACATCATGCCCTTGTAGGTCAGCGTGTTGGCGAAATCGATGGCGCGGCCGTCGACGCTGATTTCGAGACCGCCGACGACCTGGAGCACCAGCCCCGTCGCGGTGACGATGATGTCGGCCGCAAGCTCGCTGCCATCCTTCAGGCGAATGCCGTCGCGCGTAAAGGTGTCGATCTCGTTGGTGACGACGGCGGCGCGCTGCTCGCGGATCGCCTTGAACAGGTCGCCGTCCGGCACGAGGCAGAGCCGCTGGTCCCAGGGATTGTAGCGCGGCGTGAAATGGGTCGCGACGTCGTAGTCGGGGCCGAGCGCCATCTGCACCCCCTTGAGCACCAGCTCCTTCACCTTGGCAGGCCGGCGCCGGCTGAGCTGGAAGAAGAACATCCCCCACATCACGTTGCGCCAGCGGATGACATGATAGGCAAGCCGCGTCGGCAGATTGCGGCGCAATTTGTTGGCCACGGGGTCCTGCGCAGGACGCGACACCACATAGGTCGGCGAGCGCTGGAGCATGGTGACCTGCGCCGCCTTCTTGGCGAGCTCCGGCACCAGCGTCACTGCGGTTGCGCCCGAGCCGATCACGACGACGCGTTTTCCCGCGCAGTCGATGTCCTCGGTCCATTTCTGCGGATGCACGATGCGGCCGGCGAAATCTGCCACGCCCGCAAACTCCGGCGTATAGCCCGCCTCGTATTTGTAGTAGCCCGAGCACATGAACAGGAAATTGCAGGTGAAGCGCACGAGCTCGGTTGCGCCCTCGCCCGTAATGCGCTCGGCCTCGATGGTCCAGCGCGCATCCGGCGTCGACCAGGACGCGCGCTTGACGCGATGGCGGAAGCGGATGTGCGTCTCGATGCCGTTCTCGGCTGCTGTCTCGCGCACGTAATTCAGGATCTGCGGCCCGTCGGCGATCGCCTTCGGATCGGTCCACGGCTTGAAGGAATAGCCGAGCGTAAACATGTCGCTGTCGGAGCGGACACCGGGATAGCGAAACAGGTCCCAGGTCCCGCCGATGCAGTCGCGCCCCTCGAGAATGACGTAGCTCTTGCCCGGGCACTTGCTCTGAAGATGATAACCCGCGCCGATGCCGGACAGGCCGGCACCGACGATCAGCACGTCGAAATGTTCTGCGGCTTTCGCCATGGCGTTCTCCCCGGCACAGGATGGGCGACGCCGTGCCGAATTGCAACCGTCAGGCGGTGGCAGCACCGTAGACAAGGGCTGTGTCGAAATACTCGTAGAATTCCACTGCCTTGCCATCCTTGAAACGCCAGAAATCGACCTTCGGGGTCTCAGCGATCTTCCCGGTCCTTTTGTTGGTCCAGGCACATGAGCCGCGCGCGAAAACAGCGTCGCCCTGCGCGACGTATTCATTCATGGTGTAGTGCTGCATGCTCCAGTCAGCCAGCAGACCGTCGAAATAGCCACGCAGCTGCGCGCGGTCGTCATAACACTTGGCAAAGGGCACCGCCGGAGCCCCCTGCGGAAGCGAGTCGAATTTGATCTGCGGGCCGATGACGCTGTCGAACCAATAGTCGACGCTCCCGCCTTTGCTGTCGTTCCACCGACGATAGGCTTCTTTGAGCAACTGAACGTTGGCTTCGCTGGACATCGCATTCCCTCCATATGCATTTGACAATGAACGTGGGAAACGCGGCCACCCGCTTCAGAAGTGGCGGGCTTGTTTTGGCTCTACCTCCGAGCGTAGCACAATGAGTCTACAAAAAAAGGCCCCGGATCGCTCCGGGGCCTTCTTGTCGCAGCTGGATGCGATCTCAGTAGCGGTAGTGGTCCGACTTGTACGGACCTTCTTGCTTCACGCCGATGTAGTCGGCCTGGTCCTTGCGCAGCTCGGTGAGCTTGACGCCGATCTTGGCGAGGTGCAGGCGCGCGACCTTCTCGTCCAGCGACTTCGGCAGCACGTAGACTTCCTTCTTGTACTTGCCGTCCTTGTTGTTGGCGAACAGCTCGATCTGCGCCAGCGTCTGGTTGGTGAAGGAGGCCGACATCACGAAGGACGGATGGCCCATCGCGTTGCCGAGGTTCACGAGGCGGCCTTCCGACAGCATGATGATTCGGTGCTTGTCGGGGAATTCGATCTCGTCGACCTGCGGCTTGATGTTGGTCCACTTCAGGTTACGCAGACCCGCGATCTGGATCTCGTTGTCGAAGTGGCCGATGTTGCAGACGATGGCGCGATCCTTCATCGCGCGCATGTGCTCGATCGTGATGATGTCCTTGTTGCCGGTCGCGGTGACGAAGATGTCGGCGCGGGGCGCGGCGTCTTCCATGGTCACGACCTCGTAGCCTTCCATCGCGGCCTGGAGCGCGCAGATCGGATCGACTTCCGACACCATCACGCGGCAGCCGGCCTGGCGCAGCGACGCGGCAGAACCCTTGCCGACGTCGCCGAAGCCCGCGACCATCGCGACCTTGCCCGACATCATCACGTCGGTGCC
The DNA here is from genome assembly GCF_017565645.3 of Bradyrhizobium barranii subsp. barranii. Taxonomy (NCBI): domain Bacteria; kingdom Pseudomonadati; phylum Pseudomonadota; class Alphaproteobacteria; order Hyphomicrobiales; family Nitrobacteraceae; genus Bradyrhizobium; species Bradyrhizobium barranii. Next base: position 7,256,229 of record NZ_CP086136.1, read on the forward strand.
GCGACGGATGCCGTCGACCAGCGATTCACGGCAGCCATAGAGGTTGTCGAACTTCGACTTGGTGACGCTGTCGTTGACGTTGATCGCCGGCCACAGCAGCGTGCCGGCCTTCTGCATGTCATAGAGACGATGCACGCCCGTAGTGGTCTCTTCGGAAACGCCCTTGATGCTCTTGGCGATCTCGGCGAAGTAGCCCTTCGGCTTCTCCTTGAGCTGCTTCTTCAGGAGCGCGAAGAAGACTTCCTCTTCCTCGGAGCCGGGCTTGTCGAGGAACGCGGTGTCGCCGTTCTCGGCGCGCAGACCGAGATGGACGTACATGGTGGCATCGCCGCCGTCATCGAGGATCATGTTCGGGTGACCGTCGCCGTGCCAGTCGAACAGTTTTGCGGTGTAGTCCCAGTATTCGGCGAGCGTCTCGCCCTTGACCGCGAAGACGGGAATGCCGGCGGCCGCGATCGCAGCCGCGGCGTGGTCCTGCGTCGAATAGATGTTGCAGGAGACCCAGCGAATGTCGGCGCCGAGGGCTGCCAGCGTCTCGATCAGCACGCCGGTCTGGATCGTCATGTGCAGCGAGCCGGCGATGCGCGCGCCCTTCAGCGGCTGCTTCGGGCCGAACTCCTCGCGGGTGGCCATCAGGCCGGGCATCTCGGTCTCGGCCAGCGAGAGTTCCTTGCGGCCGAAGTCGGCGAGCGAAATGTCCTTGACGATGTAGTCGGTGAAGCCGGGCTTCGCATTCATAGCGGAGGTCCTGTTGTTGAATTGGTCGTTCCGGGTCGCCTTAGAAAGGCGAACCCGGAATCTCGACATTATGGATAAGGATCCCGGGTTCGCCGCTGTCGCGGCGCCCCGGAACGACGTTGGTGATCAGAGCGCGCGCTTGAGCGCTTCGACCAGGTCGGTCTTCTCCCAGGAGAAGCCGCCCTCGTTGTCGGGCGTGCGGCCGAAATGGCCGTAGGCCGAGGTGCGCGCGTAGATCGGGCGGTTGAGGTCGAGATGGCTGCGGATGCCGCGCGGGGTGAGATCCATCGCCTTGGCGGCGGCCATCTCGAGCTGGTCCTCCGACACCTTACCGGTGCCGTGGGTGTCGATGTAGATCGACAGCGGACGCGCGACGCCGATGGCGTAGGCGAGCTGGAGGGTGCAGCGATCGGCGAGACCGGCCGCGACGATGTTCTTGGCGACGTAGCGCGCCGCGTAAGCCGCCGAACGGTCGACCTTGGTCGGATCCTTGCCGGAGAACGCACCGCCGCCATGCGGGGCCGCGCCACCATAGGTGTCGACGATGATCTTGCGGCCGGTCAGGCCGGAATCGCCGTCCGGACCGCCGATGTAGAACTTGCCGGTCGGATTGATGTGCCAGATGGTCTTCGGCGTGATCCAGTCCTTCGGCAGCGCCTCGCGGACATAGGGCTCGACGATGTCGCGGATCTGCTTCGACGAGATGTCCTCGACCAGATGCTGGTGCGACACGACGATCTCGCGCACGCCGACCGGCTTGCCGTTCTCGTACTGCACGGTGACCTGGCTCTTGGAGTCCGGACCCAGCACCTTCTCGCGGCCGGAGTGACGCGCTTCCGAGATGAGGCGCAGGATCTTGTGGGCATAGAAGATCGGCGCCGGCATCAGATCAGGCGTCTCGTTGGTGGCGTAACCGAACATGATGCCCTGGTCGCCTGCGCCCTCTTCCTTGACCTCGCCCGGCTGCAGCGCATCGACGCCCTGCGCGATGTCGGCCGACTGCGGATGCAGCAGGATTTCGATGTCGGCCTTCTCCCAGTGGAAGCCGTCCTGCTCGTAGCCGATGTCCTTGATCGCGGCGCGCACGACGCCTTCGATCTGCTCGTTGGTAACGGATGCGGGACCTCGGGTCTCGCCGGCGATCACCACCTTGTTGGTGGTCGCGAGCGTCTCGCAGGCCGCACGGATCTGCCACGGATCGATGCCGGCTTTCGGCCCTTCGCGGTAGAACAGATCGACGATTTCATCGGAGATCCGGTCACAGACCTTGTCGGGATGACCCTCGGACACGGATTCGCTGGTGAAGAGATAGGACGCGCGCATCAGTAACCCCTTGTTCCGCCGTTAACATGGCGGGCGTTTGCGATGTTTAACCTTGGATTATGTCAATCACGCCGTCGCGAGATGACGTAGGACTCGTCGAGAAACCAGAGCCCGTTGTACTTCCGCAGCACGTCCCGGGCGGCATCCAGAGTGCGGCCGTTTTGAGTCATTTCTGTCAATCGGTCGTCCTCGATCTGCGCCACATACACCGCCGCATTCCACGCTGCAAAGGCCGTCGAGGATCCGATGGTACCCGTCACCTCGTTGGGCAGCGCTTCCATATCATACCTGAAGATCGAACGGTTGTCCGCATAAGCATTAAAATTTAGGTCCCGGCCCAACGACCCAAGCTCGTACTTCACGGCGCGCAATAGCTCATGACGGCTGACCGCGAAAGGATTTTCTCCAGGCCAGATCGCCTGGATCATTTCCATGCCGGGATCGTGACCATGGGAGTGGATTCCGATCAGCCGCCCGCCCGGCCGAAGCGCCCGCGCCAGCGGTGCAATGATCCGCTTTGCCCGGAAATTGACCGAGGACAGGGCGCGGTAGGGCTGGGATGCAATGACCAGGTCGAAATTGGCCTCGGCCTGGCCCGGCCGCGGAATGGTCGAATCCAGCAGGAACCTGTGGTCCTCGCGGTAGAGCACCAGGACGACGGGCCGCTCGTAGAGCGGCATGGCCGTGCGTGGGCTGATCGCGGCGCGCCAGTTCTGCTCCAGGAACGGCCTCAACTCGGCGATCTGCTGCTCGAACTCGCCTGACGAGGCGCCACGTAACGGAACCTCGTGCCAGACGGTGGCCGCCGCCGCCGCAGGCGATGCCGGCGTGAGCCAAGGCGCCTCGGAGTAGAACATGTTGGTGAACACGAACACCGACGCCGGATGCTCGAAAATGCGGTCCGGGACCCTCTCCAGCGTCAGCCGCAGGTCCTCGAGACTGAGCTCCTTGCCGGCCACGTAGAACGGCATGTGCGGGTAGCGCTGGTGCGTTGCGCGCAGCACCCGGGCCAGCACCGTGCCGTCGCCGACGCCTGCGTCGAAGATGCGCAGCGCCGGCGGGCGCGGATGGATGCTGGCGAGTTCCAGCGCGACGCGCTCGGCGACCACCCTCTTCTCGCTGCAGGTATGGACGAACAGCAGGTATTTTTGCCGGTTCTCGAAGAAACGGAAATTACCGCGCGGATCGCGTTTTTCCGGGGGTACCTGGAGTCCCCGCGGCGGCGGCAGGCCGCCCGTCGTCGATGCGGCGATATAGGCCTGGATCCGCTCCAGCGTGTCGATCGTGATGCGCTTTCCCTCGCGCAGGCGATGGACCAGCTTCCCATCGTTCACCGCGCGCCGGCCAAACGTCGATTCCGCCATGTCCGCCTTGCGGCAGAACTCGGTGATTTGGCTAAGGATTTCGTCGTTCTTCATGAGTGGGAAAGCGGTGGGCAGAACTGTTGGGACCAGCGTCGTAGCAAAATCTGCCCACTGAGGGAATACCCTCTCTTGGCTTTACCCCACGTCCAATGACGAGCGCGTGAACCCCGGCGCACCGCCGAGCAACAAACAAGCGCTTCTCCTTCAAGGGACCATCGCCATGCGCCGCCTGCTCGTCGCGCTCTGCCTGCTCACAGCAACCCTGTGGGCCGCACCCGCCTTCGCGCAGGCGCGGAGCCAGCTCGGGCCGCTCTGCACCACCGACACCACGCCGCCAGACCAGATGATCGACGCCTGCAACAAGATCGTCGCGCTGAAGGTGTTTCGCGGCGAGCAGCTCGCGACGATCTATTTCTGGCGCGCGGTGGGCTGGAACAAGAAGGGCGACTATTCGAAGGTCATCGCCGACACCACCGAGGCGATCCGGCTCCAGCCGAGCCAGGCGGTCTACAATCTCAGGGGATCGGCCTATTACGACAAGGGAGACTACGACATCGCGATCGCCGATTTCGACGATGCGCTGAAGCTCGGCCCGCCTGATGGCACGATCTTCCACAATCGCGGCAACGCCTGGCGCGGCAAGGGCGACTACGCCAAGGCGATCGCCGACTACGATGCCACGATCAAGCTGCAGCCCAAATCGACGTTCTCGTTCCAGAATCGCGGCATTGCGAAGGAGGCGCTCGGCGATCTCGACGGCGCGCTTGCCGACATCAACCAGGCGATCCGGCTCGACCCGACACTGCCGCAGCCGCTGATCAATCGCACCGCGATCTGGCGCGTGCGGGGCGATCTCGATCGCGCCATTGCCGATGGCAGCGAGGCGATCCGGCTTGCGAAAGAGAAACCGCCCGTCAACATCATGACGCCGCCGAACAGCGTGCTGATATCAGGCTATATCCACCGCGCGCTGGCCTATGAGGCGAAGGGCGACTACGCCCATGCGCGCGACGACTACAAGGCGACGCTGGCGATCGTGGCTTCCGATGCCGGCAGCAAGGCCAACCAGGCCACCGCCAAGGTGCGGCTGTCGCTGGTGACGGATGCGCTCACACCCATCCCGCGCGATCCGCCGTCACCGGCGACGCAGCCGGCCCCGCATCAAACGGGCGCGGCGCCTGCGCCCTCGCCTGCCCCGGTGACGCTCGGCAAGCGCCTGGCACTGGTGATCGGCAACGGCGCCTATGCGCATGTCAAGGCGCTGCCCAATCCGGCCAACGATGCGCGTGCCGTCGCCAGGAGCCTGCGCGACATCGGCTTCACGGTGTCGGAGGGCATCGATCTCGACCGCGCAGCGATGCAGAAAGTGAGGCGCGACTTCCTGCGCGAGGCGGCGCGGGCGCAGGTCGCGTTGGTCTACTATGCCGGCCACGGCGTGCAGGTCGACGGCCGCAACTATCTCATTCCCGTCGACGTCGACCTCAAGCCGGGCGCGGGCATGACGGAGGCGATGATTGACATGGACACGATCATGGCCGGCCTCGACGATCAGGTCCGCACCAACATTTTGATCTTCGATGCCTGCCGCAACAATCCGATGGCGCAGCAGGTCGCAGCCGCCGGCACCAACCGAGGCATCGAGGGCGCTTCGGGCCTCGCAGCGCCAACAAGCCTGGGCGCCGGTGCAACGCTGGGCGCGGGCACGCTGATCGCGTTCGCCACCGCGCCGGGCCAGGTCGCACTCGATGGCGAAGGCGCCAACTCGCCGTTCTCCGCCGCCCTCTCCCGCCATCTCGGCACGCCGGGGCTGGAGGTTCAGCAGATGCTGACGCGCGTGCGGGCGGAAGTGGTCTCGAGCACGAAGAACAAGCAGGTGCCGTGGTCGAACTCGTCGCTGCTGGGCGAGGTTTATCTGGCGGAGAAGTGAGGGCGGGTAAGCGCACTGGTTTTCGAGGGTGTGACGCTGCCCGCCACTCACTCGGTGTCATCGCCCGACTTGATCGGGCGATCCAGTAATCCGAGACGCCAGTGATTCACCGAGAAGACGCGGCGTACTGGATTCCCCGCTTTCGCGGGGAATGACAGCAGCCATGTGGCAAACTTAGTTGCCCCACACTTCCTTGGCGATCTCGACCGCAAGGCCGAGCTTGGCCCACTGCTCTTCCTCGGAGAGGATGTTGCCTTCCTCGGTCGAGGCAAAGCCGCATTGCGGGGACAGCGCGAGCTGCTCCAGCGGTGCAAACTTGGCGGCCTCTTCGAGACGACGCTTGATGTCATCCTTTTTCTCGAGCTCGCCGAACTTCGAGGTGATGACGCCGACCACGACGACCTTGTTGCCCTTGGGCAGGAAGCGCAGCGGCTCGAAGCCGCCGGCGCGGTCAGAGTCGTATTCGAGGAAGTAGCCATCGTAATTGGTGCCGGCCAGCATGGTCTCGGCCACGGGCTCGTAGCCGCCCGAGGAGATCCAGGTCGAGCGGAAATTGCCGCGGCAGACATGCGTCGTCACCACCATGTCGGCCGGCTTCTCGGCCAGCGCGTAATTGATGACGCGCGCATAGATCTGCTGGAGACCCTCGGGATTGTCGCCACGCTCACGCGCCTTCTGCAACTCGTCCTGCGAGCAGAGATACGCCCACACGGTGTCGTCGAACTGAAGATAGCGGCAGCCGGCATCGTAAAACGCCTTCACGGCCTTGCGGTAGGTCTTGCCGAGGTCTTCGTAGAACGCGTCGAGATCGGGATAGACGTCCTTGGAGATCGCCTTGCGGCCGCCGCGGAAGTGCAGCACGGCCGGCGAGGGGATCGTCATCTTGGCGGCGACGTGGGCCTGGTCGGCGGACTTCTTCAGGAAGCGGAAGTGATCCAGCATCGGATGGTCGTCGGGGAAATCGAGCTTGCCGATCACGCGGACCGCGTCATGCCGCGTCTCGACGCCCGCGAACTGGATGCCCGTGTCCGGGTGAAACATTTCGCAGCCGGTGAGCTTGGCCAGGAAATCGAAATGCCACCAGGAGCGGCGGAATTCGCCGTCGGTCGCGAGCTTCAAGCCGATCGAGGCCTGCTTGTGCACGACCTTCTCGATCTCCATGTCCTCGATCTTGCGCAGATCGTCGACCGAGATCTCGCCCTTCTCGAGCCTGGCGCGGGCTTCCTTGATCTTCGCGGGACGCAAGAGGCTGCCGACCTCGTCGGCGCGGAAGGGGGCTTTGGTTCGCTGCATTTTCTACTCCCGGGATATTTTAGTGGGCCGCCGCCCCTGCGACGCCGAGGTGGCGTTCGAGGACCGACGGGTCGGCCTTCAGCGCGGCACTCGGGGCGTCGTGGACGATCGTTCCGCGCTCCAATATCACAACACGGTCGGCGAGCCCCAGAATCTTTTGCGCGTTCTGCTCGACGATGATCGAGCAGATGCCGCCCGCCCGGGTGATGCTGCCGATCGCCTTCAGAAGCTCCTCGACGATGATGGGGGCGAGGCCCTCGGTCGGCTCGTCCAGCAGCAGAACCTTCGGGTTGAGGGTCAGCGCCCGGCCGATCGCCAGCATCTGCTGCTCGCCGCCGGAGAGCTGGTTGCCGAAATTGCTCCGCCGCTCCTTCAGCCGCGGGAACATCTCGTAGACCCTCTCGACCGTCCAGGGGCCGGGCTGCGCCACCGCGGTCATGTTCTCTTCCACCGTCAGCGAGCGGAAGATATTGCGCTCCTGCGGCACCCAGCCGATGCCGGCCCGCGCCCGCTGATCGGGCCGCAAGCTCGTGACATCGGTGCCGGCCAGCGCGACCGAACCGGAGAAACGGCGGGTCACGCCGACGATGGAGTTGATCAGCGTGGTCTTGCCGGTGCCGTTGCGGCCCAGCAGCGCAAGCACCTGCCCCTCGGCGAGGCGCAGGGACATGTTGGGCAGCACCACCGCCTCGCCATAGCCGGCGCGAAGTGCGTCGATCGCGAGCAGGTCAGACATTGACCGCCTCCTCGCCGAGATAGACGGCCTTGACCTGCGGGTCGCGCGCGACCACGTCGGGTGGACCTTCTGTGAGCAGCGCGCCCGAGACCAATACCGAGATGCGGTCGGCGAAGGAAAAGACGAGGTCCATGTCGTGCTCGATCAGCAGCACGGTGACGTCGCGCGGCAGGCTGCCTACGACGGCGAGAATGTCGTGGCGTTCGCTCTCGGGCACGCCGGCGGCGGGCTCGTCGAGCAGCAGCACGCGCGGCTTGACGGCGATCGCGACCGCGATCTCGAGCAGGCGTTGCTTGCCGTAAGGCAGCGTCACGGTCTCTTCGTTCATGACGTCGAGCAGATGGAAGCGCCTCAGGAGATCGGCGATCTCGCCGTTGACGTCGCCCCGCGTGCCCATCCGCCGCCACCAGTCGCCGCCATGGCCGAGGCGCTCGGAGACGGCGAGGCCGATGGTCTCGAGCGGGGTCAGGTCGGGATAGAGCTGGTTGATCTGGAAGGTGCGCGACAGGCCGCGCAGCACGCGCTTGTGCACCGGAAAATCCGTGATGTCCTGGCCTTCGAGCAGGATCCGGCCCGAGTTCGGCTTGAGCACGCCGGTGAGCTGGTTGATCACAGTGGTCTTGCCGGCGCCGTTCGGGCCGATCAGCGCGTGGCGGGCGCCCTGCTCGATCTTGAGCGACAGGTCCCGCGTCACGCGCAGACCGCCGAACTGCTTTTCGAGATTTTGGGTTTCGAGCGCGATGGTCATGCGTCGCTCTCCGGCACGGCAACGACGGCCTTGCGTCCGGCAACCTGCTTGATGACCAGGTTCGGCACGTACAGCATCCAGCGATGCAGGCGCTGGCGGCCGACGAGCACGATCACGACCAGCACGAGACCGATCCAGAACTGCCAATATTGCGGGGTGATGGTGGAGAACAATTCCTGGAGCATACGGAACACCACCGCACCGACCAGCCCGCCATAGAGATATCCGGTTCCGCCAATCACGAGCACCAGCATCAAATCGGCCGAACGCTCGAAGGCGAACACGTCGAGGGAGGCGATCGCCGTGGTCTGGGTGAACAGCGCGCCCGCGATGCCGGCATAGAACGCCGCGAGCGTGTAGATCGCGATCAGGCGGCGGTTGACGGGGATGCCGATGGCGGCGGCGCGCAGCGGATTGTTCTTGATCGCGCGCAGCGACAGGCCGAACGGCGAATGCACGACGCGGCGGGCGAACAGGAACAACAGGAACAGCACCGCCAGCGAGTAGAAAAAGCCGGTCTTGCCGAACATGTCGAACGCAATCTCGCCGAAGATCGGCTGCATCTCGATGCCCTGAAGGCCGTCGGTGCCGCCGGTGATGTTAGAGAAGCGCTCGGCGAGCGCTTCAAGCAGCAGCGCGATGCCGAGCGTGACCATCAGCCGGGTCAGATCGACGCCGCGGATCACCAGGAAGCTGGTGGCGAAACCCAGCACCATCGCGGCAAGGCCGGCGACGATCAGCGCGAGCACGGGCTCGTTGATGATGCCATGCAAGGCGAGAAGCCCCGCGGCGTAGGCGCCGACGCCGAAGAAGGCGGCGTGGCCGAGCGAGACGATGCCGGCATAACCGAGGATGAGATCCAGCGACATCGCAAACAGCGCCAGCCGCAGGATGTCGGTCATGATCAGATAGCGCGTGGGAAATGCGAAGCCGCAGGCCAGCACGACCAGCCAGAAGGCGACTTCGCCATAGTGCCAGCGTGCCTGGCGCCGGGCGTGATAACCGACGTCGGAGGAAGCGCTCATCGGCGGCCTCAACGCGCGGCCGTGCGGCCGAACAGGCCGTTCGGGCGCCAGATCAGGATCACGATCATCATGGTGTAGATCACGAAGGGGCCCATCTTCGGCACGTAATATTTGCCGGCGACGTCGCCGATGCCGAGCAGGAGCGAGGCCAGGAACGGCCCGGTGATCGAGGACGAGCCGCCGACGGTGACGACGATCAGGAAGTAGATCATGAACTTCAGCGGGAAATACGGATCGAGGCCGAGGATCTCGGCGCTCAGCGCGCCGCCGAGGCCGGCGAGCCCGCAACCGAAAGCGAAGGTGAAGGCGAACACCTGCGGCACGTTGATGCCAAGGCCGCTCGCGGCACGGGGATCATCGACCGCGGCGCGCAGCCGGCTGCCGAACCGGGTCTTGGCCAGCACCATCTGGAGACCAATGGTGAGCAGGCCGCAGATCACGATGATCATCAACCGGTAGCGGCCGATGCCGACGCCGAACACGTCGAACTGGCCCTGGAGCGCAGCCGGCAAATTGATGAACACCCGCGACGAGCCCTGGATGTAGTCGACGGCCGCGACCGACATGAACGTGAGACCGATCGTGAACAGCACCTGGTCGAGATGGCTGCGCGCATAGAGATGGCGGTAGAGCGTTCGCTCCAGCACGATGCCGATCGCAGCCGACGAGACGAAGGCGAGCGGCAGCGCGGCGAAGAACGGCCAGCCCATCCGATTGACCAGGACCATGCAGACATAGCCGCCGGCCATGGCGAAGGCGCCGTGGGCGAGGTTGACGAAGTTCATCAGGCCGAGCGTGACCGCAAGCCCGCAAGCGAGCACGAACAGCAGCATGCCGTAGGCAACGCCATCGAACAGGTTGGTGAGGATAGAGGTCATCGTCTCAGCTTGGAGTTATCGTCATGGCCGGGCTTGTCCCGGCCATCCACGTTCTTGTCCGGGCTTTGCGTGGATGCCCGGGACAAGCCCGGGCATGACGCAGAGTGTAGCTCACGAGATCCCGGGGTCGCGCTAATGCGCGCCCCGGGATGCCCCGCTTTCGCGGGTCACTTCTTGGTCTTGCCGAGATCCTTGACGGCTTCGAAGGTCGCGAACTCGACATTGTAGAGCTCGCCGTCGACCTTCTCGACTTTGCGGATGTAGATGTTCTGCACGATGTCGCGGGTCTCGGGGTCGATCGAGATCGGGCCGCGCGGGCTTTCCCACTTCTGGCCCTTCATGGCTTCGACCAGCTTGGTGCCATCGGTGTCGCCGTTGGTCTTCTTCAGCGCCTCGTAGATGAGGTGGATGCCGTCATAGCCGCTCACGGCCATGAAGCCCGGGCGGTTGCCGAAGGCCTTCTTGTAGGCCGCGACGAAATCCTTGTTCATCTGCGAGGGATGCGCCGCGGAATACAGATGCGCGGTGACCGTGCCGAGCACGGCGTCGCCCATGTTGTTGAGCAGGTCGTCGTCGGTGACGTCGCCCGGTCCGATCACCTTGATGCCGGCCTTGTCGAGGCCACGCTCGGCATACTGCTTCATGAAGTTGCCGCCCTGGCCGGCCGGCACGAACACGAAGATCGCGTCGGGCTTGGCGTCCTTCATGCGCTGGAGGAACGGCGCGAAATCCGGATTTGCGAGCGGCGTCTTCACCTCTTCGACCACCTCACCGCCGCCGGCGGTGAAATTCTGCTTGAAGAAGTTCAGCGCGTCGTTGCCCGGCGCGTAGTCGGAGGTGAGCGTCGCCACCTTCTTGATGCCGTTCTTCACCGCCCAGTCGGCGATGATGGTCGACGACTGCGCCAGCGTGAAGCTGGTGCGCACGATGTAGGGCGAGCGCTCGGTGATGATGGAGGTGCCGGCCGCCATCACGACTTCCGGGATCTTGGCCTGGGTTGCGAGCGGCGCGGCCGCGAGCGCGGCCTGCGTCACGCCGAAGCCGGCGATGAAATTGACCTTGTCGTTGACGATCAGCTCCTGCGCGGCCGTCTTGGTCTTGTCCGGAATCGCGGCGTCGTCCTTGAGGATGATCTCGATCTTCTTGCCGGCGACGGTGTCGCCCTTCTGCTGCATGTAGAGCTTGATCGCGTTCTCGATCTGCTTGCCGGTCGAGGCCTGGCCGCCGGTCATCGGCAGGATCAGGCCGACCTTGACGGTGTCCTCGGCCTTGGCCGGCACGATGGCCGCGAGGCCGGCGATGGCGGCCGCTGCTGCGGTCCAAGAGACCTTGTAAGAAAACGTCTTCCGTTCGAACATCAGATGTCCCTCCCCTTCATTCCTGACCTCTTGTGCGCCGGACCGAGTGCCCGGTCCTTGGCTCAACCTTAGCTCACGCACGCGCGATGTCGCGCCACATGGCGTCTTTCGCGCCCTTATTGTCAATCGGACGTTTGGCGACCATTCGGCGCAAGCCGCGCGTCCCGATTGCCGACGACGGGAGCGATGCCGTGGTTACGTCGGGGTAACCCGAGCCCCCGATCCTGGCCGCTCCTATTTGTACGATTGTACAAATAAAATGGACCTGTCAACGAAAAAGCCCCGCCGCCGACCAAGCCAGTTTGTCGCGTGCCCCTTGCCACAGTCTAGAAAGCGACCAGACGCGTGGATGGAGGATTTCGTCTTTCTTTTGCAGAATTCGGACACCGGCGAGTCTTCGGTTCAGCGCAAATCGGTAGCTAATTACCTACCTCGAATAAGTCTATTTTACCTTGTTGAAGACTACTCTTCCCGCGCCAGCCTAACCCGGCGTCCAACCTGACTGAATTCGCGCGCGCACAATGCTCAAGCCCTTCCGCTCCGTCCTCACCCTCTTTGCGCTCGCCGCGGGGCTGTCCGGCTGCGGCACCGTCAACGAAAAGCTCACCGCCGGCATGGGCGACTACGTCCCGCAATGGGCCGGCGGCCTGCCGGCCGACGCACCGCCGCGGCCCGGCACGCCGCAATACGACGCCTACATGAAAGAGCGCGAACGCAAGCGGCTGCTGCCGGCGGCGGATCGCGAGAAGGAAGAGCAGGCGCAGAAGGGTGCGACGGGGTCCACGTCGGGCGGCGCGGTGCGCTGAGGCACAACAACGATCTCGCTGTCATTCCGGGACGCCTCGCAGAGGCGAACTATGGTGCGCAATTGCGCACCCGAGAATCTCGAGGTTCCGGATTCGCGCGTCGCGCGCTCCGGAACGACGGGCAATCAATCCATGAACACCACGGTCTTGCGGCCGTTGAGGATGACGCGGTCGTCGAGGTGGTAGCGGATCGCGCGGGCCAGCACGCGCCGCTCGATATCGCGGCCCTTGCGGACGAGATCCTCCGGCGTGTCGCGGTGGCTGATGCGCTCGACGTCCTGATCGACGATCGGGCCTTCGTCGAGGTCGCGCGTGACGTAATGGGCGGTAGCGCCGATCAGCTTGACGCCGCGCTCATGGGCCTGGTGATAGGGCTTTGCGCCCTTGAAGCCCGGCAGGAACGAGTGGTGGATGTTGATGCAGCGGCCGGAAAGCTTGGCAGAAAGATCATCCGACAGGATCTGCATGTAGCGCGCGAGCACGACGAGATCGGTTCGGGTCTCGGCGACGAGATCGAGGATCTGCGCCTCCTGCTCGCGCTTGGTCTCCTTGGTGACGGGCAGATGGTGGAACGGGATTCCGCCGAAGTCGAGCCCGGCATAGACCTCGCGCGGATGGTTGGAGACGATTGCGGTCGGGACCATCGGTAGCTCGCCGGTGCGCCAGCGATAGAGGATGTCGACCAGGCAGTGGTCGGACTTCGACACCAGCAGCATCACCTTGCGATGCGCGGCACGGTCGCGCATCTGCCACTCCATGCCGAAACGCTCCGCGATCGCGGCAAAGCCGGTCTGGAGCGCCGACAGCTCCACGGCGAGATCGGCCGCGGTGAACACCACGCGCATGAAGAACTTCTTGGTCTCGATGTCGTCGAACTGCTGGGCATCGAGAATGTTCTGTCCGTTATGGGCCAGGAAGGTCGACACCGCTGAGACGATGCCGGGACGATCCGGACAGGACAGGGTCAGGACATATTGATGATCGGGCATGGCTCTTGATGAAGGTTTGGGCAGCGACTGCGGAACGACCCGCGATTTGCGCCCTGCTCTATCACCGACCCCGCCCTCGCGCCAATCCCAAGACTTGATCCCAAAGACTTGCGTCAGCATAAAGCGCGGAGTCAGGATGAACGGACCATTGCAATTTACCGCCGGAGCACACCCATGGCCGACCGCTTGAACGGCTACCGCATCCTGATCCTGGAGACGCGCGAGGAGGCGCAGTTTTCAAAGCTTCTGGCGGAGCAAGGTGCCGATGTCGTGCAGTGCCCGATGTTCACTATTCACGACGCGCCCGATCCCGCCCCGGTCGAGGCCTGGATCCGCCGCGCCATCGACCAGCCCTTTGACGATCTCGTGCTGATGACGGGCGAAGGCCTGCGGCGGATCATGAAGCTCGCGCGGAGCCGTGGTCTCGACCAGGCTCTGGTCGCAGCCCTCGCCAAATCGCGAAAATTCACTCGCGGCCCGAAGCCCGGCAAGGCGTTGCGCGAGATCTCCCTCGATGCGCAGCAGACCACGGAGAAGCCGACCACCGAGGGCGTGATCGAAATACTGGGCAGGCTCGACTTGAACGGGCGACGCGTCGGCCTTCAGCTTTATCCGGACAAGGACCACAGCGCACTGACCGGCGCACTTGCCGCGCAAGGCGCCGATGTCGATACGGTGCTGCCTTATGCCTACGACTCAAAGGCGGCGGACGCCAACATCGTCGCCGCCATCGACGACATGGCCGAGGGGCGGATCGATTCCATCGCGCTGACCAATCTTGGCCAGGTCCGCCGCCTCGTGGAAGCCGCGAAGGCACATGGCAGTGAGGCGAAGTTGCGCGCAGGGTTGGAGCGGACGCTGATTGCGTCGGTGGGTCCCGCGGTGTCGGGAGAGCTCGCCGCCCATGGCCTGCGCACGGACATCGCACCGGCGGAAGACCACTATTTCATGCGCCCGCTGATCTCGGCGATGGCGGCAGCGCTCGCCGAGAAACGGCCGAAGGTGGCGGGTTAGTCACCAGCCGACGATGCTTAGCTCGCCACCTGCGAGGCGGCCGACATCAACTCCTGAGGGCTCGGAGCCCCGAACATGCGGTGGCCGCCTTCAGGAACCTCGGTAAAGGTCCAGCGCACGATCCCCTCGCGATCGAGCAGGAACTGGCCGAACAGCTGGCCCTGGCCGGTTGCCGCCATGCGCTGATCGGCCTCCATCATCTCGTAGCCGTCCTTGTTGTTGAGGTACTCGGCAGCCGCCAACCGATTCATCGACCCCGACGTTTCGCCGGGCACCTCCACCTGCATGCTCTTGACGACGTCCATACCCACCTTGCGCGGCCACTCGGTTTCGTTCTCCGTAAACTCGATAGTGGGCAGGCCGAACGCGCGGTGCGAGACCCGCTCGGGGTCGGACGCGGCGAGCAGATTGGGCAAGGGATGATAGCGGAAGTAGAGCCGCGCGCGCTCGATGGGCGTGTTCACGACCGTGAGACTTTCGACGCCCTTGTCGCGCAGGGCTGCGTCAAGTTGCGCCTGTGCCGCGATGTGGCGCCGACAGAACGGGCAGTGCAGCCCGCGAAACAAGCCGATCAATATCGGGCTATGCCCGCGAAAATCCTGGAGCGCGATCGTTCCATCGCGTGTGATCGCGTCCAGCACGATGTTCGGTGCGCGATCGCCCGGTTGAAGCGGTCCGTCGACATGAAGTTCTGACATGGTTGAACTCCTTCATATGACCTAGTCAAGAAATGGCAGTACGATCAGCCCGGCGGGATCAAGCCCGTGGCGGGCGCAGACATCATGCGCCAGCGCGAAATATCGGTCGGCCTCGGGCATGTCGCCTCGATCAAGGCTCAGCGTGGCGAGACCATCATAGCATGGAAAGAGCTGCTGCGGTTCGCCGGTTTCGTTCGCCACCTCGATTGCCTCATTGTAGCAAAGGGCGGCCAGATCGGGGCGGAAGTGGCATTGATGGATTTGCCCGAGAACGATCAGGGGCACAGAGAGATGTTCGCGCTGATCGAGTGCCCGGTCGATTTCGATCGCCTTCTCGGCAGCCGGCACGCCTTCCTCGGTACATCTGTCCGTGAAGGTGCAACACGCAACGGCAAAATTGGCAAGGAGGCGTGCCTGGAAGCCGAGATCCCCGATCCGACGCGCGACATCGAGTCCACGCCGGCAGACCTCCACGGCTTTCGCCGGGTCGACAATCGTGTAGAGCACACCGAGATTGGTGTAGCCGCGGCAGGCTACGTTAAGGAAGCCGGCTGTTTCGGCGGCCGCAACACTTTGCTCCACCTCGCGCACTGCCTCCTCGTGTCGTCCAAGCCGCGCCAGCGCAACGCCCTTGGTGTTGAGGGCCTCCGCAATCGCACGTGCGGCCTCGGGCCCACTCTGCTCGTCCGCGTCCGCCGGTACGGACCGTGCATAGCCGAGCGCCTCGTCCGCCCATCTTGCGGCGGCGACGTGATCGCCGGTCCGAAACGCGAGACGGCCGCGCTCCTGCAGGAGATGCGCCCACTCGATGGGCGCGTCGGTCCCTCCAAGCAGGTTGGCCGCCTCGGCGTAATGCGTCTCTGCCTTGATCCGCTTGCCGGCGTCCCACAGCAATCGGCCAAGCTTGCGAAGAATTCGTGCTTCGCCGATACCGTCCTGTAAGGCGCGGTGCCCCTCCAACGCGCTCTGATAGTGCTCCTCGGCTGTGTTCCGGCGGCCAGCCGCGCCACAAAGGTCCGCAATCCGCTCGTACAGGACCAGACGTTCCGGCTCCCGTTCGCCGCCGGTCAACAGTACGGCGAGGGCCTGTTGGTAGAGACGGATGGCATCATCGTTCGCATAGCTCGCGCGTGCCCGATCGCCGGCCGCGCGCAGATAGCGTGCGCCTTTCGGCTTGCTCGCGCTCAGACTGAAGTGATGTCCGAGCAGTATGAGATCTTCGAGGCGCTCGGGCTCATGGCCATAGAGCCTCTCCAGCGCCCCGCCGATCCGTCCATGAAGCTCGATCCGGCGCTGCAGAAGCAGGTTTTGATAGATCACGTCCTGAAGCATGGTTTGCGTGAAGCGGTAGGTTCGCAGTGAAATCGAGTTCGCGCCCGCGATCTCCTCGATGATCTCCGCGTCGCACAGAAGCTCGAGCCCTGCTTCAACCCTTGCTGGCTCGGTTGCCGCCGCACCGAGTGCAACCGCATCAAAACGCGGGCCGATCACGGCGGCCTCCTGTGCCAGGCGGCGCACCTGATGCGGCAACCGGTCGAGACGCGCCAGCAACAACGCCTGAATGCTTGCCGGAATATCGGCGGCCGCTTCATCCGACTTGATCCGCCACTGCGCGCCGTCGCGCTCGAGGGTGCCGACTTCGATGAGGCCGCGTATGATCTCCTCGAGGAAAAGCGGATTGCCGCCGGCGCGATCGAGGATTCGACCGAACAGACCTCCCGGCGGTTCACGCCAACCGTGACTGAAATAGGCCGCGAGCAGCTCTTGTCCGTCGGCGTCGCCAAGCGGGGGCAGCCGAAGGGTTGTGTGACTGATCCTGCTCGAACCGAACTGGTCCAGTTCCAGCATCGGCCGATGCGTAAACAGCAGCATCAGCCGCGTCCGCTCCAGTCGGTCCATCAGGAACCGCAACGCTTCAAGCGAGACCGCATCGGCCCAATGCAGATCCTCGACGATGATCAGCAGTGGCGACAGTGCCAGGCGGCGTTCGAAGACGGTGCGAATCGCGAAGAATATCTGCCGGCGGAGCTGTTCGGGCTCGACATGCCTGAGGGCGGCGTTGGGGTCGCCGAGGCCGAGGACGTGCAGATAGAGGGGCATCAGGCGGTCGGCCTCGTCGGTCGCGAGGCCAAGCTCCGACAGCGCTTCGGCGACCTTCGCCTCCGCCTCTACGGCGCCCGCCTTCTGCGCGATGCCATAGGCGCTACGCAGCACGGCGGCGAGAGTGCCGTAGGATTGTTCGCCGAGCGGCGAGCACGCCGCGTGCCGGATCGCCACGCCGGCGAATCGATCCTGGTCGCGGATGCGCGCGACGAACTCGCTGACCAGGCGCGTTTTCCCGATGCCGGCTTCGCCGACCAGCCGCACCAGTTGAGCCGCGCCGCCGCACGCGCGATCAAGGCTGCCGATCAGGCGCGCAAGCTCGGCGTCGCGCCCGATCAACGGCGCATTGAGGCCCAGCGTGTCGAGACCGCGCGCCGCACGGGGCGTGTCGAGCGGCTCCTTCAGACGGTGGACCAGCACGCTGCCCATCTTGCCCTTGAGCGAGACCTCGCCAAGCGAGTCATAGGAGAACGCATGCCGCGTCAGACGGTGGGTCAACGGCCCGACCAGCACCTCGCCCGGAGCCGCCATCGACTGTAGTCGCTGGGCGGTATTCACCGTGTCGCCGGTCACCGAATAGGATTTGGAAACACCCGCCCCGAGCCCGCCCGCGACGACGTGCCCTGTGTTGATGCCGACATGGAGCAGCAGCGGTGAACCGGCATACGCCTCCGCGCGTTCGCTGAGGCGCGCCGTCCGGCCGATCATGTCGAGGGCAGCGCGCATCGCCCGCTCCGGGTCGTCCTCGTGCGCCGCCGGCGCACCAAACAGAGCCAGCAGCGCATCGCCGATGAATTTGTCCACGAAGCCGCCAAAGCTTTGCACCGCGGCCGTCAACTCCTCGAACAATTCGTTTTGAAGCGTCTGCATGACCTCGGGGTCGAGCCGCTCGCTCATCGCAGTGAAGCCGCTGAGGTCAGCAAACAGCACGGTGATGGTGCGGCGGTTCGCCTCGCTGTCGATCTTGTCCGACGGAGCTCGAAATGCGGCTTGAGCCTCCTCCGCCGGCACGAGCGGCGGAGAGGAGGACTGGATCGGGAGCGTCGTCTGGCTCGTCCGCGCCGATGTCTGCCCGCCTGTGGGGACCTCAGCGACGAAGGCACCGCATTTCGGGCAATAGGCGAAATCCGGCGCGCATGGAAAGCCGCAGCCAGGGCACGCGTTCGGCTGCTTCGTGCCGCACTTCGGGCAGAAGGCAAAGCCGCTCTGGACCTCTAAACCACAGCAAGAGCAGTTCATGGGTCAAGACCTCGCGGAAGCCGCGATGGCGCGAGTTCCTGGACCTGCCGAATGGGCCCAGGAACCAGGCAAGCATGGGCTCGTCACACGGGAAGAGCAAGCGGTGGTTGATCACCCGCTCCGTATCGGCTAGGCGACGAAGCGATGCTGCGGGCGCACTGGCGCACCGCAAATCGTCGGCAGGCATGGCGGCATGCGGTAGCGCCAATTGACAGAGGCATGGCCGGGGCTACCCTGCCAACAGAAGAACAAAAATAAGGGGGAATCGCCGTGAAACCCGTCATCGCATCTTGAGCACATCCGCACTCGCGCCATTCCGCATCCGCAATTATCGCTTCCAGTGGCCGTCCGATCTGCTCACCTCGTGGGCGTTCGAAGTGGAGACGCTGGTGCTCGGCTGGTACATCATGGTCGAGACGGGCTCCGTGCTGCTGCTCACCGTGCTTGCGTCGCTGCAGTTCGTCGGGACCCTGGTCGCGCCGGTGCTCGGCATGATCGGCGACCGGATGGGTCATCGCGACCTCCTGGTCGTGATGCGCCTTGCCTATACCGCGCTCTCGTCGACCATCATGGTCCTGGCGCTGACCGGTCATTTGTCGCCGCTGAGCGTGATGATCATCGTCGCGCTCATGGGCCTGATCCGCCCCTCCGATCTCGGCGTTCGCGGCGCGCTGCTTGCCGAGATCATGCCGCCCGAGCAACTGGTGGGCGCCATCAGCGTTGCGCGCACGACCCAGGACAGCGCCCGCATCGCCGGAGCGCTGACGGGCGCAGGTCTGTTCGCCGTCCTCGGCATCGGCCTCGTTTATGTGGCGATCGCCTGTCTGTATCTCGCGGCCGCACTTCTCATGCTCTGCCTGACCCGGCCGAAAAGGACCGTCACGACGAGCGATCTTCCGGCGAACAGCCACGCGGTCTCGCGATTGCTGGGCGACCTCAAGGAAGGGATCGTCTATGCCTGGAACGGCCCGGGAATGCGCGCGGCGCTGTGCGTCGCCTTCCTGGCCAATCTCACCGCATTTCCCTTCACCGGCGGACTATTGCCCTACATCGCGCGGGACATCTTTCATACCGACCAGACCGGCCTCGGCTATCTCTCGGCGAGCTTCGCCGTGGGCTCGCTGATCGGCTCCATCACGCTCAGCCTGGTCAGCGGACTGCGCATTGCCCGGCTTCTCATCGGCGCAACGCTGGCCTGGTACGCCATGCTGCTGGTGTTCGTCGAGATCAGGACCATGCCGGTGGCGATGGCCTGCCCCGTTCTCGCCGGCATCGCCCAGAGCATGTCGATGATCTCAGCTGCCGTGATCCTGATGCGGACGGCGAGCGCACACCTGCGCGGCCGCGTCATGGGCGTCCGCATGATGGTGATCTACGGCCTGCCGCTCGGATTGCTCGCGGCCGGTAGCCTGATCGACATCATCGGCTATTCCGCGACGGGCTCGCTCTACGCCGCCGCAGGCTTCATCGCGATGCTGGCGATCGCGATCCGCTGGCGCGCCGACCTCTGGCCGGTCCACGCGCCGGCAAATGCGCGCTAGTCCCCGTAGCCGCGCAGCCGCTCGACATCCAAAATGGTGACGCCGCCATATTCGAGCCGCAGCAGCCCCTCCTTCTCCAGCCGGTTCAGCGCGCGGTTGGCGTTCTGCCGTGACATGCCCGAGAGCGCCCCGATCTCCTCCTGGGTGATTTCCAGATGCGCGGTCGACTCGGGATAGAGGATCGGATTGAACAGCGAGGCGATGCTGCGCGCGAGGCGTGCGGTGGCATCCAGCGTGCGGTTGACCTCGAGCATGCCGATGAACTGGCCGAGCCGCTCGTTGAGCTGACGCACCAGGAAGCGGTTGAAGCCGACGCTGTTCTCGAACAGCCACATGAAGCCGCTGCGTTCCATCAGCGCGACGCGGCTGTCGCGCAGCGCGACCACGTCGTAGCGGCGCGGCTCGTTCTTAAGCACGCTGCCCTCGCCGAACCAGGCCCCGGCCGTCAGCCCCGCAAGGCTCGTCTCCTTGCCGTCGCGCGAGACCCCGCCCATCCGTGCCAGGCCGCTCACCATGCCCGCCCAATAGCTGAACGTATCGCCGCGCATGAACACGGTCTCACCGGTGCGGTAGGACCGTTCCGTGATCCCGGTGCGGGCGACCTCGATCTCCGCGTCCGTGAGCTCGCGCGACCAGGCGGCGACCCGCTTCAGTTGATCCTCTGAAATCATGATGCCGAAGCCAGCCGCACCGTTCGCCACCCAATCTCTCTGCTGCACTGCAACACGACCACTTCGACCACCATCCGACGAAAGAAAGGCCACTCCCGCCTGAAAAAACTTTGTCGCAGAATTGTCAGGCGGGAGACATTTCAAAATAGCGCTTTCCCCTATTGAGGACCACCTTGGGCGATGCGGCTTTTGATCCCGATCGGGAGCAAGAGTGGCGCGGCGCCGGTCGAGACCAATAGCTGCATGGCCTCACCGGCACGGCCGTACTAGGATCGCCCGACAGGAACGGATGAAGAGCGCCGCTGAATGCGCCATCACCGGGAGGGATTTGTTTGGTGGCTACCAGTCTCGAAGTGCGCGGCGTGTCCTTGCGATTCGGCGGCGTCCGTGCGCTGACCGATGTCAGCTTTGCCATCAATGACGGCGAGCTGTTCTCGATCATCGGCCCCAACGGCGCCGGCAAGACCTCGATCGTGAATTGTATTTCCGGTCGCTACAAGCCGACCGAGGGCCAGCTGTTCTACCGCGGCCGCGACATCACAGGGCTGACGCCGAACGCGCGCCCCACGCTCGGCATCGGCCGCACCTTCCAGAATCTGGCGCTGTTCCACCACATGAGCGTGCTCGACAACATCATGGTCGGGCGCCATCACCTCCTGAAGAACAATTTTCTCACGGGATCGCTGTACTGGCTCACCGGCGCGCGCAAGGAGGAACTCGAGCACCGCCGCAAGGTCGAGGAGATCATCGACTTCCTCGATCTCCAGTCGGTGCGAAAGGCGCAAGCCGGCACCCTCTCCTACGGCCTGCGCAAACGCGTCGAGCTCGCCCGTGCCATGGCGCTGGAGCCGCGCCTCATTCTCCTCGACGAGCCAATGGCCGGCATGAACTTCGAGGAGAAGGAGGACATGGCCCGCTACATCGTCGACCTCAACGAGGAGTTCGGGATGACGGTGGTGATGATCGAGCACGACATGGGCGTGGTGATGGACATCTCCCACCGCGTCATGGTGCTCGATTTCGGCCGCAAGATCGCCGAGGGCGATCCGGCCGCCGTGCTCGCCGATCCCCACGTCAGGCGCGCCTATCTCGGCGAGGAGGACGAGGTGCTGGTCGACCCGGACGATGCTCCGCCAGCGCAGGAGAGTGCGGCATGATGGATTACGCGGGCCGCGTCGCGCAGGCCGACACCTATCCGAAGATGCTGCGGCTCAATGCCAGGGAGCACGGCAACGAGATCGCGTTGCGCGAAAAGGATCTCGGGCTCTGGCGCGTCTTCACCTGGAATGACTACCATACCCGCGTACGCGACTTCGCGCTCGGCCTCATCGAATTGGGCCTGGGGCGCGAGGACGTCATCGGCATCATCGGCGACAACCGGCCGGACTGGGTCGCGGCGGAAGTGGCAACCCACGCCATCGGTGGATTGAGCCTTGGGCTCTATCGCGACGTGCTGGACGAGGAAGCCTCCTACCTCCTCAACTATGGCGAGGCGCAGGTCGTTTTCGCCGAGGACGAAGAGCAGGTCGACAAGCTGCTCGCGCTTGCCGAGCGGGTCCCGCGGCTGAAGCACATCATCTATTCCGATCCGCGCGGCATGCGGAAATACGACGATCCCAGACTGATGTCGGCGGAAGCGTTCGCCGAGCTCGGCCGCGCCACGCGTGAGCCGGAGCTCTACGATCGCCTCGTCGATGCCACCAAGGGCGAGGATGTCGCGATTCTCTGCACAACATCGGGCACCACCTCGCACCCGAAGCTCGCCATGCTCGCCGCCGGCCGCGTGCTCGGCCATTGCGCGACCTATCTCGCCTTCGATCCGAAAGGGCCGGACGACGAATACGTCTCCGTGCTGCCGCTACCGTGGATCATGGAGCAGGTCTATGTGCTCGGCAAAGGCCTCTTGTGCCGGATGAAGATCAACTTCGTCGAAGAGCCTGACACGATGATGAACGATCTGCGCGAAATCGCGCCGACGTTCGTGCTATTTGCGCCGCGCGTCTGGGAATCCATCGCCGCCGACGTCCGCGCCAAGGTGATGGACGCGACGCCTTTCAAGCAGCGCCTGTTCGACATCGGCATGAAAAGCGGCCTCGCCGCGCTCGCAGACGGCAAACGTTCGAGCTTTGCCGACGCAATCCTGTTCCGCGCGCTCCGCGACCGCCTTGGCTTTACCCGCCTGCGTTCGGCCGCGACCGGCGGCGCGGCACTCGGCCCTGATACCTTCAAGTTCTTCCAGGCCATGGGCGTGCCGCTGCGCACGCTCTACGGCCAGACCGAACTGCTAGGGGCCTACACTCTGCATCCCGAGGGCAAGGTCGATCCCGACACGACGGGCGTGCCGATGGCCGACAGCGTCGAGATCCGCATCGACAATGCCGACGTCCACGGCGTCGGCGAGATCGTGGTGCGGCATCCCCACATGTTCCTGGGTTATTACAAGAACCCGGAAGCGAGCGTTGCCGACATCAGGGACGGCTGGATGCTGTCGGGCGACGCCGGCTACTTCAACGATAACAAGCAGCTCGTCGTCATCGACCGCATCAAGGACCTGGCCGAGACCTCGCGCGGCGAGCGCTTCTCGCCGCAGTTCATCGAGAACAAGCTGAAGTTCTCGCCCTATATCGCGGAGGCCGTGGTGCTAGGGGCCGGCCGCGACGCGCTCGCGGCGATGATCTGCATCCGTTACTCCATCATCTCGAAATGGGCGGAGAAGAGCCGGCTCTCGTTCACGACCTACAGCGACCTCGCCTCGCGGCCCGAGGTCTACGCGCTGCTCAAGAAGGAAGTCGAGACCGTCAACGCCACATTGCCGCCGGCGCAACGCATCTCGCGCTTCCTGCTGCTCTACAAGGAGCTCGACGCCGACGACGGCGAGCTCACCCGCACCCGAAAGGTGCGCCGCAGCGTCATCAACGAGAAATACGAAGGCATCATCAACGCGATCTACCGCGGCGATGCCGACATCCCCGTCGACACCGTGATCCGCTTCCAGGACGGCACCACGCAACGCGTGCGAACGACGCTGCGCGTGGTGGATCTCGGCGGGCATGGGCATATGGCGGAGGCCGCGGAGTGAGCCTGCTTCGAACCGAGACCGCGCTGCCAGCCGATGCGCCCTCTCCCCCTGTGGGAGAGGGCATCTCCGCCGCTGGCCACACCCTCGCCCGGGTGAGGGGTCCTCTCTCCGCACCGTCGCTGCCAAGAGAACCCCTCACCCGGCTTCGCTTCGCGAAGCCACCCTCTCCCACAAGGGGAGAGGGTGCACCGTCATCGCTTCTGCATTTTGCGCGGACATCGACATGAACACCGCCTTCCTCATCCAGCTCCTGGTCAACGGCCTCGTGGTCGGCACGCTCTATGGCGTGGTCGCGATGTCGTTCGTGCTGATCTACAAGGCGACGCAGGTCGTCAACTTCGCGCAAGGCGAACTGCTGCTGGTCGGCGCCTGGGTGTGCTGGGCGCTGCTTGCGAAGTACCAGGTGCCGTTCTGGATCGGCATGCCGATGACGCTGGTGTTCATGTTCGTATTCGGCATCGCGATCCAGGTCCTGATCCTGAGACCGATGATCGGCGAACCCATCATCTCGGTGATCATGGTGACGATCGGCCTCTCGACCGTGCTCCAGGCCACGCTGAAATGGATGTTCGGCGTCAATCCGCAACCGTTCCCGCGCGTGTTCGAGAGCCAGTCGGTCAGCCTGCTCGGGCTTCAGATCCAGACCGTCTATGTCATGAGCCTCGTGGTCTCGGTCGCGATGATGATCGGCATGGCCTGGTTCTTCCGCGCCTCCAAATACGGCCTCGCGATGCGCGCCACCGCGTTCAACCAGCAGGTCGCGCAGTCGCTCGGCATCTCCGTCAAGAGCGTGTTCGCGATGGCGTGGGCGATCTCCGCGACAGTGTCGGCGGTCGCGGGCGTGGTGGTCGCCGTCGTCAACGGCGTGTCCTCGGGACTTGCGGCCTACGGCATCAAGGTGTTCCCGGCGGCGATCCTCGGCGGGCTCGATTCCGTCGGCGGCGCCGTGCTCGGCGGCATCATCGTCGGCTTGCTCGAGAACATCGCGCAATATGTCGACAGCGAGTATCTGCACTGGGGCAATCTCTACGAGATCGCACCGTTCTACGTCCTCATCATCGTGCTGATGATCAAGCCCTACGGCCTGTTCGGCACCCACGACATCGAGCGGATCTGATCCATGGCCGGCCCTGCCCTCATCCCTGCTGGTGATTTCCGCACCTCGTACGCGGCGGACACCACGATCTTCCCGACCACGACCAGCCGCAACTTTGCGATCATCGGCGTGCTGTTGCTCTGCCTCGTGCCGCAACTCCTTGGCGGGTACTGGCTCAGCATCCTGATCCAGATCGGCATCTTCTCGATCGCGGCGCTCGGCCTCAACATCCTGGTCGGCTTCACCGGCCAGATCTCGATCGGCCATGCCGCCTTTTTCCTGCTCGGCGCCTTCACCTCGGCCTACATCTCCAACAACGCGCCGATCCCGGTGTTCTTCGCGATCCCGCTTGCGGGCGTCGTCACCGCGCTGGTCGGGCTGATCTTCGGCATCCCGGCGGCGCGACTGAAGGGGCTCTACCTCGTCATCGCAACGCTGGCGGCGCAATACATCCTGCTCGACTTCTTCTCCCGCGCAGAGTGGTTCACCGGGGGCTCGGTGCCCGCCAGCGCCAATCCGTTCTCGATCTTCGGCTTCACGCTGCGCGGCGACAGACAGTATTTCTATGTCGTGCTGGCCTATGTGGTCGCGAGCTACGTCCTCGTCACCAATCTGATGCGCACACGCGACGGCCGTGCGCTGGTGGCGATACGCGACCATTATCTCTCCGCCGAGATCATGGGCATCAACCTCACCAAATACCGCACGCTGTCGTTTGGGCTGGCCGCCTTCTTCGCCGGCATCGCCGGCGCGCTTTATGCCCACTACCAGCTCGTGGTCTCGCAGGAGGGTTTCGGCATCGAGCGCTCGATCCTGTTCCTCGCCATGATCATAATCGGCGGCACCGGTTCGATCATGGGCACGCTGATGGGCACCGCCTTCGTAGTGCTACTGCCCGAGACGATGGAATTCATCAGCCTGTACCTGAAGGGCGGCGCGATCGACAAGGCGCTGTCCCTCAACACCAACATCACCTTCCTGCGCGAGATCGCGATCGGAGTGATCATCATCGCGTTCCTGATGTTCGAGCCGGACGGCCTTGCCCATCGCTGGCGACAGATCAAGGCGTACTGGAAACTCTACCCGTTCTCGCATTGAGCACAGGCAACTCGCTAACCAACTAATAAACAGGAGGAGGCAACCAATGAAGACAAAATCCCTTTTGAGCACTGCATCGCTCGCGCTGGCGATCGCCGCATTCTCGGCCGGCGCGCAGGCGCAGATCGCGATCGGCCATCTCGCCGATTATTCCGGCGGCACCTCCGACGTCGGCACGCCCTACGGCCAGGCCGTCGCCGACACCTTCGCCTGGGTCAACAAGAACGGCGGCGTCGGCGGCAAGCAGCTCAGCGTCGATACCAACGATTACGGCTACCAGGTGCCGCGCGCGATCGCGCTCTACAAGAAATGGTCGGCGCCGGACTCGAAGGTCGCCGCGATCATGGGCTGGGGCACCGCAGACACCGAAGCGCTGACCGGCTTCCTCGCCCAGGACAAGATCCCCGACCTCTCCGGCTCCTATGCCGCAGCCCTCACCGATCCCGAGGGCGTCAGCGGCAAGGCCAAGCCTGCGCCTTATAATTTCTTCTACGGCCCGAGCTATTCGGACTCGCTGCGCGCGATGCTGATGTGGGCGGCCGAGGACTGGAAGGCCAAGGGCAAGCCCGGCAAGCCGAAGTTCGTGCACATGGGCGCCAACCACCCCTATCCGAACGCGCCGAAGGCCGCAGGCGAAGCCATGGCGCAGGAGCTCGGCTTCGAGGTGCTGCCGCCGCTGGTGTTCGCGCTCACACCGGGTGACTACAGCGCGCAGTGCTTGAGCCTGAAATCCTCGGGTGCCAACTACGCCTATCTCGGCAACACCGCGGCTTCCAACATCTCCGTCCTGAAGGCTTGCAAGACCGCCGGCGTCGAGATTCAGTTCCTCGGCAATGTCTGGGGCATGGACGAGAACGCCGCCAAGACCGCCGGCGATGCCGCCAACGGCGTGATCTTCCCGCTGCGCACCGCAGTGAGCTGGGGCGGCGATGCGCCCGGCATGAAGACGGTGATGGAGATCTCCAAGATGTCCGACCCCACCGGCAAGGTCTACCGGCCCGTGCATTACATCGCGGCGGTCTGCTCGGCGCTCTACATGAGGGAGGCGCTCGACTGGGCTGCCAAGAACGGCGGGGCGACCGGCGAGAACGTCGCCAAGGGCTTCTACCAGAAGAAGGACTGGGTGCCGGCCGGAATGGACGGCGTCTGCAATGCCTCGACCTGGACCGACAAGGACCACCGCGGCACGCTGAAGGTAGACCTCTATCGCACCAAGATCGCGGGTGCGACCGACGGCGACCTCAATGATCTCATGGCCAAGGGCACGATCAAGCTCGAGAAGGTCAAGACCGTCGAGCTGCCGCGCAAGCCGGAATTGCTGGGGTGGTGAGCGCTATCTCCGACGTCATGGCCGGGCTTGTCCCGGCCATCCACGTCTGACCACTCGGCATGAAGAACGTGGATGCCCGGGACAAGCCCGAGCATGACGACAGTAGCAGATTGGCGGCATACCCAATGACCGAAATCATCGACGCAACACGGTCCTCCCCGACCGTCGTGCCCGCACCGCCCCTCCTCGCCGTCCGCAACATCGAGGTCGTCTACGACGACGTCATCCTCGTGCTGCGAGGCCTCAGCCTCGACGTGCCCAAGGGCGCGATCGTGGCGTTGTTGGGCGCTAACGGCGCCGGCAAGTCGACGACGCTGAAGGCGATCTCGGGGCTGCTCAAGACCGAGGACGGCGAGGTCACTCGCGGCGAGATCCTGTTCGAGGGCTCCGCTATCGCCGGCATCGATCCCGACAAGATCGTGCGTCGCGGCATCTTCCAGGTGATGGAGGGCCGGCGCATCGTCGCCGACATGACGTCGCTCGAAAACCTCAAGCTCGGCGCCTTCACCCGCAGGGATCGCGAGGTCGATGCCGATCTCGACATGGTCTTCAACTATTTCCCGCGCCTGAAGGAGCGCACCGGCCTTGCCGGTTATCTCTCAGGCGGCGAGCAGCAGATGCTTGCGATCGGCCGCGCTCTGATGGCGCGCCCGAAGATGATCTTGATGGACGAGCCCTCGATGGGCCTGTCGCCGCTGCTGGTGAAAGAGGTGTTCTCGATTATCCAGAAGATCAACCGCGACCTCGGCGTCACCATCCTGCTGGTCGAGCAGAACGCCCGCGCCGCGCTGTCGGTTGCGAGCCACGGCTACATCATGGAACAGGGCAAGGTCGTGCTCGACGGCACCGCGGACGAACTGCGCGACAACGAGGACGTCAAGGAGTTCTACCTCGGCGGCGCCGGCGATCAGCGCAAGAGCTTCAAGAACCTCAAGAGCTTCAAGCGGCGCAAACGGTGGCTGTGAAACTCAGCTCAGCACCTGCTCCGCTTCCGTGACTGCGCAGAGAACATGATAGAACGACGACGCAGGAATGGTGTCGACCAGCGATTTGCCGTCGCGATCGAACTGGTCGTACCAGCCGCCCTTCACGGGATGGCTGAGATAATGCCGTTCGAGCCGCACCAGCGCCGCGCGCGCCTCGTCCGCAGCGCCCGCCTCGCCGGACTCGGCCTGCGCGATCCACGCCTTGGCCATCTCTGTCTGCGGCCACAGCCGGCGCGTGCTGCGACGGATGTTGCCGTTGGCATCGCCCTCGTCGACCAGGCACCCCGTGGCCTCGTCGCGATAGCGCAGCGCGGTGGCGAGCAGTTCGGCGCGACGCTGTCCGGTCGGGCAACCCGTGATGCGTTCAAACCCTTTCAGCAGCCAGACCCACTCGGCCTGATGGCCAGGCTCGACGCTGACGGGCTCGATCTTGGACCAGTCCTCCTCGAAATACTCCGTCAGGATCCGCTTCTGCTTGTCGTAGAGATTGGCGAGGAACAGCGCGAAGAACTCGCCGGCGCGGTTCTGGAACGACAGATCGTGGGTCGCATCGAAGCACGCGATCATCGCCTCGAACAGATGCATGTGCGGGTTTTGCCGGCGCGGCAGCGAGACCGGCAGGCCTTCATGCACGCCGCCATGCGGCGAGCGCAGATGGCCGTCGAGGAAGGCGAGCAGCGCATCGATCTCGGCGCGAATTTGCGCATCCTGGTCGAGCCCGTAGGCGGCCGCGAGCGCAAACAGGATGAAGGCGTGGTCGTAAGCATCGCGTCGGCCGTCCAGCACGGCGCCGTCCGGCGTCAGCCGGTGCACGTAGCCAGGCCGGCCGTCGGGCGCCTTCGCTTTGCTGAGCAGATGCTCCAGCCCCTTCAGCGCGATGGCGCGCCCCCCAGGGTACCAGCCCATCTGCGCCGCCTTGGCGTAACAATAGATCTGGCGCGCCTGCACGAGCACGCGCCGCGGTGCGGCCGTGTCGGCCGTGCCGTCACGGTGCAGCCGGTCGACGAAACCGCCTGCCGCATCGTCCCAGCCGACGGACGACCACAGCGGCAGCGCCTCGTCGATCATGCGGCGCTTCAGGCGCGCGACGACGTCCGCCGCCTCGTCCGCCACAATGATGCCTTCGTCCGCCATCGCGTCCTCTCCACGCCTCGATACTGGCCGTCTGATACCCATGCCGGCGGCGGCGTGCAACGGATGCCAACCCGGAAAGACCAGCCATGACCGCCCATTACGACGCCCGCGAGACGCGCGAACCAGCCGTGCGCGAGGCGGAGCTGTTCTCCCGCCTGCCGGACGTGCTGCGCGGCGCAATGGCCGCACCCGCCTACGCCGAGCGGCTGAAGGGCATAGATCCGGCCGCCGTGACCTCCAGGGCGGCGCTGGCGGGCCTGCCGGTGCTGCGCAAGTCGGAGCTGCCGGCCCTGCACAAGGCCTCAGCGCCCTTCGGCGGCTTCGTGCCGGCAGCCCCGGGATCGTTCGCCCGCCTCTTCACCTCTCCCGGTCCGATCTTCGAGCCTGAAGGGCGGCAGGCCGATCCCTGGCGCGGTGCGCGGGCGCTGTTCGCGGCAGGGTTCCGTCCCAATGACATCGTGCTCAACACCTTCAGCTACCACCTCACCCCCGGCGGCTTCATCTTCGATGCCTCGGCCCGCGCGCTCGGCTGCGCGGTGATCCCGGCCGGCCCCGGCAATACCGAGCAGCAATTCGAGCTGATCGAGGCCTACCGTCCGGTCGGCTACAGCGGCACGCCGGACTTTCTGAAGATTCTGCTCGATGCCACAGCAGGCTCGGGGCGCGACGTCTCATCGATCAAGCGCGCGCTGGTCTCGGGTGCGGCCTTCCCGCCCTCGCTCCAAGCCGAAATCAAGGCACGCAGCATCGACGCCTACCAGGCCTACGGCACCGCCGACCTCGGCCTCATTGCCTTCGAGACCGAGGCGCGTGAGGGCATGGTCGTGAACGAGGATCTGATCATGGAGATCGTCAAACCCGGCACCGGCGATCCCGTCGCGCCGGGCGACGTCGGCGAGATCGTGGTGACCTCGCTCGATCCGAACCATCCCTGGATCCGTCTCGCGCTCGGCGACCTCACGGCAGCGCTGCCGGGCCCGAGCAAATGCGGCCGCACCAACATGCGCATCAAGGGCTGGATGGGCCGCGCCGACCAGACCACCAAGGTCAAAGGCATGTTCGTCCGCCCCGAGCAGGTCGCCGAGATCGGCAAGCGCCATGCCGCGCTCGGCCGCCTGCGCCTCGTCGTCGTGCGCAAGGGCGAGGCCGATGCGATGACGCTGCGAGCGGAAACTGCGGCCGCGAGCGACGCCTTGCGCGAGGAAATTGCAGGCACCTTGCGAGCGGTAACGAAACTCGGCGGCAATGTCGAATTGGTCAGCCCGGGCGCGCTGCCGAACGACGGCAAGGTGATCGCGGACGAGCGGTAAGCGCTCAAATTCCAATTCCCTGGTAACAGGGAATTCTGCGCGAGACCGGTTCAAATAGGCAGGCGCGACGGCCGAGATTCTCGCGCTCTTTGGTGGCACGGACGTGCGTCGGTCGTTGTTGGCGGCGGGGATATTAAGGCATGTAAAATCGGAGCCGTAAGGCGCGCTCCTCGGTCAGGCAGAGGAACGGCCTGTCCGGATGACCCGTTAGGCAACCCCTGTACATTCGCCTCTCAAGTGCGTCGTCGAAAAGGCCGAAAATGGCGAGTAGCACGAGCCCCACACCGCCCGCCATCCCAATCGAACAAATTGCTGCGCGACGCACGCGCGAGGCACGGAAAAATTCCTTACCCACGATAATTCAACACGATTCGGGTCAATCAATCCAAGGTCCGGATGCACCCGCCCATGGGTTTTGGGCGGGTTGATTAGACTTCACATATGGCGCAAAGCAAACTCCCATGACAGATTACATCATCGAGGCATTTCAGGGGTTGGGGCACCTTTCCGTCACATCGGGTGCTGTTCTCGCGCTGTTCTTCGGGTTGGCGGCGCTGATAGTCTTTCCTAGGACGATCCTTATCGTTGCGGCCGGCGCATCATTTGGAATTGGGGCGGCCCCGATCATTCTGGTGGCCGGCACAGCGGGAGGAACGCTGGCGTTTCTGTTAGCCCGCTATATCGCGTCCGGGTGGTTTCGACGAAAGCTCGAACAACGATCTAAATTGGAGGCGATAGCCGAAGCTGTCGACAAGGAAGGATGGCGCATCGTCGCTCTCATGCGACTGGGTGCTCCGGTGCCGAGCGCGTTACAAAACTATCTTTTCGGGCTTACAAGAATCCATCCGATGTCGTTCATCTTGGCCACCCTGGTATTCAGTGCCCCGCAGGTCTTCCTGTTCACCTTCCTCGGCGCCACCGGCCGAGCGTCCTTACTCGAGGACAAGCCCGTCGAACTCACAGTTGTGCCAATCTTGGTGACAGTTGCGATCATCGCCCTTATTTCGTGGCGCGTCCAAAAACTGCTGAGATTGCGCGGTCGATCGGACGGCCCCAACAAGGGCTGTCATTCCATCCGCTAGCATCGAGAGGGCGCAACTCTGCTTCGAGTCCTTGACAAACCACTTGAAGGGCTGTGAGGAGAGATCACAACTTTTCAGGGGCGGCGGATGACAGCGACAATGGCGCGCCCGGCGGTCTTTTTCGACCGCGATGGCGTACTCAATCACGATCACGGCTACGTCTTCGAGGCGACCAAGTTCGAGTGGAAAGACGGCGCCCGTGAAGCGGTTAAGCTCGTCAACGAGGCGGGCTATTTTGCCTTTGTCGTCACCAACCAGTCGGGTGTGGCGCGCGGGTTCTTCGAGGAGAGCGACGTCCAGACTCTCCATCGCTGGATCGCGAAGGAGCTGGCGGTGATCGGCGCGCACATCGACGCATTTGAATACTGTCCCGACCATCCCGAAGCCGCCATCGAGCGCTATCGACGCGTAAGCGACCGTCGCAAGCCCGCGCCCGGCATGATCACCGATCTCCTCAAGCGCTTTCCGGTGGCGGCCGAAAGAAGCATCCTGATCGGCGACAAGCCAAGCGACATGGAGGCGGCCGAAGCTGCGGGCATTCGGGGCCTATTGTTTCAGGATGGAAACCTCGAAGCGTTCGTGCGGCAAGCGCTCTCCTTGCGCTGAGCGTGAGCGATTCAACCCAAGTCTAGCACGCCGACAAAGCTGATCGAGGTGACCGACATCAAGCAGCTTGCGACGCAAGGCGCGTCATTTTCGGAGAGTGATGCTGATCATCCATGTCAGCGCACGCATTGCGGCAAGCGGAGCTATCAACCAAACGAGGCCGTAGCTATCCAGCAGCGTCGCCGTTAGAGGTACCTGAGTCACGTAATACGCGTAGAGGCAGCCTGCCACCTGCGTGGCAATGTTCACGGGATCGTTGCCCCTCGCAAGGACTGAAATTAAACCAATTAGTGAACCGGCGATCACGGTCGCCAAGACAGCGTAAAAGAGTCCCCCCTCAGCATAGCCTGACAGGCCCACACCGGCCGGTTGCGAACCCGTCGTGTATGTGATGGCGGGATAAATCACTGCGAACACTTTCGTGGCCGGATAGCAAGGCTGCGGAGCAAGAAGTCCGCTGAAGGTCGGCCGCACTATGCCGCAACGTTGATCGGGATCCGAAAATATCTGCACATAGTATGGAATTCCAACCGCCATCCTGAATACGCCCGTTCGCACGATCCAAATTGCCTTCTTCAACACTCCACTGAGTCCGCTCTCCGACGGCTCTCCATCGGCGGTTGATGGCGAGCCAAGCGGGGACGATGAGTCCGAACCGGGCAGCGGAACCGCGAGCGACCGTCCCGGGGGACTCGCAAGCGTCGGGCCGGTGCTCTTAACTTCGCAAAATTGGCTCAGAGCCAGGGCCAGGTAGATCGTTCCTCCTGCCGCGATCGTCACGACCGCGCTGCGCACGAGGCCGAATCCAGAGAGCGCCAACGTCAATCCGAGCACTAGCACATAGAGAAGCGCCGGTGCTTTCTGAACAGTTGCGACATCAAGCCAAAGAACGATCACGCTCAGCGCCGCGCAGGCCCCGAGGCTGATCTTTTCACGCTTGAGCAACCCCCGCGCCAGCAGATAGCAACCGATGATGGGCAGACTTGAATAGACGAACGAATAGTACTTGTTACCAAGCAGACTGAACAATTCGACCCGCCTCAGGATCTTCTCCTCGTAGCACAGGCTCTGATCCCACGCCTCGCTCGCGGACAGGCCGCCCGCCTGCGCAAGCTTGTAAACGCAGAAAGCGATCATGGCGCCCGCCAACACCAGCGGAATCCACAGGGGCACCTCGTCGGAAAATGAGAGGCTTGCTGACGCAAAGACCTTCTCGGTAGCGATCGCAGCAATCGGCAGAACGACGAGCGTCAGTAGAAACAAAAGCCAGTAAGTTGGAGATCCGAGCGTGGTCATCCACGCGTAAGGAACTTCCTGAGGAAAGAACAATCGGCCGAGCTGTTCTTGTCCAACAGGAAACGGAATTAGCGCCGCGGCACCCGAGGTCGCGATGTAGGCGGAGACCGCCACACCGACGGCCAGATTGCCCCGTCGCATCTTCCTGAAGTTCATGAAATCGCTCTAGCACTACATTCGTCGGACAAACGGCGTCAGATCCTTCATCAATTCGGGCGGGTTCGCGAGAAGCCCCGACCACAACGGACGAACTGCATCATCGTTCCGTTGAGCTCCCCCGGGCCGATCCACTTGCTTAGCGCGGCTTCGATAGTCGGTAGGGCCCGAGATACAGCACGTCCAGACCCGAGCAGAAATAGGTGTGCAGCGCTTCCAGCGGCGCATTCACGGTCGGCTGCTCGTTGATGTTCAGGCTGGTGTTGATCAGAACCGGTAACGAAGTGGCTTTCGCGAACTCGCCGATCAGTCGGCTGTAGAGCGGATTGCTGTCCGCATGGACGCTCTGGATGCGCGCGGTGTTGTCGACATGGACCACCGCAGGCATGGTCTCGGCGACTTTCTCGTTAACCGGGAACGTCACCACCATGAAGGGCGCGTCGAATGTGTCCTCGAAATATTCGGCCTGGCGCTCGTAAAGCACCGACGGGCAGAACGGGCGAAACTCCTCGCGATATTTGATGGTGAGGTTGATGCGGTCCTTCATGCCCGTATGGCGCGGATCGGCCAGGATCGAGCGGTTGCCGAGCGCGCGCGGACCGTACTCCATGCGCCCCTGGAACCAGCCGACAGTCTTCTGCTCCGTCAGGTCGGCGACGCAGCGCGACACGGGATCGTCGAGCAGCTCAAACCGCGCCCCGATCTTGTCCAGCGTCTCCTTGATCGTGTCGTTGGAATATTCCGGTCCCCAATAGGCATGGGTTAGCGGTGCGATCGTGTGGCCAGCTTCCGCGCATTTCATCATCGCGGCGCCCAGCGCCACGCCCGCATCATGCGGCACCGGCGGAACGTAGAGACGCTTCACGGACGGCTCGGCCGCGATCTCCATGTTCATCTTGCAGTTCAGGCCGACGCCGCCGGCGATGCAGACGTCGCCGCAACCGGTCTCGGCGATCGCGGAGCGGATCACCTCGGTGGTGACGATCTCGAGCTGCTTCTGGCCGCTGGCTGCGATGTTGGTGAACCGCTGGTCGAGCGGCGCACCACGCAGGCGCCGCGGCCCCAGAATCTCCTCCATCTTCTCGGTGAAGATGCGCTCCTGCCGCGTCGAGAAATCGCTGCTAAAGATTTCTGCGTCGCGCCGGCGCTTGTCGAGCTCGGGATCGAGCTCGTAATTGATGCCGGCCGGGCGTAATAATTTCGCAAACTTGTCGAGATAGTCGGGGCTGCCATAGGACGACAGGCCCATGACCTTGTACTCGTCATTGGTCATCTGATAGCCGAGATAC
The DNA here is from genome assembly GCF_017565645.3 of Bradyrhizobium barranii subsp. barranii. Classification (NCBI taxonomy): domain Bacteria; kingdom Pseudomonadati; phylum Pseudomonadota; class Alphaproteobacteria; order Hyphomicrobiales; family Nitrobacteraceae; genus Bradyrhizobium; species Bradyrhizobium barranii. The sequence goes on from NZ_CP086136.1 coordinate 7,291,142, forward strand.
TGGGTCAGCATCCCGTAATAGAGCCCTAGACTGTTGTTGCGGCCGAACCGCGTCAGCACGCGGAAGTCGTTACCGCGGGCATGGGCGACGAGACCGGAGCTGGAATCGCCGGAGAAATCGAAGCAGGCGACGGTCGCCTCGGAAAAACCGGATCCGTAGAACGAGCTCGCGGCGTGACAGAGGTGATGGTCGTAGAGCTCGATCTTCGGGCTGTGACCGAACTGGTACCTGAAATATTCGGTGAGGCGCTGCGTGTAGTTCGTGTAGGTCTTCAGCGGCGAGCAGATCCAGTCGACGTCGCGCATGGTGATGCCGGCCTGCTTCAGGCAGAAGCCGATCGCCCCACGCGGCAGCTCGCCGCGCGCGTGCTTGGCCAGTGTGAACCTTTCCTCTTCCGCGGCAGCAATCAGCTCACCGTCGCGCAACAACACGGCAGCGCCATCATGGTGACCATGCTTGATCCCCGAGCTGATTCCGATCACGTACATTCGTTTACACCTCGAAAACGCTTCTCAAGAAGTCCCCCTACAAAGAAGACCGACAAGAAACTCAGATCCTGCGGATGGTATGGTCGAGTTCTACCGCGACGTGCTCGCCTTACAGACCGAGGTGAGAACCGCTTGCGACCGAGTGGACACGCACGTGTAGATGGGACGAAAACGGCCTGGCCGGTTGCATAGTTACCAACGAGGCTTCGAGCCTGCAAGGGCGCAAATCCGCCGTCTTTTGGCGCGTATCGAGGGTTAGAGGATCGGGCTGCGTCTTCGAAACTCCCAAATTGGAGAGCGCGGGGCATACATCGATCGTTCGACTATGTCCCGAGCACTGCAACGGAGCGCACTGCCTCACTCAGCGAGCTGTTTCTCGACCCCGAAACTGACCCGCGTCGCCGACAGCTGATCGGCGAGCGAGATCGGCCATTCGCCGCCCGGTTTGAAGGCTTCGGCGAGCGCCACCAACTCCTCGAGCTGTCCCTTTTCAATGGTCAGACCCTTCCAGCCCCCCTTTGCGCCGGTGACCTCCAATCGCTTGTAGTCGTCGAGCACGAGAACTTTTCCGTCCACAAAGATATCGAAGCGCTCCTTGGGGAACTCCTTCGAGCCCAGCGAGGTATAGGTCAGCGTGCATAGCGAGCCATCGGCGTAACGCACCGTGGCGACGAAATTGTCGTCGCGGCGCCAATGGCCGCTGGCCGGTACAATCGACCGGGCCTGAACCTCGACGGGCTGGCTGCCGGTGAGCGCATTGAAGAGATCGTAGATGTGGCAGGCTTCGCCGATGTTGCGGCCTCCCCCATGCGGGCCATGCACCCAATGATCGGAGGGAATGTAGCCGGCATTCATGCGGTAGTTCACAATCATCGGCGACAGGCGCCCCTTGATCGCTTCGCGGGCCGCGGTGACAGCCGGCGCGAACCGCCGGTTGAATCCCGTCATCAGGAGCGGTCCATTCGGGTTGTCCGCGTAGAACGCCTCGATCGCGTCCAAGCCCTCTTCGGTCATCGACGTCGGTTTCTCGACGAAGACATGCTTGCCGGCCTTCAGCGCTGCCAAGGTCATTTCGGAGTGCAGGTCGTGCCGTGTTGCGATGAGGACGAGATCGACCTGCGGGTCATCGAGAACAGCCTGAAAATCGGTGCTCGCGGTGCTGAAACCAAAGCGCTCGGCGGCCGTGCGCGCAGACAGGCCGGTGCGGCTCACGACACTGCGAAGGTCGAACTTGTCGCCAAGCTTCTTCAGGTTCGGCAGGTGCATGCCCTGCGCAAAGCTGCCGGCCCCGACGACCGCGATCTTGATGCGGCCATCGACGGGCTTCGGAGGGGCAATCTGCAGCACGGACCGCACGGCCTCTTCGCGGTGCGGATACTGCAGCAGAACCAGCAGCGGCTTCTCACCCTCGCCCGCCAGCCGGCCATACGCCTCTTCGGCACGGTCGATCGGATAGGGCTCCTGCAACATGTTGTCGAGCCGAACGCGCCCAGCCGCGAGCAGCCGGAGATATTCGCCCATGTTGCGGTTCTCGGTCCAGCGGACATAGGCGAGCGGGTAGTCTCCGCCCTCCTCCTCATAGACGGGATCGTAGCGTCCGGGTCCGTAGGAGCAGGAGATCAGGACATCGAGCTCCTTGGTGTAGATGTCCGATCGCGCCATGTTCAGGCCGACGTCGCCGACAATCACCACGCGCGCCTTCTTGCGGCAGGACTGAAAAGCCTGAGCGAGAATATCGCTGGAGGCAGAGGCAGCCGTGATGATCGCGACGTCGGCGCCGAAGCCATCGGTCAGCTTGATAATGCTATCGACCAGATTGCCGTCGTTCGGATTGATGCCGTGATCGAGGCCATTTTCCAGCGCGGTCGCAATGCGCTTGTTGTCCACGTCGGTGCCGATGACGCGGCATCCATTGGCGGTCAGGAGCTGCGCCGTGATCTGCCCGAGAATTCCGAGCCCGATCACGACGACTGTCTCGCCAAGCGTCGGCTGCGCGCGACGCACGCCCTGCATCGCGATGGCCCCGAGAGTCACCGTGGCGGCGGCGTCGAAGGAGACCTGCTGCGGGACGGGAACGCACAGATTGACCGGGACGTCGATGACCTCGGCGTGGTTGGCAACGCCCGCGCCGGCGCAGGCAACGCGATCGCCGACCGCGATTCCGTCGACCTCCGATCCGACCGCGATGACGGTGCCGGCGGCCGAGTACCCGGTCGGCAGTCCCGCATCGAGCTTGCCCTTGACCTGCTTGTAGACGCGCGCCACGCCCTGATCGCGCATGAGTTGAAGCACGCGCTTGACATGGTGCGGCTGCTTGAGGGCGCGGCGATACAGCGGGAGGCCTGACATCTTGACGCCGGCCATCTCGGTGCCGACGCTCACGCACGAACGCTCCACCCGGACCAGCACGTTCTTCGGGCCGGCGACGGGCGCCGGGACGTCCTGCAGGAAGACCTTACCCGACCGGACCAGAAGCTGCTTCACGACCATACTCCGCGCGTGTCGATTACCACCTTGCCGTTCAGTTCGGCCGGCGCGATTTCGTTGTAGGCACGATGATTGACCAGCATGACGACGATATGCGCCTCGGCGAGAGCCTGGGCGAGGTCATGCACCATGCGCACGTTCTTGTGCGTGGCAAGCTTTCCCGGCAACAGCTCGGCGAATGGTTCTGACACCAGCAGTTCGCAGCTGTTCCACTCAGCCACCTCTTCGGCGATCTCGAGCGCCGGGCTTTCGCGGAAATCGTCGACGTCGGGCTTGAAGGCGAGACCGAGCGTCAGCACCTTCGGGTAGGCGCCCGCCGACCGCGCGCCGGCGATGGCGGTCTTGATCTTCTCGAGAACGTAGGACGGCTTGCCGTCGTTGACTTCACGCGCGGTGCGGATCAGGCGGGATTCCTGTGGAGCCGCCTCGACGATGAACCAGGGATCCACCGCGATACAATGGCCGCCGACGCCTGGGCCCGGCTGCAGAATATTGACGCGCGGATGATGGTTGGCGAGCCGGATCAGCTCCCAGACGTTGATGCCCAGCTTGTCGCAGACGATCGATAGCTCGTTTGCGAAGGCAATGCCGACGTCGCGGAACGAGTTTTCGGTCAGCTTGCACATCTCCGCCGTGCGGACGTTGGTCTTCAGCAGGCTGCCTGTGCAGAAGATGCGATAGAGCTCCTCGGCGCGCGCCGAGCATTTGGTCGTGATGCCGCCGATCACCCGATCGTTCTCGACCAGCTCGACCAGCACGCGTCCGGGCAACACACGCTCGGGGCAATAGGCAATGTGAACGTCGCAATCCTCGACATCCGAAGTGGGCATCTGCAAATCGGGGCGCAGAGCCGCAAGCTGCGCGGCCATCCGTTCCGTCGTCCCTGGCGGAGAGGTCGATTCCAGCACGACGAGATCGCCGCGCTTCAGGACCGGCGCGATGGATGCAGCCGCGGCCTCGACATAGCTGAGGTCCGCCTTCCCATCATGAAATGGCGTGGGGACGGCAATGATGAAGGCATCCGCCGGCGCAGGCTTCGTCGCCGCGCGCAACTTTCCGACCTGAACCGCGCGCGCGGTCACCGCATCGAGGTCAGGCTCCACGATGTGAACCTGGCCACGGTTGATCTGGGCGACGACCGCCTCGCTGACATCGATACCCACGATCGAAACACCGCGCGAGGCGAGTACGACCGCAGTTGGGAGCCCTATATAGCCGAGCCCGACCACACAAATGGCTTTTAGCTTTACGTCGCTCACAGTTGATCCTCGATCACCTTGCGAATTCGCTTTGCGGCGAGGCCGTCGCCGTAAGGATTAATCGATTGCGCCATCCGCCCATAGTGAACGCGGTCGGTCAACAACCTGGTTGTCTCTTCGACAATACGCTCCCGGGACGTGCCCACGAGAATCACGGTTCCAGCGTCGACAGCCTCGGGACGCTCGGTGGTTTCGCGCATCACCAGGACCGGCTTGCCCAGCGACGGCGCCTCTTCCTGCACGCCGCCGGAGTCGGTGATGATGAGACGCGAACGCTCCATCAGATAGACGAATGGTTCGTAGTCCAGGGGGTCGATCAAATTAATCCGCTTCTGTGCACCGAGCACGCGCTGGACGGGCGCCAGAACGTTGGGATTGGGGTGGACAGGATAGACGATCTGCACGTTATGCTGTGTGACAATGTCGAGCAGCGCATTGCAGATATTTTCGAACCCGTCACCGAAGTTCTCCCGCCGATGTCCTGTCACGAGGATCAGCGGAAGATCGGGATCGAGGTAGCTGAACCGGCCTCGCAGTTCGGCGCCCGCAGAGGGCGCACTCCTCAGCCGCTCCACGGTTTCCATCAGCGCATCGATGACGGTGTTGCCGGTCAGGTGGATATGGAAAGGATCGACCGCTTCCGCGAGGAGATTTTGCCGCGACCGCTCGGTTGGCGCGAAGTGAAACCGGGTCGCAAGGGTTGCGACCCGGCGGTTCATCTCTTCCGGCCACGGCGCGGACAGCGAGCCGGATCGCAGACCTGCTTCCACATGCCCCACGGGCAGCCTGCGGTAGAACGCAGCCAGCGAACCGGCGAGCGTGGTCGAGGTATCGCCGTGGACCAGGACCAGGTTTGGCTTCTCCTGATCCAGCACCTGCCCGATCCCGGTGAGAAGCTTGGCGGTAAGTTGGTCCAACGCCTGGTTGGGCGACATCAGGTTGAGGTCGTGGTCGGGCTTGATCGCGAAGAGATCCAGCACCTGATCCAGCATGCCCCGATGCTGACCCGTCACACAGACCCGCAGATCGAGGCTTTGGCTGCGCCGCAGCTCGGTCACGACCGGCGCCATCTTGATGGCCTCCGGACGCGTTCCAAATATTGCAATGACTTTTCGCATCTTCGGGTTTGCTGTCCGCCTCAACGCTCACCCCGGGGAGCCCCGGCGGCGCTGTGTAACCAGTCACGCGGAAATATACAAACTCAAAGGGGGCCGGAACCGGGCGAATCGCCCGAAATCGACCACCCAAAAAAAGCGTTAAATTCCAAATAGTTGGAGAAGCATTGCGGCAGCCTGCGCAGCTAGCCCGTCTTGTCCTGAGCGAGATCGCGATCCGACCGGTCCGATTCGTGTTTCCCAGGGCACAAGCGTTGCAAAGCTTCCAGCATGCTATCGGCCAGCGCTGTGCGCTCGTAGCGCTTGCTCCCGGTAGCGGCGTTTGCCGCAAGCAAACGCCGGCGTGCCGGATCTCGTGCGAGCTCCGCGATGGCGCGCACCAACTCCTCCACGCTGTCGGGCTCGATGATCTTCGCTGCATCCAGCGGCTCGAGTAGACGCTCCAGCTCGCCCCGTACGTTCGCGATGATTGGCGTGCCGGTCGCCAGGGCCTCAAAAACCTTCGATGGCAACACTGTCCTGAACAATGGGGTGTTCTTCAGCAATACCAGCGTGAAGTCGCTCAAATGCCAGTAGTCGATGGTCTCATCGTGCGACACGGGACCGACAAACAGCACATTCCGCAGTCCCCGACGTTGGGCCTGTTGTTGCAACTCCTCGCGCTCCGCACCGGACCCGACGATGATAAATTGCGCCTCGGGAACGCGGGTCAGGCACTCGTCTGCCGCGTCGAGGATAAGCTGTAGCCCATGCGCCATGCCGACAGTGCCGATGTATGAAACGACTACCTTGTTCTCGGTTCCAAACCTCTCGCGCAACGACGATGGCGCGCATCCGGGGGCGAGTTTGGATGTGTCTGCACCATTGGTGACTACGACGATCTTGTCGGCATCGATTCCCCGCGACATCAGCACGTCGCGGGTCGTATGGGTGACCGTAACGATGAGATCCGAGTGCCTGTAGAGAAAGCGCTCCACACGCCGGACAAGATTGACCACCCGTCCTTCCTTCATGGCGCCAACGGCGACAATCGAGTCTGGCCAGAGATCGCGCACTTCGAACACGAACGGCCTGCGGTGAACGCGGCTCGCAATCCATCCCGCGATAGCGGCAAATATGTGTGGCGACGTCGCAATAACGACGTCCGGTCGAGCAACAAAAGGCGATGCAAGGCTCGCCGTCAGCACAAAGCTCAGGTAGTCGAGAATTCGCAAAATTGCGCCACGATTGGGAAACACCAGCGTCGGGACGCGTAAAACGTCTACGTTGTCGTACATTTCACGTTTGTAGAGCGATTGCCGATAGCCGCCGAACACCTTGCCATCCGGGTGGTTTGGAAAATTGGTCAGCATGGTGACCTGATGGCCGCGCTCGATCCAACGCTTCGCATGCGTGCTGCAGCGGATAGACGGCGCGCTCGCCTCAGGCGGATAGTGATCGGTGACGAAGAGGATACGCAAATCAGAGCTCGAACCGGGTTTCGACTTCCATGGGTAGCCCGCCGGTATAGCTCCAGGCAAGGACCGGTCGCAAGATTCGGTGCCCAAAACTCGGCGCGTAGTACCCGTCGTTCAGCAGGAATTGCGACGCTCCCCTCGCTGACACACGAAGCCGCGGCTCCCCTGGCACCTCGATCGACCAGCCTTGCCCGTCCGGGCAAATATGACCGACCAGCGGGTGCAGCGGAAAACGACCGATGATCGTGTGGTTTCCCTCGCCCGTAACACGGTCCCGAACAACTAGCGAAGTCGGCGACACCGTGACGCTGCGGCAGTGGACTGGTCGGCCAGGGAGCCAGCGGTACCCATCGTGACTGGCGGAGGCCGACTGGATGTGGCCGGTCACGGATACCGATCTGCCGAATGGATGCGCACGCCGCCCGACGCGAAAGCTGGCCCACACTTCGGTTGAATTCTCTGCATCGATCTCGACAGTCGCGTGGGCGCCGGTCGAACGCTCTTCATCTCGAATTGCATCGTGGGCGTAAGACGAAGTCCCGGAGTTGGTGATCAACCGACGATCGCCAAACGACACTTCGAGCGAGAGCGTGTCTGCATGCGCATGCCCTGGCAGGTAGGAGGGGCCGACTTCGGCCGTGTCGAGGATCGCGAGCCAGGGACCGGAGCGCAGCCGCACGTACCCGCTGTCAGCCAGCCGACCGGTCGCCTCGCTCCGCAAGACGTGCAGCGATGCCCCATAGTCCGCAAGCTGCCTGTACGTCCTCGCGATGCCTAACGCCGCGTCATTGAAGAAGGCGATTTCCCCGTCCGGATGGACCATTTCACCCAGCCAGGCCAGCATACGCTCGGCCAAAGCCGGCCATTGCGCCGCCGCTTCAGCAAGCTCGTGCGGATAGATCCTCGAAAGCTGAATGAGATCCAGGACATCCTCGAGCAGGATGGCGTGATACATCGGACTGAGCTCAAAGTGGCCGCCGTCCGACAGCACCTGTTCGCGCCACTCCCGTTGCAGCAGATCCAGGCCGGTGCGTCGCCATCGGTCTGCTTCGCCCCCCGAGAAATAGCAACCCGCGAACACAAGGGCTTTCGCGTTCGCGAGCAGATGGTTGCCCAGCAGATGATACTCGAGCGAGGAGTTCAGCGCGCGCGTCTGCGTTGCCAAGCTGTCGCGCACGGCGGAGCCCAGATCGTTGCCCGCCAGCGCCCATGCGACCCAGTTCACGATGCGCAGCGATATCGTATACGGTTCCCAGCCGTTTCCCGTCATGGGACGATTTTCGGCAATCCAGGCGTCGATCAGGTCGCGATGCCATGACGCACGGGCCTCGCTTGCCTCTGCGCGCAAATCGTCGAAATAGTGCAGGTTGTACAGCCACAGCTTCGGCATTGCCGGATTGTTCCAGCCGGCACCGTCCGGCAGCTCCGCCACCTGCCCAAGAATCCGGAAGCGTCGGGGGGACACCATGGTGGCCGGCCGGCCCGCAGCATTCCGCCATCTCGCCGTCGGCGTGCGCAAACCAGGTGCGGGTCCATGCGCGATGCTGGGCGGAAGAATTCGGCGCTTGACGCGATTGATGATCTGTTCGGAACGCAAGTGGCGCACCGTTCGGATTAGGCGCGCGGGATCCCCCCATCGTTTCCCAAACATTCCATGTTCCGGCTGTGTTTCGCCCAAGCGCTGATACCATTTCCGGTGCCGAGTTCAATAGCTCGGCCTGCACGAGACGGTGCGCTGGCTTGCCGGGAGATTTTGAAGGCCGAGGGAGCCTTGCCCTGCCGGTGCAGAGGCTGCGGAACTCCGGCAGATCGGCAATCGCCGGCGCCTATTCTTGTGCCAGGCTCATGGGGGGGATACAGTTGTGCCATGATGAGAGTGCTCCCATGAACAACAGGGTTGTCCGCGATTTCTGGAACGAGGCCGCCTGCGGCGAGGCCGCTTATGCCGTCGGCATCGACGCCTCAAATCGCTTCTCCAGCCAACGCGAGACGAGGTACGAGCTCGAGCCCTTCATCAAGCCCTTCGCCCGCTTCGAAGAGGGCCACGAGCAGGCTGTACTCGAAATCGGCGTTGGCATGGGTGCTGACCATGAACGATGGGCGCGCAGCGGACCCGCCCGCCTTTGCGGCATTGACTTGACCCCGCGCGCCGTCGACCTGACGCGCGAACGCCTCGCCCTCGCCCACCTTGAGTCCGAGCTCCGAGTGGCCGACGGGGAACGGCTTCCTTTTCCGGATGCGACGTTCGATATCGTCTACAGCTGGGGCGTTCTGCACCACAGTGCCGATACAACGCAGGCGTTCAAGGAGGTTGCCCGTGTGCTGAAGCCCCGGGGCACTGCGCGGATCATGATCTACCACAAGTGGTCGATCGTCGGTCTCATGCTCTGGCTTCGCTATGGACGATTGTCGTCCAGCCTTGCCTCGATCTATGCGAACCACCTCGAAAGCCCCGGCACCAAGGCCTACTCGACGAAGGAGGCGGCCGCGATCGTCGAGGCCAGCGGCTTGCAGATGGTCAAGATGGAAGTCGAACTGAGCCCGGGTGACTTACTTTCCGGCGCAACGGGCCAGCGTCATCGCGGACGTCTTCTGTCGATCGCCCGGCGCCTTTGGCCGCGTGCGCTCCTGCTTGCTGTGGCGCGCCAGCTCGGCCTCTACCTCATGATCGAAGCGATCCGCCCCTCAGAATAGGTTGCCGGAATATCTTGCTCGTGGCCTTCGTTGGAGTTGGAGCGCCGGTTCCGCGGGCCATCCGGAAGATGGGACGGCGGCGAGGTGCCTCGCTCCAATTCGTTGCGTCAGAGATCGGCGGAAAGGCCGGACCTGACGCTGTTGAGAAGCAGCCAGACACAGACAAATCCGGCACTCGCACTCTGAATCCACGCCAGACCAACGGCACCGAACTGTCCAAACAGCGCAACCGAGAGAGCGGCCTGCAGGGTCGCCGCGCAGAGCCAGGCCATGACCTGCGACCAGGGAAATCCGCTCGCCGACAGGAACTGGGAGGCTGCGGAGGCGACGCCGATGAAGAATACACCGGGAAGCAGCGCGAGGATGATGGCCACGGCCGGCTCGTACGCTTTCCCGAATATGATTGTGACGATCGGGCTCGCCAGCACGGCGCTGGCTGTGCAGACCAGCGCCATCAGCAAGGTGATCTGTAGCAACGCGACCTTGTACTGCTGCATTCGCGCCGCACCTTTCGCACGCACGAGCGCGGGAAACAGCAGAAGGCCGATCGTCGAGGGCAGGATCAGCAACGCGTCGGCGATCTGTGCCGCAATCGACCAGTAACCGATATCCGCAAACTCGCCGAATTGCCTGAGCACCATGACGCTCATGCGGCCCATGACGAAGCCGAGCAGAGTCGCGATATGAGCCCGCAGCGCAAATGCGATACCGTCCCGGAACAGGCCGAAGTCGAAGCGCCGCGGAATGTCGACGCCCTTCGCCAGGACGGCCCAGGCGGCGACGCAGGCGACGAGCGAGGCGATGACCGCAGCAACCAGGAAGCCCCCAAGCCGTGGAGCAAGCCAGCATGCGAGCAGCGCCGCACCGATGGCAACGACGCCGTTGAGGATGATCAGACCGTTGAAGGTCCTGGGGCGATTAAGAGCGACCGCGATGTTGGACAGGTAAAGGAACAGGAGCAGCGACGGTGTCAGCGCCGTCACGATGGCGACGAACATGACGTTTTGTTCGGAACCGCCGATCGCCAGATCGACTGCAAGGACGCCCGCCGCCGCCGCAACCCCGGCCAGGATCGCAAGCCACAACGAGTTGGCCATGATCTGAGCGAGCAGCGCCGGCGTCCGCGCAATCAAGTACGTGTTGCTCGACTGAATGCCGAGGGAGGCGATCTGCAGGGCAATCGCAGCGAGCGTCACGATGTAGTAATAGTGCCCGCGCTCGGCGGGACCGAGCATGCGCGCCGTCAGGATCGCCACGCCGAACGAGCCGAGGATAGCGAGGCCCCGCGCCAACAGCATCTCAGCATAGGTGTGGATCAAGGAGGGCACGAGGTATCGTTCCCGTCCGGCATGATCGTTACCGCCAGCCTCGCCGGCAAGGCTCCCTGCCTGCGCCACACCAGCCGATGCGATGGCTCGACAACGCCGTAGCTCGGCGAGATCAACGTGGGCTCGATGGTCAGCTCCCAACCGCCACCAGATGCCGAAAGGGAGAACAGACGTCCCGCTGAAGCAAGGCGGACCGCGGCGCCGCTGCGGTCGACGCGGACGGAAGGCGCCAGATGCAAAGGTACGGCGATCTCGTGTTCGCCTTCGCCGTCGATGGTATCGACGATCTCGACACGGCCCGATCGCCTGTCCAGGCTGATTTCCCGCGCAACGTCGACGCCGAGGCGCCGGTAGCCCTGATGCCTACCGGCAAACAGGTCCTGCTCGTCGCCGGTCCGCCAAGTCGTGCATTCGGCCTGCGCATCGTCCTGGAGGTTCCAGAGATTGCCGGGGTCGAAGCGGTTCATCTCCGCGCCATCGATCCCGGGCGTGTTGTGGGACGAGGTCGAACGAAACTCGTTTCGCTTCTCGAACGAGGCCGTATAGACGAACGAGCCGCGGTCGATGACGACCGGCGCGCCAGCGAGCCAGGCTTCAAACGACAGCGCGTCGTTGTGTCCGTGGCCGCCGCGGCCGGCGAGGCCGACCGGGCCGCAATCAATGAATACGTGATGATCCCCGGCGCGCATGACATACGCGCCGCCGTGCGGGAATGCCATCGACGACGCCGGCGAGCGAACGGCTGGCGCGAATGATGCGGCCAAGTCGGGTCCGACCACCCAGACGAGTTCGGAGCGAGGCCCCTCCGCTTGCGCCGCCAGATCGCTATCGCCGAATGCCAGTGCAATCAGACTGACCAGATAGCGATGGTCGCCGAGCTTCTGCCCACCGAATGGCAACGCTCTTGCGTCGTCGGCATCCCCCCACAGCGGGCTGGTGCCGTCGGGGCGCGAATAGGCCGCGGCAAATCGCGCCATCGCGCGCAGCCGCTGGACGTAACTGTCCGTCAGGCTGGCGCCGCAGGCCTTGCGGAACAGTGCCGGCCACACGAAGAGTTCGCAGACCAGCCGGTGATAGGGCACCGACGCCTCGAAATCGACCCCGTCGGCGAAGACCTGCTTTTCGATTTCCTCTTGCAGCCCTCGCCAGCCGGCATCTTGCCAGCGACCGGCATTCCCCACGTCGCCGAAAAAGTGGCCGGCCATCACCAGGCCGGCAAGATCCGCGGTGTAGTGGTTGCCGTTGACATCGGCTTTCTCGATGTGCCTCAGCGTGAAGTCGCCGTGGAGGTAAAGGCAGGCCAGAAACTTCGCGCGAAAGTCCTCGTCGCGCCACGAGGGGCTGTTCGCGAATACATGAAACAGCCAGGTCCAGATGAAGAGCCGCATCGCGGCTTCCATCGTGCAGGACCAGTTCACGGTGTAGCCGAGCGGATTGCCATCCATCCACTCCTGCAGGATATCGCGGGCGGCGACGGCATATTGCTCGTCGGCATCCAGCAGGTAGGCCTGTCCCGCCGGAATCAGCCATTGCAGTCGTGAAATCTCCCAGGGCACCTTGACGTCGCTGGGACGATCGCGGTTCACGTAGTCGATCGATCGCGCGAAGCCTCCCGGCCACCCCATCCCCACCCGGTAATCGCGGGCCCAGTCGATCGGCCTGCCGAGCGCGACCGGCCCGGTCCCGAGCAGGTCGACTGTTCGTGCGCAAGCAAGGCGTGCGGCGTCGCGAATCCGCGCGCTCTCGCCCGGCTCGACGCGGTCGAGCGCCGCGGAATCCATCGCCGATGTCCAGGCCGGATACGGGCGCTGGCGCAGCCGTGTCCATAATTCATCGATGGAGGAGGCCCGCGCCATCGCAAGCAGCCGCCCGCGCGAGAGGCTTCGCTCCCGCATCGGCGCAAGCCAGCGGTCGAGCTCGCGCTCCCCCTCCTGCCAGGCGCGGCTGGCAACGTAGGTCGGAGATTTGCCGAGAATCCTCCTGGCGCGGCGCGCCGCGTCAAGCAACCGCATCGGACAACTGCGACGTATCGACCGCCTTGCGATCTATCCACAAATCATACCAGGCGGTCAGATTGTAGATCGCCCAGAGATACAGGCTGGTATCGGTCCGCCCGGTGAAGTGCCAGTCGAACAGCTTCTCGATATAGGAGGCATTCAGGAAGCCGCGCCGCATCAACCCCGAAGAGAACACCGACGTCCGGACCGCACGGCCGAAATCGCTGCGCATCCAGTCACTCATCGGCGCGCCGAAGCCCATCTTCTTGCGATAGATGATGTTGTCGGGGATCAGGCCCTCGACGGCCTTCTTCAGAAGATATTTCGGCTCGCCGCCCTTGGTCTTCCATTCCTCGGGAATGTCCATCGAGAACTCGACGAGCTTGTGGTCGAGGAAGGGGACGCGAGCTTCCAGCGACTCCGACATACCGATCTTGTCGACCCGCATCAGCAGTAGCTCGGGCAAGCGCAGCCTGAACTCGCTGTGGATCATGCGCGTCAGCGGATCAAGGTTGGGGAACTTGGCATCCAGGGGATCCATGAAGCTGCGGACGATATTGAAGCTGTCGAGCTTCAGATATTCGGGATCGAGCAACCCCGCCGCGTCCGCGTGATCGTCGTTGGCGGCCGCGATGGCGGCGGAGTCAACGAGCTGGCTCTTCATCAGATCGGGGAACACCATCGCGCCGGACCAGAAATGCTCGCGGCTTCGGGCCGCGCGATCGATGACGTCAGCATAGACCGGTAGCTTCGGATGAATCCCCGAAAGCAGATTGGCAGTGCCCGCCGCAAGGCGCTGTGCCGGCTGCGGCAGATACTTGCGGAACGGCGCCCAGTATTTGTGATACATCTTCAGGTACGTCATGTAGCCCGAATAGCCGCAGAACTGCTCGTCCGAGCCTTCGCCGACCTGGACCACCTTCATGCCGTTGTCGTGCGCGAGCTTGGAGACGAAATAGAGCGGGATGCACACCCAGTCGGCGATCGGCTCGTCCTGCGAGTGCAGCATCTGCGGCAGGTAGTTGATCATGTCCTTCTTGCTGATCCCAATCTCATGATGATTTGTGCCGAACTGACGTGCGATCTGATTGGCCTGCTCGTATTCGTTCAGATGCTTGTAGTCGCTGAATCCGATCGTGAAGGTCTCCACGGGGCGGCTGGAGAATTCGCTCATCAACGCCACGTTGGTCGATGAATCGACGCCGCCCGACAGGAACACGCCCATCGGCACGTCCGACATCATCCGCTTCTCCACGCTGGCGCGGAGCCGGTCGCGAATGCCGCTGACGTAGAACTCCTCGAGCGCCGCCTCCGAAAGATTGGCGGTCTCGCCCGGGTCGATGCCGCGTCCGGGCATCGCGTCCCAGTATCGCGAGATCGTCGCCTTGCCGGAACGATCGATCGTCATGCTGCATCCGGCCGGCAGCTTGTAGATGCCGCGCATCATCGTCAGCGGCGCCGGTGTCGTCAGGAACGAAAGGTAGTGGTACATCGCGTATGGGTCGATCTCGCGCACGAAGTCGGGATGCTCAACCAGCGCCTTCATCTCCGATGCGAAGGCGAAGCATCCCTTAATCCGGGCGAAATAGAGCGGTTTGACGCCGATGCGGTCTCGCGCGAGCGACAGCAGCCCCTTGCGCTCGTCCCAGATCCCGAAGGCGTAGTCGCCCTCGATCCGCTCGAGCAGGCCGTCGAGGCCCCACTCCTCGTAGCCGTGCACCAGCACTTCTGTGTCGCTGTGATCGGTACGGAACTTGTGCCCACGGGCGACGAGCTCAGGCCTGAGCTTGGCGTGATTGTAGATTTCACCGTTGAAGGTGATGATGACGGTGCCGTCCTCGTTGCGCATCGGCTGCGTCGCGGCGACGTTGAGGTCGACGATCGAGAGACGGCGGTGGCCGAGCCCGATTTTGCGGTCGTCCGAGACCCAGCCGTCTCCGCCGTCCGGCCCGCGATGCGCCATGGCGTCGCGCATGCGATCCAGGACGCTACGATCGACCCTGCCGGCGTCGCCGTAAGATAGCAAACCCACTATTCCGCACATTCAGAACAATCCCCTTGGTTCGGAGACGAGATCATGCCGCGTCGCGATCCGGCCGGCGCACGAGCAACCCGTTACGGGCCATCGCGGCGAGAATAGCATCGACATGCCGCTTCCAGGTATAGCGATTCAGGACCTCGGCGCGGGCCGCCTTCGCCACTCCGGCGGCCGCCGGCATGTCGTCCACGACCCGCCGCAATGTGTCCTTGAAGGCCTGCGCATTGCCCGGCTCGTAAAGGAATCCGCAAGGTGCTCCCGCCCCCGGCGGCAACGCCCCCAGCCGCGTGGCACCGCGTCCGGCGATGACATCCTCGATCTGGCCGAGCGCCGATGCGACGATCGCCTTCTCCATCGCCATATACTCGAACAATTTGGTCGGCGATCCAAAAAATCCGGAGCCGTCCGCGTTCGGCACGTGAGGCGAGAGCAGCAGGTCCGCGCAGGCCAGATATCTGGGGGCTTCCGATTGCGCCACCAGGCCCGTCAGCGTGACAAAGCGCGTGATCTCGGGTGGTCCGACCAGCCGACGCACCTCGGGCATCTTCAGACCGTCGCCCACCAGCATGAAATGCAACTTGCTCCGCTCGAGCCAGGCGGCGTCGTTGCGCGCGAGGTCACTGATGCATTCGGCGAGAAACTCGATGCCATGCCACTGCCCGAATGTTCCGATGAACCCGGCGACCAGCGCATCTTTCGGGATGCCATGCTGCCGCTTCAGATCGGCGAGATCGTCCGTCGAGAATCTCGTGGAATCAAAAGCGGCCGGATCGACACAGTTGGGATAGACGAGAATCCGGCTATCGGGAATTCCTCTCCGCTTCAGCTCATCCCCCAACTCGTCCGAAACGGTGACGATCAAATCCGCAGCCTCCAGCGCGACTGCTTCTGCTTTCTCTGCGGCCCCGTGCAGGCGGAGCCGCGTTCCCCAATTCGCGGACGCCCAGGCCTCGGATCCGTTGAATTCGACGACGACCGGCACGTTCAAGCGGCGCCCCAGATGAGGCCCGGTAAAATCGTGCAGAGAAAATCGTTGATAGATGAACGACCATGGATTGGAGCTGTGCAGCGGAACGATTCTTTTCTCGATCGCCTCCGCATACGGATAGAAATTCAGCTCTGCCGGCATCGCAAGCAGCCCATCGGGCTGCAACTTCAGCCAGCGCGCGCCTGCGCGATCCGTGGGCAGCGACTTGAGACTTGCGTAGTCCACCTCGAAGGCGTTGTCGAGAAATCCCCCGATGACGCCCGCCGTGTGACCGACCGAGCCGCCGACGGCCGCGCCAAGCGAGATGTTGGCATCGAGATAGAGAATGCGCGCGCCGCCGCTGGGTGGGACCCGACGGGGCATCGGCAACCGTCTCATCGCCTCTCCCTCGCGCAAACGGCGGACAAGAGCACGGCGGGACGATAGGGTATCGACGCCGAGCTGCAGCAAGTTCTGCAGCCCGCCAAGCCGCCCGAGAGCCTCGACCCGCAAATCGGGCCAGACAACCGCAAGTGAGCCGACCCGGGTCAATGCAGCCGCGATCGAGAGCGGTGCAATCAGCGCCGTGGAAACCTCGCTTTCCAGCGCGATGACCAGCTTATCGGCACGGAGACTGCGCAACTGCCGAAGCGCCGCGACGGGCGACAATTTGCGCAGGTTCGCCGCGTCATAGTAGCTGTCCACCGGTCCGCAGACCTCCGTGATTCGATCGGCAAACGATCTCGTCACGGGATGGAAGCTCATGACGATCAGCTTGGGTCTTGTGGAAAGGTCAGGACTCATTAGTTTCGCGGACGGGTTGGACATCTGGGTCAGGCTATACTAGCAATAGAGCGTCAAGACCAGCGCCCAGGAGCCTCCCGCAAGGTTCGCGCGCCGCAGGCCCAAGCCATTCAGTTCCCGTCATTTTACCGGGACTCCGAAGACCCCGCCCCCCCCCCCGCTAAAGCCCCGCGAATACGGTCCACGTGCTTACCGTCCCCCTTGGTCGCCGAGACGCACTGTCTCGCGCCATCGCTGGTACTGGCGAAACGACACATCAAGCCATCGTGCGAACAGCCGGACGCCAGGCAATTGAGCTGCCCCGCCATTGCCTGGATATCGTGACGCACGTCGATGCCAGTGCACCAGGCCGTGCTGTTCGGCAGATCCTGACCGTGATCCCGACGGAGCCCGGTAACTTTGCGCGGCTGTTGACGAGGTCTTCAGCAAACCACCTCAACCGCCGCACGCGTTGAACTTCCCTAGCTGTCAGGATACGTTGCTCTGGGGTTGTTGAAGTGAGATCGGGAGTAATGGCCGAGTCCGTCAATTCAGTGCATCGCGGGCTTGCCGGCCTGTTCGATCGAGACCAAAAGCGTCCGCTACTGCTCGGGCTTCTGATCTGTCTTCATATCGTAATCTGCGACGCCTCACTTCGCATATCATTTCCGTTCTATCGATCGGAATATGTGATGTACGACCCGGCGGGACTTACAAACGCGATAGCGGCGACAGCGATCTTCTGCCTCATTGCTCCGCTCTTCGTTTTTACCCGCTTCAGCTTCGGTTATCTCTGCGGATTCTACCTGTTCACCATGGTGGCCGGCTTTCTCTGGCTGAACTCGTTCTCGAAGCTTCAGTACGACCATGTCGCCGCAGGTATCTCCGCGGGCTTGTCTTGCCTGACCTTCCTGCTGCCTGCCCTTCTCATCACCCCCCGGATCGGCCGCCCTTTCGAGATCTCGGAGCGAAGCTTCGAACGCATCCTCCACGTCATCGTCGCGTTCTGTCTCGCAACGTCGATAGCAGCGGCCACATACGGCTTCCGCGTCGTCGCGATCAACGACATCTACCAATATCGCGCCGAGCTGCAGTTTCCGACTGCGCTGAACTACGCCATCGCATCGACCATGACCGTACTGATCCCGTTCGCCTATGCGTGCTTCGCCCTGCGGCATCGATACTGGATGGCAGCGGCGATGCTCGCCATCGCGATCTCATTTTATCCGAGCACGTTCACCAAGATCGCGCTGTTCACGCCGGCTTGGCTGCTTTGCATGACGCTGCTTTCGATATTCCTCGGACGGATCGCAACGATCCTGTCCCTGTTTCTGCCGGTTCTCGCCGGCGTGCTTCTCATCATCACAATCGGCGAGCCGATGAGGCGCTATTTCGGCATCGTCAATGCCAGAATGCTGAGCGTTCCGTCGGTAGCAATGGATGTCTACAACGAGTACTTCGCCCAGCACGAGCTGACCCATTTTTGTCAGATCTGGCTCCTGAAGCCCTTCGTTAGCTGTGCACTGAAACAGCAAATCTCCGTCGAGATGAACAGCACCTACCCGCTGGGTTTCCTCAATGCTTCCTTGTTCGCCACGGAGGGCATCGCATCCGTCGGCCTTTGGGCAGCTCCCCTGGTGACATTCGCCTGCGGGCTGGTCATTGGTTTCGGCAACCGGCTATCGGCAGGCCTGTCGGAACGCTTCATCCTCATATCCGCGGCCATCGTGCCACAGGTCATCACAAACGTCCCATTCTCGACGCTGATACTGACCCACGGCCTCTGGCTTCTGTTCCTGCTCTGGTACTTGACCCCGCGAACGCTGTTCGGCGGTCCTGCCGAACCTTGAGGCCCGGTCGCGCCCAAGCTCGATTCGCCATGGCGAAATCGTTGAAGCGGGACGAACCTTCGTAGCAGTCTAGGCCCGCCGGCTGGCCGGCTCGAACCTGCCGGCTCTTGCCAGGGTGAGAAGAATCTCAACCATGACGCCAAACAGCAAGACAAGAAAAATCTTCACCGGAAAAAGATATAGTTCGGCGTAATGAAAAAGAGCCGCCTGCCCGAGAAAAGTGGCAACAAACACGGCACTCACGCTGAATACCGCATCGTAGGAAGACCAGCCTGCAGAGTAGCGCACAAGTGAAAGCCGCGCCCAGGCGAAAACGCCAGAAACGACGATGAGAAGGTAGATCATATTGTAGGTGGTGAGCGCCTTCATCACCTTCTTCAGATAGATCGTGATCACTTCGATCGGATGGTGAAGGACAATCTCGAAATACTTCCGCTTCAGTATCGAATAATATTCAGCCGACAGATACAGCGTGCCGGGGCTGACCTCCTTGACGGCCCGGACACCGTCGTCATCGTTCCACACGATTCCGAACGGGTTCTCGACGACACCCAGACCGATATACAGATTGTGCCACGCCCCGTGCTGCTCCATCCGGGTGGACGGCGCGATATCGAAGACGGCATCGCGAGCGCGAAGGATGGAGTACGGCGTCAAGATCGTCAGAACGGTTGTGACGACAACGACGAGATGGGCCAGCCCCACATGCCGCATCTTCATGAGTGAACAAAAATAACTGACGCCAAGGGCGAGAAGAGCGGCCACAACCCCCATAAGCCCGATCGCCTCGCGGAAAACCATTCCGACAGCCAGACCAAGCAGACCGGCGAACATCCATAGCCACCAGCTGGTGCGCGATGGGCCGGTGGATGGAATTCCGAGAATCGCCAACGGCAGCAATGCCACCAGACAGGCGACACCCAGGTGGCCTGGATGTGGCCCAAGCGAATGATGCTTGTTGGCGATCACGGCCCCGACGGTCAGGACGAGAAACGACAGAAACGGCAACCGCAGACGAAAAAGCAGACCCGCCAGACTTACAAGTCCGACATAGTTCAGGATCGTATTCACTCTCGAGACGTCGTTTTCGGTTACGACCGTACCGCTGAGGGCAGCATAGAGATCCAGAACCAGAGGCGGTCCTGGATCATCCCCCGCCGAGAGGTCCGCGATAGGCAAGAGACGTTCCCCCTGACAAATGGCTAGGATGGCCTTCGTTGTTCGCGCACAATCGGCGCTTTTCACCCATATGGCGGCAGAGGACCAGGAATGCTCGAGCTTGCCAGCCTTGTTCAGGGAAAGAAGGAAGGCCGGAACGAAAAAAAGCATCAGAGCCGCCAGGAGCAGCGTGACCGGAATCGGCCGGCGGTCCAGTCGTGCAATGAGCTCGCGCAACGGTTCAGCCCCCTTTCAAGATACACTATTGATGACTGGCGCCGCACTGCGGCTCGCGGCTGCTTTGACGATAGACGTAGGCGATCGCGCCTCCGGCGCTGCCTTCCGCAATATACTGATTATCGATTCTCGGCCCGGGCACGATCTCGCGCGGTGGTCGCGTTCGTACCCGCAGTGCAGGACGTTCGAAGACCTTGCATCGTGCAGGTGACGAGAGATACCCCCGATAGCGTTCGATGATCGGACCGACACTTTGCGCGAGCTCTGCCTGACGCACCCTACGATTGTCGCTCGCCGGATACCATGCATCGCGAAAGCTGAACAGGTAGCTGAGATTTGGTCCGGCCCGCTGCTGGATCTCTGCGCTCAGCAACTGCTCTGCCGTCTCGGGATTCACGTCCGTCCGGAACCAGTGCTCGAACAGCTCATTCTCGTAGTGGCTGGGATCGGCGCTCCTGGCCTCCGGCTCCATGTTCGGAATGAAGCTCATGGCAACCCGGTAGAAAGTCAGAACGACATCGTAGCGATTGTTCGTTCTGACCTGCAGCATCGGCGCAATACCCGCGTCATCCAATACCAGGCTCGCCCGGCTCGCCGTATCGGTGTCGACAGCCTGCAACGCCCGGACGATGGCGATGGACTCCATGTTGTAGGCCCGCCAGGTCGAGAACGCGGTCCGCTCCGCCCGCACGACGACGAGAACAATGAGAGCCGAACATATCCACAGCACCGGTGCAGGAAGCGACAGCCGCCTGGTGTAAGACGGCGCGATGACGGAAAGGGCAGCGACAACGCCGAACAGGAGTACCGGATAGCTGACCGTGCGCTCCCAATCCCGAGCGCTGAACATCACGCCGGTTACGATCTGCTGATTGCTCAACACCAGGGGGATGGCCAGACAACCCAAGGTCAGAAAAGCCAGCGGCTCCCTGCATCCTCGCAAGATCATCCAGAAGCCAAAGGCGGCGCTGAAGACGAGGCTGCCTATAACCGCAGGCGTTATGATCGGCAAACGCGTCGGGTAGGTAAGGCCGGCGAGCATGCCCGACGTTGTCTGACCGCCATTGTGATCCCAATAGACCGCACTGAGCGACACCAGTGCCGCTCCGAGCAAACCGGCTGCAATCGGGATGGCCGAGATCTGCCTGAAATATCCCTGCACTAGCAGGAATCCGGCGGCGATAGTCGCCACCGGCAGCGTCACGAACGTGTACCCGATCGGAAGCAGCGACAAGGTTATGACCGCGGCCACAAGAGCTGCCCGTTCTCGGAGTCCGGTGACGACGGCGAAACGCGCGAGAAGCCCGAGGCTCAGGAACATGAGCACAAAGCTGACCTGCGGCTCCGGCGTCCTGAGGATTGCGAGAAAGCTCGTCTCATAGGACGGGACAAGCCTGGGGTGCACCAACCCCACGATCTGGGAAAACCGCGAGATATTGAACTGGCCCGACGTCCAGAGAATCAGATTGCCCAGCGAAAACATGTCATTCGCAAAAACGAGCAGCAGTGCCGCCAGCACCCTCGCGGAGCGGCTCGACACGACCTGACTGACGGCGAAATAGGCGGCGCAGCTCGCCAGGAACGGAAACACAAAATCCGATGCAGCCAGCGTCGCGTCCAGCGAGGATCCGCAGATGCGATAAATGGCGCTGAGCGCAAAGCCGGACAGCGCGCGCGTCGACCTCAACGTTCCCAGCAACCAGCTCAGAACGTAGGTGTCCTCATCATAGGCACCGTGAAAGTACCGAAACTCGCCAATCTCGCTGGCGAATTGCAGGTGCGGCCAAAGCCCCAGGAGTCCGACGAAGGTCGCGACCAGGCCGGCTGCCAACAAGTCAGCTCGCGACAAAGCGCAAGGCAATGGACGGTTCTTTGTCACGTCGACTTCCAATTGAAGGCAAGAACGTCGGAGGCGAATGCGGACGATCGCTCAGTTCGCCCCTTCTGCAGTGATTGCCTCGTGCATGGGCCCTTTCACCGAACTTAGCACATTCGCATCCATAAATCGCAAGCCGTGGGGCGAAGAACCGGTCAGCTGCCGGCCGCGAGCGCCCGTTTCAGGTCCTCCTGCACCGCAAGCAAGCCCGAGACGTCCCACCCCGGTAACGCTGCGTCCGTCGCCCCCGTCACCTGAGACAGGAACGCTCCAAGCTCCAGTCGCAAAGTGCTGGCCATCACCGACATACGCGGATCAAGCGCGTGCGGCTGGCCGTTGATCGTCATCAGCCCATGGGCGCCGCTAAAGTCGACCGACGCGTGACCGGATTTGGTCCGGATCTCCAGCAGCCGTCGACGCGCTGTCGCTCTGGTGTCACAGCGAAATTCGTGGCGCCCTCCCTGGTCGTCGCGGAATTCGATATGTCCCCGACAGCCATCCGGACTTTCCTGCGCTGCGCCAATCCGAAGGCCGGCCTTCGGGGCAAAGACCCGGAAGATCGAAAGGGCATGAGGCATCAAGTCGTACAGCAACCCCGTCTCCTCGTGCCGGGCCTTCGTCGCGCCATGTCGCACTTCGTTTTCGACGTCTTCCCATATCAGCGTCATATCTGCGCCGTCGGCGCCGGCGAATTCCTCAGACAATTGATGAAAGGCCGGAAGGTAGGCGAATTCCGTGCCCACCGCGAGAATACGCTTCCTGTGCTGAGCTGCTGCCACCAGCGCCCGTCCGCTTTCCGGATCGACGCCGACCGGCTTTTCGACAAGAACGTGCAGACCATGTTCGAGCGCGTCAATCCCGTCGCGTATGTGATCGCGTGGCCGGCTCGATATGATCGCCGCTTGCGGTTGCCGATCGGCAAGCATGGCCTCGGCAACCGTAGCCACCACCGTCAGGCCTGCGAGCTCGGAGCGCGCGGCGGCCCATGTCCGCACTTCATCGGGCTGGCTGCGGGCAGCCAGAACGACACCTTCCGCAGAACCGCGCGCGGCGACGACGACCGAAAGCCAGGTCCGGCCCCAGCGACCGCCGCCAACGACCACAAGCGGAATGGGCAAGGCCGCCGCGCGCCAGAAGTCAGCCAGTTGCAGAGCAATCGTGGTCAGATGCGTCCCTCCCGCTTCAGGCCGGCGGTTTCACGCCGCTGAGGTAGTATTGGGCGCCGAACGGAAGATGCCCCAAAAACGAGTCGAGGCGGCTGAGGAATTGGCCGGCGGGCGGCACCGAAATGATCGTTTTCGTTTCGACCTTGGCAAAGCCGGCGTCCGCAAACATTCGCCGCAGCTTCCCGGGCCGCAACAACACCGCGTCCTTGTCGATGTCGCAGGTCTTCACAATGTACTGTGTCGCCGGGTTATAGGGATTGTGCTCGAATACGAGCACCAGCCCGCCGGCCTTTGTCACGCGAAATATCTCCGCGACGAACCCCGTCCATTGCGGCGGCGGCACATGATGCATGACGCATACGGTGAACACGATGGAGAATTGCCCGTCGCGATAAGGCAGTCGGGCTCCGTCAAACGTCGAATAGTGCACGAAAGGATGCCGCGCCGCTGCAAGCTCGACGCTCTGCGCCGATACGTCGATGCCGTGCAGTTCGCGGAACTTTCCTTCGAGGCCGGGATGATACGCGCCGAGCCCGCAGCCGAGGTCCAGAACATCCAGCTCTGTCTGATCAGGAAAATGCTCTCTGCCGAGCCGCAAGATGTGCTCGCGCTTGATGTCGATGTAGAACGAGTGCTCACGCCCGGCAAAGGCAAGCGCCGAATTGATCTTGTCCTCGTAGTCGCCGGCGACGTTGTCAAAATCCGTCGCGACCTGTGCCTGCGTCACCTGAGAGGTCTTCTGTTCGGTCATTCCGACTCTCCCGTTGCAACAGTCTGCTCGCGCCTGCCGCGGACGGCAAACACCCAGCCGCGCAGCAGGAAGAAATTCAGCACGGGTATGATCATGCAAACGCCAATTGCACCGGTCAGATAGGGCCAATGCAGCAGGTCGACGCTAAGCGCCATCACGCACCAGGAAACCAAAAGCCCGGCCAGGGACATAACCACGAAGCGAGCAACCTGGTCGAAGGAATGGCCATCGACCCGGAAGGTGAAGCAGCTCTGCATCAGGTACGAGATGGCGACCGAGATGACGTACGCGCACACCGACGAGAGGACCGGCGTCATCATGCGCGAAAGCACGAACGCGTTCGTAAGCACGAAATACGCGAGCGTGGTCGTCACGCCGGACACGCCAAAGCGCATGATCAGGCGCATGGAGGATGACGTCATCAGTGCGAATAAGCCGGACGTGGTGCCGGTGCCGTTCATCGGAGCAAATTCCGTTCGACGCTGTCGATCTGCTCGTCGAAATTGATCAGGTCGGAAATGATCGTCGGCGGCCGCAACCGGACCTGATCGTAAATTCGCCCGACATAGATACCCAGCACGCCGAGGAAAAGGCTGTTCAACCCAATCCCGAACAGGATGAGGATCTGCGTGGTCGTGAATCCCGGCGGAACGATCTGGTGAGAGAACAACCTGACGACGAGATAGAAAGTCGCGAGCAGGACAGCGGCCAGCGCGATCACCAAGCCCATATAGAACGATACCCGCAGAGGCAGGCTCGAGTGCGCGATGATGCCGTCCATGGCCAGACGCACCAGGCTTCCAAATCGAAACTTGCTCTCGTTGTGCAACCGCGCAGCGCGATCGAAGGGAATGCCGGTCTGGCGCCTGGCGAGCGAGGAAATGAGACCGCGCAGATACATATGCGGCTCGTGAATCGGACGGAGCCGCTCGATCACGGACCGGTCAATCAGGCGGAAATCGCCACCATCCGGAATGAGATGAGGCCCGCCAATCCGCCGCATGAAGCGGTAATAGGCCCGCCTCGCGCGCCGCAGGAGCAAAGTCTCTTTCCGGCTCCTGCGTACCCCGACCACGACGTCAAAGCCTTCGCGCCATTTTTGCAGAAAGGGACCGAACATCGACGGCGGGTCCTGAAGATCCGCGTCGATCTGGATCGCGGCCGCTCCGCGCGCCAGCCGATAGCCGGTCAGAACGGACTGCTGAAAACCGAAATTCCTTGCAAAGCGGGCGATCCGCACGCTCGGATCGTGGGCGGCAATGCTGGAGAGCTTCCCGAAGGTGGAGTCGGTGGAGTGATTGTCGGTGAACAGAATTTCGAACTGATAGTCCTTCAGCTCCGCCGTAACCCGCTTCAACTCCGAATATGTCCGATCGACGTTGTCTTCTTCATTGAACACGGGAACGATGATCGAAATGAGGGGCCTGCTCAAGGAGTCAGGTCCCCCATTTGCGGATTCGGCATTCACCCCTGACGTCGTCTCAGCCATCAAAGCCATTCCCGTCGCGCGCAGCACTAGGCCCGCTCAAACTCCTCTGGCGAAAATAGGTCGATGATCTGGCCGTCATATCCCTGCTTGCGCATGTACCCGTGAATTTCACCGGAGATGTGCCAGGCCAGATTGAGAAGCGGCACATCCCGGTTCGGGCGCTTGTCGAAGTCGTTGTCGGAAAGAATCGGGACGCGGGTGCCCGGGATGTAGTTTCCGATCTTCATCGAGCCTGGCTTCTCGTAGACCGCTTGCAGGGTGGCCTGATCGAGATCGAGCAGCTTCACCAGGATAGCCGCGCGGCCCGGAAAGGCCTTGCCGACGAGTGGACCATGGCGAGAAACGGCCGCTTCGATTTCGGCGCGCTTGCTCTTCTGCCACGCAGGTATCCGCTTCGCCATGTCGAGCAGGCGCTGCTCGAAGCCGCCTTCCGCGGCCCCCACCTTGGCGAGTTCGGGAGCAGCCTGCTCCTCACCGTCGCCTCGCCGCATCATGACGCGGATGTTGCCGCCATAGCGTGCCGGGAACTCCAGTGCCTCGATCCGAGCCTGAAGCGATTTGGCGATGTACCGGAAGGACGTCAAACCATAGGTGCGCGGATGCTCGTGATAGAAGGTATCGAATTGATATCGATCGAGCACGGAGCCGAGATAGTGGTTCTCGATGACCAGCAGCGTGCTCGGCCCCATTAGCGCGCCGACGGCCGAGAGAACGCTGCGCAGATCCTCGATATGCGCGAAAACATTGGTGAACGTGATGATGTCCGGCAGACCACCGCTTGCCGCAATCTTTTCAGCCAGCGAAGGCGCGAAGTAGTCCTGATAAACCGTGTGGCCGGCCTGTTTCGCGTCTGTGGCGGCGCCGGTCGGCTCGACGCCAACGGTTCTCGCGCCTCGTTCCCTGAAGATCGACAACAGGCTGCCGTCGTTGCACCCCACGTCGAGCACCAACAGACCTTTAAGTGAACCGACCTGCTTTTCGCATCGCTCCACCAGCTGACGCATTCCGTTCAGCACATCTGCGGTGTGCCGTGCTCTGTAGTGGTACGTACTCGGAAACAACGTCCGTTTCGGAACCTGATACGCCTGGTGAGCCGTCTTACAGGTCGGACAGAAGACGATATCTATCGGATATGTTTCAGGAATCGCCGGATTCCCGACCGGCACGAGATCGTCGCACAGCGGATGGCGTCCAAGATCCAGAACATCCTTGAGTTCGGACCCGCCGCACACCTCGCAACCTTTGATTGTACGCGCCATGGATAGTTCCAAATTGGGGGGGGGGGGGGGGGGGGGGGGGGGGGGGGAAGCAAGTCGCCTTATAAGTGAAGTCCGCGACATTGCAAACGTGCCATTTGATATCCACCGCCGCCCAGTGAAACCAGTGCTTCTCGCGACAGGACCGGTAGTCAAGTGCTGGCCACGCTTCTTCGTGTCCCTATCGTCGCCACGCATGTTAGGGCTATAAGAATCGGCAGCAGCAGCGTTGAGATTATGACGATATACCGTCCCGACATCGATGGGTTACGCGCGGTCGCCGTATTCCTGGTCCTTGGTTTTCATGCCTTTCCGGAAGTTGTCCCCGCCGGTTTTGTCGGAGTTGACATCTTCTTTGTCATTTCTGGATTCTTGATCACGGGCATCATTCTGGCAAATGACTTTTCATTTGCGGGCTTTTACGCGCGCAGGGCGCGTCGTCTGTTTCCGGCATTGCTGTTAGCCCGTCTTATTCGTAAGAGTGCGCCTGAGGGCTGGCGAGCGTGGTGTAAAGCGCTGATGCGGCGTAGGATTCGGTTGCGAAGCCACCCCATCACCTTCAACCGCGAACGCCACGCCCGCCATGACCGATGATACGATTCTGCCCTTCTCGTTTCCAGCCGTTCACGCCAAGAAAGTCACAGCTGCCTTCGATGGCGGTCGCCTGACCTCGAACGGGGGCGTGATGCTTCTGGCGATGGCCGAGCGGCGTCTCGGCTTGGCCGACAATCTGGCCCGGGTGTTCCCGGATCGGCGCGATCCGACGCGGGTCGTGCACAGCCTTGTCGATATGTTCCGCGCGCGCATGTTCGCGATCTGCTGCGGCTACGAGGACGCCGACGACCTCGATCATCTGCGGTCCGATCCCGCATTCAAGCTGGCCTGCGGACGGCTGCCGGACACGGGCCGCATGGATGGATAGCTACCCGCGCGAGCCGGCATCCGTCACGCTCGACATCGATGATACCTGCGACGTCGTCCACGGCCATCAGCAGCTCTCGCTGTTCAACGCTCATTATGACGAACGCTGCTTCCTGCCGATCCACGTCTACGACACGGAGAAGAGCCGGCCCGTGGCCGTCGTGCTGCGGCCCGGCAAGACGCCGGGCGGCGTCGAGGTGCGTGCCCATCTGCGCCGCCTGGTACGGCATATCCGGACGCGATGGCACAACACGCAAATTACGTTCCGTGGCGACGGGCACTATGCCCGGCCGGAGGCCATGGCGTGGTGCGAGACCAACGGCATCGACTACATCTTCGGTCTGTCCGGCACCAAGCCTCTCGCCAGAAAAGTCGACGAGGTCGCCGACGACATCCGCACGCGACGCGCCATCGAGAACCTGCCGGTTCTGCGTGGCTATACCGAGACGCGCCACAAGGCAAAGTCCTGGGATCGCGAACGGCGCACTGTCGCCCGTATTGAGGCGACGATGCTCGGCCTCGACATCCGCTTCGTCGTCACCAGCCTCGATGTCGGCTCGGCCGAGTGGATCTACGACAGCCTGTATTGCGCGCGCGGCCAAGCCGAGAATCTGATCAAGCTGCATAAGACGCAGCTCGCCTCCGATCGCACCAGCTGCCGTTCGGCGCTCGCCAACCAGGTCCGTCTCGTGCTCCATACGGCCGCTTATTGGCTGATGCTGACCGTGCGCGACGCCATTCCCAAAGCCCGGGAATTGGCCGCTGCCGAGTTCGCGACGCTGCGTCTTCGGCTCTTGAAAATCGCCGCCCGTGTCGTCGAGACCACGAGCCGCATTCGCCTTGCGTTTGCCGCGGCATGTCCCGAAGCCGACCTGATCTGCGGCTTGCCCGGCGCGCTGCTGCCGCTCGGTCCTTGACCGGCGGGGCGTCCGCCCCCGTTCGCCCAACCCATCCCTCAAGCGCGTTGCAAAGTACCGGTCGTCAGGCGGCGAAAAGCCGAAGGCAATCCTGTGCGCCTCGTCAGACAAGATGTGCGGCCGCATCAATCGGGCCCAAATGCCGCACTCTCACGAATAGGACGGGTTAGTAACCACGACCGCGCTGAGCTTCGGCTGGGTCTTTTTGACGCCCAGCCTTTTCGAAGCGCTGGGGAAACAAGTGGCCGCTGCAGCCTTATTCCTACCCAACTTGCTGTTCTGGACCGAAACGGGCTATTTCGATCTTGCCGCATCGACAAAGCCGCTCCTGCATCTCTGGTCGCTCGGGGTCGAAGAACAGTTCTATCTGGTCTGGCCGGTATTGATGCTGATCGGCGTGAGATTCCGTCTCCGAATGGAATGGATGCTTCTCGCCATTACTCTGCTGTCACTTCTGCACTGCTGGAGTCTCAGCCATTTCGGCCACACCTCTGCAGCTTTCTACTCGCCGCTTGCGCGGGCTTGGGAATTGTCGGCGGGCGGTTTGTTGGCGGTGATGAGAACGGGAAGCGCCAAGTCTGCCAACTCTACAATCTTTGTCATCGTTGGAGTGTCGATGATCGCGCTCGTCGCCTTCCTTGGCATCGGCCAGGCGGCTTGGCCGAACAAGTTCGCGTTGGCGATCGTTGCCGGGTCGATGCTTGCGATCCGTTACGGCGCAACATCGAGACTTGCGACGCGGACGCTGGGTAGCGGCTTGATGGTTTTCCTGGGCAGGATCAGCTACCCGCTCTATTTATGGCATTGGCCAATCCTGGTTTTCGCCTACATCAAGAATGGCACTACACTCGCGCCATGGCAGGCATCGGCGTGTTTGGTTGCGAGCATCTGTCTAGCAATCCTGACTTACCTGGCGGTCGAAGTGCCGCTCAAGAAGCATCTTCGACTTTCGCCTCTCGCGCGGGGCGCTGTCGCGTCGCTTGCCGTTGTCGGACTGGCCGGCTTTTCAATTGCATTTGCGCATGGAATCCCCAGCCGGCTACCCGACGCATTGCAAGCCGCTCTCGCCTACGAACGCTATGATTTCAAGACGGATGCCTACAATCCAGGGTGCTGGCTCGGAAATGAGGAGGATACTTCCAAGCTGCTGCCGGTATGCCTAAAGACAAATCGAAACGACGCGATCGTGATCTGGGGAGACTCGCATGCTGCGCGGCTTTCGCCTGGTCTTCGGGAGGTTTTCGGTTCGGAGCGCATTTCGCAGCTCACGAGAAATGGCTGCGCCCCCCTGCTCGGACTTGGCGAGCCCGTCGTCGGGATGTCGCGACGGCAATGCGGCGGTCTTCGAGCTAATTCGGAAACATCCTGCCCAGACTGTCATCTTATTTGGTGCCTGGCAGAATTATCCGAACGATTGGAAGACCGGCTCAGCGTATGCAGCCATGCTTGAGGACACGATCGCGAAGATAAGGGCAGCCGGCGTAGCCGAAATATTTGTCCTTGGGCCTGCTCCGAGATTCGATCCGAGCCTTCCCTCGCGCCTGCTGCAATCTTGGCTGCAGTACAGATCGGATATGTTGCCAGGCCGCTTGCAAATTGACCTCAGCAAGACACTTGCCATCGAGAACGGAATTGAACGCGTCGCCAGAGAGAATGGGACGCGGTACATAGAGCTGGCCCCGCAAATTCGGACAGTAGCTTGAGTGGATTTTCTGCCTGACAGCGGCGAGGATTCTTGCTGCGAATCAGGAGCGAAGATGACGAAGAAGAGCCGCCGGACGCATTCTCCGGCATTCAAGGCGAAGGTTGCTTTGGCTGCGGTCAAAGGCGACAAGACACTGGCGGAGCTGGCGCAACTGTTTGATGTTCATCCGAACCAGATCACGATCTGGAAAAACCAGCTCCTGGAAGGCGCCGCCGGCGTGTTTGGGCATGACAAGACATCGGCCGAGACGCCGGTCGATTTGAAGGCGTTACATGCCAAGATCGGCGAGCTGGCGTTGGAAAACGATTTTTTGTCCGGCGCGCTCACCAAGGCGGGCCTGCTGAGCGCAAAGCGATGATCGACCGCGATCATGATCTTTCTATCGTGCGCCAGGCGAAGGTCCTGAAGCTGGCTCGCAGCACGGTCTACTATGAACCTCGGCCAGTTTCGGCCGAGGACCTTGCCTTGATGCGTCGGCTCGATGAGCTGCATCTCGATTATCCCTTCGCGGGAGCGCGTATGCTGCGATCGTTGCTGCGGCGGGAGGGCGTATACGCCGGTCGCCGCCACATCGCGACGCTGATGAAGCGCATGGGGATCGAGGCGGTCTATCGTCGCCCGAACACGAGCAAGCCGGCTCCGGGTCACAAGATCTACCCGTACCTGTTGCGCGGATTGAAGATCGAGCGGCCCGACCATGCGTGGGCAATGGACATCACCTACATTCCGATGCGGCGTGGCTTCGTCTATCTCGCGGCGGTCGTCGATGTGTTCAGCCGACGGGTCCTGGCCCATCGCGTCTCGATCACAATGGAGGCGGCCTTCTGCGTCGAAGCGGTCCAGGAGGCGTTGGCGAAGCACGGCAGGCCCGAGATTTTCAACACGGATCAGGGCAGCCAGTTCACCAGCCTCGAGTTCACCGATGTGCTGCTGGACGCGAAGATCGCCATCAGCATGGACGGCAAGGGCGCCTGGCGCGACAACGTGTTTGTCGAGCGGCTCTGGCGCACGGTCAAATACGAAGAAGTATATCTCCGCGCCTACGACAGCGTGTCCGAGGCGCGAGCGTCAATTGCCAAGTATCTGGCCTTCTACAATCAGGGACGCCCTCACTCGAGCCTTGACGGGCGCACGCCCGACGAGGCTTACTTCGGCACGCAAGCTATGGTGATGGCCGCATGACCGTCGCCGACGGTTTTGTCGTCGCTCTGGTCGGGCTACGCCCTCCCGACGCAACGACAAAACCGTAAAGCCCCGCGTTCAGCATAACCCGGCAGGAATCCACTTAAATCCAGCGGGGCGCTGTCCAAACAACCGGGGCCAGCTCTCTGCTTCAGTTCAGGGCCAGCGCCGTCATTTCCAAGGTTGCCGAAATAGAACTTAGCGGAGGCCAGCTTGTTCGAGCCGAAAGCTTCGATCCCCGCCGTCGGTGCTGGCGACGCACCAATGACCCCGTCTCCGTTCAAGTCCTGATGAAAACTGCTCTCGAAGGACACCAACGAAGCGTTTGTCCCTGACACACCACCGATCAAGTTGGAAATGTAGTTGCCATTGCTGTCGGTGCTCCATACCGAGTAGTTATCGGCGCTGTCCACTTTCCACGCTACCTGATATCCGGAGCCGATCTGCTCGACGCCGATAGGACTCCAACCGCCCGCCTGGCCCGCTCCACAAATGGAGAACTGTTGTATTTCAGTTCTGGGCCCGCGCCGCTACTAATGTTGTCGAGATAGAAATTACTGCCGACCTGGACCAGCTTGGTCGAACCGAAAGATTCGATCACCGCTGTCAGTGCCGTCGACGCTCCAATTACTCCGTCTCCGTTCAAGTCCTGATGAAAACCGCTCTCGAATGACACCAACGAGGCGCTTGAGCCCGACACGCCGCCGATCAGGTTAGAAATGTAATTGCCATTGCTGTCGGTGCTCCACACCGAATAGTTGTCAACGCCGCCCACTTTCCAGGCGACCTGATAGCCGGAGCCGGTCTGCTCGACGCCGATCGGGGTCCATCCGCCCGCCTGGCCGTCCACGAATGGCGAACCGTTGTATGTCAACTCCGGGCCTACGCTGCCGCTGCCGACCTCGCCAAAATAGAAATTAGAACCCACCTTGACCAGCTCTGTTGATCCGAAGGACTCAATCACCGTTCTCGATGGTGAACCAATGATACCGTCCCCATTCAGGTCTTGGTGAAAAGCGCTTTCGAATGACGCCAACGAAGCACTTGAGCCGGAGACGCCACCGATCACGTTGGAGATGTAGTTGCCGTTGCTATCGGTGCTCCACACTGAATAGTTATCGACGCCAATCACCTTCCAGGCCACCTGATAGCCGGAGCCGATCTGCTCAACTCCGATCGGAGTCCAGCTACCAAACTGCCCGGCTACATAAGCCGTGCCCTGATATTTCAGCGTTGGCCCTGTGCCGGCGCCAACCGGGTTAAGATTGTAGAGGCCGCCCGACTGGACAAGCGCAGTCGTGCCCATTGCTTCTATCGTGACAGGGATCAACGACGAGCTGGCGACCGTGCCATCTGCAAACTGAAGGTATTCAATGCCCGTGTCGGTATCCACGCCATCGGGCGATGGCACCACGCAAATCCGTGACGGTGAACGTCTGCGTGCTCGCATTGAACGAAATAGAATAGTTCGCCCTATTGCCCGAATACACCGCCGTATCGGTACCGGCGCCACCAATAATGGTGTCGTTGCCGCCACCGCCAGTGATCGTATCGTTGCCGGAGCCGCCGTTCAGTGCGTTGGCGATGACGTTCCCGATGATCGTGTCGTTGCCGGCCCCGCCGGTGGCGTTGTCGATGTAGGATCGCGCGTCGTTGTTGTAGAGATAGGCGTTGTAGACATTGCCCGAAGCGGAATGGCCGTTGCCGAGATTGGCCAGTTGCACCGACGAGAACAGTGACGACGCGCCGGGATTGAGATTGATGCCCAGGTTCGTCGTGTAGTTTGACAGATCGTAGGTATCGACGCCGCCGCCGTCCCACACCGTCTCGTAGATACGGTTGGCCGAGCCTCCGACGCCACCGCCCGGCGCGAGCTGTCCGACGCCGTTGATGAACTCCTGCCCCGTCGCCGGGTTCCAGCTGTAGACCGTGCTGCCGCTCTGGGTCGTGTAGTTCGCGCCGTACATCGTTTGTAGCGCGAGGATATCGTTGGCCATGTAGGTCTGCGGATATCCATACGCCTCGTTGGTATACCCGCTCGTGGTCGAAGCACCGACATAGCTGCGATAGCTCATGACGGTATATTCGCTGTCGTCGTGGGCCGTGGGAACTGCGACGTTAGCGACGCCGCCAGTTTCCTGACTGTGCTTGAGGCCAAGTGCATGACCGAGTTCGTGCAGCGCGGTCGTGAAATAGTAGTTGCCGAGCTGGGCCAGCGAGTAGTTATACTGTGTTCCAAACCACACATCGCCGCCGGATGCATAGTTGCCGGGGTAATAGGCATAGGAGGTCGGATTGGCTGAGGGCGATTGCGCGATCATGACGTCGGCGCCGTTGGTGCCTGCGTACTGGATGCTGGCGTTGGTGTAGCCAAGGATCAACCCGATCGCGTAGTTGATCGCGGCCTGCATCTGGCTGGGCGCTGAAGCAAAGCCTGAGGTCGTCGGCTCGCTGTTGCCGCCCGTGTATGGATTCGCGTAGTCGCCAGGCGCGTCGGGAAAGCTGTAGGTGATGGTGCCCGACCATTTGTAGCCTGACAGCATACCGTCGATATCGCTGTTATTGGACTTGCTGATCGTGACTGCGTTGGCCATTGGACTCTCCAGAGCAGCTAGGCACGCTCGACGTAAGGCGCAGAATGCTCATTCTAGCTTCAGAGGTATACGTTCGGTTTAATTTTAGCGGTCGCGGCGCCACCTCGGTCATAATACCTGCCATGTATCGGATTCCGTAATTATACGGACCATGGGTGGAAGCCAGATCTCGGTTTCGGCGTAGGGAAGTCATGAGAATATACCTGTTCGCGGCTGGCCTTTGTGGGGCTCTGACAGCGATGGCCGAGCTGCATCCGCCGCTCTTCGGAAGAAGAGTGCCTGTCACGGTCGGAAAAGCCGGCGCTGATGGGAGCAGCAAGGCTGGTCCAATGCGTCGGTGAAGGTGCAAACGCCGGGGTCCGGCCGACCGGTCTTGCGTCCGATATCGAGCGCGCCATCCTCGCCTCATCGTCCTGCTCAAATCGTATCTCGCGGTCTGCGTCGGGCGCGCGCCTGAATCACGCGATCTCCTCGCAGGCGCGCATCTCCGAGATTCTGGTGCTGCCGCGCTAGACGGTCCGTCACCTGACTTTCAAGCCTACCTCCGCCAGCAATTGATCCGTTGATTTATATCGCTTTACGATATATTTTCGCCGCCGTCCGGCCTGAGCGGCCGGCTCCGTCATCATTACAATTGCGTTATTCTCCGATCGGACCAAGATGCCACGCTCCATCCCCGCCAATTCCCTGCCGCGCCTCGGCGACTTCACGACAGACCGGCGTGTTCTGATGCTGGTCGCCATGGCCGTCTTCGCCGGCGGCGCGGCGACGGCGTGGCTGTTGCTGCATGCCATCGCGCTCGCCACCAATGCGGTATGGCTGCATACGCTGAGCGCGCAGACGCTCTCGCTGTCGGGCTTGAAGCCCGGCGTCTGGATGGTGGCGGCCCCGGCCCTCGGCGGCCTCGTCATCGGCTTGATGGCGCGCTTTGGCTCAGAGAGGATTCGCGGCCACGGCATTCCCGAGGCGATCGAGGCCATCCTCATCGGCGGCAGCCGTCTCCAGCCGAAGGTCGCCGTCCTCAAACCGCTGTCGTCGGCGATCTCGATCGGTACCGGCGGCCCGTTCGGCGCCGAGGGCCCGATCATCATGACCGGCGGCGCCGTCGGCTCTCTCTTCGCGCAATGCTTCCACCTCACCGCCGCCGAGCGCAAGGCGCTGCTGGTCGCCGGTGCGACCGCGGGTATGACGGCGATCTTCGGAACCCCGGTCGCCGCCGTCCTGCTTGCCGTCGAACTTCTCCTGTTCGAGCTGAAGCCGCGCAGCCTGATTCCCGTGATCGCCGCCTGCGTGGTCTCGTCGGCACTGCGACCGTGGCTGATCGGCAGCGGCGCGCTGTTCCCGTTCGCCGGCCAGCTCGATTTGCCGTGGTGGGGACCGCTTGCCTGCGTCGGCATTGGCATCGCGGCAGGCTTGCAATCGGGATTGCTGACCACCCTCCTGTACAAGGCCGAGGACATCTTCGGCCATCTCCCAATTCACTGGATGTGGTGGCCGGCGATCGGCGGATTGCTCGTCGGTGCCGGCAGCCTGATCGAGCCACGCGCGCTCGGTGTCGGTTACGATATCATCGGCGACCTGCTCAACGACAACATTGCGGTATCGGCCACGGTCCTGATCCTGCTCGTGAAGTCTGCGATCTGGATCGTTGCCCTGGCATCGGGCACCTCCGGCGGCGTCCTCGCGCCGCTTCTCATTTTCGGCGGCTGCGCCGGCTGGCTCGAAGGACAGCTGCTGCCGGGCCCGCATGGTGCGTGGGCACTCATCGGCATGGCCGCAATGATGGGCGGCACCATGCGCTCGCCGCTGACCGCGATCCTGTTCGCCGTCGAGCTGACCGGCGAATTTGCGATGATGGGACCGCTTCTGATTGCCACGACCGCTGCTTATGCGCTCACCGTGTTACTGCTCAAGCGCTCGATCCTCACCGAAAAGATCGCGCGGCGCGGCCAGCACGTCGTGCGCGAATACGGCATCGACCCCTTCGACCTGCTTCGCGTGAGCGAAGTGATGGTGAAGGATGTCGATACCCTGCCCGCAACCATGACCGTCGGCGAAGCGGTATCGTTTTTCTCCCACGGGGAACGACGTCACAAGTCCTATCCGCTGATCGACGCCGGCGGAGGGGTCTCCGGTCTCGTCGGCCGCTCGGACGTGCTGCGGTGGCGCGCGGAAAGCGCCGATGGTCGCGCCACCCTGTTCGACTGCGCATCAGACCGCTCGCTCACGCTCGGCTATCCGGACGAGCCCGTCTCGCATGTTGCCGATCGGATGGTTCTGGCCGACGTCGGGCGGGTGCCGATCGTCGAGCGCGCGACCGGGCATCTCGTCGGCTTGGTTGCCCGCAAGGACCTCCTGCGCATTCGCGCCACCGCGAGATCGGTCGAGACACGGCGGTCCGCTTTCTTCGGCCCCGTCCGCCGTGAGCCGTCACGTCACGCGACCGTCCTCGACGACGCGCCGACAACCTGATCGAGCTGGTCGAGCGAGAATTTGCGCAGGTCTCTGCCCTCGCGCAGCGCCTTGTACCAGTCGACGGTGAGCCGCAACCCCTGCGTCAGATCGAGCCGCGGCGTCCAGCCGACCTCACTCCGTGCCTTGGCGCAGTCGAGCCTGAGATAGGCGGCCTCGTGCGGATGCGGGCCCGCGTCGGCGGTCCAGCGCGCACCCTCGCCCCACTGCGCGATCAGATGTTCGACCACGGCTCCCACAGGCACCTCGCTTGCGGCGTCAGGGCCGAAATTCCAGCCGCCGATGAAACGCCCGTCGGCCGCCAGCCGCTCGACCAGCGTCAGATAGCCCAGCACCGGATCGAGCGCGTGCTGCCAGGGCCGCACCGAGTTGGGATTGCGAATCCGCAACGGCTCGCCCGCAAGGAACGCCTGCATCGCGTCCGGAACGAGACGGTCGCGCGCCCAGTCGCCACCGCCGAAGACATTGCCGGCCCGCGCGGTCGCGACGCGCGCCGCACCCGGAGCCTTGAAGAAGCTGTGGCGATAGGAGTGCGTCACCAGCTCGGCGCAGGCCTTGCTGTTGCTGTAGGGATCGTCGCCGCCGAGCCGATCGACCTCACGGAAGGCGACGCCCGCCCCGTTGTTCTCGTAGCACTTGTCGCTGGTGACATTCAGGATAACCCGCACCGAACGCAGCTGCCGTGCCGCCTCCAGCACGTGCACCGTGCCCATCACATTGGTCGCAAAGGTCTCGACCGGCTCCTCGTAAGACGGGCGCACCAGCGCTTGCGCCGCCATGTGAATGACGATGTCGGGCTCGGCCTCAGTCATTGCGGCGCGCAAGGCGGAGAGATCGCGAATGTCGGCGATGCGCTGCCTGATCTCGTCGGCGATGCGCGCCGTCACGAACAACGAGGATGGATGCGTCGGCTCGAGCGCGTAGCCGTAGACGCTGGCGCCGAGGCGGCGCAGCAACAGCGAGGCCCATGCCCCCTTGAAACCGGTGTGCCCGGTCAGAAAAACCTTCTTGCCGCGCCAGAATGCGGGATCCGTCACCAGACTCTCCATTTGGCGCGGTGGTTCGCCCATTCGCCCTCGAGGAAGTTGCGATCACGCAGCGAATCCATCGGGTGCCAGAAGCCGGGATGCACATAGGCGCGGAGATCGTCCCCACTCACGAGCTGCTCCATCGGCTCGCGCTCCCAGATCGTCTTGTCGCCTGCGATGAGCTCGCCGACCGACGGCGACAGCAGGAAGAAGCCGCCATTGATCCAGCCGCCGTCGTCGTTCGGCTTCTCCTCGAAATTGACGACCCGATCACCCTCGATCGCAACCGCGCCGAAGCGTTTTGCAGGCCGCACCACCGAGACGGTGGCGCGCCGCCCATGCGCCTTGTGGAAAGCGATCTCGGCGGCGAGGTCGATGTCGGCAACGCCGTCGCCATAGGTCAACGCAAAGAAGGGCTCGTTCGCGACGTAAGGAAGCACCCGCTTCAGCCGCCCGCCGGTCTGGGTGTCCTCGCCGGTGTCGACCAGCGTGACGCGCCAGGGCTCGGCGGTTTCGCGATGCACCTCCATCCGGTTTTCGGCCATATGAAAGGTCACGTCGGACATGTGCAGGAAGTAGTTCGCGAAGTACTCCTTGATCATGTAGCCCCGGTAACCAAGACAGATCACGAAGTCATTGAAGCCATAATGACTGTAGATCTTCATGATGTGCCAGAGGATCGGACGGCCGCCGATCTCGACCATCGGCTTCGGACGGGTGCTGGTTTCCTCGGCGATACGGGTGCCGAGACCTCCGGCAAGAATTACGACCTTCATTGATCTCTCCAGTCGGGAACACGCATTCTTGGCAACTTCTATACAAACCGGCGGCAACCGGGAAAATCCATCTCAGCGAGAGGTTTAAAGGCAATATCTCAGCTTGAGCAACCCTCTTGGCATTTCCCGTATAGCCGCATGACGCTGACAGCCTCTCCGAGAACCGATCGTGCCGTTAAATGGCTATGAGACTGCCGAATCTTCGTGGGCTCGGGGGCAGCGCTTCATCGGGTAGCACGCCTGCGAAAGGCCGCTCGAGGCTAGCGCCAAGGACGGGTCAGCTGACAGACAATTCACCGGCAGCCGGCGCCACATCGCTCTGTTCGAGCGGTCCGGCACGACATCATTGTACTACTCTAAGGTGCCGTTGACGCTAGCGTCAACCTTGGCCTGCTCAGCCGAGCCAATTCGTTACCAGTGCGCCCCGTGCAGACCAACAAGACCTCGGTGCAGGACGTCATCAACATGCTAGGCCTCGCCAAGCGACCGAAAACGCGAATCTGCCAGGCCACAACCAGCGAATATCCGCGAGCGCGCCGAGAAGGTCATCGAGCCCTCGGGCTCGCGCTCCAAGCTGGTGTTCAAGCCGCTGCCTGCCGCAGGACACCCGCGCCAGCGCCAATCCGCTGGCACTGCACGGTGTCCTCATCACCAGCAGACCGCGCCGAACTCGGCGGGCTGCGCAATTACCTGGTCTTCAAGCGTCGCGCTCACGGCGCCAACGCCGCAAAGTTGCGGAGCGCGATCGACGGCTATGTAGAGCAGCTGAATTCTAGGCTACGGCCGCTTTGGAAGCCGTGAAGCTCGGTCTTCGGCTAAGCAGATCGGTGACTGCTGGTAAGCTCTTACACAATTCGCGTACATCCGCTTCTCTATCAGGTAGTCGAAAAGGCTGAACACGGCGAGTAGCGCAAGCCTCACGCCCGCTACCATCGCAGCCGAACAAATCACCGCGTGCTGCACCGGCGACGTAATGGAGAACTTCTGACTAAAGCAGCCTGCTGTTTGGACCGATAAATAGCGGGTTCCGATTGAGTATGAATTCAGTGTCCGCCCGCACTCGAGGAACGTCCAAGCAGTATCTTCGTTCCGCGCGCGGAACTATCTGCAAATGGCGCAATTCCGCAGATTCGAATGAATGCT
Organism: Bradyrhizobium barranii subsp. barranii; assembly: GCF_017565645.3. Taxonomy (NCBI): domain Bacteria; kingdom Pseudomonadati; phylum Pseudomonadota; class Alphaproteobacteria; order Hyphomicrobiales; family Nitrobacteraceae; genus Bradyrhizobium; species Bradyrhizobium barranii. Next base: position 7,330,276 of record NZ_CP086136.1, read on the forward strand.
CCAAAATCGAACTAGCGCACCTCCCGATTGATGTTTGCTAGTGTGGCAACTGTCGGAATTGGCTCAACGCCCCTCACGCGCGGACAGCAACCCGTAAATTCCCCAGGAAGGCACGCCGGCGCGAGCAGGCGGGTCCCGGCTTACGCGCCGTTCAAGGCACCAGTGCATCAGCGGTAGCCGGTAGCGCGCGGGCAGAAGGCCCATCAGGCACACTCGCCGTCCTGGCCCTGCGCAACCGTGCTTCATCAGGCTGCCGCAGCGTTTCGTATTGATCTCCTGCAGCACGCTGCCTCACGTGCTGCTCAACACCCCTCTCTCGGTCGCCATGCTCACCCACGGCACCGCGATTCTCTTCCTGCTCCGGTACGTGATGCCGCGAAGCATCTTCGCGCAGCAGGCAGCTACCGACTAGCGCTTTCCCGCATTCTGCATCACGTCCGCGGTCAGCCGGACGAAATCCGCAACGAACGCCTTCACGCGCTGCTCGACGTCAGGCAGCAGCCTCCGGACGGTCGCAGGATCCGCTGATTGCGCGGCCTCTGCCATGTGATCGGCCAAGGCCGCAGAATCGCGAATACCGAAATACCGGGCGCGGCCCTCGGTCTGTTCGCGATGCACATCGAGGTCAGACAGCAGCATCGGGACACCAAACGACTTTGCCTCCTCGACGGTGGTGCTCCACCCCTCGCACTCCGACGGATTGATCAGCGCCACCGATGCGCGCAGGAGCGCGTAGACATGGTCCAGCGGAATCATTCCGAGGTGCCGAAAATTCTTCTCCAGGCCGCGCGCATCGACCTCCCGCATCATCGTGTCGAAAAGATCGGGCTCGCGGAAGTCCAGCGGGCTCCCCGACGCCGCGACCACGACGTCCAGCCCCCGGCGTTTCAACAGGCCGAGCGCATCGACGACGAGTTGATGATTTTTGTGACGCCAGAACTGGTTTGGCAGATAGAAATAGCGCCGCGGCAAGCCGTAGCTTGCGATCACCTCGGACGGATTCGTGGTCAGCAGGCCGGCCGGCGGCTCGGTCGCGAACCGGACCACGGAGACACCGTTCGACAAGCTTGGATAAAATCGTTTGAGGTCGCCGAGCGCGGTGGCACTGCTCAACATGATGTGGCGGCCGGACGCAAGCTGGACCCGAAAGCCGATATCACGCCGCCAATAGGCGCTCCTGGAGAAAAGATGCGGAAGCAGGCGGTGCTGGAAATCCGGAAACCAGGCGACCGCCGGTAACGGCAGGCGCCAGCCGAAGAAGCGCGCGGATTCGAACACCAGGTCGATCTTGCGAATCCTGAACTCGGCGACGGCGGGTCCGTCCAGGCCAAAGGCGATCGCGCGGGCGAGATCCGTCGCACGGGCAAGACCAGTCGCTGCGTGATCGAACACCGGCGAGCGCACGACCTCGACGGCGGGAATACCTGCCAGCGCCGCAATCTCCTCGGCATCATCGGCCGTTCCAGCAAACAGCACGGGCGTCACGGCGCCGGGCGCGTACCTGTTGAGCGTATCGAACAGGTTGCGTTGATAGTTGTAGCCTCCCGCCCATAGGCGGCGTGGAATGTTGGTGAATGCGATCCGCACCGGCGCCGCCTCAGGCACGGGCCTGGCCCCTGAACCATTCAACGTAGTCGGCGAGGCCCCGCTCCAGCGGAATGCGCCAATCGAAATTCATATCGCGTACGCGCCCGTTGTCAGCCAGCAGACTCGTCGGATCCCCCGGGCGCGCGACGCCGGAAAACTGCAGGGCCGTGCTGCTCCCCCAATGCCCGATCAGGCCATTGGCAATCTCGGCCACGCTCACGCCGCGCCCCGAGCCGCCATTGATCACGCCAAAATCGTTCTGCCACGGCGCTTCCGCGACGCGCGCCAGCAAGCGAACGACGTCGCGAACGTCGGTCCAGTCCCTGATCTCAGCCCCCGTCCCTCCGAGATTAAGCGTGCGCTGCTCGCTCCGCAGCCGCGAGCAGATATCCCAGAGCACCTGCTTGCGAAGGTTGGGACCGTAAACCGAGAACAATCGCACGACCATGCAGCGAACGTCGAAACTCTGGACGTAGCTGTGACACAGCTGCTCCATCATCCGCTTGTGGTGGCCGTAGGGCGACATCGGCGCCAGCGCCGCGCTTTCGGGAATCGGACCGGTGTGATCGGCACCGTAGACCGCCGCGCTCGACACCACCACCAGCCGGCTCGCGGGCGCAAAGCTTCGAAGCCATTCAAGCAGGCGCGCCGTACTGGCTACGGTCCGCGAAAAATCCTCGAACGGACGCTCTATCGACAATCCGACGGACGATCCACCGGCGAGGTGGAAGACGTGCGACGGCAGTCCGTGCGCAGCAGCGAGCGCATTCAGGTTGGCCGCGTCGACCTCGCCATTGATCCAGGTCTGCAAGCCGAGCCCCCGCGCATCGCCCGGATCGAGTGCACCATGACCGACACCATGCACCGCATGCCCGCTGCCCGCCAGCTCGCGGACGAGATGGCGGCCGATGAACCCGTTCGCGCCGGTAACCCACATCGACATCGCTAGACCTTGTGACAGACGAACGAATAGAGCCGGCCAGGCCGGTGGTCGAAGCGCTCGGCAAACGAGAGCAGGGAGGCGAACACGCGCTGCGAGGCAAACGCGGCGCGCCACAGCGGAGCAACCGGAATCTTCCGCGTCAACTTCTCGACCGCCGCGGATCGCAGCGTCTGCGCCGTATACGGGAACAGATTGATGGGGCTTTGGAGCGGCGCCAGCGTCTCGACGGCAAAGCCGGCCGATTTCAGCGCGCCGGTATAGCGGTCGAGCAGGTAGGCATGCTCGCCGCCGTAGAGGTGATGCAGCGGGTGCTGATCGAGGAATTGCTGAAGATCGCTTTCCTTGCTGATCACGTGCTCGCGCGCGGCGATCAGCATGCCGCCGGGGCGGAGCACACGAAACATCTCGCGGCAGGCACCCTCGAGATCGCGCGTGTGATGCAGCACGGCACGCGCAAACACGACATCGAACGTTCTGTCGGCGAACGGCAGGCGCTCGGAGAACTCCTCGACCACGCGGATCGGCAGCTTCGCCTGCGCCGCGAGATCGCGGATTGCCGCAGCGCCAACGATCGCGCTGCCATCGGGCTCGAGCGCGGTCACCTCAAATCCGCTCCGGGCCAGTGCATAGCTCGCAATGCCGCGACCGGCGCCGACGTCAAGTGCCGAGCCGGAGCGACCGGACAGCAACGCCGCAACAGCCTGCCATTCGGTGCCTCGAAAATAGCGCTCTGCAGCCGCAGCCAGCGGATCGTCATAGAAGGCGTCACGCACGAGCTGGCCCTGATCCGGCTGATTGCGCAGCCAGAGCACGGCTTCTTCCCACGTTCGGAATTGTCGATCACCGGTCATCCGAGCGGAGCTCCCGTGCGAGAGCCTGTCGTTCCGCCGAGTCGTTAGCATTCAGCATGCGAATGACGCGCGCCGGGTTTCCTGCAACGAGAGCATAAGGCGGAACGTCGCGCGTCACGACGGAGCACGCAGCAACGACGGCGCCCTCCCCGATCGTCACTCCCTTCAGAACAGTGACATTGAATCCGATCCACGACTTGTCGGCGACCACCACCGGTGCGGTGGGAACGTGAGTCCAGGCCTTCTGGTTGCGGGCCCAATCACGTACGTCGTTGCGTCGCAGATCCCACTCTAGACTATGCGAATCGTGATCGACGATGGTGGCGCCCCACGATACCAGCACGTCATCTCCGATTGAGACGCTGCGAAAGCAGATCAGATTGGACAGACCAATATAGGTCCGGCTGCCAATACGAATGTCAGCCCCTCCGTCCTCGAAAATGATATTGGCATGAACGATAGACTCGTCGCCAATCGTCAGCCGGTTGCCCCGAACACGACGCAGCCGCCGCCAAGCCACCGACGTTCCCCGCCCGAGCGTGACCGTGCCGGATCGCCAGCTTTTCCACCCCAGCAGGATATCCAAGCCGCGGATTGGGAGTGAAGCAGCCATCACACCAGCCTTGCCCTCGCAACATCGGTCACAGCGCGGCCGACCGCTGTTGCGCCATCACTCATGAGCGTCACGGCAAATCCACCGACGTGCATGCTTGCTCCTAGAGACGGCTCACGAGGCTTCTAAATAGAGCCCACTGCTGCTGTTTACTATACAAATCTCGGACCGCGGCTCGACCTCGTTCGGCCTTGGCCTTGATCTCAGTCCAGTTGTTTAGGGACGTCTCGATCTGGGCAAGGCAGTCGCTGCCGCCCGCATAAGTCACGATTGTCTCGGAATCCATTCCCCCAGGATAGCGCCCGGCGTCCGACACCAGCAACGCGCCACATCCCATCGCCTCAAAGCAACGCATATTGCCGCGATCGCTGCCCGACATGTCGATCGCGCCGTTCAGCACAATCTTGGCCGAGCCGAGCAGGTCATAGAGATCTCTCCCGAACACCGGCGGCTGGGCAATTTTGGCGACCGCCTCTGGACGCCGGTGCTGTCGCAGCGGCAGCAATCGTCCAATCGCGCTCTCTGCGAGCCTGGTCAGGCGCGACGCATCGAGACAAAGCACGATGTTGCGACCGCCCGCGAGACGCGCGACCTGCTCCAGCGTCCTCGCACGTGCCCGATGGTGCCTCGAGTAGCCGCCGACGAAGACGACATCGATCGGACGTTCGCCGTGGCCATACTCGTCCATCACCGGATCATGCGCCGGAAAGAACGACTCGGCTCGGCATCCTTTGTCGCGCCACATGTCGAGAATCGACGGAAAGTTCCCAAGCACGGCGGCATAGGCCGTGAAATCGGCGTTTCCCGACGGCGCCGCGCGCCAGCACAATGCGGTTTTCACGCAACCCGGCAGCTTGGCGACGAACGCGCTCGGGTAGCGCACGGGATCGAGGTTGTAGAACACCTCGGTGGCGTGATGCTCGATCTGCGCAAGCAGGATGGCCTCGAGCGTCGGCTCGCCCGACATACCCTGCTCACGCGCCCAGCGGCGCTGCAGGACCGCGTCGTCGCCGTTGGTGAAGAAGGCCTCCGGCGATCCATCGAGCACCGGCTGCAGGAAATGCGATGCACCGAAACGATCATTTAGGAACACGTCTCGACGTTCCGAGAAACTTTGGGTGCTCATCGCGAGCTGGTTCAGCCGCGGCAGATAAGATGGGTAAAGGCCGTAATTTTGGAAAAGGCGCATCGTTCAGGCGTACCTTGCCAACATCCATTTCATGTTCAGATACGGCCAGATCCGCCCGACCGCCTCCCAGTCCCACGTCTTCGACGCTGTCAGACGGCCGACCGCTTTGCGCAAGGCAGCTTCATTCACCAGTTCGGCAAACGCCGGCACATCTTGGTCGAGCAGATCTGCCATCCAGCCGGCCAAAGGTCCGTTCAACCATTCGGGCATCGGCGAATTGAAGCCGACCTTGCGGCGCGCCGTCCTGATCGATTCCGGCATCAGATTGGCCATCGCCCGCCGGGCGACCGCCTTAGTATAGCCGTCTGCCGACTTGCTGCTCTCGGGAAGTGCCATCGTGTAGGTCACCAGGCGCCAGTCCATGAAGGGCATGCGGACTTCGATGCCGTGGGCCATCGAGAGACGATCGAAGTTGCGCAGGATGGTGGGCAGCACCGTGCTGTGAAACATGCGGTACAGCCGCCGGTTCAGGCCGCCCCATTCACGCGGCAGCACATCCTCCTCGGCGACCAGCGGAAGCAAGGCGGGAAGATCGCGCAGGCCGCCACGCAGGAAATAGACGCCCTTGCGCTTCAGGGCCAGCATGCGCAGGACATCCACGCCGCACCGCGCCAGCGACGATCGCGAAGCTAGGTCTTCCGTCGCGTTCCGGATCCGAAACCCTAGCGCCTGTCCTTCCTGCATATAGGCGCCCATCAATTCGTCGGCCCCGTGGCCGTCGAGCGACACCGTCACCTCGCTTTGCCTCAATTGCCGATAGATGAGCCACACGGCGCTGGGCAACCCGATATAGACATCGTCGAGGTCGTCGAGAATCCGGTCGAGGTCGGTCAGCGCGTCGCCCTGCCCGATTTCGAGGAAAGTGGGCTCGACCTTCGCCCAGGCCGCAGCCTCCTCGGCCATCGGCCTCTCGTCGTTCGAGGCGCCCGGGAACGTTGCGACGAAAGCATGCCGCCACGCGGTGCTATCGCGCGGCCCCATCCCGGCCCGCTCGTGCGCGGCCATGGTGCAGATCACCGCCGATGAATCGAAGCCGCCGGACAAGCAGGTTCCGATCGGCACGTCGCTGCGCATCCGCAAGGCCACGGCATCCTGGAACAGTTCGCGGAAACGATCGACACGCTCGGCTTCAGTGACCGGCACGGCCGGCAGATGGTCTACGGTCCGCCACCACCGGCGGACACTGACCTTGCCCTGGCGCAGCCACATGCAATGACCGGCCTGCAGACGGCGAACCTGCCGAAACAAGGTTCGTTCACTTCCCTCGATCCCGAAGGCGTCGAGCAACAGCCGGCGCGCCACGTCCATGTCGACGGAAGCATCGATCAGTCCGCTGCGCACCAGCGCCCGCTGCTCAGAGGCAAAAACAAATCGCTCCGGCGACATCGCATAGAGCAACGGCTTGATGCCGAAGCGATCGCGCGCGAGGAACAATTCGCGCGTGCTTGTGTCGAAGATCGCCAGGGCCCACATGCCATTGAAGCGCGGCAGCATGTCTTCCCGCCAGGCTTCCCATGCGGCCAGGATCACTTCGGTATCGGACTGGCTGCGGAAGACCGCGCCTTGCGCCTCGAGCTCGCGGCGCAGCTCGAGAAAATTGTAGATCTCGCCGTTGAAGACAATGACGTAGCGGCCGTCCGACGACAACATCGGCTGATAGCCGCCCTCGCCGGGATCGATGATCGCAAGGCGCCGGTGGCCGAATGCGAGAGTCCGGTCCGCACTGAACCAGATCCCTTCGCCGAACGGACCACGATGCGCGATCAGGCTGGTCAGCCGCGAGATGTCGGCCGGCTCGACCGCATTGCCGCGCAAATTGACGATTCCGGCGATTCCGCACATATCCTAGATGGCCTTCAGGGGCACGAAGCGACTGACAATGGCCCGCAGGTCCTGCCAGCAGGCATTTCGATACGGTCCGAGCTGCGACGCGGCAACTTCGACGACAAAGATGATCGCAGCTGTCAGCGACGAGACGACGCCCACGGACCACCAGGACGGCGCAAGCTGGAACAGTGCACGGTCGAGACCGTAGCGCAGCGCCAGCGCCGTCGCGATTCCGATGCCAAGCGGTATCAGTACGCAATGGACGACGCGCGACCAGATGCCGGGAAGATCAAAACTGCGGCGCAACAGCACGACGATGGTCGTGATCTGCGCGATCATGCCGGCGCAGGCGCTCCAGCCTGCGGCTTGCCATCCGAAGCTTGGCAGGACGATCGCACTAGTGACGAGGGTGACGACACCGGTAACCAGCGCGATGAGCGCGTTGGAGCGCGAGCGTGCCTGCGCCAGCAGATAAAAGCCGAACACGTTCGCACTGGATCCGAGGATGCCGGCAATCGCCAATACGACGAGCACCCGCGCAGCCTCGGCCGCGACCTCGGCACCGGTCCAGACATGCAGCAGCGGACCGGCCACGGGGATCAATGCGCCAAGGGCACTTGCGGCCAGGACGTTCAGAATCCACGACGATCGGAACAGTAGATCGACCTTGCGATCCTCGCTCTCCTTCTGCAACGTGCTGAAGAACGGAAACAGGATCTCCCCGACCTTGAGGATGCCGATATAGGTCGCCTCCTGCAGACGCTGCGCAACACCGTAGAAGCCGACGAATTGCGGTTGCAGCAGCGCGCCAAGCAAATATCGATCGGCCTGCCCCGCAAGCAGCGCACCACCCTGCGCGGCGACTTGCCAACCGCCCAGCCGAACCAATTTGCCGAGCGCCTCGCGGTGCAGCGCGGGCGGAGCGAGCCATTGGCCCATGCCACGGGACCAGACCAGAGCCATCAGCAGACCGGTTGCAAACCCGAGCGCCTGACAGCCGAGAAAAGTCGAGGCATGTGGCGCGGCGGGGATGAGCAGCAGCATCGAAAGCGTCGAGATCAATGTGCTGACAATGCCGATCGAGGCAATCCGGCGATAGTCCTGCCGCGCGGTGAACAACGACACGAAGACCGCCGACACGCATTGGCACAACCAGCCCGCACTGGCCAATGCGAAGGCCAGTCCAAGATCGTCGGCCGCGGGACCTGCCAGATGAAAGCCGAGACGCGCCAGCGGGGCTCCGGCAACCCAAAAGAAAATGGTGATCAGGCCGCCAGCAGCAGTCGCGACCGCGATCGCCGTTGCAAACAGGCGCCGCGCATCATCGCGGTCGGATGGCTCCAGTCGCAGCGCAAGCTCTCGCGCCGTCGACAGTCCGAGTGCGTTGCTGAACACGAGCGCGGGCGCAACGCAGGCGGTCACAAGACCCGCGACACCGAACGCGGCGAGACCGAGGCGAGCGATCACGAAGGGCAGGATGGCCAGGTTCAGCACCACGGCCACGACGAAGGCCACCGCATTCCACGCCGAATTCCCCAGCAGATCGGGCGGTCTTTTCTTTAACGCCATGCCAGCCACCCGGCCTTCACCCCGCAACGCCTTCGCTACCGCGCCGATCAGGGCTCCCCCTGGGTATCGCGAAACCGGGCTAGCAGCCAGCACGCGGAATGTCGATAGGTTCGCAGAACGGCAGCCGCCCGGCGGCGCGGGGCAGATTCGATTGCCCTTTCAGGCCTATCGGGCGTGTGGTTCGATCCGGGAAAGGCGCGGTTCAGAGGCCGTCCGACTCGCCGTTTTTCGGCGTCGAGCGGGGCGTGAACGGGGCAAATGACGGTCCGTTCGTGGTCGGGACGATCATCTTGCTCTCCGCACCCGCGGAATTGGTCGTCGCGGGGGCGGAGGGCCCGCATCCGGCCGTTACAGCCCCAGCACCTCGCTGCGCTCGCCGAGCTTGAGCGTCACCTCGCGCGGCTCGACCGCGGTCAGCGACCGGCCACCGAGCGATTCGCCTTGCCGCAATCGCACGACCTTCTGGTCGATCCGATTGAGGAAGATCGCGATTGTGTCGCCCTCGCCGACCACGGCGCCGACCAGCAGCAATGGCGACGGCGCCTCGACCGGCACGGGCGGTGGAGGCGGCTGCGCCTCTTCCACCGGAGCCGCGGCAACGGCGCGGGGCGGCGGCCGGCGCGACGCCGAGAAGATCGGGCGCTCCTGGGTGACGGTCAGCGCCGAGAACGGCACCGACCACAGCGGATTGCCGCGGGGGATCGGCTTGCTCGCAGTCTGCGACGGCCGCGCGATCGGCCTCATGGTGCCGACATCAAGGCTTTCGGCGGCGCTGGGCGCGGCATCGCCGGACAGGATGTCCATGCGTGACCAAGTGGCAGCCGCGGTCTCGGCAATGCCCAGGATCATGCTCAAAATCCAACATGACGCGGCAGCCGCGCCCAAGATGACCAATCCCGTCGGTTTCAGCCCCCGGACATCTTTAATTCCCTTGCGAATGGTTGCCACGCCAGCACGCGGCAAGCCTCGCCCACCAGACTAGCCCGTCCTATTCGTGAGAGTGCGGCTTTTGGGCCCGATTGATGCGGCCGCACATCTTGTCTGACGAGGCGCACAGGATTGCCTTCGGCTTTTCGCCGCCTGACGACCGGTACTTTGCAACGCGCTTGAGGGATGGGTTGGGCGAACGGGGGCGGACGCCCCGCCGGTCAAGGACCGAGCGGCAGCAGCGCGCCGGGCAAGCCGCAGATCAGGTCGGCTTCGGGACATGCCGCGGCAAACGCAAGGCGAATGCGGCTCGTGGTCTCGACGACACGGGCGGCGATTTTCAAGAGCCGAAGACGCAGCGTCGCGAACTCGGCAGCGGCCAATTCCCGGGCTTTGGGAATGGCGTCGCGCACGGTCAGCATCAGCCAATAAGCGGCCGTATGGAGCACGAGACGGACCTGGTTGGCGAGCGCCGAACGGCAGCTGGTGCGATCGGAGGCGAGCTGCGTCTTATGCAGCTTGATCAGATTCTCGGCTTGGCCGCGCGCGCAATACAGGCTGTCGTAGATCCACTCGGCCGAGCCGACATCGAGGCTGGTGACGACGAAGCGGATGTCGAGGCCGAGCATCGTCGCCTCAATACGGGCGACAGTGCGCCGTTCGCGATCCCAGGACTTTGCCTTGTGGCGCGTCTCGGTATAGCCACGCAGAACCGGCAGGTTCTCGATGGCGCGTCGCGTGCGGATGTCGTCGGCGACCTCGTCGACTTTTCTGGCGAGAGGCTTGGTGCCGGACAGACCGAAGATGTAGTCGATGCCGTTGGTCTCGCACCACGCCATGGCCTCCGGCCGGGCATAGTGCCCGTCGCCACGGAACGTAATTTGCGTGTTGTGCCATCGCGTCCGGATATGCCGTACCAGGCGGCGCAGATGGGCACGCACCTCGACGCCGCCCGGCGTCTTGCCGGGCCGCAGCACGACGGCCACGGGCCGGCTCTTCTCCGTGTCGTAGACGTGGATCGGCAGGAAGCAGCGTTCGTCATAATGAGCGTTGAACAGCGAGAGCTGCTGATGGCCGTGGACGACGTCGCAGGTATCATCGATGTCGAGCGTGACGGATGCCGGCTCGCGCGGGTAGCTATCCATCCATGCGTCGACCAAAGTGTAGGTCAGCCGGATCACGTCGCGCAGGCGCGGAGCATTCTCCAGCCGCGACAGCGTCGGCTGGGAACACAAATCCCGGCCCGTGTCCGGTAGGCGACCGCAGGCCAGCTTGAATGCCGGATCGGACCGCAGATGATCGAGGTCGTCGGCGTCCTCGTAGCCGCAGCAGATCGCGAACATGCGCGCGCGGAACATATCGACCAGGCTGTGCACGACCCGCGTCGGATCGCGCCGATCCGGGAACACCCGGGCCAAATTGTCGGCCAAACCGAGACGCCGCTCGGCCATCGCCAGAAGCATCACGCCCCCGTTCGAGGTTAGGCGCCCACCATCGAAGGCAGCTGTGACTTTCTTGGCGTGAACGGCTGGAAACGAGAAGGGCGGAATCGTATCGTCGGTCATGGCGGGCGTGGCGTTCGCGGTTGGAGGTGATGGGGTTGGCTTCGCAACCGAATCCTACGCCGCATCAGCGCTTTACCCCTCAGGCGCACTCTTACGAATAAGACGGGTTAAGTTGAAGAAAGATTGAGTGACTCCCGATCATTTCTGTGCCGAAACGTGGAGTCGCGGTCGTGCCGCGTCCAAAGAAACCGGCGCGAGCGGCCTATTAGACGCGGTAGGTGATCAGCCTCCGAAACGAGACTATCAAGCATGAAGAGATCGAGCGCGAGGCAGAGGTTTTATTTGTGTTGAATTCTTGCTTCTCGATAGTGGTCTGAAATCGTATCATCGGTCATGGCGGGCGTGGCGTTCGCGGTTGAAGGTGATGGGGTGGCTTCGCAACCGAATCCTACGCCGCATCAGCGCTTTACACCACGCTCGCCAGCCTCTCAGGCGCCCTCTCGCGAATAAGACGGGCTAGTTACGATGCGCCCCCGCCATCAAACCGGCACCGGTTTGATCCCAAGCCCGACTGCTGTCCATCAGCTTCCTGCCATGTTGCAACGTGTGAGAGTGTTGCCCAACGGCCACGATCATTGAAATTGCACGCGGAACAGTTGGGAACCCGGCGCAAATAAGCCTTGCTGCCATCGGCCGTATAGATCTGCGCCTTGATGCTGCTGCCGCTGCTGTCGCCGCCGGTCTGGCTGAAATCGTACCAGGTCACGACAAAGCCGCCATTGGGCAGCGCCGAGATGGTTGGCTTGAGCTGGTCGGAGGCCGTCGCGGTGTTGACCAGGAATTCGCTGCTGACCTTGCTGCCATCAGCCGCAAACATCTGCGCCTTGACGCTGGTCGCTTCGTCATCGCCGAGCGTTCCGCTCAGATCTTCCCAGGTCACCACAAACCCGCCATTGGCCAGCCCCGTGATGGTTGCGTTGTCCTGGCTGCCGCCGGTTTTCGAGTTTTTTTAACGGCCGCCGAGAGCCAGGGAGGCCGAGGCGTCAGACGGTCGATGCTCGCGGCTTGGCGCCCATTCCGGGCCTGGGCGATCTCTCTGCGCGTCATCTTGGTGGTCACGGCGTCGCGGAGCGTTGCCGGAGGCGGAATGGCCGTTGCCGAGATTGGCCAGTTGAACCGACGAGAACAGTGACGACGCGCCGGGATTGAGATTGATGCCCAGGTTCGTCGTGTAGTTGGACAGATCGTAGGTATCGACGCCACCGCCGTCCCAGACCGTCTCGTAGATGCGGTTGGCCGAGCCGCCAGCGCCGCCGCCCGGCGCGAGCTGCCCGACCCCGTTGATAATCTCCTGCCCAGTCGTCGGGCTCCAAGCATAGACCATGTTGCTGCTCTGCGTGGTGTAGTTCGCGCCGTACATTGCCTGGAGTGCAAGGATATCGTTGGCCATGTAGGTCTGCGTATACCCGTAGGCCTCGTTGGTATAGCCGCTTGTCGTCGATGCACCGACATAGCTGCGATAGCTCATGACGGTATATTCGCTGTCGTCGTGGCCGCTCGGCACCGCAACATTGGCGGGGCCGCCAGCCTCCTGGCTGTGCTTGAGCCCGAGGGCGTGGCCGAGTTCGTGCAGCGCGGTCGTGAAATAGTAGTTGCCGAGCTTGGCCAGCGAGTAATTGTATTGGGTCCCGAACTACACGTCGCCGCCCGACGCATAATTACCGGGGTAGTAGGCGTAGGAGGTCGGATTGGCTGAGGGCGATTGCGCGATCATGATGTCGGCGCCGTTGGTCCCTGCGTACTGGATGCTGGTGTTGGTGTAGCCGAGGATCAACCCGATCGCGTAGTTGATCGCGGTCTGCATCTGCGCCGGGGCAGAGGCAAAGCCTGAGTTCGTCGGCTCGCCGTCGCCGCCCGTGTATGGATTCGCTTAGTCGCCAGGCACGTCCGGAAAGCTGTAGGTGATCGCGTCGGACCATTTGGAGCCCGACAGCAGGCCGTCGATCTCGGCGTTGTTGGTGGCACTAACGGTGTCAGAGGTGGCCAATGTACTCTCCGGGGTGACGCGTCGCGCGTCATTCCGGGCACTGGCGGCTGATTCTAGCTCCGGGGGTAAACGTTTGTCTTAAGCTTGTGTCCGTGCCTGGCCCCCTTCCGTAAGGCTGCACTGGCCATCAAATTCCGTAGTCATACGGTGCCGAAGACAGATTGCGGGTTCCGCCTGAGACTATGTTTTGTAAGGGAAGTGATGAAACTCGGCCCATTGTCAGCCGGACTGATCGGTGCCCTGGCGGTGCTCGCCGGGCCGGATCGTCTGCCCATCGGAGAACAGCCTGTCATGGTCGGGAAAGCCAAGGCGGACGACAGCGCCAAGGACAAGGCGGGAGGCACCCCCTCCATGCCCATGGGCCGCGATCCCTCCGCGGCGGTGGCGGAGGAATACGAAGCCGCCCGCCGGAAGGGAACGCGGGAGGCGCTCGAGCTCTTCCTTGCGCGGCACGGTGATGATCCGCAGTCCGAGCAAGCGCGCGCCGAGCTGAAGCGCCTGTCGCGCTGACCCCTTCGTGCAGCGCAGCAAGCCGCGTCAGGCATTGCATTTCGACAGGCGGCATCCGCGCAGGCCCAGACTTGTCGCATGATGTTTCAGCACTATGGTATCCCCGCAATCTGTCCTGGAGCCTCTCAAGATGCCCTTTCCGCATGCCTCGGAAGCCCTGTCGCGCTTCACCGTGCTCGATCTGACCCGTGTCCGGTCCGGACCCACCTGCGTGCGGCAGCTTTCGGACTGGGGCGCCAACGTCGTCAAGATCGACGCGCTGACCGAGGATGCCGGCGGCGAGCAGCCCGGCGGGCCGCGGCGGGGTTCCGACTTCCAGAATTTGCACCGCAACAAGCGGGCGATGACGCTGAATTTGAAGGACGAGCGCGGGCTCGCCGTGTTCAAGCGCTTGGCCGCCAAGGCCGATGTCGTGGTCGAGAATTTCCGTCCCGACGTGAAGAAGAAGCTCAACATCGACTATGAGACCCTGCGCGAGATCAATCCGCGTATCGTCTATGGCAGCATCTCCGGCTTCGGCCAGGACGGGCCCTACCACAAGCGCCCCGGCTTCGATCAGATCGCCCAGGGCATGGGTGGGCTGATGTCGATCACGGGCGCGCCGGGCGAAGGGCCGATGAGGGTCGGCATTCCCGTCGCCGACCTCACGGCCGGCTTGTTCTGCGCCATGGGCATCCTCACCGCGCTGCTCGAGCGCGAGGTGTCCGGCAAGGGCCAGTGGGTGCAGACCTCGCTGCTGCAAGCGCAGATTTTCATGCTCGACTTCCAGGCCGCGCGCTGGCTGATGGAGAAGGAAGTCGCCAAGCAGGCCGGCAACAACCATCCGACCAGCATCCCGACCGGCGTGTTCAAGACCTCGGACGGTTACATCAACATCGCCACCACGGGCGGACGGATCTGGGAGCGTTGCGCGCAGGCGATCGGCGCGCCGGAGCTCTACAGTGATCCCGACTATGCGACCGCGCCGGCCCGCTCCAAGAATCGCGACGCGCTCAACGCCAAGATCGAGGAGCGCACGGTCACGAAGTCGACCGAGACCTGGGTCCGCGAGTTCAACGATGCCGGCGTGCCCTGCGGACCAATCTACGCCATCGACCAGATGTTCGAGGACGCGCAGGTCAAACATCTCGGCATCGCGCAGGACGTGCCGAACGACGAGGACCGCCACATCCGCCTGGTCGGCCAACCCGTCACGCTGTCGCGCACGCCGAGCAAGATGGTGGCGCGGCCGCCGGAATTCGGCGAGCACACCGACGAGGTCTTGAAGGAGTTCGGCCTCAGTTCAGACGAGATCGCGACGCTCCGGAACGCCAAGGTGGTGTGAAGAACGGCTGCGTCTCAACAGCCGGCGTTTCGCATCCGGATCGCCGCGGTGATCACCATCGACCGCGCATTGACGGCTTACGCAACCATCTAGATCTCGCGCAAACGCTCGAAGCGCGTGCCGACATAGCGGCCGGCAGCATCGACGACACGACAAGCTCTCCGCCGTCATGGTAGAGCAGCACGACCTTTGGCTCCGCCTCGAACTGTCCGGTCGGTGGGTCGCCCGGCGCGCCCTGCGAGGCATAGAAGGGCTGCGATCTCGCCACCTCGTGGGTGAACTGGTTGAGCGGCGGCGAGATCAGGCAGTCCGACGGGATCAGTGACGAATCTGGAAGCACGATCGCTTTCGGTCGTTTCATGCCCTCCATGATCCTGTATCGCTGAATTCCCGAGGAGCCTTGCTTGGCAAAGCGTTGGCCTTAGGTGCCAATGCTCTCCTCGGGCAACGTGATCGGAATCCGCGGGAGCACGATGCCTCTTGACTTTTTAGCATGCGCGGCAACGAGCCCCGCCTCAGCCATCTGGAGATGATCAGGCAGCTGATACGGCTGGGCAGCGTCATGTTCACCTCATAGCCGAGATCCTGCAAGCTTCGTCACCCGGCTCATCGGATTGCCGCCCTGATTGACGAAGCCGGTCATCAGCTCTGCGCCGAACACGGTGTCGCGCCAATGCGAGTCCACCGTCCCCTCCCCGCCCGTGTTTTCAACGGGAACAGGCAGCGACCCCGCGCTCCGGCATTCTGCGGGCGCAAGCGGTTCGGTCCCGCCTGACCGAGAATCCTCCCCGGGCCGTAAATGTCGGTGCCTTGCGCCGTGATACGCCGATTGTTGAACCTCTCGCCGCCGACAATGACATCAGGCAGATCGCCAACGATCGCGTGTGTCCAGCGGTCTGCAGCAAGCTTGAAGGCGGCCTTCTGCTTAGGCGTCAGCCCGCCCAGGAATCGAACTTCGTCGTGTAGCCTCCGGCAACTACAGCGGCGGCCGCGTGTGAAATCTCCTTGCCCTTCCGGGCCCGATAATGCTCAACAGCCATGACGTCCTCCAAAAAAGAACAGATCAACAAAATCTAAGATTGTATTTTGGTGCTGATTAGCGTCGCTGACAAGCGTGGGAAGCGTCACGGGCTCTGACCGTTTCACGATGAAATACCGAAAGTGCGGCGTCAGCGCCGGGCTTTCGACTCATCGTCACCGCGATCAGGAGGACCACCGCAGATGCTGAGCTCCAGATCAGGGATGCGCTCAGTGAATTTTCGCCAACTTCGCTCTCACGATGTCGAACGAGGTCGGTTGCTGCTAACCGCGTGAGCTTCGCTCAGGGGCCTAATCGAGTCGGATCAATGCAACGACGACCTGCATCGTGCCAGCGTGAAGGAAATCGCAAGCACCAAAAGCCCCGGCGAGCCGGGCTTTGGCATCTCACGTCATCGCTGAGCCGCTGCGATCATCGTTCTTACTGCAACCCAGACGGATTGGTTGTGCTGCCGATTGGCGTGATCGTTCCGCCTGCACCGTTATCCGAGAAGCGATTGTTCGAATGCGAGTTGACCGTGCCCGACACGCCAGCGGTATTGAACGAACGGTCATTGTTGGACGGGTTGACCGTTCTTGCTTGATGCCGATCGCGTTGAAGGAAATCCTCATGGCGTCAATGTTAATGCCGCCGCCCGAGATGGCAATACCGGCAACCGAGTTGCTCGACACGACCGAATTGCTGAGAACGGCGGCGCCGCCACCGACGCCGACACCGTTGGCTGCATTGATCAACCTGACATTGCTGAGCGTCGCCCTGATCAAGCCCGCCGCCGCGCTTGCAATCGCAGACCGCTGCCTCCCATATCGCGAATCGTAATGTTCACGACATCCCTGTGCCGGGCTAGGCGAAATTGCCGTTGATCAGGCAGTCCTCGACGTAGACGAAGCTCCCCTCGCGAGCGGTGATAGTCATGTAATGCACTATTCCCAACATCGCGATCGATTCAAGGGCGAAACTGCACCCAGCGACATGGGCTTCGAACTTTATCGGACTTACGCGACACCTATACTGATGGCGTTTCCAATCCGCTTGGCTCACACGGCAGGCTTCGCCTGCCGCGGCCACCCGACGCAGCGCAGCAAGCGGTCGATCACAGGCCAAAACAACAGCACAATCGCCAAGGTTGTGATCGAGCCAACCAGGCCGTTCGACCAGAACACCTTGAGGTTGCCGCCGACCCCGATCATCGACAGGCGGAAGGCATCCTCGGCGCGGTTGCCGAGCACGAGCGCGAGGGTGAACGGCGCGAGCGGGATGCCGATCTTCTTGAAAACGTAGCCGACGACGCCGAAGCCCAGCATCAGCCAGATGTCGAACATCGCGTTCTGGATCGCAAAGGCGCCGATCGCGCAGGACACCACGATCATCGGCGCCACCGCGGCGAATGGCACCCGCAGGATCGAGGCGAAGATCGGCACCGTCGTCAGCACCAGCACGAGGCCGACGACATTGCCGAGATACATCGAGGCGATTAGACCCCAGACGAAATCCTTGTGCTCCACGAACAGCAGCGGACCCGGATTGAGTCCCCACACCATCAACCCGCCGAGCAGGATCGCGGCCGTGCCGGAACCGGGAATGCCGAGCGCCAGCATCGGCAGCAGCGCCGAGGTGCCGGAGGCATGCGCCGCGGTCTCCGGCGCGAACACGCCCTCGATGCGGCCCTTGCCAAAGCTCTCGGGATCCTTGGCAAAGCGCTTTGCGAGGTTGTAACCCATGAAGGAGGCCGCGATCGCGCCGCCCGGGGTGATGCCGAGCCAGCACCCGATGAAGGAGGAACGCAGCAGCGTCACCCAGTATTTCGGCAGGTCCTTCCAGACGCTGAGCACGACGCGGAGCGAAATGCTCGCGGCGTGTCCACGCAGCGCCAGCCGCTCCTCCATCGTCAGCAGGATCTCGCTGATGCCGAACAGGCCGATGACTGCAACGAGGAAGTTGATGCCGCGCAAGAGCTCGGCCGAGCCGAAGGTCATGCGCAGATTGCCCGACACCGTGTCCATGCCGACGCCCGCGAGCAGAAGACCGAGCGACATTGAGATGACCGTCTTGTGCTTGGCCTCGCGCCCCAATCCGACGAAGGAGCAGAAGGTCAGCAGATAGACAGCGAAGAACTCGGGCGGGCCGAACTTCAACGCAAAGGAGGAGATCATCGGCGCGAGGAAGGTGATCAGCAGCACCGCGACCAGCGAGCCGATGAAGGAGGACGTGAACGCCGCGGTCAGCGCCTCCGCCGCCCTGCCCTGCTGCGCCATCGGATAGCCGTCGAACGTGGTCGCGACCGACCACGCCTCGCCGGGGATGTTGAACAGGATAGAGGTGATGGCGCCGCCGAACAGCGCGCCCCAGTAGATGCAGGACAGCATCACGATCGCCGAGGTCGGATCCATCGTGAAGGTGAGCGGCAACAGGATCGCAACGCCGTTGGGACCGCCGAGCCCGGGCAGCACGCCGACGAAGATGCCGAGCACCAGCCCGAACATCATCAGCACGAGCGTCTTCCACGTCAGCAGGACGGCGAAGCCATGAAGCAAGAGACCGAAAGCTTCCATCGTGAGCGCCTAGTAGCCGAAGGCCGCTTCTAGCGGCCCTTTCGGCATGATGACGTCGAAGGCGATGTCAAAGGTGACGAACATGATCGCCGTGAACAGGAAGGCAGTGAGCAGCGACTTCCACAGCGCGATCTTGCCGACGAGTCGCATGAAGCCCGCGATCAGGAGGAAGCTCGCGACGTAGAGGCCGAGGAACTGCATCACCAGGCAGAACAGCAGCGTCGGCACGAACACCGCCATCACACGGCGCGCTTGCGCACGCGTGACGAAGCTTTCGGATGCCGCGCGATGCGCCACGAAGGCCGCAATCAGGCCATAGAGGCTGCCGCCACCGAGGATGACGGAGAGATAGAACGGGAAATAGCCGGGCTCCGGCCCGGTCGAATCCCAGGACGCGCCGGTGCGCCAATTGTCATAGCCAAGCGTTGCGGCCAACGCGAGCAACAGCAGGCAGACGAATATCTCGATCGTGCCCGAGGAGACGACGGAGGGTGAGCCGTCTTCAGGCGCGGTCGGATCGTCGACGATGATTTCAAGATCGGTTTGGGACATGAGCTGATTTGCAAAAGCCGGGAGTGATGTCACCTCGCCCCGCTTGCGGGGAGAGGCAGAGGCCGCGTCCGCGGCCGTTTTCTAGAACGCCGAAGCGCCGGGTGAGGGGGACCCTCCGCGAGTCTGTCTGCCATTCTCTTCCGGGAGGGAAGCCCCTCACCCATGCCCTCTCCCCGTAAGAACGGGGGGAGGGCAAAGAGAGACGGCTACTTCGCGACGAATCCGGCTTCCCTCATCAGCGACTTGTTGGTGGCGTCGTCTTCCTCGAGGAATTGCACCATGTCCTTGCCGGTGAGGAAGATCGGCTTCAGCGCCTGCTTTTCCATGTAGTCCTTGTATTCCGCGGTCTGCGTCACCTTGTGGAACAGATCGACATAGAACGCCTGCTGCTCCGGCGTGACCTTGCCGGGCAGGAACATCGCGCGTAGCATCAGATACTGGACGTCAACGCCCTCCTCCTTACAGGTCGGGATGTCGGCCCAGGATTGCGTGTCCGTCACCTTGCTAGTGTAGGAGATGCGCTCCTTGTCGAACACGCAGAGCGGGCGCACCTGGCCGGCACGCCAGACTTCGAGATTTTCGCTCGGGTTGTTGACGTTGGATTCGGTGTGGTTGCCGACGAGCTGGGTCGCGGCCTCGCCGCCGGATTTGTAGGGCAGATAGGAGAATTTCGCGCCGGTTTTCTGCTCGAGGAAGACGGTCAGCACGTGATCCTCGCGCTTGGAGCCGGTGCCGCCCATCTTGAACGGCGAACTCGCCGCCTTCGCCGCCGCGACGAATTCCTTCACCGTCTTCGGACCTGCGCTGTTGTCCCACAGCACGAACTGGTCGAGCGCGATCACCGAGACCGGCGTCAGCTCGCGCCAGTTGAACGGGATCTTCGCCGACAGCGGCAGCATGTAGATCAGCGAATAGGCGATCAGCACCTTGTTCGGGTCGCCTTCGCTGGACTTCATGTACATCAGCGCTTCCGCGCCCGAGGCGCCGCCCTTGAGCGAGACGACGATCGGCTGCTTCATCAGATTGTTCTTCTGAATGGCGGCCTGCATCATCCGCGCCATCTGGTCGGAGGCGCCGCCCGCGCCGGCGGCCACCACGATCTCGACGGGCTTGGTCGGCTCCCAGCCGGCAAAAGCCGGCGCGCCACAAAGCGCAGCGGCCAGCACGACCGCGGCCTTCATTCCATGTCCCACGTGCGTCTCCCCAAGTTTTCGCCTATGTTATTGTTCGGATTGGCAATTCGCGAAGCAATGCGAATTGCATTGTGCGGGCGAATGCCGGCCAGTTCAAGCCGGCCCGGCGCCGCTCGGCTTATGACTTTGGAATGAGATCGATTGCAAGCTCGACCGCCAAAATCTGGGGACTGGAATAGAAGGCGAGCCCCCAAATCAACGTTGCAGTTCGGGTTGCCCCCTACGATCGTTCGGGAATGACCTGCTGTTTGGCGGTGAGAGATAATGTGTCACAGCTTTGTGCCACAAAGCCTACGAGATCATCGGGCGGATGGGCCAGCACGCCGGATGCAACCGATATGATCACTGGTCTCCAGTCGCTTCAGTGAACAACGGGCGCGTTTCCTCATTTCGCAGATGCCGAGAGCCTATGGTCTATTTCAATCGAAATTCCACCGGAGGAAAATCAGAGGTAGGTCTAAGCACTTTGGTATTCGCTGTTGTCGTATTCGCGTTCGTTGTCACAAGCCTCATGATCGCGCCGGGCGCGGATGGGCTGTTAGGTGCATACCTCGCCGCCCTAATGCTCGGCATCGCCTGCAACGACGCCCGCCACTACCTCATTCCAAACGAGCTGACCGCCGCGGCTTTCGGAATTGCTTTGTTACGCGGATCAATCTTATTCAATGCGAGTGCATCATCCATGCTGTGGCTGGTCTTTCGCGCCTCAGCGGTAAGTCTGCCGTTGCTTCTTCTCTTGTTGTTCTACCGCCACTGGCGCGGCCGGAACGGATTGGGACTTGGGGACGTAAAGCTTGCCGCAGTTGCCGGTGCCTGGCTCGAACTCCCAACGGCGGCCGCGGTGATCGAATTGGCGGCACTTTCGGCGATTGCCGTCTACACCGCCAATGCTGTCGTGCGACGGCGGTCGCTGCGAGGTACGGCATTCCTGCCGTTCGGACTTTTTATGGCGCCCGCTATTTGGATCGGCTGGCTGAGCGAACAATTACTTTTGCGCTGGGGCTATTTCTGGCCGGGTTGACCTCGTCGCTTGCAAGGTCGGTGCCTCGGCGGTCCCGTGGCCGCGAGTTGAGCGATCGAGACGCGGAGACGTAGTGTTGCGCGCTACTTGCCCTTCCAGCTCGGTGTACGCTTGTTGAGGAAGGCATCCATGCCCTCGCGGAAATCTTCGCTCATATAGGCCTTAAGGATCAGGTCCTCGCCCTCTTCGCGCGACAGCGTCCGGCGGATGCGGCGCACGGCCTCCTTGGTCGCTTCAAGCGTGAGCGGCGCATGGCTTGCGACGAGCTTGGCGGTCTCGTCGGCACGGCGCTGCAGCGTCTCGACGTCGGGCACAACCTCGTTGAGCAGGCCGAGCGACAGCGCTTCCTGCGCCTCGACGAGGCGCGCCTTGAAGATCAGATCCTTGGTGCGCGCAGGTCCCACCAGCGAGACGACGCGGCTGATGTTCGACATCGACAGGCAGTTGCCGAGCGTGCGTGCGATCGGAAAGCCGATGCGCGTGGTTTCGGTGCCGATGCGGAGGTCGCAGCAGGCCGCGATGCCGGCGCCGCCGCCGGTGCAGGCTCCCGCGATCGCCGCGATCACGGGCACGCGGCACTGCTCGAGCGTGCCGAGCACGCGGTCGATCCGGGCCTCGTAGTCGAGCGCGTCCTGCGCGGTCTTAAACGCACGGAACTGAGAAATGTCGGTGCCGGAGGCGAACGCCTTGTCGCCGGCGCCGGTCAGGATCAGCGCCTTGATCGAGCGATCGGCGTTGATCTCCTGGCAGATCTCCGCCATGCGGTCATACATGGCGAAGGTCATTGCGTTGCGCGCCTGGGGGCGGTTGAAGGTGATCCGCGCGATGCCGTCCGTGACGGAGTAGAGCAGGTCTTCGTTGGTCGTCGTCGGTGCGTTCATCGCGCGCTCACTTTCTGGGTTAGTTCAGGCCACCTGAGCCTTTAGGCCACCTGAGCCTTGGCCATCGGCACCGCGTCGCGTCCCTTCAGGACGTCCATGGCCGCCAATACGCCGCCGCTCCGGTGCGGAATCTTTGCGAGATCCAGGCCCATCTCGACGCCGGCGAGTGTGCCCATCAGCATCAGGTCGTTGAAATGGCCGATATGGCCGATGCGGAACACCTTGCCCTTGACCTTGTTCAGGCCCGTGCCGAGCGACATGTCGAAGTTCTCGAGCACCACCTTGCGGAAGGCGTCGGCGTCGTGTCCATCGGGCACGCGCACGCCGGTCAGCGCCGGCGAGTGTGCGGCGGGATCGGCGCACTGTGTCTCCAGGCCCCAGACCTTGACCGCGGCGCGCGTCGCGGCGCTGTGGCGCTTGTGGCGGGTCCAGACATTCTCCAGCCCCTCCTCTTCCAGCATCTTGACCGCTTCACGCAGGCCGTAGAGCAGATTGGTCGCGGGCGTATAGGGGAAGGTGCCGAGCTTGTTGAAGGAGATGACCTCCTGCCAGTCCCAGTAGGAGCGCATGCCGGGGTTGGCCTTCGCCACCGCGAGCGCATTTTCCGAGACGGCATTGAAGCCGAGGCCCGGAGGCAGCATCAGGCCTTTCTGCGAGCCGGCGACCGAGACGTCGATGCCCCAGGCATCGTGCTCGTATTCCATCGAGCCGAGGCCGGAGATGGTGTCGACCATCAGGAGGGCCGGATGCTTGACGCGGTCGAGCAGCTTGCGCACCTCGAGCGGCGGCGTCACGCAGCCGGTCGAGGTCTCGTTGTGAACGACGCAGACCGCCTTGATCGTGCGCTGCTTGTCGGCGCTAAGGCGCTTCTCGATCTCGGCGAGGTCGGCGCCATGACGCCAGTCGCTCGGGATGAAGTCGACGTCGAGCTTGAACTTGTCGGCGATGCCGCGCCACAGCACGGCGAATTGGCCGGTCTCGCACATCAAAACCTTGTCGCCCGGGGCGAACACGTTGACCATCGCCGCTTCCCAGGCACCGGTGCCGGACGAGGGGAAGATGATCACGGGCTGCTGGGTGCGGAACACCCGCTGCATCGAGGCGAGGACCGCAAAACCGAGCTCGGCGAACTCCGGACCGCGATGGTCCAGCGTCGGCATGTCCATCGCCCGCAGCACCCGGTCGGGCACGTTGGTCGGTCCTGGAATCTGTAAGAAATGCCTTCCAGTGTGCACGGTCATCGGCGTCCTTCCCGGTCTAGCCTTGGTTTTGATGGGCGCCGAATAGCACCATTTGACCGGCTTGTCCCCTCTCCTTAAGACGCCTCCCATGCATAAGCGGCGGGCCTCCGCCGCCCCTACTCCGCGGCCACCACCTTTCCGACCGGCAGGCGCCCCTCGGCCTCCGTAAACGCGCGCTCCGGATGCATCAGGAAGGCGGAGAAGCCACCGAGCAGCAGCAGCCCCATCGACATCAGGAACGGCAGGTACCAGTTACCGGTCGCATCGATCACGAAGCCGGCAACGAGCGGGGAGACGATGGCGGCGAAGGCCGAGCCGGTATTCATGAGTCCCGAGGCGGTGCCGGAATATTTCGGGGCGATGTCCATCGGGATCGACCACATCGGGCCGATCACCAGCTCGGCGCAGAAGAAGCCGGCCGACAGGCACAGCGCGACGACCGTGATGTCGTGGACGAACAGGATCGGAAACAGCGAAAGCAGCGCCCCGGTAAATCCCGCAACGGTGACGCTCAGCCGCGCCAGGCGGACATTGCCGGTGCGGTCGAGGATCTTGTCCGAGAGCACGCCGCCGACGCTGTCGCCGACCACGCCGGCGAAGAACACGCCGGAGGCGAACAGCGCCGAGTTCTTGATATCGAGATTGTAGTTGTTCTTGAAGAACAGCGGCAGCCAGTTGAGATAGAGCCACAGGCACCAGCCGTAGCAGAAATAGGTCAGCGTCACTGGCCACATGCGGCCGAGCAACGGCCCCCACGGCACGCGCGGCCGCTCGCCGGTCGGGCGCGGCGGCAGTGCGGCGAGCTCGGCCTCGGTGATGGAGGCGTGCTCCTTCGGCTCGTTGCGGAAGTACCAGACCCAGACGACGCCCCAGACCAGGCTGACGAGACCGAGCACGACGAACGCGCCGCGCCAGGTCAGCCAGAGGATCAGCAACGCCACCACCGGTGGCGTCACGGCATTGCCGAGCCGGGCGAAGGAATGGGTCAGTCCCTGCGCAAAACCGCGGCGGTTCGCGGGCGTCCAGTATTGCATCGCGCGCGTTGCCGTCGGAAAGGTCGCGCCCTCGCCGAAGCCGAGCGCGAAACGCGCGACGAACAGTGCGGCAAGGCCGTTGACGAAGCCGGTCGAGATGGTCGCCGCCGCCCAGATCATGCCGCACCAGAACAACGTCTTGCGCGGCCCGAAGCGATCGCCGACCCAGCCGCCGATCACCTGAAACAGCAGATAGGGATAGGCGAAGGCGGAGAAGACGAGGCCAAGCTGGGTGTTCGACAGACCCAGCTCCTTCTGGATCTCGCTCGCGGCGGTGCCGATGTTCACCCGGTCGACATAGGTGATGAAATACATCGCGCAGAGCATCGCCAAGACGACATGCGTGGCCTTGAACCGAATTCCCATCTCCACCCTCCCTGACTGTTTTTTATGATTGGCCTTGCGTGTCCCGCGCGACCTAGGTGCCGACCACTTTCAGATGCGGCGAGGCATTGCCCTGCGGGCGCTGCTCCAGCAGCTTCATCGCGGCGTCGACACCGCCGGAGCGATGCGGCACGCCCGCAACCGACAGGCCCATCTCCACGCCGGTCAGCGCGCCGAGCAGCGTCAGCGCGTTGCATTCGCCGAGATGGCCAATGCGGAAGACTTTTCCGGCTACCTTCGAGAGCCCGGAGCCGAGCGACATGTTGTAATTGTCGAGCACGATCTGGCGGAACTGATCGGCATCATGGCCGGGCGGCATCAGCACCGCGGTCAGCACCGGCGAGAACTCCGAGGGCTCCTGGCAGAGGATCTCGAGGCCCCAGTGACTGACGGCGGCACGCGTCGCGGCAGCCAGCCGCTGATGGCGCGCGAACACGTTGTCGAGCCCCTCTTCGAGCAGCATCGCGATCGCCTCGCGCAGGCCGTAGAGCAGATTGGTCGCCGGCGTGTAGGGGAAGAAGCCGTTGGCGTTGGGCTTGAGCATCTCCTCCCAGTCGAAATAGGAGCGCGGCATCTTGTTGGTCTTCGCAGCAGCGCGGGCCTTCTCCGAGATCGCATTGAAGCCGAGACCGGGCGGCAGCATGAAACCCTTCTGCGAGCAGCTCACGCTGACATCGACCTTCCACTCGTCGTGGCGGTAGTCGACCGAGCCGAGCGAGGAGATGGTGTCGACCATCAGCAGCGCCGGATGCGAGGTGCGGTCGATCGCGGCGCGGATCTCGGCGATGCGGCTGGTCGCGCCGGTCGAGGTCTCGTTGTGCACGACCATGACGGCCTTGATCGCGCGCGCCTTGTCCTCGGTGAGCTTCGCCTCGATCAATGCGGGATCGGCGCCGCGGCGCCAGTCGCCGGGCACGAAGTCGACCTCGATGCCGAGCCGCCCCGCCATCTGCTGCCACAGGGTGGCGAAATGGCCGGTCTCGACCATCAGCACCTTATCGCCTGGCGACAGCGTGTTGACGATCGCGGCCTCCCAGGCGCCCGTCCCCGACGAGGGGAAGATCACGACCGGACCCGCCGTTTGGAAAATCTTCTGGCTGCCTTCGAGCACGGCGCGGCCGAGCTCGCCGAATTCCGCGCTCCGGTGGTCGATGACCGGCATGTCCATGGCGCGCAGGACGCGCTCGGGGACCGGGCTCGGGCCGGGAATCTGAAGGAAATGGCGTCCCTGGTGCATGAAAACCTCCCTGTCGGCGGGCTCTCGCCGGCTTCGGAACTATTTTGCATTCATTTTTTGTCTTTTCAATCGAATTTTGGTATTTGATTGTGAACATCGACGCGATCAAACAGGCAAACTATTGTGCTGCAATGAAATCCACGATTCCCGACACCGGGGTTCCGATCGCCCCACCAGCCGCGAACGGCGGCGACCGCCAGGAGCCCTCGCTTCACGGCGAGATCCTGCTGCGGCTGCGCGACTACGTGGTCGAGGGCAATATTCCCGACGGCGCGCGCGTCCCCGAGCGGCAGCTCTGCGCGATGCTCGGGATCTCCCGCACGCCACTGCGCGAGGCCCTGAAAGTGCTCGCCTCCGAGGGCCTGATCGAGCTTCTGCCCAACCGCGGCGCGCGCGTCCGCCAACTCAGCCAGCGCGACCTCGAGGAGCTGTTCGACGTGATGGCGGGGCTGGAGAGCCTTGCCGGGCGCCTCGCCTGCGAGGCCATTACGGATGAAGAAATCACCGCGATCGAGCAGCTGCATTACGAGATGTACGGGCACTATCTGCATCGCGACATGCACGGCTATTTCCAGACCAACCAGCGCATCCACGAAAGCATCGTCGCGGCCGCGCGCAACGAGACCCTGAAGACCGCCTACGCCAACTTCGCAGGCCGCATCCGCCGGGTCCGTTACTCCGCCAACTTCGCCCGCAAGCGGCAGCGCTGGGCGGAAGCAATGCGCGAGCACGAGACCATCCTCGACGCGCTGCGCCGCCGCGCCGCCAGCGAGCTCAGCGACATCCTGTTCCAGCACCTGCGCAACAAGCGGGCGGCCGCGATCGAGCACCTGACCGAGCCCCAAGAGGACGCACCGGCCTCGCCCTGAGGGGCGACCGACTTGCTCATTTTGAATTCATAATATAATCGGTCGTGTGAAATAATGAATAACTCAGCAAGGCTGGGCCTCGCTGGGTCAATCCGGGACCAGGGATGACAAACGCCTCCTCGCTCGAACGGCGCCTGCGCGCGGAAATGACCGGCGACGTCCTGTTCGACGGCTTCAGCCGCGGCCGCTATGCCACCGACGCCTCGTTCTACCAGATCGTGCCGGCCGGCGTGGTCGTGCCCAGGACCATGGACGAGGCCCTCAAAGCGCTGGCGATTGCCCGCGACGAGGGCATCAAGGTCACCCCGCGCGGCGGCGGCACCTCGCAATGCGGCCAGACCGTCAATGACGGCCTCGTGGTCGATCTCTCGAAGCACCTCAACCGCATCCTCTCGCTCGACGTCGCGGGCCGCACCTGCGTGGTCGAGCCCGGCATCGTGCTCGACGACCTCAACCGTCAGCTCAAGAAGCACGGCCTGTGGTTTCCAGTCGACGTCTCCACGGCCTCGCGCGCCACGATCGGCGGCATGGCCGGCAACAATTCCTGCGGTGGCCGCTCGCTTCGCTACGGCACCATGCGCGACAACACGCTGTCGATGGAGGCGGCGCTCGCCGACGGCACGCTGGGCCGGTACGGCGAGGTGTCGCGCGATCTCTCCGATCTCGATGCGAACGACGGCGCGCGCGCCCTGTTCCGCGACATGCTCGATCTCGGCGCCCGCGAGGCCGACGAGATCGCCGCGCGCTTTCCCAAGGTGCAGCGCCGTGTCGGCGGCTACAATCTCGATGCGCTGACGCCGCGCAATGCGCGCAACAACATGGCGCATCTCCTGGTCGGCTCCGAAGGCACCCTCGCCTTCACCACCAAGGTCGAGCTGAAGTTGTGGCCTGTGATCCGCAACAAGGCGCTCGGCATCTGCCATTTCGGCAGTTTCCACGAGGCGATGGACGCCGCCCAGCACCTGGTCAAGCTCAAGCCAATCGCGGTCGAGCTGGTCGACCGCACCATGCTCGCGCTCGGCCGCGACATCGCGATGTTCAGGCCGATCATCTCCGCCGCCATCAAGGGCGATCCGGATGCCGTTCTGGTGGTCGAATTCGCCGAAGAGGACCAGGCCGACAATCTGGTGCGCCTCAAGCAACTCGGCGAATTGATGGGCGATCTCGGCTTCGGCTGGAATAACGACAAGCGTAAATGGGGCGGCGTGGTCGAGATCACCGAGCCCGCGCCGCAAAGTGGCATCGCCGATTTCCGCGCCGCCGGCCTCAACGTCATGATGTCGATGAAGCAGGAGGGCAAGCCGGTCTCGTTCGTCGAGGACTGCGCCGTGCCGCTGCCGCACCTGGCCGACTACACCGCGCGCTTGAGCGAGGTTTTCGCAAAGCACGGCACCAGCGGCACGATGTATGCGCATGCCTCCGAGGGCTGCCTGCACGTACGGCCCGTGCTGAACCTGAAACTGGAGAAGGACGTCAAGGCGATGCGCGCGATCGCCGAGGAAGCCTTCGCGCTGGTGCGCGAGTACAAGGGCTCGCATTCCGGCGAGCATGGCGATGGCCTGGTGCGCTCCGAATTCCACGAAACCATGTTCGGCGAGCGTCTCGTCGCCGACTTCAGGGAGGTGAAGAGCCGCTTCGATCCCGAGGGCGTCCTCAATCCCGGCAAGATCGTCGATGCGCCCCGGATGGACGATCGCTCGCTGTTCCGCTTCAAACCCGACTACCGCGTCAACGAGTTGAAGACGATGCTGGATTGGTCCGCCTATCCCGGCGCCGGCGGCGGATTCCAGGGCGCGGTAGAGATGTGCAACAACAACGGCGCCTGCCGCAAGCTCGAGGGCGGCGTGATGTGCCCATCCTATCGCGCGACGCGCAACGAGAAGGACGTCACCCGCGGGCGCGCCAACAGCTTGCGGCTCGCCATCTCAGGTCAGCTTGGTCCCGATGCGTTGACCTCCGACGAGATGATGGAGACCCTAAAGCTCTGCGTCTCCTGCAAGGCCTGCCGCCACGAATGCCCGACCGGCGTCGACATGGCCAAGATGAAGATCGAGGTGCTCGCCGCCCGCGCCGCGTCCCATGGCCTGACCCTGCGTGACCGCCTGGTCGGCTACCTCCCGCGCTATGCCGGTCTCGCGTCGCGCTTCGCGCCACTCGCCAATTTGCGCAACCGCAGCCCGTTGCTGCGAAAGCTGTTCGAGCGCTTTGCCGGCATCAGCGCGCGCCGTGCCCTGCCCGCCTTCCGCAGCGACGTGTTCGTGCCGCCCGCGGAAGCGGTCGGGCCGGAGACCGGCCGTGAAGTCGTGTTGTTCACGGACACTTTCAATCGCATCTACGAGCGCGAAAATTTCGACGCCGCGCTCCGCGTGCTCGCCGCGGGCGGTTATCGCGTGCATCTGCCCAAGCCGGCGAGCGGCAGCCGCCCGCTCTGCTGCGGCCGTACATTCCTCTCAGCCGGTCTCGTCGACGAAGCCAGGGCCGAGCTCGACCGCCTCGTGGCGGCGTTCGCGCCCTTTGCCGCCCGCGGCGTGCCGATCGTCGGCCTCGAGCCGAGCTGTCTGCTGACGCTGCGCGACGAGCTCACCTCACTGCGCAAGGACAACGATGCCAGGGCGGTCGGCGCCCACGCGCTGACTTTCGAGGAATTTTTGGTGCGCGAAGCGGAGGCCGGAAGGCTGCAACTGCCGCTCGGCACCGTCGCCGACAAAGCCGTCGTGCACGGCCATTGCCACCAAAAATCCTTCGGCGCCTTCAAGCCGGTCGAGCAGGTGCTGCGCCTCATTCCAGGCCTGAAGGTCGAGACCATCGAATCGAGCTGCTGCGGCATGGCCGGCGCGTTCGGTTACGGCGCTGACACCTATGATGCCTCGATCGAGATGGCTGAGCTGTCGCTGTTGCCCGCGGTGCGGCGCGCCGACCAAGCTACACTCGTCGTTGCCGACGGCACCTCCTGCCGGCATCAGATCCACGACGGCGCCCAGCGCGAAGCGCTTCACGTCGCGCGCGTGCTGGCGATGAGCCTCGACCGCGCCGGAGCAAATTCCACTTCTCACCCTAAAAAGGAAACCAGCCATGGCTGACCTCTCGCTCGACACCGCCCGCAAGATCCTCGACGCCGCCTTCGCAAAATCCACCGAGCTGAAGCTCAAGCCGCTGGTCGTCACCATCCTAGACGCACGCGGCGTGCTCAAGATCGCCGCGGCGCAGGACGGCACCAGCCTGATGCGCGCCGAGATCGCTCACGGCAAGGCCTATGGTGCGCTCGCCATGGGCATGGGCTCGCGCGCCTTGTTCCAGCGTGCGCAGGAGCAGGCCTATTTCATCGATTCCGTGAACACCATCGCCAAGGGCGCGCTCGTGCCGGTCCCCGGCGGCGTGCTGATCATGGATGGCGCGACGCTGCTCGGTGCCGTCGGCGTGTCTGGCGACACCTCCGACAATGATGAGGCTTGTGCGGTCGCGGGAATCCAGGCGGCGGGGTTGAAGGCAAACGCTGGATAGCGCTCGTCCGCGGCGAGGCAAAGCAAAAACGTGCGTCGATGCTGAAAGTTCGCCGGCGGCTGATGTCATCCTGTTTGAAGCATGAAACGGGAATTAACAACTTACCGCCAAGCTGCAGGCGGCCCGACCGCCTTCTAGGCGTGCCAGTAAAGGCCGGCCTCTCTCAGAAATTCCGCTCCTCGCTCGAGCCCACAATGTTATTGTGGAGGTTTAGCCGCGCAACGTGGTTCTCGCCGCCATCTATGCGGGATTTTGTGACCACTAATCATTGCTAGAGCAGTAAATATCGAGCCAGACGACGCGCGGCAAACTGCTCATCTGTTGAATGGTCATCAGCCGGCCGGCAGATAAGGCAGCGGCATGCACAGAACTAAAAGAGCGCATTCAAAGCCGCGGATTAAGACGTAAATCGCCGCCGCGATCTGAACGATCAGGTTCAAAGATGGCCGGCCCGTAAGCTCACTATTCCAGTCGAGATTTTTCACCCACCTTTTGTCGTTTCGTCCGTTGTCTCGCAGTCTTGTCCCACGCCACGACTGCCTCTTCGATAGCGTCCATTCGTATGAGAACCATTTCGATGAAATCACCTTGGGGCTCAACGTAGAGTGCGCGCTGGTAGATCTCGCTGCGCAAACTTGGCACTATCTCTGAAGCAACCCGATTGCCGTGCGCCGCCATTTTTACGGATCCATCAACTGATCTATATAATCCGCAACCGACAGTTCCGCCGGTGGCTGCAATTTCACGAGATCCTCGGGCTTAAGACGAGTGTACCGTCTTAGCGTTTCCCAATCCTTGTGACCTGTGACAAGCGCAACCCTTTCGATCGGCAATCCAGCTTCGAAGAGTCGTGTTGCCGCTTCGCGGCGCAGATCGTGAAATCGTAGGTCCTCGATGTGAAGAACCTGGCACGCCCTGGCAAAGGCGGCGCCTGCGCTGGTTGCTCGATAAGGAAAAACCCGCCCTTTGCCTCGGGTCACAATCCTCTGCTCGAGAACTAGCTGCCAAGCGTCAAAGCCTGTCGCGTTCAGCATCGGTATAACTTGGTCATTGTCGTCTTGATCCTGGGGGGCCTTGCGGGCTCTGATCTTGATCAAGCGCTTTCTCATATCAACATCAGCCCATTCGATTCGGAAGATTTCGCCTTCGCGCATCGCCGTAGCAATTGCGAACGGAATAATGCGATCCATGGGGATGTACTGGCGTGGACTGGCTGCGAAGAATTCGATCAAACGCTGAATCTCTTCAACGGTGGGACGCCGCGTTCTTGCTCGACTTTTTCTCATCAGACCGAGCTTCTTTAGGGCTACGCGAGCTAAGTCAAACTCGTCGTGACGCAGCGGCGCGCCGTGCACGGCCTCAGCATAGGTCAGGATTGCGCTTATATCGGAGAAGTTGAACTGAACCGTACTTGCCGAAGCTCCCCCCTTTGCTCGCGAACGACCATATTCAACGAAGTTTGCTCGCGTGAGTTCTGAAAGCTTCAGTTTACCCAAAGTGGGCCGAATGCTTTCGAGGAAGAGCTGTCTGGTTCTCCCAACCTTCTTCCCAACTTCCAGCATGTCCTGAAGGTAGAGATCAATAAGCTCTTCCAACGTTCGCTTGTCCCAATCGGATGGTGCCTTTGCGGTAAGATCGATTTCACGTTCCAGGGCTAAACCCCAGGTCTCCGCGTCTTCCTTTTTGCGAAAGGTTCTCGTGGCGTACTGTCCCTTTCGACGGACTTGAATGCGCCAGTTGCTCGAAGGGAGCCTAATAAGTGTCGCCATGATCGTCCCCGCAGCTGCCGTTACAAAAATCGCGTCCTCCGCACATCAATTCGCAACCCTTTGTCCGCACTAGAGATGTCCGCACGGGCCGCTCGCGTAGGCGAGCTGGGTTGTAATTCCGCAGGCCCCGGGTTATCTCCAACGAGATCACGAAGCGTTCTTTCATCCTTGTTGGGCCATAAGTTGCAATCCGCTCCCTATCGCTTTTCTGTGGCTCCGATGATGGATTGGACCGACCGGCATTGCCGGGTGTTCCATCGTCACCTGACCCGGCGGGCGCTGCTTTATACGGAGATGCTGACCACCGGCGCCATCATTCACGGCGATCGAGAGCGGCTGCTCGGGTTCGACGCGATCGAGCATCCAGTGGCGCTTCAACTCGGTGGCTCGGATCCGCGCGACCTCGCGCAGGCCGCCCGGATTGGCGAGGATTTTGGGTATGACGAAATCAATCTCAATGTGGGCTGTCCCTCCGATCGCGTGAAGGACGGCCGCTTCGGCGCCTGCCTGATGGCGCAGCCAGAGCTTGTGGCGGTTTGCGTCGAGGCGATGAAACGCGTGGTCAAAGTGCCCGTCACGGTGAAATGCCGCATAGGCATCGATGACCAGGATCCGGAAGTCGCGCTGGATAAATTGGCGCGCGCCGTCGTCGCTTCCGGCTGCGATACCCTGACCGTGCATGCCAGAAAGGCCTGGCTCGACGGCCTGTCGCCCAAAGAAAACCGCGACATCCCGCCGCTCGACTATGATCGCGTCTACCGCCTCAAGCGCACGATGTCGGATGTGCCGGTCATCATCAATGGCGGCATCCCAGGCATTGACGAAGCGAAAGCGCATCTTGCGCATGTCGACGGCGTGATGCTCGGCCGTGCCGCGTATCAAGAGCCGTGGCGGCTTCTCTCCGTCGATCAAGACATTTTCGGCGAGGTGGCGCCGCATGCGACCATGCAAGACGCGCTCGAGGCGATGATGCCCTATATCGAGCGACAACTCGCGCGGGGCACACGGCTGCATGCTATCACGCGACATTTCGTCGGGGCATTTCACGCTGTGCCCGGCGCACGCGCCTTCCGCCGACATTTAGCGGAAAACGGGACGCGGCCCGGAGCTGACGTCCGGGTATTAGAAGACGCGATCGCCAAGATTTCCCAGCGACAGGCAGCCTAAGTTGGCCTTTCATTCGCCCAAGCAATAGCAGTGCGCCGGTTATACTGAAATCGCAGAGACAGTATAACCGTGGTGAAAGCCCGATGTGCTTGCGGGTTGACGCTGTCAAATTATTCCCCTTTGGATCTCGACTACGAAATTTGGATCAAAAGTCGGATTTTCCCATGCGCGCTGCGTCTGCAGCTATGGACCGCGGCCCTTGGCGTTAGAGACGACCCTCGTCATGCCAAAGTTTTTTCGAAGCATTCGTGGGTATGGCCGAAGATCCAAGCATCTGCCAGCCGCAGCGTTTTCTTTCCTCTCAATCGACTGGGGCCCCATGAGCGCCGTCAAGTCACTACGGTACGCTGCAGCTAAAATCTCTTCGTCCGTTAGTTGCGCGTAGTCGCGAGAGTGTTGGGCATCCGGCACCGGCGCGTGATGGGTGACAATCACCAACTTGCGGTCGCCCCTCGACTTACCCATTTCAGCCTCTAGAAACGCTCGCGATTGCCGGTGACGGAACAGCGCATTTGCCGGACGAAAAGGTCGCTTGTGGCGGTCGGTCCGGATCTTCTTGAAGTCGTTCATTCGCTTGTCCGCGATCGCCATTGCGCGTACATGTCGCCCCGCAGCATGAAGTCGGTCCACAACGTCGCTCCTGCGAACGTTACGGCCAAAAGGGATCGCGCAATTTTGAAGCACGTAGATCTTTGTGCCTCGGGCGGCGTCCATAGCCTTCTCTACTGTCCGAGCCTCGTCCGCCCCGTAAGCCTCATGGTTGCCCAGCACGTAAATGGCCGGCTTATCCGGCACACGCTCCTCAAGCCAACGGACGCCACGCTCGGCACGCGGGATCAGTTCGCCTGCCATAATCAACACGTGGAACTCTGGCCGCTCCGCCGGCGGCGCAAGATCCCAACCACGGGTCAATATAACATGGAGATCACTCATGACCCACAAACGCATGGTTCATGCCCCAATCCTAGAGAGCAGCCGTTACAGCCGACACGAGCTGGATAGAAGTTTCTAGGCTCCTCTGGAGCGCTTGTAGGTCCGAGAGGCGGACCTCCTCCATCACCAAAGCGCGCGGCTCCAGGAGCTCTTTGACGAGCTGGATCAACGGCGTCTCTTGGATGCCTCTTTCATTCAAATGAAGGTTGGTTCTGATTGCGCCACTCGGCGTTAATCTCGTAGTCACCTCGATTGGGATCGACTGCAGCACGATGCTCAATGGGATCTCGATAGTTGCAAGAACTGCGTCAGTCCCTGCGATACGATGCCCGAATCTGTGCATACGGCTTGTGGGGCCAAAGCCATTTTGAGCGGAAGCCTCGCCGAAAGGCTCAATTTCTAGCCATTCTCTGAAAGCCATAGCAAAGCTCCTTTTTGGGTAACCGGAGCGTTCAACAGCGTTGGTCCCGACGCGCCTGTAACGCCATACCCGATCTCGGGAGGAATGCCCCCTGTCGAATCGTACAGGTGCGTCCAAATCTGAGCTGACCTACCTCGGAGGTGCCGGCTTCATTATCGACAAGGGGGTCGTATTGGATGTGCAGCCTTTCGGCCAAGTCCGACCGCCACCTCTCGGGACAGGCGATCGAGCTCAAGCACCTTCGATTCGCGGCACTCGCATATGAATGCGGCAGCTTCCGGAAGGCCGCCGAGCTCCTTCCTGTTCAGCATTCTGCATTGAGCCGTGCGGTGGCTCAACTCGAGGCCCAGGTTGGAGCGGCTTTATTCGAACGTTCGACAACAGGCGTACGACCTACCCTCGCTGGCCTGCATTTCTTGAAACACGCAATCTCAATTTTGGAGCAACTTGACGCACTTCTCGAATCGACAAGCGGCTTGGCACGTGGCCAGTCTGATCAACTTCGGGTAGGCTTATGCGCGTCGGTCGCCCCTGGCCGCCTCGGAGAACTCCTTGCCGGCTTTCGGCAACGTTGCGCTCCTACTAACCTAGTCGCCACAGAGCGATCTACGACAGGGTTACGTAGATCTCTTCAGAGCAGCGATTCAGATATTATAATTGGATCAGGACTGCCCGACTCGTCAACCGTCCACGCGCACGCGCTGTGGCGCGAGCGGGTTTTCGTTTTGCTCCCGACAGATCACGCGCTTGCTTCCCGCGAAGCTGTCTTCTGGACGGACCTTCGCGATCAAACCATTTTGCTCGTAACGCCCGATCGTGCCGGCAGCGTGGAGGAAATGTTAGAATCCAGAATCCAGATGCGTGGGATCATCCAAAACGTGCAACGGCATCACGTCAGTCGGCACCTCATTCACAAGTTCACAAGACTGGGATTCGGCGTGAGCTTTATCCTAGACTCCGACGTGGCCACTGTTGGAGACGACGTTGTTTATCGAGAATTGCACGACGAGCAGGGTCAAGTGGACGTCTGCTTTTATGCGCACTGGATGCCCAGCAATAGGAAATTCGCATTACGTCCATTTCTGACGTTTTTAGCCGAGCGCTACCCGTCGCCAACCGAGCGATAGACGCGCTTTGACTTCGCAAAGCCTCTGTCTGCGGCCATAAATCGCGCCAGCATTGGCGCGACCAGTTTGATTGGATCAATCGCCTGGCCTGTTTCGCGCGCCAAGGCTTCAGCGTACGCAACCAAATCCCGGTGCACCGAAGCAGGTAGTTCCGTCATGACTTTGACTGGCTTATCGTCCGACAACGCCGTGATCTTAAGCTTCGACACCAGACACCTACCCTCTATACAGCTCAAGAACGAGATCTCGATTGACGATGACACGCACCGGGAAACCGGACCGGATGGTCAACGTTGGTTGAATACCGAGGCTGCGACGGACGATCTGTTGGCCTGTTTGATTGAGGGAGTCGCCTGCACCGCGCCGCATCGCCTGGAGGATCGCGCTGTCATTGCTGTTCGTATTTGAGCCCGCGCCGGGCTCGGTGCCGACGGCTAGTAGGGTCGAAAGAGCCGCGGCTTTGAACAATTCGCCCCAGTGATTATTGACCTCGTCTTCAAGCCCCGAATAGCCCGCGGTATCAGCCCCCTGTTCACGCTCCAACACCATCGAACGGCCATTCGGCATGATCAGCCGGGTCCAGACAAGCAACACGCGCGACTGACCGAAGGCAACCTGGCTGTCATAAACGCCAATCAGGCGCGCTCCCTGCGGGATAAGCAGAAAGCGCCCGGTGGGCGAATCGAACACATTTTCGGTCACCTGTGCGGTGATCTGGCCCGGAAGGTCCGACCGTATCCCTGTGATCAAGGCACCTGGAATGACAGTTCCCGCCTGCACGACATAGGGTGATGCCGGCTTGGTGACGCGATCGGGGCTTACTGTACGGCGATCAACGAATGCATTGACGAATGCGAGCTTCCTGTCCTGACCACCCTGCGAAACTCCCTCGTCGCCATTGGTGGCCGAAATTGATGAAGCATTCCGGTCGCCACCCTGGGCCGCGGCAGCAGGCGGGCGCGCATCTCTTGCATTGGCCGAAGCGAACAAATGGCTTACGCGGGCCGCTTCGGTTTCTTGATCCCGGCGCTGCTGTTCCGCATCGAGAGCCGTAGCTCCAATCGTCGGCGACTGACCTTGGGCGGCCAGAATAGGACGCCCAAGGTCTCCAGGAAGAGGTGGACCAAGCTGGGGAATACCTTGACGCGTCAACCCCATGTAGTCCTTCGGCAGCGTCGCAATGCCATCGGCAATATCGTGATGCTCAGTGGCGTAGAGCTCATCCGCCGGCTGATTTCGGGAACGATTGTTTTGCAACGACCACAATACAGCGCCGCCAATGACTACCAGCGCGACCGCAATTCCTCCTGCGAGAACCTTGCGCGATAGCCGTGTTACGCGCGGATGCTCCGCTCTTAGGCGGAAGCTTCTCGACGGGTCGTCCTGTGTTTGCCTCGAAATCGATCGATCCTGATCGCCTTCAATCTGCGAATTCATGACGACGACCTCCCGTCAGTCCTGACAATTCGGACCTTCTGCTGGTGTTCGCCCCCGAGCCGCAGTTCTGCCGCTGCAAACAGCCGATCCACAATCAGTAAATTGCCGTGTGCGCGGTAGTTGACCAGCTCGGTCTTTCCGTCAGGGCCAATGACGAACAGCGGCGGCATCTCGCCTTGGACAATCCCTTGCGGGAATTCGACATAGACCTTGCGGCCATCGTCATACGCACAGAGCGGCCGCCAGGGTGGACTGTCCCCCTCGATCGCGTAGCGAAGCACGCGTTGCGCTGGATCTGGAAGAACCGGTGTGAGGGAAGCCTCGCGCGATTTTTCGCGCGCTGTTTCTGGATAATACCAGGCGACGGAGGGCATGTAGGGCCGCTCGCGGGAGCGAAGCTCGATCAAATACGCGCGCCGGTCGGTATTAATGACAGGGTTGGTCTCGATTGCCGCCCGCGTCGGCTTCGCGAGGATGTGGACACGACGGGTGTCGCCGCTTCCACTTTCGGTATCGCCTACAACCCATCGCACCGTGTCTCCTGCCGCGATAGGCCCCGATCCTGTCAGTTGCTCCCCTTCTTCGAGCGCAATATCCGTGATTTGTCCGGGAGAGGCGTACACCTGATAAAGCGCTCCCGGGCTGTAAGCGTAGATCTGAGCCGCGTTGAAATATCCCCGCTTGCGCGGCTCGACTCGCGCCGCATTGTTTGCTGTTTCAACACGGCTCACCGGTTCAGCCTCCTCCTTCCCTCCTGACTTCCCGCCGAGAGCTGGCTTCCAGGCAGGCGGGACGTGAAGCGGGTGCGGTCTGTTGTCGACCGGTGCTGGAGGCGCAGGCAACGCCGGCAGCTCAGCGTCATAGTTGATTTTCGGCGGAATATAGGTCGCGCAACCTCCAAGGGCCGACGAGCAAACCAGCAGGGCCGACACGATCGCGCGCTTCGAGATCAAGGCGCTAGCGGTGGTTGGGTTGTTAGGCTTCGAGGAAATGTTTGACGTCGTCTTGGTCACTGACCCAGCTCCTTCGACCAATTGATGGCGCGTACATACACGCCGAGCGGATTCTTGCGCAGCCGTTCGGCGTTGCGCGGCGTCTCAATCACAACGGTGAGAATCGCGGTCCAGCGCTCGGTCGAACTCAACGAGCCGTAGTCGTAGGTGCGTTGGACCCAAGCGACTCGAAAGCTGTCCGGTGAGGCACGGATGACGCTGGAGACATCAACCGAGATTTGCGCCTTGCCCAACTTAACGAACGGATCGTTGTTGCGCGCGAAGTCATTGAGCGCGGCCGCGCCCCGATCGGTCGTAAAATCATAGGCGCGCAACCAATTCTGGCGGAGCACGATGCCGTCGGCGGGTAGGCCTCGGACATCTTCAACAAAACGCGCCAAATGGTAGGCGATCTGAGCGTCGGTGGGTTGATAGTCAATGTTGGCCGGGGCAACCCTTTGCGCCTGACCGAGCCGATCGACCTCGACCACCCAGGGCGTGATCGATCCTTGACTCGATTGCCAAACGAGACCACCCGCAAGACCACTTGCTAGCGTGAGGCAGCCAAAGGCCATCAACCGCCAGTTCTTGGCCTGGACGCGCGCAGATCCAATGCGCTGATCCCAGACCTGAGCAGCTTTTTGATAAGGCGTGACGGGTTCGGGCATGCGCCCGTAGTGAACGGACGGTCGTTTGAACATGAAATTTCCTCCTGAGATCAAGAGTTTCGTCTTAGCGTTGTAAGAAGTTGGCTGAGTTGTCAGTGCCAGTAGTTGGTGGATCGACGCCGCATCAGTGCTCTCCTTCGGAGAGATCGACTGAAGTGCCGGCTCCGCCGGGATCGCTGGAGCGAAGGGCATGCCCGGCCGCGGATGCGCCATGCCGAATTGTCTGGGCCTGCTTCGCGCGCCGTGCGAAATCTGGTTGCCGATCCGCTGAACTAGCTGCGGCCCGCTCGCCTGCTTGCCCATCGCTGGCGAATGTGCTCGCCATCCGGCGCAACGGATTTGTCACGGCTGACACACCGGTCTCGGCGGCGCCTGCAGCGTTGCCGCTTCGATAAGCAGCGGAGACCCCGCTTAGAGCGGCGCTTCCTCCGCGCGCAGCACCTGCGATCGCACCACCGGCGAGGCCTACACCGCCAGCGGCAAGGCCAGCGCCCGCGGCAACAGCACCGCCAACAGCAAGACCCGTCCCAATCGCCGCGCCGGCGCCAAGCTGCGGTCCGCCTGAGACCAAGCCGTTTGCGATTCCTGGCCCGAAGATACCAAGCCCCAACAAGGTGAGCGCCGCGAGAACAAGAGTCATCGCCTCTTCGATCGTCGGCTGCCCGCCACTGAATCCGGACGTGAACTGCGAGAACAAGGTCGAGCCGATACCGACGATGACGGCCAGGACTAGTACTTTGATTCCGGAAGACATCACGTTGCCCAGGATCCGCTCTGCTGCGAAGGCGGTTTTGCCGAAGAGGCCAAAAGGAATGAGCACGAAGCCGGCAAGTGTCGTCAGCTTGAACTCAATCAGAGTGACGAAAAGCTGGATCGCCAGAATGAAAAAGGCGAGGAGAACCACGGCCCATGCAAACAGCAGAACGACGATCTGGACGAAATTCTCGAAGAAGCTGATGTAGCCCATCAGGTTCGAGATCGAGTCGAGCAGCGGCCGGCCGGCGTCCAGGCCGACCTGAGCAATGCGACCCGGTCGTAGGAAATCTGATGCCAATAGGCCGGTCCCGGATGCTTTCCGTCCAAGCCCAGCAAAGCTTTCAAAAACAATGCGTGCGAGGTTGTTCCAATTGCCAATCAGGTAGGCGAAGACGCCGACGAATAGTGTCTTCTTCACCAGGCGGGCAATAATATCCTCGTCTGGCCCCCAGCTCCAGAACAGGGCAGCAAGAGTGACGTCAATCGCAGCAAGCGTTGTTGCGAGATATCCGACGTCGCCCCCCAATATGCCGAAGCCGCTATCGATATAGCGTGTGAACGTCTCCAGAAATTGATCGATAACACCAGTGCCAGTCATCGCCTGCTCGCGTCTGGAATTGTAACTGAGGGATAACCTTGGGATAGGCGGCTCTGGTCCTTTGGTGCGGCCCCTGAGCTGCCAGGGTCGAAATCTAAGGGACCATTTTTGTCACCGAAGAAGCGGCGCCGGTTCTCCGCCCAAATGCGCAGGCAATGTTGGTAACCCATCGTGTCGTTCGTCGTGACGCTGCGGCAGCTAGCAACGTCAGAACCATCCAAGCTGGTCGTCTCTTCAGCCGTTGCCGGCGAGGAAGGGCCTTCGCCACCACGAAGCTGGATCGCGCAAGCTGCGGCGAGCAACACTCCAACTGCTGCAACCAAGACGGCTCCAGAGGGTCTTGCGTCACTCATTGGTGGAACATCCGCACTTCCTGGGGTTGGTAGCCCTGACCCGGCGTCAGGAACCGTCGGAGTTGTTCACGTCCCTGGTCTTGAGCTGCGGCGCGCTGCGCCCCTTCGAGGCTCTGCGCCCTGCCCTGGGCTGCCACAGTGGCGGTGAGGTCAGCAAGTTGCTGTGCCTGGAGCGCGAGAATCTGATTGCCGGCCTGAGTTGCCTGCAGCGCGCCGCTGGCCCCCTGGCTTGACGTTACAAGCGCAGCGGTCTGGACGCGGTTGGTGTCGAGGTTGCCGACTACACCTGCCTGCACCCGGAGTGCGTCCTGCAGGCCAGCCACAGAATTTTGCCAGCGCGATTCAGCGTTGGTGAACAACGCCTGGCTGGACTGGTTGCTGGATGCCGGCCTATAGCTTGTCGAGAAGGCCTGATCAATCTGTTGTACGTCGTATGCAATGCGTTGGGCTTGGGCCAGCAGCTGCTGGGTCCGCTGGATCGATGACTGCAGCTGTTGCAACGACGAGTACGGTAGGTTGGCCAGATTCCTGGCCTGATTGGTCAGCATCTGCGCCTCGTTCTGCAACGAGGTGATCTGATTGTTGATCTGCTCGATCTCACGCGCCGCGGTTAGGACGTTCTGAAGGTAGTTGTCAGGATCGAAGACAATCCACTGCGCCCGCACCGGCGCCGTGATACCGAGCGTGAGGGTAATCATGCTGGCGGCGAGCAATGAGCTAAGTCTTCTCATAGCGGTCTCTCCAAATTGCCGAGTTCGGGGATCAGGTCGATGGCCCAGGCGAGACCACGGTGCTGGAGCCAGGCGGGCACGAAGCCATCCCGTCCATGTTCCGCGAGCACTCGCTCCATGGCGGCTTGGTCAGTCTTGGAAGAGGCCGCCGCGAAGGCGAGCGCCACTTCACCAAGGCCCAATTCGAACATCCGGTTGCCGCGGCGAGACTGGCAGTAATAGTCGCGCTTCGGCGTGGCCCGGCTTAAAAGTTCGATCTGCTGCGGATTTCACGGATCGTGAGCATCGATTTCGCGCGATCGTGAGCACTGAATTCAGACGATCGTGAGCAGCCCGCTACGGCCGATGGGAGATAGAGTCAGTGTTCTGGTTGGCCGTCAAGGGTGATGGTTTTGGCGCTGCGTTTTCGCATGCTTTCTCCGGTGAGCTGGAGGCGGTGGGCGTTGTGGACGAGGCGATCGAGAATGGCGTCGGCGACCGTGGGGTCCCCAATGGCTCCATGCCAGGTGTCCACGGGGAGCTGACTTGTGACGATGGTGGATGCGCGGCCATGGCGGTCCTCGAGGATTTCGAGCAGATCGCGGCGTTCCGCGGCGGTGAGCACCGATAGTCCCCAATCATCCAAAATCAGAAGCTGAGCGCGGCCGAGGCTTTTGAGGAGCCGAGCGTAACGTCCGTCTCCGCGCGCGAGCGCGAGCGCCTCGAACAGCCTTGGAACGCGATGATAGAGGACTGATCGGTTGTCGCGGCAGGCCTTGTGGCCGAGCGCGCAGGCTAACCAACTTTTGCCCAGGCCGGTTGCCCCGGTGACGAGCAAATTCTCGTGGCGATCGATCCAGCGACCTTCGACGAGTTTGGCGAAAACGGCGCGGTCGATGCCCCGCGGGGTGCGCAGATCGACGTCCTCGACGCAAGCAGTCTGGCGCAGTGCGGCGATCTTGAGGCGCGTGGTGAGCCGCCTGGTGTCGCGTTCGGCGGCTTCGCGGTCGACCAACAGGCCGATGCGATCTTCGAACGGCAGGGCTTCGAGATCGGGCGATCGGCGCTGCTCCTCGAAGGCCTTGGCCATTCCGGTCAGGCCAAGCTCGATCAGCCGTTCGTGGGTTGGGTGGTTAAGCATGCCGGGTCTCTCCTTGCTTCAGTGGAAGTAGTCGCGTCCGCGGATATTGCCGTGGCGCAGGGGCTGGTGCTCGAAAGATTCGTCGAAGAACGTGCGATCGAGGCCGTTCTGGAGGATCGATCTAATCGAGGCGACGGAGCGCGCCTTGATGAGGATGCCCCTCCGGCAGGCTGCGTCGAGGCGTTCGGCGCCGTAGCTTTTGACGAGCGCCAGAATGCCAAGGCAGGTTCGAAAGCCTTGTTCTGGATGGGGCCGGGCGTCGATCACGGCCTGGAAAAACGCTGCTGTCGAAGGACCGATCCGCTCGCCGGCGGCGATCACCGCGGCGGGGGTCCATTTGCCGTAGCGGCGATGGGCGCTCGGCATGTGGTCGGCGATGGTGGTGTGTCCGCGTCGGTTGGGCGCGCGGGCATGGCTGGCGATCCGCTGGCCCTTGTGGAAGATCTCGACCGTCCGATCGTCGATACGGGCATCGACCAGCTCGCCAATCAGACGATACGGCGCGGAGTACCAATGGCCGTCGACCTCGACATGATAATCGGGAGCGAGGCGGCAGCGCTTCCAGCGTGCGAAGGCATAAGGCTGATCTGGCAGCGGGGTTAGCTTGGGTTTGTCGAGTTCGGCAAACAGTTCGGCGCGGCTTGAGCCGAAGCCACGCATTTGACGAGCATTGAGTTCGTCGACGAGTGTCTTGATGGCGGCGTTGAGCTCGGCCCGGGAAAAGAAGCGCTGATTGCGCAGCCGGGCCAGAATCCAGCGCTGGGCGATTTGCACCGCGACCTCGACCTTCGCCTTGTCTTTTGGGCGCCGCGGCCGTGCGGCGAGAATGGCCGTGCCGTAATGGCTCGCCATCTCGGCATAAGTGCGATTGAGGCCGGGATCGTAGCGGTCGGGGTTGCTGACGGCGGCTTTGAGGTTGTCGCAGACCACGAACGTCGGCGTTCCGCTCAAAAAGTGAACAAGTTGACGTGGGCCCGGATCCAGTCGGCCAAGCTCTCGCTGGGGCAGGCCTCGGCGTAGGTGTAGTTCGAAGCGCCCATCGCCGCGACGAACAGCTTCATCGGCTGCACTTCCCCGGTCAGCGGATCGACGATGTCGATGGTGTCGCCGGCGAAATCCACGAACACCTTCTCGCCGCCCAGATGAATCTGCCGCATCGAAGGTCGGACCCGCCCCTTCCAGGCCTCGTAGGTAGTGCAGAACCACGTGTACCCGAAACCGTCGGGATTAACGGCGCGATACTCCTCCCAGAGCAGGCGACGGGTTACGTTGCGCCGGCGGAGCTCTTTATCGATGTAGCTCCAGTCGGGCACCGGCCGCTGCGGGCTCTGAGACGCTGGTCGTGGGGCCGGGAAAAGCAAAAGCTCCAGGTCTTCATCGGTCATTCCCTCCGGAAGCGGCCAGCTCAACCCAGCAGAGCGGGCGCGGCTCAGGTAGCTGTGCACAACGCCGTTGCTGACGCCCACGCTCCGCGCGATGGCCCGCTCTGGCAGGCCTTGAAAATGTTTTAACCGAAGGACTTCCTTGATCCGGCGCATCGACAATCTCTGGGTAGGCATTGGACTTCCTCGTTAACCACGAGGTCATCCCTAAGCCGGTTGAGTTGTCGGCCGAAGCGCTACAAGGCTCCGAAAGCCTTGCTCACGATCCCGCGAAATCGTTGCTCACGATCGTCTGAAATCTCTGCTCACGATCCCCTGAAATCCGCGCTCACGATCCCGCGAAACGCGCAATCTGCCGGTCATTGAGGCCGAAGCGCCGGTAGATTGCTGATATCTGCGGCTCGATTGCCCGTTCATTGGGGAGTAACAAGCGCGTTGGACAGCTTTCAATGTCGCCGGCGCGATTGCGGAGCCATCGATATCGGAAAGGGATTGGGTGGCGAAGATGACGGACGCATTCTTCTTTCGAAGCGTCTTCAGCCACTCGCGAAGCTTGCCGGCGAACCCCTCGTCGTCGAGGGCAAGCCAGCCTTCGTCGATAATGAGAAGGGTCGGCCGGCCGTCAAGACGGTCCCCGATGCGATGAAAAAGGTAAGACAGCACGGCCGGAGCCGCGCTCGTTCCGATCAACCCCTCGGTCTCAAACGCTTGGACCGAGGCCTCGCCAAGGCGCTCGAATTCGGCGTCGAGCAAGCGGCCGGACGGACCACCCAAGCAATAAGGTTGTAAAGCTCGTTTGAGGGGGGAAGATTGCAGAAGGACTGACAAGCCCGTCAGGGTGCGTTCTTGCGCCGGTGCTGACGCGAGGGAGCTCAGTGCCGACCACAGGTGATCCTTGACCTCCGGCGTGATCTCGATCTTTTCCCGGGCCAGGATCGCACTGATCCATTCGGTGGCCCATCCTCGCTCCGAACGATCATCGATCCAGGCGAGAGGTTGTAGGGCGACTGAGTTTTCGCTCTCGTTGGACAGCGCACCACCCAGATCATGCCAATCGCCACCTATCGCGAGCGCTGCCGCCCGGATTGAACCACCGAAATCGAACGCAAAGATCTG
The DNA here is from genome assembly GCF_017565645.3 of Bradyrhizobium barranii subsp. barranii. NCBI lineage: Bacteria > Pseudomonadati > Pseudomonadota > Alphaproteobacteria > Hyphomicrobiales > Nitrobacteraceae > Bradyrhizobium > Bradyrhizobium barranii. The sequence goes on from NZ_CP086136.1 coordinate 7,375,242, forward strand.
GGAGTTCGGATAGCGGCGGAACTGCAACGCCATCAGGGCCAGCAGCACCGACTTGCCCGCGCCTGTCGGTCCCACTACGAGAGTATGGCCGACATCGCCGACGTGGAGGGAAAATCGGAACGGAGTCGATCCTTCGGTCCGACCGTACAGCAACGGCGGACCCCTGAAATGCAGATCTCTCGCCTCGCCCGCCCATACCGCCGACATCGGAATCAAATGCGCAAGGTTGAGGGTAGAGACCGGCGGCCGCCTCACGTTGGCATAGGCATGTCCCGGTAGGCTGCCGAGCCAGGCCTCGACGGCATTCATCGTCTCGACCATGCAGGTGAAATCCCGCCCCTGGATGATTTTCTCGACCAGCCGCAACTTCTCGTCGGCTCTCTCAGGGGCACGATCCCAGACCGTGATAGTTGCCGTGACGAAAGCTTGTCCGATCTGATCTGACCCCAGTTCCTGCAGCGCGGCGTCGGCGTCCATCGCCTTGTTATGGGCATCGGTATCAAGCAGCGCCGACGCCTCGTTGGTCATCACCTCCTTGAGAATGGCGCCTATCGATTTTCTCTTGGCGAACCACTGGCGTCGAATTTTTGTCAGCAGCTTGGTGGCATCGGTCTTGTCGAGCATGATCGCCCGGGTCGACCACCGATACGAGAACGCCAGGCGATTGAGTTCGTCCAAAATTCCGGGCGTGGTTGCGCCAGGAAAGCCAACAATCGTGAGGATCCGGACGTTGGCTGATCCCAGCATTGGCCCCAGCCCGCAAGTCAGCGGCTGATCAGCCAACAGGGCGTCGATGTACATTGGAATTTCTGGCACGCGAACGCGATGACGCTTGGTCGAGACCGTCGAGTGCAGGAAAGTCAGCGTGTCCTGATCGTCGAGCCAGCCGCACTCGGGCATGAACCCTTCGACGAGCTGCAGCACGCGATTGGTTTGGTCAATGAATCCGTGTACGACCTCGCGCGCGTCAGTTCCAAGGGCACGATCGCGGCCCTCGTAGAGCAGACGTTCCGCCTTGGCGGCTCCCTCCTCCGGAGGCAGGTACAAAAACGTCAAGAAGTAGCTGGACTCGTAGTGCGCACCGGCTTCTTCGAACTGTGCTTTACGTTCGGCATCGACCAACGCCGATGCCACATCCGGAAACATGTCGTAGGGATAAGTGCCCGCAGAATGACGCTGCGCCTCAAAAAACACGGCCCAGCCTGAGCCGAGGCGCCGCAAAGCGTTGTTCACACGGCCGGCGATGGCAACAAGTTCGGACGGCACGGCGCTATCGAGGTCGGGTCCTCGAAATTTCGCCGTCCGTTGGAACGAACCGTCCTTGTTCAGGATGATTCCTTCGTCGACCAGAGCGGCCCACGGCAAGAAGTCGGCAAGCCGGACGTTGGAATGGCGGTATTCGGCGAGATGCATCATGACCGACGGCTCAGACGTTGAGATGACTGGGGATACGCAGATGGCGGCGCACGACATCAACAAAGGCAGGGTCGCGCTTGGCCGCCCAGACAGCGGCCATGTGACCGATGAACCAGAGGACGAGACCCGCGATCCAAAGCCGCAGTCCCAAGCCAAGGGCTGCGGCCAGCGTGCCGTTGATAATCGCGACTGACCGTGGCGCGCCGCCCATTAGGATCGGCTCAGTCAATGCACGGTGAAGGGGCGCGACAAAACCCACGACCGGTTCATCCATCAGATCACCACGCCGCCGCCGAAGGAGAAGAACGACAGGAAGAAGCTCGAGGCCGCGAAAGCGATCGACAGACCAAACACGATCTGGATTAGTCTACGGAACCCGCCGGAAGAATCGCCAAACGCAAGGGTCAATCCGGTTACGATGATAACGATCACCGCAATGATCTTGGCGACCGGTCCCTCCACCGATTGCAGGATCTGATTGAGCGGCTGCTCCCACGGCATATTCGAGCCGGCTGCCCATGCCGGTGCCGTTGTCATGAGAATCGCACTAGAGGCGGCAAAGGATACGACTTGAAGAGAACGAAGTGGTAGACGCATGTCAGTCTCCTGCTGATGAAACGCTGTAGTCGCCAGCGGCCCCAAGTCCCGTGACGAGGGCTAGCTCCACGAGGCGGCGATCAGCACCGCGTCCTGCGAGCACAGCGACCACATTGATTGTTTCGGCTATAAGAGCGCGCGGAACCGCGATGACGGCTTCCTGAATGAGTTGCTCGAGCCGCCGTAACGCTCCAATCGCGGTACCAGAATGGATCGTACCGATGCCGCCGGGATGACCAGTGCCCCAAGCCTTGAGCAGGTCGAGTGCTTCGGCACCGCGGACCTCGCCGATTGGGATGCGGTCAGGCCGCAGTCGGAGTGAGGAACGAACGAGATCAGAAAGCGTGGCTACGCCATCCTTGGTCCGAAGGGCTACGAGATTGGGAGCTCGACACTGAAGTTCTCGGGTGTCTTCGATCAGCACAACGCGATCGGAAGTCTTTGCCACTTCGGCCAAGAGCGCGTTCGTCAATGTTGTCTTTCCGGTCGACGTGCCACCGGCAACGAGTATGTTTTTCCGAGACGCGACTGCGATCCTGAGTGTCTTGGCTTGCGCGGAGGTCATGACGCCCGCGACGACGTAGTCGTCGAGCGTGAAGACCGCGACCGCCTTCTTGCGAATGGCGAACGCCGGAGCCGCAACGATCGGAGGCAAGAGACCTTCGAACCGCTCGCCCGTGCTCGGAAGTTCAGCCGAAACACGTGGCGATCCAGCGTGCACCTCTGAGCCAACATGGTGCGCTACCAAGCGAACAATACGTTCGCCGTCTGCCGCCGATAGTGTTTCCCCGGTATCAGCAAGCCCGCTCGACAGCCGGTCGACCCACAACCGCCCATCGGGATTGAGCATCACCTCGATGATCGCGTCATCTTCCAAGTAGCGAGCGACGGCGGCGCCCAGCGCGCTACGAAGCATTCGCGCACCCCGCGAAGTCGCTTCCGAATGATAAGAATGGACTCCCACCGCCGCCCCCACCGAGCGAAAGAGCGCCCTCAGATGGGGTGATTAAAAGAGCCACCAATCGAATTAGCGCAACAAGCGCTCCTTGGTCGTCGTAGGTTGGCGTAGGAAAAGAAAGACCCGCGGGAGAACTGGACGTCTGTTCGCGTGAGCAAGGCGGACGCGCCTACCCTAGACGTTCAGGTCCGAATCTGACCCTTAGCAAACCTTGAGACCGGCCACGACAATCGCTTAGCGTACTCGCTGGGCCGAGCCATCGCAGCTTTATATCGCATAGTCGCCAGAAGCTACGGTTCGATGCCATCATGACGAAGGCAGAGAACCGAGCGGCCGCCGGGCCTGGCACCAAGAGCGCATGCGTCAGCGCGCGGAAGAAGCGTGGGCCGAGGCGACCTAGCCGAGCTTGGCCGGCTTCGCCACTACCTCATCTTCGGTAGAAAGGACAACCGCGCGCATCGCGAGAAGCTGATGAAGGCCATCGACGACTACGTCGAAGAGATGACCGGCGATTGGACCTGGCTGCACGCCCAGAACCACAAGTGGTTGAAGAATCGCTGGCAAATCGGCCCCCGTGCCTTGGGGGCCGCACCCAAATCAATTAGCTAGGGACGCTTTAAGGCGCCCTGCTTGGCGATGGCTGCTTCACCCATCTTGTCTATCGTGTCGGCTATGTTGACCCGAGCTATGGCGGAATCTGGGTGATGACGGTGTGAGGAAGGCGGCGTATCGAGGCGGGTGACGAGCCTGCCAGAACCTCTCGAGGAGAGCGATACGCCATGACCGAGACTACCAATGTTCTTGCTTTCCGTCAGCCGTCCGCGGTTGATGATCCACTGACCGATATCGTTCGTGCCGGCGCGCGGGACCTGCTTGCCAGGGCGATCGAGATCGAGGTTGGCGCGTTTCTGGCCAGCACGGCCAATCTGACGCTGCCCGACGGTCGAGCGCGCCTGGTCCGACATGGGCACGGTCCGGTGCGCGAGATTGCGACCGGCATCGGTCCGGTGGAGGTCGCTCGTCCCAAGGTCCGCGACCGCGGAGCGAGCGGGCCAGGCGACCGCCTCCGCTTCAGTTCGGCAATCCTGCCGCTATGGGCGCGGCGGACGAAGAGCCTGGATGCCTTGATCCCGGTCCTCTATTTGCGCGGCATCTCGACCGGCGACTTCCAGGAGGCGCTCTCGGCGCTGCTCGGCAAGGATGCGCCGAACCTGTCGCCTTCGGTGATCGCCGGCCTGAAGGCCGATTGGCAGGTCGAGTACGAACGCTGGCAGAGACGCGATCTGTCGGCGCGTCGCTATGTCTACATCTGGGCCGATGGCGTGTACCTGCAGGCCCGCATGGAAGATCACAGCGAATGCATGCTGGTGCTGATTGGCACCACGCCGGAAGGCAAGAAGGAGCTGATCGGCTTCCAGGTCGGCGTGCGCGAGAGCGCGCAGAGCTGGCGCGAACTCCTGATCGACCTGCGGCAACGCGGGTTACGGATTGCCCCGCAACTCGCCATCGGCGACGGCGCCCTCGGCTTCTGGAAGGCACTGGACGAGGCCTTTCCCGGCACGCGGCACCAACGATGCTGGTGCCATAAAGTGAGCAACGTACTCGACAAGGTCGCCAAATCCGTGCAGGGCCCCATGAAGAACGACCTGCGGAACATCTATCTGGCCCCACACCGGGCCGAAGCTGAAACCGCGATCGACGTCTTCGTCGAGAAATACCACGTCAAATACGGACGTGCGGTGGAGTGCCTGATCAAGGATCGCCATGCGCTGCTCGCCTTCTTCGACTTCCCTGCTGAGCACTGGATCCACCTACGCAGCTCGAACCCGATCGAGAGCGTCTTCGCCACGGTGCGCCACCGAACGGTGCGGACCAAGGGATCGCTGTCGCAACAAACTGCGAAGCTGATGGTGTTCAAGCTCATCGACGCCGCATCGAAGACCTGGCGGCGATTGAAGAGCACGAACCAGTTGCCGAAAGTCATCGCCGGTGTAAAGTTCATCGACGGAATCGAAGTCATTCCGAACACTGAAAGCCACGCCGCCTGATCAGGCCGCGTCACCCAAAATCAGCCATAGCTCTGTTGACCCTACGTTGCGCCTCAAGCTTTTGCGCACATTCTTCATCGCCGTGGCACTCCTGCCTGAACAGTTCAAGCATTGTCGTAAACTGAAATCCCGGCCGCGTCGCAATGTAGGCGATACAACCCAGACTGATCGCGAAGCCAATGCAAATGAACAGCCGTGACGGAATTTGTTCCCGCGCTCGTTTGATGGCACTGACGCGCGTCGGTCGTTGTCGGTCGCGGGGACGCTACGAAATGTAAAATCCGAGCCGCAATGCACGTTTTTCAGTTAGGCCGATTGGCGCGTCCTGATAAGCCCTGACGAAACTCCTGTACAATCTCTTTTCTATCACATCGTCGAACAGGCCGAAAACGACGAGTAGCGTGAGCGCCACTACGCCCGCCATCCCGACCGAATAGATTGCTGCGTGCCGCATGCACGGTGTTCCACTGTCGCGAAGAATGCATAGAACTTAAAACACTACTCGTGCCCCAAGTAATACAGCGCTTTATAGCGCCATTCTTCCCAGAATTCCGCGATGGGAAGGAGATGGGAAGCGGCTTTGAAGGCAACTGACCTCGGCTCGGTAGCGGTTGGCCATGAACTCCAGCCCTGCCCGCTCCTCAAGGATCCGGCTGGTCCGGCGCAGCTCCAGGCAGATGCGCTCCAAGCGCGAGCTCGTCAACGTCGTGCTGATGCCACCCCATGGAGCAGATCAGACTCCGGCGCGCTTTAACGCTGGGCGAAATATCGGCCATACTCGCGCTATGGCTGCTCTCGATGAGATCGAACGAAACGCGGCACAGGCGCACTTGAAGCGCCTGGAAGGGCTCGTTGAGGATGTACGGAAGGCGCTAGCTGGCTCGAGGAATGCCAGCGAGAAGGTGGCGTGGCTCAAGGAAATGCTCGCCGCTCAAGGCTATCGCGTCGATGGCCATTAGGCCCGCCGGCGTGAACATCGGCCCCTCCATCATTCTGATTTCCTCTTTTCCACACCCACGACACCAGTAGTGGATCTGGTGCGCGCATCGTCCGATCATCGTCTTACCCAACTCACGCTCGTGCTGCATTGCTATCGCAATCGGCGATGTTATGTTCGGCGCAGAACCGGGCTTTTTCGATGCGCACAATCGCCGTCGCCGTCTTGCTTGCCCTGATCGCCGCCCCCGCGCTGGCGCAGGACCATGTTCAACAGTATGGCGAACAGCCCAAGGAGAAGACGGCGTCGGAGAAGGCGGACGACGATCGGGCTGAGGGCACCTATTAACTCTCTCTCAACAATGTTCCGGACCAGAAGTCGGTCGATCCGTGGGGAACTGCCCGCGGCGATGATGCGTCGAAGAAGTCGGCCGCGCCGGCCAGGCCGGCTGTGAGCGGTCGTCCAAGGCCAAGAGCCGCAGCACCGCCAATTAGCAAAGATGTGTGAAACGGCGGGCTCGCTTCGTCCGCACCACGACGCGCAGTAACTCGAGCGTGCTCCAGGGGCCCAAGGAATTGATAGCCTGCGAAGCGCTTCCGGCGCCGCTTGTCAGGTCGAGGTCAGAGGTTCAATCCGATGATAAACCGGATGGCAAAGAAGGAGCCGGCGGCGACAATAGCCGTCGCGCTAAGCGCGAACACAACTCTCCAAGTCTCATCCATTCGGCGCCTCGTATAAGACGACCCCGTGGCGGCCCCATCGGGCCGGGGGCGTGATGATGCTGAGGCCTCCGGACAGGCTCTTGCCTCGTGGGACCGAGACCGTCGCCGCAGAACGAAAGTCGGCCGCAGCCGGTATGTTCCCAGCCAAATTCTCATTTCTGCTGCTTGTGGCCCAATCCCCACAGTGCTTCAACTAAGGGCCGCAGGCTCCGTCTGGTCCGGCTCCTGCGACCCTTGCCGCGGCGTTCCGCACGATCGACGCAGCGAATTGCGACGAATCATGTTGCTTGCCATCCGGACACCTCTGTCAGAGTGCGCCCCGGTGGCTCGGCCATCTGAGGCGGCTTAGAAAGCGAGTATGAGCATCGCCACCAGCACGACGTTAAATGCTCCCAGCGCAATCATGGCGGCATCAAAGACGCGGGTTAAGTCGATCATGGTGCCCCTCCATCCACGCTTGCTCGGTAGAAGATGCTCCTGTTCGCAACCGGGGTCAGAGCTGGCCCCGGTTGTTTGGACAGCGCCCCGCTGGATTTAAGTGGATTCCTGCCGGGTTATGCTGAACGCGGGGCTTTACGGTTTTGTCGTTGCGTCGGGAGGGCGTAGCCCGACCAGAGCGACGACAAAACCGTCGGCGACGGTCATGCGGCCATCACCATAGCTTGCGTGCCGAAGTAAGCCTCGTCGGGCGTGCGCCCGTCAAGGCTCGAGTGAGGGCGTCCCTGATTGTAGAAGGCCAGATACTTGGCAATTGACGCTCGCGCCTCGGACACGCTGTCGTAGGCGCGGAGATATACTTCTTCGTATTTGACCGTGCGCCAGAGCCGCTCGACAAACACGTTGTCGCGCCAGGCGCCCTTGCCGTCCATGCTGATGGCGATCTTCGCGTCCAGCAGCACATCGGTGAACTCGAGGCTGGTGAACTGGCTGCCCTGATCCGTGTTGAAAATCTCGGGCCTGCCGTGCTTCGCCAACGCCTCCTGGACCGCTTCGACGCAGAAGGCCGCCTCCATTGTGATCGAGACGCGATGGGCCAGGACCCGTCGGCTGAACACATCGACGACCGCCGCGAGATAGACGAAGCCACGCCGCATCGGAATGTAGGTGATGTCCATTGCCCACGCATGGTCGGGCCGCTCGATCTTCAATCCGCGCAACAGGTACGGGTAGATCTTGTGACCCGGAGCCGGCTTGCTCGTGTTCGGGCGACGATAGACCGCCTCGATCCCCATGCGCTTCATCAGCGTCGCGATGTGGCGGCGACCGGCGTATACGCCCTCCCGCCGCAGCAACGATCGCAGCATACGCGCTCCCGCGAAGGGATAATCGAGATGCAGCTCATCGAGCCGACGCATCAAGGCAAGGTCCTCGGCCGAAACTGGCCGAGGTTCATAGTAGACCGTGCTGCGAGCCAGCTTCAGGACCTTCGCCTGGCGCACGATAGAAAGATCATGATCGCGGTCGATCATCGCTTTGCGCTCAGCAGGCCCGCCTTGGTGAGCGCGCCGGACAAAAAATCGTTTTCCAACGCCAGCTCGCCGATCTTGGCATGTAACGCCTTCAAATCGACCGGCGTCTCGGCCGATGTCTTGTCATGCCCAAACACGCCGGCGGCGCCTTCCAGGAGCTGGTTTTTCCAGATCGTGATCTGGTTCGGATGAACATCAAACAGTTGCGCCAGCTCCGCCAGTGTCTTGTCGCCTTTGACCGCAGCCAAAGCAACCTTCGCCTTGAATGCCGGAGAATGCGTCCGGCGGCTCTTCTTCGTCATCTTCGCTCCTGATTCGCAGCAAGAATCCTCGCCGCTGTCAGGCAGAAAATCCACTCAAGCTACTGTCCGAATTTGCGGGGCCAGCTCTGGGCGCCCATAAGCGAGCTCTCATCCAGCCGGCCCCCCTTGGATAGATCAACAGTACTGCAAATCGAGCGCCACCGCGCCAAGCGCACAAAAATTCATAACGTTACAAGGCGCCTTACGCCGCGCGCCACCTGCAGAATGAAGGAGGCCGCCAACTGAGGCGGCCTTACTGTCGGTGCCTGCGCTCGGCCCGAGCATCGATATAGATGATCACCGCGAATGTGGCACTCACAGCCAAGACGCCGACCGAGGCAGTAATGAACAGCACCGTCATCATCGCCGGGTCAGTATCCCTGCGTGGGCAGTGTGCCGGCAATTCACGATTGATTAGCGTCTGGTACAAACTAGGACACGGGCTAAATCAACTCAGGACCAGTGCCCGCCAACGGAGGCGGCGTCAAATCGTCAGGATTGATCAGCCAATAGTGGCGGGTATGACAAGGCTGAGACAGTCCATGACGCACCGCCTCTCAGCAGAGGAATCGCTCGCGTCAGTGATAAAAACCGGCCAGCGCGGGAACCGGTGGGTCAGCGCTTCGCTGCGTTGCCAGCTAATTCCATCGCGAGATCTAGGGCTGCGATTCCAATTTGGTCGGTCGGACGAGATCTACAGCGCTGGTCCATCCAAGCAATTATCGCTGTAAAGTCACCGCCTCCGACAATTTCTCTATCGCCGCTAACATTCAGACCACTGATGGAGCCTACAGCCCAGGATTCGAAGGCGCCCTTTACTACCGCATTCTTGGTTCTGTTCGTCCACGTCGAGCACGACTGCGAACCTGCGCCGACGATGGTCGCCCCGGCGCGGAGGGGATTGGTTGGCAGTAGTAGCAAGGCGACGACCACCAATCCCCTCATCATCAGAACCGGTAAGCTGGATGTAGAAGACCAGCCTACCGATCTAGGTCGCTCTTGTCAGCCGCAGTAAGACCGTGACAGCGTGCAGTGGGTCAACCACCGAGAGCAAGCAAAACCGGCTAGAGGCTTGCAAGGAGCCAGAGTATTCCTAGCGAGGATTTGCGTCCTTCGCGGCCGGCCGACTTGGTGGGGGCTCATTAAGATCACGAGCCCAAGGGGCAGCCGAGTGGGCCGCCGGCTTAGACGTGGCCTGACCAGTGCTCAGACAACCCGAGGTAAGCGATCCGAGAACGACCACACACGCCGCTGATATCATCGCCTGAAAACTCACGCTCGACGCCCAATCAAAAATCGCGCCGACCTTGTGAGCCGGCTGGAATTTGGACTGCAGATTGCGCCGGGTGACCGGCCGCCGACCGTTATAGCATGAAGATCCACCAGCGGGAACCCGAGCTGCGAAAGCACCACGGAGCGACCCGCCACACCTCCTCAACCCCTGTCCCGACAAAAACGATGCGCGAGCGCGATCGATAGTCGGCCGTGGCCGCGGCTTCGCGCAAGCTTCTCAGCCGCAGCCTCGTTGCCGCCGACCTCGGCCAGCAGGGCACGTGCGGCGGCACAGAACATCGGCAGATCCGCGCGCCGGAAGCCCGCGCCCATGGCGACGTAACGCGCGCCACCGAAACCGGCGTAGGGATCGGGATCGGCGGCATGCGCCGGCGCGGCCGACAAAGCGACCCCGGCGGCGGCCACCAGCGCGATCCGCCCGCGCGAAATGCTCTGGAACCTGCGAATAGCCCGCGGCACGTAGCTTGGCCTCAATCTCCCCCTGCGTCAGAGCGAACGCGGGAGAAAAAGCGCATATCGTTACAACAATGGCAATGATTGATCGCATCGTTCGCCTCCTTGCTCCGCCGAGGATGCGATGCCTCCTATGTGCGACGCCAATCGTTGTGCCTGAAGCAGATGAATATGAGTCAGAAATTCTTGGAGGCCGCATCGTCTTCGCACGCCTCGGCGCGCCTAGCGTTCAGGACAAACGAAAAAGCCCCGGACGATGCCGGGGCTTTGACGTTTGGCCGTGAGACCAGATCAGTACTTCGCGACGACCGGACCGGTCCAGTTGAAGCGGTAGACCAGCGAGGTCGAGATCGTCTGGTTCCAGCTGTTGGCGCGGATGCTGTTGCCGACCGGAACGTTGCCGGCGTCGAACAGCTCGTCCTGGGTCTTGGCGTTGTAGAAGGCCGAACGATATTCGGTCTTCATGAACCAGCCGGGCGAGCTGATGCCGAAGAAGTTCAGGCTATTCTCGACGCCGCCACCGATGAACCAACCGTTGCGGTTGTAGCTGTTGAGGTGGGCACCGACGGGAACGCCGGCGAGGTCCGTGAAGTTGGTCTGGCCGAAGTGGGCGCCCGAGTAACCGCCGTTGACGTAGGTGAGAACGTTCGGGGCGGCCAGCCAGCCGAGGCGCACACCAGCGGCCCACGACGTCTCGAGCTTCTGGGAGCCCGTGATCTGATTGAGCGGATCCTGGATGGTGGCGCGGATGCTGCCGAACTGACCGTCAGCGAACACGCCAGCGACCCAGGTGCCGCTGAACTGCCAGTCGTAACCGGCGCCCACGGTGCCGAACCAGCCCGAGCCGCCCTGGCGCTGGGTGATCGTCAGCGGCGTACCGGAAACCGTATCCACAACGCTCTGGTCAGCATTAGAGAGGCCGCCACCGCCACCGCCGAAAATGTAGAAGCCGGTCCAGTTGGCGACCGGCGCCGGCATCGGAGCCTTCACGTAGGGACGGGCAGCCAGGTCAGCGGCCGAGGCCGAACCGGTCATCGCCACAACCGCGGCGAGAGCGAGCAAAGTCTTTTTCATTGTCGAAAATTCCCCAAGTGGAAGCGTCGTCGATGTCTGCGAGGTAATCTAGACGTATCGGCCGATAATGCTGTAGCTGGAAGGCCACAGTGACGGACAAACGCTCTGGAAATGCTGGCTGGCAACGAAGAAAACTTAGCCGATTTATTCCGCGACAATCCAGCGGCTATCGCCACTTATCTATCTGATAACTTTGAAGAAAATGATATACTAAAGGCTAAGACGGCGCTCAGCCTCGTCACGCGAGCTCATAACGTACAGCTCCTGGCACGGGACGCGGGCCTGCGACGCGACACCCTCTACAGGACGTTTGGCGGTCGAATCGACCCGAAGCTCGGCCGGGTTCTTAGGCTGCTCGAAGCGCTGAACGTAAAGGCCCGAATTACGCCTGCGTCCGGGATCGCCAGCCCGAGCGCGATCGCTACACGAATCAGTCAAGCCTTCGCTTTCGACGATCCGACTGACACCATCCGGGAGCTGAGCACCGTCGTCAAATCGCAGAACGTCACCTCGCTCGCGCGCGAACTCGGCATTATGCGGACGACGGTCTACAAGACGTTCGGAGGAACCGTGGATCCGCAGCTAAGCCGGGTCCTAAGTCTCTTTGAGACTTTCCGGGTCAGGCTGGAGGTCGTGCCGTCGACTGAGTCCAAGGTCAGACCACCCCGTCCGAAGCTTGGTCGACCGCGAAAGACCCTGGTCGAGCGGCCTTAGCATTTCTCAAGTTGGGCCCGTTCCCAGCACCTATCTGCGACCGGGCTGGTGGACTCGTAGGGGAAATTATTTCAAGCCAGAAAACGGCAAAGAAAACCCGCGGACCTCGCATGATGTGCAGGACCGCGTACCACGTCCCGCGACCAGGCGGCGGCGAGTACCTCACGGTAGTGATCCGCGAGCTTAGCAATGCCGAGCCAGTCTGGGCGGCACCCTTCGACACCTCGCCAGCCTCGAAAGCGAAGCCCCTGAGATCGACTTCGCTCAGCCACCTCAGCTTATTGTCAATGCTCGTGACCGGGCCCTAAATTTCCCGCACCGCTTCCTTCGCCTCGTAGGTCACCCTTGGGGGTTTAGGCGCAGCCCCTTTCGCCCGCTCGACGCGAGGCTCATCAGCACGCTTGCGCCAGAGATCGTCCGCAATAGCGTCCAGATCTTCTTTAGTCGGAGTCCACCGGTTCTCACGTTCTCACTTATCTCGGTTACGGCTCGCCGCACGCCCTCGTACCAAGGCGCGTGCGTTGCTGTTCGGCGCCGCTTGTCGCATGGGTCTGGAAGGCTTGGTGTCGAAACGGCGCGACTGGCGCTATGGCTCCGGCCGGTCGAAAGACTGGATCAAGGTGAAGAACCGTGCACACCAGCGATGTCTCGAGAGTTTCGATGACTGATAGCGAGTTCGTCCGCATTATCCGCACTCGATCGTCGCCGACTGCGACACTTCGAGGCGCGATTCAGCGACGGCACCGAAGCAGGTTCAGGATCTAGCTCGAGCTGAGCGCGACAAGATCTGATGTCCTGGTTCCGCGCATTCGACGGCCCTATCCCGGCATGAAGAACACCTTCCAGCTATTCACGAATTTACGCGGATAAGGCGGCTGTGCTATTCAACTTTCATGAATAAAGTTCCCGAAGCGCTCGCTCCAGACGGCGAGCCGTTCGTCGTTGAGGGCTACTATGACGGCGTGCCCTACAGGTTCGTTGACGGTACGGCGATCGACGCGGTCGTGCGCGGAGAGGTCGTTAGGTTCGAGTCCTTTGAAGAGTTCGTGCAGCCCTCGGCTAAACCGGGCGCCAGATATCGGGGCAGCCTCGTCTTTGCAGCTCAAATATGTGTCTGTTGGGTCTCGGCTTTCTTCGTTCGAATCTATTATTCCTACATCCTCGATGTGCACCCCCCGGCGTTCGGTCAGGCCGCTAACCTGATCCAGATCTTGCCCTTTGTTTGTCTGGGCTTCGTGTTCCTGTTCGCCCGAATCAGTTTCGGGTATTTCGCTTGCTATTATTTTTTCAGTGTTCTTTTGACCTATGTGACGCTCACGGAGGCAACTTCAAGCTGGGAGATGCTGGCCGCTGCCGCAGCGTTATTTCTGCCGGCGATGTTCCTGCCGCTACGCCGGCCTCCGGTCCCTGAGCTTTCAGTTGGTTTGCTGCGAAAGCTGTTGATTGGCGCTCTCGCGCTTAGCGCAGTGGTTCTTATCGCGGCAGCGCAATATCATTTCAAATTCGTCAGTTATGAGAACATCTACTTGCACCGGTCGGGGATCGTGCTGCCGACGCCACTCGCGTATCTCATGGGCATCGTGACTGGCGCTCTGCTCCCGTTTACCTTCGCGTGCTTCGCGTTCTCAAGGCGGTGGTTAGGAGCCGGCGCCGCTCTTGCGCTCCTTTTCCTAGGCTATCCAATAATGCTCACAAAGATGAATCTTCTCGCCCCGGCCTGGATGTTGTTCCTGTTGCTGCTGTCTATGTGGAACGGGCCGCGCGCAACCGTGATGCTCTCGCTGCTCATCCCAATGGTGGTTGGGCTGCTGTCGATTTCCCTAGTCCTGGTCCCCGGGCTACCCGATGACTATCTCCCTATCTTTGGGCTCTTCAATTTCAGGCTGATCGCGGTTCCGGCTATTTCCATAGACCTCTACGACCGCTTCTTTGCTACCCATCCTCTTACGTATTTTTGCCAGATATCATTTTTGAAGCCCCTCCTTCATTGCCCCTACAGCGAGCAACTGGGCGTCGTGTTGGAGCGCGAATATCGGTTTGGTACACTAAACGCCTCTCTGTTTGCCACGGAGGGGATCGCGTCGGTGGGGCCGCGGTTAGCGCCGCTCAGCGTCTTCGGTTGTGGCTTGGTACTCGCCTTCGGCAATGCCTGCTCATCTCGACTCCCCGCTCGCTTCGTAATCGTCTCTGGTGGGATGGCTGTGTTAGCGCTGCTCAACGTTCCCCTGTCTACCGCACTACTGACGAGCGGACTTGGAACTCTCTTCTTGCTCTGGCTGGTGATGCCGCGAGCCTATTTCGATCGGCCTGCCTCGGGGCCATGTTGATAAGCTAGCGCCCTACCCATCCGGCATAACGCGCGTGTGGAAGCGCCCAAATGGTTCACACACGCCACGCGAAGCCGCCATGCAGGTGCTGATCCTGGTGGCGGAAGGTGGTGGCCCGACGATGTTTGCCCGCATCGGAGTCATGCGAGCGTTGAACCGCCACTATGTCCCGGAGCTCAACCCGAAGGGCAAAGAGCCCCATTGGGGGAGCTATGGCGGAATCTGGGTGATGACGGTGTGAGGAAGGCGGCGTATCGAGGCGGGTGACGAGCCTGCCAGAACCTCTCGAGGAGAGCGATACGCCATGACCGAGACTACCAATGTTCTTGCTTTCCGTCAGCCGTCCGCGGTTGATGATCCACTGACCGATATCGTTCGAGCCGGCGCGCGGGACCTGCTTGCCAGGGCGATCGAGATCGAGGTTGGCGCGTTTCTGGCCAGCAAGGCCAATCTGACGCTGCCCGACGGTCGAGCGCGCCTGGTCCGACATGGGCACGGTCCGGTGCGCGAGATTGCGACCGGCATCGGTCCGGTGGAGGTCGCTCGTCCCAAGGTCCGCGACCGCGGAGCGAGCGGGCCAGGCGACCGCCTCCGCTTCAGTTCGGCAATCCTGCCGCTATGGGCGCGGCGGACGAAGAGCCTGGATGCCTTGATCCCGGTCCTCTATTTGCGCGGCATCTCGACCGGCGACTTCCAGGAGGCGCTCTCGGCGCTGCTCGGCAAGGATGCGCCGAACCTGTCGCCTTCGGTGATCGCCGGCCTGAAGGCCGATTGGCAGGTCGAGTACGAACGCTGGCAGAGACGCGATCTGTCGGCGCGTCGCTATGTCTACATCTGGGCCGATGGCGTGTACCTGCAGGCCCGCATGGAAGATCACAGCGAATGCATGCTGGTGCTGATTGGCACCACGCCGGAAGGCAAGAAGGAGCTGATCGGCTTCCAGGTCGGCGTGCGCGAGAGCGCGCAGAGCTGGCGCGAACTCCTGATCGACCTGCGGCAACGCGGGTTACGGATTGCCCCGCAACTCGCCATCGGCGACGGCGCCCTCGGCTTCTGGAAGGCACTGGACGAGGCCTTTCCCGGCACGCGGCACCAACGATGCTGGTGCCATAAAGTGAGCAACGTACTCGACAAGGTCGCCAAATCCGTGCAGGGCCCCATGAAGAACGACCTGCGGAACATCTATCTGGCCCCACACCGGGCCGAAGCTGAAACCGCGATCGACGTCTTCGTCGAGAAATACCACGTCAAATACGGACGTGCGGTGGAGTGCCTGATCAAGGATCGCCATGCGCTGCTCGCCTTCTTCGACTTCCCTGCTGAGCACTGGATCCACCTACGCAGCTCGAACCCGATCGAGAGCGTCTTCGCCACGGTGCGCCGCCGAACGGTGCGGACCAAGGGATCGCTGTCGCAACAAACTGCGAAGCTGATGGTGTTCAAGCTCATCGACGCCGCATCGAAGACCTGGCGGCGATTGAAGAGCACGAACCAGTTGCCGAAAGTCATCGCCGGTGTAAAGTTCATCGACGGAATCGAAGTCATTCCGAACACTGAAAGCCACGCCGCCTGATCAGGCCGCGTCACCCAAAATCAGCCATAGCTCCCATTGGGGCCGTCGCAAGCTGAAGAGGGATCAATGATTGTGAGGTCTGCCGGTATATGAGCCGGCAGACCTAATAGTTCGCTTCGAATCATTGGCAGCTGCAACTGCCACTCATCTGTAAGCTGCTTGATTTACAGCTTTTCCCAGCATCGTTTCCAACGCAGGTTCCGGAGCACGCATTGTTGCGTTTGGCACAAGTCGAACTCCGCTTTAGGGCGTCCTGCTTGGCGATGGCTGCTTCGCCCATTTTGTCTATCGTGTCAGCTATGTTGATTCTACGTTGCGCCTCGAGCTTTTGCGCACATTCTTCATCGCCGTGGCACTCCTGCCTGAACAGTTCAAGCGTCGTCGTGAACTGAAATCCCGGCCGCGTCGCAATGTAGGCGACACAACCCAGACTGATCGGTAAGCGACGTTCGCGTCCCACTCGCAAAGGTTTGGCGTGGGGATTGCAGTCTGTTGATCAACGTGTTTGCAAATCGTTGGCGGGGGGTATGGAGGCGGCAACGACGGAGAATTACGAGGTGCGGCCGAACGACCAGGGCAGGAGCTCGTCGATCCGGGACTGCGGGTGACCGGTTGCGATCGCTTTGAGCGTCGCTTTCATCCAGACGTAGGGCTCCACGCTGTTGATTTTGCAGGTGGCGATGAGCGAAGCTATGCGCGCCCATGAACGACCACCTTCGTCGTGACCAGCAAATAAACTATTTTTACGCGTCAGAGTCAGCGGCCTGATTTGATTTTCGACGGGATTGGTGTCCATCTCAACGCAACCATCGTCGAGAAACAAGGTGAGGCCATCCCAATGGTTCAGGAGATAGGCGATCGCCTTGCCCATCTCGCTGCCCGGCGACAGGCGAGCGGCTTGCTCGCGCAGAAACCTCTCGAGTTCAGCGACGAGCGGCCGTGATCGCTCGTTACGGGTCGTTTGCCGAGCCGGGGCGTCAGCGCCACGGATCTCCTTCTCGATCGCATAGAGTGCGGCGATGCGCCGAGAACGGCTTCGGCGATGGGTGAGCCGGCTTTCGGAGTCGCTGCGATGATCTTGCGCCTTGAGTGGGACCAACATGCGGCCAGCCGCAGCGGCACGCCGCCTTTGCGCTTGGGCCGTGCGAGCCGATGATAGCCCTGGTATCCGTCGACCTGAAGGATGCCGTCGAAGCCCTCGAGGATGCGCTCAGCATGGCCGCCACCGCGTCCTGGCGCGTAGTGGTAGACCACGATTGGTGGATCAGCGCCGCCGTGGCCGCGATCGTCGCGCAGGACAGCCCACAGATAGCCGGTCTTCGTTCGGCCCCGGCCCGGATCGAGCACAGGCGCCCTGGTCTCGTCCATGAACAAGCGGCCCGATTGCTTCATCACGACGCTCATGCGCTCGACCAGTGGCGCGAGGTGGAAGGCGACCGTTCCCATCCAGTCTGCCAGAACGGCGCGATCGATGAAGATGCCATGCCGAGCCAGAACCTGCGACTGACGATAGAGTGGCATGTGCTCGCTGAACTTGGCGACCGCCACCTGCGCCAGCAGCGCCTCGGTGGGGATGCCACCCTCCACGAGATGGGCGGGCGCCGGCGCCTGAGCAACACCGGTGCAGCCCTTTGCGCAGGCGTAGCGCGGTCGCACCGTCTCGATCACACGATACTGGGCGGCCATGACATCGAGACGGCGGGAGCGATCCTCGCCGATCTGGACCATCCGGCCGCAGCCGCAGGGACACTCGAGGTTCTCGGGTTCGATCACCTGCTCGATGCGCGGCAGGTGCGCGGGAAAGGCACGGGCAGCGCGCCTGGTCCGGCGGCTGGACGGCGCCGTGCCGGCGCGGCGCGCACGATCGTCCTGGCGTTCCTGGACTTCGGCGATGGCAATCTCGATGTCCTCGAGAACCAGTTGCATCTGATCGGGATTGAACTTCTCCGAGCGTTTACCGAAACGTGCGCGCTCGTACTCCTTCACGAGCAGTTCGAGGCGTTCGACGCTCTCTTTGGACGCAGCCAGTTCACTCTCGACATGAAGGCGCGCCGAGCATTCATCGTCTGCGCGACGACGCTCGGCTTCAATCATCGCTTCCTGCGCGCGGAAGAGCGCGCGCACATCGGCGGGCAGCGCTGCAAGACGGGCGGGATCAATGGGGGACGGCGGCACATCCGCAAGCTATCATCCCAAAGCCCCGCGCGAAACAGGTTGTCGGGTCTGAGTCAGTTCGCCGCAGCTGGCGTCGCGACAATCCGTTCGCCCACTCGCTTCCAGTTCAGCCCTTCAAACGAGGGGATTGAGGAATGTCCCTGATAGTGAGTCTGACGAATCATTTCCGGAGGTGGTCGAGGTTGGGGACCCCCACCATCCTTTGTGGGGGCGCTCATATCGAGTGATTAGGAAGATCGGTCAGCGAGGCCGAGGCATTCCCGCTTCGTATGAAGTTGAGTATCGCGCAGGAAGCAGTCTTCTGATTCAAGCAACCGCAATCGAATATTATGAGCAAGAGGCAAATCAGATTAAGCTGAGTATGGAGGCTCTACTCGAGCTTTTATCGACAGCGGATTGTCCCGACGCACATGAGCATGGATCCAGCCGATCTTTGGTCGACGCTGACGCCCGCGCTCCGACGCCAGATCGTCGAAGACGTCGCCGCAATTTTGGCGGAGATCCCTCATGAAGTCCGAGCTGGTCACACCAAGCCACTTGGCGCGCAAAGCCGTAGTCTACATCCGGCAGTCGACGCCCCATCAGGTCGTAAGCAATCAGGAGAGCCTGCGCCTTCAATACGCGCTTCGCCAGCGCGCCCGCGAACTCGGATGGCGTGAGGCGGCCATCGACGTGATTGATGCCGATCTCGGGTTGAGCGGCGCGTCTATAGCACAGCGTAACGGCTTCAAGGAACTCGTTGGCCGTGTTGGCCTGAGTGAAGTGGGACTCATCCTGTCGATCGACGTGACCCGCTTGGCGCGTAATTGTACCGACTGGTATCCGCTCCTGGATATCTGTGGTCTACGTGGCTGCCTGATCGCCGACCGCGATGGTGTCTATGATCCGGGCACTCCCAACGGACGGTTGCTTCTCGGGCTGAAGGGTTCGATCTCCGAGCTTGAGCTACATACGATCCGCAGCCGGCTGACCGCCGGCCTGCTGGCCAAAGCCGAACGCGGCGAACTTGCGGTTATGCTGCCAATCGGGCTGATGCGGGACCCGAGCGGTGTGGTCGTTAAGGATCCCGACATGGCCGTGCAAGGGCGGCTCGGTCTCGTCTTCCAGTTATTCCTGCAGCTGCGCAGCGTTGCCAAGGTCATGCGAGCGTTGAACGAGCGTGACCTGGAACTGCCGCGTCGTGATCGATATGGCGATTTGTGCTGGACGCGCGCGACGCTGGCTGCCGTCGCGGCGATCTTGAAGAACCCCGCATACGCGGGCGCCTTTGTCTATGGACGAACCCGCTTCCGGCCGCCGAAGCGGGAGGGGGCCCTGCCACAAAAGGCTCCGCGGCCGATGGAGGAGTGGCGGATCGTCGTTAAAGATCGATATCCAGCCTATATCGACTGGCCAATTTATGAAAAAATCCGATCCGTCATCAGAGATAACCGAGCCGAATACATGCGCATCAAAACCCGCGGCGCGCCTCGCAATGGCGAGCTCCTGCTCCACGGCATTGCCTGGTGCGCACGATGTGGCCATAAGATGTACGTCCGCTACAAGGGCGGCGGCGAATATGTATGCAATCACCTGCGTACCCAGGAAGGTCAGCCAACCTGCCAACACATCCGCGCCGCCCATATCGATGCAGCCGTTGGCGACGCATTCCTAACCGCACTAGCGCCGGCCGAACTCGATGCCTTGTCGCGCTCCCGCCGGGTGCAGCAGCAGACGAACAATGCGCTACGCTCCAGTGCAGAACGAGAGCTCGAGCGCAAGCGATACACGGCGGCGCTCGCCGAACGGCAGTTCAACCGAGCTGATCCAGATAATCGGTTGGTCGCCTCGGAACTCGAGCGTCGATGGGAAGCGGCGCTAAACGACGTGCGCGCCGCCGAAGAGGCGCTTGCCCGACAGACGCCGCCCAAAGCCATCACACAAGTGGCCATAAGCAAGGAGCTCAACGACAAGGTCATCAGCCTCACCGGCCGCCTCCCGCAGATATGGGGTGACGAGACTATCTCGGATGCGCATCGCAAGGCGTTGTTGCGATGTCTCATCGAAAAGGTCGTTCTCGACCGCGGTGAGCGCGACTTGGCCCTGGCTAGGATCGTCTGGCGGGGAGGCGCCGTGACGGAGCTCGAAGTGAAGATGAGCGTCAACTCCGTCACCAGATTGACGCGAGGCACAGAGATGCGGGAACGCCTTCTGACGCTCGCTCGCGACGGCGTCCCAGACGACAAGATCGCCACAATCCTTACTCGGGAAGGTCACCGCTCTCCCCGTTGCGCCGATAAGGTGCTGCCTATCACCGTTGGGCGGCTCCGTCGTGCCGCCGCCATCAAGGTAACTGCCCAGCGCAGCCGATGGGAGCATGACGACTCATACCTCAGCCCGCCCGAACTGGCCCGAAGGCTCGAGATTCCAGTAAACTGGCTCTATGTTCAGATCCGAACCAAGCGTTTGCTAATTGATCGCCAGCCCAGCGGCGCCTATCTCTTCCCGAATACACCATCCGTTCTTCACGCCATCGGAGACCTTCGAAACCACGTCATCGCGCAACTTGATCTAAGAATCTGTCAGCCTAACAAGGAGGGGCATCAACATGGGTGATCGAACAGCGCTTCGAACTGCACGCGCGTCAGATGCATGACGCCGTCGCTGATCTGCGGCCACTCGAAACGACCATCGCGGCCAAGGCGCTTGTAGACCAAAACGAGGCCCGTGCCGTCCCATAGCAAAATCTTCAGCCGGTCGGCGCGCTTCGAACGAAAAACCACGATCAGGCCCGAATGCGGATCGAGCCCAAGCGTGTTTTGCACAAGACCGGCCAGCGCGTCGTGCCCGCACCGGAAGTCAACAGGACGCACAGCAAGCACAATCCGCAGTCCCTGCGCCGGAATGATCATGCGCCGCGCTCGATCGCAGTCACGATCTCCGCGATCCGCACCGCCGACACGTCCGCATCCAGGCGGACCGAAACCTTGCCAATCGTAATCTCGACGGGCCCCTCGCTCTTGCCTGACGCCACTGGATCGCTCAGCTCGATCGACACGAAATCCGCCGCGTCGTCCGTGACCAATGCGAGCCGGCCAGCACGCGCCAATCTGCGCCACGTCGTCAACTGCTGGGCCTTCACACCATAACGCCGTGCGACATCACATACCCGGGCGTCGGGCTTCATGCTCTCGAAAACAGCGCGCCCCTTGATCTCCGCAGACCATAACCGGCCTCCAGAACGCGTCCGGCGCGTAAGCTTCCCCACAAAGCCATCAGCTTCGGCTTCCTCCCCCGATTGTTCCATCGCCTTCAGTCTCCTCTCGGCTCTCTGACAAGCCAAGGATCGCAGAGCGAAAGCCGAAGCGAAACCAGTCAATCAAATGGGAGAAACGCTCCGCTTACACTGATCGCGAGGCAGATGCAAATGAACAGCCGCGACGGCATTTGTTCCCGCGCTCCTTTGATGGCAGGGACGCGTGTCGGTCGTTGTTGGTCGCCGAAACACTACGGCGTGTAAAATCCCAGCCGTAAGGCCCGCTCCTCAGTTAGGCAGGCCATTGGCAGGTCCCGGTGAGCCCTTAGGCAATTTTTGTACAATCGCATCTCGATCGCATCGTCGAGCAGGCCGAACATAACGAGCAGCGCGAGCGCCACTCCGCCCGCCATCCCAACCGAATAAATTGCCGCGCGCCGCACCTGCGACGCACGGGAAAATTCTTTGCCCACGGAAATTGACTGCTACCAACGACTGCACGAGCGTAAAATACTACTTCTGCCCAACGTCTTCGGGTCAATCGCCGATCTGGAGGAGCGGGCATAAAAAACCCGCCGACCGCGTGAGCCGGCGGGAGTTTGGACTGTAGATTACGCCCGGGTGTCCCGGTCGTGGACGGGTTATATCACGAACGCCTTTGCGCTAAGCGTCAGCGCGCATGATTTCGGAATGCTCTACCGCAAGCGTACGATAGTGCGCGGCCATCTCCCGATAGTGCGCTCGGGAAATTGCATCCTTTGCCTCGTCCGCACGCTTTTCAAACATGGCCGCGCGGTCTCGAAGGTCTACGGGGTTGGCCATCAACGATCTCCTGAGGTCCAACTGCCCACCCAACCATAACTATATGGACGCTAGCGGCGTTGGAGCCAGTCGAAATCTCGTGACATCACGGGAATGGGTTTGGTCGAACCGCGGATGAAGCAGACCGCCGGCGGGTCAGCGCTTCGCTGCGTTGCCAGCCAATTCCATCGCGAGATCTAGAGCTGCGACTCCAATTTGGTCGGTCGGACGCGATCGACAGCGCTGGTCCATCCACGCAACTATCGCTGTAAAGTCACCGCCTCCGACAATTTCTCTATCGCCGCTAACATTCAGACCACTGATGAAGCCAACAACCCAGGATTCGAAAGCGCCTTTTACTACCGCGTTCTTGGTTCTGTTCGTCCAAGCCGAGCACGACTGCGAGCCGGCACCCACGATCGTGGCGCCGGCGCGGAGCGGATTGGTTGGCAGTAGTAGCAAGGCGACGACCGCCAAAACCCTCATCATCAGAACCGGTAAGCTGGGTGTAGAAGACCAGCCTACCCATCTAGGTCGCTCTTGTCAGCCGCAGTAAGACAACCCGAATGCTGGCCACTGCCGGGCACGCTTCCGGTGCAGTCGACGGCGGCGCTTCATTGGTCCCGCTCCGCCAGGATGCGGCGGATCTCGGCCTTCCTGACCAAGGAATGCGGCTCAGCTCTGGTCCAGGTTGCTAAACTAACGGACAGTCCACCGCTGATTTGGTAAAAATCCCATCCCCTTCCGGGCGAAGCTTGCGCCCGGTTCATGTCGTGGGGGTGCTTCCGGAGACCTGAGTGCGCGTTTCGCGGGATCGTGAGCGCGGATTTCAGGGGATCGTGAGCAGAGATTTCAGACGATCGTGAGCAACGATTTCGCGGGATCGTGAGCAAGGCTTTCGGAGCCTTGCAGCGCTTCGGCCGACAACTCAACCGGCTTAGGGATGACCTCGTGGTTAACGAGGAAGTCCAATGCCTACCCAGAGATTGTCGATGCGCCGGATCAAGGAAGTCCTTCGGTTAAAACATTTTCAAGGCCTGCCAGAGCGGGCCATCGCGCGGAGCGTGGGCGTCAGCAACGGCGTTGTGCACAGCTACCTGAGCCGCGCCCGCTCTGCTGGGTTGAGCTGGCCGCTTCCGGAGGGAATGACCGATGAAGACCTGGAGCTTTTGCTTTTCCCGGCCCCACGACCAGCGTCTCAGAGCCCGCAGCGGCCGGTGCCCGACTGGAGCTACATCGATAAAGAGCTCCGCCGGCGCAACGTAACCCGTCGCCTGCTCTGGGAGGAGTATCGCGCCGTTAATCCCGACGGTTTCGGGTACACGTGGTTCTGCACTACCTACGAGGCCTGGAAGGGGCGGGTCCGACCTTCGATGCGGCAGATTCATCTGGGCGGCGAGAAGGTGTTCGTGGATTTCGCCGGCGACACCATCGACATCGTCGATCCGCTGACCGGGGAAGTGCAGCCGATGAAGCTGTTCGTCGCGGCGATGGGCGCTTCGAACTACACCTACGCCGAGGCCTGCCCCAGCGAGAGCTTGGCCGACTGGATCCGGGCCCACGTCAACTTGTTCACGTTTTTGAGCGGAACGCCGACGTTCGTGGTCTGCGACAACCTCAAAGCCGCCGTCAGCAACCCCGACCGCTACGATCCCGGCCTCAATCGCACTTATGCCGAGATGGCGAGCCATTACGGCACGGCCATTCTCGCCGCACGGCCGCGGCGCCCAAAAGACAAGGCGAAGGTCGAGGTCGCGGTGCAAATCGCCCAGCGCTGGATTCTGGCCCGGCTGCGCAATCAGCGCTTCTTTTCCCGGGCCGAGCTCAACGCCGCCATCAAGACACTCGTCGACGAACTCAATGCTCGTCAAATGCGTGGCTTCGGCTCAAGCCGCGCCGAACTGTTTGCCGAACTCGACAAACCCAAGCTAACCCCGCTGCCAGATCAGCCTTATGCCTTCGCACGCTGGAAGCGCTGCCGCCTCGCTCCCGATTATCATGTCGAGGTCGACGGCCATTGGTACTCCGCGCCGTATCGTCTGATTGGCGAGCTGGTCGATGCCCGTATCGACGATCGGACGGTCGAGATCTTCCACAAGGGCCAGCGGATCGCCAGCCATGCCCGCGCGCCCAACCGACGCGGACACACCACCATCGCCGACCACATGCCCAGCGCCCATCGCCGCTACGGCAAATGGACCCCCGCCGCGGTGATCGCCGCCGGCGAGCGGATCGGTCCTTCGACAGCAGCGTTTTTCCAGGCCGTGATCGACGCCCGGCCCCATCCAGAACAAGGCTTTCGAACCTGCCTTGGCATTCTGGCGCTCGTCAAAAGCTACGGCGCCGAACGCCTCGACGCAGCCTGCCGGAGGGGCATCCTCATCAAGGCGCGCTCCGTCGCCTCGATTAGATCGATCCTCCAGAACGGCCTCGATCGCACGTTCTTCGACGAATCTTTCGAGCACCAGCCCCTGCGCCACGGCAATATCCGCGGACGCGACTACTTCCACTGAAGCAAGGAGAGACCCGGCATGCTTAACCACCCAACCCACGAACGGCTGATCGAGCTTGGCCTGACCGGAATGGCCAAGGCCTTCGAGGAGCAGCGCCGATCGCCCGATCTCGAAGCCCTGCCGTTCGAAGATCGCATCGGCCTGTTGGTCGACCGCGAAGCCGCCGAACGCGACACCAGGCGGCTCACCACGCGCCTCAAGATCGCCGCACTGCCAGACTGCTTGCGTCGAGGACGTCGATCTGCGCACCCCGCGGGGCATCGACCGCGCCGTTTTCGCCAAACTCGTCGAAGGTCGCTGGATCGATCGCCACGAGAATTTGCTCGTCACCGGGGCAACCGGCCTGGGCAAAAGTTGGTTAGCCTGCGCGCTCGGCCACAAGGCCTGCCGCGACAACCGATCAGTCCTCTATCATCGCGTTCCAAGGCTGTTCGAGGCGCTCGCGCTCGCGCGCGGAGACGGACGTTACGCTCGGCTCCTCAAAAGCCTCGGCCGCGCTCAGCTTCTGATTTTGGATGATTGGGGACTATCGGTGCTCACCGCCGCGGAACGCCGCGATCTGCTCGAAATCCTCGAGGACCGCCATGGCCGCGCATCCACCATCGTCACAAGTCAGCTCCCCGTGGACACCTGGCATGGAGCCATTGGGGACCCCACGGTCGCCGACGCCATTCTCGATCGCCTCGTCCACAACGCCCACCGCCTCCAGCTCACCGGAGAAAGCATGCGAAAACGCAGCGCCAAAACCATCACCCTTGACGGCCAACCAGAACACTGACTCTATCTCCCATCGGCCGTAGCGGGCTGCTCACGATCGTCTGAATTCAGTGCTCACGATCGCGCGAAATCGATGCTCACGATCCGTGAAATCCGCAACCTGAGCGGCTTTTGCTGCTTCTGCGCTTGGGATCGCGTCAATCGTACTTCTTGCCACGACGCTGGACACATGGACTGACGGGTTGCTGTGTAGATCGCCTGGAGGCACATCTTGCCGATGTTATTCCGAAATCCTCCCTGAAGTCACCGATGGTAGCGGTCACCCGTTCTTCGAACGACCCATAATCCGAGTTGGCCGGTAGAATAATGAAAGTGGATAGAGACTTCATGCGAAGCGTCGACACGATCGTTTGTCGATGTGCGAAATCGACGCTCCTGTAATTAAAGTATCCGATGCCCTCCTTACGACTGCCATCGCAGTAGCTCTCATCAGTATCGAAGCCCTCCAAGCAGAGTGCGTACAATTCGGTTGAAACTGGCTTCAGTTTGATCAAACTATCGAAGATGCCAATATAGTTGTCGTATTCGTCCTTGGTCCGCGGCCGAATGGCAACTAGGTGATTGGACCCAGTTCGGCCGCGGATAAGGACGAAGGCGTTGGTCAATAGACGTGATCGCCCCGTCCGCACAAAAATACTAGGCTGCGCCTCGCCACGGAGTTGGACAGGTTGGCTGAGGAAGCCATAAAACGAAGCGGTAGCTTCGCTCGATACGAGTGATGCTATTTTCTCAGGGCTTCCCCACTACAGAGGGTCCTGATGAACGATGTCTTCCGGAATCTCACGCAGAAAGCTCTGCCCTTTTTGTAGACGGCGTCCGAGTGTCTCGACAAAACCTTCAAAGCGTTCCCGGCCTTTCAATTGCGCGGTTGCCTGCGCGTCGTTGGGCAATGGCGGCGTGATCGTCAACCAAAAGCGAATGAATAAAGCTAGTGTCTCGGCGGTCAAACCGACGTCGCGCTCGAGCCTCTGCATCTGGCGTGAAAGATGATCAAGGCGGCGTGTAAATGCTGCCTCCCTCCTGTCGGCGCCGTCTGGCGACAGAAACGAGGCCACTGCGGCTTCCACGATCGCCGACCTAGAGAGTTTCTTGCGATCGGCAAGATCCGAGATCTGCTTGAGCAGCTCAGGAGGGAAATAGACGTTCATACGGTTGCGCATTGAACCTCACAGCTCCATACCGTCATTTGGGTCCATGGTCACCTGGCGGGCTAGGCCGCGCATTTGCTGGCGTAGTAGACGAGACTGGCGGATCGCATCATCGTCATCGTCAAGAACTGCCGTAAATTCCTCCGCCGGGGTCGGTTCAGTCACCTCCTTGGCGATTGCAACGTGATCGGGAAGTTCTGGTTCAAGACGGAGCCCGCTGTTGGCCGTGTCCTCCGTGGCACCGCCGGCAAGGGTGGCCGACCCCGCCGCTGTCGTAGGAAGCTGACTCGTGGACCATCCGTCTATTCGCAATGACCGGCCGGCGGTGCTTGGGTCGGGCGGTGGCATTACCCGCTCGGTGAACCGCCGATCTTCGTAGTAGCGCACCTTCTTCGCCCGGATTGGCGCTATGCCTGCGACCATGACGATCTCATCTCCTGGCGGAAGCTGCATCACCTCGCCAGGGGTCAGTAGCGGCCTCGCGGACTCCTGCCGTGAGACCATGAGGTGCCCAAGCCAGGGGTTCAGCCTATGCCCGGCGTAGTTCTTCGTCGCCCGCATTTCGGTCGCGGTACCCAACGCATCGGACACACGTTTGGCGGTGCGCTCGTCATTCGTGGCAAAGCTGACGCGGACGTGGCAGTTGTCGAGAATGGCATTGTTGGGTCCATAGGCCTTCTCGATCTGATTGAGCGATTGCGCGATCAGGAAGCCCTTGATGCCGTAGCCCGCCATAAAGGCGAGAGCGGACTCGAAGAAATCGAGACGCCCAAGCGCCGGGAACTCGTCAAGCATCATCAGGACTCGATGCCGCCGATCACTGACGTGCAAATCCTCGGTCAGGCGGCGGCCGATCTGGTTCAGAACCAAACGGATCAATGGCTTGGTTCGCGAGATATCGGAGGGCGGCACCACGAGGTAGAGCGAGGCGGGACGGGCATCGGCAGTCAGATCAGCGATGCGCCAGTCGCATCGGCGCGTCACCTCGGCCACCACGGGATCGCGATAGAGACCCAGGAAGGACATCGCGGTGGACAGGACGCCCGAGCGTTCGTTCTCCGATTTGTTTAAGAGCTCACGCGCGGTCGAGGCGACTACGGGATGAACGCCCTGGTCGCCGAGGTGCGGCGTCGTCATCATCGCCTTCAAGGTCGCCTCGATCGGCCGCTTCGGGTCGGACAGGAAGCCAACCACGCCGGCTAACGTCTTATCCGCCTCGGCATAGAGGACATGAAGGATGGCGCCAACCAGAAGCGAGTGACTGGTCTTCTCCCAGTGGTTCCGCTTATCGAGCGAGCCTTCGGGGTCGACCAGTACGTC
Source organism: Bradyrhizobium barranii subsp. barranii (assembly GCF_017565645.3). NCBI lineage: Bacteria > Pseudomonadati > Pseudomonadota > Alphaproteobacteria > Hyphomicrobiales > Nitrobacteraceae > Bradyrhizobium > Bradyrhizobium barranii. Next base: position 7,403,094 of record NZ_CP086136.1, read on the forward strand.
CGCGACGTTCTGGACATCGCGAACCTCCCATGCCCCGCGTCGAACCTCCAGGAGCGGATTGTAGGCTGCAGATTTTGGGTTGGTTGGGTCAAACAGAAGGACCCGGCCCTGCCGCGCGCGGAAGCCGGCGGTCAGCTGCCAGTTCTCACCCTTGATGTCGTGCACGATGGCCGAGCCGGGCCATGCAAGCAGCGAGGGGACGACCAGGCCAACACCTTTGCCAGACCGCGTAGGCGCGAAGCACAGCACGTGCTCTGGACCGTCATGGCGGAGGTAGTCACGGTCAAGTTTGCCAAGCACCACACCGTCCGCCCCGAGCAGGCCAGCCGCCCTCACCTCCTGCGCCTCCGCCCAGCGAGCCGAGCCATAGGTCTCGACAATCTTGGCTTCACGTGCCCGCCGGACCGACATAAAGATCGCCACTGCAATCGAAGCCAAACTCCCCGAGGCCGCGACAAAGGCTCCCTCAACAAACACCCCGGGCGCATAGGCGTCATAGACAAACCACCACCAGAAGAAGACCGGGGGGTAATAGACTTTGAAGCCCGAAAGCTCGAGCCAGGGCCGACCAAGCTCTGGCTGATAGCCCAACCGCCAAGCGGTCCACTCGGTCGCGCCCCAGATGGCCAGCAGAACGATCGAGCCGACCACGAAAATCTGCCCCCAGAGGATTTTGGTCCCGGACATTTTGCGCAACCTTCACAAGTCAATTTGAGAGTTAGCTAGAGGCCCAAGCCGCGTTTGCGGCCAAAACCCCATTCGATGCCGCCGCTGTCCTTCACGACCCCGGAGACATGCTGGCCGAGCCGGCTTTCGAGTTCGCGGGACCAGGGCACCAGTTGAAACCCGAGCCCATTGTCGATCATGGCGAACCGTCCCGAGGTCAGCGTCAGCCGCTGGCGATACGTGCCGGCCACATGCTCACCGGAAGCGGCCTTCACCTGAGGCAGGCCAGTGTCGGCCGAAACCCTTGCGCCCACTCCGTCCAGTTCGCGCCTGCGCAGCGTGTCCAGGAGGTCGCGCTGCAGGATGACGCGCCGGCCCTGCCGCCGCGCCAGACCTTCCTGAACCAGATGCTCAATCCGAGCCTCCATGGCATCGCGGGTCTCGCGGCCAAAGCCGCCCATGGCTAGCGGCAAATGCTCGCGCTCGACCAATCGGTGATCCAGCCATGTCGCGCCTTTCGCGTCGACCTGCGCGCCGAGATCGAAATCGGAACGGGTCGCGAGCACCAAAGTGGGACTGGGATCGTCGGCTTGACCGAAGCGCCGTACCTCGACAATTCCGCCGATTGGCGGAGCATTTTCGAAGGCTTCGATCCCGCGAAGGCGGAAGTGGTGCGCGCGACCGTCTGTTCCGTCGATCACGGCGTAAGCCTCGCCGGTGAACTCGTCATGCAATCCCCGATCGACCAGCCGCCCGATGATCGGGTTCGCTGGCCGTCCGCCTTCGATGACGAAGTCCGAAACACCTCGTGCTTCCCGACGCTCTGTGAAGGCACGGTGCATGGTCTTGATGATGTCGCCGCGCATGCCGAGGTCGCGCAGGCTGCGCTCGGCCTCGAGCCCCACCATCCATTCTCCGGGCGCAGCTGGCGCGGCAAGGCCCATCTTCTTCAGATGCTGTAGGCGGCCCACCATCAGGCGCCGGATTTCGGGATCCGAGCTGCCAGGGGGGTCAGGGCGAAGATCGACATAGCCGGCTTCGTCGGCGGCCAGCCAGATCTCCTGATCGAGCCGGGTCCATCGCTCTGCAATCACTTCCCTCTCCAGTGAATCGCGGATTTCGTGCTCGGGCTTCGGACCTAGTACCCACTTTTCTTGGAACGTGAGTCGTGATTCAAGGTCGGGATGATACCCGAAGCAAGAGAAGTCCACCTTTCGAGGAAAGATCGCAAGGTGCTTGAGGCGTGCTGTCGCTCACCGGTGACGTTGCAGCGCGATTTGAAGCGGGCGCGGATAGTTCTGTTGGCGGCGGATGGGCGCAGCACCCGGTCGATCGCCAAGGAAGTTGGGGTCCAGCCGCGGATTGTCAGCCTTTGGCGGCATCGCTATGCCGACCATGGCCTTGAAGGGCTGCAAGACAAGCCGCGGCCTGGCAAGCAGCCGATCTATACGAAGACGACCGACAAGCGGATTCTGAAGCTGCTGGATAAGCCGCCACCGCAAGGGTTTGCGCGCTGGACCGGCCCCCTGCTGGCCGAGGCGCTGGGCGATGTCGATGTCCAATATGTCTGGCGGTTCCTGCGCAGCCACAAGATTGACCTGGTGGCTCGCAAGTCCTGGTGCGAGAGCAACGACCCGAACTTTACGGCCAAAGCCGCCGATGTTGTCGGCCTCTATGTCGCGCCGCCGGCGAAGGCCATTGTGCTGTGCGTGGACGAGAAGCCCTCGATCCAGGCTTTGGAGCGAGCGCAGGGTTATCTGAAGTTGCCCAATGGCCGCGCCTTAACCGGCCAAAGCCACGATTACAAGCGGCATGGCACCACAACATTGTTTGCGGCGCTCGAAGTCGCCACCGGAAAGATCATCGCGACCCATTCAAAACGCCGGCGCCGCGTCGAGTTTCTCGATTTCATGAACAGCGTCACCGCGGCTTTTCCGAACCGCAAGCTTCACGTCATCCTCGACAACCTCAACACCCATAAAAAGAACGAGGACTGGCTCAAGGCCCACCCCAACGTGCAATTTCATTTCACGCCGACAAGTGCGTCATGGCTCAATCAGGTCGAAGTATGGTTTTCCATCTTGCAGGGGCAGTCGCTCAGCGGCACCTCCTTCACGAGCCTCAAGCAGCTTCAGGAACACATCGATGCCTACGTCAACGCATACAACGACAGAGCCGAGCCCTTCGTCTGGACCAAGAAAAAGGTCCGTCAACGCCGTTTCAAAGGCCGCCGTATCACTCAGCTCTGATTCCGGGTACTAGTTCGATCGCAACCAGTTCCTCGGCCTGCGAACGAAGGCCACGGCTGATGTAGTCGCGGGAGATCACGAGGTCGGCCCCCTCCTCATCGACTCCCCGAACGAGAAGATGGATGTGAGGGTTGTCTGTGTTCCAATGATCGAGGGCCGCCCAATCGAGCCGCGTACCGAGATCAATCTCCATCTGCTTGGCCAGGTCGCGGGTGAACGCTCTGAGGTCGGTCATACCGCCGGCATCTTCGGGCGAGATGATGAACCGGAAATGGTGGCGGTCGTCCTGACACCGCTCGGCAAAGGCCGCGCCATCCGCACGGTCGCCGGAAGCATCGAACATACTGGCGGGCTCACCACTTCGGGTGACGCCGTCGCGCTTCAGGTACGAAAGAGGGGCCGTCAATGGCGCTGAGCGGAAGGATCGCCCCTTGTGGCGAACAACACGCGCCTTCACGACAACACGTCGGGTCGGGCTGGACAACCGGCTTCGGCTGAAGGCTAGCCTGCCGCGGCCAAAGGTCGAGCGCCCATAGGCTGCTGACCGTCTGCCGGAGGCAGCCTGACCCGAGATGTGTCCAGCCTTCTTGGCGGCACGTAACACCTGGCTGATGAATGTTTTGAGCTTGGGCGCGCGCGTGCTGCGGATACGCCCAGGCCGGACACGCAAGTCGCTATCGCGAACGGTCATATCCGGCCCTCAAATGGCGCAAAAGCACCCACAGTGCCGAAGATGTCTTTGATTGCATTGCCCAAAACGCAGAGCGCGGCACGCGTACCGACGGACCGGCACGCCAGAACCCAAGCCATGCCAATGGCTTGCGGTTCGACCGGTGAGCCCCCTTTATCTCGCCATCGCCCGTCGTATCTCCTACCGATCTCCAAGTCTCCGCAGACTTCTTCGAGCAGCACATGACTATTCGCAAGATTGCGTAACGGGTCATCGCCCCTCTCCCGCATCAAGCCTTGCGACAAACATTCCGGTTGGCTTCGGAACGATCACCGACGGCGTGTGCAGTCTTGACGCGGTCGGTTGCTGCCGGCCGGCGCCCATTCCGTCAGATTGTGCAGGAAAGATCGGCGAAGCCAACCATAGACGTGCATCGGCAGGCGACGTCGAAGCGGATGCGGCGTCCAACTCAGCAACAATCCTGCTCACATAGCCTCGCGTCTCAACCGGCAAAGTGTCGCCCGCAAGATGCTGTTCGTAACGCACCGGCCCGGCGTCGTAGGCTGCGAACGCACCCGGAAAGCCGTAGTGGTCAAAGAGCTCTCTTAGATATGCCGAACCAGCCAGTATGTTGTCGTGCGGGTCGTACGGATCATTTCCCAGAGCATAGCGCAGGCGAAGTCCGGTCCACGTCGCTGGCATGATCTGCATCAGCCCTATTGCGCCCTTGTCCGATTTGGCGCGCGCATCTCCAGCGCTCTCGATCCGCAGGATTAATTGAATCCACTGCACGGGAATGGCGAACCGCTGCGCGGCTTCGCCGACGAAATGCTCGAACCGGCCGGTGGTCTGGCCCCTCGTCGGATGCGCGACCTCTTGTTCGTCGGCGCGTGCAAAACGACAGTCTATCGACAGTGCGAACAGCAGTGGCACGACGGCCCAAGTGCTCACCCACCATAACCCCAAGCATGCCACCGTGCTCGCGACCGCCCAGGGTAAAGCTGCTTCGCACCGGCCGTTCGGCCGCCCTGGACTGCCGCTGCGCGCGACGGCATTACAATTTTCGGTCGGGACGGAGGAATGGTGCCGCAACTGATCGAACAGACGAATGACAGATCGAAAGTATGGAAGGACCAAGATCATTCCTCCCAGGTCCACACGGGGCGCGCACGGCCGATCACAGCCGATGCGGGTAGAACGCCGAAGTAGCGGCCATCCAGCGAGTCGTCAGACTGCCAATTCATGAGGAAGAGTTCGCCCTCGCCGACGGCTCGACAACCCTGCCAGTTCGGCAGAGGTCGGCCTCGCCCGTCGCGTTCTCGTGCCTCACCCATGACGATGGCGTCGACCGAGATTGAGACACCGTGCCTGCAAACCGTTTGTCCGGGCAGCGCCAGTACCCGCTTGAGCATGGGGACGCCGATTGGCAGATAGCCGTTCAGATCAAGAATGGTCGCAAGCGGCTCGGGTGGCCGAACCGCCACCAACTCTGTGACGTAAAACTCTTCGACGGATCGCAAGCGGTAGAGCCCAATCGCGACACTCGGCGATGCGTTCCAGATGTAGAGCGGGCTTATGTCTGCGATCACCGTTATGGCAAGCGCAGCCACTCCCGCAGATGTCATGGTCAGTGTCTTCAGGCCCCCCATCATCGCATGATCCTCTGCCGATGGAGCCAAGCCTGATGACGAGCCTTCGTATACGCGCGCGGGCTTTCGTTGACCGAGAGCCGGTTGTGAACGTGCTGCCAATGATCAGGGGCGACATCCGCCGGATTGATGCTAAGAGCCTCAATGGCGTCGATCGCCTGCAGCACCCGTTCGACTTTTTGCCAGCCGACCAGCCGCAGCAAACTCTCCGCCCCGGGCTTCACATAGGGCACGGTCGAGCAGCGCTGTCCCGGCGCGACCGCTCGCAAGACATCGACGCGCGAAATGAGTGTTCCAAAGTCGTTGGACGTCCAGCGGACGAAGGCAAAGATGCTGCCCGGCGCGAAAGACAGGATGCGCCGCGATTGATCGATCCTCTGCTCCTCAGCGATGCGACCGAAGCGAACACGATTCTCGATACGCTTCTCGAGCCACAGCACCTCTACTTGCGTGAGATCGCTCATGCAGCGGCTCCCTCGGTTTGGAGGCCACACTGTCGTTGACGAACGAGCCCATCACGGGCTTTGGAGCGGTCCGTTAGAAGAAATCCGAAGTATTTCCAGTTAGTAGAGTTAGAGCGCCAGGAAAGCGCGGAGAAACAAGCCCCTGGGCCCGATTCCGGTCCCTGATAGCACGAGGATCCGGTCCCCGATGGCACGAGGGTCGTGGTCCCCGATGGCACGAGCTGATTCACAGATTGTCCTCCGAGTTTGGAATGAGACCGCGCTTGCGAAGTCTCGCAAATAGCGCCGCCACGGCGATGGGCTTGAAGTTCGACAGTTCAGCCCCGCTCTGATCGCGCGTGGGGACTAGCTCGTAGCCGGGCATCTGCTGGCTGACCACTTCGCGCACATCGTATGCAAAGTGCTTGAGCGGAGAGAGGCCGCCGGACCTGGCATGGAGATGCACAAGGTCAAAGCTCCAGCCACTGCCTGATGACCGCCGTGCTGGCGGACGAGACGATAGAGCCATCGGTCAACTCCGCCCGTCAGATCGAAATAAGCGCGATCAACCGCCAGCACGAACGCATCATCGATGACGCCGGCATAGAACCAATCCGGCAGGATCAGTTCGAGCCCGAGTGGACGGCCGTTTGCATCGGCTGTCCCCCGCCACTCGTTGATCCACGAGAAACGATGACGCCGCCGCTCAGTCGGCTGACGGATCGACGTCATCACCGTCGTCGACTGCAGCCTGTCGAGACCGGCCTTCAGCCAGGCATAATCTCGCGCACTCGTCCCACGGCCCACAAACGTCAGAATCTCGTAAGGCGTTGCAGCCATCAACCGAGAGGTCCTTAAGCCGGCATCACGAGCTTCGACAATCTGGGACGCGGCCCAGATCAGTGCGTCAGCATCCCAAATAGTGGCCATGCCGTGCTCGGGCACGGTTTCGACGCGAATGGAGATTGACCCGGCACGAAAATCGATCGGCACAATCCGCTGCGTCTTTGCGAGCGAGAAGAACGGATATGCCTTCAGATCCTGCGCATCGCGGCGCGCCAGATCGCCGGGCAATGCCCGAAAGAGTTCGAGCTGATCGCGCTCGGAACGGTGTTTGTGCCGCATGATCTTTGCTTCCGACATGAATCAGCGGCGTTCCTGGCCCGCATACGGGCGTAAGCCTGACTGCTTCTTGGCGGGCAACACCGTCCCCTTGCCGGGATCGGACGTCGACGTCTTGGCGCCGCGATCGGCCCAGGCTTTCAGATCGTCCAAAGCGTAGACGACACGTCCACCGATCTTCCGATAAGTCGGCCCAGTCCCGTACGTCCGATGCTTCTCTAGCGTGCGACCGGAGAGCCCGAGATAGCGCGCGGCCTCCGGGGTTCGCAGGAAGCGCGGTGGTAGACCAGCCATCAGATCGGGCATTTGAGAACTCCAGGGTGACGCTCGCAGCGCGCGGCGGTGCCGGCTTGTGTGCGGTCATCATGGAGAAGGGCGATGTCGGAGGGGGATGCCGGAGATTGATCGGGCCGTTTTCGATCCCCCTAGAGAGAGGCGCTAGAAGTCTTTGCGCACCGGTCGCAATAGTTTGCGATAGCCGCCGCGCATTAACGCGGCGCCGCTCTGCACCAGACGGATAGTTCGATTGCGAAGATCGTGCGTTTTCCACGCACGATCGGGGACCCGCTTTTGGCCAAAGAGTGTTGCTGCGACGACGCGATAGGTGCCGCCGGCACCATGAACGTCGAGCGCACGCAGGGCGGCGCTCAAGCGCTCGCGCTTCTGCTGGGATAGCTCATGAAAGGCCTGGCCGGCCGGCCGTCCATTCATGGCGCGCCACAACCGTCGCGCTGCGTAGGCCCGCGCCTCGAAGTCGCGATCGAACGGCAACTCGGTCACGTAGTGGGCGCCGATACTCGGCGGTTCCCTCGACCAGACGCGATGGTCGACCGCGCCAATGCGCAGCACCGCGTGCCAACCATCATTCTCGCGGCGCAGCTGCCCGGCCGCAAGTTCAAGGGGTCGCGGAGATACGGCCATTTGATCGAGAGATGGCGGCGCTACTGCGATTGGAACGACTGTCGGAAGAACCTCGGGCGCCCAATAGATGGTCTCTTCCCCGAATGACCGCCGAGGGTCATGGGCGAAAGCAGATACCCCACTTCCTCCTGAATTCGGGCGTCACTTGACCGTCCTGGCTCCTCGCAATCATCGCGTCGTAATCGCGTTGATAATCCGTATTGCGACGCAGGCATTCCCAGGCGATGTCGGTAATTTCTGCATCTTGAAGGCTTCGGTAGGACTCCGGCGAGCGCCAGTCAAACTCAGGCATGACTTCATTCCATTGCACGCAACCAACAGAGATTGCGGCGCAATAATTGTGATCGATTCGGTTGTGGGAAGTCCCTATTTGAGCACCATGTGGTGCTCCAGGTGCACCACGGCTCAACGGGAGAAAGGGATTTTTAGCCAAGTCTTCGCGGGGATGGATTTCTTCTAATTTGTGCCCTTGCCACGAAATAGACGCCCCTGTTCGGACATCCACTTAGCGCGAGAAAGATGACTTCGGTAAGCGTTGAGGGCGCGGTCCGGCTCACTGTCTGGATCAATATGTAAGACTATTCGGGCTACTTCCCGCCAGTCAGCCCCCTCACCTTCCGCCTGCAGAAGCCGAACGTAAGTTATTGCGTGCTGCTCATCGTACGATGTCAGCGCGGGTTCGGTGGGAGCCAAGTCAGCCACGTTGGGATCGAGCGGCGGAGTCTGCATGATCTCACGGTTAGAAGACTAAGCCGAGTTTACTGGTGTAACGGCTCATGAAAACGCGCTTTGTTAAGTATATCGAGGTGCAATATACTGAGCAAGCGGCATCCTTTCTCGCATGGATCTGCGGGAGACATTCGCCACAAACTTGCGTCGTCTACGCAATGGCAAGGGATGGTCTCAGGACGAACTTGCGTTGGAAGCCAAGATAAGCCGGAGTTATTTGAGTCAGCTTGAAAAGGGCGTGTACCACGTCAGCATCAAGGTCATTGGTCGTCTCGCCGATAAGCTGGATGTCGAACCTGATGAGTTTTTAAAGCGAACCACTAAAAGAGCTCGCGCCAAATAGGCGCCGCTTGATTCGCGAGCCGGGCCGGAGGCCCGGCGGGCCCCCGGACGCAAGTATGCGTCCGCGCCGCCGATCTGGCTTGCCGGTCGGCGGCGACGCACCCCCTTAGGAGGAAAGCCGCGCAGCCCTACCGACTGCGCGACTTATCCCATTAGATGGCACGCTCCATCAAACGCTTTGCCTTGCCTTCGAGTTCAAGACGCGCGTCCTGATGAACCTTGCCGCGCGCGAACGCAGTAATCCCCTGCACGAACGAAGATGCTTTCGGGCTTGCGGCGTTCCTCGCACAAGACTGTCTCGATGATCTTCGTGGCGTCGGACTTAGAGAACCCACCCTTACGCAGGAAAGTCTCGCGATCCTCGTCGGTCCGGGCAATGATCCGCTCCCGTGCGGCCTTGATTCCCGCCACGAACGGCCCTGGCGAGGAATTGGCAAAGCGGGTCAGTGCTGGCGCAGCTTCATGGGCAAACCGCTGCGCCGCGAATTTCGAATGCCGGATCGTGATCTCCTCGAAATTCTCCACGCCCCACAGGTTACGGTTCATGCAAACCGCTCGGAGATAGAAGCTCGCGATTCCCAGTGTTTTGCTGCCGACCTCGCTATTCCAGCAGTAAAATCCCCGGAAATACAAATCCGGTGACCCATCCGCCAAACGTCCTGCTTCGATTGGATTCATATCGTCGACCAGAACCAGAAAGACGTCCCGATCGCTGGCGTAAAGCGTCGTCGTCTCCTCGGTGATGTCGATCAGGGGATTGTAGGTCATGCTTGACCAATCTAGCACACCCGGGACCTTCCAGCGCGTATCACCCGTGCCAACGCCCGCGATCTTCATGACGGCAGCCACAAGCTCATGGTCCCAGATGCGGCCGTAGTCAGGTCCGGTGACTGCGCGAAGCTCGATCCATCCGTTTTCGGCCTCCAAGGTTTTCACGAGCTCGGCGCGATGGGACAGCAGGCCGTGTTGCAGGTTGATGGCCGATAGCGCGGCATGAAGTTGCCGCATGTAAGAGGTCGGTGCGCCGACGAGCGTGCACAATTGACCAAAGCTCCAATGTGTCGGCGCCACGGACTCGTCACGTCCCGGCACAACCAGAGCCAACCGCTCGGGATTGTCCCGACTCGCTTCCACCTTGATGGCCCGGCTTTCCACGGTTCGCGCTTGCGCACGCTCTGCGCGACCGCGTACCACGTCATAGAGGTCCGGGAGGTTCAGATAGCGTTCGTCATCTGGCCGAGCAAACCACTCGGACGATACGCGGCCGATCCGCTGGCCACGCGATACATCCACCCGGAAGCCCGCGGTGGCAGGCGGCTCGTTCTGAGACACAGACATCATGTTCACGGTCTTATTCCTTTGGGCCGAGGTTGAAGCGCAGCGCTGCGCTGCAACCCTGCCCGTCGGCGAGACCTGGGGTAGCAAGGGCCAGGGCGGCAGGACCGGAGGGGACTCCCCACCTTTTGCAAGAGCCATTTTCTCGCAAGTTCGGCCAAACATTTGCAGCTTCCCGTTCTCACCTTTTGGGCAGGGTGAAGAGCGCAACATCGCGCTCGAAGCCCTGCCTCGCGGCGAGCAGCGGGTGTGCAAGCGGAGCGAGTGCCTTCGCGGGGAACCGGCTGCAGGGAGCGTGGATATCTGTCGCCGATCGCGTCAGTGAGAAGCGACCGAAGCTGGGCGGAAAGCACTCCGCAGCGCGCTGAGGGCGGAGCCCTAAGCCTTCGCCGCGCGAGCGCAGCGACGCGCAAAACAACGCCGGCACGGCGACAACACTCATAAGTGCCATCGCTCGCTGATGTGAAGAACGACTGGTTACATCCGGGCCTGTCGTCGTCGCGACGCTACGCAATTTGGAAGCTTCGCGTCTCGCCGACGGCAGGATCAGGCCGCCGCGGACTGCGGCGGTCGGCCGTTGTCGAAGAGTTCGCCGGTCCTGAGCATGGCACAAGCAACGCCAATCAACCTGCTGCCGATTGATCGGAGCGCGCGGGCATGGGAATGTCCACGCTTGCGTAAGGCGGCATATCGATTGCGTGTTTGGAAGTCATGCAGCACCGCAACGCGTGCCCAATGATAGACAGCGGTCCTCAGACGGTGCGGACAAGACTGCCTCATGACCACGACAATTTGCTTACCGCTGCGTCTCGTGACGGGCACGACGCCCGATAATCCCCGAAGCGCCTGAGCGTCTCGACGAACGATCGCATCGTGTCCTTCGGACAGAAGTGCCGCGAGGACGATCGTTCCGATTCCAGGCATCGACCGCAAGATCTTGGGATCGGCGTGAGGCGCGATGCCGGTCGCTGATGGAAGTTCGGCCACCGCCGAACACAGGCGCTCGAGTTCCTTCATGGCGAGCTTCATCTGCTGCATAACCAGCCGCAGACGGCCTAGAATGAGCTCGCAATGCGCCACGCAGGCTTCCGTGACACCGGATGCAACAGATATCGGTGTGCTGCGGAGATGATTGAGCAAGGTGTCCGCAGTCCACCTCTTTACCCTGCTCTCCTTAAGGCGCCTTGCGATCGTCGACATCCTCACGGCCCGCGCCCTTGCCGGTGTGGGGATCAGATCCCAAAGATCCAAAATCCACCAGTCTTCCGCGAGCTCGAGCATTTGCGGGAAATAGCGCCAGAGCTGATGACGAAAGCGGTTGGCCAGGCGATTGCGTTCGGCGGACAAGTCCTCCATCATGCGCGACCACTCACGTAGCTGAATGATCGTCGGATGCACTGGCTCCAGGAATCGATAGAAACGGCTATCGGTCCGCAGAGCATCAGCGAGCACGAAAGCGTCGAGCCGATCATCCTTGGCGCCTGCCATGGTGAAGCGATCTCGAAATCGATCAAGCTGCTTTGGATTTAGCGCATGAACCAGGAAACCCGAATCCATCAGGCTCTCGACGACGGGCCCGTGCGGGACCTCGATGCCAATCGCGATCCGGCCTGGCTCGGCACCCGTCGTGCGCTGAATCCAGTCTGCCAGTTCAGCCAACCCGTCACCGCTATGTTGGAACGAACGATGGCCGAGTTTTGCTCCTTGGGCATCCAAAGCGTAAGCGTAGTGTGTCGCCGATGCCCAATCGACACCCACGTAGGCAGCTATGTCTTCATTCATTCCCTTCCCTCCTTCGCAGTCGGGCAGCTGCGATCTTCGCCGGCCCTGTTCTGGCGCTCAAAGGCGCAACTCCCCACGGGGCGTCGAACGCAGCTCATCCGTCGGGGCACTCGTCCCCTCTGGGCGCTCACGGCGCAGGATCGCCAGGTGGCTCCCAACGAATCAGCCCGTAGGCCAACGATAGCCCCGTGAGGAGCATTTTGATTGGAACAGGGATCACCCGCCCAAAAGGGGCGCGCTAATCGAGCGCGCGTCTGCACGCGCCCTGACGACCTTGGTCGTCAAGAGATCATGGCGCGGAAGTCCGGGGATACCGGTCCTGTCGGCACGCGTCAGCGTGCTTCACCCTTGCCCGCGCGAGGGCCGAGCCCTTAGCAATTCTCTTGAAGAGAAATGCTCTCCCCTGCTTCCCTGCATAGCGGCAAAAGAAACGCAAAAAAAGCCCCGCCTCCGGAGGAGGCGGGGCCGAGGATCTCCGGGGGGATCAGTCGCCGTTGTGGCGAGACCAGATCAGGATGAAGCCCTCCCCGCCTTCGACTTTCACCAGCGAGGCGTAGATCGGCGCCGGAAAGCTCGGATCGTCCAGCTTGACCGAGAGGTATTCGCGATCGCTGTCGCGGGCGGTCTTCTTCCAGGCCGCGCCGAACTCGGTCACGCCGGCAAAGATGCGGTAGTCGGGCGCCTTGTCGTTGTCCTTCTCGAAGGCGGCGAACCTGGCCTTGATGTTCAGTGTCAGCGTCTTGATCGAGCCGATGTAGCCGTTGTCCGCAGCGGTGAAGGTGCCGATGATAGCCATGGTAGTCTCCGTTGGTTGTTCGGGCCGCGTCCATCGCGGCCTCGATGGCGATCTTTGGCCCGGGGAGCGATCGGCCCGCAGCCGTCAGGCCCGCAGCACAGCGGAGGACGGCGATAAGCCTGCTTTTTTGTCTTCCGCGAGGAATGCCGCCTCTTCGCGGCAGGGAAAAAAGCAGGCGCAGCCGTTGCGGGAAGGCGATCGAGGCTCTTGCCGGTCCTCGGGCCTGATCAGCCCATTCGAGGTTGCGTTGGCCGCGCCCTTGAACGATCTGTCGGAAACAACATGACGGCCGGTGCTGGTGCTGCACAAGGACACCGCGGGATCAGTCGAACACTTGCTGACGATTGCGTATCAACGGCGGGAAAGACGTACCCGGCGCGAACATTGGCGCTCCCAAAAACATTCACTGCTGCTGGATCAAAGACACGTCGGGGGTCACGGCTCGATAGCAATCTCGACACCGTCGTCACTCCATAATTAAGTCGTCCGACCTCATCCACATCATCGCGGAAAAAGGTCGAGCGACACTGCACAGTTCTGGATGACGCAAGGCGACGGATACCAGGATTATGCCCCCTCATCCAAGTCGGAGGCTCTCCGAGCAGCCGCCGCTTTACATCTATCGAAAATGGCCGCGCGCCGATCAGGCGCGCCGCCGAAATTTTGGAATGAGCCGGGCGGCACTCGCGGTCCCAATCCAAAATGTTACTCGGCTGCTTGCGAGAAGCCGTCACTCACGCTGGTTGATGTGTCTGTCCGCTCTTGCGGCTTCGCTGCCCTCAAGAACGTAGGCAGCCAATCGGTCGCCGCCAGCAGCTGCTCAGCAGCTTCGCCATATCAACTTTCTTCATATCAGGTACCCATGTGTTGACGGGGCATCAGGTTGTCCGCGCCACCACGGATCCTCATAACTGCCGCACTTTCCGCAGGCCCGCGGTCGAACCGAGGTCGGCCGAGCACGCGGTAAGTCCTGTATCAATCAAAGCCGGTCCGTCGCAGTGCGCATTCCCAATTCCAACACTCGAAATCGATCCGATACCTCAATGCACGGCCGCCAGCGAATCTGTCGGATGGGCCATTGATGATGCATCCAAAGCAGTTGACTGCCTGCTAGCGGGCCCAACCGACAACCGTGCGCCGAGACTTTTAACTATTTCCACCTTTTGGATTTCATCGATCAAAATTGCCTTTCCTCGAGCCTGCGCTCCAAGCCCTCCTTTTCGCGCGCTAATCTGGCCTATCACCGCTAGGCCGCGCCGCGCACTAGAGAGACAACATCTCCCACTGTAGAAGTCCCTGTGTGATCGGCGTCCACTCTCACTCCACGGACGAAATCTAGATCTTCCAAATCGGACGTAGTTCTTCTGAGATCGGCTCTTATTGCACCAAGCGGCACCCAGCAGTGAGATCAGACCTCCCACTTTCACCCCGCTCTCCGCTGCCTGCCCGCTATCCACCCGCTGGAACCTGGCCCGCGATGATGAGAGCAGACATGGCCGCAGCCTATCTGGACTTTGGAAACACAGGCGAGCTCGCGCGCGCAATCGGTCGAGGGCATGCACCGCCACCCGTCAGCTGGCGCGGAACAGGACGGCTGCGGCAGCCAGTTTGGTCGAAGGCGATCATGGACCAGTTTGCAGCGCCGATCGGGACAAGACATCTTCGAGAAGCGGAGGACCTATTATGCCTCGTATGATGTCATTTGATACAGCACCAACACTTCCTCGATATTGTCGACGAAAAATACTAGCGAACAATAGGATAGCCTATTATTTCGAGCCGCCAACCTGGGCTCGTCGACAGGGCTGCGGTTTAGGCCCTGAAGCGTTAGGAAGCGATTACGCCAGTGCCGTCGAGCGGGTGGATAAAGTTCTCTTGCCCGCGTTCGAAAGTTGGCGCTCGCGGGGCTTAAGTGACATGATCGCCGCCTCTCCCGAACCGGGCACGTTCGATTGGCTAGTCAGCATCTTCCAGGCTCACCAGAAGTGGGACGAAATCGACAGCAACACTCAGCGTCAGTACAGGAAAAGCCTCGCACTCTTCGCCAATCACGAGTTGAAAGATGGAAGTCGTGTTGGGTCGAAGCAATTGTCCGATTTCACAAAGGCCTTCGTCGACGCAGTCTATGGAAAGCTGCTAGTAGTAACAAAAGTAGGTAGCAATGGAGAGGTAATCGTCCGCGAACGTCGACGTTATGCAAATGTGGCCATGGCGAGCTGCCGGCGCGCCTGGTTCGTTGGCCAGCGCGCCCAGGAAAAGATGGTACCGGCGAGCAATCCATTTTCACGGATGGGACTAAAATCAAGTGCACCCGGACGGCCAATACGGCCCACGCCGACCGCAACGTGGGATGAACTTGTCGCTTTCAGAGCCGCCGCGACAAAGCTTGACTACCGCTCGATCGGAACTGCTGCTTTGTTGGCATGGGAGTGGTTACAGCGGGAGCAGCACGTCTTCGGCGCCTTCGACATTTCGCACTATCGCCCAAGCGAGCGACCAAATAGCGTCAGGATCGTGCATCCAAAGAATGGAGAGGAAGCCTGGTGGCCGCTGCTAGACGAAACGGACGCCCCTCTCTTTCCCGAACTTATGGAAGAGCTCGACGAGATTAAAAAGACCTCGCTCTCGGGCCTGGTATTCCGACGCGACCATGCCCATCGCCGGTCAGCAACCCCGCTTCCATGGATTACCCCACGCAAAGACCTGCGCTATCTGCGCAGCGTGGTAAAGAAGATAATCGCGGAGGCTGGCCTTCGTCAGGAACTTTCCTTTACTTCCTTCCGGCACGGAGGATTCACCGAAGGCGCCGACAGCGATCTCACGGATGCAGAGTTGCGCGCCGCTGGCCGTCATAGATCGAGCCGCCAACTGCCAACCTACGCCAAGCGCACCGGAAAGCAATTGATCAGAGCCACCAAGAAACGTCGCGAGGAGCGGGCAAGATCGCTCTTTGTTCGACTAAATGCCAATCATCCCTTGGAATGAAGGTGTATCGGGCGACCGCGGCATCTAACGAATGTAAATGAAATGATCGCCTATTTTCCCGTCCAGACCGGCTTCCTCTTCTCGCCGAACGCCTTCAGGCCTTCCTTCGCGTCCTCGGTCATTGCGAGCAGCGCGATCTGGCTTTCGGTGTAGGCGATGCTCTCGTCGAACGACATCGAGGCGATGGCGCGCATGGCATACTTGCCGCGACGGATCGCGGTCGGAGATTTGTCAACGATGCGGCCGATCAGCCAGTCGACCTTGGCATCCAACTCAGCTGTGGGCACCACGTAGTTGAGCAGGCCCGCAGCTTGCGCCGCTCTCGCGTCGAACGGCTCGCCGGTGAGAGCCCATTCGTTGACGAGTCGCGGCGGCGCGATGCTCTGCAACAGGCTCAGCACCTGCATCGGGAATACGCCGACCTTCACCTCCGGCAGGCCGAAGATGACGTGATCGGCCGCAATCGCCATGTCGGTCATGCACAACAGGCCCATGCCGCCGGCCATGCAGACGCCACCGACCCGCGCAATCGCCGGCTTCGTCGCGTTCTGCGACAACCGCAGCAGATCGGCATAGTCGACATTCGGCTTGGAATGATCCATCGCGAACGCCGCGCCGGAATTCTGCAAGTCGGCGCCGGCGCAGAACGCCTTGTCGCCTGCCCCCGTCAGCACGATGACGCGGACGTCCTTGTCGTCATGCGCGTCGCGATAGCCTTTGGTGATGCCGGCGATGACCTCGCCGTTCAGCGCGTTGCGCTTCTCCGGCCGGTTGATGGTGATCCAGAACGCCTGCCCACGCTTTTCGGTGATGATTGCTGTGGTGTCGGTCATGGTACGCTCGCTTCCTTGCTCCCGTTTGCAGCCATTTGCGGCAGCTCGGGCGGCAGGCGCAAGGGCAATCTGTAGCGAGGCCTTGCTTTAGCGCCTCGACACAAATTGGCAGGCGAGCGAAGCGTGCGCTCAGGCCGAGACCGTTTTCCTGATCCAGACCTTGTTGTCGTGGAATGCAGCTCCCCCGATCGGCGCGATCGTATCGGCTCCAGTCAGCACGTTGATGCCGCGGCCGCCGATATGATTCTTGTTCGGGTGAACGGATTCCGCGATCAGCACGCCGCGCCGCACGCCGTCGAACAGCGTTGCGAGCAGCGTGGTTTCGCCGCGGGTGT
The DNA here is from genome assembly GCF_017565645.3 of Bradyrhizobium barranii subsp. barranii. Taxonomy (NCBI): domain Bacteria; kingdom Pseudomonadati; phylum Pseudomonadota; class Alphaproteobacteria; order Hyphomicrobiales; family Nitrobacteraceae; genus Bradyrhizobium; species Bradyrhizobium barranii. The sequence continues at coordinate 7,419,951 of NZ_CP086136.1, forward strand.
TGCCGAGCGTCACGGCGTCGCCGTCGGCGATGTCGAGCGCGGCCGCATCCAGCGGATGGATCATCACGCTCGCTCTGCCTTCGCGCGCCTGCGAGGACGGCGTCTCGTTGAAGGTGGTGTTGAGGAAGCTGCGCGATGGACTGGTCGCGAGCCGGAACGGGTGGGCTTGATCGGTATGCTCGATCACCGCCCAATGGTCCGGCAGCGACGGCATCTTGTCGAAATCGCCCATCGTCTGGCCGAACGGCGGATGCGCCCAATCGGCCTTGAAATGGAATTTCTTGTCGGCATGGGCAAAGCCGTCGAGATAATGCGAGGTCCTGAAGTCCGGTTGCAGGTCGCGCCAGATGTCGGCTTCGAGACCAGCGATATCGCCGTGGTTGCTGAGCTTCAGCGTCGCGTCGATCAATTCGCGCGGCGTCATCTCGAAGCCCGGATGCTTCGCGCCAAGCCGCGGCGCCAGCGCCTGCATGACCTGATGGTTGGAGCGGCATTCGCCGCGCGGGTCGATCAGCTTCGGCCCGACCGAGATGTGCTGGTGGCCGCCGCCGTAATAGAGATCGTCATGCTCCATGAACATGGTCGCCGGCAGCACGATGTCGGCCATCTCGGCCGTCTCGGTCATAAACTGCTCGTGCACCGCCACGAACAGATCCTCGCGCGCAAACCCCTGACGCACCAGCGCCTGCTCCGGTGCCACCGTCATCGGATTGGTGTTCTGGATCAGCATCGCCTTGATCGGCCCCTTGCCGAGCAAGGCTTCGGCGTCGCCGGTAAGAATGCGACCGACCTGCGACTGGTCGAGCGCCCGCGTGGTCTTATCGATCGCGTCGTGGCCCTCGATGAGGGATTCATTGAAATGCCACAGCGCGTAATTGTTGAAGAAGGCGCCACCGCCTTCATACTGCCAGGCGCCGGTCACCGCGGGAACGCAGAGCGCCGCATGCATTTGCGTGGCGCCGTTGCGCGAGCGGGTGAAGCCGTAGCCGAGCCGGAAGAAGGTCCGCTTGGTCTCGCCGACCAGTTTCGCGAAGGCCTCGATCTCGGACACCGGCACGCCGCAGATCGCGGACGCCCACTCCGGCGTGCGCGTCTTCAGATGCGCCTCGAGCTCATCGGGGCAGTCCGTGTACTTGTCCATATAGGCGCGGTCGGCGTAGCCATCGCGGAACAGGACATGCATCACGCCGCACGCGAAGGCGCCATCGGTGCCGGGCCGCAGGATGATCTTGATGTCAGCCTGCTTCATGGTCTCGTTGTCGTAGATGTCGACAGCGGCAATCTTGGCGCCGCGCTCCTTGCGAGCACGGGCAGCATGCGTCATCACGTTGACCTGCGTGTTGACCGGGTTGGTGCCCCAGATCACGACGAGATCGGAGAGCGCCATCTCGCGCGGATCCACGTCGGCAATCTTGCCGGTGCCGATCGCGAACCCGATGCGCCCGACATTGGCGCAGATGGTCTGATAGAAGCGCGAGTATTTCTTCACATGCGTGAGGCGATTGAGGCCGTCGCGCATCACCAGCCCCATCGTGCCGGCGTAGTAATAAGGCCAGATCGATTCCGCGCCGTACTCGCGCTCGGCCTGGTTGAAGCGATCCGCGATCTCGTCCAGCGCCTCGTCCCAGGAGATCCGTGCGAACTGCCCGGAGCCCTTCGGCCCGGTGCGGCGCATCGGATACATCAGCCGCTCGGGGTGATGGATGCGCTCGGCGTAACGGGCGACCTTGGCGCAGACGACGCCAGCCGTGTAGGTCTGCTTTTTCGAACCTCGGACGCGGCCAATGCTGCGGCCTTCGATCACCTCGATATCGAGCGCGCAGGCCGAGGGGCAGTCATGCGGACAGGTCGAATGGCGGATTTCGATCTTGGCGTGCTGGTTCATGTCCAAATTCGTAACACCAAAATAACGGGCAGCCGAGGGCATTTATCCGGCAATGCCCATGCGATTTGCTCAAATCGCGCGCGCCCGCGGTTCCTGCCGCGCTTGCGAAATGCTGCGGGATCACACCGAAAACCGCCCGATATTCCCTGTTCGACCAGCTTTGTGAGGCGTCGACAGTCCACGTTCCCTGCCGCTACAGTGCCAGCCAACAAGAAAGACATCAGGGAGGTGGGCATAATGGCCCGACGTTTTATGCTGGCGCCGGCCGTAAGCCTGTTCGCCGCACTCTCGGCATCCCCCTCATTCGCACAGGATTACCCGACCCACGCCGTCCGGATCGTGGTGCCCTTTGGCGCCGGCGGGCCGGCGGACGTCGCGGCTCGGCTGATCGGCAACGTACTCCAGGAGAGCTTTGGCCAGCCCTTCGTGGTCGAGAACCGCACCGGCGCGGGCGGCGTCATCGGCACGGTCGAAGCGGCAAAGTCGCCGGCCGACGGCTACACGCTTTTGATGATGTCCAACACCCAGACCGCGAATGAATCGCTCCTGACGCCGGACAAGCGCAAATACGAGCTGATGCGCGACCTCGCGCCGATCGCGCCGGTGAACTACTCCGACCTCGTCATCGTGGTGAACCCGCAGGTTCCGGCGAAGACTCTTCAGGAGTTCATCGCGCTCGCCAAATCGCAGCCGGGCAAGCTGAACTACGCCACCTCCGGCCAGGGCACGCCCTATCACATGGCCGGCGAGCTGTTCAAAGCCATGGCCGGCATCGATGTGGTCCACGTGCCCTATCGCAACAGCGGCGAGGCGCGCAGCGGCGTGATCGGTGGACAGGTGCAGATGATGATCGACGCCGTGCCGGCGATGGCGCCGAATATCGACGAGAACCAGGTCCGCGCGCTCGCGACCACCGGCAAGGAGCGCTCGGCCGTGCTGCCGAACGTGCCGACCGCGGGCGAAGCCGGCGTCGCAGGCTATGAGGCGACGATCTGGCTTGGCCTGATGGCCCCGGCCGGCACGCCGAAGCCCGTCATCGACAAGCTCAATGCCGCCGTGAACGCAATGGTGAAGCGACCGGACATCGTAAAGCTCTGGACCGAGCAGGGTGCCGTACCCATGTCCATGACACCGGAGGAATTCGACAAATTCCTTCGCGGCGATATCGAGAAATGGGCCGATGTCGTCAAGAAGTTCGACAAGTCCTGAGGCCGTAGAGCGATCATGCCGACCATTCAATTTCAGCTCAACGGCGCGGCGATGACCGTGGAGGCCGATCCCGACCAGACGCTGCTCGATGTGCTGCGCGGCCGGCTCGGCGTCACGGGCGCGCATTTCGGCTGCGGAGCCGGTGAGTGCGGGGCCTGTTACGTCATGGTCGGCGACCGCGCGATGGCCTCCTGCGACATGCCGATGTGGTCAGTGGCGGACAAGAACGCCGTCACGGTGGAGGGCCTCGGCACGGCCGAGCAGCCGCATCCGCTGCAACGCGCCTTCGTCTCCGAGCAGGCGATGCAATGCGGCTATTGCGTCTCGGGGATCCTGATCAGCGCGGCGGCGCTGCTGAAGCGCAATCCCTCGCCGACGGAGACCGAGGTCAGAGCCGCGCTCGATCGCAATCTTTGCCGCTGCGGATCGCATAATCGCATGGTCCGCGCCGTGCTGCGCGCGGCAGCGGAGACAGCGACGTCATGAGTATGCCGTCCCCCGTCCCGAAACTGCCGGTTAGCCTCGCGGCCAATCCAAAGCTGTCGTCCTGGGTGCGGTTCAGCGGCGAAGGCGGTGTCGCAATTTCGCCCGGCAAGGTCGAGATCGGCCAGGGCATCGTCACGGCGCTGGCGCAGATCGCCGCGGACGAGCTCGACGTCGATATCGGCAGGATCGAGCTGATCCGCGCCTCGACGGCGACCAGCCCGAACGAGGGCGTCACCTCGGGCAGCCTTTCGGTCCAGCAGTCCGGCCGCGCGCTGCGACACGTCTGCGCCGAGGTCCGCCAGCGCTTCCTCGCAGCTGCATCGGAGCGTCTCGGCGTCGATGCGGCGCTGCTCGATATCGATGACGGCACGATCTCGGGTCCCGGCAATGTCAGGACCAGCTATTGGGAGCTGGCTGGCGACGTCTCGCTCGACCGCGACGCCACCGCGGGTGTCGTGGCGAAGCCCGCTGCCACACGCGGTGTCGCCGGACATTCGGTCCAGCGGGTCGACATTCCCGACAAGGTGTTCGCGCGACCGCGCTTCATTCACGATCGCGCACTGCCGGACCTGGCACACGGCCGCGTGCTGCGGCCTGACATCTCGGGTGCCAGACTGATCGCGCTCGACGAGACGGCGGCGCGCGCCGTTCCCGGTCTCGTCGCGATCGTCCGCGACGGCGGCTTTGCCGGCGTGGTTGCCGATACCGAGGCTGCGGCGGAAGCCGCACTGAAAGCCTTGCGCAAGGGCGCAGCCTGGTCGGCCGGCGAGCTGTTGCCCAACGAAGACGATCTTGCAGGCTTTCTGAAGAGCCAGCCGGTCGAAACCACCGTCATCGACACCAGAGCAGCGTCAACGACGAAGAAAGCTGCGCGCACCCTCCGCCTGCAATACACCCGTCCCTACATCGCACACGCCTCGATCGCGCCGTCCTGCGCCATGGCGCAATGGGACGGCGAGCGTGTCCATGTCTGGACCCACAGCCAGGGCGTCTATCTGCTGCGCGCCGATCTTGCGATCGTGCTCGAGCTGCCGGCCGAGAACATCGTCGTCGAGCATATGGAGGGGGCCGGCTGCTACGGGCACAATGCGGCCGACGACGTCGCGCTCGATGCCGTGTTGCTGGCGAAAGCCGCCGGCGGCCGCCCGGTGCGGGTGCAGTGGTCGCGCCATGACGAGATGTCTCATGCGCCGTTCGGCGCAGCGATGGCCATCGAGATCGAGGCCGACCTCGATGCGGACAGCGAGATCGTCGGCTGGCGCCATGCAATCTGGAGCAACGGCCATGCCGCGCGCCCGGGACGCGCGGCGCAGCCGGCGCTGCTTGCGGCGACCGAGATCGCGAACCCCTACCCGCGCATGATCTCGACGAATCCACCGGCCGCCAATGGCGGGGGCGGCGACCGCAACTCCGTTCCACTCTACGACCTCCCGGCCTGGACCATCACGAGCCACCGGGTGCTGACGATGCCGGTGCGCACGTCGGCACTGCGGACCCTGGGCGGGCAAGGCAATGTGTTCGCGATCGAATCCGTACTCGACGAGATCGCGGTCCTGCGCGGCGAGGACCCGATCGCGTTTCGCCTGCGTCATCTCCGCGACGAGCGCGCCAGCGACGTCATCCGCGCCGCGGCACGGCGCGCGCAGTGGAAACCGCAAAAACAGTCTGGCATCGGCTATGGCGTCGGCTTCGCCCGCTACAAGAACACAGGCGCCTATTGCGCCGCGATCGCGGAGATCGAAGGCAACGACGACATCCGTGTCAGGCGGTTGACGCTTGCGGTCGACGTCGGCGAAGCCATCAATCCGGACGGCGTCATCAACCAGATCGAGGGCGGTGCGATCCAGGCCACGAGCTGGGTCCTGAAGGAGCGCGTGCGCTTCGATTGCACGCACATCACGTCGACATCTTGGACGGACTATCCGATCCTGACCTTCAGAGAGGTGCCGGCGGTGGATGTCGAAATCATCCAGCGGCCGGAGATCGAGCCGGTGGGCGCCGGCGAAGCCGCGCACGGCCCCGTGACGGCGGCGATCGCCAATGCGGTCTACGACTGCCTCGGCGTGCGCGTGCGCGACCTGCCGATCACGCGCGATAGGATCATCGCAGCCATGGAGCTTGCATCGTGACGACAGTGACCATTTTGAGCGGCGGCGCGGCGCAAGGCCTGGTGCGCGGCCTCGGCGAGCCCTTCAAGACGCAGACCGGCCTCAGCATCGACGGCGAGTTCGGCGCGGTCGGCATCATGGCCGACAAGCTGCGCGCGGGGACGCCGGCCGATCTCGTGATCCTGACGCAGGCCCTCCTTGCGAAGCTCGCCGCGGAGAGGCTCGTCGTCCCCTCCTCGATCGCAGATATCGGCCGGGTCGAGACCGCGCTGGCGGTCCGTAACCGCGATCCGAAAGTCACGGTGAAGACTGAGGCCGATCTCCGCGAGGTGCTGCGATCCGCGGATGCCATCTACGTTCCGGACACCAAAGCCTCGACCGCGGGACAGCATGTCGCCAAAGTGCTGGATCAACTTGGGATCGCCTATGAGGTCGCATCGCGTCTCAAGATCTTTCCGAACGGAGCGACCGCGATGCGGGAGCTTGCTGATTCCACCGCAACTCAGCCGATCGGATGCACCCAGGCGACCGAGATCATCGCGACCGACGGCATCGCGCTGTCAGGATCGCTGCCGCCGGGCTGCGAGCTCGTGACGATGTACACGGCTGGCGTGACGGCGCGGGCCGCACATCCGACAGAAGCGGCCGCGCTTATCGCTCTATTGACCGGCGCAGACCGGAAGGAGCTGCGCCGGAGCATGGGCTTTACCGGCTAGGTGCCGACGGCCGCCTTATTTGTGCAACTGGGTGAGACCGGTCGGCGGCCCATCGACGGCGGTCCAGCCGCCGTCGACGAACAGCGTGCTGCCGCTGACATAGCTCGCGGCATCAGAAGCAAGATAGGCGACCGCCGTCGCGACCTCGTCGGCGCTGCTCCAGCGGTTGAACACGGTATGGCCGGCATAGAGATTGTAGATATCGGGCCGCTGCTTGAACGGGCCGGTCAGCGCGGTCTCCGCAATGCTCGGCGCGATCGCGTTGACGTGGACGCCGGCGTGGCCGACCTCTGAGCAAAACCCTTCACCAGCAGGCCGATCGCCGCCTTGGTCGAGCCATAGACGCCAAGACCGGGCTCGATGGTCACCGCGCGCACCGAGGAGCAGGCGATGATGCTGCCGCCCTTCTGCTCGACCATGATGCGGCCGAAGGCCTGGAAGAACCAGACGGTGCCCTTGATGTTGAGGTTGAGGACGCGGTCGAGATCCTCCTCGGTGTAGTCGAGGATGGTCTTGCGGATGTTGAGCCCGGGCGTCGTCACGGCGATGTCGAGCCGCGAGAATTTCTGCATGACGATCTTGGCGAGCGCATTGACGTCCGCAGCACTCGCGGCGTCGCAGCTAGCTGCTTCCGCCCAGCCGCCCTTGTCGCGAATTCCGGCTGCCGTCGCCTCGGCGGCGTCAAGCGCACGATCTGCGCAAACGACGCGGGCGCCGAGCCCGGCCAGCGCCTCGGCCGACGATTTGCCGATGCCCGAGGCGGCGCCGAGCACCACGGCGGTCTTGCCGGTGAGATCGAAGAGCTTGCGATAGTCAGTCACGAACGGATTCTCCCTGTTGCTGCTATCCCTTGTAGCCCATCAGCAGGCGGGGCAGCCACAGCGAGAACGCGGGGACGTAGGTCACGAACATCAGAGCTGCGATCAGGGCAGCATAGAACGGCAGGATGGTGCGCATCACCGCACCCACCGAGATGCCGCCGATGGCGCAGCCCACGAATTGCGTCGTTCCGACAGGCGGGGTGTTCAGCCCCAGCGCGCAGTTGATCAGCATCAGCATGCCGAACTGCACCGGATCCATGCCCGCCTTCATCGCGATCGGCAGGAAGATCGGGGTGCAGATCAGGATGGTCGCCGCCATGTCCATGAACGTGCCGAGCACGAACAGGATGACGTTGATGAGCAGGAAGATGACCCAGGGCTGCGAGGACACCCTGCTCATCAAGTCACCGGCGAAGTCGGCGACCTCGTAGAGCCCCATCAGATACTGGAACATGGTGGAGACGCCGATCAGCAGCAGCACCACGCCCGTCGTCTTCACGGCCTTGGCGGCAGCCCGCAGGAAGTTCGGCAGGGTCATGGTGCGGTAGATGAAGAAGGTCAGCAGGATCGTGTAGGTGACCGCGACGGCAGCGGACTCAGTTGCGGTGAAGACACCGGACAGGATGCCCGCCAGGATGATGCCGACGATCAGAAGTCCGGGCAGCGCGGCTGCGAACGAGCGGAAAACCTCGGCCCAGCCCGGGAACTTGCCGGCCGGATAGCCGCGCTTCACCGCGACCGCGTAGGCGGCGACCAGCATGCACACCATCAGCACGATCGCCGGCAGAAGTCCGGCGGCGATCAGCGCGCCGATCGAGACCTTGCCGCCGGCAGCGAGCGCATAGATGATCATGTTGTGGCTGGTCGGCATCAGCGCTCCGACCAGCGAAGCGTGGGTGGTGACGTTGACGGCGTAGTCGGTGTCGAACCCTTCCTTTTTCATCATCGGGATCATCACCGCGCCCATCGCCGACACGTCGGCCACGGGCGAGCCGGAGACGCCGCCGAACAGCGTGCAGGCGACCACGTTCGACATGCCGAGCCCGCCGCGGATGTGCCCAACGAGATTCTTGGCGAGCTGCACGATCTTGTCGGCGACGCCGCCATGCAGCATGAGCTCACCGCTGAAGACGAAGAACGGAATGGCGAGGAAGGAGAAGATGTTCATCCCCGACATCATCTGCTGGAAGATGACTGCGACCGGCAGGCCTTCGTAGAGGATGGTGCAGATCGCGGAGAGACCGATCGCGAAGGCAACGGGTACGCCGAGGATCAGGAAGCCGAAGAAGGTTGCGCCGAGAATGATCAGTTCCATGAGGGGACGACCTCTTCGCCGCGTAGGAGCGCAATGATGTGCTCGATTGAAAAGGAGACGATCAGGACGCCGGAGGCGATCAGCGGGACGTAGCGGATGACCTCGGGGAGCCCGAGATTGGGGATCTTCACGGTTCCGACCGACGCTCCGAGGATCCAGCCGTTATAGGCCATCGCAATGCCGAACAGCGCGACCAGAACGTGGATCACGAGCTCGATCTTCTCTCGCAGATGATCCGGAAGCATCACCAGCAAACTGTCCATGCCGATGTGTCCGGCGTCGCGAACGCCAACGGCGGCGCCGATCAGCGTGACATACAGGATCAGGACCAGCGCAAGGTTCTCCGTCCAGGTCGGGCTGGAATTGAGCACGTAACGTCCGAACACCTGGTAGAACACGATGGTGACGATGACGAGCAGGCCGGTCACGGACAGATACATGCCGAGGCGAGCAACGACGGCATTGATCCGCGACAGCAAGCCGGTCGACGGTCGGCCGGTTACCTCCTGCTCGTGGCTTGCGACATGTGGGTCTGTCATCGGCGTCTCCTTGCGGGGGTCCGGCGCCGCCTCGCGGCGACGCCGGACCCGACGCTGTGGCCCTACTTCGTGTCCTGGATCCGCTTGACGAGGCCCTTCAGCTTCTCGTCGCCGGCGAACTTGTCGTACACCGGCTTCATCGCATCGACGAATTCCGCTTTGTTGGCGATCGTTACGACCTGCACGCCGGCCGCCTCGACGGTCTTGCGGGAGGCCTGCTCACGCTCGTCCCAGAGCTTGCGCATGACGGGCACCGATTCCTTGGCCGCCTTGCGGACCATCGCCTGATCCTCCTTGCTCAACGTGTCCCAGACCGTCTTGGACATCACGAGAACTTCCGGCGCGAGCGAGTGCTCGGTGACGTTGTAGAACTTGGCGGCCTCGAAGTGACGCGAGGATTCGTAGGACGGCCAGTTGTTCTCGGCGGCGTCCACGAGGCCGGTCTTGAGCGCGGTATAGACCTCGCCATACGGCATCGGTGTCGGGTTGGCGCCGAGGCTCTGGATCATGCCGACCCAGAGGTCGGACTGCTGGACGCGGATCTTCAGGCCCTTGAGGTCGGCGAGCGATTTGACCGGCGCCTTGACGGTGTAAATGGACCGGGCGCCGCTGTCGTAATAGGCAAGGCCGATCAGGCCCGCGGGCGCCATGGACGCCAGGATTTCGTCGCCGATCGGACCATCGAGAACCGTGCGCATGTGCTGCGTGTCCCGGAACACGAAGGGCAGGCACAACGCGATGGTCTCGGGCACGAAGTTGTTCAGCGGCGATGCGTTGATCCGCATCATGTCGAGCGCGCCGATCTTCAGCTGCTCGATGGTGTCCTTCTCCGAGCCCAGGGCTCCGTTGGGAAACACCTTCACACCGAGCTTGCCGCCGCTCGCGGCTGCGAGCTGCTTGCCCATGAACTTGACGGCTTCGACGGTCGGATAATCGGCGGGGTGGATGTCGGCCGAGCGGAAATCGCGTGCGGTCGCCAGCGGCGCTGAGACCGCCAGTACGGCGGCTGCGATGATGCCGGTGAGTGTCTTCATCTGGGGCTTCCTCCTGAGTTAATTATGTCGTTGTCGGGCCGATGCTGCAGGCCGCCTTGGGTCGCTCCACTTCGGGTGTAAAGTCAAGCGTTGCAAACGCACCACCTTGGTAGGATTGCGCGGCGGAGTCGAGCGGATTTGACTGGTGAACGATCACGGCGAGGAAAGGTGCGAGCTTCATCGCGCCCTCTCCGGCGGGGACTTGCGCGGCAGGTGCCGGCTTCCCTTTAATCCCGCCTCGCCGTCGGCCAATGCCGGACGCGAGGTGACGATGCTCGTCATATCCATGGACGTTCCTCTGGTTTTAGAATCGACCGCTATTGGTTGCGGCTTGGAGGTGCAGACGTGACGGTCGCCCCATCCTTGCGATGCGCGCTGATCAGCGCGATGTCGCCAACGTCGTCCCTAGGGCGGGCGGCATTCTGAGTCCAAGCCAAATCCGGCATCGATCAATGCTGGAGTTGCATCGATCGATCATGCATCACTTCGAGGGCGCGATCGACGAATGCCCCGTTTTTCCGAAATCGCCTGCACCGGGGCGTTACTTGACGCCAGAGGTAGAGCCCGCCCAAGATGCGCCGAAACGGAACATCGCGAGGGAAATGCCCATGCCGCGGAAGCTGATCGATATTTCCGTGCCGCTCAGAAACGACGTGACGGCCGATCCGCCGGGCAATCACCCGACGATCCAGTATATTGATCACCAGCAGGGCCTGCCCCGCATGCTGCAGTTCTTCGACGGCCTCAAGGCGGAGGATTTGCCGGATGGCCAGGGCTGGGCGGTCGAGCAGGTCTCGCTGTCCACCCACAACGGCACGCATCTCGACGCGCCCTGGCACTTCCACCCGACCATGAATCGCGGCGAGCGGTCTGGACGATCGACGAGGTGCCGCTCGAATGGTGCCTGCAGCCCGGCGTGAAGCTCGACTTCCGCCACCTGGCCGATGGGTACGTGGTGACTGCCGACGACGTCGAGAAGGAGCTGAAACGGATCGGGCACACGCTGTCGCCGCTGGAGATCGTGGTCGTCAACACCAGCGCCGGCGCCAAATTCGGCCAGGCCGATTACGTCAACTCCGGCTGCGGCATGGGCTATGAGGCCACCATGTACCTGCTTGAACGCGGTGTACGGCTGACCGGCACCGACGGCTGGAGCTGGGACGCGCCGTTCGTCTACACCGCGAAGAAATATGCCGAAACAAAAGATGCCGGCCTGATCTGGGAAGGTCACAAGGCGGGACGACACATCGGCTATTGCCATCTCGAGAAGCTGCACAATCTCGACAAGCTGCCGTCGACTGGATTCACGGTCTCATGCTTCCCGGTGAAGATCGAGCGAGCGTCCGCAGGGTGGACCCGAGCGGTCGCCATCGTCGACAATCAGGTCTGAGGCCTCACTCGCCGTCCAGGCCGCTCGCGGCGAGGTCGCGCAACGCATCGGTATCCAGCACGACGATGGCGCCGTGCTCGAGACGGACCCAGTTGCGGCCGGCCCAGGCGCGCAATTGCTTGTTGATGCTCTCGCGCGTCATCCCCACCATCTCGCTGATCTCCTGCTGCGTGATGGCGAGCGTGCCGCTGCCGGAGTCGAACTTGCGCTCTTCGGTGAGACCGAGCAGCGCGCTCGCAAGCCGGCCCGGCAGATTTTGCAGGATCACCTGCTCGACCTGCTGGCTGGTCCAGCGCAGGCGCGCGCAGAGCAGCTCGATGAACTTCATCGCTAGCGCCGGCTGGCTCTTCACGAATGGCAGGAAGTCGCGGCGGTCGATGATGTAGAGTTCGCAATTGGTGTTGGCAGTCGCGTCGGCCGAGCGCGGCGCGCCATCGAGAACCGCGATCTCGCCAAAGATTTCTCCCGGACCGATCAGATTGAGAATTGCGTTCCTTCCATCCGGCGACGAAGAGGAAATCTTCACTGTTCCCGTGATCACCGCGAACAGGTTGTTGCCGGGATCGCCCTTGGCGGCGATCGTCGCACCGCGCTTCACCGTGGTGTGCTTGGCATAGCGGCAGAGCTGATCGAGCGCATCTGGCTCCAGATCCGCGAAGATCGGGTGCTTGCGCAGGACCGATAATTTGTTGCCCGCCGCTTGTCGGGGGTCGCCGGTCTTGTCCTGAGGCACGCCGCTCGGCTCCTAAGACTGCGAGGCACTGGAGTTCCTGCGTAGTCAACGTTAGCAGGCTTTTCAACCGGAAAGCATGTGCACGGTTTGAGCCAAATACGGCGAAAATGCCGCGGTCGGGCGCCAAGGCGGCATCCGGGGGATGAGCCAATGTGTCCCGGTCGATGCAGAGTTGCAGCTATCGCGCGCACCATTGCGTTGAGGCGCTGCCGAACGGCCGCGAGCTGGCCGTGGAAGCCTCCGCGGCAAGCACGGTAAAACGCGATTGTGATCTCGGGACCGTCAGTGCTTGGCGTCCGAATCGGGGCGACCTGCGCTGGTTTGCCGGTCTGCCCATGCCAAGGCCCCGGCGAATGTGACAAAAACGACCACGACAGCGATCGTCACCAGCAGTGCGTCAGTCGGCATGATGCCCTCCCCTGTTATTTTGGGCATTATTGGCGGCGCACGACCGCCGTCATTGATTGGGATCAAAATTGGCGAGCGCCGGATCAGGCCGCAGCCAAGGCCTCGACCTTCGCCGGATCGAGCAGGCTGATGCCGCCATGAACGATCTCGATCACCCCATGTCGCTCCAGCTTGGTGAAGGTGCGACTGACGGTTTCGATGGTCAGGCCGAGATAATCGGCAATGTCCTGACGACTCATCGGCAGCTGAACCGTGTCCGACGCCCCCTTCAGCGAGAATAGCCGCTCGCGCCAGGCGAGCAGAAACGTCGCGACTTTCTCGTCCGCCGATCGGCGGCCGAGCAGGACCATGTGGTCGCGCGCCTGGCTCAACTCGCGAATCGCCAGCTCGTTGATCCGCCTGAGGAGGTGCGGCCGGCTCTCGACGAAGCGGCCGAAGGGCGCCTTCGCGAACTGGCACACTGTGACGCCACCGATCGCATCGGCCGAAAAATTGTGACGGCCGGAAATATTCATCCCCAGGAAATCGCCTGGTAACGCGAATCCCACGATCTGCCGCCGACCGTCGGGCAACAGCTTGTAGAGCCGCATGACGCCGTCGAGGAGATTGTAGAACGAGGTCGTGCTGTCCTCCTCGGAGAAGACGGTCTCGCCCCCGTCAAAGAGGACGCGGCGCCCCAGATGCTCGAATTCCCTGAGCTCGGCCGGGTCCAGCGACGAGCACACCGCGAAGTCGCGGACCGCACAATCGCGACAGAAATGCCCGTTCGGCTCAATCGTCACCACGGAAGCCTTCATCTACCGCTCCAAGCACCGGCTTGCCCCGCATCAGGCCGAGCCCACCGCGCGGGCTGCATTTTACTGCACTGCGCCAAAGCCGATTGACCCAGATCAATTTTGGCGGGCATGGCCGTCTTGTGCTGTTGCTAGACCGCCTGCACCGTCCAGCCGATCAGCTCCTTTGCAATGCGGGCGAAAGCTGTGTCGAACGCTGCGACCGCCGCGGCCGGCTCGACCTTGTCAAGCGTCTCGCTGGTCTCGACGAGGCGCGACGCCACCACTTTGCCGTTCTTGTCGACGATGCGTGCCGACAGTCCGATCTCGACCCGAGCCTCGCCTTCCGTGGCGATCCGGAAGCGCCTGATGTCGATCAGGAGCTGGTAGTCCGCCTGCCCGAGATCGCTCGTGCGCAAGGGCGCGTGGGCGATGTCGTAATTCTCAAAGCTGTCGATCAGCCGCGCCTGCACCAGTTTTGGAATGCTGTCGGCCCAGAGGAATTCCGCAAAACCCGGATTATCCCCGCTGGGTGCAAACAACATCCGCTGGGTCTGGAGCATCGCGACCGCGGTCGGCTCGGGAATCGCCAGTGACGCCGAAAGCGTCTTGCCGGCCGGCCCAAGATTCTGCGGCGTGCGCAGGTCGTAGGTGATCTTCTGCGCCGGCGTCCCGCCGCCGGTCATCTTTTCGAGGCCTGCCAGAATACCGTCGATTTTGCCGGTGTTGCGCGCGAGCCCGTCGGAGAATGTCTTGAGGTTCGCGATAGTGTCCTTCAGCGGACCGGAATTGTCCTCCAGCACGGTGTCGACCCGTCGCAGCGCATCGCGCGCAGCCTGCGTCATGCTCTGGCCTGCACCGGCCTCGGCGATCAGGGTCACGGGCTCGCCGGCCTTGGCAACGATCATGCCGCCCTCCAGCGTCACCACCGGCACGCCGGTCAGCCCCTGGAAATCGAGCCCGACCTTCGTGTCGGTACGCACGGGTGTCGTCGAGGCAACCGAGATCGTCGCATTGACGAAGCGCGGATTATCCGGCGCGAGGCCGATCTGCGTCACCTCGCCGACCCGGATGCCGTTGAACAGCACACCGGCACCGACCAGCAGGCCCGGCACCGGCCCCTGGAATTGCACATGATAGTTTGCGCGCGGCCCGATGCCGCCTGTGTTGTTCAGCCAATAGACGAAGCCGAACACCGCGAGGATAGCGGCCAGCACGAAGCTGCCGATCAGCACGTAGGGAGCGCGGGTTTCCATGTCTCATCTCATCTCGTGTTGCAGCATCTGAGAGCGCTTGCCGTGGAAATAGGCGCGCACCCAGGGATGCTCGGATTGCAGCAATTCGCGCATCGGGCCGATCGCCACGATCTTGCCGTCGGCGAGCGCGGCGACGCGGTCGCAGACCGTGGTGAGGCTCGCAAGATCATGGGTGACCATGAACACGGTGAGGCCGAGGGTCTTCTGCAGCGTCCCGATCAGCGCGTCAAAATCGCCGGCGGCGATCGGGTCGAGACCGGAGGTCGGCTCGTCCAGGAACAGGATCGGCGGATCGAGTGCAAGTGCGCGGGCTAGCGCCACGCGTTTGGTCATGCCGCCCGAGAGCTCCGACGGATATTTGTCGGCGTCCTGCGCTCGCAACCCGACCATCTCGAGCTTGGCGATGGCGATCTCGTCCATCAGCTCCTGCGACAGCACGAGATTTTCGCGGAGCGGAAACTGCACGTTTTGACGTACCGTCAGCGAGGAGAACAGCGCACCTTGCTGGAACAAAATGCCCCACGTCGTGGCCGCGCCTTCGGTGCGGCCACCGATCGGCCGTCCCATGACTTCGATGCTCCCGCCCTGGCGCGGGATCAGGCCGATGATGGTGCGCATCAAGACCGACTTGCCGCCGCCGGAGGCACCGACGAGCCCGAGGATCTCGCCTCGGCGGACGTCGAGCGACAGATGGTCGAGCACGGTCTGGCGGCCGAAGCCGACCACGAGGTCGCGAACGCGGATCGCGAATACCTCTTGCGATTCGTCCATCGTCACATTCCGATCGAAGCGAAGAAGATCGCGAATAAGCCGTCGAGCACGATCACCAGGAAGATCGATTTCACCACCGACGTGGTCGTCTGCCGCCCGAGCGATTCCGCGCTGCCCTTCACACGCAATCCTTCGCTGCAGGCGACGATCCCGATCACCAGAGCCATGAAGGGCGCCTTCAGGATGCCGACCTCGAAATGGGTGACGGAGATGGCCTCATGCAGCCGCGCGATGTAGATCGCCGGTGCCATCCCGCCGTAGAACTGCGCAACCAGTCCTCCGCCATAGAGCGCCGCAACCGCCCCAATGAACGCGAGGATCGGCAGCGCGATGACGAGGGCTGCCACTCGCGGCAATATCAGGACATGGACGGGATCGAGGCCCATGGTCGAGAGCGCGTCGATCTCCTCGCGCATCTTCATCGAGCCGAGCTCGGCCGTGTACGCGCTCCCCGACCGGCCGGCGACCATGATGGCGACGATCAGCACACCCAGCTCGCGCAGCACCAGGATGCCGACCATGTCGACAGTGTAGGACTCCGCACCGAACCTGCGGAAATGAAAGAACCCCTGCTGGGCGATGATGGCACCGATCAGGAAGGTAATGAGAACGACAATCGGAATGGCCTGCCAGCCGATCCGGTAGAGCTGATAGACAAGCGATGTCAGCCGCAGCGAGCGTGGCCGGCGCAGCACGCCGATCACGGCGATGAACAATGCACCCAGCATTTGAAGAAAGATCGTGACGTCTTCGCGCGCGCCAACCGTAGATTTGCCGAGATCGCCGAGCCTGAGCAGAATCGGGTTTGGCGCGGCCGCAACCGCCGGGGGGTGGCGGTTGACCTGACGCACCTCATCCATCAGGCCGCTGAAATGATCGGCAACGCCGACGAATTCGGCCGATCTGCCGGATGATGCGGCCCGTCGCGACAGCTTCTCCAACACCCAGGCGCCGAGCGTGTCGAGCGCGCTAACGCCGGACATGTCCAGCGTCACGGCACTGGATCGATCGACATCCGCTCCGACCGATCGGGACAGCGTTTCGAGCGCCGACACATTGGCTGCCGTCCACGGCCCTTCCGGGCGCAATTTCAGCACATCGCCGGAGGGCGTTGCCAGCAACAGCGGTTCGGAGTTCACGCTTCCACCTCATCGGGACAATTGGTCCCCATTCAGCCGCCACTTCTAGGCCAGCCCGTGGCGGCCGGGTTGACCTGTCTCAACACCAGGGCCACGCGCCGTCCCTTGACGCAAATCAAGCGCGGCCGCGCCGCCGGGCCTTAGGGTCGCTTCCATTCAAGGGAGTTCTCAAATCCATGTTCAACAGCGACAGGATGAGCGAAGAACTGCGAGCGCTGAAGGTTGACGTCACGCGTCTGCTGAGCACCGCAGGCGAAGAGATGTTCGACAGCTCGAAAGACCGGGCCGAGGCTCTGGCCGATCAGATCAAGGCCGCGCTTGCCGAGCTCGGAGAAACCGTCAGCGACGAGCAGGAGCAGCTTCAGCGCCTCATTGTGGAACGCCCGGTCACATCGCTCGCCTCCGCTTTCGCACTCGGCGTCGTCGTCGGCGTCATGCTGAGGAGACACTAAGTGAATACCGAGAATGTCGTCAAACATCTGCGCGTGCTGTGGCGCGCGGACAGGATCATCGCGGACATCAAGCTGCGCCATCTGTTGATCGGTCTCGGCCTGCGGGCCTTCGCGGCCCTGATCGCGACATTCGGGCTCCTGATGCTGGAGCTGTCGGCCTATTTCGCGCTGGTCCAGATCTGGAGCGCAATTGCGGCGGCTGCCATCCTCGGCACCGTCAATTTCGCCATCGCGGCGGTTCTCTTCGTCGTTGCCGGCCGTCCTCCATCCGGCCGCGACATCGAGCTCGCCAATGAAATTCACGGCGCATCCATCGAAGCCTTGCAGCTCGAGGCGCGGGCGCTCCAGGCCCAGGTGTCAGGCGCGGTCCATCATCCGCTCAGCACGATTGTGCCGGTGCTGGTGCCGCTGATCGCGATCATCGTCAAGAGTCTGCGGAAAACGGCCACGGAATCCGCCGCATCGCGCGAAGCGCACTCGTGATCGGAACGCTCAGAGCTTGAGCCTGACGTCACAGAGGTCGGGCTCGGTCGAATCCGGCTTCACGTCGAAGCCGAGCTGGCGGCACATCTCAAGCATTGTGGTGTTCTCCCTGAGAACATCACCCGAGATGGTCTTCAGCCCCTCCGATCTCGCATAGTCGATGATCAACTGCATCAACGCCCATCCGAGCCCCCTGCCCTTGAGGTCGGAGCGCAGCAGGATCGCATATTCGCCGCTCTCATAGACCGAGTCCGAATGGAGCCGGACCACGCCGACCATCTCGCCGGTCGCTTCGTCGAATGCGATGAAGGCCATTGCGCGGGCATAATCGAGCTGGGTCAGGCGCGCGATGAACTCGTGGGTGAACTCCTTCATCGGCGCGAAGAAGCGCAGGCGGAGGTCGTGCGCCGTGACGTGACGCAGGAATTCGTGGATGGTCGGCTCGTCCTCGGGACGCAGGGGCCGTACGAAGATGCGCCAGTCATCCTTGAGCGCCAGGCGGCGCTCCCACTGCGACGGATAGGCCCGGACGGCGAAATTGGCCGGGCCGGAGCCGGCGAATTTGCGCTGCGGCGGCTCCACCGCGACGCGGGCGTCGACCGCGGTCACGCCGGTCTCGTCCGCAAGCAGTGGGTTGATGTCGAATTCACGGATCTCGGGAAGGTCGGCGGCCATCTGGGCGAGCTTGACCAACACCATCGCGACGGCGTCCGGCTCGACCGCGGGTACGTCGCGATAGGCCTGCAGCAGCCGTGATACGCGCGTGCGGCCGATCAGGTCGCGGGCGAGTTGCAGATCGAGCGGCGGAAGCGCCAGTGCCTTGTCGTTGATGATCTCGACCGCCGTCCCGCCCCGGCCGAAGACGACAACGGTGCCAAAGGTGGGATCGTCGGCAAGACCCAGGATCAGCTCGCGCGCCTTCGCCTTGACGACCATCGCCTGCACGATGACGCCCTCGATGCGGGCTTCGGGACGGAGCTTCCTCGCCCGCGCGAGAATGTCGGTGGCAGCCGCGCGCACGGCCTCCGGCGTGGTCAGATTGAGGACGACGCCGCCGACGTCCGACTTGTGGACGATGTCGCGCGACATGATCTTCAGCACGACTGTGACGCCCTGCGCGAACATCTCGCTGGCGTAGGCGACAGCCTGCTCGACATCGGTTGCAGCACGGGTCGGTACCATCGCGATGTCATAGGCTCCGAGCAGGTGCTTGATCTCGATGGGCTCGAGCCATTTGCGGCCGTCCGCGATCGCAGCGGCGACGATCTGCCTGGCAGCCCGGGCGTCAGGCACGAACGTGTCGGGCATCGCGGGAGGAACCTGGCTCAGCTCCTCTACGACCTCGCGATGCCTCACGAGATGCATGAAGCCGCGCACCGCATCATCTTCGGTCGGATAATTCGGAATGCCCGCGCCGGAGAGCGCCTGAACGATGTTCTGATCGGCTCCAACCCAAGCCGCCAGCACGGGCTTCGCCCATCGACGCTGCTTCTCGCGATATTTGCCGACGAGCTCCGTCACGGTCGCGGCGATGTCGGCCGCCGGGGCGATCGCGGTCTGCACGTTGAGGACGAGGACGGCATCATTATCAGGGTCTGCGAGCAGCACCTCCAGCGCCGCCGCGTACCGCGATGCATCGGCATCACCGACGATGTCGACGGGATTTGCACCGGACCAGGTCGGCGGCAGCACTGCATCGAGGCTCTTGCGCGTCTCAGCCGAGATGGATGCCGGGATTCCACCAAGGTCCACCAACCGATCCACGGCCAGGACACCGATGCCGCCGCCATTGGTGAGGATGGCGAGACGCTTTCCCGCCGGCGGTTCGACGCGACCGAGTGTCTCGGCGCAATCGAACAGCTCGCGCAGATCGGAGACCCGCAGGACGCCCGCACGGCGGAACGCGGCATCATAGACGGCGTCGGCGCCGGCGAGCGCGCCCGTATGGGTTGCCGCCGCTTTGGCACCCTGCGCCATGCGGCCGGACTTCACCACGACGACCGGCTTCACGCGCGCCGCGGCCCGTGCCGCCGACATGAACTTGCGCGCGTCCTTGATGGCTTCGATATAAAGCAGGATCGCGCGGGTCTTGGGGTCCATCGCGAAATGGTCGAGCAGGTCGGCAATATCGACATCGATCTGATCGCCGATCGTGACAATTCCGGAGAACCCGACGCCGCGCTGCGCAGCCCAATCCACCATTCCGGCCGCGATCGCGCCGGATTGCGAGATCAGCGCGAGGTTGCCCGCCCCCGGCATGTGCGCGGCAAAGCTGGCATTGAGGCTGACGCCGGGCATCATGATGCCGAGGCAGTTCGGCCCAATCAGCCGCATGCCGTATTTGCGTGCCGCCGCGATCGCGGCCTCGTGCAGGGACCCAGGTCCGTGACCGAGGCCCGCCGAGACGATCAGCGCGCCGGCCGAGCCACGACGTCCGGCCTGGTCGATAATACCGGGGACCTCGCGCGCCGGCGCGGTGATGACCACGAGCTCGGGCACGAAGTCCAGCCTGTCCAGACTGCCCACCGCGGCGATGCCGCCGATCTCGGCATGGCGCGGATTGACGAGGCCGAACCGACCCTTGAATTCGGCCTTGTGAATATTCTCAAGAACGGCGCGGCCGACGGAGACCGGGCGGGCGCTCGCGCCGACAAGCGCAACCGAACGCGGCGACAGCAGATTCTTCAAGCGATAGGTTGACATGAAAGCAAATGCGCCCGGTCGGTGGCGGTTCCGATGGTTGGCGATCAGGCCGATAAACTGGCGATGCGCCTAGTGCGAGATAATAACCCAGCACGGCGGCTGGCCAATGACGGTCTTTGTCACACCACCCCAGACGATCTCGTTCAGGCGTGAATGATGGTAGGCGCCCATCACGATCGCATCCATGGCATGGGAATTCGCCCAGCTCCCGAGCACCTTGCCGATCGAGCTGCCGCCGCCCTTCGTCGTTTCGAACGAGGCGTAGACCCCGTGTTCCCTCAGATGGTCGACGAGCGCGGTTCCGGATTGCACGATGGCATCGGTCTTGTCGTCCGCCACCGTGACCACCCGGGCGGATGAAGCAGCCTGAAGAATGGGCAGCGCGTCGCCGACGGCCCGCGCGGCACGGGCGGAGTGATCCCAGGCGATCATGACGTTCTCGAACTCCGGTCGCAGCTCGTCCACATGCTGTTCCGGGCAGAGCAGCAGCGGCCGGCCGGATTCGAACAGGAGCGTTTCGATGATGCGTTCCGTTTGACTGTCATGCGGCCTCACGGGGACCAACGTCAGATCGCTGAAGCGCGCATGCTCGGCCAGGATCGACGCCATCTGGTCCGCCGGCACCTTACCCGATCGGCTTTGGGCACGAATGTTGGCGCGGGAGGCTGCATTGGTGAAGGCGTTGAGGAGTTGCTGCACGTCGCTTAGCTCACGCGAACCGCTCGCCTCCGGGGGATCCAAATCGCCAGGGATGATGACCTTCGGCCGCACGAAAACATCTTCCTCGAGCGCGAGCGCGGTGATCCTGGCGCCGAGGTCGGCGGCGACAGCCACGCATGTCGCGATCGCGGCGAGGGCCGGTCCGCGCGGTTGGCCGACAAGCGGCAGAAAGACATCCTTGATGGGCATCGGGATTCTCCTTACCGGTTAGGATAAGCCACCTTTCGCCGGGAAGCTTGATCCTCCTCAAGGCGGGAACACCGCGCAGCCAGCCGACGACAGGCTTTGACCGATGTCAAGGACTGGCCCCGATCCGCCTCTAAGGATTAGCCTGCTGCCTCACCGCTGACGCATCTGGAAATGCCTGCTGAGATGACAGACGATTCTGCAATCCAGGAACGGGTCTTCGAAGCTCTAAACGCGCGTCCTGGCGTAAAGCGGATCGACACCCACGCAGCGTCGGTGTTTCTCGACGGAACGCGCGCCCTGAAGATCAAGCGGGCTGTCAAGTTTCCATTCCTCGACTATTCGACGCTCGAAAAGCGCGAGGCGGCCTGCGAAGAGGAGATCAGGATCAACCGGCCGCTCGCGCCGCAAATCTATCACCGCGTCGTGGCGATCACGGAGGAACCGGATGGATCGATCGAGATCGACGGTGGCGGCCGGCCGATCGAGTATGCGGTCGACATGTCCCGCTTCGACGAAAACCGGACGCTGGACCATGTGGCAAAAGCCGGCCCGCTGGATGCAGAGCTCGCTCCGGCCATCGCGAATGCGATCGCAGCATCGCATGCGAGGGCGCCCGTCGCGGATGGCGCCGCATGGATTGCCTCCATTCCTGCGCTGATCGATGGCAACAGCACCGGGCTGCGCAGCGGTGGCCATTTCGAAGCAGCAGAGGTTGATCAGCTTGACAAAGCCTCACACCGGGCATTCCTGCGCGTCCGCGCTACACTGGAAGAACGCGCGCGCCACGGTTTCGTGCGCCGCTGTCACGGCGACTTGCATCTCGCCAATATCGTGCTGATCGACCGGCAGCCTGTCCTGTTCGACGCGATCGAATTCGACGCGCAGATGGCGACTGTGGACGTGCTCTACGATCTTGCGTTCACGCTGATGGACCTGCTGCGCCATGACCAGTCGGCCACGGCCAATGCCGTCCTGAACCAGTATCTGATGACGGCGCCCGACGAAACGCTCGACGCCCTGGCGGCGCTGCCACTGTTCATGTCCATGCGCGCCGCGATCCGTGCGCAGGTGGCGCTGGCGCGACTGAGGCGGCTTGATGCCGACGGCCCCGGCACTCTCGACGAGGCGCGCCGCTATTTCGAGCTCGCCCGGGCTTTGATTCATCCCCCCGCCCCTCGCCTGATCGCGGTTGGCGGACTGTCGGGCACCGGCAAATCCGTGCTCGCCCGCGCGCTGGCGCCCGTCGTGGCGCCACATCCGGGCGCCGTCGTGCTGCGCAGCGACGTCATTCGCAAGCAGCTGTTTCAGGTGGGACACACCGAACGGCTACCGCCGTCCACGTACCGGCCTGACGTGACGGCGCGCGTCTACGGGGTGCTGATGCAGCGCGCCCGGCAGGTTCTGGCGCAAGGCCACTCGGCAATCGTCGACGCCGTCTTTGCGCGCGAGACCGAGCGAGACGAGATGGCCGCCCTGGCACGCGAGTGCAGCGTACCGCTCAATGGACTATTCCTCGTCGCCGACCTCGCCACCCGCCAGGCGCGAATCGGCGGCCGCCGGGGCGACGCGTCCGACGCCACGCAAGAGGTTGCCGCGCAGCAAGAGCACTATAATATCGGCCATGTCGGTTGGGCGACCATCGATGCATCCGGGACACAAGCGCAGACGCTCCAGAATTGCCGGGACGTAATCGCTGAGGGCAAATAAGGCAATCTGATTGGCGCGGGCTAGGATGGCGCGACCCACCACGAGTTCGATGGCGACCGCTCGCGCCAAGCCTGCGGCGCGGCGCAATGTTCTGCCCGGCCGCCTCAGCCCCGGCATGGCCTGCGACACCGCGTTCCGGATTATCGCCCGCCGCCACCTCGATGCCGTCCTCGCCCAGCACGATGGCACCTGCCACGGCGATCCCGAGGCGCTGCATCAGATCCGGATCGCACTGACGCATCTGCGCACCGCCATCCGCTTCTTCTCGCCCATGGTCGACGATGCCCTGCGGCCGAATGTCTGGGCCGAACTGAAATGGCTGAACAGCCAGCTCGGCATGGTGCGCGACCTAGACGTGGCGATCGAGCGGGTTATCGCCGAAAGCGGAGGCGAGCTTGACGTGATCGCCGAGCTTCAGCATTGGGACGAGAAGCGCGCCGAGAGCCACCGCCTGCTGGCGCGCGCGCTGCAATCGGCGCGGTATCGCCGTCTTGTCGAGCAGACCTCCGCCTGGATCGAGAGCGGTCCTTGGTCGACCCGGCGCAGCAAGGAGGCCATCCGATTGCGCCGCTGCCCGCTTGCCGACCACGCGACGGCGCAGCTCACGGAATGGGAAACGACGCTGCTCAGGAAGGCGCGGAAACTGCGCAAGCTCGACGTCGGAAAACGGCACAAGCTGCGGCTCCTCAACAAGCGGCTGACCTATTCGATCGAATCGCTAGAGGATTTGTTTGCAGACGAATCGCTGACCAAACAGAAGTCGATCCTCAAGCAATTACGCAAGGCGCAGAAGTCCCTCGGGCAATTGAACGACGATGCGCGAGGCCAAACCCTGGCAGCGTCGCTGAACGAGGCCGTCCCCGAGGCGGGCATTCGCTTCCACAACCGGAAGCGCCAAAAGAAGCTGTTGCGGACCGCCTCGAACGCTTACCGGAAACTGGACATGGCCAAGCCGTTCCGCTCCTCCGACCTCGCCCCGAATGCGGAGCCCGAGGATTAGGTGCGGACCAGCTTGACTTGGGTCAAATCAGCTTCCTGCCGGTGACCTAAGCTCCACACATCGATATTCGTGTGAACTTGCGGAGCTTCCCCATGCGCGCCCACCAGATCATGACCCGCTCGGTCATCTCGGTTGCCCCTCACACCAGCATCGTCGAGGCGGCAAACATCATGTTGAAGCGGCACGTCAGCGGCCTCACCGTGGTCGACGATGCCGGCAAGCTGGTCGGCGTGGTCTCCGAGGGCGATTTCGTTCGCCGCAGCGAAATCGGCACCGAGCGCAAGCGAGGCCGCTGGCTGCGGTTCATCCTCGGCCCCGGCAACTCCGCCAGCGATTTCGTCCACGAGCACGGCCGCAAGGTCTCGGAGGTGATGACCGCCTCGGTCGTGACCATCACCGAGGATACGGCGCTCGCGGAGATCGTTGATCTCATGGAACGGAACAACGTAAAGCGGCTGCCGGTGGTGCGCGGCGACAAGGTCGTCGGCATCGTCTCGCGCGCGAATTTGTTGCAGGCGGTGGCGGGGCTCGCCCGCGAGGTACCGGATCCGACGGCCGACGACGATCACATTCGCGGCCGTATCACCGACACCATGGAGAAAAACGACTGGTGCCCGTTCGGACTGAACGTCATCGTCCGGGACGGCATCGTTCATCTCAGCGGCGTCATCACCGAGGAATGCGCGCGTCAGGCCGCCGTCGTCGCGGCGGAGAACGTCGAGGGCGTCAAGAAGGTGCACGACCATCTGTGCTGGGTCGACACTGTATCGGGCGTCTATCTGAATTCGCCCGAGGACGACGATCTCGCCAGGGCCAGTTAGGCGCGAACCGAAGGCGACTTAGCGGGGAATGACGGCCGTGGCTTCGATCTCGACGCGCGCCGCCTTCTCGACGAGGCGGACGACCTGCACCAGCGCCATCGCAGGATAGTGCGCACCGAAGGTGGCACGGTAGCTCTTGCCGAGCTCCCTCAGGTTCGCCAGGTATTCGTCCATGTCGACGACGTACCAGGTCAGCCGCACGAGGTGCTCGGGCCGCGCACCCGCCTCGGCTAATATCTCGGCGATGTTGCTCAGGGCTTGGCGCACCTGTGCGACAAAGCCGTCCGCGAGACGCTCCTCGGCGTCCCAGCCGATCACGCCGCCGGTGACGACGATGCGTCCCTCGGCGGCCATGCCGTTGGCATAGCCTTTCGGTAGCGGCCAGCCGGACGGTTGGAGCACCTGCGCCCTGGAGCCGGTTTCGCTCTCGGCTGCTGTCGGCAGCACCGCGAGGTGCGGGCCTTTCGGCGTCGTCACGGACAATTCTTCATCCTTCTCTTATTCCGCCGCAACGCCAGAGGACGTCGCTGCAGCCTGCGCCAACTGCCGCAGGGCAAATCGCTTCAACTTGCCGGTCTCGGTCTTCGGCAGTTGCACCACGAACTCGATCGCGCGCGGATATTTGTAAGGTGCAATCTCACGTTTGACATGCTCCTGCAACTCCGCTGCGAGTTGAGCGTCCGGCGTCACACCTGGGGCGGCGATGACATAGGCCTTCACGATCATGCCACGCGCCTCGTCCGGCGCACCGACGACGCCGCACTCGGCTACGGATGGATGCGTCAGCAGCGCCGCCTCCACATCCGTGCCCGCGATGTTGTACCCGGCTGACACGATCATGTCGTCGGAGCGCGACTGGTACCAGAAGTAGCCGTCGCTATCCATCAGATAGGTATCGCCGGTGATGTTCCAGCCGTTCTGGACGTATTTGCGCTGCCGCTCGTCGGCGAGATAGCGGCAGCCGGTCGGGCCGCGCACCGCGAGCCGCCCCATCGTGCCCGGCGGCAGGTCATTGCCGTCGTCATCGACGATTTTTGCTTCGTAACCCGGCACGGGTTTGCCGGTTGCGCCGGGACGGATCTCGTCCACGGTCGCGCTGATGAAGATGTGCAGCAGCTCGGTCGAACCGATGCCGTCCATCAGCTTGATGCCGGTGGCCTTGAGCCAGGCATCGAATGTCGGCTTGGGGAGGGTCTCGCCCGCAGAGACGCACTTTCGCAGCGAAGAAATGTCGCGACCCGCGAGCTTGCCGATCATGGCGCGATAGGCGGTTGGCGCGGTGAAGCAGACCGAGGTCTTGTATTGCTCGATCGCCGTCAGCATGTCGTCCGGTGTCGTCTTCTCCAGCACGACGAAGGAAGCGCCGATATGCATCGGAAACAACACGCCGCCGAAGCCGAAGGTAAAGGCGAGCGGGGCTGAACCGACGAAGCGATCCTTCTGCTCCGCCCTCAAGATGTTGCGCGCATAACCGTCGCAGACCGCCAGCATATCCCGATGGAAATGCATGGTGCCCTTGGGATCGCCCGTCGTGCCCGACGTGAAGGCAATCAGGCAGATGTCATCGGCGGCGGTATCGACCGCCTTGAACTCCGGGCTCGCATCAGTAATCAGCGCCTCGAGCGAGTCCGACGCGCCGTTGCCCCAATAGACCACGTGCTTGAGGCCGGGCGCCGCCGCTTTCGCCTTCTCCATCTCCTCCGAGAGTTTTCCATCGCAGAGCGCGAGTGTAATCTCCGCCTTCTGGATCGGATAAGATAGTTCCTTGGCGCGCAGCAGAGGCATGGTCGCCACGACGATGCCGCCAGCCTTGATCACCGCGAGATAGGTCGCAACCATCATCGGATTGTTGGCGGAGCGCAGCAGCACGCGTCCGCCGGTTACGAGACCAAGCTTGCGAACCAGCACGTCGGCGATGCGGTTCACGAGCGCTTGCAGCTCGCGATAGGTGTAGCTGACGGCCGGACTGATGACGCACGGCGCGTCGCCGTGGCCCTGCTCGACCCAGCGGTCGAGAAAATAGCTGACGCAGTTCAATCGCTGCGGATAGTGCAGCTCCGGCCGCGTGAAGATGAATTCGGGCCAGAACTCGCGCGGCGGCAGATGCTGCCGTGCGAATGTATCGACGTGGGCTGTCGCGGCGTTGCCGTCATACGAACCCGACTCTTGAGCCTTAGCGGCGTTGGCCATCGCACGCTCCTTTCAGCATGGAAAGCACCCGGCAGCATCATCTGGAAAACATTTTAGGCTTAAAACAATTCGGCGCAATAGCGGATTTTGGGCATCCCATGCATTTTCCGGCGGCAAGGTGGGACTGGCGGGGTGCCCCGCTGGCGGACTACGGCCGGCGGCGACCGGCCGATTTCTGCGCCGACGCCTTTGTCTTGGCCAGGAGCCGCATCAATTCGCGGACATCCTTCGGAGTCAGGTCGGCGAACAGATCGGCGATCCAGGTCTCGTGCTCCGCAGCCATCCTGCGAAACTCGGCGCGACCCAGCTTTGTGAGGCGGATCACCTGGACGCGGCGGTCCGTCTCCGAGGTGCGCCGGTCGAGATGGCCCGATTCCACCAGCCGTTCGACGAGGCCGGTGACGTTGCCGTTGGACACCATCATGCGCTTGGAGACGTCGGACAGCGTCATGCCATCGGGCGCCTTGTCGAGCTGCGCCATCAGGTCGAACCGGGGCAGCGTGACGTCGAAGCGCTGTCGCAGGCGGCCACGGACTTCGCCTTCGATCAGGGTGGTGCAGGTGAGCAGACGCAGCCACAGCCGAAGCTCTTCGGCGTGGTCCTCCGGCGTCTCGACGGCTTTGGTCTCGGAATCGAGCATCTCGATGCAGTCACTCATGGCCGGCCCTGGCGCCAGCACGGATTCCCCAACGTTTTGAGCTTCAAATAAATCGGCCCCGGCCGCAAGCCTAAAGCTGCAACAATCGACCGCACCGAATTTCTTTAGGCTTCAAATAACTGGCGCGCCGCTTGCATGCGCACTGCCCGCAGGATGGCCACGCCTTGAGCTTGCTTGCCGCGGCCGCCATCATCGGCATAAGCTTGGATTGGAGTACGCGGCTTGCTGCGCAAGCCCGATCGTCACGGGGACACATCATGAAGACGCAAACGACCTTGGCCGCTGCCGCCCTGCTGCTCGGCACCGCGGTGAGCCCTTCCCTCGCCCAGGAGAAGATCAAGCTGGGCGTGGTCGTGACCCTGTCGGGCCCCGCCGCCGCGCTTGGCCAGCAGGTCCGCGACGGCTTTGCGCTCGCCGTGAAGGATCTCGGCGGGAAGATGGGGGGCCGAGATGTCGAGGTGATCGTCGCCGATGACGAGTTGAAGCCCGACGCAGCGGTCACGAAGGTCAAGGGCCTTCTGGAGCGCGACAAGGTCGACTTCGTGGTGGGCCCGATCTTCTCCAACATCCTCCAGGCGATCCACCGCCCCATTACGGAGTCCAAGACGTTCCTGATCAGCCCCAACGCCGGCCCATCGACTTTCGCCGGTAAGGACTGCAACCCGTTCTTCTATGTGACGTCGTACCAGAACGATCAGGTCCACGAGATCCTCGGCAAGGTGGCGCAGGATCGCGGCTACAAGCGCATGTATCTGATGGTGCCGAACTATCAGGCCGGCAAGGATTCGGTGGCGGGCTTCAAGCTCGACTACAAGGGCGAGATCGTCGAAGAATCCTACATCCCGCTGAACACGCAGGACTTCCAGCCGGAACTTTCCAAGATCTCGTCGCAGAAGCCCGATGCGCTGTTCACGTTCATGCCGGGCGGCCTCGGCGTCAATCTCGTCAAGCAATACCGGCAGGCCGGCCTTGCCGACAGCATTCCGGTGCTCTCGGCTTTCACGGTGGATGAATCGACCTTGCCGGCGCAGCAGGATGCGGCCGTCGGCATGTTTGGCGGCGCGAACTGGGCGCCCAATCTCGACAATCCCCAGAACAAGAAGTTCGTCGCGGCCTATGAAGCCGCCTACAACGTCGTGCCCGGCACCTACGCTTTTCAGGCCTATGACGCCGCGATGCTGATCGACAGCGCGGTCAAGGCCGTGAAAGGCGATCTCTTGAACAAGGATGCGGTTGGGGCTGCGCTGAAGAAGGCCGACTTCACCTCTCTGCGCGGCGCCTTCAAGTTCAACACCAACGGCTATCCGATCCAGGATTTCTATCTGACCAAGGTCGCCAAGCGTGCGGACGGCAAGTTCCAGACCGAGATCGTTCAGAAAGTCTTTGAGAACTATGGCGACCGCTATGCCAAGGACTGCAAGGCGGCAAACTAAGCCGCACCGCATTACGGGAGGACTACAATGAAGAGCGAAATCACCGGCATCACGCGGGCTAATGAAGGGATCCAGGGCATTTCCTGGAACATCCTCGGCCAGACCTATGTGCCGAAGAGCAATACCGAGCACAGCTTCTCCTGGCACGCGACATTGCCGCCGGGCACATTCGTGCCGCCGCACATCCATCCCGACCAGGATGAGTATCTCTACATGCTCGAGGGCAAGCTTGACTTCGTGCTCGGCAATTCGGAGTCGCAGGCGACCCCGGGCGATCTGATCCGCCTCGGCATGGGCGTGCCGCACGGCATCTTCAACAAGTCGGAGCAGACGGCAAAGGTGCTGTTCTGGGTGTCGCCGACCCGCAAGCTGTTCGACCTGTTCTGGGGCCTTCACAACATGAAGGAACAGAAGCCGGAGGACGTGGTGGCGATGGCCGCCGAGTTCAACATCCACTTCCTGCCGCCGCCGCCCGGCGGCTAGGAGCTAGTCTTAAGCGCGCACCGCCGCCAGACCCGGCACGGCGGCGAAGCCGGCCTTGGTGGCATAGCCGCGCACGATCGCCTCGCGCTGGGAATAGCTCAGCACGTTGTCGACGTTGTCGAAGCCATCGGGCGCAAGCTGCTCGACGGCGTCGATGACGCCCTCGGGGCCGCCGCGCCGGTTGGAGCGGACGATGTCAGCGGTCATCGGCAGACGTTTCTTCTCATATTCAAGCAAAGCCTGGCGCGGATGCTCGGCGCGCACCAGCGCATCGGCAAGGCAGCGCGCGTCGAGGATCGCCTGAGATGCGCCATTGGAGCCGACCGGATACATGGGATGCGCGGCGTCACCGAGCAGCGTAACGCGCCCGGACGACCAGTAAGGCAAGGGATCACGGTCGCAGGTCGGATATTCGTAGAATTCCGGCGTTGCCGAGATCAGGCTCTTGACGTCGATATAAGGCACCGAGAAGCGCGCGACATGCGGCATCAACTCCTCGCGCCGGCCGGGCCGCGACCAGTCTTCCTTCCGGGGCGGCGGGGCATTGCCCTCGCCGACCTTCACCAGCACCGCCCAGTTGGTGAGACGGCTCGCCGGACTCGATCCCTCTGCGATCGGATAGATCACCACCTTGGCGTTGAGGCCGCCGGCCACGATCATCGACTTGCCGGTGAGGAACAGCGGCCAATCGCGCGCACCGCGCCATAGCATCAGGCCGTTCCAGCACGGCGGTCCCTCGTTCGGGAACAGCGTATCGCGAACGCGTGAATGGATGCCGTCAGCGCCGATCAGGATATCGCCGCGCGCAGTATGAATGTGCGCGCCCGAGCGGTCGAAGAAATAAGCGGTGACGCCGCCCTCGTCCTGCGTGAAGGCGCCGAGGCGGCAGCCGGTGTGAATTGCCTCCGGCCCGAGCCGCTCCTCGACGGCGCGATGGATGACGCCCTGAAGGCGGCCGCGGTGAATCGAGAATTGCGGCACGTCATGGCCGGCGTCGATGCCGCGGGCCTCGCGCCATACCTCCTGGCCGTGGCGATTGAGGTAATAGAGCTGGTCGGTGCGGATCGCGACGTCGTCGAGCTGCTGGAGGAGACCGAGGCCGGCAAGCTCCCGCATCGCATGCGGCAGCGTGTTGATGCCGACACCGAGCTCGCGGATGGTGTCGGCCTGTTCGAAAATCTCGCACCCGATGCCGCGCGAGCGCAGCATCAATGCCGTGGTGAGACCACCGATACCGCCACCGACGATAATCGCCTTCATCGCCCTTACTCCACTCGAAAATACGCCAGGCAATGGGGCTAAAGTCGCACGGGCGGTCACTCCGCCGCAAGCGGCTTTGTCGCCTCCGCCTTGAGCTCGGCCCGGGTCTTGGGCTTAGCCTTAATTCTCAGCTCCTCGAGATCCCGCCGGTCGCGCACGTTGTTGCGGAAAATCTGATCTTTTCCGGGCAGGTATTGCGGCGCAAGTCACCGTTGCTGGCTTCCCGCAGCAAGTCCGGGGCTCAGTCGCCCCTGAAGACCGGCTTGACCTTGTTGGCGAATGCTTCAAAGGCGCGCTCGAAATCCGCCGTGGTCATGCACAGCGCCTGAGCAACCGCTTCCGCTTCGATCGCCTCTTCAATCGACATCGCCCATTCCATCGCCAGCATCCGCTTGGTCATGGTGTTGCCGAAGGTCGGGCCTTCCGCAACCTGCTTGGCCAGCAACTGCGCCTGGGGCAGCACCTGCTCGGGCGTGACGATGCGGCTGAAGAAGCCCCAGCGCTCGCCCTCCTCCGCCGTCATGAACCGGCCGGTGTAGAGCAGCTCGGAGGCGCGGGACTGTCCGATGATCCGCGGCAGGATCGCACAGGCGCCCATGTCGCAGCCGCCAAGGCCGACCTTGTTGAAGAGGAACGCGACCTTCGCGCCGCTCGCCGCAAGCCGCATATCCGATGCCATCGCGATGATCGCGCCGGCGCCGGCGCAGATGCCTTCGACCGCGGCCACAATGGGTTGAGGGCAGGCCCGCATCGCTTTGACGAGGTCGCCGGTCATCCGCGTGAAAGCGGTCAGCCCCTTGGTGTCCATCTTCACGAGCGGGCCGATGATCTCGAACACATCGCCGCCGGACGAGAAGTTACCGCCGGCGCCGGTGACGATGATGGCCTTGACTGCATCATCGAAAGCGCAGGCGCGGAAGAAATCCGTCAGTTCCCGATAGCTCTCGAAGGTCAGTGGATTCTTCCGCTCGGGACGGTTGAGCGTCACCGTGGCAACGCTGTCGACCACCGCCAGCAGGAAGTGCTGCGGCGAATAATCCGCGAGCGGCACGGTCACAGGATTGGCTGGTCTGCTCATGCGATCTCCTAACTATGTTTGTTCCGCGCTACTAGATTTCGCCGCCTGCGACTGCAATCGCCTGCCCGGTGATCGCACCAGCGCCTTCGCCGCACAACCAAAGCACTGCGTCAGCCACCTCTTGAGGCGTGATCAGCCGTCCCTGCGGATTGTGCTTCGCGAGCTCGGCGATCGCCTGCTCGCGGCTCCTGCCGGTCTTCTTCATGATGTTTTCAATGCTGCCGGCGACCAGATCGGTGTCGGTGAAGCCCGGACACACCGCATTCACAGTCACATTGCTTCCGGCCGTCTCGAGGGCAAGAGAGCGCACGAGACCGACGACGGCGTGCTTCGCCGCCGTATACGCGCTGACATAGGCGTAGCCCTTGAGCCCTGCCGTCGAGGCAATCGCGACGATGCGGCCATAGGGACGATCCTTCATGCCCGGCAGAACGCCCTGGATGGCATGGACAACGCCCATGAAATTGACGTCCATCATGCGCGCAAACAGGGCAGCGTCCGATTTCGCGAACGGCGCGGATTCTGCACTTCCCGCGTTGGCGATCAGGATGTCGATCGGCTTTCGCGCGCTCGCTTCAGCGATAGCGGCTTTCAGTGATAATTCGTTCGAGACGTCGGCGATCGCAGCAAAATGCGCGGCACCTGCGCCGACCGCCTCTTCTAGAACAGCGACGTTCCGGCCGAGCACCGTCACGGTTGCGCCTGCTCCGACAAGAGAGGCTGCGACGGCGCGGCCGATGCCGCGACCGCCACCGGTCACGAGCGCGTGCGGCGAGTGCGGCAATCCGGACATGCGCTGGCTCCTTGGCTCTGCTGATCGTTCCTCGATATATTTTAACCTTCAAGTTTTTGCAACGAAGCTGCCGTAGCGCCGCGAACGCCTTCGCGCGAGAGACCGGCCCGAAAATTGCTTTAAGTATAAAATTATCGCTTCCCATCCCCTACAGGCCTGTTAGCATCGACCGGCCGAGCAAAAGGATGTCGCGTGTCGCAGCCTGCGCCAATGATAACAAAAGACGGCCGCTTCGCCTATGAAGCCGCGGGCGATCCGGACGCGACACCCCTGATTTTCCTGCATGGCATTGGCGGCGCGGCACGGGCCTGGCGGCAACAGCTTGCGAGATTCAGCACCCAGTTCCGCGCGATTGCATGGGACATGCCGGGCTACGGCGGATCGGCGCCGCTCGCCAGCGTCAGCATCGCGGCCCTTGCCGATGCGCTCCAGCAATTCATTGAGCAGCTTGGTGCAACCAAGCCAATTCTGGTCGGCCATTCGATCGGTGGCATGATCGTCCAGAAATGGCTGGCGCAATCCCCGAAACTGGCCCGCGCGGTCGTCCTTGCGCAGACCAGCCCGGCCTTCGGCAAGGCCGATGGCGATTGGCAGAAATCGTTCATCGCGGCGCGGCTTGGGCCGCTCGATCGCGGCGAGACCATCAAGTCGCTGGCTCCCTCCCTGGTGAAGGAGCTTGTCGGCGACGATCCCGATCCGAAGGGAATGGAGCTTGCGCGCGAGTGCATGGCAAGCGTGCCCGAGGCGAGCTATCGCGCCATGATGCTGGCTTTGATGGGCTTCGATCAGCGCAGCACACTCAAGGACATTTCCGTCCCGACGCTGTTGCTGTCCGGCTCCAAGGACAACAATGCGCCTGCCCCCATGATGGCAAAGACAGCAACATTCATTCCCTCTGCCGAATATGTCGAGCTGGCTGGTGTCGGCCATCTCGCCAACCTTGAACGCGCTGACGCGTTCGACGAAGCCCTCGGCCAGTTCCTGAATTCCGTCGCGACCAAAACGTAGGGTGGCTGCGCAATGACCATGCAAGTCAGAAAGAACATCGGCGCAACCGACAAGGTCGCGCTGGATACGCCGATCTTCGATCCCGTCGCATTCCGCCTGAACGACGAGCAGGCCGGCATCATCGCGCGCGCCCGCGAGATCGGCCAGAGCGTGTTCGCTGGTCGCGCGGCGACTTACGATCGCGAGGCGATCTTCCCGACAGAGAATTATCGCGACCTGCATCGCGTCGGCCTGCTCGGCATCGCGGTGCCCAAGAAGCATGGCGGGCTCGGCGCGAACTATCAAACTTACGCACTGGCGGCAGCGGAAATCGGCCGCTATTGCGGCGCGACCGCCCTCACCTGGAACATGCACGTCTGCTCGACCCTGTGGTCAGGTCCGCTCGCCGACGATCTCGACATGGACGCGGAGACCCGCGCCGAGCACGAGCGGCGGCGCGCGGTTCATTACAAGCGTATCGTCGAGGATGGCGCGATCTACTCGCAGCCCTTTTCCGAGGGCGGAGCGGCCGCGGCCGGCGGCGTCGCGTTCGGCACGGAAGCAAAGCCCGTAAAGGGCGGTTGGATCGTCAACGGCAAGAAGATCTTTGCATCGCTGTCCGGTCATGCCGACTACTACGGCGTGCTCTGCACCGAGATGGAGGAGGGCGAAAAAGCCTCGCGCCGCAACACCCTTTACCTCGCGATCTCCGCGAAATCGGACGGTGTCTCGGTAGTCGGCGACTGGGATCCGCTCGGCATGCGCGGCACAGTCTCTCGCACGCTGCTGTTCAAGGATGTGTTCGTCCCTGAGGATTCCGCGCTGATGCCGCGCGGCGTCTATTTCCAGGCGGCGATGCGCTGGCCTCACATGTTCCTGACGCTGTCGCCGACCTATATGGGCCTGGCGCAAGCCGCCTATGATTTCACCGTGCGCTATCTTCGCGGCGAGGTACCGGGCATGCCGCCGGTCAAGCGCCGGATGTACCCGACCAAGCAGATCGCGGTCGCGCAGATGCAGATCAAGCTCGAGCAGATCAAGGCGATCTGGTTCCAGGCCGTCACCGAGGCCCACGCCAATCCAAGCAAGGAGCAGGTGCTGCGCGCCTATGCCGCGCAATATTCGGTGATGGAGGGCGCCAATGAGCTCGCCGCGCTCGCGATCCGCACCTGCGGCGGTCAGGCCATGCTCCGCTCGCTGCCGCTGGAGCGCATCTATCGCGACAGCCGCTGCGGCTCGCTGATGCTGCCCTGGACCGCCGAGCTCTGCCTCGACCGGATCGGGCGCGAGGCGCTGTACGAGGCCGGTGAAACGGACGACTGACCGTGGACCTCTGTAGTCTGATCGATCGCAACGCGGCGTTCGCGCCAGACAAGACGGCGATCGCCTTCGAGGGTGAGCGGCTGAGCTACGCCGCACTCGCCGCGCGCATCGAACGGACCGCCACGGCGTTGAAGCAGGAGCTCGGCGTCGGCCGAGGCGACCGCGTCGCAATCCTGAGCCTGAACCGGCCGGACTATCTGGTTCTGCTCTACGCATGCGCGCGACTTGGTGCGATGCTGGTGCCGCTGAACTGGCGGCTGGCGGTTGCCGAGCAGCGCTTCATTCTCACCGATGCGGGCGCAAAGGTCCTGGTACTCGAGCAGGCATTTGCCGGAGTTCTCCCGGAGCTTGCGCCGGGGACGGCCGTCATCGGCCTCGATTTCGCGCCGTCGCGGGGCGTGACATTCGAAGACCTGCTGGCTCGCAGCGAAGGCGGCGGCCGCAATCCGCACACTGATCTCTCCTGCCCGCTGCTCGTCGTCTACACGTCTGGAACGACGGGACGGCCGAAGGGCGCTCTTCTGCGGCAAGAAGCCTTGTTCTGGAATGGCGTCATGAGCCAGCACATGCACAACATGACGTCAGGTGATCGCGTGCTGACGGTGCTGCCATTCTTCCATGTCGGCGGCCTCAACATCCAGACCACGCCGGCGCTGCAGCTTGGTGCGACCGTCACAATCCACGCCCGCTTCACGCCAGATACTGCGCTCGCGGCCATTGAACGGGAACGACCGACCCTGACAGTGATGGTGCCTGCAATCCTCCAGGCCGTGAGCGAGCATCCCGCCTGGACAACGACCGATCTCTCGTCGCTCAAAGCCGCCTCGACCGGCTCGACCATCGTGCCACCGCACCTGATCGATCGCTTCGTGGCGCGCGATGTTCCGGTGCTTCAGGTTTATGGATCGACGGAAACTTGCCCCATCGCAGTCTACACCCGGCTTGGCGGCGATCTTTCGCGCGCGGGATCGACTGGACTTGCCGGCCTGTGCTGCGAAGCGAAGGTGATCGATCAGGCCGGCAATGAGGTCCCTGCGGGTACGCCGGGCGAAATCGCCGTGCGCGGGCCCAACGTGTTTTTCGAATATTGGGGCAATGCGGATGCCACGCACGATGCGCTGCACGACGGTTGGTATCGCACCGGCGATATCGGCCTGTGCGATGCCGACGGGTATTTCTGGGTCCGCGACCGCAAGAAGAATGTGATCATTTCCGGCGGCGAGAACGTCTATCCGGCCGAGGTCGAGCGCGTCCTGCTCGAACATCCCGATGTCAGCGAATGCGCCGTGATCGGCCGGCCGGACCCGCGCTGGGACGAGGTGCCGATCGCCTATGTCATCGGGCGGTCCGGCTCCCGGCTCGAAGTGGACGAGCTGAGAGCGCATCTTCAGACGCAGCTCGCCCGTTACAAGGTTCCGCGCGACATCGTCTTCGTCGACGACCTGCCGCGCACGGCACTGGGCAAGGTCCAGCATTTCCTGCTGAAGCAGCTTGATGCGCAGTCGCGCGCGCAAGGAGAAGCATCTTGAAGATTGCAGTTCTGGGTGGGGGAAACGGCTCTTTCGCGGCCGCGGGCGATTTTGCGCTGTCGGGGCATGAGGTCCGGCTCTGGCGCCGCGACACCGATCAGGTGACGGCGCATCGCGCGGCCGGCTCGCGCATCCTGGTGAAGGATCATAATGGCCGGCACGATGTGAAGCTCGCGCTGGTGACGACCGACATCGCCGAAGCAATTGATGGCACCGAGCTGATTCTGTGTCCCGCCCCTGCCTTCGCGCAGCCGGACATTGCTCGCTTGCTCGTTCCGCATCTGCGGGACGGCCAGGTCGTGTTCCTGCCGCCCGCCACATTCGGCTCTATGATCTTCGCCCAAGCCGCGCGGGATGCCGGAAACCACGCCA
Organism: Bradyrhizobium barranii subsp. barranii; assembly: GCF_017565645.3. NCBI lineage: Bacteria > Pseudomonadati > Pseudomonadota > Alphaproteobacteria > Hyphomicrobiales > Nitrobacteraceae > Bradyrhizobium > Bradyrhizobium barranii. Next base: position 7,456,715 of record NZ_CP086136.1, read on the forward strand.
AGGCAAGTTTTGCCGAGACCGGCACGCTGCCTTGGCTGACCCGCAAGCACGGGCCGTTCGAGGTCGCGATTACCATCCGCGCCAAGCGGTTGCCGGTCGGCGTGTTTCCGCTCGATCGGGCCGCGCATGCAATCGAAGTGATCGGACGCGCTTTCCCTGATGCGATCGAGCCCTGCGGCGATGCGCTCTCCGGCGCGCTGATGAATGCTGGGCCCATTATTCACCCGCCGCTGATCGTGATGAACGCGGGCCCGATCGAGCATTTCGAACGATGGGACATCCACAAGGAAGGAACGCAGGCCGCGATCCGCCGGGTGACCGACGCGCTCGACGCAGAACGGATCGCGGTGCGCGAAGCGCTTGGCTATGGCGCACCGCATTTCCCGCTGGCCCACCACTACGCCAAGGAGGGCGAGATCTGGATGTATGGCCGTGGCTCGCACGACCGGCTGACCGATTCCGGCGACTGGCGCGAGCGGATCGTGCTGACCGAGCACCGCTATATGCGTGAGGATCTGCGGCTTGGGCTGTCGCTGCTGGTCTCCGCCGCCGCCCTGGCGGGCACGCCCACACCGTTGGCCAAGGCCTTTCTGGCCATCGGCGGTGCGATTTGCGGCGAGGATTTTGCGCAGCGCGGCCGAACGCTCGAGACACTGGGGCTTGGCAATCTCGGCAAAGCCGAGCTCCAGGCGCTTCTTCGCAGGGGATTTTGACCGATGACCAGCCGCGCCAACATTGCCTGCCTCGGGGCCGGCCGCATGGGGCGCGGCATCGCCGTCGCGTTCGCCTACGCAGGGCATATGGTCACGATGATCGACATCAAGGGCCGTTCCGCGGAAGATTTCGCCAAGCTGGAGGCGGACGCGCTCGACGAAGTCAGGAAGACCTTTGCCAGCCTGTCGAAGCTGGGACTGCTGACCGAGGCAGATGTCGATCCGCTTATCGCACGGGTCTCGGTGCTACCAGCCAGCCGAAGCGGCGCAGCGTTGTCCGGCGCCGGAATGGTTTTCGAGGGCGTTCCGGAGGTCGTCGAGCTCAAGCGCGAGGTGCTGGGGGCGGCTTCAAAACAAGTCGGCCCTGATACGATCATCGCTTCGACCACGTCGACCATCCTCGTCGACGATCTCTCCGGTGCAATCGTGAACCCTCGCCGCTTCCTCAATGTGCACTGGCTCAATCCGGCCTATCTGATCCCCCTGGTCGAGATTTCGCCCGGCAAAGCCACCGATCCCGCCATCATCGATGAGGTCAAGGCGCTGCTCGAAGCCATCGGAAAGGTCCCCGTGGTCTGCGCGGCGACGCCCGGCTTCATCGTCCCGCGCATCCAGGCGCTGGCGATGAACGAGGCCGCACGCATGGTCGAGGAAGGCGTCGCCAGCGCCGAGGAGATCGACAAAGCGATCCGTTACGGCTTTGGCTTCCGCTATGCCGTGCTCGGACTGCTCGAGTTCATCGACTGGGGCGGCGGCGACATCTTATACTACGCCAGCCGGTATCTCGAAGGCGCGCTCGGCAGCGACCGCTATCGCGCGCCGGACGTCATTTCCCGCAATATGCAAGAAGGCCGCATCGGCTTGCGAACGGGTGCCGGCTTCCTCGATTATTCAGGCATGGACGTCGACGCCTATCGCGTTAAGCGGCTTCAGGCCATGGTCGACCTGCTCCGGCATTTCGGCCTGGCGCGCCCACCGGTCCTCGACCGCAGCTAGCCGAAGACGTCCTGCAGCACGCCTTCGCGAACGACCGCGACGCCGTCGAGTTCGATCGTCGTTCCCATCATCGGCAAATCAAAGTGGCCCGCCGTGTAGCGGCCGGCAAATTCGTTCGCGCCGGTCGAGAACAGGAAATTGCCGGAGACGGCACGAATTTCAGTGCCGTTGGTGTCGCGCTGGTCATACATCGAGAGGGCTTCGTAGCGGGCCCCCGGATTCATGCCGAAACCGACATGCGAGACCGCATAGGCCTCGCGATCGCCCCACGCCGCGAGATAGGCGCGCATCATCGCCGCATCCGTGCCCTCGCCCTCCAGCTCGACAACATAATCGTCCTTCAGCGTCATTTTCACCGGGGACGCCAGGTAGCGCTTGAAGGTCAGATTGATGTCACCGGGGGCCATCACCAGGGTCCCGTTGATCGTTCCGCTCTTGGGAAAGCTAACCACAATGCCACCCGGCCAGTGCGCCAGCGTGCCCGGCTTGTCGGTCCAGCCCCACACGCCGACCGTGGACGCACCGACCATGTCAACGTCGAGCGCCGTGCCGGCTTTCGATGTCACGCGCATCCGCTTCGTCCCACGCAACAACTTCGCCGCCGCGCGAACGCGCTTCTCGAGCGCGGGATCCGGCACCATCCGCTCCAGCGCTTCCGGGTGTTCGTTGGAGATCACCAGTATCCGCGCGCCGGCCTTGAGGATTTCCGGCGTTTCCACCGCATGCATCAAGCCCTCGATGGTGCAATCTACCACAAAGCCGGCCTGCTGGAGTGCGGTGATGACCGGACCAAGCCGCTGGATTGCCTCGCTTGCCCCGGTCGAGCGAACCGGCACGATATTCCGGTTACGCGGCGTCGGCATCACCACATGAAACGGCCGCGCGCCCATCCGCAGCAGGGCGAGCTCCGCCAAATGAACGTTCAGGGCACGCGATTGGGTTTCCGAGAGGATCGCCGCGGTGTCGCCGGCCTTGACGGCGCAGCGCTCAAAGATCTCGCAAAACGCGTCGATCCATTTTGCCTCGATGCGATCCGCCAGCATGGTCCACTCCCGGTCTTCTGGTTTCTTTGTTCAGTCAGATCACGCTTCGGGGAAGCCCCGCAAGAGATACGATCGCAGGGCACCCAGCAAGCCGTTCAGGATCAACCCCAGCAGCGAGATCGTGATCAGTGGTACGAACATGTCGACGCCCTGAAAGGTTCGGGCCGCCGTCACCAGCACATGCCCCAACCCGTCCGTCGACGTGATCATTTCGGCCAGAAACACCACGATGCAGGAAATGACAAGGCCGATCCGGCAGCCGGTCAGGATCGAAGGCATCGCTGCCGGCAAAACCACCTTGAACAAGATCTCATAGCGCGGCGTTCCCGCCGCCATGGCCGACCAGATCAGCTTCTGCTCCACAGCCGATGCGCCGTAGTAGGTGGACAGCAGAATGGGAAAGAGAGCGTCCGCCGCCACCAGCGTGATCTTCGATCCGTGGCCGAAGCCGAGCAGAAGCAGCAGCGCCGGATAAAGTGCGACTTTAGGCAACGGCGCCAACACGCGCACGATTGGCCGAACCACGGCATTGATCGTTGGATTGGCGGCCGCGGCGATGCCAATACTTACGCCGAGCACGACCGCAATCGCAAAGCCGGCAAACAGCCGGATCAGGGTCGCCGCGATCTCCTGCTGAAACGTCCACGTCACGAGTTGCTGGAGCAACTGCTGAAGACATATCCCGGCGGTGGCAGCAAGACCACAGGCGCAAAGCCGAATGATACGAGGCCTTGCCACACCGCGATCACCAGCACAATTGGCACGAGCCCAAGAACGACGTTTGCTGAGAGAAGACGCGATGTCATGAGAAGCTCAGCGGCATGTCGAACTGAGGCTCGGACCAGCGCACCAGCCGTGCGCGGACCCGCTCGAAAATAGCATCGAGGCAAATTCCCATCGCCCCCACGATGATGATCATCGCGAAGACGGTGTCGTATTGGCCCATGTCCAAAGCGTTGAACAGAATGTTGCCGGCGCCGGACTGGCGGGCGATCATCTCGCTGGTGATCATCGTGATCAGCGCCAGCACGAGACCGGTGCGACATCCGGTCAGTATCTCCGGCAATGCCGCCGGCAGCACGATCCGCACCAGCCGTTGCAGCGGTGACAGTCCCATCGCTGCGCCTGACCACAGCATCTTCTCTTCGACGGCTTGGGCGCCCTCAAAGCTGTGATAGATCACGGGGAGGCTGACGCCGAGGAAGATCACAAGCGTCTTCGTGATGTCCCCGACGCCCAGCCAAAGCATGATGATCGGCATCAGCGCCGCTTTCGGCACCGGATAGATCACCATTAGAAGCGGGTTGAAGAAGGCCGCGACGGCGCGGCTACGCCCCATCAACAGACCCAGCGGGATCGAAACCAGCACGGCTACACCGAACCCGATCGCCATGCGGCGAAGCGAGGCCAGGATGTTGATCAGCGACTCCTTGTCGCCAAGGATGTCCGGGATCGCGCGGATCGCCTCGATCGCCGTCGGAAAACTGTCATTCTTCAGCGCGAGCGACGCGACCTGCCACACCGCCAGCAGCCCGATGCAAGCGAACACCGGGGCGGCACGTCTGGCGGCGGCAGCAGGCGATATCATGACGGCGATCCGGTCTCGTCGACCTCGTCGAACATGCGCTCGATGTCGACGACGTATTTCTGATAGCGCGGATCGAGCAACAGCTCGTTGCGGCGACGCGGCCGAGGCAGATCGATGTCGATCACCTGCCGAATGCGGCCGGGAGATTTCGACATCATCACGACCTTGTCCGACAGGAACACGGCCTCGTCGACCGAATGGGTCACGAACAGCACCGTCTTGCGGTCGCGCTCCCAGATGTTCAGGAGATCATTCTGGAGACGTGTACGGGTGTGCGCGTCGAGCGCGCCGAACGGCTCGTCCATTAGCAGAACTTCAGGGTGGTAAGCCAAAGTCCGGGCCAGCGCGACGCGCTGCTTCATGCCACCCGAGAGCTCCTTGGGATAAAAGTTCTCATAGCCTTTGAGGCCGACCATCTCGATCAAGGCCCGGCTCTGTGCTCCGGCCTCGGTGGCAGGCATACCTTGCTGGCGCGGGCCATACATCACATTGCCCAGCACCGTCTTCCAGGGAAACAGAGCGAACTCCTGAAACACCGGTCCGCGATCCGGACCCGGCCCCGTGATCGTCTGTCCCTTCATCCTCGCCACACCGCTGGTCGGGCTGACGAAGCCGCCGACGATATAAAGAAGTGTCGACTTGCCGCAGCCGGACGGACCAAGGATGGCGACGAAGGCTCCTTCCTCGATCGTCAGCGAGATGTCCGATAGCGCCAAATGATCCTTGCGCGCCGAGGTCTGGAAAACCTGGGAGACGCGGTCGATCTCGATGATCGCAGAAGCCGGCCTTTGTGGCGTCACCGGATTCACCCATTCGCTCGATCTCGAAGGCACTACCCTCATTCCGTCTCTCACTTGATTCACGCGCGAATGTCACGCAACCGATCCGCTGATGTCCTCCATCAGCTGATCGAGCTTAGCAAGAAACTTGCCAGACAGGCGGTCATTCTCGCCCGGGAGCGGCGCATCATTCGAACCAAGGCCATTCTGCAGGGCCCTCATGTGTCACGGCTCCGCCCGGCGCCTGTCCGACCAGCCGCGCATACTTTGCGAGCGCACCTGCACGGTGACGGGGCGGCCTCGGCTTCCAATCGCGTCGGCGCGCCGTGAGTTCCTGCTCGTCGACCAGCATATCCATCCGCCGGTTTGCGGCATCGATCCGGATCCTGTCGCCGTCGCGAACAAGCGCCAACGGACCGCCGACAAACGCTTCGGGGGACACGTAGCCGATGCACATGCCGCGAGTAGCGCCGGAGAACCGTCCATCGGTGATCAGGGCCACTTTCTCGCCCATACCCTGGCCGTATATCAGCGCGGTAACGCCGAGCATCTCGCGCATGCCCGGGCCGCCGACTGGCCCTTCATTGCGGATCACCAGCACCTCGCCGGCCGTGTAGGCGCGGTCACGGACCGCTTTGACACATGCCTCCTCATCTTCGAAGACGCGCGCAACGCCCTCGAAGTGCTGACTCTTTAAACCTGCGACCTTGATCACCGCACCGTCTGGACAGAGATTGCCCTTCAGAACCGCCACGCCACCATCAGGCATGATCGGCGCACGAGACGCGTAAACGACTTCACCATCGGGAGCGTTGGCCGCGCCATATTCTTCGGCGAGCGTGCGCCCCGTGACGGACAAGCAGCTCCCATCGATGTGCCCGCTCTGGATCAACTCGCGGATCACGACGGCCGCGCCGCCGATGTCGTAGACATCCTTCGCAGTGTACTTGCCGCCCGGCCGCAAGTTTCCAATCAGCGGCGTCCTGGCAAAGACCTTGCCGACGTCATCAATCGTGAATGCGATCCCGGCCTCATTCGCGATCGCCGGCAGATGCAGCGCTGCGTTGGTCGAGCCGCCCGTGGCGGCAACAATCGCCGCGCCGTTCTCGAGGGATTTCCGAGTCACGAGGTCGCGCGGCAGCGGGCCGCCACGTTCCAGCATCTCCATCACCAGTCGCCCGGCGCGGCGCGAGATCTGTGCACGTTCGGCATAGACACCGGGTACCATCGAGACGTTGGGAATGGTCAGCCCCATCGCCTCCGACACCATCCCCATCGTATTCGCGGTAAACTGGCCGGCGCACGCGCCAATGGTCGGCAGGCAGGCGCGCTCGATCCGCTCGAGCGTGGCGCCGTCGATCTCTCCGGTCATGAAGCTGCCGACAGCTTCATAGGAGTCGAGCACCGTGAGAGTCCGCCCGTCCACCCGGCCCGGCAGCGAACTGCCGCCGTAGATGAAAATGGACGGTACGTTGCAACGAACCATACCCATCATCACGCCGGGAAGCGTCTTGTCGCATCCGCCGTACCCGATCAGCGCGTCATAGGCGAGACCATGAACGACGGCTTCGATCGAATCGGCAATCAGCTCGCGTGAAAAGAGAGAAAACTTCATTCCCTCGTGATTCATGCTGATGCCGTCGGAGACCGACACGGTGGAGAATTCGCGCGGCGTGCCACCAGCCTCCTCGATTCCCGTCTTGGCCGCGGCCACCTGGAAGTCGTGGGTCATATTGCAGGGCGTCTGCTCGCCCTTCATGCTGACGACGCCCACCATCGGCTTGGCGATCGCTGCGTCGTCGAGCCCCATTGCGCGCATGAAAGCGCGGTGCGGGGCCCGGTCGAGGCCGTCAGTCGAGACCCGTGATCGCAACTTCTTCATGCGCGCATCTTTTTCATGCAACGTCCGGGATGATCCGGGACGCCGCGCCCCTTGTTCGGACAATTCGCCCGTTGCCTATTCCAGCGGCGCGACGATCGTCGCGTGCTTGAACTGCATGGCATCCAGCTTCGGCAGCATTCCGGTCTCCGCGTAGATGTCCAGCATCTTCTGGATCGCGGGGAAGTTCGGCGCCGCACCTGGATCGCGGCCGAAATCGTTGTCCTTGAGCAGATAGGTCTCGAGCACCGGAATAGGCGCCTTCAGAACCTCATTCACGACCTTTAGCGTCTCTTCGCGGTTGGCCAGCGCTTTCTTCATACCTGAGGTAATGTCACGCACGTAGGCCTTCACCAAGTCGGGGTTCTTGTCGACGAAATCAGCGCGGCAGGCTTCCAGGATGTGCACGATGTTCGGCATCGCCTGCGACAATGAGAACAGCTTTCTTGTGCCACCCTTCGCCTCCGCACGTGCGGCAAAGGGCTGGTTCATGTTGACCGCGTCGACACGGCCCTGGCGCAGCGCATCTTCGGAGACGGCAAAGCCGACCTCGACCAGCTTGATGTCCTTGGCCGGATCGACGCCATTCTGCTTGAGCAACAGGTTGAAGGGGCCTTGCGTGCCACCGCCGATCACGGAAATGCCGACCGTCTTGCCCTTGAGATCGGCGATCGTCTTGATCGGCGAGTCATCCATCACCGCCCAATAGACCGAGAAACCGCCGGGCTTCTCGAAGACGTGCTGCGCCACGATGTAGGCCTTGAGATTGCCGCCGACCACACCGTTGGCCAGCGAGAGCGGCGCTTGCGTCGCGCAATCCAGCGCGCCGGCCGCCAATGCCTGCGTCATCGGCGCGGTGCCCTGAAATTGGGTCCATTCGATGTTGTAGGCCTTGCCGATATTGGGAAACTCAGCTGGCCTGCGCATCATCCAGTACTTGGATTCCTCGGCCGGGATGGTCCAGCCGACGCGAATGGTCTGCTGTGCCCATGACGGGGCTGCCCCCGCGCTCGCAGCCGCGGCCGCTCCCAAAGCCAGGATCCACTTCGAAACGGTTCGCATCGTGCCCACTCCGCTGCTCCGGCGCCGACCAGCGCCGCCCAACCCGACCACTCAAATGTTTCATGGTTCAAACAATCAGGCAAGCCATGCGAGCCGGACGGTTTCGCTGTCCGACCTGCAATGTATGGTAAGGCGGCGTTTGCGCTGCGACAGAAGGAGGCAACCTATGGCTGATGCGAGCAAGACAAACCCGCAGGGCGTCGAGAGGCTCGGCTATCTCGGCCTTGGACTGATGGGAACGCCGATGACCCGGCGCCTGCTCACAGCCGGCCATCAGGTCGCTGTCTGGAATCGTTCGGAGGGCAAGGTCGCTCCGCTCGTCGCGGCCGGCGCCAGGCGCGCAGCCACGCCCCGCGACATGTTGACGAACGCGGATATCGTCTTCATGTGCGTGACCGATGCCGCCGCCGTCGAAGAGGTAATCTTCGGACCCGAGGGTCTTGCAGCGGCTTCCGGCGCAGGCAGGCTCGTCGTCGACTTCTCGTCGATCCATCCCGACGCCGCACGCGATCTTGCAGCGAGGCTGAAAGACGCGAATGGCGCGGGCTGGATAGATGCGCCGGTGTCCGGCGGCACCAAGGGCGCAGAGGAAGGCACGCTCGCCATCATGGCCGGCGGAGAAGCTGCTGACATCGAGCGGGCACGGCCCTATGTGCTGCACATGGCACGCAGGTTCACCCACATGGGCCCGATCGGGGCTGGCCAAACCACAAAACTCTGCAACCAGGTGATCGTCGGATGCGCGATGGCCGTTCTGGCGGAAGCAACGCGCCTTGCCTCGAATGCGGGGATTGACGCAGGCCGGCTGCCCGAAGCGCTCGCCGGCGGCTTTGCGGATTCCATCCCGCTTCAGCTCTTCGTGCCGCGCATGGTCCAGGGCATCCACTCGCCGCCGCTTGGCCATATCGCGACAATGCTCAAGGATCTCGACACGGTCGCCGATGTCGCCCAGGCGACGTCAACGCCGGTGCCGATGGCGCCCCTCGCGGGACAGATATTCAGGCTGGCCAAGGCTGCACGCGGCGCCGACGCAGACGCTTTGGAAATCTACAAGCTCTCGGCAACAGACCGCTGAGCCGACGAGCGTCCTTGAATTGCCTTATCGCGACTTCTTGCGTTCATCATCAGCCAGGAACCGGCCATACCCCCCGCGCGCAAACAGCAGGGGCTCCTTGGCACTGTAGGCGTAGGCCTCGACCGCGCCGAGAAAGATCACGTGGTCACCGCCATAATAGCGATTGACCGATCGGCATTGAAAGTTGGCGACACTCTCGGCAAGGACCGGCGCGTTCCCGAGGCCCGGGGTCCAGTCGACCCCGGCGAACTTGTCTTCGGTCGATTTTGCAAATTTGTTCGCAAGCGTTTGCTGCGACGTGCCGAGTATGTGAACGGCGAAATGGCTGGCGTTCTGAAACACGGGGAGGCTTGAGGAATAGAATCCGAGGCTCCAGAGGACCAGAGGGGGATTCAAGGAGACTGACGCGAACGAATTGCAGGTGATACCATAGGGCTTACCATCAGCGGCCATGGCCGTGATGATCGTTACGCCCGTTCCGTATGTGCCTAGCGCGTTGCGAAAATCACGAGGATCGATCGGCGAACTGTCGCTGGCGAGTTCATTCGCTGGATCGGAAATGGCCGGCTGCTTCGGCAGATCATTCATCGGCCGGCCTCACAGCGTGAGATTGTCGGACGGCAGGCCCAGAGCCACCCGTCCGTAATTGGTTCCGGCCGCATCGAAGTTGAACGCAAGATGCGAGTTTATCGCGTGCGCATCGCGGAACTGCCGCTGCAACACGCCCGTCGTGAACAGACCGCGCGCTCCGCTCGCCGCAAACAGCATCGAGACCGCGTCGGTGCACAGATTCACGGAAAATGCGCCATCGCGACGATATCTGGTCTTGGTCGCCATATCAGGAATACGGCCGCGCCTTGCATCTTCCATTGCATTGACGCAGGCCGAACGCATGATCAGGCGCGCAGCGTCGATCTTGGCCGAAGCCTCCGCGATCTTGATCTGCGTGCTTTGAAAGTCGCTGAGCTTGGCGCGGTTGTAGGTCGAGATGCGATGACGCGCGACCTCCGCATAATCGTCGAGGCATGCTTGAGCGTTCCCCAGCGCGACGCCGGAGAGGACGTAAGGAAACAGCGAGAACACGGGTAGCGCATACAGCGGATTGGGATTGACCTTGCTTCCCGGCGTCGGGCCGCCGGCAAGATCGCCAACCGCGACCGTCATATAGTCGGCCACGAAAGCGTCCCTGACTTCGACATCGCAGGAGCCGGTACCGCGCAGTCCCGTGACATTCCAGGTGTCGAGCACCTTGTAGTCGACTTTCGGCAACAGGAAGATTCGGTACTCGATCCCGTCTGCTTCGTCGTCAGAATAGACAACGCTTGCAAGCATGTTCCATTCGCAGGAGCCAACGCCCGAGGAAAACGGCCAGCTGCCGTGCAACCGGTAGCCGCCCTCGACCCGCGTGGCGCGTCCGGCAGGAAAAATGAACGAGGACGCGATCAGCGCGTCCGGATCGCGGTCCCAGACCAGATCCTGCGCCTTTTGCGCGAACATGCCGAGCATCCAATGATGGCTCGCCAGGTTAGCGAGATTCCACGCCACTGATGCATCCGCCATTCCCAGCAGTTCGGCGCAGTCGACGAGAGCGACATAGTCAAGCTCGGCGCCGCCGATGCGCTTCGGCTGCAGCATGCGGAACAGGCCAGCGTCGTGGAGATCCTTCTCGGTTTCCGTCGGAAGATGCCGCAGTTCCTCCGTGCGGGCAGCCCGCTCTCGCAGCCGCGGCACGAGCGCCCGGGTCCTCGCGATCATGGCCGCATAGGCGCGTTCGCCGGCTTCCTGCCCCGTCGGCTGGCCCATGCTCGGCTCTTGACCAGGCGCCATTCGAGTCCCTCGCTTTCACATAGTTATGCGGCGGGAACTTCGCCAAATCAAGCTGGGCAGCGCTTACGTTGCGTGGTCGCCCCGCACCCCGGCTGTTCACAGGAATGCGATGTCGCGTATACCGTCTTCTCAAAGCAGCTATCCGCAAGCTTAGCGATGCCTGGCTCCATGGAGCTGACCGCTCAGGCTTAGCCTGATGTCGATGGCTTGCCTGATCCAAAGACGCCCTTCTGAGTGAATTCCGAAATCTGGCGCTCGTCGTAACCGAGCGTATCACGCAGGACGTCTTCGGTATGCTCGCCTAACAGGGGCGCAGCGACGGGATCAATCGCTCCCGTCAGGCTCATATTGATCGGAGGTTCGATATTGGGGACCCACTCTGCAGTACGGTGCGGAATCCTGTTCAGGCGATGGCGCTCGCGGGCCTCGGGCGCATTGAACCCCTCCTCGACCGTTCGGAGATAGCCGACCGGGATATTGGCCAGCTTCATCTTCGCCATCCAGTTCTCGAGGGTATCGCTCGCAAAGACCTCTGCGATGGCTGCCCGCAGGAGCTCCTTGTTCTCAGAGCGCGCTTTGCGCGACGCGAACTGCGGATCAGTGATCAAATCGGGCCGGTTCAGCACCTCGACCACCAGCCGGCGATAGAGCCGGTCGTTGGCGCAGGCCATGTAAAGCGGCCCATCGGAAGCTTCATAGACACCAACAGTGGGGGACCCGTTCGGCGAATTGCCGAACCGGCCAGGGTTTTCGCCGTTGATCAGATAGGCCATGCCGTAGAAGCCGGTCATGCCCATGGCGACGTCGAACAGGGCGACCTCGACATGCTGCCCACGGCCGAGCCGATCGCGCGCCAACAGCGCCAGCAGGATGGCGTTGCAGGCGGACATCCCCGTCGCCATGTCCACGATCGGGGGGCCGGTACGAACCGCAGGCCCGTCGGCAAACCCATTGAGGGACATGAAGCCGCTTTCCGCCTGCGTGATGGGATCGAAGCCGGGCCGCGCGGCAAATGGTCCTGAGCGTCCGTAAGCCGAGATCGAGCAATAGACCAGCCGCGGGTTGAGCGGCGCGACCGCCTCGTAGTCGAGGCCGAATTTCTTCATGACTCCACTTGAAAAATTCTCCACGACCACATCCGCCTTCCGGATCAGGTCCAGCGCGATCTCGCGAGCCTGCGGCACGGTCAGGTCGAGCGCGATACCGCGCTTGTTGCGGTTCAGGCTCAGATAGGCGGCGCTTTCGCCGCCGATTTCGGCGTGCTCGTAGGCGCGCGTATCGTCGCCGCCATCCGGATTCTCGATCTTGATGACGCGTGCACCGAAATCGGCAAGCGTCTGCGTGCAGGCCGGCCCCGCCACGACCCGCGTAAAATCGACGACCAAGAGACCGTCGAGCGCGGTAGGCGCGCCCGTCGCCCGCAACGAACGTTCCGGTAATTGAGGCTTGGTGGGCATCGACGGCGCTCCCTTACATCGGCTTATGGTTGCCGAATTTCCTGCAAGAGCAAACTTAAAGCCCGCCACCACCAACTTCGCAAGTGCTTCACCCGCATCGCTTCAATACGCAAAAAGGGCCCGGCAGCCATCAAGCTGCCGGGCCCCCGAACATTTTGGGCGTACGAGGCCACGCCGTGTCTGGCATTGGCCATCCTACGCCGAGAAGAGCACGTTCCGCATCACGGGAAACCCCGCTCAGCGAAGCCACTTCCGCCAATAGAGCGTGTGCGCCCAGGCCCAGGGCACCTCTGGCTCGAAGAGCCGATAGCCCGCCTGGATGAAGTTATTCGCAGAGACCGGATTGTCAGTCGTATCAGAGACAATGGCATCTCATCCGACACGCCGCCCCCTCGCCTCGATCACACGCATCAACCTGCGCTGCAGTCCCCGCTCCCAATGCCGTCGCAGCACGCCGACCCTCGAGAAGTAGCGCCGTTTCGAATGTGCGTCGACGGTATGACGCCGGCAAATGCGACCGCCTCATCGCCATGTTAGGCAAGCCACCACGCTCCCAGCTCGAATTGCGGCATGGCCGCCGCGTCGAAGAACGTCGACCGATGCAGATCAGCCAACGTATCGACGAGGTCGTCATCGGGTGCATCAACGATGCGAATTTTGTACGGCCCGTTTGCGGGAAATAGCGTGCGTGCAAGTGCAGAGATGTCGGCACCGTGGGAGCTCACTTGCCCAGCACGACCCTAACGCCTAGCAAAACGGCCCCCATCAGTCCGGTCGCGATCACCGTGATAACGGCTTTGAAGGTGTAGCTCTGCGCCTGCTCCACGCTCTTTCGCCACCTCCGCACGTGTTGGAGATCAGTCCTTAGCTCCTTCCGGTCGTCGTGTTCGATTCCGAAGGAAGTTAGCACCGATGCGACGGCCTTCAGTACGAAGGCATCGATGCTCTCCTGTTGCAGCCTGTGTTGCTCGGCAAGCGTCTCAGCCACGATCGCCCTGATTTCATCATCTGGTTGATGATCCTTGCAACGTTCTCGAGACCTCGCTTGGCGAAGTAGAAGGATACAATCAGTCTCGGTCAGCATCCGCGCCTTAGACGTCTTCCGTCGCGCGGGCGGGCGGGCCGGCTCGCTCGCGAGCTCGCCTTCGATCTCATCGCTCAAGAAAACGTCTCCCACAACACGATTGCAACCAGGCCCGCGCGCGAGTGCGAGCGATATCAGTTAGGCGGTCATCATCTCTCCACGAAAAAGAAAAAGGCGGCAGATCGCGTGACCAAGCGCGATCGTTTCGGGCGCGAACCCTATGTCCGTGAGCCCCGAGACCGCGCCGGCGCGGGCAACGGACCCGGCGCCGCGCCGGTCGGCGTTCCTTGAACGTGGTCTAGCGAGTGCGTGGCCGGATGCGCGGCCACCGTCCGATCTCAAAATCGAGACGAAAAACCCGCGGCGGGTGTTTCCAGCGCGGGTGACCAAACTCGTCTCGTTGATGTCATTTGCCAGTGTTTCGACATGTCAAACATCCCTCGTTCGACCACACCGTGCCGGAACTTAGCCGAAGAGCGGCGCGTTTATTCCTTCAGTCAAAGGACCGTGCGCGCGATGAGCCATGCTGTACTGGTTGTTGACGACGATCCCGGCGTCCTCGACGTCATCGTGGGCATGCTGGAAGATCTCGGCTGCGAGGTGACAAGCGCCCAAAGCGGCCCGGATGCGCTTGATCGGCTCAGGCAGAACGAGAACATCTCCATCCTCATCACGGACATCAATATGCCGGGCATGGACGGTCACGAACTGGCCGAACTGGCGAAGCGGCTACGCCCGGAATTGAAGATCCTGCAATTATCGGGGCGCGAACCGCGGCGCGGGGGCCTGCCAATGATCAGGAAGCCGTTTTCGTTCGAGGAGCTCGCCGACACCATGCGGCGAACCACCGGCGTTCGCTGAACGCCAGAGCCCAAAAGAAAACCCGCGGCGGGAGCTCCCGCGCGGGTCGAACCAAACTCATGTCGATGATGCCATTCTGCCGGTGTTTTGCCCGACGTGTCAACGCGGCGAACGCGGAAGAAGGAGTCATTCCTCCCAGCTTGATATGTGGTGCGCAAGGGGCTTGCTTCAAGTCCCCCGCTCTGCCGTAGAACCCCCGACCCAATGAGCATCCAAAGCAGCGACGCGAGGGGGTCCACATGCCTGTATTGCTTCCGTCGTCCCGGCCGCGCGGCCGTACCGAGCGGGCCGGCGCCAGCCGCGCGAGTCACCATGCCGTGCTGATCGCCGGCGGCGGCCCGACCGGTTTGATGCTGGGCGCCGAGCTCGCGCTCGCGGATGTCGACGTCGCCGTGGTCGAGCGGCGCCCGGATCAGGAGCTCGTCGGTACGCGGGCCGGCGGATTGCACGCGCGGACCATCGAGATCCTCGATCAGCGCGGCGTCGCGGAGCGCTTCCTGCGCGAGGGGCAAGTCACCCAGCTCGCGGGCTTCGCCTGGACCAGGCTCGACATCGGCGATCTCCCCACCCGGCACGCTTATGGCCTCGCGCTGCGGCAGAGCCACATCGAGCGCATCCTGGCCGACTGGGTCGAGGAGCTCGCGGTGCCGATCTATCGAAACTCCGAGGTGATCGGCTTCGTTAAGGATGCGACCGGCATCGACGTTGCGCTCGCCGGCGGCAAGACATTGCGCGCAAGCTACCTCGTCGGCTGCGACGGCGGTCGCAGCCTGGTACGCAAGAAGGCCGGCATCGATTTCGTCGGCTCCGATCCGACGCTCAGCAATCTCATGGCCGAAGTCGAGATGCGCGACGAGCCGGTATGTGGTCTCCGCCACGACGCCATCGGCTTTCATGGCCTCAGCAAGGCGGAGAGCGGTCGCGTGCTGGTCGTCGTGACGGAAGCGACGCTCGACCGCACCGGCGAACCCGGCCTGCGCGATCTCAGCGATGCGCTCGTCGCCGTGTACGGCACCGACTTCGGGCTCCAAAATCCCGCCTGGATCTCCCGCTTCACCGATGCGGCGCGGCAGGCCGTGTCCTATCGCCGGGAGCGCGTGCTGCTCGCCGGCGATGCCGCGCATATCCATCACTCCGTCGGCGGGCAAGGCCTCAACACCGGCGTGCAGGACGCGGTCAATCTCGGTTGGAAGCTGGCGCAGGTGGTCAGGGGCATTTCGCCCGACGGCCTGCTCGACACCTACCACGCCGAACGTCATCCCGTCGCTGCGCGCGTCTTGCGCAACACCATGGCGCAAATCGCCATGCTCCGCCGCGGCGAGGCCGGCCTCAAGGCCGCGCGCGATGTGGTGTCCGACCTGCTCGCCATGGAGGAGCCGCGCAAACGTTTTGGCGCGATGATGAGCGGACTCGATATCCGCTATGATCTCGGCGAAGGACACGAGCTGCTCGGGCGCCGGATGCCCGATCTCGACTTGATCGTCGAGGGCCATCCGCAGAGATTGTTCACGCTGCTGCACGGAGCGCAGGCCCTGCTGATCAATTTCGGCAAGTCCGGCGGGTTCGACATCGCACCCTGGGCAGATCGCATCAGAGTCATCAACGCCAGCCACGACGGCGCGTGGGAGCTCCTCGCCATCGGGCAGGTCGCCACGCCCGAAGCCGTGCTGGTTCGGCCAGACGGGCACGTGGCGTGGGTCGGAGATGAAAGCCAACGAGGGCTCGAGGACGCGCTGACCACCTGGTTTGGACCGGCTGCTGCGGCGTAGCGCGCGAACGTCAGAGGCGCCATACAAACAAAGCCCGCGGGATTCCGCGGGCTTGATTGGCATCAGGTTTTCGAAACACGGCTCAATATCCGAACGTTACGCCGCTCGCTGCTCTCCGAAGGCAAAGGTCACACGTTCGAATCGTGTCGGGGGTCTAGTGCCCCGTCCACTCCCTCGTGCATCTGTCTTTTGCCTTTTTCCCCTAGAGTTAGACCCCAATAGCGGGATTGGCCCTAGCTGTTCGTCTAGATCGCTGTTCGGAGGGTAGGACGGCTACCTTTATTAGAAACCAAAATTGAGGTTTACACCCTGAAATCCTCTCAGGTAATAGACTGCAATCCAGTTGAAATATTTGGAAACGTTGCAGCTTCTGGTGGCCTCATTGGAGATGATAGGTTCGGAGGGAACGAGCTTTCGCGGGGAAATCGTTCAACTTCGAGCGATTGCTGTCCTGAGCGTTCTGCTGTTTCACTTGAAAGTGCCGGGCTTTCAGGGCGGCTTCGTCGGAGTCGACGTCTTTTTCGTCATCTCCGGCTACTTGATCACTCGCAATATCCTCATGGACGACGCTGGCGGTCGCTTTTCCTTTAGCGCGTTCTACTTGCGACGAACGAGGCGCATCTATCCAGCCCTGATCTTCACGGTGCTTATGACGTACCTGTCGGGCGCGTTGTGGACGGCGCCTCTACTGTTTCTCGATATTGCGAAGGAGTGCACGCATGCGCTGCTGTCGATCGCAAACATCCAATATTGGAGAGAAGCAAGCCATTACTTCGCAGCGAAGTCGGACGAACTCGCTCTGCTTCACTGTTGGTCGCTGTCGCTTGAAGAGCAGTTCTATCTTATTTGGCCCGCACTCCTGATCACCGCGGCGCGCGTTGGATGCATAAGATCGGCAATCGTCCTGTTGTCGCTTGCATCCTTCTTGGCCACGATATGGGTTGGCCCCATCGACAGCTCTGCCGTATTCTTCTTGATGCCGTTTCGCATGTTCGAGTTCGGTTGTGGCGCCTTGGTGCTTTTCGCCGGTCAAACGCCACGCCGCCAATCGGTCCGTGAATTGCTTTCGGCGGCTGGCTTCGCTGTGATCTTGTCCAGTGCCCTTTTGTTGCAGCCAGACACGTCACGGCAAGAATTGCTCGTTATGATCCCATGCCTTGGCGCTGCTGCTGTGATTTGGACCGGAGATACAACCTTCGTTTCTCGCGCTCTACGCTCTCAGGCGCTAACCGCCATCGGAACAATCTCGTATTCACTCTATCTTTGCCACTGGCCGATCATTTTCTACTCGCGCTTCATCTTTGGTGAGGCGGCCGACACTGCTGGAGGCAATATAGTCATGCTTGTGACGATGCTTTTCGTCGCTACCAGCATGTACTATTTCGTGGAACGTCGCTTCATCGTTGCTGGAGGCGCAGCCTCTGGAGCGCCGTTGAAGACATTGATGAAATTCAGCGCGGCTATTCTGGCATTTGCGATTCTGACTCACGCAACATTCATTCTGAAGGGTTTTGCATGGCGGGTGCCTGAGTCGGTTTTGGCGGATGGAAGGCTCGACAGTTCTCCCACTACTGATCAAGTCGTTTGGCCGCCGGGCCTACCGATTGTTGACTTGGCTGGAGACTCCCATGCTGAAATGTACGTGGCGGCAATGTTGCCGTTAGTCGAGAGCCTAGGTGGAAACCTTCAGTACGTTGGCACTGCCGGATGCCCGATTGTCAAAGGAGCAGCCATCAGATCGCGACGACGCGTGGATTGTCTTCGGGTTCGCGATGAGCAAATCGCTCAACTTGAGACCCAAACGCACCCGCTGATATTCATCCAGCGGTGGGAAACCTATGACGATGCGGGCATCGATTACGACCAACCAGGCATGTGGCCGAACGATGCTGGATCGTTCGCCAAGCTCGAAGCGGCCCTTTCTGAGACGCTACGCGTGTTAACGCCTGTTCGGCGTGTAATGATTGTGGGCGCCCAAGTTCCTGCCGGCTGCGAGATCAATCGGCCGCGGTTACTTCAAGGGCCGCTGCCTCATGTGCCACCTCCTCCATGTGCGCCCATGTCAAAGGTGAACGCGGTAGCGGCGGGCGCAGCCATCAATGCAATGCTCGCTCGTGTGCAGTCTAAGTATCCCGGAAGGGTCGACTTGCTCAAACCGGTCGATTATCTCTGCGACCAAACGTGCCCAACGTATCACGCAGGCCATTGGCTTTATTGGGACGCTACGCATTTTACCTTGGCCGGATCGACTTTCATGACCGATAGGGCTGCCTCAACATTTCGCACGTTCATCCTGGGTGGATCGAACGCGATGTCTTCAGGCGCACCAACTGAGAACTGATCTATTTCGCCTTCGCGCTCGACGAGGTCCGTCCTCTCGCATACTTCGTCGTGCGCGTGGTGCACGTTGTCGATCACGTATGAAGTAACAGGAGTAAGATTCGGGTTCATGCACGAGCTCTCCTGTGTCCGACAAGTACACGCTGGGATGTGCGCCAACTTAAACTTGCGAAAAATGACGGATTTTTTTGTGGGGGCATCAGATAGGTTAACGCTTGCAAGTTTCCCCCATGCCGCGCGTGCGTCGGCAAATTGTGGTCACAGCACTGTCACAACGGTCACATCAATTCGGCTTGCCTCGACTTGACCTTTGGGGGGTACGCCCCCTAACATATTGTAGTGATCGCCAGTGTTTTCAGGGACTTTTGAGACTTGCACTAGAGAGACGCCAAGCTCACCGAACCGATCGCCTTGCCCTCCAATGCAGCCGTTTCACCTGGCGAGCCGACGTCTAGAGCCGGGCTCTGTGGTCTGTATGCAAGCGCGTCGGCCATCCAGCGCGGCCAACCGGTCAATTCCGCAATGCCTTGAGCTGGGGGATCTGGCTCAATCCGCCGTTGGCGCGGCTTCTGTCGGTCAGTGCTCATGTATTCTCCTGCGAACGCAGCCAAAGCTCTTCGTGAGAGACGTCGAAATCGCCCGTCGCGCCGATGCTTCCAAGAACGCTTAGCGGTTCGCGGAGCACGGATTCCTCAACATGGGCGTCGAACGTTTGACCGTCGCCGGGATGTACAATGACCCGCTCGATGCGATGAATAAACTCAAGGGGCTTACCGTCTTCATTCGCGATGGGCTGCAACGGCTTGCCCCATCCGCGATCGAGAATGGCATTGGCGGCCGAGACACGTGCATGCGCTGGAGCATTCTTGTCGAGCATGATCTTCACGAGAGTATTCACGGCGTGTACCGTGTGCGTCCGCGCCAAGGATTTGATCTCAGTCATCGTTCGCTGCTTCAAAGTTCTGCGAGCCGCCTCCCTCGCCAACGCCACTTCAGAGCGCTTGTTCACCAATTCGGCCATCTGAAAAAACCCTTTGCAATCAGGTCCTGTCCTGGATCGGGAATAAAAAAACCCGCGGCGGATGAATCTCCGGCGCGGGTGCGAGCAAAATCGTCTCAATGATAGTATTATGCCAGTGTGTTGCCCGACGTGTCAAAGACGCCAAAGCGGCTCCGGGTGCAGGTCGCGCCGGCGCCGTCATTCCAACCGCAAATCGGCGACGTCGGTTTTTGGGATTTGAGCAGAAATTCTCTGCTCAACCAGAGTATTGCCGGTTTTGACCCAACTCGGACCTCGACAGCTACGGCCGCGCGACCAGTGTTGCCAGACGATTTCTCATGGCTCTCAACTACTTCTTGTAGCCGACGTAATAGGTGCCGATTTCGGCGCCCGTACTGTCCTTGATCGGTTCGTATCCGGTTATGTAGGGCGTACCCAGTATAGGCACCTCGCCGTAATAGCTCTTCCCCGCCTTGATCGCTTCAAGTGCTGGCCCGGCCAGGACGGTGCCAACTGCTCGGCCGCTTCCATCGGGTTTTGGCACGCTTGTGGACACTCGGACGTATTCGCCTCCGTCTTTTGCAAACAGCGTGGCCGTCATCCCTTTGCCGTCCTCGCTTCCAACCGCGTCGACGATGTCAAAGTTGTTATTGATCTTAGTCGTGCCGAAATACAGAGCGGGTGCGTCTTTACCCCCAACAGCTTCCCTTCCTTCGAGCTTGGGGGCTCCTAATTTCGCCGTCATAGCTTTTAAGGTTTCCATCGATTTCGTTACTCTCGGATCCGCTTGGGCGTGCCCGGTGCCCGGCATTACTGTAGAGGTTGCAACAAGGCATGCGGCGGCGATAATGCCGACCAGAAAGGTTTTCCGATCCATTGTAAGCTCCTGATGTGAAATGCGGCATTTTCCTTCACGCGCACATCACGCGGTGTGCACGTCATTCGCGCCTCGGTTTTGACTGCGATTGAACAGACCAGAGATTACAGGTCTAGGAATTTGCCCGCCGACGGCATCAGCGCTGCCGCTAAGATAATTGGCGAGTACAGGACTGTCGGCACGTCCTCATGGCAGCTCGCAAGAGAAGTTACATCACTTCTGCCTTGCCGCAAAGCGCGGTCGCGGCCCGCGCGTTGGCACACGGTTCACTCTGCTTCAAGGTCCTGCGTTAGATTTGTAGTCGGGGTACCCGAAACTGGCGAGCCCGTCGGCACTCGAGCAGTCACAGAAGTGCGCTGTGTTGGGCAGACCGGACATAGGCGACACGGTCGCTGATCGATGCGATTGACCGAGGCGGTCCTGCACGCGGATGGCGCGTTGTCGCATGCACCATCCGCACCCCACAATCGATCTCTTGCGAAGAAACGAGCGTTAAGCCTTCAAGTCGGTGATCCGCATAATCGCGACCACATTCCCATCGTTGAACGCCTGTTCTTTTGTTTCCTTGTTGCAGGTCAAGACAAAATTCTTCTTGCCCGTAAAGGTCTTTCCGTCCTGCTCAAGCCGAAGCTCCCCTTCGGTGATATGGCAGATCATGGCATTCATCATCGGGGGCCCCATGGTCTTCGCCCCCGGCTGCATAATGATATCGCGCATTGAGACGGTCTTAAAACCTGGGATCAAGGATGGTGTTTCGCCTTCATATTCACGCACCACGACACCTGGCCAAGGCGTCGTATCCTTGTAGCTTGTGGCTTGAGCGGCGGCTGGCTTGACCATGGCAGCCGAAACTGCAGCCAACGCGATTCCCAGAGCGGACCTTCGATCGATCTTGCTCATCGCTTTCTCCCGACGTTACCGAACGAGCCGCCGCATAAGCAGCGCGCAAAGTTCGTGGTGAACGGTGGTACGAAACCGAAAAAGAACGGTCTCTAAGAGAGCGTGCTTGCCGACGGCACAAGTGCTGCTCGTTTGCCCGGACGGTGATTTCGGCACGTCCCGCTTCAAGGGGCAGTGGCATTCTACGTCACCTGACGCATCCGGGAAACAGGTGGCGTCACACGAAGACACTGTGGCCCCTAAGCAATGTCCGGAATTGGCCCTTAATGCACAGGCCAACCTGACGTCTGTTTGCCCATTGATGTGAATACAGACATCATTACGACTAGCGACCCCCCTCACTCGAAATTACCTTTGGCCGGGCGAGCGGCAAGGAATAATGGTCTCCATGTGCTGGTGTGGACGGCCTCTCATCCCCACGGTTCTATGGCGCTCCGGCGTCATAGCTAGATGAGAGGAAAGTCTGATGAATCTTCCCATTCGTATCGGTATGGATACTTCCAAGTCGGTCTTCCAGCTTCACGGTGTTGACGAGAACGAGGCGGTAGTTGTCCGGCGGCAGTTTCGGCGAGCCGAGATGATCCGCTACTTCGAGCGCCTTCCGCCGGTCCTCGTCGCCATCGAGTCCTGCGGCAGTTCGCATCACTGGGCGCGCCTGCTGCAGTCGTTTGGTCATGAAGTGAAGCTGATCCCGCCCCCAATATGTGAAGGCTTTCGTAAAGCGCGGCAAGAACGACGCGGCCGATGCCGAGGCGCTGTGCGAGGCGGTCACCCGGCCGAGTATGCGGTTTGTACCGGTGAAGTCAAAAGAACGGCAAGCGGCCTGCATGTTGATGACCGTGCGGGAACGCCTGGTCAGCGTGAAGTCCCAGCTTTCTAATGCCTTCAGGAGTTATGCGGCTGAGTTTGGCATCGTTGGCCCCGCCGGTCGGCAGAACGTCACGGCTCTTATCAAGCGGGTGCTCGAGGATGACAACTTACCGGAAATGGCGCGGGATCTCTTCCGCCTTCAAGCGGAGGAGTATGCCGCGGTCGAAGCCCGCCTGGCAAAGATCGAAGCCAAGCTGATGAAGTGGCATCGTGAGGATGATGTCAGCAGGCGGATCGCGACGATTCCCGGCGTCGGTCCGATTGGGTCGTCCATGCTAAGCATGAAGGCGCCCCCGCCGGAGACGTTCAGATCAGGCCGCGACTTCGCGGCTTGGCTCGGACTGACACCCAAGGATCACTCAACTGGCGGCCGGCAACGATATGGCGGTATCACAAAGGCCGGAGATTCAATGCTCCGATCGACGTTGATTGTCGGCGCGACTGCGCTGCTGAGGCACATTCGAAAGGGCCGTCATAAGCCGACACCCTGGCTCACTTCGCTGCTGGAGCGAAAGCCGCCGAAGTTGGTCGCGGTGGCCTTAGCCAACAAGTTCGCCCGTATCGCCTGGCGCTTGATGATATCGGGTGGCGTGTACAACCGGCCGGTAGCCGCCATGCCCATCTGATCTGAACTCGGTGTACCGGTCGAGATTGCTCGCCGGATAACCCACGAACTTGCAGGACGCAGTAGATGGAAGGTGGACCGATCGGTCGATACGCGCGAGCTTCCGTAGATTACACTGGCATCACGAATGTCGCCTATGTGCTTGGAGCGTGCGTAGCGAACACCATCTTGGCCAGCGGGCTTTGTCCGCGCAAACAGGCCGGACATCTGATAGCAAGCGATCTGGCCAGAAGTCTGCTATAATCCTGACAAGCGGGGGGCCGTCCACATCTGCAATCTGTATTCGATCACCACCAATCAGGCCGCCATCGCCGG
Source organism: Bradyrhizobium barranii subsp. barranii (assembly GCF_017565645.3). Taxonomy (NCBI): domain Bacteria; kingdom Pseudomonadati; phylum Pseudomonadota; class Alphaproteobacteria; order Hyphomicrobiales; family Nitrobacteraceae; genus Bradyrhizobium; species Bradyrhizobium barranii. The sequence continues at coordinate 7,479,775 of NZ_CP086136.1, forward strand.
GCTCTTCCGTGTGGTCCGTCGCTACGAGGGCAACTTGCCACCAATGCCGGGCGTATTTCCGGATTACCCGGCACCGGTCATTCGCGACGCAGGCGGGGGCGAACGGGAGATTGTGATGATGCGTTGGGGCATGCCGCCACCACCGAGCAAGCCCGGCCCGCCCGTCACCAACATCCGCAACACCTCGTCGCCGCACTGGCGCGCATGGCTCAAGCCGGAGCATCGCTGTCTCGTGCCCGTCAACAGTTTTGCTGAGTATGCGCCTGAGCCGAATCCGGAAACAAAGAAGAAAGACGTCGTGTGGTTTGCGATAGACGAGACGCGGCCGCTGTTCGCGTTCGCCGGTATCTGGACAACTTTCAAGGGCGATCGCGGTACGAAGTCAAAGCCCGTGCCTGGACCTCATCAGGTCTATGGTTTTCTCACGACGGCGCCGAATGCCGTTGTCGAGCCCATTCATCCAAAGGCAATGCCGGCGATCCTGACGACGGCCGAAGAACGAGATGTTTGGCTGCGGGCGCCATGGGACGAGGCTAAGGCGCTCCAACGGCCTTTGTCAGATCAAGCGCTTAAAATCGTGGCGCGGGGCGCAGACAAGGAGGATAGACCTTCAATCGCCGATGCCACTTCCGTTCAATAGTGAACTTAGGAACTACCTGCACGCGATAGGAATAAAACTGCTCAAACCGAGCTGCGATGACGCCCGAGAGATTGTTCGAACCAATTAACAAATGATACAGACTCTCCTCGGCCCGAGGCGTAGAGTTGAAGTATCACCGCACGGCACTTGGCATCGGTCGGTGATGAGAACGCTAGTTGCGCTCCCGCCCCACTTTACCGAGGGAGCAGTGCCATGCTGAAGCGACGTCGTTTCAAACAGTCCAAAACTCTCCACGAGCGGCTCGCAGACGAGGCCGCACGCCTTCGCGAGGAGGCCCAGGTGCTTGCGCCGCGACGCCGCCGTGAGATCCTGCTGCGCCGGGCGCGACAGGACGAGACGGCGATCCAGATCGAGTCCTGGCTGCATTCGCCCGGCCTGAGGCCACCGACATGAGCCGGCAATACCGCGCCTATCTGGTCGGCGAGAACGGCGTGTTTCGCTCCGCCGAAGCATTCGAGGCCGACTCCGATGCATCTGCGCTTCGCGTCGCACAACAGTTCACGCGCCGGGGCAACGTCGAGGTCTGGCAGCTCGACCGGAAGATCGGGCTGCTGTTGGCGCAAGCCACGCCGCCCGTCGCAGCCTGACCGGCAGCCATGCGCCTGAACCGCCGCACCGGAAGGTGTCACTCCTCCGCAAGCTTGCGCTCGATATAGGCGTCCACCGTCTCCGCGAAGGAGCGCTGCACCCCGACCGCGGCACCGTGCTGGTCGAGCGCGTCGCGCTGGAGCACGCGCAAGCCGCGCCCGCGGAGGCTGGCCGGCGCGGTGTTCAGGTATTGATCGATGGCGCCTTTGGCGAGCGGAATGGCCCTCGGATCGCCCCTTGCGATCAACAGACGCAAGAGGCTCTGGCAATCGGCCAAACCGGGCATGGCTCAGCCTTCAGCGTTGCTGCGATTTCGGCTTCGGTCGCTTGACCGGCTGGGTGTGCGTGCCGAACAGCGCCAGCAGAAACGCGACTTCTTCCTTCGAACCGACCTGGATCATGACTTGTCTCCTTCTCGCTCCGTTGGTCGAGGCGAACGGGCGCGGCGTTCAGGACAATCGGGTTTCAGCAATGTTTCAGGCGTGTTTCGTCGAGACCGAAGACGATCTCCGGTTGCCTGCTGAAGGTCTGCCGGCGATGCAAAAGGGCCTGCCCCAGTGTTTTTGTCGGACCAGCCCTAACTCCTGAAAACGGCCCCGGCGCGGGACGGGGGGCTGGGGGGCGCCGGAGCCGCCATTCCAGGCCGGCCATCGGCGGTGGGCCGACCACAAAACTAATTCCAGTTTGGAGCAAGAAGTTCCAAAGGGGACCTGGCAAAGCGAACAGCTCAATACTGAGGACGCTTCAACAGCTCCGGCAATCGCGAGATTGCCGTTGCGATCCGTCGCGCCTCGTCGCGCGATAGATACTGGTGGGCATATTGGTAGCCCCACGAGTGCAGGTCATCGCGATGAAGAACGCAGCAGATCGTGAAGCCGTTCGCGTCCTTGACCCGGAAGCACTCCTCTTCCGCGATCATGACCCACGGCGCCGGAAACCGCCTGAGATTGTCCATCCATGATCACGGGCGTGCGTGGCCCCGTTGCTGCTCAATTCCGTGCGGTACGAGGCGGCGCTTGGCAAGACCAGTCCGCAGCGTTGCCGGCGGCCGGCGCGGAACGAACAGGCTGTGCACGAGAATAGGCTCGCTGTCGCCGAGCCGTGTCCGCTCCTGAACCAGGCCGCTCATCACGACGCGCATCTTCATGATCTCTTCCGCCACGAAGGTGCAGTCCTCGTCGCGATTGATCTGCGCGTGCATGATGGCCTCGGCCTCTCGCATGCTGACGCGTAACGCTCTGACGATGTTGCGGATTTCATTGATGCGGTTGTCCACGGCCGATCTCCATCTGACGACGGGACAATAAGAACAAATCATGAACAATGAGTCAATACGATCTTCACTTCGGGTTCATGGTGCCCTGCCTCAAGCTGCGGCCAATAACGGCACGTAGGTAGGAAACATGTCCTTTGACCCGATGGCCGCTGCGGTTGACTGGCTTGATGCCTACCGCGCCGGCGACATCGAAACCATTTTGGGAATGTACGCCGATGATGCGATCGTCCATTGCGCCTGCGGCGGCATGAAGAGGATTTCGACCCGGCAGGGCCTGCGCGCCTATTGGGTCGACCGCCTCAGGGATTATCCCGCTTCGCATCTGGACGATCTCCATCCGTCCGAGGATGGAGCAGCCATTTCCTATACCGCGCGCGATGGCGTCGTGAGCGCGGTCCTCACCTTCAACGCGTCCGGCAAGATTGCTTCGTTGACGTGCGGGCCTTTGAACTAGCTAGGGCGTGTACTCATAAAGGAGCAGACGTCGGCTTTTGGGGTCTAGCAGAAATTCTTTGCTCAATCAGAGTATTGCCGGTTTTGACCCTCAACAGACATTCACCTCGTTTGCCTTCGTTCGGACGTGTCCTTTGGCGGCTCCGGCCACCATTAGGACTGGCATTCCCCGTTCGACAAGCGCACAGTTGACCATCGCAGCACGGTCCTTGGCGTTCATCTGTGATGAGACCGCCAGTAGCGCTCCCGCCCAACTCAAGCAGGCGGGGAGCCAGCGATGAAGGACTTTCACACTTCGGTCGAAAAGCTTCGGAGGGATGCGGCCGATGCCGCCGTGATCCGTGACCTTGCAACCGACAGGGTCAAGCGCGAGATGTACGACAAGCTGAATATTCATTTCAGCAGGCTGGCGGACGAAGTTGAGCAGGCCATAAGGTCCTTTGGACCGGATTAAGGCCGTCCAGCAGAGCGGACTTTTAGTGCGGAACCCGCCCCTTGGTGTGGGAGTTCCTAAGCCACCACAGAACGGCCCTCGGCTTTTATCTGTGACGAGAACGCCTACTCGCGCTCCCGCCCCACTCAAACAGGGAGTAGCGCCATGCAACAGCAGCGACGCCGTTTCAAACAAACTAGGACGCTTGAAGAACGCCTTGCCGAACGGGCGAAGCGGCTGCGCGAAGAAGCCAAATTGCTTCCTCCTGGTATCGGCCGTGAGTATGCGGTCCGCAAAGCAAGGCAAGCAGAGACCGGCTCGCACATCACGGAGTGGCTAAATTCGCCCGGACTATAGCCTCCAAAGTGAGCGTTGAAGCAGCAACCGGCTTGTACTATCCCGATGGGATGTCAGAGGAGGATGTTGCACGGTTCCGCGCTCAAGCCGATGAGTGCCGCCAACAGGCGGATTTATGAGTACACGCTTTGGCCGCGTTCATTTTTTTGCGTCACGGCATCGTTTACCTGACGCTTCAAATTTTATCCAAATGCGGCGGTGCGGATTCGGCGGAATGAAATCTCTCCGCGCCAAGCTGGGACATGTCCCTTGCGAGGGCGCATGGGCAAGCTGGAGATTTCGTCGATGTATTACGTCGCCGCCGCATTGCTGGTGCTGTCGGGACTGTTCTACTCCGCGAGCCATCACGAGCTCGGCCAGTTCGGTGCGAACGTGTGCAGCTATGGCAGCACGTTCTGCGACAACCCGGTGGTCGTCTTCACCGGCGGCGCGCTGGCCGCCGCCTGGGGCATGTTCGTCAGCATCAAGTAGCAGCACGCCCCCGGCGCGAATGCGCTCGACGCGTTACGTCGCCAATTCCTTGCGGACGGCGGCGGCTGAATTGCCGACCTTGTCGACGGCCTTCTGCAGCTCCTCCTTCGATATGCCGAGCGCGTGCGTCCAGTACTTGACCTCGTGGGCCTCGTGCATGTTGATCTTGCTGCGGTCCGGTTGCCCGCGCTTCGTCAGATTGTCCATCGCGTTTCCTCCCTCATGGAAGAGCAAACGCCACCATGGACCGGCCGTTCCAAACGGCAGGACGAGACTCATACGTCGAGGCTCACGCGTCGAGGCTCATACGTTCAGCCACAGCATCGAAGCGAGCACCGCTGAAAACAGAAACAGCCCGACAATTGCAATTCTGAAAACCAGATCGGCGGCCAAATGTGCCCCCTTTTGTCGTTGCAAATTCTTTGCTCGTACCGCGCGCGGCCTCGCCTTGGGCAAGGCAGGACCGCACCGTGACTTTGCTGCCGGGGCGGGTTGGAACGGCCCGTCAAACGGCACCGCAACGCGCTCATCCAGCGTTGGTTCCAAATTTTCGGAAGGCGCGAATCAGAGCAACAACGTTAACCCCGCCGGGCGGAGGGCGCCACTGGCATGAGAACCAGACCGTCGAGCAAGTGCTGCCTGATCGCCGACGGCTTTCTGTGACCAGGGATCGGCCGACCGTCGGCGACATGTTCTGGCGCGCGGGGCTGGCGACCGTTTTGAACGGAGGGAAAAGGAAGAGCCCGCAACCGGTGACGGTGCGGGCTCGAACGATCTCTGTGATGGTACTACTCTACAAGTGTTTTGCCCGACGTGTCAAAGGATGACGGGGTGTTGGCATCAGCAGACGGCGCGGCGCCGGCCGACGCAGGAACTTTGCGGCCATGACGCGCTTGAAGCACACTTCGCAATTCCGGAAGCCGGAAGGTCAGCCCCTGTCAAACCGATCGAAGCAGCACGCCGCCAAGCACGCCAGCGCCGAAGCATCGGCGAAGTCCGGGCCGGGGCTGCTGCAACGGCTGGGGCCCGGGCTCATCACCGGCGCAGCCGACGATGATCCGTCGGGCATCGCCACCTATTCGCAGGCGGGTGCGCAATTCGGCTACGGGCTGCTCTGGACGGTGTTTCTGACCCTGCCGTTCATGATCGCGATTCAACTCGTCAGCGCGCGCATCGGCCGGGTCACCGGCAAAGGGCTCGCCGCCAACGTCCTGCAGCTCGCGCCGCGCTGGATCGTGCTGGGGCTCGTCTCGCTGCTCGTCATCGCCAACACCTTCAACATCGCCGCCGACATCGCCGCGATGGCGGAGGCGCTCTCGCTGGTCATCGGCGGGCTCAATCACGAGCACGCCCTGATCTTCGCGGCGGGCTCGACCCTGCTCCAGGTGTTCGTGCCCTATCGCCGCTATTCGCCGGTGCTGAAATTCCTGACGCTGACGCTGTTCGCCTATGTCGCCACCGCCTTCACCGTGAAGATCCCGTGGGGCACCGCGTTGCTCGCCGCGGTATGGCCGAAGGCGACGATCAGCGCCGACTATTTCCTGATGGTCGTCGCCGTGCTCGGCACAACCATCAGCCCCTATCTCTTCTTCTGGCAGGCCTCGCAGGAGGTCGAGGAGATGAACCAGGGCAAGCGCGACAAGCCGCTGCGCGACCTTCCAACCGGGGGCGGCCCCGAGATCGCGCGCATCAAGGCCGACACCATCGTCGGCATGCTGCTCTCCAACAGCATCGCCTTCTTCATCATCCTGACCACGGCGACCGTGCTGAACGGCAATGGCGTCACCAGGATCAATTCGGCGACGGAAGCGGCCGAAGCGCTGCGTCCGCTCGCCGGCGACTTCACCTTCGCGCTGTTCGCGCTCGGCATCATCGGCACCGGCCTTCTGGCGATCCCGGTGCTGGCGGGCTCGGCGGCTTACGCCGTTGCGGAGACTTTCGGCTGGCACGCCACGCTGGAGGCGAAGCCGGAAAAAGCGGTCGGCTTCTACACCATCATCGCGGCCGCAACCATCATCGGCTTCGGCCTCGGCTTCACCGGCATCGACTCGATACAAATGCTGGTATGGAGCGCGGTGCTCAACGGCATCGTTGCCGTGCCGGTCATGGCCATGATGATGCTGATCGTCTCGAGCCGTGCGATCATGGGCCGCTTCAAGGCCCGCTCACGGCTGGTCGCGCTGGGCTGGCTCGGCACCGCGATCATGGCGCTGGCCGTCCTCGCTCTGCTCGGCTCGTCCGCGATCGGCTGACCCGACCGGCGGCAGCGACGCCGAGCTCTGCGACGCCAAGATCTGCGACACAACGACGATGATGAAGGCCGCGACCACGGCCCGCACGCTGAAGGACCGTATTACGGCGTCACGGGATTGACGGTCGGAGATGTCTTCGGCCCCGGCCGCTCCGGCTCGACCGGCGACTTCGGTGCGGTGGGAAGCACCTTGGCGCCGGCGGCATGTGCGGCCTCGCCCGTCGTCGCATACATCGCAACATGAGCCGGCTGAGTCTTGGCGCGGTTCCACGGCCCGTGATCGACGATCACCATCGCAGCAATCGTCAAGCCGGCCACGATCAGCGCGATCACGCCGGGATGGCGAAGCGCCGAGGACATGGAGTTTGCGAAGCGATGTGTTGTCATCGAAGGACCCGTGCTGTTTCCTCTCGCGGGTTAACTCAAACGCATCCTGCGAGTTCCGCGCTTCGCTTAAGCAAGTTCCGAGCCACTGCGCGGAACTGATCGTCCCGATACGATCACTTTTTCACGTCCGGGCGCGCATCGCCGACGAAGCTGTCGCGGTTCGGCATTTTGACTGCCGAAAGCGATTTGGCATCGAGTGTCGCATCGGCTCCCACCAGCCCGTTCAGGTTCAGGATATAGGCGGACACCGCATAGACGTCCTCGTCACTCAGCGACTGCGGCGCGTTCTGCGGCATGGCGCGGCGGATATAATCGAACAGCGTCGGCGCATAAGGCCAATAGCTGCCGACGGTACGGATCGGCTTGGCCGTTGCGATCGTGCCCTGCCCACCGGCGAGCCGGTCACCCAGGCCACCCTCGCCTTTATCGCCATGGCAGGAGGCACATTGCTGGGCGAACACCTCGCGCCCATGGCTGACCGAACCGCCTCCCTTCGGCAGATTGCGGCCGTCACGTCCGACATCGATATTCCAGCCCGCGATCTCCGCAGCCGTCGCAGGGCGACCGATGCCGTAAGGGCTTTGCGCCTGCGCTTCGCTCGCGAAGGCACCCAGCGCGATTGCGACGGCAACGCCGCAGGTCTCACGCCAGCGCATTGGTCACCTCGCCGTCGGCCGCAATGCGCCAGGGCCAGATCGCGTTGTTGTGGTAGAAATAGTTCTCGCCGCGCACCGCGAGCAGCTCTGCCAGCGTCGGCTGCACATAGCCGGTCTCGTCGACGGCACGGCTCTGGATCACGGCTGGCTTGCCGTCCCATTGCCAAGGCAGGCGGAAGCGCGTGAGGGCGCGCGTCAACACCGGCTCCTGCAATCGCGCATCCTGCCAGCTCCTGCCGTCATCGACCGAAACCTCGACACGCTTGATCTTGCCATGTCCGCTCCAGGCGATGCCGGTGATCTCGTGGAAGCCAGGCGCGCTCAGGCGTTGGCCGCCCGAGGGGCGCGTAATGATCGACTTCGCTTCCATGTAGAAGGAAAATTCGCGCGCCGTGCCGTCGGGCAAGAGATCGGTGTATTTCGAGGTCTCTTCGCGCGAATAAGTGGGCTCCGCGGTCACGTGCAGGCGGCGCAGCCACTTCACGCTCATATTGCCTTCGAAGCCGGGCAGGAACAGCCGCAAGGGATAGCCCTGCTGCGGACGCAACCGCTCGCCGTTCTGGCTATAGACCAGCAGGGCGTCCTCGAGGCATTTCTCGATCGGAATGCTGCGTGTCAGCGCGGCGGCGTCAGCGCCTTCGGCGACGACCCATTTGGCGTCCGGTTTCAATCCGGCCTCCTGGAGCAACAGCTTCAGGCTCACGCCGGTCCATTCGGCGCAACTCACCAGACCCACGAGGTCCGATGCCGTCTTGCCATAGGGCTTGGTGTAACCGGGATTGCCGGAGCATTCGAGGAAGTGGATGCGCGACTCCGACGGGAAGCGCCTGAGATCGTCCATCGTGAAGATCAGGGGCCGTTCGACGAGGCCGTGCAGCATCAATCGATGCTGCGCCGGATCGATGGTCGGAACACCGCCATGATGCCGCTCGTAGAACAGTCCATTCGGCGTGATGATGCCGTCGAGCTCCTGCAATGGCGTCCGGCTGGAGGCCGATATGTACTGCTTGAGAGTCTTCGAGATGTTCTTGACGATGCCCTTCTCGAACGGTGACGGCGCGCCATAGGGCTGGGCTCCCATCGGCTCGCCCGGCGCCTTCATCCATTCGGGAATGTTGGGCGGAAGGTTGTCCGTCTCCGCCGCGGCCGACGTACCAGCGCCCAGAACGGCGCCGCCCGCCACCGCGGTGCCGCCTTGCAGGAAGCGACGGCGTGTAGTTCTCGCGGATTTTCCGGCGGCGTCGATCGTGCTGCTCATTGCGGATCCTCGGCTGAAGCGCGCCCCGCATCAAACCCTCCGCGAAGGGCGTTTGCAATCCGCACCTATTTCAAAAACAGGCGATTTCGACCAGGACTGGTCTAGATCAGCCAGCCGCAACAGCCATTCCGTTCTTCGCGATGCAAAACAGCTCTCGGCGTCACTCGCCCGGTGCGATCGCGTTACTCGGCGTCGGACGGTCGGTAATCTGCTGTCCGAACAGGCTGCCGATCAGCTCTACCGCAGTGCGCGCGGTGCGACCGCGCTCGTCCAGGAACGGATTGAGTTCGACGATGTCGACCGATCCGACCACGCCTGAATCATGAAGCAGCTCCATGATCAGATGCGCCTCGCGATAGGTCGCTCCGCCCGGCACCGTGGTGCCGACTCCCGGCGCCACACACGGATCGAGGAAATCGACATCGAAGCTGACATGGAGCACGCCATCGCACGCCTTGACGCGCTCGATGACGCGCCGGATCAGCACAGCAACGCCGAACTCGTCAATCTGACGCATGTCGACAACCCTGATCCGGCGTGTGCGCATCAATTCCCTTTCGAGCTTGTCGATCGAACGCGCGCCGAACAGGTCCAGCCTGTCGGGATCAATCGAGGCGCGCGGATCATCGCCGAGCAATCCGTCGAGGCCGGGCTCGCCACACAAGAACGCCGCCGACATGCCGTGCATGTTGGCGGTGATCGTCGTCTCGGGCGTGTTGTAATCGGCATGGGCGTCGAGCCAGAGCACGAACAGCTCGCGTCCACGCTCCTGCCAGTGGCGCGCCATGGCATTCACCGAGCCCATCGACAATGTGTGATCGCCGCCGAGGAAGATCGGCAACGCCCCGGTCTGCGCGATCTCATGGCCTCTGCGGCTCAGCAGACGCGTCCAGCGCTGGATTTCGCGATAGTGATTGGCCTTTTCGGGCGGCCTGTCAGCAAGGTCTCTGACCTCCGCCACGGAGAGATCGCCATAATCGACGACTTCGAAATCAAGGCTTTCGAGCAGTGGCGCAAGGCCGGCGGTGCGAAGCGCTGCGGGGCCCATCAAGGTGCCGCGCTGCGAAGCGCCCATGTCGATGGGCGCGCCGAGCAAGGCGATGCGCCGGGCTCGATCCGGCATGGTCCGATCGGTCACGGCAATCTCCTGAGATCAGCAAGCCTTCGCCAGCCTAACAGAGATTCGCATCTGTCGTTTCCCGGGATTACGGGACGAAAGGGCCCGCGCGCCCGGAACAAATTCCGGGACGCCGCATTTTCTCTGCAGGGCCGGCATCCGCCGTTCAAAACGGCGCCTGTCGCGGATAGCCAAAGGTCTCTCGACCCGCTGTTCAAAACGAGCGCACGCGCGGATAGCCAAAGGTGCCGGCCTCCATCTCTTCGCCAATTCCGGAGGTCGCGATCTTGAGCACGGACATACCGCAGCCCAATCCCCCGCCCGGCATGGCCGAGCGTGCCATCGACGCCGCAACCGACGTGTCCCGCACCATCGGCGAGGTGGCAGGCGGCCTGCACGCCGCGGTCGATCGCCTCACTGGCGCAATCGACGAAGCACGAAAACCCGGCCGGCCGCTCGCGACTGTCGCAGCAATCACGCGCGAAGCGCCCTTGGCCAGTCTGTTCGTCGCCTTCCTCTTTGGCGTGGCAGTCGCACGCCGGCGCTAGCGGTCGGAGTTGAAGCGATTCAGGCCGCGCTGACGGCTTCGAGTTCAGCCGGCAGGAATTGCCTCTCGAAAGCCTCGGCAGGCATTGGCCGGCCGAAGAAATATCCCTGCCCTTCCTCGCATCCCATGCTGACCAGGAAGTCGGCCGTGGCACGGTTCTCGATGCCTTCCGCCACGACAGTGAGCCCGAGCTGCTTGCTGAGACCGATGGTCGAGCCGACGATCGCGGCGTCGTCGGAATCGGCGAGCAGGTCAAGCACGAACGACCGGTCGATCTTGAGCCCGTCGAGCGGAAACTTCTTCAGATAGCTCAGGCTCGCATAGCCCGTGCCGAAATCGTCGAACAGAACGCGGACGCCGAGCTGCTGGATCCGCTCGAACATGTCGAGCACGCGGCTTTCGTCATGCAGCAGGATATCCTCGGTGACTTCGAGCTCGAGCAGCGACGGCGTGAGCCCCGTCTCCGCGAGCAGCGCCGCAACGGAATGCGCGAGGTCGCCGGACTCGAGCTGCGACGGCGAGAGGTTGATCGCGACGCGCACGCTATTTCCGGACAATTCCCAGGCTCGCGCCTGCCGACAGGCGGTCTCCATCACCCAGTTCGCGATCCGCTCGGACAGGGACGAGGTGTTGACCACCGGCATGAATTCCCCGGGCGAGACATAGCCGCGCGCGGGATGCCGCCAACGGATGAGCGCTTCGGCCCCGAGCAAGCTGCCGTCGACCAGCCGAACCTGTGGCTGGTAGAACAGTTCGAACTCGCCGCGATCCGCGGCAAGCGCCAGCTCGCTCTCCAGCGTCAGCCGGTTCTCCAGCTCCTGCCTGATCGCACTCTCGAAGATCACGTGGCTGCCGCGCCGTGTCATCTTTGCCTTGCTCAGCGCCAGATGACCATTGCCGAGAAGATCGTCGGCGTTGTGCCCACCTTCCGGATAGACGGCGACGCCGATGCTGATCCTGACGCGATGTTGGCGCGCGCCCGTTGCGAGCGGCGCTTCGAACGCGCGCGCGATTCGCTCGGCAAACTCCACAATCGGCTCGCCAGCCTCCGTACAATCAAGCGCGATGGCGAACTCGTCGCCGCTGAGCCGGGCTACGACCGCCTTGCCACCGACCTTGGTCCGGAGGCGCTCCGCGACGGCCCGCAGCACGAGGTCGCCGGCCGAATGTCCAAGCATGTCGTTGATCTGCTGGAAGCCATCGAGGCCGAGCACAAGCAGCGCGACGTCGGACGATCGCGGCTCCGCCGCGGCGATCAGATTGGCGAGGCTCGCATGCAGCATGTTGCGGTTGGCAAGACCGGTCAACGCGTCATGTTCGGCGAGATACCTGACGCGTTCGGCTTCGCGCTTGCGGACCGAGATGTCGCGCAGGATCGCTCCGTACTGGAAGCCGTCCGTGCCCTGCCAGCCCGAAAAGCTCGCTTCGACCGGGAACGTCTCGCCGTTCTTCCGCCGCCCCTGGAACTCGACGACGACGGCACCGCCGGGCACCAACAGCGCCTGGCGCGCAGCATCGCGCATGGCAAATGCCTTTGCGCCACCGCCGGCGGGCTCCGCACAGAGCGTTTCGAACGGACGCCCGATCATTTCGGTCGGCATGTAACCGAAGATCGCACTGGCGCCCGGATTCCACACCGTGATCCGGTGATCTTCGTCGGTGCAGATCAGACCGTCGCCGAGCGACATCGCGATACGATGAAAGCGGCTCTCGGCAATACGTCCCAGGAGACTACGGAAATCGATCTCGTCGAGTGCAATCGCCGTCAGATAGGCAATGATCGCAATGTGAAACAGCGACGTGTCGATGATGAGCGGCCAGCTTGCCTGCACGAGCGCAGCGGCAAGTTCCACACCCGCTCCTGCGGCGACGAGGATGGTGACACGGACGCCCGGTGCGGAACGGCGCCACGAATACATCATCGCCAGGCAGATCAGGCCTAAGCCAATGATCATGCCGACATCGGACGTCCAGTGCAGCATCCGGTTCTGGAGGATCGATTCCGCCGCCAGGGCCTGGAGGACGGGCCCAGAGACGATCTTGCCGTTGGGAACACTGAACCGGTCGCCCAGTTCGAGCGCGGTAGCACCGACGATGATCTTCTTGTCTCTCAGCTTGTCCAAGGTCGCGGCATCGCCGCGCAGCACGTCAAAATAGGAGACACTTGGGATGGAGGCCGCACGAATGCCGAAATCGATCAGGAAGGGGGGCCGCCGATTGGCGTCCTGCCCGGCCAGCACGACGGCCATCGACGGCATCACGGCATCACCAAGCCTCTCTCCGACCGGATAGCGGCGCACGAGCCCGTCGGATTCGATCGCAACATTGACGACGGCCGGCCACGACTGGTTGCTGAACGGCTTCAGTGGACGATTGATGTGAACCGCGCCACCATTCGGCGTCGGCTGCTTGAAGGAGGGCAGGATCGTCGAACCGCCGACCTCCCGAAGCGCGGTGACGAGGGCTTCGTCAGAGGCCGGATCCGATGGTGTGCTGAAATCGACGTCGAAGGCGACGTCCTGTGCCCCTGCCGCCTCGAGCCTGTGCAACAGCTCCGCGTGGAGCCGGCGCGGCCAGGGCCATATTCCAATCTGGTCGATCGAGGGTGCGTCGATGGCCACCACGACGACATTGCCGCTGGCCGTACGCGATTGCCAGGCGAAGCGCAGATCGGTGAGCGCGTTGCGAAGCGCGCCGTGCCACCCCGTGGACAGCACGACCGCAAGCGCGATCATGACAAGAATATGCGGCCGATGGCGTTTCACTTTGCTCCCCTGCACCGGCGGTCCCTGCCGCCGGGCGCTCCCCTATGCCGACGACACGGTCCTAGCGATGGCCTCTGCCCCAATACCAACCGTAGTGGTGGCCATGATTGCCGTTACCGTTGTTGCCGTTATTCCCGTTTCCGCTGTTCCCGTTGCCGTTGTTGCCATTATTGCCGGTGCCGCCGCTTCCGTTGCTGGTCGTACCAGTCCCGTTGCTTCCGCTCCCAGAGCTTCCGCCGGATACATCGCTGGTCGAACCAGCGGTGGTCGCAACGGTCGTCGTCGTATTTGACGACGTCGACGTTGCACTGGCCGTGGGTGCACTACTGCTCACCGTAATCGCCGTGACGTTGGAGCTGTTGGCGGCCGTGGTCGTCGTGCTCGCCTTCGTATCGCTCCACACCGTCTCGGTCCCGGTGCTGGCGTTCGCATTGCGCACGTGCCCCGTTGTCACGGCGCCGTGGGCGAGCCCGTTCGTGACCTTGTGGACGTTCAGCTTGACCTCGCCGAGCGAACTGGAGATGCGCACGACGCCACCTTTGGGCGTCTGACCGCCGGCCGCTTGATGCGATTGCGCCGGCGCGCCGGCCGCCTTGGTCCCCTTGTCGATCGGACCGAGCGCATGGATCGCATGGCCACTCGCCGCATTGCGCGGTGCCGACAGGCCCGATTTCGGCACCGGGACTCGCTCGATCGTCGAGGCGCGCGGCTTGCCGTGCTCGATCGGATTGAAGGTGCCGGCACCACTCAGGCTGAGGCCGGGCTTGCCGTGCTCAAAGGAGGTGGCGGCCTGTCCCGGCATGACCTGTGCGATCTGTCCGGACTTGAAGTCGGAGACTTCAACCTGGCCGCGGAGCACGCCGACCTTGGTGCTGCCAGCATTCACGGTGACGCTGAATTGCGTTCCCTTGACCACGGCGGCGAGATACGGCGTCTCGACCTCGAAATGCTTGACGTTGCGCTTCTCGACCTCGAGCAGGATCGAACCCGCCTGCTGGATGATGGTGGTCGAGAGCCCTTCCTTCTTCTCGGCCGGCAAACCGACCACCGAGTTCGGGGAGATCAAAATCGATTCCTCGCCGCGGACGAGTAGCACGCGTCCGTTGCGTCCGGTGCGAATGGTATCATCGGCCCTCAGCGTCCCTTCCTGGGTCAATGACACAGGCTGCGCGCCGTTGGCGGCAAGCCAGACCTCACCCGAGGACTTGCTGACTGACCAGACGCCATCGTCCGCGGCAGATGCGAACGAGGCCGTACCCAGGATCAGCGCGGCCACGAAGGCGCACCGCATTCCAACTCTGCCCAGCATCACGATCCTCAGTCCCGCATTACAGCCAGTGCTGAGGCGTATCCGAAATCACTCAAGAGAGAATTAGCGGGAAGCGGCAAGTCCAGTGGCTGCATTAACCATTCATTGACCATAAAAAACTAAGAAAAATCATGCAGCTAACGAACTCTTACCGGCTCTTGTGCACTGCTCCGTTAAACTACGGGGAGCGGCTCGTTGCGCGCATTGAGAAGCGGCATCTCCTTATGGCACTGGCGCTGGCGGCACCGATTTTCACGGGAATTTCGCAGGCGTTCGCCCAACAGGCGAACCAGCCCGGCTTCGATCCGCGGCAGCCCGAGAAATACTTTGAAAACCAAACCGAGCAGGAATCGCTGAGCCGTCCTCCGGTCACGCTGCCGGCGGTCGGCCGGCCCAACACAGGCGGGGATACGAAACCGCAATTCGTGTTGCGCGGGATCGATGTCAGCGGCGCCCAAGCCATTCCCCGCGATCGCATCGCCGCAGCCTATCAGCCCTATCTCGGCAAGAAGGTCTCGCAAGCCGACCTCGCCGCGATCGCCGGCGCGATCAGCGATCTCTACCGCGCAGACGGCTTCCATCTGAGCCGGGCGATCGTGCCGCCGCAGGACATCGCCGACGGCCGCGTCCGGATCCAGGTGATTGAAGGCGCCATCGTGCAGGCAGAGCTGAAAGGCGACGGCGCCGAGCAGTTTGGCGTGAGGCCGATGCTGGGGCCGGTTCTCGCCGAGCAGCCGTCGCGCCTGGCAACGCTCGAACGTCAGCTCTTCCTCATCAACAGCGGGCCGGGCATCCGGATCACCGACACCGCGCTCGAGGAGATCGGCGGTGCCACCGGCCGCTTTCGCCTCATCGTCCATTTGAAAACCTGGCACGTCTTCTCGTCCTTCGGCGTGGATAATTTGGGCTCATCGTCGGTCGGCCCGTGGCAGACCTACGCGACCGGCGCTTTCAACTCCTACCTCACGCCCGGCGATACGCTGGCGGTCAACCTGTCGACCATTGCCAACGACCCGCGTGAGCTTGGCTTTGCGCGATTATCCTATGACGCGCCCGTCGGCGTCGACGGCGTGCGCCTCGGCGCTTCCGTCCTGTACAGCGCGGTCCGGCCGGGTGACGCCCGCCGCCTCGACAGCGACATCACCACGACAGAGGCGTTCGAGCTGCGGGCAAGCACCGTGCCCTTCATGTCGCAATCATCGGCGTTGACGCTGACCTTGGCCGGCACCTTCAGCAACGTGTCCGAGCACGATCTTTACGGCCCCTGGTACAACGACCACATCAGGACCGCGAGCCTGACCGCCGATTACCGGCTCCAGGATCGCTTCGGCGGCACCAATTTCGCGACGCTGACCTACCGCCAAGGTCTCGACATCTTCGGTGCCTCGCATTTCGACGACGATCTGCTGTCGCGCGACGGCGCCGCGTCGAACTTCTCGGTGCTGAACCTCTGGTTCACGCGCTACCAGACCCTCAACGACGCCTGGTCGCTCAAGCTGTCCGCGGCCAGCCAGACGGCATCGCGGCCGCTGTTCATTTCGCAGCAGTTCTATCTCGGCGGCGCGGCTTTCGGCCGGGGCTATGGCGCGGCCGAGATCAGCGGCGACAACGGTCTTGCCGGCTCGCTCGAGCTGCGCTTCGACCAGAAGCTCAATTTCCGCTACTGGACCGGCTATCAGCTCTACGCCTTTGGCGACGCCGGCGCAGTCTGGAACGACGGTTACCGCCTGAGCGACGGCCTGTCGCTGACATCGGCCGGAGCCGGCGTGCGGTTCTTTCTGCCGGATGATCTTCAAGCCGATCTCGGCGTAGCCGTCCCCTTGAGCTACCGGGCGCCAGACAACGAGCGCCGCAGCCCACGCTTCCTGTTCACCCTCTCGAGCGTATTCCGGCTCTGCCCTGAACGCGGCAGGGGCGGCTGCCTCTAGCTGCCGCGCTTTGAGCACACCCGGCATGCGGCCCTTTTGCGGCCTTGCTCACAGACTTGCCTAAATTTAATCCCGTAACCTGCTCACGATCGCTCGATCCGGGGGCTTGCAATGACCATTTTCAGTCGAAAGTGATTGGGACGGAACCATGAAGAGGGTGTTTGCAATCCTGGCCTTTCTCTGCGTGCTCGGCGTCGGCCAGTATTTCGTGGTCAGCCGGTTCGCGATCCGACATGAGATTTTGACCCTGTTCGATGCCTCGCGCCAACGGCCGATCTCGGTCGAGATCGCGGTGCGGCGCGACTACGAGACCAAGGCCAATCTCGGGCTCTGGAAGCTCCCGCTCGCCATCATCAGCAACGGCAACACCGTCAAGGCGACCGAGTATTCCTTCCTCGCCAACGTGCTCGCGGCGCGCGGTTATCTCGTTGCCAGCATCCAGCAGGACCTGCCGAGCGATCCGCCGTTGATGACCCATGTCGGTCAGCAATATGTCGGGCGGCGCGAGGTCTATATCCGCTGCGAGGCCAACATCCTTTTCGCCCTGGCCGAACTGAAGCGACGGCAGGAAAACACCGACTACGACCACATCACCCTCGTCGGCCATTCCAACGGTGGCGACGTCTCGATGTATGTCGCCCATCAGCACCCGGAGATCGTGTCGAAGGTGATCACGCTCGACAATCTGCGGGTGCCCTTCGTGCTCAGCGACAACCTGAAGATCCTGTCGTTCCGCTCCAAGGATCCGCATTTCCAGACCGACCCGGGCGTGCTGCCGACGCCTGAAGAGGCCAAAGCGCGCGGCATCGACATCGTCCATACCGGTGCTCAGCACACCGAGATGAGCGATCGCGGTCCCGATGCGGTCAAGGAGAAGATCCAGGCGACACTCGACCGCTTCTTGCGTGACAGTGCCAGCAGCTCGCTCGCGCCGGCTGACACCAGAAGCCCGATGATCATGAACCCCGGCGACTACTAGCCGGGCCCCCTTTGCGGCAGATCAAGGCAGCTCCAGACTGGCGACGATAGGAAGGGCCTCACCATCCCGGAGGGGCACGTGTCGCACTCCATCGAAAGCCTCGATACGAAACGTCTCGATACGGCAGGCCTTGGCCTGCCAGCTGCGAGGACACCGGCAATCGCGCGGTATCTCTATCGTGCGACCCGCAAGCTGCTGCGGTCGATCATCGCCCGCATCGATCTCTCGCAATTTCCGGGATCGTGCTGCGGCTGAGCGCGGCGTCACGCAGGATCAATTGGCGGGCACGCGGCGCACACCGGAACTCAGGACTTTCCCTTGCCGGGCTGCATGAAACTCCCGGTCATCTGGCGCATGTGGTCGCCGGCGCTGGTGAACTGGCTGCGCAGGAAGTCGGACTGGATTCGCATCGCTTCCTGAAGGTCGGTGGCATGCACGAGCTTGCGCGCGTGCTCGAACGCCGACTTCATGTTCTGCTCAGTGAACGCGAGCGCCTGCTTGGACACTTCGGTACCCGCTCCGGGAACCGACGTCATCGACTTGGTGGCAGCTTCGAAAAACATGCCGAACGCCTGTTCCGCCTGGTCGATCGTCTTTTCGGCCAGGTCGCGCAGTTCGGCCGGGACTTCGAGCTTCGGTTCGATCATGGTCATACTCCTCCCCGTTTTTCCCAACTGAATACCACACTTGCCGGACCGCATTCCAGCGGCAGCCTGGGGGCAAACGTCGCCCGGCGGTCCGCTCCGGCAGGAAAACGAGGGACGAGGCGTAAGGCCGGCGCGCGGCCGGGGGGCAGGATAGGGGGTGCTCGGGAAGGGTTTCTTCGGTGCCGAGGTCTTCGACCAGCTTGATGACCTCGAAACGCTGTCGAGGCCCGAGCTTCAGGAACGCGCGAAGCAGGCGCAGACTTTCAACGGTGCTGCTTGCAGGCGCGCCGAGCTTGAGGTGCAGTTCAGCCGCGAAATTGAGGTTTTTCATCTCGCACCTATGACAAGCATCAGCCCTCGTGATCAGACGTCGAGTTCTCGCTCGAGAACCGAACACCATGACCGGACGCCATGGTGGCCCTGAGATCTCGGCCGGGGCACCCGGTGGGTTAACACGCTGAACCATATACTGGCTCAACCGAACAGGTTGCAATTATGTCAAGAAACAACCCTTCCGGCAAGCCCATCCGTCGCCGTAGCGATGCTTCGTCCGCATCGCACCACGGCAATTCCGGATAACAGGAATATGGACCGTCGTCACCCACCTGCGTCAAGAAGCGGCATCACTCACGCACACGGCCGAGGTGGCTGTCAATCGATGCGGCGTTTCGCCGTGTTTCCGGTGTGAACGAGGCCAGATTAAAGTTTCTTCAGCGTATACACGTAATTGTTGAGTCCGACCTCGGCGGTTGTATCGTCGGCGAAATGAACGTCGAGCCGCGCAGCCGGCCTGCAGCGTCTTGATCCGTCCGCCAGTGAAGCCCCCCTTTGAGCTGCTCGGCTTGGACTCGGTTCCCCGCACCAGGGTTCATCGGTTCGAAGATATCTCCGCCAATGAACCGTCGTTCAAGATTGAACGACCAAGCGGTTGCGATGCGGCCACGCGGACCACGGG
This sequence comes from Bradyrhizobium barranii subsp. barranii, assembly GCF_017565645.3. NCBI lineage: Bacteria > Pseudomonadati > Pseudomonadota > Alphaproteobacteria > Hyphomicrobiales > Nitrobacteraceae > Bradyrhizobium > Bradyrhizobium barranii. The sequence continues at coordinate 7,498,813 of NZ_CP086136.1, forward strand.
CGCCATGGCTGACGGACTTCTCAATTCGGGCGCGCCTCAGCACCAAAGGACGACAGCATGCTTTCCCGCTGCGATCTCATCAAGGGCGGCGCGATCGCGCTTCTCACTTTCTCGATACAAGGCGCATGGGCGCAGGAGACCAGGATGAATCTGTTCAAGATCGTCACCATCAAGGACGAAATCGTCGTCGGATTGTCGACGGAGGAGCTCCAGGCGCTCGGCGGCAATGATGCGAGCGCGGTTGCGCATGCGCTGGCGCAGAAGGGCGATCTCACGGTCTGGCAGTACAACGTGCATCGCGGCCCGAACGGCGAATTGCAACAGGCGCCGACCGCGAAGATCGGGCTCTTGGCCAACGCGTCTCTCCGTGTCGAGCCCTACACGACGCCTTACCAGATCGTGCCGCATCCGTAACAAGAGGCCCGGGCGCGCCTGCGGCGAGACCCGCAGGCGCACCACGACTCTCAACGCTGCTTGGCGCGCCGAGCCCGGCCTTCCGTCGCAAAGCCGTAGATCAGCGCTAGCCGGTCCAGGCATTCGCGAAAGCGCCGCGCGAAATAGTCGTTCCAGCGCTGGGTACGGACAGCGCGCCGCTCCCCGATCTGATCCATGGTCAGCCCCAGCACCAGGACGTCGTGCACCAGCGCGGCGCCGTCGGTACCGAGTTCGCGCTCGACCCGGTTCAGGCGCAGCACAGCCTGGCGCTGGTCCTCGGTGACGGGCTCGCGCGAGCGCGTGCCATCGACATATTCGCGCGTCGGGTCCACCGCCTGGGGCCCGCGCTCCGCCCTCTCCCAGTCGTCCTGGAAGGCGCGTCCGCCGCGATATTGCGCCTCGTCGATCTGGTGATGCGCGTGCAACCGGCCGAGCGGATCGCCGCGGATCGAGCGGACGGCGACGATCTTCTCGCCGGCATCGAGCGCCAGCGGATTGTCGACCTCGACCTCCGCCACCTCGGCATTGAACGGCACCTCGCGCGAGCGCCGATCGTAGATTCCAGTCAATCTGTAGGACTTGTTGCGTCGTGCACCTGCCACTCGGATACTCCTCGCAAAATTGGATGGATAGTGGTCCCGTCAGGCGGCTGAGATCAGCCTCAAGACGACGGGACCGGCGGCGCGAGCAGCCGCGGCCTCAGACCTTCGCGTCAGGCGAGCATGCGGCGTGCAATAGCTGGAGCCCGGCTGGCGCGGATGGCCGCAGAAGGCGATCCCCTCCCCGTCCTTGTCGCCACCATAGGGATAGCGGCAGTCGTCGCGCCCGAGTTCGCCTAGCGCGACCAGGCGGGGCTGGACGCCGACACAGCGCAACTTGACCCGCGCGGGTTTCATTGCGGATTTCGGTGGCAAGTTCAGGTTCGGCACCGCCGCACGGGGCGGCCCGATGAGACAGGCTCCTGACGGCAAGGACGGCACGATCGATGGACTCGTCATCCGCGACGGCGCCGCGAGTCCCAGCCGCTTGGCGCGGCCGGCCACCGCGTTGCGTGTGTAAGCCGTTCCAAACCTTCCGTTTATCTGTCTTCCGATCTCCGCATAAGACATTCCCTTGAGAAAATAGTCGCGAAGCGCGTCGGAGTGCTCCGACGGCCAATGACCCGGTTCCATGCTGCTGTCCTGTGATGCGCCTCCTCCGATCGCTCGATCGCGAGGCGGGGCGTACATTCCGTTATTCCGAAGCAACTATCAAGCGACAATTCTGATATTCATAATTGCATCAATTCCGAATTTCGGATTACAAGAGGCGGGACGATGGGCAATCGAGGGAATCACCATGTTGGACGTTGCAATGATCGAGCGGGGCCTGGAGAAGACGGGCAAAAGCAAGGGCGGCCTGGCGGCGGCCATGGGCGTGCGGCCCGGCGCGGTGTCGGAGATCCTGGGCGGCGAGCGCCTGGTGAAGGCGTCCGAAATCATTCCCATCATGGAATATCTTGAGCTCAATCTCGCGCCGATCATGGGCCGCGTCGGGGCCGGCGCGGTGATCGAGCCCGATTATGAACAGGTTCCCCCGGAAGGCCTCGGCGATATCGCGCTGCCGTTCCCGATCATGGAAGAGACCGTCGCCTTCGAGATCGTTGGCGATTCGATGCTGCCCAAATACGAGAGCGGCGACGTGATCGTCGTCTACAAGGACCAGCGCCATCCGCTGTCGAGCTTCTACGGCGAAGAGGCCGTGGTCCGGCTCAAGACCGGTGAACGCTATTTGAAGACCATCGAACGCGGGAAAACTCCCTCCGTCGTCAATCTCAACAGCTTCAACGCCAAGCCGATCGTCGGCGTCAAGCTCGAGTGGGTCGGCGAGATCTGCCTGTCCATGCCCAAGGGCCAACTCGAGCGGCTGCGCGCCAAGTCGGCACGCCCTCGCAAGAAGAGCAAATAGGCGCCGATTTCCGATTTTTGGAAATCTTCCTTGACTTAATTCTGTTTTTCGGAAATACTCTGCCGCGTTCCCGGCTACGGGGCGCGGCAGGATCGTTTCATGCAGTATTTCGTCGTGATGATCGACTATGGGCGGCGCGGACGCGAGGCGGTCGTCGATCCCGAAATCACAAGGCGCGAGGTCATCTCCCGCGTCGCTTCGGGTGAATATCGAAACATCTCGTTCATCCACGAAATCGCGGAGAATGCGGTGGAGGACGTGACCGAGGCGATCCTGACCGAGGCCGCCCTCCCCCAGGTTCCGCCTGAAGAAGTCGACCTCCAGGCGATCCGTCTCGATCACAACCGCGATCTGCGCAAGCACGAGAAAACGTGACGCAGCCCAAATGGGCAGCGTCACGTCACTGCCCGGCCGGATATCACACCGTGAGAACGGTCGATCCCGTGGTCTTGCGCGCAGCGAGATCGGCATGCGCCTTGGCGGCATCCTTCAGCGGGTACGTCTGGTGCACCTCGATCTTGACTGCGCCGGACTTCACGACGTCGAACAGCTCGTTCGCCATCGCGACCAGGGCCTCGCGCTTGGCAGCGTAGGTGAACAGCGTCGGACGGGTGACGTAGAGCGAGCCCTTCTGCGCGAGCAGACCGAGGTTGAGCGGCTCGACAGCGCCGGAGGACGCACCGAACAGCGCGGCAATACCGAGCGGCGCAAGACAATCCAGCGACTTCAGGAACGTGTCCTTGCCGACGGAATCATAGACCACCGGCACCTTCTTGCCGCCCGTGATCTCGTCGACGCGCTTCACGAAATCCTCGCGCGTATAGATGATCACATGATCGCAGCCATGTGCCTTGGCGAGCTTTGCCTTCTCGTCGCTGCTGACGGTGCCGATCACTGTCGCGCCGAGATGTTTTGCCCACTGGCTCAGGATCAGACCGACGCCGCCGGCCGCGGCATGGAGCAGGATGGTGTCGCCGGCCTTCACGCGATAGGTCTGCCGGATCAGATATTGGGTGGTGAGGCCCTTCAGCATCATGGCCGCCGCGGTCTTGTCATCGACACCATCAGGCAGCTTCAACAGCCGGTCGGCCGGGATCAGCCGCGCCTCGGCATAGGCGCCGAGCGGCGAGGCACCATAGGCAACGCGATCGCCGGGCTTCAGATCGGTAACGCCGGCCCCGACCTCCTCGACGACGCCGGCTCCCTCGCTGCCGAGACCGCTCGGCAATTGTACCGGATACACACCGGAGCGATTGTAGATGTCGACGAAGTTGAGACCGACGGCCGTGTGGCGGATGCGCGCCTCGCCAGGTCCGGGCTTGCCGACACTGACCTCCTCCCAGACCAGGACTTCAGGACCGCCGGTCTTGTGAAAGCGAATGGCATGCGTCATGGGCGTTGCTCCCTTATCGTTGCAGTGAAGGTCCGTGGAAAACGGATCGGCCTGTGAAATAGGAATTCGGTCGGCCCGTTACAGTACAGAGACGTAACAAGAATGTCACAGCGAACGACAAACGCCTGCCGTTCCGCCTCTGTTCGAAAGAGTTGATGACGGCACCGGCGCGTTCCGGCAGTAGCCTTTTCGCGGGGTTTGGTGGTCGCCTGCGAAGGAGAGCCGAGATGCCAGCTTATGTACAGCATCATCAGGACATCGAAATCGCGCCTGTAATTTGTCCCGCCTGCATGGGGTTCCTGCCGATGTATGTCCGCGAGGTCGAACCGCATTGGGGCCTTGCCAAGATCGACTTCGTCTATGAATGCGCGGACTGCGGCGCCGAAGTCCGGCAGACCATCCGCAAGCCGGAACTGCGGCACTGACCGCACGATCAGCCATCGCTTAAGTATTTGCGCTGAACGGAAAAAGCGACGTTCAGCGCGGGTCAGGCCGTCCCAAACGAGGCTTGTTCTTTGCCGGGAACGCAGGCAGAACAAGCCTCAAGCAAGACCTTTGGGAGCGCCCTTTCGTGGCTGAACAGAAGGCCTCGACCTCGATCGAGGCAGTGGAGAGCGGCCTCGCCGCGCAAGGCTATATCGCGAGCCGGCAGATCGCGACCGCCGTCTATTTGTCGCAGCAGATCGAGAAGCCGATCCTAGTCGAAGGCCCCGCGGGTGTCGGCAAGACCGAGCTTGCCAAGGCCATTGCTGCCTGGCGCGGCATGAAGATGATCCGCCTGCAATGTTACGAGGGCCTCGACGAGGCCAAGGCGCTCTACGAGTGGAAATACGCAAAACAGCTTCTCTACACCCAGATCCTCAAGGACAAGCTCGGCGAAGTCCTCGGCGGCGCGCAGACGCTGCATGACGCACTCAATCAGCTCCACGATTTCGGCGACGTGTTCTTCTCCAAGGAGTTCGTCGAGCCGCGGCCGCTGCTGCAGGCGCTGGAGCAGCCGGGCGGTTGCGTGCTGCTGATCGACGAGATCGACAAGTCCGACGCTGAATTCGAATCGCTGCTGCTTGAGATCCTGTCCGACTTCCAGGTCACGATCCCGGAGCTCGGCACGGTCGCGGCGATCACGCCGCCGACGGTGATCCTCACCTCGAACAGCGAGCGTGACCTCGGCGACGCCCTGAAGCGGCGCTGCCTGCATCTGCATATCGGCTTCCCCGAGCAGCGGCTCGAAGAACGCATCGTCGAGAGCCGCGTCTCCGGTATCTCGCAGGCGCTGCGCCGGCAGATGGTCGGCTTCATCCACGAGATCCGCTCGCTCGACCTGAAGAAGCTGCCTTCGGTCAGTGAGACCATCGACTGGGCGCGCGTTCTGGTTCTACTTCAGGCCTCGGAGCTCGATACGGACATCGTCAAGGACACGCTCAATGTGCTCCTGAAGTACGAGGCCGACATCGAGGCAGCAACGCCGCAAGTTACGACCTTCATTGCCAAGGCGGCACGGTCCAACGTCTTCGGTTGACGCCGATGCGCGAGAATCTCCATCGTTTCTTTCGAGCGGCGCGCGGTGCCGGCGTGCATGTCTCGCCCGCCGAAAGCATCGATGCGATGCGCGCGGTCAACCAGGTCGGCTTTTCCGACCGGGCCATCCTGCGCGATGCGCTGCTCCTGACGCTCGCCAAGTCGCAGGACGAGAAGCTCGCCCTCGGCGACTGCTTTGATCTCTTCTTCAGCCAACCAGAGCCGCGGCAGGATCAACCCGAGGCCGACGACAACGACGACGCATCGCAGGACGCGGATCAGACCCCCTCACCCGGCTCGGCCAGTGAAGCAGGCGAAGGCCAGGCTTCCGAAGCATTAGGCCCGCTTGCGCAGATGCTGCTGTCGCAGGATCGCAACGCGATCGCAGCCGCGATCGCCAGCGCTTCCGGTGCGGCTTCGCTGTCCGACATCCGCTATTCGACTCAGCGCGGCATCTTTTCCAGCCGCATCCTCGACGCCATGGGCCTTCAGCGCCTGCGCGACGATCTCGACGCGCTCACCGCGACCAATCCGTCGCTGGCCGAGCGTCTGCGCGGCGCGCTGGACGCGTTACGCGAAGCAGTCCGCGACACGGTCTCGCAAGGCCTTGCGCTTTATGCCCGCGAAGAGGCCGAAAACCTCCGCAACGAGATCCTGCGCAACGCGCCTCTCGCCCGCATCGAGCGGCGCCAGGTCGCGGAGATGCGCGCTCTCATCCGCCAGATCGCGCGGCGCCTGCGCGAGCGCTACTCGAAGCCGCGGAAGCGTCAGCGCCGCGGCCATCTCGACGTGCGTCGCACACTGCGCCGCAACGCGGCCTGGGGCGGCGTGCCCTTCCTCACCGCGTGGAAGCGCAAGCATCGCGATCGGCCGAAGATCGTCGCCATCTGCGACGTCTCAGGCTCGGTCGCGCAGGTCTCCGATTTCTTCCTGCTCCTGATCCACTCGCTGCACGAGGTGGTCGACGACGTCCACTCCTTCGCCTTCTCCTCGCATCTGATCGAGGTCAGCGAGATCCTGGAAAAGAAGTCGCCGGAAGAGGCGATGGCCGAGATCATGTCCAAGGTCGGCTTCGGCTCATCCGACTACGGCTCTTCGCTCGTCGATTTCGAGAAGGGGTTTATGAGCACGCTGACGCCGCAGACCACGGTGATCGTGCTCGGTGACGCCCGCAGCAACAATCTCGACCCGCGCGCCGACATCCTGCGCCGCATCTCCGAACGCTCGAAGCGCGTGGTCTGGCTCAATCCCGAAGGACGGCTCGCCTGGGGCTTCGGTGATTCCGAGATGCCGCGCTACGCGACCTTCTGCACTGTCGTGCGCCAATGCGCCACCGCACAGCAGCTCGAACGCGCCGTGTCCGACATCGTGGCGACTTATCAGTAGACGGCAATCACGTCCGCCGCTGGCGTCAGGCGGCAGTCAGCTCGGCCTGGACGAGGTTGCACTCCCGAAAGTGATGCGCAATTTCGTCGAGCGCGCGCTGCTCCCATTCCTGGGCCTGCGCGAGCCAGAACGCCCGTCGCTCCGAATCCAGCGCCGCGCGCTCTCGGCAGAGGAATTCCTGACTGCGAATTGCCATCAGCCTGTTCATGCACTCACACTCCTGTCGTGTGAAGCCAATCCCCTACGAATCAACGTAGCAGAGTCCAGTCAGAGTCCAATCGCCCTCGCTTCACGATTTCTGTGCATATCGCGACGCGCAATGGGACAGTGATGCTTCCCGTGCACTGCGGTAACTCTCGCCGCACGATCAAGCGCACATCATCAATTAGTGATCGGAGACCGGGACGATTTTCGTGCGCGAACGATCTTAACTGTTGTGGCGCAATGAAGTGCGGCAATTCGTGAAGAGAGGTTCTAAACAGCTTACCGAATTCCCGACTCATTGTCGTCGCATGGTGTTCATGCGGCGTCGCTAACAGGGGCTCGCCAACTTGGACTATCGCTTGAGGCAACATGAGCAACGACATCGACTTCGATCTTTCGCCGGACCAATGGGAAGCGCTGAAAGCGCTTCGCAACCCCGTGTCGAATGGTCGCCTCTCGAAGGCCTATCTCGTCGAAGGTCTCGTCAAGCTCGGTCTCGTTGTTGTCAATGACGGCGTACCTTCGATGACGCCAACCGGACGCAAGGTGCTGGTGCGCGGATCGTGCCGGCTACTGGATCTCGTGGCGTGACGAGACTGTCCGCGCGCAATAGCTCTGCATGATCGCCTGAAAAATAATCTCTTGCGTTCCCCCTGACAGGGCGTCGCGGGGACGACCTCAATCCGCCAGCGTAACGATCAAAGGCCCATTGCGGGTTGCGACAACCGTGTGCTCGTACTGAACGGTAGGCGCCTCGGGGCTGCTGTAGAGCGTCCAAGGATCGTCATCACCGTTCTCGGCCCACTCCGCGCCAAGCGACAGGAACGGCTCGACGGTGAACACCAGGCCATCGCTCATGATGCGGCGCTCGGAGCGATCGGGCCATGTCGCGATCTCCGTCGGCTCCTCGTGGAGCGACAAGCCGACACCGTGACTGGCTAGGTTCTTGACGAGCATGTAGCCGTTTTTCCGCGCAAACGTCCCGATGGCTTGACCGATGCCGGCAATCGGCTTGCCGGCTCCAACCTGCAGCAGGCCCATCCACATCGCCCGCCGACCATCCCTGCAAAGACGTTCGATCGAACGGGTCGCGGGCGGAACGGCGAACGAGGCTCCCGTATCGGCAAAGAAGCCGCTCTTCTCGGCCGAGACGTCGATGTTGACGAGGTCGCCACGCTCGATCCGCCGGGCCCCCGGGATGCCATGAGCGATCTCTTCGTTCACGCTGATGCAGGTTGCGCCAGGAAAGGCATAGGCCAGTTCCGGCGCCGAACGCGCTCCGGCGGCCTCAAGGAGCTCTCGTCCGATCCGGTCGAGTTCCGCGGTAGTCATGCCGGGCTCGAGCGCCTTCCCCATCGCCTCAAGGGCATTGGCGACGATACGCCCGACCTCTTTCAGGCAGATCAGATCGTTCTCATTCGAGATTGTCATATCAGGCTCTTGCGAAAGCCGGGACATAGCTGTTGCGATGCCGACTTGCAAACGGAAGAGCGCGCGCAGGAATCCTTGGATTTTGCGGCGCCCTGGATGACTTCCAAGACCAAGCCGCGACAATCTGGCACGGTTGTTGCTCCTTTTTGACGTCCAAGACGCGTCAAACCGGGGGAGTCCACAATGTCGACCATCACCGCGGCACCTACCGCCGAGCCGAAGCCGCTCTACACCTCGCTGTTCGTCCAGGTCCTCGCCGCGCTGGTGCTTGGCGTCATCCTGGGGATGGCCGTTCCGGACTTCGCCATCGGGCTCAAGATCCTCAGCGATGCCTTCCTTAAGCTGATCTCGATGATCGTGGCCCCGATCGTGTTCTGCGTCGTCGTGCACGGCATTGCCGGCGCCGGCGACCTCAAGAAGGTCGGCCGGGTCGGCGTCAAGGCGCTGGTCTATTTCGAGGTGATGACGACGGTCGCCCTCGTGGTCGGTCTGCTGCTCGCCTATCTCTTCGGTCCCGGCCACGGCATGAACATCGATCCTTCGACGCTCGACGCCAAGGCGCTCAACACCTATGCCGACAACGCGCACAAGCTGTCCGGCGGCGGCATCGGTGCCTTCCTGATGAACGTGATCCCCAGCACCTCGTTCGATGCGCTGTCGCGCAACGACGTGCTCCAGGTGCTGTTCTTCGCGGTCCTGTTCGGTGTCGGCCTTGCGCTCGTCGGCGGTGAGAAGGGCGCGCTGGTCACATCGATCATCGACGCGGCCTCCACCGTGCTGTTTCGGGTCATGGGGCTGATCGTGCGGGTCGCGCCGCTCGGCGTGCTCGGCGCGGTCGCCTATACCGTCGGCAAATACGGTGTCGGCTCGCTGAAGCAGCTCGTTTCGCTGGTGATGCTGTTCTACGTCTCGGTTGGCATCTTCGTGCTGGGCGTGCTCGGCGGCGTGATGGCGCTCGCCGGAATCAACATCCTCAAATTCCTCGCTTACCTGCGCGAAGAGTTGACCATCGTGCTCGCGACCGCGTCCTCCGATGCCGTGCTGCCGCAGATCATGGAGAAACTGGAGCGGATGGGCGTGAAGGATTCCGTCGTCGGCCTCGTCATCCCGACCGGCTATTCCTTCAACCTCGACGCTTTCTCGATCTACCTGACGCTCGCCGTCGTCTTCATCGCGCAGGCGACCAACACGCCGCTGTCCTTCGGCGACCTCCTGCTGGTGCTCGGCGTCTCGCTGATCACGTCGAAGGGCGCGCACGGCGTGCCGGGCTCGGCGATCGTGATCCTGGCCGCGACGCTCAACGCGGTGCCGAGCATTCCCGCCATCGGCCTTGTGCTGGTGCTGTCGGTCGATTGGTTCATCGGCATGGCCCGCGCGGTCGGCAACCTCGTCGGCAATTGCGTGGCGACGGTGGTGGTCGCCGCCTGGGAAGGCGACCTCGACCGCGCCAAGGCGGCCAAGGTGCTGGAGGGCGGCGAGCTGGTGGACGTGACCGCGGGATAGGCCGCGGATCAATCATTCCACTGGACGAGCGGCGTTCCATACGCCCTCCTCCAGACCGACAGGAAGCGCGGAAACCAGGAGTGCGCCACGGCGCCCTTATAGGCCCAGGTGCGATACTTCAGGCCCTGCTCCGAGATCAGCTCCTGATAGCCGCCATGGACCTCGGTCGCGGTCCGAATGGCCTTCAATATCCCCTGCGCGCAAGCCCGATAGGTATCGCTCCCTGAGGCTTCATCAAAATCCAGCATCCGATCCGCGAATTCGACATTGAACGTCGGCCACGACGAACGCCCCTGATAGGCCGGCGCCGCGATCTTGTGGATCATCTTGTTCCGTGGATTATCCGCGGACACCAGGAAGTGGAACGTGCTGGGGATGCGAAAGCGCGGCTCGGCGATGATCAGATCCGTCGTAGCCGCAAACAGCGCCCGCTCGCTAGCATTGTTCATGTCCCAGAAGCCGCGATGCACGCTGACGAAATCCAAGGCCACCAAGGACACCGGTGCGCCCGCCGGGCCGTCAAGCGAATGCCTGATATAGCCGTCCTTGCCGAACAAACGGAGCAGATCTCTCTTGTACTGCGCAAGGTCGCGACCGAGCAGCCGCTTCAGTTCGTTCTCGTCGACGATCCCGAGCTGCACGCCCCACACAAACGTCGTGTAAACGCAAGCGTTGGTGACGAAGCGCCTGCGCTCGGCCCTCGTATCCGTTGCCGCAGAGCGAGGCCCGCCGGCATCGCACAGCAAATATCTGGTGCCATCAGTGTCAAATGGCTCCAGTTCGCTCGCAAGCCGGAGGATCGCTCGCTTCAGGTCTGCGCCATACTCGGCCAGCAACAGGCGGCCGGCATGTGCGCATTGCGACATCGCCAGATAGGAAGACGCTCTCTCGTCGGCACCTATCATCTGCTGGAGACCGGCGAGAATGCCGAGCAGCGTGTCCGAGGGCCGCGAGAAATAATTCACGCCGAGGTACCGCCCGCGCCCCGCAGGAACGATCGTCGTCGTGACCACGTCGGCGCGAACCGCCTCCAGCAGGAGGCGAACGCTCTTTTCGAGCAGGCGAGCCCGACGGACTGCGTCCTGCGCATCCATGATGGTTTCAGGGTCCAGGACGTCGGGGTAAAACCAGGCGAAGTCGCGCGGGTAATAGGCGGAGGCGTGCGGCGCTCCCGTGACGAGGAAGGCCTCGGTCACCGAAAAGGCACTGTCCATCGAGTGCCGGTAGAGGTCTTCGATGTCCGACAACGCATGATGCGATTGTCTCAGGAAGCGATCACCGAGAAAATTGACCGCCTGAAGCGCGTTGGCGACAAAGGTCGCAGCCATCCCCTGTTAGAACCGGTTCTCACGATGTGATGGAAAAGAGATGTCGCTGTTCATATGCGTCAATCGGCTGATGTCTCGTGACCCCGTGATGGCGGCCACCATTTTAAACATGACTGATTCGTATCTCTACCCGGTGACTTGCGGGCTTCAGGCAATCAGTTCGCGCCGGCACGGCCCTCCTGCGGCCTGAAATTCTCGATCACCCGCAGCAGCACGCGCGCGCCGGCGTCGGCATCGGCGAGCTCGACGTGCTCGTCCGGGTGGTGGCTGATGCCGCCGCGGCAGCGGACGAAGATCATGCCGACATCGGCGATATCGATCATCGCCATGCCGTCGTGCCCTGCCCCGCTCGGCAGCTCGAACACCGACGCGCCTTCGGCAGCGATCGCCTGCGCGATCTGATCCTTCAGCCAGGGTGCGCAAGGCGCAGTGCGGTTCTCGTGCGTGACGTCGAGCTGAAGCGCCAGTTGCCGGCGCTTGGCGATGGCCTCGATCTGGCGGACGACGTCGGCGACCGCGCGTTTGCGATGCATGTCGGTCGGTGCCCGCATGTCGATGGTGAACGACACTTCGCCCGGGATGACATTGGTCGCGCCGGGCCTCGCCTGGATATAGCCGACGGTGCCGACCAGCCCGTCCGCGTCGGTGCGGCAAAACTGCTCGATCGCGCCGATGCATTCGGCCGCGCCGGCGAGCGCATCACGGCGCAACGCCATCGGCACGGTGCCGGCGTGACCGGCCATGCCGGTCAGCCGCGCAGCAAGCCGTGTCGCGCCCGCAATCGCGGTGACGACACCGACGGATAGGTTCTGTGCTTCCAGCACCGGGCCCTGCTCGATGTGCAATTCGAGATAGGCGAGCAGTTCACGCCGGGCCCGCGCGGCCGCGCCGATGTGATCGGGATCGAGGCCGAACGCGACGAGCGCATCGCGCATCGACACGCCGTCGCGGTCGCGCGCGTTCAGGACGCTCTCGTCGAAGGTGCCCGCCACCGCCCGGCTTCCGAGCAGCGTCGAGGCGAAACGTACCCCCTCTTCATCGGCAAAGCCGATCACCTCGATCGCAAACGGCAGGCGCTTGCCGCGGCGGTTGAGATCGGCGACGCAGGCAATCGCCGTGGTCACCCCCAGCGGCCCGTCCCATTTCCCGGCATCGCGCACCGTGTCGTAGTGCGAGCCGAGCATCAGGCAGGGCGCCCCCAACTGCTCGCCTTCGTAGCGTCCGCAGACATTCCCGATCGCATCGAGATGCGCGCTCATGCCGGCTTCGCGCATCCAGCCCAGGATGAGGTCAGCGGCCTTGCGCAGCTCGTTGGTGAGATAGATGCGGGTGAGCTTGTCGCCGTCTTCCGAGATCGCGGCGAGCTCATCGATCCGTCGCACGATCTCCCCGCCGAGCGATGCATTCTGAACGGCGTTACCAGCAACCATCTCGGCGAGCTTCCCATCTCTTGGGACCGCGGCAGCGGTCCTGGCGGCAATCGATACAAGTTCGGTGCCAGCGAAAAATCACGAACGCGATTCCGATCCGCGCGTGGGTAGCATGAATGCGGGTTGCCGGCAGACCGCAGCTCCCGTCACGCACACACGCGAGCTGGCCTGCTGCTCAACTCCATTGCATACAACTACTTTATTTTGCTCAATAATTAATCTGCGGATCTTCTCGGCAGGATTCTGAGTATTCATAAACATTATATTTTTCAATGGCTTCATATCAGTTGACCGCTCCGTGGCCTCTGGCACGAAGCTTGCGACATCTTATCCCCAGGCTCCGCCAGACCGGCGCGGCCGCATTAAGGCGGGACATCCGCCAAGGGGAGCGAGCAATGGATTTCGGCAAGATTTCACGACGTCATTTGTTGCAGGGCGGCGCGGCGCTGACCCTCGGTGCGGCAGCGGGCGTCCGTCCCGCCTTCGCGGCCGATACCACCATCGGCTTCATCTATGTCGGCTCGCGCGACGACTACGGCTACAACCAGGCGCATGCGCAGGGCGCGGCGGCACTGAAGAAAATTCCGGGGCTGAAGGTCGTCGAGGAAGAGAAGGTGCCGGAGACCGACGCGGTCGAGAAGACGATCGAGTCCATGATCAACCTCGACGGCGCCACCCTGCTCTTCCCGACCTCGTTCGGCTACTACAACCCTCACATGATCAAGATGGCCACCAAGTTCCCGAAGCTGCGCTTCGAGCACTGCGGCGGCCTGTGGAGCGACAAGGATCCGAAGAACGCCGGCAGCTATTTTGGCTATATCGACGAGGCCCAGTACATCTCGGGCATCGTTGCCGGCTACACCTCCAAGAGCGGCAAGCTCGGCTTCGTTGCCGCCAAGCCGATCCCGCAGGTGCTGCGTAACATCAACGCCTTCGCGCTCGGCGCCAGGCTCGCCAATCCCAAGGCCACCACCCAGGTTATTTTCACCGGCGATTGGTCGATGCCGGTCAAGGAGGCCGAAGCCACCAACAGCCTGATCGATCAGGGCGTCGACGTACTCACCTGCCACGTCGACGGTCCGAAGACCATGGTCGAGAACGCGGCGCGCCGCGGCACCTTCGTCTGCGGCTATCACACCAACCAGTCGCCGCTGGCGCCGAAGGCGTATCTCACGGGCGCCGAGTGGAATTGGGAAGCGCTCTATCCGAAGTTCGTCAAGATGATCGCCGCCGGCGAAAGCATCCCGAACTTCTATCGCGGCGGACTCAAGGAAGAGATCGTCAAGACCTCGCCCTACGGTGAGGCAGTCTCCGCCGAAGCGCGCAAGCACGCCGACGAGGTCAAGGCCAAATTCCTGTCGGCGGAGGGCTACGCCATCTTCAAGGGCGGGCTGGTCGACAACAAGGGCAAGACGGTGATCGCGGCTGGCACCGATCGCGGCCAGAAGGATCCTGAGCTGGAGAAGATGGACTACCTGGTCGAAGGCGTGATCGGAGCGACTTCGTGACAACGGAAGCCGCGGATTCCACTGAAGCGGCCGAGACAATTGCCCCGGCCCCCGATCCCGGCTTTCTCCAGCGCCACGGCGCGACAATCGAATACATCCTGATCCCGGGCGCGGCGCTGGCCGGCGCGCTCGTGATCTTCGGCATCTTCGTCGCGATGTTCGGCAAGAACCCGCTCGACCTCTATTTCTACATGTACTACGGCGCTTTCGGCACCTGGTTCTCCTGGCAGAATACGTTGACGCGTGCTGCGCCGCTGATCCTCACCGCGCTCTGCACCGCACTGCCGGCACAGCTCGGCATGGTCATCATCGGCGGCGAAGGCGCGCTCCTGATCGGCGCGTTGTCGGCGACCAGCGCCGCGCTGGCGCTTCAGGGCATGCCGCCGCTCGTCGTGCAAATTTCCATGGTCATCGGCGGCGTGATCGGCGGCGGCCTGTGGATCATGCTGTCGGGCGCGCTGCGCCAGTATCGCGGCGTCAACGAGACCATCTCGAGCCTGCTGCTCGTCTACATCGCGCTCGCGATCCTCAATCATCTTGTCGAGGGGCTGATGCGCGATCCCGCCAGCCTCAACAAGCCGTCGACGCGCGAGATCGGCGCCGCCAACATGATCGGCAGCATTCCCGGCACCGACGTGCATTGGGGCCTCGTCTTCGGCCTGATCGCCGCGATCGCCGCCTACATCCTGATCTATCACACCGTGTTCGGCTTCGCTGCGCGGGTCGCCGGCGGCAACATCCGCGCCGCAAAGATCGTCGGTCTCGGCGTCAGCAAGCTGATCCTGACCGTCTGCTTCCTCGCCGGCGGCGCCGCGGGCCTTGCCGGCATGGTCGAGGTCGCCGCCGTGCAGGGACGCACCAACGCCAACCTTGCGGCGGGCTACGGCTTCACCGGCATTCTCGTCGCCTTCCTTGCCCGGCAGAATCCGCTCGCGATCATTCCCGTCGCGATCCTGCTCGGCGGCATCAGCGCGAGCGGCGGCCTGCTGCAGCGCCGCCTCGGATTGCCCGACGCATCCGTTCTGGTGCTTCAAGGCATCATCTTCGTCTTCGTGCTGGCCAGCGATGCACTTTACGGCCGCATTGGATTCTTGAAGGGAAAATCCTGAGATGGCAGACGGATCGATCGGTCTCTGGACTGTTCCCCTCGCCGTGCTCGGCGGAGCCATCCGCGTCTCGACGCCGTTCCTGTTCGTGAGCCTGGGCGAATGCATCACCGAGCGCTCCGGCCGCATCAATCTCGGCCTCGAGGGCACGCTGGTGATGGGCGCGATGAGTGCCTACGGCATCTCGTATCTCACGGGATCGCCCTGGCTTGGCGTGCTCGCCGCCGGCATCACGGGTGCACTGCTGGGGGCGCTGCACGCCGGTATCTGCTCGCTGCCGCGCGTCAACGATATCGCGGTCGGCATCGCGCTGATGCTGTTCGGCACCGGCCTTGCCTTCTATCTCGGCAAGCCGCTGATCGAGCCCACCGCGCCGCGGCTGCCCGCGATCGATTTTGGCTGGTGGAGCGACATCCCGCAGGTCCGCGCCGCGCTGCGCGTCAACGTCCTGTTCCTGATCGGCGTCGCGCTCGCGCCAATCCTCTATTGGGCCTTCCGCACCACGCGCTGGGGCCTTTTGATCCGCACCGCCGGCGAGAGCTCCGATGCCGCGCGCGCGATGGGCCATTCCGCGTCTGCTAATCCGCCTGCGCGCGACCATGGTCGGGGGCTTCCTCGCCGGCATCGGCGGCTCGTTCCTGTCGCAGTTCTATCCCGGAAGCTGGAACGAAGGCCTGTCCTCGGGACAAGGCATCACCGCCGTGGCGCTCGTGATCTTCGCGCGCTGGGATCCCCTGCTCTGCCTGTGGGCCTCGCTCGCCTTCGGCGGCGCCGCAGCCTTGGGGCCCGCACTGCAATCGGTCGGCGTCACCTCCGGCTATCACCTCTTCAACGCCGCCCCCTACATCCTGACGCTGGCGATCATGATCATCACCTGCTCGCCGAAACGCACACTGACCGGAGCCCCGGCCGAATTGTCGATCACCCGCTAGAGAGCGAAATCATGCCCGAGCGCTATATCAAGTCCGAGCCCTACGCCTGGCCCTACAATGGCGATCTCCGCCCGGAGAACACCGCGCTCATCATCATCGACATGCAGACCGATTTCTGCGGCATCGGCGGCTATGTCGACAAGATGGGCTACGACCTCTCGCTGACGCGGGCGCCGATCGAGCCGATCAAGAAGCTGCTCGCGGCGATGCGCGCCCAAGGCTTTCACATCATCCATACCCGCGAGGGCCATCGCCCCGATCTCTCCGACCTTCCCGCCAACAAGCGCTGGCGCTCGCGCCAGATCGGCGCCGGCATCGGCGATCCCGGCCCTTGCGGGCGTATCCTCGTTCGCGGCGAGCCGGGCTGGGACATCATCGAGGAGCTGGCGCCGCTGCCGGGCGAGCCGATCATCGACAAGCCCGGCAAGGGCTCGTTCTGCGCCACCGACCTGGAGTTGATCCTGCGCGTGCGCGGCATCGAGAACATCGTGCTGACGGGCATCACGACCGACGTCTGCGTTCACACCACCATGCGCGAGGCCAACGACCGCGGCTTCGAATGCGTCCTGCTGCACGATTGCTGCGGCGCCACCGACAAGGGCAACCACGAGCACGCGCTGAAGATGATCAAGATGCAGGGCGGCGTGTTCGGCGCTGTCTCGACGTCGGACGCCTTCATCGGAGCTATTTCGTGATCATCGGCGAAACGCCGCCGCCCGCAGGCGCCTTCGGCGTCGACGCCATCGCCATGACCATGCGCTTCGGCGATTTCCTCGCGCTCGACAATGTCGAGCTGAAGGTACGGCCGGGCTCGTTCCACGCGCTACTCGGCGAGAACGGCGCCGGCAAGTCGACGCTCGTCAAATGCATCATGGGCTATTACCACGCGACCGAAGGCGACATCCTGGTCGGCGGCCGCGAGCAGGCGATCGCAAATCCAAAGGACGCCCACGCGCTCGGCCTCGGCATGGTCTACCAGCATTTTACCCTGGTGCCGGCCATGACGGTCGCGGAAAACCTCGTGCTGGCCCGCGACGATGTGCCGGCCGTGGTGAACTGGCCGAAGGAGATGAAGGAGCTCGAGGCCTTTCTGGCGCGGATGCCGTTCAAGGTGCCGCTCGGCGCCAGGGTCTCCGACATCTCCGCCGGGGAGCGGCAGAAATGCGAGATCCTCAAGCAGCTCTATCTGAAGCGCCGCTTCCTGATCCTGGACGAGCCGACTTCGGTGCTGACGCCCGCGGAGGCCGACGAAGTGCTCGGCATGCTCCGCGATATGGTCGTCAAGGGCGAGCTGACCATCCTGATGATCACGCACAAATTCCGCGAGGTCATGGCCTTCGCCGACGACGTCACGATCCTGCGCCGCGGCAAGCTCGCAGGTGCCGGCAAGGTTTCCGAACTCACCCCGGATGCGATGGCGCGAACCATGATCGGCGCCGAGGAACTGACCGTGCAGCCGCCGCGCACCGGCGAAGCCGGCCGGGCCCGGCTGGAATTGGCAAAAGTCCGCGCGCTCGACGACGCAGGCGCCATCGCCGTGCATGACGTCTCACTCACGGTCCGCGCCGGCGAGATCGTCGGCATTGCCGGCGTCTCCGGCAATGGCCAGCGCCAGCTGGTCGAGGTGTTGGCCGGCCAGCGCGAGGCGGAGAGCGGGGAAGTCCGCGTCGCCGGCGATTCCTATCATGCCAGCCGCGAAGAAATGCGCCGCCACAAGATGTCGCTCCTGCCCGAGGAGCCGCTCAAGAACGCCTGCGTCGGCGGCATGAGCGTCGCCGACAACATCGCCTTCCGCGAATTCGACCGCACGCCCTTCGCCAGCGGCGGCTGGTGGCTCAACCGCGGCGCCTTCCGGGACGATGCGAAGAAGAAGATCGCCCAGTACAAGATCAAGACCCGCACCCCGGACACGCCGATCGCGGCGCTGTCAGGCGGCAACGTCCAGCGCGCCGTGCTGGCGCGCGAGCTTGGCGGCAACGTCGAGGTGCTGATCGCGGCCAATCCCTGCTTCGGCCTCGACTTCGCGGCGGTGGCGCAGATCCACGCCGAGATCATGGCGGCCCGCAACCGTGGCGCCGCCGTGCTGACCTCGACGAATTGCTCGAACTCTCCGATCGGCTGGTGGTGATGTTCCACGGCGAATTCGTGTATGAAGCACGAACCAGCGAAGCCGATCTGACCGTGGTTGGCCGGCATATGGCGGGGCATTGACCAGGGACGAGCGATGAGCGGCGGATCCGAGCGCGACGAACACTTCCTCCGCCTGTCCTTTACGGTCGCCCGCCGCTCGCTCACCCATGGCAACCATCCGTTCGGCTGCGTCGTCGTCGATGCCGAGGGCAACGCGCTGATCGAGACCGAGAACGGCTACATGCCCGACCACGACGGCACTGCGCATGCCGAGCGCCTCGCGGCCACGCAGGCCTGCCGTAGGTTCGACCGCGAGGTGCTGGCGAAGGCCACGCTCTATTCCTCCGCTGAACCCTGCGCGATGTGTGCCGGCGCGATCTACTGGGCCGGCATCGGCCGCGTGGTCTACGGCCTCAGCGAGCACCGCCTGCGCGGCGTCACCGGCAACCATCCGGAGAACCCGACGCTCGACCTGCCCTGTCGCGAGGTCTTTGCCAGCGGCCAGCGATCGACGGAAGTCGTCGGGCCGCTGCTTGAGGACGAGGCCGAGGCGCTGCACGACGGCGTGTGGACCAAGTAGCGAGCTCAACAACTCGACTTCGTAGGGTGGGCAAAGCGAAGCGTGCCCACCGATAACTAACTATCTGGGAAGATGGCGGGCACGGCGCATTGCGCCTTTGCCCACCCTACGCTCGGAAACGCTAATAACGCCGCGCATTCCTGCGCGGCGTTATTCAAACCTGGAGACATTCAGTCGATCAGAACTTCACAGTGACGCCACCGTACACCGTGGACTCGGTGCAGCTGTTGGTGCTCTGGCCGGTCGCGGCGACCGTGCAGACGCCGGGCATGGCGTTGTGGTCGAGGCCGAACTTGTTCTGCCAGTAGCGATAGGCAACCCAGAGATCGACGAAGTGCGAGTACTTGTCACCCCAGGCGGCCTTCGAAGCGTCGAAGGTCAGACGGATCGGTTCGCTGTTCAACTCGACTTGGAAGCAGTAGAGAACCGGCCAGGGCCGGAGAGCGCGGGAAGGCCGTTCGAGTCGCCCTTCGCTCCGTACCAGCCGGCGCGGCCGCTGATCGACCAGAACTGCATGTTCGGCGGCAGGAAGCCGAGGTCCATGTAGTAGTTGATTTCGACGGCCCAGGTCGGGTTGTAGCTGACATTGCCATCGGAGTTACAGCTCACACCCGGGAGGGGGCCAGCAAAACCGCTGCCGCACTGAGTGAAGGCGTTGTGGTTGGAGAACTCCCAGTACATCAAGGGCGCGACGTTGATGTAGCCCTTGTAAGGAAGGTCGAAGGCGAACTGGAGACCGGCAACGACGTCCCGCTTCGCGGGCGCCAAGAAGGTGTTCTCGGAATTGCCATCCATACCGACTTCAAACGAAATGTTCTGCAGCGGCCCCATGGTGAAGGCCTTGGTGTTGAAGAGCTGGTTCCAGCCGAAGGTCGAGCGGAACAGGCCGTAGATCTCGGTCGCGCCGGCGCAGTCGGCTGCACCGAAGGAGGAAGACAGACCAGGTGCGATACAGGGCGAAGCAGGGTCGTTATGACCCGACTTGAACATCGAGATGGTGAAGAAGTTGGTGCCGTAGGCCCAGAGGTCGAAGTGCGTGAACGAATAGACCTGCTTGGCGGTCGTACCGTTGATGCTGCCGTTCGGATTGACGCTCCACATGCCGGGGTCAGTGCCCTTGGGCATCCAGGAGAACGTGACGCGGTTGTCGATCACCAGGAAGAACGGGACGTCCGACGCTTTCTTGGCAGCCTTGACCGGCAGGTCCGCTGCCTCAGCCAGCCCACCGGTAGCGAGTGTAGCAATCGACAGCGCCGCGGCTGCGATTGCCTTGAAACCAAACGACATCCTGAATACCCCCATATGTGGAACGGCCCGCGAGGCAAGAGCTTTTTTCAGTCGATTTCACACATTGGGACGGTGCGGTCATATGTCCGGCCTTTGCGCGCGGCACAATATGGCCGCTGGCCTCGATGAGATCCGCGGAACGAGGAGCCAAATCAAGTTTACGCGCTTGAGCGCATTGGGGGCAGTAGCTTCACTCGTTTCGGGATTTCGTCCCAAGGGTTCATCGCCTGTTGTTGCACCTTGCCCTCTGCCGGCCTGCGCCGGTCAGATCGTTTTGGCGGTCACTGCGTCACCGCGGTAACCGCCAATGGGTCGGGACGCCGATAAATTCCGCCCTTGTTCAGGAGCGCCCAGATGATCCGCGCCGTCTTATTGGCCTGCGCGACGGCGGCAACCTTGAAGGGCCGTCTGGCGAGAAGGGCCTTCAGCCACGGCCGCGCCCGAGCGTCGTTTCGGACGACGCGCAAGACGGCCGTTGCCCCGACAACGAGGAGAGAGCGGAGTTCCGGATTTCCCATCTTCGATATTCGTCCCAGCCGCTCTTTGCCTCCGCTTGAATGAGACCGCGGCGTCAATCCCAGCCAGGCGGCAAAGTGGCGAGCCGACTTGAACCCGCCGGGATCCGGCACAAGCGCCTTGATGGTCGCCGCCGTAATGGCGCCGACGCCAGGATTGTGGTCAACCGACGCATGTCCTCGTCGCGCTTGGCCTCCACGACGATTGCGCGCTCGAGCCTCTCGATCTGGTCGGCTGAAGCTTCAATCTCGTCGGCAATAGCCATCAGCGCGAAGCGCGCTGCTGCGGGCAGGCGAGCATCTGTCTCATCCCGTATGATTGCGACCAGCGCCTCAACCTTTGCCAGGCCGACGGTGGCGATGATCCCCAATTCTGCCAGATGCGCGCGCAACGCGTTGACCGCCTGCGTTCGCTGCCGCACTAGAAGAGCGCGGGTCTTCAGCACCATCGCGGCAGCCTGTTGCTCAGCCGTCTTAATCGGCACGAAGCGCATGGTCTTTCGGGTCACCGCTTCGCTGATGGCCTCCGCGTCCGCCGCATCCGTCTTACCACGCTTGACGAAGGGTTTGACATAAGCCGGCGGAATGAGCCGGACCTCATGACCGAGAGCTGCGATCTCGCGTGCCCAATAGTGGGCGCTACCGCATGCTTCCATTCCCACCAGGCATGGTGGCAGCTTCTCAAAGAAACGCAGAACTTCGCTGCGCCGTAGCTTCCGGTTGAACACGGGTGAGCCCTCGGCATCCGCCCCGTGAACCTGGAAAACGTGCTTGGCCAAATCGAGCCCGATGGTGATAACCTGTTTCACGGAACGGTCCCTCCTTTGTGGCGTTCGAACAACGACCACGTTCTAGCACTTTGATGCTGTTGGAGCGGGCCGTTCCACCACATCAAGTTTGGACACGTAAAAATGAACGCCCCTTGGGTGCGACACTTGCGCCGATCTCCCGGAGTGAGAAGCCTCAACTTCTTTCAAGGCATGCCGCTTGTTTCGGCAGGAGGCGGCCTTTCAACGCGGGAATTCGAGGATTTTTTCCGTTTCGCTGTTGCGTGCGGGCGGTGACGCGATGCCGAACATTCCCGTTTGATTTCATTTGTCTTTTGTGGCGGCGCAAGAATGCAGACACAATTGACGACAGCGACCGTTGGCCCGGTCGGGACTTGCATACGCGCGCCGGCGCGACTTTGCTCAACTTCACGTCAGGCCTGCACAGCGAGTTCCGATTTGGTTTGAGCCGTCACAAATTTGCAACAGGCGTCTCTCGCAGGTGGCCGCCGCAATGGCTCTTCCGAATGTCGGTTGGCGACGATCATGGACTGACAAGGGCCGCGACTCGCGACACTGACCGCCTGCCAAAGCGTTGAGCAAGGGATGACGCTTTTTCACATCTTACGCGACGGTTCAAACTAGCCCACAATTGAGGCACTTCACCCCGTGCCAGCGCATCAGCGAATGTTAGATCAGACGTCCAACGACCTGCATTCCGGCGAGCCCCCTCTGCTTCAGACGATCGGGCTCACCAAGCGCTATGGTGATTTCCTCGCCAACGACTCCATCAGCATCGAGATCCAGCCGAAACAGATCCATGCCCTGCTCGGCGAGAACGGCGCCGGCAAGTCGACGCTGGTCAAAGCGATCTACGGGCTGATCCAGCCCAGCGCCGGCGAGATCCGCTGGCAGGGCCACCCCATCGTGCTGTCGGGTCCGTCAGAGGCGCGCAGCCGCGGCATCGGCATGGTGTTCCAGCATTTCTCGCTGTTCGACAATCTCACGGTCGCCGAGAACGTCGCGCTCGGCCTCGACGGCAGGGAATCCTTCAAGGACATGTCGGCGCGGCTGGAGCAGGTGTCGAAGACCTACGGCCTTCCGCTCGATCCCAGGCGCGAGGTCTGGCAACTCTCGGTCGGCGAGCGCCAGCGCATCGAGATCGTCCGCGCGCTGATGCAGGATCCGAAATTCCTGATCCTGGACGAGCCGACCGCCGTGCTGACACCGCAGGAGGCCGACCAGCTTTTCATCGTGCTGGAACGCCTCAAGGCCGAAGGCCGCGCCATCCTCTACATCAGCCACAAGCTGGAGGAGGTGAAGCGGCTCTGCGACACCGCCACGATCCTGCGCGGCGGCAAGAAGGTCGAGACCTGCAATCCCCGGCTCGAGACCGCGGCCTCGCTCGCGCGGATGATGGTCGGCGGCGAGATCAGGGAAGTGAAGGCACCGGCAGGCCGGAAGACCACCGTGCCGCGACTCGTCATCAACGACCTTTCACTCGCGCCGAGCGAGGCGCATGGCGTGCGGCTCGAGCACATCTCGTTCGAGCTGAAGGGCGGCGAGATCCTCGGCATCGCCGGCGTCGCCGGCAACGGCCAGGACGAGTTGTTCGCCGCGCTCTCCGGCGAGCGCCTGTCGAACGACCCCGGCACCGTCGTGATCGAAGGCATCGCCGCCGGCCACCTCTCGATCACCCGGCGCCGCAAGCTGGGCGCGGCCTTCGTCCCGGAGGAACGGCTCGGCCACGGCACCGCGCCGCGCATGAAGCTGTCGGAGAACGCGCTACTGACCGGGCACGCCGCCAGCGGCATGGTCCATCACGGCTTCATCGACACCGCGGCGACACTAAAGACCGTGGACCGCGCCACCGAAACGTTCGACGTGCGCAAGGCCAAGCGGGATCCGGAAGCGGCGAGCCTGTCCGGCGGCAATCTGCAGAAGTTCATCGTCGGCCGCGAGATCCTGCGCAACCCCGCGGTGCTGGTGGTGAGCCAGCCGACCTGGGGCGTCGATGCCGGCGCCGCCGCCGTGATCCGCCAGGCGCTGCTTGATCTCGCAACCGCAGGCGCCGCCGTGCTCGTCACCAGCCAGGATCTCGACGAGCTCGCGGAGATCGCCGATCGGATCGCCGTGATGTTCCACGGCCGGCTGTCGGCGCCGCTTGCAACAAGCGAAGCCACGCGCGAAAAACTCGGCCTGTTGATGGGGGGCAGCAGCCTGGAGCCGAAGGAGGCCGCGCATGCAGTTGGTGCTTGAGAAGCGCGTCGAGCGTTCCAACACGATCGCGCTGGTCTCGCCGCTGATCGCGATCGGCCTCACGATCGCGACCATGACCGTCCTGTTCGCGATCCTCGGCAAGAATCCACTTCTCGCGCTGCAAGCCTATTTCATCGCGCCGTTGACCGACGACTATTCACTGCAGGAGATCGCGGTGAAGGCGACGCCTCTGGTGATGATCGCGATCGGGTTGTCGCTCTGCTATCTCGCCAATGCCTGGAACATCGGCGCCGAAGGGCAATTCCTGATCGGCGCGGTGGCCGGGAGCTGGATCGCGGTGAAGACGCAGGGCACCGATGCCGGCGCCTGGGTGCTTCCGGTCATGCTCGTGCTCGCCGCCGCGGCAGGCGCGCTCTATGCGCTGATCCCAGCGATCTGCAAGGTGAAGTTCGGCGCCAGCGAAATCCTGACCAGCCTGATGCTGGTCTATGTCGCCGACCTCTTCCTCGACTATCTCGTGCGCGGCCCCTGGCGCGATCCGCACGGCTTCAACTTCCCGACGACGGCGGAATTCGATCCTGTGGCGACAGTCCCGCTGCTGATCGAAGGCGGCCGGCTGCATCTCGGCTCGATCATCGCCCTGCTAGTCGTCGCGGCAGCCGCGATCCTGCTCGGCCGAACCATCAAGGGCTTTGGGATTCGCGTGGTCGGCGCGGCGCCGCGCGCGGCCCGGTTCGGCGGCTTCAACGCCAACCAGTTGGTCATCCTGACTTTCGCTGTGTCGGGCGCGCTCGCCGGGCTCGCCGGCATCATCGAGGTCGCGGGTCCGGTCGGGCATCTTCAGCCCGGCATCTCGCCCGGCTACGGCTTTACCGCGATCATCGTCGCCTTCCTCGGCCGGCTGAACCCGCTTGGAATATTAATTGCAGGCCTTTTCCTCGCATTGACCTTTATCGGCGGCGAGCAGGCGCAGATCGCGATGAAGATCCCGTTGGACGTCACCAAAGTTTTCCAGGGCATCCTCCTGTTCTACGTCCTCGCCTGCGATTCCCTCATTCTCTACCGCTTCAAGCTGGTGCTCCCGAACCGACAGGTGCCCCGTGGAACTGGTTGAAGCCATCATCCTCGCGGTGCTCGCCGCATCCACGCCGCTCCTGATCGCGGCGACCGGCGAGCTCGTGACCGAGCGCTCCGGCGTGCTCAATCTCGGCGTCGAGGGCATGATGATCGTCGGTGCGGCCTGCGGTTTTGCGGGTGCGTGGCTCACCGGATCGATCTTCATCGGCGCGCTGTTCGGCATCGTCGCGGGCACGCTGATGTCGCTGGTGTTCGCGCTGATGACGCTCGGGCTCGCCGTCAACCAGGTTGCAACGGGTCTCGCGCTGACCATCCTCGGCGTCGGCCTGTCCGGCCTGATCGGCGCGGGCTTCGTCGGCGAGCGCATCACGCCCGCGATGCACCTCTATATTCCCAGCCTCACGGACATGCCGCTGATTGGCCGGGTGTTGTTCGGCGAGGACGCCTTCGTCTATTTCTCCATCGCACTCGTCATCGGCGTCTGGTGGTTCCTGTACCGCACGCGGGCGGGTTTGATCCTCCGCGCCTGCGGCGACAACCATGTCTCCGCGCATGCGCTCGGCTACCCCGTGCTGCGCATCCGCACCTTCGCCGTGATATTCGGCGGCGCCTGCGCAGGCCTCGCCGGCGCCTATCTGCCGCTCGCCTACACGCCGTTCTTCATTCCCGGCATGACCGCGGGCCGCGGCTGGATCGCGCTGGCACTGGTCGTGTTTTCGTCCTGGCGGCCGGGCCGGCTCGTGGTCGGCGCCTACCTGTTCGGCGCGGTGACGATCCTGCAACTGCACGCGCAGGGCTGGGGCGTCGGCATTCCCTCGCAGTTCATGTCGGCGCTGCCTTACCTCGCAACCGTCATCGTTCTGGTCCTGCTCTCACGCGCGCGCACCGGCGGCTCGACCGCGCCGGCCGCACTCGGCACCGTGTTCGTGCCCGACCGCTGAATTTCATTTCCGCGGCGTGCGCGATGGGGCGCGTACGTTGCGGATCGTGGCTGTCCCCTGATGTTTGGAGATTGATGATGAGGAAATCACTTCTTGCGCTGGCTGCCGGGCTTTTGCTTGCCGGAAGCGTCAGTGCAGCCTCCGCCGCCGACAAGCTGAAAGTCGGTTTCATCTATCTGGGTCCGATCGGAGACTTGGGCTGGACCTACCAGCACGACCTCGCGCGCCAGGCCCTGGTGAAGGAGCTGGGCGACAAGATCGAGACCACCTATCTCGAGAACGTGCCCGAAGGTCCCGACGCCGAGCGCTCCATCGAGCAGCTCGTCCGCGCCGGCAACAAGCTGATCTTCACGACCTCGTTCGGCTACATGGACCCGACGCTGAAGGTCGCCAAGAAATATCCGAACGTGCATTTCGAGCACGCCACCGGCTACAAGCGCAACCCGAACATGTCGACCTACTCGGCCAAATGGTGGCAGGGCCGCTACATCCAGGGCCTGATCGCGGCCAAGATGTCGAAGTCCGGGGTGCTCGGCTATATCGGCTCGTTCCCGATTCCGGAGGTCGTCTCCGGCATCAACGCGACGATCCTCGCGGCGCAGACCATCAACCCGAACATCAAGGTCAAGATCATCTGGGCCAACACCTGGTTCGACCCGGGCAAGGAGGCCGACGCCGCCAAGGCACTGATCGACCAGGGCGCCGACGTGATCATGCAGCACACGGATTCGCCCGCGGCGATGCAGATTGCCAGCGAACGCGGCAAGCTTGCTTTCGGCCAGGATTCCGAGATGATCAAGTTCGGGCCGAAGACCCAGCTCACCTCGATCCTGGACACCTGGGGCCCTTACTACATCGAGCGTGTCAAGGCCGAGCTCGCCGGCACCTGGAAGTCCGAGGACAGCTGGGGTGGCCTCGACAGCCATATGTTTGCGATGGCGCCCTACACCAACATGCCTGACGACGTGAAGAAGCTCGCCGAGGATGCCCAGGCCGCGATCACAGCGGGCAAGCTGCATCCGTTCAAGTGCCCGGTCGTTGGGCAGGACGGCAAGCCGGTCGAGTGCAAAGGTGGCGATCACCTCGATGACGGCCAGATTCTCGGCATGAATTTCTATGTCAAAGGCATCGACGACAAGCTTCCGGGCAAGTAGCACGCTTCTTGCATTGCCTAGATCACCTGCTCCTCCCGGAGGAGGTTCGGAGGGGGTGGCCAGAAGCACCCGGCACTTGTGGTCGCCCCCTCTTTCTTTTTTGCCCGGATTATCCCGCCTGCATCGCCCGCGCCGCGGAACTGTGGCGGCGAATGAGATCGGGAACATCCAGTCCCGGGATCGCGCCGTCGATCACGGCCCATTGTCCCGCCACCATCACCCTGTCGGCCCGATGCGCCCCGCACAGCACCAGCGCGGCCAGCGGATCGCCGTGACCGGAGAAGCGTAGCTCGTCGAGCCTGAACAGGGCGAGATCGGCGGCCTTGCCGACGGCGATCTCGCCCAGCTCCGGCCGGCCGACGCAGGCCGCCGAGCCCTTGGTGGCCCAGCGCAGCGCATCCTTGTGGCTGACCTTGGCCACTCCGTAGCGCGCCCGCTGCAGCAGGAACGCCGCCCGCACCTCCTGCATCAAATTCGATCCGTCGTTCGAGGCCGAGCCGTCGACGCCGATGCCGATACCGACACCGGCCTCCTCCATCTCGCACACCGGGCAGCAGCCCGACGCCAGAATCTGGTTGCTGCACGCGCAATGGCTAATGGTCGTCTTCGCCTTGCCGAGCCGCTTCATTTCCTCCGCATTGAAGAAGATGCCATGGGCGAGCCAGGTCCGCGCATTGAGCCAGCCGCATTGCTCGAGATAGTCGAGCGGGCGGCAGCCATACATCTGCTGGCAGAATTTGTTCTCGTCCTCGGTCTCGGCGAGATGGGTGTGCAGTCGCACGTGCAGCTTGTCGGCGAGATCGGCGGTGGCGCGCATCAGGGACGTCGTGACCGAGAATGGTGAACATGGCGCCAGCGCGATCTGCACCATCGCATCCGCGCCGCGCTGGTGATGCTTTGCAACCACCCGCGCGCTGTCGGCGAGGATCGTGTCCTCGTCCTGTACGACGCTGTCAGGCGGCAGGCCGCCGTCGCGCTGCGACAGGTTCATCGAACCGCGCGTGAGCAGCACCCGGACACCGAGCCGTTTTGCGACTGCGACCTCGATATCGACGGACTCCTCGAGTCCCGCCGGGAACACATAGTGGTGATCCGTTGTGGTGGTGCAGCCCGAGAGCAGGAGCTCGGACATCGCCACGGTGACGCCGAGCTCGAGTGCTTCAGGCGTCATCCTCGCCCACACCGGATAGAGCGCCTGGAGCCAGGGAAACAGCTCGCGGTCCATCGCCACCGGCAGCGCCCGCGTCAGCGTCTGGTAGAAATGATGATGCGTGTTGATCAGGCCCGGCAGCACGACATGCTCGCCCGCGTCGAACACCGCGACATTCGCCGTCGCAGGCCTGCCGCCGGCCGGCACGAGCTCGACAATCCGGCCATCACTCACCACGATCCCGCGCTCGGCACCATCAGCGAGGATGGCGAGGGGATCCCTGATCCAGATCGGCTTTGCATCGCTCATGATCGTGGTCTCCTCACATCCGCTGATGACAAGGCCGGCAAGGCGGCCGCCGGCCCGATCACCTTCATGCTACGACTTGCTTGTTGCGACTTGGCTCCGGTCTTGCAAGACTCATCTGTACGATTCACGGGCGAAAAGCTTTGGCGCAGCCATGGATTTGAATACCATCACGACGGTGGCCCATCCGCAAACGCGCGCGCAACTGCCCGCCTGGGCGGAAGGTGATGCTTGGCTCGCGGGCGGCACCTGGCTGTTCTCGGAGCCGCAGGTCCACCTGAAGCGGCTGATCGATCTCACTGACCTGAAATGGCCGGCGCTGACGATCACCGACACCCATCTCACCATCTCCGCCACCTGCACCATCACGCAGCTCGACGGTTTCGCCTGCCCGCCCGACTGGCTCGCAGCCCCGCTGATCGGCCAGTGCTGCCGGGCTTTCCTTGCTTCATTCAAGATCTGGAAGACCGCGACGGTCGGCGGCAATCTCTGCATGTCGTTGCCGGCGGGACCGATGATCTCGCTCACATCAGCGCTGGACGGCGTCTGCACCATCTGGAAGGCCGGCGGCGGTGAAGAGAAGATACCCGTCGTCGACTTCGTCATTGGCAACCAGCGCAACCGCCTGACGCCAGGCGACCTGATCCGGCAGATCGATATCCCGATTGCCGCGCTGAAGCGCCGCACGGCCTTTCGCCAGATCTCGCTGGCCCCGGTCGGCCGCTCTGCGGCGCTTCTGATCGGCAGCCTGGATAGCGATGGCACGCTGACGCTGTCGGTGACCGCATCGACGGTGCGACCGATCCAGCTGTCCTTTCGCAAGGCCCCGGACGCGGGCGCGCTTCGCGACGCGATCGCGCAGCAGATCCCGGATGATCTGTACCACACCGACATCCACGGCAAGCCGATCTGGCGCAAGCATATGACGCTAAGGCTCGCCGAGGAGATTCGCGGCGAGCTCCTGGGAGCGACGCCGTCATGAGTTTCGAGGTCAACGGCAAGACGTTCCCGCAAGAGCCGCGCGCCGGCCAGTGCCTGCGCACGTTCTTGCGCGAGCTCGGCCATTTCGGCGTGAAGAAGGGCTGCGATGCCGGCGATTGCGGCGCCTGCACCGTGCTGCTCGACGGCGAGCCGGTGCACAGCTGCCTGATCCCGGCGTTCCGCGCCGAGGGGCGCGCCGTCACCACGATCGAAGGGCTCGGTGGCGACCATGGCGCGCATCCGATGCAGCAGGCCTTCCTCGACGCGCAAGGCTTCCAATGCGGCTTCTGCACCGCCGGCATGATCCTGACCTGCGCCTCGCTGAACCAGGCGCAGCGTACCGACCTCGGATCGGCGCTGAAGGGCAATATCTGTCGCTGCACCGGCTATCGCTCGATCGAGGACGCGCTGCTCGGCAAGACCAATGTCGAGGAGAGCGTCGAGCCCGGCGCCGCCTTCGGCCGCAGCCTTCCGGCGCCCGCAGGCCCCGATGTCGTGCGCGGCAAGGCGCACTACACCTTCGACACGCAGATCGACGGACTGCTGCACATCAAGCTGCTCCGCTCGCCGCACGCCCACGCGAAAATCGTCGCGATCGACAAGTCGGACGCGCTATGCGTGCCCGGCGTGCACGCGGTCCTGACGCATGAGGATGCACCTTCGGTCCTGATCTCTACCGCGCGGCATGAGAAGGACTGGATGGATCCGGAGGATACCCGCATCCTCGATGACGTCGTCCGCTTCATCGGCCAGAAGGTCGCCGCCGTCGTCGCCGAGAGCGAGGCCGCCGCCGAGGAGGCGTGCCGGCGGCTGAAGGTCGATTACGAAATCCTGCCCGCGTTGATCGACCCGGAGCAGGCGATGGCGCCGGGTGCACCTGTCATTCATCCTGACCGCACCACAGCGAACCGCATCGCCGATCCCCAGCGTAACCTCGCGGCGGAGACCCATGGCGAATACGGCGACGTGGCGGCGGCAATCGCGACGTCTGCCGTCACCTATGAGGCGACCTTCTACAGCCACCGCGTGCAGCACGCGGCGCTGGAGACCCATGGCGGCCTCGCCTGGCTCGATGCTTCAGGCGTGCTCAATGTCCGTACCTCCACGCAGGTGCCGTTCCTGACCCGCCGCGCGCTGTCGGACATCTTTGAGCTCCCCTTGGACAAGGTCCGCGTGTTCTGTGAACGCGTCGGCGGCGGCTTTGGCGGCAAGCAGGAGATGTTCGTCGAGGACATTCTGGCGCTGGCTACGCTCAAGACCGGACGACCGGTCAAGCTGGAGCTGACCCGCGAGGAGCAGTTCATCGCGACCTCGACGCGGCATCCGATGCGGGTCCACATCAAGGCCGGCGCCGATGCCGACGGCCGGCTCACCGCGCTCCAGCTCGAGGTGCTCTCCAACACCGGCGCCTACGGCAATCACGCCGGCCCCGTGATGTTCCACTCGCTGTCCGAGTCCATCGCTGTCTACAACTGTCCGAACAAGAAGGTCGATGGCTTCGCCGTCTACACCAACACGGTGCCGTCGGGCGCGTTTCGCGGCTATGGCCTGCCCCAAACGCAGATCGCGATCGAAGCCGCGATCGACGAATTGGCACGGCAGCTCGGTATCAACCCCTACGACATGCGCCGGCGCAACGTCGTCAAACCAGGCGATCCCATGCTGTCGCCGCCGCCGTCCGAATTTCATGACGTGCTCTATGGCTCCTACGGGCTCGACCAGTGCCTCGACCTCGTCGAACGCGCCATGCAGGCCGACGGCCCGCAGCCGGACCTGACGCCGGAGTGGCTGATCGGCGACGGCGTCGCGCTGACCATGATCGACACGGTGCCGCCGGCCGGCCATCTCGCGGATGCGATGATCGTACTCAACGACGACGGCGGCTTCGACCTCACCGTCGGCACCGCCGAGTTCGGTAACGGCACCAGCACCGTGCACCGGCAGATCGCGGCGACGACGCTCGCAACCACCGTCGACCGCATCCGCCTGCGCCAGTCCGACACCGCCCATGGTGGCCACGACACCGGCGCCTATGGCAGTGCGGGCACCTTCGTTGCGGGCAAGGCAACGCATGCGGCCGCGATGCAGCTCGCGACCGAACTGATCGCTGTGGCCGCCAGCGCCTGGCTGTGCGACGCCGCGAGCTGCACGCTCGACGACGAAGCAGTCGTCAGCGGCGTGCGGCGCATGTCCTTTGCCGAGCTGGCGAAGCTTGCGCGCGAACGCGGGCAGCCGTTCACGGCCAGCGGCAATTCCGAGGGGACGCCGCGCTCAGTCGGCTTCAACGTCCAGGGCTTTCGCGTTGCCGTGAACAAGGGCACCGGCGAGATCAAGATTCTCCGGAGCGTGCAGGCGGCGGACGCCGGCGTCGTCGCCAATCCCATGCAGTGCCGCGGCCAGGTCGAGGGCGGCGTCGCGCAGGCGATCGGGGCGGCGCTCTACGAGGAGATGGTGATCGACGCTACCGGCCGCGTCACCAACCCGAAATTCCGCGACTACCACCTGCCCTCCTTCGCAGACGTTCCGCGCACGGAGGTCTTCTTTGCCGAGACCTCCGACACGATCGGGCCGCTCGGCGCCAAGTCGATGAGCGAGAGCCCCTACAATCCGGTCACCGCTGCGCTCGGCAATGCGATCGCTGATGCCACCGGCATCCGCTTCACCGCGCCGCCGTTCAAGCCGGACCGGCTGTTTCCGGCGCTGCACGAGAAGTTTGGGAATTAACTTCCGCGATAGGTCGAGTAGCTCCACGGCGTGACCAGCAGCGGCACGTGGTAGTGGCTTTCCGGCTCGCTGATCGCAAAGCGCAGCGGGATCTCGTCGAGGAACGGCGGGTCTGACAGCGGCACGTTGCGCTCGGAATAATATTTGGCAACGCTGAAGCGAAGCTCGTAGCGGCTGATCGGCAGCGGACGGCCGCCGATCAGCGGCTGGTCGGTGCGGCCATCGGCATTGGTCACGGCGCGCGCGATGACGCGGCTCTCACCGAGATTCGCAAGCTCGACGAGCTCCACCGGAATGCCGGCTGCAGGCTTTCCGGCGTGATTGTCCAGCACATGAGTTGAGAGCCGGCCGTGCACTTTCAGCTTGTCGTCGGCGACGACAAGCTGATCGAGCCGCAGCGCGGAGATGCGGCCGATCTCCTCGATCGCGCGCCGCGTCTCGGTCTTGGCGATATTGCGCAACCGCGTCTCGAAGTCGCGCAACACGGAATCCCTGGTGTGACGGCGCACACAGACGATATAGGGGAAGCCGAATTTTTCGCGGTACGCATTGTTGACGCGCTCGAACGCGGCGTATTCTGCATCTGAGAGACGGTCGAGGCCGGCGCTGTTCTGCTCGTCGGTCGACTCCACCGTGAGGCCCGCGGCACGCTGGGTCTTGTTGGCGAGATCCGGATGCGCCCGGATCAGCGCGAGCTGCACGTCGGGTTCGGCAGCCTGGATCGCCGCCATCAGCGCTGAGTGCAACCGGTTGATACCGGCGAACGGCCGCTGCTCGGCGAGTTTCTCCGCAATCCAGGGCGAATATTCGACGACGTTGGCAAGGACCGCGATAAAGCCGGCCTTATCAGCAGCATTGAGATCGGCGAGCGAGATTTGCGCCATCGTCCTCACCCGATCTCGAAGGCGTCGGCGGCAAGATGGGCAAGCTTGTCGTGCCAGTGCTGCGCGATCTGCAATCGCGTCGGCACCCAGACGCGATCGCGCTTGCCGATATAGTCGAGGAAGCGGATCAGTCCCGCGGCACGGCCGGGCCGGCCGGCAAGACGGCAGTGCAGCCCCACCGACATCATCTTCGGCGCGGTCTCGCCCTCGGCATAGAGCACGTCGAAGGCGTCCCTCAGATAGGTGAAGAACTGCTCGCCTTCGGCAAACCCCTGCGGGTTGATGAAGCGCATGTCGTTGGCGTCAAGCGTATAGGGAATGATGAGCTGCTTGCCGTTCGCGCCTTTGACCCAATAGGGCAGATCGTCGGCATAGGAGTCGCAGAGATAGAGGAAGCCGCCCTCCTCCATCAGGAGGCGGTTGGTGTTGATCGAGGAGCGCCCGGTGTACCAGCCGAGCGGCCGCGAGCCCGTCGCCTCGGTGTGGACGCGAATGGACTCGGCGATCTCGGCGCGCTCCTGCGCCTCGGTCATGTCCTTGTGCTCGATCCATTTCAGGCTGTGGCTTGCGATGTCCCAGCCTGACTCCTTCATCGCCGCGACAATCTCGGGATTCCGCTTCAGCGCGGTGGCAACGCCGAACACGGTGGTCGGCCACTTCCGCTCGTTGAACATCCGCCACAGCCGCCAGAAGCCGGCGCGCGAGCCATATTCGAACATCGACTCGATATTGGCGTGGCGCTGGCCCGGCCAGGGCTGCGCGCCGAGGACGTCGGACAGAAACGCTTCCGAGGCGCGATCGCCGTGCAAGATGTTGTTCTCGCCGCCTTCCTCGAAGTTGACGACGAACTGCACCGCGACCCGCGCGTTGTCAGGCCATTGCGGATGCGGCGGGTTGCGGCCGTAACCACGGAGATCGCGCGGGTAGCGAGTATCCGTCACTCAGACTTCCTCGAAGCGGATCGGCAGGGCACCCTTCCAGAGCACGCTCTTGCCGAGGGTCGCAAGATTCTCGAGGCCCGAGGTCAGCGTGATGAAATGGTTGCCGGCGAGCTGGCCCATTTTGCTGGCGAAGTGTACGCCGCCATAGGCGAGCAGGATCTCGGTCTCGCTGATGCCGCCG
Source organism: Bradyrhizobium barranii subsp. barranii (assembly GCF_017565645.3). Classification (NCBI taxonomy): domain Bacteria; kingdom Pseudomonadati; phylum Pseudomonadota; class Alphaproteobacteria; order Hyphomicrobiales; family Nitrobacteraceae; genus Bradyrhizobium; species Bradyrhizobium barranii. The sequence continues at coordinate 7,532,772 of NZ_CP086136.1, forward strand.
GGATAGAGGATGATCTGACCCGGCGCGGGATAGCTGGTGTGGTTCTCGTAGCCGACGCCGAAATCGAGATCGCCGAGCGGCATCCAGACGCCCTCGCCGCTCCAGCGCACATGGATGATGTGGCTTTCGAACGGCAGCGCCTTGCGGAACGCAGCGACGGTCTTGGGTGCCAGTTGCTCCTCGAAGCGGGCATCGAAGGTGAAGTCGCCGGCGCGGATAACGAGTTTGCTCATCTCATCTCTCTGGATCGGGGGCCAAAGGCCCACGGGGAACTTTCAAGCAAAGAGCATTCCATCGGGCTTCGCGCAAGTGGCGCGGCCCGTCATCTGCGGTCGTAGGACCAGCCGAAAATACCGCTCCGACGCACCTCTGGCTCGGGCTCGGCGGCGGGCGCGGCCGAAGGGGGCGCCTCCTTCAGTTCCGCCTGTGGCGGAGGTGGAGGCGGCGCCGGCAGATTCTCGCATTTCATGGAGTAGACCAGCTTGCCGTCCGCGGTCCGCCCGATCGGGGCGCAGGGGTCTGGATGCGCTGCGGAGGTCTTTGGCGTGAGCTTAACCTGCGCGGCCGCCGGCGAGGCGATCAGGAGAAGGACCAGCAGATATTTCGACATCGTTGTCGCCTGAGAACTCAATTTGCCTCATTGAACCGGATTGCCGGGGGCAAGTCCACCGGCGCTGCGGGCGCGATTGCCGAATATTGGGCCGGCGCTAGAAAATTTGCTCGCCCCAACGTGATGGCCGCGCTTCGGATCGTGAAACCGGCCCGGCTGATATCCGGCAGGACACATCGCCATGTCAGCCACGAGCGCGAACACAGGAGACATTTTTCTCACAGCCTGAATCGCCGTCACGGGAGAAACAATCATGCGAAAGACCTTTGCCATTCTCGGCGCCACCCTGATTGCCGCCGCCACCATCCAGACCGCCGCCGCGAGCGACCGCCACCACAGAAGCAAGGCACAACCGGCCCCGATCACCCAGTCGGTCCGCGACTCCAACGCGTTCTGGCCGTCGCAGCCGACCACACCCGACTGGCAGCGCTACGCCAACGGCGCGCTGTCGGCACCGGCGGGACGGTGATGCGGGCGTAGAACGCGGTTGCTGCGACGTCTCTCGTGTCCCGGACGCGCTGCAACGCGCAAGCGTTGCTGCGCAGAGCCGGGACCCAAAAGCGACACGGTACAATGCGGAGAGTAGAATGCGGAGATATGGGCCCCGGCTCTGCAGCACACCGCAAGAGCGCTGCGCTGCGTCCGGGGCACGAGACGGAGTATGGGGCAGCGGCGGCGTCCTCCAAGTGCCATTGTCATTCCCCGCGCAGGCGGGGAATCCAGTACGCCGCGGCCTCTCGGCTCAATCACAGCCGTCTCTGGAATGCTAGATCGCCCGGTCAAGTGTTTAGTCCGGAGACATGGCTGACACCTGTTCGGACACATCACTGACAGGTTGGCCATTGGTCAAGTCGATCGATGCGACCTGCCAGCTGGCGAAGAAGATTCCGTAGTGGCCGTCACGAACCAGTGGCCGGATGGCAAGGCGTTCGCGGGCGAAGGCCTGGGGAACTTTCCAGAAGCGTCCCTTGAAGGAGATGTAGGGTCTTGTCGATGAGACCCTGCGCACGATCTCGCCGCTGTCGTATTCGACGTTCGGAACGCGGGCCGGCATGGGGCGAGCACTTGGCCGGAAGCGATCGGCAGGGACCTGCATATCGAGGCCTTGGTGAGGCCGCTCCAGATTGTAGACCGGCCGCCAGGCGTCGAAGGCGCGCTGGACTTCCGGGAGAGTTCGGAAGCGGCGCATTGCAAACACCTCGGCCTTCAGGGTGCGATGGAAGCGCTCGTTCTTGCCGCGGGCCTGTGGGTGGCATGGCCTGGCGTGCACCACCCTGACGCCAAGCTTGAGCAGCCACACCTTCAGTCCGGTCCAACGAATGCCGGACGTATCGCCCCAGGGTGAGCCATTGTCGGTGTAGAAGGCCTCTGGCAGGCCATAGCAGCGGAACGTCGTCGACAGGTGATTCTGCACGGTGAGACGCTGCTCGTCGGCACATGCCTTCAGGCACAGCACGTAGCGCGAGTGATCGTCGACGATGGTCAGCGGATGGCATCGTGTCCCGTCGGCCAGCGGCAGGTGGCCCTTGAAGTCCATCTGCCACAGCAGATTGGGAGCTTCCTTCTCGAACCGGTGGCCCGGATTGGGCGGCGCATTCTCACTCGGTTTGACCCGGCCGTTCCGACACAGGATCTGGTGCACCGTTGATGGCACAGGCACCGTCTGCCCGCCCCGCTTCAGGCAATGGGCAATCTTCCGTGCTCCCCAAGCCGGATGCTTGTCGCGTACAGCCAGGACTTCTACTTCGACCGCAGCCTCACTCCGCTTGGGCATCGCATGCGGGCGCCGGGAGCGGTCGGCCAGCTCCCGATCGCCGGCCTGCCAGCGCGCCAGCCACTTGTAGCCGACGTCAGGACTGATGTTGAACCGACGGCACAGTTCGCGCCGGTTGGCGCCCTCCTGCAAAGCCAGCCGCACACACTCGTGACGCTGATCCATCACTGACACCTCGCTCCAAGGCATGGACGGCCTCCCGAATCGGACCAATCCAGCCAATGTTGATGTGTCAGCTATGTCTCCGAACACCCGTCAGTGATCTGTCCGGGCTAAACATCAAGCCGGGCGATGACAGCGAGTGCTGCAGACGCACCAATGGCCGACGCGCTGACAGTCGCAGACCCTTTGGCGATGGGCGGGCCGTCGCTCTCGGTCATCGTGTTCGTTCCTGTTGCGTCGCGACAGGATAACTCGCTTCCGCTTTTTTGGCGGCATAGCGAACCTTGCCCGGACTTGCCGGTAGGTCAACCGAATGACCCCAACCGGACTTTGGCTGCGGGCCTCACGCATGCGCTACGCGGTTCGGGATGAACCCTGCATGACACGCTTGACCACCATGGCCGCGATCCCCGCGAGCACGGCCTTTGCCTGCGGGGACGCAAGTATGTCGATGATCGGGTTCGACGGTTGGGCTTGCTCGTGAGGCTGGGCATCGCCACTGGCGAGGATATCCCGGAGCTGACCGGGCCTCCCATGCAGATCGGTGAGCACCTCGCCCAGTTCCTTCGGTTCGGGGGCCACTTGTCCCGGTAGCGCCACGCCGCGCGCGGCGGCTCGCTCCTGCAGCATCTTCACGAACGCCGCCCGTTCTTCCGGCGAAAGCTTGCCCAACGCTTCTATCGCTGCCTGCGCGTACTGGTCAGACGGCACGGCGTGTGACACATCACCATACCGTTTGAGAACCTCTTGATCGGAATAACCCTCCGACGGATTTCCTTGTTCGTATCGATCAACGAAATCCCGATACTCTTTCTGGAGTTGCCCACCGCCCAGTAACTCGTCAAGGATACCCATGTACAGCTCCTCCTTGCGTGATTTAGCTCAGGCTGCTTGCCACAGACAACCACACGTTTCCCTTGCGCGACATACGAGCGATATCGGCGTTACGCAGAAGATACAGGCGAAGAGTGCGGTCGCTCCGATAGTTGCTACTTCCAAGGTAAACCCACGTTGAGAGTATTGACCTAGGTCAAAGGGTCATGGCGGCCGTGCAAACTGAAAGTTTTGCTTGTGAGGCGTGAGTGGACATTCCACGCGCGTGTCGCAATGATCGCTATTGTCCCTGCTGAAGCTTTTGGGTCCGGCCAAATGTGCGGTGCGCGATGGCAAATATTCGCAAGGGTCACCGTCGCGCGGTCCCCGCCCATCCTTTTGCTCTCCACAGGACCCGGTGACCGATGCGGATGGTCGCTCTGCGACGCCCGGCAATCCAGAGGAGCAAAAGATTCGTTTTTACGCCGGAGCAGCTGCCTTCGCCTGATCCGACGCATCAGGTTGCGCGGAGGTCACGTGAACGACTGCTTCCAAGGCTGCACCGAACGACCCGCTTGCTACCAACGCGTTGGAAGCGTTTCCCACCGTTTCTGCGGCTCCCGTTCCCAGCAAAGCGAACAGGATACGGGTTGCGCCAATCCTTTTACTGAGCCCTCGAACGACGTGCTGAATCTTGGCGGTGGACGGCTGACTCAGATAGCAGACGCATACAAGCGCGGTGTTCGCCAATTCGAGCGAAAGCAATTTCGACATTGATGAAGCATCAGCCTTTTCCGCAATTGCCTGAATCCCGCGGTACCGCAGAAGCTGCGCCAGCACAAGCGCCGTCGCCTCATCGAGTCGCCCGGCACCAGGGATGCAAACGACCGAAATAGACGAGGTCGGCGGCTCCGGAATCGAAGCGTGCTCGGAGCCTGCTCGCTCGAATGTAATGGCAGCTCCGGGGCTTGAGCTTAGATCCGGGGAACTGGGTTCTGTTGCTTCCACGTCATGGCGTGCCCCCAGCTCAGCGACCAATTCTTCCACCGTTGAGACTACCCGATTTAATCGGTCCTGATCGAGGTGACCCAATTGACGGTCGGCCTCCGCGAGTCTCAGGCCTTTCAAGAGGATGTCGTCATAATAATTCTCAAGCGACGAGTCATTCAGGTATTCATGTGCCTGTTCCACCGCTTCAATGGGATCTCCCGCCAGCATTCGTTGATAAGCCAGTTGCGGCGGCGTCAGCGGTGGTCGGTCGCCAAGCATAACGTCAAGAAATTTGAGGCGATCGACATGCCGCCCAAGGACGACGAGACAAATTGTTAAGGGCGTGGCCAACACCAGTCCGACCGGCCCCCAAAGCCACGTCCAGAATGACGCTGACAGGATAATTGCAATCGGGGAAAGACCCGAGCTATGCCCAAAAATCAAGGGTTCGAGGACCTGTCCTGCGAGCAACTCAAGCACGACGAACAATGCCGCCGTAAGTATCAGCATCTGCCAGCCCGTGCCCACCGCCGCCGCGAGAATGAGAGGGAATACCGCAGATATCAATGCACCGATATACGGTACAAATCGCATAATCATCGCGATCAGACCCCATAGCGGAGCCGAGGGGACACCGATGAATTCAAGACCTAAGCCTATTGCAAGACCGAACACGCCATTGAACGCGATCTGGGTAAGAAAGAGCTTGCTCAGACGCTTACCGGCGTCGTCCAGGGCCGCAGTCGTGCGTTGAATATCCGCGGATCCGGCCAGTCGGACAAGCCGATTCCTCAGATCTTCCCGCTGCAGCAGGACAAAGACAACAAAGATCACGACGATCCCTGTCGTCGTTAAAGGTGAAATCAGTGGCTGGATGATTGCGCCAAACGTCGACAGAGCACCAGGATCGGGTTGCCTTACCTCAACGGGTATGGGTATCGGCTTGTCTGAGGGCTGTCTGGTGAGTTCGCCGTCAGTAGGTCGACCGGCCCCATCTCGATTCTGCAACTCTGTCTTCAATTCTTTCAGAACTGTCGACGCCTGCTCCAATGTTCCAGAGCCGCCGCCCATTAAGCCGCGCAAGCTTTCGATCTTGTCACTCAATGTTTGTTGATAGCCTGGCAGCTTGGTGGCGAGCCGGGTCGCCTGCGAAACCATAAGACCGCCTAGACTAAATATGATCGAGAATCCGATGAAGACGACCACCAGCACAGAAATCGTGCGCGGAATTCGCCAGGAACGTAAGCGCATCACGAAGGGCGCCATAACGAAACTCAGGAGAACTGCTAACGCGAAGGGAACAAAAATGTCACGACCGAAATAGAGCGCAGCAATTATCAACGCTGCGACGGCCATATTCGTCAGCACAGTCCCCCGCGGCTGTGCCAATCTCATTTGAGGAGATTTCTCTTCCATGGCGCGTCTTCCATGGCGCGGCTCATTCATCCCATACGTGGGTGAATTCTCCTTCGCGACACCATCCTACACCGAACGAACTTGTTCCGACAGCCCGAGCATGCCGTTCAATGTCGCTAGCTCGTCTCATAGCGCGCGGGTTGACGCCCTCTCGGGTATTTTGCCGTCGGGCAACACAGAGACGCGTAGCCCGGACGGAGCCAACGGGTCGGCGCGAAGCCGCCGCACGATGACACGCTCCGTGCAATCCGGGCTACGGCGAGAACAGGCGCCTAATAAGGCTGATAGTAGCCACGCGGACCGTAATAGGGACCGCCGCCATAATATCCCTGACCACCATAGTAAGGACCCGGGCCGTCATAATAGCGATTCTCGTAGTACTCTTGGCGCCGGCTCTCTGCGATCGCACCTCCGATCAGACCTGCCGCCACGCCCATGAAGGCAAGCCCTGCCGCATTTGGACCCCGGCGATAGTAGCGGTGGCGGCGGGCGGCGCTGAAATCGGTCGCAACGGATCTGCTAGACGTCGCAGAGTTCGCGCTGACGGTCGGCGAACCGGCCGGCGCCGCAGACGAGGGCGAGACGGAAGCTGTCGCCAGAGCCAGACTCGCAAACGCAGCCAATGCGGTGTTGCGGCCAAACCTGGAATTTACGGGCCTATCGCTCATCTCACCGTCCTTTGCTCTCGCTCAAAGTCAAAATATGAAACGATCCACAACGTGCAAACCATTGAAAAGTTTCGTGATCGCGGCAATCTGCCACGCTTCGAACGATTGTAAACCGAACGACCAGATGCAGCTTGAACCACTCAACCTGAGCGGATAATGAACAGCCGCGCCGTTTTTCGGTCGCCGTAAGCGTTTCACGTGAACCAACGCATCAACCGACGCCGTCGGGATCGATGCATTTTCGCAGGTTCAACGTGACTGACGCGTCCTTTTCCTCAAGAGAAATCAGATGATTGCGGTTCGCAAACTGCCGGCGCGCTATGCGCCGATCGTGATGCCATTTGTGCTGTCCATCCTCATGACGGCCGTGGTGTCGGTCATTTCGACGCTCCGGAGCCTCGGCGCGACGCCGGCGTTCCTCGCGACCTGGCCGGGCGCCTGGGCGCTGTCATGGCTCGTCGCCTTTCCCACGCTGCTGATGGTGCTGCCACTGGTCCGACGGATCGTGGCGTGCGTCGTCGCTTCCCCATCTCAACCAGGCCGATAGCCGGCGCGGACGGCGGCACACGAAGCACGCCGTCCCGCTTCCATGATTGCTCCTGCGGGAGTGATCCTACGACAGCGCCCCGAGCACGCCGCGCGTTGCCTTGTCGATCTCCTCGACATAGCGGCGGCGGGCAAACGTCTCGGTGAGGAAGCCGACCACCTTGCGGCTGTCGGTGGAATCGACCACCGCCAGCATCTCGGCTTCCGCCTCGTCGAACACGGCCATCGCCGACTTCACGTTCATTTCCGGGATCAGCACGATCTCGGTCAGGCGGGCAAGCTCGATCACCTGGATGTCGTCGGCGATGCTGTCGAGATCGCTGGAGAACAGGTCGGGCAGCAGGACGAGGCCGACATATTCGTCGGCATTGTTGACGATGACGATGCCGGGCCGCGAGCCCAGCGCGAATTCACCGCGCACGGCGGCGATCGTCGTGGTCGATGGCACCTTGCCGACGTCGGAGCGCATCAGCCGCTCGACCGTGAGGTTGCGCAGCCAGCCGACGTCGTTGGCGCTGCGGATGGTCTCGCCGCGCAGATGCAGGCGCCAGGTCGAGAAGGAATGGCCGAACATGAAGCGGACGCAGATCGAGGTGACGATGCAGCCGGCCAGCACCACGGCGGTGACGTCGACATTGCGAGTCATTTCCAGCACGAGGAACGACATGGTCAAGGGGCCGCCAACGATGGCGACGCCGAGCGTCGCCATACCCGTCAGCATCGCGACCAGCGGGTCGATCACGAATTCCGGGCTGATGAGCAAAAGAACCGCAGCGAAGAACTTTCCGATCAGGCTGCCGACGAACAACGAGGCAAAGAACAGACCGCCGCGGAAACCCGAGGCGAGCGAGATCAGGCAGGCCGTCACCTTCAAGGCGATGATGATCGCGATCAGGCCGATCGTCATGTCGTGAAACAGATCGAGCACCATGGCGCCGTGGCCGGCCGCGAGCACCTGCGGCGTGACGATGGCAAAGCTGCCGACGATAAGGCCGCCGATCACCGGGCGCAGCCAGACCGGCAGCCAGACAAACAGGCGCTCGAACATCGAAGACGACCGCATCACGGCGATGCCGACGCCACTGGTAATGAGCGCAAGCCCGATCAATGCCAGATATTGCTCGACGCCGACCGCGCTGACCTTCGGTATCTCGATAGAGTACGGCGCGCCGCCGAGCCATTGCGCGGTCAGCGCGCCAGCAAGCGAGGCCGCCAGGATCGGCGCGGCGCTGCCGACCGAATAGACGCCGACGATCAGCTCGCAGGCATAGAACGCGCCGGTGATCGGCGCGCCAAACGCCGCTGCGATCGCAGCGGCGGCGCCGCAACCGACGATCAGGCGCAAATCGTTGCGGCGCAGATTGAAGAACTTGCCGAGCAGTGAGGCGATACCCGAGCCGATCTGGGTGTAGCCGGCCTCGAGGCCGACCGAGGCGCCGCAGCCGTTCGAGATCAGCGTCTGGCTCGACACCACCATGCTGTCGCGCATCGACAGATTGCCGCCGCGTAGCGCGTTCGCCTCGATCGGGTCGACCGCGTTGGAGATCTTCAGCCGCCGCCGCCACCACTCCATGATACCGAGCGCCAATCCGCCGAGCGCGGGCGCGATCAGGGCCGCCCAGGGGCTGACCCGGGCGTGCGCGGATAGGCGAACGTCGACGGGAATGCCGTAGATCATCATATGGGCAATCTGCGCGATCTCGGCCATCAGCGTCACGATGGCACCGGTAAACGTGCCGATCACGAGCGCCAGCGGGATCAGGTAGAACTCGTTGCTGCGCAAGAGCGCGCGCAGGCGAACCATGACGCGGTTCGATCCCTTGCGATCGGCGATGTGTCTGATCCGCGCGAACACCTTTTTGCCCGCCCTAACCTTCCGACATGCCGTAGCCGGCCATGCGCTGGCTGACACGTTCGATCTCGGCACTCGACAGCAGCGGCGGTTTTCCGATCTGGAGGCAGCCGTGATACTGCCGCGCCAGCGTCTCGACCTCGACGGCGAGCCACATCGCCTTGTCCAGCGTCTTGCCGACCGCAATCATGCCGTGATGGTCGAGCAGGCAGGCGAGCCGGCCCTCCAGCGCCCGCAGCGCATGCTCAGACAGCTCCGCCGTTCCGAAGGTGGCATAGGGTGCGCAACGGATACTGTCACCGCCGGCGGCCGCGATCATGTAGTGCACAGGCGGAATCTCCATGCCCATGATCGCCAGGATGGTGCAATAGGTCGGATGAGCGTGGACGATGGCGTTGACGTCCGGCCGCGATTTCAGGATGTCGCGGTGGAAGCGCCACTCACTGGAGGGCTTCTGACCGGGGGCATGCGAACCGTCCATCGCCATGAACACGATCTGGTCGGGCGTCATGGCGTCATAGGGCACGCTGGTCGGCGTGACCAGAAGCCCGTCCAGATGCCGGACGCTGATATTGCCCGAGGTGCCCTGATTGATGCCGAGCGCGTTCATGCGGCGGCACGCGTCGATTATGGCCTGTCTCTTGTCGAGCTCGTCCGCTGTCATCGATATCTCGACTTCTTGGCGATGGGCGTTTGTTAGACCGGGAGTACGTCAAAGCAATATGGCAGTGCAAGCGAAAGCGACCCGGATCAGGTACCGTCTTGCCGGCGGCCCCGCCAAGCCACGAAATATCACTTAAAATCAATAAATTAGCCGATTGCCGCAGGTCCAGGGCAACGCTAAGGCAGGCTCGCCCGGACGGCCGCGATCCCGTTGATCACGAACTGCACCGAATAAGCTGCGAGCAGCATGCCAAGCACGCGTGAGAGCACGGCATTTCCGGTGCGCCCGAGGGTGCGCGCGATCAGGCTCGCGGAGACGAAGCACAGCATGCAGAGCAGGCAGACGGAGACGACGACCGCGATGATGATCGCGAGCTTGGCCCCATAGCCGGCATTGCCCGTCAGCAGCAGCGTGGTCGCGATCGCGCCGGGACCGGCCATCATCGGGATGGCCGAGGGAAACACCGCGACGTCGGAGGCGTGCTCCGAGGTCGCCTTGTCGGCCTCGCGCGCCTCGCGATGCGGACGGTCGCCGAAGATCATCTGGTAGGAGACGCCGAACAGCAGCAGTCCGCCGGCGATCTGGAAGGCGGGGATGCCGATCCCGAGTTGGCGCAGCAGCCAGTTTCCGGCCAGCGAGATCACCACCAGGATCGAGGCCGCGATCAGCGGCGCGCGCAGCGCGATCGTGCGCTTGACCTTTTCGGGCATGCCTCCGGTCGCGGCCAGGAAGGCCGGCGCAAGGCCGACGGGATCGACCACCAGCAGCAGCGTCACGAAGGCGGACAGGGCGAAGTCGAGCATGCGGGTGGGTCTCACGCGAGGTGCAGCCGCAATCCATAACCGCTGGAGGAAGCCTTCGCGAGGAACATTTGCCCCCGCAGAGTCTTGGTCGCGCGAGGATTGAGGAGGGCATCGCCCTTCCCGTGTCGCCTCAAGAGGAGGATTTATGGCTAAACGAGCAAAGAAACGGGCGAACGCGAAAAGGACCGCGGCGCGCCGTCCGCGTCAGGCACCGAAGATGTTGAGCGACCTGTTCCTGGAGACGCTGAAGGACATCTATTACGCCGAGAACAAGATCATCAAGACGCTGCCGAAGATGGCCAAGGCCGCGCATTCCAAGGACCTTGCCGCCGCCTTCAACAAGCATCTGCGCGAGACGCAGGGCCAGGTCAAACGGCTCGACCAGATCTTCAAGATGCTGGGCAAGCCGGCCCGCGGAAAGCCCTGCGAAGCGATCAACGGCATCACCGACGAGGGCGCCGAGATCATGAAGGATTTCAAGAACGCCCCTGCCCTCGACGCCGGCCTGCTCGCAGCCGCTCAGGCCGTCGAGCACTACGAGATCTCCCGCTACGGCACGCTGCGCACCTGGGCCGAGGAACTCGGCATGCCGGACGCGGCAAGGCTGCTCCAGGAGACGCTGGACGAGGAAGAGGCGACCGATCACACGCTGACCGAGCTCGCGACCTCGGTCATCAACCTCGAAGCGGAAGACGAGTACCGCGCCGCGGCCTGATCGGCGCGACGCGCCCAACTGTTGCCTTTGATGCCGCGGAATATCCCCGCGGCGTCGAAGCGTGCCACTGCAAGGGCCTTTTCCGGTTGGAGAGGCCAGGCATGCTCCAAACGCGCGATGCTGGAATTTTGGGGAACCGTCCCCATATGCTCGTTTTCCAACCGCAGCGCCTTCCCCGAGTTTTGCCATGCAACCCAAAAATCCCCTCGACTGGATGCTGTCCGAAGCCCTGGACTCGCTGACCCGCGCCGAACGGCTGCGCCAGCAGTTCGGCCGCCAGGAAGCCTGCTGGGAGCCGCCGATCGACGTGCTCGAAACCGAGCATGAGCTTTTGATCCTGGTCGCGCTTCCCGGCGTCAATCCCGATAATGTCGAGACGGTGATCCTCGACGGCGTCCTCGTCATCTCCGGCCAGCGCACGCTTCCGCCGGAGCTTCGCAACGCCCGCATCCACCGGCTCGAGCTGCCGCAGGGCCGCTTCGAGCGGCGCATCGCGCTTCCCGTTGGCCGCTACGCCATCAGCCGCTTCGTGATGGACGGCTGCGTCGCGCTGCGCCTCGCCAAATCCTGAGGTCGATCATGGCCACCGAACAGATGAATAACGCACAGACCAATTCCACCGAGTCCGATGTGAAGATTCCCGAAGACGCGCTGATCGTCATCCCGGTGCGCGAGATGGTGCTGTTCCCCGGCGCCATCGCGCCGATCGCGATCGGCCGGGCGAAGTCCATCGCCGCCGCACAGCAGGCGCTGCGCGAGCAGCGGCCGGTCGGCATCGTCCTGCAGCGCAGCCCCGAGATCGAGGAGCCCGGGCCGGACGATCTCTACCGGGTCGCGACCATCGCCAACATCGTGCGCTACATCACCGCGCCCGACGGCACCCATCACATCGTCTGCCAGGGCGTGCAGCGCGCGCGCATCCTCGACTTCCTGCCCGGGACACCGTTCCTGGCCGCGCGCTTCCAGCAGATCCCCGAGCCGAGCACGAGCTCGCCCGAGATCGAGGCGCGCGCGCTGAACCTGCAGCGCCAGGCCATCGAGGCGATCGAGCTGCTGCCGCAGGCGCCGCCCGAGCTGGTCGCGATGTTCCAGAGCACGACTGCGCCCGGCGCGCTGGCCGACCTGGCGACCTCGTTCATGGACATCAAGCCGCAGGACAAGCAGGAGGTGCTGGAGACCATCGACCTCGCCTTGCGCGTCGAGAAGGTGTCGAAGCACCTGGCCGAACGGCTGGAGGTGCTGCGCATCTCCAACGAGATCGGCCAGAAGACCAAGGCCTCCTTCGACGAGCGGCAGCGCGAGGCGATCCTGCGCGAGCAGATGGCGACCATCCAGCGCCAGCTCGGCGAAGGCGACGGCAAGGCGGCCGAGGTCGCCGAGCTGACGGCTGCCATCGCCAAGGCCAACATGCCGCCGGAAGCGGAGGCGCACGCCAAGAAGGAGCTGCGGCGCTACGAGCGCATGCCCGAGGCTGCCGGTGAGTCCGGCATGGTCCGCACCTATCTCGACTGGCTGATCGAACTGCCCTGGGCGCTGCCCGCGGAGAAGCCGATCGACATCACGGAAGCGCGTCGCATCCTGGATGCCGATCATTTCGGCCTGGAGAAGATCAAGGGCCGGATCATCGAATATCTGGCGGTGCGCAAGCTCGCTCCGCATGGCAAGGCGCCGATCCTGTGCTTCGTCGGCCCGCCCGGCGTCGGCAAGACCTCGCTCGGCCAGTCCATCGCACGCGCGATGGATCGCCCCTTCGTGCGCGTCAGCCTCGGCGGCGTGCATGACGAGGCCGAGATCCGCGGTCACCGGCGCACCTATATCGGCGCACTGCCCGGCAACATCATCCAGGGCATCAAGAAAGCCGGCACGCGGAACTGCGTCATGATGCTGGACGAGATCGACAAGATGGGACGTGGTGTGCAGGGCGATCCATCCGCTGCCATGCTGGAGGTGCTCGACCCCGAGCAGAACGGGACGTTCCGGGACAACTACCTGGCCGTGCCGTTCGACCTGTCGCGCGTGGTGTTCATCGCGACCGCCAACATGCTGGACCAGATTCCGGGTCCGCTGCTGGATCGCATGGAGCTGATCAGCCTCGCCGGCTATACCGAGGAGGAGAAGCTGGAGATCGCGCGCCGCTACCTGGTGCGGCGTCAGCTCGAGGCCAACGGTCTGACGGCCGAGCAGGCCGAGATCGAGCCGGAGGCGTTGAAGCTGGTCGTCAAGGGCTACACCCGCGAAGCCGGCGTGCGCAATCTGGAGCGCGAGATCGGAAAGTTGTTCCGGCATGCGGCGGTGCAGGTCGCCGAGGGCACGGCCGCGAAGGTCGTCGTGACGCCGAAGGACATCGCCACCGTGCTCGGCCAGCCGCGCTTCGAGGGCGAGATCGCGCAGCGGACCAGCATTCCGGGCGTCGCCACCGGGCTCGCCTGGACGCCGGTCGGCGGTGACATCCTGTTCATCGAGGCCTCGCGCGTGCCCGGCCGGGGCGGCATGATCCTGACCGGCCAGCTCGGCGACGTCATGCGCGAGAGCGTGCAGGCTGCGATGACGCTGGTGAAGAGCAAGGCCACGCAGCTCGGCATCGATCCGTCGGTGTTCGAGAAGAGCGACATCCACGTTCACGTGCCGGCGGGCGCAACCCCGAAGGACGGACCGAGCGCGGGCGTTGCGATGTTCACGGCGTTGACGTCCCTGCTCACCAATCGCACGGTGCGCAGCGACACCGCGATGACGGGCGAGATCTCGCTGCGCGGTCTGGTGCTGCCGGTCGGCGGCATCAAGGAGAAGGTGGTGGCTGCGGCCGCCGCCGGATTGAAGCGGGTGATGCTGCCGGCGCGCAACAAGCGGGACTACGACGACATCCCGAAGAGCGCGCGGGACAACCTCGAATTCATCTGGCTGGAGCGCGTCGACGAGGCCATCGCCGCAGCGCTCGAGCCGGCCGATGCCAAGGTCGAAGCGGCGGAGTGAAGGCGATGAAGAAAAGGGTTCGCGATGCGCTGGCGGCACCAGGGCCGCGGCTTCAGCCCGTTCCGGTCCGGGTGAAGCGCCGCAAGGGTTGAGCCCTCCGTCTCAAGCCCTCGCGGCAGCCCCAAACAAAAGGCCCCCTCCTAGCCGAGGGGGCCTTTGCGTTGTTAGCCCACCGCGTCCTTGGCGGCCTTGACCGGGCGGGCGCGGACGATCTTCCGGGCCGGCTTGGCCTTGAACATCATCTCTTCACCCGTGAACGGGTTGGTACCCTTGCGCGCCTTGGTCGCGGGCTTCTTGATGACCACGAACTTGGCGAAGCCCGGCACCAGGAACAGGCCGTTCTTCTTGAGCTCCTTGTGACCGACGTCGGTCAGCGTCTCCATGACGCTCTTGACGTCGCGCTTGGAAAGCTCGGTGGCGGTCGCAATCTTTTCGATCAGCTGCGATTTGGACATTTGGGTTGGCATCGTGTCTCCTCTGATTCGTTGCCGGTTGCATATTAGACCAACCGTTGAAGGCCCAGAGCCTTCTGCACAGTTTTGTCGCGATTTTACGGGCTTTTTTGGCCCTCTGAGGCAAAAAACCCTGCTTTTCAGCGGCTTCCAGAGCGGAAGGAGCCTCCGGCAGCGGTTTTTGCCTTGTTTCAAAGGCCCGCACGCCGCCTTGCTAAAGCTGATTCGCTGCTTTCGACAAGCGACGACCGGCCTCTTTGTGAGAGGCCGGTCGCGATTCACCCTGAAAAATAAGGCTAGACGCGCTCGATGATGACCGCGGGAGCCATGCCGCCGGCGGCGCACATGGTGACGAGACCGCACTTCAGGTCGCGCCGTTCGAGCTCGTCGAGCACGGTGCCGATCAGGATCGAGCCGGTGGCGCCGATGGGATGGCCGAGTGCGATCGAGCCACCATTGACGTTGACCTTGGCGCGGTCGAGCTTGAGGTCGCGGATGTACTTTTCCGCCACCACCGCAAAGGCCTCGTTGATCTCGAACAGGTCGATGTCGTCGATGGAGAGCCCCGCCTTCGCCAGCACCTTGCGCGTCGCCGGCACCGGCGCGTTCAGCATCAGGGTCGGCGAGTCCCCCATGTTGGCCATCGCGACGACGCGAGCGCGCGGCTTCAGGCCGTGCGCCCTGGCATAAGCGGGCGATGCGAGCAATATCGCGGCGGCACCGTCGACGACGCCGGACGAATTGCCGGCGTGATGCATGAAGTCGATGTTCAGGTCCGGATATTTCTGCAGGATGAGGCCGCGATAGGTCGTGCCCTTGTCGTCGAGCGCATAATCGGCGATCGCGGAGAATGCGGGCTTCAATGCGCTCAGCCCTTCCATCGTGGTCTGCGGCCGCGGATACTCCTCATGGTCGAGCGCGAGGCTGCCGTCCTCGCGATGCACGGGCACGAGGCTCTTCTTGAAGTGACCGCCGGCAATCGCTTGCGCTGCGCGCTTCTGGCTTTCGAGACCGAGCGCGTCGACGTCGCTTCGCGTGATGCCTTCCAGCGTCGCGATCGCGTCGGCGCAGACGCCCTGATGCGACTGCGGATGCCGCGCACGCAGGCGCAGATTGCCGGAGTCCATCATCATCGGACCGCCGCCGCGGCGTCCCTCCATCGACATCATTTCGCAGCCGCCGGCGATGACGAGATCTTCGGTGCCCGACATGATCGAGGCCGCCGCCATGTTGACGCTGGTGATGCCGCTTCCGCAGAAGCGGTCCAGCGTCACCGCGCTGGCGCGCACGTCGTAGCCGGCATCGAGCGCCGACATGCGGCCGAGGTCGCCGCTTTGGGTCGCGACCTGCGCGCTGCAGCCCCAGACGATGTCGTCGACGTCGGCGGTGTCGATGCCGGTGCGATCGGCGAGCGCGCGCAGCACGGTCGCGCCGAGCTGCTGCGGATGAATGCCCGAGAGTGCTCCCTTGCCGGCCTTGCCGACGCCCCGCGGGGTCCGGCAGGCATCGATGATCAGCGCGTCAGCCATTGGCGTTGTCCTCTTGTTTATGGGTTTTGATGTCGTTTCTGAATAAGGGGAAGAGTGGAGTCAACGTGCGGTGCCGCGCGGCCTCCTTGCAAAAAACTGAAAAACAACCCCATGCACAGTAGAAGCGCGGGTTCCGCATGGGGCGCGGTGATACCGGTGAAGCGATTGGCCTGTCAGGCTAAACGGCCGTGGCCGCGCGATCTTGCGTCACCTCGCCCCGCCTGCGGGAAGAGGTCGGATTTTACGCGCGGCGGAAAATCCGGGAAAGGGAGAGAACGCTACGCCCCCGCTGCGTTCTTCGCGATCACGTTGCGGTAGAAGGTCGCGCTGAGCTTTGGCGTGCGCACCTGCGTATCGAAATTGACGTGATAGAGCCCGAAACGCTTGTTGAGCCCGAACACCCATTCAAAGTTGTCCAGCAGGCTCCAGAGGAAGTAGCCGCGCACCGGCACGCCCTCGGCGGTGGCGCGCTGGAGCTGCGCGAGATAGTTGCGCAGGTACATGATGCGGTCGGTATCGTAGATCTTGCCGTCAGGCGTCACTACGTCGTCGCCGGAGGTGCCGTTCTCGCTGATGTAGATCGCATCCGTCTTCCAGATCTTTGCGGCCAGCTTCGGCACCCAGTAGATCGTCTCCGGCGCGACGCGGAGCCAGTTCGAGTTCATGTGCGGGAACGATTTCGGGATCGGCAGCGGCATGAAGCCCGCGCCCTGGTCGGAAGGCACCACGTAGTTCTGCGGCGCGTAGATGTTGAGGCCGAGGAAGTCGACCGGCGAGGAGATGATCTTCAGCTCGGCGTCGGTGTATTTCGGCGCATCGGCGCCCGCGTATTTCAGGAAGGCGTCGGTATACCGGCCGGTCATGATGACGTTGAGATAACCGGCATTCATCTCGCGTAGCGCGATCTCGGCCGCACGGACATGCTCGGGCGTGTCGATTGCGGGAACGCAGACGTCGATATTCTCGGCCGGCCCGACCCTGGTGCCGGGGCGGCCGTGCGCCCGCACCGCCTGCACCGCGAGCCCGTGCGCGAGCGCGCTGTTATGCCTGACCTGGTTGACCTCCACTTGCGGCAGCGTCACGCCGGGCGCGTCGATGCCGAGGCCATAGCCGAACTGGACGAA
Source organism: Bradyrhizobium barranii subsp. barranii (assembly GCF_017565645.3). Lineage (NCBI taxonomy): Bacteria > Pseudomonadati > Pseudomonadota > Alphaproteobacteria > Hyphomicrobiales > Nitrobacteraceae > Bradyrhizobium > Bradyrhizobium barranii. The sequence goes on from NZ_CP086136.1 coordinate 7,549,860, forward strand.
ACGTCCGCTCTCGTTCAGCGTGAACACGTTCTTGACGCGATCGGTCAGGCGCTCGGCGACATAGCCCGCATAGTCGCCAAAGATCTTGCACGTCTCGGTCGAGCGCCAGCCGCCGAAGCGATCCTGGAGCGATTGCGGCAGGTCCCAGTGATAAAGCGTCAGCCACGGCTCTATGCCGTTCTTGAGGAGCTCGTCGACGAGACGATTGTAGAAGTCGAGCCCCTTCGGGTTCGGCTTGCCGTCGCCGTCCGGAAACACCCGCGGCCATGCCACCGAGAAGCGGTAGGCCTTGCAGCCGAGCTCCTTGATGAGCGCGATGTCCTCCTTGTAGCGCTGATAATGCTCGACGGCGCGATCGCCGGTGGTGCCGTCCTCGATCTTGCCGGGGATGCGCACGAACTTGTCCCAGATCGAAGCCCCCCGCCCGTCGACGTCGACCGCACCCTCGACCTGATAGGACGAGGTCGCCGTGCCCCAGACAAAGCCCGCCGGAAAGCCATCCATGCCTCGCGGCGCCGGTGCCGGCTTAACCTCGGCGGCCTCCAGCGGATTTGCGATACCGGCTGCGGACAATCCCGCCAGCTTGGCAAACTGGCGACGCGAGACCTTGTCCGACATTGATACTGCCCCTTCAGACGATTGTTGCGGCGGCACAATGGCGTGTCGGAAGCTGCTTGAAAAGCGGGAGTTCCGGGACTTGTGGATGCAAAAATGCAGAAGAACGCCCCGGATTTACCCCCTGCCCTTCTTTTTGCCCTTCACGCCCTGAGCCGCGTCGAAGCACGCCAACAGCGAATTGATCACGGCTCGCGAGCCCAGACCATCCACCACGAAGTCGCGGTCCTTGCCGTTGGGCGGTATGATCTTCAGCTTCGCGCTGCGAATGCAGGAGCGATCGTCCGAAACCATCGATAGAACGATCCGACGCGCCACCATCGATGGCAAGAACGCATACGTTCGTTCACAAACGCGGTCCCGAGTGATTGCGAGTCCTGCTGCGGACATACCGCTAGCCTGGCAAGCAGGCGACGCGAAGCCTTGTCCGAGATAATGTTGCATCGGGCCGTTGCGCCAACGCGCCGGCTCGCTCGATCAGCGCGAGCGCTTGGGCAATTTCGGAAGCTTGTCGGGATTGAACGCGGGTACCTGCTCGGTTCGCTCACGCGCCGGCGGCTGCTGTTCCGTGAGAATGAGCGTACCCTGGAGGATCATTCCCGGCATCTGCGCTGCCTTCGCCGTGTAAGTCGCGACCTTGCCGGGGCAGTTTCCCTCGATGTCCAGCGTGAGCTCGTCGTCGATGCCGAAGACCGTTGCACGTCCGTCGGTATGACGCTTCGTCGACACGGTGGCGGTGAAGCGATCTCCATCGACCTTGCAGGAGCCGTGATAGGTCATCAGGCTGTCGCAGCCCCAGATTTGTCCGTCTGCGACATGGACGATCCCGGTACCCTGGTCGAGTGGCGTCTTGTACCACGCCGCGTAGGTGCCGTCCTTCAGCATGGGAGCAGTCTCCCTTGACATTCCCTCGCGAATAATCCGCATGATTAGCGCTAAGAAACGGTTAATCGCGCGGCCCGTGCGAATCCGGTCTGTCCCTTCGCAACTCGGCTTCCAGTTCCTCGATGATGCTGTGAAGCAGGCAGGCGGCAAGCGGATCGGTGACTTCGCGCTCCAGAAGCCTGTAACGCGCGATCTGGAATTTCCGCTCTCGCAACTGGTGCTCTGTCATCGGACGGGCCCTCCATCAAACCTACCCGGAAACAGCCAAGTCGTTTCGTTACAATTTTCAGATCATTTGCTATGGTTTCTGATCGGTAAAGGAACGCGGCGCCGAGCAAGTCGCAGGGTTTGCAATGTCGATCGTTCAAAGCTATCGCGCCTTCGCCCACAACAATGCCTGGGCGAACCACCGGTTGCTCCGCGCGTGCGCCGAGCTGAGCCAAGGCGAATTTGAGGTCGAGCGGACGGGCTTCTTCCCGAGCTTGCTGCGGACGTTGAACCACATTTATGTCGTCGACCTCTTTTACGTCGATGCGCTCGAGGGCGGATGGCTTGGGCCGAAGGCCTGGGAGGATCCGATCCCATTTCCAGCTCTCGCAGGGCTCTCGGAAGCTCAAGCATCGATGGACCGGCGCTTCATCGGCGTCTGCGATGCTCTGACACCCGCCTCCTTGAACGAAGACGTGCGGATCAATCGAGATCCCAGTGTCCAGATAGAGCGACGCGACCGGCTGCTGATGCATCTCATTCAGCATCAAATTCACCACCGTGGGCAGGCGCATACGATGTTATCGGGAACACGCATCAAGCCGCCGCAGCTCGACGAGTTCTTTTCAACCGCCGAAGCGCCGTTGAGGGCATCCGAGTTTGCCTATCTGGGCTGGACGGAGGAAACCGTTTGGGGGCCGCCCAACTGAGCGAGCCCGCGCTACCGATTGCGGTTCCGACCTGCTCCGACCGAGGCGAAGACAACCTCCATCAGCCATGCAACACCGGCGTCCTTCATCGCAGCCTTGGTTGCGATGGCGCAGATCGTATCCGGTTTACGGGCGAAAGGCAGCTCGACGAACATCAATCCGAAATGCCCGGCGTGCTGCTGCACCAGACGCCGCGGCAATGCGGCGATCAGTTCGGACCCTGCAAGCTGGACGAGCGCCATCATAAAGTTCGGGACAGTCAAGGCAATGCGGCGCTCGAGACCGCGCTTTGCCAACATCTCATCGACGAAGCCGCGCGGCTCGCCGCTGAGAGACACCAGCAGATGCTGCGCTTGCGAGAATGCCGCGGGTGTCGGAGCTCTGGCGAAGGCGTGTCCCTTGCGCATGGCCAGCACGAATTCCTCGTCGTAGAGCCTGCGCGCCTCGAAACGCGGCGATACCGCCGGCAGCGGCAGCATCGCGACGTCCAGCTCTCGTCTTTCGAGCATCTCGAGGCACTCGTGCCAGGGTTCGCCGATCGCGCCGCCGCGGGGCGCGGGCATCACATGGATCAATCCGATGTCGATGTGGGGCGCCCTACTCGCGATCGAACCGAGTAGCTGCCCCGTTGTTGAGGCGAGAACAGCATCGGGCGCGCCGATCGTAAACCGGCGATGGCTTTTTGCAGGGTCGAATGGTCTAGCCGAGCCAACCAGTTGTTCGACGCGTGCGATGATTTCAGCGATCGGGTGGTCGAGCTCCAGGGCCCGCTCTGTTGGAACGACGCCCTTCGGCGTTCGCAGGAACAGCGGGTCGTTCAAAACAAGGCGCAGCCGGCCAAGCGCGTGGCTGACAGCGGACGGCGTCAGGTTCAGTCGCGCGGCCGCGCGCGCGACATGGCGTTCTTCCAGGACCACGCGGAAGACCACAAGGAGATTCAGTTCGACCCTGGATAGATCAATTTGGTTCAGCATGTTGCTGAAATCATATCGCTGGATTCATCGAGATCAAGGCCTCAAGGAATGCGCAGAGTGCAATCAGGAGCCTCGAAATGATCAGAAGGTCGAAAGGGGTGAGCAAAGGCCATGGCTCGCCGGACAACCAGGACTCGCCGCACAGAATGTCGAGGCGCTCGATGATGATGGCGGCGGCGGCAATTCCTGCTTCCGGTCAGCTTCCGGCCAATGCAGCCGCCGGGGACGACGCGACAGCCGGTCTCATCAAGCTCGCCGGCGAGAAGAATGCCGCTTTCATGCGTGGCGACATGGGCCGCTGGTCGCAGCTGGTCCGAATTGCCCCGGATTTCACGCTGATGCAGCCCTTCGGTGGCCCTGCCAGCTTCGGATTCGACAGCAGCACAAAACGGCTGGCTGACCTGGCGCAATATTTCAGGAACGGGGAAACCGGACTGGAGGTCTTGCAGACCTATGCCTCGAACGGGCTCGTTGCGCTCGTCATGATCGAACGCCAGCGCGCGGAGGTCGGCGGCCTGCATGCCCAGGACTGGTCGCTGCGCGTCACGGAGATCTATCGCAAGGACAGCACGGACTGGCAGCTGGTACACCGCCATGCAGATCCGCTGGTCCGGCGCATTTCCTTGCAGCAAGCGGCGATCCTCGCCCGAGGCTGGGCGGAGTAAAGGCGATGTCTTTCGCCCTCCAGAGGCGGCCGGGCTTGCGTGTCGAACTCAGAACGTCATCCGCATGCCCGCATAGAACGCACGGGGCCTTGCCGGGCTCAGCGATCGCGGGTCGTTAAATTCCGCACCGCCATTGGTGAAGTTGGGCAAGGCTTCCCTGTCGAAGAAGGTGCCAAGGGTCGAGTAGCGGTTGTCGAAGATGTTGGCAACGCGACCGTAAATCTGCAGGTTCTTGGTGATCTGGTAGGAGGTGTGGAGATTGAACACCGCGTAGGACGGCAGCTTCGGAAACTGGTTGGACTCATCGCCGACGAAATACTGGCTCGAGACAAAGAGCGCGTCACCCCCGACCTTCCAGACATCGGTAACCGCATATTCGATGCTTGCCTTAATAAGGTGGCTAGGGAGGCGCGGAATGTGATTGCCCGGCAAGACCTGGATGTTGCCGGCGTCGGCGAACGGGCTCTCTGATCCAAGCGTCAGCGCGTCGAGGAAGCGCGCGTCCAGGAACGCATAGCTCGCCTGGAACTGAAGCACATTCGACTTCAGGCTCACCTCGGCTTCGATACCCTGCCTGCGCGTCCGGCCGACGTTCTGGAAAAAGCCGAAGCCCGTCAGGCCGGGAATCGGGGTCGCGAGGATGTCGTCGTAGTTGGTGGCACGGTAGGCACCGATTTTCCATCCGAGGGAGCCGATGTTCAATTCCTTGGTGCCGCGGAAGCCCGCTTCGAAGGTCTTGGATACAACTTGCTGCAGTGGGGGGTCAGCGATCAGAAACTGCCCGATGATGCACGGCCTCGCCGGATCGGCGCAGCCGAGCTCGAGTGGCGTGGGCACCCGGTTGGCTTCGGAATAGCCGGCATAGGCAGTCACTTCAGAGGTGATCTTGTAGGTGCCGCCGATGATCGGATTGAACCGATCATAGGTATGATCGCCATTGAGTGCGGTGCCGAGCTGGTCCATCAGCGTGACACGGGCCGCATTGAATCGCCCGCCTGCCGTCACCGCAAAGCGATCGTCCACGTTGAACGTGTCGAGCGCATAGAGCCCGTGATATTGGTTGACGGTGCGAAGCGACACGGGACCAACCGATGTCGGGTCACCGGAGGGACCCAGGAATATGCCGCTGCCCGTGACGACATAGTTCGTGCCTATGGTTCCTAATTCAGCGCTGCCGGTGAAGCGCGTGCTGCTGACATCATAGCTCGCGCCAACTACGAAGCGGTTCTCATGACCGAACAGCTGGTCGGTGTTGGTTGCCTGACCGGATACGCCAAACGTGATCGATTTCGTGCTGGTGCGATCGATCTCGCTGAGGATGGCGTCTGGCGCAAAGGTATTGGCGAGCTGAACGCCATTCAGGCCAAAGGCCGGGACCGTATCATTGCCAAAGCACAGGAGCGTTGGATCGGCACATGCCTGGGCGTCGGTCGGGTTTCCATCCACGGTGCTCTGTTTGAAGCTCCGCACATGCGCCGTGCCCTCAAAGGTCCAGGTCGGCGTCGCATCCACCTTGCCGGTCAGGTTGAGATAGCCGACCTTGTTGGAGATGGTTTGCGGCGTTGTGTAGGTCGCCCCCCAATATTGCTGGAGCAATTCGGCCGGAACAGTGCTGGGTCCTGCCAGGGAATTGTTGGCGACGCCGCCATTGAGGTGAAACTCGTTGCCTTCAAAGCGATACCCGACATCGCCATAGAACCGCCGGACATCCGATTGCGAGAAATTGCGGAAACCATTGTCGTGAACGCCTTCGAGCGCTCCGTAGACCGACCAATTATTGTCGACCTGCTTGCCCCATTGTGCAGAGCCCTGGATGCGGCCGAATGAGCCGCCCATGATGTCGATTTCGGCCCCTTGATAGTTGAAGCCGTTCTTCATCTGCAGATCGATGGCACCGCCGAGGGCATTGAGGCCGTATGCCGGATTGTTAGTTACGACCAGCGCCGATCGGATCGCGGCCGTCGGGATCAGATCCCAATTAACAGTGTCGGAAAACGCCTCGTTGATGCGTACGCCGTTCTGGTAGACGGCGAGGCCCTGCGGCGTGCCGGCCAGAGGTGAAGCGACGAAGCCGCGAAACTGCACATCGGGCTGGAATGGATTGCCGGTCACTTCATTGATGCTGAGACCAGGCACGTACTGCTGCAGGGCAATGGCGATATCCGGCGAGGCGGTACGCCTGATCTGGCTGGCATCAACCGCATTGATCGCGGACGGCACCTTGTCGACATCGAGACCTCGGCCGGTGCCCGGTGAGGTCGGGTAGACGTAAAGGCGTGTCTTCGGAGCGGCGGACGCCGGCGCCCCTACCCGTGCGACCGGCCGCGTTGGCGCACTGCGCCTCACGGCCGACGGCGGTGGTGCCGTGATCTCGACCGCCGGCAGATTCTGGACGTTGGTTTCCTCATCCTGCGCGGCTGCGGCGGGGCCTGCAAGGACCAAGCCCGACACCAGCCCCGTCGACACCGAGGCTATCAACAAACGACGCTTGAACCAAAGAGGCTTGCCCATCCCTGCCTTCCCATCCGTGACCACCGGCTGTTTTGATTTTCGCCGTTTGGTTGAGATGAGTGTATTCGGCGGCAGTGAGTCCGCCAGCCACAAAAGGTCTGGCACTATCCGCACCCGTTTTCCCGACCAAATCGGGAATTTTTCCCGATGCAATCAGGACGCCGCCGTCGGAACCAGCGCCTCCACGGTCAAGCCGCCGTCGTTGGAGACGACGTTGAGCGTGCCGCCCAGCGCCAGAATGCGCTCGCGCATGCCGACGAGGCCGAAGCCGAGCTTCTGGCCCGGCTCCATGCCGCGGCCGTTGTCGCTGACCCGCACGCGCGCATAGCCGCGGCCTCCGGCCTGCTCGACGGGCTCGATCACGACATTGACCGACGTCGCGCCGGCGTGGCGGAACACGTTGGTGAGCGCCTCCTGCACGATGCGGTAGATGGTGAGGTCGGCCGTCTCGCCGGTGACCCCGAGCGTGGCGGAGATCACGGTTTCGATCGCGACGTCGGGATGCGCCTCCCGCCACAGCCGCGAGAGCGATTCCAGCGCCTGGCGCAGGCCGAGCTCGGCAAGGCCGACGGGCCGGAGCCGCTCCAGCACGCGGCGGGTGAACTGCTGGAGCTGGTTGATCTGCTCCAGCAAGGCGCTGCCGTGCTTCCGGACCGAGTCGGCATTCGGCGCGCGCCCGTCCGCGAGCTTCGCCAGCGCGCTCGCATGCGCGCGCAGCGAGAACAGATACGGCCCGAATTCGTCGTGCAGCTCGCGCGCGATCTCCTTGCGCTCGACGTCCTGGAGCGACACCGCGCGCTCGGCCAAAAGCCGCTTTTCCTCCACCGCCTCGCCGAGCGCCGCCGCGAGATGATTGAGCTTGCCGCAGATCGCGGCCAGCTCGGGCGCACCGCCCGGCGTGGCGCGCGCGTCATAATGCCCGCCCTCGATCGCGGTCATCGTCTGCGCCAACGACTGCAGCGGCGCAAGCGCGCGGCCGACCACCGTCATCATTACCAGGAACAGCGCGAGCGCGATCACCGAGCCGACCTCGAGCTGGGTCACGATGGCGTCCCATATCTCGGCGATCTCGTCGTCGGGATGCGCAGTGATCACCAGCGAGCCCGGCTTGCCATGGACCGAGACCGGCACGCTCACCGCGGTCTGCTCGGGATGAACCAGGCTGACGAACCAGGCCGGCGGTCCACGCGCGTCGTCGTCGGAAGGCCGGGGCGGCGTCAGCGGGTTACCGCCGGCGTCCTGAAGCGCGATGCTGACATGGCGCAGGCGGCTCAGATCGCGCGCGATCTGGTTCAGCCTGGCATCCGGATCGGGCGCCTCGTTCAGATCCGCAACGATCATTTCGATGAATTCGCGCGCGAGCCGGATCACGCTCTGGTCCTCGGCCTGCACGCGAGGCCCGGCTTCCGCGACCTGGCGGCCGATATTGACGGCGAGCCCCAGCGCCAGCAGCAGCGCCAGCAGAAGGTTGATGCGCGCGCGCAACGATAGATTTTGCCACATTGGTGCCGCCCGTGCCTCGCGAAGGTTGGCCCGCGCCTGTCCGATGACGTTGACAGAGGCGAAGCGCCCGATATCTAATCGAAAGCGTACAGCAATCCCGGCCGGGTTGCATGAGGCGACATGAGACGCGCGCAGCGTTCTTGTTCGGATCATGCGGCGGAAAAGCAGGCCGAGGCTGTCACGGGGAACGCCTATGCGCATTCTGATCGTCGACGATCATCCCATTGTCGCCTCCGGCTGCCGTGCCGTGCTGGCCGACGAGGGCGAGATCGAGATTTTGGAGGCCGCCGACGCCGAGGACGGCGAATGCGTCTTCATTGTCGAGCGCCCCGACCTCTGCATCATCGACATCAACCTGCCGACCGTCTCCGGCTTCGAGCTCGCGCGCCGCATCCTCGAACGCGCGCCCGAGGCCCGCATCATCATGTTCAGCATGAATGACGACCCTGCATTCGCCGCGCGCGCGATCGAGTGCGGGGCCAAGGGCTACGTCTCCAAGACCGGCGACCCCGACGACCTCGTCGAGGCGATCCGCGCCGTCGGGGGCGGCGGCACCTATCTGCCCACCGCGATCGCGCGCAGCATCGCGTTTGCAGGACCGACGCTAGCACAAAGCCCGCTGTCGAAGCTGAACGCGCGCGAGATGGAAATCCTGCGGCTCCTCAGCGCCGGAAAGAGCCTGTCCGAGATCGCGTGGCTGGTGCAGTCGTCCTACAAGACTGTCGCCAACACCTCCTCGATCATGCGACAGAAGCTCGGCGTGAAGACCTCGGTCGAGCTGGTGCGGCTGGCGATTGACAGCGGCGTCGCCTGACGCGCACACCGCCACCAATTCGGTCACACAAGCGTTGCAATCTTGATGTGGTTAGATGCCACGGAGCATAACGGCATGACGATCCAGACTGTCTCGACCAACACTTCCTATGGCGGCGTGCAGGGCGTGTACCGCCATGCCAGCCAGGCGACCGGAACCGACATGGTGTTCTCGGTCTATGTTCCCCCGCATGCTGCCGGCGCAAAGCTGCCCGTGGTCTGGTATCTCTCCGGCCTCACCTGCACGCATGCCAACGTCACCGAAAAGGGCGAATTCCGCAAAGCCTGCGCCGAGCTCGGCCTGATCTTCGTCGCGCCGGACACCAGCCCGCGCGGGCCCGACGTGCCGGGCGACGCCAACAATGCCTATGATTTCGGCCTCGGCGCCGGCTTCTATGTCGACGCGACGCAGGAGCCGTTTGCGCGCAACTATCGCATGTGGAGCTATGTCACCGACGAGCTGCCCAAGCTCGTGGCGGAGAATTTTCCGGTCGACGCCAAGCGGCAATCGGTGATGGGCCATTCGATGGGCGGCCACGGCGCGCTGACGGTCGCGCTGCGCAATCCGCACCGCTATCGCGCGGCAAGCGCGTTCGCGCCGATCGTGGCGCCCTCGCTCGTGCCCTGGGGCATCAAGGCGCTGACCGGCTATCTCGGACCGAACAAGGAGACCTGGCGCAACCACGACACCGTGGCGCTGATCGAGGACGGCGCGAAATATTCCGGCTTCCTCGTCGACGTCGGCGAGGCCGACAATTTCCTGAAAGAACAGCTCAGGCCCGAGCTGCTCGAGGCCGCCTGCACCAAGGCGGGCATCCCGCTGACGCTGCGGCGGCAGGCGGGATATGACCACAGCTATTATTTCATCTCGACGTTCATGGGCGATCATCTGCACTGGCATGCGGAAAGATTGAAGGGGTGATGACTTCTTACCCTCCCCTGGAGGGGGAGGGTCGATCGCGCGAAGCGCGAGCGGGGTGGGGTGACAGTCTATCCGACGAGGCGGTGCCCGAGTGGAGAGATCACCCCACCCCGCTTCGCATTGCGCTTCGCTCCATGCGAAGCGACCCTCCCCCTCCAGGGGAGGGTAAGAGCGCCCTACTCCGGCTTCCCGTAATTCGGCGCCAGCAATCGATTGCGGATCAGATAGCTCATCGTGCGCGACCACGATTCGTCCGTGTTGCCGCGCATGTCGGCGCTGGCGACGGTGATCATGTTGCCGGTCTTCACGTCGCGCAAATAGATGTTCAGATTGATGATCAGGTTCGAGACCTTCTGCACCATGCCGGTGATCTCGAGGTCGGCGCCAAGCTGGCCAGCAAGCTTGAGGTCGCAGCCGCCGCAGGCCTGCAAATTGGCGTGACGGGCGGCATCCCTGACCGGTGCGATGTCGAGCAGCTGGAACCTTCCCGACAGCGCCAGTTCCTTGCGCAGCTGCTCGCCGATGCGCTCGAGCCGCGCCTCTTCCGGCCTGGAGCCGTAGAACTCGCCGGGAAGGCTGGTGTCGATCAGCTCGAAATCGAACACCGCGAGCCTTGGCGGATCGGCCAACGCGACCGACCCCGTCAACAGCAAAGCTGAGAAACAGATCAGCGCTCGCATGATCGTGATTCCCGGCCTCGCGCGCGCGGGGGCGAAATGCGGGGTTGCAAGCCGGGCCAAATCGGTCATGCTTTAGCAGAGACAATTCTCCACCGGCGGTCAAGCTAGGGAGAACATCTGGAGGAAACATGATCCGATGGTTGGTCGGCCTGATCGGCCTTGGTCTTGCCGCAACGAGCGCGCTCGCGGCCGACCCGGTCCAGATCGGCGTCGGCTATCTCGGCGTCGCCGGCACCAGATCGACGCTGTCGCTGGTCGAGCAGCCCGCGGAGAATGACGGCGTCGCTGGCGCGCGCCTCGCTATCGAGGACAACAACACCACGGGAAAATTCCTCAACCAGCGTTTCACGCTGGAGGAGCGCCGCATCAAGGAAGGCGAAGATCCGGTTGAGGCTGCGGCTGCGCTCGCCGAGAAAAACGGCTTCATCATCGCCGACCTGCCGGCCGACGCGCTGTTGAAGGTCTCGGACGCCCTGCGAGAGCGCGGCACGCTGCTGTTCAACGCCGGCGCGATCGACGAGCGCCTGCGCGAGGCCGATTGCCGCGCCAATGTCATCCACACCGCCCCGACGCGCGCGATGCTGGCCGATGCGCTCGGCCAATATCTGGTGTGGAAGCAGTGGAAGCGCTGGGTGCTCGTGGTCGGCTCGCATGACGAGGACAAGCTTTTTGCAGACGCGCTCCGGCGTACCGCCACGCGGTTCGGCGCCAAGATCGTGCAAGAGAAGACCTTCGAGGACAAGGGCGGCGCGCGCCGCACCGATAGCGGTGTCACGCTGATCCAACGCCAGATGCCGGTGTTCACGCAACAGTTGCCGGCCTATGACGTGCTGGTCGCCGCCGACGAGAGCGAAGTGTTCGGCGCCTATCTGCCCTATCGCACCTGGGATCCGCGCCCCGTCGCTGGCTCGGCCGGCCTCGTGCCGCGCAGCTGGGACGCGGCGCAGGACCAGTGGGGCGCGATCCAGATGCAGAACCGCTTCATCAAGCTGAATTCGCGGCGCATGACCGCGCTCGACATGCAGGCCTGGACCGCTGTCCGCATGATCGGCGAGGCGACCTCGCGCACCAATTCCGGCGACGTCAAGAAGGTCACCGACTTCATCAAGGGGCCGGATTTTTCGGTCGCTGCCTTCAAGGGCACAAGACTGACCCTGCGCGACTGGAACCTGCAGCTGCGCCAGCCGATCCTGCTGGTCGACGGCCGGATGGTGGTGTCGGTGTCGCCGCAGGAGGGATTTCTGCACCAGGTCTCCGAGCTCGACACGCTCGGCTACGACCGCCCGGAGAGCAAATGCAAGCTGAAATGAGGACGCGAATGTTGCGCATGTGGCGTGTGGGGTTGCTGTCCGGACTGGCGCTTGCGGCCGCGCCCGCGCATGCCTTCATCGCCTACGTCTCGAACGAGAAGAGCAACACGGTCTCGGTGATCGACACCGACAGCTGGACCGTGACCAAGACCATCAAGGTCGGCCAGCGCCCGCGCGGCATCGACTTCACGCGCGACGGCAAGTTCGTGATGGTCGCGGTCGGCGACGACGACACCATCCAGGTGATCGATGCGAAGACGCAAGCGATCGTGGACAGCCTGCCCTCCGGGCCCGACCCGGAATTGTTCGCGCAGGATGCCGCCGGAAAAATCCTCTATGTCGCCAACGAGAACGACAACACGGTGACCGTGATCGATCTGGAGAAGCGCGCGCGGCTCGGCGACATCCAGGTCGGCGTCGAGCCCGAGGGCATGACGATCAGCCCCGACGGCAAGACACTGATCAACACGTCCGAGACGACCAACATGGCGCATTTCATCGACACCTCGTCGCGCCAGATCGTCGCCAACGTGCTGGTCGACGCGCGGCCGCGCTTTGCCGAATTCAAGCATGACAGTTCAGAGCTGTGGGTGTCCTCGGAGATCGGCGGCACGGTCTCGATCATCGATCCCAAAAAGCACGAGGTGACCGGCAAGGTCACGTTCGAGATTCCGGGATTGCGGAAAGAGGCGATCCAGCCGGTCGGCATCGGCATGACCAGGGACGACAAGACCGCCTTCGTCGCGCTCGGCCCCGCCAACCGCGTCGCCGTGGTCGACGTCGCCTCGCGCAAGGTGACGAAATATTTGCTGGTGGGACAGCGGGTCTGGCACATGGCGTTCACGCCGGACGAGAAATACCTGCTCACCACCAACGGCGTGTCGAACGACGTCTCGGTCATCGACGTCGCCGCGCAAAAGGTGATCAAGACCATTCAGGTGGGCGAACTGCCCTGGGGCATTACGATCTCGCCATGACCAGCCCTGCTCCCATCGCCGAGCCACAGGAGATGCCGAGGCTGCAAGCGGCCGCGGTGCCGGCGCTGTCGATCGACGGCGTCAGCCATTCCTACGGGCCGCGCCGGGCGTTGATGGACGTCTCCTTCAATGTGCAGCCTGCGAGCTTCACTGCGCTGCTCGGGCTCAACGGCGCGGGCAAGAGCACACTGTTCTCGCTGATCACGCGCCTGTTCGGCATCCAGAGCGGCCGCGTCGGCATCTTCGGCCACGACATCAGCAAGAGCCCCGGCGAGGCGCTGCGGCTGCTCGGCGTCGTGTTCCAGCCGCGCACGCTCGATCTCGACCTGTCGCTGACGCAGAACCTGCTCTATCACGCCGCACTCCACGGCATCAGCCGGCGCGAGGCGGCCGCGCGCAGCGCCGAGTTGCTCGGCCGCATCGGCCTCTCGGAGCGTGCCGGCAGCAAGGTGCGCGATCTCTCGGGCGGCCAGATGCGGCGGCTGGAGATCGCCCGCGCCCTGCTGCACCGGCCGCGGCTGCTGTTGCTGGACGAGCCGACCGTCGGCCTCGACGTCAAGGCGCGAGCCGACATCATCAGCCATGTCCGCCAGCTCGTGACCGAGCACGGCATCGGCGTGCTCTGGGCCACGCATCTGTTCGACGAGATCATCGCCGGTGACGACCTCGTGGTGCTGCACCAGGGCAAGGTGCTGGCGCAGGGGCCGATGAGCCGCGTCATCACCGATGCCGGCGCGCAGGACGTCAACACCGCCTTCATGCGCCTGACCGGTGCGCAGACGATGCCGGGAGGCGCCGCATGAGCAGCATCACGACGCGGGATACACCGCGCGGTTTCTCGACTGCGGAATACATGACCTGCCTCACCGGCATCGTCTGGCGCGAGGGCCTGCGCTTCCTGCATCAGCGCGAGCGCTTCGTCTCGGCACTGGTGCGGCCGCTGGTGTGGCTGTTCATCTTCGCCGCCGGCTTCCGCCAGGTGCTCGGCATCTCCATCATCCCGCCCTACGAGACCTACATCCTCTACGAGGTCTATATCGCGCCCGGGCTGATGGCGATGATCCAGCTCTTCAACGGCATGCAGTCCTCGCTCTCGATGGTCTATGACCGCGAGATGGGCAATATGCGGACGCTGCTGGTGAGCCCGCTGCCGCGCGGGTTCCTCTTGTTCTGCAAGCTGCTGGCGGGCACCGCGGTGTCGCTGCTCCAGGTCTACGCGTTCCTGCTGATCGCCTGGTTCTGGGACATCACCCCTCCAGCGATCGGCTATCTCACCGTGCTGCCGGCGCTGATCCTGTCCGGCCTGATGCTGGGCTCGCTCGGCATGCTGATCTCCTCGGGCATCAAGCAACTCGAGAGTTTTGCCGGCGTAATGAACTTCGTGATCTTTCCGATGTTCTTCGCCTCCTCCGCGCTCTACCCGCTCTGGCGCGTGCAGGAGGGGAGCCCCTATCTCTACTATCTCTGCCAGGCCAACCCGTTCACCCATGCGGTCGAGCTGATACGTTTTGCATTCTATGGGCAAATCAACTGGATCTCGCTGGCGGTGGTGGCGGCCTGCACAATCGTCTTCATGATCGGCGCGATTCTGGCCTATGATCCCTCGCGCGGGCTGGCGCGACGGGGCCCTGCGGGAGGCGAAGGATGAAGGTTCTGGCCATGGCCGCTTTTGCGCTCGCCGTTGCGAGCACGGCTGCGTGCGCCGCCGATCCACGCTATCCCAACTGGCCTTGCACGCAGGCCAAGGTGCCGGACATCTCGCTCGCCGCCGTCTGGGCCGGTCCCGCACTCGACGACGCCGAGACCAAATGGAAGGACGACGCAAAGGTCACCGCGCTGGTCTCAAAACTGTCAGCGCGGAAGACGCCGATGGACGAGGCCGAAAAGTCGGTGAAGGAGTTTTTGGCCGGCTCCGCCGCTGACAAGACGGCGAACGCCAAGCTGTTGTTCGCCGGCTTGTTCGACACGCTCAACGCCCAGCGCTCGCAGGTCATGAACGGGCTCGAAGGCGTCAGCCGCAAACAGCGCGAGGCGGCCGACAAGATCCGCGAGGAGTCGATCCAGCTCCAGGCGCTCCAGAGCGCGACACCACGCGACGACGCAAAGGTCGATGCGCTCAGCAACCAGTTGATCTGGGAAACCCGCATTTTCGAAGATCGCCACAAGGTGGTGCGGTTCGTCTGCGAGGTTCCGACCGCGATTGACCAGCGCCTGTTCGCTCTCGGACGCGTGATCCAGCAAGAAATGGAATAGCGTCAGCCTCGCTGACGACGACTTTTCGGAAAGTTCCCGCGATATCAGCGCCATCGTTACCCTTTGCCGCGCTATCAGCCGGAACCAAATCGCTCTAGGATGGCTTGTCGACGTGAACTCCAAGACGTCGGGAGGCCTCGATGGGAACAACAAAATTCATCTTCGCATGCGCTGCAGCCATCAGCACGCTTGCGTCCCCCGCTTTTGCTGACGACATGACCGGGATGGTCACCAGAATAGACCGGCTCAACAGCACGATCTCGATCCAGCAGACACAGAAGGGCACGGTCGGCGGCAGCGCAGGCGGCGCCGGCACGCTTCAGGAGTACAAGGCCAAGGACGCCGCGATGCTGGATGCCGTCCATGCCGGCGACAGGGTGACGTACTCGGCGACCGACGACAACGGTACGGGCACGCTGACGAAGCTGCAGAAGCAGTAGGCAGGATCTTTCCTCTCCCCGCGTGCGGGGAGAGGCCGGAATGCGCGCGAAGCGCGGATTCCGGGTGAGGGGGAGCCTCCGCGAGTCCGTCCGGTCAACATTCGCGACGCTCCATCCCACCGTCATTGCGAGCGTAGCGAAGCAATCCAGAATCCCTCCGCGGAAAGACGCTGGATTGCTTCGCTGTGCTCGCAATGACGACGAGGAAGCAGCGCGTATCTTCAACACCGCGCCCGCGGAGAATCCCCCTCACCCCAACCCTCTCCCCGCAAGCGGGGCGAGGGAGCGCACCTGCGCTCGCTCAACTACTGCTCTGGCCGCGGCTGCGGCTGCGTCTCCTCGGTCGGAAGGTTTGCGCGCTCCCAGCCGTCGGTGCCGTCGGGGTACCAGGCGACGTTGGCGTAACCGTCGGCCAAGGCGCGCTTGGCGGCGTTCCAGGACATCCAGCAGTCGGCCAGGCAATAGATCACCAGCAGCGCAGCCTTGTCGCCGCGCGCGGCGTGGGCGAGGCCGCGCTGGAAATAATCGTCCATGGCGGGCGGCAGCACGCCGTAGCCGGTGTCCGGCAGCCAGGTGCTGCCCGGTATGTTTTTTCGCGGCATATCGCGCCAGACGGTGCCTTCGGGAAGGTTCTTCGGCTTCGGCGCGCGCGGCAGCACGTCGATGAAGGCGCCGCTCTTCGCACGCCAGATTGCTTCGGCCTCCGCAGTCGTCAGCACGCGCGCGCCAGTGAGCGTCGCCGGCACCGGCGCGCGGTAATTGTCGGAGCGATACCCCTCGGGCTCGAACGGCTCCTGCTGCTGCGCCAACGCCGGCGCCACCAGAATGGCGGCAACCAGCGCAGCGGCAGCGCGCCGCCTCATGGCGTCTTCTTGGCCGTCTCCGCGCCGAGCGGCTTGTCGCTCTCGTCGAGCAGCGGCACGCCAAAGTCGATCAGTATCTTGTTGATCTCGCCCTGGTTCTCCTGGATCAGCTTGTTGAGCTGCCGCTTCCAGTTCTGGTCGGCGGGGCGCACGCCCATGCCGATGCGATAGACCAGCTTTGGCCCTGTGGTTTCCTTCACCAGCGGCGTGACATGCAACGAGCCGGCCTTCTTCGCATAATACCCGGCCATCGGCCCCCACAGCACGCCTGCGTCGATCTTGCCGGCGACGAGGTCGTCGACCATCGCCTGTGCGGAGCTGTCGAAGCGCGTGTCGATCATCAGGGGATAGGGTTTTGCATCGCCCATCAGGCCGGCGATCGCCATGTTGGTGGCCGGCGGCGTGCCGGCGACGATGCCGACATGCTTGCCTTTCAACTTCGGGTCTTCGAGCGTATCGACTTCCTCGAGCCCGCTGCCTGTTTTCGCGACCAGCGCGTATGACGTGCGATAATAGGGATTGGTGCCCTGCACGAGATCGTCGCCTTGCGGAAATCCCATGATGACGTCGCAGCGATGCGCGCCCAGCGTCATCCGCACGAAGCCGGTGGCCTGCGGGAAGAAGACGTAGTCGAGCTTCTTCTGGAGCTTGTCTGCGAGCAGCTCGGCGAGCTTGTTCTCGAACCCCTCGCCCTTCTCGTTCGAGAACGGCAGATTGCGCGGGTCTGCACAGACGCGCAGCACTTTTGGATCGACCAGCTCGAACGAGAGGTCGCCGGTCTCGCTGGTCTGCGCAATGGCGACGTCGCCGAATGCGCAGGATGCCACCAGGACCCACAGTGAAAACAACCAGCGACGATGTCGCCCGGCCTCCGTCATCGCGCTTCCTCCTCGGTTTGTTTGAATGCTAGCCATGCAACGCATGACGCGCCATGCTTTGCCAAACTTTGTGTTGGCTTTGGTTTGTTGCAGTGCAGTGCGGCAAGCCATCTGAACTGAGGCGGAAAAGTGTCTCGCATCGCTTCCTTGATCGCAGCCCTGTCCCTGCTGGGGACAGCAACGCTAGCACGCGCCGGGGCAGCCGAATTGCCTGTGAGCGAAGTCGCACCGGGAATCTTCGTGCACTCCGGGACCACCGCCCTCATGACCCGCGAGAACGAAGGCGACATCGCCAATGTCGGCTTCATCGTCGGCCAAGACGCAGTGGCGGTGATCGACTCCGGCGGCAGCCTGCGTGAGGGCGAGGCGCTGCTGGCGGCGGTGCGGGCTCGCACATCCAAGCCGATCCGCTACGTCATCAACACCCATGGCCATCCCGACCATGTCTTCGGCAATGCGGCCTTTGCCGCAGAGGGAACCAGCTTCGTCGGCCACAGCAAGCTGCCCCAGGCGCTGGCGACGCGCGGGCCGTATTATCTCGACAATTTTAGACGCATCATGGGTAGCGAATTGATCGATCCCGTGAAGATCGTGCCGCCCACCCTGCTCGTCGTTGATACCCTGAAGCTCGATCTCGGGTCGCGCCGACTCACCTTGCGGGCCTGGTCGGCCGGGCACAGCGACAACGATCTGACCGTGTTCGACGAGACCAGCAAGACGCTGTTCGCGGGCGATCTCGTCTTCCTCCGCCATATTCCGGTGATGGACGGCAGCATCCGCGGCTGGCTCGGCACGCTCGGGGAACTCGATAAAATTCCGGCGCAGCGCGTCGTGCCGGGTCACGGGCCTGTGAGCGACTGGCCTGCCGCGCTCGGCGACGAGCGGCGTTATCTCAGAACCCTGCTGGCGGACGTCCGGGCGTCGAACAAGAAGGGCGAGCCGATCCGGACTGCCGCCGACAAGGCGGCCGCATCGGAACGGCCGCATTGGCAATTGTTCGACGACTACAATGCCCGCAACGCAACCGCAGCATTTTCGGAAATTGAATGGGAGTAGTGGACGCGCTACGCTGGACGGGGGGTCGGCTGCGCCGACCCAGAGAAAACTGCTTCGTCCGCACGGGACCACGACCATGACGGGATGCACACGCCGCCTGCCCCTGATCGCCGCATTGCTCGGCATCGCCTTCGCTGTGCCGGCGAGCGCCGAGGAGGCTTACGATCCCTGGCCGGGCCTGGTGCAGGACATCTTCAGCAACCGTCCGATCAACGACGGCAACGACGTCATCGGCATCGAGATGCCTTATCGCGCCGAGGACGCGGCGATCGTGCCGGTGACCCTGCGCAGCAAACTGTCGCCCGCGGATAGCCGCCGCATCCGTTCGATCACCCTCGTCATCGACCGCAACCCGGCGCCGATGGCAGCGAAGTTCGAGCTCGGCGCAGATGCCAATGTCACCGAGATCTCCACGCGCGTGCGCGTCAACAACTACACCGACGTCCACGCGGTCGCCGAGCTCAGCGACGGCCAGCTCTACGTCGCCAAGGCCTATGTGAAGGCCTCGGGCGGCTGCTCGGCGCCGGCAGGAAAGAACATCGAGGAAGCCAGGAACCGGCTCGGCCAGATGCGCTACCGGCAATTCGCGCGCGAGGAGGCACCGGCCAGCCGCGTCCGCGAGGCGCAGATCATGATCGGCCATCCCAACAATTCCGGGCTGCAAATGGATCAGGTCACGCAGCTCTACGTCCCCGCCTTCTTCGTCAACCAGCTGAAGCTGACGCAGGACGACAGCCCCGTGCTGTCGATGGAGGGCGGCATCTCGATCTCGGAAGATCCCAACCTGCGCTTCACGTATGTGTCAAATGGCGCCAAGCGATTCCGTGCGGAGGCGAAGGACACGGACGGGCACGTGTTCCGCAATGAATGGGATGTGGAGAAGCCGGGGACGTGAGGCTCTGCCTTCCCTCCCCCTTCAAAGTCAAACGCGGTGCGGATGACTGTGCCCTCGCCCCTTGTGGGAGAGGGCAGCACCGCTGGTAGACAAAAATTCGTGGGGTTTGTCTCCGCGAGCTACTCTCTTGCGATAGTATTCGCGGAGGCATACCCCTCATCCGGCGCTTCGCGCCACCTTCTCCCGCAAGGGGAGAAGGGATCGCACCGTCTATGCGGCAGCTAGAAACACCTCACCTCGGCTTCCGCCTGCGCGCGGCGCAGATCGTTCACCGCCGAATTCGCCTGCTCGGACGTACGAAACTGGACGCCGAGATTGCCGCGCACCTGGGACATGCTCAGCGCCGTCTCGGCGGTGACGTAACGGTCATAGGACACGATCGAGGCCACCACGTCGATCGAGCAGGAGCATTGCTCGATCGACTGCCGGCTCTCGCCATTGGCCTTCATGCAGCCATAGACGTATTCGGCACGCGCCGAGGTCGGATAATCATTGGCCTCCTCGGCACGCGCGGCGTAGACGGTCGCAGCCCACACCGCCAATGCGGCGACAATCGGTCGTAGCTGTCCCGCCAGATTCATGAGCGTCCTCCCGCTGGTTGCGACGAAAGCTATGCTATGCGTATTGTCATGAAAAGCACTCCCTTCGAGGAAACGGCTCACAAGGTGATGAGAGCACTTGGTTTGAGAGCGCCTGGACGAACATTGGCGCTCGCGATGACGCTGGCGCTGTCGCTGGCCGCACCCGGCCGCGCCGCGGATACGATCCGCCTTGCAGTGCAGAAGACGGGAACATTCTCCTGGGAGCTGGCCGCGATCCGCGCCGGCGGGCTCGACAAGGAAGCCGATCTGTCGCTCGACGTCGCCGAGCTCGCGAGCCCCGAGGCCGGCAAGATCGCCCTGCGCGCCGGGAGTGCCGACATCATCCTGTCCGATTGGCTGTGGGTGTCGCGCGAGCGCGTGCTCGGCGCCAAGCTCACCTTCTATCCCTATTCCAGCGCGCTCGGCGCGGTGATGGTGCCCGCATCCTCGCCGCTCAAGACGCTCGCCGACCTCAAGGGCCGCAAGCTCGGCGTCGGCGGCGGCGCGATCGACAAGAGCTGGCTGCTGCTGCAGGCGCGGATGAAGCAGGACGGCATCGACCTGAAGTCCGATGCAAGCATCGTCTATGGCGCGCCGCCTTTGATCGCCGCCAAGGCGCTCGATGGCGAGATGGATGCGAGCCTCAACTTCTGGAATTTCTGTGCGCAGCTCGAGGCCAAGGGCTTTCGCCGCCTCGCCGGCATCGAGGACATTTTGCCGAAGCTGGGGGCCAAGGGCGCGGTATCCGCGGTCGGTTATGTCTTCGACGAGAGCTGGGCCGCAAGCCACCGCGATGCGGTGGCGCGTTTCATTGCGATGACCCGCAAGGCCAAGCAGCTGCTGGTCACCTCGGACGCCGCGTGGGAGAAGATCGCGCCGCTCACCGGCGCGAGCGATCCGGCCATCCTCAAGACCTACCGCGACCGCTATCGCGACGGCATTCCGCGCCGGAGCATCGTGGACGAGGAGGCGGATGCGCGCGTGCTCTATCGCGTGCTCGCCGAGATCGGCGGACGCGACCTGGTCGGGCCGGCGGCCGAGCTCGATCCCGGCACCTTCTATCACGCGGTCCCCGGAGACTGAGGTGCTGCGTCTTCTCTCGTTTTCCCTGTTCCTCGCGACCTGGTGGATTGCAGCGCTGTTCGTCGGCGGCGCAAAGCTGCCCTCCCCGCCTGCCGTGCTCAACGTCATCATCGCGGAAGCATCGAGCGGCGCCCTGTTCCTGCATCTCGGCGCCACGCTGGCGCGCGTCGCACTCGCCTTCGTGCTGGCGATGTCGCTCGGCAGCGCCATCGGCTATTTGATGGGACGGGTGAAGCTCGCCGACCGGCTCGGCGATCCCTGGCTGATCCTGCTGCTGAACCTGCCGGCGCTGGTCGTGATCGTGCTGGCCTATATCTGGGCCGGCCTGACCGAAGCGGCCGCGATCGCGGCGATCGCCATCAACAAGCTGCCGACCGCCATCGTCACCTTGCGCGAGGGCACCCGCGCGCTCGACCGTTCGCTGGACGAGATGGCCACCGTGTTCGCGATGCCGCGCTGGCGCGCGTTCCGCCATGTCGTGCTGCCGCAGCTTGCGCCCTATATCGCAGCCTCGGCCCGGTCCGGATTGTCGCTGGTATGGAAGATCGTGCTGGTGGCCGAACTGCTGGGACGGCCGAACGGTGTCGGCTTCGAGATCGGCATCGCCTTCCAGCTGTTCGACACGCCGCGACTGCTGGCCTATTCGCTCACCTTCGCCGCCGTCGTGCTCGTCATCGAAACCTTGCTGGTGCAGCCGTTCGAAGCCCGCGCAACACGGTGGCGGCCCCGTGCGGCTTGAAGTCGATATCTCCGGAAAGACATTCAGGAGTGCCGCGGGCGAAACGCACGAGGTGCTGGCCCCGGTCAGCTTCGCGCTTCAATCCGGTGAGGTCGGCGTTTTGATCGGCCCCTCCGGCTGCGGCAAGAGCACGATGCTGCGCATCATCCTCGGGCTCGACCGCGATTTCCACGGGACCATCGCGCGTCCACCGGAAGCGCGGATCGGGATGGTGTTCCAGGAGCCGCGGCTGCTGCCGTGGCGCTCGGTCGAGCAGAATGTGCGGCTTGCGGCTCCTGATATCTCCGAGGCGAAGCTGTCGGAGCTGTTCAGGATCCTGGAGCTGGAAGCGCATCGCAGCCACTTTCCCGGCGAATTGTCGCTGGGTCTTGCCCGGCGCGTCGCGCTGGCCCGCGCCTTCGCGGTCGAGCCCGATCTGCTCGTGCTCGACGAGCCCCTCGCCTCGCTCGACGACGCGCTCGCCGGCCGCCTGCGCGACGAGATCGCGACGCTGGTCGCAAGCCGCCCCATGATGACCCTGCTCGTCACCCACAGCCTCGACGATGCGATCCGCCTCGGCGACCGCTTGTTCTTCCTGTCGCCGCAGCCGGCGCGAATTCTGGCAGAAGTGCCCATCAGCATCCCGCGTGGCGCACGCGGCGACGCAGAGATCGCCGCGATCAGGGCGGACCTCGTGGCGAGAATCCAAGGCGAACATGGCGGCGAACACGCCGGGCGTGATGCCTCATAGGCAGCCACGCAAAGCGCGTGCTAAACAGGGCCCGTAGCGGAGCCCGATGATGAAGCGAATGGTCGCCCTCATGACGCTTGGTCTCGCTCTCGTCGCGACCATGGCGAGCGCGCAGGACATGATGCGTGACGTCGACCTCACGTCACCCGCGATGGTCTCCGCGGAAATGAGCCGGCAGGAGGTCGAGGCCATCCTGGCCAAAGCCAGCGCCGGGGCGCCGGCCGATTTCACCGGCAAGCGGTTGTCGGGGCTCGATCTCTCGGGTCTCGACCTTTCCACGGCGATTCTCCGTGCGGCACGACTCAACAAGACGAAACTCGCCGGTGCCCGTCTTGATCAGGCGATCCTCGATCAGGCGTGGCTGCTGGACGCTGATCTCGCGGGCGCGAGCCTGAAGGGCGCCAATCTGTTCGCCTCGCAGATGGCGCGCGCGCGTCTGGACGGCGCGGACCTGACCGGTGCTCGCATCGCGGCCGACCTCACCGGCGCAAGCCTGATCGGCGCCTCGATTGCGAACGCGCATCTTGGCGCCGATATGCGCAACCAGTCGATGGGGCTGATGCGCGCCGTGCTGCGATCCGCCAATCTGGAAGGATTGAACGCGCGCAATGCCGACCTGTCGCGCGTCGATCTCGAATTTGCCTCCCTCAAGGGAGCCGACCTGACCGGCGCATCGCTCAAAAATGCTCAGCTCGGCGGCGCCGACCTGACCGGAGCCACCGTCACTGACGCCGATTTCGAGGGCGCTGATCTTGCCTCGGCGAAGCTGATCGCGCCAATCGGCCTTGACCGCGCCAGGAATTTCGACAAGGCAAAGAACCGCGAGCGCCTGATCAGGGAATAACAGGCGCGGCTTTGGGAGGATCGGCTGATGCGTTGGTTTCTGGCTTTGATCGCGTTGTTGACGTTGGCCGGCGAAGCCGCCGCCCAAAGCAAGGGCAAGGGCATCCGGCTCTGGAATTTGACAACGGAGACGATCTCCGGCTTCCAGCTCTCGCCCGCCGGCAAGACCGAGTGGGGGCCGAACCAGTGCCTGAACGACAAGGACAAGGAGGTCGACCACGACGAGCGGCTGCGCATCACCGGCGTCGAACCCGGCCGCTACGACGCCAGGGTCAGCTATCCCAATGCGCGGCAGTGCATCGTCCGCGACATCGAGATCAAGGCGGACGCGGTGTTCTCGATCGCCGACAAGGACCTGAAGGACTGCACGAAATAACGAAGGCGGCTTACGCCTTGTCGTTCGGGTGTGGATATTCGCAGCGCCACCGCACCGCCTGCCACTTCGGATGGTCGCCGACCCATTGGGCGATATAGGGCGGCGCAGCCATCACGCATTGCCTCGGCGACCCCGCAAAGTTGAACACCAGATGCTGCTCCTCGCAGGTCGCAGGCGAGAGCACCGCACATACAGTCACCACCAGGTCAATCGGGTTCATGCCGGGATCCTGTCGCAAGGGGACAATGGAGATTAGCACAAAAGGTTACGTTCCGAGGAGCGGGAAGTTTCAAACGGACGGGATGGTCCCTCGAGGCGGAACAAACGCACTAGAAGTTTACCCCGAACACCAATCGAGCCTGATGACGCTCGAAATTGACGAGGTCGAGATTGCCGCCTGATCCGGCCGGGCGGCCCCAGGCCTGCATGCTCCAGCTCAGGGTGAGCCGCGACTTCTCCGATAGCTGGAAATAGGCGGTCGGACCGACAAACAGCGCCTGCCCCGAGAACTCACCGAGGCCGATGCCCTCATACTGGCGGAAGTAGCGCATCTCCCCACCGAGCAGAAAATTGGGGCGCACGCGCACCATGCCGCCAAAGGCAACGCCGATCGTCGAGCTCTTCTCGGACACCCCCGCCACCTCGAAGCGCGCCCATTCCGGCTGATAGATCAAATTGAGCGCTGCGATGGCGTAGTTCGGAATCAGCTCACGGTCGAAAGCGAGCGTGAATTCGGAGCCGTACATCCGTCCCTTCGCGCCGCTGGTCTCGTCGATGCGATCGCCATGCAGCTCGGCGGCGACAGTCAACCCGAACGGCGCGCGCTCGCGGTCGAGCAGGCGGTAACGCAGGTCGAGCGAGGCGCCCTGGAAATTGAACTGACGGCGGTCGTCGATATCAGGGACGCCGGTGATGTCATGCAGCGTGGCGGTGCCGCCGACCTCGATACGGAAGTTCGGCAGCGGCACGACTTCGATCTCGACCTCCTGCTGAAGAGCGCGATAAGTGCCGCCGCCCTTGCCGAAGCTCCCTGTCGTTTGGGTCTGGAATTCCCGCTCGCCGGGATTGCCGACGTCGGTGCCGATCATGAAGCCGAAGATGTGCTCGGTATCAAAGCTCTCTTCGGCACTGACACACGCCGGTGCAAGCGCAACACCGAACGCAATTGCCGTCCAGATCGTGTGGGCTCCAAGGCGCATTGCGAACACTACCACGGCTTCGACGGCGTTCGCCATCGAAGCCGCGGCAGGTCGTCAGTCTTACTTGCGCGCAGCGCAGGCGTACATGTTGATTTCCATGCCGACCGGCACTTCCACGATCTTCGGAGCTTTCCAAGCCATTCGGGTCTCCCAAGGGTATTGAGCGCGACATCGCGCGGGGCAAAACCTAGGGCTGCGTCAGGTGCAGCGCAAGTCTGGAATCGAAGCGCAAACACAGCGAACTGTCGCATTATGCTCGCGAATTTCCCTCTCGGGCAAATCGCCTTCGCTCCCAGTCAAGCGCCGCGTCTCTCACCGCAACAGGCGCAGCAGCGCGCGGCCGGCGCGCGAGTTCAGCTCCTTCGCATCCAGCGTTCCGTCCTTGTCGGGATTCGCTGCGTTGAAGCGCTGCTCCACCACCGCGAGATATTCGTCGAGCGTGAGAGTCCCGTCGCGATCGGGATCGGCGGCGGCGAGTTCCTTCGCCGTTAACCGTCCGCGCAATTCGCGCGCATCCAGCGTGCCGTCGTGATCGGGATCGAGCTTTGCGAACAGCGCGGCGGCCGCCTTCTTCACCTCGGCGAGATCGAGGGTGCCGTCATTGTCGGTATCGAACATCTTTACGGCGTTGCCGGAAGCAGCCCACGCTGGACCGGACAGCACTGCAATCGTGAGCGCAAGCGCAACTGTGCGACGTGAAATCATCAAACCCTCCTGACCAGACCCACGATTCGCGCGGGATCGAAACGACATAAGTCTACAAGCGAGCCCCGGTTCAAGTCCGGAATTGCAACCTGCGCACCGCACAACTCGCGGAACCCGACGGCCCGAGCAGAGCGGCCGAAGCCGGCACCGCTTCATGCCACGGAATTTTTTCAGCGTCTGCGCACAAGTTGAAGTCGGTTGTCAGGTTTCCGTCAGGTGACCCGCATCTGGCATCCAACATATCGGCGACGCACTTACCACTTTCGTATTGACGTGTTTTGCGTTCGGGCGGAGTGTTGCTTCCGCAGCGTCAAAAGGCGCGCATATTGGGAGGAACGGATGAAACGCTTTGCGATGGCCGCGAGCCTCGTCATGATTGCATCGACGTGTGCAAACGCCCAGACCACCGAGCAGCTGGTCAAGGGTGCGACCGATACATCGAACGTTCTCAACTACGGGATGGGCTACAATCTCCAGCGCTTCTCGACGCTGAACCAGGTCAACAAGGACACCGTCAAGAATCTCGTCCCGGTCTGGAACTACAGTTTCAACGACGATCGCAGCGAGGAATCGCAGCCGCTGGTGTACCAGGGCGTGATCTACGTGACCTCGCACAACGCCACCATGGCGGTCGACGCCAAGACCGGCAAGCAGATCTGGAAATCCAAGGTCGAGTATCCCGCCGAGACGCCGCGCATCGTCTGCTGCGGCATCATCAACCGCGGCGCCGCGCTCTATGACGGCAAGGTCTTCCGCACCACGCTCGACGCCAACGTGATCGCGCTCGATGCCAAGGACGGCAAGGAGCTGTGGCGGCAGAAGGCCGCCGACATCAAGGAAGGCCATTCGATGACGGTGGCGCCGCTGGTCGCCGACGGTGTCGTCATCACCGGCATCTCCGGCGCGGAGTTCGGCACCCGCGGCTTCATCGACGGCTGGGATCCGGCGACGGGCAAACATCTGTGGCGTACCCATTCGATCCCCTCGCCCGACGAGCCCGGTGGCGACACCTGGAAGGGCGACACCTGGAAGCTCGGCGGCGGCTCGACCTGGATCACCGGGTCTTACGATCCCGAGCTCAACACGGTGTATTGGGGCATCGGCAATCCCGGACCGTTCAACTCGGCGGTGCGTCCCGGCGACAACCTCTACACCTGCTCCGTGCTGGCGATGGATCCCAAGACCGGCAAGATCAAGTGGCACTACCAGTTCTCGCCGAACAATCCGTTCGACTATGACTCGGTGGCCGAGATGGTCCTCGCTGACATGAATGTCGAGGGCAAGCCGACCAAGGTGCTGATGGACGCGAACCGCAACGGCTTCTTCTACGTGCTCGACCGCACCAACGGAAAGCTGCTCGCGGCCAATCCTTACGTGAAGGTGAACTGGGCGACCGGCATCGACATGAAGACCGGCAAGCCGATCGAGACCGACGTCTCGAAGGACGCGCGCGACGGTAAGAAGGTCACCGTCTATCCGTCGATCCTCGGCGGCAAGAACTGGGAGCCGATGTCGTTCAATCCGCAGACCGGCCTCGCCTATGCCAACACGCTCGCCTTCGGCGGCAGGTACAAGACCGAGCCCGTCACCTTCAAGCAGGGCGAATGGTATCTCGGCATGGACCTCACCGACCTCTGGGAGTGGGGTGACGGCCCGCGCGGTCATCTGAAGGCGATCGATCCCATGACCGGCAAGGCCAAGTGGGAAGCGCCAAGCGACATCCCGCGCTTCTCGGGCGTGCTGTCGACCGCAGGCGGCGTCGTGTTCTCGGGCGCGCTGACCGGCGAGTTCGAGGCCTTCGATGCCGACACCGGCAAGAAGCTCTGGCAGTTCCAGACCGGCTCGGGCATCGAGGGACAACCGGTGACCTGGCAGCAGGATGGCGTGCAGTACGTTGCCGTCACCTCCGGCTATGGCGGCGTCTACTCGCTGTTCTCCGGCGACGAGCGGCTTGCCAAAGTGCCGCCCGGCGGCTCGCTGTGGGTTTTTGCGGTCAAGCAATAACCACGGCCCGATGCTGAAGGACATATCTCACAAGACGGTGGCGACGATCGCCACCGTCGCGGTGCTGACGGTCGCGCTTGCGGCGACCGTTCGTGCCGCGGACGATGCAACCGGCAATCCCGTGCAGGCACAGATCGACTATGGCAAGTCGACCTATACTTCGAAATGCTCGCACTGCCACGGCCCCAACATGATGAATTCCGGCACCATCACGCCGGACCTGCGCGCCTTTCCCGACGACAAGACGCGCTTCGTCACCACGGTGAAGAACGGCAAGAACAACAAGATGCCGCCCTGGGCCGACATTTTGAGCGACGACGAGATCGGCAATCTCTGGGCCTTCGTCTCGAGCAGGAGAAAGCCATGAGACCCTGGCTCGCCGCATGGAGCGTTGCCGCGATCCTCGCGGCGGCGACTACCGCCTCGCGCGCGGCCGAGGAGCCGCTGAAGGTTTGCCTCGATGAGGACCGGCCTCCGCTCTCGGTGCATCACAAGGGCAAGCCGGATTCCGGCTTCGACGTGCTGCTGGCGCAGGCAATCGCGGACCGGATCGGCCGGCCGCTGAAAATCCAGTGGTTCGAGAGCAAGCTGGACGAGGATTCGAGCCCGCAGCTCGAGGCCAACGCTTTGCTCTCCGACGGGCGCTGCTCGCTGGTCGGGGGCTATGCGCTGACGACGGATTCCCTCGTCAAGCCCGGCATGAAGACGGCACGCTTGCCGGATTTCGCCGGGGCCACGCGCGACGACCGGCGCCGCCGCGTCGCGCTCGGCGTGCTCGCGCCGAGTCAGCCTTACGTCTATTCGCCGATGACGGTGGTACTCGGGCCGAAAGCGCAGGGCCGCAAGATCGGCGACATCGGCGATCTCGCCGGCCTTCGCCTTGCGATCGAGAGCGGCTCGCTGGGCGATGCCATCCTGATGACCTTCGACAAGGGCCGCCTGATCGACAGCATCACCCATCTCGTCCCCGGCCGCGACGATCTCCTCGGCGCGCTCCAGCGCGGCGACCATGACGCGACGCTGATCGACCTCGGCCGTTTCGACGCCCACCGCGCCGCGCATCCCGACACGACAATCACCGCGTCGGGCTATTATTATCCGATCGGCGCCAATCGCGGCTATGTCGGGCTCGCCAGCGACGGCGCACTGATCGACGCGGTCAACAAGGCGCTGACCAGCCTTGCTGCCGAGGGCAAGATCGCCGAGTTCGGCAAGCAGGCCGGCCTCACCTATCTGCCGCCGCGCGAGCCCGCGGTGCTCGGCGATGTCTGGGCGAAGATCATTCAAAGGTGATTGCTGTGGCCGCCGCGAGCGGCGGCCACCTTCGACACAATTCCGTCGCCGTCCGCTGCTGAGTTCCATCCACTGCATTGGGGGGCGGATGTGGGTCTGAAGAGCTGTTGCGCGTATGTGCTGCTGCTATGTTGGCTGACCGCTCCAGCCAGCGCCGCCGGCATCCAGCTTCTCGACTCCGATCCGGCACTCGCCGGCGTCATCTGGTATCCGTGTGCCGGCACGCCGCAGGACGTGCCGCTCGGCGCCCTCTCTGTCGGGCCGGTTGTCAGTCTGCCAGGTGTGAAGGACTGTCCCGTCACGGGGGCGAAGCTGCCGCTCATCGTCTTCTCCCATGGCCGCGGCGGCTTCTTCGGCGCCCAACACGACACCGCGGAAGCCTTGGCCGATGCCGGCTTCATCGTCGCCGCAATTAGTCATGCCGGCGACAACGGCAATGACGATGCGCATCGCGACGACTTGTCCGTGTTCGCCTCGCGCCCGGTGGAGATTGTCAGCCTGCTCGATTTTCTGCTGCACGACTGGAAAGACAGGGCGGTCATCGATTCCGCCAAAATTGGTTTCTTCGGCTTCTCCAAGGGGGGCTATACCGGGCTGGTGCTGATCGGAGCCAAGCCGGATTTCGGCAGGCTCATCAGCGTGTGCCAGGAAAATACGGGCGTGTGTCAGGAGCTTCGCGACGGAGCCGTCCGGCCCACTCCGCCGCAGGACGCACGCATCAAGGCCGCGGTGATCGTCGATCCCGCGACCGGCGTCTTCACCGCAGAGAGTCTGGCAGCGATCAAGATCCCGCTTCAGTACTGGCGATCGACGCTTGGAGGCCCAGGCGTCGGTGACGGTTCAGGCACGGCGCGCGTCGCCGAGTTGCTCCCGGGCAAACCCGAGCTGCATGTCGTGTCGACCGCCCATTTTGGATTCCTGGCGCCATGTTCGCCGAAACTCGCGGCCGCGATCCCGCGCATCTGCGCCGATAGGCCGGAGGGCTTTGACAGAGTGGCCTTCCACCGCGAGTTCAACGCGAGCGTCGAAAGATTCTTCCGCAGGCACCTTGTCGGCGAAGCCGTTCAATGAAACTGCTTCGCGATCACCTCCGCGAAGAAGTCAAATGGCATGAGCTCCTGCGCGCGCTGATCGTCGTCGGCCCGATGGTCGCCGCCTATTTCATCTCGCGCGAGGCGGCGCTGCTGAACCTGGGGCTCGTCGCGGTCTCGCTGCTCATTCCGGCGCTCAGGCAGCACTTTCCGCCAAAAGTCGTCGCGTGGCACTATCTCGCCATTCTCGTCACCTTTGCCGCGCTTTTCCTTGCAGCTCCGGTCAAGCCGCCATTCGTGGTGCTGACGGCGCTCGCCGGCTTCCTTGCGGTGGCGGGGACGCGCTACGGCGAACATTTCCGTACGCTCGGCAATTGGGTGTTCATCCCCGCCGTCTATCTCGCCTGCGAGGTGCGGGAGGGCGTGAGCGCCTCGGAAGCGATACGTCATGCCGGCGTGATCATCGCCTCCTCTCCGATCGCGCTGGCGCTCGTCTGCGCTATCCAGGTTTACGACCAGCGGCAGCGTGGCAATGCCGCGACCTCGTTCGGACCGCCCGCGACCGACTGGTTTCTGCCCGCAGCGGCAACCGCCATGGCGGTCTTTGCCGCAGCCGCCCTGGTCGAGATCTTCAACCTCGCGCAGGGGCAATGGGTGATGTGGTCGGCCGCAAGCGTCGTGGTCGGCGACCTCACAGCGTCCACCGGCAAGCTGAAGCAGCGGGCGATCGGCGCCTTCGTCGGCGTGCCGCTCGGCTTTCTCCCGGGCCTTGCCCTGTCGCAAAGCCGCGTCGGCTACGCCATCGCGATTCTGGCGGCCACCCTCACCCTGATCTCGTTCTCCCGCTACGTCGTCGGCTTCGGCCTGCGCTGCTTCTTCATTGCGCTCGCCGCATCCTTTGCCGGCGGCGCCAGCGGCATCGCCGAGGAGCGCATCGTCAACGTGCTGATCGGCGGCACGTTCGGCCTGATAGCCGTGGCCCTGACCGAGATCGTCTGGCTGCGGGTGATGCGGAAGACCCGATCGCCCGGATGACGCGCAAATGGGCACCGCGCGGCCTTGTCGAATGCGCCAATCTGTCTCGCCTGCCACCCCAGCCTGATGCAGTAGGGTCGGCAAAAATCAGGAGGGAATCATGCCCGCAAAATTCGATCGCCGCCACTTCATCGCCGCCGGTACCAGTGCACTCGCGATGCCCTCCGTCGCGCGCGGCGCCTCGGCGCAAGGCGCATCGCAAGGCAGTTGGCCCTCGCGGCAGATCCGCATGATTTGCAGCTATCCCGCCGGCGGACAGACCGATTTGCTCGCGCGCGCCTATGGCGAATTCATCTCCAAGCAGTTCGGCAAGACCGTCGTGGTCGAAAACAAGCCCGGCGCCTCCGGCGCGATCGGCACCGCAGAGGTCGCCCGCGCCGAGCCCGACGGCCACACCATCCTGTGCTCGATCTCGACCACCTACATCATGAACCGGGTCGTGATGAAGAATCCCGGCTACGACATGGACAAGGATCTGACGCTGGTCAGCGTCATTCCGGGCGCCGGCCTGTTGCTGGTCGCGAACCCCAAGACCGGGGTCAAGACGCTGGAGGATTTCGTCGCCTTCGCGCGCAAGAGCGGCAAGGTCAACTTCGGCACCTACAGCGCGGGCTCCGCTCCGCACATGACAATCAACGAGCTCAACAAGCAGTACGGCCTCAACATCGAGCCGGTCCATTACCGCGGCGAAGCGCCGATGTGGACGGGCATGCTGGAAGGCACGCTCGATGCGGCGATGGGGAGCTACACAGCCGCGCAGTCGGTCCTGCAAAGCGATCGCGGCACCGTGTTCGCCGTGCATTCGAAGAAGGTCGACGCGATCCCCGCCATCAAGACCCTCCCGGAGCAGGGCGCGACGTCGAAATTCTTCACCGTGAGCGGCTTCTCCGGCTGGGCCGTGCCGAAGGCGACGCCGCAGCCGGTGGTCGACCGCCTGGCGGCGCTCTGCGTCGCCGCCAACAGCGATCCGAAGGTGAAGGAGGTTCTCGCGACCTTCGTGCTCGAGCCGGCAATCGGCTTCAAGGACACCAATGCCCTGTATCAGCACGAGCTGCCGATCTGGATCGAGAGCGCGCGGTCGCTCGGCCTCGAGCCGGCCTGAACCTTGCGCGGCGCACCGGGCTGTCCCATCGCAACCCGGCATCCGACCAAAGCCTAGTGTCGGAACCGCATTTTCCCGCTATGATTGTGCGCCTGTGCCGCCCCCCTCACCGGCGGACAAGAAAGGCCGATCGCATGACACCGGATGGCGTCGCCGTTGCCGTCATGATCATCCTGCTCTTTCCGATTGGCTATTTCACGCTGGCCTCGCCCGCCTTCCTGCTGGTGAAGCTCGATATCCAGCCCGTCGCCCAGCTATTGCGTGGGATGTTCAACGCCCATTTTCTGGTGATGCGCGTCGCCGGCGTGATCGGGGCGCTGGCTTTCCTGCTCGACGGTCGCCTGGTCGCCGCGATGGGCGTTGGCCTGATTGCAGCCTTGGCCATCTACGGGCGCCGCTGGTTCATGCAACGGATCGACGACCAGCTCCGCGCGAGGGACGCAGGCGATGCTGAAGCCCCGCGCCGCCTGCGCCGGCTGCATTGGAGCGGCATGCTGGGCAACGCGGTGCTGCTCGTCGCTCTCGTGACCAGCATTCCCTACGTCGCCATATCGGCCTGAGAGATATCGCCGGCGCGGCCGGCGTCGGCTGCGGCGCTCGCCTAATGCTCGCCCGAGGCCGCGGCGCCCTGCTGGGCCTTGTGGATCGAGGACGGCACCACGCCAAAATATTTCCGGAACACGCGGCTGAAATGCGATGAGCTGGAGAAGCCCCAGGAGAAGGCGACGTCGGTAATGGTCTTGCCGCCGTGCGCCTCGAGCTCCTGGCGGCAGTTCTGCAAGCGCGCCTGCCAGATGTAGTCGCTCACCGTGGTGCCGCGCTCGGAGAACAGCATGTGCAGATAGCGCTTGGAGCAGCCGAGCTCGGCGGAGATCTGGTCGATGCACAGATCCGGATCGCGCAGGTGCTCGCGGATGAAGAATTGCGCGCGCACATACATCGCCTCGGGCCCAACGCGATCGAACATCGTGTCCGCTTCGCGCAACGGCAGCAGCAAGAGGTCGATCAGCGAATCGGCGACACCGACCGCGCTGTTCGCCGACAGCTTGGCCGCCTCGTCGAAGGTCGCATGGACGAAATCATGGGCGATCCTCCCCGTCCCGGTCTTCGCCGACAATTTGCAGGCCGGCATCCGCTGCGACGGGAATCCACGGTCGCGCAGCAAGGCCTTCGGCACGATCACCACGTCGTGGCGGGTGAAGGCGGGGCTGATGATGGAATGCGGACACGAGACGTCATAGGCGATGATGTCGCCCGGGTTCAGCTCGATGTGGCGGCCTTCCTGCTCGAAATAGGACACGCCGTAGGTCTGGAAGTGGATCTTGATGTACGGGTGTTCGTTGGCCTTGGCGCGCGCCAGCGTGTGCGCGATGCGATGCTGGCTGACCTCGATCTGGCAGAGCTTCAGGCGCGAGACGCTCGTGTAGTCGATGCGGCCCTCGAGCGAGGACGCCTCGAGCGGATCGACGTCGAAATGCCCACACAGGCTTGTCAGCCCGTCGATCCAGCTCTGGATCTGCCGCTTCGGCGTCAGGCCGGTCGTCGAGAGCGTGTGAATGGTGTCGGACATTAATCCAGCCGCTGGTTTCATCTGCAGATTCGACGCGAATCGCAACCAGCGCTGCCGGAGCCCTCAGCCATGATTGCGTGACGTTTACCTCGAATTTGAGCGGTCTCTTGCAACGAGCGCGATCGTTCCATTGCCACCCTTGACGGTTAATCCTCCGCCTTAGTTGCAGCGCCGTCAAGGGGAACCTGAGCGTCGAAGGCGGTCGCGAAGGCGCGCGGAAGCCGCTGAATTCGCTACTGCAAAATCAAAAACTTTGCGTCCGTGCGCTGTCAAGCAAACCGGCTTCCCTCTTGGGCAAGTTTCCCGATGACGAAGTCGTTAGGGATTGCGGCAGGAACAACAAAAACGGGCCTCTCCTGCACGTGGACCCGTAGCTCTCATCCGGAGGAGGAAACAGCACAGCATCGTTTCTGGTCCCAAACGTGACCGCCCTGCACGAGCAGACGCCGGACGAGAAGCCCGGTGATTAAGCAATGCTTCGGAAACAATAAACGAGACCAACGGAGGAATGACTATGCGCAAGGTGCTAATGGCGACCTATCTTGGCTCCGCGGCGATGCTCGCCGTCGGCAGCGCGTCAGCCAATGACGAGCTGATCAAGATGTCGCAGAATCCCAAAGACTGGGTAATGCCGGCGGGCGACTACGCCAATACCCGCTATTCCAAGCTGAACCAGATCAACGCACAAAACGTAGGCAAGCTCCAGGTCGCCTGGACCTTCTCCACCGGCGTGCTGCGCGGCCACGAAGGCGGCCCGCTGATCATCGGCAACGTGATGTACGTCCATACACCGTTCCCGAACAAGGTCTATGCTCTTGACCTTTCCAACGAGAACAAGATCATCTGGAAGTACGAGCCGAAGCAGGATCCGAACGTCATCCCGGTGATGTGCTGCGACACGGTTAACCGCGGCCTGTCTTACGGCGACGGCAAGATCATCCTGCATCAGGCTGACACCACACTGGTTGCGCTCGACGCCAAGACCGGCCAGGTCGCCTGGTCTGTGAAGAACGGCGATCCCACTAAGGGCGAGACCGGAACCTCTGCGGCGCTCGTCGTCAAGGACAAGGTCCTGGTTGGCATTTCCGGTGGCGAGTTTGGCGTCCAGGCTCACATGACGGCTTACGATCTCAAAACGGGCAAGTTGGCTTGGCGCGGTTACTCGGGAGGGCCTGATGATCAAATCTTGGTCGATGCCGAGAAGACCACCGCTCTCGGCAAGCCGGTCGGCAAGGACTCCAGCCTCAAGACCTGGCAGGGCGATCAGTGGAAGATTGGCGGCGGCGCCACCTGGGGCTGGATCTCCTTTGATCCTGAGCTGAACCTGATCTATTACGGATCAGGCAATCCCTCGACCTGGAACCCGAAGCAACGTCCAGGCGACAACAAATGGTCGATGACGATCTGGGCCCGCAATGCCGACACCGGCGTGGCCAAGTGGGTCTACCAGATGACGCCGCACGATGAGTGGGATTATGACGGCGTCAACGAAATGATCCTCTCGGATCAGTCGATCAACGGCCAACCGCGCAAGCTGCTGACCCATTTCGACCGCAACGGCCTTGCTTACACGATGGATCGTGTCACCGGCGAACTGCTGGTCGCCGAGAAATACGACCCGAAGGTGAACTGGACCTCCGGCGTCGACATGGACAAGAACTCGCCGACCTATGGCCGCCCGAAGGTTCTCGACGCGGCCTCGACTGAAAAGGGCGGCGAGGATCACAACACCAAGGGCATCTGCCCGGCCGCGCTCGGTACCAAGGACGAGCAGCCGGCAGCCTACTCGCCGGACACGCAGCTGTTCTACGTTCCGACCAACCACGTCTGCATGGACTACGAGCCGTTCAAGGTGAGCTACACCGCGGGCCAGCCCTATGTGGGTGCGACGCTCTCGATGTATCCGCCGCAGGGTGAAACCCACATGGGTAACTTCATCGCCTGGGACGGCAAGACCGGCAAGATCGTCTGGTCGAACAAGGAGCAGTTCTCGGTCTGGTCGGGTGCGCTCGCAACCGCCGGCGGCGTGGTGTTCTACGGCACGCTCGAAGGCTACCTGAAGGCAGTCGACGCCAAGACCGGTAAGGAGCTCTACAAGTTCAAGACTCCCTCCGGCATCATCGGCAACGTCACCACCTATGAGAACGGCGGCAAGCAGTATGTCGCAGTGCTCTCCGGTGTGGGCGGCTGGGCCGGTATCGGTCTGGCAGCTGGTCTGACCGATCCGACCGCCGGTCTCGGCGCAGTCGGTGGCTACGCGGCTCTCAGCAACTACACGGCACTCGGCGGTACGCTGACCGTGTTCTCGCTGCCAGCGGCGAACTAGCCTCACCTTCGTGTCGCTCCGGCGCGTGGATCAACTCCACGCGCCGGCTCGTCTCCACCGAACGCCTTCGAGGATCATCTCTTGCGTAAAATCTGCTTTGTCATCGCTGCGACCATCTTCGTGACCTCGGGGGGA
This sequence comes from Bradyrhizobium barranii subsp. barranii, assembly GCF_017565645.3. Taxonomy (NCBI): domain Bacteria; kingdom Pseudomonadati; phylum Pseudomonadota; class Alphaproteobacteria; order Hyphomicrobiales; family Nitrobacteraceae; genus Bradyrhizobium; species Bradyrhizobium barranii. The sequence goes on from NZ_CP086136.1 coordinate 7,585,769, forward strand.
ATTGCCGTTGCGGACGGTCCGGGCGACCCGACCGCCGTCAAGAAGGAAGACGACGGAAAGTGGCTCGATAAGGAAGGAAACCCGACCTACAAGATTTCGGCCGACGGCACCGTGGACTGGTTCACCTATTCCGGATATCGCCGCTATCACTCCGACTGCCACGTCTGCCATGGCCCCGACGGCATGGGATCCACCTACGCACCGGCGTTGAAGGATTCGGTCAAGACCATGAGCTATGGCGACTTCCTCGGCGTCGTCGCCTCCGGTCGCAAGAACATCTCGACCGCGCAGGAGAACGTCATGCCTGCCTTCGGCGACAACCCGAACGTCGCCTGCTACATGGACGATCTCTACGTCTATCTGCGCGCCCGCTCCGACGAGGCGTGGGGCCGTCAACGTCCCTCCAAGAAGGATGAGAAGAACGAGACCTACACCAAGGCGGAAGACGCCTGCATGGGCAAGAAATGAAGGTTACCAGGACCGATACCACCTCGTGGCGTCCTGCGAGAATTTGAGGAGTTTACGATGAAGACACGTGCCGCCGTTGCTTTCGAAGCCAAGAACCCACTCGAGATCGTCGAAGTCGATCTGGAAGGACCGAAGGCCGGCGAAGTCCTGGTCGAGATCAAGGCGACGGGCATCTGCCATACCGACGCCTACACGCTCGACGGCTTCGACAGCGAAGGAATCTTCCCGTCGATCCTGGGTCATGAGGGCGCCGGTATCATCCGCGAGATCGGACCGGGCGTGACCTCGGTGAAACCGGGCGACCACGTCATCCCGCTCTACACGCCGGAGTGCCGGCAGTGCAAAAGCTGCCTGAGCCAGAAGACCAATCTCTGCACCGCGATTCGCGCGACGCAGGGCAAGGGCGTGATGCCTGATGGCACCAGCCGCTTCTCCTACAAGGGCAAGCCGGTCTACCACTACATGGGCTGCTCGACCTTCTCGAACTTCACCGTGCTGCCGGAGATCGCCGTCGCCAAGATCCGCGAGGACGCGCCGTTCGACAAGAGCTGCTACATCGGCTGCGGCGTCACCACCGGCGTCGGCGCCGTCGTCAACACCGCCAAGGTCACGCCGGGCTCCAACGTGGTCGTGTTCGGCCTCGGCGGCATCGGCCTCAACGTGATCCAGGGCGCCAAGATGGCCGGCGCCGACAAGATCATCGGCGTCGACATCAACGACTCCAAGGAGGATTGGGGCCGCCGGTTCGGCATGACCGAGTTCGTCAACCCCAAGAAGATCACCGGCGACATCGTCGCGCATCTGGTCAACCTGACCGACGGTGGTGCCGACTACACCTTCGATTGCACCGGCAACACCACCGTGATGCGCCAGGCGCTGGAAGCCTGCCATCGCGGCTGGGGCACCTCGATCATCATCGGCGTTGCCGAATCCGGCAAGGAGATCGCCACCCGCCCGTTCCAGCTCGTCACCGGGCGCAACTGGCGCGGCACGGCCTTCGGCGGCGCGCGCGGCCGCACCGACGTGCCCAAGATCGTCGACTGGTACATGAACGGAAAGATCCAGATCGATCCGATGATCACCCACGTGCTCAAGCTCGAGGAGATCAACAAGGGTTTTGACCTCATGCATGAGGGCAAATCCATCCGTTCAGTCGTCGTGTTCTAGCTCGAAAGCGTCACACCCAAGGAGGATCGACCCATGACTGTTGCACTCCATCCCTCGATCGATAACGGCGTCAAACAGGGCAGCGGCAGCTTTGCCGGCGGCACACTGGTCTGCAAATGCACGGACCACCCGGTCAAGGTCGCCGTGAAGGGCGACGTCGCCCACAACCACGCCTGCGGCTGCACCAAGTGCTGGAAGCCGCAAGGCGCGAATTTCTCGGTGGTCGCCGTGGTGCCGCGCCAGAACGTCAGCGTGACCGAGAACGGCGACAAGCTCCAGATCGTCGATCCCTCGGCGGTGATCCAGCGGCACGCCTGCAAGGCTTGCGGCACCCACATGTACGGCCGCATCGAGAACAAGGGCCATCCGTTCTACGGCCTCGACTTCATCCATCCCGAGCTGTTCCAGGAGCAGGGCTCGCAGGCGCCGCAATTCGCCGCCTTCGTCTCCTCCGTGATCGAATCCGGCGTGAAGCCGGAACAGATGGCAGGCATCCGCTCGCGGCTGAAGGAAATCGGGCTCGAGCCCTATGACTGCCTGTCGCCGGCGCTGATGGACGCGATCGCGACCCACGTGGCGAAAGCCAAGGCCGCCTGAACAAGGCTGCCTGACAAGGCCGCCTGAACACGGCCGTCAGACCTTCGCCGTGCCCGTCCGCTCGCTGGCCCCGACCATCGCCAGCGAGCCGGACGGTCCGGCCCTCGACCAAATCGCTGCGATGCCGCCGCATCGCACGAGGCAGACGCGAGCACCATGAGCTCCTCAGATGAGCTCCTCAGTCCTGGTCTCTGAATGACTGCGCAGTGCCGCCCACTTCCCCCTCGAAGTCCGCGCCGCTGCGTTCTCCCTCCTTCGACTGAGGCATCCTGCTTCGTCCGCGCAGTCTCTGCCGGACGAAGCTTTTTTCGTCGTGCACATTTCGCAGGCGCAGGGGCGTGATGCCGCGCCCTGCTTTTGACAAACCTTCGTTGCAACTTTTCCCTTCAACAACACCCGGCTGTGAACGCCGGGCCGGCGCGGTCTCTGCTACGATCGCGTCGTCACGATGCCGCGCGAATTCAATCAATCAAGAACAAGACGGGAGGTATCGAGCACATCCGGACATCACGATTCGCATTCCTGCTTGCTGCCGGGTTCTGCCCGCGCAGGAGAACAAGCCGGGATGCGGCGACACGACGAAACGGGCAGTGCGCCGACCTGTGTCGGCAATGTTCAATCGACAAGCTTATGAAGAGCGAGGGACCATCATGATCAAGGTGAAGATCAACGGCCAGGAACAGAGCTGGGACGGCGACCCGGATCTCCCGCTACTCTGGTTCCTGCGTGACGAGGCCGGGCTGACCGGCACCAAGTTCGGCTGCGGCCAGGCCCTGTGCGGCGCCTGCACCGTCATCGTCGACAAGGAGGCCGTGCGCTCCTGCATCACGTCGATCAACGACGTCGCCGGGCGCGAGGTGACCACCATCGAAGGGCTGCATCCGAACGGCGACCACCCCGTCCAGAAGGCCTGGCGCCAGGTCAACGTGCCCCAATGCGGCTTCTGCCAGGCCGGCCAGATCATGCAGGCCGCAGCGCTGCTGATGGAGAATCCCAAGCCGTCACACGACCAGATCCGCGAAGCGATGGCCGGCAACATCTGCCGCTGCGGCTGCTACCAGCGCATCGAGAACGCAGTCCATCTCGCATCGACGGGAGTGTGACATGAATTTCATCGACAACCCGACGAAGCTCCGTGGCTTCGAGAAGAACCTCAAGGTCGAGAAGGTCTCGCGCCGCAGCATCCTGAAGGGGCTCGGCATCACTGGCGGCTTCGTGCTCGCCGCACCCGTGATGTCGCGCCAGGCGTTTGCCTATGAGACCGGCGCCGGCAAGATGCCGCACGGCGTCGTGGTCGATCCGCGCGTCTTCGTTGCCGTCGCGCCCGACGGCACCGTCACCATCCTCGCCCATCGTGCCGAAATGGGCACCGGCGTGCGCACCAGCCTGCCGCTGATCGTCGCCGAGGAGATGGAAGCCGACTGGTCCAGGGTGAAGGTGCAGCAGGCCCATGGCGACGAGGTCAAGTTCGGCAACCAGGACACCGACGGCTCCCGCAGTACGCGGCATTATCTGATCCCGATGCGCCAGATCGGCGCCTCCGCCCGCACCATGCTGGAGCAGGCCGCGGCCAAGCGCTGGGGCGTGCCGGCGACCGAGGTCAAGGCCGTCAACCACGAGGTCGTCCATAGTGCCAGCGGCCGCAAGCTCGGCTTCGGCGAACTCGCCGCGGACGCAGCCAAGGAATCGGTGCCGAGCATCGAAGGCCTCAAGCTGAAGGACCCCAAGGACTTCCGTTATCTCGGCAAGGGCCAGATCAGCATCGTCGATCTCCACGACATCACCACCGGCAAGGCGCGCTACGGCGCGGACGTGCGACTACCAGGCATGAAATATGCGGTCATCGCGCGCCCGCCGGTGACCGGCGGCAAGCTGGTCTCGTTCGATCCGGACGCGGCGCTGAAGGTCCCCGGCGTCGAGAAGGTGATGCAGGTGCGCGGCTGGCCGTGGCCGTCGAAATTCCAGCCGCTCGGCGGCGTCGCGGTGATCGCGCGCAACACCGGCGCGGCGATCAAGGGCCGCGACGCGCTGAAGCTGACCTGGGACGACGGCGCCAACGGCAAATACGACTCGGTCGCCTATCGCAAGGAGCTCGAGGAAGCCTCGCGCAAACCGGGCCTCGTCGTACGCCAGGAGGGTGACGCAGACGCTGCGCTGAAGAGCGCCGACAAGGTCGTCGTCGGCGAATACTATCTGCCGCACCTCGCCCATGTCAGCATGGAGCCGCCGGTGGCGATCGCCGACGTCAAGGGTGACAAGGCGGAGATCTGGGCGCCGGTGCAGAGTCCCGGCGGCACCCGCGAGGACGTCGCCAAGACGCTCGGCATTCCCGAGGACAACGTCACGGTGAACGTCACGCTGCTCGGCGGCGGTTTCGGCCGCAAGTCGAAATGCGACTTCGCGCTCGAGGCCGCACTGCTGTCGAAGGAGCTCGGCGCGCCGGTGAAGGTGCAATGGACGCGCGAGGACGACGTCCGTCACGACTTCCTGCACACCGTCTCGGTCGAGCGGATCGAGGCGGGGCTCGACAAGAACGGCAAGGTGATCGCCTGGCGCCACCGCAGCGTGGCGCCGAGCATCGCCTCGACCTTCGCCGCGGGTGCAAACCATCAGGCACCCTTCGAGCTCGGCATGGGCCTCGTCGACATGCCGTTCGAGATCGCCAACATCTCCTGCGAGAACCCGGAAGCCGCGGCGTTCACCCGCATCGGCTGGTTCCGTTCGGTCTCGAACATCCCGCGGGCCTTTGCGGTGCAGTCGATGGTCGGCGAGATCGCGCAGGCGACCGGGCGCGACCAGAAGGAGACGCTGCTCGCGCTGATCGGCAGTCCCCGCATCGTCAAGCCGGCGGTGAAGGACATGTGGAACTACGGCGAGCCCTATGACAGCTACCCGATCGACACCGCACGCCTGCGCAAGGTGGTCGAGCTGGTCGCCGAGAAGGGCGAATGGGGCCGTCAGGTGCCGAAAGGCCACGGCCTCGGCATTGCCGTGCACCGCAGCTTCGTCAGCTACATCGCGACCATCGTCGAGGTGGCAGTCGACGAGAAGGGCAAGCTGACAGTGCCGCGGGTCGACACCGCGATCGACTGCGGCACCTATGTCAATCCCGAGCGCATCGCCTCGCAGATGGAGGGCGCGGCGATCATGGGGCTGAGCGTCGCCAAATACGGCGCGATCACCTTCAAGGACGGCAAGGTGGAGCAGAAGAACTTCGACGACTTCCAGGTCCTCAGGATGGATGAATCTCCTCTTGTAACCAACGTCTACATCGTCCCGCCCGGACCCGACACGCCGCCGAGCGGCGTCGGCGAGCCCGGTGTTCCGCCGTTCGCGCCCGCGCTGATGAACGCGATCTTCGCCGCGACCGGAAAGCGTATCCGCAGCCTTCCGCTCGGCAAGCAATTGGAGGCCTAAAGCGGAACATTGAGCGGCCTCGCGCCGTTTCCATCGATCTGACAGGAGCAGATCGATGACCAACATCTCAAAGGCGCTCGCAGTCTCGTTGCTGTCGGGCGCCTTTTTCATGACGACCACGGCTGCGTTCGCTCAAAGCAACACCACCCCGCCGACCACCGCCACGCGCCCCACCGCGCCGGAGCAGAACTCGCTTCCCAACGCCGGCGCCCCGCCGCCTTCGACCACGCAGACCACCGGGCAGACCAGCTCCGATCCGAAGGTTCAGGAGATGAACCAGAAGGAAAAGGACAAGGTTGATCGGCAGGGCAAGTAGCGGTTCAACGCCTGCGCCCAAAAACCGCCGTGGCCGGGCTTGCCCCGGCCATCCACGACCTCTGCCGCTGCACGAAGAACGTGGATGCCCGGGACAAGCCCGGGCATGACGAGTTCGTGGCGCGAGCACCGCACACGCAAAATGCGGCGGACGTTGCCGTCCGCCGCATTTGCCCCCTGACGCTCCGCTTCCTTCGATTCGCCCGCGGAGCTTATTTCTTCAGCGCGAACACCCAGATCACGCCGCCCTGCGGCACATTGGCTTCGATGCCGATATTGTTGGTCGCGAGCGCATCCTGGATGCGTTGCGCGTCCACGCCCCACCCCGACTGGATCGAGATGTATTGCGTGCCGTCGATCTCATAGGACACCGGCATGCCCATGATGCCGGAGTTGGTCTTCTGCTCCCACAAGAGTTCGCCGGTCTTGGCGTGGAAGGCGCGGAAGTTGCGGTCGTTGGTGCCGCCGACGAAGACGAGATCGCCTGCCGTCGCCGTTACCGAACCGAACAACTGCGATTTCGGGAAATTGTGCTGCCACACCTTCTTGCCGGTGGCGGGATCCCAAGCCTGGAGTTCGCCGAAATGATCGGCGCCGGGCTTCGTCGTCAGGCCGATGTCCTCCGGCTTGGTGCCGAGCCAGAGTTCGCCCGCCTTGAGCGGAACCTTCTCTCCGGTGAAGCCGCCACAGAAATTCTCGTTGGCGGGCACGTAGACGAGGCCGGTCCTCTGGCTGTAGGCCGCCGACGGCCAGTCCTTGCCACCCCACAGCGACGGACAGAACTCGACCCGCTTGCCGATGACCGGCTTGTGCGCAGGATCGACGATCGGCTTGCCGCTCTCGGCATCGATGCCCTTCCAGACATCGGTCGCGACGAAGGGCCAGCCTGCGACGTAGTTGATCTTGGTCGGGGTGCGCTCGAGCACCCAGAAGATCGCGTCGCGGCCCGGATGGATCAGGCTCTTGATGGTGCGACCGTCGCGTTGCAGGTCGACCAGGATCGGTGCTTCGACCTCGTCCCAGTCCCAGGAATCGTTCTGGTGGTACTGGTGGTAGGTCTTGATCTTCCCATTGCTGGGATCGAGCGCGAGCACCGAGGAGGTGTAGAGATTGTCGCCGGGATGCGTCTCGCCAGGCCATGGCGCGGCGTTACCGACGCCCCAGTAGATCGTCTTGGTGTCCTTGTCGTAATTGCCGGTCATCCAGGCGGAGCCACCGCCGGTCTTCCAGTCGTCGCCCTGCCAGGTATCGTGACCGGGCTCGCCCTCGCCGGGGATGGTGAAGGTGCGCCACAACTCCTTGCCGTCCTTGGCATCGTATGCGGCGACGTAACCGCGCACGCCGAGTTCACCGCCGGAGCCTCCGACGATGACCTTGCCCTCGACGACCAGCGGCATCAGCGTCATGTACTGGCCCTTCTTGTAGTCCTGCACCTTGGTGTCCCACACCACCTTGCCGGTCTTGGCGTCGAGCGCGACGACATGGTCGTCGGTGGTGGCGAGATAAAGCTTGTCCTCCCAGAGACCGACGCCGCGGTTGGTCGGATGCAGCTGAAAGAGGTCGTCGGGAAGCTGCCGCTTGTAGCGCCAATATTCGTCGCCGGTCTTCGCGTTCAGCGCGATCACCTGCCCCATCGGGGTCGTTACGAACATCACGCCATTGTTGACGATCGGCGGCGCCTCGTGGCCTTCGACCACGCCGGTGGCAAACGTCCAGACCGGCGTGAGATTCTTGACGTTCGAGGTGTTGATCTGGTCGAGCGGGCTATAGCCCTGCCCGTCATAGGTGCGCCGATAGAGCATCCAGTTGCTGGGTTCCGGATTTTCCAGCCGCTGCGCGGTGACGGGAGAATAATTCTCGATCGGGCCGGCGCCGGCGGCGGTCGAGGCAAGACACGTGAAGGCGACGAAGCCGGACAGTAACCATTGCTTCCTGGTCATGGACGTTCCCTTTTTCATCCGTTTGAATTCTTGCTTTGAATTCTTGTCGTTCGTCCCGTCGTCCGCCCCTCGGCGGATGCGGCCTCTCGTGACGCGGGCATAACCCGCACCGTCCATCATCCTGGCTGCACGCCACCTACCTTTCCGATGAAATTGCCGGCGACGCTGAGCGAACCGTCGGCGAGCGCGAGCGGCAGCGCGGCAAGCCGCCGCGGCGCCGGCCCGAACACGACCTGCGCGCCCTCGCGGGGATCGTATTCGGAGTTGTGACACATGCACTTGAACACGTCCTTCTCGCCGACATCGCTCTTGACCCAGGCGGTGACGGGACAGCCGGCATGCGAGCAGATCGCCGAATAGGCCAGGATGCCATCGACGGCCCGCGCGCGGGTCTTCTCGTCGAGCTCGGCGGGATCGAGCCGGATGATCAGGATCTCGTTCAGGCGCGAGGCGCTGCGCACCACCGATGTGTTGGGATCTTTCGGCCACGCATGGACCGGCGGTCCACCGGCCGGGAGATCGGCCGCAGTGATGAGCTTTCCCTCCTGGTCGCCTTCGGAGAAGACGAGGAGATCACCCTTCTGCGGACGTTCATCGGAGCCTGGCGGATCCTCGCCCCCGCGCGCCTGCGTGAAACAACCGAGGCAGGCGGTCGTGGCGAGCGCGCCAAGCAGCAGCGTTCGCCGCGTCTGTTCTGTACCCGCGTCGACTTCAGACTCCGCGGTGCTCTCGGACGATGAGGGGGTGGTGTTGAACGATGCGCGCGACATGCACGCTAGCAGGCGCTGGAACTCTGCCGAAAAAAAGGCGGAGAGTTGGCGCCGCAGCGCATCAATATGTCTTTGCTCGCTTTGGTTGAACGCAAATGAATGCGTTCCAGCGCATATTTGCAATTGCAACGTCGCATCGCGCGATCGGCATGATGATTTTGCAGATCAGACCGATGATGCCGGAATCGGTGCAACGCGTTATTGGCCGCACAGCACAACCTCGAAGCGATACAACTGCACGTTTTACAGGCAAATTTGCTGTCGTCAGGACCGGAGCACGTGACGCGGCGCAGCGATACGGCCGGCGATGGTCGCCGACGCCATCTCAAAACTGTCGGCGATGCGTCGCGCCTTGTCGATGAAGAGCGCGGCCGCCGGCGGCGGACAGACCTCGCGCGCGGTCTGCTCGAACAGATCGAGCCAGCGATCGAAATGATCGCCGACCAGGCTGAGCGGCACATGCGCCCGCATCGGCGAACCATGATAGCGGCCGCTCATCAGCACGACCGACGACCAGAAATCCTTGAGTTTGGCGAGATGCTCGTCCCAATTCTGCACGATCGCAAAGACCGGCCCCAGCAGCCCATCCTCGCGCACGCGTCCGTAGAAGCGGGTGACGAGCTCCCCGATCATCTCCTCGGTGATCCCGGTGCGCTCGATCGCATCCTGGGTCAGCAGGTTCCGCCGCGCGGCCGCCGCCTCGCGCTCGGCCTTCAGTCAATCCGACATATCCTTCGCTATCCGTTCATTTGTTCCCGCAGGCCGCCCGTTCGACATTGTCGGGCCAATTGCGCGCGGCGTCTTTGTCGCAGCGCAAATTGCGGGGATCGGGCGGCGGATGCAGAGCACCCGCCGCCCGCGCCATCAGGCGCTATAGGTGTAGAAGCCCTGGCCGGTCTTGCGGCCGAGATGGCCGGCATCGACCATTTCCTTGAGCAAGGGGGCCGGACGGTATTTGGGGTCGTTGAAGCCCTTATAGAAGACCTCCATCACCGAGAGCATGGTGTCGAGCCCGACGAGATCGGCGAGCGCCAGCGGCCCGATCGGATGGTTGCAGCCGAGCTTCATGCCGGCATCGATCTCCTCAGCGGTTGCGATCCCTTCCTGGAGCGCAAAGATCGCCTCGTTGATCATCGGGCACAGGATGCGGTTGACAGCGAAGCCGGGGCTGTTCTTGGCCGTGATCGCCACCTTGCCGACCCGCTTGGCGAAATCCAGCGCCTTGGCGTGGGTGTCGTCGGAGGTCTGCAAGCCGCGGATGAGTTCCAGCAGCGCCATCACCGGCACCGGGTTGAAGAAGTGCATGCCGATGAAGCGATCGGGACGATCGGTTGCGGCGGCAAGCTTCGTGATCGAGATCGAGGAGGTGTTGGTCGCGAGCAGCGTGCGCGGCGACAGCGTGGCGCAGAGGTCCTTCAGGATCTTGACCTTGAGCTCCTCGTTCTCGGTCGCGGCCTCGATGACGAGGTCGCAATCGGCGAGCTTCGCGCGGTCGGTGGTGCCGGTGATGCGCTTGAGAGCCGCCTCGCGATCGGCCGCCGACATCTTCTCCTTCTTGACCAGGCGCTCGAGGCTGCCGCCGACGGTCGACAGCCCGCGGTTCACCGCCGCATCGGAGATGTCGACCATCACGACCGAGAGCCCGGCCGCGGCACAAATCTGCGCGATGCCGTTCCCCATGGTCCCTGCCCCGATGATGCCAACCGTGTTGATCATTGCCTCGTATCCTTCATCATTGCGGGCGTGCCAGACGGCCCGGCCCCATTGTTCCTGCATCAGGGTCTAGCATCGCCGCCGGGCGGGTGCGACCTGATCCTGCCCCCTCCTTAAAGCATCCCGGGCGGGAATAAAGCCGCTCTTCCGCCGCGGAGAGGTGCGATTTGATGCCCCCGCGGGCTGATTTCTGCGCATTTTGCCCGGCCGCTGCAGGGGGTGCCGAGGGCGCGCCAGCGAGCACCGGGCCAGGACTTTGTGACACAGGCCACATCTGCTTCGCGCCCGGCCTGCTAGCCTCGGCCCTATGATGAAGCATCTCACTCTCCCCGTCCTCTTCACCGCTCTGCTCGTCGCCACGCAAAGCCTGGCGGCCGAGACCAAGGGAGCCGGCTCAACCTTCGTTTCGCCCGTGATGGCGAAATGGATCGACGCATACAAGACGAAGACCGGTAACACCGTCAGCTATCAAGCGGTCGGCTCCAGCATCGGCGTCGGCCTGATCAAAAAAGAGGCCGTCGACTTCGGCGCAAGCGACATGCCGCTTGATCCCAAGGAACTGGACAGGCTCGGCATGATGCAATTCCCGATCGTGATCGGGGGCGTCGTGCCGGTCGTCAATATCGATGGAGTCAAACCCGGCCAGATCCGCTTCACCGGCCAGATGCTCGCCGACATCTATCTCGGCAAGCTGAAATCATGGAACGATCCGGCCATTCGCGCGATCACCCCCGACATCAGGCTGCCGAACACTGCGATCACGGTGGTTCATCGCATCGACGGATCCGGCACGACGTTCAACTGGTCGAACTACCTCTCGAAGGTCAGCCCGCAGTGGAAGACGAGCGTGGGCGAAGGCACCTCGGTCGAGTGGCCGCTTGGGCTAGGCGGCAAGGGCAATGACGGCGTCGCCTCGCTCGTCAGCCTCGTTCCCGGCGCGATCGGCTATCTCGAATACACTTACGCGCTGCAACGGCTAGATAGAATCTCATTTGGCGTCGTGCAGAACAGCGCCGGAAATTTCGTCGTCCCCGACGCCGCATCGTTCCAGGCAGCGGCCTCGAGTGCGGACTGGAAGGCGGAGAAGGATTTCCACCTCGTGCTCACCAACGCGCCCGGCGAAGACGCCTACCCGATCACGGCCACGACGTTCGTGCTGATGCCGAAGGCGCCGAAATCCGAGGAACGATCGGCAGCGGCCATCGACTTCATCCGCTGGTCACTGAAGAACGGAAAGGCCCAGGCCGAGACGCTGAACTACGTTCCGCTTCCGCCTGCCCTGGTCGACCAGATCGAACGCTATTGGCAGCAGAGCATCGAGACAAACCCCACGGTCTCGGCCTCGGCTAACGTCAAGCGCTGAAGCTTGGAAACGAGCGGCCGTCATGCCCGGGCCTGTCCCGGGCATCCACGTTCCCAGTGCCAGCCACGCGACCGCGATCCTTCTGGAAATCTCGCCGTGAATCGTGATTTAGTCCCGCGGAAGGCCTGTTGCCGGCTCGCAGCGGCGAGAACGCGCGAAGGTCTAGGCCCGGGGGCTTTCGAATGGACGTGATCATCTACCACAATCCCGATTGCGGCACGTCGCGCAGCGCGCTTGCCACAATCAGGAGTGCCGGCATCGAGCCGCACGCGGTCGAATATTTGAAGACGCCACCTTCGCGTACCTTGTTGCAGCAGCTCGCGCGCATGGGGATTTCGGTGCGCGAGGCGGTCTGCGAAAAGGCGGCGCCCGATACGGAGCTCGGGCTCGACAACCCCGCACTGACGGATGACCAGCGGCTCGAAGCGATGATGGTACATCCGATCCTGATCAACAGGCCGATCGTGGTGACCCCGAACGACGTCAGGCTTTGCCGCCCTTCGGATCTGGTGCTTGATCTCCTGCCGGCGCAACAGCGTCCGGCCGGATGAACGATTTCGCGCGATCTATCGGCGCCGCGCTCACGCTGATCGGCGAGGCCGACGCCGAGCTGCTCGGCATCGTCGCTTTGTCGGTTCGTGTCAGCCTGACCGCCGGCATCGTCGCGCTGCTGATCGGCGCGCCCTTCGGGGCCCTGCTCGCGATCACCCGATTCCGCGGGCGGCAGGTCGTCATCGTGCTGACCAATGCGCTGCTCGGCCTTCCGCCGGTCGTGGTCGGGCTTGCGCTCTATCTTCTGCTGTCGCGGTCCGGCCCGCTTGGGGCAGCCGGACTGCTGTTCACGCCGACCGCCATGGTGATCGCGCAGACCCTGCTCGCGACCCCGATCGTGGTCGCGCTGGTGCACCGGCCGGCGAGCCTGCTCTGGGCGGAGTATGGCGACCTCGCGCGGATCGACGGACTATCGACGCTGCGCAGCATCGGCTTGCTGTTCGCGCTCGGCCGGACGTCGCTGCTGACGGCCTTTCTCGCGGCGTTCGGACGCGCGATCGCCGAGGTCGGCGCCATCATCATCGTCGGTGGCAACATCCGCGGCTTCACGCGCACGATGACGACGGCGATCGCACTGGAGACCAGCAAGGGCGACCTGCCGCTGGCACTCGGGCTCGGGCTGATCCTGCTCGCGCTGAGCGTGGCGGTGTCGACCGTCGCCTTCCTGCTAGTGGGACGCGTTGGGGAAAAATAGCTGCTCGCCGCCGACCTTGTAGCCGGCGATCGCATCCTGCCCCTTCGGCGAGACCAGCCAGTCGATGAAGGCCTGTCCCTCCTTCGCCTTCACATTCGCATGCGTCGCCGGATTCACCAGCATGACGCCATACTGGTTGAACAGCCGCTTGTCGCCCTCGGTCAGGACGGCAAGCTCGCCCCGGTTCTTGAACGACAGCCAGGTGCCGCGGTCCGACAGAACATAGGCGTTCGACGACGAGGCCATGTTCAGCGCCGGACCCATGCCCTGGCCGATCTCGCGATACCAGCTGTCCTTGCCGGCGCCGATATCGACGCCCGCCTCCTTCCACAATCTCAGCTCGGCCGCATGCGTACCGGACTTGTCGCCGCGCGAGATGAATGGCACCTTCGCCGCCGCGATCTTGCGCAGCGCATCCGTGACGTCCTTGCCGCCGGCGATCTTTGCGGGATCGCTCTTCGGACCGACAATGATGAAGTCATTGTACATGACATCGAAGCGCTTCACGCCCTGCCCCTCGGACATGAACTTGTCCTCGGCCGGCCTGTCATGCACGAACACCACGTCGGCATCGCCGCGCCGCCCGATGTCGAGCGCCTGGCCGGTGCCGACGGCCACGACCTTCACCTCGATGCCCTCCGCCTTCGAGAACAGCGGCAGCAGGTAACCGAACAGGCCCGACTGCTCCGTCGACGTCGTCGAGGCCACGGTGATGGTGCGATCTTGCGCGAATGCGCATGTCGACCAGACCAGAACCGCTGCGATGGCGGCAAGCTTTCTCATTGTGTTGTCCTCACTCTCCTGACGTTTAAACTTAGGCGGGAAGGATGACGCAGGGAAGTCCGACGTTCGGCGCAGGATCAGCGGCCAGATATGTCTCGCGGATCACGTCCTTTCTCCTTCGCTGTCGAAGGAAGCGTATCGGGGATCGGCGCGGCAATTCTGTGGGCGCGGTCACATTGGCCGCCTGCCGCGCCGGAGCTTCAGGACGACCGCAGCTTTTCGATGATGGCCGTCACCTCGTTCAGCTGGGCTTTGGCCGTGGCCAGCAGATCGAGCAGATCGCGCGCCGACTGGGCTGATCCGCCAGCGGCGGCCTGATCGATCACGCTCAAGCCGTCGGTGAGACGCGAGATGATTTGCACGAGCTCATCGCGGCGCGCCTCGAGGTCCGCAAGCGTTGCGTCAAAGCGCTCGTCGAGCCGGGCGCCTTGCAACGAGCGGATCGGAACGATCCTGTCGTCGGGAGGATCGGACATGCGCGTGCTTTGCGTTGCTGTCCCGCCCATCCTAGGCGCGACCGCCCGCAACCCGGCGGTGGTGCATTGTCGCATCCGACACGGCAGTCGCGTTGCCCTTTCCCGCGCGGTGGACGCACGGATGTTCTGCAATTGGTCCCACCTACATTGACATCGATGTGACGGCCGGGGCAGTTTTTTGCATTGCTGGCGAATCAGCGATTGCTTCACGCCGAGTACCTCTTGGACAACTCCCTGTGCTTTCGAGACTGATATCGTTGCTGCGCCGCATTCCCGCGGTGAAATGGGCGTTCACCCGGCTTAGGCCCTTGCCTCACGGCGGCAGCATCGATGTCGCGCCGATCGCGGCAAGCGATTCGCCCGCAATCGTCGCCGACATCGCAGAAGCTGTTCCGGCTCCCGACAGCATCAGCACCACCCCGCTGCCCAGTGACACCGAGATCGCCGTTGCGGCTCCGGTCGCCGAAGATGGCGCCACTATCTCTGTCATCCCGGAGAGCTCGTCCGCGGCGCCAACTGATATCAGCGTCGCCGATGATTCATCCTTGGAAGCGCCGACAGAGGTCGAGGCGGTCGTCGTCGAAGAGGTTTCGGTCTCATCAGTCGAGGTGGAGAGCGAGGCCGTTGAGCTCGTCAGCAGCGATCCGCCCGCGGAGCTTGAGACCAGCGTCGAACCCGTTGTCGTAGAAGAGACACCGGTCCCGGTTGTCGAGATCGAGAGTGAGCCGGTCGGTGCACCCGAGCTCGTCATCAGCGACCCACCTGTGGAACTTCCGGAGATCGCTGAACCCGTCATCGTTGAAGAGGCGCGGCTGTCGCCTGTCGAGGCCGAGAGCCGGCAGGCCAACGTTTCCGAGCCCGTCGTCAGCAACGATGCATCTCCCGAACTCGCGACCGAGGTGGAGCTTGTCGTCGCAGAGGAGGCGCTGGTCTCCTCTATCGACATCGAGATCGCTCCGGTTGATGCCCCCGTTCTCGCCGTCAACGACGATACCTCCTCTGACGTCGCTGATGTGGAGCCGGCTGTCGCGGAGGACCCGTGCGTCGCGCTTGCGGACAGCGACGTCTCGGCGGAGGAGGTCTCCGAGAGCAGCATCGACAGCGCGGCCTTCCCGATCGTCGCAATGGAGATCGAGCCGATCCCGGCCAACGATCCCGCCCCGATCGCAGCGATCGCCGCGCCGGGTTCCTCTGCCGACACAGCGAGCGCCGTCACGCATGTCGCGCCGGAGCCGATCCTCGAGTCTCCCGCTCCGGTGATCCCCAGCGCGCCGAAGACGCGCGCAAAGGTCGTGGAACCCGTCGACCGCGCCACGTTGATCCGGCAGCGCTGGACGGAGACCGGGATCAGGATGTGGAATCCGCGGCTTCACGGCGCCGGCGACGCCACGCTGAACATCCAGGGCCGCGTCGAGCTGCTGCCGCCCGCGCCCGGCGAGACCATGCCACGCTACGACAAGCTCGAATTCAGGATGCTGGACGGGCAGATCGTCTGCGAGGGCGTCGTCGTCGAAGCGCCCGCGTCGGCGGGTCAGCGCAGCTTTACCCGGCTCGCAGAGCCGCGTAACCCCGACCGGCCCCGCGAACCGGTGCGGGAGCGCCGGGCCGCTCTCGCCTGACCCTTGTCCTCTGCAACCATGCCCGCCATATGCTAGGCTGACGGCTTGGACATGGGAGGCCGCATGCCCGCAAGATCATTGCGCCTGGTCGTGATCGCCGCCCTCTGCGTCTCGCAAGGGGCCTTTGTGGCGTCCGGCAAACGCCCGCACCATGCGCCCGCCACCGATCGGGCCGCCCCCTACAAGGCCGACCGGCTCTCGACTTCGCGCGGCGAGACGATCCTCAACACGCCCGGCCAGACCACCGTGCTGACACGTCAGATCCTTGACGACATGAACGCGACGACCCTCCGGGACGCCATGCGCTCGACCGCCGGCGTGACGATTGGGATTGGCCGCTAGATTTCGCGCGACTTCGCGTTCAGGGGATCGGATAGCCCTTCCAGACCCACTCCAGCGCCGACGGCAGCGTTTGCGCGATCGTCGGCCGGTCGACGTGCTTGGCGTTGCGCACGAACAGGAACTGGTAGTGGTAGCCCTTCTCCGCCAGCACTTTCGCCGTCAGCGCGTTCGACAGGGTCCAGTCATGCATGCCGTCGGGAATGGTCGGATTCGGATAGAACAGATCCTGGTCGCCGCCGAAGAACCAGAAGCGGATCGGCTTTACCGGCGCGGCGACGATCAGCGGCACGCCGGGCGGCTCGGCCGGCGTCAGCACGCCCGCCTTGGAGATGAGGTTGGGCGTGGCCGGCCCGGTCCAAGCGCTGTGATATTCCCACGCACCACCACGCAGCGACGGATCGTGCGGCCATTGCTGGTTGACCATGGTCGGCGAGAACGCCAGCACGCGGTGATAGAGATCGGGATAGAACCACGCCATGGTGAAGGCCGCAACACCGCTCGAGCTCAGGCCCATCGTCGCGCGCCCGTCGGGGTTTTTGGTCAACTTGACGTCGGCGTTCTTCTCGACCAGCGGCAGCACCTCGCGCTCGACGAACTGCGCATAGTCGCCTGACACCGCATCGTATTCGCGGCCGCGCTGGCTGCCCTGCGCATCCTGCCCGCCGTTGCCGATCTGGATCGCGATCATCGGTGGCACGCGGCGCTGCGCGATCAGATTATCGAGCGTCGTGGCGAGGTCCTTGTAGGCGTTGGAGCCGCCGTCGCCGACCACGATGAACGGCGCCTCGGTGCCGCGCACATATTGCGCCGGCACGTAGACGTCGATCGTGCGCGACCAGATTCCAGGATGGCTGGTGGTGACGATCATGTGCGACTTGTCATCCGGCGCGGTGACGGTCGTCATGATCGAGGAATTGGTGCAGCCGGCGACGTCGTCGCGGATCAGGCCGGGATTGTAGATCGTGCTCTCCTTCGACGTCAGCGTGAAGGATTTTGTCGTGCCGCGTGGCACGCCTTCCTTCGCAATCGTCTCCGGCGCCGGATTGTGGGTGGGCCCGATGATGAAATTGCCCTCGGCACCGGACGGCGGCAGCGTTCCGTCGGGCAGCTCGGTCGCGCGCGGATAGTTGGGGTTCGAGGGATCGCGCGTCGGCGGCGCCGTCTTGAAATCCAGGCCCGTCGTGTCGATGAAGAACGGTGCCGCCTTATCGGTGGTGTTGGCCCCGAGCGGCACGGCCATGTTCTGGGTGACGCAGGCCGGCTGCGACAATGCAATTGAAGTGAAGGAGACGAGGGAAATCAACGTCCCCGCAAGGACGGACAAAGAATTGGTCATTTCAGCTCCCGGTGCCGACAAGTCTTTCTGGCTCGCCTTGACGCAAAGTATGGCGGGCCGCCTGCGCGCGGTCAAACAGCAAGCGGCCGCATTCCAGCGATAGCCGCCATGCTCAAACCGAACGGCGACCGTTATTCCGTGCATGCTCATGAATTATCGCGGACACGAGGCCGTTGCTGCTGCACCTCGCACGACGTAGCTTGCGCAAGCACGTGCGTCGGCTGACCGCGCGGCCATGCGCCGTCGCCGACGTGAAAAGCCAAGATCTCGCATGGTTAGCAGATCGTAGCTGCAGGTGGCCGCGGGCGAGACGTGCCTGAGACACGCGCCTCGGCCGCCGGATATCCTTAACACGGTCTCACCAATACACGCGGCCGGAAAATCCCGTAGCCGCGCGCAACCTGCGCTGGCTTTTTCGTGCAGCCCCACCTAACGCGCCCTTTACCCCCGCCGTGGAAGATCGCCGCCGTTTTGAAGGGATCCGGGGCGCGTATTGCAATGCCTGTCGTCAATTTGAAGTCTCAGCTCGCCGCCGCGATGCGGCTGTTTCGCGTGCCGGCCGACAACCCGGACCTGACGCGCGCGCAGTTCGACGCCTTCTCCAAGCAGATCCCGCTGCTCTATTTCATCCTGATGAGCAACACGATCGCGGTTGCCTATACCTATGTCAACGTGGCGCCGGACTGGCTGACGATGATCGTGCCGAGCGTGCTCACCGTGCTCGCGGCGCTGCGTACCTTCTGGTGGCTGCGCCAGCGGCATCTCGTGCGCAGCGATGCCGATATCCTGCGCAATCTGCGCGCCACAAACTGGATGACATTGCCGATCGGCGCCGGCTTCACCGCATGGTCCTTTGCGCTGTACCCTTACGGCGATGCCTTCGCCAAGAGCCAGGTCGCCTTCTACATGGCGGTGACCGTGATCGGCTGCATCTTCTCGCTGATGCATCTGCGTTCCGCGGCGCTGATCGTGACGCTCGTCGTCGACGTTCCCTATGTGCTGTTCTTCTGGGCGACCGGCGAACCGACGCTGAAGGCGATCGCGGTCAACAACCTGCTCGTGTCAGGCGCGATGGTGACGGTGTTGTTCATCTACTACCGCGACTTCGCCGATCTCGTCTCGAGCCGCAAATCGCTGCTGGCGCAGCAGGCGGCAACCCAAGCGCTCTCGGACGAGAACTTCCGCCTCGCCAATCGATTCCCTCACCGAGCTGCCGAACCGCCGCCGCTTCTTCGCCGAGCTGTCGAGCGCCTTCACCGACGCCGAGCGCAGGCGCGTTCGCGTCGCGGTGGGGATCATCGACCTCGACGGCTTCAAGCCGATCAACGACAATTACGGCCACTCGGTCGGCGATCGCGTCCTGATCGAAGCCGGGCGCCGCATCCGCGAAGTTTGCGAGGGCTTCGGCCCGCAGCGGGTGGAATTTGCCCGGCTCGGCGGCGACGAGTTCGGCCTCGTGGTGTGCGGCGATCCCGAAGATGACGATTTGATGCGGCTCGGCCAGCGCATCGGCGAACAGGTCAAGTTGCCCTACCAGCTCGACACCGCCCATACCGGGCTGTCCTGCTCGATCGGCTTCGCGCTGTTCCCAAGCTCGGCGACCAGCGCCGAAGCGCTCTATGAATGCGCCGACTACTCGCTCTATCACGCCAAGCGCCATCTGCGCGGCCGCACCGTGATCTTCTCGAGCGAGCTCGAGGCCGAGATCCGCAGCCGCGGCGTCATCGAGAACTTGCTCCGCACCGCCGATTTCAGCACCGAGATGGACCTGGTGTTCCAGCCGATCGTGGACGCCATGAGCGAGCACACCGCCGGCTTCGAAGTCCTGGCGCGCTGGCACAGCTCCCGCCTCGGCCTGGTCTCACCGGCCGACTTCATTCCGGCCGCAGAGCGCATCGGCCTGATCCGGCCGCTGACGCAGGCGCTGCTGGTCCGCGCGCTCGCGACGGCAAGGACCTGGCCCGACCACATCCGCCTGTCGTTCAACCTGTCCGCTCACGACGTCTGCGCAGCCGAGGGCATTTTGCCGCTGATCTCGATCATCGAGAGGAGCGGGTTGCCGCCGCACCGGATCGACTTCGAGATCACCGAGACCGCCGTCACCTTCGACTTCGTGCGCGCGCAACAATCGATCGCGACGCTGAAGGCCATGGGCTGCGGCATTTCACTGGACGATTTCGGCACCGGTTATTCCTCGCTGAGCCACGTGCATCGGCTGCCGCTCGACAAGATCAAGATCGACCGCAGCTTCGTCGCCGACATCAACGAAAATCCGGTGAGTCACAAGATCATCAAGTCTCTCGCCGGCCTGTGCGACGACATGGAGATCGCTTGCGTCGCCGAGGGCGTCGAAACCCGCGCCCAGCTCGACAGCCTGCGCCGCCTGGGATGCGACTTCATCCAGGGCTACTACTTCGCAAAGCCGATGTCGGGCGATGCGATCGGCGACTATCTCGCAAAGGAACGCCAGCGTCTCGGCGACGCCGGCGCCAAGGTCGTGGCCTGAGAGGCCAGATCTCAATCCGCACGCGCAGCGCTGATAAATTAAATTGCTGCCTGTCAATCGTCCGCTTCACATGCGTCGAAACGCCCCCGACATGCCGGGATGCCGTGTCGGTGCTTGTCAGCGACGTCAAAACGCGCGATACTCAATTTCAAGGTGACATCAATTATATATACATTTTTTTGCTCCTTGGATGACCTGCTGGCGTACGGCCTCCGGAGCCGTCACACCGCGCAATAACGCTCCTGGATGTCCTTGTCCGCCAGCAGCGCCGCGGCGCTGCTTTGATGCACGACCTCGCCCTGGTCGATGATCACCGCCCGGTCGGCCAGCCGCAGGGCCCATTCGACGTTCTGCTCGACCAGCAGCAGTGTCTTGCCCTCGTCGCGCAGGCGGCGGAACAGCACGCCCATCTCCTCGACCAGGACGGGCATGATGCCTTCCGAGGGCTCGTCGAGCAGGATCATCTTGGGCTTTGCGATCAGCGCGCGGGCGATCGCGAGCATCTGTTGCTCGCCGCCCGAAAGCGTGACGCCCTCCTGATCGAGGCGTTCCTTCAGGCGCGGAAAGGTTTCGGCGATCTCGTCGATCGCGGCGCGCTCCTCGATCTCGCTTCCGGCCGCGACCAGGCCGAGGCGGAGATTTTCGCGCACGGAGAGACCGGGAACGATGCGGCGCTCCTCCGGCACATAGGCCAAACCGAGATGGAAGCGCTGATGAGCCCGGAACGGCAGCAATTCCTTGCCCGCAAAGCGCACGCGGCCTGTCGCCTTCGGCATCAGACCCATCATCGCCCGCAGCGTCGTGGTCTTGCCGGCGCCGTTGCGGCCGACGAGAGCTACCACCTCGCCCTCCTTCACTTGCAGGGAGATGCCGTGCAGGATATGGCTTGCGCCATACCAGGCGTGGAGATCATCGATTTCTAGCAGCGCGGTCTCAGCCATAGCCTTCACTCTGTCCGAGGTAAACCCGCCGGACTTCCGGGTTGCTCCTGATCTCGTTGGGCGCGCCGTCCGCCAGCAGACGGCCGTGATGCAGCACCACGACACGCTTGGACAGGCCGAGCACCATCTTCATCTTGTGCTCGACCAGCAGCACCGTGCGCTTCTCCGCGAGCCGTTCGAGCAGCGCGACCATGTCCTTGGTCTCTTCCGGCCCCATGCCGGCGGTGGGCTCATCGAGCAGGAGCAGCTCGGGCTCGGAGACCAGCGCGATCGCGATCTCCAGCGCGCGCTGCTGGCCGTGCGAGAGAAATTTGGCCAATTCAACGCGCTTGCCGAGCAGTCCGACCGCCTCAAGCGCCGCGTCGGCGCGCGCGTTCAGCTCCGTCAGCCGGGCGCGGTTGCGCCAGATGTCGTAGCTCACGGTCAGCGCCTGCGCCGCCACGCGCACATTCTCGTGCACGGACAAGTCCGGAAAGATGTTCGTGATCTGGTAGGAGCGCGAGATGCCCTGTGCACGAAGCGGTGCTGCGGCAGGCCGTTCAGTTCACGTCCCCTGAAGTGCAGCGTGCCCGACGTCGGGGGCAGCGCGCCGGAGAGGATGTTGAAGAAGGTGCTCTTGCCGGCGCCGTTCGGTCCGATGATCGAGGTCAGCTGTCCTGCCGCAAAGGACACGGTAATGTCTTCGAGCGCGACGAAGCCGCCAAAACGCTTGCCGACCCCCTCGACGCGAAGCAGTTCGCCGCTCATGGCCGCGCCTTTCCGATGCCGAGCGTGTCGAGCAGCGTTCCCCAGATCCCCTTGGGCAGGAACAGCACGAACAGCACGAAGATCGCACCGACGAAAATCTGCCAATGCGGCGTCCAGAGCGAGATGACATCCTCCAGGATCAGGAAGCTCGCAGCCCCGACGAAGGGCCCGAAGAAGCTGCGCGCGCCGCCGAGCAGCACCATCATCACGATCATGCCCGATGTCTGGTAGTGCAGAAGGTCCAGCGGTACGATCGACAGGTGCAGCGCCAGCATGCAGCCGCCAAGCGAGGAGATCGCACCCGACAGCATGAACACGATCAGCTTGCTGCGCTCGACGTCATAGCCGCACGCCCGCGCCCGCTGCTCGTTTTCGCGGATGGCCTCGATGACGGCGCCGAACGGCGAGTTCAGGATCCGCGACTGGAACCACATCGCGAGCGCCGCGAAGGCCATCAGCACGTAATACTTATTGACGGGGTCGAGGAAATTGACGGGGAAGCCGAACAGGCTGATGCGGTCGACGGTGAAGCCGCGCAGGCCGTTCTCGCCGCCCGTGAAGGACGAGGCCTGCAGCGCGACGTAGTAGACGAGCTGGGCCAGCGCCAGCGTCACCATGGAAAAATAGATGCCGCGGGTGCGCGTCGAGACGATGCCGATTGCGGCGGCAAGGCCGGTGCTCAGGAGGACGGCGATCGGCACCGCGGCGAACCAGGGTACGCCATAGCGGCCGATCGCAATGCCGGTGAAGTAGGCGCCCGCGCCGAAGAACGCCGCCTGCCCGAACGACAGCAGCCCGGTGTAGCCGAACAGCAGATTGTAGCCCATCACCACGACGCCGTAGATCAGGACGTTGACGGCCAGCGCCTGGGACGGCAGCACCCATGGCAGCACGGCCAGCACCGCGATGGACAGCAGGACGCGCTGCTCGAGAAGCCAGCCGAGCCCGCGGGACGAGGGCTTGGCGACCGCTTCGCCGCTCGATGGTGACGTCACGCGGTCCTCCCTCTCACGCCGAACAGGCCTTGCGGGCGGATCAACAGCACAATCGCCATCAGCGCGAACATGACGATGGTCGCCATTTCAGGCGCGAACAGCGCCACCAGGCTGATGGAGATGCCGACCATGAGGCCGGCGACGACCGCACCGACGATCGAGCCGAGGCCACCGATCACGGTCACGACGAAGGCCTCCGCCAGCACCAGCGAGCCCATCTCCGGATTGACGCTGCGCATGGGACCCGCGAGCACACCACCGAGCGCGGCAAGTCCGACGCCAAGGCCAAAAATCGCGAGCCAGACCCGGCCGATATCGACGCCGAGCACCTGCATGATGGTGGGATCGCGGGCGCCCGCGCGCACAATGAGGCCGATGCGGGTCTTCTCCAGCGTCAGCCAGAGCACCAGCAGCACCACCGCCACCAGCGCGATGACGAACAGGCGGTAGCGCGGGAAGAAGCCGATGCCGAGATCGAGCACGCCGACGAGCTGCGGCGGGGTCGGAAACGGAATGCCGTCGCTGCCGAACACGATGCGCACGCCCTCGACCAGGATGTAGCTCAGGCCGAAGGTGAGCAGCAGCGGATCGTCGATCGAGCGTCCATAGAGCCTGCGGATCAGGACGAACTCGATCAGCATGCCGAACGCGCCGATCAAAATGGGAGCGAGCAGCAATCCCCACCAGAAGCTGCCGGTGAGCGACGCCAGATACAGCCCCGCATAGGCCCCGATCATGAACAGCGCGCCATGGGCGAAATTCACCACCCCGAGCATGCCGAACACGATCGTCAGTCCAAGCGCAGTGATCACCAGGACCGCCCCAAGGGCGATCCCGGAAAGAAGCTGCATGATGATCAGCGACAGGTCCATCGGTTGAGGCTTCAGGTCGCGTGGCCGAGCTCGCTGCAGCTGCGCAGCATATCATCGGAGCCGGTGTCGTTGGCGAGAATCGCAAACAGATCGTTGTCGTTCGCCATCGCGGACTTCTTCTTGGACTCCAGCACCAGCACCGACTGCACCGACTGGTGGTCGCATTTGCGGTAGTGCTGCGGGCCCTTGGTCAGGTCGTATTGCAACTTCTCGAGGGCATCGATGACCTTGTCGGTGTCGGTGCCTCCGGCGACCTGTATGGCCGCCAGCAGCGATCCGACGCCGGAATAGCCATAGGCGCCGTAATCGGTCGGAATTGCGCCGGCATTGGCGGCCTTGAACGCCGCGTTGAAAGCGGCCGCCGTCTTGCTCTGCGACTCCAGGCCCCAATAATAGTTGGCCCCGCCGACCACGCCCTCAAACACGTCGGGGCCGACCGCGAGCCGCTGGTTGTGCAGGATGACGGGTACGACGATCTTCATCTGCTGCTTGACGCCGAAATCCACCGCCTGCTTGATCGCGTTGGCCTGGTCCCGGCCGAAATTGGAGATGCAGAGCACGTCCGGCCGCATCGACATCAGGCGCGGCATGAAGGTGGAATAGTCGGCCGCGCCGAACGGATGTAGGATCTCGCCAACGTTATCAGCGCCGATCGCCGCCTGCGCGCGCTTGAAGCCGCGCAGCATCTCATGGCCATACGCATAGTCGGCCACGAGATGGGCGACCTTCATGCCCTTCTTCAGGGTCTGCCGCGCCACCGCAGCGGTCGTCATGTGCGGGTTCAGCGCTTCGTGGAAGGTGTATTTGCTGAAATCCTTGGCCTCGTTGATCGTGTCGGACTGGCTGATCGAGACGTAGATCACGCCGCGGGCACGGGTGACCTCGTTGACGGCGAGCTGCACCGCGCTGGAAAGCGCGCCCACCACGGCGTGGACCTTGTCCTTCTCGATCAGCTCCAGCGTCCGGGTCGCGGCCTCGCCGGCATTGAGCTTGTCGTCACGCACCAGGAGCTCGACCTTGCGGCCACCGATGCCGCCCTTGTCGTTGACGAGCTTGACGGCGAGCTCGGCGCATTTGACCTGATCGCGCGCCTCAGCGGCGAACGGTCCGGTCAGCGGCGTCGGGAAGCCAATGCGAATCGTCTCGTCCGCGGCGCGGCCGAGCCGCGGCATGGCGAGCAGGGCGGCGCCGGCGGAGAGGCCAGCGAGCGCGGTGCGGCGGGATATTGTCGAGGTCGAACCGGATTTGGGCATGATTTCCTCCAACTGTCTTTTTTTAGAAACGTTTCAGGGCTTTCAGGACTTTTATGGGCGTGATCGGAATCGAATTGATCGAGGCGTCGAACGGCGCGAGCGCGTCGTTGACGGCGTTCAGAACGCAGGCGGATGCCGCCGCCGTGCCGGCCTCGCCAACTCCCTTGGCCCCGAGCAGGGTGTCGGCGGTCGGCGTCTCGACGTGGCCGATGACGATGTCGGGCATCTCCATCGGCATCGGAACGAGGTAGTCGGCGAGCGAGCCGTTCATGAGCTGACCAGTCTCGCTGTAGCGGCATTCCTCGAACAGCGCCGCACCCAGCCCCTGCACGATGCCGCCGCGAAGCTGCTCGTCCACCAGCATCGGATTGATGACGCGGCCGCAATCCTCGACGATGAAGTGCTTCAGCACTTTGACGAAGCCGGTCTCGACATCGACCTCCAGCGAACAGCCCTGGATGCCGTTGGTGAAGGCGAACGGATAGCCCTGCGGAGCAAAGTGATGACTGACGGTGAGCTGCGCCTGTGTGCTGGGCGGCAAGGTGTCGGAGCGGAAATAGGCGATCCGCGCGATCTCGGAGATAGGCAACCGCTTGTTCCGGGTCACGGCGTCGACGACCTCGCCATCGATGATGTCGAGTGCCGAGGGCTGCTCCTGAAGAATGAGCGCGGCAATCTCCAGAATATTGCGCTTGAGCACGCGCGTGGCCTGCAGCGCGGTCTCGCCGCCGATGCCGGCGCCACGGCAGGCCCAGGTGGCGCCGCCATGCGGCGTCACCTCGGTATCTCCTGTGATGACCTTGACGTGTTCCTGCGCAAGGCCGAGCTGATCGGCCACGTCTGGCTGATGATCGCCTCGGTGCCCTGCCCCTGCTCGGTGACCGAGATCAGGCAGCGGACCTCGCCCGACGGCGTCAGGCTGAGGATCGCGCCGTCCTGCGACGAGATGCGCGCGCCGCCGATGCCGTAGAAGGCCGGGCTGGGATTGGTGATCTCGACGAAGGCCGCAATGCCGATGCCGCGATAGACGCCGCGCTTGCGCAAGTCGGCCTGCTCGGCGCGCAACCCCTCATAACCCATCATCTCGTGCAGGCGATTCAGGCAGGCCTGATGCGACAGCGCCTCGAAGCGATAGCCGGTCGGCGAGGTCTGCGGATAGGCATCGTCAGCGATAACGTTCTGCGCGCGGATGGCGAAGGGATTGAGGCCAACCTTGGCCGCCGCCATGTCGACCAGCCGCTCGGTGACGGCACAGGCGATGGGATGACCGACGGCGCGATACTGGCTGGTCTGCACCTTGTTCTGGAAGATCACCTCCAGTGTGGCGCGATAGTCCTTGAAACGATAGGGCGCGCCGATCAGGCGGATCACCTGGTTGCCCTCGACCACGCTGGTGCGCGGATAGGTCGAGAACGCCCCGATCGCGGTCAAGTCCAGCACGTCCATCGCCAGGATCTCGCCGTTGGCATCGAGCGCCATGCGGGCCCGGACGCGATGATCGCGGGCGTGGATGTCGGAGACGAAGGACTCGATGCGGTCGGCGACGTATTTGACGGGACGGCCGAGCAGGATCGACAGGCCGACCACCGCCATGTCCTCGTGATAGACATGCAGCTTCATCCCGAAGGAGCCGCCGATGTCGGTCGCGATGACGCGGACGCGGGCCTCGGGGATGCCGTAGTGGCGTGAATAGAGATCCTGGAACTGGTAGGGCGTCTGCGTCGCGTGATGCACGGTGAGTGCGCCGGCGGCGGGATCGTAGTCTGCAACGATGGCGCGCGGCTCCAGCGTCACCGCGGTGTGGCGGCCGAAGGAGAACTCTTCTTCCACCACGTGCGCGGCATGCGCAAAGGCGTCGTCAACGGCGCCATTGTCGAGCTGGGCCCGGAAACAGGTGTTATTGACACTGCCGGGATTGATCAGCGGGCCACCAGCCTCTCGTGCACTGTCGATATCGACGACGACAGGGAGGTCCTCGTAATCGATCTCGATCAGCTCCAGCGCATCTTCCGCAATCGCCCGGCTCTCGGCGACGACGGCCACCACAGCCTGCCCGGCCCAGACCACGCGGTCGAGCGGCAATGGCAATTGCGGAGCCGACGTCATGCCCTTGAAGTGATCGAGCGTGCCGGTCCAGGGCGTGCAGATCTTTGCGAGGTCCTCGCCCGTGGCAACGAGATGCACGCCTTCGAGCGCGCCCGCCCGCTCGGTATTGATGGCGACGATCTTCGCGTGCGCATGCGGACTGCGCAGGAAGGCGGCATGGAGCATACGCGGCAAGCGAAGGTCGCTGACATAGCGTCCGCGGCCGGCGAGCAGGCGCTTGGCGTTCGGGCGCGGCACCGAGCGGCCGATATAGGAATTCGGGCGGTCGAGCGAGGTCAGCGGCGCGCTCATGTCGCGCCTCCATCTTCATTGCGCGCTTTGGCCACCGCGTCGATGGCGTCCACGATCGCCTCATAGCCGGTGCAGCGGCAGTAATTGCCCGACAGCGCGTCGCGGATTTCGTCGCGGCTCGGCCGCGCCACCTGCGAGAGCAGTTCATGGGCATTGACCAGCATGCCCGGCGTGCAGAAGCCGCATTGCAGCGCGTTGCGGCGATGGAATTCGGCCTGGAGATCGGCGATCACGCCGCTCTCGGTAAGACCTTCGATGGTATTGATCTTGGCACCATCGGCCTGCACTGCAAAGATCAGGCAGGAGTGCACAGCGCGGCCGTCGAGTTGCACCAGGCAGGCGCCGCAGGCCCCCATCTCGCAGCCCGCATGCGTGCCGGTCAGTTCGAGCGCGTTGCGCAGGCAATCGACCAGCGTCTCGCGCGGCGCCACCTCGCAGGCGACCTTGCGGCCATTGACGACGAAGCGGACCCGCACGGTCTCGTCGGGGTCGTCCAAAAGGGTTTCGTCAAAACCGCTCATGCGACCTCACTCAGACGTCCGAGCAGGCGGCCGAGCAGCACGCGGGCGAGATGCAGCCGCATCGCCGGCGGCACCTCGTCGCTGTCCGGCGGGGCGAGATCGCCTTCGAGCGCAGCTTGTGCGGCGGCGATACGCTCAGGATCCAGGTTCGAGCCGATCAGGGTTGCCTCAGCGCCCTTCACCCGCGTCGGTGTATTGCCGACCGAGAAGAAGGAAACGCGGATGTCGTCGATGCGTTCGGCTGTGAAAGTCGCAAGCATGCCGCACCCGACCAGAGCATAGTCCCCGCGCCGGCGCGCCAGCTCGTCGAACGCAAAACGTTGATCGGCCTTGAACAGCGGAACGTAGATCGCGGTGATCAACTCACCGGGCTGCAATGCGGTCTCGAACAACTCGACGAAGAAGTCGTCGGCTTTCACACGCCGGCTGCCGGAAGGGCCGGCGATCTCGATCTCGGCATCGAGCGCCAGGGTCATCGCCGGGAATTCGGAGGCAGGATCGGCGAGCGCGACGCTGCCGCCAATGGTGCCGCGGTTGCGGATCGCGGGATGGGCAACGAAGGGGGCGGCCGCATGCAGCAGCGGCGCGAACTCGGCGATCAGCGGCTCACTCAGCATCTCACAATGGCGCGTCAGCGCGCCGATACGCAAGTAACCGCCTTCGCGCCTGACGCCGCGCAGCTCTTCGATGTGGGTGATGTCGATCAGCAACCGCGGCGCTTGTAGCCGCAGCGATAACGCCGGCACGAGGCTCTGGCCCCCGGCAATGAAGCGCGCGTCATCGCCGGCGCGGGCATGAGCATCCAGCGCCTGGTCGATCGTCGCAGCACGAAAATAGCTGAAAGCCCTCGCCTTCACCGCCGTTTCCTCGAGATCCGTCGGCTCATCAGCCGGGATACCAGATTTGTAACCATCTGGTCTCAAAATCCTGACATGCCGCCGGGAGGCGGTCAACAGAAAATGACCATTTGGTCACAAATGCACCTTTAGGCTAAGAAGGCAGCCGGAGATTGCGATTCAGCGACGAAATGGCCCGAAAAGCGCAGAAGCCAGCGAAACGACCGGTCCGGAAGCGGACGGACACAGGCAGCAAGTCCGCGCCAAAGCGCCGCAACATGCGTGCGGCCGACCGCGAGCGTGCGATCGTGGACGAGGCGATCCGCTTCTTCGCCGAGCATGGCTTCGAGGGCCAGACCCGCGAACTCGCCAAACGCATGGGCATCACGCACTCGGCGATCTATCGCCACTTCCCGAGCAAGGAGGCGCTGATCGAGCGGGTCTACCAGGAGGTCTATCTCAGCCGCTGGTCGCCCGACTGGGGGCCGATGATCCGCGACCGCTCGCTGTCGCTGGAGGCGCGGCTGACGCGCTTCTACCTCGATTATGTCGAGCGCGTGTTCGAGTACAATTGGGTGCGGATCTTCGTCTTCTCCGGCATGAAGTCGTTCGGCATCACCGGCCGTTATCTTGACATTGTCCGCCGCGAGATCATCGAGCCCGCGGCGGCCGAGCTGCGCCACGATCTGAAGCTGCCCGACGCGAAGTCCCATCCGCTCAGCGAACGCGAGACCGAGCTGTTCTGGGGCCTGCACGGCCGCATCTTCTATCTCGCCATCCGCAAGTTCATCTACGAGACGCCGATCCCGCCCGATCTCAACGCGATCGTCCGCGACGCCGTCCAGACCTTCATGGACGGCGCGAAGATGACGATGCCGAAGCTTTTGGCGCGCGACTGAAGCGTAACTACTTCGCCAGGCTCGGCAGATCGAGCGCCTTGTCGCGGGCACAATCGATCGCAGTCTCATAGCCCGCATCGGCGTGGCGCATGACGCCGCTGGCGGGATCATTCCATAGCACACGTTCAATGCGCTTCGCGGCTTCCGGCGTGCCGTCGGCGACGATCACCATGCCTGCGTGCTGGGAATAGCCGATGCCGACGCCGCCGCCGTGATGCAGCGAGACCCAGGTCGCGCCGCTGGCGCAGTTGAGCAGCGCGTTGAGCAGCGGCCAGTCGGACACAGCATCCGATCCGTCCATCATCGCCTCGGTCTCGCGGTTGGGGCTCGCCACCGAGCCGCTGTCGAGATGATCGCGGCCGATCACGATCGGCGCCTTCAATTCGCCGCGTGCCACCATCTCGTTGAAGGCTAGGCCCAGGCGATCTCGATCGCCGAGGCCGACCCAGCAGATCCGCGCCGGCAAGCCCTGGAACTTGATGCGCTCCTTGGCCATGTCGAGCCAGTTGTGCAGATGCTTGTCGTCAGGCATCAGCTCCTTGACCTTGGCGTCGGTCTTGAAGATGTCCTCGGGATCGCCCGACAGCGCAGCCCAGCGGAACGGCCCGACGCCGCGGCAGAACAAGGGACGGATATAGGCGGGAACGAAGCCCGGAAAATCGAACGCGTTCTTCAGGCCCATGTCCTGCGCCATCTGGCGAATGTTGTTGCCGTAGTCGAGCGTCGGAATGCCCTGCGCATGGAAATCCAGCATGGCCTGGACGTGCTCGACCATCGACGTCTTTGAAGCGCGCTCCACCGCCTTCGGATCCGAGGCGCGCTTGGTTTCCCAATCGGCGAGCGTCCAGCCCTTTGGCAAGTAGCCGTTGATCGGATCATGCGCGCTGGTCTGGTCGGTGACGATGTCGGGCTTGACGCCGCGGCGTACCAGCTCCGGAAAGATCTCCGCGGCGTTGCCAAGCAGGCCAACCGAGACCGCCTTCTTCGTCTTCGCGGCCTCTTCCATGATCGCCAGCGCCTCGTCGAGCGTCTCGGCCTGCCGATCGAGATAGCCGGTTCGCAGTCGCATCTCGATGCGGCTCGGCTGGCATTCGACCGCGAGCATCGAGGCGCCCGCCATGGTCGCCGCCAGCGGTTGCGCGCCGCCCATGCCGCCGAGACCGGCGGTGAGAATCCATCTTCCCGCGAGGCTGCCGCCATAGTGGCGCCGGCCGACCTCGACGAAGGTCTCGTAGGTGCCCTGCACGATGCCCTGGCTGCCGATATAGATCCAGGAGCCCGCCGTCATCTGGCCGTACATCATCAGGCCCTTGCGATCGAGCTCGTTGAAATGATCGAGCGTCGCCCAATGCGGCACAATGTTGGAGTTCGCGATCAGGACGCGCGGGGCATCGGCATGGGTGCGGAAGACACCGACCGGCTTGCCGGACTGGACCAGGAGCGTCTCGTCGGCTTCGAGCTTGCGCAAGGCCGCCGTGATGCGGTCAAAGCTCTCCCAGTCGCGCGCGGCGCGGCCAATGCCGCCATAGACGACGAGCTCGCTCGGACGCTCCGCGACATCAGGATCGAGATTGTTCATCAGCATGCGCAGGGGCGCTTCCGTCAGCCAGCTCTTGGCGCTGATGTCGCTGCCGCGGGGGGCGCGGATGGTGCGGTCATTGTCCAGTCGGCGGTTCATGCGGAGCACCTCTTTAGTCAAGTCTCGGGAACGGATCGGTTGGAAGCGCCGCGATCGCCACGGCCGGTAGCG
Organism: Bradyrhizobium barranii subsp. barranii; assembly: GCF_017565645.3. Classification (NCBI taxonomy): domain Bacteria; kingdom Pseudomonadati; phylum Pseudomonadota; class Alphaproteobacteria; order Hyphomicrobiales; family Nitrobacteraceae; genus Bradyrhizobium; species Bradyrhizobium barranii. The sequence continues at coordinate 7,617,038 of NZ_CP086136.1, forward strand.
CATCGGCTTCGATCAGCGCAGCCGCCTTGGCGAGATCGCCGGCCATGTAGCGGTCGGCGGCGAGCGTGGGCACATGCTCGCGAAGCGCAGCGATGACGGCAACGAGTGGGGCGCTGGTCGCATGCGGCGCGCGCAGCGTGATGCCTTGTGCGGCGACCAGAAGCTCGATGCCGAGGATGGCGGCGAGATTGTCGGCCATGTCCGAGAGGCGACGCGCGGCGTGCGCGGCCATCGAAACATGGTCTTCCTGGTTGGCGCTGGTCGGGGTCGAGTCGATCGAGCAGGCAGCCGCACGCTGCTTGTTCTCGGCGTACAGTGCGGCAGCCGTGACCTCGGCGATCATGAAGCCGGAATTGATGCCGGGGTCGGGCGTCAGAAACGGCGGCAGACCGAAATTGAGCGCGGGATCGACCAGCGTCGCGATGCGCCGCTCGCTGATCGCACCGATTTCCGACAACGCCAGCGCGATCGTATCGGCGGCAAAGGCGACCGGCTCGGCGTGGAAATTGCCGCCGGAGACGATCTCGCCGGTCTCGACCAGAACGAGCGGATTGTCGGTGACGGCGTTGGCTTCGACGATCAGCGTGCGCGCGGCCTGCGTGATCAGGTCGAGCACGGCGCCCGCGACCTGCGGCTGGCAACGCAGGCAATAGGGATCCTGCACGCGCTCGTCACCTTCGAGATGCGACAACCTGATATCGCTGCCGTCAAGCAACGCGGTCAGCGTCGAGGCCGCCGCGATCTGCCCGGCATGGCCGCGCAACGCCTGAATCTCGGGGCGGAACGGCGCCGTCGAGGCCATTGCCGCATCGACCGACAGCGCGCCGGTGACGAGCGCGGCGCGAGCCAGGCGAAACGCGCGCAGCACGCCGGAGATAGCGTAGGCGGTCGAGAACTGCGTGCCGTTGATCAGCGCGAGCCCCTCCTTGGGGCCCAGCGTCAGCGGCGCGAGACCGGCGACGGCGAGTGCCTCACGGCCGGAGACAGTCTTGCCATCAACGATCGCCTGCCCCTCGCCGATCATCACCGCCGTCATGTGCGCGAGCGGCGCAAGATCGCCGGAGGCGCCGACCGAGCCCTGCTGCGGCACCAGCGGATAGACGTCCTGCGCCAGCATGGCCTGCAACTGCTCGATCACCTCGCGGCGGACGCCGGAGGCACCACGCCCAAGCGAAACGATCTTCAGCGCCATCATCAGCCGGACGATCGGCTCCGGCGTGGCCGGGCCGACGCCGCAGCAATGCGAGACGATGAGATTGCGCTGGAGCAGCGCGGTCTGGTCGGGGGGAATGCGCTTCGAGGCCAGTTTTCCAAAACCGGTATTGATGCCGTAGACCGGCGCGGCGGCGTGGGCTGCCTTTGCGACGATCTCCGCGGCCGCCTCGACGCGCGGCCAGAATGACAGATCGAGTACAACAGGAGCGCCAGTGAGCACGCGCGCGAGATCGTCGAGGCTGACCGTTCCCGGCTTGACGACCATCGCCGCGCCCTGTTCCGTCACTGTCCCCTCCACACCCGGCGATGCAGCGGATTGAAGCCGATGCGGTAGACGAGCTCGGCGGGCCGCTCGATGTCCCAGATCGCGAGATCGCACCACTTCCCTGCTTCCAGCGTGCCGGTCTCATTGAGCACGCCGAGCGCACGCGCGCCTTCGCGGGTAACACCAGCGAGGCATTCAGCCACCGTCATCCGGAACAGCGTCGCGCCCATGTTCATCGTAAGCAGGAGCGATGTCAGCGGCGAGCTGCCGGGATTGCAGTCGGTCGCGAGCGCCATGTGGACGCCGTGCTTGCGGAACGCCTCGATCGGCGGCTTTTGCGTCTCGCGGATGAAATAGAAGGCGCCGGGCAGCAGCACGGCGACAGTCCCGGCCTTCGCCATCGCGGTAGCGCCGGCCTCGTCAGTATGCTCGAGGTGATCGGCGGAGAGCGCCGAGAATTTTGCGGCGAGCGCAGCGCCGCCGAGGTTCGACAGCTGGTCCGCATGGAGCTTGACCGGCAGCCCAAGCCCCCTCGCCGTCTCGAACACCCGCGCGGTCTGCTCGGCCGAGAACGCGATACCTTCCATGAAGGCATCGAGGGCATCGGCAAGACCGGCCTTTGCGACGGCCGGCAACATCTCATGACACACGAGATCGATGTAACGATCCTTGTCACCGCCGGCTTCCACTGGCAGCGCATGCGCCCCGAGAAAGGAGGTGCGGATCGCAACCGGCCGTTGACGGCCGAGGATGCGCGCCGCTGAGAGCTGCCGCATCTCGGTCTCGGTATCGAGGCCGTAACCGGACTTGATCTCGATGGTGGTGACGCCCTCGCCGATCAGCGCATCGAGCCGCGGCAGCGCGCTGGCAACGAGCTCGGCCTCGCTCGCCTCGCGTGTCGCGGCGACTGTCGAGACAATGCCGCCACCGGCGCGCGCGATTTCCTCGTAGCTTGCGCCCTTCAGGCGCAGCTCGAATTCGTGCGCGCGATTGCCGCCATAGACGAGATGGGTATGGCAATCGACGAGGCCGGGCGTGATCCAACGCCCCTCGCAATCGATCCGCTTGATCGCATCCGCATCACCAGGAAAATCCGCCGCCGCGCCCGCATAGACGATATGGCCGCCTCGCATGGCGATCACGCCATGCTCGATCTCGCCGAGATCGGGACGGTCGGCCCGCATCGTGGCGAGCCGGGCGTTGTGCCAGATCCGGTCGAAGTGCTCTGCCATGCCATGGTCCCTTCGTGGGATGCTTGACTTATATGTCTAGACATATAATCGTGGGGCGGTTCTGTCCAGCCGGCGTGTAATCATGACCCGACTGCATTTCGCCTCCGCGCTCCTGCCTTCGGGCTGGGCCAATGACGTGCAGATGGTGATCACCGCCGGCGCGATCGCCGAGGTGACGCCGGGCGTGGCGCCGGCCGCCGGCGACGAGCGTCATGGAATTGCGCTTCCGGGGTTGGCGAGCCTGCACAGCCACGCATTCCAGCGCGGCATGGCGGGGCTGGCCGAGCTGCGCGGCGATAGCACCGATACGTTCTGGACCTGGCGCGACACGATGTATCGCTTCGCGCTGACGATGACGCCGGACGATGTCGCCGCCGTTGCGACGCTGCTGTATATCGAGATGCTCGAACAGGGCTTTACCCACGTCGGCGAATTCCACTACCTCCACCACGATCGCGACGGCTCCCCTTATGCCGACCTCGCGGAAATGGCTGCCCGCATTGCACAGGCCGCCGAAGCTTCCGGCATTGCGCTGACGCTGCTGCCGAGTTTTTATGCGCATGGCTCCTTCGGCGGCGCCGCACCGCATGCGGGACAACGCCGCTTCATCTGCTCGGTCGATCAGTTCGCCGCGCTGATGGCAGCGTCACGAAAGGCGATCAGCAGATTGCCGGGCGCCAATATCGGCATCGCGCCGCACAGCCTGCGCGCGGTGACGCCGGATGAGCTCGCGGCGATCATTCCGCTCGCCGATGGTGGACCGGTGCACATTCATGCCGCCGAGCAGGTGAAAGAGGTCGAGGATTGCCTGGCCTGGTCGGGACGACGGCCGGTGCAATGGCTGCTGGAGCACGCGCCGCTCGATCAACGCTGGTGCCTCATCCACGCGACCCATACAACGGATGCGGAAGTGACCGCATTCGCCAGGACTGGCGCGGTGGCGGGTCTCTGCCCCATCACCGAGGCCAGTCTCGGCGACGGCATCTTTCCGGCGCGCGAATTCGTCGATGCCGGCGGCGCGTTCGGTGTGGGCACCGACTCCAACGTGCTGGTCGGCGCAGCCGACGAGCTGCGTCAGCTCGAATATGGCCAGCGTCTCAAGCATCGCGAGCGCAACGTGCTCTCCAGCGGCGCAGGCCGCTCGACGGGACGTACGCTGTTCGATCATACGCTCGCCGGCGGTGCACGCGCGCTGGCACAGGCCGCGGTTGGCCTCGGGCCCGGCGCACGCGCCGACATCATCACGCTCGACACCGCACATCCGTCGCTCGCGGGACGTTTGCGCGACGCCGCCATCGACGGTTGGATTTTTGCCGGAGGGACCGGCGCGATCGATTGCGTCTGGGCCGGCGGCCACAAGGTCGTCGAAGGCGGACGACACAGACTGCGACAGACCGCGCGCGAGCGCTTCAACGCAGCGGTGCGGAGGCTCGTCGCATGAGCCTGGCCACCAATGCCGCCGACCAGCCGACGCTCTACAAGCGCATCCGCGCCGATATCGAGAAGCGCATCCTGACCGGCGAGTGGCCGCCCGGGCATCGTATCCCGTTCGAGCACGAATTGGTCGCACGTTACGGCTGCTCGCGCATGACGGTGAACAAGGCGCTGTCGGAGCTCGCGCAGGCAGATCTGATTGAACGGCGGCGGCGCGCCGGCTCCTTCGTACGCCGGCCGCAGCATCTGTCGGCGGTGCTGAAGATCGCAGACATTCGCGCCGAGATCACCGCGCTTGGCCGCGGCTACGGCTACGAGCTGATCGGGCGCAAACTGCGTGCGGCGACCGCCGCCGACCGCGAGCGTCTTGGCGTCAAGAAAGCCGGAAAGCTGGTTGCGATCACCTGTCGGCACAGCGCCGACAAGGTGCCGTTTGCCGTCGAGGACCGACTGATCGATCTGTCGTCCGTGCCGGATGCAGCGACCGCGGATTTCTCGCGCGAACCGCCCGGCTCGTGGCTGCTTCATCATGTCCCATGGACGGAAGCCGAGCATACGATCAGCGCCATCGTTGCGGACGATCGCACGGCGGAGGCGCTCGACATCGCCGTCGGCGCGCCTTGCCTCGTGATCGACCGCTATACCTGGCGCAGCGCGCGCACCATCACCGCGGTGCGCCTGCTCTATCCCGGTGACTCTCACCGCCTTGTCGCCCGATTCAAGGGAGGCTGAGAGAACGATGTCGGCACAAATCGTGCAACGCTTCGGGCAACGGTCCATCAGGACTGAATGATTAACAGGGACGTCAATCCATCGATCGGCAAGAGGACGACAATCATGCGTAGTTCGACAATTTTTGCGACAATCATTGCCCTCGCGGCCTCCACTCCGGTACTCGCCGACGACGTCAAGGTCGGCGTGGGCATCTCCGGATGGACCGGCTTCGCGCCGCTCACGCTGGCGAAGGAGGCCGGCATATTCAAGAAGAACGGTCTTGACGTGACGATCAAGAAGATCCCGCAGAAGGACCGCCACCTCGCGATCGCCTCCGGCGACGTCCAGTGCGCTGCCACGACCGTCGAGACCTGGATCTCGTGGAACGCCAACGGCGTTGCGACCAAGCAGATCTTCCAGCTCGACAAGAGCTACGGCGCCGACGGCATGCCCGTGCGCAACGATCTCGCATCGATCAAGGACCTCAAGGGCAAGACCGTCGCGGCTTCCGCGCCCGGCACCTCGCCCTATTTCGCGCTGGCCTGGATGCTGAAGAAGAACGGGCTCTCGGTGAAGGACGTCACCGTCGTGAACCTCGAGCCCGCGGCCGCCGCGCAGGCCTTCGTCTCCGGCCAGAACGATGCCGCGATGACCTACGAGCCGTATCTGTCGACGGTTCGCGCCGCGCCCGACAAGGGCAAGATCATCGCGACCACGCTCGACTATCCGATGGTCATGGACACCTTTGGCTGCACGCCGAAGTTCCTCACCGAGAACCCGAAGGCTGCCAAGGCGCTCGCCGACAGCTATTTCGAGGCGCTCGACATGATCGCCAAGGATCAGGCCAAGGCCTACGAGATCATGGGCGCGGACGTGAAGCAGACCGGCGAGGCGTTCGGCAACTCGGCAAAATATCTGCGCTGGCAGGACAAGGCCGCGAACCAGAAGTTCTTTGCCGGCGATTTCCTGACCTTCAACAAGGAGGCCGCCGACCTCCTGCTCGAGATCGGCATCATCAAGGCCGCGCCGAAGGTCGAGGACCTCTTCGACGCGAGCTACATCAAGTAAACCCTTCAGGAGCTGCCGGCCCCGTCTCGCGGCGGGGCCGGAAAACTCGTTCACCGCCCGGATAGATCGTTGATGCGTCCCCTGGATCCCGTGAAATCGAAGCAGCGCGTGGCTTACGGCCTCGCGTTCTTCGTGCTGTTCGTTGCCCTCTGGTCGTGGGCGACGCTCGGCGGCCATGTGTCGAAGACCTTTCTCGCCAACCCGCTGACCATGATGCAGGAAGGCTATGACCTGCTCGCCAAGCAAGGCTTCCTGTTCGACATCGGCATGACGATCTGGCGCGTCGTCGGCGGCTTCGCCCTTGCTGCGATCATCGCGGTTCCGCTCGGCGTGCTGATGGGTGCCTACAAGCCGGTCGAAGCGTTCCTCGAACCGTTCGTCTCCTTTGCTCGCTATTTGCCTGCCTCGGCCTTTATCCCGCTGCTGATCCTGTGGGCCGGCATCGGCGAATTGCAGAAGCTGCTCGTCATCTTCATCGGCGCGGTGTTCCAAATCATCCTGATGATCGCCGTCACCGTGGGCACCACGCGGCGCGATCTGGTCGAGGCGGCCTATACGCTCGGGGCCAGCGACCGCGGCATCATCCGCCGGGTGCTGCTGCCCTCCTCCGCACCCGAGATCGCGGAGATTCTGCGGCTGGTGCTGGGCTGGGCCTGGACCTATGTCATCGTCGCCGAGCTGATTGGCTCGTCCTCGGGCATCGGCCACATGATCACCGACAGCCAGGCGCTGCTCAACACCGGCCAGATCATCTTCGGCATCATCGTGATCGGAGTGATCGGTCTCCTCTCGGACTTCATGTTCAAGGCGTTCAACGCCTGGCTGTTTCCGTGGAGGCTCGCATGACCACGCTGAAAATCGAACAGGTCTCGCGAACCTTCCCCGCGCGCCACGGCAACGCGCCGACCAGGGCGCTGGAGCCGACCGATCTCACCATCGGCAACAACGATTTCGTCACCATCCTCGGCCCCTCCGGCTGCGGCAAGTCCACGCTGCTTCGCATCGTCGCCGGTCTCGACCGGCCGACCAGCGGGCGCGTCACGCTCGACGGGCGCGAGGTGACCGGCCCCGGCGCCGATCGCGGCATGGTGTTCCAGTCCTACACGCTGTTTCCCTGGCTGAGCGTGCGCGAGAACATCGCCTTCGGCCTGCGCGAGCGCGGCGTGCCCGAGGCGGAGCGCAACAAGATCGCCGATGCCTTCATCCGCCAGGTCGGGCTGTCCGGCTTCGAGAACCACTGGCCGAAGCAGCTCTCCGGCGGCATGCAGCAGCGCACCGCGATCGCCCGCGCGCTCGCCAACGATCCAAAGATCCTGCTGCTCGACGAGCCCTTTGGCGCGCTCGACAACCAGACCCGCGCCTTGATGCAGGAAATGCTGCTCGGGATCTGGGAGCGCGACCAGAAGACCGTGCTGTTCGTCACCCACGACATCGAGGAAGCCATCTTCCTCGGCAGCCGCGTCATCGTGATGAGCGCGCGCCCCGGCCGCATTCAAGGCCGAAATCAATGTGGACCTGCCGCATCCGCGCTCCTACAAGATCAAGACCACGCCCGAATTCGTCCAGCTGAAGGAACGGCTGGTCGAGGAGATCCGCACCGAGGCGTTGAAGGTTGCCGAACATGCCTGACACCAAGCCGCGTGCCGATGGGCAACGCGTTCTCGCCGATCTCAATACGCTCCGTGCCATCGGCGCCTACAAGACCGGCGTGCATAAGCCGACCTTCTCCGAGCCGCACAAGCAGTCGCTCGACTGGCTGGTGCAGAAGCTGCCCGACGCCGGCCTCACCGCCGCGATCGACGGCATCGGCAATGTGTTCGGCAGCAGCGCGAAGCCGGGGCCGAAGCTGCTGGCGGGCTCGCACCTGGAGAGCCAGAACTACGCCGGTTGGCTCGATGGCCCGCTCGGCGTCGTCTATGCGCTCGAAGCGGCCCGCGTGCTCAATGCCGACCCATCCGTGAAGGGTGCGGTCGAAGTTGCCGCCTGGTGCGACGAGGAAGGACACTTTGGGCACTTCCTCGGCTCGCGCTCCTATGTCGGACAGGTGACCGAGGCCGACATCGATGCCGCCCGCGACCGCACCAGCGGCCACACCATGCGCGACGCACTCGCCGACATGGGGCTCTCGGGCCGCGCGCGCGTCGCCGCCGAGCCGGGACGCCACATCGGATATCTGGAGGCGCATATCGAGCAGGGCGACACGCTCGAAAGCGGCAAGCTCGCGATCGGCGTGGTGACCTCCATCGTCGGCATCTGGCAGTACCAGATCAATTTCGTCGGCGAGCAGAACCATGCCGGCACCACCCGCATGGCGGCGCGGAAGGATGCCGGCCTCGCGCTGGCCAAGTTCTGCGTCGCGATCGACGAGCGGTTCCCAGGGGCCTGCGGCCCGCGCACGGTCTGGACCACCGGCCGCATCACGCTCGATCCCGGCGCGCCGAGCATCATCCCGGGCAAGGCCGAATTGCTGTTCCAGATCCGCGACGACGATCCGGCGGTGATCTCGCGGCTGGAGCAACTGCTGCGGACCATGGCTGACGAGGCCACCGCGAAAGGCCCTTGCACCGTCACCGTGGAGAAGATTCGCACCGGCGCGCCCGCGATGATGAACGCCGGCTTCCAGGACGCCATCGAAGCCGCGAGCAAGGCCCTTGCTAGCGGACGATCCATTCGCATGCCCAGCGGCGCCGGCCACGACGCGCAGTTGCTCGCGACCGTCATGCCCGCTGCCATGCTGTTCGTGCCGTCGATCGGCGGCATCAGCCACCACTGGACCGAGAACACCGCCGACGCCGACATCGTCACGGGCGCGCAGGTCTTCGTCGACGCCTGCCGGCGGCTCCTCGGTGGTTAGACGTGCCGCCGCATCTGAACTCCTGGACGATGTCGTACTTGCCCTTCGTGATCGGCACGGCATAGCCGAAGCGCAGCGTTCAACCACACCCGCCTCTGGAATGCTGGGTCGCCCGCCTTCGCGGGCGATGACAGCGCGTGTTGCAGACACACCTTCGCATCCTCGCAGCGCATTTCGCCCGAGCTTTGCTTGATCTCTCCACCCTCGAAGCCAAGAGGGCGCAGGGAAGGCTGGGTGCTGACCTCGCACCCGCGGTCCGCTGCGCGAGGTGGTGCGCAAAGGAAACCGCACAGCAGCATACAGGTGGTGCCAATCACTCGGCCTTCCCTGCGCAGTGGTCGGACGGCTTATGCCGTGCTCTCCCGGGAGCCGAATTCCTTCTGGCCTCCCTCACGCCTGCGAAAGTCGCCAGCACCGCGCCGGTTGACGCGACTGCCGCATCCGCAAAGCACTTGACCGTAGCAACGACGGTCAGGATCACACGGTTTTGCCGTACGCACGGCCCGCCATTTCGCCGCAGTTTTTCCAGCCCTGTCGACGGAGCCGGAAACTTACAGACGAGACGAACCTGACAGCGCCGCTCATCCGGCACGAACTTTTGGGCTCACGGAGAGCAATCCGCCCTGCCCTTAACCTCTCGCGCCCGACGCTGCCGCGTCCACCGCAAGCCCGGCTCGCGACACGTGACGACACAAGGTCGCCCCTCTTGGTGAGCCGGGATGGGCGACACATACGCCATTTCCGAATTTCGGTAAAGTGGAATATTATTGCAAGCGCGGCTTGACACCGGCGCAGCTCGGAATGACCCGGTGTTTTGCCCGACGGCCGAGCCCGGCGGCGCGCTCGCGAATCCGGCGGCGCGCTTACGAATATCGTCCCGAACGCAACACGCTTCGGAACCCAGGTTGACGTCGCGCCGTTCTTGAGCACTATCTGCGACAATTCGAGCACGCCTCGGACATAAAGGCGCGGCAATCTCAGGGCTTGTCGATCCGCCCCGCCCTGCTTCCCCGGAGTTCCCATGCATTCTGCCGACCGGCCGGCAACGCGCCTCGCGACGCGGCTCGCCTTTCTCGTCGCGGGCTTCGGCATCGCATGCTGGGCGCCGCTAGTGCCGTTCGCAAAGACGCGGCTCGGCGTCGATGACGGCGTTCTTGGACTGCTCCTGCTCAGCCTCGGCATCGGCTCGGTCGTCGCGATGCTTCTGACCGGAGTCATGAGCGCGCGCTACGGCAGCAAGCCGATCATCATTGCGGGCGGGCTCGGTCTGGCGCTGGTGCTGCCCCTGCTGGCGATCGCGAGCTCGCCGGCAACGCTGGCGCTGGCCCTGTTCGCCTTCGGCGCCGCGCTCGGCTCCATCGACGTCGCCATGAACATCCACGCGGTCGAGGTGGAGCGCGACGCGGGCCGCCCGCTGATGTCTGGCTTCCACGCGCTGTTCAGCATCGGCGGCTTCGCGGGATCCGCCTTGATGACTGCGCTGCTCTCGTTGCAACTCGGCGCGCTCGCCTGCACGCTGATCTGCTCCGTGCTGATGCTGGTCGCGATGCTGGCGGCCTGGCCGCGCTTGCTTCGTTCGGTGCAGGTGCAGGACGGACCGCTCTTCGTGCTGCCGCATGGCTCCGTGCTCCTGCTGGCGCTGCTCGCCGCCATCACTTTCCTCGTCGAGGGCGCGATGCTCGATTGGGGCGCGCTGCTCGTCATCGGCGCCGGCCTCGTCTCGGAAGTGCAAGGCGGGATCGGCTACATCGTGTTCTCGATCGCGATGACCGCGGGGCGGCTCGGCGGCGACGCCGTCGTCGCACGCATCGGGGATCGCGCGACATTGTTCTGGGGGAGCATCATTGCGATCGCGGGCTTCGTAGTCCTGCTCAGGGCGCCCGTAGCGGCGGTCGCCATCGGCGGCTTCCTGCTGATCGGCCTCGGTGCATCGAACCTCGTGCCGGTGCTGTTCCGCCGGGCGGCCAGGCAGACCGTGATGCCCACGGGGCTCGCCGTCGCCGCCATCACGACCGCAGGCTACGCAGGCATCCTCATCGGTCCCGCCGGCGTCGGCTTCGTCGCACGGCTTGGCGGATTGCCGACAGCGTTCTGGCTGCTGGCCGCGCTGATGTGTCTCGTCGCGCTGTCGGCGCGCATGGTCACGGCGGAGGGCCGGCAGACGTCGCGCGTCGAGGCCTGAGCGGCCTCACAAATTGCTCAGCCCGATCGACTTGATCACGGGCGCCAAGCTTGCCGTCGTCGCGTCGATGATGCGCTGGAATTTGTCGGGACTCGAATCGATGTCGGGCTCGATGCCCTGGGCACGGTAGTTTGCCTGCATCGGCGGATCGGCCATCGCGACCAGCGTCGCATGCGCGATCCGGTCGATGATCGCATCGTCGGTGAGCCTGGGTGCGAAGATGCCGAACCAGCCCTCATAGCGGAGATCCGGCATGCCGGATTCGACCGCGGTCGGAATCTCCGGCGCGCCGCTCAACCGCTTTTCGCTGGTGACCGCCAGCAGCCTGACCTTCCCGGCCCCGCCCAGTTGCTTCAACTGGTCGGACATGACGCCGATGACGAGCGATATCTGGCCACCAGCGAGGTCGTTGGTCGCCTGCGAAATGCCCCGATACGGCACGTGGACGATGTCCAGCGCGCCGGCCTGCTGCTTGAAGGATTCGCCGACCAGATGGTTGCCAGTGCCGATGCCTGGTGTCCCGTAGGACAGTTTTCCCGGATTGTCCCTAGCGTAGGCGATCAGCTCACGCAGATCCGCGGCAGGCACCGACGGATGGACCGCGAAAACCAGCGCGGTGCTGATCAAGCGATAGATGGCGCGAAAATCGTCGACGGAATAGCCGGGATTTTTCGAGGTCAGGGGAATGATGACCTGCGTGCTGCCATTGCCGAGCAGCAGCGAATAGCCGTCGGGCTCCTCGCGCGCGACCGTCGCAGCCCCGATCGCGCCGCCCGCACCGCCGATATATTCCACGAAGGTCGGCCCAAGCAGCGATGACATCTTGTCCACCCAGGGACGCCCGATCTGGTCCCCCGCTCCGCCGGCTCCATACGGAAGCACGAGGCGAATGGGACGAGACGGATAGTCAGCGGTTTGTCCGCTGCGCGGGATGGCCGCCAGCGCCGCTGCGCCCGATAGGGCATGGACGAATCGTCGCCGCGAGAAGGAAGCCATGTTCGAATTCCGGAAGTCGGTGGTCACTGTCGAGGCGGGACCGGCTCCCGAACCATCCAGTCTCAGCAATCTGCTACCGCCGTCAATGCGCCATCCGGGTGAGGGCACCGGTGTCATCGCCTTGTCATGTCACCATAACCCTTTACTTCTTAAGGGTTATTTCGGCGGACCGACCGATCGAAGCCATGCGCGCAGGGCTACCAGCTCTGCCCACTGCTTTCGGCCAGTTTACTGTACGCCTCGTTCTGATAGACCAAAAAGTAATACATTTTGACTCCCGTTGCGGGGGCAATGGCGCGTGCCAGATCGTACCGAAGACTCGGCCATTTCTTTTGGGCCATTTCGACTATTTCCGAAGTCGCGGCTCTTGGAGAAGGAGGGCTCGCCGCTTCACGTCGGCGGCCGCGCGCTCGATATTCTGATCTTCCTCGCCGAGCGCCCCGGCGAAGTCATCGACAAGAGAGAGTTGGTCAAGCGCATCTGGGCCGACGTCAATGTCGACGAGGGCAGCCTGCGCTTCCACGTCGCGGCACTGCGCAAGGCGCTGGGCGATACCGGCAAGTCGGCCCGTTATGTCGTCAATGTGCCCGGCCGCGGCTACTGCTTTGTCGCCTCGCTCGCTCACGCGGCCCCGCCGGCCGCTCAGCCCGCCGTGAACATTGCACCTCCCCGTTCCCTTCCCTCGCCGCTCTCGAAAATGGTCGGACGGGAGGAGATCGTCGAGAAGATATCGAACGGGCTTTCGCTGCATCGCTTCATGACGGTGGTCGGCCCCGGCGGCATCGGCAAGACCGCCGTCGCCGTCACCGTCGGGCATCGTAGATCGGCGGATTTCGGCGGGCGCGTATTCTTCGTCGACTTCGGTCCGCTGAGAGATGCCAGCCACATCGCGACCACCATCGCCTCCGCACTGGGACTGACCATCAGCGCGGAGGATCCGACGCCGGCCCTGCTGACATTTCTGAAGACCGGCCCAGCCCTGCTGATCTTCGACAGCTGCGAGCATGTGCTGGATGCGTTGGCACCGCTTGTCGAGCGCATCGTTCGCGACGCACCGCAGCTTCGCGTTCTCGCTACCAGCCGCGAGTCGTTCCGGAGCGACGGCGAAAGGATTTTCCGCCTGTTCCCGCTGGATTGCCCGCCGGAGCGCGAGGACCTGGGTGTCGCCGAGGTCCTCGCTTACCCCGCGGCCCAGCTCTTCGTCGAGCGCATTGCGCAGAGCTCGGGTCCGTTCCAGCTCAGTGCGGAAGAAGCGCCGCTCGTCGCGAGCATTTGCCGGCGCCTCGACGGCATTGCGCTCGCGATCGAGCTCGCGGCCGGCCGTGTCAATGCGTACGGTATTGCCGGCACGGCGTCGCTGCTCGACAGCCGCTTCTCGTTGCAGTGGCGGGGTCGGCGCACCGCCGTGCCACGACATCAGACGCTCGCCGCGGCGCTCGACTGGAGCTACGATCTGCTACCTCCCGCCGAGAGTGCCACGCTGCGACGCCTGTCGGTCTTTGCCGGGCCCTTCGCGCCGGAGGCGGCTGCCGCGGTAGCCGCCGGCGACGGCCTCGGCGCGTCCGAAACGCTGGAGGCGATTGACAGCCTCGTCACCAAATCGCTGATCTCGCCATCCGGCTCGCGAACGTTGCGCTATCGCCTGCTCGACACCACGCGCACCTATGCGCATGGAAAGCTGAACGAGCTCGGCGAGACCAGTCAGTTCGCGCGCCGTCATGCAGAGCATTTTCGCGACTTCTTCGAGCGCGCGGAGGCCGATACATCGACGCCGCTGCCGGAATGGCTGAGCATCTATGGCGCGGAGCTGGACAATGTGCGCGCCGCATTGAACTGGGCCTTCGGGCACGACGGCGACGCTGCACTCGGGATCGCGCTGACGGCGGCTGCCGTCACGCTGTGGGTCCGCCTGTCCCTGTTCGCCGAATGCCGCGAGCGCGCCAAGACGGCGCTCACCGCGCTCGGCGACAGCGGCGACGATCGCATTCGCATGCAACTCCTGTCGGCGCTCGGCTGGTCGCTGATGTATGGCGAGGGCCGCGCCCGCGAGGCGCGTCCGATCCTCGAGACGACCCTGGAGCTGGCTGACAGGCTCGACGACAAGGACTTCCGGCTGCGCGCGCTCTGGGGCCTGTGCATCGACCAGTTCAACAACGGACAGTTCGGCAAGGCCCGTGCGCTCGCCGACCGGTTTGCGAATGCAGCGGCGAACTCGTCGGACAGGACCGATCTCATGCTGGGCGACCGGCTGATGGCGGTGGCGCTGCACTATCTCGGCGATCAGAACGACGCACGGCTGCGCATCGAGCGCGTGAACGCGTCGCTGCATGTGCTGGCGGAGAAGCCGAAGATCTTCCCGCTCGACCTCAGGATATCGACGCAATATTTCCGGGCCCGCATCCTGTGGCTTCAGGGCCTCGCCGATCAGGCCCAGGCGCTCGCCGCCCGAAACATCGAGGAAGGTCGCGCCAACGGCCACGCGCTGACTTTCTGCAGCGTGCTGGGGCAAGCCGCCTGCCCAATCGCCTTCTGGTCCGGCGATTTCGAGGCCGCGGAGCGCCACGGCACCGAGCTGCTCGAACACACCGAGCGCCACGCCATCCGGCTGTGGGGCCTGTGGGCACGGGCCTTCAACGCGGCGGTCGTCGTAAGGCGTGGCGACGTCGCGACCGGCCTGCCGCTGCTGCGCGAAGAGCTCAATCGCGCCGGCGATGCGCGTTTCCTGCCGCGCTTTCTTCCGCTGCTCGGCGAACTCGCCGCATGTTCCGGCGAGGCCCACCAGGTCGACCGTGGCCTCGACGTGATCGAGGACGTCCTGACCCGCTGCAACGACCGGCAGGAGCTGTGGTATCTGCCGGAACTGACGCGCATCAAGGGCGAATTGTTGCTCAAGAGCCCGCGGCATGCGGGGGACGCCGAGGCGCGCTTTCGCGAGGCCATGGAGATTGCCAACCAGCAGGGCGCGCGATTCTGGGAGCTGCGCGGTGCGATCAGCCTCGCGCGGTTCATGATCGGAGCCGGCCAGAATGCAGAGGCCCTGGCAATTCTCGAACGTGCATGCGGGGCGTTCAGCGAGGGCGCCGGCATCGCCGATATCCGCAGCGCACGCGATTTGATCGCGCAACTCCGGACTTGACGAGGCCGGCCGAAGGCCTTCGGCCTTCGTACCACACCGCTCGCTTCATCCTGCCCGCGGAATGAATCCGGGCACGCCGGTCTCGACCACTGTGTTGAAGCGGACATTCGTCGTGATGTGGTCCCGCATCTCCCGCATGGCGTCTTCAGGCAACGTCGAAATATCGAAGTTCTCCGCGATCCGCCGAGGATTGGTCGACGTCGTCAGGAAAGCCGTGCCGCGCTGGACGGCCCAGGCCAGGGCGACCTGAGCCGGCGTCTTGTGCAGGCGTTCCGCGATGGCGGTGATCACGGGATCAGCGAGGAGGTTCGGCTTCATGGCGTGTCCCAGCGCGGCAAACGCCTGCAGGACAATTCCATGCTCCCGACAGAAGTCGAGCAGCTCCCATTCGGGCAGGTACGGATGCGATTCGACCTGCACCATAGCAGGCCTGATCCGCGCGACCTCGACGATCTCGCGCAGCTTCTCCAAGGTAATGTCCGACAGCCCGATCGACTTGCAGTGCCCCTCGTCGACGAGCCGCTCCAGCGCCCCCCATGTCTCCGCCAACATCACGCCTGAATCATAGATCACATGGCCGCTCGCATCCCTCGGGTCCTGCTCGTCGCCGGGTTGAAAGGCGAAGGGCGTATGGATGATGTAGCAGTCGATCTCGTCGAGTTGCAGCCGCCGGCGACTGGCGTCGAAGGCGGGCCTGACCCGCTCCGGCCGATGATTGGTGTTCCATAGCTTCGTCGTAACGAACAGGTCCTGGCGCCGAAGCGTGCCCGCCTTGAACGCGTCCTGTAGCGCGTCGCCGACGGCCGCTTCGTTGCGATAGCGCTCGGCACAATCGAGATGTCGAAATCCGGCCTCCAATGCAGCCCTGGTGGCCTGCCTGGTCACGAGCGGATCCGGAATGAGCGTGCCAAATCCGACTGCGGGAATCGTCACGGCCTCATGCGTGGGAATTCTCGTGTAACGAAGTGAATCGGAGGTCGTCATGGTGATACTCCTTGTTGACTGCTAGCCGCGCGATGCGGAGGAAGCGATCGAGGTTGCGGACACAACGTCATTTCACGACTCTCCGGCGCTAGCCGGCGGGGCGCGGCTTACGAAGAAAGAACACCAGCGGGATCACGACGAGCATGGCGAACATCAGGATCTCGAACTGATCGATGACCGCAACCGTGGCCGCCTGGCGCGTGACCATGCCGTTGAGGGCGGCGAGACCTGACTTCCCGATCGGGCCCGTGACATTCGCCGCGACACGAGAAGGCGTGAGATGCTTGGCGAGCGCGATATGCACGGCCTGAGTGTTGGCATAGAAGAACAGCTGGACCACCGCGATGCCGATCGTGCTGCCGTAAAGGCGCGACAGGTTGATCAGCGCACTGCCTTCGGGGCGAAGCTTCGGATCGAGCGTTCCGAACGCGGCCCTCACCAGCGCCGGCAACAATATGCCGAGACCAGCGCCCTGGAGGAAACCTGCTTCGACGACCGGCCGCCAGTCCATCGCCGGCGAATAGCCGAGCATCAGCCAGTTGGCATAGACCACCAGCGCCATGCCCCCCATGAGGAACGGCCGGTAGTCAACCTGTCCCGGAACCAGGCTCGTCAGCACCAGCGCTCCGACCAGCGCCACGCCGCGTGGAATGCTCATGTAGCCGGTGGTGTCGACAGGGTAGTTGAGCAACTCCTCCAGCATCGGGGACGTCAATGCCAATGTCGGCAGCAGGACGAAGCCGAGCGCAAAGGAGATCACCGTCGAGAGGACGAGATTGCGATCCCTGAACAGGGCCGTGCGGAGAAAATGCTCCTTCTTCGTCAGAACGTGTACGATGAAGAGATAGAAGCCCAGGACCGAGGCGATTGCTTCGACCCAGATCTCCGTCGAGGCGAACCATTCGAGGCGCTCGCCGCGATCCAGCAGCATCTGCAGCCCGATCATGCCGGCGGAGAAGGTCGTCAGGCCGAAGATGTCGAAGGGCTGGCTCCGCTCTGCCCGCTTCTCGCCCAGCAACAGGGCCATCGTCAGGGCGATGAAGGCCGTCATGGGCAGGCTGACATAGAAGATCGACGGCCAGCCGTAATATTCGCTGAGCCAGCCACCAAGAGCGGGACCGGTGCTGATGCCGAGCAGCGAGCAGACCGTCAATGCCAGGCCCATGCGCGCTTGCCGCGCCGCCGGCGTCGCCTCCAGCAGAATCGCCAATGAGAGCGGCGCAAGTGGTCCGCTCGCCGCGCCCTGGAGAATCCGCGCCAGCACGAACTGGATCGACGTCGTCGCCAGCGTGTCGAGGACAAGACCAAGCGTGAAGACGGCAAGGGCTGTCTGATAGACCGCCTTGCGGCCGTAGCGTCCCGCGAGCCATTGCGTGATCGACATGGTCACGGCGCTTGCAGCAATATACGAGGAGAACACCCAGCCGACCTCGTCATTGGCCATCGAGAGCGTGGCCTGGATGTGCGGCAGCGCGGCGTTCGGTATTGAAATGTTGACGGCCTGCATGTAGGTCGCCATCAGGGCGGCCGCCGAGATTGCATGATGACCGCCGGTCGCGGTCGATGGGAGGGGCGTGCTCATTTGACCTCCGTCGCAAGCGCAGGCTGGAGCAGATGCAGCCAGTTGCGACGATGGCCGGTGTCGACCCGCGCCGCCACGCTGATGCCGGAGAACAGTGGCCGGGTCGAATCGGGATCGTCGAGCTCGAGGCGCACCGGCAGCCGCTGGACGACCTTGACCCAGTTCCCGGTCGCATTCTCCGGCGGCAGGATCGAGAAGTCCGACCCGGTGCCGGGACTCATGCTGACGATATGCGCCTTGAATTTTCGATCCGGATAGGCGTCGACGTCGATCGTCGCCTCCTGGCCCGGCCGCATGTGGGTCAGGCCCGTCTCACGAAAATTCGCCTCGATCCACACGTCCCGGCTCGACATCAGTGAGAACGTGGGCGCGCCTGCGTTGACGAAACCGCCGATTTGCAGATCGTCGACCTTGGTCACGATGCCGTCGTCGGGAGCCCTCACCGTGGCGTAGGAGAGATCGAGCCGCGCGCGATCGAGCTGCGCCCTCGCCGCGCGGACTGTCGGGTGGCGGTCGACATCGATGTCGGGGTCGCCGTTGAGCGCGACGACCGTATTGGCGATCTGCTGTTCGATCGATGCCATCCGATGGCGCGCGACCTTGAGATCGGTCTCGGCCCGCTCGTAGACCGCGCGCGGCGTGAAGTCGGAGGCGACCAGCATCTTCTTGCGGTCGAACTCGTGCTCGTCGAACGAGGCCGAGTCCTTCGCCGATTGCAACTCCGCCTGCTGCTGGCGGTAGGTCGCCTTGAGGGAGTCGATCTGGAGCCGCGCGCTGCCGAGCCGGGCTTCGGCCTGATCGACGGCGATCTGGTAGGGCTCCGGGTCAATTCGAAACAGCACCTGGCCCTGCCGGACACGCTCATTGTCGCGCACGGCGATCTCGACCGCCTGGCCCGACACCCGCGCGTTGATGGTGACTTTCGCGGCGCGCACGAACGCATCGTCGGTCGAGACAAATTGTTCCTGCGCCAGATACATGAAGGCGCCGAGCACGGCAGCCGCGGCCGGCACCACGAGCATCAGGGGCCGGCGCAGCCGCCTGGCAAGATCCGCTCCGAACAACGGCGCAGCAGCCTCGCTCCCGCGGAAGCTGCGATCGCCCAGCCAGCCGGCGATTGGCGCAAAGTTCAAACCCATCGTCCTCGTCCCTATCTCATTTACTAACGTTCGTTACAAATATTGTACCCCGACGCGACGATCAAGCCGCGCGGCCATTGATTTTTATAACGATCCATACAAATATACGTGTGGAACATGGCAACCAGGTTCGGACGACATGGCACGGAAAAAGAGCGAGACGGGGCCGGCGCGCCGGGGACGGCCACCCGCCTACGACACTGAGACGGCCCTCAAGCGGGCCACGGAAACGTTCTGGAGGACGGGCTATTCCGGCACGTCCCTGGACAAGGTCGCGGCCGCGACCGGCATGAGCCCACCGAGCCTCTACGCGGTGTTCGGCAACAAGCACGCGCTCTATCTCGAGGCGTTGGCGCGCTATTGGGAGATCAGCCTTGCGGCAACGCGCGAGGCTCTCGCAGGGGACCATCCCTTGGACGAAGCGCTGATGCTGGCCTATGACGCGGCGCTGTCGATCTACTTTTCCGGCAAGGGATCAGCGCGCGGCTGCTTCGTGGTCGGAACCGCGGTGACCGAAATCGCCGAGGATGCGGCGATCCGGAGCAGCGTTGCGACGGGACTGCGCGCGATCGATGCCGATTTCGAGGCCCGCTTCCGCCTGGCGCAGGACAAGGGCGAGCTGGATCGCGAGGCCGACCCGGCTGCACTCGCGATTCTTGCCGCCGCCACGATGCAGACGATCGCCATTCGCGCACGGGCCGGAGCGCGCCGCGCCGAGCTGAGGGAGATTGCCCGCAAGGCGGTGACCGTGATCTGCCGACGCCGGCCGGAGGCGCATTGAGCCACGAGGAATTCTCGTGATCGTACGATGAGGGGAGTTCGCACATTTGCACTCCTCGTCAAAAAGCCCTCGGCGGCCGTACGCGACGATCCGGCTAGCCTCCCACGGCGGCCGCGCGCCTTGGCAGCTTCCAGTCGGGCCGGATGAAGTGGCAAGTGTAGCCATCGGGATAGCGCTCGAGATAATCCTGATGCTCGGGCTCGGCTTCCCAGAACTCCGCTGCGGGCGCAACCTCGGTCAGGACCTTGCCGGGCCAGAGACCTGACGCCTCGACATCGGCGATGGTGTCTTCGGCAACCCGCTTCTGCTCGTCACTCGTATAGAAGATTGCCGAGCGATAGCTCGTGCCCAGATCATTGCCCTGGCGATTGAGCGTGGTGGGATCGTGGATCTGGAAGAAGAACTCCAGCATGGTCCGGAAGCTCGTCTTGGCGGGATTGAAGATGATCTCGATCGCCTCGGCGTGGCCCTCGTGATTGCGGTAGGTGGCGTTCTTCACATGCCCGCCGGTGTAACCGACACGGGTGGAGATCACCCCCGGTTGTCTGCGGATCAGATCCTGCATGCCCCAGAAGCAGCCTCCGGCCAAAACTGCGCGCTCTGTCGTCATCTGATGCTCCATTGGTTTCGTCGAGATAGTCAGCGCTTGTCCGCTGCCGGATGCAAGCGCGGGTCATCGTGGTCATCGTGATATTCGAGGCCCAGCGGCCCGATGGCGGAGACCTGTGTGACGTATTCGCCGGACTTCGCCCAGTGAAAATGCCAGGTCTCGCCGGGCAGCACGATGACGCTGCCCGGCGGATAGGCTTTCACCTGATCGCCATCAAAACGCTCGCCGAGGCCGATGTAGAACACACCCGACATGACCGTGTAGATGCGGTCCTCCGGATGCTTGTGCGGCATCAGTTTCGTGCCGCCCGGCACCTTCACCCGGACCACGTAAGGTCCGGGTTCGCTGGGATGGCCGACCATCACCGCCAGCCGCGCGCCCGGCGGGAACGCAGGGAACGGTTGCCAAGCGATGTCCTCGGGCAAAATCGCCCGGAACCTGTCTTCATCCGGCTGATGCTGGCGAGGCGGATCTTGGCGAGACAGATCTTGGCGAGACATGGCACCGTTCCCTGTGTTCGATCAGGTCAATTTGGCGTCGAGCGTGATCGCGGCGTTGAGCACCTTCGACACCGGACAGTTCTTCTCGGCCTCGCCGGCGATCTTGGCGAAACCTGCGTCGTCAAGGTTCGGCACCTTGGCGCGAAGCGTCAGTGCCGACTTGCTGATCTTGAAGCCCTTGCCTTCCGGCTCGAGCGTGATGGCGGCTACCGTCGACAGCTCGTCCGGCGTGAAGCCGGCGAGCTGAAGGCCGAAGGCCAGTGCCATGGTAAAGCAACCGGCATGGGCCGCGGCGATCAACTCCTCGGGATTGGTGCCCTTCTCGCTCTCGAAGCGGGTCTTGAACGAATAGGGCGTCCCGGCGAGCACGCCGGATTCGCTCGAGAGATGGCCGGTGCCGTCGCGACCGGTGCCCTTCCAGACTGCTGTTGCCTTGCGGATCATCTCAATTCTCCTTGTTGGTTTTCAGGTTGGTTTTTAGCACCGGCGCTCGGTAGCGGAGGAAAGCGACATTGGCACGACCGCCTGTCACCCCTCCAACCGGCCGAACGCCACAGCGGTTCCGTTAGCCGCTGATTTGACCCACATGGAAGCCAAGCCGGTTCTCGACGTCGCCGGCTCGGTGGAAACCGCGCGCCATCAGCGCCTTGATGCGGGTCTGGCTGGCGGGACGGCCGAGCGCGGCCAGGAACGCGTCCCACTCCGGCTTGATCTCGTCATCCGGCGGCAGGCTCGCAACATCGACAAGACGCTTGGTCTCGGCGATGGCCTCCTTGTCGAACGACGCGATGCGCATGGCGAGCGCCTCGACGAAGCCGTCGAGCTCCGCATCCGGCAGCGAACGATTCACGTAGCCGTAACGCTCGGCGAGATCGCCGTGGATGTCGTCGGCACCGAGCAACACTTCGAGCGCACGGCCTCGGCCCATCAGCCGCGGCAACCGGGCCATCGGTCCGCCGCCGGGCACGAGTCCCGCGCCGACCTCCCATTGCGACAGGATCGCCTTCTCGCGGCTGGCAAAGCGCATGTCGCTCGCCAGCGCGAGCTCGCTGCCGACCCCGGTCGCACGGCCCCGGATCGAGGCAATGGAGACGACCGGCGCGCGGCTGAGGCGCACCAGCATGTCAGGCAGCGCCTGCAGGCCGGTCGGCCCGGGTGGAACGCGAAGCGAGTCCTCAAGCGGCGCCAGGAAGTCGTAATGCGTGATGAAGAAGCCTTCAACGGCGCTGTCGAATACGACCACCTTCACGTCCGGATCGGTCTCAATCGCGGTGATGATCTCGTTGAGCAGCGGAAGGTGCTTTGGACCGAAGATGTTCACCGGCGGCATGTCGAAGGTGACGCGCCAGTATGTCGGCAGGCGCCGCTCCAGGCGAATGTCTTCGGTGGTGAAGATCTGTACGGGGCGGTTCATTGTTGGCACTCCTGATATTTGTGTTCGGAAAAGGGACGAACGGCAGCGCGCGTCCCCTGCTCGGTTCAGATCGACTGGCGCAGCGGGCGGAACGCGGTGCGCATTTCCGCAGAGAACAGCGCGGGCTGCTCCCAGGCTGCGAAGTGGCCGCCCTTGTCGAGCCGGTTGTAGTGCATCAGCTTCGGATAGGCCTTCTCGGCCCAGCTGCGCGGCGCGGCACAGATCTCGTCAGGGAACACGCTGACGGCGACCGGGATCTTGATGTACTTGGGCTCGAGGAACACCAGCTTATTCTCCCAGTAGAGCCGCGCCGACGAGACCGCGGTGTTGGTGAGCCAGTAGAGCGTGATGTTGTCGATCACGTCGTCCCGCGACAGGCCTTCGGTCTTGCCGTCGAACACCCGCGCAATCATCGCAGCACTGCGTGAGTCGTGATCAAGCATCCAGGACGCAAGGCCGGCCGGTGAGTCGACGAGGCCATAGAGCGTCTGCGGCCGATTCGACATCTCGATGGCGTAGCCGAGGCCATGCTTGTAGAAATCTTCGAGCTGGTCGTAGGCAATGCGCTCGTCGGCCGAGAGGTTTGACGGCCGCGTCCCGCCGGGCTGAAGCGCCTTGGCGATGTCGTCGGGAACGGTGGCGGGCATATTGGTGTGAATGCCGAGCAGCTCCGGCGGTGCGATCACCGCCATCTGCTCGGTGACGGCATTGCCCCAATCGCCGCCCTGCGCCACGTAGCGGTTGTAGCCGAGGCGCTTCATCAGCACGATCCAGGCGCGCGCGATGCGCTGGGGATCCCAGCCGAGCTCCGTCGGCTTGCCGGAGAAGCCGTGGCCGGGAAGCGAGGGGATCACCAGGTCGAATGCATCCGCGGCCTTCGCGCCATGCGCGGTGGGATCGGTGAGCGGGCCGACGATCTTCATCTGCTCGATGATCGAGCCGGGCCAGCCATGTGTGACGACCATCGGCAGCGCATTCTCGTGGCGGGAGCGGATGTGAATGAAGTGGATGTCGACGCCGTCGATCTCGGTGACGAATTGCGGCAAGGCATTCAGCCGCGCCTCCATCTTGCGCCAGTCGTAATCGTTCTGCCAGTACCGCACGAGCTGCTGGAGCGTCGTAAGCTGCACGCCCTGCGATTGGTCGGCGACAATCTCGCGATCGGGCCAGCGTGTCGCTGCGAGGCGGCGGCGGAGGTCAAGCAGATCTTCTTCGGGCACGCTGACGCGGAACGGGCGGATCGTGCCGCTTGCAGCGGCCTTCGCCGGACGCAGCGGCAGCAGGCTCGTCACGCTGGCGGCGACCGCGGTCATTGCGGCCTGGCTCAGCAATTGACGGCGGTCGGGATTGAGAATGTCAGCTCGTGCTCGCGTTGTCATGGCAGATCTCCCTTGCTTTGGTCGGTGACGCCAACCGAATTCGAAATCGACGCGTCGGCTCGTCGTGAAGAGAGATTGGCGCAGGTCCTGGCAATTAGCTCGTTATCGGTTGTTAGGCCGCGTTAGCCGTTGCGAGTCCGGGGGATGCAGGAAAGCGAGCGACGATGACGATACGCGCGATGCAGAAGCAACTCGGCGCGCGACGAGTTCAATCGGCGCGCGCCCTGTCTGTGAATTCAGGCGATGTGTTCATTACAACTCAGGAGGGCAGCGGTTGACCGGCCTGCTCGCGGACGATGTAGTCGGCGTACCAATCCGCCCAGTTCTCGTCGTGTCCGCCGATGCGCTTCTCGTGCTCACCATGCGCGACAGCGGCACGTCGCAGGGTTGCGGCCAGATCGGCCGTTGAGGCAAACGTCGGCCGTCACCCGCGATGCGTCCAGGCAGTCGCGTCGTGACCTCCTGGAACAGCCAGCCATTACCGTCGGGATCGCTGAACGAGGCAAACGAGCTGTAGCTGCTGCGCTTCGGGTCAGCACCGCTGACCCGGACGCTGCCGAACAGATACGGCTCGTCCGGACCGGCGTGAACGTCGCCCGCACCATGGAATGGTGCGCTCACCGCGATGCCACGGTCGAGCAGATCCTGTCGCGCCGCCGCCAGATCGGAGACGATCAGGTACAGCCCGCGCGCCGAACCGGGCGCTGCCGGTGTGACGTTCTTGCCGAAGATCACCGAACAGGCCGAACCCGGCGGCGTGAACTGGATCACGCGCCATTCGTCACCTGAGGCAAAATCGGCGTCCAATCGCCAGCCGAGGCGCGCGTAGAACGCCTTGGCGCGGTCGACATCCGACACGGGGATGACGACGATCTCGAGCTTCAGGTCAACGCCATGCGATGTCGAAGACGTGTTCGGGGACCCGGCCTCGGCGTCGCGGTCGATTTCGGTGGTGGCCATGTCGAACTCCCTGAGTTGAAATTGAAGCGAGCTTCAAGCGGCAGTGGGCATCACGATCGTCACGCGTGTGCCGCCCTGGCTCGCTTCGCCCTGCAACCGCGCGTCGATACTGCGTGCGAGCCCTTCAAGGATGCGGCTGCCGGTGCCCTGAAGCGGACCGGTCGCACCGATGCCGTTGTCAGCCACCGTGCAGAACCAGGCGCCGTCGCGGTTGGCCATTTCGATGCGGATCAGCGCATCGTTCCTGTCCGGGAAGGCATGTTTGGCGGCATTCGTGACCAGCTCCGTCAGCATCAGCGCCAGCCGATGACACTGCGATGCCGGCAGCGCCCCGCTCTCGATCGCGGCCTCGCAGCGGATGCTGGCCGGTTCCAGCACCGCCTCGGAGAGCGCCTCGCACAGGTTTTCGAAGAAGGCCTCGACGGAGACGGCGGACAGATTGTCGCTGTCGGACAAGAGCTGATAGAGCCTGCCGAACGCGACGATGCGCTGCTCGAACCGGTCCACCGCGCCCGACATATCCCTGGTGCCCGGCCGCGAGAAGTCGCGGCGGACTGACGCACCCAGCAGCGTCAACGTGTTCTTCATCCGATGGTGGGATTCCCGCAGCACGAGTTCCCAATCACGCGACTGATCATCAAGGCTGGCAATGTGCTGAGAACGAACGAAATGGTCGCTCGTCTCCAAGCCGATAGCGGACATGATAGCCTCCCCGTTGGATCTAGGACCTAACTCGAAGCCTATACTGGATGCACCGCGCGCGTTTTGCTCGTTAGACGTTGCAAGATTTTGTTATGATCGGCGGCACAAGTTGGCGGCCAGACCGTCCTCTCGACGGTCAAGCACGCTGACGGGTCGTCCCGATCGCTTCCCAAGCCGCTCGCGTTTAAGCGAAATTTGTCACGCATCATCCCGGTGCGGCCGAATGACTTGCCGCGCGATTTCGCCACTTTCGACCAGTTTACTCATAACCTCGTTCTGCTAGATCAGGATGCGGACAACAGCCCCTTCACTGGATTCATTGGCGCGTGGTGGACACTAACGACCAGGATGCGGCGATTTCCTTCGGGCCATTCCGGCTGTACGCAAGGTCGCGCCTGCTCGAGAAGGACGGCGCTCCGCTTCACCTCGGCGGCCGCGCACTCGACATCCTCATTTTTCTCGTCGAGCGCGCCGGCGAGGTCATCGACAAGCGTGAGTTGATCAAGCGCGTCTGGGCCGACGTGACGGTCGATGAAGGCAGCCTGCGCTTCCACATCACGACGCTACGCAAGGCCTTGGGGGATGCCGGCGAAGGCTCCCGCTATGTCGTCAACGTGCCCGGCCGTGGCTATTGCTTCGCGAGCCCGCTGGTCCGGTCCGAATCGTCGGAGACGCGGACAGGCCCGGCCGTCCCGTCGCCTCACATACTCCCGCCGCCGCTTGCCAGGATGATCGGACGAGACGACGCGGTCGAGCGGATTTCCACCGAGCTTGCGCAGCATCGCTTCGTGACAATTGTCGGCCCCGGCGGGATTGGCAAGACTTCCGTCGCGCTCGCCGTCGCGCATCGCGAGCTCGAGGCCTTCGACGGTCAGGTCAACTTCGTTGATTTCGGCGCGCTGACGGATGCCAGGCTCGTTCCAAGCACCATCGCCGCCACGCTCGGCCTGACCGTCAATTCCGAGGACCCGATGCCGGGCCTGCTGACGGTGCTGCGCAACCGCCGGATGCTGCTGATCTTCGACAGCTGTGAGCACATCATCGACGAGCTCGCGCCCCTGGCCGAGCACATCGTCCAGGAGGCGCCCGAGCTGCACATTCTCGCCACCAGCCGCGAATCCTTTCGCACCGAAGGCGAACGCGTCCACCGGTTGTTTCCGCTGGACTGCCCGCCCCAGCGCGACGGGCTCGGCATCGCCGACATCCTTGCCTATCCCGCAAGCCAGCTCTTCGTAGAACGCATTGCCGAGAGCCTGGGCGAATTCGAACTGAGCGAGGAAGATGCACCGCTTGTCGCCGAGATCTGTCGGCGACTGGACGGCATCGCGCTCGCGATCGAGCTCGCCGCCGGACGCGTGAACGCCTATGGCATTGCCGGGACCGCCTCGCTGCTCGACAGCCGCTTCTCGCTGCTGTGGCGGGGACGCCGCACCGCGATCCCGCGGCACCAGACCCTGAGCGCCGCGCTCGCCTGGAGCTATGATCTGTTGCCGGCAGCCGAAAGCGCGACGCTGCGCGGTTTGTCGGTGTTCGTCGGGCCATTCACGATGGAGGCCGCGCTCGCCGTTGCGTTCAGCCAGGGCATCAGCGAGCCCGAGGCGGTCGACGCGATCTCGAACCTGCTCTCCAAATCGCTGATCGCAACCTCACCCGCGGAGCGGCGGCTGCGCTATCGTCTGCTCGACACCACCCGCGCCTTCGTCGGCGCGAAGCTCGTCGAGAACGGCGAAGCGCCCCGTGTCGCGCGCGCTCACGCCGAATATTTCCGCGACTTCCTGCGCGACATCGCGCTCAAATCCACGGGCATGCAGACCGCGGGCGGCTTCCTTCCCTATGCCGACCATTTGCCCAATGTCAGGGCCGCGCTGACCTGGAGCTTTTCGGATAGCGCCAACCGAACGATCGGCGTGGATCTGGCGGCTTCGGCGGCCCAGTTTTTCCTCGAACTGACATTGCTGACGGAGTGCTATCGCTGGACGAAGCAGGCGCTGGTCTCTCTCGATACGAATTCGATCGACCGCCGCCAGGAGATGACGTTGCAGGCCGCGCTCGGCGTCTCCGTGATGTTCACGCAGGGCAATACCGAGGCGGTCCGGTCGGCGTTCACACGCAGTCTTCAGCTTGCGCGGGATCTCGAGGATCTGCACTGGCAGCTCTGGCTGCTGCGCGGATTGCACATCTACCTGACCAGGGTCGGGGATTTTCACGGCGCGCTCGGCACCGGCGAGCAGGGCGAGAGCGTTGCGCGCAAGCTGAATGATCCGGCCGCCGCGCTGAACGTGGAATGGATGCTGGGCGTCGCGCACCATCTGATCGGCAATCAGGACAAGGCCGTGCAGTTCTGCGAGAGCGCGATGGTGCACAATCCCGGCTCGCAGCGGCTGAACATTGGGCATCTCGGTTATGACGACCGCATCGTCGCGCTGGTCGCTCTGGCGCGCGGGCTCTGGCTCACCGGCCGGCCCGATCGCGCGATTGAGGCGGCGAGATACACTGTTCGCGAGGCCGAACTGCTGGAACAACCGCTCACCCTCGGCATCTCCCTGATCTGGACGATCTACGTGTTCCTCTGGGTCGGCGACTGGGCCAATGCCGAAATCCTGATCGAGCGGCTGATCGACCATTCGGCGCGGCACTTCCTCGGTCCCTATCACGCCGTCGGCATCGGCCAGAAGGGCGAGCTCATGCTTCGCCGCGGCGACATCGCCGGCGGGATCGAGCATCTTCGCCGCAGCCAGGCCACGCTGTACGCGACGCGGCACCGGATCATGACGATGGTGTTTGCGACGGCGCTGGCGGAGGGCCTCGTGGCGGAGAACCAGCCGGACGAGGCCCTGCGCACGATCAATGATGCCATTGCGCAGATTCCAGATCATGGCGAATCCTTCGACATGCCGGAGATGCTCCGGGTCAAGGGCGACATCCTCGTCCGGTCGGGAAACACCGCGGAGGCCGAGCGCTGCTTCCGGAAATCGCTCGATTTGTCGCGCCGGCAGTGTGCGCTCGGCTGGGAGCTGCGGGGGGCGATCAGCCTCGGCCGGGTCTGGCGCCAGGCCGGACAGGCGGGCGAAGCACGCGCCCTGCTCGCCCCGCTCGTCGCGCGGTACCAGGAAGGCCTCCAGACCCGCGATCTCGTGGCCGCCAGGGAGCTGTTGAGCGCGCTGAATTGACAGTATCTTCAACGGGATACCGCCCAAGCACCTGCTCGCAAGTCCTAACAACTTCTAACACGCCAAGCCGCATCCGCCCCGCCATGGTGGTGGCACTTCACGGTGGATATGGCGGGATATGGCGCTTCTTGACGATGTAATTGATGCCAGCGGCGGTATGGCCCGCTGGAATAGCTTGAATCGCTTTACGCTCCACCTTTCCGTCGGCGGCTCGTTGTTCTCCAGCGCCGGACATGCCAGCGAATTCAAGGACGTGACGGCGGAGGGCTCGACCCGCGCCCAGTCGGTCCGCTTCACCGGCATCACCGGGGGTGAACACTCCGGCTGCTTTCAGCCCGACGCGATCACGATCGAGAGCCTCGAGGGTGAGGTCCTGCGCACCTGGGATAACCCGAGCCCTGCATTTCCCGAGACCGGCTCTCCTGCGCTCGCGGACGAACTGCACCTCGTCTTCTTCTGCGGCGTTGCGATCTGGAATTATCTGACCAACCCATTTCTGCTCGCCCATCCCGACGTCGTCACGGAGGAGCTTCCGCCGTGGCGCGAAAACGCTGACACGTGGCGGCGGCTGCGCGCGCAGTTCCCGCCGAACCTGTTCACGCTCGCGCCCGAGCAGATCTTCTACTTCGACGAGAACGCCCTGCAACGGCGGACGGATCACGATCTGTTCGGAAACAAGGTCGCGCATTATTCCTGGGCCCATGACAGCTTCGGCGGCATCGTCGTGCCGACATTGCGGCGTGTGCAGACGCTGCGGCCTGATGGAAGCGTGATCGCCAAGCCCGTGCTGATGGACGTCGAGATCTTCGACGCCGTGTTCGAGTAGCGGTGGCGACGCGCGAGAGCGGGAACCGTTCACTGCTCTCAACGCCTAACAATACATAACGAGCTAACACGCGGCCTTGGGTGCAACATTGGGCTCACGAGCAACGAACAAGTGTCGTGCTCGAACGAGACCGAGGCCGGCGCACCTCCACCACGAGGGAATGCGTCAGCAGCGAACGCACTCAAGGAGATCGTCATGAAGATTCTTATGGTTATCACCTCCCACGACCAGCTCGGCAACACCGGACGCAAGACTGGCTTCTGGCTCGAGGAGCTCGCCGCCCCCTACTACGTTTTCGAGGATTCCGGCGCGGAGATCACGCTGGCTTCGCCCAAGGGCGGCCGGCCGCCACTCGATCCCAAGAGCAACGAGCCCGAGTTCCGCACAGACCTGACGCTGCGCTTCGAGGCGGACGCTGCCGCTGAAGCCCAGCTCGACAAGACGGTGCGCCTCGACAGCGTCAAGCAGGAAGAGTTCGACACGCTGTTCTATCCCGGCGGTCACGGCCCGATGTGGGACCTCGCCGAAGACAAGGACTCGGTCAAGCTGATCGAATCCTTCCTCGCCGCCGGCAAGACCATCGCGGTGGTGTGTCACTCGACCGGTGCGCTGCGCCACGTCAAGACGCCCGATGGCAAGCCTTTGGTCGATGGCAAGGAAGTGACCGGCTTCACCAACGGCGAGGAAGAGGACGTGGGCCTGACCAATGTCGTGCCGTTCCTCGTGGAGGACGAGATGTTGAAGCTCGGCGCGGTCTTCTCGAAAACGGCGAACTGGGGCGTACACGTCGTCAGCGCGGGCCAGCTCATCACGGGACAGAATCCGCACTCCTCCGGCCCGGCCGCGCAGACGCCGCTCGCCGCCCTCGCCAAGAAGGCGAAGTCGGCCGCGTAAGTCAGGCTCGCATCGGAGCGGTGCTCATCAATGAGCACCGACCCGGCAACTGACCGGACACATCGAGGACGATGACGAAAGCTTTACGCCGGAGCTTACGAATGTGATCCGGCGAGCGGAAGCTGCTGCGCACAACAGCGATCACGGTGGCAGCGTGCCGCTCAATCCCGTCAGAGCGGTTGCCGGCGCATGACGCGCCGGCACGTCTCGACGCGCCCACATCGGAGCGATGACATGAACATTCCAGCCACCCTCGCCCTCGCAGCCGCCCTCGCCTGCACCACCGTGCAGGCCTCGGCACAGGATCTGCGGTCGAGCCGACGCTCGATCAGCTATCACACCATCGATATCGGGGGTCTCAATATCTTCTACCGCGAGGCCGGGCCCGCCGACGCGCCGACCGTACTGCTGCTGCACGGCTTTCCCTCCTCGTCGCGGATGTGGGAGCCTCTGCTGCCGCTGCTCGCCGACAAATATCACCTGATCGCGCCTAATTATCCCGGCTTCGGCAACAGCAGCGCGCCGCCGCCGTCCGATTTCACCTACACTTTTGACAACATCGCCGGCGTGATGGGCGAGCTGACGAACAAGCTCGGCCTGACCAACTACGTGCTGTTCATGCAGGACTATGGCGGCCCGGTCGGTTTCCGCATGGCGCTGGCGCATCCCGAGCGCGTCCGCGCCATCATGATCCAGAACGCCGTTTCGCATGAGCAAGGTTTGAGCCCGCTCTGGGAAGCGCGTCGCAGATACTGGGCTGATCCGGCGCATGAGCTCGAGGCGCTCGAGGCTAACTTCACATCCTTGGCCGCGACGCGCCAGCGGCACCTCGGCTCCAGCCCGCACCCCGAGCGCTACGACCCTGACACATGGACCGACGAATACGCGTTCCTGACGCGTCCCGGCGAGGCCGAAATCCAGACTACGCTGTTCCTGGATTACCGGACCAACGTCGCCTCCTATCCGAAGTGGCAGGAGTGGCTGCGCAAGACGCGGCCGCCGACGCTGGTGGTCTGGGGCAAGTACGATCCGTCCTTCGCCGTCGCCGGCGCTTCGGCCTATCGCGACGA
Source organism: Bradyrhizobium barranii subsp. barranii (assembly GCF_017565645.3). Taxonomy (NCBI): domain Bacteria; kingdom Pseudomonadati; phylum Pseudomonadota; class Alphaproteobacteria; order Hyphomicrobiales; family Nitrobacteraceae; genus Bradyrhizobium; species Bradyrhizobium barranii. The sequence continues at coordinate 7,648,145 of NZ_CP086136.1, forward strand.
TGTGCCGGATGCGGAGGTCCACATCCTCGAAGCCGGCCATTTCGCGCTCGACGAGGCGACCGACGAGATCGCCACGCTGGTCCGCGACTTCCTTGCGCGTCTGGACGGGCACAAGGGCTGACGGCGACTTGCACAATGCACCGACCACAGGAGGCATACATGACCGATAACATCAGCCACGAACGACGTCGTTTCGTCGGCAGGGCTGCGATGACACTCGCCGCGACCCAGCTTGCGCTGAGCACGACGGCCGCGGCGAAGCCGGCGAAGTCCGCCACCGTCGTCAAGCCCGGCGCGAACACCGCGTTCGCGTCCCTGAAGCAGATCGACGCCGGCCTCCTCAATGTCGGCTATGCCGAGGCGGGTCCCGCCGATGGCCCGCCCGTGATCCTGCTGCACGGCTGGCCCTATGACATCTACGCCTTCGTCGATGTCGCACCGCTGCTCGCCGCGGCCGGTCGTCGCGTGATCGTGCCTTACCTGCGCGGCTACGGCAGCACTCGTTTCCTCTCCGACTCGACGATGCGGAACGGGCAGCCGGCGGCGATCGCGGCCGACATCGTCGCCCTGATGGACGCCCTCAGAATCGACAAGGCGACGATTGCCGGCTTCGACTGGAGGGCGCGCACCGCCAACATCATCGCTGCGCTCCGGCCGGAGCGGGTCAAGGCGATGGTGTCGGTGAGCGGCTACCTGATCGGCAGCCAGCAGGCCGGCAAGATGCCGCTGCCGCCGAAGGCCGAGCTGCAATGGTGGTACCAGTTCTATTTCGCGACCGAGCGCGGCCGCGAGGGTTACGACAAGTACCGCCACGATTTCTCGAAGTTGATCTGGCAGCTCGCTTCGCCCCAATGGCATTTCGACGATTCCACCTTCGATCGCAGCGCGAAGGCGTTCGACAATCCGGACCATGTGGCGATCGTGATCCACAATTATCGCTGGCGGCTGGGCCTCGCCGAAGGCGAAGCGAAATACGCCGACGACGAGGCGAGATTGGCGCAAGCGCCCGTTATCGCCGTGCCCACCATCACCATGGAGGGTGACGCCAACGGGGCGCCACATCCGGAACCGTCCGCTTACGCGAAGAAATTCTCCGGGCGCTATTCGCACCGGACCATCAAGGGCGGTATCGGCCACAATCTGCCGCAAGAGGCGCCGAAGGCCTTTGCCGACGCGGTGCTGGACGTCATGGCCGAAGCCTAGGCGCCGGACCTGCCAACGGCACTTAACAACGCTTAACGGGCGATCGTCTGCGCACGGGGGTATCTCTATTGGGGCGACACCACCGATGCGAGAGGAAACGGCCGGATGATTCCGCTGCTGGCGAATGCGATCGAGGCCCATGGCGGGCTCGATCGATGGAATGCCCACGAGCGACTCACCGCCACGATCGTGACGGGCGGCGACCTCTGGATATTGAAGGGCGTCGATCAGGACCAGGCGCCGCGCACGATGCGGATCGAGCTGCATCGTGAGCGCGCTTCCGTGGAGCCGTTCGGCAAGCCCGGCCAGCGCACCGACTTCAGCCCGGAGCGGATTGCCATCGTGGCCGCGGACGGCCGCATCGTCGCGGAGCGCAACAATCCGCGGGGCTCGTTCGCGCGGCACGATATGCGCACGCATTGGGATCCGCTGCATCGCGCCTATTTCAACGGCTATGCGCTCTGGACCTACATGACTGCGCCGTTCCTGCTGGCGGCGGACGGGTTCGAGGTCCGGGAGATCGCGCCCTGGCGCGAGGGCGCGGAGGTCTGGCGCGGATTGCGGGCGACCTTCCCGGCCGTGATCGCAAGCCACAGCGCCGAGCAGGATTTCTATTTTGGCCCCGACATGCTCATCCGCCGGCATGATTACCGGGTCGAGATCGCGGGCAATTTTCCGGCAGCTCAGTACGTATCGGATCCCGTCACCGTCGACGGCTTCAAGCTCCCGAGCCGCCGGCGCATCTATCTGCGCGGCGACGATCTGATGCCGCTGCGTGAAGAGCTGATGGTGTCGATCGATCTCGCGGATTTCCGGTTCGACTGAGCCTTGTCAGGCTGATGCCTCGTCCAGCACGAGCCGTGCGGCCTTCAAATCCGCCGTCTCGAATCCTTCCGAGAACCGCGCATAGGTCGCGGCGAGATCGTCGAGCGGATTCTTGACGCCCTGCCGAAGCCGAAGCGCCGCGAGTGACATCTCCGTCCGCAATCGCCAGGACAGCGCCCCCTGCTGCTCCGCCAGCGCGAGCGATGCGGCAAAGTTCGCTTCGGCGGCACCGAGATCACCGGTCCGCGCCTCGAGGTCGCCGCGCCGGCGCAGGAGCTCGGGCATGTCAAAACCTCCGCCGCCCTGCTCGACACGGGCGATCGTCTCATGCAGGACCTGCAGCCCTTCCGTCAACCGTCCCAGCGCCGCCAGTCCTTGCGACAGGTCTGCGGCGAACGCGGATGCGTAGAGCTCGTAGCGATCCGCATGCAGACGCGGCAGCGCGCTCCGCAGCAGATCGACACCTCCGGCCAGCTCACCGCGGGCGATCATGGTCTGCGCGCGAAAGCCGGTCGCGACGGCTTCGTACGGCGCGAGTCCGTGCAAATTCGCATGGGTCGCGAGGCGCCCCGTCATCGTCTCGACGGCGGCCCAGTCGCCGACCCAGCCGAACACCGTGGATGACCAGCACAGCGCAATGCAATGCATCACCACGTCGCGCGGCGCGGCGGCGCCGACGAGCGGGCGGACGCAATCGAGTGCGCGGTCGGGGAAGCCGCGCAACCACAGCACCCGCGCGAGCGGAATCTGCGGCGTGCGCGAATAGGCGAAATGCCCGGGCTCCGTCCCGCGCAGCGCGGCGTCGTCACGCACGCCTTCGTCGAGATGGGCCTGCGCCTCGGCCTGGTCGCCGGCGAGATGATAGGACACGCCGAGAAGCGCCTTGCTGCCTGCGATCCCCGCGGTGTCGCCGATCTGGCGGGCGATGCGCTCGGCCTGGCGTGCGGTCGGCACGAGGTGCCTGTAGCCGCCGGTGCGGCGATAGAACATGTTCAGCCGCGACAGCAGCCTGAACGCATTGGCGTGATCGTCGAGCGCTTCGGCGATCTCCAGCCCGCGCCGGAGTGCGGCCTCGGCCTGCTCGCTGTTGCGCTCCGTGAACATGAAGGCGTGGCCGAGCGTCGACTGCAGCTCGAGCTCCCATTTGCCGCCCTGGTTGGCATCGTCGAGCATCGCGAGCGCGCGGCCCGACCAGATGCGCGCCTCGTTCAGCAGGTTGAGCTCGACGAACAGCCTTGCGGCGCTGCCGGCGAGCGGCACGCGCAAGGCGGCACCGTCGTGGTTGGCAAAACTCCATTCCAACGCCGCACGGGCATCTGCGAGCAGGCTCGCCCGCGCCTGCAGGCGCGAAGCCGGGTCGCCGCCCTGCTCCGCCATGCCGGCTTCGAGCGTGCGCTGAACATAGGCCGTGTGACGGCGCGCGATCGCCGCCGCTTCGCCTGCGTCGACCAGCTTCTGCATGGCATAGGCGCGCGTGGCATCCAGCAGGCGGTAGCGCCGCGATGCGCCATCGGGCTGCGCCGACACCAGCGACTTGGCCACGAGCTGCTCCAGCGCATCGACGACGCGATCGGCCGCGGCACCCTCATCCGCGGCGACTGCGATCGCCCCCTTGAGCGTGAAGGGGCCGGCGAAGATGGCGAGTCGCTGAAGCACTGTGCGTTCGCTCTCGCCGATCAGGCCAAAACTCCAGTCGAGCGTCGCGCCGAGCGTCTGCTGCCGTGGCGGCGCCGTTCGCCGTCCGCGCCATTCGAGCTTGAGCCTGGAGTCGAGCAGCGCGGCCATCTCCCGCAATCCGTAGACGCCGACGCGCACGGCGGCGAGCTCGATCGCGAGCGCGATGCCGTCGAGCTTGCCGCAGATCTCGGCCAGGACCTCGGCATCCTCGTCCGTGATATCGCCGCGATGGCCTGCGGCCGCGGCACGATCGATGAACAGCTGCGCGGCCGGATAATCCAGCACTTCACCGGCGCTGAGGCGCGCCCCTTGCGGCGGGCCGGCCAGCGGAACGAGCTCGAAGATCTGCTCGCCTTCCACCTGCAGCGACTCGCGGCTGGTGGCGAGAATGGCGATGCCCGGCGCCTCGCGATAGATGTTTTCGGCCAGACGAGCGATCTCGTCGATGACGTGCTCGCAACTGTCGAGGATGAGAAGCAGCCGCCGTCCGCGCAGGAAATTGATGATGCTGCCTGAGGGATCATCGTGATGCACGACGAGGCCCAGAGCGGCGGCAACCGTGCTCGCGACCAGCGTGGCGTCCTTCAGCGGGCCGAATTCGAGGAAATGAACGTGGCCCTCGAATGCCTGCCACATGTCATGCGCGAGCGCGGTCGCAACCGTGGTCTTGCCGATGCCGCCCGGTCCTCGCAGCGTGACGAAGCGGTCGCTCAGCAGACGCGCCGACAACTCGGGCAGCACGTCGTCCCGACCGATCATCCGGTCCAGCCGATGTGGCAAGGCCGCCGGCGCCGCCGCTCGTTCGGGCGCACGCAATACGGGCACGGGCGCCACGTTGCGCTCGCCACGTTGCACAGGCGCGACGAAGCAATAGCCGCGGCTCGGGACGTTGGTGATATAGCGGGCCCCGTCCTTGCCGTCGCCAAGCACCTTGCGCAGCTCCGCGACATGGACGCGCAGGCTGATCTCCTCGACCGCGAGGCCGGACCACGCGTAGCTCAGAATCTCGTTCTTCGGCACCACTTCGCCGGCACGACTGAGGAGCAGGCGCAGAATGTCCATTGCGCGGCTGCCGAGCTTGACCGGCGCCCCGTCCCTCTCGAGCAACCGCGACCGCAGCGAAAACGGTCCGAACGAGACTGCGTCGAAATCAAGGCTCGCCCCGGCGCCATTGCCGGGCGAGCCATGTCCTGCCGGGGGTTCGGTCACTTCTGACTCATCTTGACGGCCATTTCATTCAAATGCGCGGCGACTATACCCGCCGTCGATGCGCGGTCCAGCGAGGCACCGCGCCGGCCGAGCTATGGCTGATTTTGGGTGACGCGGCCTGATCAGGCGGCGTGGCTTTCAGTGTTCGGAATGACTTCGATTCCGTCGATGAACTTTACACCGGCGATGACTTTCGGCAACTGGTTCGTGCTCTTCAATCGCCGCCAGGTCTTCGATGCGGCGTCGATGAGCTTGAACACCATCAGCTTCGCAGTTTGTTGCGACAGCGATCCCTTGGTCCGCACCGTTCGGTGGCGCACCGTGGCGAAGACGCTCTCGATCGGGTTCGAGCTGCGTAGGTGGATCCAGTGCTCAGCAGGGAAGTCGAAGAAGGCGAGCAGCGCATGGCGATCCTTGATCAGGCACTCCACCGCACGTCCGTATTTGACGTGGTATTTCTCGACGAAGACGTCGATCGCGGTTTCAGCTTCGGCCCGGTGTGGGGCCAGATAGATGTTCCGCAGGTCGTTCTTCATGGGGCCCTGCACGGATTTGGCGACCTTGTCGAGTACGTTGCTCACTTTATGGCACCAGCATCGTTGGTGCCGCGTGCCGGGAAAGGCCTCGTCCAGTGCCTTCCAGAAGCCGAGGGCGCCGTCGCCGATGGCGAGTTGCGGGGCAATCCGTAACCCGCGTTGCCGCAGGTCGATCAGGAGTTCGCGCCAGCTCTGCGCGCTCTCGCGCACGCCGACCTGGAAGCCGATCAGCTCCTTCTTGCCTTCCGGCGTGGTGCCAATCAGCACCAGCATGCATTCGCTGTGATCTTCCATGCGGGCCTGCAGGTACACGCCATCGGCCCAGATGTAGACATAGCGACGCGCCGACAGATCGCGTCTCTGCCAGCGTTCGTACTCGACCTGCCAATCGGCCTTCAGGCCGGCGATCACCGAAGGCGACAGGTTCGGCGCATCCTTGCCGAGCAGCGCCGAGAGCGCCTCCTGGAAGTCGCCGGTCGAGATGCCGCGCAAATAGAGGACCGGGATCAAGGCATCCAGGCTCTTCGTCCGCCGCGCCCATAGCGGCAGGATTGCCGAACTGAAGCGGAGGCGGTCGCCTGGCCCGCTCGCTCCGCGGTCGCGGACCTTGGGACGAGCGACCTCCACCGGACCGATGCCGGTCGCAATCTCGCGCACCGGACCGTGCCCATGTCGGACCAGGCGCGCTCGACCGTCGGGCAGCGTCAGATTGGCCGTGCTGGCCAGAAACGCGCCAACCTCGATCTCGATCGCCCTGGCAAGCAGGTCCCGCGCGCCGGCACGAACGATATCGGTCAGTGGATCATCAACCGCGGACGGCTGACGGAAAGCAAGAACATTGGTAGTCTCGGTCATGGCGTATCGCTCTCCTCGAGAGGTTCTGGCAGGCTCGTCACCCGCCTCGATACGCCGCCTTCCTCACACCGTCATCACCCAGATTCCGCCATAGCTCGCGCCGGCCTCATACCGGCACATCGATCGCAGCACGATGTTCTGCAATGTCCTCACACCGCACCGATCTGCGCAAATAATTGAAAAGCTGGACAAAATCAAACGTCCTGCGGCGGGCTGTCACACTACAGGCGCTCGCACAAAATCTAACACCTCCTAATCATCACTAACGGGCTTCTTGCCTGGCTCACGCCTATCCTCTGATCGTGGAAAGCACTGAGAGTTGGCCGATCGCTGCAAGCGGCGACGAGGCCAGGAGAGGACGAGCGATGTTCAATGACTTGCAAGCAGCGCATGCCTGGATCGAATTTCCCACCAGCCGGTGTGATCGCGAGGCTTCGCACGGGATGCGAGCAATCGCGCAGGAAAGCGGATGGCGCAAGATCGACCGCGGCCTGGACGCGGACATCACGATTTCGCGATGGGAGGATTCTCGGACCACCTCGTCGCACGAAGCGACGACGCCGGCGGACCGCTATTTCGTCGCCATCGCCCTGAAGACCGCTCGGGTAAAGCTGACGCGGGACCGTCAGATCATCTTCGACGGCACCATGCCCGCGGGCACGCTGTACGTCAGTGCGCCATCGAAGCTTCTCGGCGTGCAATTCCAGTCGCCCAGCGCTTTCCTGCACTTCCACATCTCCACCGATCATTTTTCGGCGGCGCGACCGGCGACCGAGGGCCTCAACGACCTCGTCCTGCTGCGCGACCCGCTCGCAGCCGAGCTCGCGAAGGCACTGACCGAGCATGGCGATACCGCGGACCAGCAGTTCGCGCGCTGCATCGGAGAGACCCTTGCGATGCATCTGACTCGGCTCGAGCTGCCACGCTCAAAAGTCAATGCCTTGCCGAAATGGCGGCTACGCCGCGTCGAGCAATATATCGCCGATCACTTTGATCGCTGCATCAGCCTGTCCGAGCTCGCCAATGTCGCAGGCCTCTCGAGGATGCATTTCGCGGCACAGTTCCGCGCCGCGACCGGCTACCGTCCACGCGAATATCTGCTCAATCATCGCGTCGAGCATGCGAAGACCTTGCTCACGACAACCGAGCGGCCGCTGGCGGAGATCGCGCTTGCCGTCGGCTTCAGCACCCAGGCGCATTTCTCGACCGTGTTCAAGCGCATCAGCGGCGAGTCACCGGCACGCTGGCGTCTGTCCAGCAGGGCCGTGCTGCCTGCTACGGAGGCGCTTTCGCGGCGGCGCCCTGCCGCGGACATGGACTGGATGGTCGGCGCAGCCGCGTAGTTCGTGCGGCGGCAGGCGAATTGGGATCGAGGGAACTGGAATCGAGGGACTTGGAATCAAGCGACTCAGGATCAAGCCACTTGGGATCACGCCATCTGCACTTCGACTGGTTTGCGATTTCTTTGGCGTGAGTGCCCTGCCACTCGCGCCGGCTCGAGCCCTTTTCCTCCCGGGTCTGCGAGCCACTTGGGGCCGTCCCTGCGCCCACACAGGACGGCCCCGTTTTCTTTCTGCCTCTCGTGTCCTGGACGCGCTACGGCACGGGCGCGAGAGCGCAGTACCTCCACGTCGTCGTTGCGAGCGCATTTCGCGTAGACCGGATGGAGCGCAGCGTAGTCCGGCGCCTTCGCACTACGGCCGCAGCAATCCCGGCGACGCGCCTACACCGGATCGAACGCGCGGATCGGCGGCAGATTGCCGGTGAACTTCTCCACCTCGACCGTCGTGAGCTGGCCGGTGCAGCCCTGCGCGAAGGACGAGGTGCCGATGTCGCGGGTGAGCACGTTGGGATTGCCGTGAACGCAGAGCGGCGCGTCGTCCTCGGGGTCCATCGGGTCGTACCACGCGCCGGTCGGAAGCTGCACGACGCCGGCCGCGATGCCGTCGGTGACATGGACGGCGGCGAGACAGGCGCCGCGCTCGTTGAACAGGCGGATGATGTCGCCGTCCTTGATTCCGCGTGCATCGGCATCGCGCGGATTCATGCGCGCCACCTCGCGGCCGCGATGCTTCGCGCCCAGCGAATGGCCGCCGAAGTCGAGCTGGCTGTGCAGGCGCGTCACCGGCTGGTTGGCGACGAGGAAGCACGGCGCGCCGGGTTTCGGCATGTCGGTCTTGTCGAGCCAGACCGGATGGCCGGGGCAATCGGCATCGCCGTGCGCAGCGATCTTCGCTGAATAGATCTCGATGCGCCCGCTCGGCGTCGGCAGCGGATGATTGGCCGGATCCTCGCGAAAGCTGCGAAGCCGGCCGCCGTCGTCGGGCTGTTGCGGCACGACCAGGCTGCCGCGCCGCCAGAATTCGTCGAAATCAGGCGCCTCGAGGCCACGCGCTTGAAGCGAGGCGCGAGTCGGCTCGTACAGATGTTCGAGCCACTGCCGCGACGTGCGCCCTTCGGTGAAAGGTTCGCGCGCACCCAGGCGCTCGGCGAGATCGGCAAAGATGTCGTAATCGTCACGCGCAAGGCCGAAGGGCTCGGCGATCTGGTGCATCGCGACCATCAGGGGATCGTTGGTCGAATAACCGATGTCCTCGCGCTCCAGCGTCATCGTCGAGGGCAGCACGATGTCCGCGTGCCGCGCCGTCGCGGTCCAGGCGAGCTCGTGCACGACGAACGTATCAAGCTGCGCAAAAGCCTTGCGCAAGCGGTTGATGTCCTGATGGTGATGGAAGGGATTGCCGCCGGCCCAGTAGACGAGGCGGATGTCCGGATAGGTACGCGTCTCGCCATTGTAGCGATAGGTCGCGCCGGGATTGAGCAGCATGTCGGCGATGCGCGCGACCGGAATGAATTCGCGCACGCCGTTGCGGCCCTGCCCTAGCGTCGGTCCCGGCACGTCGTTGACGCGGCGGCCGTAATAGCCGATCGCGCCGAGCGAATAAGCATAGCCGCCGCCGGGCAGGCCGATCTGGCCGAGTGCTGCTGCGAGCACCATGCCCATCCACACCGGCTGCTCGCCATGCTCGGCGCGCTGGAGCGAATGCGAAACGGTTATCAGCGCACGCTTTCCGGCGGCGCGACGCGCGAGCTCGCGGATCGCGTCCGCATCGACACCGCAAATCGCGGCGGCCCATTCGGCATGCTTGGCCTGCCCGTCGCTCTCGCCATTGAGATAGCGCAGGAACACGGGCCAGCCTTCGGTGTAGCGATCGAGGAAGGCCTGGTCATGCAGGCCTTCGCTCACAAGTGTGTGGACGATGCCGAGCATCAGGGCGGTGTCGGTGCCGGGCAGGCACGTCATCCATTCGGCGCCGGCCTCGACGGGAAGATCGTCGCGCAGCGGGCTGACCAGGATGAACGCGCAGCCGCGCCGGCGCGCGGCTTCCATGGCGCCGCGCTCGACATGCTTGCTGATCGAGCCGCCGGCCACCATGGAGTTCTTCAGCGCCATGCCGCCGAACGCCAGCACGATGTCGGTGTTCTCGGCAATCTGCTCCCAGGTGACGTTGCGCTTGGTGATGTCCTCGTAGCCCGCAAGGATCTGCGGCAGCAGCACCGAGGATGCGCCCGAAGAGTAAGTGTTCACCGAGCGCACATAGCCGCCCATCGCGATGTTGAGGAAGCGATGCACCTGGCTCTGGGCGTGATGGAAGCGGCCCGCGCTCGACCAGCCGTAGGAGCCGCCGAACACGGCGCCGGGGCCGCGCGTGTCGCGGATGCGGCCGAGCTCGTCGCCGAGCAAATCGAGCGCCTTCTCCCAACTGACGGAGACGAACTCGTCGCGGCCGCGGCGATCGTCCGGGCCAGGTCCGCGCTCGAGCCAGCCGCGGCGGATCGCCGGCTGGGCGATGCGCGCCTGATGACGCAGCGCGCCGGGGAAATTGCCGATGATGCCGTTCGGATCGGGGTCGCCCGCATAGGCCCTGACCTCGAGCCCGGCTTCGCTTTGACGCGCGGAAAACACGCCCCAATGCGAGGTGTGCGGCTTGAAGCCGTCAGACAGGTCGAGGCCGGGGTCGGGAAAGCCAATCGTATCGTCCATCGTCTGATCCTTGTTCCGCGCGGCGCGGGCCCAGCCGCTGCCACGTCAATTCCGGTGGCAGTATACCGATCCGTATCCCGATGTCGTCGGGATCAGGGCCGTCGGAAACGCCGGGCTCCCGCGCGCAAGTGCAGCTTGGTGACCGTCCGACCGCGCGACGAGCGGTGATTCTTCAGTCAATTTATTATTTATTTTCAATATCTTGTTGGATGACCTCCGGGACGCCCGGTCGCGAAATCTCTTCAAACGACATCGACATGGAAATGTGCGATATGCCGCCCATCCCCACAGCAGCATCGGTCTCATCATGATCCAGCGCGTCTTGCCCTACGAAGGACTCCTCCACGAAGTGGTCGAGCATAATGGCGTGCTCTACATCGGCGGGATCGTCCCCGAGGACACCAGCCTCGATATGTCGGGCCAGGCCAACGACGTCCTCGGGCAGCTGGCGCGGCTGCTGAAGACGCTCGGCTCCGATCTCGCCAACGTCTTGCAGGTGACCATCTTCATGACCAACCTGAAGGAGAAGGCGGAGTTCAATGCTGCCTGGAAGGCGCACTTTGCGGAAGCTCACCTGCCGGCGCGCGCTGCGATCGGCGTGGCCGATCTCGGTCCAGGCGTCAAACTCGAGATGACGGCCATCGCGGCCCGGTAACCCCAGGCTCGAGGCGCTCACTTCCAGGCGATCGTGATCGCGCTGATGTTGGAGGCGAGCTCAAGTCCGGCCTTCGGGCCTTGCAGCACGATCGTCACGCCCTTTTCGTTGCGCAGGTGGGCGCCGTTGACGCCGCCGACGAGGGCAAAGCCGCCGCCAACGGAGCTGTAGGTGCCGACGAAGTCGCCGACATCGCGGATGCCCGATGCCCGGCCGTCAAATCTGCCGACGGTCGCACCGGCCGTGATGCCGACGCTCAAGCCGGAGACCTTGAAGGGATAGTTCCGACCGCGGTAGTTCAGCACGCCACTGCCGGTGCCGCCTCCGACCAGCAGGCCGGCCTTGACGAACCTCACCTGGACATGGCCGCTCGCTTGCGCCAACGACGGCGTGGCCGGCATTGCGAGCAGGAGCACCACGAGCGCCGTAAAGCCGATTGCGATCGCGCGCCGCATGCGTTCCGGTTTATGGCTTCGCGGCATCGACCTTCTTCCAGGTCTGGTCGGGATCGAACAGCGTGGTGCGCTCGGCGATGACCGCCGTGCGGTTGCCGAGATCCTTCTGGTAGACTGTGCCGGCATGATTGACGAGAAACGTCATCACGCCGGAATTGCCGTATTCGGCGGGCCAAGCGATCAGTCCGAAGCCCCCGATCATCTTGCCCTTGACGACGTAGTTGAGCGCGCCACCGGGCGCGTCGGAACCCTGGCCTTTCAGTATTCGGAAGTAGTAGCCGTGATAAGGCGCGGGTCCCTCGCCTGTGCCTTGCTTGTAGCCTTCGGCCGAGGCCTCCGCGACTAGCGCGCCGAGCGGGCTCGGATCACTGTCGTCACGCCAGAACAGGCCGTCCTTCTTGCCGGGCGTGGAAAGGAAGCGTTGCGCGTAGACACCGGCGCCCTCGCCGCGATCCTTGTCGGCGTATTCATTCTGGGCATCGACATAGGCGAGCGCGGTCTGGATCGCGTCGAGCTCGTTGCGGCCGATGCGGCGGCGAAGCACCTCTATCCGCCCCTCGTCGGTGTCGAACGCCCAGCCTGTCTTGGTGTTGACCAGCGGAATCGGGAACGGGAAATCGTCCGGCCCCAGTATCAAGGTCGCGGTCTTGTTGCCCTCCGCCTTGATGCCGTGCTTGGCGTCGTACATCGACGTGAAGCGCTGACGGATGTCGTTGTCGGCGACCTCGTCACCGGACGAGACGATATCCTCGGCGGCCCTGCCGAGCACCTTCAGAATGTCGCCTGGCCCGCTTTTGACTGCGGCCGCGAGCGCGGCGGCCGCATCCTCCGGTGTCTTGTAGGATTGCTGTGCCTGTGCCGCCGAGCCAAGCATGGCGAGCGCCACCACGCCCGCCAGGATCGCGCGATGGAGCGATTTCAGGCCGATCATGGCGTCACCTCCGCAGGGATCTTCGCGCCGTCGGCGAGCCAATCGCGGTAGGTGCGGAATGTCAGGCCAAGCTTTTCATAATACACGCGCAGATAACCATCGCTGCCGCGGGTCACGGCGTCTTTCATCACCTGCTCCACCTCCTGCGCCATCACGCCGACATAGGCCTTGTCGCTGCCGATGTAGCTGAAGCGATAATAGCCGAGGCCGTTAGAGAGATGGCCGAGCAGCGTGATGTCGTGCTTCAGCGCGATGTCGGAGCGCCGGCCACCGCCGCCACCGCCGCGGCCTCCTCCTCCGCCTCCACCACGGAAGCCGCCACCACCACCACCACCATGCATGGCCATTCCGCCACCGCCGCCGCGCCCGGCATAGCCCCCGCCGCCACCACCGCGCGGCATGCTCGCCATGCTGGAGCGTCCGCGCGCCGATGCTGCGGCCGCCGCCTGACCGGAGGAGACGTTCATCGCGCCGCCGCGATTGCCGCCACCGCCTCGATTGGCGGCAGCGCCGCCGCCGGCACGGTTGGCAGCCTTTGCACGATCACCACCGCCCTTACCTGCATTCTTGCCTGCATTCTTGGCGCGATCTCCACCACCCTTGGCACGATCTCCCGCGCCAGCGCGATCGCCGCCGCCGGGCCGGTCGCCGCGATTGCCGGCACGATCACCGCGATCACCAGCACGATCTCCCGGACCGCCACGATCACCGGCACGGTCGCCGGCGCGATCTCCCGCCCGATCTCCCGCACCCTGGTTCGGACGCAGCACCTGGTTTCCATCGCGGCCGCGGAAGTCCATCCGGTCCGACGCGCCAGCCCTGATATTGTTGTTCCCGAAGTGCTGCTGAACATTGACGTTGTTGTAGCGCACCCCCTGGCGATGCGCCGGATTGTGCTGCCAGCCGTTGTTGATGTTGGTGGTGCGACGGTTGACGTAGACGTTGCGGTTACCCCAGTTGGCGCCGCCGCCCCAGTAATTGCCCCAGCGCCCGATCGCCCAGGCCGTGCCGAAGGCGAGGCCAGCAGCGACCACGCCAGCACCGATATAGGATGGATAGCCGAAATAATACGGCTGATAGTCCGCATAGGGCCAGGTGCCATAGACCGTCGCCGGATCGTAATAGGGGACGTACATCGTCTCCGGATCGGCCTGCTGGATGACGACGACCTGCCTGCCTTCCTGGCTCTGGACGCTGACCTTCTGCTGCTTGGTGGTGACCAGCTTCTTGTTGTCATAGGCCTTGTTGCGCAGACGCTGGATCGCATCCATCACGTCGGGCTGCTGCGCAAGAAAGGCATCGCCGAGCTTCTGGGTCCAGTCGAGCTTGTCGCTCATCATGGAGAGAACATCGGCCGTGCTTGCGAGCGCCTTGACGCTGTCGTCCCAGCCCTGCTTGTCGACCTCCGCCTTCAGCGCGTCGCCCTTCAGGCTCTTGTGGTCCTTCAGCCAGCGGTCGGCCTGCACCACCTCGAGCGGATAGGTCGAGGCAGCCAGCAGATTGGCAAGCAGCTCATCGGGATAGAGTGCGATCGGCGCGACCAGGGCTTCGAGCTGCTCGGGCTTCAGAACCTCGGCGGCCGGTGCCGGCGGACTTGCCGGCTGCGCCTGCGTGCTCGGGGCCGCCGGCTTGTCGGCGGTCTGAGCAGTCGCGACGACCGGGATCGCAACCACGAGCGCAAGCGCCAACAGGGTCTTGCCGCAGCGAAACATGCCATCCTCCATCGAACTTTCCGACCACCAAGATCGGGCCGCGTTACTGGCGTTTATTGATCAAGATCAACGAAGGACGGCTTCGCCGCCTTGTTGCGGCGCGAGAGCAATGCCGCGCTGCCGGATCGCAAGCGTCCGCGCTAATGGATGATGGGGAGCCTAATCGTGAACAGCGCGCCGCCCGACGGCTGGTTCTCGGCGGCTATGGTGCCGTGATGGGCCTCGACGATGGTCTTGACGATTGCAAGCCCCATACCCATGCCCTGAGGCTTGGTCGTGAAGAATGGATTGAAGATGCTCGCGAGGTCGCCGACCGCAATGCCCGAACCGGTGTCGGCGATCCGGATCTCGGCGTGGCCCCCGGCGCGCCCGGTCGATACGCTGACCTCGCGCTTCTTCATGTCCGCGTCGGAGACCGCATCCAACGCATTGATGATCAGGTTGAGAACGACCTGCTGCAGTTGCACGGGGTCGCCCTTGACGTGCAGCTCCGCAGCGGCCGGCGCGTAAGCCAGCGTGATCCGGCGCCCGTCGGCGAGCGCTGTCACCAGGCCAATTGCTTCCCGTACCGTGTCGTTCAGTTCGGTGTCCTTGATTTCAAACGGCCGCTTCTTCAGGACGCTGCGAAGCCTGCGGATGACCTCGGACGCCCGCTGATCGTCGCGCCTGATGTCGGCTAGAATCTGGCGGATCTCGTTGATGTCGGGTGAAGTGGCTTTGAGCATGAGCTCCGCCGTCTCGGCATTGGTCAGAATGGAGCCGAGCGGCTGGTTCAGCTCGTGGGCAATCGACGTCGTCAACTCGCCGACGGCCGAGTACCGATTGGCGTGGGCGAGTTCGGTCAGGCGCTGTCGCGACTCGATCTCGGCCAATTGACGGCGATGGCGCTCGTTCAGAAGCCCGCCGATGAAGCCGGCCTGTATCAAAATCACGGCCGCGATCAGCAGCATCTGCCAGCTATAGCGATCCCAGAGGGTCGGCTCACGAAACAGGATCTCGCTGCCCGGCGGCAGATTGCTCTCGCTGATCCCCCAGCGCTGCAATTCCCGCCAATCATATTTCGGCGGCCCGAATCCGATCGGCTCGTATTTGATACGGGCCGGCTTCTCGCCGCCGAGGATACGGATCGCGGCACTGACGGTCTTCGAACTGGTTTCGGCGACGGAGTGCATGGGCCCGCCGACGCTGGCGTCGCCGAAGAAAGGTTCCTGATACGAGAAGATCGGCGCGTTCGCGACAGCATGCAGCCTGTGCAGCGCGATATCGCCCTCGTGGACAATGCCGGCGGCATCGACCAACATCAGCCCCCAGAACAGCGCGGAATGAGGCGGAAGCGCCGATGCGCGCTTCAGGATCTCCTCAAACGGCAGGTCCGAGTACCAGACGAGGTCGAGCCGGCCTTCCAGCGGCTTCAACTCCCGCTTCACCTCCTCAATCCAGAATTTCTCGAGGGGCGAGGCACCGACCACAATGGCAACCGTCTTGGTATCGGGCAAGAGCTTGAGAATGTTCTCGAAGGCCGCCACGAAATCATTGCGGACGGACACGACCACGTCATTGTCGGTGAGATCCAGGCGGTTCACCAGCCGCTGTTCGACCACGGTCAGCACCGTTGGCGCTTCCGGAAAGAGCTTCGCACGGTATCTCTGCACGAACCGCGCCGCGGGTGCACCGATGCTCAGCACGATGTCGGGCGGCTTGCCCTGGTAGAGCGAACCGAGATATTCGACGAAGGGCGCTTCGGGGCCCGCAGTGTTGAAGCGCGCGCTGAGCAACGAGTGCTCCTGGACGTCGAGCGGCCAGGGCGATTGCCGCTCGAGCTCGACCTTGATGCTCCGCGCGTATTCACTCCAGGGGCGGAATTCGCGGCCGAAGGAATGCAGCACCAGCACGCGCTTGAGATCGCCGCGCGGGCTGCGCTCGACGGCACCGGTGGGCCCGGACAGGATGCAGGCGGCGAGCAGCAGGCCGAGACAGAGCACTGCGGCTGTGACTGGCCACGATTTGGCTGACGCAACGGTCACGTGCCCGCTCATCCACCTCCCCGGCGGCTTCGAACGGCCGCTCTCCGCGGTAACTCTAGCGGGAATTGCACGGCACCGACAGCCTATGACGGCTATTTCGCCAGGCAGCGGTGGTAGCGGATCTCCAGTTCTTCCATGCCCGGGAACAGGCGGACCAGGCTGTTGGAGTCCAGCTCCTTCAAATTGAACTGGACGCTGGACAGCATTATGTCGGTCGCACACGCAGCGATGAGGTTAACGTACGGACCATTGTCCTTCCTCGCCTTGATCCGGCAGCGCGCGAACTTGCCGGTGATCTGGTCGCCGCTGATGATGAAGCCGCCGCCATAGGCGTCCGACATCTCGGTGAAGCCAAGCTGCGAGCCGTTGCGTGCAAACACCTTGGGGCA
The DNA here is from genome assembly GCF_017565645.3 of Bradyrhizobium barranii subsp. barranii. NCBI lineage: Bacteria > Pseudomonadati > Pseudomonadota > Alphaproteobacteria > Hyphomicrobiales > Nitrobacteraceae > Bradyrhizobium > Bradyrhizobium barranii. The sequence continues at coordinate 7,664,661 of NZ_CP086136.1, forward strand.
GTTGTCGGCATCAGTGACCCATGCGCCGTTGAGATCAAGCGCATCGGCACGGCCGGACGCCCCCAACATCGAGGCAAGCAACATCGCGCCCGGTGCAATCGCTCTTCGTGATCTCATGTCCTCGTCCCTCGCGCGCTCAGTGCCCGCTCAGCACCAGCGTCTGGATCGGCAGCAGCAACGCCTGTATGCGCAGCAGCAGGGCATGGACCAGGCCGACGCCGTCGACGACGTGCAGCGCGATCTTCCGGCTGGTCGGGGTGTCCTTGGCGGAAATCTCTTCATGATTGCTGGTGTAGGCGTTGACGATGCAGCTCGAGCCCGGCGTCACGCCCTCGAGGCCGCCTTTGTAGAGCGGCTCCAGGAACACCAGGATCGTGCCGGGCCGAACGGCGTTCTGTGCTTCCAGCAACTGCTCGCCGGAGCGGAACTGGCCGGTGGCGATGTAGTCCTGCACCGTCGTGATCACCATCGGGATGATGACCCACGGCTTCGAGATGCAGGTTGCCTCCGCCACCATGCCGGTCTTCATCACCTGGGCCTCGATCTGACCGAAGCCGGCCTGAAGGACCGATCGGCCGGCCTCCGTCGGAATCAGGATTCCCGCCGGCCGCATCAACTGGTTAACGACGTCGCCGGGGCGCACAAGGAACTGCTCGACGCGCCCGTCGACGCCGGCGCGGACGAGTGTCTTGTCGAGATCAACCTGGGCCTGATCAAGCGTCGCCTCGGCACTCGCCTTCTGCGCTGGAAGCGAGGTCGAAACCTGCAAGGCCGCCGACTGCCGCGCGGCCGTCGCGGCATCGATGCCGGACTGGCGCTGGTCGACCAGCACCTGGAGCTTTTCGATATCGCGCTGCGGCACGATGCCGGGATTTCGGCGCTGCAGCTCGGTCTTGACGTCGAGCTCGTCCTTGGCCTGCTGGTAATTCGCCTTCGCTTCGCCGATCTGCGCCTCGGCCTTGGCCACGTCAGCTTGTGCCGTCTGCATGGCGGCATCGACTTCGGCAATCTTGCGCCTGGCGGTCTCAAACGCGGCCTGCTGCTTCGAGGCGTCGAGCGTGAACAGCACGTCGCCCTTCTTCACCGGCGCGCTGAAGCCGAACTTGACCTCGGCCACGCGGCCCGAGCCTTCGGGCAGGATCGGCACGGTGCGGAAATAGAGCGTTGCGTTGGATGTCGACGGATGGAAATAGAAGATCATGGTGATCAGCGACACCGTCAGCATCAGGCAGCCGGTAATGCCCCAGCGCAGCTCGTACCAGATGGAGAAGAAGGTGATCTCCTTGCCAAAGCGCTTGCCCTGGACGTAGCGGCGGTAGAGATAGTCGGGCAGGATCGTCAGCAGCGAGCAGAACATCAGCTCAAACATGGCTGTGCTCCTTCTCCTTCGCGGGCCCCGGCTTTTCCGCTGGAGGCGGCGTGTCGCCACCTGTAGGTCGCGGGCTGGCCTGCGTGGCCGCGTCGCTGTCTTCGGGCGTCGCATCCGCGATCTTCTCCACGGAATCGGCGATGCTGCGCAGCGGACCGCCGAAGTCGGGAATGTCGATCATGGCCAGCAGCAGGCCTGCGATCCAGAAGATGTGCATGTGCGTGAAGAGCGAGATCAGGCCGAGCACGGCTACGAATTCGAATTGCAGTTTCTGCGACTTGTGCGCCATTCGCTCGGGCAGGCTGTGCAATTTCCAATAAAGAGTACCGACCCAGAGCACGGTGCCGATCAGGAAAATTCCCATCACGACCATCAGCGGATCCGCCCCGCTTCCCGGTGCGAGATAGAACGGTAGATGATGCGGGGCCATCGGATGAAGCTGATCGCTCAACGTTCTCTCCTCGTCAGGCGCGTTTCCACTTGAATGCGTCGAAAGCAGTGTCGGTATCGGGTGGCGCAATTGCTTGATTTGGATCAACGGGCCTGGAACGGCCCCACCTAGCCTCGCCTGAAAGTTGACGTGCAACAACAGGAGCCGCCTGCCATGCCCGGCATCGATGATCTCATCCCCAGCGCCACGCAGATCCGGAAAGAAGCAGCCCTCAAGGAGGCAGAGAAGGCCGACGAATATGCGCGCCTTGCCGCCGCCGCCGAAGCCGAGAAACACGCCCTCATTGAACGCCTCAGCAAGCCTTCTGGCAAGACCGAGGACGAGAAGATCAAGCTCGCCTCGACGATCATCCAGCGTGCGGTGCGGAACGGCTTGACCGAAGTTCTGGTCTATCGCTTCCCCAACACGCTGTGCACCGACAAGGGCCGCGCCATCAATCAGATGGAAGCGGGCTGGGAGAACACCCTGACCGGGATTCCGAAGGAAATCTTCCAGCTCTGGAGCGATTACCTGAAACCGCGCGGCTATCGAATCGCCTATCAGATCATCGATTTTCCAGGCGGTGTGCCCGGCGACATCGGGGTGACCATTTCCTGGGGTGATTGAGCATGGCCAAGGACGCGCCCGTGGAGCGGATGAAGCGGAAGGACTATGAGAAGGAGCTCGAAAAACTCCAGGTCGAGTTGTGTCACCTTCAGGAATGGGTCAGATGGGGTATTCGGCCTGTTGCTGAGCCCCGCGTTAGCAGGGTGCTGCGCTTCAGGTTGATGATAAACGTGGTCTGTTTTCGAACAGCCACAAGCATCAGACGGAGAAGCGCAGCATGAAACATTACGCTGGACTGGACGTGTCGGTCAAAGAGACGTCCCTGTGCATTGTCGACGAAACGGGCCGCATTTGCCGGGAAGCGAAGTTGGTGAGTCACCCGGACGATCTTCTTGCTGCACTCAACGATCCGATTTGGCGGTTTGATCGGATTGGGCTCGAGGCTGGACCGCTGTCGCAATGGCTGTTCAGCGGGCTGGCGGAGGCTGGCCTGCCGGTAATCTGCATCGAGACGCGACATGCCAAGGCGTTCCTCAAGGCGCAGGTGAACAAGAGCGACCGCAATGATGCGCGTGGCATTGCGCAGATGATGCGCGTCGGCTTGTTCCGGCCTGTCCACGTCAAGACCCTGATCAGCCAAAAGCGACGGGTCCTGCTTGCCGGTCGCAAGCTGCTTCAGGAGAAGGCCATTGCCATCGAGAATGACATTCGTGGGCTGTTACGCAACTTCGGCTTGAAGGTCGGAATTGTGGGGGTGATCGGCTTTGAACAACGTATCCACGAACTCGTCGGCGGTCAGCCGGAGCTGGCCGAACTCATGGAACCGCTTCTCGTCGCCCGACGCGTTTTACGCGAACAGTTCACACAACTGCATCGCAAAGTGCTTCTACTTGCCCGGGAAAGCGAGGTCTGTCGTCGGTTGATGACGATCCCTGGTGTCGGCCCCGTCACGTCGCTGGCCTTTATCAGCACGATCGACGTTCCCGCCCGCTTCAAGAGTTCGAAAGCCGTCGGGCCGTCCCTTGGATTGACGCCAGTTCTCAACCAGTCCGGCGAAAGCCACCGCATCGGCCGGATTTCGCTGTGCGGTGATGAAGCCATGCGAGCGCTACTCTATGAGGCCGCACAGGTCATGCTGACGCGGGTGCAGAAATGGTCCTGGCTCAAGGCGTGGGCCATGCAGATCGCCAAACGACGCGGGCAGCAGAAGGCGATCGTCGCTTTGGCGCGGCGGCTCGCCGTCATCATGCACCGCATGTGGAGCGACGGAACGGAATTCCGCTGGACACGGGAGGCCACGCCCGCGGCACAATAGTGCGACGCGCGGCCCACGCACCCGTTGTTTAGCGGGAGGAGGTCCCTCGCGGGACGATGGACGAGATGAGTTCGCTTTGGGCTCTTGTACGGTCGCGTCCTTGCGATCAGCACGCGAGTCAGATTGTTCCGTCTCGTTCTACTGATCCCATGCTGGGAGAGCCATACGGCTGATCCCGAAGAGAAGCACGGCCCCGCGAGCGGTACCGAACCCAAGGAGGCACCCAATCAAGCCCTTGACTAAATCCGGCCGAATAGAGAAGAGCCCAGAAACTGAAGGTGATCATCATCTTCGAGGGGCGCGACGCGGCCGGTAAGGGCGGGACCATCAAGGCGCTGACCGAAAAGGTGAGCCCGCGCGTGTTCCGTGTCTGCGCCCTGCCCGCGCCCTCCGACCGGCAGAAATCCCAGCTGTTCCTGCAGCGCTATATCGAGCAATTCCCGGCCGGCGGTGAGATCGTGATATTCGACCGCAGCTGGTACAACCGCGCCGGCGTTGAGTACGTCATGGGCTTCTGCTCGCCGACCGAACACAAGCGCTTCCTGGAATTGTGTCCGCTGGTCGAGAAATTCGCCGTGGACGCCGGCATCGTCCTGATCAAGCTCTGGCTCGAGGTCGGGATGGAGGAGCAGGAGCTCCGCTTCAAGGCGCGTATCGAGGATCCGCTGCGGCAGTGGAAGCTGAGCCCGATGGACACCGAGTCGTTCGGGCGCTGGTACGATTACTCGCGCGCGCGTGACACGATGTTCGAGGCGACCGACACGAAGCATGCACCGTGGCGACTGATCCGCTCCGACGACAAGCGGCGAGCGCGGCTCAACGTCATCTCGCACATCCTGAGAACGATCCCTTACAAGAAGGTCAAGCGGGAGAAGGTCAAGCTGCCGCCGCGGTCCGACAAGGGACGTTACAACGACCAGGCGAGCCTGCGCGGCCTGAAGTTCGTCGAGGAACGCTACTGAAACGCGAAACGGGCTGCGATGACGCAGCCCGTTTAGCTTGAGTGCCCTCCCGGGCCTATTTCAGCCGGATCGTGACGCCGCCAACCGCAGCCGATACTTCCGCGCCGACCCTCGGTCCACTGAGCTGAAGGATCACGCCATTGCCGTTCTGCAACTGCACGGCTCCGGCTCCCGCGGCGACGGCGCCGCCGGCTCCGCCCGCCGCGTAAGAGCCTTCGATCGACTGCGGACCCCTCAGATTGAGGGCGCGGCCGACAAACCTGGTCGTCGAAGCTCCGATCGTGAAACCGACGCTCATGCCTGACACGGTGAAGGGATATTGTTTGCCCCGCAACACCAAAACACCCTCGCCGCCGCCGACGCCGACGATGAAGCCGCCCTTGGTGAAGACGACGGCAACCTGACCGGTCTCGGCACGCGACGGCGTGCTGAAGCCGGCAGCGGCCGCAAACGAGATGATCAAGGAGGCGGCGATGGCAGATTTCCTCATGACGTTCATTCCCCTTTGGTTGTTGCAACGGACTATTGTGCCAGGATCATCGCGAAGTAGCCGAACACGGTGAGCAGGATGCCCGATACGGCATAGGCGACCGGGAAGCCGATCCAGGGCACGGAGCTCTGGATTTCGACCGCGGCTTCACGACACGGACCGGAATGCGACCGGGCGCCGGCAACGCCGCCCATCAGCACCGCCGGATTGATCTTGAAGAGGTGGAAGCCGATCGCCCAGACGATGAACGGCGGGATCGTGCAAGCGATGAAACCGGCGAGGAAGATCTTCAAGGCAACCGCACCGGTGAGCTGTGCCAGCAGACCGGCGCCGGCATTGACGCCCACGATCGCGACGAAGACCACGAGACCGAGATCCTCCAGCACATTGCGCGCCGCGTTCGGCGTATTGCCGAAGAAGCGCAAGCGCGACACGATCGAGGACACGATGACGCCCGATAGCAGGAGACCACCGGCGTTGCCGAGGCCGATCTTGGCACCGAAGGCCGGGAATTCGATCATGCCGATCAGGAAGCCGATGATCATGCCGACCGCCAGCGTCAGCAGGTCGGTCGAGGTGTTGGTGCGCGCGATGCGCCCCCACATCTCGCCGAGATCGTTGACCGCGGACTTCAGACCGACCACGGAGACGATGTCCATCCGCTCCAGCTTGGTCTTGAGACCCGCCGGAATCTGGACACCTCCACGCTCGACCTTGGTCACCTGCAACTGTCCGGCGATTGCGGTGTCGCGGAAAGACTCGAAGGTGCGTCCCACCATGTCCTTGTTGGTGACGAGGATGTCCGCCTGGTCCATGGGGATGCCGAGCGTCTTGGCGTCCGCAACCTCCGGACCGATCAGGCCCATTTTCTCCGTGAGATGCTCGGTCGCACCGCCCAGCGCGACAATGTCGCCCTTTTGCAAGACGAGTTCAGCATCGGCGCCTTGCGGCTCACCGTTCCGCCCAACATTGACGATGCGGTATTCCGGATTCACGGTACGGAACTTTGCGATGCTCATGCCGACCGTCGCGGGATTTTCCAGCCGGTAGGCCCGCAGGGCGAACTGGCGATAACCGGTCAGGCCGCCGCCCTCGAGATCCTTGACACCAAATTCCCGCTCATACTGCTTGGCGGCGGCCGTGGCGTCGACACCCCACCAGCGCGGCAGATATTTGCAGATCAGGATGATGCCGACGGTGCCCCAGATGTAAGTGATGCCGTAGGACAACGCGATCATCCCGGAGGCGTCCTCGGGCTTCATGCCCTCGGGCAGCTTGACGACACCGGAGGTGACGGCCTGCTCGGCCGAACCGATCGCAGCCGACATGGTCTGAGATCCCGCCAGCATGCCACCGGCGGCGCCGATCGGTAGCGCGAACAACTTCGTACAGATGACGACGAGCGCGAGGCCAAGAACACTCGACACCACGGCCAGGACGCAGAATTTCAGCCCGTCGCCCCTCAGGCTGTTGATGAAGGACGGACCGACGCGCAAGCCCACGCCGTACATGAAGAGATAGTAGAACAGGCTCTTGGCGAAATTGTTCAGCTCGAGCTTCACGCCATAGGTGGACGCCCAGACCGACAAGCCGGCGCCCACCACGATGGCACCGGCAACCATCCCGAGACCATAGCCCTTGATGCTGGCTCGCCCGATATAGACGGCAAGGCCAACGACGAAGAACAGCAGCAGAAACGGATTCTGCTGCAGGAAGGTGAAAAAGCCTTGCATGTTCGTCCCCTTTTCACGAAGCGGCCTTCAGCTTCGGCTGCGCGCCGGGCTTCGGCTTGCCGATCTTCGCCAAGGCTTCGGCGCGCACGAGCTTGAGGCCTTCCTTGGCGTCGTAGCCATGGATCTCCTTCACATCGAGCTTGCGCATGAAGTCGATGGTTTCCTGGGTGATGACCTGACCCGGCACCATGATCGGGAAGCCCGGCGGATAGGGAATCACGAAACTGGCGGAGACGAGGTCGGGGCCGGCTTTCAGGCGGCGATCGATCTCGGGATCGGCGAGCCTGATATATTCGCATCCCGCCGCGTCGTAGGCCGCGTAGAATCCGCTGCGGATGTCACCCTCATTGGTCTTGGCGCCGGCATCGCCTCGGAAGCTCTGGTGGAAATGCGAGAAGTTCGGCAAATCAGGCACGTCAGTCATCAGGCTCTTCACCCGTGCCTCGAAGGTCTTCTTCGCATTGGCACCGCCTTGGGCGAGGCCGCGATCCACCTCGCCCGCGATCTCGGCCAAAACCCTGACAAGATGCGCGACGTCGCTCCGCGTGTTGTTGATGTTTGACTGGAGCAGCACCGAATTGCGTGAGGTCTTGTTGACCTGGATGTTGTAATCGTTCGCCAGGATGCCCTTGAACTGGGTGCCGTCGAAACCCGCGGTGCCGCACACCAGTGTCATGCGGGTCGGATCGAGGCAGAACTCATCCTCGTCCAGGCTCTTCAGAGCGCTCGCCCAGTTCGCGCCGGCGGCCAGATAATCGGTGAAGCCGCTCTGGCGATATTGCGCCGGCACCATGGCGTCGGCGCCGAGGATGCGGAAATATTTCGAGAGCAGGGGATTGGTGTTGACGGCGTGACGGATGGCGAGCGCGATCTCGATCGCGTTGGCCACCAGACCATACCCTTCCAGCTCCATCTGGCGCCGCGAGACGTCAAGGCTCGCGATCAACTGCTGGTTCGGACTCGTGGAGGCATGGGTAAAGACGGCCTCCTTGAACTGCTGCTCGACCGTGTGGAATTCGACGTCCTTGACCGAGAGCATCGAGCCCTGACGGATCGCCGACATCGACTTATGGGTCGAATTGGTCTGATACACGCGCAAGCGGATCTGGCGCGGATCGGGGATCAGCCGGGTCTTGAGCAGCATTTCGTTCGAGGGATTCTTGCCGAGCGTGGCTTGTTGAGCTTCGTAAGCTGCGACCGATCTCGGATCGCGCATCCAGGCCTCGATCTCGTTGGCCGCTCCCATCGCGGTGCGCCGCCGCAGGAACGGCGAGAAGCGCGCAAAGCCGAACCAGGCCTCGTCCCACAGGAAGATCAGATCGGGCTTGATCGCGAGGCACTCCTCCATCACCCGGCGGGTGTTGTAGATGTGGCCGTCGAAGGTGCAGTTGGTCAGGTCCAGCAGCTTGACGCGGTCGAGCCGACCATCGGCCTTGGCGTTCAGCAAGGCCTGCTTGATGGTCTTCAGCGGCACGGCGCCGTACATCGAATATTCCGTCATCGGGAAGGCTTCGACGTAGAGCGGCTGCGCGCCGGCCAGCACCATGCCGTAGTGATGCGACTTGTGACAATTGCGGTCGACGATCGCGATGTCGCCCGGCGCCAGCAGCGCCTGCACCGCCATCTTGTTCGAGGTGGAGGTACCGTTGGTCACGAAGAAGACGCGATCGGCGCCAAGCGCGCGTGCCGCCTTGTCCTGCGCCTTCTTGATGTTGCCGGTTGGCTCCAGCAGGCTGTCCAGGCCGCCGGTGGTCGCGCTGCTTTCGGCCAGGAACAGGTTCAGGCCGTAGAACTCGCCCATGTCGCGGATCCAGTCCGACTTGAAGACCGATTTGCCGCGCGCGATCGGCAGCGCATGGAACGTTCCGATCGGACGCTGTGCATATTTCTTCAGATTGTCGAAGAACGGCGTGTCGTAGCGATCCTGCACCCCTTCCAGGATCGAGAGATGCAGCTCGAGCAGCTCCTCGACCGAATAGAAGATGCGGCGGACGACATCGGCCTCGGGATTTCCGGCCATCGCCTCAACGTCGCGATTGGACATCAGATAGAGGTCGAGCTCGGGGCGGACCCGCTTGATGACGTGGGCGAGCCGCAGCGCGGAGGCATCGGACTCGTCGTTCAATCCGGCCGCCGAGGTCATCGTGCGGAGCACGGGCGCGTCATGGCGTGAGCGCAGCGTAAAGCCTTCGTTGATGACGACGGCTGCGAGATTGGGATTGAGGATGGCTGCGCAGAACGCGTCTTCGAGGCTGCCGACGATCACCGGCTCATAGACGAACGGATCGACCGGCCGCCGCAGCTTGCGCCATTCGTTGGCGAGCGCGGGCCAATTGCCGGACGAGAGGCCGGTGACGATCAGCGTCTCGAAATAGGGACGGCGCGCACCATGCTGCCCGGACATCTGCGGCACCAGATCGGGGGTGTCACCGTTGCCGTCGTCATTGGCGCTCCCGTCGCCGGCATGTTGGCGAAACGACCTCGTCGTCAAGGCCTGCATCAACCGTGTCGCAAGGGCGAGTGAGCCCGCCGCATCACCGGCCGCGGCCGCGTCCCGCAGGGCTGCCATGAGGTGAAGGCCGGGATAGCCGTGAAATTCCTCCGTTATGGAGAGATCGGCCAGCGCAGCGTCATATTTCGCGCGATCCCCGCCACGCACCCACGCCTTTGCGGCCTCCACCAGATCGCGCCAGTTGTCCGCCCGTCCGCCGGGCCCGGAGAAGAACTGATCGATGCGCTTTTGCGCGGGCTTGGCTTCTTTGGACATGCGGCTCTCCCGATCCCATAGGCAAAGGTGATGCAGGATCGTGAGTGCGGGACCGGTCGCTCCATTGATCCAAGTCAACGGTCGCGCATTCTGATCGGGCGGACGGACAGGACGATGCCCTCTGCATCGCAATACCGGGGCGTCAGACCGTTCGTTGCGCGGTGTTGGCTGGATCGTCGCCCAGGACGCTGTCGAGCGACCGCAGCCACTGGCCGCTGTCGGTTTTCTCCGCCAGCCCTTCGGCGCGCAGCAGGTCGCGCAGCTGCGCATGCGCGCCGACGATGCAGAAGATGACTTCGCGGGAGGCGAGTTCGTCGTAGAGCTCGTGCAGCATGCGCGCGCCGGCCAGATCGATATAAGGCGAGGCCGAAAGATCGCAGGCCACCAGCCGGATGCCTGGCGACCTCCGTAGCGCGATCAGGACCGTCTCCAGGATCGTCTCGGCATTGATGTAGAGCAGCGATGCTTCGGGGCGGAATGCGATGATTCCGGCCAGCGGTTCGACGTCCTCGTGCCTGGCGCTGTCGGAATAGCGGCCGCTGCCGGGCAATCGGCCAAGGAACGCGACATTCGGCCGCGAGGCGCGCGCCAGCAGCAGGAAGATCGATGCAATCGCTGCCAGTAGGACGCCCTGGAGGATGCCGAGCAGAAGCACGGATACCAAGGCAATCGCCGCCGCGTAGAAATCGATCCGGCTGACCCGCCACATCCGCAGCAGCGCACGCACGTCCACGAGCTTATAGACCGCGGCAAAGACGATGGCTGCGAGCACGGCCTTGGGCAGGTTGGTCAAGAGACCGGTAAAGAACAGAAGGCACAGCCCGAGCGTCACGGAGCAAATCACCAGCGCCAGCGGCGTCCGTGCGCCGGCGCTGTCATTGACGGCCGATTGCGACAGGCCGCCTGCGACGGGATAGCCATGGCCAAAGGCGGCCGCGAGGTTCGCGGCGCCAAGACCCAAAAACTCCTGCCGCACGTCGAGGGGATAGCCGTGCCTGGCGGCAAAGCTGCGGGCGGCCGAAACCCCTTCGATGTAGGCGAGCAGCACGCATCCGGCGGCGAGCGGGAAGAGATCGTCGAACTCCAGCAGCCCGAATGTCGGCAACCCCGGTGTCGGCAACCCTTCCGGTATCTTCCCGGTGACGGGCACACCGAGGGCCGGAAGGCCGAACAGCGTCGCCACCACGATCGCAAGCGCCACGATCGTGATGCCGACCGGTTTGCCCGGCAGAAACCGCTCGCCAAGCAGGAGCAGCAGCAGTGCAACTGCGCCGATCCCCAGTACGAGGACATCGACATGCCCAAGTTGCCCTGCCAGCTTGATCGCGCGGTCGAAAAAGTTGTGGCCGCCGCCGGCGACCCCGAACAGGCTCGGCAACTGGCTCATGATGATGGTGAGCCCGGCACCAGCCTTGAAGCCAACCAGAATGCTGTCGCTGACAAGGCGGACGAGCACGCTGAGCTTGAACAGCCAGGCGATGAAGCACAGCACCGCCACCGCGAAGGCCGCCAGGCTTGCGATCTGCGCATAGCGCACCGCATCCCCGCCGGCCAGCGCGCCGACTGTCCCGGCGATCATCAGCGAGATCGCCGAAGTCGGGCCGATCGCGAGCTGGCGTGACGACCCGAGCAGAGCGTAGCCGATGCCGCCGAGCATGTAGCCGTAGACACCGACCTGTGGCGCGAGACCGGCGAGCGCCGCATAAGCCAGCGAGACCGGGATGGCGTAAGCGGCGAGCGTCACACCGGCGACGGCGTCGAAGGGCAACCATTCGCGCCGGTAGCCGGCAAGCCAGGAGGCCGGCGGAAAGAACCGGGTCCATCCGGGTTCGGACGGCGCGCTCACCGCACCACCTCGTGATGCGGCACCTCGCACCGCAACAGCACGATCAGCAGCACGATCACGGGAACGCCGAGCGCGAGATCCGGGATGCCTTTGGTGGCAAGGGCCCCGACAGCGGCGCCAAGGCCGAACACCGCGCACAGGCCGACGAAGATGCCCGAACGGCGCAGCGTTCGCGGCGGCGCGCCTCCGGACGCAGCCGCAAAAATGTTTTCGATCGCCTGGCGCATGTTGCCGGTAATCATCACCGTGCTACAGACCACACCCTCGACCTTTGTGAAGATCGCGGTCTGCATCGCGGCAACGAGCGAAATGCCGAGCGTACCGGCGATATCCGGCAGCCGATTGTGCAGAATGCCGATCGCGATCAAGAGCAGAATCTCGATCAGCGTGCTGATCGCGCTGGCCCGTTCGCCGGCAGCGCGGCGCAGCCAGGCGGCGATCACGATGCCAACCGCGAAGGCCAGCATCGGCGGCACGAAGTGAAACGCCTTCGCCCAGTTGCCGGCGGTCGCATAGACCCAGAGAAAGATCAGGTTGGCGGTCTGGGCATTGGCCATCACGCCGTGGATGATCCAGGTATAGGCATCGATATAGCCGCCGGCGAAGGCGAGCAGCAGGACGATCTCGACCGTCTCATCGCGGCGCACCGCATCGGCTACGACATCCAGAGTGCTCATGCTGACAAAGCGGGCCGTCGCAGGTTCTGCATGCGCGCATAGGCGGCGCCCTGCCGCCGGCAAGGCTTGATCTGGATCAAGCAATCTCCCTTCCCCGCAAATCAAATCGGCCAAAGCACCGGGGGAATTGCGACCATGGAAACCGTCAGGTGGATCATCTCCACCGCTCCGGAAATCTTCCTGCTGCTGGCCATTGCAATCGGCTCCCTCCTCGGCCGGATCAAGATTCGTGGCTTCTCGATCGGAACGACCGCCTGTGTGCTGATCGTCGCCGTCCTGATCGGGCAACTCGGAAGCTTTGCTTTTCCGCCGATCCTCAGGGCGATCCTGTTCAGCCTCTTCGTGTTCACCATCGGCTACCGCTCCGGCCCGGAATTCTTTGCTTCCTTGAGCTTTCGGACCCTGGCGCAGGTTGTCCTGGCGCTGGTGATCGGCGCTACCGGCCTCGTCATCGTGCTCGTCTTCGCCCATGTCTTCGAGCTCGATACCGGAACTGCGGCGGGGCTGACCGCCGGCGCGCTGACCCAGTCCTCGGTGATCGGCACCGCGTCGGGCGCGCTGGCGCAACTCGGTCTGCCGAAGGCGGCGCTGGAGCAGCAGGAGGCCAATATCGCGGCCGGCTATGCCGTGACCTACGTGCTCGGCTACATCTTGACGCTGTTGTTCGTCCCGTTCGTCGCGCCCATCCTGATGCGGGTCGATCTCAAGGCGGAGGCTGCGAAGCTCGAAGCCGAGCTGGCCGGCGGCGCGCCACCGAAGACCGAAAACCTGTCCTATCGCAAATTCCAGGCGCGCGCCTATCGCGTCTCGACCGCCGCTGGCTCCACGATCGCGGCGATCGAAGCCGAGATCGGCAGCCGCACCGTCGTGGAGCGGATCGTGCGCGCCGGAGCAGACATCAAGCCGCAGCATGACACCCGGCTCGAAGCCGGCGACGATGTCGTGATTGCCGGCCCCACCACGGCAATCGTGGCGGCCAAGCCCCTTCTCGGCGTCGAAATCGACGCCGGCGAACTCCTGCGCAACTTGCCCGGCAACGTGACCGAGGTCCTCGTGGAAAACCGCAGGCTGCACGGCCGTTCGATCCGGGACATCGCCGAGCGGCTCGGCGACGATGCGCGCGGCGTGTTCCTGCGCTCCCTGACCCGCATGGGCCGCGAGGTGCCGCTCGGCCCCGACACGCGCGTCTATATCGGCGACATCATGACGCTGGTCGGCAGCACCGGCAACATCGCGCGGGCGACAACGCAGGTCGGACACGCCCTCAACGCGTCCGACCGGACCGATATTGCTTTCCTCACCGCAGGCATTGCCGTCGGTCTGTTGGCCGGCCTTGCAAGTTTCAAAGTCGGTGCCGTCGCGCTGACGCTCGGCGGCGGAGGCGGCGCGCTGATCTCCGGCCTCGTCTGCGGCTGGCTGCGGTCGCGAAACCCGACCATGGGCGCGCTGCCACCGGCGGCGCAACAGACGCTGAGCGATCTGGGGCTTGGCGGCTTCATCGCGGCGATTGGGCTCGGCAACGGCCTTGCCGCCTGGACAGCCATTCAGGCGCACGGCCTCCTGCTGGTCGGCATGGGCATCGTCGTCACGCTGATCCCGCTGACGGCCGGGACCCTGTTCGCCCGCTACGTGCTCCGCATGAACCCGGTCGTGACCTGCGGCGCGCTCGCCGGTGCCATGACGGTCGACGCCGCCGTGACAGGCGCGTGCGACGTCGCCGAGAGCAAGACGCCGGTGCTTGGTGTCGCCGTGCCCTACGCGGTCGGCAACGTGTTGCTAACGGTGCTGGGCCCGATCGTCGTTGCCGCTACGTATACGGGGTGAAGGAGATCGCGATGCGCTCGCTTCTGGCTGTAACGCTTCGATCCCTGGCGACCACCCTGCTCGTTCTGGCCTCGCTCTCCGCCCCAACGCGGGCTGAGGACGAGGTCCGAATCCAGGAAGAGATCTGGGCTCTGCCGCTGCCGTTGCCGATGTTCGCCTATCTGGTGCGCCCGGTCGGCGACGGCCCTTTCCCTCTGGTGATCATGAACCACGGCGTCTCTCTCAATCCGTCCGACCGGAGCTTCTTCCCGCTGGTGGAATTCCGCGACGCTGCAAAGTGGTTCGCAAAGCGCGGCTATCTCGTGGTCGCACCGGTCGGCAGCGGCTATGGCGCCGCGGCCCTCGACATTCCCGAGCGCGCGCTCTACGGGCCATTCTTTTCCAAGGTCGGAAAGTGCACGAACCCCAACTTCCATGATGCGGGCCTCGCAGTCGCCAAGGTCGATCTCTGGATCATCGACTACATGGCCGCCGAGAAACGGATCATTCCAAAGGACGTGATCGTGGTCGGCCAGTCCGCCGGAGGCTGGGCTTCCATCGCCTTGTCCAGTGTGAACCCACCACAGGTGAAGGCCATCATCACCTTCGCCGCCGGCCGCGGCGGGCGGGTCGGCGGCAAGCCGAATAACAATTGTGCACCCGACAAACTGGTCGAGGCGACCGCGGATTTCGGCAGCACGTCGCGGGTGCCGATGCTGTGGATCTACATCGAGAACGACACGTTTTTCGGCCCCGACCTGTCGAAGCGCATGCATGCAGCATTCACGGCGGCAGGCGGCCGCGCCGAATATCATCTGATGCCGCCGTTCGGCGGCGAGGGCCATTTCTTCATCGGCTCGCCGGACGCGATCCCGCTGTGGTCGCCGCTGGTGGCGAAGTTCCTCGACGCGCAGAAATAAAATTCAGGTTCGGAGGCACATCATGCCAAGTCCCCGCAATTGTCTCTCTGGCCTGCTGGTCGTCGCGGTCGCCGGAAGCGCGACATGTGCCGGCATCGCCGCGCCGAAATCCGCGCAGGCCGATAAACCCGCCGAGGTCGCGACACGCGGCCAGCGCGAGGCAAAGGACATCGTCTACGGAGACTGGCAGAAGCTCTGCTTCAAGGCAGGCGGTGCGCCGACGCTGTGCCGAACGTCAATCACGGGCAAGTTTCCAACCGGCCAGACGGCCGTGCGCGTGGACCTGATCGAGCGCGAAGGCACTCCCTCGGCACGGCTGCAACTCTTCGTGCCCGTCGGCATGTACCTGCAACAGCCAGCGAAGCTGACCGTCGACCAGGGCAGCCCCCTCCGCATCCCTTACAGCTGGTGCCTGACCAACGCCTGTATTGCGGCCGACGTCGCGCCTCCCGCGATCATCAAGGAGATGGAGTCAGGGAAGACACTTGCCCTCGAGGTCGTCGATTCAAACCTTCTGGCGTTGACGACCTCGGTGCCGCTGGCGCAGTTCGCGTCCGTCCACAAGGGCGCACCGGCCAGGACGCTGGAGCAATATGTCGACGAATGAGCGGCCATGCTGCGTTACGCAGCCGACGCACGCGCCACCGACTCGATCAGGGACTGCGCCGTGAATGGCTTGACCAGATAGGCAATGCATCCGGACGCGACCGCCGCCGCGCGGTTCGCCGAGCTGTCATTTCCGGTGATGTAGATCACCGGTGCGGTGACACCCTCCTCGGCCAGTTGCCGGCGCAGGTCGATGCCGGACCTTCCGTTCAGGTCGATATCGAGAACGATGCAGATCGCCTTGTCGAAGCTGCCGTGATGGAGCAAGGCTCCTGCAGAGTCGAAGAGCGTCGCGGCAAAGCCATGCTCGCGGAGCAGTCTGTTCACGCTGGTCCGGATGGACGGATCGTCATCGACGACAAAAACCGAGTCACGCTCTGGCAAGGAAGCGCCCCTTCGAGACGAATGACTGATCACGGCGGCGTCGGCGCCATATTCGCCTGGTCTACTTGCGTGTCAGGCAAAGCGCCGCATTCGCCGCCCTGCATGGCAGCACCGCACCAACGAATTTCATATTGTCTCTTGGGGAAGTCACACCGCGGGAACTGTGCCGTGACGACAAATCAGCTAATCGTCGCTCGTATCGAGCATTCCAAGCCGTTCCGCGATCGAAACGAGCTCCGCCAGCGAACGAACCTGCATCTTCTCCATCACCTGGTGGCGGTGCGCCTTCACGGTGCGCTCGGTGGTTCCAAGCTCATGCGCGATCTGCTTGTTGATCCTGCCGCGGACGATGAGATCGAACACCTGACGCTCGCGATGCGTCAATGCGGCGAGGTGAATGCGGAAGGTCTCGAGCCTTCCGCGATGCGCCTGCGCGGTGTGCTGGCGCACCATCGCGCGCTCAATCGCAGCGATCAACTGCTCGGAGGATACCGGCTTGGTCAGGAAATCCTCCGCGCCGGCCTTGATGGCCTGCACCGTGGTTGGCGTGTCGGCGTGTCCGGTCAGGAATATGATTGGCAGCGTCGAGCCCGCCGCGACCAAGCGGGTCTGCAAGTCGGGGCCGCTCAGCCCCGGTATCCACACGTCGAGCAGGATGCATCCCGGCTGCGCGTCATCAGGCGCCGCATCCAGTAAATCCTGCGCCGATGCGTAGGTCGCAACGTCGTAGCCCGCGAGCTTCAACCGGCGCGCGATCGCCGTCCGGAAGGAATCGTCGTCGTCCACCACGTGAACAAGGCCGGGCACGCATCACCTCTTGCTGAATTCCGACAGCTTCTCAATCCGCGCAACAACCTCCCAAAAGGCGTCCACGCTGTCCCTTGGTACAATGAACCTTGGGACAATGGATGAGAATGCCGCCTTAGTCGTAAATCAACTTCGACGGGAGTGGGACGGCGCGGCGCATTCCCAGCGGCGAGAGTTTTCGTCCGACAGACCAATTCGGCGATGAGCTGAGGAGTTGGCCTATGTTCGTTCGCATTGCAGCGGATTCGACGCCGCGTCCCAACTCCCTTCGTGACCTCGGCATGACCAGCGATTCAAATGCGCTCGTCAGTTTAAGCCAATTTACCTATAAAAAGGGCAGCGAAATCTACGGGGAGAGAGAGCCCGCCGAATATGTCTATCAGGTGACGTCCGGTGCGGTGCGAAGCTACAAGCTGCTGTCGGACGGCCGCAGGCAGATTGGTGCCTTTCACCTCGCCGGTGACATTTTTGGCCTGGAGAACGGCAACGAGCACCGCTTCACCACGGAAGCGATCGTCGACACCACGGTGCGCCTGGTCAGACGGCAAAGCCTCGAAATGGTGGCCGAAAGCGATGCGATGGTCGCCAGAAACCTGCTCAGCATGACCACCAACAACCTCCAGCATGCGGAGGACCACATGCTGCTGCTGGGACGCAAGACCTCGCTGGAGCGGGTCGCGGCGTTCCTGCTCGAGATGGACGGGCGGTTGACGGCGTCCGGCGTCATGGCGCTGCCGATGTCGCGGCGCGATATCGCCGATTACCTCGGCCTGACGCTGGAGACGGTATCCCGCGCGCTGTCACGGCTCCATGAGCTCGGCGCCCTCGGCTTCGTCGGCAACACCCAGCGTCAGATCGTGCTGCTGGATCGGCACCAGCTTGCAAGCCTCGACCTGCAGCCTTGAGCGGGCCGACACCGGCGAATGGCACAAACTGCACATCACACCGGTACCGTCCGATGCTAGCCTCTTCCGATGTGGAACGAGACCGCATTTCGGATCGCAGTCGTTTTGTTCGGGACGCTGCCGGTGGCGTTCACGGCCATGATCCTTTTCCTGGGGTGAGCTCGGCTCTGGCCGAGGCCTCCATCGGTATCAGGATCATTTAAGGCCAGGCGCCTGGGTTACGCCGAGGTGCTCTAGAGTCTTGCGCAAGACCTCGAACAGGATGGCGGCCGACCAGCCGAACAGCAGGACACCATTCATAGCCGTCAACGGGCCGATGAGGCGCCATTCGCGCACCGGCGTGATATCGCCGTAGCCGAGCGTGGTGTAGTTGACGAAGGCGAAGTAGAGCGCATCACTCCCCGGTGCGGCGGCCTGAACGACTTCATACATCAGAGCCCACACCAGAACCTCCAGCGTATGCGCGACCTGCAACACCACGGCTGTCGCGACCATGACACCCATCAGATGCGCTCTTGGTCTCCTGGTTTGCCGCAAGCCCGCGCCGCGGGCGATCCCGACGGCGACGATGGTCACCAGCGCATGGATTCCGATATTGATCACGCTGACCAGCGTACCGACGAGGAATTGAAGAAGCATCGAGCGCCGCCAATCCTTTTCAGCTTTCCGGGAAGCTGCCTCAACGTGGCGACGGCCCGTTCAACAAGAGCGCCAACGTGTGCCGCGCGATGGTCAATTCATCGTCGGACGGGAGCACGTAGAGAGGGATACGACTATCGCGGCGCGAGATCAGCCGTGCGTTATGGGCGTTGGCCTTCACATCCAGTATAGCACCGAGCCAGCTCAGCCTTTCGGCGATGCGCGCGCGGATCGCGGTCGAGCCTTGGCCGATCGCGCCGGTGAAAACAAAGGCGTCAAGCCCCTCCAGCGCGGCCGCGAGCAGGCCGGCGTTGAGGCCGGCGCAGTAGGCGAGGTGCTCGACGGCCTGTTCTGCTCGCAGAAAACGAGCCGCCGCACCGTCGTCACCCGGATTGGTGAACAGAAATGTGTCGCCGGGATCGATTTCGCCTGCGGAATAGTCCGACGGCGATGCGCCAAAAGCATGGAATCCATTCGTGCTTTCGACGCTGCGGCCTTCCTTCAGCGCGCACATCGAGCTGGTGTCGTCGAGGCACGCAACGATCACGCGGCGCGCGGCAATCTCGGGGGCCTCGAGCGTCAGAGCTCGTGCGATCGACTCGTAGCAAAGACCGTGGGCCCCGTAACGCCTTACGTCACCTGCGCAGAGTTGATGCGCAATAGGATAGCTGCCGTTCTCCACCGCCTTGCCAAGATGGAACGCGGTATCGAAGCAGGCGACTTGCGGTAGCGCGGGATGATTGGCCTGCATGATACGGATTGGCGCAAGATTATACGGCTGAAGCAGCGGCGCGAGTGCGATCAGCCGTTCCAGACGCGCCATCACGGCGTCATCGATCAGGGCCGGTCGGGCGTCATCCGGTCCTCCCTGAGCGACGCGATGTCCCACGGCCAGCGGCTGGATTCCCAATTCGTCCCGCAGCGAGCTATCGACAACCGCGCATGCCGCCGGGATGTCATCGACGTCGTCGTTCTGATAGGTGCGGTGCGCCAACGGATCGCCGTTCGCTCTGCTCGCCCTGAGGCGCGGATGGCGGCCGAGCCCGTCAAGCCGTCCCTTGATTTGCCGTTCCAGCCTCCCCTCGCCTCGTACGGAGAAGAGCTGGAAGTTCACGCTTCCTGCATTCGCATCGATGGCAAGGATCGCATCCATGGCGGTCAGTCGACAGCCGTCATCGCCGGGGACGTTTGCCCGAATGCGCAATCCCGCTGCGACGTTTGATGGGCCATCGACATGCCTGAGGTCAGATCTGCCTACGCCCAATCAGGGCGCATCGGGAGTCGAGAGGATTGACTTAGGTCAAAGGTGATGCGTGCGGAGATTCAGGTCTCTTCCGGCCTTTTCGGCGCAGCGGCGCGGTCGTTTCGGATCCAGGCCGCCGCGAGTTCCCAGGCGACCGACAGGATGATCGGCCCGATGAAGAGGCCGATGATTCCGTGCGCGAGCGTTCCGCCGATCACCCCGATCAGGATCACGATCGTCGGCGTGGTCAGGCCGCGCCCCATGACGATGGGTTTCAGGATGTTGTCGAGGATGCCGACGGCGCCGAGGAAGACGGTCAGGAGCACCGCGGTGGTCACGTCCTTGTCCATCCAGATCCAGATAACCACGGGGAAGAGAACGAGGAAGGGGCCGATCTGCACGATCGACAGCAACAGGACGAGGAATGCCAGCAGGCCGGCACTCGGGACGCCTGCGAGCTTGAAGCCGATGCCGGCCAGTAGCGACTGCACGATTGCGACACCGATGATGCCCTGCGACACCGCGCGGATGGTCGCGCCGGCGAGCTCCAGAAAATGCTCGCTCTGCTCCGGTACGACCCGGAACAGGAAGCCGCGCACCGCGTCGACGAGCTGCGGACCGTAGGGAAAGAGGAAGCCGGCGACGAATACCGACAGCAGGAACTGGAGCGTGCCGACACCGGCATCACCGGCGAGCGACAGCATCATCCCGGCTAGCGGTTTCAGATACGGCATCACCTCGCTCAGCACCGCGCGAATATTGCTGTTGGCCTGGGTCCAGAGATCGTAGAGCTGGGGGCCGATCAGCGGCCAGCTCTTGATCTGTTCGGGCGCCTCCGTAAGCGTGAGATCGCCGCTGCTGATCTGGCCCGCGAGATCCTTGATGCCGTCGACTGCGCTCATGCCGAGCCAAGCCGCAGGACCAATGACGATGCCCAGCGTAACCAGCGTAAGAATGAAAGCGGCGGTGCGCGGGCGGCCCCCGAGGCGTTTGGCGAGCCAGCCGAAGACTGGATAGAACGCCACCGCGAGCACCGCACTCCAGGCCAGGATTGGCACGAAGGGGCGGATGATCAGGAAAGTCCACAGGATCAGCAGCGCCAGCAATCCGAGCCGGATCACGAGCTGGATGACTCCGTCGATGGACCGATGCTGGCGAAGAGTGTTCAAGGCCTGTGTCCGGGCAGCGCTCCTGCTGGAAGCCTAGCGGCCCCTATCCCACGGCGGGCTTGATACAGATCAATGGCGCGCCCAATGCTCGCGCCAATACACGCTAGTCTACGACGAGCACGTCATCGACCTGTGTCATCGGATCTGCGCGCTGCAGCGCTCGGACAAGACAGGCTTTGCTCTGCCGCCTGAAATCAAACAGCCCTAGGCCACGCCGCGGAGTCTTCAGCGGAACAGGCTCGTCTTCCATCTAGTGCCTGGGATTGAGGGCATCATTCAGGCCGTCCCCCATCAGGTTGAAGCCGATGACGAGCGCAATGATCGCGAGCCCGGGCCAGAAGGCCATCCATGGCGCCTCGCCGAGAAATTGCCTGGCTACGTCGAGCATGGCGCCCCATGAGGGGGCCGGAGGAAGCTGGCCAAGCCCCAGAAAGGCCAGGCTCGCCTCGGCGAGAACTGCAATCGCCATGGTCAGCGTCGCCTGCACAATCGTCGGCGCGAGCACGTTCGGCAGCACCTGTCCGGTCAGGATGGCGAGATGGCCGAGGCCTTGGGACCGGGCCGCCGCGATGTAATCCTCGGTGCAGACAACCAGCGTCTCGGCACGCGCGACACGAACGAACACCGGCACGGCGGAAATGCCGATGGCAATCATCGCATTTTGCAGGCTGGGGCCCAGGAACGCGGCGAGCGCAATCGCCAGCACCAGAAAGGGGCAAGCGAGCAGCGCATCGGCGAAGCGCGAGATCACCATGTCGGTGAGGCCGCCGAAATAGCCGGCCATGAGACCAAACGGAAGGCCGATCAGCACCGCGACCGTCACGGAGACGATGCCGGCGGAAAGCGAGGCTTGCGTGCCGAAGATCACGCGCGACAGCACGTCCCGACCGAGATCGTCGGTGCCGAACCAATGTGCCGCACCGGGTGCCGCGCGAATCGCCATCCAGTCCGGCGAGTTTGGATCGTACGGCGCAATCCACGAGGCAAACACCGCCAGCACGACGAAGAACAGGATGATCGTGGCCCCGATGACGGCGGATGGTTCGCGCAACAGGCGACGAATTTCCGAAGGAGCGGCGGCGCGTGCCTGACTTGCGACCGGCACCGTCTCAATCGAGCTCATGATCTGAGCCTCGGATTGAGCAGCACATACGCCACGTCGGCAATCAGGCTCATCAGGAGGAATACGGCTGCTGTGCAGAGCACGACCGCCTGAACCACGGCATAATCGCGGCTGAACACGCCGTCGACGACCATCTTGCCGAACCCTGGGATGGAAAAGACCTGCTCCGTCAACACCGCGCCGGCCAGCAGTTCGCCAAATTGCAGTGTGCCCAGCGTGACCACGGGAATCAGCGCGTTCGGCAGCGCATGACGCAGCACGATGGTGCTTTCGCGGACGCCCTTCGCGCGGGCGGTGCGCACGTAGTCCTGCTTCATCGCCTCGATCATCGCGCCGCGGACATGGCGCATCATGATCGCAGCGGTGCCCGTGCCGAGCACCAAAGCGGGCATCAGCATCGAAAGCAGGTTGCCTCCCACGCTCTCGGACGGCGGAACGAAACCTCCGGCCGGAAGCCAGCCGAGATTCACCGAGAACAGAAGGATCAGCATGATCCCCAGCCAGAAATGCGGGATCGACAGTCCGGCAAGCCCGAACAGACTAGCGCCGTAGTCGAAGGGCGTCCCGCGCCCCAGCGCCGCGAAGATCCCGATCGGCAACCCGACGAGCAGCGCGACCAGCATCGACAGCATCGCGAGCTCAGCGGTCACCGGCAATTTTTCCGCCAGCATGGTGCCGATCGGCAATCGGGTGCGTACCGACGTGCCGAAGTCACCGTGCACCAGGGCTTTCAGCCAGACGGCGTATTGCACCGGGATCGGATCATTGAAGCGATACTTCTGCCGAAGATATTCAACGACTTCGGGATTACGCTCTTCTCCGGCGAGCGCCAGCGCAGGATCGCCGGGCAGCAGTTTCTGCAGACCGAACACCATCATCGACACCAGCAACAGGGTCGGCAGCAGGACGGCAAGCCGGCGCAGAAGCAAGCTCTTCATCGGGGCAGACTGGTCCTCACCAGGGCGAGCGCATCGGCGGGCGCGAGGCGTTGCGCATCAATTCACAGGCCTGACACCGACCAGGCGCAACAGACCGTCCGGCACCATGACGATGCCGCCGACCGATTTGCGGGCCGCAAAGAACCAGTTCGGGTGATGGAGCGGAATCGACGAGAGCGCCGTCAGGTAAATGTCCGTCGCTTTGGCGTAGAGTGCCTTGCGCTTGGCTTCGTCAGCCTCGCCCCGGGCCTGGTTCAGGATCGCATCGAGATCCTTGTTGCAGTACTTGTTGACGTTCTGGGAGCCCGCGCAACTGAAAAAGGCGACCAGCGTCGGGTCCGGGTCAGCGCGGCCGCTCCAGTTGCCGATATAGGCTTCGAAATTGCCGTTCATGTAGCGCTCGATGGCCGTGGTCGTTTCCATGGGCAGCAGCTTGACGTCGAAACCGGCCTCGCCCGCCATCGACTGTATGATCTGTGCGACCCGGGAATCGCCGGCCGTATTCTCGTACTGGATCTCGACCGGCACGCGAGTCATTCCGGCGGCGGCAATCATTGCCTTTGCCTTGGCAACATCGCGAGCCGGCGCCTTGCGCGCGCTATCGTAGAACGGAGATGACGGCGGGATCATCTGGTTATCCGCCAGGAACTCGCCGTTGAAGGCGACGCGAGTGATGACATTGCGATCGATCGCCAGCTCAAAGGCTTGACGCAGCGTCGAGTTCTTGCCGAGTGGCGTATCGGCCTTCGCGCCCGCGCCGACATTGAACATCAGATGCGAGACGGCAAGTCCCTGGCCGGAATGCAGGGCGAGGTTGGGATCGTCGCGCACGGTCTTGAGATCGGTCGGCGCGATACGCTCCGCGAGATCGAGATCGCCCGCCCGGACGCGTGACAATCGCACGGTCGAGTCGGGAACGTAGTAGTAGACGACCTCGTCATAGCCGACCCGTGCAGCGTCCCAGTAGCCGGGATATTTCTTGACCCGAATGAGGTCGCGCGACTTGCGCTCGGCAAATTGATACGGACCGGCACAGACCGGCGCGGCTGCAAATTCCCCGGCTTTCTCCGTGGCGGCCTTGGGCGAGACCATCATGCCGGCACGATCGCTGAGATTGGCAAGCAGCGGCACGAACGGCTCCGACAGGTTGAACTTCACCTTGTCCGCGGCAAGCGCTTCGACGCTCGCGACCGGCGCCAGCTCGGCCTTGCGCTTGGAATCCGGCATGGACTTCATGCGCTCGATATTGAACTTGACTGCCGCTGCATCGAACGCGGTGCCATCGTGGAACGTGACATTCTTGCGCAGCGCAAAGGTGATCGACTTGCCGTCCGCGGACCACTCCCAAGCCTCCGCCAGCTGCGGCACGATCTTGAGGTCGGGGGAGATATCGACGAGCTTGTCGCACAGCGCCGCAAACACGAAGCGGCCGGAGTAAGTGCCGCTGAGTGCCGGGTCGAGCGCATCGGGATCGTCCTGAATGCCGACCCGCAATGTCGCGGCACTCGCCGAGACAAGGCCCGTTGCGATCATCAGAATTGCCGCCAACGCCGTGCCCGTCCGCTTCATACGGAATTCCTTTCGTCGCACGCCTATCCCAAGGCTTCCAAGGCTCTGCTGTTGAAGGTCAAGACAAGCACGACTGAACCTATTTGTAAATGCCTCGAACAAATCATGGAACTAAATTACAATACGTCGCTTTCGAGAGCGCAAAATCCTCGCACCGCACCCCTTGACGACAGATCATGCGAGGTATTAGTTCGGTATGTTGACTAATTGGATTGAGGCCCATGCCAGACGCCCCCTCATCGCCCGTTGCGCGACAGCAATCCGTGCGCCTTGTGGTAGAGCGCCTGCTGCGCGATCGCTCGGTATCGCGCGCCGAAATCGCCCGCAGCACGGGCCTGTCCAAGCAGACCATCTCCGAAGTGATGCGTGATCTCGAGCGCGACGGCTGGGTCCATGAGGACGGTCAAATCCAGGGCAGCGTGGGGAGGAGCGCCGTCACCTATGCGCTCCGGCCGGATGCCGCCTTCGTGTTGGGTATCGACCTTGGCGGCACGAAACTGCATGTCGCACTTGCCGATCTGCACGGTGAGATCGTCGCCGAGAGCATCGAACCGACATCCGGCGACGGCGGCGCTGCCGTGGTCGCACAGATCGATCGCATGAAGGATGCCCTGCTTCAGCGTGCGTCCGTATCCGCGCAACGCTTGCGCGGCGGCGTGATGGGAAGTCCGGGGATGGTCGACCCAGCGTCGGGCAGCATCGTCATCGCGCCCAATATCCCCGGACTGGATAGCCTGGACGTGAGGGCCGCGCTGCGCGAACGGCTCGGAATCGACGTCGCCATCGAAAATGACGTCAATCTCGCCGCAATCGGGGAGCATTGGCGCGGCAACAGCCGCAAGGCGCGCAGTTTCGCCTTCATCGCAGTCGGCACCGGCATTGGCATGGGCATCTTTTCGAACGGCTATCTCGTGCGCGGCGCACGCGGGGCGGCCGGCGAGATAGCTTACCTGCCGCTTGGGGGCGATCCCTACGATGCGCGCGGCCTTCGGTTCGGCACCCTGGAAACCGCGATCGGCAGCGCCGGCATTGTCGAACGCTATATCGCGCTCGGAGGCGCGCCCGGCAGTACCGTGCGCGATGTCTTCGATCGGCTCGCGGTCGAGGAGGCGGCGCGAGTGACGATCGACGAGATCGGCCGGATCCTCACGACCGCGATCCTGGCGGTGCACAGCATCCTCGATTCGGAAATCATCATCATGGGCGGCAGCATCGGCGCGCGGCCCGAGTTGAAGGTCCGGATCGATGAACATCTGGCACGCTGCATGCGCGAGCCTGTTCGTATCGAGCTCAGCGCGCTCGGCAATCGCGCCACGCTGATCGGCGCGATCGGAAGCGCGATCGACCTCGTGCATCGCTCGTTGTTTGGCATCGGCAAGGATGCGGGCCCGCTGGCTCTTCCTTTCACGGCAGCAGATGTCGCGGCATGAAGGAGCAGGCGCCGAGAATCGAAGTTGTCGGCAATGCCGCCGCCGTCGCGGAACGCGCAGCCGCGCTCGTCATCGCGCGGCTACACGATCGGCGGCCGGTTACCCTCGGTCTTGCGACCGGAGCGACAATGGCGCCGCTCTATGCCCGCCTTGTCGCCGCGACCCGCGCCGGCCTCATCTCATTCCGAACGGTGTCGAGTTTCAACCTCGATGAATATGTGGGCGTCGCACCCCAATCGCCCGGAAGCTTCCATGCCTATATGCAGCAGCACTTGTTCAGGCATGTGGATATGGAAGCCGGTCGGGCAAAGATCCCCGATGGCACGGCCGACGACGTCGCCGCCGAGGCCGCGCGCTATGAGGCGCAGATTGCGGTTGCCGGGGGCATCGACCTCCTGCTCCTCGGCATCGGCGCCAATGGCCATATCGGCTTCAATGAGCCAGGTTCGGATTTCGCCTCACGTACCCGCGAGGTCAGACTCGACGAGGCAACCCGCATCGCGAATGCCATCAATTTTCCCGATCCGGCGTCGGTTCCCGAACGTGCGATCACAATGGGCATAGCGACAATCCTGGAGGCTCGGAGCATCCTCCTTGTCGCCAAGGGACCGGAGAAAGCAGCCGCCATCGCAGCCGCGATCGAGGGTCCGATCACAGCAGCTTGCCCTGCCTCGGCACTCCGCCTGCACGGCAACGTCGATATCCTTTGCGATGAACCGGCTGCCGCAGCCCTCGCCACGCGGCCCCACAACAACAATCGGAGAAGGGCATGAGCTGGGGACAGCGCGATTTCATGGTGCCGGGGCGCTCGCTGGCGGTGGGCGATCGGGGCATGGCCGCGACCTCTCATCCGGCTGTCACGCTCGCTGCGGTCGAGATCCTGCGCAGTGGCGGCAATGCGGTCGATGCCACCATTGCCGCGATCGCCCTCCAGGGTGTCATTGATCCGCATATGACCGGCATCGGCGGCGACTGTTTTGCGATCTATGCTCCCGCCTCCGGCAAGCCCGTCGCTGTCAACGGCTCGGGCCGAGCGCCGGCGAAGGCCGAGCTCGGCTGGTTTCAGCAACTCGGGCTGGCGTCGATCCCGGACGATTCACCCCATGCAGTGACAGTTCCGGGTGCGGTCGATGCCTGGTGCCGCCTCTCTGGCGACTATGGTTCAAAAAGCCTGGACGAGGTTCTGGCGCCGGCGATCCGCGCGGCCGAGACCGGCTTTGTGGTGACGCCCCGCGCCGCGCTGGATTGGGCACGCTACGCCGATCGCATCGAACGACATCGGACTGGCGTACCGATCTATCTGCCCGGTGGCGCTGCGCCCGCCGTCGGCAGCAAGCTCAATCATCCCGCACTCGGCGCGACGCTGCGCCGGATTGCACGCGAGGGGCGCGCCGCGTTTTACGAAGGTGCCGTCGCCGAAGAAATCGTCGCGACATTGAAGGCGCTGGGCGGAGTGATGCAGCTTGAAGATCTCGCAAGTGCCCGATCGGAGTACGTTGAGCCGATCAGCGCCGACTACCGCGATCATCAAATCCTGCAATGTCCGCCTAACGGACAGGGCGTCGCGGCGCTGCTGATCGCCCGCATCCTTGCCGGCTTCGACATGGCCAACCCAGCGCTCGGCGAGGCGGATCGCATTCACCTCCTTGCCGAGGCAACCAAGGCGGCCTACCGGCAGCGCGACGCGCTGGTCGCCGATCCGGAATTTCGTCCGCTCGATGTCGACTCGCTACTCTCGGAGGCGTCAGTCGCGGCATTGCGCTCCTCTATCGACCGGAGGCGTGCCAGCGCATCAGCGGATTTTGACATGCCTGTTCATCGTGACACGGCTTACGTTGCGGTCGCCGATCGCGACGGCAACATGGTATCTTTCATCAATTCGCTTTTCTTCGCGTTCGGCAGCGGCATCTACGCTCCGCGCGCTGGCGTGCTATTGCAGAACCGGGGTTCGGGATTCTCCCTTCTCGAAGGACATCCCAATGCGATTGCGCCGCGAAAACGTCCCTTTCACACCATCATTCCGGGTCTGCTGGCGAAGCATGGCAAGCCGATCATGGCCTTTGGCGTGATGGGTGGACAATACCAGGCGGCGGGACATATGCAGATCCTGAGCGGCGTGCTCGATCGTGGGCTCGACATTCAGCAGTCCTCGGATGCGCCGCGCAGCTTTGCGTTTGATGGCACACTGAGTCTCGAACCCACGATTCCCGGCTCCGTCGCCGACGAATTGATTGCGCGCGGTCATCGCGTGATCTGGGCGGACGAACCGCTCGGAGGTTGTCAGGCCGTGCACGTCGATCCTTCCAGGGGCGTCATTCTCGGCGCGTCGGACCATCGCAAGGACGGCATTGCACTGGCGGCGTGACCAGGATGAGAATGACGTGATGTCGGATCGGGCAGCATGAGCGAGACAACAGAGGCGATCCTGTCGATCGAACGGCTGACGCTGGCGCTGCCCGCCGGCGGGGATCGCGCCTCTGCCGTCGAGGACGTTTCGCTTGCCCTGTATCCGCGACAAATCCTCTGCGTCGTCGGTGAATCCGGCTCCGGTAAATCGGTCTGCGCCTCTGCCGTCATGGGCCTGCTGCCCAGGGCCATTCGCCCGGTTGCAGGGGCCATACACTTTGAGGGGCGCGATTTGCTGAACCTCCCCGCAGCAGAATGGCGGACGTTGCGCGGGCGACGCATTGCGATGATCTTCCAGGAACCGATGACAGCGCTCAATCCTGTGATCAGGATCGGCGACCAGATCATGGAAGCGTTCGAGGCGCACGGACAATTCACGCCAACTGAGCGGCAAACCCACTTGCGCGCCCTCCTCGAAGAGGTAGGCATGCGCGACCTCGAGCGGATCATCCATAGCTACCCGCATCAGTTGTCGGGTGGCCAGCGTCAGCGTGCCATGATCGCAATGGCCCTTGCGCTCGAACCATCGATCCTGGTCGCGGACGAACCAACCACGGCACTCGACGTCACGACACAGGCGCAGATCCTTCGGTTGATCCGGGACATTCAGCAGCGGCGCGGCATGGCGGTGCTGTTCATCACCCATGATTTCGGCGTCGTCGCCGACATCGCGGATCGCGTCGCGGTCATGGAGAAGGGGCGCGTCGTCGAACAGGGGTCCGTGGAGGACGTGCTCGAACGCCCGCAGCATCCCTATACGCGTCGGCTGCTCGCCGCGGTGCCCGGCGGGACCCCGCCGGTCCGGGCCCGGGTCGAGGACGAACCGATCGCCTGCGCCGCGACTGGACTTGCGAAGATCTATCGTGGCAGCGACTGGTTCAGCTCGCAGACCGAGGTCGCAGCCGTAAAGAATGTGACCTTCGAAATCCGGCGCGGCGAGACGCTCGGCCTCGTTGGAGAGTCCGGCTCGGGCAAGAGCACGATCGGTCGGCTGGTGATGCGTCTCACCGACGCCGATGCGGGCGTGGTCCGTATCGGCGAACTCGATTTCTCCGAGGCTCGCGGTGCCCGCCTGCGGGCCGCCCGCAAGCACGTCCAAATGGTATTCCAGGATCCCTTCGCCTCGCTCAATCCACGTCGCCGCGTCGGGCGAATTATCGCCGACGGGCCGATCGCGCACGGCGTCCCGCCGGCGCAGGCCTTCGCGCGTGCCGAGGAACTGCTGGCGCTCGTGGGTCTCGACCCGAGCGCCGCGCGACGCTTTCCGCATGAATTCTCCGGAGGGCAACGCCAGCGGATCGGAATTGCGCGCGCGCTGGCGCTCGACCCGGAGGTGCTCGTGGCCGACGAACCGGTGTCAGCGCTCGACGTCTCTGTCCAGGCGCAAGTGCTCACCTTGCTCGAGACATTGAAGGCGCGGCTGCGGCTGGCGGTGCTGTTCATCACCCACGATCTCAACGTCGCGGCCCAGGTCTGCGACAGGATCGCAGTGATGCGCCTCGGAGAAATCGTCGAGATCAGGCCGACGGCAGATCTGCTGACACGGCCGGAGCATCCCTACACGCAGGCACTGCTGGCCGCGATCCCGGGCAGGCAACGCAGAACGCCCTCGTCGGTCTGAACCACCGCATTTTCATTGAAGGAGGTCTCTGACATGCAGAAGCTCACGGAACTTCCACTGCTGCGCATCGGCCTTGTCGGCAGCGGCTTCATTGCCGCGTTCCATCTGCAGTCCATGCTCGGTGTGCGCAACGTCAGCGTCGGCGGCGTCTACAGCCGTTCCGCCGAGCGGCGGACACGCATTGCCGACAAGGCGCGCAATCTTGGCCTTGGGCCGGCGCATGTGTTTGACAGCATCGAGGCGATGGCAATGTCCGGCGAGGTCGATGCGCTTTGGCTGCTGACGCCGAACGACAGCCGCCTCGACATCATGCGCGAGATCCACCGCGTGACCAAGGCCGGAGCTCCCCTGCGCGCCATTGCCTGCGAAAAGCCACTCGCCCGCACGCTTGCCGAAGCACGGGAAATGCGCAGGCTCGTCGAAGATGCAGGCCTGCTTCACGGTTATCTGGAGAACCAGCTTTTCTCGACCGCGGTGATGCGCGGCAAGGACATCATCTGGCGGCGGGCCGTACCCGGAAGTGGACGCCCCTATCTCGCGCGTGCCGCCGAGGAGCATTCAGGACCGCACGAGCCGTGGTTCTGGCAAGGTGACAAACAAGGAGGGGGCGTGCTCTCCGACATGATGTGCCATTCAGTCGAGGTCGCACGCTTCATGCTGACCGCGCCGGGCGCAAAGCGCGACTCCTTAAGGCTGCTCAGCGCCAGCGCCACGACGGCCAATCTCAAATGGACGCGCCCCCACTATGCCGCCGACCTCAAGAGGCGAATGGGGGTCGATTTCACCAAACGTCCGGTCGAAGATTTCGCGCGCGGGATACTTGCGATGGAAGATGCTGACGGGCATCAATTGATGATCGAGGCGACAACCTCATGGGCGTATGTCGGCGCGGGCCTGCGCATCCAGCTTGAATTGCTTGGTCCCGAATATTCGATGGAGTTCTCCTCGCTCTCGACGGGCCTCAAGGTCTTCCTTTCCCGTGCGATCAGCGGATCAGAGGGCGAGGATCTCGTCGAGAAACAGAATTCCGAGCAAGGTCTGATGCCGGTTGTCGAGGACGAAGCCGGCATCTACGGCTACACCGACGAGAACCGCCATATGGTGGAGGCATTCAGGCGAGGCATGAGTCCGGCAGAAACCTTCGATGATGGGGTCGGTGTCATGGAAATGCTTATGGGACTCTATCGCTCCGCAGAGCTTGGCCGGACCATCCATTTCCCCGATCCCGAACTCGAACACTATGTTCCTCTCGTGGCGCGCTGACGGCGTGAAGCCCTGTCCTCCAGGCTGAGGAGTCGAGATCACCGACGAGAAGCTCGGCTTCAACATCGCGTCTTCCCGAGGATGGCGCTCTGCTATTTCGCCAAGCGGAACTTCCCACCCTCGACCTTGATCAAAAAGGCCGAGCGTTCATCATAGCCGTTGTGGTCGGTCTTGCTCATGTTCGACAGCCCGTTGTTGAGATAGACGTTCTCCCCGCGCTCGAGTTCGTCCCGCAGAGCTGCACGAAACTCGGGCGTGCCCGGCTTCGTCGTCTTCAGCGCGTTCGGAGCAGCCTTCCCGATCAGTGCGACGACATCCCAGAGGTGAGCCGCGAACATATTGGGTTTCTGACCGTTCACCGCCTCATAGGCGGTCACGAACTGCTCCGTCGCGTGACGGAACGGATCTCCCGCCGGAAGATCGGCCGCAACGGTAAAGGCCTCGCCGGCGAAAATAGCGCCTTCGACGGCCGCGCCTCCGAGCTTGATGAACTCCTCGCTGGCTACGCCATGCGTCTGAAAGATCTTTCCGGTGTATCCGCGCTCACGGAGCGCCTGTTGCGGCAGGACCGCCGGGGTACCTGCAGAAGCAATGAAGACGGCGTCGGGATTCGTCGACATCACCTTCAACGCCTGGCCGGTGACGCTGGTGTCCGCACGCGCGTAGACTTCATGCGTCGTCACCGTCAGACCCAAGGTCGGCGCAAGGCGGCTCACCTCCTTATAGTAACCTTCGCCATACCCATCCGAAACACCGACAAAGCCAAGCGTCTTCGCGCCTGATTTCGCGATGTATTTGAGAATGGCGCTCGCCATCAGGTCATCGTTGGGGACGACCTTGAAGGCCCAGGCGCGTTTGTCGTCCAGCGGCTGAACGATGGCGGTGGCGGCCGCCAGCGATAGCAGCGGCGTCTTCGACTCCAGCGCGACGTCGAGCATCGGCATGGTCACCGGCGTCAGAGAAGACCCGACCAGCACGTCGACCTTGTCCTGGATCACGAGCCGGCGCGCGTTCTGGATCCCTTTGGTGGAATCAGACTCGTCGTCCAAGATGACGTAGGTCACCTTCTCTCCGCCGATCTCTTTTGGCAGAGCTGCGACAGTCTTGAGCTGGGGTTGCCCCAAGGCAGATCCCGGGCCAGTGGCCGAAATCACAATTCCGACTTTGATTTCCGCGTGCGCCGCGCATCCATAAAGTACGCAGGCCACAACAAGACAAACGCGCGTGAAACCGATCGTCATACAGCTCCTCCCTGTCCGCCCCAGTGCTTCGGCTGGTTGCATCGGACCCCGCGGGGCAGCATCAAGGACCCGGAGGAGATCGTCCGATGTTCAAGCCCTGTCCCGGGGTTACGAGCAACCAGGCGAGCGACCCTAAGCGGATCGCAGGGCCGTGTCTGTCCCTATGCCTAGGGACAAGGACCAGCGTCTCAAGCCAGGCGCCGGCCCAAGCCGCAGGAGTACGGTTCGTTGCGTATGTTTTGCTTCGGACTATTGGCCTAACAGCTTCCTGATACCTGTCAAACCGGCACGCAGGAACGGATCTGAGTGGATGTAGAAATATCTGACGCCGCGCTCAAGCCGCTCGGCGCGATACGAGCGCGGCGTGCCTCGATCAGGCAGAATGGGTACGCAACCTTACCAATGGTCCATGCCTGCGGCCGCCGGATGCGGTCAAGCTATCGGCCCGACGTGCGATCGGGCTACTCAGCCGAGGCGATCATCGATGAAGCGCCTGAGCGCGGACGCGGCATTCAGCATGTGCGCACGCATTCGGCGCGCGGCGGTCTCTCCGTCACCTTCCGCGATCGCCTGCATGATGGCGTCATGCTCGTCGCGGGACTTGCGAATGCGATCGCCCTGCCGCAATTGGGTGCGGCGGAAGGCGCTGAGCCGCGAACGCACGTCCTGCGCCTGCTCGGCGAGAAACGAGTTGTGCGTTGCGCGGTAGATGCATTCGTGGAATTCCCGGTTGAACGCGTCATAGGCGTCGACATCGTTCGCCTCGACCATCTTCAGCGAAGCGTCATGGAGCTCGATCAGATGGCTGCGCTCGAGCGGCGTCATGCGGTAGGTCGCGAGCCTGACGCACATGGCTTCCACCTCGGCGCTGGTCTCGAACATGTCCATGATGCGCTCCGGCGTCATC
The DNA here is from genome assembly GCF_017565645.3 of Bradyrhizobium barranii subsp. barranii. Classification (NCBI taxonomy): domain Bacteria; kingdom Pseudomonadati; phylum Pseudomonadota; class Alphaproteobacteria; order Hyphomicrobiales; family Nitrobacteraceae; genus Bradyrhizobium; species Bradyrhizobium barranii. The sequence continues at coordinate 7,697,791 of NZ_CP086136.1, forward strand.
CGCGCAACGACGAGGCCGCGGCGGCCGCGCACCTCGACGAGGCCGCTGACCACGAGCTGGCGAAGCGCCTCCCGCACCGGCGTGCGGGAAGCTCCAAAACGATCGGCAAGCTGCTGCTCTTCCAAGGCCGAACCGGCGACGAGCGCACCTGAGGCAATCTCGTCCGTAAGCGCATTCCGGATGCGATCGGAGAGCAGCCCGCCATCGTCCTCCGCGTCGACTGCGACCTTCAATACTTCTGCCATTCAGCCTCCCGTGATCGCGCGCACCGCGAAGTAAAGGATCGAGGGCGCGACCAGGCATCCGAGCCCGGTGTGGAATGTCGCCGTCAGCGCACCGTAGGGCACCAGACGTCGGTCCGTCGCCGCCAACCCTCCAGACACGCCGCTGACCGTTCCCATCAAGCCGCCAAACACCATCGCGCTACGCGGATTGTTCAGGCCGATCATCTTCGCCACAAAGGGCGTGCCGATCATGACGATCACCGCCTTGAATACACCGGTCGCGATCGAGAGCGCAATAACCGGTGAGGATGCGCCGATCGCCGCACCCGTGACCGGGCCCACGATGTAGGTGACCGCACCGGCGCCGATCGTCGTCAGCGATTCTGCGTCAGTGTAGCCAAACGCCGCGGCGATGAACACGCCGAGAATGAACGGCACCACCGTTCCCAGTCCGAGTGCGACCGCACCGATCGCCCCGGCCTTGCGCGCATGGACGACATCGACCTCAAAGGCGGTGGCGACGATGGCGAAATCGCGCAGCATCGCTCCGCCCATCAGGCCGATCCCGGCCAGGGCCGGCAGGTCGGCCACGCCCTTCTCGCCGCCGGTGGAGATGCCTCCCCAAAAGGCCAGCGCAAGGCCCAGCATGATCGCAATCGCCGAGGCGTGAATGCGCCCGAAGGTGAGATATTTCGAGATCGCCCCCGAGATCCACATCAGGATTCCGACGACCGCGAACGCAGTGATCAGCGCATTGGCGGCGAGAATGTGAGACATCATGATCATCCGATCCTCCCGGACTTGAAGTGGGGCACAGGTGCAGCGAGCGCCTCGACCTCTCGCGCCTCGATCTCGTCCATGGTCTCGACACGACCGCTGAACCGGCCGATCAGGGCCACCATCGCGAAACACACCGCGACCGCGCCGATCCCCGCAATGACGACGATCGGACCGCCTTTTGCCGCGGCGACCACATTCTGCTGCGCGGCCATGGCGACCACGATCGGAATGTAGAAGCTGCCCCAGAACTCGACGCCGGTCTTGAGCCCGTGGCTGAGTATGCCGTGCCGCACCAGCCAGAGCCGGGCCGCGATCAAGAACATCATGGCGATGCCCACGCCGCCGACATTGGCCTTCACACCGAGGGCGACGCCGAGCAGGTCCCCGTGCAGATCGCGAGCAGCGCTACGCCGGAAATGGTCACGGGCGCCTCCCCTCGGCGAGCAAGGCACGATCCCCAGGACTTGGACTATCTGCATGCATTCGCATCGTAAACTCCCTCCTGTGTATGCGAATATCCATCGCTTATGGTTTATGTATACACTAATTGACATTTGAAGGCAATACGCATACATTACGGCAATCGAAAGCCAACCCCGCATGCCAAGGAGCCGAAATGAGCGATTGGGGTATGCAAAAGGCCGCCCTGGCGGAGCGCCTGACGGCCGGCGGCCAGCACGCCGAGGGCAAGATGGTGCCCATCGCGAACCTGCCTGCATTCCTGAGGGCCGTGATCCGGTCAGGGGACCGGGTGTGCCTGGAGGGCGATAATCAGAAGCAGGCCGACATCCTCGCCTCGGCGCTCGCGAACCTCGACCCCCAGGATGTCCATGACCTGCACATGGTGCAGTCGGGGGTGGTCCTGCCCTCCCACCTCGACCTCTTCGACAAGGGAATCGCGCGGCGCCTCGACTTCTCCTATTCGGGCCCGCAATCGGCCCGCATCGCGCGCATGCTGTTCGGCCGCAAGATCGAGCTCGGGGCCGTGCACACATACCTCGAGCTGTTCGCCCGGTATTTCATCGATCTCACGCCGAACGTCGCACTCATCGCGGCGGTGAGCGCCGACAAGGACGGCAATCTCTATACGGGGCCCAACACCGAAGACACGCCGACGGTGGTCGAGGCGACGAGCTACAAGAACGGCCTCGTCGTGGCGCAGGTGACCGAAATCGTCGACAAGGTGCCGCGCGTCGATATTCCCGGCGACCTCGTGCATTTCGTGGTCGAGGCCGGGCGCCCCTTCTATGTCGAGCCGCTCTTCACCCGCGACCCGGCCGCGATCACCGAGACCCAGATCCTGACGGCAATGCTCGCGATCAAGGGCATCTACGCGCCCTACGGCGTGCGCCGGCTCAACCATGGCATCGGCTTCAACACCGCCGCGATCGAGCTGCTGCTGCCGACTTATGGCGAGAGGCTCGGGCTCAAGGGCAAGATCTGCACCCATTTCGCGCTCAACCCACATCCCACGATCATTCCGGCGATCGAATCCGGCTGGGTCGACCAGATCCACTGCTTCGGCTCGGAAGTCGGCATGGAGGATTACGTCGCGGCGCGTTCCGATGTCTTCTTCACGGGTCCCGACGGCTCGCTGCGATCGAACCGCGCCTTCTGCCAGACAGCGGGCCTCTATGCCTGCGACATGTTCATCGGATCGACGCTTCAGATCGACCTCGAAGGCCACAGTTCGACGGTGACGACCAGCCGCATCGCCGGCTTCGGCGGTGCGCCTAACATGGGCTCCGACCCGCGCGGCCGGCGCCACCCGAGCGAACCCTGGCTCAAGGCCGGCGCCGAAGCCGATCCCGACTCCAACGCGGCGCTGCGCCGCGGCCGCAAGCTGGTGGTGCAGATCGGCGAGACCTTCGGTGAGCGCAATGCGCCGCTGTTCGTCGAGCGGCTCGATGCGCTCGACCTGGCACGCGAGCTCAAGCTCGATCTCGCGCCGGTCATGGTCTACTCGGACGACGTCACCCACATCGTCACCGAGGAAGGCATCGCCAACCTCTTGATGTGCCGTAGCAAGGACGAGCGCGAGCAGGCGATCCGCGGCGTTGCCGGCTACACCGACATCGGACGCGCGCGTGATGCGAAGCTGGTTGAACAGCTCAGGCAGCGCGGCGTGATCCAGCGCCCCGAGGATCTCGGCATCGATCCGCTCGACGCCGACCGGCGCCTGCTGGCGGCCCGCTCGATCAAGGACCTCATGCTGGCCTCCGGCGGTCTCTACCGCCCGCCCAGCCGCTTCCGCAATTGGTGAGGAGTTTTGCATGGAAAAGCTCAGCTTCAGACTGACTGCCCCGAGATGCGCCGGCGGCACCCGCACCCAGGCGATCGTCGGCGTCGTCGCCTCCGGCAATCTCGAGGTCCTGCTGGAACGCGTCTCGCCGGAAGATGTCTGCACCATCGACATCGCAACGGCCGCTCATGGCTTCGGCATGGTCTGGGACGCCGTGGTCCGCGACTTCGTCGCCCGCCGCTCTGCCGGGGGCTTACGCATTTCCATTAATGACGGCGGCGCCAGGCCCGACACAGTGGCGCTGCGCCTTGCGCAAGGCGTCCGCAAGATCGAGGAGCCGGAACGATGACATCGGCCACAGCCGACAATACCGCGCTGAGCTGGTACGAGGCCAGCGCCCGCCAGCGCATCGACGCGCTCGTCGACGCCAGCAGCTTTGCCGAACTCATTGGCCCCGAGCTGCGCGAGATGAGCCCGCATCTGGCGATCTTCGACCTGCCGGAGCAGTTCGACGACGGCATCGTCGTCGGCCGCGGCCGGCTGGACGGCGCACCGGTGCTCGTCGCGGCGCAGGAGGGACGCTTCATGGGCGGTGCCTTCGGCGAGGTCCATGGCGCCAAGCTCACGGGCCTCTTGCGCGCCGCGCGTGCGCTTCATCAAGACGTACTGATCCTGTTCGACACCGGCGGCGTGCGGCTTCAGGAAGCCAATGCGGGCGAGCTCGCCATCGCCGAGATCATGCGCGCGATCATCGAGGCACGGCGCGCCGGCATCCACATCGTCGGCCTGATCGGCGGCCGTGCCGGCTGTTATGGCGGCGGCAGCCTGATCGCCGGCACCTGCTCGCGTTTGATCGTATCCGAACAAGGCCGGCTCAGTGTCAGCGGCCCCGAGGTCATCGAAACCAACAAGGGCATCGAGGAATTCGACTCGCGCGATCGCGCGCTGGTGTGGCGCACCATGGGCGGCAAGCACCGCTACCTGATCGGCGGCGCTGATGCGTTCGTCGACGACGAGGCGCAGGCGTTTCGTCAGGCGGCGGTCGACGCGCTCAAAGCCAACAGACGATGCGACGTGGCGGTGCTCGAAGCCGAGCAGACGCGCCTCGAGCGGCGATTGCAGCGTTTCGGCGAGGCCGAGGACGCCATCGAGATCTGGCAGACGCTTAGCATCGACCAGCCGACCCAGATCCCCGCACTTCCGACCGGCGCATTTCTTCGCGCGGCAAGCAACAGGGAGAACGCCGATGACGCTCGATGAAATCCTGGTCAGTCTCTTTCCGAACGGCAGCAAGATCGCAACCACCGGCGCGATGATCGCGGGACAGGCGATGCTCCCCAATGGCGGTCCAATCCACGTGCTCGGCATCACGCAGGGTCAACCGCTCGGCATCGACGAGGCGATCGTGCTCGCAGGGCGCGTGATCGAGATCGTCAAATCCGGCGATCGCGCGCCGATCCTGGTCCTGGTGGATTCCGCCAGCCAGCGCATGAGCAAGCGCGACGAGTTGCTCGGCCTCAGCGAGTATCTGTCGCATCTCGCCAAGACCCTGCTGCTGGCGGAAGCCGAGGGACACCGCACCGTCGGCCTGCTCTATGGCGGCAGCGCGGCCGGTGCGTTCATCGCCACCGCGCTCGCCACCGGCACGCTGGTGGCGCTGCCCGGTGCGCATCCCGCGGTCATGGATCTGCCGTCGATGGCGCGGGTCACCAAGCTGCCGATCGATGTGCTGAAGGCCAAGGCGGAAGCGACGCCGGTGTTCGCGCCCGGCCTCGACAACATGGTGCAGACCGGCGGCATTCACGCCGTCTGGGATGAAAATACGCCTTTGGCGCCGCAGCTTGCCGCCGTGCTGCAACGACCGCAGGGACAGGACGATCGCGCGCGACTCGGCGCCGAGCGTGGCGGCCGGCGGAAGGCGGCCGAGATCGCCGATCGGGTTGTCACGCTCGCGGCAGCCGCGCATCAGGGGGCGCAACATGGCTGAAGCCCTCCAGCGCCATACGATGGTGACGGCCTCGGCCACCGGGTGGGCCGCCGCGATGAGCCGAAATCCCGCGCTCGCCGGCGAGCCGATTATCGAGGGCTGGGCGCGCACCGGCCGCCCGCTCGTGGTTCGTAGGCCGGCCTGCAACGACCCCGCAGGCATGATTCCGCTCGGCCTGCCGCTGCCGCCGAGCCACGGCAAGCGGCGTATCGCGGTCGCGCTCGCCCCCGGCGAACTCATCGCGCATGCTCCGCCGCCATTGCTGGCGGATACGGCAGCAGCCGCGCCGGCGTCGTGGCGCCAGACCATCGACCTGCTCGTCCGCCTTCTGCCGGAGACGCGCACATTCGGCAGTCTGGCCTGGCAGCATCTCACCGGCCTGCCCTATCTGTCCGATGGATCGGACCTCGACCTGCTCTGGCCGCTGTCGTCGGCGAGGCACGCGAACACCCTGCCGTCCGACATCGCGCGGATCGCAGAGACGGCACCGATGCGGCTCGACGGCGAGATCGTCTATCACGCCGGCGGTGTGCAATGGCGCGAGCAGACCGGCGCTGACGAGGACGAAGTCCTCGTCAAGGGCGCGGCCGGCGTTCATGTCACCATGCGTGCGGCGTTTCTTGCGGGTGGCGCGTCATGAATGTCGCGCTGAGATGGCAAGCGCCGCCGCAACGCGTGCTCCGCGCGGAGCAGCTCGGTCATCTCGCATCGCTGTGCCTGAAGCTCGAAGTCGATACCTATCCGAAGCCGGGGCTCGTCAGCCACGTCGACAACGGCGCGCATCGCGATATGGACGCCGGGCTCCTGTGCCGAAGTGCCGACACGCTGGCTCCGTTCTTCCACGACCTCGCAGCCGCGGGCGCCGAGGGCGCCGGCATGGACCGGTTGCGCGCGATCGGGGTTGCGGCGGAGCGCGCGATGTTGGCGGCGACCTCAGGTGTGAACACGCATCGCGGCGCGATCTTCGGACTGGGTCTGCTCTGCGCCGCGGCCGGGTATCGCGGCGCTCTCGGCATTCGCAAGCCGCTCGGCGAATTGGTGTCGCAACGTTGGGGCGACGCCATCTACGCAGGCCCGATATCCATGCGTAGCCACGGCGCCGTGGCGTCACGTCGCTACGGCGCCGGCGGCGCCAGGGCGGAAGCGGCTTGTGGCTTCCCCTCCGTCTATGACATCGCCCTTCCCGCGCTGCATGCGGCGCGGACGCTCGCGCCTCGGGATGAGGAGGCGGTCCGGGTTCAGACCTGCATGGCGCTGATCGCAGATGTTGCCGACACCAATCTGTTGCACAGGGGCGGAGTTGACGGATTGCGCTTCGCGCAGGCTAGCGCATCCGCATTCCTTGCCGCAGGCGGAATCGGTTGCCCAGGCTGGCGCAAGCACGCCGACGGCATTCACCAGGCGTTCGTCGCGCGCAATCTCAGTCCGGGCGGATCGGCAGATCTGCTCGCCATGGCTCTGTTTGTGGACGCTCTCTTCGTCGATCGGCTGGCCCCCTGATGCTTGCACTGCTCTGCGGCGGACAAGGCACCCTGTCGGACAATATCTTCGATCTCGTCGCCGATCGGCCTGCTGCGGAATCGGTCTTCGCCGCTGCGACCGCTTGTCTCGGCGAAGATCCGCGGAAGTTCATAAGGACGCGCCGCGCGGACGAGCTGTCCGCCAACCATGCCAGCCAGATCCTGACCGTCACATCGGCGCTCGCGATCCACGCCTGTATCGCGGACTTGCTGACTGAGGGAACCGCTGTCACGGGCTACAGCGTCGGCGAGATGGCGGCCTGGAGCGTTGCGGGAATATGGACCGCCGCCGAAGCGTTGCGACTGACCGATATCCGCGCCCGATTGATGGACGGCGTGGCGGGGCCGGACGGGCGGCTCGGCTATGTCCGCGGGCTCGAACGAGCCACGCTCGAACACCTGCTCGAGACGCACCGCTGCGAGATCGCAATCAGGAATCCCGGCCTTCTTGTCGTGGTTGGAGGCGCGGAGTGCGATGTCATCGCCCTCTGTCAGGAGGCGACGACACAGGGCGCCGCCCGCGCCGGTCTTCTCGCCGTCAAAATCGCCTCGCATACGACGCGTCTCGAACCGGCCTGCACGCCCTTGCAGCAAGCGCTTGCGACCAGCAGACGCGCTCCTGTCGCAGACCAACGAACCCTCCTCGCAGGGGATGGCGGCGAGCGCATCTTCTCCGTGACCGATGCGACAGCAAAGCTCGCATGCCAGATCGCGCGCCCGATCGACTGGGCGGCGACGCTGGAGGCTCTCGTAGAGCTCGGGGTCGATCAAGTCCTGGACCTCGGTCCAGGACACGCGCTTGCCGAGATGACGCAAGGCTTCCATCCATCGATCCGCTGCTACGCCGCCGACGGATTTCGCACGATCGATGGTCTGCGAAACTGGGTTGTTTCCGAATAGGCAGCGCGCCCGGCGGCTCGCGATTGAGCGAACGCATGAAATTTCTCGAGCGAACTCGCCCTCGACAAGAGAAGCCTCCAGATACTCACCGCGATCGGTGCTGAAAGCTGTGGTGTTGAGCGACGCCAGGCATTGCCCCATAAGCCCTGTTGGACCCAAACCAGGGAGCCGCGCCGCCAGGGAGCTCGAGGCCCATTCTGCCTGCTGGCGTCAACTCGCCGCTGGCAAGCGAATAATAGCTGGGGCAGCAGCGCGGCCCACCGAATGGTTAGACTCGCGCTTAAGACGGAGACAAGCCCCAAAGCCATCAGCAGCATGCCAAGCCAGGTCCAAACCCGTCCGTCATCGCCCGCCTCTGCGGCGGAAAAGGCGAGCGGTGCCGCCGAGGCGGCAACCACGTCACTGGCGGCTGGTGCCGCCGCAAGGAGTGCCTCCACGTCGACCTGGCGCGGCGTGATCTCGTCGGCCGTGAGCCGGTCGCGTTTGGAAAAGGGGGCCGGCGACGCGCGGGTTGCGATCCCGGTGGCGAGGACGGGACTGGCATCAACCACGGACGGGCTCGGCCGGGACGTATCCGCAGGTGCGGAGCGCGGCAGCTCCGCGCGCGCATCCACCACCGTCTTCCGCTTGCGCGCCGCGGTCTGGTTCTCTTCGGCCGCGGCGACACGATGTTTGGTGGCGCGTTGCTGAACCAGCTTCTTCGCCCTCTCAGTTCCTTCGGCGATCTGGAACCAGCATCTGCGCTGGCCTTCCACCCGATAGACCCAGTGCTGGCCATCGGCGGTCGACTTGCCGGGCCGCGTCAAGCACTCTGCTTCCGCGGAAGCGGGCGCAGGGGCTGTGGCGGGACCGGCATTGAAGAGTTCGGAAAGAGGCGTCGAAAACGCGGATGATGTCGAGAGACCTGCAATAAGCGTAAAAGCGGCGCAATAAACTCGCAAATGACCGGACATGGAAAACCCCGGTGTTGCGCCCCTGCCCGGACGGGAGCGTTGGCCGTGACCTAGGTCGCAATGCGACTTAAATCCGGCAACGCCGTGGATTCATTTTGGCCGCAGGCGATCTGGCCGTCAGCTCGATTGTCCATTTTCGCCATCCCCTCAAGGTCGCACTTTCAAGCATCGGCCCACGCAAAGTTGCAAAGGCTGTTTACCCGAACGGATGTAGCCGATGTTACGGGTGCCAGACGAAGCGCTATATCCGAACTGACGACTGGGCATGCGACCTTCCCGGGATGACAGTCTGTCCGGAGTGCAGAACCCGTCCGATCGCGCGGAGCGATTGCGATGAGGGAGGCTACGATGGATTTTTCGCGGATGTCGGATGGAATCCGGCTGCATCACGCCTCCCATCGCCACGATGGGTACGATGGTGACGACGAAGCGGGTCCGGCACCGAGCGCACCGTTCCTGACTGACGCGGTTGGCGGTGGCGCCCTGGTCCATGGTCCCCGCCCGTTTGCAGGTCAATTTGCAGATTCTGGAGCGCACCCCGCGAGCGCGAACACCCAGCACAATGACTCCGACCCGATTCAATCCAAACATCCCACGTCGGTGGGCGACACGGGCGGCCACGTCGGCAACCATGCTGCGGCGGGTCTGGATGCTTCGTCCACCACGCCCGCTTCCAGCGCATCACATCCCGGGATGGGCATTGCTGCGGTCGAGAGCGGAGCCAACACGGCCGGAAACGGCGGAGATGGCTACTTCTACGGAAGCATCATTCACGCGTCCCTGTTGATCTATCAACCGATCAACATCTCGGTGAGCTTGGGATACGGCTCGGTCGCCCTGGCCAACCAGTCCAACAATTTGAATGTCGATCAGTCCGCTTTTCAGATGGCCGGCGTCGGCGGCCATGGCGGCAATGACAACATTGCATCAGGCGGCAGCGTCAGTACGTCCTTAGGCGCCGGCGTGATCGCGAGCGGCGACAACAGCGCCGGAAACGGCGGCAGCGGCTATTTCTCGGGTGCGATCGTGGACGCTCCCGTGGTGATCTATCATCCGATCAATATTGCGGTGGCGGCCTCGGGCGGCACTGCGCATGCAAATCAATCGAACACGGTGGATATCGATCAATCGGCCACTCAGATCGCGGGCGTCGGCGGAAGTGGCGGACATGGCAACGTAGCCGTCGGCGGCAGCGTCATGACGCTCGACCCCGGCTGGGGATCAAGCAACGGAGGCGGCGTCTCGGACGTTCAAACGGGCGGAAGCCAGGCCGGCAATGGCGGCGACGGCGTGTTCTACGGTGAACTCGTCCATACCTCGTTTGTAGTGTACAACCCGATCAACATCGCAATCGCGGGCTATGGCTCCAGCACTTACGCGGTCCAGATAAATGATGTCTCCGTGGATCAATCCGCGGTTCAGATCGCTGGCATTGGCGGGCACGGCGGCAACGACAACGCCGCAGCGGGCGGCCATGCAAGCCTTCTCTCCCATAATCTGTGGGGCGGCTCCGATACGATCGCGACCGGTTCGAACAGCGCAGGCAATGGCGGCAACGGCTATTTTTCCGGCAGTCTGATCGACGTCAGCGTCGCGATCTATGCACCCATCAACATCGCAATCGCAGGTCCCCATTCGACGGCCGTAGCCGATCAGGTCAACAACGTGCACATCGACCAGAGTGCGGTCCAGATCGCCGGCGTTGGCGGGGACGGCGGCCACGGCAATCTCGCACTGGGTGGCGATGCCGCGCATCTCTTGTCGGATCTTCACCTGGTGGCATAGCGAAACGTCGCATCGCTCGCATAGCCGATCGCATCGCGGCACGCGCCGTCGCCACTCTTCGCATGCAAAGCCCGCGCAGAGGCGCCTCTCCTGACGAAATGTCGTACTTTCGTACGTAGGCCCACCAAACCGGATGGTGTCCGATTTGACATCTATCGCCATCGCGCGTGGGCGGACCAGACTTGCCGCGCGCGTCCGCCTGATCGGGATGGATGTTGCACGACAGCCAACAAACCGACGGAGGCCTCAAATGATGCCAAAGGCAATCAACATCTCGGATACGATCAAAGTCAAATCGATCGACACCGGTGGTCAAAGTGCCGGAAATGGCGGCGACGGTACTTTCAAGGGAGCCATCATCAGCAAGCCGACTGTCAACTACGATCCGACCAACAAGGCGGAAGGTGCCGACGTGCACGTGAACACCGGCGATCACGTCAAACAGACGGCGGATTGGGATGCCGGCGGCGCAAACGCCAAGGCCTCGTATTTTTCGAAGGCCCATGGCGGAGACGCCGAGTCGAACGGAAGCCAAAAATCCTACAGCGGCTACGATACCTCCAAGGTCTACGCCAATACGGATGCCACCCAGATCAACAAGGTCATGGTGGACCAGCACCAGGAAGTTGTGGCCGGCATCGGCGGCGATGGCGGAGACGGCAACTTCGCATGGGGTGGCGGAGTGACCTTCCATCTCGATACGCTCTAACCAGCCGCTCGTCCGACTGGCGGGACCGGCGGCCGCGGCCGCCGGTCCTGGATTTCACGCCAATGATCTACCGATGCCGTTGCCGGATTGCGTTGGCCATCGGTCAAGTGCGCCGGACCTCGATTTCAGGCGGTGACGATCATGCTGATGCCGCCCATTCGGTTGCCTATCCTGCCGCAGATCAGGACGCCACTGCACGCGGCCCTCCGGTCCTGCGCGGGACCGCTCGGTCTCGTATTCGCGTATAGCTGCAGCTACAACCTGCTCCTGTTTGCGCCCTCGATCTATCTTCTTCAGATCTACGACCGGGTGTTGTCGAGCCGGAGTGGCGACACCTTGCTCCTGCTCACGCTCATTGTCGCGATCACGGTGGTCGTCGGCGGCGTGTTCGATGCATTGCGGCGCGCCGTCCTGGGACGCCTTGGCGCCTGGCTCGACGATCGCCTTCGTCCTTGCGTACTTTCGGCCGGCCTCGAATCAGCGCTTCGCAGCGATTGGACGCAAGCGTCGGGCGCGTATCGGGATCTCACGGTGCTGCGCCAGTTCGTCGAGTCCGGCGCATGTCCGATGCTGTTCGACGCGCTCTGGGCGCCCCTGTTCCTCCTTGTCCTCTTTCTGATCCATCCCCTGCTCGGCGTGGTGGGCGCCTGTTGCGTCGCCTTCCTGTTCGCGCTCACGGTTGCCGGAGAGCTGGTCACCGAAGACGTTCTGCTCAGATCCGGCGCCGCGCTGTCCAGAAGCTGCGGCCGCCTCCAGACTGCAGCGAGCAACATCCACATGATCCGCGCCATGGGAATGTTCGATAGCGCTGCGCGCATGATCCACCGTGACGCGCAGCACGCCCGCAGAGAGCACGATGTGGCACTCCGGCGAGGCGAGATCGTCTCGCTGGCCACCAAGCCGGTTCGCGCGCTGTCGCAGGTCTTGATCATGGGGGCTGCCGCATGGCTTGTCCTCGATCACGGGAAGAGTCCGGCCATCATCTTTGCTGCCACGCTGATGTTCAGCCGGGCGCTCGCGCCGGTCGAAAGTGCGGTCGCAGGCTGGAAATCACTCGTGACGGCCGTGAGCGCCTGTCAGCGGCTCGGCGCACTTCTCGCCGCATTCCCCGCCGCCCGGCAGCAGAGCGCGGAGGTTTTTCCGCTGCAGGCGCCAAGCGGCCTCGTCGTCGACAATGTCGGCGTGAGGCTGGCGGGGACCAACCATCTTCTCCTGAACGGCGTCTCGTTCACCCTCATGCCCGGAGAATGCCTTGGCATTATCGGTCCGTCCGGGTCAGGCAAGTCCTTGCTCGGCCAGGTGATCGCCGGGCTGTCGATGCCAACGCATGGCCGTATCCTCCTCGACAATACCGACGTCTCGCTGCTTCGCGAGGGCCGAAGCGGCGACCGCCTCGGATATCTCCCCCAGGACATCAACCTGCTCGGCGACACGATCAACGACATCATCGCACGCCTTGAAGATGCCGACCGGCGGAAAGTCATCGAAGCGGCCAAGCTCGTCGGTATCCATGGGGCGATCATGGGCCTGCCGCTGGGGTACGACACGGTGGTTCAGAGCGAAGCAACCTTCTCGCGCGGGTATCGGCAGCGCCTCGGTCTTGCCCGCGCCTTTTTCGGCAGTCCACGCCTCGTCGTTCTCGACGAACCCAACGCCAGCCTCGACTACGGGGGCGAGCGAATGCTCCTGGATGCCATCGAGCGCATGAAGCTCGCAGGCGTCATCCTTGTCGTCGTCACCCACAGGATGGGTCTCCTCGCCGCCACGGACAAGATTGCCATCATGGAGGGCGGTGCGGTCGCCGCGTTCGGCGACAGCGAGGACATCTTTGAACGGCACCTGAGCCGACCCCAGGTTACTTCGCAGATTGCGCCATGATCTGGAACTCTCTCACCATCTGGAAGCTTCCCGCCGTCTCGAGACTTCCCATGGTCTGGGACCAGCTCATGCGAGCGCCGGCGAGCCCCCTGCCCGCCCGGCGATCTGGCGTCGTCGTGACCGCAATCGACGATTTCGAGCCTCTGGAATTTCCATGGTGTTCGACGCCCACGCCGACCTCTCCGCGCGGAAGGCTTCGCGGTATCACCGTCGCGGGCAATCTGCTGGTGCTCTGCTTCATGCTGGGGCTTGGGACATGGGCGAGCCTCGCGCCTCTCGAGAGCGCCGCGATCGCGTCCGGCGTCGTGGAATCGGAATCGAGCCGCAAGACGATCCAGCATCTGGAAGGCGGTATCATCAGGAAGATCCTGGTTTCGGATGGCGATATCGTGCGCAGCGGCCAAACGCTGATCGAGCTGGACGACACCCGGGCCGGCTCGGAGATGCAAAGCCTCCAAGGCCAATTCTGGGATGCCGCTGCTCGTGCCGCACGGCTTCAAGCCGAGCAGCAGAGATTCGAGAAGATCGCAATCCCGGACGCGCTGGAACAGGACAGCAGGCAGAGCGAGGTGGCGGCCGCCGCGGTGTCGGCGCAGCAATTCATTTTTCAGGCACGCCTCCAGGTTCACGAGTCGCAGCTTGCGGTCATTCGCGAACGAAGGCGTCAAGTCGAGAAGGAGATCGAAGGTCTCAAGGCTCAGGAAACCGCCACCGGGCAGCGGGTCGACATCGTTCGGGAGGAACTGGATATGGTCGCGACCCTCGTCAACAAGGGACTCGAACGGCGGCCGCGGCTTCTGAACCTGCAGCGGGAGCTGGCCGACGTTGAGGGCCGCCGCGGCGAGATCGCCGCGCAGATTGCCCGCGCCGGGCAGGTCATCAGCGAACAGCAGGCCACCTTGTTCAAGCTCGAGAGCGAGAGGCAGAACGAGATCGCACAGTCGCTTCGTGAAGCACAGAACCAGATATTCCAGCTCCGCGAGCGGTTGCTTGCGGCCAGGGATCAGCTATCGCGAACGGAGATCAAGGCGCCCGAGGACGGCGTGATAACCGATCTGCGGGTTCATACGGCCGGCGGCGTCATCGGAGCGGGCGCTCCGCTCATGGACCTGGTGCCCCGGCAAGACCGTCTCATCGTGACCGCGCGCCTGAGGCCCGAGGACATCGATGTGGTTCATTCCGGCCTCAATGCCGAGGTTCAACTCGTACCGTACAATCAGCGTCGCGTGCCTCGCCTGAAGGGAACCGTCGTGCACGTATCCGCAGACCGGCTGCTCGACAAGCGTACCGACCAGCCATACTACGCGACCAGGATCCGGATCGACGACGGACAGATCGTCGCGAACGACATCCAGATCGTCCCCGGCATGCCGGTTCAGGTGTTCATCACGACGGGGCGCGGCACCGTGGCTCTCTACGCGCTCAGGCCCCTGCTCGACAGCTTCCGTGGTGCATTCAGAGAGGACTGAAGCGCGATGAGATTGGGGTGAATCGTCATCGCGCCTTCCGGGTCCGGATCATGCATTAGGTCTCCGGCATGAGAGCCACGCCGGGGACGTGATCGCGACTCGGCGCGGGCAACCGGCCGCGCCAGCGGAGCACGGCCTCCGTGCGATTGTGCGCGGCACATTTCCTCATGATATGCTGAATGTGCATTTTGACCGTGCTTTCCGACAGGCCCAATTTGGCGGCGATCAGCTTGTTGGGGAGGCCGAGCTCCAGTTCCGCCAGAACCTGTTGCTCACGAGGCGTGAGATCGGTCACGCTCCTGTCGATAGCCACTCTGGCTCCCTCGTTCATCAGATATGCGGGCGTGAGTCCGCGCGCATCCGGCGGCTCGAAATCCGGCATCCTGTTCATCCCGGCCACGGGCAACGGCCTGTAGGCGCCGCCGACAAGAACTAGGCGCAGGCCGGCTATGGCGATCTCGATCGGTAGCGAGGAGGAAAGAAAGCCGCGCACGCCCCGCTGCATCGCGGCCTGCACGGTCGGCTCGTCCTCGTGGTTTGACAGGACCACGGTGGCGGCGTTGGGACAACACTCCGCAACGAAGGCGAGATCGTCCTCAACCGAGGGATCGCCGATGGGCTTGTCCGCGATACTCAGCATCACCAGACGAACATCGCGGGCTGACGTGCAGTCCAGGCCTTGGACCGATGCCATGTCGAGGATCTCAAGTTCGTCCAACTCCCGCCTGAGGACGTGCAGAATGCATGTACGAGGCAACAGGAGCGGCTCGATGATCACCAGAACCGGCAAGTGAAGCGATTCATTGAGCCGTTTTGAAGCGTTGGTTATGTCGTGCATGATGTCCTCGAGATGAAAAGAACTTCCGCGATATTCCCATTCCGTATTGCGTCTCCCCTGCTGCTGCATTCATCCTGAATGCATCATCACGAGAGCGGCGCAGTGCCGCGTTAGTGCCGTATCCACTGCGGGATCACTCGACACCTGGGGGGAAATTCTTTCCGCTCAAATCATCTGGGCGTGTACCGCGCGGTGGCGCAGTCGACGCATCCCTAATTGCAGATATTTCGATACGCCGTTGACGCCGCCGACCCTGACTTGCCGTCGACGACATATGCTTCATCCTCCTTCACGAGATACAGAAACGGCCTCTCGCCAGTCTCGCCGCCTGACGCGCTTCTTCCTTTCACGCGGCCGCAAATCGTATCCACGGGGCGTCCAAACATGTTCTTTCGCATTGCGCGCTTCACGTCGCTGAGTTCGACCGTTTCCGGCCCCCTCATCTGCGTCGCGATCGCAACCTTCGCCTTGTCCAGAGCAGGGTCCGGCATTTCCGCGGGCCGTTCGGATGCCGGGACGCTGATGCTCGTCCGCGGGGACGCCGCTTTGGCAAGGTCGGTCGATCCGCGTTTCTTCGGAGATGGCTTTTTGCCGGACCTTGCCGGCGTTGCAGAATTCGATTTGACAGCCGCAGGCTCTTGCGCCAACGCCGTCGGCATTGGCTGCGCGGGTTGGGCGACAGCGAAACAGGGTCGTGACGCGCATCCGAGGAAATACCCTCGGGAAGGCGCAAACCAGCCAAAGCCGATCAGGACTCCCGCCAGCACTCCGACAAAAAGCAGTCCCATCCGATTCCCCTCCTCCGGGAGCTCGGCTCGCACTCGTAACTAGGACTAATTCCGCGCTGGTGATCTATCTGTTGCGCAAAAGCATTAAGCGCCCATTAAGCGCGCGCCGTTGTCCGGCCCATGCCTGGATGGGCGGATTAGATCGGGCTCCAGACCCGTGCCGAAATGACCGCGCCGATTGCCACAATGTAGTCGTTTTTCTGAATTCGGACGCGATCTGCAGGACGGCGGCGACTTCGGCGGTCGGCCGACGACTTATCCGCCAAATCGCTTGATCAGCTTTGAGCCCTTGGCTGCATCGATCTGCTGGCCAGTCAAGTCGGAGCCGGCGCTCAATCCTTTCGTCATGAGGTTCTTGACGCGTTGCCCCGCCTGCTTCTCATTGGAATAGTCGATCTCGACATGATCGAGGCTCATCAGATGGCCAAGCTCGTGAGCCCAGGCGCGTCCATTGGCGTGGTCATTGCCATACCAGTGGACGAAGCTTGCCGGCTCGGGTTCGCTATTGGGGTATGAACTTCCGCCGGCGGATAGATTTTCAATCGAATTGACGAGGTAGATGTGGATGGCATTGTCCGGATCGTGCCGAGAGGCAAGAACACCCAGCAATCGCTGATCATTGCTGCGCGCGCTCTTTGCCATGTCGAGCGGCTTCTCCATCAAGCAATCGCTGATCACGAACGCGATCTTGGCCTTTGACCAGATCGTATTGACCACGTCGAGCGCCTTCTTGGCCGTGTCGCTGCTCCATTGCCCGGGCTCAACGCCCCCCCTGTCGGCAAATGGCGTGATGTAAATCCTCAACGGAATGGGCATCAGCTTCTCCGAAGTCCGAAATTCCGGTCGTGAGCGGTTTGTTTGACCCTTGTTAGCCACAACGGCGACTAACGAGCCACGTTTCGCCCGCCTCGTCGACTGAACGTGAATCGGGTCAGACGAGCACGTGCCCCTGGTGCGCGGGTCCGCCAATCCAGCTGGAAAATGTGTCGCGAAGACCCGGAAGTCTCCGCAAGGAAAGACTAGGACCGGGCTTACGTTCAGAATGGCCGATGCAGACTCGAACGGCATGCTTGAACACGGCGCTACACGATATCGGCTGAAATCTTCAGGGCAGGAAGAACATGAATGGCATTCCGCCGCCTTCCGGCTTGTTGCTTGCGCTGGCCTCGGGTCTTGCGGGTCTTGCAGGAGCAGCCTCCCTCTCCCTTCGTTCAAGTCTTGCGGACGGGGCCTGACGGACCTTGCGCTTCTCGCATTCATCGTCGCCATTCAGAAAGTAACCCGCAGCGCAGGCAATCTTGACACAACGATCGCCGTCGCGCTTGAGGCCGGATCCGCAAATCAAAGGACAAACCCGCGCCGGCTTGAGCTTGATCGCATCGAGCGCATCGGCGCTCGCGGTCTTGGTATCGAACTTGGTGCCGGCACTTTGATTGAACAGCTCAAGCGAGCGCCGCGACGCCGCATCCCACTCCCCACTGGCCGATCCCGTGAGGCAACCGACCCGGCGCAATTCGGTTTGCACCGATTTTGCCAGCTCAGCCGGCGAAGGTGGCGGCACGGGAGCCTGTGGATTGGGGAGCGCTGCCACTTTTGTGTCCGTGTTTGCCTTCGCCTCTTGCGGCTGCCCTGTTGCTGATGGTGCAGCGTTCTTCGCGGCAGGTGCCGTTTCAGCCGCGACACGCCTTTGTTCGGCTTGAGCAGCCTGATGCTGCGCGGTTTCCTTGGCGGCCTCGGCGGCGGCCCGAGCTTCCTGCGCTGCCTTCAGATCCGACGCCGCCTTGGCAAGTTGCATCTGTTGTGCGCCCTCGTTGACGAGCCGCGCCTGCTCCTGCTCGGCCTGACGCGCCTTTTCGGCCGCAGCAACACGCTTCTCCTCCGCATCGATTTTGGCGAGCTGAAGCTTTGCGAGACTTGCGTAGTAACCATCCGGATATTGGACGATGAAGAAGTTCAGTGCATCCTTGTTGCCAACCTGCAGCGCGAGCTCGTAGTCGCGCCGTATTTCGGATCGCAGCGTTGGCGATGGAGCAGCTTCCTTCGCGGCCTCCTTGGCTGGTTCTCCGGCTGGTTCCCTGGTTGGCCCCTTGGCTGTTTCCTTGGCTGTTTCCTTGGCTGTTTCCTTGGCTGTTTCCTTGGCTGGCACCAGCGGCACGTCGTCGCCGCCAAGCGTGCCGTAAACATAGGGCTCCTGCCGATTGCCCGTCGCTTTCATGACGTCGTCGCGAACGAAGCCGAACACTCTGCGCAAATCCAGACCCGGAGTCCCGATATATTTGACCAATGCGGCAGCGTAGGGACTGTTCTTGCTGTTGCCGTCCGACGCTGTCGAGCCTGCCTTGGCGGCGAAGGCAACCAGAGTATTCGCCGTCGCCGGCTCAATTCGGGCAAGGCCCCGGCTGATGGACCGCGAGCCGACCGTCCGTTTCATCTTTTCGGAGAAAGGATTGTTGCGGCAAGCGTCGAGGATCACAAGTCGCAGCTGCCTTGCCGGTTCAATGGCCAGCATGACGCGATCGAGCGAAAACGCCTCATCGTACACATCCGTATCGCGCTCGAGGGTGGCGTCGACCGGGATCAGGTAGTTCGTACCTTCGATCTCCATACCATGACCGGCGTAGTAGATGACGGCCACATCTGCGTCGCGAGCCTGATCGGCAAAATCGCGCAGCGTGCGCCGCATCTCCATCGCCTGAAGATCCTGGCGGGTTTGCACAACGTCAAAACCTGCGTTCTTTAGTGTCGCCTCGACAATCGCAGCGTCATTGACGGGATTCGAAAGTGGCGCCGCGTTTTTGTAGGCAGAATTGCCAATGACAAGTGCGACGCGATTCCCCGCCCATGCCGGCTGACAGAAGAAGAGCAGCAGCACAGGAAGAAGGAACAAGATTCGGCGCAAATTCACGAATCCGTGCAAACCCATGGCAGTACTACTGTTTAATTATGCGCTTTATCATTCGTGTCGCCACGACAGGTTCGGTTCAATGACAACTCGACGATCCGGAAGGTCCGCGGAATGTGGAACCGCATGGGACTGGCTGGTGTGGCCGCGCTCGGAGATGTGGCCAGCCAATTGACCTCTCCGGAGGCCTGGCGTCTAGTGAGGCAGATTTTGAGCGAGCGAGATCACTGCTGTGACTGACGCGAAGGTCGGCCAGGAGGGGACAGCCAGGAACCGGATCGCCGGCGGCGTCAATCCCTGGCTGGACTGGACCTCCAGGGTGGCCATCGTGATCGTCTATGGCGGGTCTGCTCTCATTGGCGCCGCCAGCATCCATCGCCTTCCGTTGGGCAGCGTGGACAACTTGCTGATGATCGCAGCCAGTATTGCCAACGACCTGTTCCTTGGACTCGTTGCACTGACAACCATGACCCGGCTGGTCCCGACAATGAAGTCGAAGGGCGTTGAGATGCGGGTCTCGGCCTTGCTGGGCGCATTTCCGACCGTCGCACTCGCTTTTCTTCCGAAGGCAGAGCTCGGCCCGATCTGGTCGGCTCTGTCCACGACGTTGATCCTGGTGGGGATCTCGCTTTCTATCGTGGTACTCCGCTGGTTGGGCAAATCCTTCAGCATTCTACCAGAGGCGAGGCGCCTTGTGACGGAAGGGCCTTATCGAGTCGTCCGGCATCCCCTCTACCTATGTGAGGGGATTGCGTTAGTCGGTGTCACACTTCAGGTCCTTTCACCACTTGCCGTGCTCATCGCCATCGTGGTTGCGATGACTCAGTGCCGACGAATGATCAACGAAGAGCGGATTCTAAGACTGGCCTTCCCTGAATATGACGTCTATGCCGCGGCAACGCCCTTTCTGATCCCTGCAGGTCTGATCCCCGCAAGACTCGGGCGACGAGCTCATCAGGCCGGGCCGGAGCTCTCGACCAAGGCGATTGATCCGCACGCCTGACACCGCGCTTCACGTCTCCTCGATGTGCGGCTCAGCGGAACTCAGGTTTGAACCACGCCAGAGGCTTTGTGCCGCGCTGCCACGAGCAGCCTCCAAAAAAAATAACTGTTTTATATCAACATCTTATATTGCGATCGCGCCCTCAGCAAAGCACTGGCGGGCGCCTATCATCCACATGAATCGGCGCACAACGCCCGGCGCAATATCTTCCATACCTTTTGAACGCGTCCGCATTTCGCAACAACACATAGGAATGGATCGGGCTCGAGATTGGTACTGTATACAGATAGGCAGCCGCCAGTAGCGTACGAATTCAGGAGCTGTTTCTCACGCGGCCATCTTCGCAACGTCACCATTCTACGGGCATAGGTTGAGTGTTCGCCATGAGAGTGTACAGGCACCTTCGAGTTTTGCTTCTTCTCGCCGCTTCGCTGTTCCTGGCCTCTCAGCCAGCCTGGGCGACAAAGCGCGTGGCTTTGGTGGTCGGCAACGCCAACTATCAAAACGCCCCTCTGCTCCCAAACCCGGCCAACGACGCTGCGGCTATCACCGCGACCTTGAAGGGAGCAGGTTTCGATGTGGTTGACTCAAGACTTAACCTCGCCGCGACCGATATGCGGCGGGCCTTGAGAGAATTCGCCGATCAGGCCCGCAATGCCGACATAGCCCTGGTGTACTACGCTGGCCACGGTATCGAGATCGACGGGACAAACTATCTGATCCCGACCGACGCCAGACTCGAACGAGACACGGACATCTACGACGAAGCATTCTCGCTCGACCGCGTCCTGCTGGCGATTGAGCCTGCGAGGCAACTACGCGTGGTGATCGTCGACGCGTGCCGCAACAATCCGTTTGCCGATTCGATGAAACGTACAGTTGCCTCGCGATCGATCAGCCGTGGACTGGCCAGGGTCGAGCCCACCGTCTCCAACACGCTGATCGCGTTTGCCGCCAAAGCGGGACTAACCGCACTCGATGGCAACAGCCAGAATAGCCCGTACGCGACGGCCCTCGTGAAGTACATCGCAAAGCCGGGGCTCGACTTGCGAAGGGCTTTCGGCTTCGTCCGCGACGATGTCTTGCAAGCCACGGGCAACCGACAGGAACCCTATGTCTACGGCTCGCTCGGCGGCGAAGACGTTGCGCTTGTTCCGGCTACCAAGGCTGAGGAGCCGATACAGGCGGCCAACCCCCAGTCGGAAATTCGACGTGATTACGAATTGGCCTTGCAGCTCCGCAACAAGCCTGCTCTGAACGCGTTCCTGACCCAACATCCGGACGGATACTACTCAAATCTGGCCAAGCTGCAGCTCAATCAGCTCGACGCCGAGGACGCACGTGTCGCGGCCACGGCGAAAGCGCAGGAGGCCGAGCAGCAGCGAGCTCGCCTGATGTCCCAGGGCGCCCAGCGTGCCGACCAGGAGAAGGCGGCCGCGGATCTGAAGGCTGCGGAAGAGGCCCGGATTGCGGCCGAGAAGACGAAGCAAGCGGCGCAGGAGCAGGCCGCAGAGGCGGAACGGAAACGTGTTGCATCCGAATCTACAATCGTCGCGGCACTCTCCGGGAATAAGCCGGCTGCTGAGAGTACCGTCACGGATAACCCAGCGGCCGCTACGCCCGCTGAGGACAGCAAGACGCCCAAGCTTGCCGCGCTGAGCGACGAGCCGCGCCAGACCGATATCGCAAAGGCCGATCTCTCCAAGTCCGTAGATATCGCCAAGTCTGTACAAGGCGAATTGAGCCGCGTCGGCTGCTTCACCGGCGCCGTCAATGGCCAATGGAATGCGGCCTCACAGCGCTCGTTGGCTCTCTTCAACCAGCACGCGGGAACCAAATTCGACGCCAAGCTCGCAAGTCTCGACGCGCTTGACGCAATCAAGCTCAAGCCGTCCCGGGTCTGTCCCCTGATCTGTGATCATGGCTACAAGGCTGACGGTGACCAGTGCAGCAGGATTACCTGTGCCGAGGGTTCGTTCCTCAACGACGACAATGAATGCGAGAAGCGACGCGAGAAGAAACCGGTTGCAAAGCGCAACACCGACGAGCGTCCGTCACGTGCGGATCGTTCGGCACGCGAGAGGCCGGCGCCGGCAGCCGACGTTCCGCGGCGACAAGCAACTGCGAGGTCCGGCGGCGGCGGTGGTCAGGTCGTTTGCGATCAATCTCTGTGCCGTCAGGTTAGAAGCGGCTGCCACCTCGAATACCGTGGCGGCGGCGGCCCCGGGGGCAACGTGGGTAATGTCGAGTCCTGCAACTAGCAACGCGCAAGGCTGCCACGGCGTCATGGAAGGCCAGGAGGCCGCGCGGATCTTGGTGTCGAGAAGGTGTGACGGGCGGCAGAGCTTAATACTGGGTCATCCAGGTCCGTGCCTGGATTGGCCGAAGCGGAGCGACCTGCGTGGTTGCGTGTGAGCTTGAGCAAAAGGACGCCAACGCCTTTCCCGGGGTGACGCTCTTTACGAAGCGGCAGGCACCCGGCATGAAGCCGACGGCGGTTTATCTTCCGCCAAAGCACCCAACATCTGCCACCAAGTTCGACGTCGTGATCTGGCTTCACGGCTTCTATGTCAAAAACCATGAATTCCTCTTCCACAGCGATCCAGCGCGGCTGCGCGAACAGGTCCGGGATTCCGGCAAGGACGTAGTGCTTATCGCGCCGTTCCTGGGCTACGAATATGCCGTTGGCGACACCTTTGCCGGAAACTACAGCGTGTCTGACCTGGCAACCGCGAACTGGGGCGAACGCTATATCGAGGAGATCCTTGGAGCTCTTGCCAGGTTCCTGGGTCTCTCCTCGACGTCCATTCCTCAGCTCCAGATCGGCAAGCTCATCATCGCATGCCACTCCGGCGGCGGTAACGGCATGCGTAATCTCGTCGGGAGCCTCGGAAAGTATCAGGGCAAGCTGACGGCCTGTTGGGGATTTGACTGCCTCTACGGTGCCAATGCGCGGCCCGATGATGCGACCTTCTGGTACCAATGGTTGTCCGGACAGAGCGGCCGGGCGCTCGAGATCGTGTATGGTCCATCAACTCTGCCGCAATCGGTGAAGCTGGACCTGATCGGGCGTGGGCTGGCGACGACCGATGGCAATCAAACTCAGCCTCAGCGCCCTGCCCTTAAGAACCTCAGCGTAAGCTTGGGTCATCACGATCTATTCCCGGCATTTGGCCAGATGGTCAGGGTCAACGATCTTGACCCGGCTTTCGTGGATCGCTTCATGATACCGCAGGTCGCGGACCAGCCGCGGCATAAGCCAGCGCCGCAGCGCGGGGAATTCCTCCAGCACGCAATTTCCAACGTTCGCAGCGCTTTTCCCTTTCCAAAGGACATTCATTACATGATCGCCCGGGTGGCTTCTTCAGCCGACTGAGCAAGCTATAACCCAAGCTTCACAGGACTCACTTGATGGAATAAGATTTGACGTCGAACGACCAATTGTTCGTCGCCAGCTTTCCGCTGCTGTTGTCCGGCACGCGCAGCTCGCTGGTCCAGGCCGATAGATAGCTCAATGCGTCGGCCTGACCTTCCAGCTTGCGGGGCATGTCCGGCAAATCAAGCAATTGCACGCGTCGCTCGCTCAGGATGGCGATCATCACTGCGGACCCCGTCGGCGGTGCGACGACATATTCAAAACCACGCTGTCGCGCCGCCGGGGCAGGAACAACAAATTCGACACCCGGCTTGACGAGATTGATGTCGCGTTCGTTCGACTGCGCCAATAGCTCGGGGGTCGGAAAGATCTGGGACATCCGCCCTTCCGCGTCGACGTCGACCAAAATGAGATATCCAGTCTTCCTGGCGGTGACGCCGAACGAGACCTTGCCGCCGACGTTGACGGTCTGGCTCGGCAGGATCTGAAGGGACACACTCGCGGCATTGGTCTGCCCGCGCACCGCTTGTACAGGCCAAAGCCAACGTGCGTACGTCGTGCCGACATGCAACGACACCGTCGGCAATGGTGCTGCGGGCACAGCTCCGCTACCCGCCAGTAGCAGCAGGAATGCGAGCCATGGTCGCGCCTGGCGGATCGGCTGCGATGACGGCATGGTCTGCTCCCCTAAGAGTCAGGGGGCACTGAAGAAGCCGATCGAGGCGATTCGCGCGTCTGCGGGCAAGTAACGCTCGAGACTCTTGATCACTTGCCCCGAGGCGCGACGCCGGTTGAACTGCATTAGGGCTGTCTCAAGATCTACCATGCGTTGCTGCGAGGTCACCGCAACGATCTGTTCCGCACCGAACGGCTCGCCGACCCTGAGCGGTAGGCGCAAACTCGCCGATCGGGCCAGCGCCGCATCAGAACCCACCGGATACAACAATTGGATGGTGCCATCGCCAGACACATTGAACAGCAGCACCGCCCTTGACGCCACATCGGACAGGTCAACTTCGACGGTCTGGCCAGCACGCTGTTGGCGATCGTCTGGCCAGATGCGCATGATCTGCGGCGACCGGGTCGCAATGCGTTTCAGTTCACGAATTGCCGCGGTCCGGTCGACTACCGTCGGCAGGTTTGCAACGTCGATCCCGTAGGCGACCACGTCGCCCCACGCGATCACGTCGTGCGACACGGGATCCCAGATCAGGTCGGGATTGTCCGTCGGTTGGACCGCCTGCACGGGAACATCTTTTGGCTTCACGCTTGCAAAATAGCTCGTCTTGCCGTCGAGCGCCGCCAGCCGGATTGGTGCAGCGAGGCGGAGAGGCCCCGGCGCGTCGCCGGCCGGAAGTTCCTTGGTTGCCGCCGCGGCAAGGGTCGGAATGGTTGGTGCCTTGGCCGTGACAGACGGCGGCGCGGGCGCCTGTCCCTCGATGGCCCCGGATCCGGCCGGCCCAGAGGCCGCTCTCGCGGCCGGCCCCTGAATCAGCACGACACCGCGCGTCAATTCGAAGGCGACGTCGATATCCGGCGTCTGAGGCGGCGATGATACGGTCACGATGTTCTGGCGCTGGTCCGAGAGCTGATAGACCACCTGCCGAACATTGCTGAAAAGCTCCTTGAGCGTCACCTTCCCATCGTGATTGATGTCCGCGCTCCCCTCCACCGCCCGCGCGACCGCATAGCTGAGAGCCCCGCGCAGGCCATCGATGCCAGGGATGCGGACTTCCGGCGCCTTGGTGTAGCGGTCCACCGCAGCCAGGAACGCCGTGTGGTCAAGATCGAGCTCTGACTTCGGATCGTTGCTGTCCGACACCGGCTTCAGTTCGTCGACCAGCAACGTGTAACGCGGGACCTGCCGGAAGCTCATCTCAGCGGCACGCGGATCGATATCGCGCACCATACCACCGCCGTGGCAGGTATCAGCCACGAAGATCACCCTCGCCCCGCGCAGCTCGAACTGCCGGATGAAATGGTTGAACTCACTGCCCAGAACACGTTCAACGGATCCGGTTGGCGTGGTTCCAAAGCCTGGCAGCAGGAACACGTTTTCCATTCCGTCCGGCTCCGAGCCCTTGACGCGCTCCGGCTCCTGGGTGCCATGACCGGCGATCGACAGAAAGATGAGGTCGTTGTTCTTGGTCCGCTCCACCAGTGCACTGATCTCGCGCAGGACGCTTGCCCTGTCGGCCTGGGCGTTCGTCAGTACGACGACGTCGCCAACCCCCATGCTTTTCAAGCTGGTCACGATGTCAGTGGCGTCGGCGACCGCGCCCTTCAATTTCCGCACGTGCTGATAGTCATCGATCCCGATCACGAGCGCGCGCACCGCCGCCCCGTCCGGATTGCTGATCGACAGTCCTCCTGCCGCATATGCGTGAGGGGTTATCAGTCCGATCAACGCAGCGAGCCCGATGGTGGCGCATAGCCGCCTGATCCCGCAATCAAATCCTCTGGGCATCCGCATCGTGATCCACCTCGACATCATGCCTACCCATTTTGTAGCTCTGGCGACACACCGGGTTCAGCGCCTTTTGCTTGCCGTTTTGCGGCCCGCCGGCGATTGTTCGGTTTCCTGATAGGCGCTCGCTGAAACTGCCGTCTGATCGTCCGCGAAGGCTCGAAAGCGGACCGGAACGTAGCCGCGCGAAAGCAGGCTCGCCAACGGGTAGACGTTGCGGCAGACGCGGCCGTTGCAGCCGCCGGTCGAGGATTCCATCACCTCGGCCTTGCGATCCGGCGTGAACCGCAGGAACAACATCACGTGCGAGCCCGGCTTGTTCAGCGCATCGCCGGGCCTCAGGTCCCAGGGATTTGCCACGGGGGCTGCGATCGCAGGAATAGCGGCAGTCGTGTAGTGGACGGAGAGCCCCCACGCGGCGCTGACGAATGCCGAACAATCGACGCCAGCCACATCCGGCCGTGGCGCATTGCGAGTGCACACATTGCCAGCCAGCGTCCCGCTCTCGATCCGCTGCCGGAAGTTCGCGAGTGAACCGTGGCAGCCCCAGCAATAGGGTACGCCGCGGACCTCCTGGTTCACCTTTCCCTGCAGATACCACGGCCGACGAACACGGCTGAAGCCGCTGCATTGGCTGTCGGGATCGTTGCCGTAATTCGCCTGCGTCAGCTTCCACTGGATGCCCTCGAACGCAAACGCCGTCTCGATCGCCTGCTGGCGATTGGACGGTCTCACGGCGGCCGACGCGTCGAATTTGACGCCGGATTGCGGTGCCGGCGCGGCTGCCGTTCGCGACGGCCGCACGTCGATAATCGAAGCGTTGGTCAGAGGCCTGAAGCCCACGCCGACCACTTCAATACCATCCGGTTTGGTCCGCAGGAAATAGACATCGCCATCGCCCGAAACCGTGACGAACCGCCGGGTCAGCGGCGTGTTTTCCAAAGGAAGCTCATAGATTCCTTCGAGACGCCCGTTCGCGGCATAGCGTGCGACGAACGTAGAGGCATTCTTTCCCGATGGCGGAATGTCCTCCGCCAACACATAGAAGCGGTCACTGTTGTCAATCTCGAGAAACTCTACCGTGCCGAGCTGGTTGCGCACCCGCAGGCCGAGCTGGCCGATCGTCTCGTTGGTGACCATGGTCTGGATTTCGACCCGTACGCTGGCGTTGCCCTTGTCCGGAATGATATCGGCGATTACCGAGCCCTTGCTTCGAGAGGCAACATATTGCCGGTCGGGCTGCCGCGTCGTCTTGATGATGGCCGCGCGGGTGTTCTGGTCGAGCAAGTCGGTCGCGCTGCCTGGCGCCTGTGATCCCATCTGGGCAAAAGCCGAGACAGCGACCTGGTCGTCCACGCCGCGGCTCGAGACCTCTTCAAGCTGGATCACATCACCACCGAGGCCGCGCGTGGATTGCCCCGGCGCCGCCTTCAGCGTCCGTACGCCGCCGTCCCAAACCATGATGTCGTCATTGTGGACGACGAGATCCGTCGGCTGGACGTCTTTCGGCATGTTGAGAACGTCAGGATCTGAGCTCGGCTGTTTCGGATCAAATTGGAGGATGCGACCGTTGATCTGATCGAGCACAAACAGGTTGCCCTGCCCGTCGGCGCTGAGTGCTTGCGGTCCCGCGAGTTCCACGTCCTCGCTGGCCGGGACGATGCCGACCATGGAAGCAGCCGAACCGCCCGCAAAGCTGCGTACGACAGTATCGTCGGCGTACGCCTTGGTTCCAAGAATGCCAGCGCCGACGATGAAGACCCAGATCCAATGATTTGGACGAAGCATGTTCGCCTCAGTGTACCCCGAACCGATCGCCGCGTCGGATCGACTAATCCGAGATGCCGTTGATGCGGCGCGTCAATTAGTGGTGAGCAATCTCAATCACGTTCAATCTATCACTGGACGGTGATAGTCCGAATGTCTTCAGCTTGCGGTGCAAAACATGGCCCGGAATAGATTTGAGCAGGTGAGCGAAGTCCAGCCCGACGCGATCACGCTTGTCCTGAAACGCGACAATGACGGTATCTCCGGATCGATCGTGCTGCCGGCCGCCGCGAGCGGGGGACGGCTGACCACCGACCAGGTCAGCGCGCCGTTGCCGGCTCAGGATGCTTTTCGTGGCGCGATCCGGCTGGCAAACGACGTAAAGCTCGCGCTCGTAGTGTGCGATCCAGACGGGGTCTGGAAGTCCGAGTGGGGCGATCTTTATCAGCCGATCGATTGACCCGCATCGGATGGAACCAGCATATGCTGCGACGCCGCATCGAGACCAGCTTGCCGAACGGACCCTCCCCCCGACCATCGTTCTGGATACGGGCCTCCATGGTCGCGCTGCTGGTTGCGACAAGCTGGCCGGCACGCGCCAACGACTCAGCTGCGGAATTGTCGATCGGCGGGCTCCAGTTCGTACGCACCAATGACGTGGCCATGGAGAGCGAGAACCTTCGTATCGCGCTCGACAGGATTAGCGTTCGCTACCAATTCGCCAACGTCACCGCCAAGCCGGTCACGCTTACTGTTGCCTTTCCGCTGCCCGACATCGACCTGTCGGAGGCTGAGAACATCGCACTGCCGTCAAATGATCCGATCAACTTCGTCGACTTCGAGACCAAGGTCGATGGCAGCCCGGCGCCGCTGACCGTCGATCAGCGCGCCATGGTCGGCAACAAGGATGTCAGCGCCCTGCTCCGCGAACTCAAGTTGCCGCTGCTGCCGATTGGTAGCCGCGAGATCCGGGTGAACGACCTGCCCGAGGCGACCCGGGCCCGGCTCGTGGACGACGGACTTCTGATACCTGCCGGAATGAGCGACAACGGTCGGCAGCAGTATGCGCCGGGTTGGGTTATCAAGACCTCGGCTGTGCGTCAGCAGGTGTTTCCGTCCATGCGCACCGTCTTGGTCGAACACCAGTACCGGCCGAGCGTCGGCTCCAGTCCCGACACCATCCTGCGCTCGAGCCTGCGCCGCAGCGGCGCACTCGCTCAGGAAGTCGCCCGTTACCGGAAAGAGTACTGCGTCCAGGATACGTTCCTCGCCGAACTCGACAAGCGCGCGGGCAGTAACCAGACCAACAGCGCGAAGCTGCAGGAGCGGCGCATATCGTATGTGCTCAAGACCGGCGCGAATTGGGCCGGGCCGATCCGCTCATTCAAACTGACTATCGACCCAGGCGGCAGCGACCGTTTGGTGAGCTTCTGTCCTGGGCGGCTAAAGGCATCGTCCGCGACTGGAAACATGCTTGAATATACGGCAAGCAACTTCAAGCCGGATGCCGACCTGAAAATCCTGGTGATCGGAACATTCTGAGCGTGCCGGTCAATTGGTGAGCAGCACGTAGCGCGCGGCCGCGATGACGGTCACCTTGTTGCGCTGAGCCTCGCTTAGCGCCTGCAGAAAGAACGTGTCGGCAGCCATCGGTCGCGGCTGGCGCAATGAGTCCAGAACCTGCGGAACCGCCACGACCAACAGCAATTGCGGACCGCTCGCGCGTGCTGTCGGGAGCCTAAACGAAAGTGAGTCGATGCCCGGCTTCAGAAGGTAAGAGAGGCTCTGGACTTCGCCGCGATCCGACACCATGAGCAGCTCCACCACGCGGTTGGCAAAGTTCTCAATGGTCCCATTGAGGGTTTCGCCGCCCTTCAGCTCTGTCGCTGACAGGGTGATGCGTGGCATTCGCGCCTGATCGCTCCCGACCTGACTCAAGAACTTGACGGCTGGGCATTGCGCCTGGGTCACTTGCCTGACGCCGACCGAAGCTTCGAAACCCTGCTCACGCCGGAACGCTTTGTCGAAGGTGTCGAATGGGGCGGTCGAGGCACCGAACCCTTCGATGACAGCCGCATTTTGGCTCACAGCAATCGGCAAGACAAAGAAGCAGTCACCGCCAGAATATTGGGCCACGTATTTGCGGATGCGGTCAGCTCGCCCCGGCCCATCGAGTGCCGGAGACGGCGTTGCCGTCGGCTGCGCGGACAACTTCTCTGTCTCTTGGCGTCCGGACTGTGGTCCAGCGGGCTCGACCTTCGGCGGCACCATTGTTCCAGCGAGTTTCGGCGGTGGCGGCAAGACCGCGGTGCCGGGCGCTGACCAGACCAGCTTGTAGAAGGCATATCCACCACCGCCGACCAGCAGCAACAATGCCGCCACGCCCGCCCCCAGCCAGAGGCCACGTGCGCTCCGCGCGG
The DNA here is from genome assembly GCF_017565645.3 of Bradyrhizobium barranii subsp. barranii. Taxonomy (NCBI): domain Bacteria; kingdom Pseudomonadati; phylum Pseudomonadota; class Alphaproteobacteria; order Hyphomicrobiales; family Nitrobacteraceae; genus Bradyrhizobium; species Bradyrhizobium barranii. The sequence goes on from NZ_CP086136.1 coordinate 7,727,799, forward strand.
TCGACGGCATCCTGTCCTGCGACGCCGGTGCCGCGCTTTCCGGCCGCCGTAGCGGATCGAAGCCATATAACGGCGCGGCCGGTGTCTGGGCCGATCCGGTTGGCGTCCAGCTGGCGACCTCCCCCATGGTCGGGCGCAATGCCGGATCAGGCTGCAGCATCCGCTCCAGCAAAGGCCGGATTCGCATATCCACCGCACCGAGATCGGGCACACGCCGGCGCTTCTCCACCAGTTGAAACTGGCTGCCGCCCATGTCGAGTTTCTGCCCGGTCAGCGCATGGAACAGCACAAGACCGAAGCTGTAGACATCGGATTTCGCAGTCACGTCATTGCCGTACAACCCAACCTGTTCCGGCGATGCGTAATTGTCCTTGCCGGCGAAGCCCGAGCCGATGATGGTCTTGTCACCCATCTGGGTCGACCGCGCGATGCCGAAGTCGATGATCTTGGCCCGCCTGACGTCGTCGAGCGGAACGATGATGTTGTCCGGAGAAACGTCACGATGGATGATGCCGTGCTCATGGGCGGCCTCCAGTCCCGATGCGACGCGCTGCATCAGCTTGATCAGCGCCTCGAAGGTCAACGGCCCATCATCGAGCATGTTCGAGAGCGAGCGGCCATTCACGAATTCCATCGCGAGATAAGGTCGCTGCAGCACCGGCTCCACGGTAAACAGGAAGTAGCGAACGATCGCGTCATGCGGAAGATTGTGGAGTGCCGCGGCCTCTCGACGGAACAGCGCGAGCGCCGCCTCGTTGTCAACCATGTCGGGCAGCAGCATTTTCACTGCAACAGGCGATCCAGTCTGGATCTCACGGCATTTGTAGACCTCACCCATGCCGCCCGCGCCGATCACCGCTTCGATCTCGTAAATGCCGTTGAGACGCGTGCCGGGCGGCACGCCGTGATAGGACGATCGGAACGGATCGTTCGGGGTCATGGTTGCGGCTCCCGATTGAGCGGAGATCTTGTCGCCTCCTGAGATCGTGGCGTCAGCAGTCGCACGATCACAATCGTCACGTTGTCAAGCCCGCCACGATCAAGAGCCAGCGCGAGCATGTCATCGCAAGCCGCCTGGGCGCGTCGCGTAGCCACGTGCTGCAGGATCTCGTCGTCCTGCACGTGCCTGGTCAGGCCATCGCTGCAGATCACGAAGATATCCTCCGGCTCGGCCGGGCCTGTCACCACCTCAAATTCCGGATCATCGGCGACACCGACGGCACGAGTAATGGCATTGCTCGGCCAATCATTCACGTCTTCGCGCGAAAGCGCACCTTCGGCGATCAGCTCCTCCAGTTCGCTGTGATCATGCGACACTTGGCTAATTGCGCCACGACTGATCAGGTAGACCCGGCTGTCACCCGCCCATATGCAGGCATAGTAGCTATCGCGAACGAGCAGAACCGCCGCTGTGGTCCCGACGGTGGCACCCTGTCGTTCATGACTTAGCGCCAGTATCTGCTGGTTTGCGCTGAACAGCCGCTCCTCGCATTCCGCCAGCAGGTCTGCGGCTGATTCTGGCGTGCCGATCGCGTCCAGCGACTGCACGACAATACGACTGGCGAGATCGCCGGCCTCGTGACCACCCATACCGTCGGCGACCGCCCAAAGGCCGACGTCGGTTCGGACCAAACATGAATCCTCGTTCCGCTCCCGCACCCGTCCGGCATGGGTGACGCTACCAACATCGAACAAGGATGGAATATGCGCCATCGCGTGTCATCCATTCCCGGATGCCGCGTGGCCGAGATCACCGGTCAGCAGCGTGATGTAGTGAAACGGATCTGGTAATCCGCGGCAACTCAGCGCCATTGGCGGAAAGCCTTCCCCTCCCGCGGTCCACCAGAAGCTAGCCGCGGCGTAGACTTGTGGGTTGGCGGCGCAAAGTGCTGCAAACGACTCCGCGAAGGCGTCGACCGCCGAAGGCCTTCCCATTGTCGCAGTACCGAGCGACGTGATCGCCGGACCGCCGGCGATGGTCTCCTGCAGTCGTGGTACCGCAAGCCGATCCAATGCATCGGAGATCTGCTCGAAGGTTGCGGCCCGATCCAGGGTCGAAAGCATGAACGCCTCCACTTGCCCGAACCATTCGTCCTGCGGATCAATGCTCGGCGGCGGCAGCGAGACGGCCTCGCCGGTCACCGCATGCAGGGTCAAGGGATAGTATCGCCCCACCCCGTCGAGCGAGGGCATGATCGCACCCGCCACTGTCGTGCCGCAGATCGCGGCGCCGAGCCAAAATCGCCAGACCGGCGCGGTCAGAAAGGCTTGCTGCCATCCAGGGCCAAGCTGGTGGCGACTTGCTGACAGCGCGGCCTGTACCCACGGCTCCCAGGCTTCCAGGAAGCTGCGCGGGGTCGCGATCGCGATGAAATCGCGCTTGGCGCCGATCTTGCCGAATAGCCCGCAACGCATGGTCATATCCCGGTCGGGCAACGAAACTCGCGCAGCACTGACAGGTTCAGCGGGTTGCGCAACGACCCAGTCGAAATTTGATAGTTGAGCTCGCGCCCCGCGACGATGAAAGTCGCGCTGGCCGTTTCCGCTTTCACAACCAATGAGCCCGCCTCCAGCATCCGAAATAACGACCAGGGACCAATGCGCTCGAGCACGGATGGCGCGCCGGTGTCGTTACTAACTGAAATTGCCGTTCGCGGCGCTGGGCCCGGCCATAGGACGGTCGTTGGCGAGTTGCTCTGAGGCGGTGGTGGTGGCGGTGGCGTCGGTTGCGGACCGCCGAACAAGGACGACGTGGCCGGTCCGGGAATGGTTGGGCTCGCAATCGTGGTGCCGCCGATCTCGGTCTTAACGGTCACGCCTGGCCCCGGTGCCCCAGGAGGCCGGATCGCGAAAGAAACGGCGGGCACACCGCCGCCCGTCTGGAAGAACGCATCCCGGATATAGGCCGCATTCTGGAATTGTTTGAGCGTGTCGGGCGAGAACGACCGACCAACGGGGCTCTCCTTGCGCCAAGCCCAGTCCGACCGCGACGTGTCGGCATAAGGTGCCAGGTACTGGGTGAAGAACTTGTCCATAACGCCATTCGGACTGAATAATTTGGCAAAATCCGCCAGCGGGACTTCCTGGCCGCTGCTGCGGACAAACGGGTAGCGGTTGGTCACGGTCTGTTGGCAGACCGGCGTGACCTGATCGCGCAACGTTTGCAGGATTTGCCCGGCGGTTGAAGCCGCGATGCTGCCTTCGAACTCCGCGGCTGCTGCGCGCAGCATGTCGGAGAATGGCGGTGGCATGCGCGAGGCATTGTTGCGGAGCGCTGCGACCTGGGTCTGAAGTGCAGCCGTGGCCTGTGCTGTCAGTTGGGGATTCTCGATGATCAACGTCAGGTTCTGCGCGATGTCGTTCAGGTTCGCGACGGTCGAGTCGATCGGCCGGCGGGTGCTCTCGCCTTCGAGCGCCGCGTGGTAAGGTTTGAACTGTGCCTCGATCGTCGCGCCAGGCGGTCCATCCTGGGCATTCGTGAAGAGTGCCGGCGCCGGTGCGGCAGCTGGCGCCGAAGCGTTCGCCGGCTTCGCCCGTTCCTTGGTCAGCACCGTCTCGTCGCGCACCGATTCCAGAATTTGCCGCATCGGCGAGGTCGGCGCCGAAAGCGCCCGCAGCACCTCGTATTTCGGCTTGTCGGCGAGCAGCTTCTTCAGGCGCAGGCTCCCGAGCGCCGTTCGCCAGGTCGTCACGAAATCGTTGGAATAGATGTTGAGCAGATCGCCGGCCAGATTGTCGTACTGCTGGTCAATGGCCGACTGCTGGCCTGCATCACCCAAAACCCATCGCTCCCGCTTCATCCGCTCGGACAATCCGGACAGCCGGGCGACGAACTTCTGATGGAAGCCGTTATACGTGAAGAACTCAGGTACCCGCACCGCGTCCAAAGGCTGCCCCGTCGTGGTTTCGAACACGACACCCATGTCGGGTCCGCCATGGCGGCTAGCGATCCAGTCGCCAGCGGTCGATGCGCGAGCCTCCGATTTCAGAAACTCGTAGGCACGTTGCGACACGCTCAGGCGCGCCAAGGAGCTCTGGGCCTGCTTGATCAACCGGCCGTCGAGTTCGACCAGCGGCGGCTGCTCGGTCTCGAGGTCGAACATTGCCACGAGGTTCTCGTCGAGCAGACGCCGCCCTTCCGCGTTGGTGGCGCCAGGATAGAGGTTGTCCGCCCAGTCACGTTGCATCCAGGAGCGGATCAGCTCGCGGTCCGGCGACTGCAGGCCGCCGACCATCAGATAGACCTTGAGCGCCTCGTAGACGAAGGCAGGTTCGTTGATGCGCGCATTGAGCTGCTCCTCGAGGCGATACAGCAGGCGCGGCCGGAACATGCGCTCAAGCGCCGTATGATAAGCCGCCTTCGAGGGCGACAGCAGCCGGGCGTGCTGACTGAGCCCGTAGCGAGCCGACAGAGGCACCGACTCGCCGCGCGATCCGTAGCCTGCCGGGGCGTTGCGCAGCCGGTAGAGTAGCGGCAGCACCTTGTCGAGATCATGATCGGCAATCAGCGTCTGCTTGATAAGTGGTGCGCCGGCGGCCGCATACTCGCTATCCGCCTGCAGGCTTTGCTCGATCAAATCGGAGTTCCGCTTGTAGCTCATCAGCCAAGCTGCGATCAGTCCGATCGAGACCAGGCCGATCAACGACAGGGCCGCGGTTTTCAGGATCAGCGCGCGGCGCACCGCGGCACGGTCGGTCGAGACCCAGTCGGCCTCGCCGATGATGACCTTGGAAATCAGATCGGCGAGGAAGAAGCTCTTGCCCGTGCCCGAATAGGATCCGGAACCGACCTCCTCAGCGCCGAATGTACGTGCCAGCGACCCGATCAATTGGTCGATCGGCGTGCCCTGCTGCGTACCCGAGGTGAAGTAGAAACCGCGCAGGTTCGCGTTCACATGATAGCGCGTCGGCTCGAAGATCTGGTTGAGGAAGTCGTGGATCTGGGGCTTGAGCCGCGCCATCTGTGCCGGAAAGCCGAACAATTGCACGCGGTGCTGGGGCGTCGGCTCGTCCTGCAGACGGTCGAGCGTCTCCTCGCTCAGGCGCTCCAGCAGACGGTCGAACTCGACCGGGATCTGCCCCACCAGATTCTGGGTCTTGTCTGCGGTCTGGAACGTGGCACCCCAGACCTGGCGGCGGCCGGCCTCGCCGAGATAGGCGAAATACTCGGTGAAGCCGGCAACGAGATCGGCTTTGGTAAATAGCGCGTAGACCGGGAAGCTGACCTTGAGCCTCTGATGCAACTCGAGCAGGCGCATCCTGATGGCATCGGCGTGAAGTGCGAGTTCCTGCTTCGGCAGCGTCAGGATGTCTTCGATACTGATGGCGACAAGGACGCCGTTGATCGGTTGGCGCGACCGGCTTTTCTTCAGGATGTCCAGGAACGCCAGCCAGCTGTCCTTGTCGGCCTTGCTGTTGGAGTCCTGGGTCGTGTAGCGGCCGGCGGTATCGATCAGCACCGCTTCCTCGGTGAACCACCAATCGCAGTAGCGCGTACCGCCGACCCCCGCGATCGCTGCGGGCGTCGCCCCGCGCGCGAGCGGAAATTTGAGCCCGGAATTGACCAGCGCCGTGGTCTTGCCGGCGCCGGGCGGACCGATGATGACGTACCACGGCAGATCGTAGAGATAGCCCGACTTGTTGCCGCTGGCGGTCTTCAGCGTCGCGAGCGCATCCTTCATGCGCTCCTTGAGCACCGGTTCATCGCTGACAGGCTGGTCCGCACCAGCGATGCCATCGGCAATCTCCTTGGCACTCTTGCGCCGCTTGAACAGATTGAGGCCAACGAAGCCTGCCACGACCGTGGTGAGCAGCAGAATAGCGATCTGCCGGACGATATGGTTCTCCAGCGGCCGCCAGTCGCCGAACGCGATGAAGGGACCGGCGAGATAGATCACCGCTCCGAGCGAGCTGAGCCCGACTCCGTAGAGAACGATGCGAAGAATGTCCTTGGCAAGCATCTAACCGTACCTGTCGCAAACCACCTGACCCGGCGGTATCTGCCTATTCGCTGCGTTCGATAAAGATCTCGACGCGCCGGTTCTTGGCGCGTCCCTCGGGTGTCGTGTTGCTACCGATCGGCGCATCTGCTCCTTTGCCCTCGACGTCGACGCGCGAACCATCGGTCAAGCCAGGCTTCAATGCCGCGGCAACCGCCTTGGCGCGCTCGACCGACAACTCGAAATTTGTCGGGAAGCGGACTGTGCGGATCGGCGAACTGTCGGTATGGCCGACGACCCGGATCCGTCCCGGCTCCTTGTCGAGGGTTGCCGCGACGCGGAGTGCGATCGGCTTGAAGCCGTCGAGGATGGTCGCCTGGCCCGACGCGAACAACGCCAGGTCGCAAACCCTGATCACGATGAAGCTCGGGGTCTGGTCCGCCGTCATGGCACAGGCGGTGTTCTCCTTCGCGAGCGCGTTGCGGATGCGTTGCAACTGGGTGATGCGATCCGGTGGCGGCGGAGGTGGAGGCGGCGGCGGTGGTGCAACGATCTGGCGCTTGAGCTCGATCGGGCCGGCTGGATGGAGCGCGAGCGCTACCTCGGCAGCATTCTCTGCCCGGCCAGCGAGGAGCGTCCGCAGGACGAAGTAGGACCCGGTCAGCAGCGCGGCGACGACAGCCGCGACGAGCCAGACCGGAACGCGCAGGCGCTGCCGGCGCCCCGCCAGCGCCTGGCCGCGCCAGTTGGGCGACAGGTCGCTCATCGTCTTCGGCCGGACCCGGCGCAGCAATTCATAGAGGTTACGCTGGATCAGCTGCAGGTTCGCAAGTCCGCCCGCTGACGTCCGGTGAATGCCCTGAAAACCAAGCGCAAGGCAGGCGTGCTGAAGTTCGAGGACCGGATAGTTGACCAGTGGATCAACCTTCAAATGGTCGAGAATCTCAAAGAAACGGACGCCGCCGACACGCTCGCCGAAGAACCGGCTCAGCATCGAATATTGCGTCCAGACGTGGCGCTCCTCGGCCGGGATGTGCTGCACGATATCGTCGGCAGTGGCACACAGGATGTATTTCGCTGTGTTGGCCTGGTGCTCGGATATGCCCGCGGAACGGATGTCCTTCTCGAAGAACTTGATCGCGTCTGCAACCTGCTCCATCAAACTCGCGAATGACGCGCGCATGAGCGCCACCCGCAACCGACCAAGCAACTGCAGCAACGGGCCCGCAGCGCGCATCACTGGATTGGCATTTGGCGCGACGAGATCGTCGACGCGCAACGGCGGTCCTGGCGCTAGCATGGGCTGCTGCGCCTGGGCTTGCGCGGGTGTCGATATCCATTCCTCAGCGGGATGGCTGGCCGGCGCGGAGGCGTAGTTCGAGCCCTGCGGGACAGGAGAAAATGATGGCGGTGGCGCCGGCGCGCCGGGAGAGGGTACCGGTGATGGCGAATAGCCTGGACGTGCCGCGGGGCCCTCGCCCGGCGGCGGCTGAGAGGTCGGCGCCGGCGGCAACTTCCCGCCGGGGTTGGGACGGATGATCGTCCGTTCGCCCCGACCGAAAGGATTGACCGGCTTGTCCCTGTCGCTCATGGCCTGTCTTCCAGGATGGCCCAAAGATACAGCTCAAGCTCCGGCCAGTCGCCGGAGAAATGCATTCCGATCGAGGCCGCCGTGCTGAATTCGGGCCACAGCGGCGACTTGCGGTCGAGATAGAAATAGACGTGATCCGTGATGGCCCGGATGTGCGGCGGCGGCGTCGGCAAATGCGCCAAGGTCAGGCCCGGCAGGTTTGCGTGCACGATCTCGTTCATCTTGGTGTTCGGCCCGACCTTGAACAGGTGCGGGAAATCGTTCTGGATCTCCACGAGCGGCCGCCGTGCGGCAACCTCCAGCACCAGGGTCGCGTTTCGGAATAGCGCTCGATCGCGGATCGGCGACACGAACGCATTCTGTGCGCGCTCGATGATCTCCAGGCGGATCGCCCGCCGGCCCAATCGCGCGCTCAGGAAGTCCTGGATGTCGCTCACCAAGGGTGTGAAGACGTTCTCGATATCGTCGTGATCGTAAGCCGGATAGTTGCGCGCCCGCCGTTCCGCCGTAGAAAATGTCGCAAGTTCACCCGCGAATCTCAGCAATTCCTCGTACAGGCGCTCGGGGTGCACGCTGCCGGAGCGCTGGAAATGAGTCAGGACGGGAATGGTACGGTTCAGTACTTGCAGGACCAGATAGTCGACGCTCTGCAACCCACCGCCGGATGACGGATCGACCGCGTAACGCGCGAGCTCGTCGAGTTTGGTCTCGACCCAGCCGATGATTCGGTTGAGCCAGCCATCGATGATCGGATGCGCGGCGCAGATCAGCATCGGCGGCACGAATTTATCGTCGAACAGGATGTTCCTGTCGCGCACCTCGAGAATGCGCGCGATGCCGAGCCCCATGTATCCGGGCTTGCTGCTCTTGCGCAGTTCAAACGACAAGCGCGGATAGGCGATGTCGATCTCTTCCTCGATGCGTAGCGCAGAGGTCGAGTCGATGAAGGTTTCCGAACTACGAACATAACGACTGGCGCTGTCGGTGCGATCCTCGTCGACCTCGCGGGCGTTTGGCGCCGCGACCGGCATCATCAGCCAGACGACCTGGCCTGCGGCCGTCTCCGGCACGTCGATCGCTTCGGGAATTTGGCTGTCCGCTGGGATATCGAACGGCGTACCGTCCGGCATGACGCCGGACGCATTGCGCACCGCGAACTTGCTCTGTTCGGTAAGATCTTTGTCGATCTCCAGCTGGGCAAAGCCCCACGGGTATGGTGTCGTGTAGCGAACGCGCTTTTCCAGCAAGTGTTCGATGTAGCGGTCGTTCTGCTGCAGATGATGCGGCCGCAGAAACAGCCCTTCCGACCAGAAAACTTTGCTGTACCAAGACATTCCTACATCCACTTAGAAATTGTCGGCAGCCGCGTGGTCGCCGATAGTTTATTTTGAACCGGGCTTGTCACCGCGGTCGTAATAGTTCGAGAAATGCAACATAAAGGTTTCGATCGGCGCGCTGTTGTCGCGGCCGAGATGCGCCTTCCAGCGCGTCAAGAACTCGTCCCAGAGTTTGCCCTTGTTCGTGCCGAGCCAGGAGCTTGCGCCACGCTGAAGCTCGAGCTCGCGGGCCATCAGCGTTGGATCTATGCCCGCAATCAGTTCATGGACAGCGTGCTGCATCGCCATGTAGGTCTTCAACTGATGTGACTTGAGATCACTGAAGCCCTGCGCAAAGGCGCGCTGTGTGTCGAGGTAGCTGCGCGTCGGCGGCCCAAAGAGAATGCGCATCGCTTCTTCCGAGGTCGGCGAGAACTTCAGCGGATTATTTTCGAGGGCTTGGACGGTGGTTTGGCTGGTGCTACGGGTCAGCTGCTTGGCTTGGGTCCGCGCCTGCAGCAGCGCCATCAGATTATCCACGGTCATACGCAAGATGACGCCAAGCTGTTCGGCGAGTTCGGCATCGGACTTGCTGGCAAAGAAATTGTCCGGCAATCCTGCAGCGCGCGCCACCAGTCGCGCGAACTCGGTACCGCCGACTGGCTTGGCCGTGACAGGTCCCTCGTCTGCCGCTTGCGCCGGGCGCGATGGCGATGCTGGCGGCTGGGCAGCGGCTGGTTCATCATCGATCCATACCGACGGCCGGCGTGGGGTCGGCTTGATGGGCGGGCGCTCGACTTGCGGTTTCGGCGCGTTGGCTGGACCGGCCGCCCAGTTCATGTCGTCGTCCTGCTCGGACGGTTGGTACGGAGACGCCGGCTGTGACCGTCGGAACGGGTCTACACCCGGTGCCGGGACGCTCGCCGCCCAATCCAGGAACCCCGGATTGACGGGCCGCGCAGCCTCGCGTGGCTTCTTCAGCAATTGCGGATCGATCGGCGGCGGAACGTCACGATCGGCTGTCCAAAGCTCTCCGTAGTCGGCATGCTGCTGGACCGAGGGTTCGCGCAGTTGCGCCTCGTGGTTTGGGCTGCCCCCGCCAGCCTCATTCTCCAGCGAAACTCCGATGATGTAGTGGCCGATCGTGAGTCGGTCACCGTCGCGCAAGCGGTGCGGCCCCCGCATGCGCTGGTCGGCACCATTGAGAAAGGTGCCGTTTGTCGAAACGTCGTGCAGCCAATAGCCACCGTCGCGAAAGTGCACCTCGCAATGCTTTCCGGAAATCGTCCGCGCCGGATCCGGCAGCGTCCAGTCGAGGTGACGGTCCCGGCCAATATCGACTGAACGCCTGCCGGTGACTGTAAACGACACAGGTCCGCCATCCGGAAGGTTCGGTTCGTTCTCGATATTAAAGCGAAGCACCATCACATCGTCTCGTTAGCGCGGAGGGCGCGGTTCGCCGCGTGCCAATTGAATACCATCCTCTAGGCATGACGTCATTATCCGGTCCCGGGAGTCACGGGGGAGCCGGCAGAGGCCGATCAGCAGTGCTGCACGCACCGCCCGCGCGGCCTGATCTGGCTTAGCTTCCACGGGCGCATATTCCGGGGGAACCACGCTTCCGCCGGACCAGCCAGCCGCCAGCGCCAGCCATGTCGCTGGCTGCTCAGGATCATTGGCATTGCCGACAGCCAGCGCCTTGTTCCGGGACTGCTCGTCCGGTTGCCGGACCCAGGTCTCCACAATATTGAGCGACCTGGTATCGCTGGCGTCGAAATGGTCGAACATCAGTCGCAGAGAGCGACATCCCCAGGCAACTGCTACGCGCCTGGGAAGCAGATAGGCACAGTAAGACACGGCCGGGTGCCAATTCCGCGCATCGGCGGCCTCCTGAAGGAAGTCCAGCGAAGGCTTGTCAGCGTCGGCTTTGCCGACATCATAACGCGCCAAGGGATAGGCCTGAAACAGATCCTGAACCGTACCGAACCGAACTTGTCCCATGACCGTCAACCGACAAGGGTTGGAGTGCCGTGGGCGACCAGCGGACCACCGGCAGCAAGCGCCATGCCGGCCTGCGCCGTCATGGCGATCGTCGGCGCGTTGATGACGATGCCCGCCGGGGTCAGAATGATCTGACAAGGACCCACCTGTAGGGTGATGTTGGCATTGGCCATGAGCGTGATGCTGAGGCCTGCATTGACAGACTGGTCCATGGCCAAAGTGATGTGCTGACCACCCAACTGGATATCGAGCTTATCATTGCCGTTCTTGAGCGTGGTGTTGCGCGTGTCGCCGCCAAATGCAGCCTCGCCGATCGTACGTGTCTCGGTGTCGCGGACCGTTACGTCGTGGTCCTTCTCGGCATGCACCGTGATCTTCTCGGATCCCTTCTTGTCCTCGAAGTTCCACTCGTTGAAGCCGCCGCCACCCTTGGTGGAGTCCGACTTCAATCCCGCAATCGTCTTCTTCGACGGCAGATCGTAGGGCAGCTTGTATTCGTCGTTGTACACGGTGCCGATCACCAGGGGCCGGTCCGGATCCCCCTCCAGGAATTCGATAACGACTTCCTGTCCAACGCGCGGGATGATCTGACCGCCCCAGCGCTTGCCGGACCAAACCTGAGCCACGCGCAACCGGCACGACCGCTTCTTCTTCCGATCCCAAAAAAAGCGGACATAGATTTCGCCCAGAGACTCGACGTCGATTTCCTCGCTCGAATTATCGTCTTTGGTCACCACCTTGGCCGTCTGGATGCCGTTGATTCTTGGCTTCGGCGTCATCATCAGCGCTCGAAACGGCCGATCGCTCGGCAAGAACTCGTAGCTACCGAAATAGACATGTTGCCCTGCGTCGCTCGGACCGCCGGTGCGATAGGATTCGATCGAGAACGAGTGCACAGCTCGCACCACGAGGTATTCGACGTTCTGAGAGTCCTTGGAGTGCTTTTCGAGCTTCGTCAGCCCACCGGGGAACAGGTTGACGGCGTCGCCATTGCCGCGGCGACGCCGATCCATCGCTTGCTCTGCCTGGAGCTGGATCTTCGCGTAGCGCTCGCCGTCGGATTTCTCCTTGAACTTCCCGGGATAGTCGTAAAACTCCATCTCCGACCGAGTGTAATGCTCGGAGCCCTTGGCGTCGCTGATCATCTGAGCGTTGGGCTTCTGATAGTTGTAATCGTTGAGTTCGATCTTGCCGGTACGAAACCGTCGCTCCGATACCCATTCATAGATGTGCTGCTCGCCTCGCCGGTCGGCACCCGCCAGCGGGATGTAGGGAATCGTAGCAAGACCTTTGATCGGACTGTGCGACGATTTGGAGTCCGCCAACACCAGCGTGTGCTTGCCGCCCTCATGCTTGAAGAAGTAGTAGATGCCGTGCTGCTCCATCAGCCGGCACACGAAGTTCATGTCGGTCTCGCGGTACTGAACGCAATATTCGAGCTTCGGACAAGAACCCTCCTCGGTGAGTTTGGATTCATAGTCGGTGAAGCCGCGTTCGTTGAAGACCTCTTTGATGATGTCGGGCGCCTTCTTGTCCTGAAAGATCCGGCAATCGGTGGTCCGCGACAGCAGCCATAACCAGGGCCTCAGCACGATCCGGTAGCTGAAATAATCGTTCTTCACCCCGAGCCACTGGGCCTCAGTCAGAATGCCGCTGAACTCGCGCTCCTTTTCATGCAGCTTTATGGTCAGCGTGCACTGCTGACCGATAGCGCGGTCGAAGTCGAGGTCGGCATCCTCACTGAGACACTCGATGCGATACTCGAACAGTTCGCTGAGACCTTCCGAGCCTTCGAATCCGGCAAAAACCAAAACGTCCTTGCCAAGAGGCGTCTTGAGTTCGCAGAGGCGGGTATCCTGAGTAAGCTGGCCCATGTGGGCTTAAACTCCCTCCTTCGATCGAATGACCCGCTGCAAAAAAAGCTGATCAGACGTTATGCAAGAACGGCGGAAATCCTGCGTGCCGCCGGCTGTGCCGGCAAGCCCGCCCCAGGGCTGGGCATCCTGACGTTCCACAACGGCCGCCAAAGAACTACCCCGGGCCATCAAGTAGTCGGCTCCAAGAGCTTGCCGGTTCACGCGAAAATGGCATGATCTTCGGGAATGAACCAAGGTCGGCAGGCATCTGACCCATAGGTATAGATTCCGGATCATGCGCCCCCGGGCGATCCCCTAGTCGCCACGGGCTCGGCAGCGGGGCCGTGATCGAGCAGATGGACGGTCCGCATATGCTTGACGTCGCCTCCCTGACGCAGCCCATTGCCGCCGACGATCCCTGCGGGCCGGATCTCGACGCCATCGGAGACGTCCAATATCTGAACTTCTTCGCAGGTGCGGAATCGCTGCTGCCGATGTCGTTCTTCGAGGTCGTCAATGCCAACGGAGAGCGTGGACGCTTCGATCCAAAGGCAGTCGATTTTGCCGGCCAGTTTGCCGCCGCGCAGCCCATTCTGGCGCGGACCCGCGATCTACGTCTGAACCTGCTGCTAGCCAAGTTTTCAATCCTCAACCGCGATCTCGACGGCTTTCTCTGCTGCCTGAAGGCGACCAACCTGCTACTGCGCGAGCAGTGGGAGGCGGTGCATCCGAAGGGCGAGGACGGCGACTACGCACTTCGCGCCGTCACAGTCGAGGCGATCGACGTGTTCCCGACCGTGATCAACCCGCTCCAGTTCCTTCCCCTGATCGAGAACCGCAGACACGGCAACCTCAACTACCGTGCCTATCAGATCGCTCACGGCGAAATTCCCGCCGGCGACGCCGACGCCGACGGGCCTGATCTGGCGGCCATCGAGCGCATCGTCAGCGAGACAGATCTCGACACTCTCAAGGCAACCAGCGGGCGGTGCTCCGCGGTCGCTGCTGAAATCGCGGGTATCAAGCAAACCTGGCACGAGAAGTTGAACGCGGGGCAACCGATCAACCTCGACAGGCTCTCTGGCTTGGTTAACGGCATGGCTGCCTGGCTTGCGGGTCTTGTCGCGTTGCGCGATCCGGCCGCGATCGCCGCAACCGCGGAAGATGTCGGTCCTGTCGATACACAGGCGCCGTCAGACACGACCGGGGTGGTGACTTCATCCGCACAGGCATCTGCAGCGCTTGCAGCAGTGGCAGACTATTTTGCCCGAATGGAACCATCCAACCCGGCACTGTTGCTGGTGCGTCAAGCGCAGGAGATGGTCGGCAAGTCATTTATTGAAGTTATGCGGATGCTGGTGCCTGCGCACGTGGAGAGCGCTGCGATCAACATCGGACGCGACAAGGTCTTCGACCTGCCGATCGAACGGATGGCGGAACTCGCCACGTCACTCTCATCGACGGCCGAGAACAACACCCAAGACATTGTATTTTCAGTGGAAAGCAGAACGCAAGCCTTGGGCCTGCTGGCGAAGGTGGCGTCGTTTTTCCGAACCGCAGAGCCGTCCAGCCCCATCCCCTTTTTGGCAGATCGCGCGCGCGACCTCGCGCAACGAGACTTTCTCAGCCTTTTGAATGATGTTCTTCCTGAGGGAGCGCTTAAAACAATCGACAGATCGCATTGAACCCAGCTTTCGCTCGAGGGCACTAAATGGACACAAGGATGTTTGCCGACCGCTTCAACTTGAAGTCCCCTAGCCGATCTGCGTCGCGCAAATTCGACGTCTAAAGCGATTTCGTAGTGAGGGAACCATGGCTACAGATAGCGGTCAAAAATTCATTCGTCGAAATCGCGCACCACGCGTGCACATCACATACGAAGATCCTTACGACGCCGAGCGGCTGATCGAACTGCCGTTCGTCATGGGCGTCCTCTCTGACCTTTCCGGCAATAACCCCGGCGTCGAGAAGACGAAGGTCGAGGAGCGCAAATTCCTCGAGTTCGACATGGACAATTTCGACAGCCGCATGGCGGCAATCCAGCCCGGCGTGACGGCGCGCGTCACCAATCGTCTCAGCGACGGATCAGACGAAAAACTTTCGGTCAATCTGCGCTTCAACAAGATGGCCGACTTCACTCCCGTGGCCGTCGCCCGCCAGGTGCCGGCTACAGCCAAGCTGCTCGAGGCGCGCGAACAACTTGCCAACCTGCTTCGCTACATGGATGGCAAGGTAGCCGCCGAGGACCAGCTGAAAAAACTTCTGGCCGATCCTCAGCTGATGGCAGCGCTTCGGGAACGCGCGATCAGCCAGTCGACCGAACCTGGCACCGAGAGCTAAGGAAGGAACGGGGACCATGGCAAAAGAAGCTGTTCACAAAGAGAGCACCACCCAGGTCAAGACCGTCGAAGCTGACGAGTTTGCCACTCTGCTGAAGCAAAGCTTCAAACCGCGCACCGAGCGCGCAGCGACCGAGGTCGACAACGCGGTATCCACGCTCGTTCAAGAGGCATTGAAAGACTCGAGCGTCATCAAGTCGGACGTGCTCGACACTATCGAGGAGATGATCGCGCGGATCGACCAGAAGCTGACCGCGCAGATGAACGAGATCATTCACGCACCCGAATTCCAGGCGATCGAGAGTACCTGGCGAGGCCTCCACTACCTGGTCTTCAACTCGGAGACCGACGCCAACCTCAAGATCCGGGTCATGAACGTCTCGAAGAACGAGCTGTATCGTAATCTGCGGCTTTACCCCGATGCGCGCTGGGACCAGAGCCCATTGTTCAAGCAGATCTACGAATACGAGTTCGGCCAGTTGGGCGGCGAGCCGTTCGGCTGCCTTATCGGCGACTACTATTTCAGCCACCTCCCCACCGACGTGCAGTTGCTGCGCGATCTCAGCAAGATCGCCGGCGCCGCACACGCCCCCTTCTTCAGCGGCGCCGAGCCGACCCTGATGGGAATGGACTCGTGGACCGAATTGTCCAACCCTCGTGATATCGGCAAGGTGTTCGACACGCCGGAATATGCCGCATGGAAGGGACTGCGCGACCAGGACGACTCGCGTTATCTCGGCCTGTGCATGCCGCGTGCGCTGGGTCGCCTCCCCTACGGCGCGAAATCGGAGCCCGTGGAGGAGTTCGCCTTCGAGGAGGAGACAGACGGGCACACCGGCGACAAATACGGCTGGATCAACGCCGCCTATGCGATGGCGGTCAACATCAACCGCGCCTTCAAGGAGTTCGGCTGGTGCACGCGCATCCGCGGTGTGCAATCCGGCGGCGAGGTCATCAATCTGCCGACGCACACATTCCCGACCGACGACGGTGGCGTCGATCTGAAATGCCCGACCGAGATCGCCATCAGCGATCGCCGCGAGCACGAACTTGCAAAGGCGGGCCTCATCCCGCTGATCCATCGCAAGAACACCGACAAGGCCGCCTTCATCGGCGCCCAGTCGCTTTACAAGCCGAAGAAGTATTTCGGCGAGAAGGGCGTGGATGCAACCGCGTCCGACAACCTGTCGTCACGTCTGCCCTACATGTTCGCAGTGTCTCGCTTTGCGCACTATCTGAAGTGCATGGTTCGCGACAAGATCGGATCCATGAAGGAGAAGGATGAGCTGACGGTCTGGCTGCAAACCTGGATCAACGAGTACGTTGATGCCAACCCAGCCCTGTCGTCAGAAGCTCAGAAAGCGCGCAAGCCGCTGGCCGCTGCGAAGGTAGAGGTCATAGCCAACGAGGAGAACCCGGGATATTACAACGCGCGCTTCTTTCTTCGTCCGCACTTTCAATTGGAAGCGATGGATGTCGGCCTCAGTCTGGTTTCACGCCTGCCAGGTCCCAGCTCCTGACGCTGCAGCATCGCAACCGTACACACAGAAATTTGAGAGGACCATGCTATGGCTGTCGACATCTTCCTGAAACTCGATCCGATCAAGGGCGATTCGCTGGACGACAAGCACAAAGACGAAATCGATATTTTGAGCTGGTCGTTCGGCGAGAGCCAGACCGGCACCTTCCACAGCGGATCGGGCGGCGGCGCCGGCAAGGTCAGCGTGCAGGATCTTCACTTCACGCACTTCGTTGACAAGGCCACGCCGGAACTTTTCAAGGTCTGCGCAAACGGCAAGCATATCGACAGCGCGATCCTGACGGTCCGCAAGGCCGGCGAAAACCCGCTGGAATATCTCAAGATCGAGATGAAGCAGGTTCTCGTGACGAGCGTATCGACAGGCGGATCGCACGGCGAAGATCGCCTTACCGAAAACGTGAGTCTGAACTTCGCGAAGGTCAAGATGATCTACAAGACCCAGACGGAGAAGGGTGGCGCCGGAGCTTCGCCGACGTTTGGCTGGGATGTTCCTGCCAACAAGGAATGGGCCTGATTGTCGGCCCCTCGCCTGGCGCCGGTTGCGATTGGCGAACCGGCGCCAAGCGGTGCGATTTTGATCGCACCTCTCGTCCGGCCCGGTTGCGGGCCCGAAAACCTGCTGGGCGACGCCAAGTCGGACACCAACGCGCGCCCCCCCCGGGATTGCATGCGAGTTGGGCGTCATGGGGACCGTGAATGACCATTGCAAAGAAGGATCGGCTCTCTCCCCCACTGATGCTGGCATTTCGCTCAGCCCATGAAGCGCGCGACGCACGCAAGAAGCTCAATCTACGCGATGAGTCTGGCGAGCGGGTCATTGCAGGGCGGCGGAGCGCGGGCCGATTTCCAATCTCGGAAACGTTGCTCCGGCGCGAGGTCTCCCATGACCTCGAAACGCTCCTCAACACCATTGCCCTGGAATCGACCCTGGATCTGAACGGCCACGATTGCGTCCGAACCTCAATCCTGAACTTTGGCTTCCCTGATATTGCCCACCGTTCGATCGACGAGGTCGCCGACGACGAGCTCACCGACGCGTTGCGCGAGACGCTCACGACTTATGAACCGAGGCTCGATCGCAACACCATCCGGGTCCGACGCGACGGCTCGGTCGGCCCCGAGCAACTCAAGCTGCGCTTCATCGTTCACGCCGACCTGAAGGCCGAGCCGCTCAACGTCCCCGTGGAGTTCGTCGCCGACGTCGACCTCGACAGCGGCGATATCCAGATCAACCGACTTTAGCATGAACCGCGAATTCCTTGATTTTTACAATCGTGAACTGTCACTGCTCTACGAGCAGGCCGGGGATTTCGCCGAAGAGTATCCCGGCATCGCAGAACGCCTCGGTGGGCTGATCCGGGATCGCTCAGATCCCATGATCACGGGCTTGCTGGAAGGTGCCGCATTTCTCGCCGCTCGCGTTCAGCTCAAGCTCAAGCACGAGTTCCCGGAATTCACTGCAAACCTGCTCGAGCAACTGGTTCCGAACTACCTTGCCCCGACTCCGTCGGCCATGCTGGTCACGGCACGCCCCCCCTATGCCGACCCAGCGCTACGCGATGGCAAGAAGATCGTGCGCGGCGCCTATTTCGACGCCACCTATCGCGAGAGAGAACGAAGTCTTTCCTGCCGATTTCGACTTTGCCGCGATATCGCTCTTTGGCCATTTGACGTCACTGGCGCCGAATACTTCTCGACGGCAGGCGCGCTGCAGGCGCTCGGGATTCCCGTCGGCGGGGACGTCATCGCCGGGCTCAGGCTGTCGTTGACCCACCGTACCGCGGCCCGGCTCGATGAGGAGCTGCCGGACGCAGAGGCCAGGGCCAAGCCGGAAACCTGGTTTGCAGGGTGCCGCACGAGCGAACTTCCGATCTACCTTTCAGGCGCGGAATCCGACGCCATTGCGCTTTACGAGCAATTGATCTCGAACTGCAGGGGCGTCTACTTCCGGCATCTCGATGATTTCGGCGATCCGGTGGTGACCCGTGCGCCCCATGACTGCGTGCAGCAGATTGGCTTCGACGAGAACGAGTCGCTGTTTCCCAACGACAACCGGGTCTTTCGCGGCTCGGAGCTGCTGCGGGAATATTTCATGTTTCCACGCAAGTTCCTCGGCTTCAACCTGACGGGACTTCGCAGCGTGATGCCACGGCTGCGCAGCAAATCGATCGATATCGTCTTCGCTTTCGATGAACACAATTCACGGCTTGCCGCCGCGGTGCGGCCCGATACCTTCAGGCTCTATAGCGCGCCGGCGATCAACCTGTTCGAGAAGACGAGCGATCGCATCCCCGTCAAATCGAATACGCACGAGTACCATGTGGTGCCCGATCGCAGCCGCTATCTGGAATACGAACCGCACCAGGTGCTCGAAGTCTACGCGCACTTTCCGGCTGACAAGGACAAGCGGCCGGTGCGCCCGCTGTATTCGGCCGCCGTCGACCGGACCAGCGGGTCGGTCGAGGGGCTTTATTTCACCGTTCGACGGTTGCCCCGGCGCCGCACGATGGGAGAAAAGACGTATGGCGCATCCTCGGACTACACCGGGACGGACATGTTCCTGTCACTGCTGGAGCCCGGTGAACTTAGCGGCGAAGGTGCGGTCGCCGAACTCAGCGTCCGGGCGCTGTGCTCCAACCGGCATCTCACGGAACACTTGCCGGTCGGCCAGGGCGGCGCCGACTTCCGCCTGCTGGACGATACTTCCCTTGATCTGATGTGCGTCGCCGGTCCCACCCGACCACGCGAACCGATCGTGGCCCAGTTGCGCAGCCGCAGCGAGATCGCGAACAGCGGAATCGTCAGCTGGCGGCTGATCAACATGTTGAGCCTGAACTATCTTGGCCTCGTCGAGCGCGGTGGCGGCAAGAACGCCGGAGCCCTGCGCGAAATGCTGTCCTTGTTTGCCGACCAGTTCGACGACGCCACGGAACGCAAGATCCGCGGTGTGCGCAGCATAGAAAGCCGGCCCGTCGTACGGCGGGTGCGCGAGCGCACCGGCAGCGGCGCAGCGCGCGGCCTGGAGATTACCATCACGCTCGACGAGAAGGCATTCGAGGGCAGCGGCGTGTTCTTGCTCGGAGCCGTGCTGGAGCGCTTCTTCGCCGACTATTCGGGCTTCAATACCTTCACACAGACGGTCGTCTCGACGCCGGAGCGCGGCGAGATCATGCGTTGGCCGCCGCGCATGGGCACGCGGAGACCTCTATGACGCTGATCGACCAGATGAAGGCGGAGCCCTGGCGGTTCGATTTCTTCAATACGCTGCGCCAGCTCGAGCGCGCCAACTCGGATCGACCGCGGATCGGTGACAGTGCTGCACGCCGCGAGGAGTATATCGACCTCGGCCAAGTGCCTTATCTGGAGTTCCCCGCCTCCAACCTTGCGGCCGTCGACGACGTGGGTGGCCGGCTCAGGATATTCGTCAAATTTCTCGGTCTCCTGGGGCCGCAGGGCGCGCTGCCGCTTGCCACCACCGACGAAAGCCTCAGCTGGTGGCTGATGCGGGATGACGCCTTCCCGCGCTTTCTCGATCTGCTCAACGGACGCTTTCTGCAACTCTTCTTTCGCGCCTGGGCGGATGCGCGGCCGATCGCTCAGCACGACCGTCCGGCGGATGATCGCTTCATCGCCTATGTCGGCTCCTTCGCCGGCCTCGGCTCCGACGTTTTCGCTGATCGAGACACCGTACCGGATATGGCGAAGCTCAGCTTTGCCGGACTAATCTCCCCCAGAGCGAAGTGTGCGTCACGGTTGACGCGGTTCCTGCAGGGGCTGTTCGACGTCAAGGTCGAGATCGACGAATTTGTCGGCACCTGGCTGTCATTCGACCCAAGTCATTGCAGCCGGCTCGGCGGAACCCATGCCAGGCTCGGCCGGGACGCGCTTCTGGGCTCACGCGTATTCAGCGTCGAGGACAAGATCAGGGTGCGAGTCTTTGTCAAGAATTTCACCCAGTACGAACAGTTCTTGCCGACCGAAGCGCGCAACTTGTCGGAGCCTCTGGCGGACGCCGTGTTCTTCTATATCGGCGACGAATTGGAATGGGAGGTGGAGCTCGCCATTCCGGCGGGAGAGGTCGTCCCGGTCAGGCTCGGACAGAGCGGACGACTTGGATGGACCACCTGGGTCTCGCCGAACTGGACTTCCACAGAAGAATATCGCCGCGATGCCCGCTTTCAGCTCGGCGAGCGCTTGAGCGCCCGTCGGGCCGCCGCAGCCGATGCCCCGGCGATTTGAACCTATCCGTAGCGCCGATTGCCTAAAGCTATGGGATTCGATGAAATTTCCGCTTGATGCCAGGCATCCGCGGATGGATTAAGCAGGAGGATCCGCCGTGACCGACATCAGCATTGAGGCTGTAACGGGCAAGCTGAACCGGGCCGGCTATGATGCCTTCATACAGGCCCTGCGCCACGCGAAGAGCGCCGGCAATCGCAACGTCGAGCTTGCGCACTGGCTGTTTCATATCCTGCAGCAGGAACGCAACGATCTCAGCCTCTCGGTCGATCATTACAAGCTCGACCGGGCGCGCTTGTTGTCGGACCTTGCCGGCGTGATCAATGGCTTTCGTAAGAACGAAACCGACATGCCGGGCGTCGCCAATCCGGTCATCGATCTGCTCGACCGGGGCTGGCATTATGCCACGCTGTTCTTTGGCGAGACCCAGATCCGCACCGGTCATCTGCTCGTGGCGGGCCTGAAATCGAACGATATTCGTCGCACGCTGAACAACCTCTCGCAGGAATTCGCCAAGGTCAACGTCGACGCACTCGCCGCGGAGCGCCGCAACGTCTGGGCCGGCTCCGACGAGGAAACCATGCGGCCGATGGACGGTTCGGGTCTGGTCGGCGCAGGCACGGAAGGCGCGGCCCAAGCGGGTCCCAAGGGGACGACGCCGCTCGACCGGTTCTCCCAGGATCTCACCGCCAAGGCCAAATCAGGTGAGATGGATCCGATCCTTGGCCGGGACGAAGAAATCCGCCAACTGATCGACGTGCTGATGCGACGGCGGCAGAACAATCCAATTCTTACCGGCGAGGCTGGCGTCGGCAAGACCGCAGTTGTCGAGGGATTCGCCCAGCGAATCGCCGCCGGCGACGTGCCGCCACCGCTCCGCGGTGTAAGGCTTTGTGCGCTCGACATCGGCCTGATGCAGGCCGGTGCTTCCATGAAGGGTGAGTTTGAACAGCGCTTGCGCTCGGTGATCGACGAGGTCCAGAGCTCACCCACCCCCATCATACTGTTCATCGATGAAGCCCACACATTGATCGGCGCCGGCGGCGCGGCCGGCACCGGTGATGCGGCCAATCTCCTGAAACCTCCTCTCGCCCGTGGCACGCTGCGCACGATCGCCGCCACCACATGGGCAGAATATCGCCAGTATATCGAGAAGGATCCCGCGCTCACACGACGCTTCCAGCCGATCCAGATCGATGAACCGGAAGTGGAGACCTGCTGCATCATGCTGCGCGGACTTCTCGGTCCGATGGAAAAGCACCACGGCGTTCGCATCTCCGATGCTGCGATCGTCGCAGCGGTTAACCTGTCCCACCGCTACATTCCGTCACGGCAGTTGCCGGACAAGGCGGTCAGCCTGCTTGATACCGCCTCGGCGCGCGTGGCCATCAGCCAGAGCGCGACGCCAGCCCTGATCGAGGATGCACGCGTTGCGATTACCGCTCGTGAAGCCGAGAAATCGGCACTCGTCAGCGACAGCGATCTTGGGCTTAAGGACAGCGACCGCATCACGGCGATCGACAACGACATTGCGGCACTGAAGGACAAGCTGACGAACCTCGAATCCGATTGGGCCAAAGAGCAGGAACTCGTCAAGGACATCCGGAGCATCCGAGAGATTCTGTCCCAGCCCAAAGAAGGCGAAGATCCGGCTGTCAGGCGCGCGGAGTTGCGCGGCAAGTTCGACACACTTGAGAGCATCCATCCGGAGAAGCGGATGGTCTATGCCCATGTAGACCAGCAATCGGTGGCGTCCGTTGTCTCTGACTGGACCGGCATCCCGGTCGGCCGGATGATGCGCGACGAGATCGAAACCGTGCTGAAGCTACCGGAGATCCTCAACCGCCGCGTCGTCGGCCAGTCCCATGGACTGACGATGATCGCCAAGCGAATTGAGACCAGCCGCGCCAAGCTTGACAACCCGTCGAAACCGATCGGCGTGTTCATGCTGGCTGGTCCGTCCGGCGTGGGCAAGACCGAAACCGCCCTGGCACTTGCCGAGACCCTTTACGGCGGCGAGCAGAACATGATCACGATCAACATGTCGGAGTTCCAGGAAGCGCACACCGTCTCGACCTTGAAGGGTGCACCTCCCGGCTATGTCGGCTATGGCGAAGGTGGACGCCTTACCGAGGCTGTCCGGCGCAAGCCCTACAGCGTCATCCTGCTCGACGAGGTAGAGAAAGCTCATCCCGACGTCCACGAGATCTTCTTCCAGGTGTTCGACAAGGGAACCATGGAGGACGGCAACGGGCGGCGGATCGACTTCAAGAACACCTTGATCATCCTTACCACCAACGTCGGCACCGATCTGATCATGGGCCTCTCGCGCGATCCAAAGTATCGCAGCGAGCCGGAAGAACTCGCCAAGATGCTGAGGCCGGAATTGCTGAAGGTGTTTCCTGCAGCGCTGCTCGGACGCATCGTCTCGATACCGTACTTCCCGCTATCCGACGAGATGCTCGCCGGGATCGTTCGGTTGCAGCTCGACCGGATCGGACGACGCCTCCGCGACAATCATAACGCGTCCTTCGACTACGATGACGCGGTCGTGGAGCACATTGTGTCACGTTGCAACGACCCGGATTCCGGCGGGCGAATGATTGACAACATCATCACCAACACCCTGCTCCCGGAGCTGTCGCGCGCGTTCCTCAGCAAGTCGCTTGCCAAGGAAGAAATCAAGCAAGCGCGGGTCTCGATCGAGAACGACAAGTTCGCATATTCGTGGAATTGAGGACGATGAACATTCAAACCGAGCATCGCCCCCCGAACACCGGTCCCACGTCGTACGACGAGGTCTACTACCCCGGCCACGTCTACGGGCTCACTCATCCGAATCATCTTGCTACCATTGCCGCCGTTTACGGCATGCAGTCAGCGCCGGTGGAGCGTTGCCGGGTGCTGGAGCTTGGCTGCGGCGTTGGCGGCAACCTGTTGCCGATGGCCTTTCAATATCCAGGCAGCGAATTCGTCGGTGTCGACCTGAGCGGCGTGACGATCGAGCGCGGCCAGCGAAATATCGCCACATTGGGCCTGAGCAACATCAAGCTCCTCCATTGCGACATCATGAATGTCGACGCAGGCTTCGGGGAGTTCGACTACATCTTAGCGCACGGCGTGTATTCCTGGGTGCCGCCGGCGGTGCGCGAGAAGATGATGATGATCTTCAAGCAGAACCTGGCTCCCCGCGGGGTCTGCTACGTCAGCTACAATGCGCACCCGTTCTCGCATCTTCGCGACATGGTCCGCGACATGATGCGGTATCACACCCGCCGTCTCACCGGCATGAAGGAGAAGGTCGGACAGGCCCGCGCGATCCTGAAGTTCCTGAGCGACGGCTCGAAGGCCAACTCGGTGCACGGCGCAATTATGCGCGACCAGTACAACCGCGTCCTCAAGTCCCCCGACGAGCTTCTGTTTCACGACGATCTCGATGATGGCGCCGAGGCGTTCCTGCTGCATGAGGTCGCCGAGGACGCAAGCCGCCATGGCCTGCAATATCTGGGCGACGCTGATTTCTCACGACGCTATCTTGCCGGCTATTCCGAGGAGGTTCGCGCGACGCTGCAGCGCTTCCCGGAGAGCGAGTTCATGGCGCGCGATCAATATCAGGACTTCATCGACGGCAACGGCTTTCGGCGCACCTTGCTCTGCCACGACAGCATTTCGCTATCCCGCCAGATCGACCTCGATTTCGTCACCAGGTTCCATTTGCTGAGCACGACCAACCCGGTCGACCCCGACGCCTGCGTGACCGACGATTCCGCGATGGAATTCGAGAATCAGGACGGCAGCAGGGTCACGGTAACCGATCCACTCTTGAAGGCCGCGCATCTATGTCTGGGCCGGGCCTGGCCGCGAGCATTATCATTCGACGAGTTGCTCGATGGGGCCCGCGCGCTGCGGGGCGACCGGCAGGCGGATGACGACCGAAAGGTGCTGACGGAGGCGATGTTCATCCTGGCTTGCAGCGGCGAGGTTTCGTTCCTGCTGTCGCGTCCCTTTTTGTTGAAGGAAGCTACCGAGCATCCGCAGGCGAGCCTGCTCGCGCGAAGACAAGCGCAGACAGGTCCGCTCGTCACCAACCTCCTCCACCAAACGGTGCAGTTGGAGGACGACCGGACCAGGGATTTCCTGCAATTGCTCGACGGAGCGCGGACCATCGACCAGATCACGGCCGAAATGACGGAAAAATTCGGCCCGACCATCCGGATAGACCAGAAGGATAATGCCGGGCAGCCTGCCGAGCCGTTATTGCTGTCGACACGAGAAAGCGTTCAACGCTCGCTTGCGATGGTCGGCAAGCTGGGCCTGCTGGTCGCGTGACGCGCTCAAGTGTGGCGGCTCCTTTGGCATGAAAGGCAGGAGTTGGAGGCTCCTGCCAATTCCTGAAACGGATGCGGCCCCAGGCACTCTAGCCGTCGTGGGTATATTGCTGGCCGAGGAGCCATCCCGTGAGAATACCGCCGGGTCCGCTGGCATAGACCGGATCAAGGCCAACACCTGCACGCAGCATCTTCCATTCATGCTCGCCGACCCAGGGAATCCCGGGATCGCCCTTCTGATACTGGGACAGCAGCGTTCGGGCGACCTCTGCGGCATTGGCGTAGATCGGCCCGTTGGCCCAGCGAGGGCGGGGCAGGCCCGTCATGCGGCAATAGAGCGCCGTGCAGACGTAGGCAGACGCCTCTTCGGCATTGGCATCAAGGCCTGTACGCAACAGATCGTATGCCGCATGCAGGCTCTCGTGGACGATATAGGCCTCGTCCAGCCGCCCCGCCGCCGACACGACCTCCAGCGTGTTCGCCGCAACCGCCGTGCCGTCCGCCCTGGTTCTCGCGACATCGTTGTATTGTGCAGCAACGCCTGCCGCGAGATCCGTCGGAGGTCTGACGGTGACCTGCCCCAACCGGATCGCGCGGGCGACGTGATGGAACGTTTGCGGCGCAATCGTCACATGGCTGCCGCGGATCGGAAACCGGAAGCGCATGCGTGCGACCGCCGGGCCATGGAGTACGTCCAACACCCTGCTTCGCAGTGACATTTGATCGTCCTCGTTGTTCGCACTACCCCACGGTTGGTGGTCGCCGTTTCCGATCAGCAGGTTCAAACAGTCATTGCATCGGCGCGACAGGAATTCGAATAACCTGGGCCGGGCAGCAGCTTGGTCAAACGAGCCGGCATTGAACCCGAACCCGTCCGGGCGAGACCAATTTGGGGCGAGGATTGCCTCGGAGTGCGCCCCATGACGACGACCGATCCGACGACGACCGACACTTACCGGAAGATCGCGGCACGACTGACCATGCTGCGGCCGCAGATCGATTTGAAGAATTATTTTGCCGGCCCCAACCCGGATGTGCGCCTTTATGACGAGAAGCCCTACATCCGACACCAGCTCGAGAAGTATGGTGTCGCTGCCGCGACGACCACGCTCGACGGCGTCACCTTCCTGCCCAAGGACTGGGAAGAGCTGATCAAGAAGCTGCGCATTGCCAAGACGACGGACGGATTCGACGCCTTCGCCGAAGGGCAAAGCCCGGAGAAAGCGTCGCATTGGGCCCTCGATCTGTCGATGGCGGCAACGATCGGCAAGGGGTTTCGGGAGATCTGGCGCCCAAAGCTGTCGGACAGGCCGCTCTCAACGCGGGATCTCCCGGGCCGCCATGGCTTCGGGCTCGGGCGCGACCGCGGACAATGGAGCGACGCCTACAGCTCGCAATTCGGCAAGGACCCGCAGCCCCAGGACATCACCTCGTTGCATTTCGCCGTAGCACCTGATCGGGTGAACGTGCACATCGACGAAACAGGCTTCGTATTCGAAGGCGTGGACGGCGCCCTTACGGTCGGACCGAACTTCGTGCATCACGCCGGCAATGAGCTGTTCTGGAAGAGCAACAAGCATATACCGCAATGGGCCGCGGAGCACATCGATCTGATCCTGCCGAACAGCGCGAACGACTTTTCGCGCGTGGGCATTTCGGTCGACATGTACCAGCGCAAAGACTTGCGCGTTACGGTCACGGGCTCCTGCGGACTTTTCGGCGGTTTCGAGTGCTCCGGAACCGTGAGCATCAGCGGCACGCATGATCTGCTCGGCTCGAAGCCAAAAGGCCGGCGCTAAAGCGGATATCGCTCGTTCGACATTGCTTCGTGTTTACGCCTCCAATCTACGAATGAGGCTCTTCGATTTGCCACTGCCAGTTGGTGGCCCGAATGAATGGAACCATCGAACCGCCTCGAGGTAGCGGCGACCAATAAGTATTGGTGGCGAGAACGCGTAGTTCCGCAGGAATCGGCGGGGGAGGTCTTACATTGCCGAACCAGGAAAGGCCGTTGAAGCCCGTAGTCGAAAGCTATGTACCGCCCGCGGGAATCCGACATGCGGTGACGGCAGGCGAGACCTGGATATCCCTCGCCAAGCGGATCGGCATCGACCCCTGGGACCTCGTCGAGTTCAATTTTCCGGGCATCAAGCTCGTCAAGCAGCGCGATTTCCAACAAGCCACACGCCAGGTCAACTGGTACCTGGCCGAGTATGTAGGCTGCCGCGCGATGTCGCCTGATCGCCAGAATTTCGCGTTTTCCTCCGGTACGACGGGCGGGAGAGGTGGATGGCGAGGGGGATTCATCTATCTGCCGCCAGGTACGCCGCCTCCCCCGCCGATTGCGCCCACTCCACCGGTTGCGCCCACCCCAACGGCTCCGACCCCGCCGGAATGTGAAGGAAGCCGACCCGACTTCGCGCGCGTGCTGGACGTGAGCGAACGGGATTTCGCGCGCAACGTTTTTGGCCCGACGCTGCCGCCGTGGGAGACAATTGCGATTACCAATGGCCTGGGAGCAGGCGGAAGACCGTGGACGAACGATGGACCGTTCTTCAGGGGAAGCAATCCCATGGTGCCGAGCATGCGGTATGCCATCAATCGAGCTATGGCTGATTTTGGGTGACGCGGCCTGATCAGGCGGCGTGGCTTTCAGTGTTCGGAATGACTTCGATTCCGTCGATGAACTTTACACCGGCGATGACTTTCGGCAACTGGTTCGTGCTCTTCAATCGCCGCCAGGTCTTCGATGCGGCGTCGATGAGCTTGAACACCATCAGCTTCGCAGTTTGTTGCGACAGCGATCCCTTGGTCCGCACCGTTCGGTGGCGCACCGTGGCGAAGACGCTCTCGATCGGGTTCGAGCTGCGTAGGTGGATCCAGTGCTCAGCAGGGAAGTCGAAGAAGGCGAGCAGCGCATGGCGATCCTTGATCAGGCACTCCACCGCACGTCCGTATTTGACGTGGTATTTCTCGACGAAGACGTCGATCGCGGTTTCAGCTTCGGCCCGGTGTGGGGCCAGATAGATGTTCCGCAGGTCGTTCTTCATGGGGCCCTGCACGGATTTGGCGACCTTGTCGAGTACGTTGCTCACTTTATGGCACCAGCATCGTTGGTGCCGCGTGCCGGGAAAGGCCTCGTCCAGTGCCTTCCAGAAGCCGAGGGCGCCGTCGCCGATGGCGAGTTGCGGGGCAATCCGTAACCCGCGTTGCCGCAGGTCGATCAGGAGTTCGCGCCAGCTCTGCGCGCTCTCGCGCACGCCGACCTGGAAGCCGATCAGCTCCTTCTTGCCTTCCGGCGTGGTGCCAATCAGCACCAGCATGCATTCGCTGTGATCTTCCATGCGGGCCTGCAGGTACACGCCATCGGCCCAGATGTAGACATAGCGACGCGCCGACAGATCGCGTCTCTGCCAGCGTTCGTACTCGACCTGCCAATCGGCCTTCAGGCCGGCGATCACCGAAGGCGACAGGTTCGGCGCATCCTTGCCGAGCAGCGCCGAGAGCGCCTCCTGGAAGTCGCCGGTCGAGATGCCGCGCAAATAGAGGACCGGGATCAAGGCATCCAGGCTCTTCGTCCGCCGCGCCCATAGCGGCAGGATTGCCGAACTGAAGCGGAGGCGGTCGCCTGGCCCGCTCGCTCCGCGGTCGCGGACCTTGGGACGAGCGACCTCCACCGGACCGATGCCGGTCGCAATCTCGCGCACCGGACCGTGCCCATGTCGGACCAGGCGCGCTCGACCGTCGGGCAGCGTCAGATTGGCCGTGCTGGCCAGAAACGCGCCAACCTCGATCTCGATCGCCCTGGCAAGCAGGTCCCGCGCGCCGGCACGAACGATATCGGTCAGTGGATCATCAACCGCGGACGGCTGACGGAAAGCAAGAACATTGGTAGTCTCGGTCATGGCGTATCGCTCTCCTCGAGAGGTTCTGGCAGGCTCGTCACCCGCCTCGATACGCCGCCTTCCTCACACCGTCATCACCCAGATTCCGCCATAGCTCCCATCAATCTTGGCAGTGTCGCGTTCAGTAACCTGGCATCGCCCAGCCCCACCTTCGGTCTCTTGTGCGACGACTTCGGCCGCATTTGCGACCTCTTCGTGCACGAAATGACCCATGTGTGGCAGGCGTTCAACGATTCAAACTGGACGATGGCGCGCTCCTTCTGGGCGCAGACAATCGGTTCCGGCTACGAGTACACGCCGGGCGATTCCTGGGACTCATACAACGTCGAGCAACAGGCACACATCGTTGAAGATTGGCACAAATACAAAATCAGTTCTCCGATGCTTGCCGAGGAGCGCTATCCGTACGTCCGCCTCGTGATCCGCTCTGGACGCCTCACTTTTCCTCGCGGGCTGGATCTTGTGGCATTGAAAAAGGACCTTCAAGATCTGCGCGCAAGGCACCTGGACTAGAACCCGCTGCAAGGGAGTGGTCGGGAGTCTACTTAACTGAAGCACCGACACGCCGAGCATTCGACGCGGTGCGGTCGCGCATTCTTCCTCTCAAAAGTATTTTTCCGACTTGCGTGCTGGTCAGCTTCGCAGCGCAAGCACACGGAGAAGAATTGCGCGGCCGCCATGCGACAGGCGATCGTGAAACAGTTCGGAGAGCCGGTCTCCACGCTTCCGCACCGAAAACCTCTTCCGGAGCTCATGGGCGCGAGACAGCGAGCAATAGAGAAAATCACGACGTAGCCGGCGCAGTCGGCTGCCATACCCTTTAACATCGGCGCTAGCGTAGGCCTCCATCAGGGTGCGCACCAAATAGTCGTCGCTCGGATCAACATAAGTTTCGTGGGAAACGCTCGATGATCGCATGGACACAGGTTCATCGCTCGACAGAAATAAGTTCCTGCGGGTCAGCCCATCCGATACGCCCGTCGCTTCTTTTGTGAAATCACCATAGTTCACAAAAGGCAGCGCTGCGAGTTGCCGGCGCAGATTTTCGAGCGTCGCCGACGGGATCCGGACGCCGTTGCCCGCGCTGGTGTCGAGCTTATTGGCGCGCACCGTGGCGTAGAGGTCGCCCCAGAATTTGTCCCAGGGGGCCGTGCCGTTGCGGTTAGACGACGGATTCTTGCGAACGCTATATGTGGTTTGAGTGAGGTAGGCCGCCAGTTCGCCCATGTGGCGCGTAACAGCGCCGTCAGGATCATAGACGTCGATCATGGCGTGGACGCACTCATGCAGGAGCAGCGCCCGATCGCTATCATTTGCGGGCGGCGACTTCTTCTGCGTCAACAGAACATCCGTAACCAGATCGTAGAAGGCGAGATCCTGAGTGCCGCCCTTCACCAATATATTGCCGGCACGAATGTGATCGCGAACTGTCGTCAAGTATTCGCCCTTGATATGGATCTTGTCGACGTAGAACTCGATGCCAAGCGCTACCGAGTCACTGAGTGTGTCCAGGACGTCGCCTTCGGTCAGTGGCATGACCTACCTCCCTTGCGTGGTCGAGCAATAGTGTCCGGCTAGGCCCCGCAAGCGCTGAAACGCTGTACTGCACGAATAGGAGCCGGCCCGCCCCTCCGTTCGCGTTGTCGAAGGTGGCTAGATCGTCCCGCCGCCGCCGCCGAAAATTTCGACGACCACAGCGCGATTGGCGGCCCTGTTCATCACGGTCGTGTTGTCCTTCAGATACTCGTAGAGTGAAGCGGGCTTGACGGAGAAAACGCGCGAGCGGGCGCTTGGGCCGAACAGGTGAAAGACGTTCTTGGCCCGGCCCGTGCGCAGGAAGCTGTTGTTCCGTTCGCCGCCGGTGCTGTCGCTGTATCCGACGATCTGGAACTGCAACGACTTGTCGGTCTCGAATCGGATGAGCTGCGCTGCCAACAGCGGATCGCGCTTGGCGATGTTCTTGAGATGCCGCCAGTCGACGCCGAAATCCCAGATGATGAGATATTGGCAGATGCCGGCCGGCGGGACCAGACTGACGTCCACGCCGAGATGGCCGACCTCGGTGCGAGACGTCGCGACTTCATTGGCCACGTAGGGAAAGACGGCGGCGCTGTGGACCTTGGCAAGCGGCGAGCACTGCGGTTGCGTCGCCATATTCGGCATCTGTTCCACCGGGCCCGGCGGCGTGTATTGCGGCAGTGGCTGCGGCGCGCGTCCCATGACAATTTCTCCCGTTGCTGGCGTGGCCTGCCCAAAGCTGAGCGCTGGAGGGAGCGTCGGCTCCCACCACGGCTATGACTAGTAGTGACGTGACCGGTCGGGGAAGTTCAAAGGCGAGGTGCGGGCGCCCTCAACAGGGCCATTAGCGGACATTGATTGGCCTTCCGCGCTCTCCGGAAAGCGGGGTAGGCTACGCCTATTGCCGTCCGTACCAAATTGTTGCGGAGGAACTGGCCATGAAACTTCGCCGCCGAAATTTTCTGCGTCTCGCCGCGGGGGCCGGCCAGATTGTTTTCCCGCCGCCGAAGGAGGCTCTCATTTCCGCGCGCAAAATTTCGCGTTGACGGACCGAACTGAGACAGGAGAACCAGACATGGCCGCCTTTCAAGAGGTTTTCCGCCGCTCCGGCATCGATGAGCGCCGCAGCCCGCCGGGCATGGTGGTGCCGTTCGGCGGCTCCAACATCGTGGCGCTGATCGATCCCGGAAGAAAGCTCAAAGTCGATCCGAACGCCCATGCCCTCGGGATCAAGGAGATCGATGGCGCCGATACCCTTAGACGCGTCATGCAGGCCAGAGAAACCTTCTCCAAACCCGATATCGATCCGCAGCTCAGGGCGGCGTCACTTCCCGCCACCTTCAATGGCGATGCACGGTTTTTCGAAATCAATGGCCGGATTAAGCCGATTGGTTTTCCCGGCCTGGAGGTGGTGGCCCGGTCGGCCGGCCGGAAGATCGAAGCCAAGCTCTATGTCGTGGTGCTACCGGAAATCAAAATCAAGGTGGCGTTCCGCAATGTCATGGTTCCGGGGAGTGGCGGCGCTCCGGCGTTTCACGCCAAGAAGCCCTGCAACGAGCAAGATGAATTGCTGACGATGAACAATATATGGAGGCCGCAGGCCAACATCCGCTTCGAGCGGGTGCCAAGCGACTGGCTGGTCATCGACGACTCGCAGGCTGCCATCAAACAGGAGATCGCCAATGCGACTGGCATGAAGGATGCGAGCCTGGCGACCTTTCCCGATGTGATCGACGTCGAAAAACTGAAGGGCATCTTCGTCAAACACAAAGTTCAGGGCGCCCATCTAACCATTTTCTGCGTCGATAAGGTTTGGTCCAATGGCGGCCTCGCCAATGGCTCGTTTGCTCGCGGGCTGGACCTTGCCTTCATCAGCTCGCAACGCGGGCCTAACACGTCTGCCCATGAATCCGGCCATTTTCTCGGCTACTACTCGAAGAGCGCGACCAAACCTTGGGACAGCCAAGGCCACACGCTGGAGACCGATCCGAAAACCGGAAAAGAGAACAGGGCGGAAGACATCAAGATGCTGATGCGCGGGGGAGGCGCCGGGTGGAAAATTCCGTTTAATCTCGTCAAGGAGTTCCGCGACTTCCCCGGCTAGCATCCGAAGATCAGACAGAAGCTGGAAATCACTCCAGACGTTGAATGCCCCGTGGGTCGGTCAAAATCCCCCGGGTATGGTCACTTGAAACTCCCCCACCTGATGATCGCCGTCAGCGCCGCTGAACAGCAGTAGCCGGTCAGGCAGGACGTTTATGTTCGACCCCTTTAGCCAGCAAGGGGCCGGGGAGTTGAACGTCTTGAAGCGACATCTGCAAAGCACCGTACTTACATTACTTGATCGCAACACCAGCCAGCGCGAGATTCACCGGCTGACGGGTGTCGATCGCAAGACGATCCGGCGTTATCAGGCGCTGCGGGCCGGTGCGGAGGCAAATTCCCCCGGGGAAGTGACCACCGGCTCGGTGAGCGCGGACGGCCAAATTCCTCCACCCCGACCACCGGCTTTTGGGACATCGGAAGCGACGGTCACCAGCAGCCTGGCCCGTTCGGCTTGCGAAGCGCATCGGACGTGGATCGAAGAACAGGTCCGGCTGAAGCGGAACGCGCAGGCGATTTACCAGGACCTGGTTGATCAATTTGGCTTTCCGTCCAGCTACCAGAGTGTCAAGCGGTTTGTGCGCCGGTTGCGGCACGCTGATCCTGAGCAGTTTGATCGTCTTGAGTTCCTCCCCGGCGAGGAAGCTCAGGTCGACTATGGCGAGGGCGCGCCGACGGTTGATCCGAAGAGCGGGCGGTACCGTCGTCCCCGCCTGTTCGTGATGACGCTACGCTACTCGCGGCGCAGCTTCCGGCGGGTAGTCTGGAAGTCCAGCCAACAAGTCTGGGCGCAGCTCCACGAAGAGGCGTTCCGGTATTTTGGCGGGGTCCCCAGCTATGTCGTGCTCGACAACCTGAAGGAAGGCGTCCTCAAGCCGGATTTGTACGAGCCCCAGCTCAACCCGATTTACAGCGCGATGCTGGCTCATTACGCCGTGGTCGCCGATCCCGCGCGCGTGGCCGATCCAAATCGGAAAGGATGCGTCGAGAATGCGATTCAACATACCCAGGGCACTGCGCTGGCCGGACGGCGCTTCGAGACGCTGGAGGCGCAAAACGAGTTCTTGAGGCACTGGGAGGAGAACTGGGCTTCCAAACGCATCCACGGCAGCACGCGCCGTCAGGTCGAGGCGATGTTCCAGGAAGAGAAGCCGCACCTGCGGCCGCTGCCTGTCGCTCCCTTCCGCATCTTCACCGAAGTCGTCCGGACTGTCTGCGACGACACCACCGTACGCGTCGACAACAGCTATTACGCCGCGCGGCCCGCGCCGATCGGCAGCCAGGTCGTCGTGCGCATCTACACCACCACGATCGAGATCCGTGATCGCCACACCCGTGCGCTGCTGCGTGTTCATTCCCGGATGGCGCACCCCGGTTCTGTCGTCCTGCCGACCAGCGAACGGCCGTTCAACCCGTCGCGGCAAACCGCCGTGCTGCTGGCGAGCGCCGAGCGCATCGGACCGCAGACCAGGGCCTTGTGCCAGCAGGTGTTCGACACCGAAGGGCGCCCCGGACAGCGCGCGATGTGGGGCATTGTCGGGCTGGGCCGGAAGTATCCGGCGCGGCTGGTCGAGCAGGCCTGCGCGCACGCCATCGACAACCGCATCTACCGCTACAAGCACGTGCGTGCGACCGTCGAGCGGTTGTTCGAACAGGCGATCGAGCAGGTTGGAGTGACGCCACAGCCGGCATCGCCGCTCACCCAGGATCATCCGCTGATCCGTACCCCCGCGGAATACGGCGACCTCTTCAGCCGCGCTGTGCGGCGCGACGCCGACGACAATGGTCGGCAGGCCGAGGCTCACGACGATCACGCCACGGCAATCCGCGCTCGTGTCGCCTGCGCAACCCCGGCCAACTCCGGCGCCACGAGCGCTCCCGCTGCACCTTCTCACCTTAAACTGGAGACCTAGCCACATGATGACCATGCCGGAAATTGAGCGTTGCCTACGACAGCTGCGCCTGTCGGGTGTCCGCGACACGCTGCAGACGCGCGTGCTCCAGGCGCAGGGCGCCAACCAGCCCTTCCTCGAGACCTTCTCCCTTATCCTGCAGGATGAACTGGACCGTCGTCAGTCCCGTCTTATCGAGCGGCGATACCAGCAATCCGGGCTCGACGAAAAGCTGACGCTCGCCGAGTTCGACTGGTCCTTCAATCCCAAACTGCCACGTCAGACCTGCTTCCAGCTCCACACCCTGGCGTTCATTGCCGCTGGCGAGAACGCTCTGCTTGTTGGCAAACCTGGCACCGGGAAGTCGCACATCGCCAAGGCGATTGCCTATCAGGCGATCCTGCAAAGCCACAAGGTCCAGTATCTTGAGACCGACGACTTCTTCCACCGCTACGCCCTGAACTCTCCGGCACAACGCGAGGTCCGGCTGCGAACCATCATCGACTGCGATCTCCTCGTGCTGGACGATCTATTCCTCGCACGCGCCATCCCCGACGACGCCGGCACTTTGCTGCAGACCCTGATCCATCAGCGTTACAAACTGCGCCGCAGCGTCATCGTCACCTCCAATCGCGTCGTGCAGGATTGGGGGGCATACCTTGGGGACAACACTATGAGCACGACGATCCTCGATCGCCTTATGCATCATTGCCATCTGCTTGAGTTCGACGGACGCAGCTATCGGCTCAAAGAAGCCGCTGAAGCTCTTGCCCGGGAAACAAACTCAAACTAACAGTCCCTTGTCCTGCCTCGCGGGTGGAGGAATTTGACTGACCACACCCGGAGGAATTTGAAGTGACCCGCGGGGAATGTCGCCTTGGGTCAAAAGCTGCCCCGACGGCCCCGAAACGCTTACTTTGCCACTTGGCAGGCAGAGCGTGTCATCGGCCATCATGACCGCAATACGCTGCGCTTACGCCTCGATCCCAAGGGAGATTCGACAGACCTTGAGCCGGGCATGAGTGTCTGGCTTGAGAACTAGCGAGGACCCGAGCTCCGAAGTATCGCTTCGGCTGCTCACGTCTCAATCGGCTTCGGAGCTGATGTCGCGATTGGACTGCACCCTACGCCTGGGCGCGCTCATTGTTACGCGCGAAGCACTCGATCGAACCCGCACGATTCATCCTCCGTTGCAGGCGAACTCGAGAGGCGCGCCCTGCGCAACTCGTCGGTGTCTTTGATCGCATCGCGTATCGGTGGCATGATGATGCGCGCTGAAGCCCGTGGAAGCCGAAATTGTAAGCCAAGGTTGTCGTTGCAATGCGGACCGGGCTCCAACTTCGCGACGTGACCAAGCCCCTGGGCCAAGCGGCGGTGGGCGCGTTGACGATCGGAATACTGCGTGCCGCTCGCCATTTCGATCCAACCAAGACCGCCAACTTATTCGCTCGGATCACTCGCTCAATCGGGCCCATGATGCGGGAGCAAAAGACCGGTCGAGCCAATCTAACCGCCGCATTTCCGGAAAAATCGCCTGCAGAGATCGAGACCATTCTCGCAGGCGTCTGGGACAATCTCGGTCGAGTCGGCGCCGAATTCGCGCATCTTGATCACATCTGGAACTATGATCCCGCACGGCCCGAAGCTAGCTGCATCGAAATCGACAGGCGCTCATATGAATTGTTTACGCAGCTGCGGCTCGACGGCAAACCGGCGCTGATCTTTGCGAGTCATCTCGCTAACTGGGAACTTCCGGCCCTGGCAGCCGTCGCGCACGGGTTGGATACTGCGATCCTGTATCGCCGACCCAACATCGCGTCCGCCGACCGCATCATCCAGGATATGCGCGCCGTGAAAATGGGCACGCTCATTCCCGCGGGTCGTGATGCGCCCCTAAGACTTGCCGAGGCCCTTAAAAGTGGCCAGCACGTTGGAATGCTGGTCGACCAGTATCTGACCAACGGCGTCGAGGTTACTTTCTTCGGCCGCAAGACCAGGGCCAATCCGATGCTTGCGCGACTGCTGCGGCAGATTGAGTGCCCGATTCATGGTGTGCGCGTCATCCGTCTGCCCGGACAGCGCTTTCGTGGCGAACTGTCTGAAGAAGTGAAGCCGGTCCGCGATGCCGCCGGACAAATTAACATTCAGGGAACGATGCAGGCGGTCACATCGGTCATCGAGGGCTGGATCCGCGAATATCCCGATCAGTGGCTGTGGCTACACCGTCGCTGGAGGTAGCACTTGACTGACTGCGGTAGCCCTTAGTGGAGGTACATGGTCCAGCTCGGCAATGCGGCGATCAATCTCGCCGATCACGCGTTCCGAGAACGGCCCGAGGTGCATGTACAACGCCATCAGCATCACGATGTACCGTAGCGCGCCCGGATTGGTCTCCGCGACTTCGACGAAGGTCTTCCAGAACGGCTCGCGAACCTTCGGCAGGGCCCGCATGATCTTGTGTACGCTGTCGATGCCGCCAAGCCTCTTGCGCACGTCGCCATCCGGCAGGTCGCGGCGTCGGTCGGACCGGTCGAGCATGGCGGCGAGACGCGACAGCCGTCCTGCATATGCTGCCGGACTGTAGACGTGCCCGAGCACGGCCTTGTAATCGGCAAGGATGTCACGAAGCGGACGCTTAGTATCGAAATTGCATCCGAGCGTGCACTGGTCGCCCGTCTGCTCGACATTCATGAGGTCATGGCCCTGGTGCAAGCGGCCTTCCGCGGCCAACCGCCGTGTAAGCTGTGTCCCAGGCAGCGCATAAAGCAGTCCAACGATGGAGACTGGAATGCTCGCCTCCTCGATGAGGTCGGCCATCGCCTGTCCTATCGAGGCCTTTTCGCTATCGAACCCGACGATGAAGCCAGCGGTGACGAACATGCCGTAGCCGTAAATCTTGTGAATGCACTCGGCGATGTTGCGCCTGGTGTTCTGCTTCTTCTTCATCTGCACGAGCGTCTCGGGATCCGGGCTCTCGATGCCGACGAAGATCGCGAAGAAGTTCGCATCCTTCATTGCCTGCAACAACTCGCTGTCGTCCGCGATGTTGATCGAGGCTTCGGTTGAGAACTCGAATGGATAGTCGTGCTCCTCCAGCCAGGCTTTGAGCCGCGGCATCAGGGTGCGGAGGTTCTTCTTGTTGCCGATGAAATTGTCGTCGACGAAATCGACATGCCCGCGATAACCGTGATCGTAGAGCGCCTGCAACTCTGCGAGAATCTGATCGTTGGTCTTGGTACGCGGCACGCGACCATATAGCTCGATAATATCGCAGAACTCGCAGGTGAACGGGCAGCCACGCGAATACTGCAAGCCGATGTATAGATAGTGATCGAAGTTGAGCAGATCGTAGCGAGGCATCGGGCTCAGCGTGACATCTATCGTGAATTTCTCGGCGATGAACACGCCCTTGCGTTCGCCGCTTTCCCAGGCGGCGATGAACTGCTCGATGACATGCTCGGCCTCGCCGATCACCTGAAAGTCCGCGTCCGCGTAAAGATGCGGGCTGGAGGAGACGTCCGGCCCACCAACACATACTGGCTTGCCGCGCAGGTGGGCGAGATCGATCAGGTAGATGGCATCAGGCTGCTGGTTGAGCATACCGCCGATCATCACAAGATCGGCCCAGTCGAGGTCCGCATCTGTCAACGCCTCGGTATTGCGGTTGACGAGCCGGATGTCCCAATGCTTCGGCAACATAGCGGCGACGGTGATCAGGCCGAGTGGCGCCGTTGGATACTTCGCGCCGACGAGTTCGCAGGCCTCCGCATAGTTCCAAAACGAATTCGGAACGAACTTCGGATAGATCATCAGGACGCGGCAGGGGATTGTCATGCTGTTCCAGCCCGGGCGTTGATGGCACAATGCCCCGCTGTTTATCGGGGCTCAAGGGTTCGCTTCGCTCGTCAATAAGGCGTTTGAGTGCTGGTTATGGAGGTGAGCACTGCGGTTCAGCTCGCACACCCCGACGGTAGTGCATTGCGAATCAATCAGGCCGGACGCGAACATCGCGGACCGTAAGGCTAGTATCAGTATCCGCAGATACGCGTTCTAATTGGATTTTTTTGGGGCACGCTTTTTCGGTCCAGTTCCGGCACCGTCCCCACGGCAGGGCCAAGCATCCCTGAATGCTTCGATCGCGACGGTGATCCCCGGTTCATTCACTCGATCCGGATTGTTATCAAGATACTGCAGAAAAACCTTCGCACTTTGCAAAGGGCTGCCTTGCGCGGGGGGGCATGCACGCACGTCAGCGGGCAGATTTGGCGAA
Source organism: Bradyrhizobium barranii subsp. barranii (assembly GCF_017565645.3). Classification (NCBI taxonomy): domain Bacteria; kingdom Pseudomonadati; phylum Pseudomonadota; class Alphaproteobacteria; order Hyphomicrobiales; family Nitrobacteraceae; genus Bradyrhizobium; species Bradyrhizobium barranii. Next base: position 7,766,636 of record NZ_CP086136.1, read on the forward strand.
AAGAGCATCGCGGTCTCGATCATTCCCTCACATGCGCCTGCGGACCGAGCTTCGTCCTGATTGCGAAGCGAGTTCTTGACAAGCAGCTCGCAAGACTTTTGCGCGTCGGTTCCCTTATCGACAACCGTGGCACTGGCCTTCCCGATGATCGCTAGGATAAGGCCGGCAACAATCATATGGACCCGCATCCGCGTCCCCCGAATACCGGCGCGATAGCTTGCAGGCATTGAGTATGCTGCAAGAGAGCGGCCGCCCGCGCCGTTCCAGGCGGCTCAGACGGCTTAGCTCAAAAAAAGCGTCTGATCCACCGCGCTCGAATAGGAGCGAAGTGAACTCACCTCTTCCATTTCCACAAAGCTAAAAGAGCCCTTGTCGACTTGACAACACGCAGCTTTACGCGCCGTGACCGCCGCAAAGGTCGGCTACACCGCGATCATGATCGCGAATCAACATCGGCGGCGACAAGCGTGCTGATGGTACAGATCTCGATCCGGCGCGGAGAGCATCTATTATCCTGCCGTGTACGCGACGTGCACTGGTCGATTGATGTCGATGCTCGGCCTCGACGCAGAACCATTGCCTAAGCGGTGATCTTCGTCTGCGACGACAAGTTCTGCGAACCTTCCTCAACTACGCCAAGGAGGACTTCACCCTCAGAACGGTTTCCAACAAGAGCTTAGCAATGTCCAAGCTGAGGTGGAGCTGCCTTGCAGCGCAGCTCCACGGACGTTCCCATCGCGGCCTATTCATCAACCAGGCGAGGCAGCGCACGAATGTTGGTCGTATCGAACCGCATCCTCAAAGAACAAGCTCGCTTGAATTTCTTGAAGACCTCACACCCATCCTGACGCAAGGAAAACCGGATGAACTCAATCCGAGGATTCTAGCCTCGACCAGGTTCAAGCTGCACCGTTTTTCGCCCCCCGTTCAGCTCTCTGAGTTTGTTGACGTATTCCTCAGGCTTTAGCAGATGAAACGGAGCGTTGAGGCCCATGAACGTCGCTATGCGGCCAATAAAGGCAGTACAGTTTGTCGTTGCTGCATTCCAGAGCGGCGAAGACTCCTGCTGGCGCTTGATATAAGCAAAGACCTTCTTGGCGTCTGCCTCAGACAAATAGACGCGATAGCTGGCCGTCAGATATTGCTCGTCAAGATCACCGTAGGTCGCCCCCGTCTCAGAAGGGACAAACATGATGTGTCCCAGGATATAGGGCACCTCGTCGCCGGCCGGAGCCAGACCAGCGACCTCGACCTGCTTTTCGCCCGTCTTTCCGTACCAGACGAATGCATGACCGTACGTTGCCGCCGTGCGGGCACGAAAATCAACGTAGTAGGGACCCGTGGCGGCAGCTCTTCGAACTGGCTTTGCATCGGATATCGCCGACGTAGCAGCAGCCATGCTCGCCGCATGCTTCGTCGCCGAACTGGGGAGAGCGTCCCGTTGCTGCTGGTCGGTACGCGCCACGACTGGTTGCGCGCTACTGATCCCCGCCCCCAAGCCTACAAAGGCCGCCAGCATGGCGGCCTTTGCAAGAAGCTCCAGACCCGGATACTTCCGAATCACTTCCGCCATCTTCGAATCCTCTTGGATCCAAGATCCGATGCCACAGGTAATCTGCTACCCCAAACGAACGCCGCTGGCGTACGAATGAATAGTCAGATCAACCCTTGGTCACCAACGGAGCCGGGGCAGCGACCGGGTATTTGCCCACGGGGCTCTTACCCACGGGATATTTGCCGATCGGAGCTTTGCCAACCGGCGCCGCGACGGCAACCGGCTGAGGCCGTGGCAGGTCCGCAGCAGCTGCGGTTCCCACGAAAGCCAAAGAAGCGATTCCAAGGACAACGAATTTCAACATCGGTTCTCACCATTGTTCGGAACGATTGGATTCACCTGACACGCATAGGAATAACCCGACACTCGCCACGGCACCAACGAATAGACCGGGGAGTCCGCGGTTCCGACCGCTTTTTCTGCCGTATGTTGCGGAAATGGCACGCAAATTGAGGCGTCTGGTTCCAAATCAGCCTCGTGGGTACCACAGGTCGAGACGTGCCGGGACCTACCTCAGAGTATCCACGGGAAGACTCGACCGGTCCGCGCCATATAATCGCGATAGCTGTCGCCAAACGTCTGCAACATCATTCGCTCTTCTCTTGCAACGCGGCCGAAGAACAAAATCCCGAAGCCGGCAATGCCTGCAAAACCGGCGATCCAATTCGGCAGCAGCAATGCCTGGGCGATGGCCCACAGCCAAAATGCCGAATACATCGGGTGTCGAACTCTCCGGTAAATCCCTTCCGTCACAAGCTCATGGTTCTCCCGCACGTCGAGACTTATCGACCAATTCCGGCCGAGTGCACGGTGTGTCAGGTGGAACACGCCCAAAGCCGCAATCGCAAAGAAAGACCCCAGCCAAGCCAACCAGGGATAAAAACTGTGATCTGCGAAACGAGGCATTCCTGTCGCTACGTAGGCGAGCGGCACAAGTCCGAGTCCCGAAAGAGATATGAGCAGGAGCGCAGTTTCCAGGGGGCCGCGAGCGCTCCGCACAACCCTCGCACGGCGGGAACGCCGCGCGTACTTATAGCGTATGAGGTACCAGCCGATTACCAACGCAACGAAGATGACTTTTGAAATGGTGGGCGTCATTTGAATCAGGCTGCCGCGCCCGGATTTCCCAGCAGCTCGCTTTCCGACACCGGCGCGCCCGCAACAAGGCCTCCGTCGTCAGCGATCATCGACACAGCGCCATCCGGGGCGAGCGTCTGGAATTTGGCTGAAATAGGTCCGCATGTGAGCATGAAGTAGTCGTACGATGTTCGCCTGTCATTTCCACTGACGAACTGGCAGTGCACGCGGAAGAAATTGAAGCGGATGCGTTGATACATGTCGTCGTTAAGCATTCGACTAATCTTCACGACCCTGACGGTCGCCTCGTTTTCTGTCGAAAAGCCCATTTCGGCCATTGGCCGGCATTTGTAAAAATTCAACACGTCCGTGAGGGCCTGATAGTCGCCCCAGAAGATCGCGCGGGAATTGGCGACGCGTTCCACCGCCCCGCGAAAGCGCACTGCCTTCGGGTGCAGGCCGATCTTGAGTATGGATGATCCAACGCTCAAGAATGTGACGGGAATCTTTTTCCGACCGAGCGCAGGGTCCAGCTTCAAGGCGCGATCAAGTAGATCAACCGCTAGTACGGCGCCAAGGCTGTGCCCTACGACCAAAATTTCGTCTGCGGCAGAATCGCTCGCCGCAACCACGAGCTCGGCGGCCAACCTGTCCAGCCTCCGCTCTATTTCCGAATTACCGAATCGAATGTACTCGCAAGAAAAGATCCAATCGTCGAACAAGTCGCCCAGGTGCAGCCAGCGCCACGGACCCGCCAACACGGCTGCGAGTCCGAAGAGGCCGCCACCGGTAGCAATGGGAATTGATCCGGTGATCTTGAATGCAGCCACGCCAATCAAAAAGGCGGCAGCGATGAGCAATCCGAACGCGACAAATGGATAGAGAAAGAAAAGTGCGTAGCGCCAATTGGTCTGCAAGTAACGCCAAAGAGTGCCGGCCAATACGAAATCCAGAAACGCAAGAATGCCGACGGAAATGCGTGAGCCGATGCTTCGACCCCCGAACACCTCAATTACATCGTGCCATCGGACCAGACGGTAATCGGTTTCGACGAGCCAATCGGGGCCGATTGTCGTCACGTTCCATTGTATCTGGTCGGCGGTATCATGCGAACCGTCGACGGTCGCTTTCACTGACCAAGTACGTTGGAACCTCTCAATTTCGCGCACAAAGCGTCGTTGCGCGCTGGCATGCGACGTGATTGGATCATAGCCGCCGATATGGAATACCAACCGTTTCGCTACAGGCTTGCCGGACATTGTCTTATTCCCGGACTCATGCGTGCTGCTCGCTGCCCCCTCAATCGATCTGTAATCAAAAACAGACGTTTGACGCCAAGGGTTGTCAAGAGAGAATCCACCAGTTATTGGGGAACATGGGTCGATTTGTTCTACCATGCGTAAGCCGAACCGCTCGAACAATAGCGTCGATCGGTGCTGCCGTGATTGTCGGTTTGTCCAGCACAGCGCCCTCTCAAGCGCAGGACGGGGCATCATCTGGCGAGAGATGCCTTGCTGCAAATTTGGATGTTTCGCTGGGCGCACAATTGCCCCGCACGGCGGCGCGTTTGAGATCTGGTGAGCCGCTAAAGATTGTCGCGATCGGATCATCGTCGACCGTGGGGCTCTGGGTACTTCGGTCCGCGGCCACATATCCGCAGGTGATGCGCCGAGAACTCTCGAGGCTTAGATCCAACGCAACGATCGAGGTCATCAACAGCGGTCGAGTCGGTGATACGATTCCGAACAACATCGCGCGGTTCGAGCGTGACGTTTTCGCGCACACGCCTGATCTCGTTATCTGGCAATTAGGTACTAATGACGTCGCCTGGGGTGGCCGGCCGGACCAAGGGCTCAAAAGAAGCGTTCTTGAAGGGGTAAGGGCACTTAAGGCGGGGTCTGCCGATGTCGTGCTGATGGATCTGCAATATGCGCCACAGGTGCTCGCTTCCGCTAGCTACTCAACGATGGAGGGCATCATCGCCGATGCCGCGAAGCAGGAACGGGTCGGTCTATTCTCTCGTTTTGCGCTGATGCGTAACTCGATCGATGCCGGAGTTGCGCAAAGCGAGCTTGTAACGTGGGACGGATTGCACAACACCGCCGATGGTTATGATTGCATTGGACGAGCCCTTGCCCGAGCCATCTCAACGAGCGCGCGTTGAGAGGCCCTAGCTCAGGCGAATCGAAGGCTGCGGGCTCGCAAGAGTTTGGGCACCGGCCGTGTCAGCGATGCCGAGCGTGCAGATGCCCACCAACGCGAACAAAGACCAATTATCGTCGACAATCACCGCATCTCTCGCAGCGGTGACAGCAATTCGCGCCGACGCTGTCAGGAGGTGCGCTCATGCACCATTATGCCAGCCAACTTGTTGACCTGTTACTGGTGCTTGTCGCCGCGTGGATGGTGCCGGCCACCATCTTTATTATCTACGCCTATTTCGCTCGTCTTAAGAATCCGGTCAGCGAATCGGTCTTTGGACGTGTGGTCATCGTTTCCTTGTTCATCATAACCACGTCGATTTGGCTCCCGATAATTGTGGCCGCCATAGTCCTATCACTGATCGGTCATTTGTGGTTCCGCTTCAGGGGACAACTACGCAAGTAGCTGGGTATTGGTAGAGGCGAGAAAGATGGATTCAAATTAGAGCAGCCCCTCAGCAAACTAAAAAAGGAAGCGAAGCAATGCCTGCGTTTCTCCCTGCTCTGACGATAGCTGCTGTCAATTTTATAACAATCGCCACGGCTGCAGAATGGCGACCGCAGTTTCTCTCAGCGTGCCGGAACGGTTGCGCGCAGCAAGGCGGCTTTTCGACGGACGCTTGCTCGCAGATTTGCATCTGCATGGCGTCAGAGTTGGAAACGAAGTTTAGTACCGAGACTCTCGGCTCCATTGATCCCCCGAGTGCTGAGCAACTACACCAAACTAACGAAATCAGAATGCTTTGCGTCCGGCGAGTACTAGGACGTTAGAGCTGTTGCCATTGGCACGGTGGTCATCAGCTTGACCCTGACGTAGCTCTCCGTCTTTCCAGCCGCAAAATTGGCTGCCCCGGCTGTTCGAGGACAATATCGCGCCGACGGCGCATCCGAGTTCTCCCTTGCGAGACCATCTCAGCCCTGAGCTCGAAAATGGCCTTTGCGCATGGTGGATGCGATCGCAAACGGACATGGCGATCCTTCCATTCTCGACCCCGATCGACTGCCTTGGATGCCGAACGAAAGTAAACGGTACGAGAGGCCCACGGAGCCACGGACTTGGTGCGGACGGCCTACGCACCGCGCTTGAAGCGTATAGGCATCCAGAACTGCCGGAGGGCCTCGACGGTTGCTGGAATGTTGCGCCAGGCGTTTTGGATGATGGGCTGCGTTCCCAGCGTGCGCCGGGCCGGGGGTAGCAAGGGTCGACCGGCGTCGTCGATGCAATGGACCAAGATCGGCCGCAGCATAAGGTGTTCGGTTCCATTCGGGGGGAGAAGCCGCGACCAGACGAGAAGCCGAAGCTTCATGACGGCGTAGAAGCCCATGCACCAGGGCTGCGGGTCGACTTCGCCGTCCGGTGATCGCACGAACAGCGGCTCGAAGCTCTCCGGTCTCGTCGACAGCGTCTCGCTGATAGCGTTGTGGCGCATCAGCGTGGCGGCGATTGCCGAGAACTCCTCGGTGTCGTGATTGAAGGCGTCGGGATCTACGCCGAGGAGCGGGCACACCCATTCCTCGGACGCCATCGAGACCGGCCCGGCGACGACCGCGGCCACCGCGCCATCGAGCATGGAGAGCGACGTCGCCCGCGGATGCCGAAGCGTCGGCGACCTGGCGCGCTTGCTGATCCATTGCCCGAGCCGTTCGAACGACATGGCATAGTCCGCCATCGTCGTCTTGCGTGCTTTTCGCGTTCCCCGCCCTTGCTTCGGCTTCGTCATGCCACGGCCCGCTTTTCGGCTTCGCGTGCGGCCTTCCAGTTCCAGGCCAGAAGTTCGTGAAGCTGGTTGGTCTTCGTGGCGCCGCTCACCATGCGATCGAGAACGTCGACGAGATACGCCTCGGGGTCGAGGCCATTCAATTTCGCTGTGTTAAGAAGCGAAGCGAGTATCGCCCAGGTCTCGCCCCCGCCTTCGTCACCACTGAACAACGAGTTCTTTTTTCCGATCGCAATTGGCCTGATCGATCGTTCGACCGTGTTGGTGTCCGGCTCGAGCCGCCCGTCATCCAGGAACGTCGTCAGGCCCTGCCAGCGTTCGAGCATGTAGTCGATCGCCTTGATGAGCGTCGAGCGGCGGGAGATCCCGTCCTTCACCGCGATCAGACGGGCCCTCAACGCCTCCATCAGCGGCTTCGTCTCGGCCTGTCGCGTCGCGCGGCGTTCCCCAGCATCGAGACCGCGGATCCTCTCCTCGATCGCGTAGACGGCCGCAATGCGCTCGATGACCTCCGCGGCGAAGGGTGAGTTCGTCGTCTTGTGCACCCTCACGAAGTTGCGGCGCGCGTGAACGAGACAATACGCCAGCTGGATCTGGCCCGACATCATCGCATCGCCCGCCAGCGAGGCGTAGGCGGCATAGCCGTCGACTTGCAGCACGCCTTCGAAGCCGGCTAACTGCGCCACGATCTCCTTTTTGCCGCGACCACCTGCGAACACGTAGGCGACCGCCGGCGGCGCCGGCCCCTTCCACGCCCGATCGTCCGTCGCGTGCGCCCAGAACTGGCAGATCCTCGTGCGGCCGCGTCCCGGATCGAGCACTGGCATCGGCGTCTCGTCGCAGAACAGCCGCTCGAAGCCGTGCATAGTCTTCAGTTGCAGATCGTAGAGGCCCCTGACCAGCCACGCCGCGCTCCCCATCCAGCGCGCCAGCGTCTGACGGTCGACGACGACACCCTGACCCGCCAGGATCTGCGTCTGGCGATAGAGCGTCGATTGCCAGGCATATTTGGCCGCGGCGATATGCGCGATCAGCGCCGTCGTTGCCATGCCGCCCTCGACGAGCCGCGCCGGTGCCGGGGCCTGGACAATCGGGCCCTCACAGGAGCGGCAGGCGTATTTTGGACGGATCGTGCGGAGCACACGCAGCCACGCGGGAACCCGATCGAGCGCTTCGCTGCTCTCCTCGCCGATCCGATGCATCTGACCCGTGCAGCACGGGCACAGCGTGGACGCCGGCTCGATCACCCGCTCGACCCGAGGCAGATGCGCCGGCAGCGCGCCGATGTTGCGCTTCGCTTTGCGCCGCTCCGGCCGCGGCGCGTCCGGTTTGTCGTCATTGGCCGGGAGCTGTGAGCCGGCGGTCCGTTCCAGATCAAACGCGATCTGTTCGGCGCAGACGATCGCCGCGCGCTCCGATCGTGCGCCGAAGATCAGGCTCTTCAACGTGGCGATCTCTGCGCGCAGATCATCGTTCTCGCCTTCGAAAGCCAGCACCATCTCGGCAAGAGCCGCAGGGTCAGAGGGGAGATCTTCGGGGCGAAGCGCCATATCGCAGAGCTACACGAACGCACTCGCAATCGCCAGCAAAACAAGACGCTTCAGGCAACCTTCGTCGGCCGCTTCGTCACCTTCGGGACCACACGCGACCACTCCGCAAGACCTTCAATCAGCATCGCCAGTTGCGCCCCCGTCACCGGCATCGTACCCTCGCGAACAGGTGGCCAGGCAAAGCCCCCATTCTCCAGCCACTTCGTCGCTAGAACCATTCCCGAGCCGTCAAAAACCAGTAGCTTCAAACGATCCGATCGCTTCGATCGGAAGACATAAACGTCACCGCTGTAGGGCTTGCCGCCTAATCCCTCCGCTACCAGCGCGACAAGGCCATGAACGCCTTTACGAAAGTCAATCGGCTGCGTCGCGACGAACACACGGACCATTGGACCGAAAGAGATCATCGCGTCGATCTCACCGCCGCCAGCACGCGCTCCAGCGTCGCGGCGTCGACGCCGACGGGCACGCGCACCGTCGCGCCCGCGATCATCACCTCGATCCGCTCGGCCGGATCCGTCAGAACATGCGCCTTATCGATCGCGTTCGGCTGCGCCTCGACGGCGGCCTCGAGCCTGACTTGCACGAACTGCGGCGCTTCGCTCGACGCGAGCCGCGCCTGGCGCCGCCACACACTGAGCAGTCCCCGGTTCACCCCGTTGCGTCGAGCCACCTCGGAAATGCTCGTCTCCGGATCGGCACTCTCGGCCACGATCCCCGCCTTCTCCGCATCGCTCCAACTGCGCCGTCGCCTCTCCCCTGTGATCACCTCGATCCGCTGATAGGAGGCGGCATCATGCCCGTCTTGATGTCTGTCTTGATGCATGGAACGAGCGTCCCTCGCGTTGTCAAATCCACGCGCGAGTCTCGCTCATCCCGTCCACCTAAACGAGGTGGGGTCGTCGTACCGCTATCGAACGAAAGAGGATATCCCAAGAGCTGCAGAACGAACCGCCTGCCTCAAAGGAAGTCGCGCTGCATCCCGCCGTCCTGAAACGATATGAGGAGCAACTCAATCGGCTTGAAGAAGCATCGGGGAAAAGTGTCACCGGCGACGCAGAAGCCGCAGAAGCCATCAGAGACCTTGTCGATACAGTCACTGTGTTCCGGGATCCAGCCCGACCAGGTGGAGTTGCCCAAATGCCTTACTCGGCGAAGCCGCCTACCTACGTTCCCCCGACGGCATTCCGAGTTTACGGTTTCCCTGGCCTAGCTCTTGCGCCGGGGCTTCACTCTCTCCCTTCGTGAGAAAGGCTGGTCGGGAACAGTTCAATAAGATCAATGGATCGCGGCGGTGTATAGCAAAACAGATTTTTTCCGGCCGCCGCGAGATAGGAAACAGGGGCGATGCGCGGGATGAAGAAGGGAGGATCGAGCAGCGGATTATTTAGTCGCCGGGATCCCTTACGCTCGCGACACGCCTTAGTGGGATCATTTCGCACATTGACCGAGGTGACACCGCGAGAGTTGAAATAAAAAGTGAATAGAAGAGCGGGGATATTCCTCAAAGCTGACTTGATCTCACCCTTCGCTGACTTTCTCAGCGCAACTAATTGATGAGTAAGTAGTTATGACTGATCAGCAATTAGCCCTGGAAGCAATTAGCGACGCGCAACTCATATTGGAAGAATTCCTTCGGCCCCATCCCAAGGATCATGCGCGTATTCTTGAAGAGTTGGTGGAAGTTCTCGAGCGGCCTGCTTTGATCGTTGCTGTAAGTCGATTGCAGCAACACGGCAATTGAGCGCGCCCATGAGCAAACCGCTTCAAGCGTTTTCTTTAACCGTTGGCATTGTTGCGCTCTCATCGCTCGAAATGACCAGCCTGCATGCCAAGCAACAATGCAGCGCCGCAATGCCGCCAAATCCGCAAGGGCAATGGTGGTCCTACCGTATCATCGACGGACGAAAATGCTGGTACGCGGGCAAACCCATGCTGTCGAAAGCATTGCTGGAATGGCCTACAGAGCAGCGTCCCCAACCCGGTTCTCGCGGAGAAGCTACAGGTATCCTCATTGCTAACAAGCCCGGCAATCCTTTCGATGCACAAGCGTTGGCACTGAAAGAGGGCCCTGACACGTTTGAAGAGCGATGGCGTGCTAGGATCTCCATCTCCAACACTGGACACGACTGAACAATACTAATGACTTAGCGATCCTGCATCTCGCCTATCGTTGGCGAGGACTTTCGCGCCTGTTCCAGGCCGTGTGCTTCGTTACTCCAGCAATCCCGCGCACTGCGTTCCTCTAGAACAACGCGCCTCTGCAACTCGTGCGCAGCAGCCGTCGAACGAGTCCCTGCAATTAACCGATTGCCGAAGGGCTATTCAACACGCTGGCCCACACGCCAGCCCATTTCCCAGAAGTCCGCCTCAAGCCGAGTGGCTTCCTTGAAGATGGCAATCAGTTCTCCCTCGCGAGCCGGCGTGGCGTAGAGATTGGCGAGATGCTCCAAATGCGCACGCGCTTTCGCCGCGACCTCCTGGTATGGCGCGCCAGCGTACTCGTCGATCCAAATCCGATAGGAGTTCGTCCTAGCGTCCGCATCGGGTCGCGAGGCGAGCCGCGTTGCGATCTCCGCGTACCCGATCACGCAGGGGGCAAGTGCCACCTTGAGCGCCAGCAGATCGCCGCGCATTCCAGCATCGAGCACGTAGCGTGTGTAGGCCAGCATCTCGACCGCCGGAGGAGTTTGTTCAAGGTCACTCGGGGATAGACCCCAACCGGCACACAGCTTCACATGAAGGCTCATTTCGACATCAAGGATGGCCGACAGGCCGGCCGCAGCTTCACGCATGTCGGCAAGCTTGGGCGACTTGTAGACCGAGAGCGCATAGGCGCGCGCAAACTCGATGAGGAACAGATAGTCCTGAGCAAGGTAGTGACGAAATGCGGCTTCAGGGAGCGAGCCATCTGCCAATCCGTTCGTGAAGGGATGCTCGGTGTAGGCCCGCCACTCAGCAGATGCTTCTGTCTTTAGACGCTCGAAGAAACTCACGATCCATTCCCGCCTGGCTTGCTTTCCTATGAACTTTTTTACTCACGTCCTATCAACGCGAACCAAGACGCTGACCTTGGCAGACCGCAGCGACTAGCCGGCAGGACGCGAATGGAATTCGCTTGCCGTCGGTCGCCGGGAATGATTGGCGTTGTCACACTATCACCAGCAGAACGAAATGCGCAGGAAAATCAACGGCCATTGTCCCGCCGCTCATAGCGGTTTCGTTGCAGATTCGAGTCCTGCCGGGCCCGCCAATCACGTCAGTATCTTACTTGGTCTTCGTTTCCCTCAGCGCGACTACCGCACCAGATACATGCACTTTTTGTTCAAGTTCGCGCATCGCAAATCCGCTTGATGGCGCTAGACCGACCTGGATGATGGCGAATCTAATCGTCGCCCACTCATCGGTTAGAGATGCTCCGACAGATCCGCTGATTAAGAGACGGATGATTTGCTAGGAAAATCTACGCCTATTCCGATGCTGCCATGGCGTCACTCCTTCAAGCCGCTGGAGGCCACGCCGCGTACGAAATTTCGACGCATCAGCGAGAAGAACAGTGCGCTCGGAACCAGCGCCAGCGCCGCGGCCGCGCTGAGGCGACCGATGTCCACGGTGAAGCCGGTCTGAAACAAGGCGAGCCCAACCTCGAGCGTATAGGTTTCCTTGTTGGTCATGACCACGAGCGGCCACGCGAAGGCAGTCCAGGCCTGAAAGAACGCCAGCACGGCAAGAGCGCCCAACGGGCCGCGCATCAGCGGCAGCACGATCCGCAGGAAGATCCAGAGCTCCCCCGCGCCATCCACCCGGGCAGCCTCCAGCAGCTCGTCAGGGATCGACGTCATCACATATTGCCACACCAGGAAGATGCCGAAACTCATGATGAGATAGCCGACCAGGAGCCCGGGCCAGGTGTTCAACAGGCCGGCGGACTGGACGTTGAGATAGAGCGGGATCATGTAGACTTCGAAGGGAACGACCGCCGTCGCGATGATCACGCCGAAGATGACCGGGATCCCCGGTAGATCGAACTTGCCGAGCACATAACCTGCGATCGCCGATGTGGAGACGATGCTCGCGGTCGAGAGTGTCGCGAAGATCAGCGAGTTGCCGATCCAGCGAAACAGCGGCGTTTCGCGCAGGACGCTGACGATGTTCTCCAGCGTCGGCTGGTGCGGGATGACGGTCGGCGGCCACGCCAGCAGCTCCGGCGGCGTCTTGAACGCGTTGCTGATCAGGAAGACCAGCGGCAGGAGCATCATCAGGCTGACGACGCCAAGAACGGCGTCGATCACGAGGCCGACGGCACCGTTCTGACCAACGACGGACGGATGCTCGCGTTCGTGCTCGCTCATGCGCGACTCCTGTCGCGGAACAGCCTGAACTGCGCGCTGGTCAAAATGAGGACGATGACGAGCAGTACGACGGCTTCGGCGGCAGCGTAGCCGACCCGGTAGTTACGAAAGCTGTTTTCAAGCATGTCGAGGACGAGGACTCGGACGAGACGCCCCGGCGCACCCTGGACATCCGATGCCGGCACGAAGGCCTGCGCATAGATGTTGTAGGACGAGATCAGCGTGATGACCGACACGTACAGCATGACAGGCTTCAGCAGCGGCACGGCGATGTGGCGGAAGGCCTGAAACGACGAGGCGCCGTCGAGGCGCGCAGCCTCGTAGAGCGCCTCCGGGACGTTCTTCAGTCCGACCAGGAAGATCAAGACGGCATAGCCGATCGCCTGCCAGGAGCAGAGAACGATCAGGCACACTAGCGACAGGACAGGGTCGAACAGCCACGACTGGGCCGGAATCCCGACAAGGCCGATCAGGGCATTGAGCGGTCCGAGCCGGGCGTCGAAGATCCACTTCCAGGCCATCGCCGCCGGAACCAGCGAGACGACGTGCGGCAGGAAGACCGAGGCCTCATAGACGCCGCTGCGCCGCAGCCCCTGCCGGGTGTTGATCAAGGCGGCGAGCACAAGCGCGACGGGGATGGTGATCGCTACGACGCTGAAGGCGATGATGGTGGTGTTGAAGATCGCTTCGAGAAACAGCGGGTCGCTCGCCAGCTCGACGAAGTTGGCGAAACCGACGAACGGCTTGCGCCGCGAGATGATATTCCACTGGAAGAGGCTGAGCCGCAGCGTCTCGATGATCGGATAGACGCGGATACAGCCATAGAGGCCGAGGACCGGAAGCAACGCCAGAACTGGAAACAGCCATTTCGGCGTGGTGCGCATGTATCCTCCGGCAAGCGCCGGTCAGCCGCCGGCGCCTGGATTGAGTGGGTCCCTGTCGATGGAGTCTAGGGTTTGGCCAGCAGGTCTTCCCGGGCCAGGATCTTGTCGCTCTCCTCAGCCGCGGCCTTCAGGAAAGCATCGATCGCGGCGTCGTTGCCGGCCAGCGATTTGTCGGTGAACGCCTTCTCCAGCCGCGCCGCGAGCCGGGTGAGGATTTCGCTGGCAGGGCTGATCGCCGGGACCGTGAAGAAGACGTGGCCGGGCGGCGTGTTGACGAAGGCGTCGAGCTGCGGGATTTTCTTGAGCACGGCGGAGTAGTCGAGGCCTTTGCGGTTCGGGACCCAGGCCGTGTTCTCGAGCAGCCAGAGCAGATTTTCCGGCTCGTTGGCCTTTTGCACGAAATCCCAGGCGATCTGGCTCTTGAGTCCCTTGTTCGGCACGTAGAGATCGACCGAGACCATCAGCGTGCCCTTGGGCAGTGGAGCCGTGGCGTATTTGAGATTGGGCGCCTTCTTGGCGACGTCGCCGATCACCCAGGATTCCCGGATGAACATCCCGGTCTGGCCGAGCTCGAAGGCCTCCGCATCCGCCTTCATCTCGGGCGTCACGGTACGGTAGACCACGACGTTGTCGAGATACTGCTTGAGTGCGGCGCGGCCGGCTGCGTTCGCATAGGCGGCGCGCCATTTTCCGCCCTTCTCCTCGAGCAGCGTCCCGCCGTGATTATAGAGAATGGTCCAGTACTTCTCCGCGATGCCCGAGCCGCCGCCGCTGAGACGCAAGCTCCATCCGCTCACCGTCGGCACGCCGGAGGCATCGCGCTGCGCGAGCTTCTGCGCATAAGCGGTGTAGTCGGCCATGGTCTTGGGCGGACCGTCGAGGCCAGCCTTGGCGAACATCTCGGTGTTGTAGAACAGCGCGCCCTGCCCCTGGAACAACGGCACACCGAAGATCTTGCCCTCGTACATGGCGGTCTTCACGCGCGTCATGTCGTAATTGGCTTTGACGAAATCGACGATCGACGCCGGCGGCTCCGGAATGAGGCCGGCCTCGAGATACCGTGCCGCCTCGACCTCCATCTCGATGACGTCCCCGGCCGCGCCGGATGGAAGCGACAGTGCCAGCCGCTACTCGTGCTCGCGGAGCGCAATGGCCTCGACGCTGATTTCGAGATCCGGGTATTTGCTCTTCAGCTGGTCGCCGACGCGCTTGTAGAACGGGGCCAGATCAGGCCACCCGCTCCAGATGGTCAGCTTCTCCGCCGAAGCAGGAGACGCAAACGCCGGCACGGCGACAGCGAGCGCCAGCGACAGCGCGGCCGACATCCATGACCGACGCCCCGAATTCGCCGGGCGAATGCTGTCCTCGGAACACGCGATGTAGCCGAACCTGCCGACGGGTCTCATCATGAGGGTCATTCTCGCAATACAGAATGGGACAAATCCTGCGAAAAAGCTCGCATGCAACCGGTTGCGTGTCAATTGCGGTCCGTTGCCGCTTTCGAAGGCCATTGACTAAATCGTCAGCGGCCTCGCCGCTTCAGAGGGGCCGGCCCGGTCGAGGCGCGAATGACGAGATGGGAATTCAGCTTGTGGCGGATCTCGCCCGACACGCCGCCATTCATCTGGCTCAGCAGCAGACCGACCGCGACATCGCCGGCATCGGCGCAGCGCGCCGACACGGTGGTGAGCGGCGGATAGGTGGTTTCGCCGAGGACGTCGTCGCAGCCGACGACACTGAACGATTTGGGCACCTCGACCTCGAGCGCAGCCAACCCTGCCATCAGGCCTTGAGCGACAAGGTCGTCGAACGCGATCGCCGCGGTCACGCCGCTGGCGACGATCTGGGTGGCCGCCAGCCGGCCGGTGTCGTAGGAGGGTGGACGCGCGGGCACGGCGATCACCTTGAGCCCGCGCTTCTCCGCCTCGCGCCGGACGGCGTTGCGCCGTTGCTGGTTCGACCACGACGTCGTGGGGCCGCTGACATAGGCGATGTGCCGGTGCCCCAGCTCGGCCAGATGCGCGATCGCAGCCGCCACGCCCGGCGCGGTGTCGATCAGGACCCGCGTAATGCCTTCGATATCGCGATTGATGAGCACCAGCGGCCGGCGCGTCGCATGACGGCGGATACGCTCTTCGTCCAGGCGCGACGAGGCGAGGACAAGCCCCTCCACCTGGCCGATGAAGCGGCCGACCAGCAGCTCCTCACGCGCGGGATCCTCGTCCGAATTGCCGAGGAAGACGCACAGCCCGGCCTGGTCGGCGCGCAGTTGCGCCGCCCTGATCAGCGGCGGAAAGAACGGGTTCGCGACATCCGAGACGATGAGCGCGACGTTGCCGTGGCGTCCGGTCGAAAGCGCACGCGCGACCTGGTTCGGCACATAACCGAGCTTGCCCGCGACTTCCTTGACGCGCCGGACGGTCTCCTCGGTCAGCATCTCCGGCCGCGAGAAGGCGCGCGATACGGTGGCACGCGAAACCCCGGAGGCCTTCGCGACCTGACTGATCGTCGGCACGACCGATGGACGTCCCTCCCCGCCGCTATCGGAATCGCGCTTCACAGCAGGCCGCCTCCTCTGCATCGCCTCACCTAGACATGCCCCGGCCCGGCCCGGGGCGCAAGCTTGACATGCAACCGGTTGCATCACATTCTCTCCGCGCGAGGGTAAAGTGCAGGCCCGGCAGACCATGGATGAGCATGACGGCTTCGGTGACTCCCTCAATCGCGACGTTTAAAACGCGGGATGCGATGGGCCGGGCGGCCGCCGCGGACGTCGCTGCTGCGCTCCGAGACCACCTCGGACGGCAGAGCAACGTGCGGATGATCTTCGCGGCGGCACCGAGCCAGGCGGAGATGCTGGATGCCCTTGCTCGCGAGCGCGATATCGACTGGCGGCGCGTCACAGCCTTCCACATGGACGAATATCTCGGACTTCCCGCGGATGCGCCGGAGCGCTTCGGGGCTTGGCTGACGCGTCACTTGTTCTCGCGCATCGCTTTCGGCGCGGTTCACCTGATCGGGCAGGAGCCGGATCCGGAGCGGGTAGCAGCACGCTATGCGGCCCTTCTCGGCGAAGCCCCGATCGACATCATCTGCCTCGGAATCGGCGTGAACGGTCACCTCGCCTTCAATGACCCGCCGGTCGCCGATCTGCACGACACCAAGTCGGTCAAGATCGTCGAGCTCGACGCGGTGTGCCGGCAGCAGCAGGTTGACGATGAGTGCTTCCCGACGCTCGGGGATGTTCCGACACATGCGATCACGCTGACGATTCCCCGGCTCCTGGATGCCGACCGGCTGTTTTGCGTCGTGCCCGGCGCGTCCAAACGCGCCGCCGTCGAGCGATCGCTATACGGTCCGATCGGGACCGAGTGCCCGGCGAGCGCGCTCCGCACGCACCCACGTTGCGTGCTGTATCTCGACCAGGATTCCACGCCGCCGCAGCTCTCACTGACACCGGTACGCGCATGACAGATCCGGCAACGCGCGTTTCGGGCCGCGATCCGGAGACCGGACAGAATCGCACCATCGTCATTCAGGACGGCCGGATCACGGACATCGCTCCCGGCGGTGACGATGACGGGCTGTGGCTGTCGCTCGGCCTGTTCGATCTGCAATTGAACGGCTTTGCGGGCTACGATCTCAATGGCCGCCCTGATCTCCGGACGGTCCGCGATCTCGTCACGGCCGTCCACAACAGCGGGGTGTCGCGTTTTGCCCCTACGCTCATCACGGCATCGCATAATGCGATTATCGATGCATTGCGCGCCGTTGCACAGGCGCGTGACAGCGATCCGTTTCTCAAGCATGCAATGCCCTTCGTGCATGTCGAAGGCCCGCACATCGCGCCAGAAGATGGTCCGCGCGGTGCGCATCCGGCCGAACATGTCAGGCCGCCGAGCCTCGACGAGTTCGACGCGTGGCAGGCGGCCTGCGGAAACCTCGTCGGCCTCGTGACGTTGTCGCCGCATTGGCCGGAAACGGACGCCTATGTGCGCGGCCTTCATGCGCGCGGCGTCCGTGTTGCCCTCGGCCATACAAACGCCGCACCGGATCAGATCTCCGCCGCCGTCGCGGCGGGCGCAATATTGTCGACGCATCTTGGCAACGGCATCGCCGCCACGCTGCCGCGACATCCCAACCCGATCTGGTCGCAACTGGCCGAGGACGGGCTGTGGGCGAGCTTCATCGCCGATGGCCATCACCTTCCCCGCGAGACCTTCAAGGCCATGCTGCGCGCAAAGGGGCTGGAGCGAGCGATCCTGGTGTCGGATGCCGCCGCGCTCGCGGGTTGCACACCCGGAATCTACGACGCGCCGATCGGCGGCAAGGTCGAGTTGAAGGCGAACGGCCGGCTGGAAGTCGTCGGCACATCCTTTCTGGCGGGCGCAGCCGTCAGCCTCGTGTTCGGAGTAGCCACGGCAAGACGCATGGCCGGATTGACCCTGGCAGAGGCGCTGAGGCTCGCAACGGTCAATCCGCGTATCCCGTTCAACCTTCCTGCGCTGACGGTGGGTGCGCCGGCCGATCTGCTGCGCTTCCATCTCGGCAAGGATGAATCTCTCGTGCCCGAGACGGTCTATGTCGCGGGCCGTCCTTATCGCTGCAACTCTTGAGGACTGAGACATGAACCGGCTTCGCATCGGGTTGATCGGTCCGGGAGCGATCGGCGAAACACACGCGCGGGCAATACGGGCGCTCGACGATACCGTCTTGTCCGCGATCGCCGGCGGCACGCCTGAGCAGATTGCTGCGTGCATGAATGGCGAGGACGTTCCGGCATTCGCGACCACCGAGGCGATGCTCGCGAATGCCGGGATCGACGCGGTCGTGGTCTGCACCCCGAGCGGCGCACATCATGACGTCGCGCTTGCTGCGATCGAGGCGGGGCGGCACGTGCTGGTCGAAAAGCCACTCTGCGTCGATCCGATTGAGGCTGCGTCCCTGGTCCGCGCCGCCGAGCGCTCGCAGCTGACCTGTGGCGTGGTTTCGCAGCGCCGTCTCGAACCGCAGCACCAGGCGATCAAGACCCTGCTCGACACTGGCCGGCTCGGACAGCCGCGCCTGATCGAGGCGGCGATCCATTGGTACCGCTCCGACGCCTACTACGCGGAGAAGCCGTGGCGCAGCGAAGCCGAGCATGGCGGCGGCTCGCTGTTCAATCAGGGCGTTCACAATCTCGACCTGATGCTCTGGCTATTCGGATCCGTCGACAGTGTTCAGGGCAAGACGGCGACGCTCGGACACACGCACGCCGCCGAGGACACGACGGCGGCGCTGCTCTCCTTCGCGTCCGGCACGTTAGGTGTGATCGTGACGAGCACGGCGCTGCCTCCAGGACGGCCGGCCATGCTTCGATTGTTCACGGACCGCGGCAGTTGCGAGCTCGCAAACGACAGCATCGTGCGCTGGGATTTTGCTGATGTTGCCGAGCCGCCAAGTGCGGCCGGGGTTGGCAGTGCCGCCAGCGATCCCAAGGCCATCGGGATCGGCGGACATATCGCGCAATGGTGCGACTTCGTTCAATCCGTCCGGGAGCGACGGCCGCCTGCGAGCACGTTCAGGGATGGATTCGAGGCTGCGAGACTGGTTGACGCCATCTATCGCTCGGCTTCCGAAGGTCGCGCCGTCAGCCCCAATGAGATCGCAGCGGAGGCCATTCATGCCAGCTAGCTCCGAGATGCTCGACATCGCCATCATCGGCGCAGCCCACCCGCATGTCGAATACGTGCTTTCAGAGATCGCGAACCGCTCCGATGTCAGGGTCGTGGCCGTCGCCGACCATGACCCAGCGCGGCGCACTGAACTCGAACGACGTACGAAGTCGCCCGGCTACGCCGACCCGAATGCGCTTCTGGATGCGCATCGGGTTCGGGCCGCAGCAGTCTTCACCGAATTCGGTCTTCGCGCTCCAATCGTCGTCGAACTTTTACGCCGCTGCATCTTCGCGATCGTCGACAAGCCCATGGCTGTGACCCTGGCCCAGCTTGCGCTTATCGAGGAGACGCTCGCCGGGCGCAATTTGCTCACTCTTCTGCTCGAGAAGCGGTTTTATCCGGTCACGCTCGCACTCCGATCCGTGATCGACAGCGGCCAACTTGGAGACATTGTATCCATCACTGCAACCGGGCCGCACAAGCTGGTCCCAAGCCGACGTCCAGCGTGGATGTTCGAACCATCAACTTATGGCGGCATCCTCGCTGACCTCACGGTCCACGATATTGATCTGGCCCTTTGGTTGACGGGATACACCAGCGGCACGATCAGCGGCTGGATTTCGTCGACCCCGGCTGCCGGCACGACGAACTTTCCCGCGCTGGGGCGTGCTATTCTCGCCTGCGATGGCGGACCGGAATTCGCGATCGAAGTTGACTGGATCCAGCCCGAAGCATCGCCACGGCACGGCGACTATGCCATGCGGATCTCCGGGACAAAGGGTCGTGCTGACGTTCTGTTCGCGGAAAATCGACTGCTCGTCGAGACGGCGACGAGACCCCGGCGCGAAATCGACCTGCCCGTGGGCGCCTCGCCCGCCAGCTTCGTCTTTGATCATCTCGCCCGCGGCGAGACCTTGCAGATTGCGGCAAACGAGGCCCTGCGCGCCACGCGTATCGCAATACTTGCTCAGGAGAGCGCGGCCAACGGCGGAAAACCCATG
This sequence comes from Bradyrhizobium barranii subsp. barranii, assembly GCF_017565645.3. Lineage (NCBI taxonomy): Bacteria > Pseudomonadati > Pseudomonadota > Alphaproteobacteria > Hyphomicrobiales > Nitrobacteraceae > Bradyrhizobium > Bradyrhizobium barranii. Next base: position 7,786,631 of record NZ_CP086136.1, read on the forward strand.
CGATGGAGTTAACCAATGGCGAGCTGCTGCTCGCAGTGTTCGATGAGACTGGCGAGACCTTATTTGTGTTTCGGCATGGAATAAGGACCCCGTATTCGGGGTAATCGGCATCCAATCGGGACCCCGGGACAAGGGTCCACAGTGGCTTCCATCAAGTCATGGAAGCCGAGGTTGGGATGCTGGTGGTGGAGACGATTGCGAAGATCCGTCGCGCTTATTTTGTTCATGGTCAGCCGATCAAGGCGATCTGCCGGGAGCTTGGCGTATCGCGCAAGGTGGTCCGCAAGGTCATCCGCTCGGAGGCGACGGAGTTCCGGTACGAGCGAGAGACGCAGCCGCTTCCGAAGATGGGCCCGTGGAGTGCCGAGCTTGACCGGTTGCTGGCGGCGAACGAGAGCAAGACGACGCGCGAACGGCTGACGCTGATTCGCTTGTTCGAAGAGCTTCGCGGCCTCGGATATGCCGGCGGCTACGACGCGGTTCGTCGCTATGCGCGGCGGTGGAGCCGAGAGCGTGGCGCCTCGACGACCTCAGCTTATGTGCCGTTGAGCTTTGCGCCCGGCGAAGCCTACCAGTTTGATTGGAGCCACGAAGTCGTCCTGTTGAGCGGAACCACGGTGGTCGTGAAGGCGGCGCATGTCCGGCTTTGCCACAGTCGGATGCTGTTTGTTCGGGCCTATCCGCGCGAGACGCAGGAGATGGTGTTTGACGCCCACGACCGGGCGTTCGCACTGTTCAAGGGGACTTGCCGGCGCGGCATCTACGACAACATGAAGACGGCGGTGGAGACGATCTTTGTCGGCAAAGGCCGCCTCTACAATCAGCGCTTCCTGCAGATGTGTAGCCATTATCTGGTCGATCCGGTTGCCTGCACGCCAGCGTCGGGCTGGGAGAAGGGACAGGTCGAGAACCAGGTCGGGTTGGTCCGCGAACGCTTTTTCACCCCGCGACTGCGCTTCAAGACATTGGACGAGCTGAACGCCTGGTTGCTCGATAAATGTATCGCCTACGCCAAGGCGCATCGGCATCCAGAGTTCGCCGACCGGACTGTCTGGGAGATCTTCGAGGCCGAGCGACCCAATCTCGTGCCTTATGCAGGTCGGTTCGATGGCTTCCATGCCGTCCCGGCCTCGGTCTCCAAGACCTGCCTGGTGCGCTTCGACAACAACAAGTACTCGGTTGCGGCAAGCGCGGTCGGGCGGCCCATTGAGGTCCAGGCTTATGCGGACCGCATCGTGATCCGCCAGGACGGCCGGGTCGTTGCCGAACATCCGCGATCATTCGGTCGCGGCGAGACGGTCTACGACCCTTGGCACTATGTGCCCGTGCTTGTGCGCAAGCCCGGTGCCTTGCGTAATGGCGCTCCCTTCAAGGACTGGGTGCTGCCCGCAGCGATTGAGCGTGTACGGCGCAAACTCGCCGGTGCCGACGATGGCAATCGACAGATGGTCGATATCCTCAATGCGGTGCTGACAGACGGATTGCCCGCGGTGGAAGCCGCCTGCGCCGAGGCGGTCGCTCATGGCGTTCATTCCGCCGATGTCGTGCTCAACATCCTGGCTCGTCAACGTGAACCTGCCCCACCGGCCAACATCATGACGCCGGCCGCCTTGACGCTTCGCCATGCGCCGATCGCCGATTGTGCCCGCTACGACAACCTCCGGAGGACAAACTGATGGAACGAACCCAAATCTTCGATCTCATGGGCGAGCTTAAGCTCTACGGCATGAAGGCCGCCTTCGACGAGATCATGGCGACCGCCGTCAAACGCCAGCACGAACCCCAGCGCATCGTCGGCGATCTGCTCTCCGCCGAGATCAACGAGAAGCAGGCCCGCTCGATCAAATACCAGCTCACCATCGCCAAGTTGCCGCTTGCAAAGGACATCGCAGACTTCCAGTTCGACGCCACGCCGATCAACCAGACGCTTGTCAATGATCTCGCCGGCGGCGGCTTCATCGCCCAGCAACGCAACGTCGTCCTGGTCGGTGGAACGGGCACCGGCAAGACCCATCTGGCCATCGCTATCGCGCGAAGCTGCATCCGATCCGGCGCCCGTGGCCGCTTCTATAACGTGGTCGACCTCGTCAACCGCCTCGAGACCGAGACCCGCAACGGGCGACAGGGCCGGCTTGCCGAGCACCTAACCCGCATGGACTTCATTGTCCTGGACGAGCTCGGATATTTGCCCTTTGCCCAGTCCGGCGGTCAGCTTCTCTTCCACCTCGTCAGCCGGCTTTATGAGCGCGCCTCCGTCCTCGTCACCACCAATCTGGCATTCGGCGAGTGGCCGAGCGTGTTCGGCGATGCCAAGATGACGACCGCGCTGCTCGACCGGCTGACTCATCACTGCGACATCGTCGAGACCGGTAACGACAGCTGGCGCTTTAAAAGCCGCGACGACGATCAAACAACCCGCGCTCGCGCCGTCTCCGCAACCCCGGCCAGCTCCGACGCCGCGAGCGCTACCATCAAGACTCGCCGATCAAAGGGGTCCCCTTTGGACGCCGATCGGGGGTCCCAGTCCAACGCCGATTGACACCTTATTCCCGGAGCTGATGGCCGAGCTCGACGAAATCAAGCAGACGACCGTGTGCGGCCTGGTCTTTCGACGCGACCATTCGCACCGGCGGTCACCTACCCCGCTGCCCTGGATCACAGCCAAGCAGGATCTTCGCTACCCACGCGGGGGCGTGAAGAAGATCGTCCGTGCAGCCGATCTCCGTGAAGAGCTGTCCTTTACATCATTCCGCCACGACGGCTTTACCGAGGGAGCCGACAGCGATCTGACGGACGCCGAGCTCAGAGCCGCCGGCCGCCATCGCTCGTCGCGGCAGTTGCCGACCTATGCAAAGCGCACACGGAAACAGCTAATTTCCGGCACGAAGAAACGGCGAGAAGAAAGAACAAAGACAGCCGGTTTGTCGGAATAGCCACGGCGCGTCTGCCGGAATGACGACCGTAACAAACCCCTAAGCTATTGAAAAGCTTGGTGGGCGTACCAGGGCTCGAACCTGGGACCCGCTGATTAAGAGTCTCATTTTTCAGAAGCACTCACAAACACTTAGCTGTAAAACGCGGCCGAAACAGTACTAGCGAAATCAATAGGTTACAGACGAAGTGTAAATGGCTCGGCCCCTTCTCCATCACCTGCGACCCCTGCGTCCCGAACGCAGTGAATATTTTCTAAGCTCTTGATTTTTATGGGTATGGGAGTGGTTTCCGCCACGTTTTGTTCACGCCTGTTTGGGCCATTTCATTGCGAAATCATTGCGGCGTTTCTCATCTATTCTGCCTGTCGTCTCACAGCAGCCTCATCTCAGCTTCCTCGTCCCAATCGAGATCGCAAAGACCTCAGCTTGGAACGTCGAGGAGCGTCCGCATCTAGATAGGAACGTCTCCTCTAGGCTCGCGTTCGCGTTGCCATCGATACTCTGCTTCGGAAGCTAACATGCAGAGGGAATTTTGGATTGTGATAGGGGCTTTGTCCTCAATCGCTCTGATCGCGAGTATCTGCAACGCGGCGCTGCCGAAAGCTTCGCTCGGTTACAGAGTCCTGCCGAGGTCGGATACGTCAGTGCTCTTGGTGTCGGAGAACAGTCCATATATGCGGAACGAGCGCTAAGGCGCGCTGCCATTTGCGCGTGAGCAGGCTGCCTATTGACCAAAAGCTTGTGCGGTTGACTTAGGCGCGATGCGCAAGCCGCGGCGGCGGGCTCTAGCGCCTATCCTCTCGCCACGTCGAATGATGCCGCCCTCACCCGCCGCCGCTCCGACTATGCGCATGAACAGACCTGGCCCATCTACTTCACCGATGTCCGCGTGGGGACCATTGGCGTGCGCGCCGGCGTACCGTCCAGTCCGATCAATGGGGGATGGTCGTTCGGATTTTATCCCGGCATGGATCATCCAGGCTCCCGCGGCATCGCCGACAATGCGATTGCCGAAAAATTCCCATCTCAGCGGCCCGCAGCGTTCCGTAAGCACGCCACGGGCCTAGCCGGAGCGAGGCCAAGGGAAGTCTGCCTCGCCTTGGCTATGGCTATGTTACGCTTAACTCGTCCAGCCGGCACCTGTTCAATCAGGCCACTGCGAAATTCAACTTAGGCCGCGAGGGGTCAAAGGCCGCAAGCCACCAACTCCACCGGGATGAGTCGGCAAACCTGCGGTGTTTCTGCCGCCCAAGCCGATCGCGCAAGCTATCCAGTTGGCGCAGTTGACGTCTCAAGAGCGGCTTATATCCTTTTCAAGCACGCTTATTGCTACGATTTAACTAGCTGATCCGGCCTGGGTGGGCGATGGGTTACGCCCATCACCACTCGAAAGATCCCCGGCAGCTCATGCCGAACTTCGAAATCACCGAAGAGTGCAGCGCCCTGAACTGAAGAAAAAATGACCGAGGACGTACGAACCGACAAAGCCGAGCGGGCCCCAAAGCCCCTCCCCAGCTTCGACCCTCAAATAGCAAAAGGCGGTCGCTGGTTTGTCGCCGTGACAACCGGTGTTGGTCCGATTTCCCACATCGGGGACTTCGCGACGGAAGCAGACGCCAAGAACTGGATTTCGACCAACTCGAAATACTGGCCCGGCAAACCGCGGCAGAGGCGCGGCCGTCGGTGCTGCGCCAGCTTGAGCTGGGGCGGGTGCTCGGGACAACTCGTGCCGCTTTGGAATTTGTCTGACTCAAATTCGCTAATAAGGTTGGGAAAACGACCGAAGGAATGACGTCCGAGACTGCGCGCGAATGGTTTCCCGATCGCGCCGTTATCAACGTCACGAAAGACCAGCTCATGTCGATGCCAGAGTTCAAGTACTAAGTAACTCTGTCGAAAGGCCTGTGGTGACGGTCGCCAGCTAGGCACGCGATGGAAGCGCTGATCCTGAAATGTCTAGGTTCGGTGCTGGTAGAGAACAGGTTCGCCTCAGTGGAGAGCCCGGAAGCTTCCTATTCAGCCGCGGGGCCGCCAGATGGCTGCGGAACCGGAGAGCCCCCCGGAGTTACGGGCTGCTCCGCGTGCTCCCACCCCGCCGCAAGCTGCATGATCTGCTTGAAATTTAGGATCGACTGCGACAGTTGGCCCTTTCGGACTATTATCGCCACATCGCGATCTTCGGGCAGCAACGCCATCGCTCTCGCGACCGCAGTCGCATCACGCCGTGGTTGGCCAGGACTACAATCTCTTCCGGGTCTAAGACTGCGGGCATTGTCCGTCCCCATGCTGGCCGCAAGCCAGCAACCAGCCGTTGATGATTTCCCACTTGTCTCGCCCCCTCGCATGAAATTTCAGGAGCGGGGAGCGCTTGTCCTGTAATTCGCAAAAGAAACTCAAAGTATCGCGGGCGGTGACCGCCCCACGATCGATTGGCCGAGCCTGAAGCCAACGCCGCCATTCGCGAATAATCAGCAGCTTGCGTTGGGTTTGATAAGTCGACGCGCGTCTCCGCCCCATCAGGCAGGCCCCCGGAAGGTCTGTAAGTCGCGCTGGCTTTGATAGAAGGCTCTATTCGAGAGCGTTAGATAGGCATCCAGACGGTTACCGGGCATCCGCCGTGCCGATGGCACCATCGAACCCTCAATGTGAACGAGAGACCTTAAAGTACTCTAAATCAGGATATGACGCCGTCGGATTTCGACAGACTATGCGCGCCCTAGGACACCTCCGAAATCGAGTGGCCGAGGCGCAGCGACGCGGCTTCTCGATGCAACCGTCCCTTCGACCGTCATGCTGCACGTGCGGACGAAACTCAATTAGCTAGTTTTAGGAACGTGGGGCGCCAAGCGTCGCTTAGTCAGAGCGGCTCAACGATGAGCTATGGCTGATTTTGGGTGACGCGGCCTGATCAGGCGGCGTGGCTTTCAGTGTTCGGAATGACTTCGATTCCGTCGATGAACTTTACACCGGCGATGACTTTCGGCAACTGGTTCGTGCTCTTCAATCGCCGCCAGGTCTTCGATGCGGCGTCGATGAGCTTGAACACCATCAGCTTCGCAGTTTGTTGCGACAGCGATCCCTTGGTCCGCACCGTTCGGTGGCGCACCGTGGCGAAGACGCTCTCGATCGGGTTCGAGCTGCGTAGGTGGATCCAGTGCTCAGCAGGGAAGTCGAAGAAGGCGAGCAGCGCATGGCGATCCTTGATCAGGCACTCCACCGCACGTCCGTATTTGACGTGGTATTTCTCGACGAAGACGTCGATCGCGGTTTCAGCTTCGGCCCGGTGTGGGGCCAGATAGATGTTCCGCAGGTCGTTCTTCATGGGGCCCTGCACGGATTTGGCGACCTTGTCGAGTACGTTGCTCACTTTATGGCACCAGCATCGTTGGTGCCGCGTGCCGGGAAAGGCCTCGTCCAGTGCCTTCCAGAAGCCGAGGGCGCCGTCGCCGATGGCGAGTTGCGGGGCAATCCGTAACCCGCGTTGCCGCAGGTCGATCAGGAGTTCGCGCCAGCTCTGCGCGCTCTCGCGCACGCCGACCTGGAAGCCGATCAGCTCCTTCTTGCCTTCCGGCGTGGTGCCAATCAGCACCAGCATGCATTCGCTGTGATCTTCCATGCGGGCCTGCAGGTACACGCCATCGGCCCAGATGTAGACATAGCGACGCGCCGACAGATCGCGTCTCTGCCAGCGTTCGTACTCGACCTGCCAATCGGCCTTCAGGCCGGCGATCACCGAAGGCGACAGGTTCGGCGCATCCTTGCCGAGCAGCGCCGAGAGTGCCTCCTGGAAGTCGCCGGTCGAGATGCCGCGCAAATAGAGGACCGGGATCAAGGCATCCAGGCTCTTCGTCCGCCGCGCCCATAGCGGCAGGATTGCCGAACTGAAGCGGAGGCGGTCGCCTGGCCCGCTCGCTCCGCGGTCGCGGACCTTGGGACGAGCGACCTCCACCGGACCGATGCCGGTCGCAATCTCGCGCACCGGACCGTGCCCATGTCGGACCAGGCGCGCTCGACCGTCGGGCAGCGTCAGATTGGCCGTGCTGGCCAGAAACGCGCCAACCTCGATCTCGATCGCCCTGGCAAGCAGGTCCCGCGCGCCGGCACGAACGATATCGGTCAGTGGATCATCAACCGCGGACGGCTGACGGAAAGCAAGAACATTGGTAGTCTCGGTCATGGCGTATCGCTCTCCTCGAGAGGTTCTGGCAGGCTCGTCACCCGCCTCGATACGCCGCCTTCCTCACACCGTCATCACCCAGATTCCGCCATAGCTCCTCAACGATGATGCTTGCTGTTGCACTACTAAATCATTTGCCATCGATGTCCTGTGAAGGCGCGCGGCTACATCGCCGTCGTGCGGTGGTTGGATAAGTGCGCGACTTGCGCAGCACGCGCCACGTGTTAGACCGCGCCCTCACATCGAAGCAGCGCGTCTTGGCAAAAAAGAAAAAAATAATTCGCCGCGAGTGGACGAAGAACGATATCGAACTTAAGGCGCACTCCAAACTGCGGACGCCGGTCGCGAAGATTGCGAAGGAAAATGAGCGACTGTTGGTGCGCTAAATGAGAAGCTCTGAATGAGCTCACCAAATTCCGATATTGTTTTAACGCTCACATCTGCGCGATAAGGCGCAGACTGCAACGTCCGTCAGGGGCGCCGGAGAGCTTTCGCGGTCTTGGGTTGAGGGCTCGCCTACGCCAACCCCGGCGAGCCCCATCTCAGTGAGGAAAACTGACGTACTTGGTTATCCCAAAGTGTGAGCTAGATGACATTGCGCCGCGGCAAAGTTGCTGTAGGTTGCCGTTCACCGGGGCTGGCTCCATATTTCACTTAGATCTTTTCACCCGGATTTTTTTGACAATACGCGGGCGGCAGCCTGCCCCCCAGGCTGCGGCCTTTGTGCCTTTACCGGGGCGACAATGGCTATTTCAGTCAACGATCGAGACACACTTCGCCTGATCAGTGCTTTCCAAGAGATCAATAATCGTCGTACACGCCGCGCAATTCTCTTGCTCCTCGAAGAGCTCGCCCAGAAAGAAGATTCAAGCAGGCGCGCCTCCAAGGGAGACCATTAGCGGTCATGTGGTGGTTCTTGGCTGCTTCGCTCTGGTCATCCTGGGAGCCGCAGCGCTGCTGTACTCTACGTTCGCGGTCTTGCCGGAAGATGATCGGCACTTTCCCTTCGATGACTGACAAAAAATCCCGCCCGACGCTGCCGCCGGCGGGAGTTGGCTTAAGACCGCGACCGGGGTTACCCGGATTATCCTTGGGACGGCACTTGCCGCTGTGGCGGCGCTGGCGTGCCGTGCCCACGCTGCAACGTGCCGCTGGAGGGGCAACCGCCTCAGATGCCCGAGGGATTTAGGACAGTGTTCGACAAGGACAGCTGGCGACATTGAGGCGCGCGAACGACGCACCCTTGTGATTTAATTTGACGACGTGATTAATGAGTTTTAATATGCATTAAATTTCGCGATTATATGGAGGCAAACCATGAAAATCGCGTTCGGTGCTCTGCCGACGACAGCTTTGGCCTTCACCCTGATGATTTCTGCGCCGCCTGCGCTGGCCTGCAATGGCAATGGCAACTGCGAAAACGCGCCCGGCCATAACAAGTACAACGTGAGCGGAGCTCCTGGGCCGATTGCGGGCGCTGGCTTACCGATGCTCGCCATTGGCTATGGCGTCTACTGGCTCGTTAAGCGCCGTCGTAAGGTTGACTGACATATATGGTCTCTGGAGACTGCTTCCCGAGGAAAAGCCTGCCATACCTGATATTTTGGTGGGTACTTCAATCGGTCGCAACGGTCTGCAGGCCAAACCCGAATAGCGCGATGGCTAGTCTGCCATAATCAGCAACACCCCGCGGGCGAGGCGCTGGATTGTGATCCCATATTCAAATGAGTGGGTTGCGCTTGGTTCATCGCGAATGTCGAGGCAATTGCCGCGTGGCGAATTCTTCGCGGGGCTATTCGCTCTCGGTTGTGTAAGTGGCCTCGCATCAAGCATCATCCAATCAGTCAACCGGCATGGATGGGCGGAGGCGCTTTTCAATACCTTCGGGATTAGCATAATTGTGTGGATCTCGTGTGCCGCCGGCGTATCTCTTGTTCTTCAAGACCGAACACTTCGGGTGCGTCCGTCGGACCTCGCCATGGGGGCAGGTTTTGTCTGCCTGGTCGTTCTTCCGATCGGAGCCCTGAGCTGGCTCGCGGTAACCGCTCTAAGTCTCTACGTCATTCTCTCCACCAATGTCGCCTCATCTCGACGGGGCGCTTTCATACTACTGGCTACCACCGTGCCCATGCTTTGGAGCCGATTGCTGTTTCAGTTTTTTGCCAACCTAATCTTGCAAATCGACGCTTCACTCGTTGGCTGGATATTGGGCACTCACCAAACCGGGGACATCGTGGAATTCGCTGACGGGTCCGGAGTTCTTGTAATCTGGCCAGCTTGTTCTTCGCTCGCGAATGTGTCTCTTGCAGTCCTGTGTTGGGTTACCGTGAGCCAATTGGTGGGTCCCAGAAATTCCGCTTACGATCTGCTGTGGTGCCTTTTGGCCTGCATTTCAGTAATAGCAGTGAACGTCGCGCGGATAAGTTTGATGGGCCTGAGCCAATGGCATTTCGCTACAGTCCACGGCGCATGGGGAGATGCGGTCGGCAACACAATCATACTCGTCTTGATTGTCGGCTTCAGTGTTCTCGGGGTGAGGCGTGAACTATTCCGGCGCATTTAGATGGTCCATCGCTGCCGTGCTTTTGCTGGTCATTGGATGGAAGATCGCAAACCAGCCCGAAACTCAACCTCATTTGAACGACAACCTTATCAAATTCTTTGAACGGAACCACTTCACCGTCGTCGTGACCGACGGGGTGGTGAATTACACACCGATCATCCGGGCGACCAGAGCCTCGTGCCATCTGCAGGTTGCAACACTTAGTCCTAACGGCTCGGACCGGGATCTCATTCGGCACCTTGCTGTAGGTTTTGATCGTTCATTCGTCGTCTTCCGCGGCACGGTGTACGCCACACAGCCAGTATTATGGACGGTGCTAGATTACTTTTGGTCCCGATTTCTTCGCGAGCTTGGATTGACTGAGCACATTACTTCCATCCTCAGCGTCGCCTTGAACTCATCGTGCAATGCCGAACAACTGCCGTGGGGTGAGCTTCAACGTGTGCATGGATGAGCAATGCTAGTGTGACGAACAGGGCCCGCAAATACTTGACCAGCTTGTCGGTTGCGGCGGGCGTCTCCCTGCGCTTGTCCTGGCTGGCCTCGACGTCCTCTTTCCGGTACGCCGCGAAGGGCATGTTGCCGGCCGTCTGGCAAAACCGATCCAGAACGCTCCGCTTGTCCGCTTGCGTGAGCGGATCGAAGCCCTTGAACTTATTCGAGCGATAATACTTATCGACCAGCCAATAGAAGGTCTTTTCCCGCGGAAGCGTGGGGGGCGCCGACGCTTTCCCCTCGATCGCCTCCAGCGCCTCGAAGTAGGCCTTCATAAACGCCGGGGTGATGCGTCCGTCGCTGTCCTCAAACGTCTCCCTGATCCGGATTTTCCGGTGTCCAGGCTTGCGAACGTAATAGCGATCGTTACCGTTCGGGTCCGGATCATAGACGCAGTATTTCAGCCGCGTCTTGATCACGCGACGAATCCATCGAATGGATTTTTCGAATAGGACCCGTCGCGGAGCCGCTCCCACGCCTCCAAGACTTCTCCCGTGTCCCAGAGAACGACGCCGTCGATCTTGCGGCCCTTGGGCATGCGGCCACTGTCGCACCATCCTTGAAACGTGGTCGTCGACACGCCCAATGACGCCGCAGCCTCATCGCGACGTAGCGCGAAGCGAGGTACGGACATCAGACGGTGGCGCGACATGCTGTAAGGCTCCATGGGCGCTCGGCCGACCAAGCCACAAGCGCGTTCGTGGATCGCATCTCTGCGAAACCGAGGCCCATGAAAGACGGGAATCTGTTTCGCGCTTAACCCTGGTCTGGGGAATGCAGTCGTTAGAAACTCTAAGTGAACAATGGCGAAGCAAGGGCAGAGCGCCGATGAGGGCGTCGACACACTCGCGTCGAGACAGAGCATAGTGTCGGATAGTGAGCGGAAAGTGAGCGGATAGCGAACTCGCCGGGACGTGACCGACGGTGGCGACGAGCCGAGCCGAACGATTTTCCTCATATGACCAAAGACCGTCAGGGTCGCGCAAGGTGACGCGGAAGGTCCTACGTTTCAAGGGATTGCGGGGTGGTTCCCCACGATTTACCGGCAAGAACTGGGGCGCCGCCTCGCGCAAGCACCTGCAGAAAAGCCCGGCGCTGAGGCCGCACCTTGAAACAGCCCGCTTGACGTGCAGCGAGCATGCCTGCATCATATCAATCCAAAGGCGTAAGTTTGTGGACCCTCAAATGGTCTGGGTCATAATCGGCTGCACGTTGCTGATTATCGTCTGCCTCGGCGGCGGCCGGCGGCTCGGCCAGATCATCTTGGGCGCGCTGGCCCTGATCGTGGCCGTCCTTGTGCTTGCATCGGACTGGATCAGGCAGATACCGCCGATAACGATAATCGAGCTGCTGATCGTGGCTGTCGGGTTCATCACGTTCAGGATCTTGCGCCGCCGCAAGGTCAATCTCGACCTCGCCAACATGCGGCGACACGACCAGACTAGGCAGACCGACGAGCCGTAAGCGGCAAACTTCCTCGACGCCGACGGGAAGCGAGCTCGTCGATGTCGTGCTGATATAATGCGCGGGCCTGTTTTCCACACCCACGACGCGCAGTGGCTCGCGCTCTCTAATTTTGGTCTTCGCGGTCGTTGTCATCTGTCCCGGCCTTCGATCGACGCTTCTCGAACAGACGCTTGATTTGATAAGCGGCCTCGATCAGAGGCGGCGTCAACGAGAAGAATGCACCTAGCGCGACGGCGATGATGGTATGCCGGATCGAGACCAGATCCTCTTCGGCGAAATGGTGGCTGTTACGGTCGGCCGGTGCAGGAGCAAGACCCGCAGAGCTCGGGCCGTCAGGCTTCCTCGGTCTCCGGGGCGGCGTCATCCCAACCACAAAAAGTACGTTGATCAGCAGCCACATGCCGATGATGAGGAAAAAGATCTTCATGAAAAACCAGCGCAAAAGCCAAAATAAGAGCTAAGCCCGCTCCTTCAGGCCGCGCAAGTTGTACTTTCGCAATTGACGCGATTTAGTAAACCGCGCCAGCGCCTAAACGGTCGTCGATTCCACCCGGGTAGGCAAGTTAAAGGCCGTAGGCGCTGCCCTTGAGCAGCTCCTACGGCCGACGTCGCGACGTTCCGCACGATCGACGCGGCACGAGGAAGAATACCACGCGGACGGTGCCCGACCCTTGGACCGCCATTAGAATGTGGCTGGCCCGACGCCGGGCCAGCGGAGGGGCCCCTGCCTACCCCTTCCCTGCAGCCGGGGCCGTCTCTCCGCCATCTGTAGTATCGGAGTAAGCGTATGCGTTCCTCGCCGTCCATCGTGCCGACCGATCGTCTCGGTGCATCCGGACCTTTGAGGCACGGCAAGCGTTGACGCTCCGAACACCAGGGCAGGATCGTGAACCTGGAGCGTCGGACGTGAGTATAGTCCCTCTGGAATTTGAAAGACGGTTCGCGCAGCGGTGGGCGGCCAGATTTCAACGGCCCATCTCACCAGTACAGCAAGTGCGTCAGCCCCCCAGCGAAGGTTGGCAGGTCGTCAATAGCTCGAAGCGAAATAAATCACCTGCCAAGAAGAGGCGTCAGCGCATGCAGAGCCCGCAGGCTCAATAGCCGGCGGGACATTCGTCGTTCACCGTCCGAGCGGTCGGCGGTGCGTCATCGGCCGCTGCCGGTCGCGGTTCCTGTGCGTTCGGCGCCAGCGGTTCGATGGCGGCATGCCTCGGAGCTGCCCGTTGCCAGACGCGCAAGCACGCCGGCCGACGGCTCAAGATCACCTTCGGCGAGATGCGAGAGATGGGTGTGCGCGGCGTCCTGGTCTATTGCCATTGTGGCCATCACGTCGCTCTGGACGCCGTCCGCTGGCCGGACGATGTAAGGCTCTCGGATCTCGAGCCGCGGTTCGTCTGTCGGGGCTGCGGTGGCCGCGGCGCCGAGGTTCGGCCAGACTTTGAGCGCGGAACCAGCAGCTTGCAATCGTGGGCCGTGGCAGCCCCAGCACCCGGCCGGGGGACGTAATGATGCTGGGGCCTCCGGACAGGCTCTTGCCTCGTGGGACCGAGACCGTCACCGCAGAACAAAAGTCGCCCGCACCCGGCATGTTCCCAGCCAAGTCCTCATTTCTGCTGCCTCGCAGTTTCGCTGACCCATGGTGGTATCTGGCTTGTAGGAACGGCGGCCTTCCGGACTAGTTGCCCCTGACGCCGAACCAGGGTTTTCGCCATGGGTTTTTGGAACATTACCTGCTCGGTCATCATCGCGATCGTAGCCTGCGGCTCTGCCGCACTTGCGGGGGATGGTGGTCGTGCAGCTGGAGTGGCTGGGGCAAGCCGTCCTGGTGGTGCTAAGCAACGCCTCTTAATCATCCGCCGCCCGCTTCCAATAGAAGGGCCTGCGTCTAACGGCACCGTTGGCGTTGGGGCGTCAAGCTCCAAGCTCAACTCGCGGATCGACAGCAAGATGTAAGAACGCGGGCCAACCGCGATAATTCGGTCAGAAATCAGGGATTTGTCGCGGCCGAATATCCATCAATAGATGCCGTCAGCCTCGCTCGACCTCACCCATGAAAAAGCCCGGCGGTGAGGCCGGGCCGTATTCTTCAAGGGGGGCTATCGCGATAGTGCTTCAGCCTGCGCCTCCGCATCGAGTTCGGCGCGGTTGGGATGGAGGGCGTGGAAAAGCTGACCCCTCCGCTGCTCCACGGATTTGGCGAGCTCGACGATTTTATGGCCAAGCGTCGAGAACATGGTGCCATCGTCGAGGTTAAGTGTATCGGCGACCCGAGCGGTGATGTTCCCATAGTCGACGAGGGCCGTAACATCGTCCTCCATGTCGCCGATGATCTCGTACGGGGTCCGGTCGTCCGAGGTGTCCACCCCTCCCTCCAGCTCCTGAATCACTCGCAGGATCTCGCCCTTGTCGATGCCGCCCTCGGAGGTGTCCGCCTCGTCGAGTGTTTGCGCATCCGGCACCGCCTTGGCGGCCTTCGCGGGCTCGGCGGCAGCCTCCGAAGGCTCGAGGTTGGCTCTCAGCTTCTCTATCCGGTCCAGGAGGTCGTGAACGCTGAACAACAGTATCGACGTCTCCTGCTCTGGGAGACGGTAGTAGTCGGAATCGTCCTCGCAGAGCCGGAGATTCTGCGCTGATCGGATTGCGATGTGGCCCACCACCTGAATGTCGGTAAGGCTTCGGTCGATCCCTTCGAGGTGCTCTTGATGTTGATCGCTGATGCCGACCTCCCGACTTGCTCAGCCAAGAGTTCTTCCGCGCTCGCGAGAACGGCGTACAGAGTTTCAGGTTCTTCGAATGTATTGTCGGGCTTGCCGTAGGGAGAAAGCTTCCCGCTTTTCACCCCGTTTACGTAAGCCACCAACGCCAGCAGGCCTTGCAGCGTCGTTGGAGCGGTGGATGTCAGATCGTCTCGGGTCTTTCCTTCGCGGTTAAGGCACTTCTTTTCTATCTTGGGGTCCGGACCGAGGGTCCCGGGGGCCGTCTTGAGTCCCTGGTAAAGCTCCCTCATCGCCTTCTGATGCTTCTCTATCGCGGCGTACACCGGGTCCGTTGTGGTATTCTGCTTCTTAGCTTTAGCCATGGCATCACCATTGGTTGGAGTCAGCAGTCCGCGGGTGCTTCCAACACCCGCGGACTGCGCTATCACTATGGACAACTAGCACATGTTGTGCTATTCAAAGGCAGATGTCAATCACTTGTGCAGGGTGGTCGATGCTTCTAGAAGCTGACGTCATGAGCGATGATGAGAAAAAAGATATCCGCATTCCCGTCATGATGTCTGCCAGCGAGGTGGCGGCCATTGATGCGTGGCGACGCAAGCAGGAAGACCTGCCCGGCCGTTCCGAGGCCATCCGACGGTTGGTCGAGACGGGGCTGAAGTCGAAGGGAAAATAGAATGTCCAAGGCAACTTTGCTTGGAGTTATAGCTATCACCTTCTTGGCGATGAACGCTACTCGGGCCGCGGACTCGCTCAAGATTACTTGCACTGGCGATATGTTGGAACCCGGAGGGGTCAAGAAATCACCTGCTACTACGTTGACCGCGATTTTGAGTCCCGCAAATAGAGCGACGAAGGTGTCCATTGATTTTGGCCAAGACACCATTAGCCCGCGTGTGTTGAGTAACAATCCGCTTCAACTCAAGTTTCGCACCAAGGACTTCACTGGTGAATATTTCCACTACAGTGGCGATATGTTTCTTGTTTACAGATCAGGAAACCTCGCGCGATTGAACTGCACACCGCGCTGACCGCTTGGCGCGATGCCGTTCGCTTCATGAGCCTCGAGGACGGTAGCTCGATGACTGAACCCATGACCGAAGACCCCATCACACATCCCGAAGAGATCCGTGGAGGTTTTGAGCTGCGTTTGGGCGAGAAGATCAGCCTCAAAGGCCAAGGGCGAATTACGCCAGCAGGAATTGTTTCCGCGGGCATTATCACCGTTGCAATCCTGGTCGCCACGGCTGCCCTAGTCAGAGCGGCTCGACGATGATGCTTGCTGTTGTGCGGACGCCGGTCGCGAAGATTGCGAAGGAAAATGAAGCGCACTGTCGGTGCGCTTCGTGAGAAGAGCCCGCCAGATTCCGATATTGTTTTAACGCTCGCATCCGCGCGATCAGGTGCAGACTTCTGCGTCCGTCAGGGCCGCCGGAGAGCTTTCGCGGTCTTGGGTTGAGGGCTCGCCTTCGCCAGCCCCGGCGAGCCCCATCTCAGTCAGGAAAACTGACAAACTTAGTTATCCTAAAGTGTGACCTAGATGACATTGCGCAGCGGCAAAGCTGCTGTAGGTTGCCGTTCACCGGGGCTGGCTCCATATTTCACTTAGATCTTTTCACCCGGCATTTTTGACGCGGCGCGGGGAGCTATGGCGGAATCTGGGTGATGACGGTGTGAGGAAGGCGGCGTATCGAGGCGGGTGACGAGCCTGCCAGAACCTCTCGAGGAGAGCGATACGCCATGACCGAGACTACCAATGTTCTTGCTTTCCGTCAGCCGTCCGCGGTTGATGATCCACTGACCGATATCGTTCGTGCCGGCGCGCGGGACCTGCTTGCCAGGGCGATCGAGATCGAGGGATAGCGGTACGACGACCCCACCTCGTTTAGGTGGACGGGATGAGCGAGACTCGCGCGTGGATTTGACAACGCGAGGGACGCTCGTTCCATGCATCAAGACAGACATCAAGACGGGCATGATGCCGCCTCCTATCAGCGGATCGAGGTGATCACAGGGGAGAGGCGACGGCGCAGTTGGAGCGATGCGGAGAAGGCGCGGATCGTGGCCGAGAGTGCCGATCCGGAGACGAGCATTTCCGAGGTGGCTCGACGCAACGGGGTGAACCGGGGACTGCTCAGTGTGTGGCGGCGCCAGGCGCGGCTCGCGTCGAGCGAAGCGCCGCAGTTCGTGCAAGTCAGGCTCGAGGCCGCCGTCGAGGCGCAGCCGAACGCGATCGATAAGGCGCATGTTCTGACGGATCCGGCCGAGCGGATCGAGGTGATGATCGCGGGCGCGACGGTGCGCGTGCCCGTCGGCGTCGACGCCGCGACGCTGGAGCGCGTGCTGGCGGCGGTGAGATCGACGCGATGATCTCTTTCGGTCCAATGGTCCGTGTGTTCGTCGCGACGCAGCCGATTGACTTTCGTAAAGGCGTTCATGGCCTTGTCGCGCTGGTAGCGGAGGGATTAGGCGGCAAGCCCTACAGCGGTGACGTTTATGTCTTCCGATCGAAGCGATCGGATCGTTTGAAGCTACTGGTTTTTGACGGCTCGGGAATGGTTCTAGCGACGAAGTGGCTGGAGAATGGGGGCTTTGCCTGGCCACCTGTTCGCGAGGGTACGATGCCGGTGACGGGGGCGCAACTGGCGATGCTGATTGAAGGTCTTGCGGAGTGGTCGCGTGTGGTCCCGAAGGTGACGAAGCGGCCGACGAAGGTTGCCTGAAGCGTCTTGTTTTGCTGGCGATTGCGAGTGCGTTCGTGTAGCTCTGCGATATGGCGCTTCGCCCCGAAGATCTCCCCTCTGACCCTGCGGCTCTTGCCGAGATGGTGCTGGCTTTCGAAGGCGAGAACGATGATCTGCGCGCAGAGATCGCCACGTTGAAGAGCCTGATCTTCGGCGCACGATCGGAGCGCGCGGCGATCGTCTGCGCCGAACAGATCGCGTTTGATCTGGAACGGACCGCCGGCTCACAGCTCCCGGCCAATGACGACAAACCGGACGCGCCGCGGCCGGAGCGGCGCAAAGCGAAGCGCAACATCGGCGCGCTGCCGGCGCATCTGCCTCGGGTCGAGCGGGTGATCGAGCCGGCGTCCACGCTGTGCCCGTGCTGCACGGGTCAGATGCATCGGATCGGCGAGGAGAGCAGCGAAGCGCTCGATCGGGTTCCCGCGTGGCTGCGTGTGCTCCGCACGATCCGTCCAAAATACGCCTGCCGCTCCTGTGAGGGCCCGATTGTCCAGGCCCCGGCACCGGCGCGGCTCGTCGAGGGCGGCATGGCAACGACGGCGCTGATCGCGCATATCGCCGCGGCCAAATATGCCTGGCAATCGACGCTCTATCGCCAGACGCAGATCCTGGCGGGTCAGGGTGTCGTCGTCGACCGTCAGACGCTGGCGCGCTGGATGGGGAGCGCGGCGTGGCTGGTCAGGGGCCTCTACGATCTGCAACTGAAGACTATGCACGGCTTCGAGCGGCTGTTCTGCGACGAGACGCCGATGCCAGTGCTCGATCCGGGACGCGGCCGCACGAGGATCTGCCAGTTCTGGGCGCACGCGACGGACGATCGGGCGTGGAAGGGGCCGGCGCCGCCGGCGGTCGCCTACGTGTTCGCAGGTGGTCGCGGCAAAAAGGAGATCGTGGCGCAGTTAGCCGGCTTCGAAGGCGTGCTGCAAGTCGACGGCTATGCCGCCTACGCCTCGCTGGCGGGCGATGCGATGATGTCGGGCCAGATCCAGCTGGCGTATTGTCTCGTTCACGCGCGCCGCAACTTCGTGAGGGTGCACAAGACGACGAACTCACCCTTCGCCGCGGAGGTCATCGAGCGCATTGCGGCCGTCTACGCGATCGAGGAGAGGATCCGCGGTCTCGATGCTGGGGAACGCCGCGCGACGCGACAGGCCGAGACGAAGCCGCTGATGGAGGCGTTGAGGGCCCGTCTGATCGCGGTGAAGGACGGGATCTCCCGCCGCTCGACGCTCATCAAGGCGATCGACTACATGCTCGAACGCTGGCAGGGCCTGACGACGTTCCTGGATGACGGGCGGCTCGAGCCGGACACCAACACGGTCGAACGATCGATCAGGCCAATTGCGATCGGAAAAAAGAACTCGTTGTTCAGTGGTGACGAAGGCGGGGGCGAGACCTGGGCGATACTCGCTTCGCTTCTTAACACAGCGAAATTGAATGGCCTCGACCCCGAGGCGTATCTCGTCGACGTTCTCGATCGCATGGTGAGCGGCGCCACGAAGACCAACCAGCTTCACGAACTTCTGGCCTGGAACTGGAAGGCCGCACGCGAAGCCGAAAAGCGGGCCGTGGCATGACGAAGCCGAAGCAAGGGCGGGGAACGCGAAAAGCACGCAAGACGACGATGGCGGACTATGCCATGTCGTTCGAACGGCTCGGGCAATGGATCAGCAAGCGCGCCAGGTCGCCGACGCTTCGGCATCCGCGGGCGACGTCGCTCTCCATGCTCGATGGCGCGGTGGCCGCGGTCGTCGCCGGGCCGGTCTCGATGGCGTCCGAGGAATGGGTGTGCCCGCTCCTCGGCGTAGATCCCGACGCCTTCAATCACGACACCGAGGAGTTCTCGGCAATCGCCGCCACGCTGATGCGCCACAACGCTATCAGCGAGACGCTGTCGACGAGACCGGAGAGCTTCGAGCCGCTGTTCGTGCGATCACCGGACGGCGAAGTCGACCCGCAGCCCTGGTGCATGGGCTTCTACGCCGTCATGAAGCTTCGGCTTCTCGTCTGGTCGCGGCTTCTCCCCCCGAATGGAACCGAACACCTTATGCTGCGGCCGATCTTGGTCCATTGCATCGACGACGCCGGTCGACCCTTGCTACCCCCGGCCCGGCGCACGCTGGGAACGCAGCCCATCATCCAAAACGCCTGGCGCAACATTCCAGCAACCGTCGAGGCCCTCCGGCAGTTCTGGATGCCTATACGCTTCAAGCGCGGTGCGTAGGCCGTCCGCACCAAGTCCGTGGCTCCGTGGGCCTCTCGTACCGTTTACGATCGAGGTTGGCGCGTTTCTGGCCAGCACGGCCAATCTGACGCTGCCCGACGGTCGAGCGCGCCTGGTCCGACATGGGCACGGTCCGGTGCGCGAGATTGCGACCGGCATCGGTCCGGTGGAGGTCGCTCGTCCCAAGGTCCGCGACCGCGGAGCGAGCGGGCCAGGCGACCGCCTCCGCTTCAGTTCGGCAATCCTGCCGCTATGGGCGCGGCGGACGAAGAGCCTGGATGCCTTGATCCCGGTCCTCTATTTGCGCGGCATCTCGACCGGCGACTTCCAGGAGGCGCTCTCGGCGCTGCTCGGCAAGGATGCGCCGAACCTGTCGCCTTCGGTGATCGCCGGCCTGAAGGCCGATTGGCAGGTCGAGTACGAACGCTGGCAGAGACGCGATCTGTCGGCGCGTCGCTATGTCTACATCTGGGCCGATGGCGTGTACCTGCAGGCCCGCATGGAAGATCACAGCGAATGCATGCTGGTGCTGATTGGCACCACGCCGGAAGGCAAGAAGGAGCTGATCGGCTTCCAGGTCGGCGTGCGCGAGAGCGCGCAGAGCTGGCGCGAACTCCTGATCGACCTGCGGCAACGCGGGTTACGGATTGCCCCGCAACTCGCCATCGGCGACGGCGCCCTCGGCTTCTGGAAGGCACTGGACGAGGCCTTTCCCGGCACGCGGCACCAACGATGCTGGTGCCATAAAGTGAGCAACGTACTCGACAAGGTCGCCAAATCCGTGCAGGGCCCCATGAAGAACGACCTGCGGAACATCTATCTGGCCCCACACCGGGCCGAAGCTGAAACCGCGATCGACGTCTTCGTCGAGAAATACCACGTCAAATACGGACGTGCGGTGGAGTGCCTGATCAAGGATCGCCATGCGCTGCTCGCCTTCTTCGACTTCCCTGCTGAGCACTGGATCCACCTACGCAGCTCGAACCCGATCGAGAGCGTCTTCGCCACGGTGCGCCACCGAACGGTGCGGACCAAGGGATCGCTGTCGCAACAAACTGCGAAGCTGATGGTGTTCAAGCTCATCGACGCCGCATCGAAGACCTGGCGGCGATTGAAGAGCACGAACCAGTTGCCGAAAGTCATCGCCGGTGTAAAGTTCATCGACGGAATCGAAGTCATTCCGAACACTGAAAGCCACGCCGCCTGATCAGGCCGCGTCACCCAAAATCAGCCATAGCTCCGGCGCGGGCCGCCGCGAGCTGATCGCTGCGGCCTTCGTCTTGAACGCGACAAGCGAACCGGCTGCCCATTTACTCCAGAGGATCAAACCTCGATACGCTCGCGCAACGCGCCAGCGAGCCCACCGAAGTGCGCCCACGGGGCGGGGATCAGTCGCACGAGGCGTGGCGCCATAGCCTGCTGTTGACCAATCCCTTGCGCTCGCTCGAGACCGACCCGCGAGCCCCAGCGGCTGGCCATGCCGCTCGGTCGTCGACTATCTTCCAGCTATGACCGATACCGCCCTCACCCGCCGCCGTAGCGAAAACTCGCACCAAGAAACTTGGCACATCTACTTTGGGGTGCATGTCGGCACGATCGGTACCCGCGCCGGCGTTCCAAAAGACGTAGACCAATGGGGCTGGCATCTCGGCTTCTACCCTGGCACCGAACCGGGCACACACCAGAGTGGATCAGCCGAGAGCTACCCGGCCGCGCGCGCCGAATTCGAACGCGCCTGGCTTCAGCTCGAGCCGACATTGACTGAAGAGAACTTCGAAACCTGGCGCCGCAGCCGCGACTGGCATGCTTGGAAATACCGTATCTCGGGCAACGGTTGTAGGATGCCGACGCAGAACACGAGTGGCTGGTCGAAGTGCTTTTGCGGTGAACAAACTCCGATCGCCTGCGAAGCACATATCTACTCCGCTCACCGAGGCATCGGCGCATGAAGCATTCCCAAGAACGCCCCTATGCGGACCCGGAGGCGGCCGCACGCAAGCTTGTCGAGCTCGCGGCCAGCGTCGAGCCGGTCCAGGACGGCCGCATCTATATCGAGAGGATCAACGAGCGGTTCCTGTTCGAGCTCGGCGGGAAGGGCAGCGAGTTTGGCGCCAGCATTAAGCACGCGGTAGAGAATGGCTGGCTCGAAATACAAGAAAGTGGGACATATGTGCGGCTAATGTCGGCGGGCGAGAATTTGCTCGCGCGCTGATACTAACCAGAGACGTTCTTTTGGAACGTCTGATGTCACCGACACTTCACGTAAGATGGCAAATTATCACCAGATTGATTGAAGAAGTTTTTTAGCGCTCCGAGAGGCTCTCAATGCACAGTGATCGCGTAGTTATCTTTGTTCGCCAGATGACCGAGCTAGCCTCCCAATTATCCGAGCTAGAATACCTTAGAAATCAAGTCGCCGAGGCGCAGCGACGCGATCCCGCCGTGACCATCGGGCATAGTTCTCCAAATCCCATAGCCAAGGTACGAACGAACCTCATCCACTAGAGAGTCCGCAGCAATAAGAGTAGCGTGGGCCGGCGGCATAGCAGCGTCGTTGTTGACGCCACCTACACTCAATGCTTCCGCTTAAGCCTTTCGAACAATTCCTGCACTTCCGGACTCAACTGCTCCGGTGCGGGTTTGAGCAGCGCGTTCCGCATGGGGGCCGAGAGCCCCGGGCCCATCTTGACCTTGGCCAGTGCGAGCGTCTTTGCACGTCGTTCCCCGAGGGCGAGAATTATCAGCCCAGCGACCATCGGGATGACGCCGAGGGGTTCTCCATCGTCATCCGAAACGCACAATAGCAAACCGGCAATGAGTATAGCTGCCCCGAGTATGCGCATCGTCTACCAATTATCGTAATGACGAACCGTATTCGGTTTACAGTGCCACGACAAGCGGAGGGGAGCCGCGGTCCTGCGCGGCGGCGGGGAGGAAACGTTCCTCGCTATTCGACACGCCGGCGGGAGAGCTATTCGTCTCTCAGCCACCGGCGCCTATGGACAGAGCCTTGGATGGTGATGGGGGCAACAAGTCCGCTGTCGGTTGGTTGCGAAGGTTCAATCCGGCGGCCGCAAGTGGGTTGCGTCGCACAATGGGAAAAGCCGCAGCGTGGTTCCAGCCCCACTGCGGCATTCCCGGACAAACTAAAAAATCGGTGATCAAATCGCGCCGGTGTTCCTTCAGTCGAACACCCCGTTCCAAAAATGGAGTCCGGACAACTACCGGCTTGCGGTTTTCTCCGCATTGAAATCTAGAGACGAGCATGGCACGGCTTAGGTTCCAGCCCCGCAATGCTCCCGGCTGCCGCTCCAATTGGGGATTAGAGCGCCGGGAGTGTGCTAGGGCCTCCGGTGCGAACCGGCGGTCCCGTCAGTCGCCTTTCCATTCGCCTCAACGTCTATAGCAACGGTACCGTGGCTTACAATCCTAAGGCGAATTCGAGAACGTTGTCGCAACCATCGCCGCGTTGACACTGTTGGGTGTCGCAGAACATTCTCTCCGAGAACTGAGCGTTTTTTCCGGGCGAGTGTCAGAGCTTCATCGCCGAACGAATCCGTCACAACGGGCCTAGAGTGAAGCCGGTTCGCCGCAACCGCCATTGGGCGAGGCTCTATGTCTGACGACGGCGCACTCAAGAAGGAAATCGACGCTCATCAGCAGCAGATGACAGAGGCTGAACGTAAACTTTTGGTCGGCCTCGAAGAGTTCATCAAGGGCAAGGTCGCGCTAGGCGTGCCCAGAGAGCGCGCCTACGCCATAGTTGCGGAGATACTCCCGTACGCTCGAGAGGTCAGAACACGCGATCTACGCCGCGCGTTTAGGGTCGTCTAAGGCTTCCCGGGAGAGCTAGGCCCGCCAGCGTGACCAGCGGGCTGGTAGCGATCGTCAGGCGCAGTCGCGACCTCCGCGGGGTACGATCGAAGTACTGGCTCGTGGAGCTTCGCGCTTTGTCAATGTCCGAAAGGAGGTTCCAATGCGTACTCCGGCCTTGGCGATTTTGGCAATCGGGATGGCATCAACAGAGCCGGCGGCAGCTCAGACGTATAATCCGGCCTATCCGGTTTGCCTGCACGTTTACCGCGCGGGGGCCAACTATTACGATTGCAGCTACACATCGCTGCCTCAGTGCAATGCTTCGGCATCGGGCCGCGCCGCAAAGTGCGCCATAAATCCATACTTCGCGGGCGTGGAAAACCCCGCAGCTTATCGGCGGCACGGCCGCCGCGCCTACTAGGACAGTTGCGAGAGACGCCCAGCCCGCCATCGTGAATCGGCGGCCCTTTGCTTTTCCACACCCACGACGCGCCGTAGCTCGCGCGCGTAGCCTGCGGGAGTTGACTTGAAGGTTTAGCGACCGGGCTCCGATCGCAGGTGAGATCCTGATAACGGAATTAGACTTCACCGTGGCAGGCGCTGTTCAGCCGCGCCAGCGTGCGACAGACGGCCCTTATTTGCCCTTCCCTTCGCGTCGATGTCGCTCCGCTGGGTGCATAGCGGGGCCGCTTGATTGAGCGCAAGGCACGATATTCAGCCGCCTCAAGCTCCCTCTCGGTCCACGCACCGCGCACCGGCGGCGTTAGCAAATTCTCCGCAAAGCTGTCGCGCATAACGCTAGAAGCACCTGACGCGAATTGTGTCGACTCCCCGGTGAAAAGGATGTCTAGTCGCTCGCATCACCGCCCCGCCCATGGCCTCCGTCGGTGATGAGAACGCCAGTTGCGCTCCCGCCCAATCAAACAGGGGGCACCGTATGAAGCGGAACAGTAGAGTTCTCCGTTCCTGTAACCACAAACTCGAAATAGTTTTGCTCGTCGCTTTGCTGAGTATGATCACTTGGCTTTGGCTCGCCATCTGATCGCAATGTGGTGCATCCTCATCACCGTGGAGCCCCGCGGTGATGGGCCTCAACGGTTCATGCCCCGGAACCGTTATAGGTTCCATCAAATTAGGGACACCTCGCAGACGTCCCTATGGGAAAGGCCGCAGCGCGGTTCCAGCCCCCCACTGCGGCCATCCCGGACAAATTAGAAAATGGTGCTTAAATCTCACCGGTGTTCTCACAGTAGAACACCCCGTTCCGTAAACGGAATCCGTAATACTACCTGAAGGCGATATTCCAGCCATTGTCACTTGAGAGCGAACATGGCACACTTCGCTTTCCAGCCCCAATGCTCCAGGCTGCCGATTCAATTGCGGATCAGAGCGCCGGGAGTGCCTAGGCCCGCCAGCGTATGCCGGCGGGCCTTGTCGTTTTAACGCTCAGCCGGCGGCGATGCGTCGCGAGCCGTTGCCGATCGCGCTCCCGATCCACCGGGCGCCCTCTTTGACCCATGGCGATATATCGGACATACTCGCGCTATGGTTGCTTTGGATGAGATCGAACGAAACGCAGCACAGGCGCAATTAAAACGCCTGGAAGGCCTCGTTGAGGATATACGCAAGGCGCTTGGTGGCCCGAGCAATGCCAGCGAGAAGGTGGCATGGCTCAGGGAATTGCTCGCCGTTCAAGGGTATCGCGTCGACGGCCACTAGGCCCGCCCGCGTGAACCGGCGGGCCATGATCGCGAGTTAGCCAACCCTTAGATTCTCCGCGCTGCTCTTGCCACGCTTCCGATCTACCTGGACCTCATAAGAAATCTTTTGTCCCTCGGCGAGACCAGAGAGACCGGCGCGCTCTACTGCGCTGATGTGCACGAAAACATCCTGGCCGCCGTCATCAGGCTGGATGAAGCCAAATCCCTTCGTCGCGTTAAACCACTTAACGACACCTATAGCCACGTCGTTTCTCCCCATGAATTCGAAACGTGAAAGGATGGGATTACGAATCTGGCGAAACAAAGGGGGGTGCTATACGAGGGCGGCGGCCCAACCATGTTTGCACGGATCGGAGTTATACGCGCATTGAAGCGCCGCCCTTAGACGCGCCTCAACTTTCCGGCTTCGCTTTCCAGCCGCTCGGCCGCGTTTCGATAGTTTTGGGCCATCTCTTCCAGAGCTTCCCGGCCGAGACCCGGAAGGCAGAGCTTCGCTTGCTCCAGACACAGCCGCTACATGGCGCGAAAATATGCGCTCGATTCTCGTCTGCTCACGTGCAATATGACCTAATTCAGCACATATCCAATAGCGGGAAACTGGAACTCAGCGCAACCTGAAAATCGGCTCGCCAGCGTGAACCGGCCGGTCTCGGAGATCCTGAGCGTGCAGCTTTTAAAAGAATGAACTCGCCCATCTTAGACACGATCAGCGCATGGTTTCAAAATCTCGGCAGTCTTACACCGGGTTCGGCAATGGCAGTCGGCCTCGTATTTCTGGCAATGGCCTTTATCGTGCTCCCCCGTACGCCGCTGATTTGTGCCGCCGGTGCCGCCTTTGGCTGGAAAGTCGCCGGGATCATCCTGTTGAGCGGAACCATTGGCGCCATCATGGCCTTCCTGACGTCCCGCTATATCGCATCGAACTGGTTTCGAAAAAGGCTCGAGGGGAAGCCTAATTTCGGCGTCATTGCACAAGCAGTAGATGAGGAAGGTTGGCGCATTATCGCGCTAATGCGGCTGGGTGTGCCCCTTCCAGGCGCGGTCCAGAACTACCTGTTCGGTCTGACGAGGATTGACATCTCAACCTACTCGATCTCAACCTTCGTTTTCACTGCGCCGCAAGTCTTCCTGTATTCCTTTCTGGGCGCGACTGGCCGAGCCTCGCTTCTCGACGAAAATCTAGGCATCTCGCTGATCGCTATGGCGCTGATCATCGCAATTGTGGCCCTGATAGCATGGCGGGTACGAGTTTTACTGTCGCGGCGAGCGCCGCTGGCCTAGACATGCGAGCGCTCGAAACATATTCAACGGCGCCGCAGCTTAAGTTGAGAAAGAGCCCGCCGGAGCGAACCGGCGGGCCTTTTGCTTTTAGCCTCAGCCGGCGGCGATGCGACGCGAGCCGCTGGCAGTCGTGCTTACCCTGCGACAGCCGGCCCTCATTTGCCCTTCCCTTCGCGTCGATTTTCAGCCGCGCTGGGTGGCGGCCCGCTTCCATGGCGCGATAAAAACGCTGGAATCTCCGGTTTTGTCGCGGCGGAATATCCTGTCCGTCGGCCTCCATGAAAAAGCCCGGCGCGAGGCCGGGCTTATGGTTCTATGGCAGCGTTCTGTGGTGGCGCCGCTACTGCGCCATTTCCTTGGGCTCAGCCCGCAGCAGATCATCCTCAAGCTTGCTCGTGCGCGCTAGAATGTCGTGAAGACAGAAAGACAGCGCTTCGTGGGCCTCTTCATAGGCTTGGCGGAACGGCTCACCCAAGCCATCCAGTACTCGAATGCTGACGATTGTCATTTGACGGAGTTCGTACAGTGCATCGCCGGCCTCTGCGGCCGCAGCGGGACGGTTCTTCATGCCGCCGCCCTCCCGATTTGCTCAGCCAGAAACCTTTCGGCGATGGCGAGGACATCGTGGAGCGACTCATCAAAGCAGTTGTCGTGCCTGCCGTCGACACGATCCCTCCCGTCCGACACGCTGTTGACATACGTCACGAGCGCCAGCAGGCCATGCATGGTATCGGCACCGTGGAGACCAGGCGGTCCGTAGCCCTTATTTCTCGGTTACCGTACTTATCCGCCTTCTTTGGATCGGGACTGAGGGTGCCGGGAACGAGTACGCGGAGCACCTCGGCAAACTCCCGCATTGCCCGACGATGTTTCTCGATCGCGGCGTACACCGGATCGGTGATGTTGTTTTCAGACGTGTTTAAGGGTGGCGTGCTAAGATGCGAAACAGCCTTGGTCATTTTGAAAACCCTTCTGTGATCGAGGTCAGGCCTGCCGCCGTGCTTCCAACACGACGGCAGGCCGCTTGTTTTCCAAGCTCAATTAGCGTAGTACGCTTATTATGAAGCCGTCAACTAAAAACGTAGTACGGAAACGTCCTGGCCGGCCGGCCACCGGACAGGACCCGGTGACGGCTATCCGCCTGTCCTCGGAGTTACGGAAGAGCGTCGATGCCTGGGCAGCCAAGCAAGAAGACCTCCCCGGCCGCTCCGAGGCCATCCGCCGGCTTGTGGAGCTGGGGCTGAAGGCAAAGGGAAAATAAAATGTCCAAGGCAACTTTGCTTGGAGTTATAGCTATCACCTTCTTAGCGATGAACGCTGCTCGGGCCGCGGACTCGCTCAAGATTACTTGCACTGGCGATATGTTCGAGCCGGGAGGGGTCAAGAAATCACCTGCTACTACGTTGACCGCGATTTTGAGTCCCGCAAATAAAGCGACGAAGGTGTCCATTGATTTTGGCCAAGACACCATTAGCCCGCTTGTGCTGAGTAACAATCCGCTTCAACTCAAGTTTCGCACCAAGGACTTCACTGGCGAATATTTCCACTACAGTGGCGATATGTTTCTTATTTACAGATCGGGAAACCTCGCGCGATTGAGCTGCACACCGCGCTGACCGCTTGGCGCGATGCCGTTCGCTTCATGAGCCTCAAGGACGGAAGCACGATGACTGAACCGTGCCCGAAGACCTCATCACGCATCCCGAAGAGATCCGTGGAGGTTTTGAGTTACCTTTGGGCGACAAGATCAGCCTCAAAGGCCAAGGGCGAATTACGCCAGCGGGAATTGTTTCCGCGGGCATTATCACTGTTGATCCGTGATCTGGCAACCGAACCCAAGAAGCGAGACCTGTTCACCAAGCTGGCCGAGCATCTGACAATCCTGGCCGACGAGGTTGAACGCGCCATTGCCGCCGCAGGACCTGACCTGAAGCGGAAGGAATGACCGAACGAGGCTGGGGTCGGCGTTTCGATGACCCGATCAGGATCGGCGATCGCGTACTGGTGACGCTGCTCGACGCCGGCGAGTACATCGCCGCGCTGCCGAAGAAAGAGTACGCCGTACCGGAATGGCAAGCCGCGATGCAGGCGCTGATCCTGGTGGCTGAAAGCGGCGGCCCGACGATGTTTGCCCGCATCGGCGTCGTGCGAGCATTGAACCGCCACTACGTCCCGGAGTTTAACCCGAAGGGAAAGAGCCCCCATTGGGGCCAGCGCAAGTTGAAGAGGGATCAATGACCGTCTGGATTTACGACCAAGGCAAAGAGTGATCTGTGACGCGTGGTCCCAATGGAAAAAACCGCAGCGTGGTTCCAGCCCCCACTGCGGCATTCCCGGATAGCTATAAAAAATCTCTCGGTACTTAAATCTCGCCGGTGTTCTCACAGTAGAACACCCCGTTCCGAAAATGCACCGTATGATTACCGGAGTCCGCTGTTTTACCCGTTGTCGTTAAGGGGCGAACATGGCACGGCTTGCTTTCCAGCCCCTCAATGCTCCCGGCTGCCGCTCCAATTGCGGATTAGAGCGCCGGGAGTGCTGGTGCGGCCGAAGTCTAAGGTCCGATCCTCTCAGCCGGGCACCAAGGCGAGCAACCTACCCCAACACCCGCCCCACCTTCGCATTCTTCACCACCACACCGGATCGTGCCTTAACCCGAATGCGTACGGCACCGGCCCGTTACATGGGTATGATCGAAGGTAGTACGGCTGCGCGTAAGCGCAGGAGGAGACTAGGTAGGGGCGATAGTGGAAGCCCACATATGACCGATCAACGTTTCGGTAGCGCGCAATGTGTCGGCGACGCGGGGCAAAATCAACAGTTCTGCAACACCCTGATCTTTGGCTGATCATCTGCTGCTGCGCTGCTGCGGACGTCGTCAGTAGTGCCGTCGATGCCAATGACATTACACCTACGATAAGCGCCACCCCAATCCAGCTTCTCATAAGAACTCCTCAATCAGTCCACCGTGCAGTGTGGCCTGGCGGCGGCTCGCCCGAGTTCGCAAGCCTACTAGGCTTCCTTACTCAAGCCAACACGCGGCGCGTCTCCCAGCGGCCTGAAAGCACAGTGATCGCGTAGATGATTTTGTTCGTCGCATGGCCGAGCTCGCTTCCCAGCTGTCCGAGCTGGAATGCCCAGGGTGTCCACCTTCCGCTGGGTCGAGGGACGGAGGGCCGGTAGGCTTCACTGGTCTGCCCACAAACACTTTGGGGGTTGGAATGGCTTGGATTTTTACGTTTCTCTACGTCCTTTTTTGTGAGCCCGTCAGCTTGGGCCGCAAGCAGCGTGACCTTTGAAAGCCTCATCGGCCTTTGGCCAAAGTGATCGTTCTGCTAACGGACACGTCCGATGGCTGATTAGTGACAGGCCATCGCGCCGCCGCTGATCAATCGCGACAATGCCCTTTTAGCTATCACGGCGCCTGCGCTACTCGGCTTTTATCGGCTTCCGGGCCCAGCTCTGCGCCCCTAAAAGGGGCCTTCTCCTCGCCAGCGCGCTCGGAGGGCACTTTTTCAGCACTTTATCGCGCGCAGGTGATAAATTTGTTCGAGGGCGAGACAGTCAAGCTTTAGCACAGCGCGGCGCCGCCCCTGGGCGCCGCAATACGGAGAGCACCAAGTGGCTTCCACGCTGGACGACGGGATCGCGGAACGGCAGATCGCGGAAGAGCTTTCGAACCTGGAGCGCGCAGCGGAGGTCAGTCCCTCGGACCAGCCGACCACCATGGAAACATCTCGCGCCCAACCGGCAACGAACCATCAATTGGCGAAGCGGCGCTCTGTGGCTTTAATCTGTTCTCTGTTGGCAGCATCCGGTGTTGCTGCTTGGTGGTGGTCGTCCTCCGCTCATCCGGCGATGACGGCCCCCTCGGACCCTGCAGCGACGCTGAGCCCCCGAGAAGCCGCGGGGCGAAAAGACGCATCGCAGTCTGCCATCGCCCTGGTTTCCGACTTGGCGCAGCAGTTCCAGTCGATGACGCGCGATCTCGCTGCCTTGAAGCAAGCGGTCGAACAGCTCAAGGTGACTCAAGAGCAATTGGTCAACGACAATGTAAATGTCGCGAGCCAACTCAAGGCGAGCCAGGAAGAAACGGCACGCAACAAAGGTATCGTCGACGAGATCAAGGCGATGCAGATCCAGATGAGGCGCGAAAGCCAGACGCTCATCGATCGCATCAACGCAAGCCAAGAACAGCTCGCCCGCATCACTGCCAACGCTTCCGCGCCAAACATGATCGAAGAGACTAGATCGATCCCGCAAGAGCCAAGGGTCGTGACAGAAGTACCATTGCCGCGTCCGCGGCAGCCGGCCAAGGTCGCCCAGGCACCAAAGCCGGCGCCAACCCCGGCCCGGCCGCAACCCAAAAAGCCGCAATCGTCGTTGTCCTGGCCATGGCCGCGCTAATGCCGCGACCGCCCCCCAACTCGAGAATGAAAGGGCGGATCGAAACTGCGGCCTCTGAGCAGAAGCTCAGCAAGACGGATCTAAAGCTATGGCGTCGGGCGTCGTTTGACCGAGACTTTGCTCGGTCGGCCGGTCTTCCGCGTGGCCGCTTTGGCGGCAATCGACTTCGCCGTCACGTTCTCGCCCGCCAGGATCTTCGTCTCGAACCGTCGACGCACGGGCACCTGCAGCGACGGGCTCGATACCGCCACGAGAACTCGCCAGTTGCGCACCTTCTTGGTGATGTCCGGGCGATCGCCGTAGCGTTTCCACACCCGGATCATCTCCGCGACTTCCGCGGGATCGTGCCGATCGAACTGATGGCGAGCGAGACGACCGAACTTGGTATTGCTCGGCGTGTTGTCCCGGATCTCTGCGAGTCGGCGGCCAAGCTCAAGTTTTTGAGCAACGCCCCGCCCGCTTGCCTCTTTCAAGGCCTGCCTGGCAGCCTCTGTCGCCCGCCTCTTCGCCTCGCGGATCTCCTCTTTGCTCGGAGGCGGCGGCGGCGAGGCAGGAGGCGGCGAAGCTTGTGCTTTAGTATCCGCTCCAACGCGGCCGTCGCCTCGCTCACGTAGAAATATTCCAGCGCCCTCATCTGTTCAAAGACGCTGAGCAGCGGGATTTGGTCGAAAGCTTCGATGAGCGCGAGACCGCGATCCTCGAATGGCCCGATCGCTCTGGAAACGGCTCGCAAGTTCATCTCGGAGAGCGCTGTCATTCGGCCTGCAATTTTGGCTCTTCTCTATTCGGCCGGATTTAGTCAAGGGCTTGATTGGGTGCCTCCTTGGGTTCGGTACCGCTCGCGGGGCCGTGCTTCTCTTCGGGATCAGCCGTATGGCTCTCCCAGCATGGGATCAGTAGAACGAGACGGAACAATCTGACTCGCGTGCTGATCGCAAGGACGCGACCGTACAAGAGCCCAAAGCGAACTCATCTCGTCCATCGTCCCGCGAGGGACCTCCTCCCGCTAAACAACGGGTGCGTGGGCCGCGCGTCGCACTATTGTGCCGCGGGCGTGGCCTCCCGTGTCCAGCGGAATTCCGTTCCGTCGCTCCACATGCGGTGCATGATGACGGCGAGCCGCCGCGCCAAAGCGACGATCGCCTTCTGCTGCCCGCGTCGTTTGGCGATCTGCATGGCCCACGCCTTGAGCCAGGACCATTTCTGCACCCGCGTCAGCATGACCTGTGCGGCCTCATAGAGTAGCGCTCGCATGGCTTCATCACCGCACAGCGAAATCCGGCCGATGCGGTGGCTTTCGCCGGACTGGTTGAGAACTGGCGTCAATCCAAGGGACGGCCCGACGGCTTTCGAACTCTTGAAGCGGGCGGGAACGTCGATCGTGCTGATAAAGGCCAGCGACGTGACGGGGCCGACACCAGGGATCGTCATCAACCGACGACAGACCTCGCTTTCCCGGGCAAGTAGAAGCACTTTGCGATGCAGTTGTGTGAACTGTTCGCGTAAAACGCGTCGGGCGACGAGAAGCGGTTCCATGAGTTCGGCCAGCTCCGGCTGACCGCCGACGAGTTCGTGGATACGTTGTTCAAAGCCGATCACCCCCACAATTCCGACCTTCAAGCCGAAGTTGCGTAACAGCCCACGAATGTCATTCTCGATGGCAATGGCCTTCTCCTGAAGCAGCTTGCGACCGGCAAGCAGGACCCGTCGCTTTTGGCTGATCAGGGTCTTGACGTGGACAGGCCGGAACAAGCCGACGCGCATCATCTGCGCAATGCCACGCGCATCATTGCGGTCGCTCTTGTTCACCTGCGCCTTGAGGAACGCCTTGGCATGTCGCGTCTCGATGCAGATTACCGGCAGGCCAGCCTCCGCCAGCCCGCTGAACAGCCATTGCGACAGCGGTCCAGCCTCGAGCCCAATCCGATCAAACCGCCAAATCGGATCGTTGAGTGCAGCAAGAAGATCGTCCGGGTGACTCACCAACTTCGCTTCCCGGCAAATGCGGCCCGTTTCGTCGACAATGCACAGGGACGTCTCTTTGACCGACACGTCCAGTCCAGCGTAATGTTTCATGCTGCGCTTCTCCGTCTGATGCTTGTGGCTGTTCGAAAACAGACCACGTTTATCATCAACCTGAAGCGCAGCACCCTGCTAACGCGGGGCTCAGCAACAGGCCGAATACCCCATCTGACTCACTTTTGATGCAGTTTGGGGGATGCGTGGCGCTTTGATTGGAGGAGAATCAACGCCATGCAGCAAGCACTCCACCGCTCCAGTCTGGTGCCGCGTGGGTTTGTTGTAGAGAGTGCGTACTACGAAGGTGATAAGGCCGTGATTGAGATCCGGGCGTCCGGAAGCGTCGGTCTGTGTCCCTTGTGCGGAACAGTTTCTCGGCGTGTCCATAGCCGGTATCGGCGACGCGTGACTGACCTCCCGCTTTCGGGGCGGATCGTACAGCTCCTGGTGGTCGCCCGCCGCTTCCGCTGCGACGCCGTCCTGTGCGGGCGCCAAATCTTTACTGAGCGCTTCGACGAAGGGGTGCTGGCTCCATCAGCGCGACGCACGGCGAGGCTGGACTCCATTGTCCATCACCTCGGTCTGGCTCTTGGCGGACGACCGGCGGCAGGCTTCGCAAAACGGCTGATGCTGCCGGTGAGCAAGGATACGCTCCTTCGCGTGGTTCGACGCCGTAGCCGTCCGCCGGCTGACCCGCTCAGGATTATCGGCATTGATGATTGGGCCTGGCGGCGCAATCACCGATACGCCAGCATCATCTGCAACCTGGAAAGGCGCCGGGTGGTCACCCTGCTGCCGGACCGTGAGCCCTCGACCGCCCAGGCCTGGCTCGCCGCCCATCCCACGATCGCGATCGTCGCCCGCGACCGCGGCGGAGGATATGGCGAAGCCGCAGCAAAGGCCCTGCCGCACGCGGTACAGGTCGCAGATCGTTGGCATTTGATGGAGAACGCCAGCCGGGCCTACCTCGATGCCGTCCGAAAATCGATGCGCCAGATCCGCAGCGCAATCGGAGCAACTACGATCAATCCCGAGCTGCTAACAGCTGCGGAGCGTCTCCAATATGAGGGCTATCTCCGGCGCGAGGAGGCTAACGCGACCATCTTGAGCCTGTCGAAAGGTGGGACGCCGATCAAGCAGATAGTGCGCCAGACGGGCCACAGCAGGGGGCTGGTGCGACAGGTGATCCGCGGCGAACGCCATGATGTCTTCCGGACCCGGGAGAGCTCTCTCGATCAGCACCTGCCATGGCTCGACGACCAATGGGCAGCCGGTTGCCGAAACGGCGCTGAACTTTGGCGCCGCTTACGGGCGCGCGGTTTCCGAGGCTCCCTTCGTGTTGTCGGCGAGTGGACGACTCGTAGACGGCGGGCCGAAAAGACTGATGTCGAAACCCTTCATCGGATTCCATCGGCCAGAACGATCGCTCGTCTCATGACCGTCGGACGGGATACGCTATCGAAGGCAGAGACGGTGACCGTCGCTGCGGTAGAAGCTGGCGTGCCACCCTTGGTCGAGGCACGCGAGATCATCGCCGAATTCCACCTGATGATCCGACGCAAGACCGAGGCGGGCCTCGTCCCATGGATCGAGCGCGCTCGCGCCAGTCTTGTTGCATCGTTCGCCCGCGGCGTAACGAACGATGAAGCGGCGGTTCGGGCGGCGATCACCTCGCCCTGGTCCAACGGACAGACTGAGGGGCAGATCACGCGCCTCAAGCTCGTCAGACGCCAAATGTACGGCCGTGGCAAAATCGATCTGCTTCAAGCCAGACTAATCGGCGCAGAATAAACCCAGCTGCACCAAAACTGATGGTGTGGAACGGCCCTTCGAACCGGCTTTAAAAGTGCCTAACGTGGTCGCGTAGAGAGGGCGCCACAAAGGAAGGACCATTCCATGGAGACGATTATCACGGTGGGTTTGGATTTGGCCAAATCGATCTTTCAAGTTCACGGCATCGCCGAAAACGGGAAAGTCCTGGTCCGTCGCACATTGCGGCGATCGCAGGTTCTGCCCTTCTTTCGGAGCCTTCCAGCTTGCTTGGTAGGGATGGAGGCCTGCGGGACGGCCCATTACTGGGCGAACGCGATCAGCGAATTCGGCCACACCGTCCGCTTGATGCCGCCTGCCTATGTGAAAGCTTACGTCAAGCGAAACAAGACCGACGCAGCCGATGCAGAGGCGATCTGCGAAGCCGTGTCGCGCCCGACAATGCGCTTCGTGCCCGTCAAATCACCTGAGGAGCAAGCTGCCGGGATGGTTTTGAAGACCCGAGAGTTACTTGTTCGTCAGCGAAGCCAGACTGCGAATGCTATGCGTGCCCACATGGCGGAGCTCGGGATCATTGCCGCGACCGGCATGACCAGCATTGCCAAGCTCGTTGCCGTACTGCGCGACGATCAAGACAGACGCCTCCCTGCTTCGGCTCGAGCCGCGCTTCTGGAGATGGCCGAGCAAATCGAAAGCCTGACAACACGGATCGATATGCTCGACACCAAAATTGTCGCGGCCGTGAAGGCCGATGATGCCGCCCGTCGTCTGACGACCATTCCTGGCGTAGGCCCTATTATCGCCGCGACTGTTCGCGCCGTCGTCCAGGATCCGGCAGCCTTCCGAACAGGGCGGGATTTGGCCGCCTGGATCGGCATCACCCCAAGGGCGAACTCCAGCGGAGGGAAAGAGCGGCTCGGCAAGATCTCGAAGCAGGGCAACAAGCAGTTGCGAACTTTACTGATTGTTGGTGCGACGTCGATCCTCAAGCAGGCCCGCAGAGGCGTGAAGCTACCTGCCTGGGTCGTATCCATAATTGCGCGCCGTCCCTATAAGGTGGCCGCAGTGGCACTTGCGAACAAGATGGCGCGCATCATATGGGCGCTTCTCGTCAAGGGCGGAACCTATCAATCACCGACGACGCCGGTGACGGCTTAATCCACAATTCCCAGCGCCTTGGCGTTGGGATAAAGCGGCAAGGTGCCAAAGCGTGATGAACCCGAGGGGCGATACCCCGATGCCGATCAGACCGTCTGACGCAGTGCGCGACTGAGCGCGTAAAATTGATTAGGCGACCGGCATCGCGGATCTCATCGTGGCCAGCGGTCAATGACCGTGCGGATAGGCCGGACATATGACTGCACCGTCCGACGGTGATACACGCTGAAAAATACCTTGCTAACCGGGCCGTTCCACATATGCGTCAGAGCCACATTTACAGGCCGATTGACACTATGCGGCGTCTTGCGCGCATTGTTCGGGGACATTTTGAGCTTGTTGAGCGGTATGAAAACTTCCGTTCCGCTCGCGGGAATGATTTCAACTGATTTGACCGACATGATCATTCTTCCTTTTGCTTCCATGGGTGCAGCGCGCACTCCGCGCCTGCGCCCCTGCCCGTCGGCGAGACCGGGGGTAGCAAGTGCCAGGGCGACCCGAGCGGAGGGGACTCCCCACCTTTTGCAAGAGCCATTTTCTCGCAAGTTCGGCCAAACATTTGCAGCTTCCCGTTCTCACCTTTTGGGCAGGGTGAAGAGCGCAACATCGCGCTCGAAGCCCTGCCTCGCGGCGAGCAGCGGGTGTGCAAGCGGAGCGAGTGCCTTCGCGGGGAACCGGCTGCAGGGAGCGTGGATATCTGTCGCCGATCGCGTCAGTCAGAAGCGACCGAAGCTGGGCGGAAAGCACTCCGCAGCGCGCTGAGGGCGGAGCCCTAAGCCTTCGCCGCGCGAGCGCAGCGACGCGCAAAACAACGCCGGCACGGCGACAACACTCATAAGTGCCATCGCTCGCTGATGTGAAGAACGACTGGTTACATCCGGGCCTGTCGTCGTCGCGACGCTACGCAATTTGGAAGGTTCGCGTCTCGCCGACGGCAGGATCAGGCCGCCGCGGACTGCGGCGGTCGGCCGTTGTCGAAGAGTTCGCCGGTCCTGAGCATGGCACAAGCAACGCCAATCAACCTGCT
The DNA here is from genome assembly GCF_017565645.3 of Bradyrhizobium barranii subsp. barranii. Lineage (NCBI taxonomy): Bacteria > Pseudomonadati > Pseudomonadota > Alphaproteobacteria > Hyphomicrobiales > Nitrobacteraceae > Bradyrhizobium > Bradyrhizobium barranii. Next base: position 7,823,153 of record NZ_CP086136.1, read on the forward strand.
GCCGATTGATCGGAGCGCGCGGGCATGGGAATGTCCACGCTTGCGTAAGGCGGCATATCGATTGCGTGTTTGGAAGTCATGCAGCACCGCAACGCGTGCCCAATGATAGACAGCGGTCCTCAGACGGTGCGGACAAGACTGCCTCATGACCACGACAATTTGCTTACCGCTGCGTCTCGTGACGGGCACGACGCCCGATAATCCCCGAAGCGCCTGAGCGTCTCGACGAACGATCGCATCGTGTCCTTCGGACAGAAGTGCCGCGAGGACGATCGTTCCGATTCCAGGCATCGACCGCAAGATCTTGGGATCGGCGTGAGGCGCGATGCCGGTCGCTGATGGAAGTTCGGCCACCGCCGAACACAGGCGCTCGAGTTCCTTCATGGCGAGCTTCATCTGCTGCATAACCAGCCGCAGACGGCCTAGAATGAGCTCGCAATGCGCCACGCAGGCTTCCGTGACACCGGATGCAACAGATATCGGTGTGCTGCGGAGATGATTGAGCAAGGTGTCCGCAGTCCACCTCTTTACCCTGCTCTCCTTAAGGCGCCTTGCGATCGTCGACGTCCTCACGGCCCGCGCCCTCGTCGGTGTGGGGATCAGATCCCAAAGATCCAAAATCCACTGCTGCGACCAGTCTTCCGCGAGCTCGAGCATTTGCGGGAAATAGCGCCAGAGCTGATGACGAAAGCGGTTGGCCAGGCGATTGCGTTCGGCGGACAAGTCCTCCATCATGCGCGACCACTCACGTAGCTGAATGATCGTCGGATGCACTGGCTCCAGGAATCGATAGAAACGGCTATCGGTCCGCAGAGCATCAGCGAGCACGAAAGCGTCGAGCCGATCATCCTTGGCGCCTGCCATGGTGAAGCGATCTCGAAATCGATCAAGCTGCTTTGGATTTAGCGCATGAACCAGGAAACCCGAATCCATCAGGCTCTCGACGACGGGCCCGTGCGGGACCTCGATGCCAATCGCGATCCGGCCTGGCTCGGCACCCGTCGTGCGCTGAATCCAGTCTGCCAGTTCAGCCAACCCGTCACCGCTATGTTGGAACGAACGATGGCCGAGTTTTGCTCCTTGGGCATCCAAAGCGTAAGCGTAGTGTGTCGCCGATGCCCAATCGACACCCACGTAGGCAGCTATGTCTTCATTCATTCCCTTCCCTCCTTCGCAGTCGGGCAGCTGCGATCTTCGCCGGCCCTGTTCTGGCGCTCAAAGGCGCAACTCCCCACGGGGCGTCGAACGCAGCTCATCCGTCGGGGCACTCGTCCCCTCTGGGCGCTCACGGCGCAGGATCGCCAGGTGGCTCCCAACGAATCAGCCCGTAGGCCAACGATAGCCCCGTGAGGAGCATTTTGATTGGAACAGGGATCGCCCGCCCGCAAGGGCCGCTCGCAAGAGCGGGTCTGCACGGGCGCATGTGAGCCGTTCGAGAGATTGCAGACCTTTTGAAAGCACGGAAGACCGGGGAGACCGCTCGGGTCGGCGCCGGCGCCAGCCGGCGCTTTACCCTGGCACGCGCGAGGGGCGGAGCCCATTCCATGTCCTTTTGCAAGGAGAAAGACGCGGAGCGTCCATCACCGCACGAGAGGTGCGGCGTTGAGCACGATCAAGGTGATGCTGTCAGGTCGGGAGCAGAACGACGATGGCGACGGTCGATCAATCTTCCATTCGCGGGTCGAGACCGCATGACCGTTTTCCGTCGCAGGCCTACCTCGGACTTAGAACGGGCGTCGGGGTGAACCGGCCCAATGGGCTCTCGAGGGTTGCCTTGACCGAGTGTCCCGCTCCCGGCCAAACAGGCCGGCGCGAATTTGACTACGTTGTCGCCGGCTTCACCTCTCGGCCGATCGCCCAGATAAAGCCGCAGAGCTCTCGCGCGATTGCTGCCACGACGACGGTAGGCTTCTTTCCAGCGGCGCTCAGCGTCCGATATCGTTTGCAGAGCCGGAGCTGCGCCTTCCATGCAATATCCCGGACTGCTTTTGGAAGACGTACGATCACTTCAGCCTTCTCTTTCGCGACACGAGGCGGATAACGATAGCTCCAGGCGGCCTCGACGAGCATGCGCCGAGCCTCGGTGTTGCCAGTCTTAGTAATACCGCCACGACGGATCCGTTCACCACTCGACTGCTCCGAAGGCATCGGGCCGAGATAAGCCATCAAATGGCGAGCACTCTCGAAGCGGGCCAGATCACCGATCGCCGCGACAAACGTTGCAAATGAGATAAAATCAAGCCCTCGCAACGCGCTTAGCGCTTCCACGAGAGGTCCCATCGTCCAATCGGCAGCTATGGCGCTGATGCGGCCGACGAGTTGGTCGCGCCGTTCCAGGGTTGTCAAAACTGCTTCTAGATAGTCCTGGAAGACAATCTGGTGCGCGGGCTGATCGAATGTCTGGCCTGCAAGCCACGAGCGGTGTCGTTGAGTCCAGTGTTTGCCGGTATCGTAGGCGCGGCCGTGGCGCAGCAAAAATGCCAGCAATTGCTGTCGCGCCCGCATGAGGTGCATCGATGCGTCTATCCGAGCCCGGATGAGATCACGCATGGCCTCATGTCCCTCGTCTGGGACCCATACCCGCGTGAGGTCGCCAGAGCGGTGCAAAATTGCCAGCTTCTGGGAGTCGCGGCGATCAGTCTTGATCCGTTCCCTCGGCTTGCGCGGGATCATGGATGTTGCGGCGACAGTGCAACCGTGTCCCAGCGTGTTCAGCTGGCGATAGATGACATAGCCGCAAAAGCCAGCTTCGTAACAGAACTCCAGTCGATGGCCGTCCTTGGGCAAGCGTTTGCTCAGCTTGGATAGCGCTGCCGGCGTGTTTGGTACGGCTCCGATGAAATTGACCGCTCCTTCGCGTCCGTCTTCTGCCACCGTTACCGAAATGCTGACTTTGTGAACGTCGAGCCCTACGTAAAGAACCTTCTGCATCTGCACCCTCCGATGTCGAGCCGCCGCGCCTTCATACGCGGCGGCGGCTCGACTGTGACGGAGACCGGTGGCGCCGCTATGCTGGCGCTAAAGGACATACGGACTTAGATCTCAAGCGTCGGAATGTTGAGCAAGTCAACGCAGGCGAGAACAAGAGCAAGAGTGAGAGAATCAAAAGAGGCACCCGCAGGAGGGTCAGCATAGCGCCGACGCGGTACGCGGCGGGACCCGGGACCGAGTGCAGTCGCGAGACCGGTTAACAAGGCACCCGCGCGACGGGCAGTGATAGCGGTGCCGCGAAGCGGCAGCCCTTCGTGCGAGTGCCTCCGGCGAGCGACACATTATATTTGCTTGCGCGAGGGATCGAAGCCGGATGGCCGAGACGCGGACGCGGCTCGGTTCACGAGAGCCAGATGCGGCGACAGCCGCACGCGTACGAAATCAGGATCAAATAAGACAGCCGCGGAGAGTGAGCCGATCCAAGATTCCATCTTGGGCCCTCGAAAGATTTCGTCGCATCTCAAGACAATGTGAGCCGCCTGATCGAGTTTGATTCCTCTTGCGTGATCGCATTCCTACAAGGCGGCAGCTTGATCTCCGTGCCGGTGCTTGCAGTTGCGCCAGCCGACGAAAGTGCGATCTTCCAATTGCCTTGGCACGGTGCTGTCACGACTGGATAATTCTGATGGATTCTGTTAGGGGGAATATTGGCCAGCGCCTGGTGTCGCGCGACCAAGCTGCCTCATACTGTGGTCTGTCCGTTAGCACCTTCTCAAACTGGGCAAGGATCGGAAGACTACCTTCCGCACTTTCTGGCACATCGCGATGGGACTTGAAAGCGATTGATCTCGCGTTAGACTCGCTGAGCGGATTACCCATCACTCAAACTTCCGACGATGCAGCATCCGCCCTGGACGAGTGGAGAGCGAAGCGTGCGCGTCAATCTCGAAGGCATACATAAAGTAAAGGTGACGCTCTCAAGCGGCGAGCCAAAGACGTACTATTACGCCTATCGCGGCGGTCCCCAGATCAAAGCAGAGCCAGGCACGCCAGACTTTATCCAGCAATACCAAGAGGCGCATTCGAACTTATGGCAGCCTCGGGCCGGCACCTTCGTGTCAGTCATCGCACGATACAAAGCGGCACCGGAATTCACCAAGATCGCGGCGTCCACCCGCCGTGACTATTTGAGGTACATCAAGCTCATTGAGGATGAATTCGCTGACCTGCCGATCGCCGCTCTCGCCGATCACAGGATTCGCGGCGACTTCAAAGGCTGGCGCGACAAATTCGCCAACACGCCGCGCAAGGCTGATCTCGCCTGGACGGTGTTGGCGCGCATTCTGTCCTTCGCGAAAGATCGCGGCATTATCACCAGCAATCCTTGCGAGCGTGGTGGTCGGCTCTACGTCGCAGACCGCCGAGACAAGATCTGGACCGAGCAGGACATTGCCGCAGTTCTATCAGTTGCATCTGAAGAGATCAGGTTGGCGCTGATCTTGGCTTTATGGAGCGGTCAACGACAAGGCGACCTTTTGCGCTTACCTTGGTCAGCCTACGAGAGCCCTCATATTCGTCTCCGCCAGTCGAAAGGCGGGCGCCGCGTAGTGATGCCTGCCGGCACTCCCTTGAGAGCTCTGCTCGACACCACGCAGCGTCGGGGACCTCTTATCCTGACGAACACGCTCGGCCGGCCCTGGACTTCCGACGGCTTTCGAACATCGTGGGCAAAGGCCTGCGAACGGGCGGGCATTGGCGACCTGACGTTTCACGATTTGAGGGGCACCGCAGTGGTTCGGCTGGCGATCGCTGGCGCCAGCGTACCGCAGATCGCGGCCGTGACCGGCCACTCGTTGAAGGACGTCGAGAGCATTCTGGATGCGCACTATCTTGGTCGCGACATTCAGCTTGCAGAAGCTGCGGTACTCAAGCTCGAAGCGAGAACAGAACTGTAAAACGACCTGTAAAACGAGGTCGCCTACTCTACCAAGCCAGATGCTAAGTGCTTGATTTATATGGTGGGCGCACCAGGGTTCGAACCTGGGACCCGCTGATTAAGAGTCAGCTGCTCTACCAACTGAGCTATGCGCCCGAAAGGCGGTCAATGCCTTGCGAGGCCGGTCGTTTAGCAAAGCGATCCGGGTATGGCAAGCGATGTGGCGCATGTTTTCCAAGGTTCTTCCACAGGCCCGAAAATGCGAAAAGCCGCTGGATTCCAGCGGCTTCGCCAAGGCCAATCCCGGGGTTAATTCCTCGGGAAATACGGGGTGGCTCAGAGCCGGCCCTCGCGATCCCGGTCCGGGCCGCCGTCACGGTCGAAACGGTCGCCGTGGAAGCGGTCCATGCCGCGCTCCATCATGCGGTCCATGCCCCGTTCCATGAAGTGTCGGGACGGGCCGTCCCCACCGCCCCCGAACGGGCCACGGTGGCGGGTCAGCACGGCAAGGCGCCGCTTCTGGCCCTCGTCGAGCGTCTTGTAGAGCGGATCGGCGACATCGGCGATCTTCTTCAGGGCGGCGGAGGTCGCGCCCATGTCCTCGGCGCGCTGGCGCAGGCGGGCGACCGGATCCTCGGGCTTGTCGGCGTTCTTGCTGGCGTCACCCGGGCCGGCATTCATCCGCGCGTTGGCGCGGTCGATGCGCAGCTTGGCGAAGTCGCGCACGGCAGCCTCGACCGGCGGCCACAGCTTCTCCTGGTCGGCGTTGAGCTTCAGCCCGGCATGGACGGCGGCGATCCGCGCGTCGACGAAGGCGGCACGGTCCTCCGGGTTCATGCGGACGTGGCGGAAGTGCTCCATCCACGGGCGATGAAATTGGGCATAGACCGCGCCCGAGCCGGCGATGCTGAGCACGGCGATGGCGGCGATGGTGAACTTCCTCATACGGACCTCCTCTGGAAGGATGCCGGTGAGGATGAGCGCCGGACGGCTGACGCGCAACTTACAACTTGGACAGAGAGAGCGTTCTTACGAAGATGTAACTCCCCTGAATGTCCATTCAGATGCAGACTGAAATGTTTTGCAACAAAAAGGGCCTCCGCGCAGGCTGCACGGAAGCCCCTTCATTGATGGTCGATCCTGATCAGTTCGTCGTGCTCTTCGATTCCTTGAGGAACTCGTCGATTAGCGGCTGGCCGACGCGGCCTGCGGCGTCCTTGTAGACCGGCTCCATCGCCTTGCGCATCGCCTCGTCCTGCTGCGGCGTGAGCTTGATGATCTCGCTCTTGCCGCTCTTCTTGATCTCGGCCAGCGCGTCGTCGTTCTCCTTCTGCGACTGCGCGTTGTTGAAGTCGGTCGCCTCCTTCATCGCCTTCGACAGCTGGTCGCGGATGTCGGCCGGCAGATCGTCCCAGAACTTCTTGTTCACGATCACGACGTAGCCGATGTAGCCGTGATTGGTCTCGGTGATGTACTTCTGCACCTCGTGCATCTTCTGCGTATAGATGTTCGACCAGGTGTTCTCCTGCCCGTCGACGACACCTGTCTGCAGCGCCTGATAGACTTCCGAGAACGCCATCACCTGCGGCAGCGAGCCGAGCGACTTGAACTGGGCCTGCAGCACGCGCGAGGACTGGATGCGGAACTTGACCCCCTGGTAGTCGGCGGGCGTAACCAGCTTCTTGTTCGCGCTCATCTGCTTGAAGCCGTTGTCCCAATAGGCAAGGCCGGTGATACCCTTGGAGTCCAGCAGCTTGAGCAGCCGGAGGCCGAGCGGGCCTTCCGTCACCTTCCGCAGCGTCTTCAGGTCCGGAAGGATGTAAGGCAGATCGAACACCTCGAATTCGCGGATGCCGAGCGGGCCGAACTTCGAGTTGGACGGCGCCAGCATCTGCACACTGCCGAGCTGGAGCGCCTCGAGCTCTTCCTTGTCCTTGTAGAGCGTCGAGTTCGGGTAGACTTCGATCTTGACCTTGCCGCCGGTGTACTTCTCGGCAAGCTCCTTGAACTTCTCCGACGCCTTGCCCTTCGGCGTGTCGGTGGCGACGACGTGACTGAACTTGATGATGATCGGCGATTGGGCCGATGCCGGCCCGGTCAGGGCCAACGCCCCGGTCAAGACCGCAACCGATGCCGCAGCCCAAATGAAATTCCGCATGCTTCCTCCCGCACGTTTTTTGGTGGGGCACGAACCGTCGCCCCCAAAGCCCTAGATTCAAGACTTGAAGGCAGGATTATAGGGAAGCGGACACAGGCGCCATTGCCCCTTAGCAGGGGGCGGCTTGCAAAAATGCGGTATCCGGAGGCGAAATCTGCCGGACTGGCTCACGCAGGGCGATGCAAGGAAACCCTGCCATCGCCGTTGCCGCGTCTCGCAACCTCAGCCGTGCAGCGCCGGCGCGAGCTGGGCCTGCTGCGCGACCGCCGGATCGGTGATCAGGGTGCCGCCGTGCCCGTCCGAGGACAGCGCGAAGTCGGCCGCGCTGTACTGACCGAGCAAGTGCAGCGTCGCGACATGGGTGCCGTCGGAGACTGTCAGCGTGCCGCCGGTGTTGTCGTTGTTCTGCGCATAGGCCATCGAGGTCAGACCGTCGCTGAACAGGATGTCGCCGAGATCGAGACTGTCATGGTCCTGCCAGCCGGAGATCGTTCCCGTGAAGGCCGACGCCTGGGCCAGCACCAGCGAGGCATTGGGACCGGCGAAGATCACATCGTCGATCGTGCCGCCCGCGTGGACAAAGGCGAGCGCGCCCGAGCCGATCGTGGTGTCATCCGCACTGCCGCCGGCCTGCACGTGCTGCGTGCCGGACAGGACCGTCGTGCCGGTTGCGCTGCCATACACATATTGCACGCCGCCGTTGACGATGGTGGCGCTGGCGGCGCCCCAATCGACCTGGACTCCGCCGGCATTGATCGTGGTGCCGGTCGCCGTGCCGTCGGCGTAGACGCTCTGCTGGCCGCCGGCGTTGACCGTCGTCATCGACGCGTTGCCGTGGAGATACTGGAGGGCGCCATTGCTGATCGTGGTCTGGACCACCGTGCCGCCATAGACCGACTGGACGCCGCCATCCCATAGTGGTGTTGATCGCGGTTCCACCCAGATAGACGTCCTGCCCGCCGCCATGGATCGTCGTGTCCGAGGCCGTGCCGCCGCTCTCGACGGCCTGCAGGCCCGAATTGATCGTCGTGAGGCTCGCCGACCCGAACACGTACTGACCGCCACCGCTGATCGTCGTGATGATCGTGAAGCCCCAATCGATCTGGATGCCGCCGGCATTGATGGTGGATCCGGTCGCACTGCCGTCGATGTAGACGTTCTGCTCACCCCCGGCATTGACGATGGTGTTGAAAGCATTGTTGTGAACGTGCTGGAAGCCGCCATTCGCGACCGTGGTCTGGATCGCGACGCCGAAGACGTTCTGGGTGCCGCCGTCCACGGTGGTGTTGGTCGCGATACCACCGCCAAGGATATCCTGGTCGCCGCCGGCCTCGATCGTCGTGCCGTCGGCCGCGCCGCCGATCTGGATGTACTGATTGCCCGAGATCACGGAGTTCGAGGCCAGACCGAACACCAGCTGCGCGGCGCCCGCGGCAATCACCATTCCATTGGCCGAGCCCTCCAGCACGACCGCCGCGCCGCTCTCGACCTGGATGTCGGAATAGCCCGACGCGTCCTTGATCCGCCAGACGCCGCTCTGGACGTCGAGCTTCTCGACATTGACGACGGTGCCAAGGAGCGAACCGGAGCCACTTCCCGACAGCACCAGCGTGTCGACGCCGTCGCCGCCGTCGATCGTGCCGGTGACGATCGAAGCAGTGGCGAGATTGATGCTGTCGTCGCCTGCGCCCATCGAGACGTCGCCGATGATGGAGCCGCTGTTGGTGAGCGTATCGTTGCCACCGTCGGTGGCGATGCTGCCGAAAATGCCGCCCGTGTTGGTGACCGTGTCGCCGAAGGTGCCGACGATCGAGATCGCCTCGCCGTTGTTGCCGCGGATCGTGCCGTCGTTGATGATGGTCATGACGCCGAAGGCGCTACCGTCATTGCTGTCGTCCACGGTGATCGCGCGCTGATCGCTGATGATCAGGCCGCCCACCTCGTTGTGGAGGAAGCCGCCGCCGATCGCGAGCGCCTCGTTGAGGCCGTTGGCGCCGCTGGTCAGGCCGACCGCCGCGATCGTCCCGAAATTGTCGATCGAGACCAGACCGTCGACATCCACGCCGTCGGCGTCAGCACCGCCGACCGCCGTGCCGGTGATGGTGCCGCGGTTGGTCACTGTTGTCGTCGTGTTAGCCGCGCTGTCCATGTTGATGCCGGAGCCGCTGCGGCCGATGATCGTGCCGTCGTTGTTGACGGTGATCGGCTGGTCGCCGGTGATGGCGTGGCGGGCGCCGTCGATGATTCCGCCGGCGTAGTTGTTGACCACGCCACCGGTGTTGACCGACTGGAAGTCGATCGCGTCGTTGCCGGACGAGGCCGCCGAGGCATTGTGGCTGACGATCTGACCGTAATTGTTGATGGTGGCGTTGGCGCCGGGCCGGATCGCGTCGGCATCGGCCGCCGAAATCACGCCGCCCGCCGCATTGTTGATGACGGTATTGGCGCCGCTCGAATTGATGTCGTCGAGATCGAGCGCCTGGCCGGCATTGCTGCCGGTCCCGGTCGACGAGATCGTGCCCTCGTTGTTGACGGTGAAGGTGCCGCTCTTGCCCGAGACCAGGTTCGAGATCTTCACAGCGTCCTTGGTCGCGGTGATGGTGGCGCCGGCCTTGTTGTTGATGGTGAGGCTGCCGCTGGTCGAACCGCTGGTGGCGATCGCGCGGCTGGTGCCGGTGATGGTGCCGGAATTGTCGATCAGCGCGCCGGGCGAGGTGCTGCCGCCGATCCAGGTAACCGGGGTCGAGCCCGACAGGGTCGCGCCGGCGAGGACGGTCAGATGATCGTTGTTCGCCAGCGTGATCGGGTTCGACGAGTTGCCGGAGACGAGAGTGCCGTCGTCATTGGCGATGGTGCCGGTCGCCGTCGCGGTGCCGATCGTAACCGCCGCGCCCGGATTGCTGGCGCTGGTGAGCGTGAGCGTAAAATTCTCGTCGGGCTCCGCGGTGGTGTCGCCGGAGATCGTGATGGTGATGGTCGCCGAGGACGCACCGTCGGCGAAGCTGCCGCTGAAGGTCGAGGCCGGCAGCGTGCCGCCGAAATCGGCCGCATCGGTGGTGCCGGCGGCGAAGCTGCCGGAGAAGCTGAGCACGCCGGTGGTGCCGCCGGTGCGCGCAATGGTGAAAGTCATGGTCTTTGTGCCGCTCTGCCCCTCGGCAACCGACACGCTCGGCGACGAGAACGAGATCGTCTGCGTGGCGGGAGCCGCGACGGTGAAGGCGGCGGTCGGGAACGGCGCGTCGGGCGTGGTGCCGTCGGTGCTCTGGTCGCCGCTGCCGTTCTGGGTCGCCCAATTGGCGGTGTTGCCGATCGCGGCGAGGTAGTCGGCGAAGCTGGCGAAGCCCGAGCGCGGGCCGTTATAGCCGACGATGTCGAGGCCGCCGGTGAAGCCGACCGCGGTCTGGCCGGCGACGAGGCCGGTGCCGGTCAGCGTGCCGTCACTGGTCGCATAGCCAACATTGGAGATCGCGGCGAGAAAGGTCGGCGCGGTCGAGCTGCCGACATAGGCGTAGACGACCTCGCTGTCGTTGGACAGGCCGGTATTGTTGGCGTTGGTGAAGGTGGCCGAGCCGGCGCTGGTGCCGAACGTGCCCTTGCCAATGTTGTTGATGTCGATGACGGTCCCAGCGGGAATCGCGCCGGTCGCGGTCCAGGCGATCGTGCTTTCGGCGTCGCTGCCGGTTGCGAAGGCGGAGCCGTTCCAGTTGCTGTCGGTGAAATTGATGACAGTGCCCTGCGGGATGTCGGTCAGGGCGACAAAGGACAAATTATCGTTGCCGTCACCGTTGAAACCGGTGAAGGCGATCGAACCAGCGGAAAGGGGCATTCCAAATTCTCCAGCAGCAAGGGCGCGCGACGCTGCCGGTTAATGGAATGTTAACATGACATGTTAATAACATATTTATTGCGATGCACCCCCACATGACGGGATCGTGTGCCAAACGAAAAACGCGGCGCCGAGGGCGCCGCGTTTGCCGATGAACTGGAGAGGATGAAGCGTCAGCTCGCCGCTGCCGTCGTCACCGTATCGCGCTGGCGCTTCATGACGATCTTGTTGAGCGCGCCGAGATAGGCCTTGGCCGAGGCCACCAGCGTATCCGGATCCGCTGCGCGTGCCGTCATGGAACGGCCGTCATGGGACAGCCGCACCGAGACTTCGGCCTGCGCGTCGGTGCCTTCGGTCACCGCATGGACCTGATACAGCTCGAGCTTTGCCTCATGCGGCACCAGCGCCTTGATGCAGTTGAAGACCGCGTCGACCGGCCCGTTTCCTTCGGCTTCCTCGATCCTGATCTGGCCGTCGACGTCGAGCTTCATGGTCGCGCGCTGCGGGCCGTGGGTGCCGGCGATCACGGTCAGCGAGGTCAGCTTGATGCGGTCGTGGGAGGCCGCCATCTCCTCGTCGACCAGCGCCTCGATGTCCTCGTCGTAGATGTCCTTCTTGCGGTCGGCCAGTGCCTTCATCCGCGTGAACGCATCCTCCAGCTGGTTGGCGCCGAGCTTGTAGCCCATCTCCTCCAGCTTGTGCACGAAGGCGTGGCGGCCGGAATGCTTGCCGAGCACCAGCGACGACTGCTTCAACCCGACCATCTCGGGCCGCATGATCTCGTAGGTCGAGGCGTCCTTCAGCACGCCATCCTGATGGATGCCGCTCTCATGGGCGAAGGCGTTGCGGCCGACGATCGCCTTGTTGTACTGGACCGGGAACGAGGTTGCGGCCGACACGACCTTCGAGGCGCGCGTCAGCTGCGTGGTGTCGATCTTGTTCCACCACGGAAACACGTCGTTGCGGACGTTGATGGCCATCACGACTTCCTCGAGGGAAGCGTTGCCAGCCCGCTCGCCGATGCCGTTGACGGTGCACTCGATCTGCCGCGCGCCGCCGGCAATGCCGGCCAGCGAATTCGCCACGGCCATCCCGAGGTCGTTATGGCAATGAACCGAGAATACCGCCTTGTCGGAGTTCGGCACGCGCTCGATCAGCGTGCGCATGAAACGGGCATATTCCTCGGGCGTGGTGTAGCCGACGGTATCGGGGATATTGACGGTGGTCGCGCCGGCCTTGATCACGGCCTCGACGATGCGGCAGAGATAGTCCATCTCGCTGCGGGTGGCGTCCTCGGCCGACCATTCGACGTCGTCGATCTGGTTGCGGGCGCGGGTCACGTTGGCGATCGAGAGCTCCATCACCTGCTCCGGCGTCATGTTCAGCTTGACGCGCATGTGCAGCGGCGAGGTCGCGATCACGGTGTGGACGCGGCCGCGCCTGGCGAATTTCACCGCTTCGGCGCAGCGGTCGATGTCCTTCGGGTTGGCACGCGACAGGCCGGCGATCACCGAGTTCTTGGAGCGGCGGGCGATCTCGCTGACGGCCTGGAAGTCGCCTTCGGAGGTGATCGGGAAACCGGCCTCGATGACGTCGACGCCCATGTCGTCGAGCATCTCGGCGATCTCGATCTTCTCCTCGAACGTCATGGTGGCGCCGGGGCACTGCTCGCCGTCGCGCAGCGTGGTGTCGAAAATGATGACGCGGTCCTTATCGGACTTGTTCAGGGGGGCCATTGCAAAATTCCTTTATGAGCTTTTTGCGCCGTCAGCCTGCTGGGCGCTTGAGGTGTCCGGTGATCTCGACCAACCCCTGAGCGCCCAGGCGCATGGCGCCCAGCCGGCCCTCAGGGGCAAGTAAGAAGAAGGCCGCCAATCAGGAGGGTGGGCAGCAGCGCGGCCGGGATCGTGGCGGCGGCCAGAGCCACCTCCCCCGAAATCCCATCGATTTGGCCGCGAATCAGCATTGCCAGACCCTTTTGAGCCCTCAAATCCTCGGTCAAAACCGTTGACGGTTGGTTGCCGGGAGGCTCGATGCGCTGTTTCTAGACGAGAAATGGTTGCAACCGCAACGCCAAAAGATGGTCAGAACGATTGACCTGGTTTCCCCGGCTATTGCCGGGGCGGCGGCACGAGGTCGAGCAACCGCTTGCGGACGCTCGCTTCCAGAGGCGCGTTGCAGACCGGCCGATTGTAGAAACCGCTGCTGCGACACAAGGTGGGCGTCGGACCGCGAAGATCGCCGGCCTGGCAGGCGAGGCAAATTCGGAACGCCGCCGCCTCGAGCTGGAGCGAATAGTCGAGCGTCGATGCAGCCGGCTCGGACGGCTGGAAGAGCTGGCTGCCCTTGATGTTCTGGAACCAGGTGTCGATGTGGGCCTTTACCTTCGCAGGATTGGCGACGTCGTCCATGTTGAAGCGATTGTCGAGCAGCCCGATCGAGGCGCGCGGCGTGCGCGCCGCTGAGTGGCACGACAGGCAGGATGAGCGGATATTGTCGGCAGGTCCGTTGGCGCGCCCCATGAAGCCCATGGTGAGACGCTGGTCCCAGCCATAGGTCACGTTCCGCAAATCGGGATTGATCCAGCTCTCACGGATCGCGCCGTCGTAGACACCGGGGTCGTTGCCCCATTGCAGCGATACCGGCACGAGATTGTCGAACAGCGCGTCGCCCTTCGCCGGGCCGCGCCAGACAAACGTCCCGAACACCCATCCGGTGTCCAGCGACCGGCCAGTCTTCGCTGAATCCTTCACTGAAATATCGACCTGAAGCAGGCGCACCGACCGGATCGTGCGGGTGCTGGGATCCTGACCGCCGGAGCCAGCGCCCAAATTGTCGATAAAGGCGTCGTATTCCGGTGCGCCCTGGAGGTAGGCGACTTCGTCGGGTGAGGCATCGGTGAACAGAAATTTGACGGAGACAGTGTCATTCGGAAATTTCATCGCGACCGGGAAGGACGGATTGCAGGGCTCGGCGAAGACCTCCCCGAACACTGCTGCTCCCGGCTTGTTGTAGAAGCCGACCGCCCAGACCTGGGAACCTCGTGTGTTGGTCTTGGACAGATCGCCGGGATCGGGGCCACGTTCCTTGGTCAGCCCCATCAACGGCTCGCGCCCGGAGTTTCCGTAGTCGAGCCATTGCGAGATCCACCACTCCTCCTGACCGGTGCCGACGAGCCTGCGATCCGCGATCTTGAAGGACGTCTTCGCGGTGTTGAGCACGGCATTCATGTAGTCAGCCGGCTTGGTGCGAAAATCGACCGATTCCCAAGGCTGCGGATCGTTGGGATTGGGGCGCACCGGCGGATAGTCGACTCGCCACTTGGCCGCGGCAACCGTGCCATTCGCCTTCATTGTACTCGCCGAAAAGCTCTGACACTCATCGGCCTGGCACGACGAGCCCGCGATCATGGCCAGAACGACGACAACCCCTGCCGCTCTCATGACGGCCTCCTTTGCGCCTGCCGGTGAATCCAGTCGAACCAGAACTAGGCGCAATGCGGCATCAGGTGTGTTAACTGGTTCACACAACCTGGGCGAATTGCACGAGCAAATCGCCGCATGTCGCGCGAGGTGGCACTGCACGCGCGCTTTCGCCGGCTGCCCGCTTTGGCAACATGATGGCCCGCGTCGCCCCCGGTCTATATCCGACGCCGGTCGTCGTGAGGCAGCCGGTTTTTGTGCCGGCACCGGTCGTGAGGGAGACGATCTGCTTCAGCGTCCGGCAACAACGACCGTCGTTGCGGCCGCCCCGGCGCCGGTCGTGGCGCCCGCTCCGGTCGTCAACAACACGTGCAACCGCCTGGTGACGGAATATCGGCAAGCCGGCGTCGTGGCGTTCAAGGACGTCTGGGAGGTGGACTCGATGCGCAGACACGCCTCTGCGCTCCGAGCCACTCGGGACAGACTGATCGGCCGTCAGGCAATCTGGCCTCTATCCCACTCGGCGGGCGCGCGCCCGGCTTTCCCAACGGTCCAGCATCTGGCCGAGCTCGCCGGTGGCGACGGGGGCGGCCTCGTTGGTGTTGGCGGGTGCGGCGGCGCGGAGCCAGCCCGGCTCGGTATATTCGCGCCAGCGGCGCGCCTCCGCGCGTCGTTTGCGGGAGGCGAGATCGCGGGTGAAATAGCCGGCGGCGAACGCGATGGCGAGCGCAATGACCAGTGCGACAACGGCTAACACAATGAACTCCGGCTGATACCCCGGAAACGTTCTGCCATCATCGCGCGTGAGGTCAAGGCTTGACAGGTCCTAAAAACCGCACCGGTTGACCGCGCAAAGCCCGACGACAGGCCCCGAACGACGAGACCGGGACCAATTGCCGCTTCTGCCCTCGCCTCGCCGCAATGCCGCCGCGTTCCAGCCTTCCCAAGCCTGCCATCGCGCGGAGGATGCGTACCTGCCCCTCGCAACCGGCCGCGGACCGGACTAACCTCCGCCCGCTCGGCCGGATCAACCGGCCAGCCGAACATAACCGGGAGGACGCGATGAAACGCCCAGAGCAGCGTGACCAGGATGCTGCGCTTTCACGACGAACACTCGTGCGGGGACTTGCGCTCGGCGCTGCGGCGACCGTAGCCGGCCCCGCGCTGGCCCAGACCGGACCTGCCGCCCCGCCAACGACGATCACCACCCCGCCGCGCGATTTCGGCCCCAACGGCGCGCCGACGACTTATTTCTCGGACCCCGACATCATCACCGTCGATCCGTCCTTCGACGATCTGGCGCAGCCCAACACCGCGATCAAGCGCCTCTACACCGGCTTGTTGTGGGCCGAGGGCCCGGCCTGGAGCGCGCAGGGCCGGTATCTCCTCTGGAGCGACATCCCCAACAACCGGCAGATGCGCTGGACCGAGGACGACGGCCGCGTCAGCGTGTTCCGCGCACCCTCCAACAATTCCAACGGCAACTCGTTCGACTTCCAGGGCCGGCAGCTTTCCTGCGAACATCTGACCCGACGGGTGACGCGGTACGAACATGACGGCACGGCCACGGTGCTCGCGGACTCCTATCAGGGCAAGCGCCTGAACTCGCCGAACGACGTCGCCGCGCATCCCGACGGCAGCTACTGGTTCACCGACCCGCCCTATGGCGGCCAGCTCTATGAAGGCGAACCCGACGTCGCCGGCGGCCCGAGCAATGCAGGCGGCAAGCTCAATCCGCGGATCGGACAGCCGGCCGGCTTCGTGCCGGGCAAGCGCGAGCTGCCCACCAACTGCTATCGCATCGATCCAAGTGGCCGCATCGACCTCGTCGTCACCGAGGAGCAGGTGCCCGATCCCAACGGCCTGTGCTTCTCACCGGACTACAAGAAGCTCTACGTCGCCTCGACCGGCAAGGGACCGGGCGACACCGGGCCCGGCGGCAAGGGCGAGATCTTCGTGTTCGACGTCGGCGCCGACAACAAGCTCTCCAACGCGAAGAAGTTCAGCGACTGCGTGATCGACGGGGTGAAGTGCGGGCCCGACGGCCTGCGCTGCGACGTCAACGGCAATGTCTGGTCCTCCAGCAACGCCGGGCGCGCCGTCGGCTATAGCGGTGTGACGGTGTGGTCGCCGGCGGGCAAGCTGCTCGGCCGCATCCGCCTGCCGGAAGTGTGCGGCAACGTCTGCTTCGGCGGCCCCAAGCGCAACCGCCTGTTCATGGCCGCGAGCCAGTCGCTCTACGCGGTGTACACGGCGACGCAAGGCGCCGGCCCAGGCTGACGCGGGACGAGCAGGATCACGACACGGCGCCGGCGTGCCCCGCCGGCGCCGAATGATGCTGTATTGCTCGTTTGAAGCGACCCAGCATTATCCCCATTCGTGAAGATGCATCTCATGCGGCTTTACGCCCAGCAGGTCGATGGTCTCGGAGCCGACCTGCAACAGCGTTCCGCCATGATGGTCAGATGATTTCGTGACGTGAACGTCGTTCGAAAATTGCAGTTTGTCCTGTTTGGGATCGAAGTCGGTGATGACCGCGGTGTTGTGCTTACCTGCGAGATGACCAAGGTCGAATTCGAATGTGTCGGCACCGGCACCTCCGGTCATGGTCATGCGGCCGGCCGCGGCGACCAGCGTGTCATCCAGATCTCCGCCGGTCAGGGTATCCCTGCCGGGAGATCCGACCACAAGCTGCGCCATGCCTGCTGCAGCCTTTTCTCCGGTCGGGTCTACGCCGCCCAGCGTGCCGCTGTGCCGCTCGGTGGCGACGAAGGCATCGCTCTGCATCGCAGTGGTATCGGTGTCGCGCAGAATGAGGTCCGACAGCGTGGTGTTCTTTATCTCATTTAGGGTCTGCTTATCGAAGCCCTGGTTCTCGAAGTAGTAGCGATCGCCGTCGCGCAAAGCGGCGAACTGGTCGGCGATGATTATGCCGAAGGTGGGCCCGATGACGGCTCCTGGCGCATGATCCTCAGCCAATCCGCCGGCCCACAAATCGACGGCATCGATCGAACCATAGGCTTTCTCGAACGCTGCTGCCGTCGCCGGATCAGAGCTGAACTGATCGAAGCTGGTGTAAGGCGCAAGCCCCAGCGCCTCCCGGGTTTGGTTCAGTGTACCCAGCCCAAGATCATGGCCGCGTTGGATATTGATCGCTGCCAGATCCATGCCGTCCGGAGGATCGAACAGGAGGTTTCGCAAGCCATCGACAATGTGAGCGTCCAGCGGGTTGGCCAGGTCCCCCGACAGATGCCGCAGCAGGCCATCCGCACCAGTCGCCTTGAAAGTCGCCGTGTCTTCGAAGAACGATTGCGCCAGCGTCTGCTCCGACGTAAAGGCACCCAGATTGCTGGTCGCACTGATCTCGTCGGAGACGATGGAATGACCGAAGCGAAAGGCCGCACCGGCAAACTCTTCGGTGATCCGCGCGTCCGCCGTGCGGTCATAGCCTTGGTACGGCTTGATGGCGTCCTCGCCCAACAGATGCGGCAGGAACTCGTTGTAGGTGATGTTGACCATCTCGGCCGTGGTGATGGCCTTGGCCGTCTCGTATAGCTTGTCGCCGCTCCAGTTCGGATGGTCCTCGTGCAGTCGATCGACCTGGTAATTGTGCTCGCGCACAAACAAGACTTGCAAGGCGGTCAGGTCGGGATTCTCCTGCGCCCGGACGTCACCGGCCGCAAAGACGTTGCCGTGCTCGGTCTCGACGATCGGGAGATTGTCTCCCGCCGACACCTTCATATGGCCGTCGGCCGTTCGCAGGCTCGCTGCGGTGGCGGCGTCGGAACCGTAGATCTGCGATCCGTCCAGCCAACCCGTCACCGTATTGATCGCGGCTGCCGGATGCCCGGTGCCCCCCGTCGCAGGATCGATCGCCACCCGCGTCAACGCGATCATGCTGCCGGGCGGCAGAAACTCATCATCAGCCGGGACCTTGATCGAGATATCATCCGTGCCTGTGCCCTCCTTCTGCAGATCCAGATCGTGATCGATGAACTGGCCCCACGCATACATCATGCCTGACAGCGCGACGCCGGCGTCATCCACCAGATGCGGGCCTTCCTCGCCATCGCCAATATCCGTCTGCGCCACGACAATGTTGCTGATCTCGCGCGGATTCGGACCTGGCGTCATTTCATTGACCCCATCGACGAAATTTGCCGGCCCCAGCCGAGCAAAGTCGGTGTCGGCCTGGTTCAAGGTGGGATCCGCACGATTGTTGTTGGAGCCGTCGATGCTGCGGAATCTGAGCGCCATGGTTTACCCTCCCCGTAGAGTGTTCGCCCCAGCGCCTGCTCCATTGGCGGCTTGCGGCATGACGCTTTTGTGATTCTTTATGACGCTCGCATGATCGTTGAGTGACGACATTCGATATACGACAGAATTGCACCTCTAGCGGCGAAGCGGCAATCTTCGCCTGAACGATCGTGCCGAACAGGCGATGTTGCGCACATCAGCGCAGCACTATCCAAGGAACAAGCCATGCGCGTCATCATCTGCGGCGGCGGCGTGATCGGGGCCTGCACCGCCTTGTTTCTCCGGCGCCACGGCATCGAGGTCATCGTGGTCGAACGGACCGAGGTCGCGGCCGCCGCCTCCGGCAAGGCCGGCGGCTTTCTGGCGCGTGACTGGTGCGCCGGCTCGCCGCTCGACGCACTCGCGCGGCGGAGCTTTGCGCTTCACGCGCAGCTGGCGCAGGAGATCGCGGGCGATTGGGGCTATCGCCCGATGACCGCGTATAGCGGCTTTGTTGCGTCCGACGGCGATCCGCGCCGGAATGCACCATCCGCGCTCGGCTGGCTCGCCAACGGCGTCGTCATCGCGCAGCGCATCGGTACGACTGAGACGACTGCGATCGTTCATCCCCGCAAATTTACGTCGGCCATGATGAACGCGGCAGTCGCGCAAGGCGCCGAGCTTCGCGTCGGCCGCATCACGGGCATCGTGCGCGATGCGAATGGCACGACCGCGAAGGGTGTCGAGGTCGAAGGCAGCCTCGTTGAGGCGGATGCCGTCGTGATCGCGATGGGGCCATGGTCGCTGCTCGCCGCGCAATGGATGCGCCTGCCCGCTGTCTATGGCCAGCGCAGCCCGAGCATCGTGTACGATCTCGGCCCCAACGTGCCGGCCGATGCGTTGTTCCTGGAGTATGACGAGGACGGCAGCGCCGTGTCGATCGAGGTCTTTCCACGCGCCGATGGCAGCACGCATATCACCGCACTCTCTGACATCGCGCCGCTGCCGCTCGATCCGGCAGCCGTGACGCCAGACGTCGATGCGATCGCGCGCCTGCAAATCATGTGTGAACGGCTGTCGCCATTGTTTCGTCCCGAAAAGATCATCGCGCAGCAGGCCTGCTTCCGACCGGTGACTGAGGACGGCTTGCCGTTGATCGGCAAGGTGCCGCAGAGCGAAGGCCTCTATGTTGCGACCGGGCACAATGTCTGGGGCATCCTCAATGCGCCCGCCACCGGCGAAGCGCTGGCGCAGCTGATCGCCAAGGATGCGACGCGTGTAGACTTGTCGCCATTCGATCCGGCCCGATTGAGGCCGCTCGATCCATCACTGCTGCAAGCGCGCTGAACCGGCATCGCTGCTCGTCTTGTAGGCTACCGCCCGCTCCAAGGCTTCGACTCCAAGGCTTCGACGCTCACGCATGCCCGCCGGCAGAATCTGCATGCCTGCGCGCGTCATGAGTGTCTCGCACCTATCCTGCCCGCAATTTGCGCAGCGCTAGACTTTAGTCCGTCTCTACCAGCCCTGAACGCGGTTTCACTTGCCGAGAATGCCGTCGCCGTTATAGTTGCGACATAATGGCTCACAAGAGGCCTGTTCAAAGGGAGAGAACAACATGAAAAAACGACTCTCTGTTGCATTGCGAATGGCGCTCGGTGCGGCCGCAACAGGCGCGATGATGGCAGCGTCAGGCGCGGCACTTGCAGCCGATCCCCTCAAAATCGGCGTGATCGCGGAAGCGCAGGCGATCGCCGGCGCCTCCATTCCACAGGCGGCGCAGCTTGCCGCCGACGAGATCAACGCCAATGGCGGCGTCGACGGCCGCAAGATCGAGATCATCTCTTACGACAATCACTCTTCGTCGGCCGATTCAGTGCGTGCGTTCCAGCGCGCGGTGAACGAGGACAAGGTCAACGCGGTCATCGCCAGCTATATCAGCGAGGTCGTGCTGGCGCTGGAACCCTGGGCCTCGCGGCTGAAGACGCCGTTCGTTACGCCGGGCGCCGCCTCCAACGAGATCAGCAAGAGCGTCCACGCTGATTACGAGAAGAACAAGTACACCTTCCACGGCTATCTGACCTCCGCCGCGCTGGCGCTCTCGGTCTGCGACGGCGCCAAGGACCTGCTCGTCGACAGGATGCACATGAAGACCGCGGTCATCATGAGCGAGGACGCCGCCTGGACCAAGCCGCTCGACATCGGCTACGAGGAATGCCTGCCCAAGATCGGGCTGAAGGTGCTCGACCACATCCGCTTCTCGCCCGATACGACCGACTTCACGCCGATCTTCAACAAGATCGAGGGCTCCAAGCCCGATGTGATCATCACCGGCATCTCCCATGTGGGCGTGCAGCCGACGGTGCAGTGGAAGAACCAGCAGGTGCCGATCCCGATGTTCGGCATCTCCTCGCAGGCAACCAACGAGACCTTCGGCAAGGACACCAACCAGGCGGCCGAAGGCGTGCTCTATCAGGGCGTCTCCGGGCCCGGCGTCGCGGTGACGCCGAAATCGGTGCCGTTCGCGGAGAACTTCAAGAAGAAGTTCGGCAATTATCCCTCCTATGCCGGCTACACCGCCTATGACGAGGTCTACTACATCGCCGACGCGGTGAAGCGCGCCGGCTCGAGCGACGCCGACAAACTCGTCGCCGCGCTCGAGAAGACCGACTGGGAAGGCACGATCGGTCGCGTCCAGTTCTACGGCAAGGACGATCCGTTCACCCACTCGATCAAATATGGCAAGGGCCTGATCACCGGGCTGATGCTGCAATGGCAGGACGGCAAGCAGAGCGCGGTCTGGCCCAAGGACGTCGCCAAGGTCGACGTCAAGTTCCCGAGCTTCATCAAGCTCAGCAACTAGCAGGACATGCTCCCGGGACCACCTCCCGGGAGCTTCCACATGCGGCTCTCCGCAGCACCTTTCCTCAAAGCGGCAGCTCGGCTGCCACCCGGCCAATCATAGATGCGAGCTTTCCAGATATTGATCGATGGCTTTGCCATCAGCGCTCTCTACGCTCTCGGTGCCACCGGCTTCACCCTGATCTTCGGCGTCTCCGGCGTGCTCAACCTCTCCCACGGTGCCATCATGGTGGCCGCAGCGGTGGCGGCCTGGGCCGCTGCCAGCATCCTCAACGTCGGCACCTATGCCGGTGCGTTGATCGGGGTCGCCGTCGCCCTCCTCACCGCCTTTGCGACCTATTTCGCGGTGGTGAAGCCCATTCAGGACTCCCGGCGCATTCCCAACGAGGAGAAGGAGATCTTCGTCCTCACGGGAACGCTGCTCTGGGGCATCATGATCCAGGAGCTGATCGCCTATTTCTTCACCAACAACGCCAAGACCGTGCTGCCGATCGTCGAGGGCGTCGTCGAGATCCTCGGCGTCCGCACACCGAAGAACGAGATCTTCACAGCCATCGTGTGCTGCCTCGTCATCGCACTGCTGTGGCTGCTCGTGAACCGCACCCGCACCGGCAAGGCGGTGCTGGCGGCGTCGATGAACCCGCGCGGCGTGACGCTACTCGGCCTCGAGCTCACCAACATCTACATCGTGGTGTGGGGAATCTACGGCATCCTCGCCGGCATCGCCGGCGTGCTGCTCGGGATGTTCCTGGGCGTCAGCTCCTACAGCGTCGGACCGCTGACCGCGAGCGCGTTCTCGATCGTGGTGCTCGGCGGACTCGGCAGCGTCTCCGGCTCGCTGATCGCGGCCTTCGTGGTCGGTTATCTCGAGACGCTGACGGCCTATCTGGTCTCGCCGGCCTACCGCACCATTCCGGCGCTGCTGCTGCTCGTGTTCGTGATGTATATCCGGCCCCAGGGCCTTCTGGGGAGGCGCTGAGATGTCCACCTTCTTCACCTCCCGCCTGTTCTTCATCTCGGTCGCGCTCGTCATCATCGCGGCGACGCTGCCGCTTTACGTCTCCGGCTACGTGCTCGGCCTGCTCACCGTCGCGTTCTATTTCGGCGTGTTCGCGATGGCCTGGGACCTGCTGTTCGGTTTCGCGGGCGAGGTCAATTTCGGGCCCACTTTCCTCATCGGCGTCGGCGCCTACACCGCCGGCATTCTCAACGCCCAGTTCGGCTGGTCGGTTTATCTCTGCATCGTGCTGGGGGCGCTGGCCTCCGTCATCGCTGGCCTCGTGCTAGCGTTGCCCGCGCTCCGGGTCCGCGGACCGTATTTCGGGCTGACCACGCTGGTCGCGGTGTTGATGTTGCAGAATTTCATCGTGGTGTTCGCCGATCTCACCGGCGGCGAGATCGGCCTGACCATCCCCGACGTCATCACCATCAACGCCGGCGCCAATTACTGGATCGCGCTCGGCTTCATGACGATCTCGGCGGCGATCCTCTACGGCCTGTCGCAATCGCCGATTGGCCTCGTGCTCCAGGCCAGCGGCCAGGATCCGGTGCAGGCCGGCGCGCTCGGCTTCAACATCGTCAAGCACAAGCTCGCCGCCTTCATCGTCAGCGCGTTCTTCTCTGGCTTATCCGGAGCACTGCTGGTGTTCTATTTCGGCACCGCCTCGGTCGGCACCGTCGTGGACGTCGCGGTCGGCGTGAACGTGATCGTCTCGGCCGTGCTCGGCGGCCGGCGCACCGTGCTTGGCGCGGCGCTCGGCGCGATCTTCCTGATCGTCGCCGGTGAATTCTTAAGGCCGACCGGCGAGCTCGCGACCTTCATCGTCTCGGCGGTTGCGCTGCTCGTCGTGCTGTTCTTCCCCGGCGGCTTCCTCGGAGCGGCCCTCTCGCGTGAGGCGCGCTCGTGATGGATATGATCGCAAACCGGCCCGTGCTCGACGTCCGCGGCCTGACAAAACGGTTTGGTGGTTTGACGGCGGTGAAGAACCTCGGCTTCGAGGTCAACGCCGGCGAGATTTTTGGCCTGATCGGGCCGAACGGCTCCGGCAAGTCGACCGCGATGAAGAGCGTGATGGGCATCGAACGCCCGACATCGGGCGAAGTCATCTTCGAGGGCGAGAACGTCGCCGGCCTGCCCGCGCACAAGATCGCACGCAAAGGCTTTGGCATGGTGTTCCAGCACTCGCGGCCGCTCAACCGGCAGACGGTGCTGGAGAACATCATGGTCGCGCTGCTGCCGGACAGCCTGTTCATGCTGTTCCCGGACAAGGCGCTGGTCGAGCGCGCCAAATGGATCGCCGACCGCGTCGGGTTGGGCAGCGTGATGAACCGCCGACCGCCGACGCTGCCCTTCGCCGATCTGCGCCGGCTGGAGCTTGCGAAAGCGATCGCGCGTGACCCGAAGGTCGTGCTGGTGGACGAACCCTTTGCCGGGCTGACGCGGGCGGAGGTCGACGTCTTCTCCGACCTGATCCGCAGCTTTCGCGACGAGGGCCGCGCCGTGATGCTGGTCGACCACAACGTCAAGAGCGTCGCCGCGCTGGTCGACCGCGTGCTCGCGATGTATCTCGGCGAGGAGATCGTCACCGGCAAGGCCGACGACGTTATGAAGAACGAGACGGTGCGCCGGGTCTATCTCGGCGGCGCCATCGAGACCCATGCGCGGCCCGAGACCAGCTTCAAGGACAAGGTGCCGCTGCTCCAGGTCGAGAATGTCAGCGTATTCTACGGCAAGGCGCAGGCGCTGGAGAACGTCTCGATCCACGTCCACGAGGGCGAGTTCGTCTCCGTCGTCGGCCTCAACGGCGCCGGCAAGACCACGCTGTTCAACACCATCTCCGGCTTCCTGCCCTATAGCGGCGAGATCGTGCGCGGCGGCGACAGACTGCGCGGCACGAGCCCGGCGAAGATCGCGCGCAGCGGGCTCGTGCAATGCCCGGAATCCCGCGAGCTGTTCGGCGAGATGAGCGTGCGCGAAAACCTCGATCTCCGCGGCCAGCATCTCTCCGACGACAAGCGCGCCGCGCAGCTCGCCTGGCTGTTCGAGCTGTTCCCGATCCTGAAGGAGCGCCAGGGCCAGATGGCACAAACGCTCTCCGGCGGCGAGCAGCAGATGCTCGCGATCGGCCGCGCGTTGATGATGCAGCCGCAGATCCTGATCCTGGACGAGCCGACGCTGGGTCTCGCTCCCGTCATCCTCGAGCAATTGTCCAAGGCGCTCACGAAGCTGCGGCAGACCACCGCGATCACGGTGCTGCTCGGCGAGCAGAACGTCACCTTCGCGCTGCCGCATGCCGACCGCGTCTATGTGCTGGAGCACGCCCGCATCGTCTGGGAGGGCGATCCCGGCCGCTTCGCGAGCGAAGCCGGCGCCGATTTTCTTTAAGTCCGTCAACATCAATAAAAACATAGAAAGGGAAACGACTATGCGACCTTCAATCCTCGGCAGCAGCCTCCTCACCTCCGCGCTGGCGCTGTGCCTCGCCGCCCCCGCCTACGCGCAGTCGAACGATCCGATCAAGATCGGTGTCATCGCCGAGGTGCAGTCGATCGCGGGCGCTGCGACCCCGGGCGGCGCGCAGATCGCTGCCGACGAGATCAACGCCAAGGGCGGCATTCTCGGCCGCAAGGTCGAGATCGTCACCTATGACAACAAGAGCTCGTCGGCCGACTCGGTGCGAGCCTTCCAGCGCGCGGTGAGCGAGGACAAGGTCTCCGCCGTGATCGCGAGCTATATCTCCGAAGTCGTTCTCGCGCTCGAGCCCTGGGCGGCGCGGCTGAAAATGCCGCTGATCACACCCGGCGCCGCCTCGAACGAGATCACCAAGGCGATCCACAACGACTACGAGAAGAACAAGTACACCTTCCACGGCTATCTGACTTCGGCCGCGCAAGCCCAGCTCGTCTGCGACGCCGCCAAGGATCTCCTGGTCGACAAGCTCAAGATCAAGACCGTCGCGATCATGAGCGAGGACGCGGCCTGGACCAAGCCGCTCGACGTCGGCTACGAGGCCTGCCTGCCCAAGGCGGGCCTGAAGGTCGTGGAGCATGTGCGCTTCTCGCCCGATACCACCGACTTCACGCCGATCTTCAACAACATCGAGGGAAAAAAGCCTGACGTGATCGTGACCGGGATCTCGCATGTCGGCGTGCAGCCGACGGTGCAGTGGAAGAACCAGCAGGTGCCGATCCCGATGTTCGGCATCAGCGCGCAGGCGCTGAGCCCGACCTTCTGGAAGGACACCAATGGCGCCGCAGACGGCGTGCCGTCGCTGGCAGTGGCAACGCCCGATGTTGCCGTGACCGCCAAGACAAAACCGTTCGCGGCCGCGTTCAAGGCCAAGTTCGGCACGCCGCCGGCCTATACCGGCTACACCGCCTATGACGAGGTCTACTTCATCACCGAAGCGATCAAGCGCGCAGGCTCGACCGATCCCGACAAGATGGTCGCTGAACTGGAGAAGACCGACTACGAGGGCACGATCGGCCGCATCCAGTTCTACGGCAAGGACGACGAGTTCACCCACGGCATCAAGTCCGGTCCTACGACCGTGTCCGGCCTCGTCTTTCAGTGGCAGGACAGCAAGCAGGTCGTGGTCTGGCCCGAGAAGATCGCGGAAGGCAAGCTGAAGTTTCCGAGCTTCGTGAAGCTGTCGCAGTAACCGGCTCGTCCCGGCATCAGGCCCACCGCTCATTCGCGAGCGGTGGGCTTTTCTTTGCCTTCAAGACTCTTTGTCCTTCAGCAAGCATGCTGCGCCGCGACCGGCCCGTAGCGACCTTGGGTCACGTTGACGTTTTGCCGCAACCTCCGCCATGTACCCCACCGGTGATGAAGCGGAGCATCTCAGATGGACGCAGGCATCTCTCCCGGACAAGCTCCCGCACCTCAAGATTTTGCCCAGATATTCAGGCTGATCGGTGGGTACCGCATTTCGCAGGCCCTGCGCGTTGCCGTCGAGCTTGGCATTCCGGATCACCTGGCGGCAGGCCCGCGCCATTGCGACGATCTCGCGACAACGACCGGAAGCCATGCTCCGACCCTTTACCGGCTGCTTCGCTTCCTGGCCGGTGCCGGCCTGCTCGACGAGACGTCTCCGAAGCAGTTTGCGCTGACACCGCTTGGGTCTACCCTCCGCGCCGATATCCCGGCTTCGATCTGTCCGGTGGTGCGGCTATGGCTGAGCGAGTCGCACTGGCAATCCTGGAGCCATCTTCTGCACTCTGTACAGACCGGCCAGCATGCCTTCGATCACGCACACGGGACCGGGGTCTTCGACTATTTGCGCGAGGACGCCGAGCTATCTGCGATTTTCAACGCGACGATGACAACCAGCTCCCCGCGGGTCACTTCAAATTCCTCCGGGTGTGGTCAGTCAAATTCCTCCACCCGCGAGGCAGGACAAGGGACTGTTAGTTTGAGTTTGTTTCCCGGGCAAGAGCTTCAGCGGCTTCTTTGAGCCGATAGCTGCGTCCGTCGAACTCAAGCAGATGGCAATGATGCATAAGGCGATCGAGGATCGTCGTGCTCATAGTGTTGTCCCCAAGGTATGCCCCCCAATCCTGCACGACGCGATTGGAGGTGACGATGACGCTGCGGCGCAGTTTGTAACGCTGATGGATCAGGGTCTGCAGCAAAGTGCCGGCGTCGTCGGGGATGGCGCGTGCGAGGAATAGATCGTCCAGCACGAGGAGATCGCAGTCGATGATGGTTCGCAGCCGGACCTCGCGTTGTGCCGGAGAGTTCAGGGCGTAGCGGTGGAAGAAGTCGTCGGTCTCAAGATACTGGACCTTGTGGCTTTGCAGGATCGCCTGATAGGCAATCGCCTTGGCGATGTGCGACTTCCCGGTGCCAGGTTTGCCAACAAGCAGAGCGTTCTCGCCAGCGGCAATGAACGCCAGGGTGTGGAGCTGGAAGCAGGTCTGACGTGGCAGTTTGGGATTGAAGGACCAGTCGAACTCGGCGAGCGTCAGCTTTTCGTCGAGCCCGGATTGCTGGTATCGCCGCTCGATAAGACGGGACTGACGACGGTCCAGTTCATCCTGCAGGATAAGGGAGAAGGTCTCGAGGAAGGGCTGGTTGGCGCCCTGCGCCTGGAGCACGCGCGTCTGCAGCGTGTCGCGGACACCCGACAGGCGCAGCTGTCGTAGGCAACGCTCAATTTCCGGCATGGTCATCATGTGGCTAGGTCTCCAGTTTAAGGTGAGAAGGTGCAGCGGGAGCGCTCGTGGCGCCGGAGTTGGCCGGGGTTGCGCAGGCGACACGAGCGCGGATTGCCGTGGCGTGATCGTCGTGAGCCTCGGCCTGCCGACCATTGTCGTCGGCGTCGCGCCGCACAGCGCGGCTGAAGAGGTCGCCGTATTCCGCGGGGGTACGGATCAGCGGATGATCCTGGGTGAGCGGCGATGCCGGCTGTGGCGTCACTCCAACCTGCTCGATCGCCTGTTCGAACAACCGCTCGACGGTCGCACGCACGTGCTTGTAGCGGTAGATGCGGTTGTCGATGGCGTGCGCGCAGGCCTGCTCGACCAGCCGCGCCGGATACTTCCGGCCCAGCCCGACAATGCCCCACATCGCGCGCTGTCCGGGGCGCCCTTCGGTGTCGAACACCTGCTGGCACAAGGCCCTGGTCTGCGGTCCGATGCGCTCGGCGCTCGCCAGCAGCACGGCGGTTTGCCGCGACGGGTTGAACGGCCGTTCGCTGGTCGGCAGGACGACAGAACCGGGGTGCGCCATCCGGGAATGAACACGCAGCAGCGCACGGGTGTGGCGATCACGGATCTCGATCGTGGTGGTGTAGATGCGCACGACGACCTGGCTGCCGATCGGCGCGGGCCGCGCGGCGTAATAGCTGTTGTCGACGCGTACGGTGGTGTCGTCGCAGACAGTCCGGACGACTTCGGTGAAGATGCGGAAGGGAGCGACAGGCAGCGGCCGCAGGTGCGGCTTCTCTTCCTGGAACATCGCCTCGACCTGACGGCGCGTGCTGCCGTGGATGCGTTTGGAAGCCCAGTTCTCCTCCCAGTGCCTCAAGAACTCGTTTTGCGCCTCCAGCGTCTCGAAGCGCCGTCCGGCCAGCGCAGTGCCCTGGGTATGTTGAATCGCATTCTCGACGCATCCTTTCCGATTTGGATCGGCCACGCGCGCGGGATCGGCGACCACGGCGTAATGAGCCAGCATCGCGCTGTAAATCGGGTTGAGCTGGGGCTCGTACAAATCCGGCTTGAGGACGCCTTCCTTCAGGTTGTCGAGCACGACATAGCTGGGGACCCCGCCAAAATACCGGAACGCCTCTTCGTGGAGCTGCGCCCAGACTTGTTGGCTGGACTTCCAGACTACCCGCCGGAAGCTGCGCCGCGAGTAGCGTAGCGTCATCACGAACAGGCGGGGACGACGGTACCGCCCGCTCTTCGGATCAACCGTCGGCGCGCCCTCGCCATAGTCGACCTGAGCTTCCTCGCCGGGGAGGAACTCAAGACGATCAAACTGCTCAGGATCAGCGTGCCGCAACCGGCGCACAAACCGCTTGACACTCTGGTAGCTGGACGGAAAGCCAAATTGATCAACCAGGTCCTGGTAAATCGCCTGCGCGTTCCGCTTCAGCCGGACCTGTTCTTCGATCCACGTCCGATGCGCTTCGCAAGCCGAACGGGCCAGGCTGCTGGTGACCGTCGCTTCCGATGTCCCAAAAGCCGGTGGTCGGGGTGGAGGAATTTGGCCGTCCGCGCTCACCGAGCCGGTGGTCACTTCCCCGGGGGAATTTGCCTCCGCACCGGCCCGCAGCGCCTGATAACGCCGGATCGTCTTGCGATCGACACCCGTCAGCCGGTGAATCTCGCGCTGGCTGGTGTTGCGATCAAGTAATGTAAGTACGGTGCTTTGCAGATGTCGCTTCAAGACGTTCAACTCCCCGGCCCCTTGCTGGCTAAAGGGGTCGAACATAAACGTCCTGCCTGACCGGCTACTGCTGTTCAGCGGCGCTGACGGCGATCATCAGGTGGGGGAGTTTCAAGTGACCATACCCGGGGGATTTTGACCGACCCACGGGGAGCTCCGCCCGGTTGGCCAGCGCGCTGCTCAAGCACTACGATTTTCACGGGATAAGCCGCATCGTCGACGTAGGCGGCGGACATGGCTTCACGCTCACAACGATTCTGGCCGATCACCCGACCATGCAAGGCGTGCTGTTCGACCTTCCCGATGTCGTAGCCGGTGCTTCTCTGGAGGCGATTGGAGGCAGGAACCGATGTGAGATCATCGGCGGGAGCTTCTTCGAAGCCATTCCGGCAGACGCAGACGCCTACATCCTGAAGCAGATCATCCATGACTGGGACGACGATCAATCGCTGGCGATCCTGCAAAATGTTCGCGCGGCAATGTCAGGACATGCTCGGGTTCTGCTGATCGAACGACGGATCGAGCCAGATCATCGCGACGCCATGCGCGTACTCCATATCGACATGGAGATGCTGGTCAATGTCTCCGGCATGGAGCGCACCGACGCCGAATATCGATCCCTGCTGGAGCAGGCCGGATTCCGATTGGCGAGGGTAGTGCCGTTGCTCGACGGTGCAGGCTTTGCGGTATTCGAGGCCATGCGCTCCGACACGAACTGAGATCGGGCAGATCGCTCGATGCAGTCCGTCTTCGCAGTTGCGTTCTGCGCCATGCCCCGCCTATCGACCTTTCGCCATGTTGACTTTCCATCGTCCCGCTCCCCATAATTCGTAAAAAAATAACAAGACCAATCAACAGACGGGTTTTGAGGGAGGATAGGATGCCGACATCACGCAGGCAGTTGCTGAAGAGCTCGGCGGCTGCCGCCGCCGCACTCAGCCTCGATTGGACCCGGGCCCAGGCGCAAGCCGAGAATTTGCGCATCGGCCTGATCTACGACCTCACCGGCCCGTTCGCGGCGGGCGGCTCGGTCGCCTCGTCAATCGGCGCGCAGATCGCGATCGATCTCGTCAACGAAAAAGGCGGTGTCGGCGGCAAGACCAAGATTGCTCCGGTCGCCGCGGATTCCCAGAGCAAACCCGACGTTGCGATCAACGAGGCCGAACGCCTGATCAGTCAGGAGAAGATCGACATCATCAACGGCGTCTATGCGAGCTCGCATGCGGTGCCGCTCGCGGCCAAGGTCGAGCAGCAGAAGAAGATCCTCTGGATCACGACCGCGGTCTCGACCGCCGTGTTCAAGGACAAGAATCTGCAATACGTGTTTCGCGCGCAGATCCATTCCGACCAGTATGGCCAGGCCTTCGCGAGCTTCCTCGCCGAGCATGCGCAAGGCAAGCTCGGTATGGATCCGAAGGACGTCAAGGTCGCGCTGATCCACGAGGACGGCCCGTATGGCGTCGGCGTCGCGGCGGCCGACGAGGCCTACGCCAAGCAGGCCGGCATCCAGGTGGTGCTGCGCGAGGGCTACTCCGCCTCGGCGCCCGACCTCTCGGTGCTCGTTACGAAAATCAAGCGCGCCAAGGCCGACGTGATCTCGCATGCCGGTTACAACCCCGACATCACCCTGTTCCTGCGCCAGGCGCGCGAGAGCGGATTGCGCTTCAAGATGCTGTTCGGCGCCGGCGCCGGCTACAGCCAGCTCGACAAGCTGCGCGCCACCTTCGGCGCCGACATCGACAATTTCTGCAACATCGATCCGGTCCCCGCGCAATTGCTCGATCCCGCAAAGCTCGCGCCGGGCATCGGCGATCTGACCAACGCCATGGTCACGCGCTACAAGGCCAAGACCGGTGCAACCGAAGTGCCGCCGCATTGCTCGATGGGCTTCAACCAGACCTGGGTGCTGCTCAACAACGTGCTGCCGGTCGCCAAGGAGAAATACGGCAGCTTCGATCCCGAGGCCATCCGCAAGGCCGCGCTCGACGTCGACATTCCCGCCGGCGGCACCATCCAGGGCTACGGCGTCAAATTCTTCCCGCCGGGCACGCCGCTGTCCGGCCAGAACGAACGCTCGACGCCGGTCGTGATGCAGAACGCCGGCGAGCGCATCTCGGTGGTGTGGCCGACGAACATCCGCACGCAGGACCCGGTGTTTCCGCTGCCGAAGGGTTCGACCTACGGGGCGTGAGGTGATGCGGACGGTCTCTTCCCCTCTCCCCTTGTAGGAGAGGGTGGCTCGCCGCGTAACGGCGAGGCGGGTGAGGGGTTATCTCCGCAAGCAAATCTCTTACGTTCGAACTCGCGGAGAGAGACCCCTCATCCGGCGCTCCGCGCCACCTTCTCCCACAAGGGGAGAAGGGATGGCAGCGTGCCTGCGGTCTCTTCAGCGGCCCTACAACACCACCCGCCGTCCCTCCTCCGCGGCCCAGTAGCCCGCGTAGTTCACCTTGATCGTCTCATACGCCAGCGCGAGGTCCGACAGCGGCTGCCGTCCGCTCGCCGCGCATTCCATGAAGTCCTGGATCTCCTGCAAGTACCCGCGCGTCCACTCCTCCTCGAGGCAGACATATTGCCAGCCGGTTTTGCGGTCGACCTTCTCGGTGATGTAGACGCTGGCGAGCTTCTCCTCGCTGGTCTGGTAGCTCATCAGATGCGTGTTCGGGGTGATGTTGGCGAACAGCGAACCGCCCGAGGTGTAGGTCTCGATCAGATTGCGGACGCCGCCCATGATCATGTCGCCGGAAAACACGGTCGCCTTGGTGCCGTCGGAGAAGGTCGCCGTCAGCGTGCCCCAATCTTCGACATCGACCGGATTGGCCTTGATGTAGGTGCGCTCCTCGGGCTTCAGGACGGCCGTGACGTTGCCGACATCGCCGGTGACGCTGGCGACGCGGATGGTTTCGCCGCGCGCCTTGGCCTCCACCTGCTTGAGATAAAGCACGGCCGAGAGCGGATGGCAGCCCATGCGGATCAGCGAGCCGCCGCCGGTCATCGCCCATTGCGCGGCATGCGCGGCGTGCGAGCCGGAATGACTCTCCTCGCCCTTCATGAACAGGATCTTGTCTTTGGTCGCCCTGATGATCTCCGCGGTCTTGGTCACCGCGGGCGCGTAGATCCAATCCTCCGCATACATGAAAAGCTTTCCGGTGCGCTCGATTGCGGCGCGGGTCGCGTCCATCTCCTCCAGCACCCGCTCATACATCAGCGCCTTCGGTACATGCTTGCCGATCGGCTGCGCGTCGCCTGCCCGGCCGAAATAGCCGGCGAACGGCTTTTCGCAGATCACGTGCTTGCCGGCCTGCATGCTGGCGACGATCATGTCGGCATGGAGATTGGGCGGGGTGCAGATGTCGATGACATCGAGCTCGCGGTCCGCGATCAGTTCGGCGAAGCTGCGATAGACCCGCGGAATCCCGTGGCGGCCGGCGAATTCAACGACATGATCGCCGCGCGCCGCGACCGCCGCGACCTCGACATCCACACCATAGACGCGGCGGAACGCATACATGTGCAGCTCCGACACGAAGCCGCAGCCGACAAGCCCCACCCGAATCCTGGCCATAGCACCCCCCTTAGCCTTGCGTTGGGCGGCACTATAGCGCGACGGCCAGCCTATTCCACCGAGACCCGCACCACGCCGGCGCTCATCATGCCGAGCGCTTTGGCCGCCGGCACCGAGAGATCGACGATCCGGCCGCGGATAAACGGGCCGCGATCATTGACGCGGCACTGAATCGACCGGCCACCGTAGGACACCGTCAGCACGCTGCCGAACGCGCGCGTGCGGTGAGCGCAGGTCAGTTCGCCGCCCTTACCGGCTTTTCCGTAACCGTAGTATGAGGCAAGCCCGCTTTCGGCTTGCGCGACAGAAAATGCAGAAAGCGAAAAAGTGGCCAGACTGAAGATAAGCGTCGTCTGCGTTCGCACGGCACCGCTCCCGGTTGCCCTGCCCGGCGCTGCAAACGTCGATTTGTTCCGGTAAGTTCCAGGAACACTGCCGGGCGCGCCCGGCAGTGCCATCACACATTGTTACTGTTTATGGAACACCAGCGTGCGGACCTCGATGCTTTCGCGCGGCGCCGCGTCGGCCGGCGTGGTCGGATCGACGAAGGCCGTATGCGGTCCGAACCGGGTCCGGCCGTCTGCGGAATCATAGCACTTGAGCAGCAGCGCCTCGTCCGGCGTCATCTCCGGAAAATAGAACCAGCGGTGGTTCGGATTGTATTTCACCGAATAGGTCTCGCCGCGGCGATTGGGATAGATCAGATCGGAGGCGACGAGATCGTCGGGCGCGATCGTCCTGCCGTCGGCCATCGCCAGCGGTGAATCGCGCAAGGGTCCGCGGATCGGCCGCCACAGGTTGATCACCTGCACCCGCCCTTTCAACAGCGCGTCGGCTTCGTCGGGCAGATGCTCGCGCACGCGGTTGGCGCCGGAGATGGCGGTCTGGTCGACGTGGACGCGGGTCGCAGGCTGGCGCGGGCCGCCGTCACGAATGTCCGCGGCGCCGTCGACGCGCCTACGCACGGTGTGATCGAAAATGAAGACGCGATCAGCCTTCAGCGTCGCCCGCAAAAAGGCCTCGACGGCGGGATAATAGACCGCCCGTATTTCCTCGTCGTTGTAAAAATCCTTCACCTGCGTCGGGTGACGCACCAGCGCAAAGCCCTCGCGATCGAGCGAGAAATTGTCCGCGATCAGGCGCGCGTCGAAGATCGGGACCTGATGCGGCTCCGGCAACGACGTGCTCTTGGGCTCGCCGGGCGGCGGCTCGAAAGCATAGGTGCGCGGCTTGCCGGAAACCGGCGCGAGGTAGTTGAGTTCAGCAGTGACGAAGGGAAGCGATTCGATTTTTGTTTCTTGCAGGCCCATGGCCGGTCTCCCGATGTGGTCGTCTGAATGATTTTTGCGGGGATGCGGCGCGGTGCAAGGGAGGCGGTGCAAATAGCAATGAGGGTGTTGTCGTCAGTTCGAAATGCAGAAGGAATGTTTCGAGGAAGGCGATTGCGCTGGAAACGTCCTCCTTTTCTCACGATCCCTTGAAGCGCCCGTGAGAGCGTTCTTCCTTCTCCCCTTGTGGGAGAAGGTGGCGCGAAGCGCCGGATGAGGGGTATCTATCCGCGAGCTCCATCGCGAGAGGTGGTACGCGGAGAGAGACCCCTCACCCGTCTCGCCGCTACGCGGCGAGCCACCCTCTCCCACCACCCTCTCCCACAAGGGGAGAGGGAAAGCGCGCACTACAGCCCCGCCTTCGCAATCGCGTCCGCAAACGAGCGATCCACGATCTCGGCCGCATCGAGCTTCTGCTTGATCAGGCCCCAGCGGAAATAGAGGTCGATCGTGCTCTGCTCGTCCGCGATCACGCCGTCGTTGATCGGCGCGATGCGGATCTTTGCGCGCGACAGCCAGTTCTGCGGCACGGCCGTCGGGATGTTCATCAGCTTGCCCCAGGTCGCGGCATAGCTGTCGACGTTGCTCAGCGACCACGCCCGCGCCGCCGTGAGGCGCCGGATGAAGTCCGTCAGCTCCGCGCGCTTGTCGCGGATCGCGTCGGGCCGTGCGACCTGGAAGCTCAGCCCCGGCGTCAGGCCCTCAGAGGTGATGACGCGGCGCGATTTGAACAGCACCTCTTCCTGGCTGACATAGGGCTCCCACGTCGACCACGCATCGACCGAGCCTTGCGTGTAGGCGATCTTGGCATCGGACGGCGCCAGGAACGCGATCTGCACGTCGGACGCAGCCCAGCCGTTCTTCTCGAGCGCAGCGAGGATCAATTGATGGCCGATCGAGCCGCGCCCCGTCGCGATCTTCTTGCCGCGCAGATCGGCAAAACTCCTGATCGGCGAATTCTCGGGCACGAGGATCGCGAGTCCCTCGCGGGTCTGACGGATCGCGGCGATCGCCTTCACCGGCGCGCCGGAGGCGGCGGCGAAGGTGAAGGGTGCATCGCCCACGATACCGGTCTCGATCGCGCCGGCGCTGAGCGCTTCCAGCAGCGGTGCCGCCGCCGGAAACTCCTTCCACTCGATCTTGTAAGCACGTCCTTGAGCACGCCCGCCGCTTCCATCACGGCCTGCGAATTGCCCTTCTGGTCGCCAACGCGCAAGGTGGTTTGCGCCGCCGCGAGCTCCAACGAGCCGAACAGCAGCGCACCGGCCAGCATGAGGCGGATCATTCCGCCGCCTCGCCGCGAACAGCCTGGCGCTTGGCGACCAGCTCGCGCGTCAGCGGGATCAGCTCGCGGCCATATTCGATGGCGTCGATCAGGGGATCGAAGCCGCGGATCAGGAAGTGGCTGATACCGAGATCGTAATAGTCGCCGAACACTTCGGCGACTTGCTCGGGCGTACCGACCAGCGCGGTGGTGTTGCTGTTGGCGCCGGTGAGCTTTGCGATCTCGGTCCAGAGCCGCTTGTCAATGCGGCTGCCCTGGTCGGCGAGCGCGAGCAGGCGCCGCGCGCCGGCCGTGGCATGGCCGTCGGCGGGCTTGCGGTAGCCGGTCTTGTCCTGGAGCGCGGTGGCGCGTGCCAGAATCTCTTCCGCCTTCTCCCAAGCCTGCTTCTCGGTCGGGGCAATGATCGGCCGCACCGAGAGGCTGAAACGCGGCGTCGGCCGTCCCTGACGAACCGCCGCGTTGTGGACGCGGGAGGTGACGTCGCGCACCTGGGCATAGGATTCACCCCACAGCGCAAAGGTGTCGGCATGCTTGCCGGCGACCTCGATCGCCGCATCCGAAGCGCCGCCGAAATAAGTCCGGATGCCCTCGGGGCGATACGGCTTCACCTGCGAGAACGCATTCTCGACCTGGTAGTACCTGCCTTTGTAGGTGAACGGCTTGTCGCTGGTCCATTCCAGCTTGAGGACGTCGAGGAACTCGGAGGTGCGGGCGTAGCGCTCGTCCTTGTCGTCGAGCGTGTTGCCATCCTGCCGAAGCTCGGTCGCATTGCCGCCGGTGATGACATGCAGCGCGACGCGGCCGCGGGAAAACTGGTCGAGCACGGCGAACTGGCGCGCCAGCAGCGTCGGCGCAGTGAAGCCCGGCCGCTGCGCGATCAGCACATTGAGGCGGTCGGTGACGCCCAGCACGTGCTGGGCGATCTGGAGCGCATCCGGCGTCGTCGAATGAAACGCCAGCAGGGCGCGGTCGAAGCCGGCATTTTCGTGCGCCTTGGCCACCGTCTCGATATGGGTGGGGTTGAGGACCGGCCCCTCGCGGACGACGGTCTCGGACGAATTGTTGTTGCTGATGAAGCCGATGAACTCGATCGACATGATCGTCTCCCTGTTTGTTTTCCTGAAAGCTAGAGGCCCAATGCGGCGCGGCCGAGGCCGGTGCGGGTGGCATCGTCCTGCGGCGTGTGCACACGGCCGCACAGCACGTCGCGATAGTGCCGCTCCAGCGGATTGGCGCGGGACAGGCCGTGATTGCCAGTCAGAGACAAGGCATCCTCGACCACGGCGACGGCGTTGTTGGTCACCGTCAGCTTGATGACGTTGGATTCACCGGTGGAGAGATCGACCCCGTCATCGAAGTCGCGGGCGAACGTCTCGATCAGCCGCGCATTGACCGCGAGCCTGGCCTCGATGGCACCGAGGATCTCCTGCGCGCGCGGCAAGGTGGCAAGCGGCGCGCCGAGGCTGGCGGGCACGCGCTGCTTCAGGAACTGGACGAACCAGTCGCGCGCGGCGCGGGCAATGCCGTCATAGATCGCCGCGACGAACACCGTGTGGACGGTCGCCTGCGCAATGTCGGGCACACGCCACTCCTGGGGATTGCGGACATCGACCTCGGCATCGAGCGGGATCACGACGTCGTCGAAGATGACATCATGGCTGCCGCTGGCGCGCAGGCCGTGATGATCCCAGGTCTCGACGATGCGGGTGCCCGGCAGTCCCGCCGGCACCAGGAACTGGCCGACGCGCGGCTCGGCTTCGTCGGTCCGCGCCCAGACCAGATACCATTTCAGGATCGGCGACCCCGTCGAATAGATCTTGTGACCGGTCAGGCGCCAGCCGGCCTCGGTGCGCCGCGCGATCGTCGCCGGCAGGCCGCCGCGCGCGGGCGAGCCGAGCTCGGGCTCGACGCGGAGCGCGTTGACGAGCGCGAGGCCCTCGACGCTCTCACGCGCAAGCTTGCGCGAGAGCTTCGCCGGCCAGGTCGGGCTGCGCCCCATCACCAGATGGTTGATGTAGTGCATCGACAGCACCAGCGCGGTCGAGGAATCGGCCTTGCCGATGATACCGATGACCTGCGCGGCATATCGTGCGCCCGCTCCGGCCCCGCCATGAACGGTCGGCACCGTCAGCGAAAGCAGGCCCGCCTCGGAGAGCTCGCGAAAATTCGCGAACGGAAAGCTGCCGGCGCGATCATGCTCGGCGGCGCGCGCAGCAAAGCCTTCGGCCAGCGCCTCGGCGCGCGCGATGTAGTCGGGCTCGCTATGGGCCGCCCGGCCCTTGGCTACGGACGTTACCATGTGGCATCTAATCCCAAGAGACCTAAGATCTGGCGGCGCAGATCCGCCAGATATGGATCGCCGCGATGGCGCGGATAGGGCCGGTCGACACGGATGTCGGCCTTCACCCGCGCCGGGCGGTCGCTGAACACGATGACGCGGTTGGCGAGCACCAGCGCCTCCTCGGCGTCGTGCGTCACCAGCAGCGTGGTAAAGCCCTTGCGCTGCCAGAGCGAGACGAGCTCGGCCTGCATGGTGATGCGGGTCAGCGAGTCGAGCTTGCCGAGCGGCTCGTCGAGGATCAGGATTTTTGGATCATTCACGAGCGCGCGGGCGAGCGCGACGCGCTGCGCCATGCCGCCGGAGAGCTGATGCGGATAGGCATTGCGGAACGACGACAGCCCAACGAGATCGAGCGCGTCATCCACGCGCTGCCGCTGGCTCTTCAAAATGCCCTGGGCCTCGAGGCCCAGGGCGACGTTGTCCCAGACCGACCGCCAGGGAAACAGGGTCGGATCCTGGAACACGACCACGCGCGAGGGATGCGGGCGGGTGATGCGCACCTCGTCCTCGCGGAGCGTTCCGGCCTTGGGCTTGTCGAGGCCGGCGACGAGCCGGAGCAAGGTCGACTTGCCGCAGCCGGAGGGGCCGAGCAGCGCGACGAACTCGCCCGGCTCCACGGAGATGCTGACGTCGCTGAGAACAGGCAGCTCAGTGCCGTCGATGTCGAAGGCGTGGCTGACCTGCTCGATGTCGAGCGCGGCGCCGGCGGCCGGCGGAGGCGCGATTTCGGCCAGTGCGGTTGCGGCTACCATTTCACGGTCCCCTTCTGCCAGACCAGCAGGCGATCGCGGATGGCGAACAGCAGCGTGATGGCGCCGGAGCAGAGCAGCGACATCACGATCAGCGCCGCATACATGTTGGCGTAGGCGGCCCAGCCCTGCGCCCATTGCAGGTACCAGCCGAGCCCGGCCTTCACGCCGATCATCTCGGCCACGACCAGCACGGCGAAGGACGAGCCGAGGCCCATGAACAGGCCGACGAAGACGTGCGGGAGCGCCGCAGGGATCGCGACCTTCAGCACCAGGAAGGACGGCTTTGCGCCGAGCGTGCGTGCGACGTCGTAATAGGCGTTGCTGACGCTCGCGACGCCAGACCAGGTCAAGACGGTGACCGGGAAGCCGGTCGCCAGAGCGATCAGGAAGGTCGAGGCGCTCCAGCTCGACGGGAACGTGAAGAATGCGATCGGCAGCCAGGCGGTCGCCGGCAGCGGGCCGATGAAGCGTAGCACCGGATGCACCCAATAGCCGACCGCGCGCGACCAGCCGATCGAGACGCCGGTCAGGAAGCCGACCGTGGCGCCGATCAGATAGCCGCCAAGCTGGAGCTTGACCGAGGCGAAGACGCTGTCGAGCAGCTTTGGCAGATCGTCGGTATAGACCTCGATGATCGACTGCGGCGGCGGGAAGAACGGCAGCGGCAGCCAGGCGAATTTTGCGGTGGCAACTTCCCACAGCGTCAGGAATGCGCCGAGCGCCACGAGCCAGGGCGCGCGCTGGCGCAAGGCCTTACCGGCGGAGCCGAGGTAGTCGGCGCCGACGGTGCCGAACAAAGCGATTGCGGCAACGATGAAGGCGGCGATGCCGAGCGAGTGCGTCCGCGACCAGTCGCCGACATCCTCCCACCACAGGCAGGACAGGCCGAACGCGATCCACGCGACGCTGGCGAGAATGCCGACGCCGGATTCCCGAACCCAGCTCGCAAGAACCGGCGCGCGCGAGAGGCGCGGCGCGCCGGAGGCGAGGCCGTCAGACAGCGAATACGTCGACATAGATGCGCTCCGCGAATTTGGCGGTATCGGTGCTCTGCTTGAAGACCTGGACGCTCTTCAAATCGTCGGCATAGGACTTCAGCTCGCGCTTCAACACCTCACCCACGGGATGATGATGGTGGGTGTGGTAGCGCACCATGCCCTCGATATCGGCGAGCGACGCCGTCTTCGGCGCATAAGGCTGGAACGACTTCGCCGTTACGGTCGGGTTCTGCACGGTGAACATCGCGGCATCGAGCAGCGCCTGCGTCAGGGCGCGCGCGACCTGCGGCTCCTCGCGCACCAGGCTGCCGCGCAGGCCGAGGATGCAGCAGCTCTTGTCGCGATATTCGCCGTCGAGATTGGAGGCGACTTCCTTGTACTGAGTGTCCTTGAGCCAGAGATAGCCCAGCGGATCGGAGGACAGGAAGGCCTGCACCTCGCCCTTCTCGACGGCGACGTTGAGCAGGTTGCCGGGATAGGCGCGCCAGTCGACATCCTTGACCGGGTCGATACCGAGCTTGGCGAGCTGAATGGAGAAGAAGTTCTTGTCGGGGCCACCGAGGTCGCCGACCGCGACGATCTTGCCCTTGAGGTCGGCGAGCTTGCTCACGTTGGAGTCGGCGCGGGTCAGGACGCGCATGCAGCCGCCATGGGTGCCGGCGGCGATCTTGACGTCAAAGCCCTGCTCCAGCGGCTTCAGCCAGCGCAGCGCCATGCCGAGCCCCGCATCGCTCTTTCCCGTCGCGATCGCCTCGAGCAGCTGATCGGTCGAGCCGGAATAGTTGATGAGCTCGATGTCGAGATTGTGCTTCTGGAAGAAGCCGTGCTCGATGGCGACGGGCACCGGGGCGAGACAGACCGCGCCGGCGTTCCAGGAGAGTTTCAGCTTGCGCGGCGCGCCGGTGAGGACGGGGCCATCCGCGGCCGTCCGGCACAGCGGAAACTCAGAGAGATCGACACCGGGCGCGATCGCCTGCGGCGCAAAGGCCTGGGCTGCACCAAAGGCACCAAGCGGCGCGGCGAATGCCGCCGCAAGCCCCGCCTGCAGCAAATGGCGCCGGTCGAGGCCAGATCCGCTGCGCTTGTTGTCGTCGCCCATCAGTCCCCGCTCCTGCGCTGGCACAGCTCCGCCATTCACGCAACGCCTCGCGTTGCGCATGTTCCATGTGGAGCCGCGTTGAGAGAATAATTTCGCCGGCGCTTCCCGCGCCGCTTTGATGCGATGCGCAAATCATGCGGCGCGCCCGCCGCATCGTCAATGAAATGGAATTTCGAATGTGACGCGAAGCGAGGTCATTCTCTCCATCAGCGCATGGGACAGCGATGAAACGATTTTCGTTGCTGCATCATCCTGCAAGGATGCGCCGCGACTCCGCAGCCTGCATCATTCTTGCGCATCACCCGCCGCGCACGCGGTGCGTCCTCGAAAGCGGCGTTACGCTGAAACGTCATTGCCCGACGCATCTGCAATACGGATAGCCATTTCATTGACTGCGCATTGCGCCGTCATAGACTTGATCGTCTCGCTGCATCGCTCGCTCACGCGTCGTGGGCAAAGCAACAAGACAGGCCACATGAGCATCAACTTCGACGACCATTCCATCACACGCCGGCTCGCAGCATCGCTGTTCGCCGCAGCCATCACCTTGTCGACGGCTGCTGCCTCGTTCGCGGCCGACACCGTCGTGCTGCGCGTCGGCGACCAGAAGGGCGGCAACCGCTCGCTGCTCGAAATCTCCGGCTATGCGAAGGACCTGCCCTACAAGATCGAATGGTCGGAATTCCCTGCCGCCGCTCCGATCCTGGAGGCGCTGAACGCCGGCGCGCTCGACGTCGGCTACACCGGCGATCTCTCCTTCCTCTCGGTCTATGCGGCCGGCGCGCCGATCAAGGCGATCGGCGGCACCAGGTCGGATGCGAAGACGCAAGCGATCCTCATGCGCCAGGATTCGCCGATCAAGTCGGCCGCCGACCTCAAGGGCAAACGCCTCGCCGGCACGCGCGGCGGCTGGGGCCAGTTCCTGATCGACGCGACGCTGGAGAAAGCGCAGATCAAGCTGGAGGACGCGACCTTCGCGCCGCTCGGCCCGGTCGACGCCAAGATCGCACTCGTCGCCGGCTCGATCGATGCCTGGGCGGTGTGGGAGCCCTACGTCTCGTTCGCGACGCTGAAGGACAAGGCCCGCGTAATTGCCGACGGCGAAGGCCTAACACCCACCATCACCTTCATCGTGGCCTCCGACAACGCCATCGCCACCAAGCGCGCGGCGGTGCAGGACCTCGTGCAGCGGCTGAACAAGGCGCGGCTATGGTCGCTGGATCACATCAGTGAATACGCAAAGAGCACGGCCGAGCTGACCAAACTGCCGGAGGACGTGCTGCTGTCGGCCTACACCGCGCAGCGCACCAGCCCGATCGTGATCGACCAGAACGTGGTGAGGGAGGTGCAGGAAGCCTCCGACCGCTCGACGCGCTACGGCATCCTGCCGAAGACGCTCGATGTGAGCAAAGCCGTCGACCGCAGCTTTACAGCCGCGGCCGCGGGGTCAAACTAGCGCGGGGCGCGGCGGGATGCGCAAGTCCAGTCTCAAGGCCGGCCCGTTGCATCTCGCCGCGATCGTGCTCGCGCATTTCGCCTGCATGAGCCTGATCGTGTGGCTCTCGCTCTAACCGCGCAGGGTCCTTACCAATATCCGCGATCATAGGCCCGGTACGGCCGGTAGTAGCCGTAGCGAGGGCCGTAGTATGGACGATAGGCTCGATAGCCGTAGTAGCTGGGACGCGCGTAGTAGCCGCCATACCCATAGCTCGGCCCGTAGCCGCCGTAATAGGCCGGCGCATAGCCATAGGACGGAGCGTAGCCATAGCCGTAGCCCGAGCCATAACCATAACCACCATAACCGCCGTAATACGGGCCGCCGCCATAGTAACCATAGGGCGCGCTGCTCGCGATGGCACC
This sequence comes from Bradyrhizobium barranii subsp. barranii, assembly GCF_017565645.3. Classification (NCBI taxonomy): domain Bacteria; kingdom Pseudomonadati; phylum Pseudomonadota; class Alphaproteobacteria; order Hyphomicrobiales; family Nitrobacteraceae; genus Bradyrhizobium; species Bradyrhizobium barranii. The sequence goes on from NZ_CP086136.1 coordinate 7,865,643, forward strand.
GCCGATGATGGCTCCGGCGAGGAGGCCTCCTGCGCCCCATCCCCAGCCTCCTCCGCCCCAGCCACGGCCGCGCCAATACACCGGGGTGACATCGTCACCGACGGCGGCCTTCATGGTCGCGACGTTGGTCGGCAGCGGAGCCGCTGCCGCCTGCTCGATTTGGCCGGCCATCACCGCGCCCGCCAACGAACAGGCAATTGCCGTTTTCCAGATACTCATCGTCTTGCTCCCTGTCTGACGTTTTGCTTGGAAAAGGATCGCAAGGCCATGATCGGGCATCCTTGCCCCAAGTCAAAGCCTCCGAAAGTCACAGCCTGCACTGCGTGCACCGCACAAGAATACAAGCGCATGCCTCGATTGTGGTCCGGCCAACGCCAGCGCCCGCACGAACATGACACCGGTGCGACGGAGCCACAGGCCACAGCAAAGCATTAAGCTTCCCGGGCGTTCGCAACCAACAAGCACCTTCCCGATTTACTATTCGTACCGTTACTATCGGTTCCAATGTGCGCGGCCGGGAGGCTTCTCGCAAAGCGCCAGAGTTGTGGGAGGATGACATGAGTGCCGCGAGACCCGAGCCGCTTGCCCGTCAGGCGCTGGCGTTCGTCCTGGCCGGCGGACGCGGCAGCCGGCTTCTGGAACTGACCGACCGGCGCGCCAAGCCCGCGGTCTATTTCGGCGGCAAGTCCCGCATCATCGATTTCGCGCTGTCCAATGCGGTCAATTCCGGCATCCGCCGGATCGCGGTCGCGACCCAGTACAAGGCGCACAGCCTGATCCGGCACCTTCAGATGGGCTGGAACTTCTTCCGCCCCGAACGCAACGAGAGCTTTGACATCCTCCCGGCCAGTCAGCGCGTCTCGGAGAACATGTGGTATGTCGGCACGGCGGATGCGATCTATCAGAACATCGACATCATCGAGTCGCACAACGCACGCTTCATCGTCGTGCTCGCCGGCGATCACATCTACAAGATGGACTACGAGGTGATGCTGCGCCAGCATGTCGACAGCGGCGCCGACGTCACCGTCGGCTGCCTCGAGATGCCGCGCGCGGAATCTTCCGGCTTCGGCATCATGCATGTCGACGAGAACGGCTGGATCCAGCAGTTCCTGGAGAAGCCGGCCGATCCGCCGCCGATGCCGGGCAAGCCAGACGTCTCGCTCGCCAGCATGGGCATCTACGTGTTCGATACGAAATTCCTGTTCGACCAGCTCAAGCGCGACGCCGAGGATACGAACTCCAGTCACGATTTCGGCAAGGACATCATCCCCTATATCGTCAAGAACGGCCGCGCCATCGCGCATCAATTCTCGACCTCGTGCGTACGCTCGGGCAGCGATCCCCGCGCCTACTGGCGCGATGCCGGCACGGTCGATGCCTATTGGGCGGCCAATATCGACCTCACCGACGTCGTGCCGGAGCTCGACCTGTTCGACCGCGCCTGGCCGATCTGGTCCTATGCGGAGATCACGCCGCCCGCCAAGTTCGTCCATGACGAGGAGAGCCGGCGCGGCCAGGCCGTGAGCTCGCTGGTCTCGGGCGGCTGCATCATCTCCGGCGCCTCGCTGCGCCGCTCGCTGCTGTTCACCGGCGTGCGCGTCAACTCCTACGCCACTGTCGAGAACGCCGTGATCATGCCCTACGTAAACGTCGCTCGCGGCGCTCGCTTGAAGAACGTCGTGATCGACCGCGGCGTCGAAATCCCCGAGGGGCTCGTCGTCGGCGAGGACCCGGAGCTCGACGCCAAGCGCTTCCGCACCACCGAGCAGGGCATCTCGCTCATCACCCAGACAATGCTCGACAGGCTCAATACATGACGCCTGTTCGCGTCCTCGCGGTCGCCTCCGAAGTCTACCCGATCGTCAAGACCGGCGGCCTCGCGGATGTCGCCGGCGCACTGCCGCTTGCTCTGAAGGCGCACGGCGTCGAGATGCGCACGCTGATGCCGGGCTATCCCGACGTGATGCGGATGCTGGGGGGAGCCGGCGAAATCCGGCGCTGGCCGGATTATTTCGGCGGCCCCGGACGCCTGCTCGCGGGCTCGCATAACGGGCTCGATCTGTTCGTGCTCGACGTGCCGCATCTCTATGCGCGGCCGGGCGATCCCTACGTCACTCCCGAGGGCGTCGACTGGCCCGACAATGGCCTGCGCTTCGCCGCGCTGTCACGTATCGCCGCCGACATCGGCCACGGCCTCGTCCCCGCGTTCGTGCCCGATGTGGTGCACGCCCACGACTGGCAGGCGGGGCTTGCGCCCGCGTATCTGCACTATGACAACCGTCCGCGCCCCGGCACCGTGATGACCATCCACAACATGGCCTATCAGGGCAAGTTCGATCGCACGCTGACAAGCGCGATCGGCCTGCCCGCGGCGGCGGCGTTCGACGTTCACGGCCTCGAATATTTCGGCGGCATCAGCTTCCTCAAGGCGGGGCTTCAACTCGCCGATCGCATCACCACGGTATCGCCGACCTATGCGCAGGAGATCCAGAGCGATGAAGGCGGCATGGGGCTCGGCGGCCTGCTGCGCGAACGCGCCGATGTGCTGAGCGGCATCCTCAACGGCATCGACACCGACGTGTGGAATCCGCAAACCGATCCGCACATCGCCTACCGCTTCGGCGCGGAGGATCTCACGTTCCGCGCCGCGAACAAGGCGGTGCTTCAGCAACAGTTCAGTCTCGATTCCTCGGACGAGGCACCGTTGCTCGGCGTCATCAGCCGCCTGTCCTGGCAGAAAGGGCTCGATCTCCTGCTCGAGGCCATTCCGACCATTTTGGGCGACGGCATGCAGCTCGCGCTGCTCGGCAGCGGCGATCGCGATCTCCAGGATCGCTATCAGGCCGTCGCCCGCGCGAACCCCGGGCGGATCGGCGTCGTGATCGGCTATGACGAGATTCTGGCGCACCTGATCCAGGCCGGATCGGACGCGCTCATCGTACCCTCGCGGTTCGAGCCGTGCGGCCTGACCCAACTCTACGCGCTGCGCTACGGCGCTGTCCCGATCGTGTCGCGCGTCGGCGGCCTCGAAGACACCATCGTCGATATCGGCGAGGCCAACACATCGGACCGCGACCCGACCGGCTTCAAATTCGCGCCCGTCACCGTGGAGGCCCTCACCGGCACGCTGCGCAAGGCCAACACCGCCTTCCACAACAAGGCGACCTGGCGCCGGCTGCAATTGAGCGGCCTTGCGACCGACGTCTCCTGGCGCAACCGCGCCGGCGACTATGCCGTGCTCTATCGCGATCTCATGGCGGCGCGCCGGACGTAGCGTTTTCGAGCGGAGTAGATACCGGTTCGCGTAAAGAAAACGCGTCAAAACAAGAATCCAGAGCCCCGTTCCGATTTCATCGGAACGGAAAAGGCTCTAGCCATGATGACCACCGAATCCATGCTATAGAGCCGGCATGGACCCTTTCGCGATCAAGCTGATCGGCTTTGCCGCCGCAACCTGCACCACCGTCGCGTACGCGCCGCAGTTCATCAAGGTCTGGAAGACCCGCTCGGCGCGCGACATTTCGCTCGGCATGTTCCTGGTCATGGTGCTGGGCCTGGCGCTCTGGCTCATCTACGGCCTGCTCTCTGGCGACGCCCCGCTGGTCGCGGCCAACGCCATCACCATGGTGCTCGCCGGCGGTATCCTGTTCATGAAGCTGAAGTATGGGTGAGGTTGAAGCTGCGTAGGACGGATTGGCGCGTGTACCCATAAAATCCGGGATGTCCATTTTTGAGGGACCCCGGAGCCGACACCGACAATCGATCATCGTGTGGTCCGTGCGGTACCTGAAAGGTAACGGTCCTTGATCCAGATCAAGTCAGACTGTTTGTAGCCCGCTGCTTAATTGCCAATATGCCAGGCCGCAGGAGCCGCCTCCGTTAGCGGCGCCGGAAACATTCTTCGTCGCTACGACGCCGCCGTAATATGAAGGGGCAGCGACAGACGTATCTCAACACCGATCTCGCGTTCCCAAGGGGGCGCCTATGAGTAGATCAGAAGCTGACGTCCAAGATCTGCGAATGATGGAAAGATGCCTCGAACTCGCTCGGCAAGGGGTGAAGCAAGGAGAGCTGCCATTCGGCGCCGTAATCGCGTTTCGAGGACAGGTCATCGCAGAAGCGACCAACCACGTTTCATCGGAATGCGACGTGACCCGACACGCGGAACTCGTGGCTCTTTCAGAGGCGCAGAAGATTCTAAGACAAAAGCGTTTGCCGGATTGCACCTTGTATTCAATCGTCGAACCTTGCCCAATGTGTTCTTTCCCGGCACGGGAGGCGCGGATTGGTCGCGTGGTGTTCGCCATTTCATCTCCGATCATGGGCGGATTTTCGAGATGGGACGTTCTGTCGGACAACAATCTGTCGAGCAAATTGCCGGAGGTCTTCGGACCTGCGCCGGAAATCGTCTCTGGCTTGCTATCCCAAAGGGCCGAGCAGGTTTGGCGCGACTGGAACCCGCTCGCCTGGCGATTTATGAGACGACGAGGCTGCTTCGGACGAGCGGCCGAGCAGACTTCGTGCCACGCGGGCGCGCCTCGGCCAACGTTTTCCTGGAACGCGCTGGCGGATATTTTGGCCGCGCCGGCTCTTTCGGTGAGTAACGTCTTCCTGCGCCGGCGTGCAGATTCAAACACCATCTCGGACCTGGACAAGCCTGGAGTCTGAGATCGGGAGCGCGCTGCTGCAGGATCAGGCGCGTGTGGCTATCGTTTCAAGTGCACGCGTCGGAATGGGGACTCGGTCTCGTGAACACAGGTGCGGGAAACCAAAGTGAGCTCCGAGCCGTCGCTTGGCGCTGCGCAAAGCCATCACCGCCATGACAGAGTCAACGGCGAGCCGGCCAAGACCAGGGAGTTGCCCCGGGTCTTGAACAAGCGAACGTCCAATCTTGCGCAGTTCAGGCTTACCTGCTGGCCCGATATCTATGAGCGCTGCCCTCGGAAGTTTTCGATGAGCGGGGTTTAGAACAACACGACAGACGGCAAAGGGAATTCTGAGTTCGGAAGCAATTCGAGCGACGATCTGCGACTCCATATCGGCGGCAACCGCCCCGGTGATGCCATGGAAATCCCGTCTCTCTTCAAGACTTGTCATCGGGGAAGCGACACCAGCTATCGCAGAGTAGCTGGCACCCGGGATCATCCGAATGAGTTCCTCGGCCCAGGGGAGGTCAGCTGGATAAGCTTCATCTTTCGCGGCAAATACCGACGAGGCGATGACGATGTGACCTGGTCGGAGCTTCGGATCTAGCCCGCCGCACACCCCGAAACTTATAATGCCGCGCGCGCCATGTCTGATGGCGTCACGCAAGTAAAAGGCGGTCCGGTCACCTTCAGCGATCATCGCTGGCACGCCGGCTATTCTGGCCTCGATCGCAAGTCCAACTACGGCGACGACCGCCTTCACGTCACAGCGGGGGGCGCCAGTCTGAGCGTCGTTGACCGTGACATGCAGCGTCATCAGAGGCGTCGATAATCCCAAAACCGAAGTATTTCCAGACTCGGACAATCAAGAGTAAGCCGGCACTAGCACTGTCCGTCTAGACAAAATCGACAGGCCTCCCGATTGGAAGCCAGTTGTTGGAGAACTGTGCCTCGGACACCACAGCTGCCGCCTGATCGCGGCGGAGACTCGCACCTTCAATGGCGCAACGAACCCAAAGCGGACTCCTCGCAAATACCGTGAATCGCTGTGCTTCAGCGAGAGCGATGCCATGATCGAATTTTGCCGCTGTTTTGCCCGACGTGTCAAACCCGTCGAAATACCGCTCGCGTATCCTGCCCGGCAAAAGTACTCTGCTAAGCCATTCTATTTGCTGGGCCGTTCTACTGTGCATGGGGTTGTTTTCGACATTTTTAGTCGGAACCCCGTAGGGTGGATTAGCCCGCGGCTGCGCGAAGCGCAGTCCGCCAGCGTAATCCACCACCTTCATTGCGGCTCGATGGTGGATTACGCTGCGCTAATCCACCCTAAGATTCATCCAAACACATACGACGCCATCGCGACGTTCGCGACCTCGTCGACGAAGACGCGCTTGCCAACGTCGCTGCCGGCGGCACCTGCCGCCACCATCAGCGGCAACAGATGGTCCTCGCGGGGATGCGCGAGGCGCGCGCTCGGCGCGTTCTCCCAGTCGACCAGCATCGCGTTGCGGCGCGCCGCATCCGGGTTGCTGATCGCCTCGTTCAGATAGGCCTCGAAATCATACGAGACCGGCTTCGACTCCGGCCGGTTGAAGCCGCGCATGTTGTGATAGGTGAGCCCGCTGCCGACGATCAGGATGCCTTCGTCGCGGAGTGATGCGATCGCCTGTCCGACCTTGATGTGCTCGGCCGCATCGTAGCTCGACTTCAGCGACAGCAGCACGATCGGCATGTCCGCGTTCGGATACATCAGGCCGAGCGGCACGAAGGTGCCGTGATCGAAACCCTGATTGGGATCCTCCCGGCAATCGAGGCCCGCGTGCTCGAGCAGCGCCCTCACCTCCGCGGCGAGCTCGGGCTTGCCCGGCGCCGGATATTTGAGGTGATAGGTATGCTCGGGGAAACCGGAATAGTCGTACACCATCGGCGGATGCGCCGAGGTCGACACGGTGAAAGCGTCGGCCTCCCAATGACCGCTGATGACGAGCACGGCCTTGGGCCTCTCGGGAAGAAGCTGCGGCAGCCGGCCGAACTCCGCGGCCGTCTTGGCATATTGCACCCGCCGGTCCTCCATGAAGGGCCAGGGGCCGCCGCCATGCGACAGGAAGAGGGTTGGAAATCGCGTCATGGATGCCGGCTCGTCTCGTTTACAACATGCGCGTGCGAGCTGCCCGCGCGAACGGCGGCGAGCATAGGCAAACCGGTATGGTTAGCAAGTCGTTAACGATTTGCCGCCCACAATCCGGCCGTGGCCGAAGGGAGTCGGCCTGAAGACAAGCGGGACGTGAGATGAAGAAGTTTGCGCTGGGGGACGTCGTCAACAGTGACAAGGGCCGCCGCGGCGTCGTTCGCGCCGCCTACAGGTCCAAGGACGGCCAGCAGTTCTACGCCGTCGAGAAGGACGGCGCGATGGACCACCTGGAAGAACACCGGCTGAGCCCGGCGCCGCGCGTCGAACTCGCGGCCTAAGCCCAACTCATTTTCTGCTCTCACTTGCAAGCCGGTCCAGGCGATCCGACCAGGGGTCGTCTCCGCTCGCGATGCGATCGTTCGTGATCAGCAGCAGGCGATCGCGGCCTGCGGCCGCGTCCCAATGCGGCAGATCCGGGCCGTTGGGATTGCCAGTCTTCGCAAAGTTGATCCAGTAACCGCGCATGCGGTTCGCGACCTCGCGATCCCCCCATGTGAGCGGTCCCGCGCCGGGCACGCCTTCCGCGCCGAAGATGAATTGCAACTCGCGCCCGTGCCCTTCGTCGGGATTTGTGCGCCGGGCCTCGGTCACGTAGGCGAAGCGATAGCGAAACGTAGGCGCACCGGTTGCCGCATGGAGGCGGGCAAGCAGCCTTACCGGCTCGGAGAAAACCTTGTCGGTGTAGAATCTGGCTGCGCGCTCCGATGGTCTGGCGATATCAGGGTAGAGCTGGCGCAACTCATCGCTGCTCTCGCCCGAGGACGCCAGCGTCTCCTTGATCTCCCGCTCGCCGTCGAAACGCGTCTCGTCGTCATTCGAGCCGATCATAAGTGGAATGCGGCTTTCATGTCCTGCTGCAAATCCCGCGGCCACGTCTTCGCGCACCAGGATTCCATCCATCGCGGGCGCGAAGCTGCGCTCGGATTTGGCGAGCAGTCTTTGTTCGGCCGCAAGCAGCCGCGCCGGCGCGGCGACGCGCAAATCCGCCTGCTGCCCCAGCGCCGCCACGAATTGCCGGCCCATGGTCTCCGCCTCCTGCACCGGGCGCAGGCGCGCGCGGCCGGGCAGCGATTGCAGAATGGCTTTCTGGAACAGGTCGCGCGATTGCGCACACAGCATCAGCAGCGCGATCGACGTCGCGCCTGCGCCGCCGCCGAACAGGGTGACGTTGTTCGGATCGCCGCCGAAGGCGGCGATGTTGTCGTGCACCCAATGCAGCGCCGCGATCTGGTCCATCAGGCCGTAATTTCCGGAGCCGCCTTCCGACAGCGCGGGATGAGTGAGCCAGCCGAGCGCGCCGAGACGATAATTCACGGTGACCACGATGAGGCCGGCTTGCGCGAGCTTTGCACCGTCGAACAGCGGATCGTTCGCGGTACCGCTGACGAAGCCGCCGTCATGGATGAAGACCATCACCGGCAGCGGGCCGTCGACGCCGAAGGGACGGAATACGTTGAGCGTGAGGCAGTCCTCGCTCGTATCAGGCTGCGAGGGCTGAAGGCACGGCGCGCCGTACTCATAGGCGGTGCGCATCTCGGGGTTCTCGGCCGTTGCCTGCGGTGGGCGCCAGCGCAGTGCGCCGACCGGAGCCGCCGCGTAGACCAGCCCCTTGAACGACGCCACCTCGCCCTCGACCGCACCGAGCATCTGTCCTTCACGCGTCAGCGCGAACGGAAACTGCCCGACCGCCTGAGCGACGGCCGCACCGTCCCAGCAAAGGAGTGAAGACGCCACAACGAGCGCAAACTGGAGTCGCATCCTGGGGGATCTCGATGCGCCAAAAGGTTCCTCGACAGGTTACGTCTGCGGCCCGCGGTGAGGCAAGCTCGGCGGCGCCGGCTAGCCGCCCTTGGCGACGATCTCCGCCAGCGCGCGGCGTGCGACGATGCCGAGCTCACCAAGCGTGGAATGGCCTGATTGCGCCGCCTCGATCAGGCGCTCGGCGATGAACCTGCGGCTGTCGTGATCGCCGCCGTGCGGCAATTGGCGGCACGTCTGCTCCAGGACGACGTCCATGTTGGCTTTCGTCCGCTCGCTCAACTCTGTCATGACGTCCGGTTGGTACGCGTGGCTTGTAACCGCAAGCATACACAGAAGGATGTGGTCTGATTAGCCCGGACAATCCCGGCGGTTGTGCATCGCGGTGCGTGTATCGCGGCAACCTTCGCGCGGTCACGATGGTGCCGCAAACGACTACCGAAGATTGTACCTGTCCTGATGACAAGCCAAGCCTGCGGCGATAGCCTGCCGGCAAAACAAAAGACACGGGAGGAATACCATGCCAGACGCAATGGTCGCCGCACGTGAGTCCAAAGCGGCGAGTGGAACAGCCCAACAAGTCGACGTTGCCGTGGTCGGCGCCGGATTTGCCGGCCTTTATCTTCTCCATCGCCTGCGCAAGTCCGGCCTCACGGCGGTCGCCCTCGAGGAAGCCGGCGATGTCGGCGGCACCTGGTACTGGAACCGCTATCCCGGCGCCCGCTGCGATATCCAGACCATCGACTACAGCTACACTTTCGATCCCGAGCTCGATAACGCGTGGACCTGGTCGGAGAAATACGCGACCCAGCCCGAGATCCTGCGCTATCTCGGCTTCGTTGCCGACCGCTACGATCTGCGCCGCGACATCCGCTTCAAGACCAAGGTCACCGAAGCCAAGTGGGATGAAGCGACTGAGCGCTGGCAGCTCACCACGAGCAGCGGCACGCCGGTCTCCTGCCGCCACTACATCATGGCTACAGGCTGCCTCTCCGCGCCGAAGCCGCCGGAGATCGACGGCGTCAAGGATTTCGAGGGCAAAGTCTATTTCACCGGGCGCTGGCCGCATGACGGCGTCGATCTCGCCGGCAAGCGCGTCGCCGTGATCGGCACAGGCTCGTCGGCCATCCAGTCGATCCCGCTGATCGCCGAGCAGGCCGCGCATCTGACCGTGTTCCAGCGCACGCCAAACTTCGCGCTGCCGGCGCATAACGGCCCCTCGCCATCCGATCGCATGGATATTTTCCAGAGCGACCGCGCGGCCTATCGCGAGCAGGCGCGACAGTCGATGACCGGCGTGCCCTATCCGCAGCAGACCGTCGTGAGCTGGCAATTGAGCGATGCCGAGCGTCGTGAGCGGTTCGAACGTGCCTGGGCCGCCGGCGACCTCGTCCACATCCTGACGCAGCTCTGGGCCGACCAGGGCGTCGACTTCAACGGCAATGCGCTGATCGGCGAGCTGATCCGCGAGAAGATCGGCGCTGCCGTGAAGGATCCGGAGACGGCGGCGGCGCTGATGCCGCACGACCATCCCTTCGGCGCAAAGCGCCCCTGCCTCGATACCAATTACTACGCGACCTACAATCGGCCGAACGTCACGCTGGTCAATCTGCGCCAGGAGCCGATCAAGGCGATCACCGCGAACAGCATCACGACGGCCAGGCGCAGCGTCGATGTCGACGTCATCGTGTTCGCGACCGGCTTCGACGCCATGACCGGCGCGATCCGCGCCGTGCATCCGATCACCGGACGCGGCGGCAAGTCGCTGACCGATGTCTGGGCGCAGGGGCCGCAGACCTATCTCGGGGTCACGGTCGAAGGGTTCCCCAACTTCTTCATGATCACCGGGCCCGGCAGCCCGTCGGTGCTGTCGAACATGGCGGTGTCGATCGAGCAGCATGTCGACTGGGTCGTCGACCGCATCGCTGCGCTGCGCTACGCCGGCTTCACCACGATCGAGCCGACCGAGACCGCGCAGGCCGGCTGGGGCCGGCACATGACGGACTGTTCGATGGTGACCCTGCACCGGCTCGCCAACACCTGGTACACGGGCGCCAACGTCCCCGGCAAGGTGCAGGGCCTGATGCCTTACACCGGCGGCGTCGGCCCCTATCGCAGCATTTGCGACGAGGTCACGGCCCGCGGCATGCTCGGCTTCAAGCTGACCGGCCCCAACGGCGCCGCGCAATGCAACGACGGCGAGGTGGTATGCCTGCAGCCGGATGTGCGGCTGGTGCTGAACCTGCTGGCATCGCTGAACCTGCCGCCGATCGAGTCGATGGGCGCGCTCGGCGCACGCGCCTTCGTCAACGAGTTCAACAAGGGCCGGCCCGCGGGACGGCTGATCGGCGATATCGTCGACGGCACGCTGCCCGGCACGGACGGCCCGCTGCCTTACCGGATCTACAAGCCGGCAACGCCGGGGCCGCATCCGGTCGTGGTCTATTTCCACGGCGGCGGCTGGGTGCTCGGCGACGAGCAATCGGACGAGCCGCTCTGCCGCGATCTGGTGCGGCGGACCGGCATGATGTTCGTCAGCGTCGGCTATCGCCACGCGCCCGAGCATCGTTTCCCGACCGCGGCCGAGGACGGCTATGCGGCAACACGCTGGATCGCCGAGCACGCGACAGAGCTTGGCGGCAGGCCGGGCCCGGTGCTGGTCGCGGGCTGGAGCGCCGGCGGCAACATCGCCGCCGTCACCTGCCAGCTTGCGCGCGATCGCGGCGGGCCTGAGATCGCCGGCCAGCTCCTGGTCTGCCCGGTCACCGACTGCACCTTCGACCGGCCCTCCTACAACGACAACGCGACCGGCTATTTCCTGACGCGCTCGCTGATGTACTGGTTCTGGGACCTCTACTGCTCACCGGCCGACCGCACCGATCCGCGCGTCTCGCCGCTGCGCGGCAACGTCGCCGGTCTGCCGCCGGCCTTGGTCGTCACCTGTGAATTCGACCCGTTGCGCGACGAGGGCATCGCCTATGCCGAGGCAATGGCGGCCGCCGGCGTCCCGGTCGAGCAACTCAGGGCGCGCGGCCATTTCCACTCGTCCTTTGCGATGGTCGACGTGGTGATCACCGGTGTAGCAGGCCGGGTGCAGATGGCCGAAGCCCTGCGGCGCTTCGCCGGGCTTCCGCCGGAAGTCGGCCGCGGCGATGAGGATAGCCACGCTCATGCCAGCCCGGGCCACAGAATCGCGGCGGCCGCGAGCTGATTTGCGACAAGGCGGCCGGGAACCTTTTCCCGGCTGCTGCGTTAAGCGCTTGGCATTAAGATGCAGTGATAGGTGTGGGCCCCGGCACGCAGATCCGCGTGTTGGGGCAATTTTTGTTGCGTGAGGCGGGACGATGGGAGACGTGGTTGCGGATTCAAAGGTCGATTTCGGAGCGCCTGCAACCCTGCATAAATGGCCGTCGCTTGCGAACCAGCGCCGACCGGACAGGGATTCTTATCCGATAAGCGAAGGTACACTCGACCAGTGCATATCGGCCTTCATGGAGAAGCCGGCCACGACCAGGCATCTCTATGAGATTCACACGATTGCGCAGCCGCCGCTGGTCACCGATATCCTCTCGCCCGAGCACGTCATCGAGCTATCGCGGTTGAGAGAATTTCTCTGATTGCGTGCAGACGCGGAAGCTGCACGCGCGCGACAAGCTTTTCATTAGGCAGGAACCTTCTACCGGATTTTCCCGTTAACCGGGATCGAAAGTCGAGACGAGAGCCCCAAGATGCTTGAAGCCGGCGTACCATCCGCGGTCGTGCCCTATGGCGCAGACCAGACCCTGTTCGTGGTGATTGATCGCCGCGACAAGGCGACTGAAATCCACATCGAACGAAGCGATCTTGAAGCCACCATCGGCGAGCTCGTCGCCGGCTGCTTCAACGATCCGATCAAGGTGATCTCGTTCAACACGCTCGAGCACTGGATGAAGGACATCTCGACCGAAATCGCCGGCGAGATCAAGGCGCGCTGCGACATCGATGGCGTCCGGCTTCCCGACTATCTCAGCGACTTCGTCGAGAGTCATACCTGACCGCGCCCCGTCCTCGTCGATACGCTCCAAATCGCAAGCAAAATAAAGCGCCGCGGAAGCGGCGCTTTTCGTGTGGCAGCATTATTGTGTGAGCATGATCTTATCGGAAAACCACTCCACGCTTTGCCGGATCAGTGGTGCCAGAACAACGCCAGCAGCAGAACGATCGGCAGCGGCACGCCAAGCAGCCAAAGCAAAGCACCTCGTCCAAAACCCATGACTTCCTCCTCCACATTCATCATTGACATGACGCCAGAGACGAACAGAAGTTCCGCGCCTCGCAGCAAGGGGCGAATGCGTTCAGTGCATGGTTATCAGGCGCGCCGGTACCTGCCGGCGATGACCTCGATTTCGCGGCGACGTTCGCCGGCGAAGGTCAGGAGCTTTTCGATCGTCAGCGTATCCGTGATCCGTTTGGCGAGCCGCTCGGCGCGCGCGGCCTGATCTTCGAGATACTGGATCGTGTTCAAACGCCGCCTCCCCCGAGGACCCCAAATTGGAGCCCCGACTTGTTTGGGCAGCCATGGTGCGTCAGGGCGACTAACACTCGGTTAAGCGGGGCGGCTCAAGTCAATGAATCGCGTTCTATCGCACCACGTCGAGCCGGACATTGGTGATGCCCTTGTCGACCATGCCGAGCGCCTCGGCCGCGGACGGCGAGATATCGACCACGCGTCCGCGAACATAAGGCCCGCGGTCGTTGACCCGGACGGTCACGAAGCGGCCTGAGGAGACGTCGGTGACGCGCAGCTTCGTGCCGAACGGCAGGCTGGGATGCGCCGCGGTCAATTCGTTCTTGTCGAACCTCTCGCCGCTCGCGGTCTCCGTGTCCGAATAGAAGCTGGCAACGCCGTGCGAAGCGGTTTGCTTTGCGTCACGGTCGGGGACGCGTACCCGGCTGATCGGACGCGGATGCAAGGCCGCTACCCTATGGGGCCGCTGGACCGCAGCCTGCCGATTGGTGCCAAGATCGGCCTTCTGGCGGCCGACCGGCGATTGTGCGCAGGCGGCGAGCGATGCGGCACCGACGATGGCGAGCAGCAACCGGCATGAGCTTGCGAGGGAAATTCGGGCACTTTCGGCACGTGCAATGCGAGACATGGTACGCCCTCCGAACTGCCCGGAGTTTCGGCGGGCAATGAGGGCAGAACCTTGGCTGAAGGAAAGCAGGCTTAGGGCCACGACCGTTTCGCGCCGGCTGTGGCGATTCCACCACAGTGGCGTGTCCTAAGTCGAGCCAGACTCGCGAAAAACTAACCCGATACAACGCGCCAGACGATCGAGCGCGTCTCCGGCTGCGCGTCGCTCGCCTCGGTGTCACCCTGCAGGAGCCGCATCGGCTCGCGCCGATAGAGCCGCCGCCAGCCGGTTTTCAGGCTGGCGAGAAAGTCGAGTTCCCGTTGCGTCAGTGTGCACATCATGGACCCGATCCGGTTGCGAAGGCCGCGCCGTCAGCCGACGAGGCCTCCCATCGGCTTGACGTCAGCACTGCCGGGGAAGACCGCATCCGCCAGCACCTTCTCCTCGACGCGCAGATGATCCCTGAGCAGACCCTTCAGCACGGCGCGGAGATCGGTGGTCGGCTTGAGGTCGCGATCCTCGAACAGTTGCGCGGACTTCAGTCCCGGCCAGTCCGCGATCACGCGGCCGCCGGTGAGCGCGCCGCCAATGAGGAAGGCGACCGTGCCCGTGCCGTGATCCGTGCCCTGCGTGCCATTGATGCGCGCGGTGCGCCCGAACTCGGTGACGACGGCGACGACCGTCTCGCCCCACACCTCGCCCATGTTGCTCTCGATCGCGGCAAACGCACCGTCGAGCGCGCCGAGCAGATTGTAGAGCTGGCCTGACGCTGCGCCTTCCGCGATGTGCGTATCCCAGCCGACGAAGCCCATCGCGCCGACGCGCGGGCCGTCGGGCTTGGCGAGATAGCGCGCGGCGGTGCCGGCGGCTTCGGCGAAATAGGCGCGCACGCGCGCGATGCCGGGCGGCATCAATGTCGGATCGTCCGACATCGGATCGCCCGTGCCGGGCGCGCCGCCGAGCGAGGCGAGCTTCATGCGTGCCTGGAGCACGGTCGCAAGCTTTGGATCGGTGTGCTGGTAGAGATCGAGCAGGCGGTTCTGCGTGTCCTCGCTCGCCGGCAACAGTTTTTGCGGCACCCATGTCATGACGGGCGCCGAGCCGCGCACCACCAGCGGCGTCACCGAGCCGATGCCGAGCGCACGGCTGCCGCGCGGATCGACGCGCCCACCCGACTCCGTCGCGAGCAGCGCGCGGTTGAGCCATCCCGATGCGGTGGCACCGGGCTTGGTGAACCCGCTCTCCAGCACGTCCTGGCCGTCGAAATGCGAGCGTTCGCGGTAGGGCGTCGCGGCGGCATGGACGATTGCGGCCTTGCCGGTCTTGTAGAGCCGGTGCAGGTTCGGCATCGCCGGGTTGAGCGCGAAGAAGGAATCGAGCGGCAATGCCGGCGGCTTGCCGTCCAGCACCAGCGCGCGATCGCCGCGCAGGCCGACCCAGTCGGGATCGCCCACCGGCGCGACCGCACCGAGACCATCGAGCGCGCCACGCAGGACGACGACGAGAAGGCGCGGATCGCGCCCTTCGGCGCGTGCGATCCGCGGCATCTGGCTCCACGCGAACAGCGCACCGGAGCCGACCAGAAGTTCGCGCCGCGTGGGCAAATGATTGTCGAAGCCCATGCTCACCTCCTCTGAAAATCTGCCGACATGAACAGCAGCGCCAGCGCCTGCTGGCGGCTCTCGGCGCGGCCGACCGCCTGCTTCACTTCGGGCGCGATCTGCGATGCGAAGACGTCCTCGATGATCCCCTGCGGATCAGCAGTGGCCGCCACGCGCTCGGCAAAATTGTTGGCGATGTCGAGCCGCCGACCGATGCCATCGATCCAGCTTGCCTCGTCATCCGGATAGCCCTTGGGCGCCGACGGCCGCCACAGCCCTTCGCCGAGCAGCTCCTGGCCCGCCGTGAAACGCGTGGGGTCGACGACCGTAATCCCCGTCGCGCGCACCATGCCAACGCCCCATTCGCTCGGACGCTTCAGTTTTGACGGCGACCCGCGCCACGCGTCGTCCGACGAGACCATCGTAATCGCGACCTGCTTGAGATCGCCCTCGGTGTCGCGGAACGTCTTCGCCATTTGTTCGACGAGTGGCGGAGGCGGCTCGTCGGCCACGAAATGCCGTGCGAGCTTGGTTGCGACATGGGTCGCGGTCGCCGGATGCGCAGCGAGGTCGCGCAGCACGGCGCGGCCCTGCTCGGCGTCCTCCTGCTCGTAACGCTTGCCGAGCACCGTCTGCCCGCCGGGCTCGTGGAGCCGCGGGTTGAAGGTGAATTCGCCGCCGTGCTCCGGATTGTCTCCAGGAGGAACAAGCGTCCATCCCGTCAACACATTGGCGAAGCTGATCACGTCGTCCTGAGTGTAGCCGGTCCGCACACCCAGCGTGTGCAATTCTATGATCTCACGCGCAATGTTTTCGTTGAGGCCGCGGCTGCGGTTGATGCCGGCGATCGAGTTCGCGCCCATCGAGCCCAGATTGTCGAGATAGAACAGCATCGCCGGGTGGCCTTCGACCGCCAGCAGAAGATCGACGAAGTGGCCGAGCGCATTTGCGCGAATGGCCTCGCGTTCGTAAGCACCCGACATGCTCTGGATCTTGTAGGCCGAGATGCAGAAATGGTTGGACCAGAACCACACCAGCCGCTCGGCGAAGCCGATGTCGGCGGCGAGCGCGGCTTCGGTGCGCAGCTTGGCTTCCTGCAAGTAGATCGGACGGCCGGGATCGGGAACGGCGTCGGCTGCCTGCTTGGCCGCCATCTCGGCAGCATCCTTCTCCTGGCCCTGTGCTGGCGCTTGCCCCTCGGTCTGCGCCTGAGCCTGAGCCTGGTCACCCGGAGCAGTTGGCACCGCAGCCACCTGCTGCTTCTTGGCCTGTTGCTGCGCCTGCTTGGCGCGCGCGGCTCGCCGTGCATTGGCATCGGCCACTGTGCGATAGGCCTTCGCACTGGTGGGAAGGCTGGCGGCGGCGCTCAATGCGAGCGGCCGATCGAGCTCTGCGATCAACGCGCCGCGCGGGTCGGTCCCGACAGCCGCGAGTGATCCCGGTCGCGGCCCCATCCCGAACCGATGAAGCGCCAGCACCGCTTCAGCCTTTGCAGAATTGCTCATGGCGAACGCCCAATTCTCCGAGCCACCCGACGGCAGCGCGATGTTGCCGCGTGCGGACTACGAACCGTAATGCTACAGACCGTAGCACTAGAGATCGGCTTGCGCAAGCCGGGATTGAAAACGCCGCTGCACTATCTCGGTAGAACAAGCGCGCATCCGCTGCCCGGCGGACGCGCGTGAGAGGCCTAGAAATTCGGCCCGAGCGCGATCTTCGCCGCGTGCTGCTCCCAAGGCCCAGGATTCAAGATGAGCCCAGAGACTTTGCCCGCGGCGTCCCTGACGAAAGCGATCCGGGTACGATCTTCGTCGGCTGCGGTGAATTCGTTGCTTGATGTCGCCACGAACGAGGTCGCCTTGCCCTTCTCGAATTCGAGGACCGGCCAGACCCCCGTCGCTCCCGCGACGAGCTTGCCTTCCGCGACGCGAACCTGAAGCCGGACCGAATTGACACGGCGGTCGGCTCTCACGACACTGAGGTCGTTCACGCCGTCTTGCCCCTTGTGGACGAGCCTCATCTTGATCGTCGAGTTGGCTGGCCCTCGCAGCTTGGCCAGGACATCGGCGAGCGCGAGGCCTCTCAGCGGCGCGCCGTCAATTTCAGTGATGAGGTCACCCGCCGTCACACCGGCCTTGGTTGCGGGGCCGCCGCCAGGGTTCGGCTTGTTGATCCTCAGCCCCTCCTGTTCCATGGCGACGAAATTCCCGATTCCAAGCCATCCGGTCTTGCCATCGGCCAGGCCCTGCCTGTCACGCGAGCTCACCGTGGCGCCGAAGTCATAGGTCCCGGCATAATCGGCGAGCGCTTCCGGGCTCAGGGTCACCGGCGCAGCCGGCGGGACGGCGGTCGACTCGGGAATCGTCAATGCGCCATAGACGAGGTGATTGATCCCCGAATACAGCACCGCCTGGCGCGCTTTGCTGCCGGGCGTCGCCTGGACCATCTGTACGCCGATCAATTGCTCGGCCGGATCGATCCAGAAATACGTGCTCCAATGTCCAGCCCAGGAAAAGCTTCCAACCGCTCCCGGTATCCAGCTTTGGACCGGATCGGCGCGGATGGCGAAGCCAAGCCCGAAGGTTGTTCCCGCGCGGGCGCCAACCTCGTCACCTCCGAAGATGGTGACACCCGATGGCAGTGCGTTCGTCGTCATCTGCTTCACCGCATGCGGGCTGAGCACGCGCACGCCATCGAGCTCGCCGCCATTGAGCAGCATCTGGCAAAAGCGGAGATAGTCGGGCGCGGTCGATACGAGTCCGCCGTCGCCGGAAAACAACTTTGGCGGCGTCGTGACATCCCAGATCGGCGGCCGTTCCGGCATGGGAAAATCGACCAGCCGATCGAGCTTCTCCTTCGGTACAAAGAAGCCGGTGTCGACCATATGCAGCGGCCCAAAGATGCGGCTCTCCAGGAACTGATCGAAGGGCTGACCGGACGCCACTTCAACGACCCGGCTCAGCACTTCGGCGCTCCAGCCATATTCATGGACCTCGCCGGGCTCGTGCGCGAGCGGCAGGCGGGCCAGGCTCGACACGAATTCCGCCAACGTCGTGTCGCGTCTCCGCACGGCCCTCAAGGCGTAGAGCCCATGGATCGTCCGGATCCCGAAGTCGGCGCTTGCGTCGGCAAGGCCCCGTTCCGGGTAGGCAAAATCGAGCTCCGGATAGATCAGGCCAGACGTATGGCGCAACAGATCGCGAACCGTCATCGCACGTTTTGCTGGTTTTGGCAGACCGAGCCCGTACTCCATTTCGCCTGTCGCCGGGTCCGCCTTCTGGAAAGCGACCCGCATGTTCGCAAGCTCCGGCAGATATTGCGAGACGGGCGCGTCGAGGTCGAGCTTGCCCTCATCCACCAGAATCATGGCGGCGACACTGGCCACCGGCTTGGACATCGAGGCGATCCAGAAGATGGAATTCGTCTTCATCGGGACGGTCTTGGCGCGGTCCTGAAATCCGATGGCCTGCAAATAGGCGAGCTTGCCGCCCTTCGCGATTGCGACGACCGCGCCGGGCAAAAGGCCGTCCGACGGCGAGAAAGAATCGAAGCGCGCCTGATACCACGGCGCGATCCGCGCCAGACGCGCGGCCGAGAATCCCAGGCTTTTTGCATCGCCCGGCGTCGCGAGGTCATCGGCGAACGCGGTCCCCAACAGGCACAGTCCAACGGGAATCGCCCACATCGATGCGACGAGTCTCATTCCGCAGTCTCCGCAGAAGCACAATAAGTCTGAGCAGGCACTCCTGCGGCAGATGTGAACCGCTAGAAATTGGGTCCGAGCGCGATCTTCGTGATCGTGCCGTTCCTGACGCCGATGCGCCATTCCGCCGAGCCGTTGGCGAACTGGGCGACATAGATGTCGCTGTCGAGCGCGGTGACGCCACGGAACGAAACCGCGCGCAATGCGCCGAGCCGCGCCAGGATCGCCTGGTCGAACGGAAGCTGCTGACGCGTGATGTCGGCCACCTCCGACGTCATGCGCTCGTAGTCCGGCTGGCCCTTGCCGACGCCATCGATGTAGCGGCGCAGCATCTCCTCGCCATTGGCGATCGGAACGGCGCGGCGCGCCGCGCGCCCCGGCCGCGCGCCGATGTTCGACGCTTCGACATTGTGGAAGCGGGTCTGCCGCCCCGGCAGCAGGACCTCGAGGCACCGCCCAGACTTGTCTGCAATCACCCAGGGATTGTTCACGGTGGTCGTGGACGCCCAGGACACGTTGGGCCTGACGGTGCTCTGCATCCTGCGATTGCCATCGGCGTCGAGATTGAAGACCTGGATGTCGTCGCCCATCTCGTTATAGACCATGATCCTGATCGGCGAAGTGCCGGCGTGGCCACGCACGCGCGCTTCCTCCGAGCAAGGCACGATACCGCCGAGCTCGTCATTGCCGTCGGGCCGGAAGATCACGTCGCCGGCCTTGCCGTCGGGCTCGATCATCAGGCGGAATTCGGCCGTGCCGTTCTCGAACTTCGCGCCATAGATGTCATAGCCGCCAGGGCCGACGCCGCGGAAGAAGATCGATTCCACCACGCCGAGCGCCTGGAAGGCCTCGCGCATTTCATTGAGCTGCCGGTGGACCTTGGCCGCGAGCGGCGCGCTCATGCGATCGTAGTTCGGCGTTCCGGCGCGCAGGTCTTCGATCCCGCGCAAGATCATCTCCTTGCCGCCCGCGACCGGGACTTGCTCCCTGAACCTGTCAGGAACTTCCGCAAGGCGGCGCGTGAAGTCCGCCTCGACCGCCTGCGCCACCGCCGCATCGACGCGAGGCGCGAGGCGAGCGCCGAACATCGCGCTCTGCACCAGCACGCGTGCAACCTTCGACTGCTCGTCGCGCAGGAAGATCAAGAGATGGTCGCCGCGGAAGGAGAAGGCGTCAGCGCCCTCGGCGAGGACCTGCGTTGCGCCCTGTCCCGTCTCACGCAACCAGAGATCATCGCCGTCACGCCGCAGCGTGAGCACGCGGTTCGGCGCGATCCTGTACCAGCCGACATATTGATCGAGCGATGCGGGATCGACGGCCGCGGTCGGCATCTCGGCGACGCGAACCGCGCGGATATCGCGGCCGTTCATGCGCAGCGTCAGCTCGGAGGAGCGGCGCTCCGCATCGAGCGGGAACGTGATCTCGCCGGACGAGGCCGCGTAGGCCGCGGTGCCGTCACTGCCAACCGTCAGGCGCAGCCTGCGCTGTCCGGTGAGCTGGCCGTAGAGGTCGTCGCCCTCGCGGAAGATGGCGAACACCGAGGCAGGACCCATGGCGTAGAAATTGACGAAGGGGCGGTAATGCTGGGCCGGCACCTCGCCGGTATCCGCGGCGACGGGCACGGGATCCGGGGTGCGATAGGCGATCATGCCGGCGGACACGATCACAGCCGGAATGATCGCGGCTGCGATCCACAGCCGCTTGCGCCAGCCGACCGCGACGGGCATGGCGGCGGCCGCGATGATGCGCTCGACGCGTGCGCGCACGGTCGATACCCGCGCCATTGCGAGCTCCACCGGCCGCGGATTTACGCTGGTTGCAACATCGAGCAGGATTTCGGCATAGGACCAGCGGTCGTCGATGACTTCGATCGCCTCGGCGTCGCTGATGATCTCGGCGAGCTCGGCAAGGCGCACGAGCTGCCACCACGAGAACGGACTGAACCAGAACATTGCACGGTTGAGCGAGGCGAGCAGCAGGACATAGAAATCGCGATTGGCGACGTGCGCGCCCTCATGCGCAAGCACCGCGAGGCGCCTCTTCGCATCCCAGCCGGAGAACTGCGGCGGCACCAGAATGGTCGAGCCGAACGTGACGGGACCGCCGACCTCGCGGCTGACGCGCACGTCGGCGTCGATCAGCTGCGGGCCGCTCATCGGCCTTGCCGCGCGTGCCAGACGCCAGGTCAGGCAGAGACCGATGGCCAGCCGCAGCAGCAACGCGCCGGCGACGCCGGCATAGACGATGGTGGCGACCAGCCACCAATTGATCGATACAGCAGCTTTTGCCGGCGCCACGACAGCCGCGCCCGGCGGAATCGGCAGCGCCGGTTGCGGGGCCTCCAGCATCGAGATGTCGGCCGGCAGGAAATCATCCGGCACGGATACCGGCAGAGGCATCCGGGTGATCGTCAGCGTCGGCCAATGCATCACGAAGGGCATCGCCAGCGATGCCAGCAGCACGACGACCCACGCCGTCATGTGAACGTGCGGATTGCGCACGCGAAACAGGTTGAGACCGAACCAGACGACGCCTCCCAGCACGAAGGAGCGTAGCGCCGCCTCAGCCAGAGTTGCGATCATTCTTTCTTCACTCCCCTCGCCTTCTTCGCCTTGGCCACCTGGTCGGCCAGTGTACGCAGCTGCTGCTGGTCGAGCATCGCATTGTCCACCATGCCGACGAGGACTTCCTCCATCGAGCCGTTGCAGAACCAGTCGACGATACGCTGCACCGCCTTGGCCGCGACCCGCGCGCGCTCTTCTGCAGCGTGGTAGACATAGGTGCGTCCGTCCACGGTGTGCCGAGCATAGCCCTTTTCTTCCAGCCGGCGCAGCACCGTGCGGACGGTCGATTCCTTCAGACGCCGCGACAGCCGCTCGCGCACGACCTCGGCCGTAACGGGACCATGGGCCCAAACCAATTGCATGACCTCGTGCTCGAGGTCGCCCAGTTCGGGCAAACGATCGTCCATGGCATTTGACCTTGCGGATTGAGATTTCTTGTAACGCTACAGATCGTCGCATATGCGGCCGCGCCGCGCAACGGCGATTCCACCTGAAATGGTGTTGCTATGCCGTCATGCCCGGGCTTGTCCCGGGCATCCACGTTCTTCGTCCCGCGCGGCAAAGCGTGGATGGCCGGGACAAGCCCGGCCATGACGATGTGGAGGCAGTCAGTACTTCGGCTCGTACATCTGGGACTGGATCAGGCCCTTCACGTCGTTGGGTGCGGGTCCGTCGGCGAGACCGCGCTGGTAGGCGACGTCTGCCACCGCAACGGCGATGCGGGCCGAGACCTCGCGAATGCGAGGGAGCGCCGGATAGAGGCTGCCCTGCGCGAGGTCCTCCTTGCCGACGCAATCAGCGAGCGTATGGGCGGCCGCCATGAACATCTCGTCCGTCACCAGGCGCGAGCGGCTGGCGATGACGCCGAGGCCGACGCCGGGGAAGATGTAAGAGTTGTTGCCCTGGCGCGGCACGAAGGTGCGGCCGTTGAGCGTCACCGGATCATAGGGACTGCCGCAGGCGAACAGTGCGCGGCCCTCGGTATAGCGGTAGGCATCCTCGGCCGAGCATTCCGCCTTCGAGGTCGGGTTGGAGAGCGCGAACACGATCGGCTGCTCGTTGAGCGCGGCCATCGCCTTGAGCACCTCGGGCGTGAAGGCGCCGCCGACCGCGGCGACACCGATGATCGCCGTCGGCTTCAGCGTCTTGATCGCGGAGAGGAACTCGGCGATCGGCGCCTGGCCGGCATGGGCATAGCGCAGCTTATGGCCCGAGAGGCCGTCACGGCCGCCGACGACGAGGCCGCGGGAATCCACCAGCCAGTTGCGCCGGAGAGCTTCCGCCTCGGAAATCCCCTCCGCCATCATGGCGGAGACGACGAGATCGGCGATGCCGGTTGCCGCCTCGCCCGCACCGAGGAACAGGATGCGCTGATCCCTGAGCTTGCCGCCATTGACGCGCAGCGCCGAGAACAGGCCGGCGAGTGCCACGGCCGCGGTGCCCTGGATGTCGTCGTTGAAGACGCAGGCCTCGTCCCGATATTTGTGCAGCAGCTTGAACGCCGAGTGATTGGCGAAATCCTCGAACTGGATCAGCACGCCCGGAAACGTCTTTCGCGCGGCCTGCATGAACTCGTCAACGAAGCTATCATAGGCCTCGCCGGTGAGCCGCCGCTCGCGCAAACCGAGATAATAGGGATCGTTCAAGAGCTCTTCGTTGTTGGTGCCGACGTCGAGCACGATCGGCAGGCAATGCTCGGGATGCACGCCGGCGCAGGCGGAATAGAGCGAGAGCTTTCCGACCGGGATGCCCATGCCATTGGCGCCGAGATCGCCCAGCCCGAGGATGCGTTCGCCATCGGTCACGACGATCAGCTTGGCCGGATAGGGCCAGTTCTTCAGGATCTCGGCGATCTGGCCGCGATCGCGCGATGAGATGAACATACCGCGCGGCCGCTGGAAGATCAGGCCGTATTTCTGGCAGGCGAGCCCGACCGTCGGCGTGTAGATGATCGGCTGGATCTCGTCGATATTGTCGACGACGACGCGGAAGAACAGCGCCTCGTTGCGGTCATGCAGCGCATTCAGCGCGACGTATTTTTCAAGGTCCGTCGGCAGCGTGCGCAGATTGGTCAGCACGCGCTCGACCTGGGTCTCCATCGTCAGCACGCAAGGCGGCAGCAGGCCGCGCAGGCCGAGCGCGTCGCGCTCCGCTTCCGTGAAGGCGGTGCCCTTGTTGAGCAAGGGATCGCGCAGCAGCGTCATGCCGTGAGCGGGGTCGGATGATGTCGAATGGGCGCTGACCCGAGCAGGTCTATTCACGAATTCCCCCAGGGAGTTTCTTATTGAAGGGCAAGCATTGTCGGCCAGTGCTCACCTGAGATCAAGGACGTAGAGACTCAAGGCTCGATTGTGATCTCGCACCGCAGCGAGATTTCGCGAAAAGCCGGCATTTGCGCGCGAGAAGAGGTCAACGCAGCAGGACTACTCGGGCTTGATGTCGGCGGCCTTCACGATCGGCCACCATTTCTCGGTCTCCGCCTTCTGGAATGCGCCGAGCGCCGAAGGCGATTGCTGGTCGGCAGGCGGAATCTCCTGCCCCAATTCGGCGAAACGCTGCTTGACAACGGGATCGGCAAGCACCGCGACGATGGCCGCGTTGAGCTTTGTGACGATCTCCTTCGGCGTGTTCTTCGGTGCCCAGATGCCGTGCCAGTAGGAGATGTAGAGACCGGGCAGGCCCGCCTCGTCGACGGTCGGGATATCAGGCGCGGACGCGAGCCGCGTCGGCGACGTCACTGCGAACGCCTTGATCGCGCCGTTCTTGTATTGCGGCAGCGAGTTCGAGGCCTGATCGAACATGATGTCGATCTGGCCTGCGACGAGATCGATCATGGCGGGTCCGGCGCCGCGATAAGGCACGAACTGGAAATCGGTGCCGGTCTTCTCCTTGAAGAAGACGCCTGCGACGTGCGCGCCCGTGCCGGCACCAGCCGTGCCAGCAGTCGCCTTGCCGGGGCTGGCCTTCAGCCACGCAATCATCTCTTTCAGATTGTTGGCCTCGAGCGACTTCCGGCCGACGATCAGCTGCGTTCCCATCGCGATCGTCGCGACCGGCTCGAAATCGGCGATCACATCATAGGGCAGCTTGAAGATCGCGCCGTTCAGCACATGCGTGCCCCAATGGCCGATCGTGATCATCGTGCCGTCAGGCGTCGCGCGCGCGACGCGGGCGCCCGCAATGCTGCCGGAGGCACCGGCCACGTTCTCGACCACGACGGTTGTGTGCAGCTGAGCGGCGATCCGCTCGGACAGGATCCGCGCCAGCGTGTCGGTCGGGCCGCCCGCCGCGAACGGCACCACGAGGGTGATCGGGCGCGACGGGAACGGCTGGGCGCCCGCCGGTACGGCCCACGCCGCGGATCTGATCAACGCGCAAATGACGATCACATGACCGCGTAGTCCGGCCCACAGCCCCTGCATTCCATCCACCCTTTTTCATCGCCCGCATGTTGTCAGCGGGCTGGGGCCGGAGTGAACGCTGCCGGGCGGGCAGAGGCAAGCTGGAAATTATGCCGAGCGCTAACCAGCCGCCCGCCGCGGGGCCAGATTGGCGGCGCCATCAGCCGGCGGCGCGATCTGCATCAGGATGGTCTGGACCGGGGACGCGACCTCGATGCCGTTCTGCTGGAAACGCAGCTTCATGCGGCGGTTGAATTCGCGCTGGACCGGCCAGCGGCCGGCCTCCGTGCAGCGGATCTGGCCGACGATCGACACCATGGCACCATCGACCTTGTCGATGCCCCACAGTTCGAGGTCGCCGCGAATTGCCGCGCGAAACTCCGGCTCGCGGCGCATCTCCTCGACGATGTCCTTGAGGATCTGGCCGGCGCGGTCGGTGTCTTCCTTGTAGGCGACATTGACGCTGACGGATGCATTGCCGGCGCCGCGGCTGGCATTGGTGATGGTCGTGACCGCGCTGAACGGCACGATGTGCACGGCGCCGTCGCCGGCGCGCAGACGAATGGTGCGGATCGAGACGTTCTCGACCACGCCGGTCAGCCCCGAGACGCTGACGCTATCGCCGACCTGGACCGTGTTCTCCAGCAGCAGGAACAGGCCGGTGATGAGATCCTGCACCAGCTTCTGCGAGCCGAAGCCGATGGCGATGCCGACGATGCCGGCGCCGGCCAGCAGCGGCGCGACATTGACGCCGATCTCGCTCAGCGCGGTAAGGCCGACGACGGTGGCGATCAGGCAGAGCAGCGCCGTTCGCAGCATCGGCTGGAAGGTGCGCAGGCGCGCCGCGCGGGCGTAGTGCCCGTCGCGTGACAGCGTATTGATCTGGCGGTCCAGCAGCGCGTTGCTGGCTTCCCAGATGGCGGCAGCAATGAGCACGGCGATGCCGATGGTCGCCACCGCCGAAATCAGCCGGCCGCCGATCTGGCCTCCATAGAACCAGACGATGGCGTCGACGCCCCAGACTTCGAGCACGGCCACGAAGCCGATGAACGCGATCATGCTGGATACGATCTTGCGCAGCAGCGGCAGATAGCGGTTGGCGCGGATCTCGAGGCCCGGAAAGCGCTGGAGGATCTCCGGCTTGATGCGGAAGCCGCGGTCGATCAGGCTCAGCGTCACCATGATGGCGACGCGCGTGATCAGCGCGACCACGACGGTGCCGACGAAATATTGCAGCAGCAGCGAATAGCCATTGCGGATGTTGAGCGCCCAGACCGCCCACAGCGCGAGGTCGAGCGCGATGGCGAGATAGTGCCAGCCGCCGGCAATGCGGTTGCGCAGTCGCGCCGCGATCCCCTGCCGCTCCGCCGGCGCGCGGATGGCTTCGGCGACCTGGCGGCGGCATTGCAGGATGATGACGACGACGAAGAGATGCACGACCAGCAACACCATGCGCAGCAGCGCGGCATAGCCGGCACGATGCAGGCCGAGCAGCAGCGCCACATTGGCGAAGGCGATGCCGGAGACGCCGACGCCGACGATGCGCCGCGCCCAGATCTCGATATAGGCCGCAGTTTCTGCCCGAACCGGAACCAGGCCAAACGGCCCCGCCAGCGCGCGGACGACGCAGATGAGCCCGCGCGAGAACGCGTAGGCATTGACGACGGCGAGGATCACGAGGCGAACGGTTGCGGGATCGCCGATCTCCGTGCCGAGCAGTGCGGTTGCGACGCCGATGAAGACGAACACGGGGAGCAGCTCGAGCAGGAGACGCCCGAGCACGAAGGGCAGCCGCAGCAGCAATTGCCAGACACGTGCGAGACTGTGGCGGCGCTTGTGCAGTTCGGGCGCAGGCGTGACATCGGCGACCGATGACGGCGGATCGGCGAAGGGCAGCACCTGCGCCGGCAGGCGCGCGGTTTGCGGGACGCGTCCTTCCAGGAAGGCAACGGGCCGCCGGATCGCGCGGAAGATCACCCACTCCGCTGCAATGGCGCAGCCGAGCACCAGCGCGAGCTTCCACGCGATCTCGATCAGGAGGTTGTAGGCGACGGGATCGTTGGCGGTCCGTACGATCCAGTAATAGAAGGCGGGGAAATGCGTCAGCGTCCGCGCCACGTCGGCGATCTCGCGCGAGATCTCGCCGATCTCTTCCGACACCGTGAGCAGGAGCTGTGCGCCAAGGCCGTCGGCCGAGAGCGGGATCGGCGATTTCTGCTCGGGCGCGGCGGGCACGGGCTGCTGCTGACCGGGCACATTCGCGATCACGCGCAGCGTATCGATCATCTGCGCACGTTTTTTGTCGTCCTGGAGCGTCTCCAGCGCCCGCTTGGCTTCCTCCGGCGACAGTGCGGCGGCCCTATTGGCGGCCGGCGGCTCGGCGCGAACGGTGGAAAGAGATGAGATCGCGATGAAGAGAGCGGCGAGGAACGCCGGGGCAAGCTTGTGCGACACGAGGATTCCCTGGAAAAGCGCATGCGCCGGCGGAGTCGGGACTGTCGCCGCCGAAGCAGTGCGTCATGTCGTATCGACGCTATTCGCCCCGGCGCTGTGTCGGAAGTTGGCCAACGAGGCGACATTCTCTTGGCATTTGCCGCAATGCAGGAACGGGAACCGTCGGCTCCGCGCGGCCGGACATCAACCGAGTGCGATACGCACAACAAAATCCTCCCGTCATTCCGGGAGTCGGCCCGGAATGACGGCGAGGAGGAGGAGAAAGCAGGATGTCAAAGCGCCTGTCATAGCGGCCGCATCACGGCCATCCGACACGATCGGTGTGATGCAAAATACAGCGCCGGGTAGGTAGGGGCTTTGCCTCACTGATGCAGCCCGCTAAACCTTTACCCGGCGTGCCGTTCGCGGTTTCTGCCGCTATGCGATAGTCCGAACGAGCTCCATCGCACTTAACGCGGCTGGATCTGCGGAGGTGGTGTCATAGACCTCCCCTTGCTCTTGAGGTGGACGACGCGTCGCTTGTTTGCGACCAACAGCATGCTCCTCCCGTGACATAAAACTGTCAAGCAGGATCAATGGTGCCGGTATCACATTTGAGGACGTGTTCCCTCCCACCGCGACAGATTGATCGCAGTGGATCAGGGAATAAATTCCCTCCCGCCGCGTTTGTGTCAGAGAGTCCATTCGCCTTCCGCATTCCATCCATTTCCAGAAAGCCAGACATGAAAGCATTACTTTGCATCCCCGCTGTTGCGGCCCTCCTGACTGGATCAGCCTTCGCGCAGACCCCGCCGCAGACCTCGACCAAGAAGGTCGACGGCACCGAGAACGTCTACGTCTTCCGCTATGGCGGTCATCAGTCGATGTTCATCGTGACGCCGCAGGGCGTGATCGCGACCGACCCGATCTCGTATTTGCGTCCGGCAAAGCCCTATATCGACGCCATCAAGGCCGTCACCGACAAGCCGATCAAATACGTCGTCTACAGCCACCACCATTACGATCACATCGCCGGCGGCCAGCCCTTCAAGGATCTCGGTGCCACCTTCATCGCGCACCGGCGGACCAAGGAGCGCCTGCTCGAGCTGAAGAAGCAGAATTCGCTGCTCGCCGATGTCGTGATGCCGGACCAGGTGATCGGCGACAAGAAGAGCATCACGCTCGGCGGCACCACGCTGGAGCTGAACTATGTCGGCCGCAACCATTCCGACAATTCGCTGGTGATGCGGCTGCCGAAGGAGAAGATCGTCTTCGTCGTCGACTTCGCGCCGATCGAGTCCGTGCAGTTCCGCAACATTCCCGACAACGCCTCGCCGGTCGAGTATATCGCCTCGCTGAAGAAGCTGGCGTCGCTCGACTGGGAGCGGATGATCCCCGGCCATCCCTATGCCGGCGGGCGCTTCGGCACCAAGAAGGACGTCGAGGACGACATCGCCTACATGGAGGACCTCTCCGCCGAGGTGAAGAAGGCCGCCGATGCCGGCAAATGCTTCGACACCGCGATGAAGGAAGTGAAGCTGCCGAAATACGAGAAATGGGCGAATTACGAGACCGCCCTTCCCGCCAATGTCGAGCGCTTCTGCTACTGGTGGGGCCGCGGGTATTGAGGGTCGGCTTGCTCAGACGCGACGAGCTTCGCTCGCGCTGAGATCGTAGGGTGGGCAAAGGCGCTCTTGCGCCGTGCTCACCACCTCTCGCCGGATGAAGATTGGTGGGCACGCTTTGCTTTGCCCACCCTACGGGATCGCCGCTAGCGAACGCGCCGCCCTGTCCTCGCCGACGGCGCCTGCGCGAAATACGGATTCGTCAGACATGTCGCCGGACGCCCCTGCGCGCTTGCCTGGCACTGGGCGAACGAGGAGAAAATGCAGTCCATCCGCTCGCCCTCCAACTCGCCGAAGACGTGCAGGCAGACCGGCGCATCGCCCCCATAGGTCTGGGCGCGCGCGGAACCGGCGATCAAGAGCGCGGCGAACAGGGAAACGACGACAGCAGGCTTGTACACGACAACCTCGAAATCAGAGAAACATTTCAGTCAAATCAACCGTCGACGCGCTGCCGATCCAGTCAAAGTTTTGCGTCAGCCAGATTCGCGCGGCCTCGCGCCCCTCGTCACGCAGGCGGCACAAGAGGCTCCATTCGGGATGGAACTGCGTGGCCGTTCCGAGCTGCGACATCAATTGGTCGTTTCCAATCCAGTGCATGAACATGCGACTGTGCGTGTTGCGATCGAGCTCGCCATTATCGATCAGCCGGGTCGCGAAGGCAATCGCGCGCATCTCACGCATCAGTGACGAATTGAAGCTGATCTCGTTGATGCGATGGAGAACGTCGGCGGCGCTCGCCGGCAGTTCGTCACGCCGGATCGCGGTCACCTGCACGATGATGACGTCTTGGCTACCTTTTCGATAGATCAGCGGAAAGATCGCGGGATTTCCGAGATAGCCGCCATCCCAATAATGCTCGCCGTCGATCTCGACCGCCTGGAAATATGGCGGCAGACAGGCCGAGGCGAGCACGGTCTCCGCGCTGAGCAGCGGCGTCTGGAACACCTTGATCTTGCCGGTACGGACATTGGTGGCGTTGAGAAATAGCTGTGGTGCGTCCGGCGATGAATTGAGCCGATCGAAATCGACCACGCGTAGCAGCAACGACCGGAGCGGATTGAAGTGGAGGGGGTTGAGCAGGTTCGGCGGCACCGTGTGCGTCAGCGTGTGGATGAAAGCATGGACAGGGTGATATTCCGGCGGCAGCTTGAGGGCCTGGATCAACTGGTTGAGTGGCGAGAACAGGTCATAGACCTGATCCATCCGCGAGACCTCGTACCAGAACGCATGCAGGTTCTGCCGCGCCCCCTCGGCTCCGCCGATGGCCATGCCTGAGGCCAGCACCACCGCATTCATCGCGCCCGCGCTTGTAGCGCTGATCGCCTCGATGGCGAGCCTGCCGTCCTCGAGCACGTGGTCCAGCACGCCCCAGACGAAGGCGCCGTGCGCGCCGCCGCCCTGAAGCGCGAAGTTGACGTTCTTCTGGTTGCTGGTCTCACGGGCGGTCACTTTGCGGGCTTCCTGCCTCCCTTCCCCTCGCTCTCCAGCGCTTTGCGCACTTCGGCGAACTCACGCAGCGAGGCCTTGTCGGCGCGGGGGAAGCGCAGGTCCAGCTTTTCGAGCGCCGCGACGATCGCCGAGCCGATCACGACGCGCGCGAACCATTTGTGGTCGGCCGGCACGACATACCAGGGCGCGTGCGACGTTGCCGTTTGCCGGACGATATCCTGATAGACCGCCTGGTAGCGCGGCCACAGCGCGCGCTCCTTGATGTCGTCCATCGAGAACTTCCACTGCTTGGCCGGTTCCTCGAGCCGCTCAAGGAAGCGCTCGCGCTGCTCCTCCTTGGATAGATTGAGGAAGAATTTCAGAACCACCGTGCCGTTGCGGCTGAGATGGCGCTCGAAAGCGGAGATGTCCTCGAATCGCTCCTTCCAGATGTTCTTGGTGACGAGCCCTTGCGGCAGCTTCTGCCTGGCAAGAATCTCCGGATGCACCCGCGTGACCAGGCACTCCTCGTAATGGGAGCGGTTGAAGATGCCGATATGGCCGCGCTCGGGCAGCGCGATCGCGTGGCGCCAGAGGAAATCGTGATCGAGCTCCTTGGTGCTCGGCGCCTTGAAAGCATGGACCTCGCAGCCCTGCGGGTTGATGCCCTCGAAGATCGCCTTGATCGCAGAATCCTTGCCGGCGGCGTCCATGGCCTGGAGCACGATCAGCACCGACCAGCGGTCCTGGGCGTAGAGCTTCTCCTGAAACTCGATCATCCGCTTCTTGTTGGCGTCGAGAATCTCCTGCGCCTTCTCCTTGTCGAGATCGCCCTTCTCGTTGGTCTTGTAATCCTTGAGGTGAAACTTGCCCGATCCGTCGTAACGGAACGGCGTGATGTAGCTGTCAAGTTCCTGGGCGAGCGATTTGGACGGCTTCTTGCTCATGAGCGCGGGGCACCTTGCGTTGCGGCTTCAATCGGTCGAGCAGGCTACCAAGGATGCCCTTGGGAAGGAATATGATGAAAAGGACCAGCAGCACGCCATAGACGAGGTTGTCCCAGCCGACCGCCTTGGTGCCGAAGCCGATCCGTAAGGTCTCTGCGAGCAGGATGGTGATGACCGCGCCGACGGTCGGCCCGAGCGAGACGAACAGGCCACCGACGATGGCCGCGAACACCATCTGGAGCGACACCGCGATGCCGCTGACCGTGTCGGGCGTGATGAACATCTGGTACTGGACGTAGATCGAGCCCGCCAGCGCCGTCATCAATGCGCTGATCAGCGTAATCTTCAGCTTCTCCGCGGTGACGTTGACGCCGGCGGCGGCCGCGGCATCCTCGTCCTCCGAGATCGTCTCCAGCGCGTAGCGGCTCATGCTGCGGTCGATCAAGTGCCAGACGACAATGCCCGCCAGCCACACGCCAAGCGCGATCAGGTACCAGGTCGTCTTGTCGTCGAATTGCAGCGCAAGCAGCTTGTTGCCCGACGCGCGGTTCGGCGTATAGCCAAGCGAGCCGCCGGTATAGTCGCGCGTGGCCGTGATGACCTGGAGCACGATGCCGGAGAGCGCCAGCGTCACCAGCACGAAATAGTGCCCGGTGATGCGGAAGCGGAAGCAGGGATAGCCGACGATCAGCGCCAGCACCCCGGCCGCGGCCATGCCGACGGGAATGCCGATCCAGGGCGACACGCCGAGATGATTCCAGAGCAGCGCCGTGACATAGGCGCCGATCCCCATGAAGCCGCCATGGCCGAGCGAGACCAGACCGAACCGTCCCATCATCGACCAGGACGTGTAGGCGAACGACCAGATCAGGATCAGCACCAGGATGTGCAGATGATAGGGATCGCGATAGACGAAGGGCAGCGCGACCAGCGCCGCCAGCCCCACCGCCCATGCCGCAAGCCGCCCCTGCCCCATCATCGGCGCCTCGCAAGCAGGCCCGCGGGCCGGATGAACATCATGACGATGAAGAAGGCGAAGGCGAGCACGTAACCCCATTCGAGGTCGGAGAACAGGCCGCCGAGCGATATGATCTCGGCGAACACAAAGGCGGCGATGAAGCCGCCGATGAAATTGCCGAGCCCCCCGAGCACGCAGATCAGGAAGGTGATCGGTCCGAAGGAGAGGCCGACGAAGGGATGCACGTCATATTGCAGCACCAGCAGGCAAGCGGCGAGCCCAGCCAGCGCGCCGCCGAGCGCGGAGGTAATGAGATACATTCTCTTCGTGTCGACGCCCATCAGCGCCATGATCTGCCGATCCTGGGAGATGGCGCGGATCGCGGTGCCGGTGAAGGTGCGGGTCATGAACAGGTACACTGCGACCATGCCGACCAGCGCGGCCAGAAAGGATAGCAGCCGCGCGTAGCTGAAATTCATGTCGCCGAAGGCGAGCACCGGCAGGCGGATGCCGAGATTGCGGAAGTCGATGCCGAAGGCGACGGTGGCAAAGCTCTGGAGCACGAACAGCACCCCGCCTGTCGCAAGCAGCTGGTTGATCGGCGGCGCGGTGAGCAGCGGCGCGATCACGAGGTAGTGCAGCGCGGCGCCGAGGATCGCGACGAGCAAAATGGTGAACGGCGCTGCGATGAAGTAGCTGAGGCCGTAATACTGCACGATGAAATACATGGCGTACATGCCGATCATCACCAGCTCTGCGTAGCAGATCCAGGTCACGTCGATGACGCCAAAGATCAAATTGAGCCCGAGCGCGAGCAGTGCCAGCACGCCGCCGAGCAGGATGCCGTTGATCACGGCCTCCAGCAGATAGATGTCGAAAATGCCCAAAAAAGCTTGCATGCCTGCATGAACCTCATACCCCGAGATACGCTTCCTTGACCGTGTCACTCGCCAGCATCTCGGCCGAGGTGCCGGACGCCCGGATCGTGCCCGCCTCGATCAGATAAGCGCGATCAACCACTTTCAGCACCTGCTGCACGTTCTGCTCGACGATCAGCACCGTCAGGCCACGGGCGCGGATCCGCTTCACCAGCTCGAACACCTGCTGCACCACGACTGGCGCCAGCCCCGCCGACGGCTCGTCGAGCAGCAGGAGTTTTGGATTCGACATCAGCGCGCGGCCGATCGCGCACATCTGCTGCTCGCCGCCGGACATGGTGCCGGCCATCTGGTGGCGGCGTTCCCTCAGGCGCGGAAACAGGTCGAACACGACATCCAGCCGCTCGGCATAGTGGCCGCGCGCCTCCTTCATGAAGGCGCCCATCTTGAGATTGTCGTCGACCGTGAGCTGCGGAAACAGCCGCCGGTTCTCCGGCACATGGGCGATCCCGAGGCTGACGATCTTGTGCGGCGGCGTCGCCACGACGTCGACGCCCTCCATCCTGATCGACCCGCGCGTGGGACGGATCAGGCCGGAGATGACGCGCATCAGGGTGGTCTTGCCGGCGCCGTTCGGACCGATGACGCCGACGGCCTCGCCGGCCTTCACGTCGAGATTGACGTCGAACAGCGCCTGGAATGTGCCGTAACCCGCGCTGACCGAACGAAGCTCCAGCATCGTCTAGCCTCCCGAGCGGCGGCGCGCTTCCGCCGCCGCGGCCTGCGTGGTCTCGGCATCGGTGCCGAGATAGACCTCGATGACGCGCGGGTCGCCGGCAACCGCGCTCGGCAACCCTTCCGAGATCTTCTCGCCATGGTCGAGCACCATCACGCGGTCGACGACGCGCATCAGCACGCCCATGATGTGCTCGACCCAGATGATGGTGATGCCGAGCTCGTCACGGATGTTGCGCAGCATGTCCGCCGCCTGGTCCATCTCGGTCTCGTCGAGACCGCCGAGGCTCTCGTCGGCGAGCAGCAGTTTTGGCGCGGTGGCAAGCGCTTTCGCCAATTCGAGCTTCTTCAGGCCGGCCGCCCCGAGTCCATCGACGCTGGCATGGCGATCGGTCGGCAAGCCCACCATCGCAAGTGACCGCTCGGCCGCCTCCTCCGCCCTGGCACGACTGTGGCGGCCCTGGCCGTAGAACCCGGCCAGCGCGACATTCTCGAAGATTGTCAGGCGTCGGAACGGCCGCGGAATCTGGAAGGTGCGGCCGATGCCGCTGTTGATGATCCGGTGCGGCGCAAGGCCCGCGATCTCGGCGCCGCCGAACAGGATCGAGCCGGATGTCGGCGCCAGCGTGCCGGAGAGCATATTGAAGATCGTGCTCTTGCCCGAGCCGTTGGGGCCGATCAGGCCGAGGATCTCGCCCTGATCAACCCGAAACGACACGTTGTTGACGGCGGTGAAGCCACCAAACCGCTTCACCAGCCCGCTGACTTCCAACACCGCCCTGCTCCGCCGCTACTGGTTGCTGTAGGTGGTGCCCTTCGGCAGCGGCAGCACGGCCTCGCGCTGCGCCTGACTCTTGGGCCACACCACAGAGGATTTGTCGTCGATGTACTGGATCACGACCGGGAATGAGCGCTCGTTCTGCCCGGCCATCGGCGTGCCCTCGCCGTAGAACTTGACGCCGAAGCCCAGCATGGTCCCGCCTTCGGGGATGTCGGTGTCGAGCGCGGCCTTGCGCAGCGCGTCGGGATCGACGCCGCCATACTTCTTGATCGCGCGCGGCAGCACATCACTCATGAACACGTAAGTGTTGGACGCGCCGATGCCGACATGCGCCGAGCGGATGGCAACGCCGGGCCTGATCTTGTCGAACTCCTCGCCGACCATCTTGATCACGGGCGGGAGCTTGGGATCCATGGTCTTCTGGTTGGCGAGCCAGATCGAGATTGGGTCGGTGTTGAAGATGTAGGTGGCGTCAGCCCCCATCCCCTCTTTCAGCTTCTCGTAGACGCCGTAGCCGGCACCATGGCCCATCAGCGCGCCGAACTTCAGCCCCTGCTCGCGAGCCTGGCGCAGCAGCAGCGTGATGTCAGGGTTGTAGCCGGTGTGGAAAATGACATCGGGCTTGGCACGCTTCAGCTTGGTCACCAGCGCGGAGAGATCGGGCGCAGTCGCCGAATAGCCTTCCTTCATCACGACGTTGAAGCCCGCCTTCTTCGCGCCGGCCTCATTGCCCCTGGAGACGTCGACGCCATAGGCGCCATCCTCGTGGATGATGGCGACGCGCAGGTCCTTCGGCTCCTTGTCGAACTTCGCCTTGGCATTCTGCGCGATGAAATCCATCGTCATCATGCCGAACTGGTCGCCGCTCGCCTGCGGGCGGAACACGTATTTGTAGCCCTTGTCGTTGAACACGGCCGACGAGATGCAGGTCGTCATCCACATGAACTTCTTGAGCTGCTCGACGCGGGCGGCGACCGGCACGCATTGTGCCGAGGAGAAGAAGCCGAGCACCATGTCCACCTTCTCCTGCTCGAGCAGGCGGACGGATTCGTTGATGGCGATGTCGGGCTTGCTCTGCGCGTCGGCGGCGTAGACCGCCTCGATCTTGTAGCCTTCGACGCCGGTCTTGGCGAAATGGTCGAGAATAATTTTTGCGCCGATATAGCCGAGCTCAGATCCACCGCCCGCGAGAGGCCCGGTCAGGTCGAAAACAACGCCGATCTTGATCTTCTTCTCTTGAGCCTGGGCCGAAGCCATCAAGCCCGTCGCTGATATCGCGACCAACAGCCCACGTACCAAGCGGGCAGCCATGCGCAGGCGCATCAAAACCTCCCTGGACGATTGTGCATTGCAGTCTTGTTGCTTTTGCTTTTTGGCCCATCACATGGGCTGGGGGCAGCGATGTCAAGCCTCGCGCTTCAGCGCGACGCGAACTGCTGCTCGATAAAGGCCGTGACAAATCGCGGCATGGTCGGCGTGAGATCACTCATCCCGCGCACGAGATGAATGGCCGACAACTCCGGATCGGCTTCGCGGGCGAGATTGGCCTCGATCCGGGCCCGGGCCACGTCACCCGGCATGTCCAGGTTGATAATCTGAATCATTGCAATCGACGGACCGGTGACGACGCAGTGCCAGTCCGGCTGGGCCCGGTAGTCGGCCGCGGTCAAGCCGGTCTCTTCCCCGAGTTCGCGGATGACACTGCCGGGAATGTCGAGCGCGCCATCACTGACGTCGTCGAGATCGGGCGTGCCCGAGGGGAAATAGATGCGGCCCGCATTGGCGGTGTGCTGCGCCATCTCGCCCATAATGAAGGCGCCGTCGGAGGCGCGCAGCGCGCCCATGCCAAAACCGTTGAACACCGCCTTGTCGGGAAAGCCCCAGTCGCGCCAGGCGAGGAAGCTCGCGAAATCCGTCTCGAAATAGGTGGCGGCGAGATGGCCGTCCGTGAACACGGCATCGCGCCCGAGCAGGACGCGGCCGTTCCACATCTTCGGCCGCTCGCGCTGCTTCTCGGCGAAATGCGCAGCAATTTCGGCGCGGCGCTCTTCGGCGAACGGCCAGGCGATCGGCCGCACGGCAAGATCAAGCGTCGTGACGCGATGAATGACCAATGACGTCATGACAGCTGATTACAATGCCTTCGCGTCAGTTATTTGGCGTTCCCTGTGGTCTTCTTGGCCTGATCGACGTACTTGTTGGTAAAGGTCTTGCTGACGTCGATCTTGGCGGCGGCCACCTCGGGCGAGCCGACGCTGAACACCGCGAGCACGGCGTCTGCGCCCTTCGGGTCCATCTTGCCGGTTTCGGAGAACATCGGGATCGTGTTCTTCAGCGCGGCGAGATAAAGCTCCTTGTTCTTGCCGACCATCTCGTCCGGCATCTTCGCCATGATCTCCTCCGGCGAATGCGAATGGATCCAGCCGATCGTGGCCAGCATTGCGTTGGTGAGCGCCTGCGTTTCCTTCTCGTGGCCGTTGATCCAGGCCACGGTCGAGTACAGCGCGCCGCCCGGATATTCGCCGCCGAACGTCTCGAGCGTGTCCTTCTGGGTCCGGGTGTCGCTGAGGATGCGCAGATCCTTGTGGCTGCCCTGGAGCACGGTGACGGAGGGATCGAGCATCACGGCGGCGTCAATCTGCCCCTGCTCCATCGCGGCCACGGCGGTGGCGCCGAGGCCGACGCCGATCACGGCGGTGCCGGCGGGATCGAGCCCGTTCTTCTTGAGCAAATATTTGAGGAAGAAGTCGGTCGAGGAGCCCGGTGCGCTGACGCCGACCTTCTTGCCGGCGAGATCCTTGATCGACTTGATTTCGTTCGTGTGCGACGGCGAGACCACCAGCACGAGGCCGGGATAACGGTCATAGACCACGAAGGCTTGAAGCTCTTGCTTCTTGGCGGCGAGGTTGACGCAATGGTCGAAATAGCCGGAGACCACGTCGGCGCTGCCGCCGAGCACGGCCTTCAGCGCGTCCGAGCCGCCCTTGAGGTCCACGAGCTCGACATTGAGGCCCGCCTTCTCGTATTCGCCGAGTTGCTTGGCCAGCACCGTCGGCAGATAGCACAGGCAGGCGCCGCCTCCGATCGCGATGGTCACCTTGCTTTGCGCCGCGGCAAGACCGGTGGTGAGCGTCAGCGCGAGCAGCGCGCCGGCGAGCCTGGCAATCGTGTTCTTCATTGGTTTCCTCCATTCGGCCGGCGGCACCATAGAGCAGCGGGACTGGCTTGAGAAGCACTGCCAAAGTGCGACTCGCCATCAGCCTTTCGGCACAATAGCATGGGTCCACAAGAACAATTCTTGATGGGGAGGATCATCCATGAATCGCCTTGCAATCGGCCTGTCGATCGCCGCCGCTTTTGCCGCCGGATGCGGCGCAAACCAACTGCTCCGGCCGGCGCTGGCCGCGGAGAACGTCACCGCGCAGATCATCCATACCGGCGAGATGGAAGGCGACGCGCTCGGGCCCGCCAACAATGTCGGCTACCGTTCCAAGATGTTTGCCAGCGCC
The DNA here is from genome assembly GCF_017565645.3 of Bradyrhizobium barranii subsp. barranii. Classification (NCBI taxonomy): domain Bacteria; kingdom Pseudomonadati; phylum Pseudomonadota; class Alphaproteobacteria; order Hyphomicrobiales; family Nitrobacteraceae; genus Bradyrhizobium; species Bradyrhizobium barranii. The sequence continues at coordinate 7,903,921 of NZ_CP086136.1, forward strand.
GACGGCGCCACCATCTCGATCCAGGTCGGCAATGTGCCCAAGCACATGCATCCCAACACCAACGAGATCCAGTACATCCTGGACGGGACCGGGACGATCTGGCTCGGCGACAAGGAGGTGACGGTGAAACCTGGCGACCTCGTCATCATCCCCAAGGGCACGCCGCATGGCGGCACCAAGCCGATCAGCGGTCAGGTCAAGGCCATCGCGATCAAGACGCCGCCGCAGGCGCCCGATGACACCAAGCTGCTGGATTAAGCTTTCGCAATATTGGGGCTCGCGCCAACGCGCGGGCCCGTTCCGTGAATCCCGGCGCTAGATCGGGCGCGTCTGCTTCCGGATCTCGTTCGCGATCGGCTTGAGGGTGTCTCCCGGAAGCTGGCCGACGAGCGTGTAACCCATGCCGCCATCCGCCCACACGAAGCCCGCGACATCGCCGGTCGATTGCGGCATCATCGGCGTATCCAGATTGCGGTTGCTCATCGGACGCGTCAGCACGACAAGCCGGTCGCCGCGATCGTCATCGTACATGAACATCGCGGCCGGGCCGTGCGACGTCGCAACCAAGCGACCGCCCATCAGCCGATAGCCTGAGACAGAGAGGTCCGGCACCTTGACCGGCTGTTTCAGCCGATTCGATACCCATCGCGTGAGCTCGGCACTGTCGGACGCGCGTATCTCGACCGGCCGCACGCCGTCCGGTGCGTAAACGCCATACGAATAGGCCGCCTCCTGTGCCAGCGCAGACAGTCCGTTCGAGCCCTCCTGCAAGACGCCGCGCATGGTCCATCCGCCGAGACCGCCGATGCCGAGAAGCAACATCGCAGCGATCGCCCACCACGCCCGCATGGGAGACCGCCTCCGGCTTTCGATGATGTGCGACAGATTCAGCTCGGCCGGCAACAGCTCGTCGGCGATCGACGCAAATGCCCCGCGCAGCTGCTCGCGCTGGGTGGCGAAGGCCGCAACGCGCGCGGCGACATCCTGATGATCGTCCAGATAGGATGCGACCTCCGCGCGCCGCTCAGGCTCGAGCGCCTGGTCGACATAGGCGTGGAGATCATCCTCGGTGATCGGCCGGCGGTTCATTTCACGCCCCGCAATGCCACGACGTTCCCTGGAGCCACGCCCTCCATCTCCTGCAATAGCCTCTCCCGCGCGCGCGACAGGCGTGACATCACGGTCCCGACCGGGATCTTCAGCACTCCCGCGGCGTCCGCGTAGGATAGATCCTCAACCGCAACAAGCAACAACACGGCACGCTGCTCTTCCGGCAGTCTCGCAAGCTTTTTCAGGACATCCTGATAGATCAGCCTGTGCTCCTGCGCGGCGGCACTGACGAGCTCACGCTCGCCTGCATCGTCGATCGGCATATGCCTGCCCCGCGCCGTCGCCTGACGGAATTGCGTGACCGCCAGATTGTGGAGGATGCTGAACAGCCAGGCGCGCACGCTGCCGTCGCGCCGCTGATGCCAATGGCTGACGGCACGCTCCAGGCAATCCTGAACCAGATCATCGGCAGCCACGCGATCGCGCAAAAGCGCGCGCGCGTAGCGGCGGAGCGCGGGGATAAGCGGCTCGACCTGAACCAGCATGTCCTTCACGAGCCGCTCCACCTGCCCTTTGCCGACGTCGGACGGCGCGTCATCGCGCCTCGATCTGGACCGCCTCACCAGGCATGGCCGCGTCACCGGCCGCAATCACCAGGTACCGCCTTGCTTCAGCGGCGGACTGGTCGACGATCTGCCGGATCGGACCGGCCACATTGACGATGGCAGATCCAGCCGGATTGGTCATGAACGCCGCCAACGGCTGCAACGGGCCACTGCCGTCGCCATGCTCCGCCAGGGCAAGCACATATTTCTGCTTGGGCTGAAGTCCCGTCACCGAAGCCTGCAAGATCTGAATCAGGCCCTGATCGAACAGCGACACGCTGGTCGGCGCCGTGCCGTCCTTCGCACCGTCCTTCGACGCAAGCGTGAGATGAGCGACTTGGCCGGCAACGCCGAGGGCCTGCAAATTCTGGCGGTCATCAGGGTTAGGCGCAGCATTTGGAACATACGCGATTGCCTGCGGCGCCTGGCCGATCGGAACGTTCCCGACCACCTTATTGGTCGCCGTGTCGATGGCCGCGAGTGCGTCCGCGTTCTCCAGCCCCACATAGATGCGCGTGCCATCGCCGGACGGCCAGACGCCGTGCGGCAGATTGCCGACCGGGATCGTCGCGACCTGCGAGAAATCGTCGGTGCGGAACACTTTTACTTCGTTCAGGCCACCGATGGTGACGTAGGCGAACGTGCCCTTGGCGGTGTGCGCGAAATTGACGTGGTTGGTGATCGGCCCGGTATCGATCGTCTTGATCGCGTTGAACGGTGGCCTGGCGTTGAACACCTGTGTCCGGCCGACGTCCTTCAGCGTGAACCACACCTGGTTTCCATCCGGCGTCGCCGCGATGTTCGGGCAGAATGGGCTCTCCTGCTTCACCGTGGCGATGATCTTGTGCTCGGCCACCGAGACGACGTCGGTCTCGGGATTGAACGACGAGCAGATGTAGCCGTATTTGCCGTCGGGTGAGAAAATCTGCATGCCCGGCCCGTTCGGGGTCGTGATGCGAGTCTTCTCCTTGAAGCTGATCGGATCGATGACGGAGACGTAGTTCTCGCCGCGAACGGTGACCCACACTTCCTTGCCGTCCGGCGTGAAGAACGCCTCGTGCGGCGATCGTCCGACGTAAGTGATATGCTTGACCGCGTTGGTCGCGGTGTCGATGAAGCTCACCGAATTGGAACCGATCGACACCACGGCGAGCGTCTTGTGATCGGGCGAAAAGCCCATACCGTGCACGAGCACCTGCCCCTTGTAGAGCGGGCTGAAATTGCCTGGCTGCGGGTCGCCCAGCCGGATCACGCCAAGCAGCTTGTTATCGACGGGATCGGTGACCGAGACCGTATTCGAGAACTGCTCTGCGGCGTACACACGGTCGTGGTGGCTGATCGGAATATCGGGGCCGGACAGCGCGCCCGGCGCCTGCCCCGCCCTCGCGACCGAACCCGTCGCAAGCATCGTGGCCGCCAGGAAAATGCTCTTCATCATGGTGCTTCGTGACGTGGTCATCTGCGACTCCTACTTCTTCATTCCCGTGGACATATCCATCTGCATGCCCGGATGATGATGGACGGTTGTGTTGGGAGCGGAGGGCGGTTGGGTCGGGGCGGGCGTGGTGTCTGTCGCCGGCTCGCCGATCGCGAGCTTCATGGCCGCGATCTCCTGCATCTGGTCGACGATGATTTCCTGGGCGATGCGCCGCAGCTGCTCGTTCTTGCCATAGCGCAATTCGATGACCGCCATCTCGATCGCGCCCTGATGATGCGGACTCATCATTGCGACGAAGTCGCGATCGATGTCGCCGGTCGGCTTGGCCGCCATGTCGTTCATCATCTTGGTCATCGCCGCTTCGTTTTCTTCCAAAAACGCACGCTCCTCCGTGCTCACCGCGGCCGGCGGGGCGGCCGGATGGGATTCATGCGCGAACACGAGCAGCGGGAGTGCGGACGCGACCAGAATTGGCGCGGCAAGGAACGCCGTACCGAGGCCGGGCCTGGGCCATCGGCATCTGCCTGCGAACACCGCTACGGCGCGGCGGAACTGTGAGGGGGGCATCCTGAACTCCCATGCAGGTGGTTGCATGGGGGTATGACGTATGGCCGGGCGTTCTATTCCGGGCGGTCAATCACATAAACGTCAGCAGCCAAACGAGGCGGACTACCCCCGCCCGTCCACGGTCGGGCGCCAGACCAGCAGCCTGCGCTCAACCAGCGTCACCCCGAAGTCGATCAGGATGACGAAGGCCGACAACACGAACATGCCGGCGAACACACCGGCAACGTCGAAGATGCCTTCGGCCTGCTGGATCAGATAGCCGAGCCCCGCCGCCGATCCCAGATATTCGCCGACGACTGCGCCGACCACGGCGAAGCCGACCGAGGTGTGCAGCGAGGAGAACATCCACGACAGCGCCGACGGCCAATAGACATGCTGCATCAGCTGCCGCTCGCTCATGCCGAGCATGCGGCCATTGTCGAGCACGGTGCGGCTGACCTCCTTGACGCCCTGATAGACGTTGAAGAACACGATGAAGAACACCAGCGTCACGCCGAGCGCGACCTTGGACCAGATGCCGAGGCCCAGCCACAGCGCGAAGATCGGCGCAAGCACGACGCGGGGCAGCGCGTTGACCATCTTGACGTAAGGGTCGAACACCGCAGCAACCAGCGGCTGGCGCGCGAACCAGAAGCCGACCAGCACGCCGCCGAGCGATCCGATCACGAACGCCAGAATCGATTCCGTCAACGTGATGCCGAGATGCTTCCAGATCACGCCGGACGAGAACCATTTGACGATCTGGCTGAACACGTCGACCGGGTTGGAGAAGAAGAACGGCGGCAACAGGATTTTTCCGAACACCGGCACGGTCGCAAAGAGCTGCCACAGTACGAGGCAGACGACAGCGACCAGGACTTGCAGCGCAAGCAGCGTCACGCGCGACATCAGATCGCCTCCGCCGCTTGGGTCGATTGCGCGTAGCCCTTCATCACCTCGTCCTTGAGCACGCTCCAGATCTCGCGGTGGAGCGCATGGAACTCCTTGTCCAGCCGCACCTCGAAAATATCGCGCGGGCGCGGCAAGCTCACGCGCCAGTCGCCGATGATGCGCGAGGACGGCCCCGCCGACATAATCACGACGCGATCGGCGAGTGCGATCGCCTCTTCGAGATCATGGGTGACAAACAGCACGGCCTTGCGGTCGGCATTCCAGAGGTCCAGCAGCAGATTGCCCATGACCTGGCGGGTCTGCGCATCGAGCGGCCCGAACGGCTCGTCCATCAGGAGTATCTTTGGGTCGCGGATCAGCACCTGCGCCAGTGCCACGCGCTTGCGCTGGCCGCCGGAGAGCATGTGCGGATAGCGGTTGGCAAAGGCGCCGAGGCCGACGGAAGTCAGCCATTTTTGCGCGCGTTGCAGTGCCTCGGCGCGGGGCGTGCCCGCGATCTCGAGCCCGATCGCGACATTGTCGAGCGCGGTCTTCCAGGGGAACAGCGCATCGGCCTGGAACAGGTAGCCGGCATCCCGGTTCAGCCCCGCGAGCGGCCGGTCGAATATCTTGATGCTGCCGGCGGCGGGCTTGAGCAGGCCGGCCGCGACGTTGAGCAGCGTCGATTTCCCGCAGCCGGTCGGCCCGACGATGGCGACGAACTCGCCCTGCGCGACCGAAAGATGGGCCTTCTCCACCGCCGTATAGACCCGGTCGTCCCCCAGCCGGAACGCGACCTTGGCGTCTTCCAGCGCCACTGCCGTGGGCGTCGTCATGTGTTCCCTCCGAACTTGGCCCGATGCCTTAGCCGCTCGCGCGGCCAAGTTCAATCGAGCCGCCAAGCGTGCTACGCATGGGTCCTGCCGTGCTCTTACCCTCCCCTGGAGGGGGAGGGTAAGAGAGTGAGCCCCGCCCAATGTCTTCCAGGCCGATGATTGGCTATTCCCACGTCAGCAAGAACTTCGGCTCACTCAAGGCCGTCGACGACGTGTCGCTCGACATCGCCGAGGGCGAATTTCTGGCCATCGTCGGCGGCTCCGGCTCCGGCAAGACCACGCTGCTGCGGCTCGCCAACCGGCTGATCGAGGCCGATGCCGGCACGATCACGGTCGAGGGCGAGGATGTGCAAGCCGTCGATCCGGTCGCGCTGCGGCGCCGGATCGGCTACGTCTTCCAGAGCGGCGGGCTGTTTCCGCATCTGAGCGTCGCCGACAATATCGGAATCACGCCAAGGCTGCTGGGCGCACCGGCAGCGGACATCACCGCGCGGGTCGACGAGCTGCTCGAGCTCGTGCAACTCGACCGTCGCGCGCATCGCGATCGCCTGCCCGAGGCGCTCTCCGGCGGCCAGCGCCAGCGCGTCGGGGTGGCGCGAGCGCTCGCGGCACGGCCCCGCATCGTGCTGATGGACGAGCCGTTCGGCGCGCTCGATCCCCTCACCCGCGATGCGCTCGGCGAGGATTTTCGCGAACTGCATCGCAAGCTCGGCCTGACCACGGTCATGATCACCCATGACATGACGGAGGCGATCCTGCTCGCCGACCGCATCGCGGTGATGCGCAGCGGACAGCTGCTGGCGCAGGGCACGCCCGCGGAGCTCTCGAACAGCGGCGACGCCTATGTGCTGGAGCTGCTGCGCACGCCGCGACGCCAGGTCGAGCGGCTGAACGCGCTACTGCCACAGAGCGGTGCGGCATGAGCCTGTTCGCTGATCCGCGCTGGGGCGAGGCGCTGTCGCATCTGCCCGACTATCTCGGCAACCATGTGCGTGTCAGCCTCGCCGCGCTCGCGCTTGGCCTCGCCATCAGCCTGCCGCTGGCGATCCTGACGCGCAACCGACCGGCGCCGCGCGCCATCCTGCTCGCGCTCGCAAGCATCGTGCAGACGGTGCCCGGCTTGGCGCTGCTCGCGCTGTTCTATCCGCTGCTGCTGCTGGCCGCGTCCGTGACACTCGCCTGGTTCGGAATCTCCTTCTCCGCTTTCGGCTTCCTGCCGGCGATGCTGGCGCTCGCGCTCTATTCGATGCTGCCGGTGCTGCGCAACGGCATCACAGGCCTCAACGGCATCGATCCTGCGCTGATCGAAGCCGCCAAAGGCGTCGGCATGACCGCGCGGCAGTCGCTCATCATGGTCGAGTTGCCGCTGGCGCTGCCGGTGATGATGGCCGGCATCCGCACCGCGGCGGTGTGGGTGATCGGCACCGCGACCCTGTCGACGCCGATCGGGCAGACCAGCCTCGGCAATTACATTTTTGCCGGGCTTCAGACCCAGAACTGGGTGTTCGTTCTGTTCGGCTGCTTTGCCTCGGCCTTGCTCGCGCTCGCCGTCGATCAGCTGCTCGGCCTGATCGAGAGCGGCTTGCGCCACCGCAGCCGCCTGCCTGCCGCGCTCGGCGGCATCGGGATCGCGGCGCTGGTCCTCGCAACGCTGGTGCCGACGATGGGACGCTCGTCGCAGAGCTATGTCGTCGGCGCCAAGACGTTCGCCGAGCAATATGTGCTGTCGGCCCTGCTGAGGGATCGCCTCCAGGCCGCCGGTCTCCCCGCGACCGCGCGGTCGGGTCTCGGCTCCAGCGTGATCTTCGAGGCGCTCAAGGCCGGCGACATTGATCTCTATGTCGATTATTCCGGCACGCTGTGGGCCAACCAGCTGCACCGCACGGACATCAAGCCGCGCGCGGAGTTGTTGGCGGAGCTCAAGACAGCGCTCGCAAAGGACCATATCACCCTGCTCGGCGAGCTTGGCTTCGAGAACGCCTATGCGCTGGTGATGCCGAAGAAGCGCGCCGAAGCGCTCGGCATCCGCACCATCGCCGATCTCGCCGCGCATGCACCGGCGCTGTCCATCGCCGGCGACTACGAATTCTTCTCGCGCCCCGAATGGGCAGCGCTGCAAAAATCCTATGCCCTCTCGTTCCGCGCCCAGCGCCAGATGCAGCCGGATTTCATGTATGCGGCCGTCGGCAGCGGCGAGGTCGACGTGATCGCCGGCTACACCAGCGACGGACTGATCGCGAAATACGATCTGGTCGTGCTGGACGATCCCAGGCACGCGATCCCGCCCTACGACGCGATCCTGCTGCTGGCGCCGAAGCGGGCCGGCGATGAGCGACTACAGGCCGCGCTCAAGCCGCTGCTTGGCAAGATCGACATCGCCACAATGCGCGAGGCCAATTTGCGCGCCGGCGGCAACGACGCGAATTCATCGCCGGATGCGGTGGCGAAGTGGCTTTGGGAGAAGGTGGGCAAGCGGTAGGCCCGGATTTCGTAGGGTGGGCAAAGGCGCGTAAGCGCCGTGCCCACCGTCTCTCAACACGCGCAACAGGATGGTGGGCACGCTTCGCTTTGCCACCCTACGATCTGGGTCTTGCGTAGCGATCAGCGCTACAGCCCCCGGATGATCCCGGCATTGATCAGCAGCCGGTTGAGCCGCCGCGCCTCCGCACCGTCCTTGCAGCCGTAGAAGATGCCTTTGCAGCGGAGCATGATCTGCTTCTGTTCGGCAAAGGAGGGATCGAGCGGAATGCCGGCGGCTTCCTGAATCACCAGCGGGAGATAAGGGCCGTCGACCGTGTCCATCACGGCCTCGCTCTTCACCGGCTCGAAATTGATGGCGTCGATCGCGTAATAGGTCGCGTAGAGACGCGGGTCGTAAGCGTCGAGCTTCTTGCCGAGGGCGCCCTCGTCGAGCCCGGGCTCGAGGAGGTTCGGCGCAAACTCGGGCTGGTGATCGCCGTAGCGCACGATCAGGAAGGGCTCGCCGGGAAAATTTTTCTTCAGCCCCGCCACAAACGCTCTGTACTGCTCGGCGCTCATCGCCTGCCGGCGCAGATATTCGTCGATGGACGCCACATTATTGCCCGGCGCGCGCCAGTTCGGCAGCAGATCGGGGCGGAAGCGCGTCTCCCAGGGGAAATGATTGGCGCCGAGATAGATGAAGGTGAACAGCGGCTTGTTCGGCGGCTGCTGGCCCATCAGCTGGAGCGCCTTGTCGTAGAAAAAGGAGTCCGGCTCGACGTCCTTAGCGCCGAGATCCTTCGAGTCGAGGAAGCGTTCGACGCCCGTCGTCACCTGAAAGCTGCGCGCGCCCATGAAGCCGCCATAGGCGGGATAGAGCGATAACGTGTCATAGCCGCAGCGGCGCAGCGCCAGCGGGAGGCCCCGCTCGACGCGGTTTGAGGCGATGCGCGTCACGAAATAGGCGAAGCGGCCGAACGAGCGCGAGGAGAGGCCAGCGAGCACGTTGTATTCGGTGAACCAGCTCGGCCCGCCATTGCTCTCGGCAAGGAACGTGCGCTGCTTGCCGTCAAAGGATTTGAAATGATCGCCATAGCGCGGCGGCACCTTGATGCCCTGGGCGGCGCGGATGTCGAAGCTAGATTCATCATGGACCATGATAATGTTCGGCCGGCGGCCCGCGGGGTGGCAGGCATCCACCAGCGGCATGTTGAGCCGTTCGTTGGTCGAGGCCGCCGACTCCATGAAGCCGTATTGCGCGAAATCGGAGACCGCGCTGACGCCGGAGCGGAAGAATTTCGAGAGATAGCCGTCGTCGTAATAGCCGCGCCAGGCCTCGTCTGGATGATAGAGCGAATAGCCGACCAGTGCGGCAAGACAGGCGAGCGTGGACGCGAACGCCGGCAGGCGGCGGATGCGAAACGGATCGAGCCACCACAGCGCATACATCAGCGGCAGCGTGACGAGGCCGGCCCCGATCACCGACCAGCGCAAGTTCGGGAAGATCGTGAACAGGAACGCCACGGTGTCGCGGTCGATCATCATCAGGTCGATGAAGTTGACCGTCATCTGCACGACGTCGTGCTTGAGACGCGACAGCAGCACCAGCACGACGACCATGGTCAGCGACAGCGCACCCGACAGTGCCGGCCGCCGCAAGAGCGTGATCCAGAAGAAATTGAGGATGCCCCAGGCGAGCACGAACGAAAGCCGCGAACCGAAATCGGTCTCGGTCTCGTACATGAGCGCGAGGGCGGCAAGATGCGGCGCGGCAACCGCAAGCAGGCGCCAGATGCCGAGCGCGGCAACGCTCGCCAGCACGGCGGTGGTGGCAGAAGGACCTGGATTCGGCGCGGACGCCATCGACGGCACGCAACTTCTGGTCCGGCGCGATGAATACCCAGCCGTCGGGCCGGCCTGCGGCGTTCGGCGCAGCCGGAAGCCTGCACCGTGTCATAAAACTGTAATTGAATGGTCACGGACAAGCAACGCGTGTCGCGGTCCGACCTTCGCTTAATGTTAGCAGGCGGCGAACAGCCGCACGGCCAACTCCATCCCCTCACCCTGAGGAGCCTGCGAAGCAGGCGTCTCGAAGGGCGAGGCCCGAGTGGGCCTGCATGGTTCGAGACGGCGCTACGCGCCTCGTCGCCATGAGGGTCAGTCAGTTCAGGAGCCGCGGCCCGACTTCGCGATCCCCGCGATGAAGAGGTCGATCACCCCTTCCGCCATCCGCTCGGTCTCGCCCTCCTCCACCCCCCAGCGCGGAAAGTGGCCGTCGAGGTTCATCCGGGCAAAGCCGTAGACCAGGGCGCGGCCGGCGATCTGGATGCGCTTGAGGTCGGCCGACCGCAGCAGGCCCTGCTCCGCCGCGTCTGCCAGCATCCGTTCGGTTAGAGCGATCAGTTCGGCATTGTCGCGTGTCAGCTCCGCGGAGCTGCCGTGGGCGAAATAGCGCCCCGTGGAGATGATCTCGAAATGCGCGGGGTTGCGCATCGCCCAGCGCAGGTAGGCAAGCCCGAAGGCGCGGAAGCGGCCGAGCGGGTCGGTGGCCGGCGCCTGGCCCAGCGCCACCTCGATCTCGGCACGAAAGCGCCGCTGCGCCTCCCCGGCCACCGCCGCCATCAGCGCGTCGCGGTTGGGGAAGTGCCGGAACGGCGCCCCCGGCGAAACCGCGGCCCGGCGTGCGGCCTCGCGCACCGAGACTTCGGCATCCTCCGCCGCCAGTTGCAACGCAGCATCGATCAGCACGCGGCGGAGGTCACCGTGATGATAGGGCCGGGCTTCCGGCGTTTGGCGGCGGGCGCGCGGCTTGGACGGCTGTCGGGCAGGCATGGCGCTTCCTAGCATCACCTCAACGTGAATGTAAGCATCGATTACACCGTTGACGACTTCGCCAGCCTGAAATGTAATCGATGCTTACATTAGGGAGGAGACCGCCATGTCACAACGTCAGAACTGGTTCGAGGGCTGGCGGCTGCTCGCCGTTCTCACCCTGAGCCTCATCGCGCTCAGCCTGTGGATCGCGTCGATGCGGCAGTTCGAGGTCGAGGGCGTGCGGATGGTGATCCGTTTCACGGCGCGAAGCTCGCTGCTGCTGTTCTGCCTTGCCTTCAGTGCAGCGGCGCTCGCCCGGCTGTGGCCGAACGCCTGGACCCGCTGGCAGCGCCGCAACCGTCGCTATCTGGGCTTAAGCTTTGCGGCCTCCCACGCCATCCACGCGGTTGCGATCGTTGCGTTCGCCAGAATGGACCCGGCCGGCTTTGCGGTGGCGACTTCGGCCGCGTCCTACATCTTCGGCGGCATCGGCTATGCATTCATCATCGCCATGAGCGCGACCTCGTTCGACCGCACCGCCGCGCTGCTCGGACCGCAGGCCTGGCGCGTGCTGCACCTCGTGGGCGGCTATTACCTCTGGTTCCAGTTCATGGTGTCGTTCGGCAAGCGCGTGCAGGCGATGCCGCTCTATGCCGCCTTCCTCATTCCGTTGTTCGCCGTGATGGCGCTGCGGCTGATCGCGATGGCCGCCCACCCCCGCCGACGGACGGCCGAAGCGAGCTGAACGTCGATCAGCCCTGCGGCAGGAACCCCAGGCGCTTTGCGATGATGCGATCAACCGTCCGTTTCGGCAGCAATGCGCCGACCAGATGGCGCAACGGATCCGGCGTGATCTGGTAGCGCACCTTGGGGCTCGCGGCGGTCAGCGCCTCGAACACGATTTCGGCGATCCGCTCGGCCGGCAGGCCCTTCGCACCGAGGTCCATCATGAACGCCATGACCTTGTTCAGCGCCGGCAGATAGGGCGAGTTCTGGTAGACGGAGAGATCGATCTCTTCGGCCTTGCTCCAGATCGGCGTCTTCACTGCGCCCGGGGCGACGATGATGACGTCGATCCCGAACAGCATCAGCTCACGCCGCAGGCTCTCCGACAGGCCTTCGATGGCGTGCTTGGAGGTGCAGTAAGGCGCCGACAGCGGATTGCCGTTCTTGCCGGCGACCGAGCTGATCATCACGATCCGCCCCTTCGGCCCCTTCAGCGATGGGTCCGCGCCGAGCAGCGGCCCAAAGGCTTGCGTCGCGATGACCGGGCCGATGACGTTGATGTCCATCTGGCGGCGGAAATCGTCGACCGACAATTCCAGGACCGGCCCCGCGACCGCAATGCCGGCATTGTTGACGAGCCCCGCCAGCGTGTCGCCAGCCAGCGCCTCGCGAACCTGGCGCGCAGCGGCGAGCACGGCGGCCTCGTCGGTAACGTCGAACAGGAGCGGCGTGAAGTTCGCGCCGAACTCACCCCTGAGCCGGTCGGCGTCGGCCTGCTTGCGGACGCTGCCGAAGACGCGGTAGCCGCGCCCGATCAGAAATTTCGCAATGGCCCAGCCGATGCCGGTGGACGCGCCGGTGACGACGACAGATCGCATAGACCCCTCCCCCTCAAGTTCCCGCGATCACGGAGAGAAGGATGTGTCAGCGCAATGCCACCCAACGCTCAAAGGGACGTCGCGGGTGTCGATTCTTAAGATGAAGCGGCGCGCGAGCTTCGCGCCATGAGATTGATTGCGCCCTGAAGATGCAGATGAAGATCCGAATCCTCGATCTTGAAGACGCTGGGCTTTTGGCGATCGCGAGCTTCTGGAAAGGTTCTGAAACGACGCGAGACCAAGAATGTGGTTTAAGCGTCAGTTCTTCGCGCTCAGAGGGCATGTCAGCTCGCGAAGAATTTGAATGAAGCGGCAATGCTTCGCGCGAGATGAAAGGAGCGAGACCGCCGTTCGCGATCTCGCTCCGATGTAGTCGAGAAGGTTTAAAATTTGGTTTGGCGAGCGAAGCTTGTGTTTCGCTCGTCATTCCGGGGCGCGACGAAGTCGCGAACCCGGAATGACGGCGCACCCGTCAGTTCTTGCTCTTGTCGACCAGCGCGCCCTTCTTGATCCAGGGCATCATGTCGCGCAGTTTCGCGCCGACTTCCTCGATCGGGTGCGCGGCGAGCTTGGCGCGGGTCGCCTTGAACGAGGTCTGGTTGACCTTGTTCTCGAGCATCCAGTCGCGGGCGAACTTGCCGCCCTGGATGTCGGCGAGAACGCGCTTCATCTCGGCCTTGGTCTCCGCGGTGACGATGCGCGGACCGGTGACGTACTCGCCGTACTCCGCGGTGTTGGAGATCGAGTAGTTCATGTTGGCGATGCCGCCTTCATAGATCAGGTCGACGATCAGCTTCACTTCGTGCAGGCACTCGAAATAGGCCATCTCCGGGGCGTAACCGGCTTCGACCAGGGTCTCGTAGCCGGCCTTGATCAGCTCGACCAAGCCGCCACAGAGCACGACCTGCTCGCCGAACAGGTCGGTCTCGCACTCTTCCTTGAAGGTGGTCTCGATGATGCCGGCACGACCGCCGCCGACGGCGGAGGCGTAGGAGAGGCCGAGGTCATGGGCGTTGCCCGAGACGTCCTTGGCGATCGCGATCAGGCAGGGCACGCCGCCGCCGCGCTGATATTCCGAACGCACCGTGTGGCCGGGGCCCTTCGGCGCGATCATGAGCACGTCGAGGTCGGCGCGCGGGTCGAGCAGGTTGAAGTGGACGTTGAGGCCGTGCGCGAACACGAGGGCGGCGCCCTTCTTCATGTTGTCGTGCAGGTGCTCACGATAAATGTCGCCCTGGAGCTCGTCCGGGGTCAGCATCATGACGAGGTCGGCCCATTTGGCGGCGTCGGCGACTTCCATCACCTTGAAGCCGGCGGCTTCCGCCTTCTTGACCGAGCCCGAGTCCTTGCGCAGCGCAATGGCGACGTCCTTGACGCCGGAGTCCTTGAGGTTGAGCGCATGGGCGTGGCCCTGGCTGCCATAGCCGACGATGGCGACCTTCTTGCCCTTGATCAGGTTCAGGTCGGCGTCGCGATCGTAATAAACACGCATAGTCGTTTCCTCGTTCAGGGCCAGAATCGGCCGATAGTCAGTGTCCGAAGGGTGAAATTTGCGGATTTCGGGGGCTGTCTAGAGCATTTTCAGCCCCTAGGGAAACCCGTTTCTGCATGGAAATCCGCGACATCATGCATCCATGAAAACGGGGTAGAGGGAGGCGAGCAGCAGGAGCGCCATCACGATATTGAAGGCGCGGACCAGCCGCTCCGAGGTCAGTACCGGTCGTAGTGCAGTGCCGAACAGGGCCCAGACCACCGTCGAGACCGTGCCAACGAGCAGGCTGATCAGGGTCTGGATCGCGATGTTCAGGGGGAATTGGGCGATGGCCGCATAGGCGGTGATGGTGCCGATCACGATCACCCAGCCCTTGGCGTTGATCCACTGGAACATCGCCGCGCCCCAGAAGGTCATCGGGCCACGGCCGTCCTCCTCGCCCGGCTTGGCCGGACCCGAGAAGGCGATCACCGCGGCGAGGTAAATCAAGTAGGCGGCGCCGGCATATTTCAGGATGGCCTGGAGGATCGGATAGGCCAGAAACACCGTGCCGAGCCCGAGGCCGACGGCGCCGACCATGAAGGCGAAGCCGATCGTGATGCCAGCGATATGCGGGATGGTGCGGCGGAAGCCGTAAGTCAGTCCCGACGACAGCAGCATGATGTTGTTCGGCCCCGGCGTGAAGAACATCACGAGGGCGAAGATGATGAAGGCATAGAGCAGCGACTGGGACATGCTCACCTCACGCGGTCTTCGGCAGCGGCTGCGGGCGTCTCGCCAGCACCATCACCGCGATGCCGCCGATGACCGTCAGCATCCCGGCCAGCCGCAACGGGCCGAACTTCTCGCCAAACACGATGCTGGAAGCAGCCGAGCCGACGAACGGCACCAGCAGCGCGAACGGCACCACTTGAGCGGCTGGATAATCCCGCAGCAGCCGGCCCCACAGCCAATAGGCGATGCTGGTCGAGATGGCGCCGATCGCCAGCAGGCAGACGAGGCCAGTCGGCGACATATGGATCAGCGACTGGAAGGTTGGCGCCGGCCCGTTGACGACCAGCGCCAGCGCGAACAGCGGCACGGCGGCGGTGAGGCAGAGCCAGGCGAACAGGTCGAACATCGGCGCGCCACGGGCGCCGCGCAGCAGGACATTGCCGACGGCAAAGCAAATCGGGGCGATCATCAGCACCGCGAAGGCACCAACGCTGAAATCGTAACCGACGGTACCGCAGATCAAGAGCAGGCCGACTGCGGCGACGACGATGCCAAGCGTCTGCACCGGCGTCGGCCGCTCGCCAAATGCGATCGCGGCAAAGCCGATGGTGAACAGCGCCTGGCTCTGCACGACGACGCTGGTGAGCCCCACCGGCACACCGTGGGCGATGCCATAGGCCTGGCTCAGGAACTGGCCGAGGAACAGCGTGAAGCTGATCGCGATCAGCAGCGACCAGGCGATCTTCGGCTTGGGAATGAACAGGCACGGCACCGCGGCAATGGTGAAGCGCATCGCCGTCATCAGCTCCGGCGAAAATTCGTCGAGCGCGATCCGGCTCGCCACGAAGGCAAGCCCCCAGATGACCGCCACCAGAATGGCGATGAGGATATCGGCCGGCTTCATTGTTGTTCTCGGTTCTGCTTTGTCGTGCAGCCCTGTTTGTTGTTCTGTTCTAGCCTTGCTCGCCGGCTTTCGGTTTCCGCAGCAGATAAGTGCCGTGCATGGGCGCGTGGTAGTCGACCGAGACCAGCGTGAAGCCGACATCGGTCAGCATCCGCTCCATCACCCAGCCGAAGGTGGAATATTCGTCGCGCATGTGCGTGACGACGCTTTCGCGCGAAAAATCGTGGTTCTTGATATGGAAGTCGGCCCATTGCTCGACGTCGCGCTCGATGGCGTCGGGCATCGAGGCGTAGACGATGTCGCGCAGATAGAAGCTCGCGCCCGGCTTCAGTGCACGGTAGATCCGCGACATCGCCACCGCCTTCCAGAAATCCGGCAGATGGTGCAGCGTGAACTCGCTGACGATCAGATCGTAGGATTCCGGGCGGGAGGCGAAGCTGAGCAAGCCGGCCGACTGTGTGCGCACGGGCGCCTTGCGGTCGCGGGCGTAGATCTCGGCGAGCGCCAGCATCGCCGGCGAGATATCGATGGCGTCCACCTCGGCACCCATCAACGCCGCTTCGGTCGCGAGCACGCCGTTGCCACAGCCGATATCCGCGATGCGCCAGCCGCGCTGTACCCCGAGCATTTTCAGCGCGGCGCGCGCCCGCAGATCGGCATCGTCATGGGCGTCGTAGATCGAAGCCACTGCGGGCTCGATCCCCATCCGGTTGCGCTCGTTATAGTACCAGTCGCGCGCCAGCATGGCTCACATCCCCTCAGGCCCGCGGCCAATCGCGGCAACGCCGGTGCGCGACACCTCGACAAGGCCGAGCGGGCGCATCAGGTCGATAAACTGGTTGATCTTGTCCGTATTGCCTGTGATCTCGAACACAAAGCTCTCGGTGGTGGCGTCGATCACGCGGGCGCGGAACGCATCCGCCAGCCGCAGCGCCTCGACGCGATGCTCGCCCTGCCCGCGCACCTTCACCATCGCAAGCTCGCGCTCGATCGAGCGCTTGGTCAGGGTCATGTCGACAACGCGATAGACCGGGATCATGCGGTCAAGCTGGTGCTTGATCTGCTCGATCACCATCGGCGTGCCCGTGGTGACGATGGTGATGCGCGACAGGTGCTTCTGGCTCTCGGTCTCCGAGACGGTGAGACTTTCGATGTTGTAGCCGCGCCCGGAGAACAGCCCGATGACGCGCGCGAGCACGCCCGGCTCGTTCTGCACGAGCACCGAGAGCGTATGCGTCTCGTTGGGATCGTGGCGATCCTCGATGAAATAGGCGGATGCCGGCTGGTTCATGGTCGTCCCCTCTTGTCTCTCCGTCACGCCATCGCTGGCGCCTCTGCCCCGACCCAACTGCGGAACAGATCGAAATCGATATTGCCGCCGGACAGCACGAGACCGACGCGCTTGCCTGACAGTTTAGCTTTCTCCTGAAGCGCCGCAGCGAGCGCGGCGGCGCCGGCGCCTTCAGCGAGATTGTGCGTGTCGGTCCAGTAGGCGCGGATCGCGTCGGCGACCTCGTCGTCGGAAACCTGCACGATGCGCGCGGCACCCTTGCGGATCAGCGCGAACGCGTCTGCATCGGGAATGCGCGTTGCCATGCCGTCGGCCAGCGTGTTGCTGGTCTTCGTCGTCACGACCTTGCCGGCCGCGAACGACAGCGCGTAGGACGGCGCTTCGGTCGACTGCACGCCGACGATCTCGGTCTTCAGGCCGAGCAGGTCACGCGCCATGATGCAGCCGGAGATGCCAGAGCCCTGCCCGATCGGCACATAGAGAACATCGAGATCCGGCGCCGTCCGGAACAGTTCGAGCGCATAAGTGGCGACGCCGAGCAC
The DNA here is from genome assembly GCF_017565645.3 of Bradyrhizobium barranii subsp. barranii. Taxonomy (NCBI): domain Bacteria; kingdom Pseudomonadati; phylum Pseudomonadota; class Alphaproteobacteria; order Hyphomicrobiales; family Nitrobacteraceae; genus Bradyrhizobium; species Bradyrhizobium barranii. The sequence goes on from NZ_CP086136.1 coordinate 7,921,108, forward strand.
GAGATCCGGATGAAACGACGGCACCATGTGCAGGCCGGTAAATTGGGCGCGCCGCTGCGCCTCTTCGGCGGCCGCCTGAAAGTCCTCGCCATGCTCGACGAGCTCGGCGCCAAACGCCTTCATCGCCCGGTTCTTCTCGACCGAGTTGCCGCGCGGCACGTAGATCACGGCCGGCACGCCGTGGCGGCTCGCGGCAAAGGCCAGGCTCTGGCCGTGATTGCCGCGCGTCGCCGAGATGATGCCGGGTGTGTTCGGCCGCTCGCGCTTCAGTCGTTCGAGATAGACGAGACCGCCGCGCACCTTGAAGGCGCCGATCGGCGTATGGTTCTCGTGCTTGACGATGACCTGCGTCCCGAGGCGCTCGGCGAGCAGCGGCCAGCCGCGTGCCGCCGTCGCCGGCACCGCCTGCCCCACGATCGCATGTGCGCGCTCGAGCTCCGTCAGGTCGAACATGACGTCACACCAGCGCCTTGCCGCCGGCGAACGCCTTTGCCGTGGCCTCGTCGTTCGCCTGCTCGGGCAACAGCATCTCGTTGTGCGCCTTGCCGGAGGGGATCATCGGGAAGCAGTTTTCGAGCGCCGCGACGCGGCAATCGAACAGCACCGGGCGCTTGACCGAGATCATCTCCTGGATGGCGCCGTCGAGATCAGAGGGCTTGTGCACCTGGATGCCGACGCCGCCATAGGCTTCCGCGAGCTTGACGAAATCCGGCAACGCCTCCGAATAGGAATGCGACAGCCGGTTGCCGTGCAGCAGCTGCTGCCATTGCCGCACCATGCCCATGTACTGGTTGTTCAGGATGAAGATCTTGATCGGCAGTTCGTACTGCACCGCCGTCGACATCTCCTGCATCGTCATCTGCACCGAGGCATCGCCCGCGATGTCGATGACGAGGCTGTCCGGGTGCGCCACCTGCACGCCGACCGCCGCCGGCAGGCCATAGCCCATCGTGCCGAGCCCGCCCGACGTCATCCAGCGATGCGGCTCCTCGAAGCCGAAGAACTGCGCCGCCCACATCTGGTGCTGGCCGACTTCCGTCGTGATGTAGGTGTCCTTGCCGCGCGTCGCCTCGAACAGGCTCTGGATCGCGTGTTGCGGCAGGATCACGTCGTTGCTCTTCTTGTAATAGAGCGAGTTGCGGGCGCGCCATTGCGCGATCTGCTGCCACCACGCCTTGATGTCGGGCTTCTTCGCCTCCGCCTTGAACACCTGGAGGATATCGCCGAGGATGTTGCCGCAGTCACCAATGATCGGCACGTCGACCCGGATGTTCTTGTTGATCGAGGACGGGTCGATGTCGATATGGATCTTCTTCGAGCCCGGCGAGAACGCATCGACGCGACCGGTGATGCGGTCGTCGAAGCGCGCGCCGACGCACAGCATGACGTCGCAATCATGCATGGTCATGTTGGCTTCATAGGTGCCGTGCATGCCGAGCATGCCGAGCCAGTTCTTGCCCGACGCCGGATAGGCACCCAGGCCCATCAGCGTTGAGGTGATCGGGAAGCCGGTGACCTCGACCAGCTCGCGCAGGAGCTTGGTCGCCTCGGGGCCGGAATTGATGACGCCGCCACCGCTGTAGATCACGGGGCGCTTGGCATTGGCGAGCAGCGACACGGCCTTGCGGATCTGCGTCGCGTCGCCCTTCACGCGCGGCGCGTAGGAGCGGTGCACGTCCGACTTGCGCGGCGGATGATAGGTACCGGTCGCGAACTGCACGTCCTTGGGCACGTCGACGAGCACCGGGCCGGGACGGCCGGAGGTCGCGACATAGAAGGCCTCGTGCAGCACCTTGGCGAGATCGTTGACGTCGCGCACCAGCCAATTGTGCTTGGTGCAGGGCCGCGTGATGCCGACCGTGTCGCACTCCTGGAACGCGTCGTTGCCGATCAGATGCGTCGGCACCTGGCCGGAGATGCAGACCAGCGGGATCGAGTCCATCTGCGCGTCGGTCAGCGGCGTCACCATGTTGGTGGCGCCGGGACCGGAGGTCACCAGTGCAACGCCCGGCTTGCCGGTCGAGCGCGCATAGCCCTCGGCGGCGTGGCCCGCGCCCTGCTCGTGGCGGACCAGGATGTGCTGGACCTCGCTCTGCTGGAAGATCTCGTCATAGATCGGAAGCACGGCGCCACCGGGATAGCCGAAAATGTCGGTCACGCCATGATCGATAAGCGCGCGAACGATCATCGCGGCGCCGGTCATCTGGTTCGGATCGTGGCTCTTGTCGCTCATTGTCTTGCTCCGGATGCGCTGTTGTCAGCGGCTTCGTTCGTGTCGGGTTCGGGAAATAAAAAAGGCCCCGAAGAGGGCCCATGCACACCGCCTGTCTTGTGGATGGCAGCTAGCCACCCCCGGCGGTGTGCCTGGGTACGACGGCGATAAGGAGTTTGGTAATAATGTTGCGCATGGCGGACGCTCGACTTCCCAAAGGTTGCGCGAAACATAACGGTCAAAGCCCGGATGTCAAGGCAATGCGACCGTTCCCGCGCGATTTTGGCAATGTAGCGGTGTTCCCAGGGTTCGGCGAGAGGTAAATTCGGGAACCCGGGTACAAAAGCGCGTCAGCGGTGGTCCCGCTCCGCCTTCACGATGGCAGCGAGCCACCCCCTCGCCTCCTCCGGCTTGACCCATTCGAATTCGGGCAATTGGTGCCGGAACCAGGTGAACTGCCGCTTGGCGTAGTGGCGGGTATCGGCGCGACCGATCATGGCGGCATCGTCCAGGCCGATCTCACCGCGCAGATGCCGGATCAGGGCCGGCACGCCATGGGCTTTCATCGCCGGCAGCAGCGGATCGAGATGTCTGGCGGCGAGCCGCTCAACCTCCCTCAACGCGCCGGCACCGAGCATGGCATCGAAACGGGCATCGATGCGGGCATAGAGCTCGTCGCGCTCGGGTGCGAGAAACGCCGCGTGAAAACTATCCTTGGGCAGCAGCGGCGGCTGGCCTTCATGGTGCCAGTCGAGCAGCGAACGGCCCGTCGCTTCGATCACTTCGAGCGCGCGCGCGATCCGGGTGCGGTCGCGCAGGTTTAATCGTTCCGCGGCGCGCGGATCACGGCGTGCAAGTTCCTCATGCAGCGCCTCGACGCCGTTCCGCTCCAGCCGCGCGCGCACGTCCTCACGTATTTCGGCGGGAATAGGCGGCACCACGGAGAGGCCCGCCGTCAGCGCCTTGAAATAAAGGCCCGTGCCGCCGATGAAGATCGGCAGGCGGCCTTCGGCTTTCGCCTCTTCCAGCGCCTTCGTCGCGTCGACCACCCATGCGCCGGCCGAGAAATTCACGGCCGCATCGACGTGGCCGTAGAGACGGTGCGGCGCGCGTCCTTCCTCGCCATGTGTAGGGCGCGCGGTGATGATGCGGAGGTCGCGATAGACCTGCATGGAATCGGCATTGATGACGATTCCGCCCGTACTCAGGGCAAGCTCGAGCGCCAGCGCCGACTTGCCGCTGGCGGTCGGGCCTGCGATAAGCACGGCCTTGCCAACATGTCTTCTGCTGACTTGTCCCTCGCTCACGAAAACCTCAAATGTCCCTCGTCGCCACGCTGATCTGCAATCCCGACAATCCCGCGCTCGACAGCACCATCGTCGACGGCGCCCGCGCCGTGCTGCCCCAGGCGCAACCTGCGCACTGGCTGTTCGACGGGGTTGCGGTCGACATTCCCTTCGGCGCGCAGGATAACCTCCAGGGCGACCGTCACGCCATCGAACAGCGGTTGCGCGAGCTTCGCGGCGACCTTCCCATCGACATCGTGGTGCAGCCAGTCGGCTTCCGGCGCAAGAAGCTTTTTCTCGCCGACATGGATTCCACCATGATCGGCCAGGAATGCATCGACGAGCTCGCCGATCTGGTCGGGATGAAGGCCCACGTGGCGGCCATCACGGAACGCGCGATGCGCGGCGAGATCGAGTTCGAGCCGGCGCTGCGCGAGCGCGTCGCGCTGCTGAAGGACCTTCCCGCCAGCGTGGTCGACGAGGTGCTGGCCAAGCGCATCACGTTGACGCCGGGCGGCCGCGAACTGGTCGCGACCATGCGCGCCCATGGCGCCTATACCTGTCTCGTCTCCGGCGGCTTCACGCTGTTCACGCGCGCGGTCGCCGCCAAGATCGGCTTCCAGGAGAACCGCGCCAACGAGCTCGTCGTCCGCGACGGCAAGTTCACCGGCGAGGTCAAGGAGCCGATTTTGGGCCGCGCGGCAAAGCTCGCGACGCTGGTGGACCTGATGGAGTCGTTCGATCTCGACGACATCGACTCGGTCGTGGTCGGCGATGGCGCCAACGATCTCGCGATGATCCAGGCGGCGGGCCTGGGCGTGGCGTATCACGCCAAGCCAGCGGTCGCGGCTGCGGCTGCCGCGCGGATCGACCATGGCGATCTCACCGCGCTGCTCTATGCTCAGGGGTATCGGCGGGACGAGTTCGTGGAGGCTTAGCCTCTCCCGTCGTCAGCACTTGCGGCACGCCCAGCGGCCGTAGGGTGGGCAAAGGCGCTTGCGCCGTGCCCACCACTCTTGTCGCGATGGTGGAAAGATGGTGGGCACGCTTCGCTTTGCCCACCCTACTGGATTGTGCGGCGACTACTGCACGCTCAACGCCACAAACCGCAGCTCGCCGTCGGCGTTGGAGACGAGCAGCAGCACAGACTTCTTGCCGTCCTTCTTGAGCTGGTCGACCCGCTTCTGGATGTCGGCGCCGCTGGAGACGGCCTCCTGCGCGACCTCGACGATGACGTCGCCGGCGGAGAGGCGCTTCTCGGCAGCATCCGAATTGGCGTCGACATTGGTGACGACCACGCCCTTGACGCTGTCCTTGATCTTGTAGCGCGTGCGCAAATCCTTGCTGAGCGCGGCAAGATCGAGACCGAGCGCCTTCTGCGTCACCGGCTTCTCGGGCGCCGGCTCGTCGGTCTTGACCGCGGCCTGCACCTTGTCGGGATCCTGGAGACGGCCGAGCGTGACCTTCTTGGTCTCCTCCTGGCCCTTGCGGATGATGACGACATCGACTTCCTTGCCGACCGCCGTGTCGGCGACGACGCGGGAGAGATCCTTGGGGTCCTTGACGTCCTTGCCGTCGAACTTGACGACGACGTCGCCGGGCTCGATGCCGGCGGGCTTGGCCGGGCCCTTGTCATCGACGCCGGCGACCAGCGCGCCGCGCGCGGGCTTGATGTTGAGGCTCTCGGCGATCTCGTCGGTGACGCTCTGGATGCGCACGCCGAGCCAGCCGCGGCGCAGTTCGCCGAACTGGCGGAGCTGGTCGACCACGGCGACAACCGTCTTCGAGGGCACGGCAAAGCCGATGCCGATCGAGCCGCCGGAGGGCGAGATGATCAGCGTGTTGACGCCGATGACGTCGCCATCGAGGTTGAACAGCGGACCGCCGGAATTGCCGCGGTTGATGGAAGCGTCGGTCTGGATATAGCTGTCATACGGCCCCGAGGAGATGTCGCGGTTCTTGGCCGAGACAATACCGGCCGTCACCGTGCCGCCGAGGCTGAACGGATTGCCGATCGCGATCACCCAGTCGCCGAGGCGCAGCTTGTCGGAGTCGCCGAACTTTACGGCCACCAGCGGCTTCGGCGGCTTGATCTTCAGCACGGCGAGGTCGGTCTTCTTGTCGACGCCAACCAGGTCGGCCTTGATCTTGGTGCCGTCGTTGAGGATGACGTTGATCTCGTCGGCGTCCGCGATGACGTGGTTGTTGGTGACGACGACGCCAGCGGTGTCGATGATGAAGCCGGAGCCGAGCGAGTTGGTCTTGCGGGGCGGGTTGTCACCGCGCTCACCGCCCTTGCCGCCGCCGCCGGGGCCGCGGCGGTTCTTGAAGAAGTCGTCGAAGAACTCCTCGAAGGGCGAGCCGGGCGGCAGTTGCGGCATGGTGTTGCTGCCGCCGCCGCCGCCCTTGGCTTCGACGGTCTGCGAGGTCGAGATGTTGACGACCGCGTCGATCACCTTCTCGGCGACGTCGGCGATCCCGTCCGGGCCACGCGCAAGGGCCGGCGTGCCGAACGCGCTGAATGCACTGACGGCGAGCGCGGCCAGCCCTAAGCGCAAGCGGGTCGGGGCAATGGTGGCAGCGGTCATTGGTATCTCCAGAGAAAAGGATCAGGCCCCAAGGATTCGCCTCCAAGACTGCGCTCGAACGGGGGGACGGCGCAAGCGCCGAGCTTAACGGGCCTCAAGACCCGGATAATACGGCGAAAACCAGTCTCTCGCCTTCACTTTGGCGTTGGCGTGACGCCTAAATCGGACGGCGCATAACCCAGATCAAGACCAGGCCGGCCACGGCCGAACCGATCCCAACCGCCCGCAGGATATTGTCCGGCGTGGCGATGGCGCTTTTCATGGCCTTGCGCATCCAGTTGGGACTTGCCGCGAACATCAAGCCTTCCAGCACGAACAGGATGCCTAAGCCGATGAGGAAGTCGGCGAACGCAATGGACCTCATCGGAATGGAACCTCCCGTTGTGCTGTTCTTGTCTGGACGAAGGGCGGCAGAACTGCCGCCCTCTGTCTAGCTCACGGCTTCGCCGGCGTCTCGGTCGCCGTCTTGCCGGACGGGTTACCAAAGAACCGGAAGAAATCCGAGTCCGGCCGCAGCAGGAAGCGGGTGTCGTTCGCGCGCAGCCCGTTCTCATAGGCTGTCATCGACCGGTAGAAGGCGAAGAAGTCGGCGTCCTTGCCGTAGGCTTCCGCGAACAGGCGGTTGCGCTCGGCGTCGCCGACGCCGCGGATCTGCTCGGCCTGCGATTTGGCTTCCGCCTCGATCACGGTCGCCTCGCGGTCGGCCTTGGAGCGGATCTCCTGTGCCTTCTGGCCGCCCTGCGCACGGAACTCGGCGGCTTCGCGCTCGCGCTCGGTCTTCATGCGCTGGTAGACCGCCTGGCTGTTCTGCTCCGGCAGGTCGGCGCGGCGGATCCGGACGTCGACGACCTGGATACCGTAGCCGTCGGCCTCGCGATCGAGCTGGTCGCGGATGCGCTGCATCAGCTTCTCGCGGTCGTCGCGCACCACGTTGATGAAGGTGACCTCGCCGAGCACGCGGCGCAGCGCCGCGTTCAGGAGCGTGGTGAGCTGGATGTTGGCAGCCTGGATCGAGCCGACGCTCTGGTAGAAGCGCAGCGCGTCCTTGATGCGGTAACGCGCGAAGGCGTCGACCACGAGCCGCTTCTGGTCGGACGCGATCGCTTCCTGCGACGGGTTCTCCAGATCGAGGATCCGCTTGTCGATGTTGATCACCGAATTCCACGGCGCCTTGAAGTGCAGGCCGGGCGCGGTGACGACGTCGACGGGACGGCCGAACTGCAGCACGATGGTCTGCTCGGTCTGTTGCACCGTGAACAGCGACATGTAGCCGACGATCACGACGAGCAGGAGGGCGAGCAGCGTGACGATACCTGTGACCGGAGACCTCATCGGTTGCCTCCACTCGACTGCTGACCGGTGGTAGGCGGCCGCTTGGTTGTCAACTCACTGAGCGGCAGATAGGGCACGACGCCCTGGCCCGAGGGGCCGCCGTCATAGACGAGCTTGTCGGCGCCGCCGAGCACGCGCTCCATCGTCTCCAGATAGATCCGTTCACGCGTCACGTCGGGCGCCTTCTTGTATTCCTCGTAAACCTTCAGGAAGCGCGAGCTCTGGCCCTTGGCCTCGGCGACCGTCTGCTCCCTGTAGCCTTCGGCGGCCTGCGTGATCTGCGCCGCACGTCCGCGTGCCTGCGGCACGACCTGGTTGGCGTAGGTCTGCGCCTCGTTCTGCAACTGCTCGAGATTGGCGCGCGCCGCCTGGACGTCGCGGAACGCGTCGATCACCTGCGCCGGCGGGTCGACCTTCTGCATCTGCACCTGGCTGATGAGAATACCGGCGCCGTAGCTGTCCAAAGTCCTCTGGATCAGCTCCTGCACGCCCTGTTCGGTAACGTTGCGCGCCCCGGTCAGGATCGGCTGGATCTGCGAGCGGCCGATCACCTCGCGCATCGCGCTCTCGGAGACCGCCTTCACGGTGCCTTCGGGATTCTGGATGTTGAAGAGGAAGTCGCCGACGCCGTCCGGCTTGATGCGCCAGAGCACGGTGAAGTCGACGTCGACGATATTCTCGTCGCCGGTCAGCATCAGGCTCTCTTCCGGCACGTCACGAATGGAGCGGCCGCGCCGTGCCGGATCGTCGATCAGCGTCATGCCGATTGAGATCGTGTTGACGCGCAACGCCTTCGGCAGCAGCACGGTTTCGATCGGATAGGGCAGATGATAGTTCAGACCCGGCTGCACGGTGCGGACATGCTTGCCGAAGCGCAGCACGACGCCGAGCTCTTCGGATTGCACCCGGAAGAAGCCCGACAGCAGCCAGAACGCGATGATGAGCAGGACGATCAGCGTGATGCCGATGCCGGAGAAATAGCCGCCCGGCATGATCTGCTGGAGGCGGTCCTGGCCGCGCCGCAGAAGGTCTTCCAGATCCGGCGGCCTTGGCCCGACCGGTTGCGGGCCGTTGCCCCATGGTCCCTTCGGACCCGAGCCCCATGGGCCACCGCCCTGATTCTTCCACGGCATTCGACGCTCTCCTCGGCAGGGTGAAAATCGCCCCCGCCCGCTTTGTCCGGTCCGGCTTTATAGGGGACAGGCAAGTCCCTTACAACGCGGCCCGGGCTGTCCTTCGAGCTATGCTCGGGCACGAAAAAGTCAATGTAAACATTGACGAATGCGGTTAATTGCCCGCCCGCCGACGATATGTCACATAGGAGTAGTCGGCGCTGTCGTCGGGTCCGGCAGGATGCCGGATGCGCCCAACCTCATCCCACTCTGCCTTGTCGATGTCGAAATGCGTGTCGCCTTCGGGACGCGCATGCACTTCGGTGATTTCGAGGCGATCGGCGCGATCGAGCCATTGCCGATAGATCTCGGCGCCACCGATCACCGCGATCTCGGCGACCGAACGCCGCAGGGCGTCGCCAAGCGCAACCGCGCCCGCATCGGCAGCCGATGTCGTGACGATGGCGCCATTGGCGCGATAATCCGCATCGCGCGTGATGACGATGTTGGTACGGCCAGGAAGCGGCCGGCGCAGGGTTTCGAAGGTCTTGCGGCCCATGATCACGGGCTTGCCGATCGTGAGCGCCTTGAAGCGCGCCATGTCGGATTTCAATCGCCACGGGAATCCGTTGCCGGCGCCGATGACGCCGTTCTCCGCGATCGCGACGACGAAGATGATCTCCATCAGGACGCGCTCCCCGCAAGTCGTGTCAGCGCGGGGCCGGTGACGCGGCACAGCGTCCAGTCGTCCATCATGACGGCGCCGAGCGATTTGTAGAACGCGATCGACGGCGCGTTCCAGTCGAGCACCGCCCATTGCAGCCGCGACCAGCCGTTGTCGACGCATTCCTTGGCGAGATGGACCAGCAGCGCCTTGCCGAGGCCCCTGCCCCGATGCGACGGCCGCACATACAAATCTTCGAGATAGATGCCGTGGCGGCCGCTGAAGGTGGAGAAATTGAGAAACCACACCGCGAAGCCGACCGGCTCGCCGTTCCACTCGGCGACCGCACAAAAGAGCCGCGGATCGTTGCCGAACAGCGCCTCCGCAATCATCGCCTCGGTCGCCTCGACTTCGTGCGAAAGCTTTTCGTATTCGGCAAGCTCGCGGATGAGAGCAAGAACCAGCCCGGCTTCACCGGCGCGCACACGGCGGATGGTCAACGACATCAGCGCTAGACCGCGACTTCCGCCTTGATGTGCGGATGCGGATCGTAGCCGACGAGCTCGAAATCCTCGTAACGGAAGGAGAAGATGTCCTTCACATCAGGATTGATCCGCATCACCGGCAGCGTCCGCGGCGCGCGCGTGAGCTGGAGCTTCGCCTGCTCCAGGTGATTGGAATAGAGATGGGTGTCGCCGAGCGAGTGGACGAAGTCGCCGGGCTTCAATCCCGTGACCTGCGCCACCATCATGGTGAGCAGCGCGTAGGACGCGATGTTGAAGGGCACGCCGAGGAAGACGTCGGCCGAGCGCTGATAGAGCTGGCAGGACAATTTGCCGTTGGCGACATAGAACTGGAACAGCAGGTGGCAGGGCGGCAGCGCCATCTTTTCGACGTCGGCGGGATTCCAGGCGGTGACGATCAGCCGGCGCGAATCCGGGGTGCGCTTGATCATGTCGATGACATTGGCGATCTGGTCGATGCTGCGCCCGTCGGCCGTGGGCCAGGAACGCCATTGATGGCCATAGACCGGTCCGAGATCGCCATTGGCATCGGCCCACTCGTCCCAGATGGTGACGCCGTTGTCGCGCAGATATTTGATGTTGGTGTCGCCCTTCAGGAACCACAACAGCTCATGCACGATCGCCTTCAGCGGCAGCCGCTTGGTGGTCAGCATCGGGAAGCCGGCAGACAGGTTAAAGCGCATCTGATGGCCGAACACCGACAGCGTGCCGGTGCCGGTCCGGTCGGTCTTCTCGGCGCCGTCTGAAAGAATCCGCTCGAGCAGGTCCTGATACTGGTGCATGTGCCATTGAGCCTTTGGGGAGGCGGCGAACTTAACGGCGCGCCCCGCGCTACGACAGCAGCGATTCGCTGTTTAAGCCCATTATACCCCGAAAAGTGACTGTTCCCGGTGCAAACAACAAGGGGCGGAACTTGCGTCCCGCCCCTCGCCTATCGGCTTGAAAGTGCTCGTTAAGTTGCCGGCTTGAGCACCGGGGTCCACTTCGCGATCTCGTTCTTGACGAGGATCGCCAGCGCCTCCGGCGTCCGGTCCTTGGGCCCCGGAATGACGCTGCCGAGCTCGAGCAGGCGCTTCTTCACGGTCTCGTCGTCGAGCGCCTTGATGGCGGCGGCATTCAGGCTCGCAATGATCGCGGGCGAAGTTCCCTTCGGCGCGAACATCGCGTTCCAGGCCTGGGCCTGGAATGCAGGCAGGCCGGCCTCCGCCGTCGTCGGCACGTTCGGCAGCGACGGATTGCGCTCGGCCGTCGCGATCGCATAGGCCTTGATGGTGCCGGCATTGATCTGCGGCACCGCATTGACGATCTGGTCGCACATGTAATCGACCTGTCCGGCGACCAGCGCATTCATCGCGGGGCCCGTGCCGTTGAAGGGCACGCCGACCGGCTTGACGTCGAGGATCGAGTGCAGGAGCTCGCAGGAGACGTGCGAGACCGAGCCGACGCCGGCATGCGCGGCGTTGACCTTCTCGGCGTTCGCTTTCACGTAGGCGACGAACTCCTTGAGGTCTTTCGGCGGAAAGTCCTTGCGCGCCAGGATCAGGATCGGCGTGCCCGCGAGCAGCGCGACCGGCTCAAAATCCTTTTCCGGGTGGTAGGCGAGTTTCGGATAGAGCGGCACGGAGGCGGCATGCGTGCCCATATGCCCGGTAATGAGCGTATAGCCGTCATTGGCCGCGCGCGCAGCGCGCGTGGTCGCGGTGGTGCCGCCGGCGCCGACCACGTTCTCGATGATGATGCTCTGTCCGAGCGTCTGCGCCATGTGCCCGGTGACGATGCGCGAAATCACGTCGGTCGGTCCGCCGGCCGCGAACGGCACGATCATGGTGATGCTGCGCGTCGGATAGGTCTGCGCCTCCGCCGGTGCGACAAAGCCGCACAACGATGCGAACGCCGCAGCGCATGCGCCCGCAAGCGCGCGAATGGAAGTCATCTCGATCCCCTCGGACGTAAAACAAAAATGCCGGCCACAGGGCCGGCATTTTCATTTCACGAAGCGGTCACACAAGTCGATTCGACTTCCGAATGCGGCGTGCGGACGCAGGGCGCCGCGACGACGCAGGCGCGGTCAGTTCTCGGATTCGGTGAACACCTCGTCGCGTTTGGCGCGCAGCACGGGCAGGACCGTGAGGATCAGCAGAAACGCCGCGATCGCCAGCAGCACCGCCGACAACGGACGCGTCAGGAACACGCTCCAGTCGCCGCGCGAGATCAGCAGCGCACGACGCAGGTTCTCTTCCATCAGCGGTCCGAGCACCATGCCGAGCAGCAGCGGCGCCGGCTCGAAATCGTGCTTGATCAGCCAGTAGCCGACCAGACCGAAGACGCCCGCGAGGATGACGTCGACCGGTGCGTTGTTCACCGAGTAGATGCCGATCGCGCAGAAGATCACGATCGAGGGGAACATCAGCCGGTAAGGCACGCGCAGCAGCCGCACCCAGATTCCGACGAGCGGCAGGTTGATGATGATCAGCATCAGATTGCCGATCCACATCGAGGCGATCATGCCCCAGACCAGATCCGGCTGCTTCTGCATGACCTGCGGGCCCGGCACGATGCCGTGGATGGTCATCGCGCCGACCATCAGCGCCATCACCGCGTTCGGCGGGATGCCGAGCGTCAGCAGCGGAATGAACGAGGTCTGCGCCGCGGCGTTGTTGGCGCTTTCCGGCCCCGCCACGCCCTCGATCGCGCCGCGGCCGAACCGCGACGGGTTCTTGGCGAGCTTCTTCTCGAGCGTATAGGCGGCAAACGACGCGATGACCGCGCCGCCGCCCGGCAGAATGCCGAGGATCGAGCCGAGCACCGTGCCGCGCAGGATCGCCGGCGCCGAGTCGGTCAGGTCTTTCCTGGTCGGCATCAGGCCGGTGATCTTCTGCTGCACGAGATCGCGATTCATCTCGGCGCCGGCGTCGAGATTGCGGATGATCTCGGCGAAGCCGAATACACCCATCGCCACCGTCGCGAAGCCGAGGCCGTCGGCGAGCTCCGGAATGTTGAAGGCCATGCGCGAGGCGCCGGTCTCGATGTCCGAGCCGACGATCGAGAGCAGCAGGCCGAACACGATCATCGCGATCGCCTTCAGCACCGAGCCTTTGGCCAGCACCACCGCGAAGATCAGGCCGAGCACCATCAGCGAGAAATACTCGGCCGGACCGAACGCCAGTGCGAGCTTCGTGAGCGGCGCGCCGAGGACGGCGATCAAGACGGTCGCAACGCAGCCGGCGAAGAACGAGCCGATCGCGGCGATCGCCAGCGCCGGGCCGGCGCGGCCCTGCTTGGCCATCTGGTGGCCGTCGATGGCGGTGACGACCGATGTCGCCTCACCGGGTATGTTGACCAGGATCGACGTGGTCGAGCCGCCGTACTGGGCGCCATAATAGATGCCGGCGAGCATGATCAGCGCGCCGACCGGCGGCAGGCCGAAAGTGATCGGCAGCAGCATCGCGACCGTCGCGATGGTGCCGATGCCCGGCAACACCCCGACCAGCGTGCCCACGAGGGCACCGATCAGGCACATCAGCAAGTTGATCGGAGAGAACGCGACGGCAAAACCGTGAGCGAGGTTGGCAAAGAGCTCCATTACACCCTCACTGAACCAGGAAACGCGGGAACATCGGCATCGGCAACCCGAGCACGTACGGGAACAGGATTGCGCAGCCGAGCGTCAGGCAGGCGCCGACGATGGCGGCCTCCAGCCAGCGCGTCTCATGCGAGCCCAGCGCTGCAATCATGAAGCTCACGAAGGCCGTGACCACGAGGCCGAGCGGCCGGATCGCCAGCGCGAAAAACAGGATCGCGACCATCACGAACAGAGGCCCGCGCCAGGAATAATGGGCCATCGCCGGCCCATCGGTCAAAAGACCGGTCAAGGCGATGGCGGCCGACAAGGCCACCAGCAATCCACCGAACATCCGCGGTGCCGTGCCGGCGCCGAAGGAGAAGCCGCGCATGCCCTGCAGATCGCTCGACGCCCACAGCGCGAACAGGGCGAGCGCCATCAGGATGACGCCGCCGACATAGTCCTGCGCCGACCGGATCGTCATGAACAGCGTGAGGATCGCCACCGCAAACAGCGGATAGGAATAGATCAGCGCCAGCAGCACATCGGATGACGCCTTCTTGGTGCCGCCACCGAACGATCCGAATATGGCACTCGGCGCGCCGGCGAGCAGCGCCGTCGCATGGCCGGTTACGACCTGCAATGGGCCGCGCCCGGCACCCCAGCCAAAGATCGTCCCGATTGACCAGATGAATTCGAAAATCTGCGGCGCTATCGCCAGCAGGCAGAAGCCGATCGCCACCGAGGTGTTTCGGGTGGCAGTCGCCGAGTGGCCCATCGTGTCGGCCATGCTTGTCTCCTCCGCGACTTCTAAGTCACGAGCACTGTTGTTCTAATCGGCTGGAAAAGGATCCCCCCGCCCGGATCACTGCCTAGCGATTTTCATCACACAATGCCAGCAAAACCAAACAGGCCACCGGCGAGCAAAAGCCAGAGTGGATTGATGCGCGAGATGGATGCGACCACCGCAACCATAGCGGTCAGAAGCAGCGCAGCAACGGTGCGATCGGTCGACTGGGCCAGGATCAGGGCGCTGGCTGCCATCAATCCAATCGACAGCGGAACCAGTGCAGTCTGAATCAGGGCGGGCCAGCGCGATTGGCTGGGCCGGCTCAGCAGACGGCTGACATAATAGGCAAGCAACGCCGTCGGCAGGCACATCGCCAGCGTTGCCGCCAGCGCGCCGGGGATGCCGGCGACGGCATAACCGATTAACGTGACGATAAGTACGTTCGGACCTGGCGAGAGCTGCGCGATCGCATAGGCGTCGGCGAACTGCTTCTCGGTCATCCAGTGATGCACGTCGACCGCGATGCGGTGCATCTCCGGCACCGCCGCCGCAGCGCCGCCGACTGCGAACAGCGACATTAGACCAAAGGTGGAGATCAGCGCCCAGATCGGGTTTTCGCTGTTCATGCTGCTACCTTCCGCCGCATCAAATATGTGACGCCGATACTGACGGGGATCGCGACCAGCAGCACCGCCTGGAGTGGCAGGCGGAGCACGCCGATCGCAACGAACACGCCGAGCATGAGAATGAGCACGACGACGTCCATCCGCTTGAGCAATGGCATCATCATGCGGAAGACCACCGCGATCAGCAGCCCGACCGCCGCGCAGGAGATGCCCGCGAGGATCCGGCGCAGCACCTCCACATCGCCGAACCGGGCGTAGATGATCGCAAGCACGGTCATGATCACCGTCGGCGGCAGCAACAGCCCGGTAAAGGCGGCAACGCCGCCGGCGATGCCGCGCAACCGCGACCCGAACACCATCGACAGGTTGACGATGTTGGGCCCGGGCAGGAAATGGCAGAGCGCAAAGGTCTCGTTGAACTCGTCCGCCGTCATCCAGCGGTGCTGATCGACGATGGCGTGGCGGGCAAACACCAGGACCCCGCCGAAGCCGGCCAGCGACATCCGGGCGAAGGCCAGGAACAGCGCGACGAGGCCGGGCGGAGGAGCGTGGGCGGCTGGATGGTCCGGCTCTTGGGCGGCCGGTGCTGAATCCATGGACATGTCAGGAGCTTAGAACGCTGGCCGTCCCAGGGCCAAGATCATACCGAGGCCCGCCCGGGACCTATCCAAAGGGAACCGTGGGATCGCCGCTCGAAACACCTGTCATTTGAAACCTTTGCCCCCTATATTGGGGGTGCCGGTTCGCCGGCTATGGAAATAAACGGTCGTCGCAATAAACCATTCGGACCCGGGGGCGGTACCCGGCGCCTCCACCAAAGCCCACCAGCGGGCTCACCCAGAGCGGGTTTTGGCGGGGGCGAAATAGGATCGACGAGGGCGTAAAGGGCGTGCTTTTTCCCGGTATTGTTCCGCCGTTATCGGGCTACTGCAATAGTTGCCAACGACAACTTTGCTCCGGTTGCTCAGGCTGCGTAACGCAGTTTGAAAGACCATCTTAAAGTCCTAACGGGTTAAGCTCCGTTAGGCGGGGTTCGGAGGCACCTGGCAACAGAAGCCTCCACTTACCTCTTATTTCCTTCCCGGCGGGGACTCCTGCTGACCCGTCAGGCGCGGTACTATTGCGGCTTGGCGAGTCGGGCCGGCAGGGCCCAACTCCTGGAATGCAACAGGACCACCATGGCGACCGATCATATCCGATACGATGTGCTGGCCCGCGACGCGCTGCGCGGCGTGCTGCGGAAGGTGCTGACCGATGCCGCGTCCCATGGACTGCCGGGCGAGCACCATTTCTTCATCACTTTCGTGTCGAAGGCCGAGGGCGTGAAGCTGTCGTCGCGGCTCCTGGCGCAATACCCGGAAGAGATGACGATCATCCTCCAGCACCAGTTCTGGGATCTGACCGTGCTCGAGGACCGCTTCGAGGTCGGCCTGTCCTTCGGCGGCATTCCGGAGCGGCTGATCGTGCCGTTCAGCGCGATCAAGAGCTTCCTCGATCCGTCCGTGAAGTTCGGCCTCCAGTTCGACACCTCCGATGTCGCCGAGGTGTCGCCCGAGACATTGCCGGCCGCTCCCGCGCCGTCGGCCGTCGCGGTGCCCGCGCCTGCCAGCGAGCCGGCGGAAAGCGCCGAGGAGCCGACCGCCCCGAACCAGGGCGGCGCCGAGGTGGTGCGGCTCGATCGTTTCCGCAAGAAATGATCTAGGTTGGACCCGAAACGGTCGCGCCCGGCCAAACTGCCGATATAGAAGAGCACATGAAGAGGCTGCACGGCATTCCGTGCCGCAGAATGGATGTGCTCATGGCCAAGACCGCTCGCTCGAAGACTGCTCGCTCGAAGACTGCCCGCCCCGCCAGCCGCACCGAGACCGACAGTTTCGGTCCCATCGAGGTCCCCGCCGATCGCTATTGGGGGGCGCAGACCGAACGCTCGCGCCAGAATTTCCGCATCGGCATCGACCGCATGCCGATCGAACTCGTGCATGCGCTCGGCATCGTCAAGCTTGCCGCCGCACAATCCAACCTCGCGCTCGGCCTGCTCGACCAGCGCCGAGCCAACGCCATCATCCGCGCCGCGCGCGAGGTGATCGAGGGCAAGCTGGACGATCATTTCCCGCTTGTCGTGTGGCAGACCGGCTCGGGCACGCAGAGCAACATGAACCTCAACGAGGTCATCGCCAACCGCGCCAATGAGCTGCTCGGCGGCGAGCTCGGCGCCAAGAAGCCGGTGCATCCCAACGATCACGTCAACATGAGCCAGTCGTCGAACGACTCGTTCCCGACCGCGATGCACATCGCGGCCGCAAGCCGCATCAATGCCGATCTCGTCCCTGCCCTCGGCGAGCTGTTGCGCGCACTCCGCAAGAAGGAGAAAGAGTTCGCAAAAATCGTCAAGATCGGGCGGACACACACCCAGGATGCGACGCCGTTGACGCTCGGCCAGGAATTTTCCGGCTACGCCGCGCAGGTCGAAAGCGGCATCGCCCGCCTCAAGGTGGCGGTGAAGGACCTCTATCCGCTGGCCCAGGGCGGCACCGCCGTCGGCACCGGCCTCAACTCCAAGCCGCGCTTCGCAAGGCTGTTCGCAAAGCACGTTACCGGGATTACGAAGCTGCCCTTCACCAGCGCCGCCAACAAATTCGAGGCGCTGGCCTCGAACGACGCCTATGTGCTGGCGCACGGCGCCATCAATTCCGTCGCGACAGGCCTGTTCAAGATCGCCAATGACATCCGCCTGCTCGGATCGGGCCCGCGCTCGGGCCTCGGCGAGCTGATCCTGCCGGAGAACGAGCCGGGCTCCTCGATCATGCCCGGCAAGGTCAACCCGACGCAGTGCGAGGCGATAACGATGGTGTGCTGCCAGGTGTTCGGCAATCACACCGCGATCACAGTCGCCGGCAGCCAGGGCCATTTCGAGCTCAACGTCTACAAGCCCGTGCTCGCCTACAACATGCTGCACTCGATCCGGCTGATGGCGGACGCCGCGCGCTCCTTCACCGAACATTGCGTCAGCGGCATCCGCGCCGACGAAAAGCGCATCAGGGAGCTGATGCAGCGCTCGCTGATGCTGGTGACCGCGCTCGCCCCGAAGATCGGCTACGACAACGCCGCCAAGGTGGCGAAGACCGCGCATTCCAACGGCACCACGCTGAAGGAGGAGGCGCTGCGGCTCGGCTTCGTCTCGGCCGACGAGTTCGACCGGCTGGTGCAGCCGGAGAAAATGACGCGGCCTGGATGAATTCCGAATTCCGATAGTCATCCGTAATGATACGGTGCCCTGGGGCTCATAAATATAAGGCCTAAGGGCCGGGATTTGATTACCGTCAATGTTGTGGCGAGGCGGCGTGCTACGCAGGCCTCTCTGCCCTTTGACGGGGCTAATTCATCGTTTGATGGCCCGAGGGGCCAATTGACGAGGACGAGCGAATGGCGATCAAGTCTCATAGGGCGCAACACGGCACCCAGTTTCTGAATGTTTCATCCTGCCAGAAGAGGAGCGGATGATGGAGACGCGGCATGGGGAACGTCATCAACCTGAATCGTTTCAGGAAGCGCGCCGAGCGGGAAGCCACGGCGAAGCAGGCGGACGTCAACCGGGCGAAGTTCGGCCGCACGAAGGCGGAGCGGTCGGCGGAGGAGACGCGCGCGGACCAGGCGAAGGCGCGTCTGGACCAGCATCAGATCGATCGCGAGGATCAGTCATGAAGTCGCCCGTCGTGAAACGGTCGATCGTGGTCGCCGGCCACAAGACCAGCGTCAGCCTGGAAGAGGCGTTCTGGAACGGCATGAAGGAGATCTCGGGCCTGCGCAACATGACGCTGTCCGAGCTGGTCGGCGAGATCGACGGCAACCGCCAGCAGGGCAATCTGTCCTCGGCGATCCGCCTGTTCGTCCTCGACTACTTCAAGAGCCGCGCCATGGCCGCCATCCAGCCGGAAAAGGTCCCGGCCCAGTAGCCGTTGGGCGTCCCCCAACGGCGCCTCACGGTTCTGCACTTTAAAATCACTCTAAGGTGCAGTTTCAGCCGACCCGCGCGCTTGACCTCACTGCCCTGCGTTGAAAATACAGGGCATGACCGACACCAATGACACGCGTTCGCGGATGCCGCTGGGCCTGGCCCAGCGCGGCTATATCGGCGTCATCCAACATCTTTCCGCCAGGGATGCGGGCTCGGCGCTCTCGGACATCGAGCTCGAGAGCCGGCTGATCGAGCTCGGCTTCGTCGAGGGCGCCCGGGTCGAGGTCCTGCACAAGGGCCTGGTCGGGCGCGACCCGATCGCCGTCCGTGTCGACAACATCACGATCGCGGTCCGCCGTCGTGAAGCCATGGCCATCATTGTCGCCTAGATAGCGACCGGAAATCTGATCCCATGGAAGCTCCTCTGCTGCATCTCGCCCTGGTGGGCACGCCGAATAGCGGCAAGACATCGCTGTTCAACGCGCTGACCGGCAGCCGACAGAAGGTCGCGAACTATCCCGGCGTCACCGTCGAGCGCAAGGAAGGCTTCTTCGTCACGCCCCTGGGACGCCAGGTCTCGGTGGTCGACCTGCCCGGCACCTACTCGCTGCGCGGCCGCAGCCCGGACGAGGAGATCACCCGCGACTTCGTGCTCGGCAAGGCGTCCGGCGAGACCGTACCCGACCTCGTGCTGTGCGTGGCCGACTCGACCAATCTGCGCCTGACCATCCGCCTGCTGCTGGAGCTGAAGCGCACCGGCCGGCCGATGATCCTCGTGCTCAACATGTTCGACATCGCGACCCGCCGCGGCATTACGGTCGACGTGGAGCGGCTCGCCAAGGAGCTCGGCGTGCCCGTGGTCACCTCGATCGCGGTGCGCAAGAGCGGCACGGCCGATCTGTTGGCGCTGACGGACGAGATCTCGGCGAAACTCGCCGCGGAGCCGCGGGAGAACAGCTGGCGCGCGCTCAGCGTCGCCGAGCTGCGAGCCACCCAGCGCGAGGCCGACCGCATCATCGCCGACTGCGTCAGCCTGCCTGCTAGACCCGACACCTGGACCGCGCGGATCGATGCCGTGGTGCTGCATCCGGTCGGCGGGCTCCTCGTGCTCGCGCTGATCCTGTTCGTGATGTTTCAGGCGGTGTTCGCCTGGGCGCAGCCGCTGATGGACCTGCTCAACAACGGTTTCGACGCGCTCGGCGAATTCGTGCACGCCACCCTGCCCGCCGGCCTGCTGCAGAGCTTCCTTCAGAACGGCGTGATCTCAGGCGTCGGCAGCGTCATCGTGTTCCTGCCGCAGATCATCATCATCTTCCTGTTCATCCTGCTGCTGGAAGACTTCGGCTACATGGCGCGCGCCGCGTTCCTGATGGACCGCATCATGGGCGGCGCCGGCCTGCACGGCCGCGCCTTCATTCCGCTGCTGTCGAGCTTTGCCTGCGCCATTCCCGGCATCATGGCGACGCGCGTGATCGACAACAAGCGCGACCGGCTGACCACGATCCTGATCGCGCCGCTAATGACCTGCTCGGCGCGCATTCCCGTCTACACGCTGATCATCTCCGCCTTCATTCCGGCCAGGGACGTCTGGGGCTTCATCAACCTCCAGGGCCTCGTGATGTTCGGCCTCTACGCCGCCGGCATCACCAGCGCGCTTGCGGTCTCGTTCCTGATCAAATTCTTCATGCTGCGCGACTATGCGCCTGCGCCGTTCATGCTGGAGCTGCCGGACTACAAGATGCCGCGGCTGAAATCGATCGCGATCGGCGTCTACACGCGGGCAAAAATGTTCCTGCACCGCGCCGGCACCACGATCTTCTCGATGATGGTGCTGATCTGGTTTCTGGCCTCGTTCCCGCAGCCGCCCGCGGGCGCCACCGAACCCGCGATCGACTTCAGCCTCGCCGCGATCATCGGCAAGGCGCTCGAGCCGCTGCTCGCCCCCGTCGGCTTCAACTGGCAGATCGCGGTCGCGCTGATCCCGGGCATGGCGGCGCGCGAGGTCGCGGTCGCAGCGCTCGGCACCGTCTACGCGATCGAAGGCGGCAAGGAAGCCGCCGAGCAGATCGGCCAGGTGCTGGCGACGAAATGGTCGCTTGCGACCGCGCTGTCGATGCTGGCCTGGTACATCTTCGCCCCGCAATGCGCATCCACGCTCGCAGTGATCCGGCGCGAGACCGGAAGCTGGACCTGGATGGCCGTGACGTTCTTCTACATGCTCGTGCTGGCTTATGCCGCGAGCCTTCTGACCTACAACGTCGCGGTCGCACTCGGCGCGGGGTAGCGCCCTCTCTAAACTAAAATTGCGAAAACAACCCCATGCACAGTAGACGGGGGTTGTCGGGCTCGTGACCGGTGACGTCAGTGAAGTCGTTGATGCATCCGAGGAAACAGACGTAGCCCGGATGGAGCGCAGCGAAGTCCGGGAAAGCGCATCCGGTGCGAGGATTCCCGGATTGCGCTTCGCTCCATCCGGGCTACGGACTACGGCGTGCCGGTTGCGCCGTCGGGCAAAACAGGAGCATGATGGCATCCTCCCGGGATTGCCATCTCGACTGCGCCACCACACGACTGGACGCGTTCGGTCCGAACCAAAATCAACAAATCAAATGGAGGCGGCGCGAGGCCGCCTCCGGTGCCTCATCATTACTGGCAAACATACATGATGCCGTTGCCGCCCTTGACGAGCGCGCCTGGCGTGCAGCCGATGCCGTTGCGCGCGGCGTAATCGGACCAGCCACTGTAGCCATAGGTCCAGGGGCCATCATCGGCTTCATCGACAACAACCAGCGTCACGTCGTCCTGCTCGACAGGAAGCAGCTCTCCGCGCTCGACCGCAGGAATCGATGCCGGACATCCGCGCGCTTTCTTTCGCTCCCCATGAAAAAGGCCCCGGTCGATGCCGGGGCCTAAGTTCACTGGGAGGACTTTGGATCAATAGCGCGGCGCGCCGTAACCGCCGAAGCGATAGTTCACGCGAACCGTGACCATGTCGATATCCTGAGTGACTCCGCTGCCGGTGAGGGTGAACCCACCGGGTGTGACCACGCCTGCGAAGGAGGTGTTGTCACGCCCCATCCAGAGGTGGTCGTATTCGACACCGACCGTCCAGTTCGGGGTGAAGCCATACTCCCAGCCGACACCCAGAGCACCGCCCCAGCGCGTGTGACCCGCCGAGGCGAGGCCGACGCCGGTGACATTGTTGAAGATGTCAAAGCGATTGCGCGTCACGGCGGCGCCGCCCTTCACGTAGAGCAATGAGGCGTTCCATGCCCAACCGAGCTGAGCCGTGAACAGCCCGATCGCATCGGTCTTGCCCGTGGTCGAGATCAACGGATCGATCAAACTGACGCGTGTGTTCTTGATCTCGGCCCAATCACCCTGGGCTTCCAGGCCGAGCACGAACTGATTGGTCTGCCAGCGATACCCGATCTGTCCGCCGACGAGGCCTCCGGAGCGATCGGCGCAACCACTTGCGACGTTGCCTGCGGGCGTTATCAAATCCACGCAACCGTGGCTCTGCCCCCAGCCTCCGTTGGCGCCGATATAAATCCGGTCCAATTGTAAACCGCCATCATCGGTGCCGGCGGCGGCGCCTTGACGGCCATATCGGCCGCCATGGCCGGAGGCGCCATGCTCAGCGCCGCGAAGCCGATCGCCGCGATCGAAAGCTTTTTCATCGTCTCATCCCCTTTGCTCAAATCTCGTCCGTCATAAAAGCGAGCCCTTATGCAGGCTGGCGTGCATAAGTGCTGCGAACAGCCTGAAGTCTATGCGCGAGGGGATTCCTGGCCCGTACCAAAATGGCAACACTCAAACGCCATCGCTGTGCACAGAAGAGTGCTTAGTCAGTCTTTGAAGTGCCGTGCGCTCCAGCACCGTCCTGTTCGTCAGCAAGCCACGCGCCGATGCCGGAGGATGGGATCACCCGCTTCGGCAGGTGCGGGTTGATCGTGCCTGCAAAGACGGAAAGTCCCTCATCGCGCTTGGCGCGCGCAAACAGCTTGGCTTCATGCTCAGTCGCGAAGGTCTTCGTCTCGCGCGGACTTCGTTGTCTCGGCAGAACGCCTCGCCGTTGCACTTCGAAGGTGACGTACCAGGTCGGACTCATTGCGCACACCAACATGTCACCAGTCCCTGGACTCGCGTTGTGGTGCGGCTGTCATCCGCCTGTTTGATTCAGATCAAGCAGCGACTTGACTGCGAACGCTTGACGCGCCGGGTCGCGAACTGAGGGTCGGTTGACCCGTCGGGCAACACAGGAGCACGATGGCATCATCGGCTTCAGTGACATCCGGCTCCCGACCTTCTCCGTCCCGCGAATGGCGATGCGATACCGTCTTCGGGCTGGATCGGCGCCGTGATCAGGGCCGACCGCCACCCCATCAGCAGGGAACCCGGCGCCGATCTGAGAGTTCGTTCCAAGGCCGTTCGGCTTAACCGGGCGCGAGCCCTGGGACTCGCGCAGGGGCGGTGGCGCCCTTCTCTCGAAGCGTCAAAGGGGATCAATGAGCAGTCCATCCAGCACTGTTACGGACAGTGCGCCCCGAGAGCTGTCCAGAATATCGACCGGCAGCGCCGGGCTGGACGACATCCTGGGTGGCGGCTTCGACGCCAACCGGATGTATCTCTACGAGGGGCAGCCCGGCACGGGCAAGACCACCATCGCGCTTCAGTTCCTGCTGAGGGGGGTGCGGGACGGAGAGCGCGTGCTCTATATTTCGCTGTCCGAAACCAAGCGCGAGCTGGACGTCGTGGCGCAGCGGCACGGCTGGACGCTGGACGGCATCGACATCTTCGAACTGGTTCCGCCGGAGACGACGCTCGATCCGGAGCGCGAGCTCACGGTGTTTCATCCCGCCGAAATGGAGCTGAGCGAGACGACCGGCCTGATCTTCAGGGAAGTCGAGCGGGTCAATCCCAACCGCGTCGTGCTCGACAGCCTGTCCGAACTGCGCCTGCTTGCCCAGAACCCGCTTCGTTACAGGCGCCAGGTGCTGGCCCTGAAACATTTTTTCACCAACCGCAATTGCACAGTGGTCCTGCTCGACGATCTTTCGTCATCTCAGGACGATTTGCAGCTCCATTCCATTGCGCACGGCGTGGTGATGCTCGAACAGGTCGCGATCGATTACGGCGCCGAGCGGCGCCGGCTCCGCGTGATCAAGATGCGCGGCATCCGGTTTCGCGGCGGGTTTCACGATTTCACGATCGAGCGAGGCGGCCTGCAGATATTCCCCCGCCTGGTGGCGGCCGAACATCACAAGACCTTCGTCGGCGACTTCACCCCGAGCGGCAACGCCGAGCTCGACCAGCTCCTGGGAGGCGGCCTCGAGCGCGGCACCAATGCGCTGCTCATCGGCGCCGCCGGCGTCGGCAAATCATCGGTTGCGCTCACCTACGCGATCGCGGCGGCCGAACGTGGCGAGCACGCGGTGTTCTTCGCGTTCGATGAAGGCCGCGGCACGGTCGAAGCGCGCGCCCGGACACTTGGCCTGCACCTGCAAGAACACGTCGATTCGGGGCTTGTCCGGTTTCAGCAGATCGATCCCGCCGAGCTGTCGCCGGGTGAGTTCGCCGCAAACGTGCGAAAGAGCGTCGAGGCCGACAATGCCCGTCTCGTCATCATCGACAGTCTGAACGGCTATCTGGCCGCGATGCCCGACGAGCGATTTCTCATCCTGCAGATGCACGAACTCTTGAGCTACCTGGGGCAGCAGGGTGTGCTGACCATCCTGGTCCTCGCCCAGCATGGCCTCGTCGGTCCGATGGATACGCCTCTCGACATCAGCTATCTCAGCGATTCCGTGGTCATGCTGCGCTATTTCGAGGTCGGCGGAACGGTGCGGCGCGCTCTGTCTGTCGTCAAGAAGCGCAGCGGCCGACACGAGCATACCATCCGGGAATTTCGGCTTAGCAGCGCCGGCATCACGCTCGGCCCGCCCCTGAGGGAGTTCAGCGGCATCTTTTCCGGCAATCCGCATTATACCGGGGCACCTAAGCCCGAAGGGTCGGTTGAATGAGCGTTGAGCGAGATCACCATGTTCTCGTCTTTGCTCCGATCGGGCGCGACGGACTTGCCTCCGTTGAGTTGTTTCGGAGTTCGCACCTGGAAGCGACCAGCTGCCGCAGTCTGCCCGAACTCGTCAGCGAGATGGCAGCCGGCGTCGGCGCCGTTTTCCTTGCCGAGGAAGCTCTGTTCGGGAAAGACACCTCGCCGCTGGCACAATGGATCGAGAGCCAGCCGCCCTGGTCCGACCTGCCCTTCGTCGTCCTGACCAGCCATCGCGAGCAGCCGGCCGTCCTCGCCTGGCGCCGCAGCATTGTCGCGCTTCTCCGTAACGTCTCGCTGCTCGAGCGGCCGGTTCAGCCAATGACGCTGACCAGCGCCGTTCAATCGGCACTGCGCGCGCGGCGGCGCCAATATGAAATCCGGGCCCTGTTTGCGGCGCGCGAACAGGCGGCTCAGGAGCTCGAGACGCTGGTGGTCGAGCGCACGCGGGCCCTTGCGGAAGCCGTCGAGCAACTGCGCGTCGAGATCGACGAGCGGGCCCGGGTCGAGGAGACGCTTCGGCAAGCCCAGAAGATCGAAGCCATCGGACAGCTGACCGGCGGGGTGGCGCACGACTTCAACAATCTGCTGATGGTGATCTCCGGCGGCCTCGACATGCTCGACCGTCAGACCGATCCAGACCGTCGCCGCCGGCTCATGGACGGGATGGTCCAGGCCGCCCAGCGCGGGGCCAGCCTGACCAGGCAGCTTCTCGCGTTCTCCCGCCGGCAGACGCTCCGGCCGGAGCCCGTCGATGTCGCCTCGCAGATGGGCGGCATGCGCGAACTGCTCGATCGAAGCCTGAGAGGCGACGTCCATGTCGAGTTCGATTTTCCGGACACGCTCTGGCCGGTGGAGGTCGATCCCGGCGAGCTCGAACTCGTGATCCTCAATCTCGCCGTCAACGCGCGCGACGCCATGCCCAATGGCGGCACGATCCTCGTGCGCGGGGAAAATCTGCCCGATCTGAATGACGAGCAGATCGCCGGGGACTATGTGCGCCTGTCCGTCGTCGATACCGGTGTCGGCATGAGTCCGGAGATCCTGTCACGCGTTTTCGAGCCGTTCTTCACGACCAAGGAGGTCGGCAAGGGCTCGGGGCTCGGGCTTGCCCAGGTTCATGGATTCGCGACGCAGTCGCGGGGGACGGTCCGCATTCGATCGGAAGTCGGCCGAGGCACCAGCATCGAACTCTATTTGCCGCGATCGCTCAGCATTCCTTCCAGGGAGCGACACCTGATCGATCTCAACGTGGTGCGGCCGAAGAAGAGCAATCACGGCCGAATCCTTCTGGTCGAGGACGATGACGAGGTTGCCGCGCTGGTGAGCGAGATGCTGGGCCAGCTCGGTTACGAGGTCACGCACGCGGCGAGTGGCGCGGCCGCGCTCGGTGCCCTGGCCGACGGCCGCGCCGTCGACCTCGTCTTTTCCGATATCATGATGCCCGGCGGCATGAATGGGGTCGAGCTGGCGCGGGAAATCAAGAGAAGGCGAAGCGACATCCCCGTGCTTCTGACCAGCGGATACTCCGAAGCCGCAGTTCAAGACGCCGAATTGGCGGGTCTGCAGATTCTGCCGAAACCCTACCATATCGACGAGCTGGCCGCGGCGCTCAGCGCGGCCAAGTCAGAACCCGGGCGCGACATGGAGTCCAAGCGGTCCAGCCGCTGCTAATGGCGTGCGGTGTCGCATCGCGAAAGCGATCGACGACCGGCCTCCAAAGCGGCTATCAGTCTCCATGGACCGCTTCAGCACCGACAGATTGACCGCCGAGAGGCTTCGCGAAGACCACCTCGACGACCTCGTCACGCTGCATCTCGATGCCGAGGTGTCCCGCTATCTCGGCGGCGTGCGTGCACCCGAGGTCACCAAGACCTATCTCGCGACCAACATGGCGCATTGGGACCAGCACGGTTTTGGGCTGTGGGTACTGCGAACGAAGGACGGCGCCTTCGCCGGGCGAGCGGGCATCCGGCACATCCTCGTGGACGACATCGACGAGATCGAGATTGCCTACGCATTCAAGCGCGAGTTCTGGGGCCGCGGATTTGCGAGCGAGGTCGCAATCGCGCTGACGGAAATTGGGCTGTCGCACCACGAACTGCCGTCTCTCATCGGCCTTGTCTATGTCAGCAACGGCGCATCCCGCCGCGTGCTGGAGAAGGCCAATTACATCCTCGAGAAGAGCACGACGCGTCATGGCAATGATGTCGTGATTTACCGCGCTCGGCGGTGAGATGCGTCTCGCAGGATGGGTAGAGCGAAGCGAAACCCATCCTTGCTTCCGGGCGCGTTGAAGCGTGATGGGTTTCGCTGTGCTCTCCCCGTCCTACGGGCTATCGCAAAGCCGCTTTAGGCTCCGCCGGTGCGGAGCCGGACAACCGATTGCGGCAACGAGGCGAGAAACAACACCGCGCAAACACACAGCAGGACGATGTCCTTGAACAGGAACTCGCCGGCCAGATTCCACGCCATCGGATCGGTTGACAGGCTCCATGTGACGACGCCCGGCGTCGTGAAGAAGAACGACCACGTGATCGCGAAGGTCATCATGCCCATGAACGAACCCAGCGCCGACAAGACCGGACTGAAGCTGCCGGCCACGAGCAGCGCCGCGATCACGAATTCGGCGACACCGAGAACATAGGCCTCTCCCCTCAGGCCGAATACCGACAGCCAGGAGATGAACGGGCTGTGGCTGATGAACTGGGCGATACCCTGTGCGGATTGCAGTGTGAATTTCTGCATTCCAAACGATACGAATATGACCACCATGACCCAGCGCAGAATGGCGAGCGGACGATAAGAGCCTCCACCATTCTCCGCGACGTTGAATCCCATCATGCGACGATTTCTCCCCGGATTGCGCATCCATCTGTTGGCGAACGAAGCGTCCGCTACGGGCTATTCGGAGGGGAGCGTCTGTCGTTACATCCGCGGCGGGGTTCCACGATCACAGCTGCGTGCAACGCGCGTGTTCGCGCCGCGGTCGAGACTCGCGCATTTCGGATCGACAGGCTCTAGCCGTCGCCGCAATTGCGGTGACAGTGCATTCAATTGATGCGCACGGGGTCCCCTGCTTCGAGTTAAGTGCACTGTCACCGGCTACCCGGGTGCCGGGCCGACAAGGCCTGACCGGCAGGTAAGGCCCGCAGATGACGAAAGCAGACAAGGCGGTTTATGCGGCCGTTGAGTTTTCTAGTCCTCGCGGCGAGCGAGAACTCTGTCAGCAGATCCGCACATTCACGGACAAATCAGTACGGGAGTTTTCGCCTGTGCCAGCACCTTGTTTGTCACGCTACCGATGAGAAGCATGGAGAGTCCGCTGCGGCCATGGGATGACATCACGATGAGATCGCAACCTTTATTCTCGGCTGCTGCGATGATGGCTTGATGGGGTTGCCCGTTCTCCACTTGAATCGGTTCGCAGGAAACGCCGGCCTCCTTGGCCGCATTTGCCGCGCGATCCAACGCGCTCGTGGCCTGTTCCTTGCGCAGCTCGGCATATGTTGCGACTGCTTCACGGAACCGCCCTGTCATTTCTGAAAACGGCTCCACAACGAAGATTAGAGATACCTTGGCTCCAAGGGATTTCGCCAGCGCCAACCCATGCGCCACGCCGTGCTCCGCTAGCTCCGACCCATCTGTCGGAATGAGAATATGCCGGTACATGCTTCACCTCCCGCCTGTCTGGACGTATCGCTGCCTTCCGAAGGTAAGCTGGGCCCGCGTTTCGGATACGGTCTTGAGATAGATCAATCTCTCGGCCCAGCTCGTAGGATGGATAGAGCGGAGCGAAACCCATCAACACGCCTGGATGGAACGATGGGTCTCGCTGCGCTCTACCCATCGTACAGGCCGCGAGCTACCGCTCGCCCGGCCACATCGCCATGGCCGCCTTCGCTACGCCTCTCAACTCCTCAGGCGTCGCGTCGTCCTTGGCCTGGATCGCCATGCCTTCGAAGACGCTGAGGTAGAACCGGCTCAGCGCATCGATGTCGGTTGCGGCAGGCAGTTCGCCGCTCGCGACCGCAGCCTCCAGCCGCCCGCGCAAATTGCCGAGCATGTCGAGCCGGGCCTTCTTGATCTCGCGGGCAATCGTTGCCGGCCATTCGTCGCTGACGGCGCCCAGCACGGCCATGCAGCCGGCCGGCGCTCTCCGGGATTTCGGCAGGGTCTCGGCCGCCCGGATCAGCAGATTCTCGATGCCGGCGCGCGCGGTCGCGCCTTCCGCAAGCCGGTCCCAGACCGGCTGGCCCTGGGTCTCGACGTAATGCTCGATCGCGGCAAGGTAGAGTGCCTCCTTGCTTTCGAAGGCCGCATAGAGGCTGGGCGAGCTGACGCCCATGGCGTCGCAGAGGTCATGCATGGAGGCTGCCGCAAAGCCCTTGCGCCAAAACAGCAGCATGGCGGCCTCCAACGCCGCGTCGCGATCAAATTCCCGTGGCCGACCTGCCATCGCCCGTCTTTCTGTAATGATCAACACATAATTCACTTGACCGCGGCAATCAAGACTCCACATATTCTGTGTCGATCATTACAGAATTGGAGAGATCACATGACACTGGCAGGAAAACGGGCCCTGGTGACGGGCGCAAGCAGGGGTATCGGTGCAGGCATTGCAAAAGCGCTGGCCGCGGAAGGCGCCGATGTCGCGATTACTTACGAGAAGTCTGCGGAGAGCGCCGCCAAGGTCGTGGACGCGATCAAGGCGACGGGCCGGAAAGCCGTAGCGATCCAGGCCGACAGCGCCGATGTCGCCGCCGTTCAGGCTTCGGTCGACAAGACCGTCAAGGAGCTGGGCGGGCTCGATATTCTCGTCAACAACGCCGGCATTCTGCGACTGGGCGGCCTCAACGACATCTCGCTCGCCGACATCGACGCGCTGCTGAACGTCAACGTGCGTTCGCCGATCGCCGCGAGCAAGGCCGCGCTGCCGCACCTTGGCAAGGGCGGCCGCATCATCACCATCGGCAGCTATTTTGCGGACCGCGTGCCCTCGCCGGCGCTCGGCGTGTACGCGGCGTCGAAGTCGGCGCTAACCGCATTCACCAAGGCGCTGGCGCGGGAGCTTGGCCCGAGGGACGTCACGGTCAACCTCGTGGCACCGGGCTCGATCGACACCGACATGAATCCGGCGCACGGCCCGACCGCGGAGACGCTGAAACAGTTCATGGCACTGGGCCGGTATGGTGCGACGGATGACATCGCGAATGCCGTGGCATTCCTGGCGAGCGCGAAGGCAAAATACATCACCGGCTCGACCTTGACCGTCGACGGCGGCGCGAATGCCTAGACATTCTGGCGCTTCGCGTTCGTCCAACAGGAGGTTGAGAAGCTGGCCATGACTGCGATCGAGCTTCCGCCGACGCGGAAAGGCGCGAGCTTCAAACGCGATGCCGCCAAGGCGAGGATCAAGTCGGCCAGGACGGCGATGGCAAAATAAGATGATGTTCGCGATCATCATGGCGGGCGGCCGATGCCTCGGCCGCCCCCGAGCGTTAGATGGAGCGTGTCGCGTGCTTCGTCTCTCGTCCAGCTTCGAGCATGACAGCACGACTGTCACTTTGGCTTGAACGTCAAAATGCCGTTTGCACTCATCGTTCGCACCCGTCATTGTTTCGCAACGCCGCCCAGATGTTGAGCGGGTTCCGGTGATCAAGCGGGAGGCCTTGCCATGCAAGACGTCGAGAAGCGTGTCATTGGCAAGGTTATGTGGCGGCTTATACCGTTCCTGATCGTCTGCTATTTCGTGGCCTATCTTGACCGCGTCAATGTCGGCTTTGCCAAGCTGCACATGAACCAGGCGCTGGGTTTAAGTGAAGCGGCGTTCGGACTGGGCGCGGGCTTGTTCTTCGTCGGGTATTTCCTGTTTGAAGTCCCCTCCAACATCTTCCTGGAACGAGTCGGCGCGCGCGTCTGGATCGCCCGCATCATGA
This sequence comes from Bradyrhizobium barranii subsp. barranii, assembly GCF_017565645.3. Lineage (NCBI taxonomy): Bacteria > Pseudomonadati > Pseudomonadota > Alphaproteobacteria > Hyphomicrobiales > Nitrobacteraceae > Bradyrhizobium > Bradyrhizobium barranii. The sequence goes on from NZ_CP086136.1 coordinate 7,951,750, forward strand.
TTACGTGGGGGATCGTCTCGGCGGCCTTCGCATTCATCCCATCGATATCGGCAGCAACGGGAATACCGACGACGGGCGTCTTCTACTCTCTTCGGTTGCTGCTCGGCGCCTGCGAGGCGGGATTCTTTCCGGGCATCATCTTCTATCTGACCCTGTGGTTCCCGGCGGTTTACCGGGCTCGGGTCATCAGCCTGTTCATGCTGGCGATCCCGATTTCGTCCATCATCGGGTCGCCCATCTCCGGACTTCTGCTCGGCGTGACCGGTTGGGGATTGGAAGGCTGGCAGTGGCTGTTCATTCTCGAGGCGCTGCCGTCGGTCGTGGTAGGCATCTGCGTCCTGCTCTATCTGACCGATTTTCCGCGCCAGGCCCGCTGGCTGCAACAAGACGAGATTGCCTGGCTGGAAGACGTGCAGGCCACCGAGAAGCGAAACAAGGAGAAGGTCGAACACCTGTCATTGGGTCAGGCGCTCACCGATTACCGCATTTTGTTGTGCGCTCTGGTGTACTTCTGCCTGAATGCTGCAAGTTACGGCGTGGCGTTCTTCCTGCCGACCATCATCAAGGGTTTTGGCGTCAGCGATACCCAGACCGGCTTGCTCGCAGCGCTGCCCTTTATTTTCGGGGCCGCGGGCATGGTGCTGCTTGGTCGTCATTCCGATCGGACCATGGAACGAAAGGGTCACGTCGCCGCGGCACTGTTGATGGCAGCGGTGGGCATCGGAGTGGCAGGTCTCGTTTCCAACTCCGTCCTTGTCATGGCATTGCTTTGCTTCGCACAGATCGGCGTCTCCGCGGTCCCCCCGATGTTTTGGCCGCTGCCGGCGAGCTTTCTAACGGGAGCATCGGCTGCCGCCGGCATCGCCGCGATCAACTCGCTTGGAAATCTTTCCGGTTTCGCCGGTCCTTACGCAATGGGCTACCTGAAGGATTTAACCGGCAGTTTTACCGCAGGTCTTCTGTTGCTGGCGGGTTGCGCGCTGGTGGGCGCAGTCGTTGTCGTGCTGCTACGCATCGATGCAAGGCGCGAGCAAGTGTCCGGCGAAATCGCGATGGCGCACTAGACGCTGGTGATCATCGCTACCTGAAATAGCCGAGCACGAGATCGATATCCGCGCTGCCGGCAACCGTGCCGTTGAGCTCGGCGTCGATGACGCGGCGGCAGGCCGCTATCGCGGCGTGATCGCCGAGATCGTTGGCGGCTTCCAGCACGAGCCAGGCGGCGTCGACGGAAGCCTTCTCGGGAGCCGAACCGCCGGCATCGACGGGCGGGCTCTTGTTCTTGCGAATTGCGGTGCCGAATTGAGGCAACATGGCAAATACTCCCCTCTGGCTCAGTGCACCTGGAGTTCGGGCTGACGGCCCGTATCGGCACCCGCGCCGGTCTTGCGCGACTGGTAGAACTTCAGAATGCTGCGCGACGTCTCGATCTTGAGCTTGCCGAACTCGCGCTCGCTGTCATGAAGCTCGCGCGCCGTGATCAGATGATCCTTGGCGCCGAGGAACAGCAGCGACATGGTCGTGTCCCACGAGAAGTCGAGCGCCTTGCACAGCACCAGAAGTATCTCGCGATTGCGGTCCATCATCGCGCGCTCGATCACGTCGACCGGAAGCGACGACAACAGCGACAGACCGATCTGCACCTCGTCGAAACGGTGCTGGCGCGCATAGTTCGAGATCGAGTCCTGGTTGAGGTTGCCCTGGCGGTACTGCGTCGTCACCACGCGCTTGGCGACGAAATAGCTGCGCGAGGACGGACCGAACTTGGACTGCAGATCGCCGGTGACGTCGGTCACCGAGCTCTGGATCTGCGCCATCATCTCGGGCCGCTCGTGCTCGAGGCGGCGGCGGACGTCTTCCGACGCCTTGGAAATGAGCTGCTGGAAGATGTGGCGCGGCACGTCCTTGCGCAGGCCGAGCTGCTCGGCGAGGATCGAGTCGCCCTCCGCGCGCCGGACCATGTGCAGCAGGCCCGAGCCCGAGAAGCGCGCGCCCTCGTTCGTTGCGACGGAGGTCACGACCGCCTGGTCGCCGCGCTTGACCAGCACGTCGGTGACGGCTTCGCCGATCGACTTGCGCTGGGCGATCGCAAGCAGATGCGCCTGGCCCTTGGTCATGGCGCTCTGGACCAGCATCTTCTCGTCGATACGAGCGGAGTCGCGCAGCACGGGACCGGCCACGTCGATCTCGTCGTCGAGGGCGAGCTTTTCGATGACATTGAGCGGAGCGTGGTCGCAGGCCGACATCAGCTCGGAGAGCTGCGCCCGCGCGGCGACCTCGATCTCGTCGGCGAGCCGCCCGATGACCTCGCCGAACATGCTGATCTCGTCGTCGCTGTAGCGGCCGGTGATCAGGATGTCGGTCGCATGCCACAACGCCTTCGCCCGGCTCTCGTCGGTGCCGCGCGCGATCGCGTCGTCCAGATCCTGCAGAAGCGATTTCGCCCCGTTCATCTCGTTACCCCAGTTCTTGGTTAGCCATCCTGCTTGTGCTGGCAGGACGCCGAATTCCTCTGGGAACCGACACTAGAGATCAAACGCGAGAATCCAGTAAAGTCGGCAGATCAGTTTTGCCGAGCAAAATTCGTTAAAATGTGCGGGAATGGGTTTACCGGCGGGCAAGGGCCAGCGCTTGCCGAACAGGCTGCCGCGTTCACGGATTCGACGGCGTCAGCACCAGCGGTGGCTTCGGCTTGGGTTTTGCGGGCGGCGGGCCCGGCGCCGGCCTCACCTCGATCGGCGGCGGCAGCGGGGCGATCTGCTGGCTCGCGAGCGGCGGGCTTGTAAGTGGAGGACTTGGCGCTGCAGGGGCGGCCAGCGGCGCCTTCGGCGTCGGCGCGGCCTTTGGCTTCGGCGGCGCGCGGCGCGGATCGCGGCCGGGCAACGGCACGTCGGTCAGCGACGGCTCGGGCACCGGATCGGGCGAGACCAGCGTCGGCAGCGCCGCGGTCGCCGGCGGCGGCTCGCCGCGCTCGATCGCATCCAGCCGGCGCGTCTCGCGATCGATCGTGCGCACCGCGAGCCATGACGACAGCGGCGCGAGATCGACGGTGCGGTTGAGCCTGTCGGGGGGACCCGCCGCGAACAACTGGATCTCCGGCGGCGCGCCCGAAAGTCCGGTCATGATCGGCGTCAGGCTGGCGCGGATGTCGGCCTGGTCGGCGGGAATGTCGTAGCCGCCCGAGACAATGGCCCGCGCGTTCTTGGCCTCCAGCGGTGTCGCGCCGACGCGCAGGCGCCCGTCGCGGATCGTGAACGGGATCTGCGCCGAGGCGACCGCGATCGCACCAGCCGACAGCGCGGGCTCGACGAGCTGCCGCAGCCTGTTGTCGTCGGCGACCTGGCCGCCGTCGCTGGCGCGGATGGCGATCTCAAAGGCACGCGGATTGAGGCCGCTGATTTCCGCGGCCTCGAGCGTCACCGTGCCATTGCCGGCGAGCGCACCGGTCAACGCCGCAACGCTGCGGCCCTGGCTGGTCAGGGCCATCTGCACCGAGGCGCGTCCCTTGGGCAATGCGAGATCGCGGTAGCGCAGCGCCGCCGCATCGACATTGCGCAGCTCGATACGCGCGTTCAGCGCAACGCCATTGGCACCGTTGCGCGCGTCGAAGCTCGCCGACATCTCACCGCCGCCGACCCCGCCCTTGAGCGCGTCGAGCGCGAGCGACTGGCCGTCGCTACGGATCGTGCCGCCGACGGGGCGCAGCTCGATGCCGTCAGGCAAGGTGCCGCGTAAAGCCTGGAAGGCGATGCGGCCACGCCAACCGCCGAGCAGCCCCGCACTCAGGGGATCGCCGGCATCACGTCCGGCGGCGCCGATGGCCATTGCGAACGCCGGCGCAAGATCGAGCGCGTCGAGGCCGATTTCGCCATCGACGCTCTTCTCCTGATCGAGCGTCACCGCGAGATGCCCGCGCAGATGCGAGCCGGCCGCGCTGCTGTCGAGATCGTCGAAGGTCAGGCGGTTGCCGGAGAGGCCGACGCGCGAGGACAGGTTGACGCTCTGCACCGATCTGTCGGTTGGACTGGTCCCGAACAGCGGCGCCAGATTGGCATTGCGCACGCGCAAATTCACGCTGGCCTTCGGCTGGGACGAATTGGGGTCCGACAATTCGATGCTGCCTTGCGCATCCGCATCCAGCCCGCCGCCACTGAGCTTTGCGTTCAACTGCAACGGCCGGCGCCACGCGCCGCTCAACCGGCCTTCGAACTGCGAGGGGCCCTCGCCCGCGGCGGCGACGCGATCGAGGCCCAGCAGCGCCAGCAATGCGCCCGCCTTCGGCGTCGAAATTTTCGAGTCCAGCGTGAAGTCGCTGTTGCGCAAGCGGTCGATGTCGATGCCGTTGACCGCCGCGACCGGCGTCTGCCCGGCCAGCGTCGCGGTGGCCTTGAGCTGCGGCGCATCGAGATCGAGCACGGCGCGCGCGTCGTTGCGATCGGCATGGTCGGCGTTCTTGTCGAGGCTGAGGTCGAGCTTCAACCGCGTCGCACCGGGCAATGACGGGATGGCGTCGAACCGTGCGCGCACCGAAGGCGCAATCGGCTCGAGCAGGGCGGTGAGCTCACGCAGCGAATTGGCCGAGGATTTCAGCGCGAGCTTGCCGGTGGCGTGAACGCGGTCGAAGCTGCCGCTCGCTTCGGTGGTCACGCCGCTCGCCTGACCAAACCGCAACTGTTCCAGCGACAGCGCCGCCGGGCCGTAGCCGAGTTTTGCCGTGAACGGCCGCAGCTCCTGTCCGGCCGACATCGCGCGGCCGACATCGAGCGCGAGCCTGGCTTCCTCCGGCCATTCGCCCTGCGGCCCCGCGAGCGCGCGCACGAAGCTTGCGGCGGCATCGAGGTCGAGACGGTCGGCCTTGAGCTCGGCGTCGATCCGCGAGCCCTTGCTCGCGCCGGTCTGGACGAAGGCGATGCGGCCCTCCACCGCGCCGCCCTCGATCTCGGCCTTCAACCTGTCGACGGCGAGATGGTTGGCGGCGATGGTCACGTCGCCAGCAAGGCGCAGCGGCCGCGTGCTGCGGCGGTTGATCTCGCTGCGACCCTGGAGCCACGCCACCAGCGTATCGGGATCGGACGACTCGACGCTGAGACGGCCGCTAAAACTGTCGGCGCCGGGCGTTGCGCCGTTGAGCGAGAGCTGCGTCATGCCGGGTGCGCGCAGCTCGAGCCGCTGGAAAGTCCAGGACCTTCCGTCGGTCTGAAGCTCCGCCGTGATGTTCTGGAGCGGACGCCCGCCCAGCATGATCTGGTCGGAGTTGAACTCGATCTGCGCCGGCATCGGCGCCTGTGGGATCGCCGCAAGGCCCGCGCGCAGCGCCGGCAGGACGCGCTGCGGCTCGGCATCGTCCTTGCCCGCCAGCTTGTCGGCATCGACCTGGCGCGCCGACAGCACCGCGCGCAGCAGCGGCGAGGCGCCGAACCTGACATCGCCGACACCGCCAAACTTGAGCGCATTGTCCTCGGCGCCGAAGCTCGCATCGATCTGATCGAATTTGGCGCCGGCCGGATCGGCCTTGAGCTTTGCCGTGAGCTTCCAGGGTGTCGGCCCCGCCGTGCCCGCCTTCTTGACCGGGGGCACGGCGAGCGTCAGCGCGCCGTCAAATTTCGGCAGGCGGTTGTCGAAGGCGAGCACGCCTTCGAGATCGGCCAAGATCGCACGCTCGCCGGGATCGATGTTGAGGTGGAGACGGGTGGCGCTGCCGTCGGCGCTCGGCCCGGAGGAGACGCGGAACGGATAGCGCACCCCAGTGGCGGTGAAACTGCCGTCGCCGCGGACCGAGCCGGCCAGCGAGCGCACGTCGCCGGAAAAGGTGATGTCGTTCAATTCCAGCGTCGAGCGGCTGGCGGCATCGTGCAGGGCGATGCGGCCGGTGAGGTTCAGGCGTTCGATCGCAAGCGAGGCCAGATTGAAGGTGCCGCTCGCGGTGGACGGCAAATCGACCCGCCCCTTGGCATCCAGGCCGAGATCCACCGCCATGCCGTTGACGGTCAGCTCGGTGGCGCGCCATTCGCCGCGCATCAGCGAGCTCAGGCTGAACTCGACGTCGAGCTTGTCGGCGCGCAGGCGGCCGAGATCGTTGTTGCCGCCGAAGGTCACCGAGCGCAGCCGCAGCGTCGGCGCCGGCAGCAGCCGCGCATCCAGCTCGCCCGCCACCCGCACCGGCACGCCCATGATCGTGCCCGCCTCCGCCTCGAACTGGGGCCTGAACTGGTTCCAGTCGATGAAGTAAGGCCCGATCAGCGCGGTCAGCAGCGCAATGATGAAGGCAATCGCCAATCCGAGCAGCGTCGTCTGCACGGGTCTCCCCTCGGCCAAACCGGCCCGGGCCAAACCTGAGGGCCTCAGGCGCGCCGGAACAGCCCCTTATATAAAGGGAAGTGTGGCGAAGTCACAGCGACTGTTGCGCGCGGAGGTTAACGCCGCCGGCCATCACCAGCTTGCCGGCAGGCGTTTCAGGCCGCGCAGCACGAAGGTCGGCCGCCATTCCGGGTTCTCGACGTCGTCGATGCGCAGATCCGGCAGCCGCCGCAACAGCGTCGCGATGGCGATTTCGGCCTCGATGCGCGCCAATTGGGCGCCCAGGCAGAAATGGATGCCGCCGCCGAACGACAGCGGCTTGACGTTGGGCCGGGTGACGTCGAGCTGGTCGGGGCGATCAGGGTAGACCGCCGGATCGCGGTTGGCCGAGCCGAGCAGGCACAGCACGGTCTCACCCTTCGGGATACTCTTGCCGCCGAGATCCGCAATGTCCTCCAGCGCCACGCGCCCGGTCATCTGCACCGAGGAATCGTAGCGCAAGAATTCCTCGATCGCGTTGACCATCAACTCGGGCCGCGCCTTCAGGAGCGCGAGCTGATCCGGATTGCGGTGCAGCGCGAGCAGGCCGTTTCCGATCAGATTGACGGTGGTCTCGTGGCCGGCGCCGAACAGCAGGATGATGTTGGCGGTCAATTCCTCGTTGGTGAGCTTGTGGCCGTCTTCCTCGGCCTGCACCAGCTGGGTGGTGAGATCGTCGCCGGGATTGCGGCGGCGCAGCTCGAACAGCTGCTGGAAATACATCTGCGCCATCCGGTTGCCGGCGTTGCCCTTCGCGATCTCCTCCGGCGTCAGCGGCACGGGGTCGAGCAGCCGCCCGCCATCGCGCGAGCTGTTGTAGAAGGTCTCGCGATGATCCTCGGGGATTCCGAGCATGTCGCAGATGATGGTGACAGGCAGGCGGAAGGCGAAATCCTCGATCAGGTCCATGTGGCCGCGCTCGATCACGGCATCGATGGCCTGGTCGACGATCTCCTGGATCCGCGGCCGCATGTCCTCGACGCGGCGGGCGGTGAAGGCTTTCACGACGAGGCCGCGCAGGCGGGTGTGGTCGGGCGGATCGGATTGCAGCATCCAGTGGCTCATGCTGCGGAATACCGGCTCGTCCATGATGGCAGGGCTGTAGCGGCGCTTGGAGCGCTCGACAAAGTCCTTGCCGAAGCGCTTGTCGCGCATCACCAAGCTGACGTCGGCGTGGCGGCTGGCGACGAACTGGCCGAAAGGCGTCACATGGATCGGCTCGATCGTGCGCAGCCGGTCGTAATGCGGATAGGGATCGCGGATGAAGTCCGGCGACAGCGGATTGAACAGCGGTCCGCCTGCGGGTTGCACTTGCTCGTTCATGGTGACCTCAATCGGTTGCCGCATGACACGAATACGCCGGCAGTCCCCTTGCGCGCGGCGTAACCATCCCCAGGATTATAAACTCGATACATTGTTGTATCGAGTTGCATTCTGCCCTAACCTGCGCCGATGTCAAGGCTGAGAACCAGGCCGACCAGGGACGACACGCGCGACAAACTGTTCGAGGCAGCCGCGCGCGTGTTCGAGGCGGACGGCATCGGCGGCGCCAGCATCGAGGCGATCGCGGCCGCCGCGGGCTTCACCCGCGGCGCATTCTATTCCAACTTCAAGAGCAAAGACGAATTGATCATCGCCATGCTCGAGGATCATGTCGAGCAGTCGATCCGGCGCAACCTCGACATCCTCGCGCAGCACGACAATCTCGACGATTTCATCGCGGCGCTGAAGACGATGGATCGCAGCCGGCAAGACCCGCTCGGCCGCTCGCCCCTCCTGCACATGGAGATGATCCTGTTCGTCGCGCGCGCCGAGAAACGCCGCCCGGAGCTTGCCAAGCGGCTGCGCGCGCGGCGCAAGCTGGTGGCCGACATCGTCGAGGCCACGTTGAAGAGCAACGGCAGGAACGATACGCTGAATCCGCCGTGGATGGCCTCCGTCGTGCTGGCGCTGGAAGACGGCTTTCGCCTGCACCGCCTGATCGATCCGGAGACGACGCCGGCCGACAGTTTTCTGCGCGCGATCACGGATTTAAGGCGCAGGACCGGATTGTCGTCGAACTAGCCTGGATCGCCGATATCAGGCCCACGACCGGACCGTCATCCGACCGGCGTTGAATTCTCCGACAACTCCCCGCCCGCCCCAATCGTGCGTTTTTGAAAACGTGCGCCTGCTTGCAGCAGGATCGGACAAGGCATGGCCGCTTCGGGAAATACGCCGGGCCTCCGCGCCGCTGACCGGCTAGGCGCCGGGCGATTGGCGCAGGCGCGTGGGTTAGCAGCAATCTCTCGACAGGGACGGCAATCGCTCTGGCGCAGTCGACGATCCGGTTGGCTAAACATCGCAACGTCACATCATGGGGACGGAGACAAACGATGGACAGGAAACGGCTTGCAATCGCGCCACGGCGGAAGGCCGTCTCGACGGCGCTCATGTACGGGCTTTCACTGACCGTGCGTTTCACCTCGCCGACGGCCGATGAGGCGCCGCCACAGATCGCACAAGACGCCAAGGTCTCGACGTCGATCCTGATCGATCGGGGCTGGACCAACAAACCTGCGCTGCCGGTCGCCCTGCGCGGCTGGCCATCGGGCCCGCGAAGTTGCCGCGCTGGATGTGAAGGCCCTGCGCTGCTGTCCTCGCTGCCGAACTGCACCGCGCCGTAAGGGCCCGGCGGTCTCCGTCTCACCTCTTCGCGTCATCATCGCTCGCAACAGGCACTGCTCGCATCGAGCGGCGGCGACGGCGCGCGTTTCGAACCAACAACCCCAGAACCAAATCCAGGAGTGAACCACATGCGACTGCTCATCATTGGCGCCGGCTTCGCCGGCATGTACGCCGCCCTCTCCGCCGCCCGCCTGCGCGACATTCAGGGCGTCTCGCCGGAAGAGCTCGAGATCGCGCTGATCGCACCCGAGCCGACGCTGGTGGTCCGCCCTCGGCTCTATGAGCCGAATCCGGAAACCCTGACGGCGCCGTTGCTCGATGTCCTCAAGGCGATCGACGTCGATTACATCCAGGGGAGCGCTGAGACTGTCAACACCGAGGCGCTGACGGTGCAGATCTCGACTCCCAAAGGCACCCGCAAGACCCTGTCCTACGACCGCCTGGTGATCGCTACCGGCAGCCGCCTCTTCCGACCCAACATTCCCGGCCTTGCCGAGCACGGCTTCAGCGTCGACTCGCTCGACGATGCGGTTGCCCTCGACAAGCATCTGCATGGCCTCGCCGACCGGCCGGCCGTCAATGGACGTGACACGGTCGTGGTCGCCGGCGGCGGCTTCACCGGCATCGAGGCGGCGACCGAGCTGCCCGCGCGCCTGCGCGCCATCTTCGGCCAAAACGCCAGAACGCGCGTGATCATCGTCGAGCGTAACGGCGCAATCGCTCCCGACATGGGCGAAGGCTCCCGCCCGGTCATCGAGCAAGCGCTGCGCAAGCTCGGCGTGGAGACAAGGCTCGGCACCGGCGTTGCCTCGCTCGACAAATCCGGCGTGACGCTGTCGACCGGCGAACACATCGAAACCGAGACGGTGGTCTGGGCAGCCGGTATTCGCGCCGCGCCCCTGACAGCGCAGATTCCCGCCGAGCGCGACAATTTCGGCCGGCTGCTGGTGGACCGCGATCTGCGCGTGCCCGGCATCGCGGGCGTCTTCGCCACCGGCGATGCCGCGCGGGCCGCATGCGACGACGAGGGCAATTACGCGCTGATGTCGTGCCAGCACGCCACGCGGATGGGCGCGTTTGCCGGCAACAATGCGGCAGCCGAACTCCTGCGCGTCCCGACCAGGCCGTATCACCAGAAGGCCTACGTCACCTGCCTCGATCTCGGCGAAGCCGGCGCGCTGTTCACGCGCGGCTGGGAGCGCAAGGTCGAGATGGTCGGCGACGTCGCCAAGAAGACCAAGCAGGAGATCAACACGGTCTGGATCTACCCGCCCCGCGCCGAGCGTGCCGCAGCGCTCGCGTCGGCCGATCCGGAGCGTGTGACGAGCCTCTAGAAGCACGAAACGATCACGGCCGCACCTCCCTGGCTGCGCGGCCTGCTCAACCAAGTCCAGCCGGGAGCCCTACCTTGAAACAGGAGACCAACATGAACCTGCACAACACCTCATACCCCGCGACATCGAAGCCGGAAGAGCTCGTTCCGTCGCGCTACGCGCTGAAGGTCGGCGAGATCGACGTGCTGGTGGTCAGCGACGGCGTGCTGCCGCTGCCAACCACGATGCTGGCGCACAATGCCGACCCGGCCGTCCGGGCGACCTGGCTGCACGACATGTTCCTGCCGCAGGACGCTTTCGACTGGGCGTTGAATGTGGTCGTGGTGCGCAGCGGGGACAAGACCATCTTGATCGACGCCGGACTGGGGTCCGACCCGGATCTGCACTTGCCGCGCGCCGGCCAGTTGATCAGGCGACTGGAAGCAGCCGGCATCGACCTTTCGTCCGTGACCGATCTGGTGCTGACTCACTTGCACATGGATCATTGGGGGACTGCTCGTCGATGGGGTGAAGGAGCGGCTGCGCAAAGACCTGCGGATCCACGTGGCGGCCGCCGAGGTCAAATTCTGGGAGGCGCCCGATTTCTCCCACACCGCCATGCCGCCGGGCTTTCCGGACGCGCTTCGGGCGACCGCCAAACGGTTCGTCAAGGAGTACGGAAGTCAGTTGCGGCAGTTCGACGAGCAGCACGAGGTTGCGCCGGGCGTCGTCGTTCGTCGCACCGGCGGTCACACCCCCGGACACAGCGTGGTTCGCGTGGCATCCGGCGGCGACGGGCTGACGTTCGCCGGCGACGCCGTGTTTGCCGTCGGATTCGATCAACCCGACTGGCACAACGGTTTCGAACACGACCCCGAGGAGGCGGCGCGCGTTCGGGTCGGTCTGTTGCGAGAGATTGCCGCGAGCGGCGAGATGCTGGTGGCGACCCACATGCCGTTCCCGTCCGTCGGCCATGTGGCGGTCGCCGGCGACGCCTTTCGCTGGGTGCCGGTGTTCTGGGATTACTGATCGCTCGCTGAGCCAACGTGAGACCAGGGCGCGCATTCATGGCGGGCCCTGGTTTCGATGCGGCGAACCGAGTCAGCGCGGCGCGCCGCCGATATCAGATCCGATCGTTGATCAGGACGCCGGACAACGACGGATCGTTCGCATTGGTCGTATCGCCTGCTTTCGTCGCGCTATAGGTCGAGTCCGCAAGCGAGCTTTTCAGCTGCTGGAGAAACTGTTGCAGCAGCTCCGCCGTCGAATTGCCGCTTGACGAGTCGTCCGGAGGCTCGCCGGATGGCGGTGGCCCGTCCGGCGGCGGTCCACCCGCTCCGTGCGGTCCATGCGAGAGCGCCGCCTTGAAAATTCCTTGCAGCTCGGTGGCCTGCTCGTCCGTCAGCTTGCCGGCCGACACTTGCTGCTGGATGAGGCCATTAATCTTCGACGCGAAGGCGTCGGGCGAAGATGTCCCGCCGCCGGATTGATCGCTTGCGCCGGTTGACTGCAACGCGGAGCCGATGCTGCTGAGCGCGGCCGACAGCGCCGACTGATCGGACGCATCGATCGCGCCGGAACCGACTTCCGTTTGCAGTTCGTCTTGCAGCAGTTGCAACGGTGATGAGCGGTGGTGATGGGAGGAGAGCGCAGAAATCGAGGTCATGGTGGCTTTCCGTGCTTTTGGCGGACCCGAGGTGACGTTGCCCCGAGTCCCATCCAGTCCTGAGTTCGCCCTGGCAGTTGGATTTGCCCGGTTGCGCGGTGGTAGGAACGGGAGCTGGCGCGGAGCATTTGGCAGAGCGCCGCTCCGGTTGCTCGGTATTGCCGATCGGCAATTGGAAATATCCAGAAACAGAAATCCGACCAGCGGATCATCGGCTGGGGCTGGGGACGGGGCTGGAGCTACCCGTTGAAAGGGATGACTGCCGGATTGTGCGCGAACGCCCTGGAGCCGACTATGCCGACCGCTTCACCGCGTCGCGACCGGCCGGCGTAACATCGAGCCGCCCCAGCATCGCCCTCGCCTGCTCGGCGCAGTGCTCGATCAGCCAGCGCTCGAACGCGACCGGCGGCAGCGCGGGCGCGTAGAGGAAGCCCTGGACGACGTCGCAGCCGAGCTCGGCCAGCGTCTTGCGCTGGCCTTCGGTCTCGACGCCTTCGGCGACGACGGTCATGCCGAGGCCCTGTCCGACGCGCACCACGGCGGTGGCAACCGCGAGCGCGCCCGCGTCTCTCTCGATGTCGCGCATGAAACTGCGGTCGATCTTCAGCTCGCGGATCGGCAGATGCGCGAGCCGGCTGAGGCTGGAATAGCCGGTGCCGAAATCGTCCACGGAAAGCCCGACGCCGAGCTCGCGGATCGCGTTCATTGTCTCCAGCGCGGCAACGCTGTCCCGCATGAACGTGCCCTCGGTGATCTCGAGCATCAGCGCATCCGGCGGCAGATCGTATTCGGCGAGGATGTCCTTGAGCCGCGCCGCCAGCGTAACGTTGCGGAAATTGATCGGCGACAGGTTCACCGACACGCTGGGAATGTTGAGCCCGGCGCGGCGCCAGTCCGCCATCTGCCGGCAGGCCTCACGCACCGACCACAGGCCGATCTGCTCGATCAGGCCGCACTCTTCGGCGAGCGGGATGAACTTCGCCGGCGAGACGTCGCCGAGCACGGCATCATGCCAGCGCGCCAATGCCTCGACGCCGTGGACGGCACCGTCGCAACTGCTGATCTGCGGCTGGTAGCTGAGGTCAGCGCGCCCTCGGCGATGGCGCGGCGCAGCGCTGCGATCAGCGCCAGGCGCTGCTCGGTGAGCCCGTTCATTTCGGCGCTGAAGATGCGATGGGTGGAGCGGCCGGCCTGCTTGGCCATGTACATGGCCGCATCCGCCTGCTGCATCAAGGTGTCGATGTCGGTCGCATGGTCGGGATAGAGGCTGATGCCGATGCTCGCCGACATCTGCAGCTGCCTCGAGCCGAGCCGCAGCGGCGCGGCGAGCGCCTCCGTGAGCCCGGCCGCGACGCGTTCGGCGCTCTCGGCGTTGCGCTGCGGCAGCAGGATGACGAACTCGTCGCCGCCGAGCCGTCCCAGCATGTCCTCAGGGCCGATCTGCTCGCGCAGGCGCTGCGCGAGCTGGATCAGCAGCTCATCGCCGGCGGCGTGGCCGAACGTGTCGTTGACGTCCTTGAAATGATCGACGTCGAGGAAGGCCAGCGCGACGTGGCTGCCGGTCGGGCAGGCATCGATGGCCGTGGTGATCAGGTGCCGCAGTTGCGCGCGGTTCGGCAGCCCGGTGAGAATGTCGTGATAGGCGAGCCGCGCGATCTCCGCCCGCGCTTCCTTGCGCTCGATCGCGAAGGCGCCGAGGTCGACGCAGGCGTTGACGATGCGGCGGTGCCAGTTGCTCGGCGCGCGCGGTTCACGGAAATAGAAGGCGAAGGTGGCGATGACCCGGCCGTCCTTGGCCTTGATCGGTGTCGACCAACAGGCGCGCAGGCCCACTTCGAGCGGACGCGTCTTGTAGGGCTGCCAGCGCGGATCGGTGTCGAGATCTTCGGCCAGCACCGGTTCACCGTAGAAGGCCGCGGTGCCGCAGGATCCGACATTCGGACCGATCGCGATGCCGTCCAGCGCACGCGAATAGTCCTCGGGCAGGCTGGGGCCGCCGAGCGGATGGACGAGGCCTGCGGCATCGACGTGAAGCAACGAGCAAACCACGTCGGGCGCGATCTCCTCGACCCGGCGGCACAGCCTGTCGGCGATATCGGTGATCGGAACCTCGTCGGCCAGCGCACTCATGATGAGCTGCTGGAGCGAGCGCAGCTGCCTGGTCTCGGTGATGTCCTCGAGCAGCGCGAAGATGTGCCTGGCACGGCCCTTCTTGTCGCGGAAGACGTCGATACGGGCGCAGACCCAGATCTCCTCGCCGTCCTTGTTGTAGACCAGCGTCTCGATTTCGCCGCGGCCGCCGCCGGTCATCAGGCGCTTGACGAGCTTCGCGACGGCCTTCCGATCGGTGTGGCGGCCGGCGATCAGCGCGCCTGCGCGGCGGCCCTCGGCCTCCTCGCTGGTGTAGCCAAACAGCGTCGCGAAGGTCGAATTGACGTAGACGATGTTCTGCTCGGTGTCGGTGATGAGCACCGCGCGGTTGGTCTGGTCGGAGACGGCGTGGAGAAGCCCGATTCTGACGCGGCGCTCGGCCTCCGCGGTGACATCACGCGCGAACACGACGTGATGGTTGACGCCGCCACGCGTGACGGATGACAGCGAGATGGCCGCCCGGATCCGGGTGCCGTCGCGCCGCACGAGGCTGATCTCGTCGCGGAACTCCGCGACCGGATCGGCCTGAAGGCATTTGAGCGTGAGAAGTTCGGCGTCGCGGCCGAGCGCCTCGGCGCGCGCGAGTTTCCAGATCCGCTCTGCACCGGCATTGAAATGCGTGATGCGACGCGCGCTGTCGACGATGACGATGCCGCCGTCGGCGCATTCGAGCGCAGCCAGCAGCACGTCCGGAATTTCTGTCATGGGACAATCGGCGGCAGACATCGTTGGACCCGGATGCATCGGGAAGATGGCAAGGGGGGCCGAGGCTAGCGCCGCGATGGTGTCCAAGACGTTTTTGCAACCGGGTCGCGTCCGGCCAAGACGCGACATGATTAACGGCTCGCGAAAGCTGCGAAGACAATCCGATGCATTCGGAACCTATTCGGCCGCGCTTGTGGGCTTGAGCTTGTGCAGCCGGCCGGCCACCGCCCGCACCTTGCGGGGAGCGGCCTGCCAGACCGAGAGCGCCGACAGTCCACTCACGACCATGGCGATGGCGAAGGCGAGCGTGTAGTCGCCGGTGCGATCATAGAGAAAACCCGTGAGCCAGGGACCCGCCGCGCCGCCGGCCAGGGCCGCCAGCATGATCGTTCCAAAAATGCTGCCCTGGTGCCTGCCCTGGAAGATCTCGAACACCACCGCGCCCATGATCGAGGTGAGGCCGTAGCCGAGCGCGCCTTGCGCGAACACCATGACATAGACCAGCCACAGCGACGGCTGGAATTTCAGCGCCATCAGCGCCGCGAAACAGATCGCAAAGCCTGCGCAGCTGATCGCCCATACCCATTCCCGCCCGATCCGGTCGGAGACGTGGCCGAGCAGGATCTGGCCGGGAATGCCGAGCAGGCTGACGATGCCGAGCGCCCATACCGCGACACCGGGGCTGAAGCCGATGTCGAGCAGGAATTTGGTCTGGTGCACCTGCACCGCGTACCAGATGTACAAGCCGCTGAAATAGCCGAGCGCGATCCACCAGAAGCGCGCGGTCGCAACCGCCCGCTTGAGCGTCCAGTCGGTGCCGACCCAGACGGGATCGACGATGTTGGAGACCGGTGTCGCCGCGCCCGCCGCCGGCGTGGCATCGCCGTCCGGCTGGAGGCCGATGTCTTCGGGCCGCTTGTGCAGGAACAGATTGATCGGCGCCAGCACGACGAGGATGAGCAGTCCCATCGCGGTACAGGCGGTGCGCCAGCCGGTCTCTTCGATCATGTGCTGCACCCAGGGCAGCAGCGTCACCGAGCCGATGCCGACGCCGGCAAAGGCAACCCCGATGGCGAAGCCGCGCTTGCGGATGAACCAGTTCGGCAGGAACAGCGATTGGCCGGAATAGCCGAGACACACCGAGCCGGCGCCGACCATGACGCCGATGGTCACGTAGAGATGCCAGGGCGTGCTGGTGAGCGGCGCGAGCAGCAGTCCGCCGCCCATCAGCACGACACCGAGCTCCATCACCGCGCGCGGGCCGGCGCGATCCATCAGGCGGCCGATTAGCGGGCTGACGATGCCCGACACGACGAAGCCGAAGGAGAACGCGCCGGCAGTGACGCCGCGTTCCCAGCCGAATTCGGAGATGATGGGAGGAAAGAACAGCGAAAACGCGGTGCGCGCGTTGACGCCGATCGCCATGGTCACGAAGGTCACCGCGACCACGACCCAGCCGTAGAAGAACGGAAGCCGCATGTTGTGCTTATTTCATCCCTAGATGGTGCTACCGACCATCCAGGGCCGCCTGGGTCAAGTGATTTTCGCGAATGTGTTTCTTGGCGGGTCGCAGAAGTTGCCACATCGTCATGGCCGGGCTTGTCCCGGCCATCCACGTCTTCGCTACGCGGAACAATGAACGTGGATGCCCGGGACAAGCCCGGGCATGACGACCTCACGTATATGTTCAAATGTTGCGAGGCTCGCGCTCAGGCAGCGTCGCGCTGCGAAGCCCGGACGGGCGCGTCGAACTCGATCTGGTCGACCGGCTGCGGGAACAGATAGCCTTGCGCAAAATTGACGCCGAGCGCCGTCAGCCGCTCGAACTCCTCAGCTGTCTCGACGCCTTCGGCGGTGACCGACATATCGAGTCCGCGTGCGAGCGTCACGATCGAGGCGATGATCGCGGAGCTGCGCGGCTGATGCGTGAGGTTGCGGATGAAGGATTTGTCGATCTTGATCTTGTCGAACGGGAACGTGGTCAGATAGCTCAGCGAGGAATAGCCGGTGCCGAAATCGTCGAGCGCGAGCTCGATGCCGATGTGCTTCAGCCGCTCCATGAAGGCGAGGTTCTCGACGCCGCGTTCGAGCAGCACGGACTCGGTGATCTCGATCTCCAGCAGCTGCGGCGCCAGGCCGGAATCTGCCAGCGCCGCGCAGATCGTCTCGAACAGCTCGGCTTCCTTGAACTGGATCGGTGACAGGTTCACCGCAACCATGAGATCGCATGGCCAGGCGGCGGCGTCCGCACAGGCGCGCCGCAGCACGAATTCGCCGAGCGGCACGATCAGCCCGGTTTCCTCGGCAAGCCCGATGAACTGGTCCGGCGGGATCAGGCCGCGGCTCGGATGCCGCCAGCGCACCAGCGCCTCGAAGCCGCGACGGCCACCGCTGGCGACGTCCATAAAGGGCTGATAGTGCACTTCGAGCTGGCACTGCGCGATGGCATCGCGCAAATCGCCTTCCAGCGTATTGCGGGCCTCGAGCTCGGCCGACATCGCCTCGTCGTAGATGGTGAAGCAGTTGCGGCCGGCCGATTTCGAGCGGTAGAGCGCGAGGTCCGCCTTCTTCAGCAACTGCTCCTGGTCGCTGCCGTGGTCCGGTGCGATCGCGATGCCGATGCTGGTGCCGATCTCGACGCGATGGCCCGGCAGCAGGAACGGCTCGGCCACCAGCTTCGCGATCCGCGCGGCGAGCTCGGTCGCGCAGGTCCGCTGATCGTCGCAAGCCTCCTGGATGATGGCGAACTCGTCGCCGCCGAGCCGCGCCAGCACGTCGGTGGCGCGCAGCGCAGATCTCAGCCGCAGCGCCACCTGGCGCAGCAGCGCATCGCCCGCACCGTGGCCGAGCGAGTCGTTGACGTTCTTGAAGCGGTCGAGATCGAGCATCAGGATCGCGAACGGCAGGCCCCGCACGCTCAACTGGCTGTTCATCATGTCGAGCCGGGTCAGGAAGAAGGCGCGGTTCGGCAGCCCGGTCAGGATATCAGTCTGGGCGAGCTCCAGCACCCGCCGGTTCGCCAGCGACAGCCGCCGCGAGTTGCGGCTTGCGAGCATGAGATAGGTTGCGAGCGACAGCGTCAGCAGCATGCCGACGACGATGACGGCAACGGCGCGGTCGTAGGCCGTCTCCAGCGAACCGCCGGCCGTTGGCATGGCGCGCACCTGCCAGTCGGTATCCCCGATCTTGAGGCTGCCCGACCAGTGCAGCGCCCGGGCGACGTCCCCCATCGACTGCGGCGACGTGGCGGCCGACGAATAGTCCGGCAGGGTTTGTTCCAGGCTGACGATCTGTCCCGTGAAGGGCGGATAGACGTTCACGCTGATTGCGGGGCTTGCTCCCGTGGTCACGCGAATGGACTGGATCAGCAGCGGCAGGTCGAAGACGCCGACGACGAAGCCCGCCAGATTGCGGCGCCGGTCCGCCACCGCCTCGCGCGAGGTTCCCTTGGCGTAGACGGGAATGGCAACGAGCACGTCGGGCTGCCGGCCGCCCTCCTTCGGTTCGTAGAGGCGCGTGCGAATGGCGGCGACGCGGTCGTTGTCGCGCGCGCGCTCGAGGGCTGCGCGGCGCTCTGGAACGGTCGCGTAATCCATGCCGTAGACCGACGACGTCTTCGGCTGGGTCGAGTAGAACACCGGGAAATATTCATCGGCTTGCGGCGCGGTCGCGAAGGTCTCGCCCTGGAGCGACTTGATGCGATAGCCGGACACGCCGTCCGTGGCCGCGGCGGCCTCGTATTCGGCGCGCTCCTTGCGGTTGACGCGCGGCAGCCAGGAGATGCGCAGCATGCCGGGATGACGTTCAAACAGCCGGGAGCTGAACGTCTCGAATTCGCTGCGGGTGATTTCCTCGTTGGTCGATTCGAACAGCGTACGCAGCGCGACGAGCCTGGAGATGTACTCGCTCATGCCGTTCTGCATGACGATGGCTTCGGTTTCCGCGGCGTTCTCGAACTCGATCCTGTTGACGCGGTCTTCCCATCGCGCCACGGCGGCGGCGCCGACGAGCGAGAACAGAAGACCGACGCCGACTGCGACGAGCGCAGGACGATAGAGTCCGAGCAGCGGCGCGGCGCGCCACCATCCGATCCTACGTTCCCGATCCTGATCGTTCTGACCCCGACCGCCCATCTTGATCCCGCAAGTCCCCCTCGGCGCGGCAACCCACTTCTGGTTGAGCTGCCGGAACTGCTATCGGACAAGGATCGGGGTTAAGAACCGCACAATTTCAGAACCGGGTCGTCGCAGATTGCGCGGCTTAGTTAACGATTGGCCTGCAAGCAGGGCCCATTGTGGGAGTAATTTGCCGGTTTTCCCCGGACTCTTACGGAGCACCGTTACATCGGGGGTTAGCGAGCTGTTCAGGGCGACGGGACTATCGTTTCCGGCAGGTATTCCCTTATCCGGCAAACATCCTCATGACACGATCGCGATCAGCGGCCTGCGTCGCTCTGGCCGTCGCGCTACTCGCCGCGGCCAATCCTGCAGCGAAAGGCGACGAGGTCGGCGTCAGCGACGATACAATCCTGTTCGGCCAGGCCGCCGCGCTCGAAGGCCCCTCCTCCGCGCTCGGACAGCGCATGCGGCAAGGCATCGTCGCGGCATTCACCGAGATCAACGAAAAGGGCGGCGTCCACGGCCGCAGGCTCCAGCTCATCAGCCGCGATGACGGCTACGATCCCGACCGCTCGGTGGCGCAGACGCTGCGGCTGATCGAGGACGACAAGGTGTTCGCGCTGATCGGCGCGGTGGGCACGCCGACCGCGATGGCGACGATACCGATCACCAGTACCAGGAACATTCCCTTCATCGGTCCGTTCAGCGGTGCCGAATTCCTGCGCGACCTCGAGCTTGCGAACGTCGTCAACATTCGCGCAAGCTATGGCGCTGAAGCGGAGGCCTGGGTCAAGCACCTCACCGAGGATCGCCACTTCACCCGCATCGGCATCTTCTACCAGGACGATTCCTTCGGACGCGACGGCCTTGCCGGTGTGAAGAACGCGCTTGCCAAGCGCGGCCTCGAGCTCGCCGCCGAAGGCACCTTCGAGCGCAACACCCGCGCGGTCGGCTCGGCCTGGCGCATGATCAAGCGCGCCGAGCCCGAGGCCATCGTCATGGTCGGCACCTACGGTCCCTGCGCCGAATTCATCAAGCTCGCGCATCGCAGCGGCTTCCATCCGACCTTCGTCAATATCTCCTTCGTCGGCGCCAATGCGCTCGCCCGAGAGCTCGGCCCCGACGGCGAAGGCGTCATCGTCTCGCAGGTCGTGCCGTTTCCCTGGGATCGCTCGCAAAAGCTCGTCGCCGACTACCAGGCGGCGCAGAGGGCGTTCGACCCGACGCTGACACCGGACTTCGTGTCGCTCGAAGGCTATCTCTCCGGCCGCCTCGCGGCCGCGGCGCTGGAGAAGGCCGGGCCGCAGCCGACCCGCGCGAGCCTCCTGCGCGCCATCAACGACGTCGGCCGCTTCGACATCAGCGGCAGCATCGTCACCGTCGGCGCGCGCATGACCGACGCGCCGCCGAAGGTGTTCTTGACCGTGATCCAGAAGGACGGAACGTTCAGGGCGGTGGATCGGCTTTAGCTGCAGCAGGAGGTCGTCATGCCCGGGCTTGTCCCGGGCATCCACGTTCTTGGCATCGCAGGCAAAGGCGTGGATGGCCGGGTCAAGCCCGGCCATGACGATGCGGAAGCTTTGGTGCGCACAGCGACTGTATAACTTGCGTTAGCTCCGCAGCTTCAAGGCCGGCGCGTCCAGCACTCCGCGTTCACTGCGCCTTGCGGGACCTCGCCTTTGACGATCGCCTCGACCTGCCGCACCGTTTCCAGCGACTGGTATTCGATCGCCTGTGGCGTCAGCCCGCCGACATGTGGCGTGACGACAACGTTGGGAAGCCTCGCCAGCTCCGGGCTCGGCATCTGATCGGGCGCGCGGCCGACATCCATCGCCGCGCCGGCGATGCGGTTCTCGCGCAGCGCCCTCGCCAGCGCGGCCTCGTCGACGAGATTGCCGCGCGAGAGATTGATGAACACTGCATGCTTCTGCATGCGCGCCAGCGCCGCCTCGCCGATCAATTTCTCGGTCTGCTCGTTGGCGATGGCGAGGCAGACGACGTAGTCGGAGGCACCAAGAAGCTCGTCGAGACTGACCTGCCGGATCGAACCGTCGCTGACATCAGCGAAGGGATCGGAGACCAGCACCTCCATGCGCATCACCTTGGCGATTTCGGCGAGATAGCGCCCGATGCTGCCATAGCCGATGATGCCGATCCGGCTGCCGGCGAGCTGGCGGCCCATCCGCGCCTCGACCTTGCGGCCGGCCTGGTAATCCGCCGTCGCCCGGGACACGCCGCGGGAGAGATCGACCATGTAGCCGATCGCAAGCTCGGCCACCGCCTGCACGAAGCCGGGCCCGGCGCGGGTCACGAGCACGCCGGCGTTCGAGGCCGCTTCCACATCGACGTTGCGGATGTCGACGGCGCAGCGGACGAAGGCACGCAGGCGCGGCAGTTGCGCGAAGATCTCGCCGCGCCCTTCCGTCATGCGATCGGCGACGATGATGTCCGCATCTTTCGCCGCACGCACGAGGGTAACCGCGTCCAGCGTATCGTCGCTCTCGTGCAGCATCACCTCGGCGGCTGCCCGCAGGCCGTTCAGGCTGCGGTCGCCGTAGTAATTGCGACGCATCTCCGGCGTATGGGCGAGCAACACTTTCAAGACAGGACTCCCTTAGTAGCCGAATGCCCGCGGCAGCGCGGTCGAGAGCCATGGCACGAAGGCTATGACGAGCAGGCAGAGGAACAACAGGCCGAGATAGCCCATGATCGGCTTCACCGTCTGCTCGATCGGCACGTTGCCGATCAGGCAGGCGCCGTAGAGTCCGAGCCCGAGCGGCGGCGCGAACAGGCCGATGCCCATTGCGATGACCAGCACGACGCCGAAATGCAGGGGATCGACACCGAGCTGCACGGCCACCGGCAGCAGCAGCGGCCCGAAGATGATCAACGCGGCCGCGCCTTCCAACACCGAGCCCATCACGATCAGCACGCCGATCGCGAGCAGGATGAACAGCCACGTCCCTGATGTCTTGGACAATCCCAACATGAAGTCGCCGACCGCGTGCGGCACCTGCTGCAGGGTCAGCGTGAACGCCAGCGACTGCGCGGCGGCGACGATGAACAGCACGAGCCCCGCACGCGTCGCGCCCTGCACGAAGCTGTGTGCGGCCGACTTAAAGGTGAGCTCGCGGAACACGACGCTGCCGACGACGAGCGCATAGGCCACGGCAAACGCGGAGATCTCCGTCGCCGTCGCAAAGCCGCTCTTGAAGCCGAAGAAGATCATGAAGATCAGGCCGAACGAGGCGATCGCGCCGCTCCAAAGGCCAGACACCGGCATCTGCGGCGCAACGTCCTCGGTATCCGCCGGCCGCTTGCCGAAGATGATGGACACCGCGATCAGGACCAGCGCCATCAGCGCCGCCGGCAGGAGGCCAGCGACGAACAGGCCGCCGATCGACAGGTTCGCGACGAAACCCAGGATGATCAAATTGATGCAGGGCGGAATGGTTTCCGCCATCACCGCGGATGCGGCAAGCAACGCCACCGCGCCGCCCGGATTCTGCTTCGAGCGGCGTGCGGCCGGGATCAGCACCGAGCCGACCGCGGCGACGTCGGCCATCTTCGAACCGGATATGCCTGAGAACAGCACCATCGACGCCACCATCACGACGTTGAGCCCGCCGCGCATACGGCCGACACCGCGTTGCAACAGCTCGATCAGGCGCACCGACATGCCGTTGGCTTCCATGAGGTAGCCGACGAGGATGAAGAAGGGGATCGCGAGCAGCACGAAATTGTCGATGCCGCGCGCCATCTGCTGGGCGAAGATCACGCCGGGCAGCGCGCCCTCGACCCAGATGAAGATCAGCGCGGCCAGCGCCAGCGCGAACCCGATCGGCAATCCGCCGAACAGGGTTGCGAAGAAGCCGATAAACATCAGCGTACCCGCTGACGGCACCGTGGACGGCGACAGATAATCCCAGGCGAGATAGAGGCCGCTGACGATGACGACCGCAACGAGGCCCCTGACGATGTCAGGCAGCGGCCGCGCGCAGAGCTGGTCGATCGCGAACACCGTCATGAACAGCGCGCCGATGCCCATCGGGTAGAAGGTCAGCTCCAGCGGCAGGCCGGACCCGGTGGTCTGGCCTGAAGTCAATGATCCCAGCTTGATCGCGTTGTAGGCGACATAGCCGGAGATCAGCACGACCAGAAGCGCGCTCGCGGCATCCACCAGCGTGCGCAGCCGCACCGGCAGCAGATCGCGGAAGAAGGACACGCCGACATTCTCGCCGCGCGCCAGCGCGCTCGCCGCGCCGAAGAAGGCCGAGCCGACCATCAATCCGCGCGCGACGTCGTCAGACCATTCGACCGGCGCATTGAAGCAGAAGCGCAGCAGCACCGACGCGCAGACGACCACGAGATCGGCGGCCAGGAGGATCGCCGCGATCGCGTCGCTGAGGCGAAGCAGCAGCGTAACGCTCCCATGGCGGCCGCCTGAGAGGGGCACGGCGGCTGTCATGGTCAGTTCAGATTTGGTCATCTCAAGCTTGCGTCGCGCGGATGATGTCGATGACCGGCTTGGACTCCGGCCGCGCCTTGATGAAGTTCTCGTGCTGCGGCGCGACGCGCTTCTTGAAGGCTTCGCGGTCGCATTCGGCCACCGTCACGCCCTTCTCGGTCAAAGCCGTCAGCGCCTCCTTCTCGACGGCAAGCCCGTGGGCGCGCGTGTCGGCCGCGGCCTTCTTGGCGGCATCGAGGAAACCCTCGCGCAGCTTCGGATCCATGCGGTTGTAGGTCACGTCGCTGAAGTAGATCGCAAGCGGCGAGAAATTGTGCTGCGTCAGCGCGTAGAATTTTGCCGTTTCGAAGAACTTGCTGGCCAGGATCGTCGGCGGATCGTGCTCCAGCCCGTCGAGCACGCCGGCCTGGAGCGCCGTGTAGATCTCGCCGAAGGCCAGGGGCGTCGCGGCGGCGCCCATCAGGCGCAGGCATTCCGTGATCACCGGATTCGGCAGCGTCCTGATCTTGAGGCCGGCGAGATCCTCCGGCGTCTTCACCGGCTTCCTCGCGAGCACGCTGCGTGAGCCGAAATTATAGGCCCAGGCGATGATGCGGATGTTGCCACTCTTGAGCAGCGCGTCCTCGATCGGCTTGGCGGCGCCGGAATCGAACGCCTTGGTCTGCTGCGGGAAGCTCGAGAACAGAAAGCCGAGGTCGAAGGTGCCGACCAGCGGGACCAGGTTGGCCGAGATCGACGAGCCCGACACCATGAGGTCGATGACGCCGAGCTTCACCGAATTGATGACGTCGATCTCCTGCCCGAGCTGGTTGTCCGGGAAGAAGGCGACCTCGACCTGCTCGCCGAGCCCGTTGCCCTTCAGGTTCTTGACGAGGTTGTCGTAGTAGACGCGGCCGTTGGCGTATTTCGGATCGTTCGGCAGCGAGGAGGAGCATTTCAGCTTCAGCGTCGCCGCTTCGGCGCGACCGATGATGGCAGGAGAGAGAACGAGGCCGGCGGTGACCGCCGTCGACGACTTGATGAACGTGCGACGGCTCACGGGCACGATGGTCATGGCGCGGTCTCTCCCCGAATATTCTTGTTTACGGCCGAGATCGCTGCCGCGGCCTGTTGCGCGGACTGTATGGCCAAAGCGACGGGGCAGGCAAGGGTTGCAGCCGGCCGCCGCAAAGCGGCGGGTTGCGAACATCAACGGCATCGGCGCCGTCAAAACGACCATGTTTGTCCGGGATTCTCGATCGGATCGGCCTCGGGGCCGATGTGCGACAGGACGCTTCGCGCAGCAGCACGGATCAATCCAATTGGTGCATGGATCAATGCGCAATTCACATGGATGCCGCCCGAGCGATGCCCCCGCGGCTCCGGCAGACGCCCTGCCCCATTTTGCCGCAGCTTGCAGCGTGATCCAGTGCACAGACAGACGCGTGGCGGCGACCTAGGAATGATGACATCATCGCGCGCATTGCCGATGGAGGTGACACCATGCGCCGTCCGGTCCTTCGCAATTTGTTTCTTGCCTCCAGCCTTGTCGCGCTCGCGCAATTGATGACGCCGACCGACGCCGACGCCGAGGCGCGGCTCGCACTCGTGATCGGTCAATCGGCCTATCGCACCGTGCCGGAGCTGCCCAACGCCGCCAACGACGCCAGGGGCATGACGGAGCTGCTCGGCAATGCCGGCTTCACCGTCACCACGGCGGCCAATTTGGCGCAAAACGAGATGCGCGCTGCGATCTCCGATTTCGCCGGCAAGGTCAGCGCCAGCGGCGCCGACACCGTCGCACTGGTGTTCTATGCCGGCCACGGCCTCCAGATCGACGGCGAGAACTATCTGGTGCCGGTCGATCTCGATCCCAAGCGCGAGGCCGACATTCCGCTCCAGGGCGTGCGACTGAACGATCTGCTCAACACGCTCGGCGCGCTGCCGACGCGGGCACGCATCTTCATGCTCGACGCCTGCCGCAACAATCCGTTCCCTGCGCTCAGCGGCGCCGGCCACGGGCTTGCAATCGTCGACACCAAGGCCGGCGCGCCCGGCTCCTTCATCTCCTATTCGACCTCGCCCGGCGCGGAAGCCGAGGACGGCTCCGGCGTCGACAGCCCCTACACCACGGCCGCGCTGACCGTCGCCAAGCAGCCGAACCTGCCGATCGAGGAAGTGTTCAAGCGCATCCGCATCGCCGTGGCGCAATCGACCGACGGGCGGCAGATCCCGTGGGAGAGCTCGTCGCTGACGACCGACTTCAGGTTCTTCGGCGGCGAGAGCAGCGGCGGACAGCCTTCTCTCCCGGGCGCATCCGCCATGGCACTCGCCAGCGGCACGCGCAGCGTCGCGGACTGGCGCAAGGATTTGCAGGGCAAGGAGCCGAAGGCTGCCTATGAGCTGGTGATCGCCGACGACACCGTCGAGGCGTATCAGGCCTATGTCGAGCTCTACGCACAGGCCTCCTACACGCCGCGCCTGCGCACGATCCTGGAGCGCCGGCGCCAGATGCTGGCCTGGGAGCGCGCGACCGCGATCAACACCCGCGCCTCGTTCGAGGCCTACCTGGCAAATTGGGACAACAGCGACCTCGCCGCAACCGCGCGCCGGCTGCTGCTCCGCGTGCAGAACCGCAACTATGCCTTGCCGGTCGCGGCCGCAGCGGCCCCTGCTCCGGTCGCCGTCGCAATGGCCCCGACCTGCCCGTGCTCGGCGCCGTCGACACCGGCAACGCCGGTCAATCCGGCGGTGGCGCCCGTCATCAAGAAGCGCGTCGACGACACGCCGCCGAAGCGAAAGGTGGTGGAGACGCCGTCGAAGCCGCGCCGGCCGCCGCCCGACGAAGTGGTCTACGAGCGCGCGCCGCCCCCTGGCCCGCCACCTGAAGCCGTGGGCGTCGGAATTGGCGTCGGGATCGGTCTCGGCATGGGCATGGGCGGCCGTGGCGGAGGCGGCTACGGACGCGGCGACTACAACCGCGGCAGGTACTGAGCCCCAGTTCACCAAGCGAATGGATGTCCGCAGGCCCTGCCTGCGGACATTTCTGTTGATGGTGAGCGGCCAGCAACTCTCGTGCCCCGGACGCAGCGCAGCGCTCCCGGGGATGCGACGCATCGTCCGGTGCGGTGCGCTGCAGAGGCGGGGCCCATGTACCAGCGAACTGTGCGGCGCGATGGGTCCCGGCTCTGCGCAGCAACGCTGGGCGTTGCAGCGCGTCCGGGACACGAGAGTTGCGGATATTTCGCCTTCTGTGGCCTTCCGGAAGTACTGTAGGCTGATCTGCCGACGCCAGCCTTTCCGGGGATTCCATATCGATGCCGCACGACGCGCCCGCCAAGAGCTCATGGCCGCTGTTCCGGTCACTCGCGTCCTATGCCCTGCCCGGCGACCTCATGGCGGGCCTGACGCTGGCGGCGATTGCGATCCCCGAGCAGATGGCCACGGCGCGGCTCGGCGGTTTTGCGCCGCAGATCGGCTTCTTCGCGTTCATGGCCGGCTCGCTCGGTTTCGCGCTGCTCGGCGGCAACCGCTTCCTGTCCTGCGGCGCGGATTCCACGATCACGCCGATCTTCGCCGGCGGACTTGCCGCGCTCGCGGCCACCGGCTCGCCTGAGTATCAGGGGCTTGCCATCGCGCTGGCGCTGATGGTCGGCGCGATGATGCTGGCCAGCGGCGCTTTCCGCCTCGGCGGCATCGCCAATCTTCTGTCCGTACCGGTGATGGTCGGCTTCCTCGCCGGCATCTCCGTCCACATCATCGTCTCGCAACTGCCGGGCGTGCTCGGGCTTCCATCACCAAGCGGGCCGACACTCGAACGCATCGGCGTGCTCGCGACCGAACTCGGCCGCACCAACCCCTTCACGCTCTGCATCGGGCTCGGTGTGCTCGCCGTGGTCTTCATCGCCGAGAGGGTCAGCGCGAAAATTCCGGGCGCGCTGATCGGGCTCGTCGCCGCGACGCTGGCCACAATCGCGCTCGGCCTCGAAAGCAAGGGCGTCAGCGTCGTCGGCGCGGTGCCCGGCACGCTGCCGCGACCGACCTTGCCTGACCTTGCGCCGGAACTGTGGGTGCGCCTGGTGCCACTCGCCTTCGTCATCACGGTCGTGGTGATGGTGCAGACCGCGGCGACGACGCGGTCGTTCCCGTCCGATCCCGACAAGCCTGCCGATGTCGACCGCGACTTCCTCGGTGCGGGCGCCGGCAGCGTGCTGTCCGGCCTGTTCGGCGCGTTTCCGGTCAATGCCAGCCCGCCGCGAACCGGGATCGTTGCCGAGACCGGTGGACAATCGCAGCTCGCCGGCCTTGCGGCCGGGGCAATCGTGCTGGCGCTGCTCGCGTTCGGGACGGGGCTGCTGCAGCACGTTCCGGACGCCGCGCTCGGCGGCATCCTGCTGTTCGTGGCGCTGCGGATCATCCGGGTGAAGCAGATCGCCATGATCTACCGGCAATCGTTCAGCGAGTTCCTGCTGATCGTCGCCACTGCCGCGCTGATCATCGTGCTGCCGATCCAGCAGGGCGCCTTCCTCGGCATCGTGCTGTCGCTGCTGCACGGCATCTGGAGCACGACGCGCGCGCGGCTCGTCGAGTTCGAGCGCGTGCCGGGCACCACGATCTGGTGGCCGGCGCATCCGCACATCACCGGCGAGCGCGTCGCCGGCGTCGCCGTGATCGGGCTCCAGGCGCCGCTGTCCTTCCTCAACGCGCCGGGTTTTCGCAGCGACGTGGCGAAAGTGCTCGGCACCTCGACGCCGCAGCTGCTGGTGCTGGAGGCGAGCGGCATGGTCGAGATCGACTTCACCGCCGCGCAGATCCTGCTCGACGTCTTCAAGGCGTGCAGCGAACAGGGCGTCACCGTCGCGCTGGCGCGGCTGGAATCGGCGCGCGCGCAGAACGCGTTCGAACGTTTCAGACTGTTCGACGCCCTGCCCCGCGAACACGTCTTCCACAGCGTCGACGAGGCCGTGCGCAAGCTGGCGAAATAACCACCGCCTTCACTCGGTCCGCCGCCCCAAAGGGAGCGATACTTTTGGTCGCCGGCCAGTTCGCGGAGTAAGACCATGGCCGCCGCGTCAAAGCTAGCACTTGATTTCCTGCTGCGACGGGCGACAATGATGTCGCGCCAGCTTCCGGTACCGAACTTCATATAAGACGGGGAAAACCCGCTTGGCCGCGGCTATACCGTCGCTGCGCGGGAGGGATCGTTATGACGGTAGGGTTCAAGCGCTGGCTGCAGCGCCGACATGATCCAGGCCGCCGATCGTATCGCCGTTACGATTGGGTGCGATGCAATCGCGCCGCTGCTCCGCGAAGAACGCCCCCTGGTTCGCGGCGAACTCGCCACCCCGGCGCTGCAAGTGGAAGGCCACCAAAGGATCATCGAGCCAATGCAATGCGCACGTTGTCGCGTGCGCATGCGTTGAGCCACGGAGGCGCGATAGACTGAAAGGCACTCCAGGCCGGCGTTAGACTGGCCAAAGGATATTAGCTCAGACACACCGAGGGAGGAATGCATGACGACGGTAACCCGACGTAACATCCTCAAGGGCGGCACGGCGCTTGTGGGCGGCATGGCCGGCATCCTGGCCACTGGCAGGGCTCCCGTTTTTGCACAGGGCACCACGGTACACTGGCTGCGTTGGAATGACTTCGTGCCAGCTTCCGATCAGCTATTGCGCAAGGAGCTGCTGCCTGCTGCCGAGAAGGCGCTGGGAATCAAGATCAATCTTGAGACTGTGAATGGCAACGACCTGCAGCCGCGCATCACCTCGGCGATCCAGTCGGGCTCAGGTCCCGACATCATCATGCTCTTCAATAACCACCCGCAGATCTATTCGGAGAGCGTCATCGACCTGTCCGACATCGCAGGTCGTGTGAGCGAGGCCGAAGATGGCTATTATGATCTGTGCAAGTCCAACTCCGCCGACGGCCAAAAATGGATCTCTTTGCCGTGGACCATCGTCGGCGCCATGATCGCCTACCGAAAATCCTGGTTCGATGAGATCGGCTCATCGACCTTCCCGGACACTTGGGAGAAGTATCGCGAGGTTGGCAAGAAGCTCAAGGCCCAGGGCCGGCCGATCGGTCAGACGCTCGGCCACACGTTCGGTGACGCGCCGACGTTCAGTTACCCGTACATGTGGTCGTGGGGCGGCACCGAGGTCGAGAAGGACGGCAAGACTGTCAACATCAACAAGAAAGAGGTCATCGAGTCCGTCAAGTTCATGACGGCTTTCTGGAAGGAAGCCCACGACGAGGGCGGGCTTGCCTGGGATGACACCAACAACAACCGTGCGTTCCTGTCGCAAACCATCTGCGCCACGCTCAACGGCGCTTCGATCTACATCGAATCGCTGCGCAACCCCGACAAATATATTACTGAAAAAGGCGCACAGCTGAAGACCGACATCCAGCACTCGCCGTTGCCCAAAGGCCCGGCCGGCCAATTCGCCATGCACACCTATTTCTCTCACGTCATTCCGAACTATTCGAAGAATCAGGACGGTGCGAAGGCGTTGTTGAAGTGGGTCCATACCAAGGCGAACTACGAGCCGTGGTTCGTCTCCCAGAAAGGTTTCGCGACACCGCCGACCCACGAATGGGAGAAACACAAGTTGTGGGAAGAGGACAAGGTCATGGCGCCCTTCAAGATCGCCGGCCTCCTGGGTCAGACGCCCGGGTACCCTCTGCCCTCATCAGGCAAGAAGGCTGCCGAAGTGCTCACCAAATACATCATCACAGATATGTACGCCAAAGCGATCCAGGGCGCTCCGGCGGAGGATTCCGTGAAATGGGCGGAAGTCGAACTCAAGAAGGTCTATTCTTGAAAGTACGTGCGCAGCACGTCGCACGGCTGCGAAGTGGCTGCCGCGCGCCCCGCGTCTCGGACTTGTACGGTGCGCCGTCTCTCTGTGAGGCGGCGCGATCAAAGTTTCGCATGACGCGTCTGTTGGCGTGCGCTTAGAGGTGAAGCGAGATGGCGATCGCCGAGACCCAAGTCTACATGCCGCAGGCGCCGCGGCCCAGAATCCGGCTGCTTGAGGACGAGCGTTGGCTCGCATTCGTGCTGCTGGTGCCGACCCTGGCGCTGCTCGGTACGTTCATCGCCTATCCGTTCTTGCGCGGCATCTTGTTGTCGGTGACCAACTCGCGCGTCGGCGTTCCAGGCGAGTTCGTCGGCCTCGCCAACTTCTACAAGATCTTCAATGACGGGATCTTTCGCACCTCCGTCTACAACACGTTTCTTTATACGGGCGTAACCACCGTCTTCAAGCTGGCGCTCGGGCTGTGGCTGGCCATGCTGCTCAACCGGAATTTCCGCGGCAAGGCTTTCACCCGTGCTTTCATCCTGCTGCCCTTCATCATCCCGACCGTGCTCTCGACTTTCGCCTGGAAGTGGATGTTCGACCCGACATTTAGCGTCCTCAATTGGCTCCTCTACCATCTCGGTTTGATCAGCGGTCGGATCAATTGGCTTGGCGATCCAGACCTCGCCATGATCTCGATCATCATCGTCAACATCTGGCGCGGAGTGCCATTCTTCGCCATCAGCCTGCTCGCCGGCCTGCAGACCATCAGTCCCGAACTTAGCGAGGCCGCCGCCATAGACGGTGCCAGGCCGTGGCAGCGGTTCTGGCACATCACCTGGCCCCTGCTGCTGCCCGTGACCATGGTCGTGGTGCTGTTCTCGGTGATTCAGACGTTCGCCGACTTCCAGATCGTCTATGTGATGACAGGCGGCGGACCAGCCAATGCAACGCACCTGTTCGCCACCTACGCCTATCAGATCGGCATCGGCACCGGCCTCCTAAGCGAGGGCGCTGCCATCTCGCTCGCCATGTTTCCGGTCCTGTTTCTGGTCGTTATCATCCAACTTCTCTACATCCGCCGCGTGGAGGTCCGCTGAGCCATGATCGAGGGCGCAAGGTGGCGAAAGTGGGCGTTCTTCTACGTCCCCATGGCGATGTTCCTGCTTTTCCTGCTGTTCCCGTTCTACTGGATGGTGATCACTTCGGTGCGGCCGGACGGCGAGCTTTACCGACCCTGGAATTCGATC
Source organism: Bradyrhizobium barranii subsp. barranii (assembly GCF_017565645.3). Lineage (NCBI taxonomy): Bacteria > Pseudomonadati > Pseudomonadota > Alphaproteobacteria > Hyphomicrobiales > Nitrobacteraceae > Bradyrhizobium > Bradyrhizobium barranii. The sequence continues at coordinate 7,983,209 of NZ_CP086136.1, forward strand.
AACTACAATCCGTTCTGGACCTGGAACCCGACCTGGGACCATGTCAGGTACCTGTTCGAGGAGACGCTGTTTGCATCGTGGCTGTGGAACACGACGTTCATCGCGCTCGCGTCAACCGCCATCTCGCTCGTGTGCGGCGTGTTCGCCGGCTATGCTCTCTCGCGGCTGAACTTTCCATTTGCAGGCAGCCTGGGCACCGGCATCTTCATCACCTATCTGGTGCCTCAAACGCTGCTCTTCATTCCGCTGGCAGAGATCATCCGCAACTATCGGCTGGGTGACACGCCCTGGTCATTGATCCTGACCTATCCGACCTTTCTCATTCCGTTCTGCACCTGGCTCATGATGGGCTACTTCAAGGCGGTGCCCAAGGAGCTCGAGGAATGCGCGCGCATTGACGGCGCCTCGCGCTGGCAGGCCATGCTCTACATCGTCATCCCGGTGGCGATCCCGGGCATCCTCTCGGCCGGCATCTTCGCTTTCACCCTGTCGTGGAACGAGTTCATCTACGCACTTGTCTTCCTGTCCTCGCCTGGACAGAAGACCGTGCCGGTCGGCGTCACATCGGAGCTGATCCGCGGCGATGTATTCTTCTGGGGACCGCTGATGGCTGGCGCCCTGCTCGGATCGATCCCGGTTGCTATCGCCTATTCGTTTTTCGTCGAGCACTACGTCGCAGGACTGACTGGATCGGTGAAGGGCTGACAGCACCCCGGATCATCAGGAAAGTGGGCATGCGGAAGGCGGGTGGAGCGAATGGGCCAGGTCGCCCTCAAGGGGATCAACAAGTTCTACGACAGCGTGCACGCTGTCAAAGACGTCAATCTGCAGATCCGCGACAAGGAGTTCGTGGTGTTCGTCGGACCGTCCGGCTGCGGCAAGACCACGACGCTGAGAATGATCGCCGGGCTTGAAGCGATCAGTTCCGGCGACATTTCCATCGACGGAAACGTGGTCAATGAATTGGCGCCGATGGACCGCGACATCGCCATGGTGTTCCAGAACTACGCCCTGTACCCGCACATGAGCGTGCACGACAACATGGCGTTTGGCCTGAAGATGCGCAAATTCGAAAAGCCCGAGATTGACAAGCGCGTGCGGGAGGCGGCCGACATCCTCGGCATCGGTGAATTGCTAACGCGCAAGCCGCGCCAGCTGTCCGGCGGCCAGCGCCAGCGCGTGGCGTTGGGTCGTGCCATTGTGCGTCACCCCCGCGTGTTCCTGTTCGACGAGCCGCTGTCGAACCTCGATGCCAAGCTGCGGGTGCAGATGCGCGTTGAGCTGAAGAAGCTACATCTGCGTCTCGGGACCACAGCCATTTACGTTACCCACGATCAGGTCGAGGCCATGACGCTCGGTGACCGGGTCGTCGTCATGAAAGACGGCGTGGTCCAGCAAGTGGGGGAGCCGCTCGAACTGTACAATCAGCCCGCCAACAAGTTCGTCGCCGGCTTCATCGGCTCCCCGGCCATGAATTTCGCCGCCGTTACGGTGACCGAGGCAAACGGATCGCTAATTGCCGAGAACTCCGGCCTGCGCATCAAGCTGCCGGACGAGACCGCGCAGCGGCTGCGCGGCCATATCGGACGCGAGGTCATGCTCGGCGTGCGGCCGGAGGACCTTACCGTGGCGGGTAGCGCTGATCTCGGCCACTCATGCTTCGATGCTGTGATTGAGGTGGTCGAGCAACTCGGCTCGGAAATCCTGCTCGATATGAAGGTCGGCGAGAGTATCATGGTGGCGAGCGTCGAGCCGACCGCGAGGGTGAGGGTGGGCGACAGGCTGCGCGTTGCCATGCGGCCTTCCAGGCTTCATGTTTTCGACGCGCAGACCGAGGCGGCCATCTAACCCCGGCAGAGGATCAATTCCACCGGTGAGCGGGAATTCGCCTTCTTGTCACCAGCTTCGATGACGCCCGGAGAGCGCGATGGCACTTGGCTCGCTGCCGGGCACACCGGATCTACGAGTACACGCCTCTAGGCCAGTGTCGGATGATCCCGCTGCACGGCCTCGCGGATCCAGCTGGCATGGATCGCGCGAAACAGGATCTGCGCGGTCTTGAGGTCGTTCGCTGTCATGCAGAGATTCACGATGCGATGGACGGCGGCGTCGCGCATCAATCCATCCGAGATCTTCATCGCGATTTCCATCGCCACCTTGGCCGCGCGTTCATAGCGCTCACCTTCGCGCGTGTCGTTGCGCGCCGAACCGGCCGCGCTCGCGGCCGCGGCGTCACAGATCGCGCGGATGCGCTCGGCGGCCTCGATATCGCCGAGCGGTCCTTCGATCGTCTCGTCCCAGATGTCCGCCGGCTTCTGCTTTGCGAACCACTTCATCGCCCCGTCACCAATGGTCTTCCAGCCGCCGTCGTTCCGGCCTCCCGCCTCGCCCAGCATAGAGAGGCCCATCGAAATCGGCGAGGCGATTTTTCCGCCACGCATTATCGATATGCGGTCAGGACGTCCGACGTGGTCCGATGGCCTCGAACTGCGCCTTCTGCTCGTCATTCAGCGTGGCGTAGAAATCCTCCAGCGCTGCGCGAACCGACTTGACGCCGTCGAGCATCGTGTCGAGCCGCTTGCGAACCGCCGCCATTCGCGCCGGCGGCGTCATCACGTCGCTGGGCTCGCAGGCCGCCTTGAGCGATGCGCTGACCTTGGCGCTGGTATCCTGGAGCACCTGTAGCGCGGCGCGCTGGGTGTCGTTGGGATGAAGCCTCGCCTCGATGTCAGTGCTGGGCCAATCGAGCGCAGCAGGCGTCGCGCAATTCTGGACCAGCGATCCCCCGGTGTTACTGGAAGCCGTCGCACGACGCTGATCCTCGGCCAGCGCATTGAAGCGCGCCTTCTGCTCGTCGGTGAGCGAGCCGTAGAATCGATCGAGCGCGGGCTGAACGAGATCGACGGCTTTCTCCATCGCCTCGATGCGCTGCTGCATCGCCGTCAGCCGACCTGGCGCTGTCGCCGCGACCTGCGACGGGCAGGACGCGCGGATCATCTCGGACGCCTGGATCGAGGCATTGCCGAGTTCGTCGAGGCTTGCGCCTTGCGCCTCGGTCGGCTGCACCGCGGCGGCGATCTGGTCGATCGGCAGACCGACGATTTCGCGGCGGTCGCTGCCGCAGAGCCGATCCAGCGGGACGCCGCGCGCCTGGCGCCGTCCCTGCGGCCGCTGCGGCAGATAGGCCGAGAGACCGTCATAGCCGTAGGGCCCGAAGATGCCGGCATAGATGTCCGGATAGCCGTAGCCCCAGAAGCCGAGACCATCGCCCCAGATCGTGTAATCGTAGAGATCGTTGTAGGCGAACGGCCAGAACAGCGGTCCGACCCAGCCATAACCGCCGCCCGCATGTTGCCACCACCCGCTGCTGGCGCCGTGCCAGCCGGCCAGTGCGGCCGCCGCTGCGATCTGGGCTCGCGCGGTCGGATTGCTGATCAGACGGCCGTTGCGGAAGGCGCTGGAATGCACGTTGAGGGCGTTGCGAAAATTCGCAGGACGGACGGCCGCATTGCGGATCTGGCCGAAGTTCGGGCCGCGATGTCGCGCGCCAGTTGCGAAGCGGGGCCCGCCATGATGCCCGCCGCCATGCGCGTGCCCGAAGCCATGACCGCCAAAATGGCCGCCTCCATGATGACCACCACCATGATGACCGCCGCCGTGATGGCCACCGCCATGCCCGCCTCCATGCCCGCCTCCGTGCCCACCACCATGGCCGCCACCGTGCCCGCCCTTGCCCAGAGCCGTGCCCGCCAGCATGCAGGCAAGCGCCATCACGGCAATTCCAATGACAGGTCGCAACATCGCATCCTCCCGCAGAGCCGCGCCATCGAGGCATCGGAAATTGACGGGATTGGAACCGGCCTGACTGCCGAAAGTTCCGCGACCGCGTCGCAGCCGGCCGCGCGCTATGCCTCCGGCACGATCTTGCCGGGATTGAAGATATTCAGCGGATCGAGCGCCTTTTTCAGCGCCCGCATCGCGTCGAGCGCTTCGGGGCCGAGTTCCGCCTTGAGATATTTCTGCTTGCCCTGGCCGATGCCGTGCTCACCGGTGCAGGTGCCGTCCATCGCCTGCGCGCGCTCGACCAGGCGATGCATGAACTCCTCGCCGCGTGCCATCTCGTCGGCATCGTTGGTGTCGCAGACCAGCGAGCAGTGGAAATTGCCGTCACCGACATGGCCGACGATCGGCGACAGCAGGTTGAGCCGCTTGAGATCTTCCTCGGTCTCACCGACGCAATCGGCAAGCCGCGAGATCGGCACGCAAACGTCGGTTGCAACCACACCGATGCTGTCGCCGGGACGCAGCGCCTTCACCGACCAATAGGCGTCGTGCCGCGCCTGCCACAGCTTGGTGCGATCTTCCGGCTTGGTGGTCCAGGAGAAGTCGCCGCCGCCGCAATCCTTTGCGATCTCGCCGAAGGCCTTGGACTGCTCGCCGACCTCGACCTCGCTGCCGTGGAATTCCATCAGCAGCAGCGGTGTTTCCGGCAGCGTCAGCTTCGAATAGGCGTTGCAGGCCTTCACCTGCGCGGCGTTGAGCAGCTCGATGCGCGCCACGGGAATGCCGGTCTGGATCGCCAGGATCACGGCCTGACATGCCCCGTGCACGGTCTCGAACGACACCGCACCGGCCGCGATCGTGTCAGGGATGCCGCGCAGGCGAATGGTCAGCTCGGAGATGATGCCGAGCGTGCCTTCGGCGCCGACGAACAGATGCGTCAGGTCGTAGCCGGCGGATGATTTCTTGGCGCGCGTGCCTGTGGTGATGATCTCGCCGTCGCCACGCACGACCTTCAGCGCGAGCACGCTATCGCGCATGGTGCCGTAGCGCACCGCGTTGGTGCCGGAGGCGCGGGTCGAGGCCATGCCGCCGAGCGAAGCATCCGCGCCGGGGTCGATGGGGAAGAACAGGCCCTGGTCGCGCAGATGCTCGTTCAGCGCCTTGCGGGTGACGCCGGGCTGGATCACGCAGTCGAGGTCCTCGGCATGCACCGCGAGCACCTTGTTCATGTCGCGCAGGTCGATCGAGATGCCGCCGGCCGGCGCATTGACCTGGCCCTCGAGCGAGGTGCCGGTGCCGAAGGCGATGACGGGCACGCGGTTCGTGGCGCAGATCCGCACCACGTCCTGGATGTCGGCGGTCTCCTGCGCCATCACCACGCCGTCCGGCGGCTGGTTGACGATCCATGTGGTGGTATGGCCGTGCTGCTCGCGAACGGCCTGCGAGGTGATGAGGCGGTTGCCGAACCGTGCGGCAAGCTGCTCCAGCGCGCTTGCGAGGGCTTTCGGCTCGACCCGCGGCGGATTATTGGTGATGGTCGTACCCACGGACATTCCTCCCGACAGAAGAACCGTGGCAAAGGACATCTGACCGGTCAAGTCAAGCGACCGCGCGCATAGCAGGAAAGACACATGCCGGAGACCGCCGCTGCCGAGCCGTTCCGCTCGTCGATCATGCAGATCGAGCCGCAATGGATCGACTATAACGGCCATCTCAACATGGCCTATTACAACGTGATGTTCGACCGCGCGATCGACCAGATGTGGTTACAGCTCGGGATCGGGCCGGGCTACATGAAGGAGCGAGGCGGCTCGACCTTCACCGCCGAATGCCATGTGCGGTATCTGCGCGAAATCCACCTCGGCGATCCCGTGCAGGTGTCGGTCTGGCTGCTCGAAGCCGACGACAAGCGGCTGCATACGTTCCAGGAGTTGCGGCACGCGACCGAAGGCTGGCTGTCGGCGACCTCCGAAAACATGTCGCTCCACATCGACATGGGCTCGCGAAAGGTGGCGGCCTTTCCGCCCGATATCCGGCAGCGCATTGCAGCCGTCGTGGGCGCCCACGGCGCCGTGCCGCGGCCCGAGGGCATCGGCCGAAACGTGGCGATGCCCTCGAAGCGGTAGTGCATGATCCGGAAAAGTGTGAAGCGGTTTTCCGGTAAGATCATGCGCCAATCAGACCGCGCTATATCCTGTTGCGGCCTCGGGCAAGGCCCACCACGGCCGAGACCAGGAACAGCACGACCGCGATGAAGAAGATGATCTTGGCGATCTCGATCGAGGCGCCGGCGATGCCGCCGAAGCCCAGGATGCCGGCGATCAGTGCGATAACCAGAAACGTCACAACCCAGCCTAGCATGGTCAAATCCTCGTCTTGATGTCTGTCTGCGTCGGCGCGGCTGGCCGCGCCACCTGTCCAGACAATCTCGACGCGGGAACGATGGTTCCGGCCCACGCAAGCTGGAAATTCGCCCTCGCGGAGGGAACAAATCGGCCCGCCGCGCACGTGGAAAACCTTGCCCCGACGCCCCATATAGGCAGCAATCCCTGTTAAGAAGGCTCCCTTCCACCACCCCGCGGTGCCATCGTGGGGCCAATGATTCGCATGACCGAGCCGAGCAAAATCACCAGCGTACCCGACCACCAGCCCGCAGCCGGCGGCATCGCCGCGCGTGCGCGCGCCTCCGTGGGCCCGAAATATCTGTCCGGGCTCAATCCCGAGCAGCGCGACGCCGTGGAGACGCTGGACGGCCCGGTTCTGGTGCTGGCCGGCGCCGGCACCGGCAAGACGCGCGTGCTGACCACGCGCATCGCCCACATCCTCAGCCAGGGCCGCGCCCGCCCCGCCGAGATCCTGTCGGTGACCTTCACCAACAAGGCCGCGCGCGAGATGAAGCACCGGCTCGGCCAGATGCTCGGCCACGCGGTCGAAGGCATGCCGTGGCTCGGCACCTTCCACTCCATCGGCGGCCGCATCCTGCGCACCCATGCCGAGCTGGCGCAGCTCAAGTCGAACTTCACCGTGCTCGACACCGATGACCAGGTGCGGCTGCTCAAGCAACTGCTGCAGGCCGACAATATCGACGACAAGCGCTGGCCGGCACGCATGTTGGCCGGCCTGATCGACGGCTGGAAGAACCGCGGCCTGACCCCGTCGCAGGTGCCGTCAGGCGAAGCCGCCGTGTTCGCCAACGGCAAGGGCGGCAAGCTCTATGCGAGCTACCAGGAGCGGCTGAAGATCTTGAACGCCGCCGATTTCGGCGATCTGCTGCTGGAGGACATCCGGATCTTCCGCGAGCATCCGGACATCCTGCGGCAGTACCAGCAGCGCTTCAAGTTCATCCTGGTCGACGAATATCAGGACACCAACGTCGCGCAATATCTGTGGCTGCGGCTGCTGTCGCAGGCGCCGGCGTCTCCCTCCTTCACCTCTCCCCGCGTGCGGGGAGAGGTCGCATCGCAAAGCGATGCGGGTGAGGGGGACTCTCCGCAGACTGAACTCGTGGAGACAGCCCCTCACCCCGACGCTCTCAGCGCGAGCGAAGCTCGTCGCGACCCCGCAAGCGGGGCGAGGGAGCAGACGCCCCACGTCAAAAACATGTGCTGCGTCGGCGACGACGACCAGTCGATCTATGGCTGGCGCGGCGCCGAGGTCGACAACATCCTGCGCTTCGACCACGATTTCCCCGGCGCCAAGGTCATTCGCCTCGAGCGCAATTACCGCTCGACCGGCCACATCCTCGCCGCCGCCTCGCACCTGATCGCACACAACGAAGGCCGGCTCGGCAAGACGCTGCGCACCGAGGACCATGACGGCGAGAAGGTCACGGTGACGGGCTCGTGGGATTCGGAAGAGGAAGCCCGCGGCATCGGCGAGGAGATCGAACAGATCCAGCGCCAGGGCGACAAGCTCAACGAGATCGCGATCCTGGTGCGCGCCTCCTACCAGATGCGCGAATTCGAAGACCGTTTCGTCACGCTCGGCCTGCCCTACCGCGTGATCGGCGGCCCGCGCTTCTACGAGCGCGCCGAAATCCGCGACGCGC